>CAWBRA010000005.1:0-2947186 GCA_963791105.1 uncultured Actinomycetota bacterium | reverse complement strand
CCCTGGGCGCCACCCGTGAGGCCACCACCGTCGAGATCGGTGATTACCGGGTCCTCGTCTCGCCTCAGCCCGACGGACAGGTCCGGGTCACGGCGCTGTCCCTGGAGGGCTTCCACGCCACGACCGACGCGCTGCGTCGGGCGCTGCTCATCGGTGGGCTGATCATCGCCTTGCTCGAGTCCGCGATGGCGTGGTGGCTGGCCGGCAGGCTGGTCCGCCCGCTGGTGACGATGGCGGCCACGGCCAACCAGATCGCCGACGGGGCCCTCGACACCGAGGTGCAGCGCGCCGGTGGATCACGCGAGGTCTCCGACCTCTCGACCGATATCGAGCGCATGGTCGCCCGGCTACGTGCAGCTCTCGCCGAGCGCGAACGATCAGAGACAGCAGCCACCCGGGCTCGCGACGACATGAAACGGTTCCTCGCCGACGTCTCGCACGAGATCCGCACGCCACTCACCGCACTCAAGGGGTACAGCGACCTCTACGAGCGCGGCATGCTCGCCGAGCCCGGAGCCCTGGACCGCGCCATGTCGCGCGTCGGCAACGAGAGCGTCAGGCTGCATCACCTGGTGAACTCCATGATGGAGCTGGTCCGCGGCACCGAGGCCAGTGCCCGGGTCGTCTCCGAAATCGACGTGCCACAGGTGGTGAGGGCGGTGGTCGACGACCTGCGCGCGGCGTACCCGGAACGTCGGATCGACATCCACATCGTTCCGGGGAGCCGCACGCCGCTGGCTGGAGACCCCGCCCGAATCCATCAGGCCGTCCTCAATCTCGGTGCCAACGCCTGCACCCACACCCCCGCACCGACCCCGATCACCATTGCCGTAATGACGTCACCCGAGGCCGTCGCGATCAGCGTGATCGACCACGGAGCCGGTATCGACGAAGCCGAGCAGCAACGGATCTTCCTGCCCTTCTACCAAGCAGACTCGTCCCGAGCGCGACACGGCCACAGCGGAGCCGGTCTCGGGCTGGCCGTCACCCAACAGATCGCCGACGAGCACCACGGATCGATCAGCGTCAGCCCGACCCTCGGAGGCGGGTCGACCTTCACACTCCGCCTCCCTCGGAGCGGGCGATAAGCCGACACTTGACCCGCCCCCTAGCTGGGGTTGGCCTCCATCGGGAGTGCAGCCATCACTGCGTCGACGGAGAGGCCCAGCGTCTTGGCTGCCGCCTCGACATCGGGCGGCGGCCCGCCGAGCGCAGACTCGAGATCTGCAACCGAGACTCCGAGCGTCTCCGCCGCATCCGCGAGATCGGGAGCAGCACCTTCACGAGCTGCATCGCCGGGTGCCGCAGGCGGGGTGCTTCCCTGACCGCCGCCAGCAGGCGGCCCGCCCGCATCCCCGCTGACCTCGCCGGAGGCGGAGACTCCGTCATTCGCTGACGTTGTGGAGGCTTCGGCGCCGCAGGCGCTGAGCATCAGAGCCGCGACAAGCGAAAGTGCGGCGAGGGACTTCTTCGGCCGTGCAGTCGAGTTCATGCCCTTGACTGTCCCGGGCCAGTCTGTGCGTCTCCGGTGAGGCGACTGGGATGCTCGTGTGATCGCCCACGACCTCACTGCATGGCCAGATGGCTTGGCGATCAGCCGTCGCCGGGAGGTGCGCCGCCACCAGCGGGTGGCCCTCCTCCACCCGGGCCAATGCTTGCCAACTCGGTCGTCTCACCGCTGAAGCAGGTCAGAACGGCATTCTTCGCCGCAGCATTGGCGTGGTAGTGGTAACCGAGGCTGTCGGTCTCGTGCCCATTGCACTCGTCCAGACCGGACCCAGCCTCGGCGTCATCCTCGTAGGGGGCGTGGATCCCGTAGCCGTCGAGAGCGTAGCCAAAGAGTGCTGTCTCGCCCTCGGCAACGTCTTGTTCGGCATTCGAGCAACCCGTCGTCGCGTGCATGTGATACCCCTCCTGGGGGTTGACGTGACCACCACAGTCATCGAAGACGCCGATCGTGTAGTTGCCCAGGATGAGATCGATCGGTGCGCTTCCGTCGATCATCACACCGTCGAGCGTGACGCCAACCGTCGTGCCGACCTTGGTGGGCTCGTCGGCCACGATTGGCGTGATGGGGATCTCGACGGTGGAGGGGACCGCACCACCGCTCTCGGTCCACTCGATCTCGCCGTAGACACACAGATTCACGGGGCCGGCATCCGCGTCAGGCTGCGCGCCTCCGGTGACGAGGTCGCTGAACTTCGCGGAAGTGTCGGTCGACAAGACGTTGCCTTCGTCGTCGTACAGCTTCCATGTCGGGTCGTCGTAGATCTCGGCGAGACTCGTGATGAATTCGCCGTCGACGTCGTACACCGCCTCGCCATCGAACCAGATCCCGGCATCCTCCGCCGTGTCGGACGTGGTCTTCGGGCACCACGGGCCGATCTCGTCGCGGGTGGCTGGGAAGCCAGCGATCGTCAGTTCGTAGCAGGAGGTCTCGGTGCCGCTCGCCAAGGTGCAGTCCGTCGTGATCGCATCCTCGGTCAGTGCGCCCTCGAAGAAGGCCTCGGGATCGACCGTTGTCATCACCGCGTTGTCCCCGTCCGACGACTGGGTCGATGCATCTTCGGTCGAGCTGTCGCTACCGCAAGCGGACACGAAGAGCGTCGAGACGACCAGGAGACTGGCGAGTCGGGAAGTTGTGCGCACGATGTCGGCTCCTCAGAAGGCGGTGCATTCACTGCTTCGAAAACCTAGGGGGGCAGACTGTGGTGACGCTGTGGGCTACCGGCTACCGGCTACCGGCTACCGGCTATCGGCTGCCGCCGCCGGTGCTGAGTAGGCGGCTACCCGACGTCACTGATGCGCTCGGCGTGGAAGCGGTCCGTGGACGGGTCACCGCTCGTGTGCAACTGTGCCCGCGGCAGGGCTGTTTGTACCTGCGACCAAAGCGAGGATCGCTGATGACGCCGACAAACCAGCCGTGGAGGACCGTCCCCCTGGACGGAGACTACGGCCTGCCCGGGCGACGACCACGAGGTGAGGTGGACTGGCCCCGGCACCTGCATACCGCTGACATCGCCGGGTCCAGCCTGCACTACCTGGACTACGGCGATCCTGGGCCCGACGGGCTGGTTTTCGTTCTCGTGCATGGCCTCGGAGGGCGCTGGCAGCACTGGTCGGAAAACATCCCCGAGCTGGCCGAACACGGTCGTGTCATCGCTATCGATCTGCCTGGCTTTGGCCGTTCCGGGCCGCCGCCAGGTGGGTACTCGATTGACGCATTCGCGGACGCAATCGCCGAGCTGGTCACGCAACTCAACCTGCCCCAGGTCGTCCTCGTCGGGCATTCGCTCGGCGGGCCGCTGGCCGTACGCTTCGCTCACCGTCATCCCGATCTGGTCGACGCGATCATCCTGGCCGCCGGCACCGTGCAGGCTTTCGCCGCCGTGCTCGGGATGCAGCACCCCGGCTACAACTTGCTCAGACGTCCTGCGACAGTCGTGGCGACCTACTTCGAGGTACTCACCGCGGGACTGCCCGCCCCAGCGTTCCTCCGCAACCAACTCATCAAACGCCCGCGACTGCGCCGCCTCTTGCTGTGGCCGTACCTACACCGTCCCGGGGTGCTCCCGTCCACAAGCGTTGCGCTACTCGTAGACGGAGTCGGCGCTCGCGGCGTCCTACCCACCGCCCGAGCAGCCGGCAGACTGCGCCCCGGGCACTGGCTTACCCAAGCCAGCTGCCCGATGCTCGCGATCGGCGCCGACCACGACGCCATCTCCCCGCTGACCGAACTCGCAGTGTTCGCCGAGTGCGTGCCCGGCGCGCGCACCGTCGTCCTCGAAGGCACCGGACACATGGTCATGCTCGAACGGGCCAGCGCGTTCACCGCCGAGGTCGTGCACTTCGCCAAGCAGCCGACGCAGGGACCGTGAACTTCGGGTATGGACGTCGCGCTCCCCGGGCCCGCTCACGCGTTCGTTGCTGACGTACGGCCGGGACCCAGCCGGGCTCGTGTGGAGACCGCCCTGTGTCCGGGGGGTCTGCCCGGGCTTCGGTGTCAGCGGCGATAGGTCTCGGAGGTGACCTCACCCGTCGGACTGGTGAACTCGAAGTCCACGGTGGTGTCGGTGACTGTGTAGGCCACTGTCCCGACCTTGTTGTCAGTCGTGTACTTGAGCACGTACGAGCCGTCCCCGAGGTCGTCGAACCCGGTGATGGTGGCACCGGGCAGGGGTTCCCCGGCCTCACGGAAGGCGGGGGTCTGAGGTTGTGGTTCCACCTGGTCGGACACCTCGACCACGCCCACGAGGCCTCCGTTGATGTATGGGTACGTGGTGGTGCCGTGGTAGTGGTACACCCCGTCAGACCCGGGGTGGCCGTTGTACTCGTCGAGGTCTTCGACTGCGCTGCCATCGGGCTCGACGGAGCCATAGATCGCATACCCGTCGAGCGCGTAGGCAATGGGATTCTCGGGTCCGACGGCGTCCTCGAGATGCAACGGCGCTGCGTGGTAGTGGTAATCGTCGCCGCGACCACAGTGACCGCCGAACTCGTCGAGCTCGCCGGCCAGGAAGGCGTCGTCTCCGCGGTTGTTGAGCGCGTTGAATACGGGTATCCCGTTCGCGGCGATCGCGATCGCTCCACGAAACAGTCCGGTCTTCGCCGAGATGGGCGAGTCGGCCATCTCGGGTGTCACGGGGAACTGCCACGCGTTGGCACCGACGTACGGCTGCGCCACCGGGACCTGCTGCTGCCAGCTGGTGATGCCCACCATCATCTGGTGTTCGGGGAGTCCGCTGGACTCGACCAGCCACAGGTCGCCCGTGGTGAAGGTCTTCACCGAGTCGGCGAAGGCATCGAAGCCGGCGAGCGATTTCTCCGTGGCGCCAGCGGTGAGGTCGACCTTCTCCGTGGCAGCTGGAGGGGATGCTGACGGGGTCGGCGATGTGGTGCCGGATGCGCCGGCCGATGGTGAGTCACCTGAGCTGCACGCGGCGAGGAGCATGGCTCCGAGCCCGAACGCTCCGGACTGCAACAGCACGCGCCGGTCCAGCGAGCCCGCGATCTGCGGATGATGGTGCGGGTGCTCGTGCGGGTGATGGTGGAAGTTCACGAGACCGTCGTCCGCAGCAGGATGGTGTTGTCGACCTCGAGATCGGTGCCCCAGATGAGTTGTGCCGCGGGGTCCCAGGTGACCTCCTCGTAGCCATCCTTGGGGCCGACCTCGGCCGCGCTCCATTCGGTGGCCGGCACCCAGGCGCTGTCATCGAACTCGGGCGACGCCCAATTCGCCGGGATGTCGACCGTCGCGGATTCACAGGTCGCATCGGGGTCGGGGTCATCGGCGCATTCAGTGTTCAGCGGTGCTTGCTGGACGACCAACGACTGCCAGGTCTCATCTGTGACTGCCACGACTTCCCCGGTAGCCAGATCCGTGATCTGGGCGATGATTCCGCCGTCACCCATCTGCTGGTTCGGCTCACCGATGTATTCGATGCCCGAGTCGGTCTCCTTGAAGTCCTTCGCCTCGATCGAGGCCGTGAACGGCATCTGGGCGTCAAAGGTGTAGGTCTCGGCGTTGAAGGAGCGCTCAGTCGTGATCGGCACCGAGTCTTCCCCGATCTTCTCGCCGTCGATGTAGACCGCGCTCCAGTTGTCGGCCCAGACCTCGATCTGGAAGCCCGTCGCGGCGCCGGACGGGTCGGTCGTCGTCGAGTCACCCGTGGTCGCGGAAGCGCCCGCGCTCGGGTTGGCACCGGAATCCTGAGCGGTATCCGAGGAACAGCCCGCCGCGAACAGCCCCGCAGCAACGACCAGGAGACTGGCGAGTCGGGATGTGATTGGCATGATGTCGGCTCCTCAGGTGGCAGCTCATTGATTGCTTCATGAACCTACGACGGCCATCTGTGGCGACGCTGTGGGCTTCCGGCCGCCGCTACCTGCGGGCACGGGAGGTGATCGTGTCCGGTTTCGCGAGTCATCCCCACTGGCCATGTTCGAGTCGGCGAGTGCTCCATGCCGCAAGCCGATCGCGCGCGATTCCCACAGATGCTCTCGATGCCATCGTCGTGCGTCGACAGGTCCAACCACGGTCGGAAGGGTACGGCTGTGCCGACCGTCAGCGAAGGGCGATCAGAGCTGGATCGCTACGACTGCCCGCCGAGCTGACGGCCGATGTACTTCGACGAAGCCCGCGCCCAGGAAGGCGCTCAGCACCCCGGGATGCAGCTCCTCGTTGAGAGCCGAGCCGGTGGCCATCGGGTATCCCTCCAGCACCCGCGCTCCGGCATCCCGGGCGTGCACCACCGCGGCCCGCACCAGCGCGCGGCTGACTCCGCGCCGCCGGTGGCCGGCCCTCACCAGCACACACGTGACCGCCCAGACACCGGCATCCGCGCGGTCCTCTTCGCGTCCAGTCCAGGCCGCCATGCTGGCGTTGCGGACCAGTCCCTGATAGGCCGTCCGCGGCTCGACGGCGCACCAACCCACAGGCTCACCGTCCGCGTAGGCAACCAGGCCGCTCGTGGCATCACCCCCCGGATGGCCCGCGTCGGTCTGGTCGCGTAGCCGGTCCGCGCGGGCCTCCGGTGGACAGGATGCAAAGGCCTCACCTGGGGCAAGCTTGTAGCGCTGGCACCAGCAACGCGCGGCCGGTCCGCGAACCCCGAACACCGCCGCAAGGTCCGCCCAGGCCGCCTCGTTGGCCGGCACCACGTCGTAGGACGGAACGTTCACGACCCCGATTATCCGGGTCCGGGAACGACCCGACGCACTGGACTCGCAGTCCACCTTGGGCAAGCCCGATCACCGGATGCGGATCCCCTTGCGGGCCTTCGCGCCCGGTCGTCGTACGCGTGTGATCGCCTCTCGACAGGCTCGACGGACGCGGCGTGACCACCGCTGTGCGTCAGGCTGCCTCGGAGTGGCTCTTGGGGGTCAGCGCATCTCGAGCAGCCGGCGCACGACCCGCTCGATGAGGACGTAGTCGATTCGGGCGTAGGGCAGCTTGAGTGTGCCCTTCGCTCCGGCGTGCGGCGCGAGGTCGGCGTCCAGCGCGAGGTCGCCCTCGGGTGGGACGGGATACAACGAGACATGCTGCTTCCACGCCGCTGCATGGACGAGAGAAGTGCCGTCGACCTGCCAGGTCGGCATGTCGTAGCGAATCACCCGCTCTGCGCAGGGCACCACGGCTAGCACTCGCTGCTCGATCTCCTCCATCACCGCACGCTGCTCGTCTGGCAGGGACGCGAGGTAGTCGTCGACGGACGCGAACTTCACCATGGCCCAGTATTGCTCAGCTTTCGGGGACTGCGTCGCAGCTAGTGCGGCACGCGCGCGCTCACTGGTCATACAGGACACGAGGCCCGATCGGAGAGGCCGTCGAGCAGGGGGATGGCCATGTGGAACGCTCCGCGCCGATCCTTATTCGGTTCGTTCACCGGCCTCGAGCACCGCGAGGTCGCGCAGCGCATAGCGGTGATGCTCGGCCTCTTCCTTGAGCACCACCTTGAGGCAACGGCGCACGACATACTCCTGGTCGGGGTAAGGTTCCGCCGGCTTGCGACCGCATGTCCGATCAAGCTCGGCCTCGGTGAGCCCCTCGACGGCGCGCCGCATCGTGGCCATGCGAAGGACCCGCGGCGCGAGCACCTCGCTGAGCGTCGGGGTGGCTTCGAGGGTGAGCCCCAGCTTCGCCGTTGCGTCGGCCGGCATCCCGCCGGCAGGAAAGCCCAACGGGTGGTAGGGCGCGTCGTCTTCGAGGACGGCATTGCCAAGCCAGGCATCGCTGGCGAACAGCAGGTGTCGTTGCGTCTCGACAAACGACCATTCGCCGTCAACCCGCTCGTGCAGTTTCGCCTCGGGCAGCAGCGTGGCGCGGTCGAGCGTCACCTCCCACAACGTCTCGATGGCATCCCAAGCCGCCCGGTAGTCGTCGGGGGACGTGGCGTCACGCGCCAGCACCCGCGCGGGGTGCTGGCAGTCGAGCTCGGCTTCGACGTACATAGTCACGTCGACGTCGTTGACGACGAGACGCTCGAAGTCGCCGCCGAGATAGACGTCGCTTCCATAGCAGTCAACGATCTTCAGACCGCTGACCTCACAATCGCGGATCTCGAGGCCAGCAAGGTCGCACAGATGGATGCGGGCGCCGCGAAACTGGTCGGTCTGGGCGTACTCGGCAGTCATCAAGGCAGTCTCGCGCACCGGTTCCGTCGACGCCACCGGGCGGCGACTGACCCACATCGCCAAACGACGAGACCGATGACCACCACATCGCACGGGTCCTTCTTGCTCGGAGCGACGAGCTCGGCGCGTCACGACGGTCAAACTCCCGTTGGTGACGGGCATGCACGAAGGTTGATGAGCCAGGAAATAGTGCAAGGGGCGCGGCCCCGGTAGGCGATCCAGCGGCACGCTCCGCGAGCCGATCCCGTTGCGACCCATTCTTGGGCGGGAACGCAAGTCCGAGTGGATCCCGGCCGAAGAGGACCGTCGGTGCGGCCGCATTGGGAACCTGCGCCACCTGACGTGGGGCAAGATGTCGTCCATGGTGCGCTTCAGTTCGATCACTCTGGCCTGCCCAGACCCTGGGCGACTCGCCGCGTTCTATGCGGACATCACCGCCGGCGAGGTCACCTTCGTGCACGAGGTCGAGTGGGCGAGCTTGCGCTGCGAGGGTGCCCGGATCGAGTTCATGGGCGTCGACGACTACCGGCCGCCGCGCTGGCCCGAAGACTCCTCTCTGGTGCACCTCGACTTCCACGTGGAGGACCTCGAACAAGGCGCAGAGCTCGTGGAGCGCGCCGGAGCGCGCCGCTTCGAACACCAGCCGAACGCTGCGCACTGCCTGGTATTCGCGGACCCTGACGGCCACCCCTTCTGCTTGTCCTTGATCGACGAGGTCGGGTGACTGAAAGCCGATCGTCACGCGGACCGTGACCAGTGCGGGATCGGGTTCCGGTACGCCGGCAGACCATGGCTTGGGACCGGTGTGCCGTCGGTCTCAAGGCATACACTGGCGTCATGTCGTTCAACGCATCGGAGTTCTATGAGGCGGGCCTTGCCCTGCCTCCCTCGGTGCGCAAGGACATTGCCCTGCGGCTACTGGAGTCGGTCGAGGTCGTCGACGACGACGCGATCGAAGAGGCGTGGACCAACGAGCTCTCGTCTCGCGTGGACGACATCGTCAGTGGCACGGTCACGGCCGTTTCAGGTGAGCAGGTTTTTGCCGACATCGCCGCCCGACGGGCCCCGCACAACGCATGACCCTCGCCTTCGACTTCCACCCGGAAGCCCAGGCCGAGTTCGCTGCTGACGTCGAGTGGTACGACGCCAGCGAGCTTGGCGTGGGTGGCCGCTTCGCAGACGCGGTGCGTGTAGCCATCGATGCTGCCGTCGATGACCCCGCGGCCTGGGCGACGTGGCCCGGTTGGGATCGTCAGTCGGTCGTGCGTTCGAAGGGCGTGACCGGCTTCCCACACCGGATCGTGTACTTCGTTGAGCACGACGCCCTGACCATCGTGGCCCGTGGCTCACGCCAAGCGCCGACCCGGCTACTGGCGAGATCGAGCCAGCCTGTGACGCAGCCACCCGCATCGCCTGCGGTCCGCAAACAGTCCGCAAGAAGTCCGGCCGAGACCGACGATCGCCGACGACGTCCAACGGTGTCGAGAACGCGTTTCCGCAGGTCAGACCGCGTTTTCCGGCTTCAGCCGACGATGACCACCAACAGCCGAAACCCCCCGTGATCGTTCCGCTTCAACGTGTGAGCGTCGCGTCCGGCCCTCGCGAGCTGGAACGCCGTCGAGGTCCGGCTCATCGCGTCCGCTTCCGGTCAGGCGTCGATCGCGAGGTCGTCGAGCGGCCGGGAGCAGCAGATCAGGATCTTGTGGTCGTCGATCTCGCGCTGCCGGATGCCCCCGGAGTGCCGCATGTCCACGGTGCCGTGCAGCAGGGTGCTCTTGCAGGTGCCGCACATGCCCGCGCCGCAGGAGAAGGGCAGGTTGACGCCCGCCCGCAGGGCGGCATCGAGGAGGGTCGATCCCCGCTCGCACCGGACCGTCCGTCCGCTGCGCCGGAACTCGACTGCGAAGCCGGTGGCCGTCGACTCGTCGCTCGTCGCGAGGGAGTCCGCGGGAGTGCGGGCTGGGGCGCCGAGCAGGAAGCTCTCCTCGTGGCACCGGGCGGGGTCGACTCCAGCCTCCTCGAGGAGGGTGCGGACCGCCCGCATGTACGGCTCTGGCCCGCAGGTGAAGACCTCACGGTCCCTCAGGTCGGGTACGGCGGCCTCCAGCACCGTCCTGGTCAAGCGACCTCGGTGACCCGACCAGGTCTCGTCGGTCCCGTCCTCCTCGCACACGGTCGTCACGGTGAGCCAGCCCCCCGACTGCGCCATGGACTCCAGCTCGCCGCGGAAGATGATGTCCTTCGGCGTCCGGGCGCTGTGGACGAAGGCGACGTCGCGGGGGCCGGGGAGGTCCTGCATGGAGCGGGTCATCGACATCAACGGGGTGATTCCGCTCCCGGCGGACAGGAAGAGGTGCTTGGTCGCCGGGTGCTCGTCCATCGTGAATCGTCCGAACGGCCCACGCACGTGGAGTCGGTCCCCGACCCCGAGGTGGTCGTGCAGCCAGTTCGAGACGGGGCCGCCCGGGACCCTCTTGACCGTCAGACTGATCCGATCCGTCCGGGTGGGGGAAGAGGCGATCGTGTAGCACCGTTCCCTCGCGGCGTCGTCGATCACGAGGGACACGACGAGGTGCTGCCCCGCTTGGAAGCGCCCGGTCCACGCGGGCGGCGTCCGCAGCACGAAGGTCCGCACGTCGTGGGTCGCGGAGACCACCTCCACGCAGGACAGCTCCTGGTCGAGGCCGGGATCCTCGGTTCTCCCGGCTCCGTCGTCGGGGGCTGAACGCTCCACGGCGAGCAGGTCGGTCATGCCTCCACCACGTGCTCACGCAACCGGGCGACGTACCAGGTGCAGAAGGCATCGACCTGGTACTCACTCGGGGTGTAGGGCCCCGGCTCGTAGGCGGGACTGCTGACCCCGGCCTGGGCCCGGGCGACGAGGACTCCGTCCTGGAGGTTGGTCTGCTTCCACACCTCGGTCAGCGCATCCACGTCGTAGTCCTCGCCCTCCACGGCATCCTCGTGGACCAGCCAGGTCGTCCGCAGCAGCGTGCGGTCCGCAGCGAGTGGGAGGACGCTGAAGGTGACGGTGTGGTCAGCCATCAGGTGGAACCAGGCGTTTGGTTGGTGGTGCATCGACAGCCGGCCCAGTCGAGGCGTGTCCAGGTCACCCATCAGCTTGCTGGACAGCGCGCGGCCGTCCCTGCTGAAGGACTCGCCCGCGCCGTCGAGTGGCTCCCGCTGGATCCGGAAGCCGGTCGTGCGGTTCGCGAGCTCCTCGATGCGCTCGTGCGGCAGCCCGCGCTCACCGCAGTCGTGCAGCAGGTCCGCCTCGGCCCGCAGGTAGCGGTCGAAGACCGGCCGCAGCAGGGCGGGAACCGCGTCCTCGGTGTAGCCGTAGGTCGGGAACAGCGAGCAGGAGAGCTCCGGATGCCCGTCGCAGTGCAGGCATTCCCGGTTGTTCTCCATCACCAGCTTCCAGTTGCCGTGCTCGACGATGTCCTGCTGGGCGGCCACCTTGGCGTGACGGAGCTGGTGCGGTTGCAGGTAGGGCTCGACCCGGGCGGCCACGTCGTCGAAGTCCACCGGTGGCTGCTCCGCCAGGCACAGGTAGATCAGTCCGGCCACGCTGCGCACGTGCACCGGTTTGAGCCCGAAACAGCTGCGGTCGAAGTCGGCGGCCTGCTGACTGGCGTGCCGCAGCGCGCCGTCGGTGCCGTAGGTCCACTTGTGGTAGCCGCAGACCAGGTTGCCGACCGAGCCGGAGGCGTCGTCGAGGATCCGTGCGCCGCGGTGTCGGCACACGTTGTGCCAGGCCCGGACCTGCCCGTCGTCGTCGCGCACGACGATCACCGAGTAGCTCCCGATGTCGACGGTCCGGTAGTCGCCGGGTTCCGGGATCTCCGGGTCGCTTGCCACGAAGATCCAGTGCCGGGCGAAGATCGCCGACACGTCGACGTCGAAGATCGCCGGCTCGGTGTAGAACGCCCCCTCCAGGGGACGACCCGGGACCCGCGCTAGGACCAGCGCGGCCAGCCGCTCTGTGGCGTCGTCGACGTGGGGAGTGGCCGGTCGGACCAGGGTGGCCATCGAAATCTCCTTCGGTGCGGGTGCAGTGTGCGTGCGGGGTCAGATGCTGTGGCAGAGCCGGAGGGCGTCGTAGATGGCGGCGTGGATGTTGCGACTGCTGACCGCGTCGCCGATCCGGAAGAGCTGGTAGGTGCCTTCCGCGTTGGTCCTCACCGTCTGCGGGGCACCAGTGAGCAAGGCGCTGTGGTCGACCTCGCCGAGGTTCACCGACCCCGGGACCAGGTCGAAGTAGAGCTCGTCGTTGGGAAGCGTGCCGTGCTCGACGACGACGTCGTCGACGACCCGGAGCTGCTCGGTCTGGGCGTACTCGTCGAAGAGTCGTGCGACGAGCCGACCGTCCTCTCCTCGGTGCACGCCGGTCAGCCGACGGGCCAGCGTGATCGTCACATCGTGTCGGGCGAACGCCTCGAGGTAGGCCGGGGAGTTCATGCTGCCGACGCCGGGGGCCAGCATCCGCTCCGGAGTGACCATCTCGACCCGCGCACCGTTGCGGGCCAAGGTCTCTGCCGCATCGAGGGCCGCCTCGGCGCCGTTGTCGTCGAAGACGAGCACGTCACCCCGCGGTCGGGCCGAGCCGTCCATGACGTCCCAGGTGTCGAGCACCAGCCCCTGGCCGGTCTGGAGGAATGACCGGTTCGGGCGACCGCCGGTGGCAACGATGACGACGTCTGGCTCCTCGTCGAGCACGTCGTCCGCATCGGCGTACACCCCGAAGCGGAGCTCGACGCCGGCATGCTTGGCCTCGCTGAGCCGCCAGTCCACGATGCCGATCAGGTCGCGGCGCCGAGGTGAGGAGGCTGCGAGCAGCACCTGGCCGCCCGCCACGGCGGCCGCCTCGAGGAGCACGACGCGGTGACCGAGCTCGCCGACCACCCGCGCAGCTTCCAGGCCGGCAGGGCCGGCGCCGACGACCACGACTCGCCGAGCACTGCGCGGCGTACGGGTGATCAGGTGCGGAAGGGTCTGCTCCCGACCGGTGGCCGGGTTGTGGATGCACTTCGCGTCACCGGAGTCGTAGATCGCGTCGAGGCAGTAGTTGGCCCCCACGCACGGCCGGATCCGGTCCTCGTCCCCGGTGCTCAGCTTTCGCACCAGGTAGGGGTCGGCCATCTGGGCGCGGGTCATTCCGACCAGGTCCAGCAGCCCCTCACGGATGGCGTAGCGAGCCGTGGACACGTCCGCGATCCGTGCGGCGTGCATCACCGGGATGTCCACAGTTCGCCGGATCTCCCCGGCGAACTCCAGGAAGGGCGCCGAGGGCGTGCCCATGGAAGGGATCACCCGGGCCAGGTGGGCATCGCTCTCGATGGTGCCCTTGATGACGCTGACGAACTCGACGCCGTCATCCACGTAGTGCCGCAGCGCCTCCAGCGCCTCGTCGCGGCCCAGGCCCCCGGGAAGGTCCTCGTCCATCGACATCCGGATCCCGAGCACGAGGTCCGGTCCGACGGCGGCGCGCACGGCCCTGATCACCCGGCGGGGGAAGGCCGTGCGCTCCTCGAGCGTGTCATCCCGGCCCTCCCTGCGGTGGGCGGTGAGCGGGGAGACGAACCCGTCCAGGAGGTGCCCGTAGTGCTGCAGCTCGATGCCGTCGAGCCCCGCGTCCTGACAGCGCTGGGCCGCCGAGACGAAGTCGTCGACGATCCTGTCGAGGTCCCACTGCTCGGCCACCTTGGGGAACGAACGGTGGGCGGGCTCGCGCAGCCCGGAGGAGAAGACGAGGGGAAGCCAGTCGCCGGAGAAGTTGCTGGAACGCCGCCCCATGTGGGTGATCTGGCACATCACCGCGGCTCCGGCACCATGCACGTCGTCGGTCAGCCTCCGGAGCCAGGGCACGATCTCGTCGCTGTAGAGCGTGAGGTTCCCGAACGCGGGTGGACTGTCCCGGGAGACGACCGCGGACCCGCCGATCATGGTCAGGCCCACGCCGCCCAGCGCCTTCTCCCGGTGATAGAGCCGGTAGCGGTCCTTGGGCATCCCGTCCTCGGAGTAGGCCGGCTCGTGCGACGTGCTGACGATCCGGTTGCGGAGCCGCAGGTTCCGGATGTCGTACGGCGCGAGCAACGGGTCGAGGACGGTCACCTCGCCAGTGTGAGCGCCACTAATGACGAAAGAAAGCGAACGAACGCGCACGAAATCGTGCAACGCCATTGCATGGTCGAGCGCCCGTTGAGATCATCACGAGATGATTGATCACCGCCTGCAGGTGCTGCGGATGCTCGCGGCGCACGGCACCGTCACCGCGGCCGCCGAGGCCATGAGCTACACCCCGTCGGCAGTCTCACACCAGCTGCGCACCCTCGCTCGTGACCTGGACGTCACGCTGCTGGTCCAGGAGGGCAGGCGGGTCCGGCTGACCCCGGCCGCTCGGACGCTGTTGACGGGCATCAACGACCTCTACGAGCGCTGGGAGGAGATCCGGGCCGACGTGGCGGCCAGTGCGGACGAGGCGACCGGATCGTTGCGGATCTGTGGGTTCTCCACCGCAGCGGCTCTGCTGCCGCAGGTCGCCAAGCGCATCGGTGATCAGCATCCGCGGGTGGCAGTTCAGATCATCGAGGCGGACCCCGAGGACTGTTTCGACCTCCTGCTGGCCGACGCGGCGGACCTGGCCGTGGTCGTCGCCACCTCAGCCCTGCCCGCCGCCAACGATCGACGCTTCGACCAGGAACCGCTGCTCGACGACCCGCTTGACCTGCTCGTGCCTGCCGGGCACCGGCTCGCCGATCGCGCGAGCGTCCTGCTCAGCGAGACCGCGGACGAGTCGTGGATCCTGGACCGTCCCGGACGAGCTCACCACCGGCTCGTCCTGGCCGCCTGCGCCGAGGCCGGCTTCCGTCCCACGATGGCCCACCAGGCGGCGGAGTGGGACACCGGCGCCGCGCTGGTGGACGCCGGCTTCGGTGTCGCGCTCGTGCCCCGACTGGCGCGGCTGCCCACCGGCTACGCGGTTGTCCGGGTGCCCTTGCGCGGTGACCCCAGCCCCGCTCGACACGTCCTCACGGCGGTGCGTCGCGGACGCCGTGGACACCCGCTGATCGCCAGCGCGTTGACGGCCCTGGAAGAGATCGCCGTCGCGAGTCACGATCTGCGGTCGCTCTGAGCCGCGTGGAGCGGGGAGCGTCCGTGCCGAGTGGCGGAGCGACCGCGGCGGCCCGTAGACGCAGCATCTCGTGGCGTCCTAGTCTCGCGTTCGAGAAGGGCAGCCGGTGCACGTGAGTGAGAGAACGTCGGTGAGCACGTGGTCGGAAAGGTGGTCGCGAGCATGCGGGCCGCCGGGGGGCGGGGTTGCGCAGCGGGACAGGAGCTGCACCACGCCACCCTCGGACCCGGACCTGCCGTCGAGGGGGAGTGGCTCGCCGCCGGCCTGACGCTTCCCGACCTGACCGCGATGCGGGAGTACCGGATCGGACGCGTGCGCTCCCAGCTGCTCCTGATGGGCTATGACGGCGCGATCCTGCGCGACCCCATGAACATCCGCTACGCCACCGACAGCACCAACATGCAGGTCTGGGTGATGCACAACCCCGCGCGCTACGTGTGGGTGGGCGCCGACGGATCGGTCATCTTGTGGGAGTTCGCCGGGTGCGAGTTCTTGAGCGGGCACAACCCGATCGTGCAAGAGGTCCGGCCCGCGATCAGCTCGTTCTACTTCCTGGCTGGGCCGCGCTACCGGGACAAGGCCCGGGAGTGGACTGCGGAGATGCTCGACGTGCTGCGTGCCCACGCGGGTCCCCACCCCCGGATCGCGGTCGACACGGCTCGGCCGCTCGAGGTGCAGCTGCTGCTCGAAGCCGGCGTACGGCTCGAGGACGGCACGGAGCTGATGGAGCTCGCCCGCTCCATCAAGGGGTCGGAGGAGATCCGCGCCATGCGGTGCGCCATCGCGGCGTGCGAGACCACGATGGGTGAGATGCGGGCCAACATGGCGCCGGGGATGACTGAGCGCGAGCTGTGGTCGTTCCTGCACGCGGGCAACATCCGCCGCGGTGGTGAATGGGTCGAGACCCAGATCCTGTCTTCCGGGCCGCGCACGAACCCCTGGATGCAGGAGGCCAGCAGTCGGGTGATCAACGAGGGCGAGCTGCTGGGGTACGACACGGACCTGGTCGGCTCCTACGGGATGATGTGCGACATCTCGCGCACCTGGCTCATCGGCGACAAGCGACCGACCGCGGCACAGTTGTCGGTCCACGAGCTGGCCCGGGAGCAGATCGAGCGGAATCACCAGCTGTTGGTCCCGGGGCGCACCTTCCGCGAGGTGTGCGAGGCGACCTGGATGCCCTCCATCGAGGACTACCGGCACTACTCGGTCGGCGCACACGGGGTCGGTCAGTGCGATGAGTACCCCGAGATCGTGCTGCCGCACCAGTGGGAGTCCGTCGGCTACGACGGTGTGCTGCAGGCTGGCATGGTGCTCACGACCGAGGCGTACGTCGGCGCCCGGTCCGGGGGCGAGGGCGTCAAGCTCGAGGAGCAGTACCTCATCACCGAGACCGGCCCGGAGAAGCTGTCGAGCTACCCGCTCGATCTCGTCTGAGCCTGATCCAGCACGAGAGAGCCTGGTCAGGCTGAGGCGACGCGAGTACGTCGGCGCCGAGGTGCCCCACGTCGACCTGGACCAGCTCGAGGCCGCGGTCGAGATGCCGACCCGACCCGGCAGGAGAACGAAAAGCGCGCTCTCCCCTTGAGCGTCGAACCAGAACAGCCCACCGTTGCCAGTCGTTGCGCTGCTGGTGAGCTCTCGGACTTGCAGCCGCAGGTACGGCGAACGTGAGGTGGTGGAGCGGGTGGTCGCAGCGGCGGTCACCACACCGACATCTGGACGCGCGAGCCTCCGGCCTCCGTAGGCGCCTACACCACCCTGACCCGGAACATGGTGGGCTCCGGGCCCGAGGTGCTCGAGTCGTGAGGATGGCCGCTGGTCAGGCTCTTCGCCGGTGGCGCGGGCTGGTGGGCACGTCGTACTGGTGTCCGGTGGGGCTGGTCCAGGTGTAGCCGTCGTGGCTGCGTTTGTAGGTCCACGCGGTGTGGGTCTTGACCCGGTGGTGGGTGCGACACAACGGCGCGAGATTCTCGGCCCGGGTCTGGCCGGGTGGTCCGCCGTCTTCCATGGGGAGGTACTCGGTGATGTGGTCCAGATCGCAGGCCCGGGAGTCGCGGCCACAGCCGGGAAACACGCAGTGCGCGTCGGCCAAGAGGACCTGCTCGCGCATCGTTCTCGGGTGGGTCGTGCCGGTCCACAGCCGCCGGGTCGGCGAGGTTCAGGACCGGGCGGACGGTCACCTTGCCGCCGGTGTCGGTGAACCGGGCCAGCCACTGGGTCAGCAACTCTGTCGTGGCCGCACCGAGGCGCTCGATGCTGACCGCCCCGGTCCTGGGGGCCAGATCGGCGGGGGTGAGGTGCAGGTAGAGGTGGGCGGCCCCGCCGTTTTGGGTGGGTGCCGCTGTTTCGCGGCCGGACATCAGGTCCAGGGCGTGCTGCGGGATCGGCGAGCACCCCGACCGCCCGCGCCCTGCGGAGGTCGAGGGGGTCGGTGTCGCCCAGGGCGTGGAGGTCGTGGGCGATCCGGCGCACGCTGGCGTCGAAGAGCTCGGCGTCGGGGGTGTCGAGGGTCATCGTGATCTCGGTGGTGGCCGGGGTGGAGCCGGGGCGTAGCCAGACGCCGCGCTTGGCGAGTGCTGCTTCTTCGTCGGCGATCGCTCGGTCGGGGTCGAACCAGAGCCGGGCTTCCTGGACCAGTCGGGCTGCGTTGACCAGCCCGACCCGGTCGGGGGTGGCGGCGATCAGCCGGTCCGCGAACAGGGCCGCGTCGACCGAGAGGTCGCGGGTCTCCCGGGCGATCACCCGCGCCCGCCAGGCGGGAACGCGGAGGTCGCGGACCAGGTCCCAGAGCCGGGGGAGCCGGTGGGCCAGCTCCAACGCGTCGCCGACCAGCGACCGGGCCGCGTCGAGGCTGATCCCCAGTGCGGCGCCGAGGTCGGCGGGGGCGAACTCGGCCACCCACGGGGCACCGGGTCCGGCGAGTGGTGTCGTTGCTTCGCCGTGCAGGTCGACCTCCCCCCAGTGGGCCGGGGTCTCGCCGGCCGGGCAGGGGTGCAGGTGCGCCCAGGCCAGGGCGAGCTCGAGCTCCTCGGCAGCCGCTCGCTTGGCCTGGGTGCGGGCGGTGCGGGCACGGTCGATCACCTCGGTGGGGGTGAGGGTGGGTGCCGTGCTCATGAGACCAACGCTAGACCCGCCCACCGACAGTTTCGAGAGTCTGTTCGAAGATGTGAAAAACTCTTTCTGCTGCCGCGATCAGCCCCTTCCCGGCGTCGGTCAATCGCGACGGAAGCAAGCGGTTCGGACAGTGCCGGGACGGTGATGCCGGAGGAGGCCCCTTGATCCTCGTCAAGAACGAGCGGCCCACCCCAGCTCAGGATGCACACAGGGCTGAGTCGAGGCCGGGTGGCGTGGATGGGGCGCGCGGTCAGTCATCCGCGCAGGCATCCCAGCGCGCGGACCCGCCATGCCCACGTCACGGACTGCCTCGGGATCTCGAGGTTCCAGAACTCAGTTGGCCACTGGCACGGGGGCCGCGGGACTGGAGCAGCGTGCCCCTCCGACCGACGAGCAGGACCGTTGCTCCATGCCCACCAGCGGCGCGAGCCGATCTATCCGCCGAGCCCATCGAGGTAACTGGCGACCCTGCTGGCCGGCCACTCTCCTTCGAGGTCGGCGATGACTCGGTCTAGCACCTCGCTCGGCGTACCCGTGGTCTCGGTCCATGGGGACCGTGTCCAACCCGCGAGGTAGTCGTCGGCCCCAGTGTCTCCGAGTCGCATCGCAGCTTCATCGATCGCTTCCTGAAACCGCGGTGGGAGCTGGGCCTTCACAGCCTCGTCGCCCATCCGGGCCGCGACCATGGATGGAAGCTCGCGCCACAGCGTCACCTGATACTCCGTCATGCGCCGGAGCCTACGTCCGGCGGCGCGGGGCGACGGAAGAGGCGACCGCCCCGGCCATCGCCGGCTCAATGCGCTGCTGGTGCTGTCGGCCTCGGGCGCAACCGCGGTGAGCCGGCACTACGCCGAGACCGCCCGCCAGGTGGGCGCCGCCGTCGTGCTGGTCACCACGTGCGGGCCGAGCCCGCTGCGCAGCCAGGCCGACGTCACGCTCGACATCCCGGTGTCGACGTCGGCGCAGTTCGGCGGCAGCCTCTTCGAGCAGGTTGCGCTGCTCACCCTCGACGCGGCCGTCCTGGCGGTGGACGCCGGCGACCCGGAGACCCGCGACGCGATGGAACGTCGGCACGCGAACCTGCAATGAGGAGCCTCCGTACGCCAGTAGCATCGGACCCGTAGCTCGGGCGTCAACCCAGACTGCGCGCCAGTCCACGCAGTCCAGGCTCGGCGTCGATCCCGCGCTCCTCTCCGACACCCGGAAAGCGACCGCCCTGTCATGACCGACGTACGCAGCGTCCTCATTCTCGGCCTGGGAACCATCGCCAGGACTCATCTCGCCGTGCTCGACGGGCTGGACGGCGTCGCCGTGGTGGGAGGGGTCGACCCGCGCACACGCCCGGACGCCGATTTCCCGGTGCACCAGTCGCTGGACGCCGCGCTGGCGCACACGCCCGAGCCGGACATCGTCGTCGTCGCGACACCGACGGACACTCATGTCGATCTGGTCCACGAGCTTCTCGGCTCCACCGAGGCCCTCATCTTGTCGGAGAAGCCGCTTGCCAGCTCTCGCAGCGACACGGAGCGCCTCCGCCGAGATCATTCCGCTCGAGTGCTGGACGAGCGCCTCAAGATCGCCCATCACTTCGCGTTCTCGCCCGAGGTGGAGTGGGCCCTGCGCCTCGTCACCAGGAACCCCGGCTGGGGTCGACCCACCCAGGTCGTATCGGTCTTCAACGACGCGTACTCGCGATTCTCCGATGACCGACGCCTCGGGTACGTCTCCAGCTGGGTCGACTCGGGTCCGAACCAGCTGAGCCTCCTGCACGCCTTCACCGGCGACATGGAGCTCGTCGACCATCAGGAAGGCACAGAGCGCGCGGTCACCCGTCTCACCCATGACGGCGGGACGACGATCCTGAGCTCCAACTGGCTGGCAGCCGACACGAGCAAGCAGACCCTGTTCGCGTACGCAGACGCCGGGATCGAGGTCCGCGTCGATCACACGTCCATGACCGGGCTCGTGCTCCACGACGGGGTCGCGGTGGCGCACGCCGGGTACGACGGCAGCCTCGGACGCAAGGAGGCTCACTACACGGGCCTGTACCGGGCGCTGCTCGAGTCGTCCGAGGACACGCGCCTCGGGTTCCGGTTGGCGGAGTCCATCGCCGGCACCCTGCAGGCAGCCGCCGAACCCATCCCGAGGAGCGCCCGCTCGGGGTTCGCCTGGCAGTCGGTCACGCGCGACTGACGGCGGCAGCGACCTCGTCGCTCAGACCCCGGCCATCGCGGGGAGCACGCCCGGATGAAGGAATCTTCGCGGGTCGCTAACGTGCCAACCATGGCCATCAAGCTCGAGAACGTCGGCATCGCCGTCCGCGACCTCGACGCGGCGATCGCCTTCTTCACCGATTTGGGACTGACCGTGCTGGGCCGGGACACGGTCAGCGGGGAATGGGCCGACACCGCCGTCGGCCTCGAAGGCAACCACGCCAGGATCGCCATGCTCCAGACGCCGGACGGCATCGGTCGCCTGGAGCTGTTCGAGTACATCCACCCCGACGCGATCGAGACGGAGCCCACCCGACCGAACGAGATCGGCATGCACCGCGTGGCCTTCTCGGTCGACGACATCGACGCGGCGCTGGAGATCGCCGCAACGCACGGTTGCCACCCGCTGCGCGGCGTGGCGACCTATGCAGACGTCTACAAGCTCACCTACGTCCGCGGCCCCAGCGGCATCCTCGTCATGCTCGCCGAGGAGCTGGACAAGGGCTGACCCGCCTTCCGTGAACCGGTGATGTCGGGTCCCCCAGCTCCTGCGCATGATCGGCCGGACAGCAGGACCTGCCTGGCGCGATCCCTTCCGGAACTATGCCCGTAGTCCCTCGACGACTACTTGGCCGTGAGGGCCTCCGCGGAGGTTCCTGTGCTGGCTAGACCTGAGACCGGAACAGGGGCACGCCGGCCGCCCCGCGCGGTGTCCGCAGACGCCCGAACCGGGTATGGCCAGACACCGATCCCTGGGATCCGTCTCTGTGGCACGCGCCGCGTGCCGGTCGATTCGCGACACGAGATAACCGCGGAGTGTCTAGTCGTAGATGACCGCGAGACCGCGGCGCTCGAGGTCGGCAAGGCCGTCTCGCATGGCTTGCAGCTGGCCGGGAGAGTGTCCGGCCCAGTCCGAGACCTCGCCGACCACCCTCACGGGCTCTCTCGTGCGGTAGGACCGAGTGGGGTTGCCCGGGAACTTCTTGTCCGTGACGTTGGGGTCGTCCTCAAGAGTGCCGAGCGCTTCGACGATGTAGATCCGACCCCGTCCCTCGCCCGACGCCAGCTCGGCGCCCCAGGTCGCGGCGTCCAGGGTCTCCGTCACGTAGACGTGGTTCGCAGTTCGGCCCACACCGAAGTTCGAAGGGTGTCCGGGCACGAGCAGGTCGCCCACCGTGAGGTCGGCCTTCGTCCCGTGCAACACCACCCCGGGCTCGTAGATCTCGAAGGGCTTCGGCTCACGTCCCTCAACCACCACGACTCCATCTCCCTCGACCAGTCCCACTCTCGGTCCAGGATTGTGACTCAGGAGGAGGGTCTTGCCGCAAGCCCCCGCCCGCGCTATACCTTGGAAGTGGCAGGGAGCAGGCTCCCTGTCACTTCTGTCTGCAGACGCCACGTCCACGCGCGCAGATCGGCCAGCAGCTCCGCCACAGCACGATCTCGTGTGTGCTTCTACTCTCCATGAATGGACCTCACGCCCAAGCTCGATCTGGTGATCCTCGACTGCCCCGACGCCCTGCAGCTTGCCCAGTTCTACTCCGATCTCCTGGGATGGCCGCTCGAGGACGGCTCTGACGGAGCTTTCGCGACCCTCGTGCCGCCGGGCGGTGGCGTGACCCCAGACAATCCCGACGGGCGAACCACCCTCGGGTTCCAACGGATCGACGACTGGCTCGTTCCGACCTGGCCCGGTGGCGAGCACCCCCAGCAGTTCCACCTCGACTTCAGCGTGGGCGACATCGACGCCGCGGAGCCGCACGTGATTGCCATCGGGGGGCGCGTACATGAGCATCAGCCGGCAGGAGGAGGCGGGTTCCGGGTCTACCTCGACCCGGTCGGGCATCCGTTCTGCCTGATTCGCTGATCATGTGTCGATCCGGCCCTGCTGCTCGTACTTCGGCGGCAAGCTGCCAGGGAAGAGCTCCCGCTGGGTGGTAACCGTGGGACTGGTCGGCCGGGGGGCGGGGTTCGACCGGTGGTCATACGGCGGCGTGCTCCCGGGCGCCGGGTGGAGTCGTCCGATTGCGTGCTCATGTCAGTGGTGAGTTCTACAGTGCCGGACATGACGCAGACCGGAACGGATTGGCGGGTTGTCGATGGCGTTGTGACGGCATGGTTCGAAGCGCCTTCGCTGATCGAGGGGGCTGCGCTGGCCGGTCGCCTCGCGGAGCGCTCGGTCGGAATCGTCGACCTGCGCGCGACGGGCGTGCGCGTGCGCCTCGAAGAAGAAGAGCAGGCGGAGGAGGTGTCGGCCGCCGCGCGGGCGCTCGGGCTGGCCGCCGACCCTGCCGTGCTGCAGCACCTGAGCGTCGTGCTCGAATCAGCGAACCCGGCTGGGGTGAGGCGGTTCTGGCAGGGCGTGCTCGACTACGCGCCGGCACAGGACGGCGGTTTGACCGATCCGTTGTGGCGCGACCCTGCGATCCGGTTCCGGCAGTCCGTCGATCAACGGCCGTTGCGAAACCGCCTCCACCTCGACGTGGTGCGCCCGGCCGCGGCAGTCGAGCTGGCGAGCCCGGGTGAGGCATCGGGACCCTACGGCGTCCGTCACGCCGACCCCGACGGCAACGAGGTCGACCTGGTGCCGGGCTCGGCCCTCGGCGAGCAGAGCGGGACAGCCGATTGGCAGGCGGTGTTCAGCGCGATGGCGTGCTACCGCACCACGTCGTCGCCGCAGCAGCGCGAACTGGTTGCCGTTGCAGCTGAGCTGGGCGACGAGCTCGGGTTCCCGCTGTTGGTCGACGTGCGCCCAGGGCTCGTGATCCTCGACAGTGCCAAGGACCAGTGGGACGACGAAGCCCACGGCCTCGAGCTCGACTTCACCGACCTGGCCGGACGGCTGCAGACCGCTGCCCGTGACCTCGGGGCCACCTCGGATCCGGGGCTGTCGCGCTTCACGCAGCTCTTCTTCGACGCGGCCGACGTCGCCGCGGTCAGCGCGTTCTGGGTTGCCGCACTCGGCTACACCCACGACCGGCGAGCCGGTGTCCACGACATCCACGATCCGCGTCGCCTGAACCCGGTGCTGGGGTTCCAGGAGCTCGACGCGTCGGAGACGGAGCGACGCCGGCAGCGCAACCGCATCCACGTCGAGCTCACGGTGCCCTCGGACCTGGCGCGCACGCGCCTCGCCACGACGCTCGCAGCCGGTGGCCGGCTGCTCGACGAGTCGTCGGAGCGTTGGCGGATCGCCGACCCAGAAGGCAACGAGATGGTGATCGTGGGTGGAGGATGAGATCACTCGATCCGGGTCCGGACACCAAGTGCTGAACAGAGGTCCGCGGTGCACGGGTTCCGGCTCGAGAGCACCGCAGGAAGATCGCGGTCACGCCCTTGAATGGGTGCAACCTCATGATTGAGTTGGGGCCGACCTTCCTGACCTCCCTCACGTCTGGAGCCCTCATGGACGCCATCCAACCGGCCTACAGCACGTCCGTGCTGCTGACGATCGCCGCCGCGGCGGTCGCCGTCCTGCTGTTCTTGATCATCAAGGTGCGCCTGCACGCCTTCATCGCCCTGGTGCTGGTCAGCCTGCTCACCGCGGTGGCCGCGGGGATCCCCGTGGTCGACGTGCCCACCGCTCTGCTCTCCGGGTTCGGGTCGACGCTCGCCTCGGTCGCGTTGCTCGTCGGGTTCGGCGTGATGCTCGGACGGCTCCTGGAGGTGACCGGCGGCGCCCAGGTGCTCGCCGACACCCTGGTGAGCCGGTTCGGTGAGCATCGGGCGCCGTTCGCCCTCGGCGTCGCCGCGCTGATCTTCGGCTTCCCGATCTTCTTCGACGCGGGCCTGGTCGTCTTCCTGCCGATCATCCTCACCGTCGCACGGCGCTTCGGCGGCTCCCTGCTCTACTACGCCCTGCCCGCGGCCGGCGCCTTCGCGGCCATGCACGCCATCGTGCCGCCGCACCCGGGGCCCGTCGCTGCCGGGACCGTGCTCGGCGGCGACATCGGTGTCGTCCTGCTGGTCGGGCTGCCCGTCGCCATCTTGTCCTGGTACGTCGGGGTGTACCTCGTCTCGCGCGTGCTCGGCGCCCGGGTCTTCGTGCCGGTGCCCGACCTGCTCTTCGGTGAGGTCAACGGCGGCCGAACCGCGGACGAGTCCCGGCACACGGCCACCGACGGCGCGTTCACGGACTCCCACGAGAGCCCGACCGACGGCGCGGCCACGTCCGGCCGCACCTCGACGGTCACCGGGGCGCCGAGCACCACCGCGCCCAGCTTCGGCACCGTCCTCGCGCTGCTCGTCGTGCCGCTGGTGCTGATCTCTTTCAACACGGTGCTGACCACCCTGGTCGCGTCCGGTGCCCTCGACGAGGGCCAGACCTGGGTCGAGACCCTCCAGCTGCTCGGCAACACCCCGGTGGCGCTGCTGGTCACGCTGCTGCTGGCGATCGGTGTCCTCGGACGGCGCGAGGGCTCGATGGCCGACACCACCACGATCCTCGACCAGGCGCTGGGGCCGATCTGCTCGATCATCCTGATCACCGGTGCCGGTGGCATGTTCGGTGGCGTCCTGCGCGCCAGCGGCATCGGCGAGGCGCTGACGTCCTCGCTCTCCGGGCTCGGACTCCCGCTGCTGTTGCAGGCCTTCTTGATCGCCACCGCGCTGCGCGTCGCCCAAGGCTCCGCCACGGTCGCACTCACCACGGCGTCCGGCTTGATCGCAAGTCAGGCAGCGGGGCTGCAGAACGTCCAGATCGCGCTGCTGGTGGTCGCCATCGCGGCCGGCGCCACCGTGCTCTCCCACGTCAACGACTCGGGGTTCTGGCTGGTCAGCCGGTTCTTCGGGATGGATGAGAAGACCACGCTGAAGACGTGGACGGTCATGGAGACCACGCTCGGCCTCACCGCGTTCGTGCTGGCGGCTGTGTTGTGGCCGGTGGCCTCGTTGTGACGACTCACCCCCACCTCGTGGTGATGGGTGTCTCCGGCACCGGCAAGACCACCGTGGGCGAGCTCTTGGCCCAGCGGCTGGGGCGCAGGTTCATCGAGGGTGACGCCCTGCACCCCCCGGCGAACATCGCCAAGATGTCCGCGGGTCACCCGCTGGACGACGAGGACCGGCGTCCGTGGCTGGAGGCGCTGAGCGACCTGCTGGCGCAGAGCGACCGGGAAGGTCGTCCCACCGTGCTCACGTGCTCCGCGCTGCGTCGCCGCTACCGCGACCTGCTGCGAGCCGGGCTGTCCAAGGACGCCGAGCCCTTCTTCGTGCACCTGCACGCCCCCGCGGAGGTGCTGCAGGCCCGGATGGAGACGCGTGAGCACTTCATGCCCGCCTCGCTGCTCCGGTCCCAGTTCGACACCCTCGAGCCACTGGCGGACGACGAGTCGGGCGCGGTGTTCGACGTGACCGCCCCGGTCGAGGACGTAGTGGGTCAGGTGCTCGCCACGTTGAAGCGCTCCCCGACCACACCGGACTGATCCCCGTCAGGTGGCCTGGTCGTCGGGTGGTGGCCTGCCTAGCCGGCCCACCCGGCGTTTGCGGCTCGCTGGGGCCGTTCCCGATTCGCGGCTTTTGCGATCTCGACCACTCGGGGTGACTTGTGTCACAGTAAGGTCCGGTTCGCGCGCCTGCCTGGCCGCGATCTCAGGGGGGGTCCATGTCAGCCGACCGCACTGTCCATGTGCCCGTCTCCGGTGAGCAGGTCAGGGTCACCGGGACCGGCGACCTGACCGACGCGTTGGTCGCCGCCGACACCTGGACCGACGCCATGGTCGCTCAGAGCGGGATCCCGATCGTGGACGTCCCCTTCGTCACCGTCGGCGGGGGGATCGGTTCCTTCGTCACCTTCGACTACCTGCGGATCGCCGGGGTGCCCAAGGAGTCGATCAAGGTGCTCGGGAACAACGAGACGCCCTGGTCGACGTACGAGTACCTCACCCGCAACTCCCAGATCCCGCGCACCGAGCGGTTGCGTTCGGACTCGGCCTCGACCCCCGACTGCATCTGGGGGTTCCCCAGCTATGCCGTGCGCGAGGCCTGGTCCGCCAAGGGCCTCGCCGCCAAGCTCCAGCCGCTGTGGAACGTCGCCACCGAGCCGATCCTGGCCGACTACTACACGCCGCGGGCCGGGCAGGCGTTCGACACCATGGCCAAGGAGGCAGCCAGGGTGGGCTACTTCGACTGCCTCGAGCGAGGCCTGGTCCGGATGGTGCGCAAACGCGTCGGGGGTGGCTACTTCACGATCCTCACCCCACCCGAGGGCAGCTCAACCACACGACGCGTGGCCTACCGCAGCCGATGGGTCCATCTCGCGGTGGGCTACCCGGGACTGAAGTTCCTCCCCGACCTCCAGCACTACCGGGACACGCACCAGGACTACGCCAGTGTGGTGAACGCCTACGAGCCGCACGAAGGCATCTACGAGGACCTGCTGCACAGCGGTGGCACCGTGGTGATCCGGGGGAGTGGCATCGTCGCCTCCCGGATCCTGCAGCGGCTGGTCGACGACCGTGACCACAAGGGCGGGCAGACTCAGATCGTCCACCTCTTCCGCACCTACATCACCGGCGCGCACGGGCCGAGCATCTTCATGCGCAGGGCCGGCGGGGACGGATGGGCCTACCAGGGCTTCAACTACCCGAAGTCGGTCTGGGGCGGCCAGCTCAAGAGCCGGATGCGCAAGCTGGAGGGCCAGGAGCGTGGCGCGCTCTACAAGACGATCGGGGGCACCAACACCCCGGTGCGAAGGCTGTGGCAGGAGCAGCTCGCGCGCGGACGCAAGGAGGGCTGGTACCGAACGGTCACTGGTCAGGTGGAGTCGGTCGTACCGCGCGACGGAGGCGGCACCGTCACCCGGATCACCACGGACCAGGGCGTGCTGGAGATCAATGCCAACTACGTCATCGACTGCACGGGGCTGGAGGCCGACATCGCCGAGCACCGCCTGTACGCCGACCTGCTGGAGCACGGCGGCGCGGGCCGCAACCCGCTGGGCCGTCTCGATGTGGAGCGGACGTTCGAGGTGCGCGGCACCAGCAACGGGGACGGCAGGATCTACGCCTCCGGGACGGCAACGCTGGGCGGTTACTTCCCCGGGGTGGACACCTTTCTGGGTCTGCAGATCGCAGCCCAGGAGATCGCCGACGACCTGGCGCGGCAAGGGTTCGGACGCAGGATCGGTCCGGCTCGCTCTGTCGTGCAGTGGCTCAAGTGGGCACGTGGAGAGGAGATCTAGTGCTACCGACCCTGGCCGGGCGGCTCCAGACCCGCGTCTTCCTGATCGTCGTCATTGGTGGCCTCTGGGCGATCCTGATCGGTCCGCTGCTGCCCGGTGACGGGTCCGTCGCGGACAAGTACCGCACCCTCTACGAGCTGCTGCTGATCGTCGTCGTCCTCGGGCTGGTGTGGGAGCTGGTCTACCACGGCCTCCAGCAGTTCCGCTGGGAGAAGGACTGGCCGACGCTCTTCGCCCTGCTGGTGGGTGTGCCGGAGGGGTTCGCCGCGTTCGGGGTGGCTCGTCTCGGCGTACTCCCCGATGTCGAGCAGGTGAGCGTTGCGGCCTTCGTCGTCGGGTTCGGAACCACCTGGCTGGTGACGTGGCTGTTCGTCAGCGGTCCCATGCGCATCCTGAGCGTGCACTGGAGGTTCCGTGGTGGACGACTCGTCTGAGACCGCGACCCGATCCGACCGGAGGGATCTGCCCATGCCACCCGAAGCGCTCCACGTGTCCGTCCTCCCCGGTGAGGGGGTGGTGGCCCGCGACGACGGGACCGTCCTGGTCGCCGACGCCGTCGCCGCCGACCAGGAGGCGTTGCTCGACGCCCTGCTCAGCCTCGACTCGCACGGCGATGCGCGGGTGCGGGAGACCGCCCGGCTGCTCGGGGGGCACCCGGGGCCGACGCTGGCGCTGGCCCTGTTCACCACCTCTGCGGAAGGTCCGTCGGTCCTGCTGTCTGGCTCCGCCGAGCTGCGCGTCACTCCTTCCGAAGGTGCTGCCTGGACGCTGGACGGTCATGAAGCGGTGACCTACGTCGACCGCCGCCTGCCCTCGGACTGCCTCCAGGTCCAGCTGACGGTGGCGGGGTCCCGCGCCGAGCCCTCGCGCCGCAGCAACCTCACCGGTGGCGTGGTCGCCGGCTCCGGCGCGATGCTGCGGTTCACGCGGGAACCGGCCGGCGCCGCCCCGGCCCCGCCAACCACCCTGACCGCCAAGCCGCCGGCGAACAGTCCGGAGCCCGAGCCCCAGCCGGCGACAGAGCCTCAGCGGGTGACAGAGCCGGAGGGTGTCGAGTCAGAGGAACCGGCGACCGAGCCGATGCTGACGGAGCCCAGCCGTCCGATCCCGGCGCCGGAGCCGGTGCAGACTCCGGCCTTCGAAGCCATCGACCTCTTCGGCGGCTCCGACTCCGACTTCGGGCAGGTCACCGGGCAGGTCACGGACGCGCTGCCTGCTGAGCTGCTCGTCGACGGGCACGCCGACGTCGCCGAGGTCGTCGTCCACGGCATCATGTGCTCACGGGGGCACTTCAACCGGCCCGACTCGCGCTTCTGCTCGCTGTGCGGGATCTCCATGGTCCACCAGACCCACAACGTGGTCCAGGGTCCGCGCCCTCCGCTGGGGGTGCTCGTCCTCGATGACGGGACCGTCCACCCGTTGACCCGGGATCTGGTGCTCGGCCGCGAGCCCGCCGGTGCGGACGAGGTCGGCGCCGGCACCGCGGTGGCACTGGCGCTCGACGACCCGGAGCTCGCCATGTCACGCGTGCACGCCCGCGTCGTGCTCGACGGCTGGGACGTGCGCGTCGAGGACGCGGGGTCCTCGAACGGCACGTTCGTGGCCGGCTCGCCGGACTCCGACTGGACCAGGTTGGAAGCCGGCCTCCCCACCACCATCGCGCCGGGCACCCGGGTGCGGCTGGGTGGGCGTACTCTCACCTTCGAGTCGCACCAGCGCAGCTAGGTCCCGGACTTCGGGTCACCTTCGCTAAGGCTTGATGAGGACTCCGACGACCTCCGCGGTCGTGCGGGTGGGAGGGTCGGCCTTGCAGCTGTCGCCTCGGAGAACCTTGTTCCTCTGCCGGACCGTGTAGCTTCCCCGGAACCCTTGGGGAGGACCCCCAGCGCTCGGCACACTGCTGAACCGGAACGGCGAGTACTTGTAGGTGCTCGTGGTCTGGTACAAGGTGCCGGGGGCCTCCTTGCCGGAGTCGACGTACACGCACGGGCCGGTCTGCTTGTCGGGCGCGATGGAGAGCTGGAGGCTGGTGCCGTCGTAGGCGAAGGGCAGCTCGGCGCCGCTGGATGAGCTGACCACCCCCGCGCACTGGGTCTCCTGGCAGGAGCCGGTGGGGAAGGTCCACTTGCGCTTGACCACCGCTCCGACCTTGTCCTGGGGGTTGTTGGTGGCGGTCACCCGGATGGTGACGCGGTAGACCCCACGGGGGACGGTCTGGTCGAGGGTTGGCTCGGGGGCGGTGGTTGCTGTCGGAGTGGGCGCGCCGACACCGGCAGCCTTGGCCGGGGTGGTTGCCGGCTTGGTCTTGCCGGCCTGGTTGACCGCGATGGCGGCACCGGTGACGACCAGGAGGGTGGCGGCGGCGGCGCCGGTGATGATGAGTCCGCGGGACTTGCGGGCGACCTTGGCAGCGACCTTGCCGGCGGCCTGCACGGTGGCCCCAGCCCCGGCGCCGCCGCCGTCGGTGCCGGTGCCGGCGAGGGTGCCGGTGTCGACCACGACGGTCTCGGCGATCGGTGCGGCCGCGACGCCGGCAGCGCCCGCGCCGAGGGACCCGGCCGCGACGGCGCCGGCACCGACGACGGAGCCGACGATGCCGGCGATCGAGGCGCGTTCGAGCCAGGCCGCTCCGAACCGACGGCGGGCGGCGGTCTCCAGCTCGGCGAGGAAGGCGGCCGCGTCCGGTGGACGCCCGCCGGGGTCCTTGTCCATCGCTCGGTGCAGCAGGTCCTGGAGGTCGCTGCCGAAGCCCGGCAGCAGCGGGGCCGCTGTCTCGAGGTGTGCGCGCAGCATCGCCGGGACGTCGGTGGCGGGGAAGGGGGGTTGGCCGGTGAGCAGGGTGTAGGTCACCGCGGCGGCGGAGTAGACGTCGCTGCGCTTGTCGGCCGGCTCGCCACGCACCACCTCGGGGCTGATGAACGCCGGGGTGCCCAGTGCCTGGCTCGAACCCACCGGCGCAGCGAGGCCGAAGTCGACCAGCATCGAGGTCCCGGCCAGGTCGGCCAGCACGTTGCCGGTGGAGAAGTCGCGGTGCAGCAGGTCGCGCTCGTGGGCGTAGGCCAGACCCAGCAGGGCCCCGCGGACCGCGCCCAACGACTGCTCGGGGGTGAGCCGACCATGGGTGTCCAGGATCTGCTCCAGGGAGGCGCCCTCGACCCACTGCTCGGCGATCCAGACGAGGTCGGCCTCCTCGACGAAGTCGTAGACCTCCACGATGTGCGGGCTCTCCAGGCTGGCCAGCAACGCGGCCTCGGCGCGCATCCGCTCCAGCTGCCCGGGCACCGCGCGCAGGTCGGGGCTGAGCACCTTGATCGCCGCGACCCGACCCAGGTCCACGTGCCGAGCCTGGTAGACCACCCCGGTCGACCCCTCAGCGACGCCCAGGTCCACGTGCCGAGCCTGGTAGACCACCCCGGTCGACCCCTCAGCGACCCGACCCACGACCTCATAGCCACCAAACCGCTCGACCATGACGAACCCCCCGATTCCCCGGATCGGGAACGCGGCTCCCCTGACCCGGAAAATCGACACTAGTCACGCAGAAGTCCCATCGGGTAGAGCCCGAACGGGCTATGTCGGTTTGGCCAAGTGGGCAGCACCCGGGGTGCCATACTCCCCACATGTCCGAGACGGACGATGCCCTGCCGGCCGGATACGCGTTCATCAGGCGCCTGGGCGAAGGCGGGTTCGGCGAGGTGGTCCTGGCCCGCCAGGTGAGCCTCGACCGGCTGGTGGCGGTCAAGCGTATCCACGCCTTCCGGCTGGCGGACGTGGAGAGCCTTGACCGGTTCCGTCGTGAGGGCCGGCTGCTCGCGTCCACGCGATGCGCGTCCGTCGTCCGGGTCTACGACTTGGTGACCTCCCCCCACGGCGCGCAGCTGGTGATGGAGTACGTGCCCGGCCAGGCGCTCTCCGACCTCCTGGAGCGAGGTCCGCTGCCGGCGACTGCCGCGCTTGTCGTGCTGCGCGACGTCGCCGACGGGCTGGCGGCGGCGTTGGAGCACGGCATCGTGCACCGGGACATCAAGCCCGCCAATGTCTTCGTGCTCCCGACCGGGCGAGCCAAGCTCGGCGACTTCGGGCAGGCTCGCATCGCCTCGGACCCGTCGGTGTTCCGTACGACGACAGGGCAGGCGACCGGTACACCGGCGTACTTTCCGCCCGAGGTCAGCCAGCTGGGAAGCGAGCCCGACGAGAGGTCGGACGCCTACAGCTTCGCGGTGATGGCCTACGAGGTCCTGACCGGCAGACGGCCCTACGAGGCTGACGACATCGTCTCGTTGATCACCGCACACTGGCGGCTGACCCCGCCCGACCCTAGCGAGCTGGTGCCCGGGTTCCCGCCAGCCGCCGCGGCGGCGCTTCTCCGCGCACTCGACAAGGACCCGGCGCGGCGGCTGCTGCCTGCGGCCCTGGTGGAACAGCTCGCGGCGGTCCCGGTGGGTGACTGGCCAGCCGTGACCGCTACGGCGGCCGCCGGCGGGCGTGGCGGTGCGTCCGGGGCTGGCGCTGCTCCTCCGACGGTGCTGGTCAGCGGTCCCCGCCCCGGTGCTCCCACGTCACCACCGGCTCCTCGTGCGCGGCGTGCACGTCGCCCGACCATCCTGGCCGGGGTGGCGCTGGCGGCGATGCTCACCGCGGTGGGCGCCTTCGCGGTGGAGCGGACCATGACAGCCAGGGGCGCGGAAGGTCCACTGGTGAAGGGGGTGCAGCTCTCCACGGTCCCAGCCTCGGGCCGCGTCGCCTGCCCGGACGGAACCCTGCTGCTCCGTGCAGTCATTCGCACCAGTGGGGAGGCAGGTTGGTTCACCCTGACCTGGCGGCGTCCGGACGGCGGCACCACCGCACCACGCCGCATCGAGGTCGAACAGGGACGGAGCGAGGTCGAGGCCAGCCTGCGACTCGCGCTGCGAGGAGACCGGCCGATCAGCGGTGAGGCTGAGGTCCGGGTGCAGTCCACAACGGCCACGGTGGCCCGCGTGCCGGTGATCTACGCGTGTCCGTCCGGCTGAGCCTCGATCGGTGACGATGCCTCCGCCGGGCGACGGGTTCTCTCGAGGAGCAGCGTGTTCAGGCGCTCACCCTCGTCGTCGACGGCGCCGCGGACCAGCAGCACGGCGGGGGCGCGGCTGTACGACGCCCGGTCCTGCGCCGACATGCCCTGCCAGTCCCGCCATCCGAGCACGGGCAGGGTCTCCTCGCCGGGCGTCGCCGCCTCGGCACCAGACCGCACCGCGATCCCGGCGCCGAGCAGGCGCGTGCGAAGGGACTCCTCGCGGCGGCGCTCCCGGCGGCTACCGGGAGGAGCGAAGACCAGCTGGCCTTCGATGGCCAGTGCCACCCGACAGGCCTGCTCCACCGCAGCCAGGCCGTCCTCTCCCGACCCGGCCTTCGTCAGCACGGTTCGGACTCCAGACAGGGGAGTCGACGTTCCCGACAAGGGAGACGACCACTCGCCGACGAGCAGGACGATCGCGCAACGCACCCCGTCCAGGACGTCGGCGACCAGGTCTCCGCGCGCTGTGGTGAGCACGAGGACGTCGGCCTCGGCTGCCGATGTCTGCGCCACGAGGTCTCGGGCAACCTCCTGGGAGAACTGGGAGCGGACGACGGTCGAGACACCGGCGTCGGTGGCCCGCTTCCTGAGGGCTTCCGTGGTCTCGAAGGAGGCGGCAACCGCGGCGAGCTCCGACATCAGGCCCGAGCCGACCTCGACCTCCGTGCCCGCCTCCTCGAACCTGCTCACGATCAGCTCGGCGCTGGGGGCGGCCCTGACCAGGGTCACTCCCGCATCGACCACGAGCGCGTCCTGCTCGTCATCCCCACCGACAACGGCCAGAACCCGGTAGTCGGCCGTGAGTCCCAGCGCTGCGCGCTCCTGCCGCGCGATGTCGCGGGCCACGAACCGGTCGGGGTAGACCAGTCGCAGCAGCGGCTCCGTGATCACCGTGGTGATCACAGCCATCAGCACCAGCACGGTGAACAGCCGCTTGTCGAGGATGTGAGCCTCGTAGCCGATGTTCAAGATGACCAGCTCGGTGAGACCTCGGGTGTTCATCAGGACACCGATGGCTGCGGCGCGTCGGCCCGGGATGCGGAAGGCGCGAGCGGCCGCGCCGGCGCCGACGAACTTGCCGACACATGCCACGACCAGCACGGCTCCGAGCTCGAGCAGGCCACGCCCACCCAACGCGCCGATGTCGACGTTGAGACCCGTGGTGATGAAGAAGACCGGCAGCAGCAGCAGGACCGTGACCTGCTCCAGACGCTGCAGGATGTCGGCGGAGAGCTCCTCGCCTCCACGCCGCGGCATGATCGCCCCGAACAGGAAGGCTCCGAAGATGGAGTGCACTCCGATCGTGGAGGTCAGGAAGCTGCACACCAGAACCCCGACCAGCACCACCGCGAAGATGTCGGGGGTCAGCCGGCCGGCACGGTCGCGGTGGACGACCAGCACCCGAAGGCGCGGTTTCACCAGCACGAAGAGCACGACTGCCAGAGCTGCGAACTCGGCGAGCAGGGTGAGCAGGTCGAGCGCGCTGGCCGCGCCGACCACGGCCAGCACCCCGGCCAGCATCGTCCAGGCCAGGACGTCGTCGACCGCGGCACAGGCCAACGCCAGGGCGCCGGTCTCGGTCTTCTGCATCCGGCGCTCGCTCAGGATGCGCGCCAGCACCGGGAACGCGGTCACTGACATGGCTGCGCCGATGAACAGCGCGAAGGGCAGCGCTCGGACGTCGTGCCCGTCCACCGTGTCGTGGGCGCTGTAGAGCCAGGTCGCCAGCCCGATGCCGAGCAGGAACGGGAACGCCACCGACGTCAGGGAGATCCCCACCGCGGCGCTTCGCTTGCCCTCCAGAAGACCGAGGTCCAGCTCCAGGCCGACGATGAACATGAAGATGATCAGCCCCAGACCCGCGATCAGATGCAGGTAGGGGATCACGACGGGCGGGAACATGAAGGCGGTCGGGTTGCCGGGCAGCAGCCCGAACAGCGAGGGCCCGAGCGCCAGACCCGCGAGGATCTCGCCGACCACCGCCGGCTGGCGCACCCGGCGACAGGCGAGACCGAACAGCCGAGCAACGACGACGATCAGCGCGATGTCGAGGAAGACGACTGCGGTGATCTGCTCAATGCCGACAGGGTGCATCCTGCAGCCTCCCGCCCCCGGCCATCCGTGCGCAGCAATGTAGCGCGATCGGCGGCACACTGACATGCTTTTCTGGACCCGGGGGGAGGATCACGTGGAGGGTGTCGCCGACTACCAGTTCGTTCGAGCGTTGGGCGACGGCGGCTATGGGCGCTTCTACCTGGCCGTTCCGCCGTCCCGGCTGCCCGTGGGCGGCGAGTACGTCGTCGTCAAGGTGATGCCGGGAGCGAACGACGAGTCGGGGGTCCGACGAGCCGCGAGGGAGCTGCGTGCCTTCGCCGCCGTACCGTCCCCGCACCTGGTCCGGCTGCTCGACGCCGGTCGGGAGGGTGACACCTTCTTCTACGCGATGGAGCACTCCGACGGCGGTTCGTTGGCAGAGCCGGCCAGGCCGCTGGCACGGGGCGAGATCAGGTCCGCGGTCGCGGGGGCTGCCCGGGGAGCCGAAGCACTGCACCGAGCCGGCCTGGTGCACCGCGGGATCACGCCGTCCAACGTGGTGCTCACCCAGGACGGTCGCGGTCTCCTCGCTGACCTCGGGCTCGCCCAGGCATTCGCTCCCGGGCAGACCATGACCGGCGTGGGCGCCATGACTGCCGTCGAGTACGTCGACCCCGCCCTGCTGTCCGGGGGTTCCGCCTCGCCCGCCACGGACGTCTGGTCGCTGGCGGTCACGGCGCACCGGGCGCTCACCGGTGAGGGGGTCTACGGCGACCTTCCGGAGTCCGATCCACTGCTCTGCATCCGCACGGTGATGTCCAAGCCGCCTTCGCTGAGCGAGCAGCTCACGCCGGCCGAGCGCGAGCTGCTCGCAACCTGCCTCGCCTCCGACCCGGCCCACCGGCTCGTGGACGCCGGGCGGCTGGCCGCGGAGCTGGAGACCATGACCTGAACGCTGGGACCGCCCTGTGGCGGTTCGACCGCCTGCCCCTCGTCACGTCCTGGGTGTCCTCTGTCGCCTTGACGTGTGCGGGGGATCCCCGTGGCGGCCGTGCCCACCGCCCTGCTGCTGGAGGTGACCGGTGACGCCCAGGGCGAGGCCCTGATGCTCGACAACGTGAGTGAGCAGGTCGAGAAGGACTACGCGCTCGGCGGTGATCAGTGACTGGCAAAGGTTCCGGCCACAGGCCCCGTGACGTCAGTCGTCGGGTGGGGGTCTGTCGAGCCGGCGTCTCATGTCGTCTGGTGGGTCGAACTCGTAGGTGTCGGGAGCGGTTCTCCGGATGGTCCACGGCCGGGCGTGGATGAGTCGGTGGTGATGTCCGCAGAGCAGGATCATGTTGCCAAGCGAGGTCTTCCCGCCGTCGGCCCAGTGCTGCAGGTGGTGTGCGTGGCACATCAGCGGTGGGCGTGAGCAGCTCGGGAACCGGCAGTGCTGGTCGCGGGCCACGAGGGCTTTCCAGATCGCTGCGGTGGTGAGCCGTCGCACGCGGCCGACGTCGAGGACTTCGGACTGTCCGCCGAGAACGGCGGGGATGATCTCGGCGTCACAGCACAGCCGGCGCATGGTCGCGGGGGAGAGCTGTTCCCCGGTCTCGGTGGTCGCGAGCCCGGAGTGCTGTTGGAGCTCGGTCAGGGTCATGGTCAGGGTCAGTCGCGGGACGGCGCCGTGGGACTCGGGCAGCAGGTCGGCGCTCTGGAGCCGTCGGCAGCCCTCGACCAGGGCGTCGAGCAGCCGGGCGCCGTGGTCGCGGGGGTCGCGACCGTCGTGGCCACACCCGGGGACCTCGCAGGTGGTCGGGTCGCACACCGGTCCGGTGGTGGGTTGGGGTGCGGCGAGGGGGATCAGGGTGGCCTTCATGAAGGCGGCGTCCTCGGTGGTGCAGCGTCCCTTGATCCAGGCGCCGCCGCACTGGTCGTCGGTGATGGTGAGGTGCCGGCTCAAGTGGGCCGCGCGTTCGAGGCGGTCCAGCTCACGCTCGGCGCGACGGTCCTCACCCGCAGGGTCGACCAGGGCCAGCAGCCGGTGGGTGAGCTTCCTGAGCTCGGTCGCGTCCAGTCCCTTGGCCTCGGCCAGGAGGACCTGGACGCCGCGGCGGCGCAGGTCGGGGTCTCCGGGGAGGGTGTCGATGGCGCGGTGGATGACCTGTGCCTTGGCGGTGGAGAGCCACCCGTCGGCCAGCGCCACGCCGACCGGCGCGAGCACCGGTTCCTCGACGGCCTTCGCGAGCCGCACGGTGGCGGGTCCGGCGCCCTTGTGGCCACCGGCCACGCAGGTCACGTAGTCCTGGGTCGAGGCCCAGCCGGCTTCCTTCACGGCGTGGGTGGCGTCGAGCTCGCGGACCATCGCCAGCTCCAGGGCGTCCAAGGTCGACTTCAGGGCCTCGACCTCGGCCACCGCGTCCATCAGCTCAGCCCGCGGGCGGGCTGCCCACAGAGTCGTGGTCCGGTCTCGCATCTGCCTGCGCACCGCCGCGAGCTCGCCCGCGAGACCACCCGCACCGGTGGTGCTGCGGGGGTCGATCGGCTGGCTGGACATGACTCGATCCAAGCACCGGACACCGACAGTTTCTGGGCGAGAATCCGCAGCTGTGGCGGGGGATTCCACGCGATTTTCCACCACCAGCATCAGCACTGGCCCCGAGATCCTGCTCAGCAAGGACGATCCGATCTCGACGACGTCCAGCGAACTGGTCTGCGTGAACGACACTGTGAACATGACTGGGATGCCTGACAGCGAGGAGACGGGATCGAGGCCGTCGAAGACCGATGGCACGGGCCGCTCTCCCGTGCTCTGCTTGGGATCCTGGATCGGGTTCGCGCTGGCTGGCGTCACTGTCGTCACCCTGGCGCTGGCGGTGACCGCTCTCCCCGACGACGTCCCCTACCCGTTCACGAGCGACGTCATTGCTGCTCAGTGGCCCGGGGACTACCTGTGGATGTATCCAGCCATGCTGCTGATGCTCCTGTTCATCGCCTTCGTCGCGTCTTTGCATGAGTACGCGTCTGTGCCCCGAAAGCCCTTCAGCCTGCTCGGACTGTGCTTCGGGAGCGTCGCCGCTGCGATCCTGCTCATGAACTACTTCATCCAGGTCACGGTGGTGCCGTTGAGCCTCGAGAAGGGACAGCTCGATGGTTGGGCGATGTTGACGATGTACAACCCCAACGGTGTCTTCCTCGCGCTCGAGGAGCTCGGGTTTCTCCTGATGAGCCTCGCGCTGGCTCTGCTGGCTCCGGTGTTCACCGGGGTGAACTCGGTGGAGCGGACGATTCGTTGGCTTCTCGTGCTGAGCTTCGTCGCAGTGATCGGCGCGCTCGTGGCCGTGTCGTGGGCGTACGGCAAGGACAGGGGAGATGTCTTCGAGGTCATCGTGATCACGATCGTCTGGGTGACACTCATCGTCGCCGGGCCACTCGTCGCAACCGTCTTCCGGCGCGCCGCTGCCCACCCCTGACTCGCCCACACCGGGCGGGACGACCTCCCGAGAGATGCTTGAGTGAGGATCCGCTCGTTCCTGGTCCAGCTGCAGGATTGGTCCGTGCTGCAGGATCGACACATGTCCGATGAGTCGCTCGCGCGCGCCGCGCGCTACTACGACCGGTTCTCACTGGTCTACGACGTGCTGTCGTCGCCGCGCTACTACCGCAAGCCTCGGGAGGCCGCCGTCGAGGCTCTCCGGCTGCGGCCCGGCCAGGCGGTGCTCAATGTCCCGTGCGGCACAGGACAGAACTTCCCGCTGCTGCAGAGTCACTTGCGAGGAACCGGGAGGGTCGTCGGCGTCGACCTTTCGGCGGGGATGCTCGCGAAGGCCGCCGCCAAGGTGCGGGCCGACGGCTCGGGAAACATCGACCTGATCCGCGAAGACGTGACTGCCCTCGACTCCGAGTGGGCCGCCTCCCAGGGTGTGCCGCACGGCTTCGATGCCGTGCTCTGCGATCTGGGCCTCTCCGGGTTCCCGTCCTGGCAACGGGTCGCCGACCAGCTGTTGACCACGCTCAAGCCTGGCGGACGCCTCGTGGTGATGGACTGGTTCATCCCGCACCGGAGCCTGCGGGGAGAATTCATCCGCTGGATCGGCAAGGGTGAGGTCGACCGCGACCTCCCCGGCTATCTGCGCGACCGGATGGAAGACGTCGAGGTGGACGGATCGTTCAAGGGCGGCGACATGTTCGTGGCCGCGGGAGCTCGACCCCGGGACTAGCCGGCTGCCCTAGGGTGCGTGACGAGCCTGATGCTCCTCGCCATGAGTGCAGCGCTCGCGGCCCTGCTGGCACGAATGACTCGACGAACCGCCGCCCCGGCGGGCCTCGCCTTCCTCGACGCGGGCTAGGTGCCGTTCGTAGAACCCCAGGGGAACGGATCGGTCCTCGACAACGCGCGACCCCCGGAGCAGGCTGGTGGACGTGATCCGCGTACACCCTCCGGTCGTTGCCCTCACCGCCGCACTGGCTCAGCGTCTGATCACGGGCACGACGCCGTCTCCCAGGCCGGGTCGTGCGGTTGCCGCGGTGACCCTGACGCTCGCGTCGTTCTCGCTGGCCGGCGCTGCGGCAAGTGGATTCCGTCGCGTCGGCACCACCCTCGAACCCCATCACCCCGACCAGGCCTCGGCCCTGGTGACCACGGGTGCCAACTCGATCAGCCGCAACCCGATGTACGTCGGGTTGACCGGCCTGCTGGTGGCGCACGCGATCTGGCGTGGCTCCTGGGGTGCCCTGGCGCCGGTCGCCGGTTTCGTGCTCTACATCGACCGGCTCCAGATCGAGGCCGAGGAGGCCGCCCTGACGGAGCGGTTCGGCGCCGACTACGACGCCTATCGGGTTGCCGTGCCGCGGTGGCTCGGCCGACGGTCCTTCATCGGGCCCTAGCTGCGCTGTGCCTCGTCGACGTGTGCAGCGAGCTTGTCAATGGCCATCGCCCATCCGGCGGCGCCGGGGGAATCGGCGGCAACGCCGACGTGGGTCAGCACCATCTTGGTGCCGTCGGTGACGGGCTCGAGCTCGACGTGCACCTCGGTCGTGGCCGGGTGACCCGCGGGCATGCCCATCTCCTCCGGTGACTTCACGTTCCCGTCCTCGTCCGACATGGAGTCGGTGTAGACGAGTCGCTGCGGCTCGACGACCTCGAGGTACTCGCCCGTGAACCACATCTGCATGGTCCCGTCGGGCGTCGCCATCTCCATGCACAGCAGGCGGGTGCCTCCCACGCGGACATCCATCTTGGCCACGGGAATCGTCGCTCCACCGGGGCCGTACCACGCGGCGAAGTGATCCGGGTCCGTCCACATCCTCCAGACCAGCTCCCGCGGGGCCGCGAGGGTCCGCTCGATCACCATGCTCTGGCCGTCCGTGTCAGCTGTCATCGCCACTGCCCGTCCCTTGTTGTTGGAGCTGTTGGAGGTAGGTGTCCATCCGGTCGATGCGTGCCTCCCAGATGGGTCGGTACTGCTCGGCCCAGGTGGAGACCTGTTCGAGCGGTGCGGCCTCGAGCACGCAGGGTCGGTACTGCGCACGGTGACCGCGCACGATCAACCCGGCTCGTTCGAGGACCTTGAGGTGCTTGGAGATGGCCGGGAGGGAGAGAGCGAAAGGTTCGGCGAGCTGGTTGACCGTCGCCTCTCCCTGCGCCAGCAGCGCCAGGATCGCGCGCCTCGTGGAGTTGGCCAGCGCCGCGAAGGTCTGGTCCAGCAGGTCTGCCTCTGCGGCCGACGCGGCACTCGAGTCCATGGTCTTTCCCGTCGCTTAATTAACTGATAGGTAAAATACGTGAGGTCGACCTGGCAGTCAAGGGCGACCGCGGTGCCGGTACGCCGCGCCGGTGACCGGGCTCACCGCCGCCGGTCGACCCAGTCGAGGACGCGCAGCGCCCGCAACGTGTTCCACCTGCTCGGACGTCCGTCACCGTCCTCGAGCTCGAGCCGGCTCTCGCCCGGGTGGGTGTTCTCCAGCAGCCAGCGTCCGTCGGGCTGCCTCTTGTCGCGGACGAGCTGCACGGCCTCGGCGAGCCGGGCGTCCGGGGCGTCGCCGGTGCGGCGGAAGTAGTCGAGGGCGCGCAGGACGTCGTAGTGCCAGCGCGGCGGCCACGAGAACTGCAACCAGCGCTCGGCCGGAACCTCCCCGGTGCGCCTGCTCCGGAACAGCTGCCGCTCCAGGAGGTACTCCTCGCCGCGCCGTCGGGCGCTCAGCACCGACAGGGCCCCACCGGCCAGCGAGTACTCCAGCAGGCCCTCGAGCACGCAGATGGTCGAGTCGAACGACGACACGGTGGCGCCGTGCTCGGTCCAGCAGTTCCAGCCGCCGTCGTCGAGCTGGTCGTTGAGCAGGCCCGCGACCAGGCCGTCCACGTCCGCGCCGAAGTAGGCGCCGATCGAGAGAGTCCGGCCGTTGATGCAGGGCTCGACCTCACCGTCGAAGAACGCCTCGCCGTCGTGCTCCCAGCGGCAGTTCGCGGCGACCAGCGGGATGGTCTCGCGAGCGGCCGGCCCGTCCGGATCGAGGCCGAGGTCGCGCAGCAGCATCAACGTCGGCAGGGTCGAGGTCCAGGGCTGACTGTGGGAGAAGTCCTGCTCGATCCCGGCCCGCCATCCGTCGAGGACGCTCCGCGGGAAGCACGCACCTCCGTCCCACTGCCCGTCCGGGTCGCGCAAGGCGAGCAGCCGGGCTCCCCAGCCCTCGGTCTCGACGCGGGCACGCTCCGCCGCGACCTGTTCTGCAGGGGCACGGACGAGGTCGCGCAGGACCTGCCAGCGGATCGCCGGGTCGCCGTCGAGCAGCCAGTCGATGACCTCCATGGTGGCGATGCTAGGAGGCCTGCCCGGGACAGTCACCCAGCCAGCCTCCGCGGTGTCGGGTAGCAGCGCCCGGGTAACGTCGCGAGGTGACCTCCTCCACCGCCACCTCCGCCGTTGCCGATCGCCTGACCTCCCGCTCCTGGTGGTTCCGCTCGCCGGACGGCCGCGTAGCCCTGTGGCAGTGGCCCAACCCGGCCCTGTCGGTCTGGTTGGTCGCTGTGGTGCTGGGCCGGTTCGACCTGTCGGCCGCGCACGCCGCGGCTGTCGACGGCATTCGGCAGGGAGCACTGATCGTGTGGGCGCTGGACGAGGTCGTCCGAGGGGCCAGTCCGTTCCGGCGAGTGCTCGGCGCGGTGGTCCTCACCGCTCAGCTCGTGTCGCTCGTCCTGGGCTGACCCAACTGGGCGAGGACGGGTCAGGGAGTGACCTTGACGACGCTGGGGCTGGTCGCGGTGGTCTGGTTGCCGACGTTGTCGGAGACCACGTACTGGTAGGTGTAGCAGAACCCGGAGCTCGGAACCGTGTCGGCGTACGGCGAGGCTGCCGGGTCGGTGGCGACCGTCGTCCACGCTCCGTAGGAGCCGCAGGTGCTGCCGGTGAGAGTCGCGGACGCACGCTGCAGGAGTCGGGTGCCGATGCCGGAGCCGGAGTCGGTGCCGGTCGTGAAGCTCACGCTCACGCTCGTGTTGGTGGTCGTGGTGTCGGGGTAGGTCACCGACCCGGCGGTCGGGGCGGTGTTGTCGACGGTCGGGGTGAACGTGGCGCTGGTGGCGCCGAGGCCGGCGTTGTTGGTCGCGGTGACGCTTCGCACTCCAGGTGCGGCGGGTGCGCCGCTCCACGAGTAGGTGTTGACCCCGAAGGCGCCCGGGGTCGAGGTCCAGTTGGTGCCGAAGCTCGTGAAGCTGTAGGCCGCGATCCCGGACTGGGCGTCGAGGGCGCCGTTCGCGGTGACCGTGAACGATCCGGTCGCGGCGTTCGAGCGGTAGTAGACCAGTGCGCTGGACCCGTCCCAGTAGGTGTTGGTGAACGACCCGAAGGTCCGGCTCGGCACCGTCGTGGGTGCGGTGGTGTCGACCTTGACGTCGCTGCTGGTGTAGGTCGTGGAGTTGCCGACGTTGTCGGTGACGACGTACTGGTATCGCCAGCAGAGCGCGGTCGTCGCGGTGTCGGTCTTGGGGGAGGCCGGGTCGGTGCCGCCGGTCACGGTGGTGAAGCTGCCGAAGGTGCCGCAGGTGCCGTCGGCACCACTGGTGGAGGTCAGGGGTGCGGAGGCTCGCTGCAGCAGGTTCCCGCTGGTGGACACGCCGCTGGGGTCGGTGCCGGCGCTGAAGGACAGGTTCACCGTCGTGGAGGTCGAGTAGGCCGCGCCGGTCCCGACCAGGCCGGTCGCGGTCAGGGAGCCCCCGGTCGGGCCGGTGACGTCGGCCGAGACCTTCACGACGTTCGCGTTGCCGCCGGTGGCGGAGTTGCCGAGGTTGTCGGTCGCGACGTACTCGTACTTGTAGCAGGTGCCCATGGCCAACGTGTTGTCGGTGTAGGTGGTCCCGGCCGGGTTGGTCGCGATGGTGGAGAAGGCCGTGAAGGTGCCGCAGATGCCGTTGGTCAGCGTGGCCGAGGCGCGTTGGAGCAGCCGGGAGGCGACCCCGGACCCGAGCATCGGTGACGGTCCCGAGGGTGACGTTCACCGAGGTGTTCGCGGTGCCGTTGTGGGGGTAGGCCACCGTGCCACCGGTGGGCGCGGTGACGTCATCGGTCGGGACGAAGGCGGTGCTGGCGGCGGAGGGCAGAGCGGCGTGGTTGGACGCCGTGATGGTCTTCGACCCGGGTGCGGCAGGTGTTCCGCTCCATGAGTAGGTGTTGACGCCGAAGGCGCCCGGGGTCGAGGTCCAGTTGGTGCCCAGGGTCGGGAAGTTGTAGGTGTTGATTCCGGACTGGGCGTCGAGGGCGGCGCTCGCGGTGACGGTGAACGACCCGGTCGCGGCGGTGGAGCGGTAGAACAGCGTCGTGCCGATGCCGTCCCAGTAGACGTTGGTGAACGACCCGAAGGTCCGGCTCGGCACCGTCGTGGGTGCGGTGGTGTCGACCTTGACGTCGCTGCTGGTGTAGGTCGTGGAGTTGCCGACGTTGTCGGTGACGACGTACTGGTATCGCCAGCAGAGCGCGGTCGTCGCGGTGTCGGTCTTGGGGGAGGCCGGGTCGGTGCCGCCGGTCACGGTGGCGAAGCTGCCGAAGGTGCCGCAGGTGCCGTCGGCGCCGCCGGTGGAGGTCAGGGGCGCCGAGGCTCGCTGCAGCAGGTTCCCGCTGGTGGACACGCCGCTGGGGTCGGTGCCGGCGCTGAAGGTCAGGTTCACCGTCGTGGAGGTCGAGTAGGCCGCGCCGGTCCCGACCAGGCCGGTCGCGGTCAGGGAGCCGCCGGTCGGGCCGGTGACGTCGGCCGAGACCTTCACGACGTTCCCGCTGCTGCCGGTGGCGGAGTTGCCGAGGTTGTCGGTCGCGACGTACTCGTACTTGTAGCAGGTGCCCATGACCAACGTGTTGTCGGTGTAGGTGGTCCCGGCCGGGTTGGTCGCGATGGTGGAGAAGGCCGTGAAGGTGCCGCAGATGCCGTTGGTCAGCGTGGCCGAGGCGCGTTGGAGCAGCCGGGAGGCGACCCCGGACCCGAGCGTCGGTGACGGTCCCGAGGGTGATGTTCACCGAGGTGTTCGCGGTGCCGTTGTGGGGGTAGGTCACCGTGCCACCGGTGGGTGCGGTGGAGTCCGCGGTCGGGGTGAACGCGGTGCTGGCGGTGGAGGCCAGGGTGGCGTGGTTGGTCGCGGTGATCGACTTCGCAGTCACCGTCGCCGGGGCGCCGCTCCACGAGTACGTCATCACGCCGAAGGCACCGGGGGTGGCGCTCCAGTTGGTGCCGAACGAGGCAGCGGTCGGGAAGTTGTAGGTGGAGATCCCGGACTGCGCGTCGATGGCGCCGCTCGCGGTGACCGTGAACGACCCGGTCGCGGCCACGTTGCGGTAGAACAGCGTGGTGCTGGATCCGTCCCAGTAGACGTTGCTGAACGACCCGAAGGTCCGGGTCGGCGTCGACGGCGCCGAGGTGTCGACCTTGACGTCGCCGCTGGTGTAGGTCGTGGAGTTGCCGACGTTGTCGGTGACGACGTACTGGTATCGCCAGCAGAACGCGGTGGTCGCGAGGGTGTTCGCGAACGGTGAGACGGGGTCGGTGCCGCCGGTCACGGTGGCGAAGCTGCCGAAGGTGCCGCAGGTGCCGTCGGCACCACTGGTGGAGGTCAGGGGTGCGGAGGCTCGCTGCAGCAGGTTCCCGCTGGTGGACACGCCGCTGGGGTCGGTGCCGGCGCTGAAGGTCAGGTTCACCGTCGTGGAGGTCGAGTAGGCCGCGCCGGTCCCGACCAGGCCGGTCGCGGTCAGGAAGCCCCCGGTCGGGCCGGTGACGTCGGCCGAGACCTTCACGACGTTCGCGTTGCTGCCGGTGAACTGGTTGCCGACGTTGTCGGTCGAGACGTACTCGTACTTGTAGCAGGTGCCCGTGACCAAGGTGTTGTCGGTGTAGGTGGTCCCGGCCGGGTTGGTCGCGATGGTGGAGTAGGCCGTGAAGGTGCCGCAGATGCCGTTGGTCAGCGTGGCCGAGGCGCGTTGGAGCAGCCGGGAGGCGACCCCGGACCCAGCATCGGTGACGGTCCCGAGGGTGATGTTCACCGAGGTGCTCGCGGTGCCGTTGTGGGGGTAGGCCACCGTGCCGCCGCCCGGCGCCGTGGAGTCGAGGGTCGGGGTGAACGTGGCGCTCGCCACGGAGATCTTGGTGGCGTGGTTGGTCGCGGTGATGGACCGCGCGGTGGCGCCGGTGGGGGTGCTGGTCCAGGAGTAGGTCATCTCGTTCGTTGCCCCGGGGGTCGCGACCCAGTTGGTGCCGATCTGCGCCGCGGTCGGGAACGTGTAGGAGGCGACGCCGCTCTCGGGGTCGGTCGCGCTCGCGGTGACCGTGAACGACCCGGCGGGCGCAACGGAGCGGTAGTACACCAGGGAGCTGACGCCGTTCCAGTAGGTGTTGGTGAACGACCCGAAGGACCGTGTCGGCGTCGTGGGCACGCTGGTGTCGACGCGGACCTCGTCGCTGGTGTAGGTGGTGGGGTTGCCGAGGTTGTCGACGACGACGTACTGGTAGAGGTAGCAACCGGTGGTGAGCGGGGTGTTGCTGTAGGGGCTCGCGGGGTCGGTCGCGACGGTGCTGAACACGCCGTAGGTGCCGCAGGTGCCGTCCGCGGTGCCGCCGGAGGTGAGCGTCGCGGTGGCTCGTCTTGACCAGGTTGCCGGTGGCGGCGGGGCCGTTGGGGTCGGTGCCCTTGTCCAGGGTCAGGGTCGCGGTCGTGAGGGCGGTGTACTTCGAGTCGGTGCCCCCCAGCCCGGTCGCGCTGATCGATCCGCCGGTCGGCCCGGTGACGTCGTCGGAGACCTTGACCACGTTGGCACTGGCGTTGGTGCGCTGGTTGCCCACGTTGTCCGGGGTCTCGTAGTCGTACATGTAGCAGGTGTCCGTCACGACCGTGTCCGTGTACGGAGAGACCGGGTTGGTGGCGATCGGGGCGAACGTCGCCGAACGTGCCGCAGAGGCCGTTGGTCAGCGGCGCCGTGGCCCGCTCGAGCACCTTGGCGGCCAGCCCCGAGCCGGTGTCGGTCCCGCTGGTGAAGCTCACACTCACGGTGGAGGCGCTCGTCGCACCGTTGAGATAGCTGACGGAGCCCACCGTGGGCGACGTGGAGTCGAGGGTGGGGGTGAAGGTGGTGCTCGCCACGGAGATCTTGGTGGCGTGGTTGGTCGCGGTGATGGACCGCGCGGTGGCGCCGGTGGGGGTGCTGGTCCAGGAGTAGGTCATCTCGTTCGTTGCCCCGGGGGTCGCGACCCAGTTGGTGCCGATCTGTGCCGCGGTCGGGAACGTGTAGGAGGCGACGCCGCTCTCGGGGTCGGTCGCGCTCGCGGTGACCGTGAACGAGCCGGAGGGTGCCGTGGAGCGGTAGTACACCAGGGTGTTGAGACCGTTCCAGTAGGTGCTGCCGGAGGTCTGGAAGGTGCGCGTCGGGGCGCTGGGCGCGGTGGTGTCGACGCGGACCTCGTCGCTGGTGTAGGTGGTGGGGTTGCCGAGGTTGTCGACGACGACGTACTGGTAGAGGTAGCAACCGGTGGTGAGCGGGGTGTTGCTGTAGGGGCTCGCGGCGTCGGTGGCGATGGTGCTGAACGCGCCGTAGGTGCCGCAGGTGCCGTCCGCGGTGCCGCCGGAGGTGAGCGTTGCGGTGGCTCGTCTCACCAGGTTGCCGGTGGCGGCGGGGCCGTTGGGGTCGGTGCCCTTGTCCAGGGCCAGGGTCGCGGTGGTGCTGGCGGTGTACTGCGCGTCGGTGCCCCCCAGCCCGGTCGCGGTGATCGATCCGCCGGTCGGCCCGGTGACGTCGTCGGAGACCTTGACCACGCTCGCGCTGGCGTTGGTGCGCTGGTTGCCCACGTTGTCCGGGGTCTCGTAGTCGTACTTGTAGCAGGTGTCCGTCGCGACCGTGTCGGTGTAGGGGGAGACCGGGTTGGTGGCGATCGCCTCGAACGCGCCGAAGGTGCCGCACAGGCCGTTGGTCAGCGGCGCTGTGGCCCGCTCGAGGACCTTGGCGGCCAGCCCCGAGCCGGTGTCGGTCCCGCTGGTGAAGCTCACGTCCACGGTGGAGGCGCTGGTCGCACCGTTGAGATAGCTCACCGAACCGGCGGTGGGAGCGGTGTTGTCGACAGTGGGGATGATCGTCGCGACGGCGGAGACCTTGGCGGCGTGGTTGGTCGCCGTGATGGAACGCGAGCTGGAGCCGCTGGGAGTGCTGGACCAGGAGTAGGTCATCTCATCCGGCTCGCCGGCGCTCGCCATCCAGTTGGTGCCGATCTGTGCCGCGGTCGGGAAGTTGTAGGTGGCGACACCGCTCTCGGGGTCGGTCGCGCTCGCGGTGACCCTGAAGGAGCCGGACGTCGCGGTCGACCGGTAGTACAGCCTGGAGACCAGGGGGTTCCAGTGGGTGTTGCTGAGGTTGTCGAAGGCGCGGGTCGGCGTGCTGGGAGCGGTGGTGTCCACCTTGATGTCCGGACTCGTGTACGTCGTGGAGTTCCCCAGCGTGTCTGCGACGACGTACCGGTAGCTGTAGCAGGCCTGGTCGGTCACCACGTCGACGGTGGGCGAGACCGGGTCCACCCCTCCGGTCACGGTGTCGTAGTCACCGAACACGCCGCAGACCCCGTCCGAGCTGCCGTCGGAGGTCAGCGTCGCTGTCGCCCGCTGCAGCAGGGAACCGGTGGTGGCCACCCCACTCGGGTCGCTGCCCGCGACCAGCGTCAGGCTGACCGAGGTGGACGGTGCGTACGCCGTGCCGGTGCCCACCAGCCCCGTGGCGCTCACCGATCCGCCGCTCGGACCGACGGAGTCGTCCACGAAGGACAGGGTCGTGGTCGCGGTGTTGCCCCCGACGTCGCTGCCGGTGACGACCTCGTCGGGTGCGCTGGAGGTGCCGGGCTCCCAGCTGAACGGAGTCGACACGAACGGTCCGCCACTCGGTGTCGACACGGTGGACGGCGTGTGGGACCAACCGTTCGACGGACCGACCAGGTCCGAAGTGGTGCTCGAGGCCGGGCCGGAGCCGGAGTCGGTCACCGCGTTGGTCAGCGTGAACGAGCCGGCGTCGACTCCACGGTAGTAGACCGTGTCCCCGACCCTGACGGCGTTGCCGATCAGCTCGGACAGGGTGATCGCGTTGACCGGGGGCGTGGAGTCGACCCAGACCGGAGTGCTCATCGGGCTCTCGGGACCGCGCCAGCTGGTGGCGAATGCCGGAGTCACGGAGTAGACCCACCGTCCTGCCGGCACGTCGTCCTCGGTGCAGCTCAACGCGGTGACGCTGCCGGTGCATGACGAGAGAAGTGGGTGGGAGGTGAGGGTGTCCACGTCGTAGCGTCTGACGACATAGCCGTCGACAGCGGTGCCGTTCGACAGCGTGCTCGCCGCCCAGCTGACGTTCACCGAGCCGCCTCTGGCCACGGCGACCGGCATCGCCCCCTGGTCGACGGTCGCGGCGACGGCCGCTCCGTAGCCGCCGGGCTCGGCATCGGTGTTCCAGAGTGCAAATGCGACCTCGGCGCCCACCCCGCAGGTGACAGCGACGGCGAACAGGGCTCCGAGAAGGTTCCGCCGTCGTTGCAGGTGCGTTCGGAGACGCGTCCGGGGGCGAGGGTGCTCGGGGTGGGTCACGGCCCGGCCTTCAGGTACACGCTGAAGACGGCCCCCTGGCAGGCGTCCGCGGCGTCGGCGGTCATCCCCATGGCGCCGGTGAGCGTCAACGACGCTGTCCCGTCGTCGGCTCCGACCCTGCCCGGAACGGTCCAACCGGCACCGTCGTTCGAGGCGCTGCTGAAGCTCAACGCTGAGAGCGCGCAGCCGGAGTGGGCGTCGTCGACGGCGTACCCACCCGTTCCTTGTCCCCGGTCGAGGCTCAGGGAGCCGATGTGCAGCCTCACCGCGTTCGGGTTCGAGACGGTGAGGACGACGTCGGCCGTGGCACCCGGGAGCAGGGCGGTGGCCGGCCTCCCCGGGGCCAGCCTGACGGGCACGGTGTCAGCCGTCCCAGCGGACCCCGACCCAGCCGCGGACCCCTGCCAGAAGGCGCCGGCGCCGCTGGCGACGAGCACGAGGAATGCGACCCCGGAGAAGGTCAGGAGCAGCCGCCGCAGCGTCCGGGCCTTCATGGCTGCGACACCTTTGCCGAGGCCGTGTATCCGAGAGTGAGCGACACACCCTTGCACCCGTCCTGGTTGACGGCACGGTTGCGCATGCCGACCTGTGGCCAGCTCGCCGGCGGGATCCCGAGCCCGCTGAGGGTGCTCGTCGCACCGGGGGGGACGACGATCTCGCGGTCGTTCGCCACCTGGACCACGTCGAAGTCGTCGACGCCGCACGGGTGGGCGACGTCCGCACCCGGCGCGTCGACCGCGCGCACGACCAGGCGTAGTGCGGAGACGGTCATGGCGGTCTCGTGGGAGTTGGTCACGGTGACGTCGATCGGGACGCTGACCCCCGGCCCGATCAGGCCGGAGGCGTCACCCGCGATGTTGAACGCGACGAGGGCGGGCTGCACCGCGGCGCGGGCCCCACCGGAGATGCTGTCCGTGTCACGCCCGCCGTCGGGACCACCGGCGAGCACGTGCACCAGCACCGCCACCGCCACCACCCCGGTGGCTCCGGCTCCCAGCGCAGCGGGCAGCCTCAGGCGACGCGGGATCAGCCCGCGGATGCCTCGGATGCTCGTCACGGCGCTCTCCCTGTGCCCGTAGAAGCCGGTGTGGGCGGCTGGCACCGGGGGCCGGCTGGCTGCATCCGCCCCCTGGTGACAGGTCCCGTCGAGTCGGCTGAAGGTCGTCGGTCAGCTCGAGGTCGTGGAGTAGCCGATGGTCAGCACGGCGCCCTTGCAGGCATCCTGGTTGCTGGCAGTCTCGTTGAACGCGATGGTGAGGCCGGACCAGGAGCCCACGCCGGCACCGCCGGCAGGCACACTGCCGCCGGCGCCGGGGGCCGAGGCTCCGATCACCGACGTGCCGGCGATGGTGTAGTCAGAGGCCGTGCACCCAGGGGCGCCCGTGCTGGTGACCGTCGCCACGACGGTCTTCACGAAGACGGGTCCCGCGTTGGGGTTGTCGAAGTTGCCACTGAGGGCCTGAGGAGCAACCCCCGGACCCATCGCTGTCACCGTGCTGGTCTGGTTGACGGTGAGTGCGACATTGGTTCCAGTGGCCGCAGACCCGCTGCCCGCGCCGGAGCTGGTCCAGTAGGCGTAGGCAGCGCCGCTACCCACGACGAGAACGAGTGCTCCGGTCGCTATCGCAGCCCTCTTCTTGGTGAACCTGGGCATCGCATCTCCCTGACATCTGTGGCATTTGCGGCCGGCCGTCGAGGTCGGTCCCAATCGTGCTTCAGATGGAGCGTAGAGAGTTGTGGGGCAACTTGTGCCAAAATAGAACATTCAGGTCTTGCAATTGACCGGGTGTTGTGATGTCGCAGGTTTCGGCAGGCTTCAGTGTCGCGTGCGCCGGTTTCCCAGGACGTGATCGCGAAGGCGACGTGCCGATCGTCGCCTCAGTCGAGGGGCTGCTGTCGACCCCGGATCGTCTCTCGCCCACGCATGTCGTCGCGTCGGTCGAGGGCACTGGTGAGCAGGGCCTCGAGCTTGTGCGTGGCGCCGCCGACCGCGTCGGCCACCGATCCCGCGTTGTGGGTGACGACCACGGGGTTCAGGCCGGTGGGGCGGGCCTCGAGCAGACAGCGGATGTCATCGACGGTGTCCCTGCCGGCGCTCTCGTCGCGCAGGTGGACCTCGACGCGCGTCAGGTCTCCGTCGAACCGTTCGAGCGCGGACTGGACCTCGGCCTCGATGCGACCGACCCGGTCGGCGTCGCTGTCGATGTTGTTGTCGGTGTTGACCAGAACCAGCATGGAACCTCCTGGGTTGAGCATCCAGTCTCCGGGGGCCGGCCGGTGGACCACAGAGGCGATGGTCCCTGAGGGACAGGGCCCGGTCCGCCGGGCTCACCCGAGGACGAAGACGAGCACGGTGGCCACCGCCAGCACGGCGTATGCCGCAGCGGGGCCAACTGCCCGCGCGTCCGCGAACGGGTCGTGGCTCGGCCGCCACTCCCACAGGTGGATGGCCCACGCCAGGACCATCAGTGCCGTGACCGGCGCCAGTGCCATCAGCAGCATCGGCCCGCCCGACGTCCTGACGCACGAGGCGGCCTCCTGCGCACCCTCGGCCGCGGTGCCCAGATGGGAGCGCCAGCCGGAGGCAGGTGGACAGGGGAGTCGACGGCACCGCGCGGCGATCGTGGACCGGGTGTCGGTGAACTGCCACACGGCCAGCACCACGCACGCCGCGGCGAAGGTCAGGAACGGGTTCCAGAGCCGGGCTGTCGGCCGCAGGACGGCCAGCAGGCCGAGGGCGATCACAAACCAGGCGGCAAGGTAGGTGAAGGAGAACTCCGCCACCGCGGCCAGGCGCACCCGTCGGAAGCTGCGCTGGCGGACCAGGACCAGCGGCTCACCGAGGAAGGGCGCCATCATCACGGCCATCACGAGTGCCATCACGGCGAGCCCGACCGCCGAGGTGTCCATGGCCTGACCGTGGTGCCCGGTCATGGGTCACTCGGCGGTGGTGTAGAGGGCGATCCGGTCCCAGAACGGCTGGTGCTCCGTGTCGTCGTACATCGGCTCGAAGGTGACTTCGGTCTCGGCGCTCTCGTCCGCCAGCAGCTCCCCGGCGATGTGGCTGATGTCGAAGGTGAGGGTCTGCCTGCCCCCGCTGTGCGTCAGGCCCGCCAGCCCGAACGGTGCAATGGTCCCGACGACGTGCCGCTCGCCCCCACCGACCCGCAGGTAGACGTTCCAGATCGACGACGCGTCCCCGGCGGTGATTCCGACGTTCTCCAGACGAAGGTAGAGCGGGGGAGTGGCAGGCGGCCCCTGGCCCTCGGCCTCTTGGTCGCCGGCGCCCAGGCTGCGCCGGGACTGCGTGAAGTCGGCCGACGGTCTCGGGATGCGCACGCGTTCGGTGACCGATCCCGGGGCCTCCGAGGCGGCCACCAGGTCGAGGCGGTCATCTCGTCGCAGGGGAGGCTCGGCGCCGTCATCCACGGCGCCCATGCTAGCTCCGAGCGCCCGCTGGGACGTGGGCAGCGAGATGTCGTCGTACTCGTAGCCCCGCTCGGCGGTGGACATGACCTCCGCGCAGGTCCAGGACTGCCGGCCGTCCGGATCGGGGAAGTCGAACGAGGTCCGGCGCCAGGACCGTTGCCACGGGTTGGACCGGCCCGGCTGAGCCGCCCAGACCTCCCACAGCCGATCGATGTTGCAGTGGTGGATCCAGAACAACGGGTCCAGCGGCGACTGGAAGCCGGACATGTCCCCCTGGGCCCCGCCGACGACACCGTGGATCAGGTTGTGCGGGTTCTGCTCGAGGGAGCCCGACGTCTTGCCCCTGTGGACGGGGTAGCGGCGCATCCCGCCGCCCAACGCGACGAAGGTCCCCGTCTGGGCCCAGGTCTCCGGGGCGGGGAGCATCGGGAACGGGCGGAAGTCCCGGTTGGCGTCGAACAGGGGGCTGTCGGTGTCGAGGAAGGCGTCCGGGATGCTCACGTCGACAGCGCTGACGTAGTCCCAGTAGGGCAGGGCGAACTCGGGTTCTCCCGTGAGACGGGCGATGATCCGCTCGAGCTGGAAGAGGTACATCCGGTGCCACGGCAGGAAGAACCAGGTGCCGTGCTGGCACTGGCTCCAGTCCCTCGGCTCACCCCTCCTGCGGGGCGTGGCGGTCGGGTTGCCGTGCATCAGCGACTGGTACTCCCAGCCCAGCACGTCCATCGGGTCGGCCGCGCTGCGCTCCCGCATCAGCCGGACCCCTTCGGCGTACGTCACCAGATCCGGCCCGGCGTCGGAGAGGGAAACCGCCCTGCGCGTGCGCATGGGACTACACCTACTCCGCAGCAGGCGCAGGCATCAATGAGGTGATGCGGATTGCCCTCCCCTGGCTAGACCTGCGTGCTCCTAGGCTTCCGGCTCCTCGCGGAGCCGGGGCAGTGTGAACCCCTCGGGCTTCAGGCCGGTCTTGTCCGCGAAGAACTCGCGCACCAGGTCCATGTCGGCACGCACGTTGCCGGAGGGGGTGAACGTCGGTCCCCAGCCGACCGTGCGCGAGGGGGCGTCGATGAACGCCAAGGTGATCGGCAGGCCGCTCTGCTGGGAGATCCGGTAGAAGCCCGACTTCCAGTACTCGCCCTTGCTGCGGGTGCCTTCGGCCGCCAGGCCCAGCAGGAAGGGTTCGTCCCCCTCGGCCTCCGTCATCAGCTCGCTGATCGTCGCGGCCGGGTCGGCCCGGTCGAGGGCGATGGCTCCGGTGGCCCGGAGCAGGGGAGCCAGCGGCCCGACGAAGAACTCGCGCTTGACGAGGAGCTTGATGGTGATGCTGTTGTCCCACGCCAGCAGCATGGTGAGGACCCAGTCCCAGTTGGAGGTGTGCGGCGCCCCGACGAGCACGCCGCGCTGCGGCACCGTCCCCACCGTCTTCCAGCGCACGGCTCTCAGGGCCAGGCGGGCGATGTTGCGACGGAGGAGGAAGTGACGGTTCACCGCGCGACCGTACAACGTCGCGGGCCGGAGAGCCGATCGCCCAGCGGGGCCGGGAGGCAGGACGCCCCGAGATGCGTCACGCGTGCTAGGTTGTGGAATACATCACGCGTGATCCTTCTCGGGTCGACGGACGGAACCCTGCATGAGCACCTCGACCAACCTGCGGCTGGACGACCAGCTGTGCTTCGCGCTGTACTCCGCGACCAACGCAGTGACCCGGGCCTACCGTCCGCTCCTCGACTCCATCGGGCTGACCTACTCGCAGTACCTCGTGATGCTGGTGCTCTGGGAGACCGACGAGCAGCCGGTCCACGAGATCGCCGCACGCCTCGAGCTGGCCCCGCACGCGATCAGTCCGATCCTGCGTCGGCTGGAGGACGCCGGCTACCTGACTCGCAGCCAGGCCGGCCCGGACCGGCGTGTGGTTGCTGCCTGCCTGACCCCTGCCGGTGTGGAGCTGGAACAGGCCGCGTCGCGAGCGCAGTTCGACGTCGTGGACCAGACGCGACTGTGCGGCGACGAGCTCGCCGGACTGCGCGACGAGCTCCGCGACCTGGTCACCCGGATGAACGCGACCTCCGCCGATGAGTGACGTCGTCCTGGCCGAGGCAGCAGACCCAGCGGCAGACCACGAGGGAGATCGCGACACCTCGGCACTGCCGGAGCTGCTGGCGCTCAGTGCCCGAGGGGAGCAGGACGCCTTCGCCGATCTCTACCGGATCGCGGCACCGCGCCTGTTCGGCATGGCCCACAGAGTGCTCGGCGACGCCGCGTTGGCCGAAGAGGTCACCCAGGAGGCCTTCATGGTCATCTGGAGCACCTGTGCGAGCTTCGACACGGCGCGCGGCAGTGCCATCGGCTGGATGCTGACCATCACGCACCGTCGCGCCATCGATCGCGTTCGGAGTGCCCACGCGAGCTCGAAGCGGGAGGAGGCCTGGGGGATGCAGTCCCAGGGGACAGCCCGGGACGGTGCTGCGGACCCGACCGAGTCCGCCATCGACGCGGTCCGGGTCCGGGCAGCGTTGCGCCGCCTGGGCTCGAACCAGCGGATGGCGATCTTCCTCGCCTACTACGTGGGGCACACCTACAAGGAGGTCGCGGCCTCGATGGGCATCCACCCGGTCACGGCCGCCACCCGGATCCGCACCGGGCTGCTGGCTCTCGGCGAGCTGCTGGCGACGCCGGCCGAGCAACACGTCTGATTCGAAGCCTCGCGCCAACGCTCGTAGACTGGGCCGCGGCCCCCGGCTTCCCGGGGGCGATCCCCCGACGATGCAGGACCCTGTGACTTCCACGCCCACCGACACGTCCGAGGCCTCCAGCCTGCCGACCCCGCTGCACCTGCGTGAGGTGACCCGCGAGGCGGCCCGTCGGCGTACCTTCGCGGTGATCAGCCACCCCGACGCGGGCAAGTCGACGCTCACCGAGGCGCTTGCGCTGCACGCCCAGGTGATCACGGAGGCCGGAGCCGTGCACGGCAAGTCCGGTCGCCGGTCCACGGTGTCGGACTGGATGGAGATGGAGAAGGCGCGCGGGATCTCCATCACCTCCGCCGCCCTGCAGTTCGCCTACGGCGACCACGTGGTCAACCTCGTCGACACCCCCGGCCACTCCGACTTCTCCGAGGACACCTACCGCGTGCTCTCCGCCGTCGACGCCGCGGTGATGCTCGTCGATGCTGCGAAGGGCCTTGAGCCGCAGACGCTGAAGCTGTTCCGGGTCTGCAAGGCGCGCGGCATCCCGGTGATCACGGTGATCAACAAGTGGGACCGTCCCGGCCTGGACGCGTTGACCCTGATGGAGGAGATCCAGGAGCAGATCAAGCTGGTGCCGACGCCGCTGACGTGGCCGGTCGGCATCGCCGGCGACTTCCGTGGCGTGCTGGAGCGGCGTACGGGTGACTACGTGGCCTACACCCGCACCGCCGGAGGCGCGACCCGAGCACCCGAGGAGCGGATGGACGCGGCCGCGGCCGAGGCTCGCGAGGGTGACGTCTGGACGACCGCTGTCGAGGAGGGCGAGCTGCTCTCCTCCGACGGGGCGGACCATGACCAGGAGCTGTTCCTCAACGGCTTCACCACGCCGGTGCTCTTCGCCTCGGCCATCTCGAACTTCGGTGTCGCCGCCCTGCTGGAGACCCTGGTCGAGCTCGCCCCGCCCGCCACGCCATTCCGCTTCGGTGACGCGGACGATGACGGACGGCCCGTCCAGGTGCGTGAGGTGACCGCACCGTTCAGCGCGTTCGTGTTCAAGGTGCAGGCCGGCATGGACACCAACCACCGCGACCGGGTGGCATTCGCCCGGGTCTGCTCCGGCGTCTTCGAGCGGGGCATGGTGGCGACCCACGCGCAGACCGGTCGGCCGTTCGCCACGAAGTACGCCCAGGCGCTCTTCGGGCGCGAGCGCGCGGTGCTCGATCGCGCCTACCCGGGCGACATCATCGGGCTGGTGAACGCGAACGCGCTCACCATCGGCGACACGATCTTCCTCGACGAGCCGGTGTCGTTCCCGCCGATCGCGACGTTCGCGCCGGAGCACTTCGCCGTGGCCAGCTCCAGGGACGCAGGTCGCTACAAGCAGTTCCAGCGGGGGATGGACCAGCTGGACAGCGAGGGCGTCGTGCAGGTGCTTCGCTCGGATCTGCGCGGCAACCAGTCGCCGGTCCTGGCGGCCGTAGGCCCGATGCAGTTCGAGGTCGCCGTGGCTCGGATGGAGAGCGAGTTCAACGCGCCGATCCGGCTGGAGCCGTTGGCCTACAGCATCGCCCGGCGCACCGACCTCGCGTCGGCGGCCGAGCTGGACGCGATCCGGAGCATCGAGGTGCTCGAACGCAAGGACGGCACCCTGCTCGTGCTGGCACCGGACAAGTGGCGGATCAGCGTGATCGAGCGCGACCATCCCGAGCTGACGCTCGAACCCCTGCTCGCCGGCGACCGCTAGCGACTACGCCTCGAGCGAGCCGGGATCTGCGGGCACGTCGACGGCGTACAGGCTCAGGACCTCCAGCGGCACGATCTGGAGCACTGACTCGTTGGTCGCGGCGAGCACGACCGGCGCTGCCACGCCTTCGTTGTGGGCGCGCGCCCAGTTGGCGGCGGTCACGCACCAGCGGTCGCCCGGGACGAGCCCGGGGAACCGGAACTGCGGGTGCGGTGTCGACAGGTCGTTGCCGATGCTGCGCTGGTGCTCGAGGAACTCCGCGGTGACCACCGCGCAGATGGTGTGGCTGCCGAGATCCTCGGGCCCGGTGTTGCAGCAGCCGTCCCGGTAGAAGCCGGTGACGGGGTCGAGGCCACACGGTTCCAGGTCCTCGCCGAGGACGTTGCGCTCTGCCATTCGCCCAGCATGGCGCACACCTCCGCGAGGATGCGACCCGCTGCCTACTTGTAGGCGATTCCTGCGCTCGCCGGACCGGCCAGCGGCATGATCTCGACGCTGCTGAACCCCACCTCCCGGCACCAGCCGGCGAAGTCGCTGCCGGTGAAGTCGAAGGCGTCGCCGAACTCGATCAGCATGTTCAGCGACATCATCAGGCCGAACGCGTTCTCACGCCTGGCGTCGTCGATGATGTTCTCGATCACGATGAACGCACCCCCGTCGGGGATCGCGTCGTACGCCGCCCGGATCAGCTGCATCTTCGTGTCCAGGTTCCAGTCGTGCAGGATCATCCCCATCGTCACGACGTCGGCCTCGGGCAGCGGGTCGGTCAGGAAGCTGCCGACCGCGGTGGTCACCCGGTCAGACAGCCCGGCGGCGTCGATGGTGCGCTGCGCGATCGGTGCCACGGGAGGCAGGTCGAAGGTGGTGCAGGTCAGATGGGGGTGGTGGCCGGCGAGGATCGTGCTCAGCTGACCCGTCGCCCCACCCACGTCACAGACCGTCGAGTAGCGGGAGAAGTCGAACTTCTCGGCCAAGGCATGGAAGTTGCCCAGCGAGATCCCGGACATCGCGTTCATGAACTGCTCGAGGCGCGCCGGCTCGGCGTACAGCTCCTCGAACATGGGCTTGCCGTTGTGCTTGATCTCGTTCTGCGGCTTGCCCGTCCGCAGCGCCTCGGTCAGGCCTCCCCAGAACTCGAACAAACGCGCGTTGAGCATCTCCAGGATCCCGCCGATGTAGGTGGGGCTGTTCTTGTCCAGGAAGGCTGCGGTGTCGGGCGTGTTGGCGTACCGCGCCTCCGGCCCGTCGCCCTCGCGGTCCAGGAGGTGCAACGCCACGAGGGTGTCGAGGAAGTCGTAGGTCCCTCGCGGGTGCAGGGCGAGGCGCTCCTCGATCTCCGCCCCCGTCAACGCCCCGGAACCCAGGTGGGTGAACAGCTCGAGCTCGACTGCCGAGAGCAGGGTCTTGGAGGCCCAGAAGCCCGCCCCGATCTGCATGATGTGGGCGGGGTCGACCTCCGCCTGTGCCTGAACCGAAACCATGTCGTGTCTCCTCTTCGCCGTCACGCGGAACTGACGCGTCCGCCGGTCGTGGACGAGACCCGCCACTCCTCGGGACCCTACGGCGCCTCGCCGCCCGTGCCCATGGCTCATCCGGGTACTTCGGGGCGGACGGCAGGAGGCTGGACTGTGCCGGGCTTGTGGAGGAGATTGGGCCCCAGCAGGTCCCCAGGTGAGGAGCTTCGATGGCACGACGCGTGCGGGTCGGTTCGGTCTCGGACTTCGTCCCAGGTGAGCTCCGGGCCGTGGACGCGGAGGGCACGTCGGTGGTCGTGGCACGCGACGGGGACTCCTTCTGTGCGGCCCGCAACCGCTGCCCGCACATGGGCTTTCCGCTCAGTCGAGGGCCGGGTGGGGTCCGGTACGCCGACGGGGTGGTGCAGTGCCCCTGGCACAACTCGAGCTTCGAGCTGTGCTCGGGCAAGAACCTCGACTGGGCCACCGGTTTCGCCGGGCGGGACCTGCCCCGCTGGACCCGTCGGCTCGTCGCCCTGGGCAGGACTCCCACGTCCCTGACCACGTGTCCGGTCGTGGTGGAGGGTGACGACGTGTTCGTCGAGGTCTGAGCGCACCCCCAGGAACATCGTTCCTTGACGCCTCGACGGGATCTCGTCGTTCATCTGCGACGTCTGGGCGCGCTTTTCGTGTTCACCTGCGACGTGTCGGCGCGCTTTCCGTGTTCATCTGCGACGTGTCGGCGAGGGGGCGAGGAGGCAGCGGGAGGCCAGGCCGACTGTGTGTCCGAGCATGGCGGCGTAGCGGGCCGAGAGCAACGAGAAGTGCCGGGTGGCCCAGATGGTCTCGGCGGTCACCCAGGCGAGGTCGCGCGCCTTGTCGATGTTCCAGGCGCTGACCAGGTGGACCACCGGTCCCACCACGTCGTCGACATGACGCTCGATCTCGTCGAGGAAGGACCGCCTGATCTCCGACTCCACCGCGGCCAGGACCGCGTTGACCGCGTCGTAGTCCTGCCGCACCCACCGCCGCTGCAGCGGTACGCCGTGCGCCTTGCAGGTGGCCACGAGCGCCAGCGGGAGGTCGTTCTCGATGTGCGCGTTCATGCCCGCGAGGGCGAACTGGATCGGCAGGATGCCGGCGGTGCCGCGCTCCTCGAACAGCGGTGCCCAGGCCGAGGGAACCCGGCGGCCGGACGCGTCGGCGTCGTGCGCGGCCAGCCAGAGCGAGGCGAAGCGCACGTCGAGATCGGCCATGAACGCGGCGTCGTGGAAGGTTCCGCCGGCCGCCAGGTCGGCCGCGACCCGTTCCGTGACGGTGAGGTACATCGCGTTGAAGATCGCCACTCCGTCGTCGCCCGGCAGGGTGGCGGCCACGGCCCGCAGGCGGTCGAGCACCTCGTCCACCGTCGCGGGGCTCGCTGTCCTGGTGGAGGTCGTCATGCCTCCGTCCATCCCTCACGCGCCATCGCCTCGATCACCCGGCTGCGACGTTGCCGGGGGACCGTCGTGCTGCGTTGGGCCTGGGAGACGGTGGTGGTGCCGGCAGCTGCGCCGGGGTGGACCTCGCTGAGGACGATCTCGGGAGGCTGGTCCTCGAGGGCGGTGGGCTGTGACTCGATCAGGGCACCGGACCGGGGGGTGGGCAGGTTCGCGGCGTACTCGTTGCCGGGCTGGACCCGCTCGCTGCCGAGGATGCGCAGCAGCACGCTGGTCATCGTGGCGGTGTCGTCGTCGAAGCCGCCGTGGGTCGAGGAGTCGGAGCGGGCCTGCGGCGGGGCCGAGGACGGAGACCAGATCAGCTCGCCGTCCACCCCCTGCGTGGCAGCAGCGAGCGTGGTGCCCCCCACCTTCGTCTCCGCGAAGTGCGCCATGCCGACGAGGGGGACCTCGGACACGTCGTGGGCTCCCGGCCGTTCCAGGGCCCTTGAGACCAGGTAGAGCAGGGACTTGTGGTAGATCGAGATCCCGCCGGCACCGCAGACGTCGTCGAGCTCGCGGACGGGGTCCATGCCGAAGGACGCGAACCGGGAGACGGCCCCGCTCCGGAGGTGCGGGAGCACCCGGTCCATCCAGGTGTCGGTGCGGATCGCGGCGGCGAGATAGGTCAGTGACGCGATCGGGATCCTTGCGGCGACGAGCCGCTCGGTCAGGCCCGCCAGGAAGATCGAGCCCGCGCTGTGCCCCACGAGGTGCACCTCGGTCGGGACCCTGGGCTTCTCGGCGAGGTGCTGCTTGAGCCGGTTCACCGTCAACGAGCCACCGGGCAGCTCTCCGGGAGTGCGGGTGCGCCAGTTGCGGGGGAGCGGGTCGCAGGCCCCGGCCGCGTTCTCCTTCATCTCGTCCCACACCCAGCGCAGCTTGGACTTGGCGGTCTTCTCGACCATCCGGTCCACCTGCTCGAAGAGGTTGAACGGCCAGCCCCGCGCCGGGCGCTGAGGGGTGAACAGGTCGGCCAGCTGGTTGCCGAGGGTCTCGGTGAACCCCGACTGCCATCCGAACGTGATCGGGTAGACCCGGTTGGCGAGCCACCAGTTCAGCTGCCGCTGCGCGATGTCCAGACCGTCCTTCTCGCTGCTCAGACCTCCGTGCGCGTAGAGCACGATCCGGCGGGGCCGGTCGTCCCAGCGCTCGTGGCAGGCCCGCATGTTCTCGAAGACCAGGTCGAGCTGGGCAGGGGAGGAGGTGAACCGGCCCGAGGTGGAGAGCCGGCCGTTGTTGCCGAGGTTCACGACGTGCTGGGTCAGCCGTTCCAGATCGGGGGCCGGTGCGTCGACGAGCCCGCCACCCGCCAACGCGAACACCTTGCGCCGGGTGCGTTCGGAGACCACCGACGGCACGCCGGGGCGGGCCACCCAGGCGTCGTACCCCGACTCCAGCCAGTCGTCGTAGGGCAGGGTCGCGAAGCCCTGGTGTCCCCACTCGGCGCCCCAGGAGTTCTGGACCAGGAACCCGACGTCGTTGTAGCCGACGAGGCAGAAGGCATGACCACCCAGGGCCTGGGCGGAGCTGTTGCGCGTGATCACCCGCATCCGCTGCGCCTTGCGCTTCACCGTGCGGGTGACCAGCACCGGCTCGCGCCAGCCGTCGTGGATCGACGCAGCCACCACGATGGCCGAGAGCTCGCTGATCGCAGACTGCAGGTCGTCAAGCCGGGCCGTGTTCACCCGGTAGAACGCACCGAGGGGGTGCTGCCGGGCGAGGCTGGTGAGCTCGGAGTCGTGGTCGACGTCGGGCGGTGGGGAGGTGTCGAGCTCCGGCCATGCCGAGTCGGGCAGCAGGCCGTGGTAGTACCACCCCTTCAGGGCCCCCCGCAGTGACGAGCCCGTGTCGGTGTCGCCCTGGAAGTCGTCGTAACGACGGGCCAGTGCATAGAGCATGTAGGGACTCACGTGCGTCGGGTCCCCCTGGGCGGCCAGGACGGCGTTGGCCATCGCCGCCACCGCGTGCCCGGTGCACGAGTTGCCCGCCTGGGTCGTGACGTGGCGGTCCTTCGGTCGGCACTCGAGCTCGTTGGGGAGTGGCTGCAGGCGGGGGCGGTACTCCAGGTCGCGAGCGTCGAAGACATCCGGCACGGCGTTCGCCTCGAAGGAGCCGTGCTCCAGCGCGACGGTCCCGGAAGCCACGGTCTTGGCCACACCCGCACCCCCTCGTCGACGAGTACCTCCCAGTAGACCAGCCGACGTGCAGGCTGAACAGAGACGACTTGATGGCATTCGGTCTCGTATTGATGGCCTCATCGGGCTATTGACCCCCATCGGCGAGGGGCGGACGGTGGAGGAACGGAAGTGACTGTTGGGGACCGAGTGACCGTGGCCCGGCCTCCGGGGAGGGCGGTGATGGCGCGGACCGCTGGACTCCTGCTGGGTGGGCTGCTTCTCGTCGTCGGCGCGGCGTGCGGTGGCCAGGACGCGGATGGGCGCGTGGTGTCAGACAGCACGTCCGACGAGACCTTCGCCCCCGCCCCCGCCCCGGAGCAGACCGACGACGCCGAGCCGCCGGTCGACGACGGCAACCGTGCGGTGGCGGTGGAGCTTCCGGGGCTCCCGGTGGGGGGCTCGAGCGTGCCGGTGTCAGCCGCCCATCAGTGCGTCGACGTGGGCTGGAGCGACCCGCCGGACATCCCGTCCTGGGTCGAGATCAGGCTGAGCGGGGTCACCTTCACCCCGCGCGGCGACTTCGCGCTCTCCTCCCGGGGGTGCCCCGGGGACGCGCCGCGGTGCGAGGACGGCGACTTCCGGCTCACGAACACCTCGCGATGCGCGCTGGCCGTCGAGTGGACCCGACCGACCCATGACGGCTCCCCGCAGGTGCTCTTCACCGGAGGCGTGATCCTCTGCCCCGCGGACAGGGTCGCCGAGTGTGGCACCTTCCGGAAGCAGGTGGAGGAACGGGGCCCCCAGGCGATCGGGCTCGACCCCTCGCCCGACGGCTTCGCAGAGACCGATCCCGGGGACGGGGCGACCGATGACGGCACGAACGGCACGAACGGCACCGACGGCACGAACGGCACGGACGGCACCGACGGCACGAACGGCACGGACGGCCCGACAGACGAGTCGACCGACGGAGCCACGGAAGGCCCCGACAGCAACGGGACCGACAGCAACGGGACGGACAGCAGCACCGACGGGACGACGGACGGCAGCGGAGGTTGACCGGGGTGGCGGACGAGCACTCCGGCGAGTCGCTGCTCGCGAAGTGGTGGAGCTTCGGCAGCACGATCGTCGCGCCGGCCACCTTGCTCAGCACGCTGCTGTTCTACTTCGGCTACGTCTCCTCCCGGGCTCAGTTCCGCTACTTCGGCCTCGACGTGGATGCCGTGGGGCTCAGCACGCAGGACTACGTGATGCGGAGCCCGCAGGCGCTGTTGGTCCCGCTGCTCGCGATCTCCGTCGGGGGAGCGGCCCTGATGATGCTGCACCTCGCCCTGCGCCGCTGGCCGCCACCGGTGCCGGCCGTCCGCATCCTGCTGGTCGCGTCGGGGACGGTGCTCCTCTCCGGCGTCGTCCTGATCGTCTCGTACGGCGCTGTTGGCCGCTGGCCGGCGTACCCGCTGGTGACGCCGATGGTCCTGGCTGGTGGCACCGCGGGCGTCCTCTACACGACCCGGCTGCGGGGGGCCCCGGCGTTCCTGGTCGCCGCGGACTCCGAGTCGCGGCACCTGCGTCGCGGCATGCTCGCCTTCGCGCTGCTGACGATCGTCGCCTCGCTGTTCTGGGCGACGGCGACCGTGGCGCAGTGGTCCGGCCTCGGCAGCGGGATGCGGACGGCACGCCACCTCGACGAGCTGGCACCGGTCATCCTGGACACCCGCGAGCGGCTCTTCCTCACCGACGGCATCGTCACCGAGACGGCGCTGCCGAGCGGGGAGGGCGACCGCTTCCGGTTCCGCTACCGGGGATTCAGGTTGCTGGTGCAGGGCAAGGACGCGATGTTCCTGGTGCCGGAGAGGTGGTCGCCCAGCGACTCGACCGTGATGGTCCCGATGGACGGCTCGGTGCGGGTGCAGTTCCGGTTCATGAATCGGCCCCCGTGACGCGACAGCGGTCGGTCAACGGACGGGCGCCGCCGTGCGAGACCCGGTCGCGAGCGGCTCGAAGCCGCGCAGACGCAGGCTGTTGCCGACCACGAACACCGAGGAGAAGGCCATCGCCGCGCCGGCCAGCATCGGGTTCAGCAGTCCCGCCGCGGCGAGGGGCAGGGCCGCCACGTTGTAGCCGAACGCCCAGAACAGGTTGCCCTTGATCGTGGCCAGCGTGCGTCGGGACAGCCGGATGGCGTCCGCTGCGACACGCAGGTCACCCCGGACCAGGGTCAGGTCACTCGCCTCGATCGCGACGTCGGTGCCCGTGCCCATCGCCAGCCCGAGGTCGGCCTGCGCCAGCGCGGCTGCATCGTTGACCCCGTCGCCGACCATGGCGACCACCCGGCCCTCGGACTGGAGCCGCCGGATCACCGCGACCTTCTCGTCGGGCATCACCTCGGCGATCACGTCGTCCGGGTCGATGCCCACCGTGGCCGCGACCGCACGCGCCACCGCCTCGTTGTCACCGGTCAGCAGGATCGGGCGCAGCCCGAGTCCCCGCAGTCGGTCGATGGCCTCCGTGGAGGTCTCCTTGATCGCGTCCGCCACCACGAGGAAGCCACGAGTGCGTCCGTCCCAGCCGACGGCGACGGCGGTGCCGCCCGAGGCCTGAGCCTCGGCGAGGCGCCGCCCCAGGTCGGGCGACACCGGCATCGCGGCCTCCTCGAGCATCCGCGGGCGACCGACCAGGACCGTGCGGCCGTCCACCACGCCGCGGACCCCGAGCCCCTCGAGGCTGGCGAAGCCGTCGACCTGGGCGAGCCCTCCGGTCCGCTCTGCGGCGGCGCTCGCCACGGCCCGGGCGATCGGGTGCTCCGAGGCGTGCTCGAGTGCTCCGGCCAGCCGGAGGATCTCCTCGGAGTCCTCGCCGTCGTCGGCTGCGACCGAGGCGAGGGTCATCTGACCCGTGGTCACGGTGCCGGTCTTGTCGAGCACGATCGTGTCCACCGAGTGCGTCTGCTCGAGGACCTCGGGGCCCTTGATCAGGATGCCCAGCTGGGCGCCGCGCCCGGTGCCGACCATCAGGGCCGTGGGCGTGGCCAGGCCCAGGGCGCACGGGCAGGCGATGATCAGCACGGCCACGGCGGCGGTGAAGGCGGCGCCGGCGCCCTCACCGGTGCCGAGCCAGAACCCGAGGGTCGCTGCGGCGAGGGCGATCACGATCGGCACGAAGATGCCCGAGATCCGGTCAGCCAGCCGCTGCACGGCCGCCTTGCCGCTCTGTGCGTCCTCGACGAGCCGGGCCATCTGGGCCAGCTGGGTGTCCGAGCCGACCCTGCTGGCGCGCACGACCAGGCGGCCACCCGCGTTGACGGTGGCGCCGACCACCTGGTCGCCGACACGGACCTCGACCGGCACCGACTCGCCGGTCAGCATCGAGGCATCGACTGCAGACGACCCCTCCTCGATCACGCCGTCGGTGGCGATCTTCTCGCCGGGTCGCACCACGAACAGGTCGCCGACGGCCAGCTGGTCGGCCGGGACCCGCGTCTCGACCCCGTCGCGGAGCAGGGCCACGTCGCGCGCGCCCAGCTCCATCAGCGCGCGCAGCGCCGCCCCGGACTGGCGCTTGGCGCGGGCCTCGAAGTATCGGCCGGCCAGGATGAACGTGGTCACGCCCGCTGCCGCCTCGAGGTAGATGTTCCCGGCCCCGTCCGAGCGCTGGATGGTGAGCTCGAAGGCGTGGGTCATCCCCGGCGTTCCCGCGGTCCCGAGGAACAGGGCGTAGAGCGACCACCCGAACGCCGCCAGGGTGCCCATGGAGATGAGCGTGTCCATGGTGGAGCTGCCGTGCCGGAGGTTGGCCCACGCGGCGCGGTGGAACGGCAGCGCGCCCCAGATGACGACCGGTGCGGCGAGGGTCAGCGAGAGCCACTGCCAGTTGGTGAACTGCAACGCCGGCACCATCGCCATCGCCACCACCGGGACGGTCAGGACCGCTGAGACCCACAGGCGGCGGCGCAGCTCGGCCGTCGGGTCGTGCACCACGCCGTCCGTGTCCTCGGCTGCCCCCTCCTTGGGTGCGGGCAGGTGTGCGGCGTACCCGGCCGACTCGACCACGGCGAGCAGGTCGTCGGTGCCGACATCGGAGGGGTAGCTGACCCTGGCCTTCTCGGTGGCGTAGTTCACCGTGGCCGTCACCCCCGGAAGCTTGTTCAGCTTGCGCTCGATGCGGTTCGCGCACGAGGAGCAGGTCATCCCCACGATCTCGAGGTCGACGTTGTTCGGCGCGGGCAGGCTGTCCGGCTCGTTCGGGGTCTCGTCGTGGAGCGGGGCGTGCTGCTTCTGGGTCATCTGGCTCATCTCCCTGGTGCGTCGAGCAGGAACCGTGCGGTCCGGACCACGCCGTCGTGCTGGAAGTCGAAGTAGAGGTGATAGCTGCCGGCGCTCGGGACCTCGGCGCCGAACACGACGTCGGGGCCGGGTGCGGTGGTGCCGTCGCCCGGGGCGCCGTCCGGGTGCACGTGCAGGTAGGCGAGGTCGCCGCTGCGCAACGCGACCAGGTGGCCGTAGGCGCCCAGGTAGGGCTCCAGGTCCCGGACCGGCCTGCCGTCACGGGTCACCTCGAGGTCGAGCACGGAGTGCTCGCCCGGCACGAGGTCGCCCGAGAGGGTGACGTCGTAGCCGTCGACGGAGGTCGACCGGGACACCCGCGTGGGGTCGGCCGGCGTGATCGTCCCGGGCACGGCCAGGTCGGCGCCGAGCGTGAGCGGGTCGGCCCCGGACGGCTTGAAGTCTGCGAAGAGCCGCCACTGTCCCGGGGTGAGGTCGAGCTCGGTCGACCAGGTCCCGTCCGCAGCCAGGACCGGGTGCACGTGCTGGAAGCCGGCGAAGTCCCGGCGTACGGCGATCAGGTGGAGGGCCTTCTCGTGCTGGTCGTCGAACTTCGTGACCGGCCCGTCCGGACCGTCGATGGTGAAGGCGACGGGGCGGGAGGGCCCGGCAGGCAGCGTCGAGACGGGCAGGTCGAAGGTGTAGCCGCCGTCGGAGACCATCAGGCCACCAGGGACCGCAGCTGTCGCGGTCTCCGTGCTCCCGTGCTCATCAGTGGTTCCGTGATCGTGTTCCGCCTGGCTCAGGTGCTCGTCGTGGCCCTGCGCAACCGCTTGGCCACCCACGGGACCGATCCAGCCCCCCAGCGCGAACGCCAGCGCGAAGGCGGCCGTGACGCCGACGGCGAACGCTCCCGCTCTGGTCGCCGCGTTCATGCGAGCTGGTAACCAGCCTCTTCGACGGCCGTCTTGACGCTGTCCTCAGAGACAGGCTCGACACTGGTCACGCGCAGCGTGCCCGAGGGCAGGTCGACGTGGACGTCGGTGACGCCGTCGATCTCGTGCACCTCCTCGGTGACCGAGGCGACGCAGTGCCCGCAGGTCATTCCGGTGACGGTGTACTCGGCGATGTTCTGGCTCATCTTCTCTCCTTGGGTTGCTGCTGGTTGCTGTGGATGGGCGACGGGTCTCAGGAACGCACCAGGCGGGCGATCGCCTGGGACGCCTCCTGAAGCTTGGCCTCTGCTTCCGGCGTCCCGGACCGGGCTGCGTCGAGCACGCAGTGCGACATGTGCTCGTCGAGCAGTCCCAGGGCCACTGCCTGAAGTGCCTTGGTCACGGCGGAGACCTGGGTGAGGATGTCGATGCAGTAGGTCTCGTCGCTGACCATCCGCTCGATGCCCCGCACCTGTCCCTCGATGCGCTTCATCCGTCGTAGGTAGTCGTCCTTGCGGTGCATGTAGCCAGGATGTCCGGGGACGCCGGCCATCTCCTCAGGGTCCTTGGGCACCATGGTGGTGGCGACATCGCTCATGCTTCGTCCTCCCCGGGTCGGTCGCTGCCCGCGCGAGCTGCGTTGGACACCATACCCCCCTAGGGTATTCCGCGCCAACAAGAACGCAACCGCATCGTCCCCCCACTCCACGGCCCACTCGGTTAGCGTGTGCGAATGGTGAGGCATGTGGTGCAGGTGGTGCTCGTGCTTGTGCTGCTCAGCGCGTGTGGGGTCGACTCCAGGGTGGAGTCGGACCCCTCGGAGCCGGCGGAGCTGATGGCCACGCGGGCCAACGCGCAGTGTCACGGGCTCGACCACCGCGACGTGCGGGGGCCCAGGCCGGTGTACACGCGCAAGACGCTCTCCGACTTCCGCAACGACAACCGCCTCTGCCACGGCGTCTGGCTGCCGACCCCGCGCAACGACCTGGTGCCGCAGGGGCTGGCGATCTCCGGGCGCACCGCCTGGTTGAGCGGATTCCACTACCGCAAGGGCTACGGCCAGCGCCCGTGCCTGCTGACGCAGTTCGACATCGTCACGGGTGCCACCCTCGCCTATCACGGGGCGATCTTCGGTCGCGTAGGTCAGCGTTCACGCACCTACTGCCGCCACGGAGGGGGCGTCGTGCAACGTGGCAAGTGGCTCTGGATCGTGGAGAAGAACAGGCTCTGGCTGGTGGACCCCAACCAGAAGACGAACATCCTCGAGGCGAGTCGTGTGTGGCGGCTGGTCGCGCCGGTCCGGGGGTCGGCCGTGGTGATGACGGCGACGCGGGTCGGTCTGGTCCCCTATCAGAAGAAGGGTGCGCCGCGGATCCACTGGTTCTCGTTGAAGAGGCTGCTCGCGCCCGGAGTGCTCGACCTGGCGGTGCGAGGCAGCGGCCGTCGGCAGCTCGGTGCCGAGGCGACGACCCGCATCCCACGCTTCGTGCAGGGCGCCACAGTCGCTCCCAACGGCAGCCTCTACCTGGCCCGGTCGAACCTCTCCTGCGGGGAGCTGGTCACGCCCCACGGTCGCCGAGTGGCGTTCATCCCCGGCGCAGAAGGCATCCAGTTCGCCAACGGGGGGAAGCGGTTGTGGGTGGTGAGCGAGTCGGGGGCCAAGCCCTACGCGCGCTCGAAGAAGCCGCTGACTCCGGGAGCCGCGAGCTACGAGTGGCCCCGGCTGCTGCACGGCCACAAGGCTCGATGCGGGTTCCCGGCCTACTGACGCACCCGGTGCCGCGCGTCGGGCAGCTCGAACCAGATCTCGGCACCGCCGGCGGGGTTGGCATCGGCGCCCACGCGGCCGCCGTGCTCGGTGACGATGCGGTGGACCGTGGCCAGCCCGATGCCATGTCCTGCGACGTCGGCGTGCGCTCGGCTGAACAGCGAGAAGATGTCGACACGGCTCTCCTCGGGGATGCCGATCCCGTTGTCGCGCACGGTGATGCGCCAGCCGTTGCCCGAGTGACGGGAGTGGATCAGCACCCGTGGCGGCACCCCGGCCCGGGCGTACTTCACGGAGTTCATGACCAGGTTCTGCAGCACGGAGTACATCGCGTCGACGTCGCCGCACACGACCGGCAACCGGTGGATCCGCACCCGCGCACCGATCGGCTCGAGCAGTGCTGCCGAGTCGAGGACCACCTGGCGCGCGACCTCGTCCAGGTCCACGTCGGCGAACGACTGCGCGATGCCGGGGGACCCGAGCTCCATGTTCTGCTCGAGCATCTGCTCCATCCGGTGCGCTGCGCGATCGACCCGGTCCAGCAGGGTGGCGACCGTCGGGTTGGCGGCGCCGGCGAGCTCGTCCTCCAGCAGCTCGGTGCTGGCGACGATGGCACTCAGCGGCACCCGCAGGTCGTGACTCAGCTCGGCCGTGAGGTGGGAGACGAGCGTCGCGGCAGTCTGTCGGCTCTCGGGTGAGGTAGCGGCCATCCGACCCGCTCGGAGCAGCCGGAGCTCGATCAGCTTGGTGACGCTGCGGGCCATCGTCTCCAGGGCGCGTCGCTGCAGCCCGGTGAGTGCCTTCGGCTCACGGTCGAGGACGCAGAGGCGACCGACCATGTCTCCGGTCGGTGTGGTGATCGGCGCCGACGCGTAGAAGCGGGCACGGTCGACGCCATCTGCGACCCACGGGACGTCCAGGCGCTGGCCGGTCCGGTCCGCGTCCTCGACCACGACCACCGCCTCGGTCCCCCACGCGTCGCGCGGGAACGTGCGGTCCAGGGCATACGTCTGCACGGCTATGCCGTGGGCGATCGGCACGCGGCACCGGTCCCCGGCCACCAGGGCGATCCCGGCCGCCCGGGTGTCGCACAGACGTGCCACGAGCTCCACGATCTCGGCGAGCTCACCCTGGTCCGCAGCGGACAGCACCATGAGCACGTCGTCGACCGACGCAACTCGCTCACTGCTGGACGAGGCCATCGACTCCCGAGACTTCCATCAGGCCGTGTGGGACTGGCTTCGTCCGATCCTAGATCCATCGGCTGCTGCCCAGAAAGAGGCAAACGGCGCGTATCCCTGCTGGCGCTGCCGCCGACGCGGGCGACCTAGAGTGCGCGCATGGACTACGAGTTCGACCGCGGCGTCGCGGTGCGCGCGTTGGGGACGGGCGACTACCTCGCCGAGCTCGATCCCGGCTGGCTGATCGGTGGCGGGCTGAACGGCGGCTACCTGCTCGCTGTGATCGGCACTGCGGTGAGCGCGGAGCTCGCGGAGGCCGGTCACCGTGACCCGGTGAGCATGAGCGCCTACTACCTCACGCCGACCGTCCCCGGTCCCGCCGTCGTGCGGGTGCGCCGGGTGCGGAGCGGAGGCAGGCGGTCCACCGTCGCTGCCAGCCTGGTGCAGCGCGATGGGGGTCAGGAGATCGAGCGGATGACGGTCCTGGCGGTCTACGCCGACCTCGACCAGATGCCACGCGAGGTGGAGCGGGAGATCCCACCACCGCAGCTGCCGCCACCGGCTGACTGCATCCCGGCACAGCTCGCACCGGAGGAGTTCCTCAAGGTCTCCCCGCTGCTGCACCGGTTCGGCACCCGACTGGATCCCTCGTGCGTCGGTTGGGCGGTCGGCAAGCCGAGTGGCAACGGCGTGATCCAGGGCTGGTTCAAGCTGGCCGACGACCGGCCCCTGGACCCGATCTCGCTGCTCCTCGTCGTGGACGCGCTGCCCCCGGTGACCTTCGACCTCGGGCTGCCCGGATGGGCGCCCACGCTGGAGCTCACCGCGCACGTGCGTGCCCGGCCGGCGTCGGGCTGGGCGATCGTCCGGCATGCCACTCGCAACATCTCCGGTGGCCACTTCGAGGAGGACTGCGAGGTCTGGGACTCCGAGGGACGACTCGTGGCACAGTCGCGGCAGCTGGCGCTGCTACCACGGCCACCCGCCTGACTCTGCTGAAGGTCTAGACGGCCTCGGTCGCAGAACCCCGTTATCCGGCCCGGACGTTGTCCTGGGAGCAGCGCCGGGCAAGACTGCCCTGACCGGCCCATCTCACTCGGTGGCGTCCCGGCGACACGGGGGAGTCGCACAGTCATGAAGCGCATTGTCAGGATGACGACGGTCTCGTCGGGCGTCGTGCTCGTCGTGCTCGCCGTGCTCCTGACAGTCCCCGCGCGGCACTCGCCGCCGCAGGTCGCGCACCTGGAGGCCTTGGCCCAGACGCCGGACCAGCCGGCCACCGTGACGGTCCTCGAGCCAGGGGCAGCGGCGGAGGGGGAGCCGGTGGCACCCGTGGTCGTCGACAGCGCCGAGTCGAGCGCCAAGGGCTGGTCCGACGCCTCGGTCGGCTCGACCACCACCCGTACCGGCCTGCTGGCGGACGTGCTGGCGGCGTACTCGCTGGCCGTCACGGTGGCGCCGGTCGAGTGCCACATCACCGTCCCGCTCCTTGCCGCGATCGGTGAGGTGGAGTCCGGGAACCTCGCCGGTCGCGAGCTCGATGACGGGCACCGGGTGTTCCCGGCCATCGTCGGCCCGGCGCTGGACGGGGCGGTCTACCCGGCCATCGCGGACACCGATGACGGTCAGTGGGACGGCGACAAGGTGTGGGACCGCGCCGTCGGTCCACTCCAGCTGATCCCGGCCACCTGGCGTCAGGTTGCCGTCGACATGGACGGCGACGGCGTCCGGGACCCCCAGGACATCTACGACGCGGCCGGCGCGGCCATGGTCTACCTCTGCTCCGCAGGACGCGACCTGTCGACCGCCGACGGGCTCAGGGCGGCTGTCCTGGACTACAACCACTCCGTCGCCTACCTCGAGCGGGTGCTGGCGTGGAAGCAGGTCTTCGAGCGCACCGATCTCAGCGCGCTGGCCCCTGCCTTGTGGGTCGACGCGTGGCAGCAGCCGGCGGCACCCACGCAGGCTGCCCGGACCACGCGGCCCAGCCCCGAACCGGCCAGTGCGGCCTCAGCGGCCCCGTCCCGCAAGCCGCTGAGCCCGCCGTTGGAGTCACCGGCTGCCCCGACCGCCGCGGTGCCGATTGCCGAGCCGTCGGCCAGCCCGCTCGGCAAGCCGACGACCCAACCCTCGCAAGCCCCCACGACGGGGCCCAGTGCAGGGCCCAGTGCAGGGCCCAGTGCAGGGCCCAGTGCAGGGCCGAGTGCGGGTCCGAGTGCCGGTCCGAGCGCGAAGCCCAGTGCCGAGCCCAGCGGAACACCCGGCACGAAGCCCAGTGTCGAGCCCGGCGGGAAGCCCAGCACGAAGCCCAGCACGAAGCCCAGCACGAAGCCCAGTGCCGAGCCCAGCGGAGAACCCAGCACGAAACCCAGCCCCGAACCCGGTCAGGATCCGTCGTGCGAGCCCCCCGAGGCAGTCGAGACCCTCGAGGCGCAGGCCGCGGAACCGCCGGAGACCCGGGGTGACGAGGCGGCCGAGGCGGGCGTCGAGGACCCGTGCGCACCATCGACGGACCCCACGACGACTGCCGGACCGAAGAACGACTCCGCGAAGGCGTCATCGGCCGACTGAGCGGACCTCAACGGCCAGCGGTCAGTCGTCGGCTCCGAGGCGCCACCTGGCGATCGCGAACACGTAGCGGTGCCCGGGATACTCCGAGAGCGACCAGAGCAGGTCGGACGACGGCCAGTAGGTGATGTCCTCGGGTCCGACCGGCAGTGCCCTCGAGATGGTGCGGAAGGCCCCCGGTCGTCCCACGTGCAGCTTGCCGAGCCGGTAGCGACCCCGGCTCGAGGTGACGTAGTAGGTGCGCCGCACGACCACGGCGCCCTGCATGTGGGCCACCCCGCCCTCGTCGAGATCCACGGGGCGCGCGGAACCGTCCTCGTGGGTGGTCAGGTGGAAGGTCGTCGGGTCGAGTGGGTACCGCAGCAGACGGCGGGTCATCTCGCCCACGCCGTACTCGCCGGCCACCAGGTGGGGAGGGGAGCAGGTGCGGTCCAGCGAGAGGAAGGAGTAGCGCATCCTCTGCACGCCTTCGGATGCGGCGGCCTGGTAGGCGAACCGGACGGGCAGCACGTAGCGGTAGCCGAAGGTCGCCTCGGTCGAGTCCACCCGGATCAGGTCGTCGAGCAGGCAGGAGAACAGCCCGCGTCGGGTGCCCGCAATGTGCACGTAGGGACCACACCAGACCGCGCCGCCCGCGTGCACGACCAACGGCCGCAGCTCGACGTTCCCGTCCGCATCCCGTTCGGGGACCACCAGCAGGACGTGCCGGTACTCCAGCGTGTCGACGTCGACGAGCGTGATCCTGCTGCCGCGGTTCTGGCCGTCAACCTCCTGGGCGTACCAGGTGGTGAGGAGCAGTCGCCGGCCCTCGAAGTCCTCGGTGTCGCTGGCGTCGGCGGAGGTGGTGATGCCCTGGGGCCACCATCGGCGGGTCCGGAAGTCGGCGTCGTTCCACCGGAACCCCCACTCCACCGCCAGCCCCGGGACGCGCGCCCTCTCCGCCTGGCGGTTCAGGTGGTGCAACAGCCCGCTCAGCCCCACCCGCCGTCCGAGCTGCTGCGCGGCGGCGTCGATGTCGGCCACGTTCTCATCGGTACGCCGCAGCCGGATGCTCGTCGACGCGTCGGTGGTCACCGGCCCAACGTAGACGAACCGGGGAGCCCCGAACCCGGGTCCGGCCCTAGATTGGGCGCATGCGTGAGGTTGTGGGGGTCGCCGTGATCGAGGCCGGGCGGGTGCTCGCGGCTCGGCGGGCGACGCCACCGGAGCTGGCTGGGCTGTGGGAGTTCCCGGGAGGCAAGGTCGAGGTCGGGGAGCAGCGCGAGTCCGCGGCGGTGCGCGAGGTGGCCGAGGAGCTCGGGTGCGTGGTCGAGATCGTGGGCTGGCTCGACGGAGAGGTGCCGATCACGACCGGCCCCTCCGACGGCGACTTGGTGCTCGTGGTGGCCGTCGCGCGCCTGGTGGCCGACGATCCGGTGCCGGCCGAGCACGACGCGGTCAGGTGGCTCGCGAGCGACGAGCTCGACGAGGTGCGCTGGGTCGGAGCCGACGTGCCGTTCCTGGACCCGCTTCGGGCAGCGCTCGAACCTGCGGCGAGTGCCTGATGCGTGGCGTCTTCTTCGACGAGGAGCACGCGCGTGCGGCGGTGGCCAAGCTCCTGCACGACGGCTTCGGTGCCAGCTGCGAGCGCGACCGGTTCGCCGGGGAGGACGACGACCAGGACCACCCGTGGGTGGTCTCGACGGACGCGCCGCAGGTGATGCTCGAGATCCTCGTCGAGCAGTTCGACGGGTGGCTGGAGCCCGACGCGGCCCCGCCGCCGAGCGTTCCGCTGGTGCTGCCTGACGCCCCGAGACGGGTCAAGCGGGAGAAGTGACACCGGCGTCCTAGGATCGACCCCATGAACAGGCACCTGCTTCTCGTCCACGCCCACCCCGACGACGAGAGCATCGGTCAGGGCGCGACGATGGCGCGCTACGTCGCGGAGGGGATCGGCGTCACGCTGGTCACCTGCACCGGTGGCGAGATGGGCGAGATCCTGGTGCCCGAGATGGAGCACATGGCCGCCGACAAGGACGACACCCTCGCCGACCAGCGCAAGATCGAGCTGGACAACGCGATGAAGGTGCTCGGCGTCACCGACTACCGCCACCTCGGCGGGTTCAAGCGCTACCGCGACTCGGGCATGCAGTGGCACGAGAAGGGGCACGCTGTCGCGGCCGACGACGTCCACGAGAACGCCTTCTGGAGCGCCGACCTGACCGAGGCGGCCAGCTATCTCGTGGAGATCATCCGGGAGGTCCGCCCGCAGGTGATGGTCACCTACGACGACTTCGGCGGCTACGGCCACCCCGACCACATCCAGGCGCACCGGGTCGCGACGTACGCCGCTTCGCTCGCCGCGGTGCCTTCCTTCCGGCCCGAGCTGGGCGCCCACCACGACATCGCGAAGATCTACTGGGGGGCGATGTCGGCCCGCAAGATGCGTCAGGGGCTGCGCGACCTCCGCGCTGCCGGTGACACCACCACCTTCGAGGGGATGGACCCCGACGGTGACCTGCCGGCGTTCATGGTCGAGGACGACGCGCTCACCGCGGTCGTCGAGGCCGACGAGTACGCCGCGGTGAAGATGGAGGCGCTCAAGGCCCACCGCACCCAGATCTCCGTGGATGGTCCCTTCTTCGCGCTCTCGAACAACCAGGGCAACGAGATCTGGGGCACCGAGTACTACCGCATCGCCAAGGGCACCCCCGGTCCCACGGGCCCTGAGGGCCTCGAGACCGACCTCTTCGCCGGGCTCGGGTGATCCCTGCGTGAGTGACAAGCTGGGCGGCAAGGTCGCCGGGTTCACCGTCCTGGGGCTGTCCGCACTCGTGGTTGCTGCCTGGGCGGGGCTGTACCTCTACACCGGTGACGCCGCGCCACGCAACGCGAGCGTGGAGGGGATCAGCATCGCCGGGCTCGAGCCCGCCGCTGCCGAGGAGCGCCTTCGGGCCGGGCTCGCCGACCGCATCGAGGAGCCGATCGGCCTGACCTACGGGGACGGGCGCGCCCGGTCGATCGACCCCGCGGGCGCCGGTCTCGCCGTGGACTACAGCGCCTCGGTCGAGGAAGCGGGCGGCGGTTCGGGCTTCGGCCTTCCTCGCATGTGGCAGCTCATCGTCGGCGGCAGCGACCACCATGCCGAGCTCACCGTCGACCAGTCGCTGATGCAGGCGACCCTTGACGACCTGAGCGACGGGATCACGTCACCCCCGGTCGAGGGGGACGTCGTCTTCCGGGACGGCCGCGCCGTGCCCGTGCTCGCCAAGCCGGGTCTCGTGGTGGAGCGCAGCGCCACCCAGGCGGTCCTCGAGCGGCGGTTCCTGCACGGCGGGTCGCAGAAGATCCCGACCGAGACCCGTGACCCCGAGATCACCGAGGCCGCCGTGCAGACGGCCATGGCCGAGTTCGGCACGCCTGCGATGTCCGGTCCGGTCACCCTGGTGCTGGGCAAGCGCAAGGTGGTCGCACCGCCGAAGCTCTTCGGCGAGGGCCTGTCGATGGAGCCCGAGGACGGGCGGCTGGTGCCGCGGGTGGACGGCGAGCTCATCCTCGAGGCACTCGAGCCGGTGATGCGCACCGTGGGCCGTCAGCCGCAGGACGCCAAGATCGTCCTCCGAGACGGCAAGCCCCGCGTGGTCCCCGCGAAGGTCGGTGTCGAGCTCGACCCCAGCGAGCTGGAGGACCAGTTCGCCGAGGTGGTCGTCCGCGAGGGAGACCAGCGGCGGCTCGTCGTCGACGGGGTCGCCACCGAGCCCGAGTTCACGACGGCGGAGGCGAAGGCACTCAAGGTGAAGGAGCGGGTGAGCACGTTCACGACGTACTTCCCCTACGCGGAGTACCGCAACGTGAACCTGTCCCGCGCCGCGGAGCTGATCGACGGCACCCTGTTGCTGCCGGGGGAGACGTTCAGCCTGAACGGCATCGTCGGGGAGCGGACCAAGGCCAACGGCTTCACCGAGGGCTACATCATCTCCGACGGCATCTTCAAGAAGGACCTCGGCGGAGGCGTCTCGCAGATCGCCACGACCACGTTCAACGCGATGTTCTTCGCCGGTCTCGAGGACGTCGAGCACAAGCCGCACTCGGTGTTCATCGATCGCTATCCCGAGGGGCGCGAGGCCACGGTGGCGTGGCCGTCCCTGGACCTGAAGTTCAAGAACGACTCGCCCTACGGCGTCCTGGTGACGGCGGGAGTGACCAAGTCCACGCCGAGCACCCCGGGTGCGGCGACCGTGTCGATGTACTCCACCAAGCGCTGGAAGATCACCGCCACCAAGGGGCCGCGGACCAGCTTCCGGCAGCCCGAGGTGCGCTACCGCCAGGGCCCGGACTGCGAGGAGTTCAACGGGACCTCCGGGTTCAGCGTCAACGTCTTCCGCTACTTCCGTGATCTCAAGACCGACAAGGTCCTGCGCAAGCAGAAGTTCAGTACGGTCTACATCCCGGGCGACACCGTGCGCTGTGGTGAGCCCCCGAAGCCGAAGAAGAAGCCGAAGAACGACTGACCCTGACCAGCCAGGAGCACACCTTGGGCACTCGGACCCCGACCCGCATCACCCTCGCAGTCGTGGCGGTCGTCCTGGCCCTCGCCGGTGCGACGGCCTCGCCCGGGGCGGCCCCTGCCCAGGCGAGCCCGGCTCCCGCCGCGCGCGTGGCCGCCGGTGCCGACGACTGGTCCTGCCGGCCGTCGGCGGCGCACCCGGTCCCGGTGGTGATCGTCCACGGAACGTTCGGCGACAGCCGCAACCTGCTCCAACGGCTCTCCTGGCGGGTTCGGCACGCGGGCTACTGCGTGTACGCCGTGGACTACGGCAACCGCGCCACCGGGCCGATCGAGCAGTCGGCGCAGGAGCTCGCCGACTTCGTGGACCGGGTGCTGGCCGCCACGGGTGCGGCCAAGGTCTCGATGGTCGGGCACTCCCAGGGCGCGATGATGCCGCGCTACTACATCAAGTTCCTGGGAGGTGCCGGGAAGGTCGACGACCTGGTCGGCCTGGCCCCCTCCAACCACGGCACCGCGAACCCGTTGCTGCTCCTGCCTGGTGTGAGCCGTTGGTGCCGGTCCTGCCAGCAGCAGAAGGCAGGGTCGGCCTTCCTGCGACGACTGAACGCCGGCGACGAGACGCCCGGCCCGGTGAGCTACACCAACATCGTCACCCGCTACGACGAGGTGGTGCTGCCCTACACGTCGGGATACCTCCGCGGCGCGCGCACCACGAACGTCCGGCTGCAGTCCCGGTGCCGCTTCCACCTGGCCGGCCACCTGCTGCTGCCGAGCGACGGCACCGCGATCCGGATCGTGCTGAACGCTCTCGGCCGACCGGGCCCCGCCGACCCGGCGTACCGCCCCTCCTGCCGGCCGTAGGGGGCCTCAGTCGCGCGGTCGCCTGCGGGGCGGCGGCGGGGGCACCGGCTTGCCGGAGACGATCTCGTCCGTGGCGATCTCCACGACGGCGCCGTCCTCGCGGCGGACCGTGATCCGGTCGTCGGCCCAGGTCTCGACGACGCCCAGGACGTCGGTCATCGCGGGGCCGCCGCTCGGCCCCGTCCGACCGGGCAGCAGGTGCCGGACGACGACCCGCTGCCCGACCACGTGCGGGCCGAGGCGAGAGGTCGGGACCGTCTCGTTGCGTGCCGGTGCGTGTCGATCCGCGGGCACCTCATCGTTCGCCACGTGGGGATACTAGGCTGACCTCGTCCGCACGGACCGAACCTCAGGAGGATCCAGGTGACCTACGTCATCGCCCAGCCTTGTGTCGACCTGAAGGACCGCGCTTGCGTTGACGAGTGCCCGGTCGACTGCATCTACGAGGGCAAGCGGATGCTCTACATCCACCCGGACGAGTGCGTCGACTGTGGCGCCTGTGAGCCGGTCTGCCCGGTCGAGGCCATCTACTACGAGGACGACACACCCGAGCAGTGGAAGGAGTACTACGAGGCCAACGTGCACTTCTTCGACGACCTCGGCTCTCCCGGCGGCGCGGCCAAGATGGGCGAGATCGACAAGGACCACCCGATCATCGCCGTGCTCCCTCCGCAGAACCAGGAGTGACCAGACCCGGTGGTTGAGCGAGCCGAGGACGGCCGAGTCTCCTCCCGGCTCCCGGACTTCCCCTGGGACCAGCTGACGGCGTACGCCGAGAAGGCGCGCGCACACCCGGACGGCATCGTCGACCTGTCCATCGGCACCCCGGTGGACCCGACACCTGACGTCATCCAGGAAGCGCTGCGCGGAGCCGCCGACGCGCCGGGCTACCCGGTCACCATCGGTCTGCCCGAGACACGTCAGGCCTGCATCGACTGGCTCGACCGCAGGTTCGGGGTCACCGGCCTGGGCCTCGACACCGTCCTGCCCTCGATCGGCTCCAAGGAGCTGATCGCCGGACTGCCGACCCACCTGGGAATCGGACCCGGAGACCTCGTCGTCCAGCCCGCCCTGGCCTACCCGACCTACGAGGTCGGCGCCGCGCTGGTGGGCGCGGAGATCATCGCCACCGACTCCCTGACCGCCGTGGGCCCCCGCAACCCCGCGCTGGTGTGGGTGAACTCCCCGTCCAACCCCACCGGTCAGGTGCTGCCCGCAGACCACCTCCGCAAGGTCGTGGACTGGTGCCGCGAGCGAGGTGCCCTGCTCGTCTCGGACGAGTGCTACCTGGAGTGCGCCTGGGACGCCGACCCGGTCTCGGTGCTGCACCCGGCCATCAACGGAGGTTCCCTCGACGGCATCCTGGCCGTGCACTCGTTGTCCAAGCGCTCCAACCTCGCCGGCTACCGGTGCGCGTTCGTGGCCGGGGACCCGGGTGTCGTCGCCGAGCTGCTGGCCGTGCGCAAGAACCTGGGCCTGATGATGCCGGGGCCCCAGCAGCGCGCGATGGTCGCGGCCCTCGACGACGACGAGCACGTGCGCGTCCAGCACGCCCGCTACGCGGCCCGACGCTCGCTGTTGCGATCGGCCCTGGAGACGGCCGGTTTCCGGATCGACCACTCCGAGGCGTCGCTCTACCTCTGGGCCACCCGGGACGAGCCGTGCTGGGAGACGGTGTCCTGGCTCGCGGACCAGGGCGTGCTGGTGGCGCCGGGTGCGTTCTACGGCGGGGCGGGAGAGCGGCACGTGCGGGTCGCGTTCACGGCCACCGACGAGCGCATCGCAGCCGGAGCAGCACGACTCGCGAGCTGATCATGCCGAGTACTTGACTTAACCGAGTACTCGGCATCATGCTGACGTCATGGCTCAGGATGCGCAGATGCTCAAGGGGGCGCTGAGCCTGCTGCTGCTCGAGGTCCTCGCCGAGGAGGACGGCTACGGCTACGCCATCGTCACCCGGCTCCGTGAGGCCGGCTTCGACGGTCTCGCAGAGGGCACGGTCTACCCGGCCCTGACCCGGCTCGAGTCGGCCGGCCTGCTCGAGTCCTACCTCGTCAGCTCCAGCGCCGGGCCGGCTCGCAAGTACTACCGGGTCACGCGCGCTGGACGAGACGACCTGCGGGTGCGTGCAGCCGCGTGGGAGGAGCTCGTCGGCGCTGTCGAACAGGTGCGGTCCCGTCGTACCCGGCCAACCACCCAGGAGGTTCCGTCATGAGGCTCATCGATCGGTTTCGCATCGAGTCGTGCGTGCAGCGCTACGACTTCTGGCTGGACTTCCGCGGGGTGTCCCGGTCGAGCCGCCGCGAGCTGCGCCGGGAGCTGCGGGTGAACCTCGCTGACGCGGCTGCGGTCGAGGGGGTGACCCGGGCCCTGGCCGGCATCGGCTCGCCGCGCACACTGGCCCATGCGGTCGCCGAGACGTCGCGGACCCGTCCGCGGTGGGCGGTCGGTGCCTATTGCGCGATGGGTCTGTTCATCGTGCTCTCGCTGACCTGGGTGTTCTCGGTGCTGGGCTTCGTGGACGGTGTGCGTGCCAGCGGGGTCACCGGTCAGGAGCTCACCGGCACGGTGTTCCCCTGGGGCGGCGAGGTGGTCGCCGAGGTGGGGGCCGACGGCTCCGGGCTGAGCGTCTCCGGCATGTTCCCGCCCGTCATCTTGCTCATCTCGTTGGTGGTGCTGCTCCTGGTCGCACAGCCCTGGCGTCCGTTGCTGCGACGCCACCGGGGCACCCGACCGGCCACGTCGGCCGGCTGAGTCTCAGCCCAACGAGATGTTCACCGTGGTCGCGTCGGCCGCTCCGCCGTCGCGCCACCCCTGCTCGGACGGTCGGCCCGTGCGCCACTGCTTCCCGGCGTAGCTGACCGACTCGGGTCGCAGGTCCACCCCGTGGGCGACGACGAACTGAGCCACCGACCACCCGAGGCGTCGGCCGGCCTTGTCCGCCGGGACCGTCACGGTGACGTCCTGCCGCGATCCGGTGCGCGCGACGTCGAGGTCGCCGAAGGCCAGCTCGAGCCGACGGATCAGGGTCCTGGCCGTTCCGCGCTCGGTCGACTCCCGGACCACGCAGCTGAACAGGCCGCCCGGGCTGTAGCCGGTCAGCACCGAGGCGAGGGTGCGCGCATCGGCGGCGTGGTCCTCGTAGGCCTCCGGGAACCCGGACCGCTGCACCCGCTGGGCCGCCTCGGTGATCCGCAGCGTCTTGTAGTCGGGGACCTTCTCCAGTGCGTCGTAGAACTTGTTGGTGGCGTAGTAACGGTCGCGCACCTGCCGTTGGGTGCCCCAGCCCTGCGACGGTCGCTGCTGGAACAGTCCCAGTGAGTCGCGGTCGCCGAAGGTGAGGTTGCGGATCTTGCTCTCCTGGTACGCCGTCGCCAGGGCGATCGACACTGCCCGCGCCGGCAGCCCCCGGCTCACGCCGATCGCAGCGATCAGGGTGGCGTTCTCGGCCTGTTCGGTGCTCAGGTCGACCTGGTGCCCGTCGAGACGGGTCGTGCACCCCTCGGGGTCCGGCAGCGGTCCGGCCCCGCGCCACATCGCCACTCCGACGCCGATCACGACAGAGAGGACGACGAGGAACAGCAGGCTGCGGAAACGCATCGGGGGCGGGCTAGTTGGCGTGGAGTGCCGCGTTGAGGGCGATGCCCTTGCCCGACCACGGGTGCGCCTCCACGGTGCCGCTGACCGAGTTGCGACGGAAGAGCACGTTGCTCGCACCGGAGAGGTCGGCCGCCTTGATGACCTTGGGCTTGTTGTCGATGTCGCGGATGGTGACCTTCGTGCCCGCGGTGACGTAGCAGCCGGCCTCGACGACGCAGTCGTCGCCCAGCGAGATCCCGATGCCTGCGTTGGCACCGAGCAGGCACCGCTGGCCGATCGAGATGGTCTCCTTGCCGCCACCGGACAGGGTCCCCATGATCGAGGCACCGCCACCGATGTCGGAGCCGTCGCCCACCACGACGCCGGCGCTGATGCGGCCCTCCACCATCGAGGCTCCGAGCGTCCCCGCGTTGAAGTTCACGAAGCCCTCGTGCATCACGGTCGTGCCCTCCGCGAGGTGTGCGCCCAGGCGAACCCGGTCCGCGTCGGCGATGCGGACGCCGGTGGGCAGCACGTAGTCGGTCATCCGCGGGAACTTGTCCACGCCGAAGACCTGTACGGGGCCGCTCGCACGCAGCGCGAGGCGGACCTCCTCGAAGCCGTTCACGCTGCACGGTCCGGCGCTGGTCCACACGACGTTCGCGAGCATGCCGAAGATCCCGTCCACGTTCACGCCGTGGGGACGGGCCAGCCGGTGGCTGAGCAGGTGCAGCCTCAGGTAGGCGTCGCTGGCGTCGGCGGGCGGGGTGGCGAGGTCGATCGAGACGGTGACGACCTCGGTGCGCACCCGCCGCTCGGGGTGCTTGCCCGCGAGAGCCGCCAGCGCCGCCGGGGCCTCGCTTCCGGGGGCGTCGCCCAGCTCGGGGCTCGGGAACCAGGTGTCCAGCACGGTGTCGTCGACGGTGACGGTGGCGAGGCCGTGTCCCCAGGCCCGCTGGGCGGAGCCTGGGATCTCGGGCAGCGTCGAGTCAGGGGTCTGCTGGGACATGCGCTCAGGCTACCGGGAGCCAACCTTTCGCCAACCCGGCCGCCCTAGCGTGAGCCGGGTCACACCCATCAGCACCCAAGGAGTGTCTCCATGGCCAGGATCGAACTCACCGTCGACGGGGCGCGGGTCTCCGACGACGTCGAACCGCGGATGCTGCTCGTGCAGTACCTGCGCGAGACGCTCGGCAAGACCGGCACTGTCATCGGGTGTGACACCAGCAACTGCGGCGCCTGCACGGTTCACCTCGACGGGCGCAGCGTGAAGTCCTGCAACGTGCTCGCGGTCCAGGCCAACGGGCACGAGGTGACCACCATCGAAGGACTGGCCGAGGGTGGTGAGCTGCACAAGGTCCAGGCCGCCTTCCACGAGTGCCACGCACTCCAGTGCGGCTTCTGCACGCCGGGGATGATCATGCAGTCCGTCGACCTGCTCAACGACAACCCGAACCCCACCGAGGACGAGATCCGCACCGGGCTCGAGGGCAACCTGTGCCGCTGCACCGGCTACCACAACATCGTCAAGGCGGTACAGGCCGCTGCGGCCGGGAACGTCTCCGACACCGCCCTCGACGGAGCTCCGGCGGAGAACGCCGACGCCGAGACCGTGGAGGTGTGAGATGACTGCCACCCAGGACGCCGCACCCGCGCTCGAGATCGGTCGCGACCGCCGGCGCAAGGAGGACCAGCGCCTGATCACCGGTCGCACCCGGTGGACCGACAACATCACCCTGCCCGGGATGCTGCACCTGGCGATGGTGCGCAGCCCGTTCGCGCACGCGAAGATCACCGCGATCAACGTCGACGCGGCCAAGGCAGCGCCGAACGTGGTCACCGTGATCACCGGCAAGGACGTCGCCGAGGAGCAGGGCTCGGTGCCCAACGCCTGGCCGATCACCAAGGACCAGGTCACGCCGGACCACCCGCCCGTGGCGGTCGACAGGGTCACGTTCGCCGGCGAGATCGTCGCCGTCGTGGTGGCCCGCACCGCTGCTGAGGCTCGGGACGCCGCCGAGCTCGTCGATGTCGACTACGACGAGCTGCCCGCCGCGCTCGACCTCAAGGAGGCCTTTGCGGCGACGCCGGAGAACGGTGGCGCACTGGCGCACCCCGACCTGGGCACGAACCGCAGCGCACTGTGGGTCTTCGACTCCGCCCAGGCCGGCACGGGCGGCAACGTCGACGAGGCCATCGAGAAGGCTCGTGGTGACGGGGTGGTCCTGGAGCGCGAGTACCGCCAGCAGCGGCTCATCCCCGCCTTCATGGAGCCGCGCTCGGTCGTGGTGGACCCGACGGGTGAGCAGATCACGATGTGGTCGGCCACGCAGATCCCGCACATCCTGCGGTTCCTGCTCGCCGCCGTGCTCGGCATCCCCGAGTCGAAGGTCCGCGTCATCGCGCCCGACGTCGGCGGCGGGTTCGGCGGCAAGCTCCAGAGCACGCCGGAGGAGTACATCACCATGGTGCTGGCCCGTCGTCTGGGCAAGCCGCTGAAGTACACCGAGACCCGTTCGGAGTCGCTGATGGCCGGTCACCACGGCCGCGACCAGTGGCAGAAGCTCACCATGGCCGCGGAGAAGGACGGCACCGTCACCGGGCTGAAGGTGGAGCTGCTGACCGACCTCGGCTCCTACGTCGCCCTGATGGGTGGGGGAGTGCCGGTCCTGGGTGCGTTCATGTACAACGCGATCTACAAGTTCGCCTCCTACCAGTTCAACTGCCAGACCGTGCTCACCAACAAGACCTGGACCGACGCCTACCGGGGCGCCGGCCGACCGGAGGCGACGTTCGCGATCGAGCGGCTGATGGACGACCTGGCCGCCGAGCTCGGGGTCGACCCGCTGGAGCTGCGCGAGAAGAACTGGATCAAGCACGAGGAGTTCCCGTTCACCTCCGTGGCCGGTCTCGAGTACGACACCGGCAACTACGAGGTCGCCACCCAGATGGCCAAGGACAGCTTCGGGTACGACGAGCTGCGCGCCGAGCAGAAGCGTCGCCGGGAGAGCAACGACCCGGTCCAGCTCGGCATCGGTGTCTCCACGTTCACCGAGATGTGCGGGCTGGCGCCCAGCCGCGTGCTCGGCAGCCTGGACTACGGTGCCGGTGGCTGGGAGCACGCCAGCGTGCGGATGCTGCCGACCGGCAAGGTCGAGGTCCTCACCGGTTCGAGCGCTCACGGGCAGGGCCACGAGACGGCGTTCAGCCAGATCGTCGCCGACCGGCTCGGGGTCCCCTACGAGGACGTCGAGGTGCTCCACGGCGACACGGCGATCGCCCACAAGGGCATGGACACCTACGGCTCGCGCTCGCTGGTCGTCGGCGGGGAGGCGCTGGTGCGCGCGGCCGACAAGGTCATCGAGAAGGCCAAGCCGGTCGCGGCCCACCTGCTCGAGGCCAACGTCGACGACCTGGAGTTCAAGGCCGGCCGCTTCGGGGTGCGCGGCACCGACCAGGGCGTGGGGATCACCGAGATCGCCATGGCGGCGTTCCTGGGACACAACCTGCCGGACGGCTGTGAGCCCTCCATCGACGCCGACGCCACCTATGACCCCGCCAACTTCAACTACCCGCACGGCACGCACCTGTGCGCGATGGAGGTGGACACCGAGACCGGGCAGGTCAAGATGCGCAAGTACACCTGCGTCGATGACATCGGCACGATCATCAACCCGATGATCGTCGAGGGTCAGGTGCACGGCGGCGTGGTCCAGGGGATCGCGCAGGCGCTGTGGGAGGAGGCCGTGCACGACGACGCCGGCACCCTCGTCTCGGCATCGTTCGTGGACTACCTGGTGCCGACGGCGGCCGACACGATCAGCCTGGACGTGGGGCACAACAGCACTCCCTCGACGATCACGATGCTCGGCACCAAGGGAGTCGGTGAGGCGGGCACGATCGCGTCCACGCCGGCGGTGGTGAACGCCGTGCTCGACGCGATCCGTCAGTTCGGGGTCACGGACATCACGATGCCGTGCACGCCGGAGCGCGTCTGGAGGGCGATCCACGCCCACGACGCAGGGGGTGCGGATCCGACCACCGGAGCCGCCGCACCGCACTTCGACGAGAGCACCGGCATGGAAGGTCAGACCGACCGCACCGAAGGAGCAGGCCAGTGATCCCCGCCAAGTTCGACTACATCGCCCCCACGTCGGTGCAGGAGGCGCTGTCGGCCCTTGCCGAGCACGGTGACGAGGCGAAGGTGCTGGCCGGTGGCCAGTCACTGCTGCCGGTGCTGCGGATGCGGCTCAACGCACCCGAGATGATCATCGACCTCGGCGGCATCGACGCACTGCGCGAGATCCGGGACGAGGGGGAGACGATCCTGATCGGGGCGATGGCGCCGTACTACGAGATCCTCGGCAACGCCTCGGTGCAGCAGAGCCTGGGCCTGCTGCACAAGGCGATCACCGAGGTCGCAGACCCGCAGATCCGGCACCGCGGGACGCTCGGCGGAGCCCTGGTGCACGCCGACCCTGCCGGGGACTGCGGGGCGCCGGTCCTGGCGCTCGATGCCGAGCTCGTGATCAGCGGGGCCGGGGGAGAGCGCACCGTGGCTGCGGCGGACTTCTTCGAGGGCCTGTTCGCCACCGCGGTCGGCGAGGACGAGCTGCTGACCGGCATCCGCCTGCGCAAGTACGACGGATGGGGGTCGCACTACGAGAAGTTCGTGCGGGTCGCGCACCAGTGGCCGATCGTCGCGGTCGCCGCCGCGGTCCGCACCGACGGCGGCACCATCAGCGAGGCCAGGATCGGCCTGGTCAACATGGGGTCGACCGCCCTGCGTGCCACGGCCACGGAAGACGCCCTGGTGGGGCAGCCGGCGACCGAGGACGGGGTGCGCGAGGCCTGTCAGCTGGCCGCGGAGGGCACCAACCCGCCCTCGGACCTGAACGGGGACGCCGACTACCGCAGGCACCTCGCCACGGTCCTGACCCGACGTGCCGTGCTGGCCGCAGCGGGCGGCTGAGCATGGGGATGGAGCTTCGGCACGAGTTCACCGTCCCGGCCACGTTGGAGGAGACGTGGGAGGCCTTCAACGACATCGAGTCGGTGGCCGCCTGCTTCCCCGGCGCCACCGTCTCCGCCGTCGAGGGCGACACCTTCACCGGCAGCTGCAAGGTGAAGCTCGGTCCGATCGCGCTCGTCTACAACGGCACCGGCACCTTCGTGGAGAAGGACGAGGCCGCCCGGCGGATGGTGATCGACGCCATGGGCAAGGACAAGCGTGGCAACGGCACGGCCGGCGCACACGTCACGGCGACGATGACCGACGCGGGCGGGGCCACGCACGTGGAGGTGCTCACCGACCTCGCCATCACCGGCAAGCCGGCACAGTTCGGTCGGGGCGTGATGCAGGACGTGAGCGACAAGCTGCTCGGCCAGTTCACCGCCTGCCTCGAGCAGAAGGTGGGCGACGCGAGCAGGTCGGCCGCAGCCGCCTCGGACCAGGCAGCCTCGGACCAGGCAGCCTCGGACCAGGCCGGGTCGAACGGGGCCGGGTCGAACGGGGCCGGGCCGGAGCTGGCTGGTCCGCCGTCCGCTGCGGTCTCCACACCCCCGTCCAGCCCGGCACCACAGATGCGGGAGTCCGCCCCGCCCGGCAACGACAACGCCCTGGACCTCGGTGCCACCGTGCTGCCCGTGCTCGCCAAGGCCTACTGGCGGCAGGCGCTGGGTGTGCTGGTCGCGCTGCTGGTGCTCCGGCGGATCCTGCGACGGCACTAGACCAGCGCAGCGGGGTGGCACGCGCATCAGGGCCGCATGGGGGGCGTCCCTGGTGGCGCGGTCACCAGCGCACTGACACGGTGGAGCCATGACGACGGTGGAGAACGGGCCTGTCCCCGAGAATCAGGCTGGGGTCGTGGCGGCCCGGGTGGTGGACCTGACCAAGGTCTACGGCAGCGGTGACGCCGAGGTGCGCGCCCTCGACGGCGTGACGCTGGACATCATCGCTGGGGAGTTCACCGCGGTGATGGGGCCCTCGGGGTCGGGCAAGTCGACGTTGATGCACTGCTGCGCGGCACTCGACGCGCCGACGTCGGGACAGGTCTTCATCGGGGACACCGAGATCGGTGGCCTCTCGGACAAGCTGCTGACCGAGCTGCGGCGTGAGCGCGTGGGCTTCGTGTTCCAGTCCTTCAACCTGATCCCCACCCTGACCGCGGAGGAGAACATCCTGCTGCCGCTCTCGATCGCCCGCCGCAAGCCGGACGCGGAGTGGTACGACACCGTCATCGACACGGTGCGGCTGCGCGACCGGCTCAACCACCGTCCCAACCAGCTCTCCGGTGGCCAGCAGCAGCGCGTGGCGATGGCTCGTGCGCTGGCCAGCCGACCCGAGATCGTCTTCGCGGACGAGCCCACCGGCAACCTGGACTCCCGCTCGGGGGCCGAGGTGCTCACCCTGCTGCGCGAGAGCGTCGACCAGCACCATCAGACGATCGTGATGGTCACCCACGATCCGGTCGCGGCGGCGTACACCGACCGGGTGGTGTTCCTCGCCGACGGCAGGATCGTCGACGAGCTCCGCGCGCCGGACCGCGAGCAGGTCCTGCACAAGATGCAGGACCTGGCGGCGCTCGAGCCGGCGCCGCCGACGGGAGTCTGAGGTGCTGCTGGTCACCTGGCGCAACCTGATCGCCCGCAAGGTGCGCCTGCTGCTGTCTGCCTTCGCCATCGTCCTCGGTGTGGCCTTCGTCGCTGGTTCGATGATCTTCACCGACGCGATGCGCGGCGCCTTCGACAACATCATCGAGGGCGGTGCCGCCGACGTCGAGGTGGCGTTCAAGGGGGCCGGCGACTTCGACTCGGGCGAGGACAACCGCACCTTCCCGTCGAGCGTGGTGACCGACCTCGAACAGCTCCCCGAGGTCGCCTCAGCCCACCCGCAGAACGCTCTGCTGTCGGTGTTCGTGATCGGCAAGAACGGCAAGGTCATCGGCGGCAACGGCCCGCCCGGGCTGGCGAACAACCCCACCGACGCGGTGTCGCTGACCGGGAAGCCGGTGCTGCGGGTCCTGCGAGGCGCCTACCCCGACGGGCCGAACGAGATCGCCCTCGACGTCGACACGGTCGAGAAGGGCGGGTTCGAGATCGGTGACACGGTCGAGCTGGCCACCCCGGGTGACCCGCCGTTGATGAGGACCCGGTTGACCGGGGTGGTCGAGTTCGGCTCCGGCGGGCTGAACGGTGCGACGCTGACCATCTTCGAGCGCAGCTTCATGCAGCAGCGGTTCTTCGAGGGACGCGACGTCTTCTCCGTGGTCTCGCTGAACGCTGCCCCCGGCGTCTCGCAACGCGAGCTGGCCGATGCCGCGCAGAAGGTGCTGCCGGTGGGGATGGTGGCGCGGACCGGCGACGAGTACGTCGAGACGAACAAGGCGAGCCTGGACGAGGTGCTGGGCTTCCTGCAGACCTTCCTGCTGGTCTTCGCCGGGGTGGCGCTGGTGGTCGGCATCTTCCTGATCATCAACACGTTCTCGATCCTGGTGGCCCAGCGCAGTCGCGAGTTCGCCCTGCTCCGGGCCCTGGGTGCCTCTCGGCGCCAGGTGAACCGGTCCGTGCTCTCGGAGTCGCTTGCCGTCGGACTGGTCGGGTCGAGTGCCGGGCTCGGGGCCGGCTACCTGCTGGCCCTGGCGCTGCGGGCCATCTTCGGTCTGATCGGCCTCGACCTGAGCCGCGCCGAGTTCCCGGTGACCTGGCAGACGGTGGTCTCGGCGTACGCCGTCGGGATCGTGGTGACCGGCGTCGCCTCGATCCTGCCGGCCCTGCGCGCGTCCCGGATCCCGCCCATGGCCGCGCTGCGGGACGACGTCGCGCTTCCCGAGGCCACCTTGCGCAAACGGGTTCTGCTCGGCACCGCCATGACCGTGCTCGGAGGCGTCAGCATGGCTGCCGGCCTCGCCGGCTCGGGCACCTGGGGCCTGTCCGGGCTCGGCGGTGGCATCTTGCTGGTGCTGGTGGGCGTCTCGCTGATGAGCGCGTTCCTCGGCGCTCCTGTCCTCCGCCTCTTCGACGTGGTCTATCGCCGCCTCTTCGGGGCAGTGGGTCGCCTGGCGGCGCAGAACGCGCTGCGCAACCCGCGGCGCACCGGAGCCACCGCCAGCGCGCTGATGATCGGCCTGGCGCTGATGACGATGATGTCGATCTTCGGCTCCTCCGCCTCGGCGAGCACCGACGCGGCGATCGGCAAGACCCTGACCTCGCAGTTCATCATCTCCAACGTCGTCGGCCAGGCGTTCTCCCCGGCCGTGGCCGAAGAGGTGCGTCAGCTCGACGGTGTGTCCGGCGTGACCGAGATCCGCAGTGCCTTCCCGGACCTCGAGGGCGGTGGGACCGCGTGGACGGTCGGGGTCGATCCCGCGGCGCTGGGGGTGGCGATCTCACTCCCGGTGGTCGCCGGTTCGCTGTCAGACCTGGGACCAGGCAGGGTGGCGATCGCCGAGACCGAGGCGAAGGACCGCGGCTTCGCCCTCGGTGACACCGTCACGATGCAGTTCCAGGCGCGGGACATCGCGCTCGAGGTGGTGGCGCTGTTCCCGAGCAACCCGGCAGTGCCCGGCAACTACGTGGTCACCCAGGACACTCTCGAGCGGGGAGGCCTCAAGCCGCTCGACGCCCTGGTGTTCGTCACCAAGGCCCCCGATGCGAGCACCGACGCGGTGCGGGACGGCATCGAGGGGGTGATCGCCGACCTGCCGACGGTGACGGTGAAGGATCCCGAAGGCTATGCCGCGGAGCAGAAGCAGCAGGTCAACCAGTTCCTCTACCTGATCTACGGGCTGCTGGGGCTGTCGGTGATCATCGCCGTGCTCGGCGTCGTCAACACCCTGAGTCTCTCGGTGATCGAACGCACCCGCGAGGTGGGACTGCTGCGAGCGGTCGGGGTGACCCGCCGGCAGCTGCGCACCATGATCCGGCTCGAGTCGGTCGTGGTCGCCGTGCTGGGAGCCGTGCTGGGCCTGGTGATGGGGGTGGTCTTCGGTGCCTCGGTCGTGACTGCCCTGAAGGACGAGGGCCTGACGGATCTCTCGGTCCCCTGGCCCTGGCTGGCTGGTTTCCTGGTGCTGGCGGTCCTTGCGGGAGTGCTCGCCGCCGTCCTTCCGGCGCGCCGAGCCGCTCGCCTGGACGTCCTCCGGGCCATCGGGTCGGAATGATGGTGGTCGTCAGGGGGAGGGACGACCAGTGCGCAACAGATGAAATCTTGTGGACTTCTGGCCACATCCTCCGCTCAGGCCGATAGGTTCTGCTCACGACCCGAGGAAGGAGCTCACCGGTGGTGGACGAGCACTCGCCGCGAGGCGGAGGCAAGCGCGGGCGCAAGCATGTGCTGGTCCGCGAGTACGTCCGATCGGTGATCGTCAGCGCGGAGCCCGGCACGCCGGCCCCCTCGGAACGCGATCTGGCCGAGCAGTTCGGGGTGGCCCGGATGACGGTCCGGCACGCCATCGACGCCCTGGTGGCGCAGGGCCTGCTCGAACGCGTCGCCGGCCGTGGCACGTTCGTCACCAAGCCGCTGATCGACATGCAGATGCGGCTCTCGGCGTACACCGAGGAGATGGAGCGCCGGGGCAAGAAGCCGGAGTCCAAGACCCTGCTGGCCCGCCGTGAGAGCGCCGGCCCCGGTGTTGCCCGTGCCCTCGAGGTCGAGGAGGGCACCGCGATCGCGCACTGGCAGCGGCTGCGGCTGGCCGACGGTGTGCCGATGGCGATCCAGCACGTCTATCTCTCCCTCGAGCTGTTCCCGAACTTCCTGGACGAGGCGCTGCCCGCCAGCCTGTACTTCTGGTTCGCCATGCGCGACCTGATGCCTACCTGGGGCGAGGACTCGGTGCTCGCCGGGATCGCGACCGAGGAGGAGGCCGAGCTGCTCGAGCTCGAGCCCGGCTCCCCGGTGCTGCACATCTCCCGCCGCGCCTTCTGCAGGGAGAACGTCGTGGAGGTGACGCGCAGCGTCTACCGCGCCGACCGCTACACGCTGTGGGTGCCGGTGCTGCGCCCAGAGCACCTGCGCTAGAAGCTAGAGCTCGCCCACCGGCGCGACCACGATGCCGGCGTGCTCGCACACCCACGTCGGGTCCGGGCCGCCGAGGTCGGGGTGGACGTAGAGCGCATGCGGGTCCAGCAGGTCGCAGGCCCGGCACAGCGGCCAGCGGCCGCTGCTCTCCAGCAGTGCGTCCTGCACGTCCTGCGCCACCAGGCCGACCACGAAGTCGCGGCCCTCGGCCCACTGCTCGACCCACCACCCGCGGTCGGCGACCGCGGCCTCCAGGGCGGAGACGGCAACCGGGTCGGCCACGCCGGTGCTCTCCAGGTCGCGCAACACCAGGGCCCGTGCCCGCATCAGGACCTCGTGTGATGTCACGATGTCATTGTGACCCCCGGCCCCATGGAAGACACCCACGAGAGCGCCCAGCTCGAAGTGGTGGTGCTCCACGCCCGCGACGCGGAGGCCGCCACGGCCGGCGGAGCGGACCGGCTGCTGGTGAGCGTGGAGCCGGACGCAGGGCACTACTCGCCCGAGCCTGCGATGGTCTCCGCGATCGTGCGCGAGACCGACATCCCCGTCTACGTGGTGCTGCGGACCAGGGGCGACTGGTTGCCGACCGCGCCGGGCTCACGTCTGGTCACGCTCGGCCAGAGCTTCATCGAGCTCGGCGCCCGCGGGGTCGCCTTCGGGTTCCTCGACCGCGACCTGGAGATCGACCGGCACAGCTGCGCCGAGATGTGCGCCGAGCTCGGCGGCGTGCCGTGGCTGTTCCACGGGTTCGATGCCGCCCTCGACGTCGACCGCGCGTGGCGGGACGTGATCGGACTTCCCGGGCTGGAGTCGGTGATCTCGGCCGGCTCGACCCGTGGGCTCCAGCACGGCGCGGACGACATCATCCGGCGCGCGCACCGGGACCCGCGGATGGCGGAGCTGCTGACAGCCGGCGGGGGACTGACCCCTGACCTGGTTCCGTGGCTGGTCCGGGCCGGCGTACGCCGCTTCGCGATCGGCTCCTCGGCCCGCGCCGGGGCCTCCTGGACCCGCGGGACCGTGGACAGCGACCGCGTCCGCTCGTGGCGGATGCTCGTCGACGATGCGCTCGGCCGGGCGCTCGGCATCCCGATTGACTGATTCGGCGTCCGGCGCCGCCGGTTCGCGAGACAATGCTGTCGCGACGCCCACGGACCCCCCGGGCGCCTCCGGAAGGAAACCCGTGCGCCGTCTGCTGGCCCTCGTGACCGCTGTCCTGCTCAGCGCCGGGCTGGTCCACGTCTCGCCGTCGGTGGCGCTCGCGCCGCCGACCACGCTGAGCTGGAAGGCGTGCGCGAACGCCGAGCTGGCCTACTACGGGCTCCAGTGCGCCACCCTGGCCGTCCCGCTCGACCGTGCCGATCCGACCGGCACCCAGATCCACCTCGCCCTGACCCGAAAGCGGCACACAGGCGCCTACCAGGGCGTGCTGCTGACAAACCCGGGAGGCCCGGGCGGCTCCGGGCTCTCGCTGCCGTCGCTGAGCGACTACGTCCCCGGCGGGGCGGGCGCGGGCTACGACTGGATCGGGTTCGACCCGCGTGGTGTCGGCGCGAGCACGCCCGCCCTGCGCTGCAGCACCGCCTACTTCGGCTACGACCGTCGCAGCTACGTGCCGCGGACCGGCGCGGACACGTCCTACTGGCTGGCCAAGAACCGCAGCTACGCCGACGCCTGCGCCGACACGGCCGCCAAGCGCGCCCTGCTCCCGCACCTGGCCACGCTCGACACCGTGCTCGACATGGAGTCCATCCGGGTTGCGCTCGGTGCCGAGAAGATCAGCTACTACGGGTTCTCCTACGGCACCTACCTCGGCCAGGTCTACGCCACGCGCTATCCGAGCCGCGTCCAGCGGTTCATCCTCGACGGCGTCGTCGACCCCTCGCGGGTCTGGTACGCCGCCAACCTCGACCAGGACCGTGCCTTCGAGTCGGCGATGAACGCCTTCTGGCGCTACGTCGCGGCGCACCACCGCAGCTTCCGTCTCGGCAAGCACTGGCAGCAGGTCAAGCGCGGCTACGTCCGCACGCTGCGCCGCCTCGACCGCCACGCCTCGGCCGGGGGCCGGCTCGGTCCCTCAGAGCTGTCCGACGTGATGCTCGAGGCCGGCTACTACGTCTACGACTGGGACCTGATCGCCCGGGAGTACGCCGACCTGGTCCGCCGCAACCGTGGCGGCGCCCTGCTCGGCCGCTACCGGGACTCCGTGGTGGGTGACGACAACGAGTTCGCCGTCTACAACGCCGTGCAGTGCACCGACTCGGTCTGGCCCACCTGGGCGCGCACCCGTGCCGACGCGATCACGTTGAACAAGCGCGCACCGTTCCTGACCTGGGGCAACACCTGGTACAACGCGCCCTGCCTGACCTGGCACGCGCCCAGCCGGGCCCGGCTCTCGGTGTCAGGGGCGGCGGTGCCGGCCAAGATGCTGCTGATCAGCGAGACCGGCGACGCAGCGACGCCGTACGCCGGGGCGCTGGCGGTGCGACGGCTGTTCCCGTCGGCGTCGCTGATCGCGGGCGTCGGCGGCACCACCCACGCGAGCTCGCTGTCCGGCGTGGCGTGCGTCGACAACGCCGTGGCGAGCTACCTGCGCAACGGCCAGGTGCCCACGCGGCTCAGCGGCACCCGGGCCGACCGGAGCTGCCCGCGGGTGCCGCCACCGTCGGCCACAGGTTCCGGAGCCCGTTCGTCGGTGCCTGGCGACCGGATGTCACCGATGGTCCGCCAGGACCTGATCCGGGCTCAGCTCAGCGGTCGGTAGGTCCGCAGCCAGATCGTGTGGTCGGCCCTCCGCAGGCCCTCGAGGGCGCTGTCCGGCAGTGCGGTGGACAGGTCCGTGATCACGTAGCCCTGCTCGCCCCGGGTGTGGAGGTACTGCGCGTTCACGTTCGCGCCCTGGTCGGCGAGCACCTGGTTCACCGAGACGAGCACGCCGGGGACGTTGTGGTGCAGCAGCGCGAGCCGTGACCCCTCGACCAACGGGGGAGCGGCCACCTCGGGGAGGTTCACCGAGAGGGCACTGCTGCCGCCCCCGATGTAGGACGACAGCTTGCCGGAGACGAAGTAGCCGATCTCCTCCTGCGCCTCCTGGGTGGAGCCGCCCACGTGCGGGGTGAGGATGACGTTGGGCAGGCCGCGCAGCGCGGACTCGAACTCGTCGCCCTGCGCCTTGGGCTCCACCGGGAACACGTCGATCGCAGCGCCGGCGATGTGGCCGGACAGGATGTGCTCCCGCAGGGCCACGTCGTCCACGACCATGCCCCGCGAGGCGTTGATGAACAGTGAGCGCGGCTTCATCTTCGCGAACTCCGCGGCTCCGAACATGCCGGCGTTGCCGGGACGACCGTCGACGTGCAGCGAGACCACGTCGGCCTCCGCGAGGAGCTCGTCGAGAGTGCCCACCCGGCGGGCGTTGCCGTGGGCGAGCCGGTCGGCGGTGTCGTAGAAGATCACCCGCAGGCCGATGGCCTCGGCGAGGTTGGAAAGCTGGGTGCCGATGTTGCCGTAGCCGACGATGCCGAGCGTGCGGGCGCGCACCTCGTGGCTGCCCAGCGCGGACTTGTCCCAGATGCCGGCGTGCATCCGGTCGGTCTTCTCGGTCAGGCGCCGGGCCAGGGCGATGATCTCGCCGATCACGAGCTCGACCACGCTGCGGGTGTTGGAGTAGGGGGCGTTGAACGCGGCGATCCCACGCGCGGCGGCGGCGGCGAGGTCGATCTGGTTGGTGCCGATGCAGAACGCCCCGATGGCCATCAGGTCCGGAGCGTTGTCGAGCACCTTCTCCGTGATCTTGGTGTTGGAGCGGATGCCCACCATCGCCTTGCCCTGGAGCGCCTCGATCAGGTCGTCCTCGCCGAGGGAGCCGGGCACCGTGTGCACCTTGAACCCGTTGCGCGCGAAAACCTCGGTCGCGACGGGGTGGATGTTCTCGAGCAGGAGGACTTCACGGGTGGTCACCGCGCCAGCCTACGAGGGCGGGATTGTCACAGGTCGCCCGCATCCACGATGCGGTAGGCGTAGCCCTGCTCGGCGAGGAAACGCTGCCGGTTCTGGGCGAAGTCGGCGTCGACCGTGTCCCGGCTGACGATCGTGTAGAACCGCGCCGTCTTGCGCTCCGCCTTGGGCCGCAGCAGACGACCGAGCCGTTGTGCCTCCTCCTGGCGCGACCCGAAGGAACCGCTGACCTGGATCGCGACGGCGGCCTCGGGCAGGTCGATGGAGAAGTTGGCGACCTTGGAGACCACGAGCAGGTCGATCTCGCCGGTGCGGAAGGCGGCGTAGAGCCGCTCACGCTCCTTGACCGAGGTCTCGCCCTTGATCACCGGTGCCCCGAGGTGCTCGGCGAGCTCGTCGAGCTGCTCGAGGTACTGGCCGATCACCAGCGTCGGCTCGCCCTGGTGCCGTTTGACCAGCTGCTCGGCCACGAGCACCTTGGCGTGCGTGCAGCTGGCGAGCCGGTAGCGCTCCTCGGGCTCGGAGGTCGCATAGGCGATCCGCTCACCCTCGGGCAGGGTCACCCGGACCTCGACGCAGTCGGCGGGCGCGATCCACCCCTGGGTCTCGATGTCCTTCCAGGGGGCGTCGTACCGCTTGGGGCCGATCAGGCTGAAGACGTCACCCTCGCGCCCGTCCTCGCGGACGAGGGTGGCGGTCAGGCCGATCCGCCTGCGGGCCTGGAGGTCGGCGGTCATCCGGAAGATCGGGGCCGGGAGCAGGTGCACCTCGTCGTAGACGATCAGGCCCCAGTCCTTGGCGTCGAGCAGCTCGAGGTGGGGATAGACGCCCTTGCGACGCATCGTCAGGACCTGGTAGGTCGCGATCGTGACCGGCTTGACCTCCTTGCGGGCGCCGCTGTACTCGCCGATCTCGTCCTCGGTGAGGCTGGTGCGCTTGATCAGCTCCGCCTTCCACTGCCGGGCGGAGACGGTGTTGGTGACCAGGATCAGCGTGGTGGCCTGCGCCTTGGCCATGGCGGCCGCGCCGACCAGGGTCTTGCCCGCGCCACAGGGGAGCACGACGACCCCGGAGCCGCCGTGCCAGAAGGAGTCGGCGGCCTCCTGCTGGTAGGGCCGCAGTGTCCACTCGCTCTGGTCGAGCGCGATCGGGTGGGCCTCGCCGTCGACGTAGCCGGCGAAGTCCTCGGCCGGCCAGCCCAGCTTGAGCAGTGCCTGCTTGAGGTTGCCGCGCTGGCTCGGGTGGACCGCCACCGACTGCTCCTCGAGGCGTTCCCCGATCATCCCGGCGATCTTCTTGGAGCGGATCACCTCCTCGAACACCGCCCGGTCGATGCTGCTCAGCACCAGGCCGTGGACGGGGCTCTTGTCCAGCCGCAGCCGGCCGTAGCGCGCCATCGTCTCGGCGACGTCGACCAGGAGGGCGTGCGGCACCGCGTAGCGGCTGAAGCTCAGCAGGACGTTGACCACCTGCTCCGCGTCGTGCCCCGCGGCCCGTGCGTTCCACAGCCCCAGCGGCGTGAGCCGGTAGGTGTGGATGTGCTCCGGGCTGCGCTCGAGCTCGGCGAACGGTGCGATCGCCTTGCGGCACGCGTCGGCCTGCTCGTGGTCGACCTCGAGCAGGAGCGTCTTGTCCGACTGGACGATCAGGGGGCCATCATTCATAAGAGGTCGATCCTACGGACCGTCCGTCCAGACCGCGGGGGCGCCGGGTCACGTGCGCCTGCGGAAGCTGATCGTGCCGCCGGGTTCGTCGAGATGGTGGAACTCGGGGTCGTGGATGCGTTGGTGGTGGAAGTGGCAGAGCGGGACGGCGTCCTCGAGGTCGGTCCGGCCGCCTCGGCTGTAGTGCTTGCGATGGTGCAACTCGTTTCCGGCGTGAGCCGGAAGTGGAGCCGACTCGTCACAAACGGACAGGGGGAGCGCAGCGGAGGATGTACGGCTTGGGACGCGTCGGCGACCCCACGCGCCCAGGCGCGACAAGCGTGTGGAGGCGGACTGCGCGTTCGGCAGCGGAGGATTCCCTCTGGCTGAGATCTCGGGCGGGGTCAGGCCGTCGCCGTCGCCGTCGCCGTGGTGGTCGCCGAGATGTCGCAAGCCGAACATCCCCCGCTTCGCTCCTCCTGTTCGTTTCCGACGTCTCGGCTCCGCCTCGGGCTTCGCCCGAGTGGGCAGGTGCTCGAGGAGCTCGGCGAAGGCGAGGCCGCGGCGGTGGCGCCAGTCGAAGGAGCGGTCGTCGCCGGTCGAGCCTGCCGGGACCGCCGGGCCGGCCGGGACCGTCGCGCTGCCCGAGTTCCGCATCCGGCGGGGTGCGGTCATCGTCTCGATCACTTTGCGCAGCACGGCCGCGGCGAGGGTGGGGACGGTGAAGTGGCCGGTGGTGGTGCCGTCCTGGTTGTCGTGGAAGGTGAGGCTGCAGGCGTCGCGGGCGGTGGCTTCCTCGGTGCGGATGAGGTCGTTCTCGTGGGCGTCGACGGCTGCTTGGTCGGGTTCGATGGTCTCGATGGCGCGGCGCGCGAGCCGGCGCAGCTGGTCGGGGTTGAGCCGTTGTGCTTGCTCGACGAGGGCGGCTTCGACGGTGGCGCGTTGCTGGTCGCTGACTCCGGTGGGCAGCTGGTCCGCGGCGTGCAGGATGACGGCGGCGTGGGCGGGGGAGACCAGTCCGGCGTCGAGGGCCTGGGCGGTGGTGTTGTGGCCGTGCTCGAGCTCGGTGGCGAGGTGGACCTCGCGGGCGGCGGTGGTCCGGGAGGTGTTGGTGTGTCGGGCGGTCCAGGCGTCGGTGCCGGTGAAGCCGGCGTCGCGGGCGGTGCCGGCGTGGTCGACGGCGGCGAGGATCTTGAGCTCGAGGGCGCCGAGGCGGCGCCCGGCGCGGTCGAGGTCGGCGACGAGGGTGGCGTGGTCGGCGCTCCTCAGACTGGTCCCGGCGTTGGCGTGCAGCTGGTCGAGGAGTGCGTGCAGCTCGGCGACGCCGGCGAGCACGGGGTGGGCCGTGTCGGGGTGGCGGTCGAGGAGCGCTGTCATGGGTCTATTCTGGTTCGAACACATGTTCGAGTCAAGGGGCGATTCTCGACTGTGGTCGACCTGGCAGTTCAGGCGGCGTACCTGTTTCCACCCCTTTGGCGCAGTCTGTTCCATTTCTCCTTGCCACACCTTCGCCCCCGTCCGCGCCTTTGGTCTGTGGGGTCGCCGAGATGTCGCAAGCCGAACATCCTCCGCTGCGCTCCCCCTGTTCGTTTCCGACGTCTCGGCTCCACCTCGGGCTTCGCCCGAGTGCCCGAGTTCTAGAGTGCTGAGCCCTGGTTCAGCCCTCGAGGGCCCGGGCCGCTCCGGAGGAGGTCTCGAGGGAGAGCTGCTCGGGCTGGGCGCCCAGGAGGCGAAGGGTGACGACCAGCAGGTCCGCGAGCATCTGGGAGCTCGTGAGCTCGACGAACAGGTCGAAGTTGGGAGTGCGCTTTCCCCAGGCGGCCCTGGACTCGGCCGGGGTCTGCCAGCCCAGGGCGCGCAGGATCTCGATGGTGTCCTCGCCCATGTCCCAGGTGCCGCCGAGGGTGGTGGCGCCGACGCACTCGGCGGACAGGACGTCCTCGACGCGGAGCACCTGCACGTAGAGCGTGGGCGTGGGGCCGGTGCGGCGCCCGAACAGGGGGCGCCGGGTGGCTGGCTGTGGGGCGGGCTCGCCGAGGACGAGGAACTCACTGTCCGAAAGGTTCCCGAGGGCGGTTGCGAGCTCCCCCCTGACCTCGTCCCAGAAGGCGAACGGCATGTCTGCAGGCTACGACCGGGACCCCGCTGTCGTCGTGGGGTCGTCTCATCCCGGCGTGCGCATCGCGGCCTCCACGGCCGCGGCCACATGGATGGTGGTGGTCGGGAACGCCGGGACGGGGAGGTCGCCGGGGGCGATGAGCATCTCGATCTCCGTGCAGCCCAGGATCACGCCTTCGGCGCCGCGAGCCACGAGGCGCTCCGCCACCTCGACGTACGCCACACGCGACTCGGCCCGGACCACGCCGCGGCACAGCTCCTCGTAGATCACCCGGTGCACCAGTGCCTGGTCCTCGGACGAGGGGACCAGCACCCGCAGGCCGTGGGACTCCAGGCGGCCCACGTAGAAGTCCTGCGACATCGTGAAGGCCGTCCCGAGCAGGCCCACCGTCTCCAACCCCGCGGCGCGGACCGAGGCCGCCGTCGCGTCCCCGAGGTGCAGCAGCGGGATGGTCACGGCCGCCTCGATGGCGGGGGCGACCTTGTGCATGGTGTTGGTGCAGAGCACGAGGAGGTCGGCGCCGGCAGCCTCGAGCCGCACGGCCTCCGTGGCGAGCAGCTCGCCGGCACGGTCCCAGTCGCCGGCCACCTGGAGCGCCTCGACCTCGGCGAAGTCGACCGAGGCCAGCACGATCCGGGCGGAGTGGAGCCCGCCGAGCCGTTCTCGCACGAGCTCGTTGGCCAGGCGGTAGTAGATCGCCGTGGACTCCCAGCTCATCCCGCCCAGCAGGCCGATCGTGCGCATCATCTGCCCATGCAACCAGGGTCAGGCCGGGCGCGACACTGCGGTGATCCGGTGGATCGCGAACGTGCGGGACTCGTCGCTGCGGTCGTCGTACGCCGTGAGCCGACCGCCCTCGACGCGCTGAGGGATGACCAACCGCTCCGCGACGGTGCCGTCGTTGCCCACGTAGCCGATCAGCAGCTCCTCACGCGACTCGGCCGCCTGGCGCAGCATCGCGATCACGTCGGCCGGGGTCGATGCCGCCGTGCCCCGGCTGGGCCGCGAGGCTGACGTGCGGTCTCCTGCCCGGATGGCGGAGACCACGGCGGCGGCTCGTGCGACGGTGCGCACGGCGGCCGGGGCCGGGGCGCGACGGCGGCTCGAACGGGCCCGGAAGACGTCGGGTCGCACCACCCGGACGGTTCCGTCGACGGCCTCGACGACCGGGGCGAGACCGAGCTCGCGGATGCGAGGCAACAGCGTGCCGAGGGGGAGGTCGGAGATGACCACGGTCGGGGCGATCCGGCGCAGTCGCAGGGCCTCGGCGCCGGCCGCGTGCAACAGCTCGGTCAACGCGGTCTCGTCGTCGCTGCGGAGGAACGACTCGGAGTGACCGGCGCGCAGGGTGCCGAAGCGTCGGGCGACGTCGTCGACCAGATAGGTCAGCGACTGCGGGACCGGGGTGCGTGAGGTGTCCGCCACGAAGTCGTGGACCTCGGCCGCCGACCAGCCGGCGTCGAAGGCGCGGCGCACCGAGGAGGCGGCGAACCGGTAGACGGTCGCGCCGCCGCGAGACTCGACGTCCGCGAGCAGCGCCAGCTTGCGGGCCAGGTCGTGCTCCAGCGGCCCGGGTGCGATCGCGGTGAGGTCGGCCTGCAGCAGGACGTGGTCGACGGGCTGCGGGAACAGGTCGTCCAGTGCCTGCGCGGGGTCGTCACCGTTGATCAGCAACCGGCCGAACGAGGACAGCCCGTCGTGCCCGGTGATGCCGAGCAGGGCCGCCTCGGACAGGGTCGGGGAGACCTGGGCGAGCCGCGAGTCCGGGCGGCGGGGCCGGCGCCAGCGCATCCTCGCCACCAGCGAGGCGAGGCCCGTCCCGGTCGCGAGGGTGTGGTCGGGGGGCAGGTCGCCCAGCTCGGCCAGCACGTCGTGACGCAGCCCGACGGTCCAGCTCCGGGCCAGGTCGGGGGAGAGCGCGTTGACCGGCTTGTCGGCGACCCTGCCGCCGACGACCGAGACGAGACGCGGGTTCGCGAGCCAGGTGCGGGCGAGCGTCGACCAGCGCTCGGAGGTCGAGCCGAGCTGCCAGGCGTCGTAGGCGTCGGTCGGCACCCATGCGGAGTCGACCTCGTCGCTGCGGCCCTGGTCGATCAGCCCGGCGGCCCAGGCGGTCTCGATGACCAGTGCAGCCACGTCGATCTCGACGTGCAGCAACGTCGCCGCCGCACGCAGGTCTCGTACGCCGAGCCCGCCGGTCTTCAGCGAGACGGGGGGATGGGTGCCCCACCGGTCGAGGAGCAGCTCGGTGCGACGCACCAGCTCGAAGGCGGCCCCGGCGGCGGCCCGGTCGACCAGCGACTGGTCCCGGGGTGTGACCGCCAGGTCCGGCGGAGCCTCGAGGCCGGCGGCAGAGCGCAGGGCGAGCCGCACCGACCAGGGGATCGTCACGTGTCGTTCGTCGGTCCGGGTCAGCAGCCCGGCGGTCACCAGCTCCGCCGTGGGTCCGGGGCCGCCGCTCCAGCGGCCGTCGGCGCCGGTCTCCGCGAGGTGGTCCAGGATCGCCCGCGCCTGCGGGCCGGTGCCCTCGAGCAGTCGGGCCACGTCCTCGTCCGGCGGGCCGTGCGGCAGCCGGAGCAGGTCGCCGACGACGAGCACCGGACGTGGCGGAGTGCCCCACACCAGCGCCAGGGCCATCAGGCGCTGCACGGCGCCCTCGACCGCCGCGGGGTCGGCGGGCAGGTCGGCCGGCTCGACTCCCTGGACCATCGCCTGGAGCGTGGTCAGCTCCAGGGCGTCGAGGCTGTCCAGCGCCCGCAGCACCGAGGACTTGACCACCACGCGCGCCGCCAGCTGGGAGGAGTCGTGCGGGGCCGGGGAGGCCAGGTCCGGTCGCGCGTCGAGCAGCGTGGTCAGCTGCTCGTCGGGCCAGCTGCGGAACTGGTCGGCGAGGGTGCGCGGGGCGGTTGTGGGCATCCGGAGAATTCTACGCGGTGCCGGCTGGCAGGATCCCCTCATGGAGGTCACGGCGAAGTTCCTGGAGATGCTGCTGGCCGGAGCCTCCCGCGAGGACCTCGACGTCGTCCTGGCCGAGGCCGCGGTCTCGGGTGCCTCGCCCGACCAGCTCTCGGTCCTGCGGGACCAGCACGCGCTGGCGATGCGGATCCACGAGCAGATGGAGCGCCAACGCAGCCGCGAGGCGGAGCTCACCGCGCTCTACGAGACCGCCCGCGACCTGACCGCCATCCGCGACCTGGACGCGATCCTGGCCGCGATCGTCCGGCGTGCCCGACAGCTGCTGCACGCGGACATGACCTACCTCTCGCTCAACGACGAGGCCGAGGGCGCCTCCTACATGAAGGTGACCGACGGGGCCCTCACCCCGGAGTTCCGCGAGCTCCGGCTGCCCCTGGGCACCGGTCTGCTCGGCCTGGTCGCGCAGTCCGGCGCGCCGTACTTCACCGAGGACTACCAGTCCGACCAGCGCTTCGTGCACCGCGACTACATCGACACCGCGGTCGACGGCGAGCAGATCCGCGCCATCCTCGGCGTGCCGCTGAGGGTCGAGGGCAAGGTCATCGGCGCGCTGCTCGCGGTGCACCGCACCGTCCGGCCGTTCCCGGCCTCCGAGGTCGCGCTGCTCACCTCGTTCGCGGCCCACGCAGCCGTGGCGCTGGAGAACGCCCGGCTCTTCGAGCAGGCCCGGGTCGCCGTCGCGGAGGCGGACGAGGCCAACGCCGAGCTGCGGGCGCGTTCGGAGGCGACCGAGCGTGCCGCCCACGCCCACGACCTGCTCACCGACGTCCTGCTCCACGGCGGTGGCGTCGTCGAGGTTGCCGCCGTGCTGGCACAGGTGCTCGGCGGCCGCCTCACGGTGTACGGCGAGGAGGGCCGCGTGCTCGCCGCCTCCCCGCCCTCCGACGATCCCGACGCGACCGCCGATGACGCCTGCGCGCTCCCGACCGGATTCCACGACGCCGCCGAGCAGGCCCGGGCCTCGGGCCGCTGCGTGCGGACCGCCGACGGCTCCTGGCTGGCCGTCGCGGCAGCGGGGGAGGAGCGGCTCGGCACCCTGGTGCTCCGGGGTGCTGCGCCGATGGATCTCCCCGAGCGACGCACGCTGGAGCGCGGTGCCCTGGTGACGGCGCTGGTGCTGCTCTTCCGTCGCACGGAGGCCGAGGCCGAGAGCCGCGTGCGTGGCGAGCTGCTCAGCGACCTGGTGGCCGGGCGGGACCTCGACGGCGACCGGCTGCGCGAGCGCGCCCGTCAGCAGGGAGCCGACCTCGATGCCGGACTGGCCCTGGCCGTGGCCCGGTCGACCGGCGACACGTCGGCACAGCACGCCGCCAGGGTGTCCGCCACGCTGGCCCGCGAGCTGCAGGGGCTGGGCGGGGTCCACGAGGGGCTGGCCGTGGTCCTGGCGCCCGGACCGGCGGCACATCTCGGCGAGGTGCTGCGCGACCGTCTGGGCGGGGCGACCGTGGGCGTCTCGACCAGCGCCGGTGGCACCGCGGCCGTCGCGGCCGCCTGGCGCGAGGCGCGCCAGACCCTGACCGCCCTGGAGAAGCTGGGGCGGCACGGCGAGGTCTGCGACCCGGCCGGGCTCGGCCTGGCCCGGCTGCTGCTGGGCGGCAACAGCCCGGCCGACCTCGAGGAGTTCATCACCCGGGCAATCGGGCCGGTGCTCGCCTACGACGCCGAGCGCGAGACCCGGCTGGTGGAGACCCTGGAGGCCTGGCTGGCGACCGGCGGGTCGCTGCGCGAGACCGCCGCCCGGCTGCACATCCACCCCAACACGGTCACCCAGCGCCTCGACCGGATCGGCCAGCTCCTCGGTGAGGGGTGGCGTGACCCGGCCGGCCGGCTGGACGTGCAGCTGGCGCTCCAGATGGCACGACTACGCGGTGATGTGTGAACCGAGCACACTGAAGACGCCGAAACATGGTTCCCCGCACATGGCAGATCGGGACGCGAGGCACGTAGCGTCTCGGCCATGACCCCGCCCGTGAGCTCATCCGCCAGCGCGACCGGCCCCCTGGTGGGCCGCACCGCGCTGGTCACCGGCGCTGCCAGCGGCATCGGCCGCGCCGTGGCCGCCCGCCTCGTCGCCGACGGCGCCGACGTCCTCCTCCTCGACCGCGACGAGGCCGGGGCCAAGGCCGCGGCGGCCGAGGTCGGTGGCCAGCACCTGGTCGCGGACCTCTCCGACGCCGCCTCCATCGACGCCCTGGAGCTCGGGTCCCGCGGCATCGACATCCTGGTGAACAACGCCGGCATCCAGCACGTGGCCCCGATCGAGGAGTTCGACCCCGACTCCTTCGCGCTCATCCACCGGGTGATGCTGCACGCGCCGTTCCTGCTCGCGCGGGCCCTGCTCCCCGGCATGTACGACTCGGGCTGGGGCCGGATCGTGCACGTCTCCTCGGTCCACGGCCACCGCGCGTCGCCGTACAAGTCGGCCTACGTCAGCGCCAAGCACGGCCTCGAGGGTCTCTCCAAGGTGATCGCGCTCGAGGCCGCCGACAAGGGCGTCACCAGCAACACCGTCTGTCCCGGCTACGTGCGCACCCCGCTCGTGGAGGGGCAGATCGCCGACCAGGCCAGCAGCCACGGCATCCCCGAGGACGAGGTCCTCGACCAGGTCCTGCTCGCCCGCACGCCCGTCAAGCGCCTCGTCGAGCCCGACGAGGTCGCCGGACTGGTGTCGTTCCTGTGCGGACCGGGCACCAGTTCGATCAACGGCAACTCCTACCTGATGGATGGCGGCTGGACCGCCGCATGAAAGGAAGCAACCACATGTCCGCAACATCGACGTCGGCCGGCCCCGGGGGTTCCACCCCCGACGCTGGGACGACGAGCATCACGAAGGTGGTCTTCGCCAGCCTCGTCGGCACCGCCGTGGAGTGGTACGACTTCTTCCTCTACGGCTCGGCCGCGGCGCTCGTCTTCGGCAAGCTCTTCTTCCCCGAGTCCGAGCCGGTGACCGCGACGCTGCTCGCGTTCGGCACCTACGCGCTCGGCTTCGTCGCCCGCCCGCTCGGCGGGGTCGTCTTCGGCCACTTCGGTGACCGGGTCGGCCGCAAGAAGATGCTCGTGGTCGCCCTGATGATGATGGGGATCGCGACCTTCGCGATCGGCCTGCTGCCGACCTACGCCACCATCGGCGTCGCGGCGCCGATCCTGCTGCTCGTCTGCCGCCTTCTCCAGGGCTTCGCCGTGGGTGGCGAGTGGGGCGGTGCGGTCCTGATGGCCGCCGAGCACGGGGACGACGCCCGTCGCGGCTTCTGGTCCTCGTGGCCGCAGGCAGGTGTCCCGCTGGGGAACCTGCTCGCCACCGGCGTGCTGTTCGTCCTCGCCGCCGTCCAGAGCGACGCCACCTTCGAGGCGTGGGGCTGGAGGATCCCGTTCCTGCTCTCCGCCGTGCTCGTGCTGATCGGCCTCTACGTCCGGCTGCAGCTGGAGGAGTCGCCGGTCTACCAGGAGGCGAAGGCCGAGATCGCAGCGAAGAAGGACACGTCCTCGCACATGCCGATCATCGAGGTGATCAAGACCTACCCCAAGGAGGTCTTCATCGCGATGGGCATGCGGATGGCGGAGAACATCAGCTACTACATCTTCACGATCATCTCGATCACCTACGTCACGACCTACCTCGGTCAGGACAAGAGCATGATCCTGAAGATGCTGCTGATCGCCGCGGCGTTCCAGTTCTTCCTGATCCCCGCCGTCGGGGCACTCTCCGACAAGGTCGGTCGCCGTCCGCTCTACACGATCGGTGCCATCGGTGTGGCCGTCTGGACGTTCTTCTTCTTCGGTCTCCTGGAGACCAACAGCTCCGGCAGCGTCTTCATCGCTGTCGCGGTGGGCCTGTTCTTCCACTCGCTGATGTACGCCCCCCAGGCGGCGTTCTTCTCCGAGCTGTTCGGGACCTCGGTGCGCTACACCGGCGCCTCGGTGGGCTACCAGCTGGCGTCGATCTTCGCCGGTGCGCTCGCGCCGATCATCGCGGTGAAGCTGCTCGGCCCGGCCGACGTGGGCAACACCTTCCTGGTCGGTCTCTACGTCGCGACCGCGTCGGTGATCACCCTGGTGGCCGTGTTCTTCGCCAAGGAGACCAAGGCGACCTCGATGCGCCACGACCGCGTGGTCCGCGGCGCGCACGTCTGAACCAGCGCTACTGGTGAGCCCGCTCGCCGCGACCGGCCTTCTCGGCCGTCGCGGCGATGCGGGCTCTCCGCGTCTCCGGTCGCTTCGCCGTGACGATCCACTCCAGCATGCTGCGTCTCGCCGACCGCGAGAAGCCCTCCCACGCGGCGAACGCCCCGGGGTGCTGGTCGAACGCGATGGCGAGGTCGCGCGGCACGACCAGGTCCTCCACGTCGTCGAGCAGCGACCAGCAGCCGTTCTCCTTCGCAGCGTCGATGGCTGCCTGCCCCGAGGGACCCATGCGGCCCTCGGCCTGAAGTCGCGCGACTCGCACCTTGTTCGTCCGGGACCATCCGCTGCGGGGGTTGCGTTGGGTGAACCACAGCATCGTCCGGTCATCGTCGAGCCGCTGTCCCTTGCTGTCCACCCAGCCGACGGCGACGGCCTCGGTCACGGCCGCCTCGTAGTCGAGGGTCGCCCGCCCGCTGCTCCGCTTCCACAGCACCAGCCAGACGCCGCCAGAAGTCTCGTGGTGCTCGTCCAGCCAGGCGCGCCACTGGGCGGCGTCGTCCAGCTGCACGCGTTCGGCGTCGTCCGAGGTCATCTCCCCAGCCTCGACCACGGGGTCTGTGCCAGGCAACCGTCGAGCAGCTGCGGGTCGGGACCACTTGGTAGCGTTGGCAGGCACGATGTCCTCCGAACCCCTTGCCCAACCGCTGCCGGACCACGGCGACGTCTGGTACGTCAGCTACGGCTCGAACATGTCGGCCGAGCGACTCGCGGTCTACCTCGAGGGCGGGACACCCGAGGGCGGCAGCCACGTGAACCCCGGAGCGCGCGACAACGCTCCGCCACGTCATGACCTGCCCGTCGATCTTCCGGGAACGCTCTACTTCGCCGGCCACTCCCGACAGTGGGGCGGGGGCGTCGCCTTCTACGACCACGAGACTCCCGACGGTGGACCCACCGCGGCGCGGGCCTACTTGATGACCGCTGAGCAGTTCGTGGACGTGGCGGCACAGGAGATGCACCGACTGCCTCTCGACGGCGACCCGTTGGAGGAGATCGTGATCGGTGGCATCGACGGCGGGACCCACCACGTCGGGCCGGGGCACTACGAGACCCTGGTCGAGGTGGGCCGTCACGAGGGAGCGCCGATGCTGCTGTTCACGGCACCGCACGGGGTCGACCATGTCGAGCACACCCAGCCGGTCGCGGCGTACCTCGAGCTGCTGGCGACCGGTCTGCGTGAGTCGCGGGCCTGGGGCGACCCTGAGGTGGAGGCCTACCTCGGCCGGGCGATCTACGGGCTGGACGGCCCGTACTCCAGGTAGACCAGCAGCTCCTCGGGCAGCGGGCGTGTGCTCTCCCGCACCACCACCTTGGTCAGCCGACCTGCCCAGTGCGGGCGCTCGACCAGGCTGAGCCGGCCGGGCGGCAGGGGAATCGGCGCTGCGGTGCCGATCTGCACGGTGAGCCGGGAGCCGGGGCCCGACCCCACTGCTCCCACCAGGAGCCAGTGGTCGCCGCGGCGTTGCTCCAGGAACCCCTGGATCTGGGGACTCCGGACCTGGAGATGATGGGTCGGGACGCTCCCGCCGCCCCCGACGCTGACGTAGTCGCGACCCCGGTAGGTCAGCGTCACAGGGGCGTCACAGCCGAGCCGCCCGTGGTCGCAGTCTCCCGCCTGCCACTCCTGGTCCGGGAGTGCGGAGGTGGTGGCGCTCGCGGTCGGCGAGCCCAGTGCCGGCGCGGGAGCGGTCTGCTGGGGGTCGGCCACCAGTCGCGGCACGATCAAGGCCGTCACCACCACGGCTGCGACTGATGCGAGCACGAGGACGGCCGGACGGCCGCGGCGCTGACCTCGCGTCGCGAGTCGCGGCAGGGCCGGCATGGGCCAGCCGGCGATCTCGTCCGCCTGGGAGTGCAGCTCGTGCACCAGGTCGTCGGTGCTTCTCATCGCGACACCTCCGCGGAGTCCTTGGTGAGGGCGGGGTCGACGCCCAGCTTGGCGAGGGCCTTGCTGGCCTGGCTCTTGACCGTGCCGACCGAGCAGCCCAGCACCTCGGCGGTCTGGGCTTCAGTCAGGTCGTCGTAGTAGCGGAGCACGATCACGGCTCGTTGCCGACGCGGGAGTCGGGCCAGCGCGGACCGCAGGTCCAACGACCTGCTCGGGTCGGCCTCGGTTCCGGGGACGTCGGGCAGGCTCTCGGTCGGTTCCTCACCGTTCCAGCGCCGCCGCCACCAGGACACGTAGGTGTTCACCATCGTCCGGCGGGCGTACGCCTCCGGGTGGGAGTGGATGTCGTCCCAGGCGCGCCAGGTCTTCAGCAGCGTCGTCTGGAGCAGGTCCTCTGCCTGGTGGCGGTTCTGGGTCAGCAACCCGGCGGTGGTGAGCAATCGCCGGGTGGAGTCCGTCGCAAAGCGATGGAACGCGTCCTCCATGTAGAGCCTCCTCGAGATGGTCCCAGTCTGCAGACGCGGTGGCCGGCGCAGAAGGTTGCCCCGCGGGCCGGGACCGGTTGCTAGCGTCAAGCGGGGTCGACGGCCCCGTTCGTCGGCGAAGGAGGTGCTCGTGCGCCTCATCCGACGACCCAGCCCGCTGCTCGCCCTGGCGGTCGTGGTCCTGCTGGTCGCCGCCCTGGGAGCGGTGCTCAGTGACGGCACCGCGCCTCGCGACGACCAGGGCACCGCTTCGGCCTGGGTCTCCTCACCGGCCGATCCGGCACGGCGACTGCTCCGGGTCGACCCACAGCCCGGAGCGACGGCTGACGCCGAGGTGCGCGTCGAGCCAGCCGATCGTCGGCAGGTCTGGCGCGGCACCGGAGCGGCGATGACCGACGCCTCGGTCGAGCTCCTGACCCGGCAGCCCGACGGGCTGGGACGGTTGTTCGGCACGGCCACCGCGGCCGGTGCACAGCTGAGCTGGGTGCGTCTCCCGCTGAGCGCCACCGACATGTCTCCCCGGCCGTGGACGTGGGGGTGGGACGGCACCACGGCCTCGCCCAGCCCGCAGGCGAGAGAGGCCGCCGCCATCGTCGCGCGGTTGTCCGAGTCGGACCCGGGGCTGCGCGTGGTCGCAGCGGCGTGGACGGCTCCGGTGTGGATGAAGGAGCCCGCCGGACTGCGCGGTGGTGCGCTACGGGACGACCAGGTCGAGCAGTACGCCGCCCTGCTCCTCGCGCAGGTCGACGCACTGCGCAGCCTCGGCGTGCCCGTGGCCGCCCTCAGCCTGGGGAACGAGCCCGGTCACACCGCGGACTACCCGTCGATGACGATGAGCACGGCCCAGCAGGCGGCGCTGGCGCGCATCGTCGCTCCCCGGCTGCGCGATCGACGCGTCGAGCTGTGGGCGGTCGACCACAACTGGGCGGACCGGCCCCGCTACGACGAGGTGCTGGCCCAGGCGCCGGACGCCTTCGACGCGGCCGCGTTCCACTGCTACGCCGGGCGGCCGGGGCAGATGAGCGGGGTCGGCGTCCCGCCGATCATCACCGAGTGCACCGGCACGACGAGCAGCTGGAGCGAAGCGTTCGCCTGGGACGCCCGGCACCTCGTCGCGGACAGCGTCGCGGCCGGCTCGACCGGGCTGATGACCTGGAACCTCGCCGTGGACCGGCAGGGAGGACCGCGCGACCAGGCCTCGATCTCCGGCTGCGCCACGTGTCGCGGCCTGCTCACGGTGGACGGCGCGGACGTGGAGGCGGGACCGGAGTTCTACGTCCTGGCCCACGTGGCGCGCGCTGCTTCCCCAGGGGCCAGGGTGGTGGGGTCGCGCAGCAGCGCGGGCATCGTCGCCACCGCCTTCGTCAACCAGGACGGGAGTGTCGGTGTCTTCGCGCTCAACGACTCCGGCGCCGACCGTGTCGTCGCCGTTCGCGTCCCGGGTCGGGCCGGGCTGTACCTCTCCGTGCGCGAGGGAGAGCTGCTCAGTCTGCGGATCGGGCAGTGAGTTCCTGGTCGCGGGCGGTTATCGTCCGGCGACATGGGCGAATCGCGAAACTCGGTTCTCGACCGTCCCCGACAGCAGGTCCGGCAGGTTGCCGCGGCCTCGGTCGGCAACGCCGTCGAGTGGTACGACTGGTACATCTACACGTTCCTGACGCCGGTGTTCGCCAGTCAGGTGTTCGCCTCCGGTGACCAGGTCTCCGACGTGCTGAGCACCTTCGCGGTGTTCGCGGTCGGTTTCTTCTTCCGCCCGATCGGCGGGCTGCTGATCGGCTCGCTCGCCGATCGCTGGGGCCGGAAGAACACCCTGACCATGACGATCCTGCTGATGGGCGCGGGCAGCCTGGTCATCGCCCTCACCCCGACCCATGACTCCGCCGGCATCTGGGCACCGGTCGTGCTGGTGGCCGGCCGGCTGCTGTCCGGCTTCTCGGTGGGGGGTGAGTTCGCGGCCAACACGACGTTCCTGATCGAGTCGGCGCCGCCGCGACGACGTGGGCTCTACGCGTCGTTCCAGTACGTCACCACCACCGTGGGGCAGCTGCTGGCCTCGCTGACCGCGTTCGTGCTGGCGTTCACGTTGACCGATGCCCAGCTCGAGGGATGGGGCTGGCGGGCGGGCTTCCTGATCGGGGCCCTGCTCTCCCTGGTGGGGCTGTGGATCCGCAAGGGTGCCGAGGAGACCCGGGAGCTCCCGGTGGAGGCCGAGAGGCCCGGCATCCTGGACGCGCTGCGGCTCTACCCCCGGGCCACGCTGCAGCTGTGCGGCGTCACCATCGCCGGCACGATCGTCTACTACACCTGGACCACCTACCTGCCGACCTACGCCGAGCAGAACAGCGGCATCGAGCTCGACACCGCGCTGCTGGTGAGCACGATCTCGCTGATCTTCTTCGGGCTCGTCCAGCCCCTGCTCGGGATGCTCTCGGACCGGGTGGGTCGGCGTCCCGTCCTGATCGCCTTCGCGACGCTGTTCGCGGCGGGGATCGTCCCGGCGCTCGCGCTGGTCCGTGCCAACGACAGCTTCGGCGGCCTGCTCACCCTCAGTCTCGTCGGCATGCTGGTGCTCGCGCTGTTCACCTCGGTCAGTGCCGCTGTCAACGCCGAGCTGATCCCCGGTCACGTGCGGGCGGCGGGGATCGGGTTCCCCTACTCGCTGACGGTGGCGCTCTTCGGGGGGACGGCGCCCTACATGGGCACGCTGTTCAGCAAGATCGGGCACCCCGGGCTGTTCGGGGGCTACGTGGCGCTGCTCTGCCTGGTCTCGCTCGCGGTCTACCTGCGACTTCCCGAGACCGCACATCGACCGCTGCCCGAACGGTCCTCGTCCTCCCCGCGGAGCCTCCGGATCGGCCACGGGTAGGTTGGCCGGCATGGAGTCGTTTGCCTCGGGCGAGACCAGCCCGGCCCTGATCGAGGAGACCATCGGAGCCAACTTCGAGGGCACCGTCGCGGCGTACGCGGACCGCGAAGCGCTCGTCGAGTACGCGTCCGGCCGACGCTGGACCTACGCCGAGCTCGACCGTGACGTGAACGCGTTCGCCCGGGGGCTGATCGGTGCCGGCATCGCGAAGGGCGACCGGGTCGGCGTGTGGTCGCCGAACTGTGCGGAGTGGACGATCGCGCAGCTGGCCACCGCCAAGGTCGGCGCGATCCTGGTCAACGTCAACCCGTCCTACCGCACTCACGAGCTCTCCTACGCGGTCAACCAGTCCGGGATGCGGCTGCTGGTCAGTGCGGAGTCGTTCAAGACCAGCGACTACCGCGCGATGGTCGACCAGACGGCGTCGCAGAACCTGACCCTCGAGCGGGTCGTCTACATCGGGACCGACGACTGGGCGGAGATCGTCGCCGAGGGGGCCGACCTCCCCGACGATGCCGTGGCCGAGCGGATGGCGACCCTGGAGCCTGGCGACGCGATCAACATCCAGTACACGAGCGGCACCACCGGCTACCCCAAGGGCGCCACCCTGAGCCACCGCAACATCTTGAACAACGGGTTCTTCACCACCGAGCTGCTCGACCTCACCCACGAGGACCGGCTGTGCATCCCGGTGCCGTTCTACCACTGCTTCGGGATGGTGATGGGCAACCTCGGGTGCACCACCCACGGGGCGACGATGGTGATCCCGGCGCCCGGCTTCGACCCCGAGACGACGCTGCGCTGCGTGGTCGAGGAGGAGTGCACCGCGCTGTACGGCGTGCCGACGATGTTCATCGCCATGCAGAACCACCCGACCTTCGCCGAGCACGACCTGTCGCGGCTGCGCACCGGTGTGATGGCCGGCTCCATCTGTCCGGTGGAGGTGATGAAGCGCTGCATCGAGGACATGAACATGGCCGGCGTGGCGATCGCCTACGGGATGACCGAGACCTCGCCGGTGTCCTGCCAGACCCGCTCGGACGACGACCTGGACCGGCGTACCGCCACGATCGGGCGGGTGCACCCGCACGTCGAGATCAAGATCGTCGACCCCGCGACCGGGGTGACCGTGGAGCGAGGCCGGCCCGGCGAGTTCTGCACGCGTGGCTACTCGGTGATGCTCGGCTACTGGGACGACGCGGAGAAGACGGCCGAGGCGATCGACGCCGACGGCTGGATGCACACCGGCGACCTCGCGGAGATGCGCGAGGACGGCTACTGCAACATCGTCGGCCGGATCAAGGACATGGTCATCCGTGGCGGGGAGAACATCTACCCCCGCGAGATCGAGGAGTTCCTCTACACCCACCCCGACGTCGAGGACGTCCAGGTGATCGGGGTCCCCGACGAGCGGTACGGCGAGGAGCTGGCCGCGTGGATCAAGCTGCGGGACGGCGCCGAGCCGCTGGATGCCGCGAAGGTGCGTGAGTTCGCAGCCGGCAAGCTGGCCCACTACAAGATCCCGCGCTACGTCCTGCTCGTCGAGGAGTTCCCGATGACCGTGACCGGCAAGATCCGCAAGGTGCAGATGCGCGAGGAGACCACCGAGCTGCTCGGACTCGAACTTAAGGAAGATGCATGAGCCACATCGACGACCTGGCGGCCGACTACTGGGCCCACTACCTCGAGACGAACCCCACGCACGCGCACCTGCTGGGGGACTACCGTCACGCCGGCACGTTCGAGGAGGCCAGCCGGGCAGCCGAGGACCGGCAGATCAGCGCGCTGCGTGACTTCGTCGGCCGTGCCGAGGCGATCCCCGAGGACGGGCTCGACGACCAGCAGCGGATCACCCGGGCCGTGCTGATCTCCGACGCGACCACCCGGGCCGACGTCCTCGAGACCGGGCTGGCCGAGATCGAGGCGGACCCGATCTTCGGCCTTCAGGTGCACATGCCCATCTACATGGGCATGCTCGCGCTGCCCGACCCCGACGTCGCCGAGGCGCTCGTCGACAAGTTCCGTGGCGTCGGACGGCACTACCGAGAGCTCGCCGACCGACTGCGTGAGGGGGTCGCCGGCCGTCGCTTCCCGGCCGCGTTCGCCGCCGCGGACACCGTCGCCCAGCTGGACGGCCTGCTGTCCACTCCCATCGCCGACGACGCGTTGCTCCGGACCACCACGCCACCGCCGGGCATCGACGTCGACGGCTGGAAGGCGCGCCTGCGCCAGGTGATCGAGTCCGAGGTGCGGCCAGGGATGGCTGTCTACCGCGACTTCCTGCGCGACGAGGTGCTCGCGCACGCGCGCCCCGACGACCAGTGTGGGCTGAGCTTCCTGCCCGGGGGTGACCAGGCCTACGACGCCCGGCTGCGCCGCTACACGACCACCGACAAGACGGCCCAGGAGATCCACGACCTCGGCCTCGCGCAGATCGAGAAGCTCGCCGACGAGTACCGCAGTCTGGGCCCCGAGGTGGTCGGGACCGACGACCTGCAGCAGATCTTCGAGGCCATGCGGACCGACCCCAAGCTGCACTTCACCTCGGGCGAGGAGCTGGTCACGGCCTCCGAGGTGGCGATGCAGCGTGCCTGGGAGGCGATGCCGGACTGGTTCGAGGTGCTTCCCCAGGCGCCCTGCGCGGTGCAGTCCACGATGACCGGAGCCAAGGCGTTCTACTTCCCGCCCGCCGGCGACGGAAGCCGGGGTGGCACGTTCTTCATCAACATCGACGACCCGGGCGCGTGGGGCACCTTCGAGCTGGAGTCGATGGCCTTCCACGAGGGCATCCCGGGCCACCACCTCCAGCTGGCCATTGCGAGCGAGCTGCAGGGTGTGCCCGAGTTCCGCAAGCACATCCACAACTCCGCCTATGCCGAGGGCTGGGGGCTCTACACCGAGCGGCTCTCCGACGAGATGGGCCTGTACAGCGGAGCCGTCGACCGGATGGGCATGTTCTCCGCCGACTCCATGCGGGCCTGCCGGCTCGTCGTGGACACCGGGCTGCACGCACTGGGGTGGAGCCGTGAGCAGGCGGTCGAGTACATGGTCGCCAACTCACCGCTGGCCGAGGGCGTCGTGCGGCCGGAGGTCGACCGCTACATCGTCTCTCCCGGGCAGGCCACGTCCTACATGGTCGGTCGGCTCGAGATCGACCGGATGCGGGCCGAGGCGCAGACGCGTCAGGGGTCGGCGTTCGACGTGCGGAGGTTCCACTCCGCGGTGCTGGACTCGGGCTCGCTGCCCCTCGGGGTCCTCGACGAGGTCGTGCGCGCCCGGCTGCCCTGAGCCGCTCGTGCGGCGTGTTTTGGCGCCGTGAGCCGGGGGTACGACCCATCTCGGGTACTGGCCCAGCAGCTCTCGGGAGGACGCCATGTCAGAGACGGTCGAGACCGGACGCATCACCACCGACATCCCGGCACGACTGGACCGGTTGCCGTGGGCCCGCTGGCACTGGCTGGTGGTGATCGGGCTCGGGACGGTGTGGATCCTCGACGGGCTCGAGGTCACGATCGTCGGCTCGATGTCGGCTGCGCTGAAGCCAGAGGGCACCGGCCTGGGCCTGAACAACTTCGACATCGGCCTGGCCGGCGCCGTCTACGTCGCCGGAGCCTGCCTGGGGGCCCTCTTCTTCGGCCAGCTCACCGACCGGTTCGGCCGCAAGAAGCTCTTCCTGCTGACGCTGGGCGTCTACACCGTGGCCACCGTGCTCACCGCCTTCGCGCCCAGCGCGCTGTGGTACTTCGCCGCCCGGTTCCTCACCGGCGCCGGCATCGGGGGCGAGTACGCCGCGATCAACTCCGCCATCGACGAGCTGATCCCGGCCAAGTACCGCGGCCGCGTCGACGTCGCGATCAACGGCTCCTTCTGGGTCGGCGCCGCCGGTGGTGCCCTGCTCACGATCCCGTTGCTCGACCCGCAGCTGGTGGACCCGGCGTTCGGCTGGCGGTTCGCCTTCGGCCTCGGCGCGATCCTGGCGGTCGGCATCCTGCTGGTGCGGCGCAACGTGCCGGAGAGCCCGCGCTGGCTGTTCATCCACGGTCGTGAGGAGGAGGGCGAGCGCATCGTCCTCGACATCGAGAGGACCGTGCAGGAGGAGACCGGCGCGACGCTGCCGTCGGTCAGCGACACCCTGACCATCCGTCAGCGACGCGTGATCTCGATCCGGGAGATCGCGCACACGGTGTTCACGCTCTACCCCCGGCGCACCGTGCTCTGCCTGGCGTTGTTCATCGGGCAGGCCTTCCTCTACAACGCGTTCTTCTTCACCTACGGCGACACGTTGACCACGTTCCTGGACGTGAAGCAGACCGGCTGGTACCTCGCCATCTTCGCCGCCAGCAACTTCGTCGGCGCCCTGACCCTGAGCCCGCTGTTCGACACCGTCGGCCGGGTGAAGATGATCGCCGGCACCTATCTCCTCTCCGGGACGCTGCTCGGTGTCGCGGGGGTGGTCCTCGGTGACCTGAACGCCGTGACGTTGACCGTGTTCGGAGCGGTGATCTTCTTCTTCGCCTCGGCCGGTGCCAGTGCGGCGTACCTCACCGCGAGCGAGATCTTCCCGATGGAGACCCGGGCGCTGTGCATCGCGTTCTTCTACGCGGTGGGCACGGCTATCGGCGGGATCAGCGGCCCCCTGCTGTTCGGCGCGCTGATCGAGCGAGCCTCGGAGAGCAAGGACATCAGCCAGATCGCCATCGGCTACTTCATCGGCGCCGCGCTGATGATCGCCGGCGGGATCGTCGAGATCTTCCTCGGCCTCAAGACCGAGGGCGAGTCCCTGGAGAACATCGCCAAGCCGCTCACCGCCGAGGACGAGGACGAGGCCGCCGGGGGCGGCAGGGACTCCGAGCACCAGCCGGCCTGACCCCGACGAGACGCGCACGCACCAGACAGGTTCCCCACCCAGCAAGGGAGAGCGCCATGCCGATGCCACCCCCGAAGCCGACCACCGAGGGTCGCCGTGACCGTCAGGTGTTCCACGAGATGGGCCAGCTCGTCCGGGCCGTGGAGCACCGGGGGCCGTGCCGGCCCGAGGAGCTCGCGGACCTGGTCGGCGCCGCCTACTGGGAGCCGCACCGGTTCGACCGCGCCCTCGCCCTGGCCCTCGCCGACGGGCTGCTGGTCCGCGGCGAGGACGGGGTGCTGCAGGCCTCCGTCTGACACCCACAGGTGTCCGCAACGCGGACACGGGGCTTGACCTTGCTGCACTAAACCGGTTTAGTACGGCGACATGGGCCGACCGACGATCACCGACGTGGCGAAGGCCGCCGGCGTCTCCAAGAGCGCGGTGTCCTTTGCCCTGAACGGTCGTCCCGGCATCTCCGAGGACACCCGGCACCGGATCCTCGAGGTGGCGAAGTCCCTCGGCTGGACCCCGAGCTCCCGGGCGCGGGCGCTCTCGGTGTCCAAGGCCCTCGCGGTCGGGCTCGTCGTCGCCCGCCCTCCCGAGATCCTGCGCGCCGACGCGTTCTTCCCCTCGTTCATCGCCGGTCTGGAGACCGTGCTCTCGAGCCGCGGGCATGCGCTGCTGCTCCAGGTGGCCGAGCGCGACGACCTCGCGGCCTACCGTCGGCTGGTCGACGAGGGGCGGGTGGACGGCGTCTTCGTCACCGACCTGCAGGAGGGCGACGAGCGGCCCGCGCTGCTCGAGCAGCTCGGCCTGCCGGCCGTCCTCATCGGGCCGCACCTCGGAGAGCAGCACGGCGCCCGCCAGTCAGCCCTCGGTGTGGACGACGCTCCCGGGATCAGCGCGGTCGTGCGCCACCTGGTCGAGCTGGGGCACACCCGGATCGCGCACGTCTCCGGACCGCAGCAGATGGTGCACGGACGTTCGCGGCTGGAGGCCTGGAGCCGCACCCTTCGCGAGGCCGGCCTGGCCGAGGGCCCCTGCGTGGAGGCTGACTTCTCGGCCGAGTCCGGAGCGCGGGCCATGGCCACCTTGCTCGACCTGCCCGAACGTCCGACTGCCGTCGTCTTCGCCAACGACCTGATGGCGATGGCCGGCCTGTCCCTGGCCATCTCGCGCGGTGTCGCCGTTCCTGGAGACCTCTCGATCACCGGTTTCGACGACATGGAGATCTCGGCCCACCTGCAGCCCGCCCTGACCTCGGTGCACACCGACGTCGTGGCCTGGGGGCGCGCGGCAGCGACGCGTCTGCTGGAGCTGATCGACACCCGACCCCCCACCCCGGCACAGCTTCCCGAGGCACGGCTCGTCGTGCGCTCTTCCAGCGGTCCCGCCCCCGTCTGAACCAACCTCTCACCGCACCACTTCTGAATGGAGATCTCAATGAAGCGCACCTTCCTGACCACCTCGGTCGCCGTACTCGCGCTGGGCCTGACGGCCGCGTGCGGCAGCGACGGGGGATCCGCCGCCGGACAGACGACGTCCACCGGGCCGATCAAGGTGTGGCTCTCCAACAACCCCGAAGAGATCGCGTGGGGCAAGGCGATGGTGGAGGGGTGGAACGCCGACCACCCGGACGAGAAGGTCACCGCCCAGGAGATCCCCGCGGGCAAGACCTCGGAAGAGGTCATCGGTGCCGCGATCACCGCGGGCAACGCCCCCTGCCTGGTGTTCAACACCAGCCCGGCCGCCGTCCCGCAGTTCCAGAAGCAGGGCGGGCTGGTCGCCCTCGACTCCTTCGAGGGTGGCGCCGACTACGTCGAGGCCCGCTCGGGCTCCTCGGCCGACCAGTACCAGTCGCCGGACGGGAAGTTCTACCAGATCCCGTGGAAGCAGAACCCGGTGATGATCTTCTACAACAAGGACCTGTTCAAGAAGGCCGGGCTCGACGCGGAGAACCCGCCGTTGAAGACCTATGACGAGTTCCTGGCCACGAGCAAGAAGCTGGTCAGCAGCGGTGTCTCGCAGGCCGCGATCTGGCCGGCTCCCAGCAGCGAGTTCTTCCAGTCCTGGTTCGACTTCTACCCGCTCTACGCCGCGGAGTCCGGTGGCAAGCAGACCATCGAGGACGGCAAGGCCACCTTCGACGACCAGGCCGGCAAGGACGTGTGGAACTTCTGGGCGCAGATGTACGCCGACGGCAGCGCCCTGAAGGAGAAGTACAACGGTGACTCGTTCGCCGACGGCAAGTCCGCGATGTCGGTCGTCGGGCCCTGGGCCGTCGCCGTCTACGGCGACAAGGTGAACTGGGGAGCCGTGCCGGTGCCGACCAAGGAGGGCAAGCCCGCCGAGGAGGTCTACACGTTCTCGGACGCCAAGAACGTCTCCCTCTACTCGGCGTGCAAGAACCAGGAGACGGCCTGGAACGTGCTCAAGTACGCGACCAGCGAGGAGCAGGACGGCCAGCTGCTCGAGATGACCGGGCAGATGCCGATCCGCAAGGACCTGGCGACCACCTACGCCGACTACTTCGCCAAGAACCCGGCCTACACCCAGTTCGCCGACCAGGCGGCGCGGACCGTCGAGGTTCCGAACGTGCCCAACTCGGTTGAGATCTGGCAGCAGATCCGCGATGCCTACGCCGCTTCGGTGATCTTCGGCAAGAGCTCGGTCGACGAAGGCCTGGCCAAGGCCGCGGCCGAGGCCGACGAGCTCGCCGGTCAGAACTGACCGGGTCGACGATGCCCACGAGCAGCACGACGGCACGCCGGACAGGAGGAAGGCGCCAGTGGTCGACGACCGTGCTCGGTCGACAGCCGCTGGGCCTCCTGTTCGCTGCGCCCTACGCGGTGTTCCTGGCTGCGGTGTTCGCCTACCCCCTGGGGCTGGCGGTGTGGATCAGCTTCCACGACTACTTCTTCACCGCGCCCGGTGCCCAGGTGGATCGCCCGTTCGTCGGGCTCGCCAACTACCGCGAGGTGCTGTCGGACCCGGCCGTTCGACGATCGTTCCTCAACGTCGCCGAGTTCCTGGTGATCAACGTGCCGTTGACCGTCGTGCTCTCGCTGGTCCTGGCCACGCTGCTCAACGGCGCCATCCGGGGCCGGGCGTTCCTGCGGGTCGCCTACTTCGTCCCCTACATCACGGCGAGCGTCTCCCTCGTCGCGATCTGGCTGTTCCTGTTCAGCCGCGGTGGCATGGTGAACCAGATCCTGGGCTCGTGGGCGCCGGATCCGTCGTGGCTGGTGAACAGCACCCTCGCGATGCCGGTGATCGCGCTGTTCGTCACCTGGAAGCAGATGGGCTTCTTCATCCTGCTCTACCTCGCCGCCCTGCAGAACGTGCCCAAGGAGCTCTACGAGTCGGCGTCGGTCGACGGCGCCAACCGCTTTCGCTCCTTCATGAACATCACCGTGCCCGGCGTCCGGTCGGCCACGGTGCTGGTCGTGATCCTGGCGACGATCACCGGGGCCAACCTGTTCACCGAGCCCTACCTGCTGACCAACGGTGGCGGCCCTGACGGCGCCTCGAGCTCGCCGGTGTTCGTGATGTACCAGAAGGGCATCGAGCAGGGGAACCCTGATGCGGCATCGGCGATCGGTGTCCTGCTGGTGATCGGCGTGCTGCTGATCTCACTGGTCAACCGACGACTGCTGGAGAGGGACCTGTGATGGCACGCGCCACGACGGCCGAACCCACGGAGCGCTCGCGCACCCGCGGGGGAGCAAGCCGCGGACCACGTCGATGGCTGGGCCCGACGGTGCTGGTGCTCGGCGCCCTGGTCTTCCTGTTCCCCTTCTACTACATGGTGGTCGGGTCCCTCCAGGCCGAGCCCGACACCTCGTTGCGGGGTGCCTTCCCCACCGGCGGCCTGACCTTCCACAACTACGAGCAGATCAACGAGCGCGTCAATCTCTTCCGGTCGCTGGTCAACTCAGGGATCTTCACCGGCGGGGTGGTCCTCGGCACCGTCGTGTTCGGCGTCCTGGCCGGCTACGCGCTCGCGAGGCTGCACTTCCGAGGGCAGGGGACCCTGTTCGCGGTGATGCTGCTGGTGCAGATCATCCCGTTCCAGCTGCTGATCATCCCGATCTACGTGATGGTCGTGCGCTACTACGGAATGGCCGACTCCTACGCCGGGATGATCCTGCCGTTCGCGATCAACTCGACGGCCGTGTTCATCTTCAGGCAGTTCTTCCTGCAGCTGCCGGAGGACCTGTTCTCGGCGGCCAAGCTCGACGGCGCGGGAGAGCTGCGCATCCTCTGGTCGATCGCACTGCCCCTGGTGCGGCCGGCCCTGGTGACGGCGGCGCTGCTCACGTTCATCGGTCCCTGGAACGAGTTCCTGTGGCCGTTCCTGGTGACCAAGGAGGCCGACCTGCAGCCGCTCGCGGTCTCGTTGGCGAACTACATCAGCAACATCGCCGGGCGGGCCGCCAACCCGTACGGCGCCATCCTCGCCGGCGCGGTCGTGCTGGCCGCTCCCGCCGTGGTGCTGTTCGCCGCGTTCCAGAAGCACTTCACCTCCTCCGACCTCGGCTCCGGGGTCAAGGGATGAGACCACCCACCACCAGACCTCGGGAGACCTCCAGATGAAACGCCTCCACCGAACCGTCGCCGCAGCAGCCACCGCGGTAGCAGTGCTCGTGGCCACGCCACAGCTGATGGCCGCACCGGCGGCGGGCGTCGCCGCCACCCGGTCGACCCCACGGCTGACCAACCTCGACCACCTCGACTTCCTCGGCGAGACCGTGACGCCGCCCAAGCAGGCGCGACACACGACCTACCGGATGGCCGAGAACCCGGGGATCGGTGTGCTCTGGACCTACGCCGACCACCGGCCCGACGGCAGCTTCGACCGCGTCGGCGGTGGAACCTACGACCCCGCCACGGACACCTACGGGCAGGGCGCCTTCAACGCCGACGACATCGCCCGCGCGGCGGTGGTCTACCTGCGGCACTGGAAGCAGACAGGTGCCACCTCCAGCCGCCGTCGTGCCTACGAGATGCTCCGGGGCCTGACCTACCTGCAGACCGTTTCGGGGCCGAACGCGGGCAACGTGGTGCTCTGGATGCAGCCCGACGGCACCCTGCACCCGTCCGCGGAGCCACGCGAGGAGCCGGACCCGTCCGACAGCGAGGCGTCCTACTGGCTGGCCCGCACGGTCTGGGCGCTCGGCGAGGCCTACCCGCTGTTCCGGCGTCAGGACCCCGAGTTCGCGGGCTTCCTCAAGCGTCGCCTCGACCTCGGGATCGCGGCCCTCGACCGACAGGTCCTCGTTCGCTACGGCGACCACCTGGACATCGACGGCAGCCCCGCCCCGGCCTGGCTGATCGTCAACGGTGCCGACGCCACCGCCGAGGCCGTGCTCGGACTCGCCTCCTACGTCCGCGCGGGCGGGACGCCGCAGGCCCGCCGGGTGCTCTCCCAGCTCAGCGACGGGATCGCCGAGCTGGCAGGCGGCAACGCCCGCACCTGGCCGTTCGGCGCCGTCCGGCCCTGGGCCCTGTCCCGGTCGGTGTGGCACGCCTGGGCCTCCCAGATGCCGGCCGCACTGACCCGCGCGGCAGCTGCCCTGGGCCAGCCGCGGCTGGCCCGGGTGGCGGACCTCGACTCGTTCACCTTCGACCCGTGGCTGCTGACCTCCGGTGGCCCCGACAACGGTCGGATGCCCACGCGCAACGACCGCACCCAGATCGCCTACGGCGTCGACTCGCGGGTCCAGTCCCTGCTGGCCGGAGGCTCGACCCCGGGTCAGCAGCTGGCCGGTGTGACGGCGGCCTGGTTCTTCGGGGCGAACGCGGCCCGGCGTCCGGCGTACGACCCGAGCACCGGGGTGACCATCGACGGCATCTCCGGCGACGGCACCGTGAACGAGAACTCCGGTGCGGAGTCCGCGATCCACGGCCTGCTCACGATGCTGGCGCTGGACGAGCACCCGCTCGCGGCACGGATCGCCCGCTCGGCGAGCGTGCGTGAGTCGGTCGGGCCGGAGACCTTCGAGGCCGAGGACGCGACCCTCGCCGGTGCCGCCACCGCCCACCGCCCAGGCGACCTGTGGACGGGGGAGTCGGGCTACTCCGGCACCGGGTACGCCGACCTCGGGGACCGCAGCACCGCCACCTTCGACCTCGGTCGTCACCCGGCGGGCCTGGTGATGCCGGTGGTCGAGCTGGAGCCGGGCAGCAGTGCCGTCACCACCTTCACGACCGGGCCACGTCGCCTCGGTGCCGTCCGCGCGGGCGCCGTCGGCGCCCAGGGCGACTCGCCGGCCCCCGGGGCCCTGCTGCCACTGACCCTGACGGAGGTCCTCCCGGCAGGGAGCGGCTCCGTCACGGCGACCACGTCGGCGCGCCGCGGCGACGAGACCCGGCTCGACACGCTGATGCTCCAGCCACTCGTCTCCCGGCTCGTGCTCGGCGGCAGCGGCCACGGCACCGCCCTGCTCCGGAGCGCCGCGAGCACGACCATGCGGCAACGGGTCACGGTCCCGGGCACCGGGAAGGCCCACATCTGGTCCTACGACGGCCGGGGCCGCCTCCTGCGCCACCGCACCTCCACGGCGACGACGGTCCCCGTCACCGTCGCGCCGGGCGGGTTCACCCTTGTCCGCCGCTGACACCCCCACCTACCACCCCGATCTCGACCCAACGAAAATCGAACGAGGAGCCATGACCAGCACCCCCCACGCCGAGTTCCCCCTCGGCCCGTTCACGCCGTACGACGCCAACCCGATCCTGCGACCGCAGGGCGACGGCTGGGAGTCCGGCAACGTCTACAACCCGGCTGCGGTCGTCAAGGACGACCAGGTGGTCCTGCTGTACAGGGCGCACGCGGACGACATCATCTCCCACGTCGGCCTGGCCACCAGTGACGACGGGATCAACTTCGAGCGGCACCCGGAGCCGGTGATCTCCCCGACCGAGCCCTACGAGGAGTTCGGCTGCGAGGACCCGCGGGTCACCGAGATCGACGGCACCTACTACCTCACCTACACCGCCTGGGACCGCAAGAACGCCCGGCTCTGCCTGGCGACGTCCACGGACCTGTTCACCTGGGAGAAGCACGGGCCGATGTTCCCGGACTTCAACACCTTCCTCCCGCAGGGCAACGGCGTTCCCGGCCCGTGGAGCAAGGCCGGCGGCATCCTGGCGACGCCGATCGACGGCCGCTACCTGATGTACTTCGGTGAGGGCTCCATCTACTACGCCTGGTCCGAGGACCTCCTCCACTGGACCCCCGGTCCGCAGGACGCGCCGCTGATGGTGCCGACTCCTCCCGGCACGTTCGGTGAGTTCCTCGTCGAGGTCGGCCCGCAGCCGATCGTCACCAGCAACGGGCTGATCCTGCTGCTGCACAACGCGGCCGTGAAGTACGACGACGGCACCGTCCGCTACTCCTGCGGTCAGCTGCTCTTCGACCCCAAGCGGCCGACCGAGATCATGGCCCAGATGAACTACCCGTGGCTCGAGCCCACCACGCACGAGGACCAGCACGGGCTGGTGTCCAACGTGACCTTCGTCGAGGGCCTCGTGCACTTCAAGGGCACCTGGTTCGCCTACTACGGGCAGAGCGACTCCACCCTGGGTGTCGCGACCTACAAGGTCGGCGAGACCTACGGCGGCCTGTGATGACGGGGCTGGGCAGCGCCGCCCATGTCGGCTGGCTCGAGGCGGAGGGTGACCGCCTCCTCGAGTTCGGCCGCGCTGCCCGGCACCCGGACGGGGGCTTCGCCTGGCTCGACGACCGGGGCGAGCCCGAGCTCGACCGTCCGGTCGAGCTCTGGATCACCTGCCGGATGACCCACGTCTACGCGCTGGGCCACCTGCTGGGTCGTCAGGACTGCGCCGCTCTCGCCGACCACGGCGTGGCCGCGCTGAGGCGCAGGTTCCGCGATGCCGAGCACGGTGGCTGGTTCGCCCAGGTCGGACCGGACGGCTCGGTGACGACCGACAAGACGGCCTACGAGCACGCGTTCGTGGTCCTGGCGGCCGCGAGCGCCACGGCGGCCGGCCGTCCGAACGGGCGGGCGCTGCTGGACGAGGCGCTGGCCGTGCTGATCGACCGGTTCTGGGACGACGACGCCGGGATGGTCGTGGAGCAGTGGGACCGGACCTGGTCGCACCTGGACCCCTACCGCGGCGTCAACGCCAACATGCACACCGTCGAGGCGCTGCTCTCGGCAGCGGACGTGCTCGACGACGCCACGCTGCGCGACAAGGCCCAGCGGATCCTCACCCGGGTGGTGCACGGCCTCGCCCGCGGGAACGAGTGGCGGATCCCGGAGCACTTCGACGAGGCGTGGGTGCCGTTGCTGGAGTACAACGCCGACGACCCCGCACACGCGTTCCGTCCCTACGGCGCGACCATCGGGCACTGGCTGGAGTGGGCCCGGCTCGCGCTGCACCTGCGGGCGGGTCTGGGGAGCGCGGCGCCCGGCTGGCTGCTCGACGACGCCCGGTCGCTGTTCGAGGCCTCGGTCCGGGAGGGCTGGGCGGTCGACGGTGAGGACGGGTTCGTCTACACCGTCGACTGGCAGGGTCGCCCCGTCGTGCGTCAGCGGATGCACTGGGTCGCGGCGGAGGCCACCGCCACGGCGGCTGCACTCCACGCGGCGACGGGCGATCCGGCGTACGCCACCTGGTACGACACCTGGTGGCAGCACATCGACAGCTGCTTCCGCGACCGCGAGCACGGGTCCTGGCACCACGAGCTGTCGCCGGCGAACCAGCCGAGCGGCCTCACCTGGGCCGGCAAGCCGGACACCTACCACGCCTTCCAGGCGACCCTGATCCCTCGGCTGCCGCTCGCGCCCACGCTCGCGACCGCGCTGGCCGCCGCTATGCCCGACTGACCAGACGGCGGAAGACGGCCAGCTGGAGCCCGGCCACCAGGAACTCCTGGGGGAGGCGTCGGGTGGACTCGCGCTGGATGACCTTGTGGAACCGGTCGACCGCCTCCGGGAACGGGGAGCGGCCGAAGAACAGGTCGCTCGGCTTGTCGGCGTCGGGCAGGCAGGCACCCAGCATGCCGGCGACCACGACGATCCGGCGCGCGGGCGGTGTCCGCCGGGCCACGTAGGCCATCGTGGCGAGCCCCACCAGGCCGTCGATGACAGCGACGCGCAGGAACACCGACTGGTCGGGGTCCCCCCAGTGAGGGGTGACGTCCATCGCGAGGTGGGAGAGGATGCCGACCCCGAAGGCCGTGGTCGCGCGTCGGCTGCCGAGGCCGATCAGGGCGCCGCCGAGGACGTGGTTGGTGATGAGCACCCCCCGAGGCTAGAGGCCCACGCCTCTCGCCGGCTGGGAACCGGAGGATGACCGGCCCGCGAGGGTGCGGCGGCACCGACCTACGCTGGACCGGTGACAGAGGAGCTGGTCGTCGGGTTCGACCTCGACATGACGCTGATCGACACGGTCGTGGGGTTCGCGGCGACCCTGGACGCGCTGGGCGCAGAGCTCGGCGTGGAGTTCCCCACCGCCGACCTGACCTCCAGCCTCGGGCCGCCGCTGGACCTGCTGCTCGAGCCGCACCTGGCGGCCGGGGACATCGCCCCCGCGATCGACCGCTTCCGCGAGATCTACCCCGCCCACGCGATCGCCGTCACCCCCGCCTTCCCCGGAGTGGCCGAGGCCCTGTCCGCCGTACGCCGCCACGGTGGGCGGGTCATCCTGGTCACCGGCAAGCACACCCCGAACGCACAGCTGCACGTCGACCATCTCGGTCTCGACGTCGACGTCGTCGAGGGACGGGTGTGGGGGCCGGCCAAGGGCGCGGTCCTGAGTCGGCACGGGGCCCAGGTCTACGTCGGCGACCACGTGCACGACGTCGAGGGTGCGCGCGCCGCCGGCATCACCAGCGTCTCGGTGCTCACCGGTGGCTGCACCCGCAGCCAGCTCGAGGAGGCCGGCACCGACGTGGTGCTGGCGGACCTGGCCGGGTTCCCGGCGTGGCTCGACGCCTTCGTCCTCGAGCGACGCCTGGCCGCGCTCGAGGAGCGGCTCAGGGCACACGGTCGCGTGCTGGTCGCGTTCAGCGGCGGTGCCGACAGCGCCTTCCTGCTGGCTGCGGCCGTGCGCACGCTCGGCGCCGCGAACGTCGCGGCCGCCACGGCCTACTCCGACTCGCTTCCGGTGGCCGAGCGCGGCCCCGCCCTCGACTTCGCCCGCTCACTCGGCGTCGAGGTGCTCACCCCGCGGACCGCCGAGATGGAGCGCGCGGGCTATCGCGCCAACGCCGGCGACCGCTGCGCGTTCTGCAAGGCCGAGCTGCTCGACGTCCTGGGCCCGCTGGCCGAGCTCGCGGGCTTCGAGGTCGTGGCCACCGGCACCAACGCCGACGACGCGCGCGCCGGCTTCCGCCCGGGCATCGCTGCCGCGTCCGAGCGCGGTGCCGTCACCCCCCTGCTCGACGCCGGGCTGACCAAGGAGCAGGTGCGCGCCGCCTCCCGGGCCTGGGGTCTCCCGACGTGGGACAAGCCGGCGGCTGCGTGCCTGAGCTCCCGGATCGCCTTCGGCATCGAGATCACCCCGGCACGGCTGGCCCGGGTCGAGCACGCCGAGGCGGGCCTGCGGCACGCGCTGGTCGAGGCCGGCCACCGGGTGGTCGACCTGCGGGTCCGCGACCTCGGTGACCTGGCCCGGGTAGAGGTCGACCGGGACCTGGTCCCGGTGGTCGGGGCGCACCTCGACGTCGTCCGGGCCGCGGGCTTCACCGAGGTCGAGGTCGATCCGCTGGGGTTCCGCTCCGGAGCGATGAACGAGCTTCTCCAGGACCCGGACCGCTATCGCTGAACTCGTTCGCGACTGCCTGGCGCCACCACGTACGCTGTGCAGGCGCTGCGGCAGGCAACCGGCCACCGACGCCCATCGAACGAAAGCGAGGCAGGACCGTGCCCACCGGAAAGGTCAAGTGGTACGACGCCGAGAAGGGGTTCGGGTTCCTCTCGCGCGAGGAAGGCGAGGACGTCTACGTGCGGTCCGCGTCGCTTCCAGAGGGAGTCACCACGCTCAAGGCCGGCACCCGGGTCGAGTTCGGCATCCTCGCCGGTCGCAAGGGCGAGCAGGCCCACCAGGTGCGGGTCCTCGACGCACCGCCCTCGGTCGCCCAGAACCAGCGCGCCGCCCTGCGCAAGAAGCCCGAGGACATGGTCGGCATCGTGGAGGACCTGATCCGCCTGCTCGAGGGCGTGGAGCAGTCCTACCGCAACGGACGCCGGCCCGAGGCGAAGACCGCCAAGCCGACGGCCAAGCTCCTCCGCGGACTCGCCGACGAGCTGGAGCTCTAGACCCGCTCGCGTCCCCGGACCGGGCCGCCGCCAGGTTGTCCGGAGGCTGCCGACCGCACTAGCGTCGCCGTCATGGCCGATGCCGGACGAACGCGCTCCCAGACACCCCAGCAGGCGGTGCACGTGGCCGACTCCCACGACCTGATCCGTGTGCGGGGCGCGCGGGTGAACAACCTCAAGGACCTGGACCTCGAGATCCCGAAGCGTCGGCTGACGGTGTTCACGGGCGTGTCCGGCTCCGGCAAGAGCTCGCTGGTGTTCGGCACGGTCGCTGCCGAGTCCCAGCGGCTGATCAACGAGACCTACAGCGCCTTCGTGCAGGGCTTCATGCCGACGCTGGCGCGACCGGACGTGGACGTCCTCGAAGGGCTGACGACCGCGATCATCGTCGACCAGGAGCGGATGGGTGCGAACCCGCGCTCCACGGTCGGCACCGCCACGGACGCCAACGCGATGCTCCGGATCCTGTTCAGCCGGCTCGGCGACCCCCACGTCGGTCCGCCCACCGCGTTCTCGTTCAACATCCCCACCCGCAGGGCGAGCGGGGTGATGAGCACCGAGAAGGGCGACCGGGTCGAGAAGAGCGTCGTGCGGGACGCGGTCTACCTCGGTGGCATGTGCCCGCGGTGCGAGGGCATGGGTGCGGTCAGCGACTTCGACCTCACGGCGCTCTACGACGCCGAGCTGTCGCTCAGCGAGGGCGGGCTCAAGATCCCGGGCTACAGCATGGACGGCTGGTACGGCCGCATCTTCCGCGGCGCCGGCTTCGACATGGACAAGCCCATCGGCAAGTTCACCAAGCGCGAGCTGCAGGACCTGCTCTACCGGGAGCCGACCAAGATCAAGGTCGAGGGCATCAACCTCACCTTCGAGGGGGTGATCCCCAAGATCCAGAAGTCGATGCTCGCCAAGGACGTCGACGCGATGCAGCCGCACATCCGCGCGTTCGTGGAACGTGCCGTGACGTTCACGACGTGTCCCGAGTGCGAGGGGACGCGGCTCACCAAGGAGGTGCTGGCCTCCCGGATCAACGGCAAGAACATCGCCGACCTCGGTGCGATGCAGATCAGCGACCTGGCCGCGTGGGTCCTCGACCTGCAGGAGCCGTCGGTGGCGCCGCTGCTCGACGGGCTGGGGCACCTCCTCGAGTCGTTCACGCAGATCGGGCTGGGCTACCTCTCGCTCGACCGGCCCGCGGGCACCCTGTCCGGTGGTGAGGCGCAGCGCACCAAGATGATCCGGCACCTCGGGTCGTCACTGACCGACGTCACCTACGTCTTCGACGAGCCGACGATCGGGCTGCACCCGCACGACATCGAGCGGATGAACCTCCTGCTGCTCCAGCTGCGCGACAAGGGCAACACGGTGCTCGTCGTCGAGCACAAGCCGGAGACGATCGCGATCGCCGACCACGTCGTCGACCTCGGTCCCGGTGCGGGCGCAGGGGGCGGGACCGTGTGCTTCGAGGGCAGCGTGGAGAGCCTGCGAGCGAGCGACACCACCACCGGTCGCCACTTCGACGACCGGGCTGTGCTCAAGCCGTCGGTGCGCTCGTCCTCGAGCGCGCTCGAGGTCCGCGGCGCGTCGAGGAACAACCTCCAGGACGTGGACGTGGACATCCCGCTGGGGGTCCTCTGCGTGCTCACGGGAGTCGCCGGCTCCGGGAAGAGCTCGCTGATCGACGGCTCGGTCGCCGACCGTGAGGGGGTGGTCGTGGTCGACCAGGGGGCGATCCGCGGTTCCCGGCGCAGCAACCCGGCGACGTACACCGGGCTGCTGGACCCGATCCGCAAGGCGTTCGCGAAGGCCAACGGCGTGAAGCCTGCGCTGTTCAGCTCGAACTCCGAGGGGGCCTGCCCCGCCTGCGGCGGAGCGGGGGTCATCTACACCGAGCTGGGCGTGATGGCCACCGTGGAGACCACCTGCGAGGAGTGTGACGGGAAGCGGTTCCAGGCGGCGGTGCTGCACCACACCCTCGGCGGCAGGAACATCAGCGAGGTGCTGGCGATGTCGGCCGTCGAGGCTGCGGAGTTCTTCGCCGACGGTGAGGCCGGCACGCCGGCCGCCCGCAAGATCCTCGACCGGCTCGTCGATGTCGGGCTCGGCTACCTCAGCCTCGGTCAGCCCCTCACCACGCTGTCGGGGGGCGAGCGCCAGCGACTCAAGCTCGCCACCCGGATGGGCACCAAGGGCGACGTCTACGTCCTCGACGAGCCCACCACCGGCCTGCACCTCGCCGACGTGGAGCAGCTGCTCGGACTGCTCGACCGGCTCGTCGACGGCGGTCGGTCGGTCATCGTGATCGAGCACCACCAGGCGGTGATGGCGCATGCCGACTGGATCATCGACCTCGGGCCGGGTGCCGGCCACGACGGCGGCCGGGTCGTCTTCGAGGGGACACCTGCCGACCTCGTCGCCGACGGCTCGACCCTCACCGGGCAGCACCTCGCGGCGTACGTCGCCGGCTGACCGGGCCCGGTCACGAGGTCAGGGCAGCTGGGCGGCCGGCTGCCGCGAGCGCTGCATGAGCACGAACGCGGTCCACCCCACCATCAGCGCAGCGAGCACACCCAGGCCGAGGCGCGGGATCAGCGGCAACGCGATCCCGATGAAACCGCCGACCACCCAGGAGAGCTGGAGCAGGGTCTCCGAGCGTGCGAAGGCCGACGTGCGGTGGTGCTCGGGCACGTCGCGCTGGACCGTGGAGTCGAGCACCACCTTGCCCATGGCCTGGGCCACCCCGGCCGTCAGGCCGAGCGTCACGGCGGCGACCAGCCCGTAGAAGGCGGCCGCCCCGACGGCCGCGGTCGCGTCGGCGAGCAGTGCCGCCACCACGACGATCGACGGATTGACCCGTCGCAGCATCGAGCCGAGCCCGATGCCGATGGTGTTGCCCAGGCCGGCCGCGCCGATCACCAGGCCGAGCAGCAGCGTGGTGCGGCCCTCCCACCCGGGCAGCGGGTGGTCGCGCAGCAGGAAGGCCATGTACATCGTCAGGAAGCCCGAGAGCATCCGCAGCCCGGCGTTGCACCGCAACGCGAACACCACCTCCGGCGGGACCCTGAACTTGCGGCGGTCACCGCTGAGGCTCACCGGCAGCTCGCCGGTGTTGGCGTCGGCCTTTCCGGGCAGCAGGATCGACAGGATCGTGGCTCCCGCGAACACCACGAAGGCGTAGCGCAGCGACCACTGCGAGCCGAAGGTGGAGGCGAGCCCGGCCAGCGGCGCCGAGATCGCCGCGCCGACGACCCCGGCCAGCGAGATCCGGCTGTTGGCCTTGACCAGGGTGAGGCCGGGAGGCTGCAGCCGGGGGACCGTCGCGGCCCGGGCCACGCCGTACGCCTTGGACGAGACGAGGACACCCAGGGCGGTCGGGAACATCGCGATCGACTGGGTGGCCACCGCGTCGGCCATCAGCCAGCACAGGAAGGCCCGCAGCGCCATGGTGCTGCCGATGGCCCAGCGACGACCGTGGCTGAACCGGTCCAGGAACGGGCCGAGGAGGGGAGCGACGATGGCGAACGGGAGCATCGTGATCCCGAGGAACAGTGCCACCTGGCCGCGCGCCTCGCCCGGCTGCGCGAAGAACAGGGTGCCGGCCAGCGAGATCGCGACCGCCGTGTCCCCGGCCGCGTTGAAGGCGTGCAGCTCGATCAGCCGGTACAGGCCGGAGTCGCCGGCGCCCTCCGCGCGCGAGGCGCGCCGCGCCTGCCGGAAGGTGTAGGACGCAGCCGAGCTGGTCGCCTGCCCGGTTCGCCGGATGCCGCGGCTGGTGGCCCCTGCCAGGCGACGTCCCGGGCCGGGGGTGCGCCCAGTCGGCTCCTCCTCCATGACCCCATCCTGTCAACCCGGTGGCCCGAGCAGACAGAGGCCATGCCCATGAGGAACAATCGGAAGCGTGATGACCACAGTTGACCCGGTTGCCCTCGAGGCGGTCGCCCTCGCCCGCGCCACCCTGGTGGAGCAGGTGGGCGCCGACGTCGTCGGTGACCACCTGGGTGCGACCCCCGAGCTCGAAGGTGTCGTCACGCACCACTTCGCCTCCACCGAGGCCGGCTACCCCGGCTGGGCGTGGGCCGTGACGGTGGCGCACGCCCCTGGGCAGGACGCCGCGACGATCGACGAGATCGCACTGCTGCCCGGTGACGACGCGATCCTGGCGCCCTCCTGGGTGCCGTGGCGCGACCGGATCCAGCCGGGTGACCTCTCACCGGGCGACCTGCTGCCCACCGACGAGGACGACCCCCGGCTCGTGCCGACCTACCTGGCCGGCGAGACTCCCGACGAGATCGACCAGGTCGTCGTGGACGAGATCGGCCTGGGCCGCCCGCGGGTGCTCTCGCTCGAGGGGCGTCAGCTGGCCGCCGAGCGCTGGTACGACGGGGAGCACGGCCCCGAGTCGGCGCTCTCCCAGGCAGCGCCGGGTCGCTGTGGCGGCTGCGGCTTCCTGGTCCGGATCGCCGGCCCGCTGTCGCTGACGTTCGGCGTGTGCGCGAACGAGTTCGCCAACGACGACGGCTGCGTGGTGGCCCTCAACCACGGCTGCGGCGCCCACTCCGAGGCCCAGCTGCGCAAGAAGCAGCTCCCGCCGCCGATGCCCGACCACGTCTTCGACTCGCTCAGCGTCGACGACTACGAGGAGTTCTGAGCAACAGCCGCTGACTCCGGGTCAGTCGGTGCGCGGCCCACGCACGTCGTAGGTCGCCACCACGAAGTCGCCGTTGCGCGCCACATCGACCAGCTCGAGGTCGTGCCGTCGCGGGAACAGTGGTCGTCCGGCGCCCAGCGTGACCGGGGCGATGGACACGAAGATCCGGTCGAGCAGACCCTGGTCGGCGAACTGGCCGGCCAGGTCCCCGCCGCCGACCACCCAGATGTCGCGGTCCCCGGCCGAGGCGGCGATGGTGGCGTAGTGCTCGCGCACGGTTCCGCTCACGAACCGGACGGTCTCGCCGAGAGCCTCCTGCTCGCGGTGGCTGAACACCCACGAGGGGGTCGCGTAGGGCCAGGCCTCCCCGCTGGTGCTCAGGTGGTCGCGCAGCCATCGGTACGTCGTCGCGCCCATCACCACCGCGCCGATGGTCTTGAAGAACTCCGCGTAGCCCCCGGGCCCGTCGTCCTCGATGTGCTGCTCGAACAGCCAGGCGAGCGAGTCCTGCTCGTCGGCGATGTATCCGTCGAGCGTGGTGGCGGTGTAGAACACGGCGCGCGTCACGATGCGAGCCTAGGTCGGGAGCGTGCCCCGGGGCGAGAGTCCCTGGCGAAGGTTCCGGCGCCGCCGGCAGTGGTCCCAGCCGACCAGGCCCAGGCCCAGCCCTGCCACGCACGTCCAGAGCCACCAGAGGTGGTCGTCGTCGCGGAGCCTGCCGTAGAAGGGCAGCAGCAGCACCAGCGCGAGTCCCCAGAGCGCCGTCCCGACCTGCATCGTGCGGACGCCGTCGAGGTCGAGCGGGTCCACGTCGGCGACGATGTAGGTGCGGTTGCCGATCTCGTGCACCTTCGGCTGGTCGTCCTCGGGAAGCATGAGCACAATCTAGCCGCCCATGACGCCCCCGCCGCCGACGCGGGCGGGGCAGGGGCATGGTTGGATTCCGCGCGTGGACAAGTACTTCAAGATCAGTGAGCGTGGCTCGACCGTCGGCCGGGAAGTGCGCGGAGGTGTGGTCACGTTCTTCACGATGGCCTACATCATCGTGCTGAACCCGCTGATCCTCGGCTTCGTCGAGGACGCGGACGGCAAGCTCCTGGGCGGAGCGGGTCCGGGCAACCTCGCCGCCATCGCCGCAGGCACCGCCCTCGTCGCCGGCCTGCTCACGATCCTGATGGGCGTGGTGGCGAACTACCCGCTGGCCCTGGCCACCGGCCTGGGGCTGAACGCCTTCGTGGCCGTCGCGATCGCCGGGCAGATGAGCTGGGCCGACGCCATGGGACTCGTGGTGATGGAGGGCGTGCTGATCCTGATCCTGGTGCTCACCGGGTTCCGGGAGGCGGTCTTCCACGCCGTCCCGGCCCAGCTGAAGATCGCCATCTCGGTCGGCATCGGCCTCTTCATCGCCCTGATCGGCTTCGTCGACGCCGGTTTCGTCCGACGCATCCCCGACGTCGCGCAGACCACCGTGCCGGTTCAGCTCGGCTCGGGTGGCAGCCTCCAGGGCTGGCCCGTGGTGATCTTCATCGTGGGCCTCGTGCTGGTGATCGGGCTGTGGGTGCGTCAGGTCAAGGGCGCGATCCTGATCTCGATCGTCGCCACCACCGCGCTCGCCATCGTGGTCGAGGCGATCGGCAAGTTCGGGGCCGGTGGGGCGGACAACCCGACCGGCTGGGGGCTGACCGTGCCGTCGCTGCCCGACAAGATCTTCGAGGCGCCCTCGTTCGGGACGCTCGGGGAGTTCAACCTGCTGGGCTCGTTCGAGTCGGTGGGCGTGGTCGCGGTCGTGCTGCTGGTGTTCACCCTGATGCTCGCCGACTTCTTCGACACCATGGGGACCATGACCGCGATCGGTGCCGAGGCTGGCCTGCTCGACGAGGAGGGTGTCCCCCCGAACACCCAGCGCATCCTGGTCGTCGACTCGCTGGCCGCCGTCGCCGGCGGCGCCGGTGGCGTCTCCTCGAACACGTCCTACATCGAGTCCGCGGCTGGTGTCGGCGAAGGTGCGCGCACCGGCCTGGCCTCCGTCGTGACCGGCGTGCTCTTCCTGTTCTCGATCTTCCTCTCACCCCTGGTCAAGGTGATCCCCAGCGAGGCGGCCGTCCCCGCCCTGGTGCTGGTCGGCTTCTTGATGATGCAGCAGGTGAAGGGCATCGCCTGGGACGACCTGGAGATCGCCATCCCCGCGTTCCTCACGATCGTGCTGATGCCGTTCACCTACTCGATCACCGTCGGCATCGGCGCGGGCTTCCTGGCCTTCGTGCTGATCAAGGTCGTCCGTGGCAAGGTCGCGGCGGTGCACCCGCTGATGTGGCTGATCAGCGTGCTGTTCGTCCTCTACTTCGCGATCAACCCGCTCACCCGCCTGCTGACCTGAGGCGGCCGGGTCCTTGGCCGGGTCCTTGGCCGATCCTTGGCCGCGGCCAGGGCTGGGTCGCAGGGCTGAGGGGGAGAGCGCGGAATAGTTAGCCAGGGTAATGAGTTACGCTAACTACCATGAGCCCGTCCTTCCAGTCCGCCGCCCGCACCGACGCGGGACTCGCCAGCGAGCTGCGCTTCTCGGTGGCGCGGCTCACCCGACGGCTGCGCGCTGAGCGCGACCCCCGCAACCCGCTCAGCGTCGCTGCGCTGAGCGCGCTCGGCATCCTGCTCCGCGAGGGCGAGTGCACGATCGGCGCGCTCGCCGCCCACGAGCGGGTGCAGCCGCCGTCGATGACCCGCACCGTCAACTGCCTGGTCGAGGACGGCTACGCGGCCCGACGACCACACGAGAGCGACGGCCGTCAGGTGCTGGTCGACCTGACCGAGAAGGGCCGGGAGATCCTGCTCGCCGACCGGGTCCGGCGCGATGCCTGGCTGGCCCAGCGCCTCGCCGAGCTGACTCCCGACGAGCGTTCCCTCCTGCGCCAGGCGGCCCCCCTGATCCAGCGATTGGCCACAGCTTGAGCCCGACGTTCCGTGCCCTGCACAACCACAACTACCGCCTCTACGCCTCGGGTGGCCTGGTGTCGAACACCGGCACCTGGATGCAGCGCGTCGCCCAGGACTGGCTGGTGGTGCTGCTCGCGGCCAACGACGGCATCGCCCTCGGCATCACCACGGGACTGCAGTTCCTGCCGGCGCTGCTGCTCTCGCCGTACGCCGGGCTGATCGCCGACCGCTTCCCCAAGCAGCGGCTCCTCCAGGTCACGCAGAGCGTGATGGCGGGGACCGCGCTGCTGCTCGGCCTGCTCGCGGTGACCGGGACCGTCGAGGTGTGGCACGTCTACGTGCTGGCCCTGCTGTTCGGGATCGGCTCCGCGTTCGACGCACCGGCACGGCAGAGCTTCGTCAGCGAGATGGTCGCGCCGGACGACCTCTCGAACGCGGTCGGCCTGAACTCGGCCTCGTTCAACGCGGCGCGCATCGCCGGACCCGCGCTTGCCGGCCTGCTGATCGGCGTCTTCGGCGGGGGAGTGACCGCGACCGGGTGGGTGGTCCTGCTCAACGCGCTGAGCTATGCGGCGGTGGTGCTGGCACTGCGGGCGATGGTCGTGGCCGACCTCTCGGTGTCCCCTCGACCGGAGCGGCGCAAGGGGATGATCCGCGACGCGGTGCGCTACCTGCGTGGTCGCCCGGACCTGATGCTGATCCTCAGCGTCGTGTTCTTCGCCGGCACCTTCGGCCTGAACTTCCAGATGACCTCGGCGCTGATGGCGACGAAGGTCTTCGAGAAGGGGGCCACCGAGTACGGCCTGATGGGCTCGGCGATGGCGGTCGGCTCGCTCGCGGGCGCCCTGATGGCGGCCCGGCGCACCCGGATCCGGCTCCGCCTCGTCGTCGGCGCTGCCCTGGTCTTCGGCGCCGTCGAGATCGTGGCCGGGCTGGCGCCGTCGTACCTCGTCTTCATGCTGGTCGCCCCGATGCTCGGCTTCACGGCGCTGACGATGATCACGGCCGCGAACACGACGTTGCAGCTCGCCACCGAGCCCCAGCTCCGCGGGCGGGTGATGGCGCTCTACCTGATGGTGTTCATGGGCGGCACCCCACTGGGCTCGCCGTTCATCGGCTGGATCGGAGAGATGTTCGGGGCGCGGTGGACGCTGATCGCCGGCGGCGGGCTGACCATCCTCGGGGTCCTGGCCGCCACGGTCGTGTTCACGCGCGGCAGCGGCTTGCGGGTGCGCCGCGTCGGCATGGTCCGGAGACCCGTGGTCGAGCCCATAGACTCAGCTGCATGAACCCCCGCTACCGACGACTGGTCATCCCCGTCGCCCTGGGCGGGCTCATCCTCATCGTGGTGATCGCCGCCCTGGCGAAGTAGGGTCGCGAACCAGATGGCTGATCAACTCTCGGGAGCGCTGGCCCAGATGCGCGAGATCGTGCTGGACGACGAGACGCTGGTGCGCGCCCTCGCCTCGGGTCGGCGCCGCGGGCAGCCGCAGCCGCGCTGGCGCCGCGTCGAGCTGCGCTACGTCGACCTCAAGGCCGGTCGGCGCCTCCAGGTGACCGCCTACGACGACACCCAGGCGCACGTCGCCAACCATGCCGACCCGGCGGCCGCCATCGACGAGCTGCTCGCCGAGCCGTTCGCCAACTGGCACGTCGAGACCACCACGCACACGCACCAGCTCCGGGTCACCAAGAAGGGCCAGCCCCTGCTGCACTCGACCGAGCGGGCCGAGCAGGTCGCCCCCGAGCGTTCGCACGACCAGAGCAAGCAGCGACTGCTTCCAGGCGACCACCCGGTGCTGCAGGCCCTGGGCATCTCCGACGAGCAGGGCAGGATCAAGCCGTCGCGACAGGCCAAGTACCGCCAGGTGGAGGAGTTCCTGCGCGCGCTGGCCGCCGCGATCGAGGACGCTCGCGGCACCGGGAAGCTGCGCGAGCCCACCGCCGAGGCGCCCTTGCGGGTGGTCGACCTGGGGTGTGGCAACGCCTACCTGACCTTCGCGGCGCACGCCTGGCTGCGCGACCGGTTCCCGGTGCGGCTCGTCGGTGTCGACGTCAAGGAGCAGTCCCGGCGGCACAACACCGAGGTCGCCGAGCGGCTCGGTGTGGGCGGCGAGGTCACCTTCGTGGCGGCCGGGATCCGTGACGTGGCCCTCGAGGAGCGCCCTGACGTCGTACTCGCCCTGCACGCGTGTGACACCGCCACCGACGACGCGCTGCTGCGCGCCGTCGACTGGGAGGCCGACCTGGTGCTCGCCGCCCCCTGCTGCCACCACGACATCTCCGCGCAGCTCCGCCGGGCCCCGGCTCCGGCTGGGTACACCTCGCTGACCCGCGACGGCATCCTGCGCGAGCGGCTGGCGGACACGCTGACCGACGCGCTGCGGGCCTCGATCCTGCGGCAGGTCGGCTACCGGGTCGACGTCGTGGAGTTCGTCGAGAGCCAGCACACCCCCCGCAACACCCTGCTGCGGGCGGTCCGCACCGGCGCGGCGGCCTCACCCGAGACCCGGGACGAGTACGCCGAGCTGGTGTCCTCGTGGCAGCTCAACCCCCAGCTCGGAGAGCTCCTCGAGCGAGAGGGCAGCGGGTGAGGCGAGGTCCCGTCGCGCTGGCCCTGCTGACGGCGCTGGCGCTGGGGCCAGTGACGCAGGCTGTCGCAGCCGAGGGTGGGGACTTCACGCTGCGGGACGCCCGGATCACCGAGTCGAGCGGTCTGGTCGACCTCGGTTCGGTGATGGTGACGACCAACGACTCGGGCAGCGCCGCCAAGCTCTACGTGGTGAACCCGGCCACCGGCCGCACCGTCGGGGTGACCGACTTCCACGCTGACACGGTCGACGTGGAGGCCCTCGCCCCGGCCGGACGCAAGGCGGTCTGGGTGGGGGACATCGGCGACAACCGGCGGGCCCGCAGGAGCATCAGCGTCTATCGGGTGCCCGTGGCCCGCGGGCGCGCCGACGTCCACCCTCCCCGGCTCCGGCTGGCCTTCCCGGACGGCGCCCACGACGCCGAGGCGCTGTTCGCCGACAGCACGGGTCGGCTGCACGTGATCACCAAGTCGTTCGCCGGAGGCACCGTCTACCGCGCTCCGGCCAGGCTGAGCCGCAACCGGGTCTCCCGGTTGCGGCCCGTCGGCAAGGTGGGGGAGTACGTCACCGACGCAGCGATGCTGCCGGGCCGACGGCACCTGCTCGTCCGGGGACTCGGCATCGCGGCCGTCTACACGTTTCCGCAGCTGCGTCGCCTCGGCAGCTTCCGGCTCCCCAGGCAACGTCAGGGCGAAGGAGTGTCCGTCGGACCCGGCGGTCGGATCCGGCTGAGCAGCGAGGGGGTGCGCTCCCGGGTGCTCCAGATAGCCCTCCCTGCCGACATCGCCCAGCAGCTGCGGGCGGTCGCCCCGGGGCCGAGCCCGTCGCCCTCGGCCGCACCGTCGCCGTCGTCGACACCCTCGACCTCACCGTCCCCGTCCCCCGTGGCAGCCGCCACACCCGAGGCCGCGCCACGGGCTGCCCCCGGTCGCCCCGCTGGCCGCTACGACGCCAGCCGGGCGTGGCTGCTCTGGGGAATCCCCGGCGTGCTGGTGCTCGGCGCCCTCGGCATCGGGCTCGGCCTGAGGAGGCGCTCGGAATGATCATCACCGTCGTGCACGGGGACATCACCGAGCAGGTGGTCACTGCCGTGGTGAACGCTGCCAACCGGCGGATGCGTGGCGGTGGCGGTGTGGACGGCGCGATCCACCGCGCCGGCGGCCCCGAGGTCCTGGAGGACTGTGTGCGCCGCTTCCCCGACGGCCTCGAGACCGGGAAGGCCGGCTGGACCACCGCCGGGCTGCTGCCGGCCAGCTGGGTGATCCACGTGGTCGGCCCCAACTACACCGCCGGTGAGCGCGACCGGACGCTGCTGACCTCCTGCTACGCCAACGCCCTCCAGGTGGCCGACGAGCTCGGCGCACTCAGCGTCGCCTTCCCGCTGATCTCGGCCGGGATCTACGGCTGGCCCAAGCAGGACGCCGTCGCGGCAGCGGTGGAGACACTCACCCGCGCCGACACCTCAGTCGAGGAGGCACGGCTGGTGGCGTACGACCGTGCGTCGTACGAGCTGATCGCCGGCGTGGTTTCCCACGGTCCCGTGTGAAACTCCAGCTTCCCGTCCTTTGCAAAGCACGGGAAGCTCGGGTTTACCACGGGACCGTGGGAAACCTGGGGCTGGTGAGGTCTACAGCCGCTCGACGACGAAGTCGATGCACTCGGTGAGGGCGGCGACGTCGGCGGGGTCGACGGCGGGGTACATGCCGATCCGGAGCTGGTTGCGCCCCAGCTTGCGATAGGGCTCGGTGTCCACGATCCCGTTGGCGCGCAGCGTGGCGGCGACGGCGTCGGCGGAGATCGTGTCGTCGAAGTCGATGGTGCCGATCACCAGCGAGCGCAGCGCCGGGTCGCTGACGTACGGCGTGGTGTACGCCGTCCGCTCGGCCCAGCCGTAGAGCGTCTCGGAGGAGGTGGTCGTCCGCTTCACCATCGCCTCGAGCCCGCCCTGGGCGTTCATCCAGTCCAGCTGCTCGGCCATCAGGAACAGCGTCGCCACCGACGGGGTGTTGTAGGTCTGGTTCTTCGCGGAGTTCTCGATCGCGGTGGGCAGGTCGAAGAACGCCGGGACCCACCGGCCGCTCGCCGCGATCGAGGCGGCCCGCTCCAGCGCCGCGGGGGACAGCACCGCGAGCCACAGGCCGCCGTCGGAGGCGAAGGACTTCTGCGGCGCGAAGTAGTAGGCGTCGACCTCGGTGATGTCCACCGGGAGGCCGCCGGCGCCCGACGTGGCGTCCACGAGGACCAGCGAGTCGTCGTCGGCCACCCGGCGCACGGGCGCCATCACGGCGGTCGAGGTCTCGTTGTGCGCCCAGGCGTAGGCATCCACGCCGTCCTCGGCCACCGGACTCGGCAGCGAGCCGGGCTCGCTGCTGATCACGGTCGGCTCGGCGAGGAACGGAGCAGCCGAGACGGCCTTGGCGAACTTCGAGGAGAACTCCCCGAAGCTCAGGTGCTGGCTCTTCTCCCGGATCAGCCCGAACGTCGCGATGTCCCAGAACGAGGTCGCACCGCCGTTGCCCAGCACCACCTCGTGGCCCTCCGGCAGCGAGAACAGCTCGGCGAGGCCCTCGCGGACGCGGCCGACGAGGTTGCGCACGGGTGCCTGGCGGTGCGAGGTGCCCATCAGCGAGGTCCCGGTGGCCGCAAGGGCGTCGAGGGCGGCGGGTGCGACCTTCGAGGGGCCGGCGCCGAAGCGTCCGTCGGCTGGTTTGATGGCGGCGGGGATCTCGAGACGGGTCACGTTGCCTATTGTGTCAGCCATGGTGGCGGTGTCCGGATGGCGGATCGAGCGGGCGCGGATCACCGATGCCGACGCTTCCCGGCTCGTGGAGGAGGTGCAGGCGGAGTACGTCCTGCGCTACGGCGGGCGCGACGAGACCCCCATCGAGCCTGGCTACTTCGACCCGCCGGCAGGCGCCTTCTTCGTCGGCTACCTCGACGACCTGCCGGTGGCGACGGGTGCCTGGCGGCGCCGCACCGACGTGGAGTACGCCGGGACCAGGGCCACTGCCGAGGTGAAGCGGATGTACGTGGTCCCCGCGGCCCGCCACCGGGGACTGGCGCGCGCGATGCTGGCCCACCTCGAGGAGACTGCCCGAGCGGCCGGCGCAGCGGCGATGGTCCTCGAGACGGGCATCCTGCAGCCCGAGGCCATCGCGCTCTACGAGTCCTCGGGCTACGCCGTCGTGCCCGGCTTCGGGTTCTACAAGGACGCGGCGCTCTCCCGCTGCCTGGCGCGCAGCCTGAACGGTGGGCGCGGTCAGGGCTCGGCCAGCTCCTGAGGCGTCGGTGCCTGCCACTCCAGCGTGTTCTCCGGGTCCTCACGGGACCGCATCACGCAGTTGTTGTGCCGCGGGGTGGCCCGTCGGCCCCAGGCGTCGTCACCGACCCAGTCCGGCAGGCCGAAGGGCAGGTCGGGCCGGGGGATCGGACGGTAGTCGGACTCCTCGAAGGTGGTGCCGTAGTTCGGGCCGCCGGCCGACCCGTCCTCGTCGGGGGTGACCACCGAGCGCAGGTCGGGGATGGCCGTGCGCCACTGCTCGAGCAGCGACTGCTCGCTGTGGTTGGAGGGGTGCGACACCTTGAACACCGGGACGTCGGGGCGGTCGTCCCACAGGTCCAGGGCGGCCTGGGCGTTGCCGCCGAACGCCACCACGGCCTCGAGCTCGGGCCCGGTGACGAGGTCGTAGAACCGGTTGCGCCACGCGAGCTGCTCGGGATCGGCCAGCAGGGGGCGCGCCCTGCTCACCTGGCCGGGGTGCACCGCGACGGGGAACGCGTTGACCAGCACGTAGCTCCGGGTGAGACCGAGTCGCTCCAGGAAGCCCTGCACGCGTTGGCCGGCGTCGCCCACCAGGGTTCGGCAGGCGATCCGTTCGGTCGGTCCCGGGTCGGAGGCGATGCCGAGGAACCGCGCCCGGCTGGTGAGTCGCCCGCGGTAGAAGACCGGGCCCCAGTCGTGCCAGAAGTGCTCGCGGAACGACTCCGGGATCGCCGGGATCTCGGCGAAGTGGCGTGCGAGCGCGGCTGGCGGACCCTTGTCGAACCGGACCATGCCGAGACCCTTCGTGAGCTTGCGCCCACCCTGCCCGTCGGCGGCCCTCTTGTCGAGGGGACCGGATCGCGGGTAGACCGGTAGGAGAGACCGGAGGGAATGCCATGGCCGACACGTCCGCGGGTGACCCGTTCACCGACGCCTACCTCGAGGGAATGCCCGACTCGCTGGAGGGCACCGGGGTCGGGAGGAGACCGAGAACCCTGCCGCGGGAGACCATCGCGCTGGGCGGACAGGTGATCACCCCCGATGGCGCCCACCGGGGCTGGGTCACCGTCGAGGGTGGCTCGATCACGAAGGTCGGCACCCGCAAGCCCCGTGGAGCGCTGGCGATCCAGACCGACGGCGTGATCCTCCCCGGCATGCTGGACCTGCACGGGCACCCCGAGTTCAACATCTTCGCCCCGTGGGAGCCGCCGAAGAGCTACGTGAACCGCTATGCCTGGCGCGGCAGCAAGGCCTACAAGGACCTCGTCCGGAACCCGCAGAACGAGCTGCTGCCGAAGCTCCCCTCGGGCACCCAGCTGCGGTACGCCGAGATCCGTGCCCTCGTCGGGGGCGTGACCGCGATCCAGGGTGCCAGCCTGCGCACGCAGGGGTCCCGGGAGTCGATGGTGCGCAACGTCGACGGGATGGTGCTCGGCGAGCACCGCGCCCGGGCGGCGATCGACCTGCCCTCGAGCCTGACCTCGCGCGGCGGGCCGCAGATGAAGCGGGTGCTGGACGCCATCGCGGACGGCACCGTCGACGCCTACTACCTGCACCTCGCCGAGGGGATGCGTGAGAACGAGCGGTCGGTCAACGAGTTCGACCAGCTCGTCGAGCTCGGCGCGCTCACCAGCGCCACGGTGATCATCCACGGCACGGCGATGACCCGCGAGCAGCTGGGCCAGGCGAGCGACGCCGGGGCACGGCTGGTCTGGTCCCCGCAGTCCAACCTGCGCCTCTACGGCGAGACGACGCGTGCGGCCGATGCCCTCGACGTCGGGCTGCCGATGGCCCTCGGCGCCGACTGGCTGCCGTCGGGCTCGATGAGCCTGCTCGCCGAGATGAAGGTCGCCCGCGAGGAGCTCCTCGAGCAGGGGCGGGCGATCACGGCGCGCGAGCTGGTCACGATGGTCACCTCGGGTGCGGCCGAGGTCGCCGGGCTGGGGGCCACGCTCGGGAGGCTCGAGGAGGGACGGGCGGCCGACCTGGTGGTGATGTCCCGGGTGGACCCTGACGCCCACGAGTCCGTGTGCGCCTCGACGCCGGCCGACGTGGAGCTGGTGATGATCGGGGGAGACGTCGCCTACGGCCGCCGGGACTGGGTGCGCCAGCTCGCCGCCGACCCGGACGACGCCGCGCTCGAGCCCGTGCTGGCCTGGGGGCGACGGATGCTGCTCGACACCAGCTTCGAGGTGAACCCCAGCAACCAGCCCACCCCGCGACTGGCCGAGATCCGCGAGGCGCTCACCGAGGTCTACCCGCCCGTGGGACCCATCTGGGCCTGACCAACCTGTCAAAGAAACGGACAAATCGCCCAAGGTCCGCCTACGCTCGGGGCACCGACGGAGGGACCTTTCCATGCATCGCCGTGTCATCGACCAGATCCGGGCCGCCCGACGCACGGTGATCGTCTCGCTGGTGGCGCTCGGCTGCCTGGCGTTCGTCGCCGCTGCGCAGGCCGACCTGGTCCCTCTCGAGCCGTACGCCCGCTACGAGCCCCAGAAGGTGTGCTCGCCGTCGGCCAAGCCCGGGACGCTGGCGATGGCACGCTGGGTGGTGGCCACCCAGGGTGGCCGGTTCGGGTCGATCTCGCGCAGCTGCGCAGGATCCTCGACCTCGGAGCACAAGGAGGGTCGGGCCTTCGACTGGACCCTGAACGCCCGCTCCGCCGCCGACCGCGCCCGTGCCGCGCGCTTCCTGGCGCTGCTGACGAGGACCGGACCGAGCGGCGAGGCCGCCGAGCTCGCCCGGCGGATGGGCGTGATGTACGTGATCTGGAACGACCGGATCTATGCCGCCTACGACCAGTTCCGTCCTCGGGCCTACCGCAGCTCGAGCTGCCGCAAGCTCAAGCGCTGCTCGCGGACCCTGCGGCACCGCGACCACATGCACATCTCACTCACTCGTGCAGGTGGGCAGGGGGCGACCAGCTGGTACGTCGGCCGGGTCCCGGGCGCCAAGCCACCGGCCCCGCCGCCGACGCTGCCACCTGCCCCGACCCCGCCACCGGACCCGACCCCGACGCCGCAACCGGCGTCGACGGGGTGAGGCTCACGGGCTCTCAGGCGATGGGCTCCTCGGCTGCGTCGGTGTCACCCCAGGCGCCGTTCCAGCCCTCGATGGCGCTGGCCGGTCGGCTGCCGGGACCGGTGTAGATCGCCGAGGGGCGGATCAGTCGCCCGGTGCGCTTCTGCTCCAGGATGTGCGCGGACCAGCCGCCGGTGCGGGCGCAGGTGAACATCGAGGTGAACATCGGTGCGGGCACCTCGGCGAAGTCCAGCACGATCGCGGCCCAGAACTCCACGTTCGTCTCCAGCACCCGGTCGGGGCGACGCTCCTTGAGCTCGGCCAGCGCGGCCTGCTCGAGCTGTTCGGCGACCTCGTAGCGCGGGGCGTTGAGCTCCTTCGCCGTACGCCGCAGCACCCGGGCACGGGGGTCCTCGGCACGGTAGACCCGGTGCCCGAAGCCCATCAGGCGCTCGCCGTCGTCGAGGAGCCTCTTGACGTAGGCGCGGGCGTCGCCCTGCTTCTCGACCTCTTCGATCATGTGCAGCACTCGCGACGGGGCGCCACCGTGGAGCGGGCCGCTCATCGCACCGATCGCCCCGGAGAACGCGGCGGCCACGTCGGCGCCGGTGGAGGTGATCACGCGTGCGGTGAACGTCGAGGCGTTCATCCCGTGCTCGGCGGCGGAGCTCCAGTAGGCATCGATCGCCTTGACGTGGGCGGGGTCGGCCTCGCCCTTCCAGCGGGTGAGGAACTTCTCCGCCAGGGTGTCGCCCTTGTCGACCTCGCGCTGGGGCACGATCGGCAGCCCGAGCCCGCGCGCGGCCTGCCCGGCGAAGGAGAGCACCATCACGGCGACGCGGCTGAGGTCGGTGCGAGCCTCCTCGTCGGTGATGTCGTAGGTCTGCTTCATCCCCAGCATCGGCGCGAGCATCGCGACCGCTGCCTGGACGTCGGCTCGCACGTCGCCGGTGTGGATCGGGATGTTGTAGGGCTCGGCGGGCGGCAGGCCCGGCTCGTAGGTGCCGTCGATGAGCAGCCCCCAGACCTTCTCGAACGGGACCCGGCCGACGATCTCCTCGATGTCGACGCCGCGGTAGCGCAGCGCGGAGCCTTCCTTGTCGGGCTCAGCGATCTGCGTCTCGAACGCGACCACGCCTTCGAGTCCGTGGTGGACCTCGGTCATTGACGACTCCTTCAACTCGCGCAAACGGCGATGCGCGGACCAGCACATCATGCCTACTCCACCTGCTCACGTCACCTTGGCCACCCCGCTGCCGGCGGCCGGTTAGGTTCGCTCCATGAGCGAGAACCGAACCGCGGAGCACCTGGCCGCCCTGCGTCGCGAGTACGGCGACCACGGGCTCGACATCCCCGACCTGGAGGCCGAACCGGTGGCGATGTTCCGTCGTTGGCTCGACGACGCGGTCGCGTCGGGACTGCACGAGCCGAACGCGATGGTGCTGGCCACCGTGTCCGCGGACGGACGGCCCTCGATGCGGATGGTCCTGCTCAAGGGGCTCGACGAGCGCGGCTTCGTGTTCTACACCAACTACGGGTCGCGCAAGGCGCGGGAGATCGAGGGCCGCCCGGTGGCCTCGCTGCTCTTCCCCTGGCACGACCTGCAGCGGCAGGTCCGGGTGGAGGGCGCCGTCGAGCGCGTCTCGACCGAGGAGAGCGAGGCCTACTTCGCTGCCCGGCCGCGCGAGTCCCAGCTCGGCGCCTGGGCCTCGCCGCAGTCGGCCGAGGTGGGCTCCCGCGAGGAGCTGGAGGAAGCGCTGCGCCGGGTCGAGGAGCGGTTCGGCGAGGAGGGGCCGGTGCCGCTGCCACCCACGTGGGGCGGCTACCGGGTCCGGCCGGAGAGCGTGGAGTTCTGGCAGGGTCGCCGGGGCCGGATGCACGACCGGCTGGTCTACCGCCGCCCCGGAGGCGGGACCTGGGCCGTCACCCGGCTGGCGCCCTGAGGCGGTTGCGATGAACCCCTTGTGAGTGAGCACTCACTCACTTAAGGTGACGGGATGACTCCTCGCGCCACCCCGCTGCCCCCGGACGTCCGGCGCACCGAGCTGGTCGCGGCCACCCGACCGCTGCTCCTCGAGCACGGCAGGGACGTGACCACGCGGCGGATCGCCGAGGCCGCCGGGGTCGCCGAGGGCACGATCTTCCGGGTGTTCGGGTGCAAGGACGAGCTCGTCGACGCGGCGATCGAGTCGGCCTTCGACCCCAGCCAGTTCCTGGCCGAGGTCGACCTGATCGATGCGGGCCTGCCGGTGCGTGAGCGTCTGGTCGCCCTGGTGACGGTTCTCCAGCAGCGCTTCCTGGACGTGTTCGCGCTGATGCGGGCCGTCGGGCTGGTCGCTCCGCCCCGGCACGACAGCGAGGAGGCCGACGCCGTCCGTGCCGCGATGGCCGAGCGGCTGGTCGCGCTGGTGCGCCCGGACGCGGATCGCTTCCGGCTCACCCCCGAGCAGGTGGTGCACCGGCTCCGGCTGCTGACCTTCAGCGCCACCCACCCCGAGATCTCCGACCACCAGCCACTGACCCCCGACGAGATCGTCTCCACGGTGCTCGACGGCGTCCTGGCGGCGGACGGTGAGCTGTCGTGCTGATCCGGTTGATGCGCGAGTACCTCCAGCCCTACCGACGCTGGCTCACCTTCATCGTGCTGCTCCAGTTCACCGGGACCGTCGCGGCGCTGTTCCTGCCCAGCCTGAACGCCGACATCATCGACAAGGGAGTGGCGGCGGGGGACACGGCGTACATCATCCGCACGGGCGGCGTGATGCTGCTGGTCGCGCTGCTGCAGATCGGGTGCTCGGTGGCAGCCGTCTGGTTCTCGGCGCGCACCGCGATGAGCTTCGGTCGAGACCTGCGCTCGGCGATCTTCCAGCGGGTCGGCTCGTTCTCGCAGCGCGAGGTGCAGCACTTCGGTGCCCCTTCGCTCATCACCCGCGAGACCAACGACGTGCAGCAGGTGCAGATGCTGGTGCTGCTCGGCTGCACGCTGATGGTCGCAGCGCCGATCATGATGGTGGGCGGCGTGGTGATGGCCATGCGCGAGGACTTCGGGCTCTCGTGGCTGCTCGGGGTCTGCATCCCGGCACTGCTGGTGGCGGTGGCCCTGATCGTCTCCCGGATGGTGCCGAGCTTCCGCGTGATGCAGCGACGGATCGACGAGGTCAACAGGCTGCTCCGCGAGCAGATCACCGGGGTGCGCGTGGTGCGTGCGTTCGTCCGCGAGCCCCACGAGACCGAGCGGTTCGCGGTCGCCAACGGCGAGCTCACCTCGGTGGCCATCACGGCCGGACGCTGGCAGGCCACGCTGTTCCCCGCCGTGATGCTGATCCTCAACGTGTCCTCGGTGGCGGTGCTCTGGTTCGGTGGGCACCGGGTGGAGAACGGCCAGATGGAGGTCGGTGCCCTGACGGCGTTCCTGGCCTACCTCGTGCAGATCCTGATGTCGGTGATGATGGCGACCTTCATGCTGATGATGGTGCCGCGCTCCGCCGTGTGCGCGGACCGGATCTCGGAGGTGCTGGCGACCCGGTCCTCGGTGGTCCCGCCCGCCGACCCGGTGACGGAGGTGACCGAGCACGGGACGCTCGTCTTCGACCGGGTCGAGTTCACCTATCCCGGCGCCGACGTGCCGGTCGTGCGGGACGTCTCGTTCTCCGCCGCTCCTGGGCAGACGGTGGCGATCATCGGCTCCACCGGCGCCGGCAAGAGCACGATGCTCAACCTGGTGCCGCGGCTGTTCGACGTCACGGCCGGGCGGGTGCTGGTCAGCGGTGTCGACGTACGCCGGCTCAGTCCCGACCTGCTGTGGGGCGGCATCGGGCTGGTGCCGCAGAAGGCATGGCTGTTCTCCGGCACGGTGCGCTCGAACCTGCAGTACGGCCGGCCCGACGCCACCGAGGAGCAGCTGTGGGAGGCCCTCGAGATCGCTCAGGCGCGTGACTTCGTCGAGGCCATGCCCGAGGGTCTCGACGCACCCATCGCTCAGGGTGGCACCAACGTGAGCGGCGGTCAGCGACAGCGTCTGGCCATCGCCCGAGCACTGATCCGGCAGCCAGGCATCTACCTGTTCGACGACTCGTTCAGCGCCCTCGACCTCACCACCGACGCCCGGCTGCGGTCCGCCCTCCGACCGGTCACCCGCACGGCGACCGTGCTGATCGTCGCGCAACGGGTGTCCACGATCCGCGACGCCGACCTGATCCTGGTCGTCGAGGACGGCGAGGTGGTCGGTCGAGGACGGCACGACGAGCTGCTCGGGTCGTGCGGCACCTACCGCGAGATCGTCGAGTCGCAGCTCAGCGCCGAGGAGGCAGCATGAGCGCGCCGACGACACCTGGCACCGCGTCGGCGGTGGACGACGGCGGCGAGACCGGCACCCTGAAGGAGACCGAGCGGATCCAGGCCGGACCGGGTCCCGGTCGCGGCCCGTTCGGAGGCGGCCTGGTCGGACAGAAGGCCTCGACGTTCAAGCCCTCGGCCCGACGCCTGGTCGGCCGGATGGCACCGGATCGGACGAAGGCCGTCGCGGTCGTGGTGCTGGCCGTGGTCAGCGTGGCACTGACGGCGGTCGGTCCCAAGCTGCTGGGCAGCGCGACCGACCTGATCTTCGCCGGTCTCATCGGTGGCCAGCTCCCCGAGGGCCTGAGCAAGGCCGAGGCCGTGGCGGCGCTGCGGGACCGTGGCGAGGGCCGGTTCGCCGACATGGTCTCGTCCATGGACGTGCTTCCGGGCCAGGCGGTCGACTTCGCTGCCGTCGGAGCCGTGCTGCTGGTGGTGCTCGGCGTCTACGTCGCCGCGTCGCTGCTCGCCTGGCTGCAGGGCTACCTGCTCAACGACGTCGTGCAGGGCACCGTGCTGCGGATGCGTGCCGAGGTCGAGGACAAGGTCAACCGGCTCCCGCTGAGCTACTTCGACCGGCAGCCGCGTGGTGAGCTGCTCAGCAGGGTGACCAACGACATCGACAACGTCAGCCAGACGCTCCAGCAGACGATGAGCCAGCTGCTCACCTCGCTGCTCACCGTGCTGGCCGTGCTCTCGATGATGGTCTGGATCTCGCCGCTCCTGGCGCTGGTGGCACTCGTCTCGGTGCCGTTGTCGGTGCTGGTCACCAAGTCGGTGATGCGTCGTTCGCAGGGCCTGTTCGTGGAGCAGTGGCGGCGCACCGGTCGGCTGAACTCGCACATCGAGGAGACCTTCTCCGGGCACGCGCTGGTCAAGGTGTTCGGCCGCCAGCCCGAGGTCGAGGAGGTCTTCGCCAGGGAGAACGACGAGCTCTACCGGGCCAGCTTCGGCGCCCAGTTCGTGAGTGGTCTGATCATGCCGGTGATGATGTTCGTCGGGAACCTCAACTACGTCGTGATCGCCGTGCTGGGCGGCGTGCGGGTGGCCAGCGGGTCGATGTCTCTCGGTGACGTGCAGGCCTTCATCCAGTACTCCCGGCAGTTCACCCAGCCGCTGACCCAGGTCGCCTCGATGACGAACCTGATGCAGTCGGGCGTGGCCTCCGCCGAGCGCGTCTTCGAGCTGCTCGACGCGGAGGAGGAGCCGGCCGAGCTGGATGGCGCCGCGGCAGCCGTGGACGCGCGGCACGGCGAGGTGCGGTTCGAGGGTGTCTCCTTCGCGTACACGCAGGACCGGCCGCTGATCGAGGACCTCCACCTGGTCGCCGAGCCGGGCCAGACCGTGGCCATCGTGGGCCCCACCGGAGCAGGCAAGACCACCCTGGTGAACCTGGTGATGCGCTTCTACGAGGTCACCGGCGGCCGGATCACCCTCGACGGGGTGGACATCGCCTCGATCCCACGACAGGCGCTGCGCAGCCAGATCGGGATGGTGCTGCAGGACACCTGGCTGTTCGAGGGCACCATCCGCGACAACATCGCCTACGGCCGTCCGGAGGCCACCGACGAGGAGATCCTGGAGGCCGCCACGGCGACGTTCGTCGATCGATTCGTGCACTCGCTGCCCGAGGGCTACGACACGGTGATCGACGAGGACGGGTCCAACCTGTCGGCGGGGGAGCGCCAGCTGGTCACGATCGCGCGGGCTTTCCTCTCCGACCCTGCGCTGCTGATCCTCGACGAGGCGACCTCCTCGGTGGACACCCGCACCGAGCTGCTGCTGCAGCACGCGATGGCGGCACTGCGCAGCGACCGGACCTCGTTCGTGATCGCGCACCGTCTCTCCACCATCCGCGACGCGGACCTGATCCTGGTGATGGAGGACGGCTCGATCGTCGAGCAGGGGACCCATGACGGGCTGCTGGCAGGCGAGGGCGCCTATGCGCGGCTCTACAACGCGCAGTTCACCGCTGCTGCCACGAGCTGACCGACGGACCCGGTGTCACTGGTCATCTCTCAGTCGCCAGTGCGGTCGTTGTCCTCGTCCTGCTCGTTGCGGGAGCGACCGCCGTCGTCGGGACCACTGCCGTAGGTCATGTTGGTGGAGGGGTTCTCCGCGTCGCCGCCCTCGGTGTCGGCGCCGATCTTGTCGTCGTCGTCGCCGGTCTGGCCGGGGTGGCGCGCGAGCGGGTTGTCCTCGCTCGGCTGCAGGTCCTCGGGCAGCAGGTCGTCGGAGACCTCCCCGGGGGCGCGGTCCTCGGTGCTGGTGTCGTCGGCGCTGTGTTCGCTCATGGCACCGTCCTACCCGTTGCCTCCCGGGGCCACACCCGCGACCGGCCGCCGCGACACCGACGCGCGAGGAAGCACGCGGACAAAAGGCGTTGAACCTCGTCGGGTGGCCGCCTACCGTGGGTGCACACGGGAAAGGAGGTGGTCCGAGGAATGAGTTCTTCGAGGACGCGTGAGGTGGCTGCCAGCTAGCAGCTCGCCGGCTCGTCGCAGAGCGACCGGAACCGTGGTCGTGCGAGCGCGTTGGTGAATACAAGCAGCAACCCGACCCGCAGGTGATCCGGGCACGTCCCCCGGAGCGGCTCTGTCGAGCCACACCTGCGGGTCGCTGCTTTGTATGGTGACCCCGTGGCAGATGACGAGACCTTGCGCGAGCTCGAGCACGAGATGGGTGTGCTCGTGCGGCGCATCCGCCGGGTGATCGCCGAGCGAGCCCGGATGCTGCACCCGTCCCTCTCCCCGGTGGCCTACTCCATGCTGATGGCGCTCAACGACTCGGCTGCGCGCCGGGCGAGCGACCTGGTGGACATGTTCTCCATCGACAAGGGCGCCGTGAGCCGTCAGGTCCAGTCGCTGCTGGAGCTGGGCCTGATCGAGCGCACCCTCGATCCCGAGGACCGCCGCGCCCTCAACCTGGTGATCACCGAGGAGGGTCGCCGTCGGCTGGCCACGATCTCGTCCGCCCGCCGACGCGAGGTCGGCGCACGGCTGGGGGACTGGACCGACGAGGACCTGGCCGGCTTCGTGCGCGCGCTGGCGAGGTACAACGCCGCTGTCGAGGACGGCGACTGACATCGTCCTGCCGCAGCACCCTGCGACACAGCCCCTCTCGAGGAGACCCACAGTGACCTTCGCCAGCTCGGTCCGCAGCGCGCTGCGCCAGTACGCCACATTCACCGGCCGCGCCACGCGTGCGGAGTTCTGGTGGTTCTACCTGTTCACCGCGCTCGTCGGTCTCGTCGTCGACAACCTCGACTCCCTCCTGGGCACGTCGGTGTACTCCGAGGGCGCGGCGTCCGCGACCGGGCTGGTGGTCAACCTGGTGCTGCTGCTGCCCCTGCTGGCGGTGACGGTGCGCCGGCTGCACGACAGCGACCTGTCCGGCTGGTGGGTCCTGCTGCCGGTCGGAGCCACCTTCCTGGCCACGGCGGCGGCGATCGCCGCGCTGGTGATCGGGTTCGGCAGCCTGTTCACCGGTGCCCCGGATGCAGGCGTCACGGTGGGGGTCATCGTGCTCGGAGTGTTCGCGGTGTTCCTGTTCGGCGTCGGCATGGTCGGCCTGCTGGTCCTGATGCTGCGCCGTTCGACGCCCGGCCCGAACCGCTTCGGCCCGCACCCCGTTGCCGCAGCACCGTCAGCCGGCCAGCTCAGCCACCAGACGACGGAGCCGATGGCGTTCCCGGGGTACGGAGCAGCCGGTGGGGGAGCCGCCGGGCACCCGGACCACGACCCGGCCGGTGACGAGACCCACGACGGGTCCGGGGACCGCGCGTGAGGTCCCCGCGGGCCTAGCCGTTGAAGTTCGCCGGGTCGACGGCGATCCACACGTGCTCGGCGCGGCCGACGATCCGGCCGTCGGAGTCGTGCAGGGTCGAGGCGGTGAACGTCTTGCGCCCCTCGGTTCCCCGGTGCTCGCCGACGACGACGTGGCGCTCGTCCTGCACGGGCAGGTCGTCGATGACCGCGTGCATCTGACCGAGCACCATCAGCCGTTCGGTGAGGTCTCCGGCCCAGCCGCCGATGCAGTCCAGCGCCGACCAGGTGGCAGCCAGGCAGGCGCGCGGCGCGGGGTCGGCGTACTCGTGGTAGTCAGCGGCCACGGTGGCGTCCGGCACCCAGGGAGCGGCCACCCGGGTCCGGCCGTCGCGGCTCGAGCTCACCTGGCCGGGAAAGATCCGGAGCCCGTCCGGGTGCTCGGTGCCGCAGGAGAAGCAGGTCGGGAACGGGTGCGAGACGTGGCCCGGGTAGGCCGCGGAGGCCGCGACCGCCTCGTCCCAGGAGACCGCCTCCACGGGTTCGAGCGTCCGGTCGGTCACCGCCGCCTGCGCGACCACGGCGCCGCCGAAGCTGAGCTGCAGTCCGTCCGCGGACTCGGAGATGCGCATGGTCGCGTCGAGGGGAGGGGGCTGACGCAGCGTCACGCTGACGGTCCGGTCGCCGGTGTCGCCGAGCTCGTGGGCCAGGGCCCCGGCCACGTAGCCGCCGTTCCCGGACCTCGCCGGCCCCCGGTAGCGGTGCAGGACGATCAGGGTGCTGTTGGTGCTCACCCCGCACACCCTGCCGTGGATGAGGGCCCCGGGCCAAGCCGGCGCTCGACTCAGGGCCGGCTCACTCCGCGGCGTCGGCCGAGTGCTGCGTGAGGGCCGCGGGCTGGTCGGGCTCGGCCAGGCGTCGAGCAGCGGGAGACGGGAAGGCGAACGCCTCGACGAAGGACAGGGCCGCCCAGCAGATGACCGCTACGATCACGCTGCGCTCGACGGCCTCGGTGACCGACATCGTGCCCTGGTAGAGCATCAGCGCCGCCGGGGTGGACATCAGGGCGGTGGAGCCGAGCACCAGCCCCGAGAACGGGCTCATGCCTGCAGGGCCATCGTGGAGTCACCGACGACACCGACGGAGCGCACCTGGGCACACCCGATCAGCTCCTGGTAGGAGAGCACCGGCAGGGCAGGAAGGCTGGGCCGCAGGAGCCGGCGTACGGCGCTGCGCACCTGGGGCGCACACACCAGCACCGGTCGAAGGTTCTCGTCCTCGGCCTGACGGCTGAGCGCGCCCAGCTGGTTGAGCACCGACTGTCCCAGCTCGGGGTCCACGGCGAGCGTCAGGCCGAACTCGGTCGACCGCAGCGACTCCAGCATCCGCTGCTCGAGCCGGGGGTCGAGGCTGATCACGTGCACGGTGTCGCCCTGCAGGTGCGTGGAGACGATCGCGGGTCCCAGCGAGGCGCGGGCCGCGTCCACGAGGCCGTCGAGGTCCTTGGAGCTCTGGGCGCGCATCGAGATGGCTTCGAAGATGCGGACCAGGTCGCGGATGGAGACGCCCTCCTCCAGCAGCGACTGGAGCACGCGCTGCACCTCGCCCAGGCTCAGCTGGGCGGGCGTCAGCTCCTCCACGACGACCGGGTGGCTGCGCTTGACGACGTCGGTGAGCAGTCGCACGTCCTCACGACCGAGGAGCCTCGCGGCGTGCGAGTTCACGACGTCGGCGATGTGGGTGGTGATCACCGAGGTGCGGTCCACGACGGTGGCCCCGCTGAGCTCGGCCTGGTTGCGAAGCTCGGCAGCGATCCACTTCGCCTCGAGGCCGAAGACCGGCTCCTGGGTCAGGGTGCCGGGCAGACCACCCAGGAAGTCCCCGATCGCCAGCACCTGGCCGCGTGGTGCCTCGCCCCGTGCCACCTCGATGCCGAAGAGCTTGATCGCATAGGTGTTGAGCGGGAGGTCGAGGTTGTCCCTCGTGCGCAGCGGGGGGATCACGATGCCGATGTCGTTGGCGATCTTGCGGCGCAGGGCCTTGACCCGCGGCAGCAGGTCGCCCCCGGCGTCGGGGTCGACGAGGTCGATGATGTCGGCGGACAGGTCGAGTCCCAGCGGGTCGATCTGGATCTCGTAGGCCAGCTCCTCGGGCGAGTCGGCAGCCGGACCCAGAGCGGGCTCGTCCTTGGCGACGACCTTGGTCGCCGGTGGCTCCACCCGGGTCGAGGCGAGCAGCATGATCCCGCCGGCCAGGATGAACGGCAGCTTGGGCAGGCCCGGGATCAGGCACAGCCCCAGCGCGGCTCCACCGGCGACGCGCAGCGGCACCGCGCGGGCGGTCAGCTGGCGCAGGATGTCCGATCCCATGTCCTCCTCGCCGGTGGACCGGGTGACGATCAGGCCGGTGGCCACGGAGAGCAGCAGAGCGGGGATCTGCGAGACGAGGCCGTCGCCGATCGAGAGCAGGCTGTAGGTCTGGATCGCGTCGCCGAACGACATCCCGTTCTGGGCGACGCCGATGGCGAAGCCGCCGATCAGGTTGACCAGGGTGATGATCACGGCGGCGATTGCGTCGCCCTTGACGAACTTCGAGGACCCGTCCATGGCGCCGTAGAAGTCCGCCTCGGCGTGCACGTCGTGCCGGCGCTGGCGCGCCGTGTCCTCGTCGATCAGGCCGGAGTTGAGGTCGGCGTCGATGGCCATCTGCTTGCCGGGCATGGCGTCGAGGGTGAAGCGCGCTCCCACCTCGGCGACGCGGCCGGCGCCGTTGGTGATGACCACGAACTGGATCACGAGCAGGATCGCGAAGACGATGAGCCCGACGATCAGGGAGCCGCCGACGACGAAGTGACCGAAGGTGTCGATCACCTTGCCGGCGTAGCCGTCGAGCAGGACGAGGCGGGTCGCGCTGACGTTCAGGGCGAGGCGGAAGAGGGTCAGCACGAGGATCACGGCCGGGAAGGCGGCGAACTCCAGCGGCCGGTGGATGAACATGGCCGTGAGCAGCACCAGCAGCGCGATCGTGATGTTCGCGGCGATGAGGGTGTCCAGCACCATGGCCGGCAACGGCACCACCAGCATGACCACGATGAAGACGATGCCGATGGGGACACCGAGCTGCGTGAGGCGCTTGATGGCCAAGGGAGTTGCCTTTCACACGGGGTCGCGAGCCGATGTGCCGTCCTGGCACGACAGACGCCTTCCGTGGCCTCGTCGTTACGTTCGGCTGGCGGCGGCCGGACCTGAGGGGTTTCGGCGCCTGCGTCCTCCCGGAGGCAGCGCGGGCAGCTCGGTCTCGACGCGGGGGGAGCGGTGCTCGCCGCCGTACTGGCCCTGGGTGCGGCGGCTGATCACGAACGCGAGCACGGAGGCCACGGCTGCGAACAGCTCGGGCGGGATGGTCTGTCCCACGATCGTGGAGGAGTACAGCGACCGGGCGAGTGGCACGTCCCGGACGAGCGGGACGCGGGCCTCCGCGGCGCGGGCCCGGATGCTGGCCGCCACCGCGCCGGCTCCGCGGGCGACGACGCGCGGGGCGCCCATCTCGGCGTCGTAGCGCAGGGCCACCGCCACGTGCGTCGGGTTGACCAGCACCACGTCGGCCAGGGGGATGTCAGCCATCATCCGGTTGCGGGCAGCGGCGAGCTGCCGGGACCGGATGGCGCTCTTGACCATCGGGTCACCCTCGGACTGCTTGTGCTCGGTCTTGACCTCCTCCTTGGTCATCCGGGTCTGCTTGCCGACCCGGCGACGCTGCATCACGTAGTCCAGGGCACCGAGCACGAGGCCCGCCAGGGCCACGTTGCGGATCAGCCCCATCGCGCTGCCGGAGATCGACTCCAGGACCACGCTGACCGGGACCATGCCGCCGATGAGCGGCATCAGGCCCCGGATGGCGCTGTAGACCAGCACGGCGACCACCGAGCTCTTCAGCAGCATCTTGGCGCCCTCCCAGAGGACGTTGGGGCCGAAGATCCGCTTGGCGCCCTTGATCGGGTTGAGCTTGTTGAAGCTGGGCTTGATCTGCTTGGTGGCCAGGTAGAACCCGCCCTGGGCGAGGGCCGAGGCGACCCCGATGACCATCACCCCGCTGCCGAGCACCACCAGGGTGACGAAGACGTGGCCGGCGCCGGTGCGAAGCCCCTCGAGCGCCCGCGACACCGAGGGCTCGCCCTGCCAGCTGAGCATCCCGGCCATCAGGTCGCGCAGCCCACCGAGCTCGTGCTTGAGCAGGAGCGGGAGCGCCAGCCCGAGGAGCATCATCGAGGCCCAGCCGCCCAGCTCCTGGGTGCGGGGGACCTGCCCCTCCTTGCGGTTCTCCTTGCGCTTCTTCGGTGTCGGCTTCTCGGTCTTCTCACCGGCCATCAGCCACCTCCCGAGACAGCGGCCATCGCCTCGAGCGCCAGGTCCACCAGACGGCTCAGGGCGATCGGCAGCACCGGGAAGGAGAGGCCGAGCAGCAGCAGCGTGAGCCCGATCTTCGCCGGGAACATCACGTTGATGGCGTTCAGCTGCGGTGCGACCTTGGTCAGCAGGGACAGACCGAGGTCGGCCAGGAACAGCACCGCGATCATCGGCAGGGCGATCTGCACGGCGGTGACGAACATGACCTTGAAGGCCATCAGCAAGACGTTGGTGCCGTTCGTCATGCTCGGGTTCGTGCCCACCGGCATGAAGTGGAAGGTCTTCAGCAGCCCGCCGATGATCATCAGGTGGCCGCCGGTCACGAACAGCAGCACCGAGGCCAGCATCTGGTGGAACTTGCCGAAGACCGTGTTGGTGTTCATCCCGAGCGGGTCGAAGCCCTGGGCCAGCGAGAAGCCGCCGAAGAGGTCGATCATGCTTCCGGCGGCCGCGATGGCGCCGAGGATGACGTAGGTCAGGAACCCCATCCCGGTCCCGATGGCGACCTGGGTGACGACCGAGACGATCAGGGCGTACGTCGTCGTGGGGGTCACCGCGACGGCGGTGGACGCGGCCGGGGCCACGGCGAGGGCGAGCCCGAGCGAGAGCACGACCTTGACGGTGACCGGCATCACCTTCGAGGAGAACGGTGGCACGATCGCCAGCCAGGCCACGATGCGCACCGAGGCCAGGAGGAACCCCACGAGGGGCTCCGCTCCGATGGACAGGGTCATCGGGACCTCAGCCCAGCATGGCGGGCAGCGACTCGAACAGCTCGACGGTGAACTGGATCAGGGTGTGCAGCATCCAGTTGCCGCAGACGAGCAGCGCGACGCCGACCCCGATCAGCTTGGGGACGAAGGCGAGCGTGAACTCCTGGATCTGGGTCATCGACTGGAACACCGAGACCGTGAACCCGATCACCAGGGAGGTGACCAGGATGGGGGCGGAGAGCTTCAGCGCCACCATCATGGTGCGCATCGCGATGTCGATGACGGTTGCGTCGGTCATGCGTACCTACCCATAGCTCGCCACCAGGGACTTGATGATCAGAGCCCACCCGTCGACCAGCACGAACAGCAGCAGCTTGAACGGGAGCGAGACCATCACCGGCGGCATCATCATCATGCCCAGTGCCATCAGCGCCCCGGCGACGACGATGTCGATCACCAGGAACGGGATGAACACGATGAAGCCGATGATGAACGCCTCCTTGAGCTCGCTCAGCACGAAGGCGGGGATCAGGGTCGACAGGCCCACGTCGCTGCGCTTGTCCGGGAGCGATCGCTTGGCCACGTTGGTCAGCAGCTGGAGCTCGCTGTCATCGGTGTGGTCGAGCATGAACTCCTTGATCGGGGCGCTGCCGTCCTTCCACGCCGCGGCGGACGTCTTCGTGCCGTCCATGTAGGGCTTGACGCCCTCGGAGTTCGCGCTGGCGAGGACCGGCCCCATGATGAACAGGCTCAGGAACAGGGCGAGACCGGTGAGCACCTGGTTGGGCGGAGTCTGCTGGAGCCCGAGGGCGTTGCGGGTGAGGCCGAGGACCACCAGGATCTTGGTGAAGCTGGTGCAGGTCAGCAGCAGGGCCGGCAGCACCGAGAGCAGCGTGACGGCGATGATCACCGACACCGACGTGCTCGGCTTGTCCGTCAGGCCACCGAGCTCGACCTTGACCGTGCCCGAGTCGGAGTTCCTGGGGCCGACCGGACCCACCGGCCCGACCGGCTCCCCGGGGTCTCCCGGTGCGGCGAACACGAGGCCCGGCGCGGATGCTGCGGTCGCGGCGGTGGACTGCGCGGTGGTCGAGGGCAGGGGAGCGGCCGTGGCCGACGGTGCGGCGAGGCACGCCAGCGCGAAGAGCAGGCCGCAGAGAACGAGAACGCGACGCAGTGCCGGCATCAGGCGCCCTTCGTGGCTGCCGCGAGCGCGTCTCGCCAGGTCTGGGGGGACAGCAGCGACCCGGCGAGCGGGCCGGTGGCGGGAGGCTGGGGCGCGGTCTCCCTCACGTGCCTGCCCACGGTCCGGCGTACGGGAGGCACGACCGCCAGGACCCCGGTGCGCGCGGCGGGCGTCGCCGGGGTGTCCAGCTCGGTGATCGTGCCGGGAGTCGTGACCGCCGGCTCCTCGTGGGCGCCCGGGTCGAGGGTGACGAGGTCCGTGAGGTCCTCGCCCAGGTCCTCGGGGTCGAGCTCGGTCAGCAGGCTGACCTGGTGCTCGGTGGCGCCCAGCACCAGCACGCGTCCGCCGACGGACACCACCGCGAGCGAGGAGGCCTTGCTCAGCGGCTGGCGGTGCAGGACGTGCACCATCGACTTCGAGGAGCCGCTGAAGCGACGGGCCCCCAGTCGGGCGAGCAGCAGCATCAGCCCGACGACGATCGCCAGGGAGACGACCAGCCGGATGGTCAGTTCGAGCATGCTCAGCCCGCAGCGCTGTCGACGATCTCGGTGATGCGCAGTCCGAAGTCCTCGTCCACGACCACCACCTCACCCCGGGCGATGAGCCTGCCGTTGACGAGCAGGTCGGCGGGGCTGCCGGCGGCCCGGTCCAGCTCCAGCACGGCGCCGGGTGAGAGGGCCAGCAGGTCACGAACGGTCATCCGGGCGCGGCCGAGCTCGACGGTCAGCTCCATGTCGACGCCGTGCAGCATCTCGATGCCGCGTCGGACGGGGCCACCCGTCGTGGGGAGCGGCGCATCCACCCCGTTGGCGGGGGTGAAGGGTGCCGCGACAGGGGCGGCGGCCGTCCGGTCCACCAGCAGGCTGTCCGGGATCAGCACGGCGCCTGCGAACCCGGCGCCCATCAGGGCGACCGCGGTGAACGGCCCGCCGAGGTCGGCCACGATCAGCTCCAGCGCCATCTCGCGAGCGGCCTCGGCCTGCCCACCGAGGGTGGCGGCCGCGGCATCCATGGCGGGTTGGACCGTCGCCGCGAGGTCGAGGCCCTGGAGAGGGCTGGCGTCGAGGACCGAGACCAGCTCGTCGCCCACCAGGATGGCGATCTGGCCGTTGAGGCCAGGGACCTGGGCGATGCACCCGGCGGTGTACTCGCTGAGGTCGAGCGTGGAGCCGGCGACCGGCCGCGCGAGGGTCAGCGAGGTGACCGACGGGAGCACTGCAGCTGCGGCGCCGGCGGCCGCGGTGGCGCGGTCGGTCATGCCCGCCTCGGCGAGGACGTCGGTCTTCAGCTGGGTGTGGTTCGTCATCGTGTCTCCTGGGGTGTGCCCACGATCAGGGCGGCGAGTCGGGGGCCCTTGGCCCCCGGGGTGGCGTGGGCAAAGGTCATCTCGTCGACCGAGACCTCGAGCGGCGCGGCCGCCGGGTGGGTCAGCCGGATCACGTCGCCGATGTGCAGGTCGGAGAACGTGTCCGGCGACACCGGGGTCGAGCGGAACCGCACGGCGACGTCCAGGGGGACGGTCTGGAACTGCGCGCGGAGCTGGTCAGCGGAGCGTGCCCGCAGGGCACGTTCACGGTCCGAGACGGGCGCCGGTGCCGCGGCCTTGACCAGGTGGGGGACCAGGCCGTTGAACGGCAGGCACAGGGTCATCCGGTAGCTCTGCCCGTGCACCTTCAGCTCGAAGGCAGCCACGACGACGACGTCGGTGGCGCCGGCGACCTGGGCGAACTGGGGGCTGTACTCGACGCCGGTGACCTGTGGGTCGATCTCCATCGTCCCGGCCAGCGAGTACCGCATCTCGCCGAGCAGGCGCTCGACGAACTGCGACACCACACCGCCCTCGATCTCGGTCAGGGGTCGCTTGGGCTGCTCGGTGCTGCCGGGACCACCGAGCATGTGGTCGATCGCGGCCATCGTGGCCGGCATCGGGATCTCGAGCATGCACTGCCCCGGCATCGGCTCGGCGGTGAAGATCGAGAGGTAGGTCAATGCGTCGAGCGAGTCGACGTACTCCGCGTAGCTGCGCTGCTCGATGGACTCGAGGGTCACCTGGCACACGGTGCGCAGGGACGAGGTGAACATGGTCGTCGCCTGCCGGGCGAAGCCGTCGAAGGCGAGCTGCAGGATCCGCGAGTGCTCGCGGGAGAGCTGGATCGGCCGTCGGAAGTCGTAGGCCACGGGCACGCTCGTGCCCGCGTCCCGGCGCCCTGAAGCGCGACCCGCGCGCGGGGACCTCTCGGCAGCAACTGTCACATCAGGAGATATCGACTCCCAGGGGCCGGACCTGAGAGGAATTTCGTCACTGGGTCACGAATTCCGTGAAGTAAACCTCCAGGACCTCGTGGTGGTAGCGCTTCTCCAGCTCCTTGAACAGCTTCTCCTTGAGCTCCCGGCGCATCTTCGGCTGGTTCACCTCGCCGATCTCGTGGCCGCTGAACTCCGCGATCGTGGCGTCCAGGGCCTTGCTCCCGTCGACCTCGTGGGCGGCGTCGGTCATCTGCATGGCGATCCCGATCCGCAGGTAGTGCTCGCCCGCCAGGTTGATCTGGATCGGGTCCAGGGTGATCACCTCGCCGGGCTTGGGCGCCTCGGGAGCCTTCTCAGGCCCGAGCGCGACCCAGGCGCCACCGCCGGCCAGGCAGAGCGCGAGCAGGATCATCAGCAGCTTCTTCTTGCCCTTCTTGGGGGCCTCCTCACCGTCGCCCTTCGTCTTGGGCGCCTTCTTCGCCTTCGCGGCCTTCGGGTCCGGCTTGGCGTCGGCCGGCACGGCGGTGGGCGTCGGGATCGCGGTGACGTTCACGGCTGCACTGCTCCTGTCCTGATCTTGTCGAGGTCGATCGAGCCCATCAGTCGTCGGGTCTCCTCGGGGAGCTTGGTGGCCACCACGATGTCGACCCGCTTGTTGATCCGCTGGGAGCCGGCTCGGGCCGGGTTGATCAGCGGCCGCTCGTGCCCGTAGGCCGTGGCGGTCATCCGGGCGTTCGGGATCCGGCCGCTCTCGTTGAGCAGGCGGAGCACGCGTACGGCGCGGGCCGCGGAGAGCTCCCAGTCGGTGGGGAAGTACTTCGGCTGGACCTTCACCTGGTTGGTGTGACCGTCGATCGTCAGCGACTCCTCGAGCGTGGCGAGCACGGGGGCCAGGGTCAGCACCACCCTGCGCCCTCGGGGTGAGAGCTCGGCGACGTCGTTCTCGAAGACCACGTGCCGCGAGACCAGGCTGAGCACCAGGCCGCGCTCGTCGATCACGGCCTTGACGTCGTCGGTGAGCCCGCGCTTCGCCAGCGCAGCTCGGATGCGCTTCCAGATCTCCGTGAGCCGCTCGACCTCCGAGTCGGCACTGGCGCGCCGGCGGTCCTTCTCCAGCTGCTTGTCCTTCGCGACCGCCGCAGAGACCTTCACCTGCTCGCCCGGGGGCAGCTTCACCGCCATCGACGGCGCGATCGGTGCGGCGATGGCCATGCCCGGCTGCTCCAGGATGGCGCTCGAGCCGTCGAGGATGCTGGTGGACTGGCCGAAGCCCGCCGCCAGGCCGGACTTGAGCGCGTTGAACTTCTTCTCGTCGACGGCGCTCATCGCGAACATCACGATGAACAGCACCATCAGCAGGGTCACCATGTCGGCGTACGTCACCAGCCAGCGCTCGTGGTTCTCGTGCTCCTCCTCGTGGTGGCGGCGCCCTCTCTTGCCGGCCACTACGCCGCCTCCGCCGCGTGGTTGGACAGCAGCGAGCGCAGCTTCTGGGCGACGACGCGAGGGTTGGACCCCGCCTGGATCGCGGCGACCCCCTCGATGACGACCTCCATCCGGGCCACCTCGAGCTCGCCGAGGCGCTTGAGCCGGTTGCCCAGGGGCAGGAAGATCACGTTGGCCGAGGTGACCCCCCACAGGGTGGCCACGAAGGCGGCCGCGATCAGGTGGCCGAGCTCCTCGGGCTGGGCGAGGTTCTCGAGCACGTGCACGAGGCCCATGACGGTCCCGATGATGCCGATGGTGGGCGCGTAGGCGCCGGCGTCGGCGAAGAACTTGGCGGCCTGCTTGTCCGAGGCGCGCTTGGTGTAGACCTCTGACTCCATGATCTCGCGCAGCTCGTCGGGGTCGGTTCCGTCGATGGCCAGGTTGATCCCGCGCAGCAGGAAGTCGTCCTTCACCGTGCTGGTGGCCTCCTCGAGGGCGAGCAGCCCCTCCCGGCGGGCGCGCTCGGCCAGTGAGACGACGGTGGGCACGAGGTCTGAAGCCGGTTCCACGCCGCCGGTGAAGGCCCGCTTGAGCGAGGAGATGGCGGTCTTGGCGTCGGCCATCGTGCCGCCGGCCATCGTGATCAGGATCGTGGTGCCGAAGACGAGCATCATCGGCGGCCCGAGGAGCAGGCTCATCGGGTTGCCGCCCTCCATCACGTTGGCGGCGATGACGACCGCGAAGCCGCCGCCGATGCCGATCGCGGGTGCCAGGTCCATCACTCGGCCCCGCGGATCTGTGAGACGGGCGCGAGGTGCATCGCCACGGCCTGGCGGGGCTCGGGCTCGGCGTCGACGTCGTGGCTCTCGGCGACCGGCAGGTAGCTGAGCGAGAGGATCTCGATGCGGTAGTCGCGGATCGCCCGGATGACCGAGTCGGGGGACTCCAGAACGACGTACTTCTTCCCGTCGACGAGGGTGATGACCGTGTCGGGGGTCGAGTCGATGCGCTCGATGAGGTCCGCGTTGAGCGCGAACACGGACCCGGAGATGCGGGTAAGCGTGATCATCTCGCACCTTCCTAGTGCCAAGCCTGTAGAGGGCCGTCCGTGGCCGCTCAGGTAGTCCATCGGCCGTCGACCGGCCGACTTGAGGATTCGAAACGGGTGGATCTCCTCAAAACGGACGCAGGCCCGGCAGACCGAGGGTCTGCCGGGCCCGCCTCACGAGGAGGTGGATCAGCGCTTGATGTTGACCAGGTCCTCGAGCACCGAGTCAGAGGTGGTGATCACCCGGGAGCTGGCCTGGAAGCCACGCTGGGCCAGGATCAGGTTGGTGAACTCGGCGGCCAGGTCGACGTTGGACATCTCGACCGCGCCGCCGACCATGTTCCCCCGGCGACCTTCGCCGGAGACGCCCAGCTGGGAGGTGCCCGAGCTGGCGGACTCCCGGAAGGCGGTCTCGCCGACCTTCTCCAGACCCATCGGGTTGGCGAAGTCGGCCAGCGCGATCTGCGCCATGTCGCGCTGGACGTTGTCGGAGAACATGCCGCGGAGCTTGCCGTCGCTGCCGATGTTGTACGACGTCATCTCCACGCCCGCGGGCACGGGCGGGTTCAGGGAGGTCGTGTCCAGGGTGACGTCGACCAGACCGCCGGTGCGCTGGCCGGAGGCGTCCAGGCCATAGCCCTGCACCCGCGAGCCCGAGGGAGTCACCAGCGTGCCGGTGTTGTCGAAGGTGAACGAGCCGGCCCGCGTGAAGAGCTGCTCGGTGCCCTTCTTGACGACGAACAGGCCGTCGCCCTGGATCATCAGGTCGGTCGTCCGGCCGGTGGTCTGCGCGGAGCCCTGGTTGAAGTTGGTGCTCGTCGTGGACACCTGCACGCCGAGGCCGATCTGGACCGCGTTGGTGCCACCGCGGACGGCCGAGGCGGCCGTGGCGCCGGTGAGCATCTGGCTCAGCGTGTCCTGGAAGACGGTGGTGCTCGACTTGAAGCCGGCCGTGTTCGCGTTCGCGATGTTGTTGCCGGTGACGTCGAGCGCGGACTGGTTGACCCGAAGGCCGCTGATGCCGGCGAAGAGTGAACGAAGCATGGTGATTCCTCTCGAGTGCGGCGCGCCATCAGGGCGCCGTCGTGGATGAGCTGGAGGTGGAGCTGGTCTGGTTCTGGCTGCGATGCTGCGGAGCGGGTCTAGGTCCCGTCGGTGACCGACTGGACCTGGGCGACCGGCACGGTGTGGTCCCCGACGGAGAGCACCGGACCCGTGGAGCCGAAGGTGACTCCGTTGACCAGGCCGGTCTGCCGCATCCCCGCCTCGTCGTTCCAGGCGACGGTGCGCCCCACCAGGCCGCTGGCCCCGAACGCCATCTGCGCCGAGAGCAGCTCCTGGGTCTTGTCCACCACTGACTGCATCTTCTCCAGGGCCGTGAACTGGGCCGACTGGGCCAGGAACTGGCTGGAGTCGGTCGGGTTGCTCGGGTCCTGGTAGCGCAGCTGGGCGACGAGCAGCTGCAGGAACATCTCCTTGTCGCCCTTGGGCACGGCGGGAGCCGCCCCGGGAGTGCTGCTCGGGCTTGCACTGGTGACACCGGCGCCGAACATCCCGGTGGGTGTTGCCTCAGTAGCTGAGACAGACATGCTTTCTCCTCACATCGTCAGGTCCACGCCCGTGGCGGGGGCGCGGTTGAACGGTTGACCCGGCCGGGACCGTGCGGTCCCTGTCGTGGTGTCGGCGCCGTCCCTGGCGAAGTGGCCACCACCCATCCCTGGGTGGTGCTGGTTCTGGTTGCGCTGCTCGCCCAGCTCGAAGGCGGTCGTGCCCGAGGACCCGGCCTCTCCGGCCGGGCTCGGTGCAGCGGCGTTCGTGGTGCCGGAGGCTGCGCCGGCGAGGTCGCGCACGTCCACGCGCGCGGTGTGGACACCGGCCTGCTCGAGCATCCGCTGCAGCTCCGGTGAGGACCTGAGCAGCTCGACCCGGGCGGCGTCGCCCGCGGCGATCCGCACGTTGGCGACCCCGTCCCGCAGGGTCAGCACCACCCGGACGTCACCGAGCGCGCGCGGGTTCAGGTGCAGGGTCAGGCGGTGGACGCCGTCGCCGGTGGTGACCAGCCGGGTGATCTCGGGGATCACCTGGACGCTCACCCGGTCCGTGGGTGCCGGTCCGGTGCCGGGAGCCGTGGTCGCGGACGTCGCGGAGACCTGTGCGACCGCTGTGGTCGGCTGGGCCTGGTCGGTCGTGGCCGTGGGTGACGTCACGGGCTGCGGGGCTGCCTCGACGGCAGGAGCGGCGTGACCGTAGGGCGCGGGAGCAGCGGCGTCGCGGGGTGCGGGGGGCTGTTGTCCCAATGGGGTCGCGATCGTGGTTGCCGGGCGGTCCTTGGCGATGCTCGCCGTGGTCGTGGTTGCCGGGGCAGCGATCGCCGTGGCGCCGGAGTCGGGGGCCTTCGCGGCAACCGGTGCGGTCGAGTCGAGGGACTCGTCCGCGGCGACGGCGGCCGTGACGGACGCGACCGCGGCCGGGTCCACCGTGGACGGCGCGGTGGCTGGTTCGATCGGGCCGGATCCGGTGAGGGTTGCGGGTGTGGACGGCGGGGGAGTCGCCACCAGCGCGGCCAGCCCGAGGCCGGCGACGACGTCGGCCAGGGTCTGGGGCGCGGTCGTGACGAGGTCGGCCGAGCCGGCTTCGTCAACCTGGCTCTCCGAGGCGTTGCTGCCGTCCGGCTGCTGATCGACGGGGGGCCTCGCGGAGGCCGTGGCAACCGTGGCCCCCAGCATCCGGGCCATCACGGCGGCGAAGCTGTCCACCGCGTCCACCGGCACGCCGGAGTGGTCGCTGCCGGCTCCGTCGAGCACGCTGCCCACTCCCGGCGAGGCGGGGGCGGGACCGGTGAGCATTCCGGGCATCGAGCCGGGCATCGAGCCGGGCATCGGGCCGGCAGTCATGGTGGTCATCAGGCGGCCCTCAGGTTCGCGAGTACTTTGCGCACGTAGTTCTGGGTCTCCGGGTACGGCGGGATCCCGTCGTACTTCCGGACGGCGCCTGGTCCGGCGTTGTAGGCCGCGAGCGCCAGGTCGGTGCGGCCGAAGCTGTCGATCAGACCGCGAAGCATCTTCGCGGCACCGTCGATGGACTGGGCCGGGTCGAAGGAGTTCTCCACACCGAGGCCGCGAGCCGTGGCCGGCATCAGCTGCATCAGCCCGCGGGCGCCTGCCGGGCTGACCGCCTGGGGGTTGAAGCCGGACTCCTGCTTGGCCACCGCGGCCAGCAGGTCGGCGCTGACGCCGTGCCGGGCGGCAGCGGTGTTGAACAGCCGGGCGTAGGGGACCCCGCCCACAGGGCCGGAGCCGGTCGCCGTCACGGGGCCGGTGGCAGAGACGCCCTGGACGGCGCTGTCGGGCAGGACGCGCCGGATGACGTCGGGAGTCGAGGGCACATCGACGATGCGGACGTTCAGGCCCGTGCGCGGTGCCTCGATCATCTTCCCGCCACCGATGTAGATCGCGATGTGGTCGACGCCGTTGTTGCGGCTGGAGTTGTCCCAGGCGATCAGGTCGCCCGGCTGTGCCTGGGCCATGCTGGCGACCGGACGGCCGGACTGGGCCTGCTGGTTGGAGACGCGGGGGAGGTCGATGCCGAACTCCTTGTAGACCAGCTGGACCAGTCCCGAGCAGTCCACGCCCTTGGTGCGGTCGGTGCCGCCCCAGACGTAGGGCAGGCCGAGGAACTTGCGTGCCTCCGCGACCACGGCCTCGCCCGAGGCGCTCGACCCACCCTCGAGGGCCCCGGTCGCCTCGCCGAGGGCGTCGGCGAAGCTGGCGGCGCCGGTTCCGGACGCCTCCGTCGGGGGCGCCATCATGGCGAGCTGCGACTGCAGCTGCTGGATGCGTGAGGTGACGTCGACGATGCTCATCGTGCGGCCCCGTGGTGGCGACGCCACAGCTGGCTCGCGGTCTCGTCGAGGTCCCGCGCCTCGAGGCGGTTCTCCTCGTCGCGGACCTCCTGGGCCCGACGTTCCTGGAGCAGCTCGATGGCCTCGAGCTGGACCTTGTCGTGCTGCCAGTGGGTCAGGGCGGCGACGGCCAGGGTGGTCGAGGAGGAGAGCGTCTGCTGGGCGGTGCCGATGGCAGAGCCCAGCGCCAGCATCGTCGACCTCGTCGCCAGGAAGGCACCGACCCCCGTGTGCTGGGCATTGGCCATCGAGCCGAGCCGCTCGTCGAGCTCCTCGAGCTGGCGTCGGTGGTGGTCGGCGTCGCTCATGGCCTGCTGCAGGCCGAAACGGCTGTCCTGCTCGCGGATGGAACGGACCCGTGTCACGGCGCGCAGGCCGGCGGAACCCGAGGTGCTCATGGCGCCACCAGCGCGTGGAGTCGTGCCCAGGTCTCGGCCAGCGGAGTGGACTCGTCCATGTCCTGGCGCAGGAACCCCTCGATCTGGGGCATCCGTGCGAGCGCCGTGTCGGCGTCGGGGTCCGCACCGGAGACGTAGGCGCCGATCTCGACGAGCTCGCGCACGTTGCGGTGGGCGGCCAGCAGACGCCGCAGCCGGATGGCGTCCTGGCGCTGCTCGGGGGTCGTGACCGCGTTCGTCAGCCGCGAGATCGACTCGAGCACGTCGATCGCCGGGAAGTGGCCAGCCGTGGCCAGCCGGCGGCTGAGCACGATGTGACCGTCCAGGATCGAGCGTGCGGTGTCGCCGATCGGGTCCTGCATGTCGTCGCCCTCGACGAGCACGGTGTAGATGCCGGTGATGCTGCCGTGCTCGTTGGTGCCGGCGCGCTCCAGCAGCCGGGGCAGCAAGGTGAACACGCTGGGCGGGTAGCCGCGGGTGGCAGGCGGTTCGCCGGCGCTGAGACCGATCTCGCGCTGGGCCATGGCCACGCGGGTGAGGCTGTCCATCATCAGCACGACGTCGCGACCCTGGTCACGGAACGACTCGGCGATCCTGGTGGCGACGAAGGCTGCGCGCAGGCGCTCGACGGGGGGCGCGTCGGAGGTGGCCACGACGACCACCGAGCGGGCCAGGCCCTCGGGACCGAGGTCCTGCTCGATGAACTCGCGCACCTCGCGGCCACGCTCGCCGATGAGTGCGATCACCGAGACATCGGCGTCCGAGCTGCGGGCGATCATCGAGAGCAGGCTGGACTTGCCGACGCCGGATCCGGCCATCACGCCGATGCGCTGGCCACGACCGGTCGGGGTCAGCGCGTCCAGGGCGCGCACACCCAGGCTGACGGGGGTGTCGATCCGCGGACGGCTCAGTGCCCCGGGGGCCCGGTGCTCGACCGCGGTCTGCGGCAGCGAGGCCAGGCTGGGTCCGCCGTCGATCGGTCGGCCGAGGCCGTCCAGGACCCGCCCCCGCAGCTGGTCCCCGACATGGATCCGCAGGGGGCCGCCGGCGTGCCGGACGGCAGCGCCGATGGTGAGGCCACTGGTCGAGGCCAGCGGCAGGCAGATCAGGCCGGCGGCGTCGCTGGCGGCGACCTCGGCGAGCACCGGTGGGGTGCCCTGGATCTCGAGCAGGTCACCGACTGCGGCGACCAGGCCGCCCACGCGCAGCTGCAGGCCGAGCAGCTCCACCACGCGACCGAGCCCCTGCGGGCGGACGGCGGCCAGGGCACGGTCGGCCACGAGCGAGGTCAGCGCGCTCATCGGAGCACCTCGCGGACCCGTTCGAGGGCGCCCCCGACGTCGAGCCGGAGCACGCGGTCGGCAAGCTCGACGACGGCGTCGTGCACGCCGAGGGTGCTGTCTGCCACGAGGCGGACGCCCTCACCGGAGAGCTCCCCGCTGGCGGCCGAGCCGAGGGTCGCCGGGTGCAGCCGCACGAGGACGTTGACCCCTCCGCCCGGAAGCACCTGCAGCACGCGGCGTACGACGTCAGCGGGGGCGTCGGTGCGGAGCTCGTGGCCCACGAGCTCCTCGGTCAGGGCGAGCGCGAGGCCGGTGGCCTGCTCCTCGATGCCGGCACAGGTGGCGCTGACCAGCTCCCGCAGGTGCTCGGCGGCCGCGCGCAGGGCCGACATCGCCGCTGCGTGCTCCTGCTGGCGCTGCTCGTCGGCGGCGGCACGCTCGGCGGCCAGCTCCCTGGCGACCCCGGCAGCGGTTGCTGCCGCCTTGCGGCGGCCGTCGGAGTAGCCCACGGCGTAGCCCTGGGACCGCGCTGCGACCCAGGCCCGCTCCGCGAGCTGGTCGAACACGGTCTCGGACGGGGCGTCCCCGAGCACGCGCTTGTCCCCGAGCCGGGTCCAGGCGCCGTGGCGGAGCTCGGGTGTGCGCAGCGGGGTGACCGAGGCAGTGGCCGAGGCCAGCCCCGCACGCGGCTCAGACGATGAAGTCATCGTCGCCTCCACGTCGAATCACGACCTGGCCCTTCTCCTCCAGGGTGCGGATGGTCCGGATGATCTTCTGCTGGGCCTCCTCCACCTGGGCGAGGCGGACGGGGCCGAGGATCTCGACCTCCTCGAGCAGGTTCTCCCCGGCACGCTCGGAGAGGTTGGAGGTGATCTTGGTCCGGACTGCCTCGTTGACGCCCTTGAGCGCCATCGCGAGGTCGTTCGAGTCGACCTCGCGCAGCACCAGCTGCACCGAGCGGTCCTCGACGTCGACGATGTCCTCGAACATGAACATCCGGCTCTTGACCTCGTCGGCCAGGGCGGCGTCCAGGGCCTCGAGGCCTTCGACGATGTGCCGCTCGGTGGCGCGGTCGGAGCGGTTGATGATCGTCACGAGCGGGTCGACCCCGCCGACGCGCGACATCTCGGCCGGCTTGAGCATCGAGGACATCTTGCGCTCCAGGGTGCTCTCCACCGCCCGGATGATGTCGGGTGCGGTGCGGTCCATCACCGCGATGCGGTGCGCGACCAGTGCCTGCTGCGACGCAGGCAGGGCCGAGAGCAGGATCGAGGCGTTGTCGGGGGAGAGGTGCGCCATCACCAGGGCGATCACCTGGGGGTGCTCGTCACCGATGAACGAGAGCAGCTGCGCCGGCTCCACCGTCTGCAGGAACTGGAACGGCTTCTGCACGGCTGCGGCCTTCAGACGGTCCATCACGAGGGCCGCGCGCTCGGGGCCGAGGGACCGCTCCAGCATCTGCTGCGCCACGCCGAGACCGCCCTGGGCGCTGTGCCCGCGGGCGACCATCAGCTCGCGGAACTCGTCGAGCACTCCTCCGGTCTCCTCGGCGCTGACGGACTCGAGCCGGGCGATCTCGGTCGAGATCGCCTCGACCTCGGCCTCGGAGAGCCGCTCCATCACGAGGCTGGCGCGCTCCCGGCCGAGCTGGAGCAGCAGGATGGCTGCCTTGCGGATCCCGAGGGCGCCGACGGTGGTGGACATCACTGGCGCTCCACCAGCCAACCGCGCAGCAGCGCCGCGACGTCATCGGGCTGGCTCTCCACGAGCGCGGCGAGCTCGGCGTTGACAGTGTCCTGCTCGGTGCGCTGGCCGCCCTCGAGGCCCAGCAGTGCCGAGGCGGGAGACAGGGATGCGGCGGCCCTGCGCTCGTCGGCCAGGGCGCGGGCAGTGGCGTCCTCGCGCAGCTGCTCCACGACGTACGACGTCGCCTCCTGGCGCTGCTTGGTGCGCTTGCGGCCACGGAGCCACGCGATCACGAGCGCGCCGAGCAGCAGGACGCCGAGGACGGTGTTGCGGATGTAGGTCATCTCGCGGTCCTTGCGGCTCGCGGCGGCCTCGTCCTTGATCGCCTTGGCGGCCTGGGTCTCCAGGGTCCGGTCGAACGGCAGGATTGCCAGGTGCGAGGTGTCCCCGCGCTTGGGGTCGATGCCGATCGCGGAGGCCACCATGGTCTCGATCTCCTGAGGGTTCGTGCTGGCAGCGGCAGCGCGGTCGATGACCATGCCGATGTGCAGTGCGTCGATGCCTCCGGGAGCCACCTCGCGTCGCTCGGTGGTGGAGTCCAGCGCGTTGTCGGTGCGGGTCGACTTCTTCTCGTAGCTCGAGGCGCCGTCCGGGCCGATGCTCGTCGCGCCGCCGGTGCTGTCCATCTGGCCGTCGGGACCGACCACGCCACCAGCGGTGGTGCCCCCGCCGCCGGCGGGCCCGCTGTAGACCTCGCTGTCGGTGGCGCTGGACAGCGCCAGACCGGGTGCCGCCTGCTTGAAGCTGCGCAGCTCCTTGACCGACTTGTCGAAGTTGAGGTCGGCCGTCACCTGGACACTGGAGTTCCCCGGCCCCACGACGCGGTCCAGCATGTTCTGGACGCGAGTGACCATGGCGTTCTCGAAGTCCGTGACCTCCTGGTTGCGGTTGCTCGCCCCGGCGCCGGCCGTGCCGTCGCTGCCGGAGAGCAGCTTGCCGGTGGAGTCGGCGACCGTGACCTTGTCGGCCGCCAGCCCGTCGATGCTGGAGGCCACGAGGTGGACCACGGCCTGGACCTGGCCGGGGTCGAGGGTGCCCCCGGGCTTGGTGGCGAGCAGCACCGAGGCGGTGGCCGGGTCCTGCTTGTCGGCGAAGACCTGCTTGGTCGGCAGGGCCAGGTGGACGACCGCGCTGCTGACGCCGTCGAGGGCGCCCACCGTCTTGGACAGCTCGCCCTCCATCGCGCGCTTGAAGTCCGTCTGCTCCTTGAACTGCGAGGTGGAGAGGTCCTGACTGTCCAGGATCGAGTAGCCGCCGTCGCTGGCGCTGGGCAGGCCGTCGCCGCTGAGCGAGATGCGGGTCTTGTAGACGTCGTCGCGCGGCACCATCACGGTGTCGCCGTTGTGGGTGATCTTGTAGGGGATGCCCTTGGCGTCCAGCTCGTCGATGACCGCTGAGGCGTCGGCCCCGGAGAGACCGCTGAACAGCGGTGAGTAGTTCGGCGCCGAGGCCCAGCGGAACACCAGGACGGCCGCGACCAGCAGCGCGAGGGTGCCGATGAGCGCGACGACCTTCTGGCCGGCGCTGAAGGCGAGGAACGTGCGCTGGTAGCGCTGCACGGTCCTGAGCAGGTCGTCCCTCATCCGACAGGCATCCTCATGATCTCGGTGAACGCCTCGAGGGCCTTGTTACGCAGCGCGACCGAGAGCTGGGTCGTCACCGAGGCCTCGGTCGCGGCGATCGTGTACTGGTGGATGGCGTTCAGGTCGCCCGTGGCCGCCTGGACGGCGAGCCCGTCGGCCTTGCCCTGCACGGACTCGAGCCGGTCGATGCCGTCGAGCACCATGTTCCCGAACTCGTGGCCGGGGTCCGAGACCGCGGCGGGACCGCTGGCGGAGGCACCGGGGAGGGCGACCTGCGGGGCGACGTACGGCGTGAAGCCGGTGGCTTCGATTCCGGAGATGCTCATCAGCCGCGTCCGATTCCGAGCGCGGACTGGTAGGTGTCCTGCGCGTCCTTGGTCACCTGCACCGAGGCCTGGAAGCCGCGCTGGGCCATCACGAGCTGGGTCATCTGGCTGGCCAGGTCCACCTCGGGAGCGCGGACCATGCCGTCGGCGTCCGCGAGCGAGCTGTCGGGGGCGTACTCCAGGCGGCCCTCCGGGTCACCCAGGGCGATGCCGGCCACGCCGACGCCGCCACCGGGGAGTGCCTCGGTCTGCACCATCTGGGCCTGGAAGGCGCTCTCGGAGGTGCGCTTGACCGTGTTCACGTTGGCGATGTTGTTGGCCAGCGAGTCCAGCCAGGTCTGGTGGACGCCCATGCTGGAGCCGGCGATCCGCAGCATGTCGAACGCACCCATCAGGAGCCACCCAGCGAGTCGCGGATGATCTGGTAGTGGTCGTTCACGGCGCGGCTGAGCAGCTGGTACTGGAACTGCGACTGGACGGCGGCGACCGTCTCCTTGCGCAGGTCCACGTTGTTGCCGTTGGCGCCGACCGGGGTGTCGGTCGCCTGCGTGCTGGCCTTCATGGGGGCGCCGGAGGCCTTGTCGAAGCTGCCGTCCTCGATCGCGGAGCGGAGGGCGCCCTCGAACTCCACGCTGGTGGCGCGGAAGCCGGGGGTGTCGACGTTGGCGATGTTGTCAGCGATCACGTGCTGACGGAGCGAGACTCCGTCCAGGGCCGAGCTGAGCACTCGGCTGACAGAGTCCAGGGCGACCAAGGACACAGGCTTTCCTCCGCTGATGCGATGAGGGGTGCCGGTCCTTCGGCGGGGTCGAGCATTCCTTGCTCAGCAGCCACATCGGCCACCGCGTGCCCGAGTTGAGAAGAAACAGGGGAATTTTCTGGTGGTCGGCCCCCGGGGCGACCCGGGGGCCGACGCCAGGTCTCAGGCAGTCAGGTCGATGTACGCCGGACCCGTGACGTCGCGCGTGGCGGCGGAGACCTGGGAGGCGAAGCTCTGCTGACGGCCGCTGCGGTTCAGGGCCTGCACGAGGTGGCCCACGACCTTCAGCTGTCGTTGCTGGATCTCGAGCGCGCGGGGGAGCAGGTCGTCGGGCATCGGCGTGGCCAGGTCGGGCATCGCCCAGGCCTGCTCGTCGAACTGGTCCATGGCCTGGACGAGCCGCTCGGCCCGGATGATGTCGAGCTCCAGGCGGTCGAGCTCGACCTCCCAGGCGAGTCGCGCGTCGATCTGCTGCTTGCGGCTGAGCGAGCCCCTCGGCTCCGACGGCACGGCCGAGATCATGCCGTCTTCCCGTACGCGATGGCGGCCTGGTGCCACGTCTCGGACACCTGGATCACCAGCGCCAGGCACTGCCGGGCGACGTCCACGTCCTTGGTCATGTTGGCCACGACCAGCTGCTCGTGCAGGTGGTCGTAGATGGCGGCGAGCTGCTCGCCGCCCTGGAACCCGGTGGGGTCGAGGCTGGCGCGGAGCTCCATCACGATGGCCTGGGCGTGCACCAGCTGGTTGTGCGCCTCCTGCAGGCTGCGCGCCGCCAGTGCGGCGACAGCGCGCTGGGCGTCCAGCACGAGCCGGTCGCACAGCATGATGAGCAGGCTGGTGGGATCTGCTGTCGCTACCGATGCATCCATGTATGCGGCGCGAGCGTTGTTGTTGATCACGGGGTGCCCTCCTTAGCTTCCCTTGTTGAGCGATGCGAGCTGACCACTGAGCCAGTTCGACTGACTGTTCATCTTGTTCAGAGCCGTCTCGAGTGAGGTGAACTGACGGGTCAGGCTCTTGCGGCGCAGCTCCAGCCGCAGGTCCCAGCTCGCGACGCTGTCCTGGAGACGGTCGACGGAGCTGTTGCGGCCGGTAACGGCTGCGGTCAACGTGCCGGTCGTGGCGTCGCTCGCGGCGGTCGCCACGGCGGCGACCCGCGAGGCGAAGCCCTTGGTGGCGCCGTCCACGAAGGCGGCGGTGACCTTGCTGGAGTCTGCGGCGTACGCCGTGGCGAACGCGGCCTCGTCGAAGACCAGCTTGCCGGTGCGGTCGGTCTGGATGCCGAACTCGGCCATCGAGGTGCCGTCGGTCGGGTAGACCGCGTTCAGCAGCGCGCTGCGCAGTGCCCGCACGGCCCCGTCCCCGGCCAGCGGGCCTGACGTCTTGCTCACGGGGTCGTAGGACGCGAGCTTGTCGATGGAGGCGAGCGCCTGGTTGACGCCGTCGACGAGGGCCTTGACCTTGTCCTTGACGGCGCCGGCGTCCGGCGTCGCGTCGATGCGCACGGTCTTGCCGACGGCCGCGGTGCTGATCGTGACCTCGACGCCCGGAAGGGCGTTGGCGAAGGTGTTGGTAGCGGAGTGGACGGTGTCGGCGCCGATCGTGATGGCTGCGTCCTGACCGGCCAGCACCGTGGCGCCGCCGAGCAGGTCTGCGTCCGTGGAGTCGGTCAGCGTGAAGCTGCCCCCGGCTCCCGAGGTCGCCGACTGGACGACGAGGCGCTCGGTGCCGTCGTCGAGGCGAACGGTGCTCGCCCTGACCCCGGTGCCGCCTGCGTTCAGGGCCGAGACCAGGCCCGCGAGAGTGCCGTCCCCGGTGTCGAGCTCGGTGGTCACGCCACCGGTGGTGAGCTTGACCGTGGTGCCGTTGGTGACGACCGTGTCGGTGGACCTCGCGGTGCCGGCGAAGGTCAGTCGGTGGGTCTGCGCCACCTGGTCGACGGTGACGTCGAAGCTGCCGCCGGTGCCGGACGTCGCGCGGACCGTCACGGTCGAGTCGGAGGAGGTCGCCTTCACCGGCGTCCATCCTGTCGACGCTGCGGCGGCCTGAGCCTGCGTCGCGAGCGCGGCGATCTTGGTGTTCAGGTCGCGCAGGATGCTCAGCGTGCTCTTCTGGGCGGTGAGCCTGCTCTTCAGCTGGGTCTGCGGCTGGGCCTCGAGCTTCATCAGCTGGTCGATGATCGAGGCGGTGTCGAGCCCGCTGGCGAGGCCGCTGATGCTGGTGTTGGCCATCGGTCTGCCCTCTCTGCTCGACGTGTACCTGCTCGGAACGGAACCTCAGCTGGCTCCGGTCCGGGGGGAGGGACCCCGTGTTCCCTCTCCCTCCCCCCGAACCGGGGTCACGATCAGCCGCGGAGCAGCTGGAGCACGCTCTGCGGGGCCTGGTTGGCCTGCGCGAGCATCGCGGTTCCGGCCTGCGACAGGATCTGGGCGCGAGTGAAGTTCATCATCTCGGAGGCCATGTCCGTGTCGCGGATCCGGCTCTCGGAGGCCGACAGGTTCTCGACGGCCACGTTGAGGTTGTTGATGGTGTGCTCGAACCGGTTCTGCACCGCACCGAGGTTGGCGCGCGCGGTGGAGATGGTCTGGATCTGCGAGTCGATCGTGTCGATCGCCGCGCGTGCCTCCGATGCCGTACCGAAGGAGATCCCGCCCGAGTTGGCGGTGCCGCCTGCTGCGCCGGCACCCGGTGCGAGCGTGCCACGGTGCCACCGTTGGTCGACGTGACCACCAGCTCGTTCTTGCCGTTCACGGACGCCCGCATGTTGCTGGCGAAGCCGCTGTCGCTGTTCAGCTTGTCCGCGACCTGCTGGACGGTGTTGAACTGCTTCGACCCGGGCGCACCCATGTCCACGGTCGTGGTGACGCCGCCGTTGGTGAAGGACCAGGGGCCCTCCACCGCGGTCGGGGTGTCGACGGCGTAGGCGTTGCCGCCACCTGCGGACAGGGCAGTCGAGACGCCCTGCACGTTGGCGGTGTTGAAGTTGAAGGAGATCACGTTCTCGGTCGCGGAGGAGCCCGCGCCGACCTGGAAGTCCTTCGTGCCGGCCGTGCCGTCGAGCAGCTTGGTGCCGTTGAAGTTCGTCGCCCCCGCGATCCGGGAGAGCTCGCCCTGGAGCTGGTTGACCTCGGTGCCGATGGCGGCACGAGCCTGCGGGCTGTTCGTGTCGTTGGCACCCTGAACGGCGAGGTCGCGCATCCGCTGCAGGATCGAGTGAACCTCGGTCAGTGCGCCTTCCGCCGTCTGGACGACGGAGATGCCGTCCTGGGCGTTGCGGACGGCGACCTTGAGTCCGCCAACCTGAGAGCGCAGGCCCTCGGAGATGGCCAGACCGGCGGCGTCGTCAGCGGCACGGTTGATGCGGAATCCGCTGGACAGCTTCTCCAGCGACTTGGACATCTGGCCCTGGGTCACCGACAGGTTGCGGTAGGAGTTGAAGGCGTCGATGTTCTGGTTGATGCGAAGACTCATGATGGTTCCTTCCATGGGTGTGAGTCGCTTGCTGGAGTCCGTCCTTGGGCTCCACAGGTCCTATCGGCGGGCTGCCGGGGGGCCTGAGGGATTTTTTATGGCAAATCGGACGTCAGGCGGTTTCGTCGAGCTGACGGACGAAGGGGCGGCGCGCCCCTGCGGTGTGCCGGGCCGCGACCGCGGCGTAGTAGGACTCGCGGCGACGCACGGCGCAGCCGCCGGGGCGTCCGGCCGGCTCTGCCTCGAGCTCGGGCTCGAGCTCGCGGTGCAGCACCCCACGCAGCAGCAGCAGCGCCTCGGCCCGCAGCTGGGAGACCCGGGACTCGGTGACGCCCAGGCTGGCAGCGATCTCCGCCATCGGGCGCTCGCCGAGGAAGTACTCCTGGACGACGATCCGGAGCCGCTCGGGCAGCTCCGCGACTGCCTCCATCAGATAGGTGAGCCGCTCGCGGTGCTCGAGGATCTCCGCGGGCGAGGCGTCGGTGGAGGGCAGCAGCTGCTCGCCGTCGACCTCCTCGGTGCCCTGGAGGGAGAGGACCTGGGCGCGGGAGATGTCGTCGGCGTTGCGGACGACGTCCTCCACGGGCAGGCCCAGGGAGGAGGCGATCTCTGCGTTGGTGGGGACCCTTCCCAGGGCAGCGGCGAGGCGGTTGCGGGTCTCGTCGAGGTCCCGGGCACGACGGCGCACCGAGCGGGACGCCCAGTCGACGCTGCGCAGCTCGTCCAGGATGGCCCCGCGGATCCGGGTGGCGGCGTACTTGGCGAACGGAACGCCGCGCTCGGCGTCGAAGCCCCGACCAGCCAGCACCAGCGCCATCAGGCCGGCAGAGGTGAGGTCCTCGCGGCTGACGTGGCCGGGCACCCGGCCCATGGTCTCGCGCACGATGTGCGCGACCAGGGGCATCTGCTGGGTGATCAGATCGTTGACCGAGATGTCTGATTCGGGGGATTTGTTGTGAGCCACGGGCACACCTTGGTGGACCCTTGTCAAGGAGGTGAGGGTTTTTGCCGCATTGATGTCTATACCGCCCGAAGTGAGGACCATTGTCCCGATCGGCATAGTCCGAACGGGTCATGTTGGGGGGCCTGTTCGGCGGATTGCTCAGTTCCCGTTGCGCCCTGCCGATGGAATCACTGACCGCGACCGTCTGGACCCGCGGAAGGAGTGGAGGCGTCATGGAAAAGCTGTCCCAGATCCTGTGGCGTGAGCGGGAGCTGCTCGAGAACCTCCTGTTCAAGCTCGAGGTCGAGCAGCTGGTGCTCAGCGGCGGGCGATCCCGCTGGCTGATGCGAGCCGCCGCCGACGTGGAGGCCGTGCTGCAGACCCTGCGCGAGACCGAGGTCCTGCGTGCCGTGGCCGCCGACGAGGCCGCCGCCTCCATCGGGCTCGACGACAACCCCAGCCTGCGCGCCTTCGCCGAGGCGCTCGAGGAGCCGTGGCAGTCGATCATGGTGGATCACCGCGAGGCGTTCTGGCAGGTGAGCCAGGAGATCAGTGCCCTGGCCGACACGAACCGTGAGCTGCTCACCGCCGGGCTGCGCTCGGCACGCGAGACCCTGATGAGCCTGGACGACGCCGCGGCGGGCTACGACCCGGCCGGCGTCGCCGTGGTCGACCGGCCGCAGCACCGGCTGGTGGATCGGAGCCTGTGAGATGACCGGCACCTTCTCCTCCCTGAACACCGCGTTGAGCGCGCTGCGCTACAACCGGGTGGCGATGGACGTCGCGAGCGGCAACATCGCCAACGTCGCGACGGACGGCTATGCGCGGCGTCGGGTGGATGGTGTGGCGGTCGCCGGATCGACCCAGGCCGCGATGTGGTCCCGCTACGACGGGGCGGGCGACGGCGTGGCCGTGCGCGGGATCCAGCGGATGACCGACGTGCTCCTGGACGCGCGGGTGCGCGCCGAGCACGGCAACCAGCACTACTTCGACGTACGCCGCACGGTGCTCGAGCGGGTGGAGCAGGGGATCGGCGAGCCCGGTGACAACGGCGTCTCCGCCGCACTGGCGCAGTTCCGGTCCTCGTGGCACGACCTCGCCAACAACCCGGCGAACGGTGCCGCTCGCAGCCAGGTGCTGGCGCGGGGCGCCACCCTGGCCGGCGCTCTGGCCACCCAGAGCCGCAACATCGACTCGGAGGCCGGTGCCCAGCGTGTGGGTCTGCTCTCCGCGGTCGACGAGGTCAACTCACTGGCCGGCAGCCTGGCGGACACCAACCGCGCCATCGCTGTGGGCAACCTCAACGGCACCGACGTCGGGGTGCTGCTCGACTCCCGGGACATGCTCACCCTGCGCCTGTCCGAGCTGACCGGATCCACCGCCACCATCCGCACCGACGGAGGAGCCGACGTCACCGTGCGCGGCGTCTCCCTGGTGAGTGGCAAGGACGCCGGGACCCTGACGATCACCTCGGGCGTGACTCCCTCCGGCGGCGCGGACGGCAGCCCGGTCTCGTTCTCGATCGTGAACGCCGGCGTGCCCACCGCCGTCGTCGGGACGCTCGGGGGAGAGGCCGGCGCCGTGGTCGAGCTGCTCGACACGACCCTGCCCGGCTACCGGGCGGGGCTCGACGCCGTGGCGCGCGAGCTCGCCGACACCGTGAACACCGCGCACCAGTCGGGCTACGACTCCGCCGGCAACCCCGGCGCCGCCTTCTTCAGCTATGACCCCACTGCCGCGGCGAGCACCTTGGCGGTGGCGCTGACCGACCCCGCCCAGGTCGCGGCCTCGTCGGTTCCGGGCGGCGGCCTCGACTCGGGCAACGCCGACCGCATCGGCGCGGCGGGCTCGGCCGAAGGTCGCTACCAGCAGCTGGTCAGCGGGTTCGGCACCACGGTGCTCAGCGCACGCCGGGCCTCGGCGAACCAGCAGGCCCTCACCAACCAGTTCGACAGCGCCCGGGAGCAGCTCGCGGGCGTGAACCTCGACGAGGAGATGGTGAACATGATGTCGGCCCAGCGTGCCTACGAGGCGGCGGCCCGGGTGCTGAACACCCTCGACTCGGTGATGGACACCCTGATCAACCGGACGGGCCTGGTGCGCTGATGGCTCTCGGACGCGTGACCCAACGGATGATGAACGAGCGGTCCCTGGGCGGTCTCCAGGCGAACCTCGGCCGGATGGCCAAGCTGCAGGAGCAGCTGTCGACCGGGCGGGTGCTGAACCGGCCCTCGGACTCGCCCAGCGACACCAGCTCCGCGATGCGCCTGCGTGACGGCATCGCCGCCACCCGGCAGTTCCAGCGCAACGCCGAGGACGGCAGGTCCTGGCTGACCCAGATCGACTCCGCCCTCGAGGGCGCCACCATCGCGATCGGACGCACCAGGGAGCTCGCCCTGACCGCCGCCAACAGCGGTGCGGTGGGTGGAGGTGCTCGCGAGGCGCTGGCCACCGAGATCGACCAGATCCGCGCGGGCCTGGTCGCCACCGCGAACACCACGCACATGGGGCGCCCGATCTTCGGCGGGATCACCGCCGGGTCGACCGCCTACGACGCCTCCGGAACCTACGTCGGCGTGCCCGGAGAGGTGAACCGAACGATCGCGGACGGGATGAAGGTCCGCGTCGACGTGGACGGCCCCAGCGCCTTCGGCACCGCGGGCTCATCGGTGTTCGACCACCTGACGGCCGTTGCGGCGGCGATCCGCTCCGGGGACAACACCGCGCTCCGTGCCGGCATCGCCGACCTGGTCGCCGACGGTGAGCGGGTCTCCACGACCCGCGCGCAGGCCGGCAGCACCTACAACCGCATCGAGTCCGCCCTGGGTGCGGGCGTCGACACCGAGCTCCGGCTCAGGACGTCGCTCTCCGAGGTCGAGAACGCCGACCTCGCCGAGGTGGTGGTCGACCTGAAGATGCAGGAGGTCGCCTACCAGGCAGCCCTCGGCGCCACGGCCCGTGTCATGCAGCCGAGCCTGATGGACTTTCTGCGATGATCGCGGAAGCGCCCACCAGGGCGGTCACCACGAGCGAGGGGAACAGGGTCGGCATGCCTCCACAGATCCCCGTCATCGAGTTCGTGGCGCCGATGCCAGGGTTCTCCGACCGCCAGCGGTTCGCGCTCGTCCAGCTCGACGACGACGGTGTGCTCTGCGCACTGCGGTCCCTCGACGACCCGGACCTGCGCTTCCTGGTGGTGCCCCCGATGGCCTTCTTCCCTGACTACGCGCCGGTGGTCGGCGACGACGTCGTCCGCGAGCTGAAGATCGACTCGGTCGACGACGTGCTGATGCTGGTCGTCCTCAACGCCGGCGCCTCGCTGGAGACCACCACGGCCAACCTGGCGGCCCCCGTCCTGGTGAACCTGATCACCCGGCAGGCCAAGCAGGTGATCCTCGACGACCCGGCACTTTCGGTCGCCGTGCCCCTCACCGCTGCCTGAATCCGATCGCAGCGCCCTGCGGCCGTGTAGTTTTGCCCAATGCTGGTTCTGAGTCGTCGCGTCGGTGAGAGCGTCGCCATTGGCGACGACGTCGTGGTCACCGTCCTCGAGGCGCGCGGAGACGTGATCCGGATCGGCATCGCGGCCCCGCGCTCGGTGGCCGTCCACCGGGCCGAGCTCCTCGAGGCCCTCGAGCGCAGCAACCAGGAGGCGGCCTCGCCCAGCGAGGATGCCGTCCGCTCGTTGAGCGACGCACTGCGCAAGCGCGCCGACTGAGCCCACCTCGACCGGGCTCGCGCCGGGTGCGGTGCTACCGGCGCAGCCGGGCAGCGACCAGGGCTGCCTGCGTCCGACTGCGTACGCCGAGCTTGGCCAGCAGCCGGGTCACGTGGTTGCGCACCGTCTTCTCGACCAGGAACAGGCGCTCGCCGATCTCGCGGTTGGTCAGGCCCTCGCCGACCATGGACAAGATGTCCCGCTCGCGGCCGGTCAGGCTGGCCACCGCCTGCTCGACGTCGGGCTCGCGCTCGATCAGGCCCACCAGCTGATGGGTGTCGATCAGGTTGGCCCCGCCGGCCACGGCGACGACCGCCTCGAGCAGCCGCTCGGCGCCGATGGACTTGGCCAGGACTCCACTGGCACCTGCCAGGACCGCCGAACGGAGCGCGTCCGGACCCGGGAACCCGGTCAGCACCAGGGTCCTGACCGAGGGCTGCTCGTCGCGGACCTGCCGGCAGGTGTCGAACCCGGAGCCGTCGTCGAGCCGCATCCCCACGAGGGCGACGTCCGGGACGAGGGAGTTGATCTGCTCCACGCCCTGGCGCTGGCCACTGGCCTCCCCGACCACCTCGACGAGGTCGTCGGCCTCGAGGACCGCCTTGATGCCGGCCCGCATCACGTCGTGGTCCTCGACGAGGCAGACGCGGATGGGAGCGAGGGAAGGCACAAGGCAGTTGTAGCCCGGTTCGTGGCGGTTGTCCGCGGCTTGCTGGGATTCGGCGGTGTGTCGATCACGACACGGCGCGGGAGGACTCGAAAGACGCGCGGCGTGAGGTCCGGGAGCGGTGCGGAACAATGGCCGCATGAGCGACCTGATCGACACCACCGAGATGTACCTCCGGACCATCTACGAGCTGGTCGAAGAGGGCATCGTGCCGTTGCGGGCGCGGATCGCGGAGCGGCTGCACCAGAGCGGCCCTACGGTGAGCCAGACCGTGGCCAGGATGGAGCGCGACGGACTGCTCACGGTGGAGGGTGATCGCCACCTCCAGCTGACCGACGAAGGTCACAGCCTGGCGACCCGGGTGATGCGCAAGCACCGGCTCGCCGAGCGACTGCTCGTCGACGTGATCGGCCTGGACTGGGAGCTGGTGCACGAGGAGGCCTGCCGGTGGGAGCACGTGATGAGCGAGACGGTCGAGCGTCGCCTGCTCGAGCTGCTCGGTCATCCCACGGAGTCGCCCTACGGCAACCCCATCCCCGGTCTGGCCGAGCTCGGCCAGGCCGACACGGGGGAGGAGTTCCGTGACGGCGTCGAGGCGCTGACCGCGGTGGTGGGCGCGGACTCCCGACGCGTGCAGGTTCGCCGGATCAGCGAGGAGATGCAGAAGGACGAGTCCCTGATGGGCGCGCTGCGGCGGGCCGGGGCGATGCCGGGCCAGGTGATCGCCGCGGTGTCCACCGCCGAGGGCGTGCTGCTGGGGAGCTCAGGCGAGACGGCCGAGATCGTCCTCGAGGCTGCCGAGCACATCTTCGTCACCCGCGCCTGACCCGTCGGCTGCCAGCGCGCCCGACGCCGTCAGAGCGGCCCGGTCGGCCCAGCTGCTCAGCCACTCGCTGCACCCGGCATCGATCTTCACGGTGGCGAGGTCGTCGCCCCTGGTGGTGCCCCGGTTGACGATCACCACCGGCTGGCCCGCCTTGGCGGCGTACCTCACGAAGCGCAGGCCGGACATCACCGTCAGCGAGGACCCCGCCACGATCAGGGCGTCCGCTGCGTCGATCTCGGCGTAGCACTGCTCCACCCGGGCGCGGGGCACGTTCTCGCCGAAGAACACCACGTGCGGCTTGAGCCGTCCGTCGCACAGGTCGCACGTGGGTACGACGAACCGCGCGGTCTCCTCGAGGTCGACGTCGCCGTCCGGACGCGCGGCGACGGTGGTGTGCTGCTCGAGCCAGCCCGGGTTCGTGTCGTGGAGGCGGCGCTGCATCGCCTGACGGTCGGTGCGCCCCCCGCAGTCGAGGCAGACCACCTCGCTGATCCGGCCGTGCAGCGCGACCATCCGTTGCTGGCCGGCACGTTCGTGCAGCCCGTCGACGTTCTGCGTGATCAGGAACGACACGTGGCCCGAGGCCTCCATCCGGGCGAGGGCCCGATGGCCCTCGTTCGGTTCGGCGGAGCCCATCCGGGACCAGCCGACGTGTGCACGGGCCCAGTAGCGGCGCTGGGCGTCGCTGCTCGCGACGAACTCCTGGAAGGTCATCGGCATCCGCACCGCGGCACCGGGGCCGCGGTAGTCGGGGATGCCTGAGTCGGTGCTCAACCCGGCCCCGGTCAGGGCGACGACGCGACCGCCCCGGATCTCCGCGAGGAGGTCAGCCACGGGCGTAGCGGACCTCCGCGCGAGCACGCGCCTTGGCCGCCTCCTCCTCGCGGTTCTTCGGTGGGGCGGTGGTGGTCAGGGCATCGAGCAGGCGTCTGGTGGTCGCCTCGACCTCGGCGACGGCTTGGTCGAACGCCTCCTGGTTGGCCTGCGAGGGACGGGTGGCTCCGCTGATCTTGCGCACGTACTGGACGGCGGCGGAGTGCACCTCGTCCCGGGTCGCGGGGGGCTCGAAGTTGTGCAGGGTCCGGATGTTGCGGCACATGAACCGAGAATACGTCGGACGGCCATGGTCGGGCCGGGACCGGTTGTCGCTTTTCGGCACTAGCAACTTGGGACGAGTTCCGTAAGCATCGAGGGATGGATGACCGGACCTCGGGACGCAGTGACCACATCGTGGTGGGCGTCGACGGAACCACCGACGGCGACCAGGCGCTCAGGTATGCCGTGGCGGTCGCGCGCAGGACGGGAGCGGTGCTCCGCCTCGTGCACGTCGGGCCCCCTGTTGCGCCGACGGAGCCGTTGCTGCCGATGTACCGGACCGAGGACATCGACGCTGTGGGCACCGCCATCCTCGACGACGCAGCCGACCTGGTGCACCGCCTGGCCGGTCCACGGTTGAGGGTCGAGCAGGTGCTGGCGCACGGTCAGCGCACCGAGGCGCTGGTGGACGTGGCCGGTGCCGCACCGCTGGTGCTCGGGACGCGGGGGGCCGGCGCGCCCCGGTTCGCGGTCGGTGCCACCGGTGCAGCGGTGGCCGCGTCGGCCGCGGGGCCGGTGGTCTGCGTGCCACGCCGGTGGTCGGTCGAGGGGGAGCGCGCCCTCGTGCTGGCGGCGGTGGACGGGACCGAAGCCTCCCGGGGCATCCTCGAGGTCGCCCTGGCGGCCGCGGCGGAGCGTGGCGCCGAGCTCCTGGTAGTGCACGCGTGGCGCCCACCCGAGCCGTACGACGAACGGCTGGGCGGGTCCGCGCTGGCAGAGGCGTGGGAGCGCCAGGCGGAGCCGGTGATCTGGAACCTGGTGGCTGCGCTGCGAGCCGATCACCCGAACGTCGACGTGGCGGTGCGCCTGCGACTTCGAACGCCCCGAGATCGCCCTCGAGGTCGAGTCGCGTGAGGCGGACCTGCTGGTGATGGGCCGTCGCAGCACCGGACGCCGACTCGGGCTGGGCCTCGGGTCGACCGTGCAGACGATGCTGCACACCGCGAGCTGCCCGGTGGTGATCGCGCCGGTGCCGGCCCAGCGGCTGCTGCCCGGCCAGCGCGAGTCCACCGTGTCCCGGGGGGTCGGGGCGGTCAGCGCCGAACGTCGATGAGCCGGACGGTGTCGCCGACCAGGGCCACCCGGTCCCCGTCCAGTGGCAGCGCCCGCTGCTGCCAGCCGCCCGGAGAGGGCAGGTCCGTCACCGAGACGCTGCCGGAGCCCGACACCCGCAGCAGCACCGGGGCGGTGCCGGGGGACGCACCCGGCGAGCGGGAACCGCGCTCGAGGGAGGTGATCGCGGCGCCCGCCCCCGGCAGCCAGGTGAAGGCGTGCGGGTCGCCGGCCACCGGCAGCATCGTGCCGTCGCCGAAGGACACCTTGGAGACCTGCCGGGACCCGCGAGGGTCGTTGATGTCGAAGACCGCGGCCTGGGCCCCGCGGGCCTCCCCGTCGCGGGTCGCGTCCGTGCCGAGACCGAGCAGGAGACCATCGCCGATGGGGTGCAGGTAGGAGGAGAAGCCGGGGATCTTGAGCTCACCCAGTCGTCGCGGAGCGGTCGGGTCGGCGAGGTCGATCGTGTAGAGCGGGTCGATCTGTCGGAACGTCACCACGATCGCGAGGTCGTCGAACCAGCGCACCGACATGATCTGCTCGCCGACCCCGAGCCCGCGCAGCTCGCCCACCTGCTCCAACCGGCCGTTCCGCTCACTCAGGACGACCACCCCGCTGTGCTGCTGCTGTCCGCCGGGGTCCGGCCAGGTGACGGCGACGCGGAGGTGGCCGTCGTGCTCGTCCATGGACCAGCGGTCCCGGATGCTGCCCTTGATCGCCCCGGACGCGACGTAGCGCACCGACTCGTCGGTCAGCTCGAAGCTGTGCAGGTGCGTCCGGGTGGCGTCGAGCGGGCGGATCGGACGGCTGATCCCGTCCAGGGGCATCGGGCCGGTCCAGTCGGTCGAGGTGACATACATCCGGTCGGTCGAGGAGTAGACCTCGCTGCCGGCGCCGGTGACCGCGACTGCTGCAGCGGAGTCCGCGGCACCCGGCCGGAACGTTGCGACGGCCACCGTGTCGGTGCCCGACCAGATCGTGGGGTGGAAGACCTCCGAGCACGCGACCAGCGGGCGCGACTCCGACCCGCTGCTGACGCCGGGCAGCCAGTCGGTCACCCGGGACGCACGGACCACTTCGCGGTTGCGGGCCGTGGCCTGCTCGTCGGTGAGTCGTCCCGGCTGCGCCTGCACGAACGGCAGCGCCGGCAGCCCGGTCGCGGTGACCAGGCGCACCGTGTCGTCGTACTGACGCAGCGAGAGCGCGCGTCCGGTCCAGGAGGTGCGGCTGTCCAGCCGGGGGCGGGACGGGACGGAGATGTCGACGTCGAAGAGCTCGGTGCCGACCGAGCCGCCCCCGGGCCCACCCGGCCCGGGCCAGATCTGGCTCTCCATCACGATCGGGCCCCGGTCGCCGCTCACGATGACGTGGTCGTCGACCAGCAGCAGCCCACTGGCCTGGCTGCCGTCCGGGAGCCGCCAGTCCGCGATCTCCCGCGGCTCGTCGCCCCGCACGTCGGTGATCACGAGACGGCTGTTCTCCTGGAGGCGTACGACGATCCGGCCGTCGGTCTTGGCCACGTCGGGCTCGTCGACTCCCGCCTCCTGCGTGTTCGTGCCGGTCGCGCCGTTGCCGACGCCCCGAGCGGACTCGCCACCGGCCACCCCGGGAGTGCCGCCGACGTCGTCGAGCTGGCGCATGGCGATCGGGTATCCCCCGCCCCAGCCGTAGGGCCCGACCTGGTCGAGGGTGTGGTCGACGTACCAGTCCCGCAGCTGGTCGCAGTCGGCGAACCTGCTCAGCCCGGTCGCCTCCGCCGCCGGCGCGGTCGGATCGGCGAGCACGCCGCCGATGACCAGGCCGCCCAGGGCCACGGTCGTGATCAGGGTGCCGCCCAGGGCCCACGACGTCGGAGTTCTCATGGGCATGGGACGCAGCGCTGGACCGGCCGGTTCCCCTCGGCGGTGATGAGCGAGGATGGAGGGGCCCGCACCCCTGCTCGAGGAGAACAACTTGCCTGCTGACAGCGCACCCCGACGTTTCGACATCGTGGTTCTCGGGGCCACCGGTTTCACCGGTGAGCTCACCGCCGACTACCTCGCCGAGAACGCCCCGGATGAGCTGAGCTGGGCACTCGCGGGCCGCAACCTCGACAAGCTCGAGGCGGTGCGCGCCCGGCTGGCCGCCCAACGTCCCGATCTGGCCGACCTGCCGCTGGTGGTCGCAGACAGCACGGACGCGACCGCGCTCCGCGACCTCGCCGAGTCGGCCCGGGTCGTCATCACGACCGTCGGGCCCTACCTCGAGCACGGCGAGCCGCTCGTCGCTGCGTGCGCCGCGGCCGGCACCGACTACGTCGACCTGACCGGTGAGCCCGAGTTCGTCGACCGGATGTTCGTGAAGTACCACGCCCAGGCCGAGGCCTCCGGAGCGCGGATCGTGCACGCCTGCGGCTTCGACTCGATCCCGCACGACCTCGGGGCCTGGTTCACCGTCCAGGAGCTCGGGTCCGAGGCCCCGATCGCGCTGCGTGGCGTGGTGCGCTCCTCCGGCACGTTCTCCGGCGGCACGTTCCACTCGGCCCTCGGGGCGATGAGCCGGGTCAAGCAGATGCGCGAGGCGATGGTCGAGCGCCGCAAGACCGAGTCGCGACCGGTCGGTCGCAGGGCCAGGGCGGTCGCCGGCAAGCCCCACCGTGACGGGACGCTCGGCCTGTGGCTGCTCCCGCTCCCGACGATCGACCCGTTCGTGGTCGCCCGCTCGGCTGCCTCGATGGACTCCTACGGCCCGGACTTCCGCTACAGCCACTACGCCGGTGTCAAGACGCTGCGCTACAGCGTCGGCGGTTCGGTCGCGATGGGCGGGCTGGCGCTCGCCTCGCAGGTCGCGCCCCTGCGCAACTTCCTCAAGAGCAAGGTCAAGCAGGGCGAAGGTCCCTCGCTGGAGCGTCGGCAGAAGTCCTGGTTCACCGTCGACTTCGTCGGCGAGAGTGCCGGCCGCACTGTGCGCACCCGCGTCTCGGGCGGCGACCCTGGTTACGGCGAGACCGCCAAGATGCTCGCGGAGTCCGCACTGTGCCTGGCCTTCGACGACAACCCCAAGACCTCCGGCCAGCTGACCCCGGCCAGTGCCATGGCCGAGAACCTGCTCCGGCGCCTCCAGGCCGCCGGGATCAGGTTCGAGACGCTGGGCTGACGAGCCGAGCCGACGCTGAGCCGAGCAGGTCTCGCCGACGGGGTCGCTCTTCCGCGCGACCCCGGGAGGTCGACGGATGGTGCCCCAGGCAGGAGTCGAACCTGCGACCTTTCGCTTAGGAGGCGGCTGCTCTATCCACTGAGCTACTGGGGCCGGACCAGGTGGGTGTTCGGCTGGAAGGTCGCACCTGGCAGCGACCATCTTGTCAGCAGTCGCGTTGCGCCGTCGAAACGGCCCCCACGCGTGTCGCGAGACGGGGCCCGTCGGGGCGAGAGCTCTGGTGCCAATGCCTCATGCTCGCGGCTTTTGACCCGAATATCCGTCTGAACTGGTTGACTCGCCTCCGGCCCACGGGCAGGGCTGGATCATCCGCACGACCGCCGGTAGACGGCGGCCACGCAGCCAGGAACGGATCTCATGGGCCAGCCGCCTCGCGCCACCGTCAAGGCGCTCCGAACGGCCGTCAGCTGCGCGCTCGCCCTGGTGCTGGCCGCGACAGTGGGTGCGGTCACTGCCGACGTCGCTGTCGGTCCTGCCTCGTCCGCCCACCAGCTGGGGCACGGCAGTGCCCTGGCGGCCTCTGTCGACGCAGGCGCTCGCCGGCAGCGTGCCGGCTCGCGCCGACGACAGGCCTCGACGGTGCGCATGCTGGGCGCCGGCTCGGGTGTCCTCGCCGCCACCAAGGGTCAGCGGGTCGCGCTCCGGGCAGCGGTCACGCCCGCGGCTCGCGGTCGCCGGGTGTTCCTGCAGCGCCAGACCGGCAGGGGCTGGAAGAACCTGGGTCGAGCGCGCACCGCGCGCACGGGTGTCGCGACGGTCAGCGTCACCGCGACCGGACCCGTCACCTACCGCTACCGCGTTCCGGCCACCCGCCGGTGGACCGGCGCGACCAGCCCCTCGGTCCGAGTCGTCCCGCGGGTCCCGACCGGTGCCCCCGAGGGCGCCCCGCCCGGGGCCCCCACCGGTTCTCCTGGGCCGGGTCCCACCCCGGCCGGGTCCACGGACTACTCGTTCATCTACACCGACGGTCTGAACCGCCCCGCCAGGTGGAACCCGTGCAAGGCGATCACCTGGCGCTACAACCCCATCGGGGAGTGGCGTCCGTCCAACCTGGTCGACCTCAAGGCCGCGGTCGCCCAGCTGAGCACCGAGCTCGGCATCACCTTCAGCTACCTCGGCACCACCACCGACCTGCCCTACCGGCGGGGTGCGGGGGACAGCACCGATGAGGATCTCCTGATCGGCTGGGGCACGGCCGCGTCGGTCCCCGGCCTCGCGGGCTCCACCATCGGGCTCGCCGGTCCGTCTTTCGCCTGGGGCTACACCGGTTCGGTGCCCAACGCCCCTGAGATCGTCGACGCGGAGATGGTCCTGGACTCCCAGGACGGCCCGCTGCCCGCCGGGTTCGGGTCTCGCTCCTTCGGAGCACTGGCGCTGCACGAGCTCGGGCACACCGCGGGCCTGGGTCACGCCGCCGGACGCAGCGAGCTGATGTACCCCTCGATGAGCTCCGCGAACGATGGGCGCTACCAGGTGGGGGACCGGGCCGGGCTGCGGTTACTCGGTGCCACCCAGGGCTGCTTCGCCAAGCCCCGTCGCTGACTCAGCAGCAGGTTCCCGGGTGGCGGGCGCTGGAGCGTCGGCGCCTTTGGGCACCATGGTGCCCATGACCTCCCCAGGGCCCGCCCCCGTCTCGACCGCGCGGACCGCAACGAGCTCGTCCGAGGGGTCCCCGTTCGAGGTCCTGCGCACCGTCTTCGGATATCCGGAGTTCCGGGGCCACCAGGCAGCCGTCATCGACACGGTGGTTGCCGGTGGGGACGCGGTCGTGCTGATGCCGACGGGCGGGGGCAAGTCGCTGTGCTACCAGGTTCCCGCGCTGGTCCGTCCCGGCACCGGGGTCGTCATCTCGCCGCTGATCGCGCTGATGGCCGACCAGGTCGACGCCCTGGCCGCCCTCGGGGTCCGGGCGGCGTTCCTGAACTCCACCCAGAGCAGCGTCGAGCGACGCGAGGTCGAGGCGGCGTACGTCGCCGGGGACCTCGACCTGCTCTACCTGGCCCCGGAGCGGCTCGCCGTCGCCGAGACGCTGAGGTTGCTCGACGGGGGCCGGATCGCGCTGTTCGCGATCGACGAGGCGCACTGCGTCTCCGCGTGGGGGCACGACTTCCGACCCGACTACCTGCGCCTCTCGGTGCTGGCCGAGCGCTGGCCCGGTGTGCCTCGACTCGCCCTGACCGCCACCGCCACGGCGGCGACCCGGGCCGACATCGTGCAGCGGCTGGGCCTGACCCAGGCGGCCGAGTTCGTCTCCAGCTTCGACCGACCCAACATCGAGTACCGGATCGTGGGCAAGGACAACCCGCGCCAGCAGCTGCTCGACCTGCTCCGCACCGAGCACCCCGGTGATGCCGGCATCGTCTACTGCCTCTCGCGCAAGTCCGTCGAGCAGACCGCGACGTTCCTGACCACCCAGGGCATCCCGTCCTTGCCCTACCACGCCGGTCTGGACGCCGGGGTGCGTGCGGACCACCAGGCCCGGTTCCTCCGGGAGCCCGGACTGGTGATGGTGGCCACGATCGCGTTCGGGATGGGGATCGACAAGCCCGACGTGCGCTTCGTCGCGCACCTGGACCTGCCCAAGTCGGTGGAGGGCTACTACCAGGAGACCGGGCGTGCGGGTCGCGACGGCAGCCCGGCGACCGCCTGGCTGGCCTACGGCCTGGCGGACGTGGTGCAGCAGCGCCGGATGATCGAGACCTCGGACGGGGACGCCGCGCACCGCAGGCGCCTGGGGCAGCACCTGGACGCGATGCTCGCGCTCTGCGAGACCGTCGAGTGCCGACGCGCGCAGCTGCTCGCCTACTTCGGGCAGCCGGGCACGCCCGCGTGCGGCAACTGCGACACCTGCACCTCGCCGCCGCAGACCTGGGACGGCACCGTCCCCGCCCAGAAGCTGCTCTCAGCCGTCGTCCGGCTCGCCCAGCGACGCCAGCGCTACGGGGCGGCGCACATCATCGACATCCTCCAGGGCAACAGCACACCGCGGGTCACCTCGCTCGGGCACACCGACCTGAGCGTCTTCGGGGTCGGTGCCGACCTCGACGTGAACCAGTGGCGCGGCGTCGTCCGGCAGCTGCTGGCCCAACGCCTGCTCGCGGTCGGGTCCGACGGGTACGGCACCCTGGAGCTGACCGACGAGTCCACCGCGGTGCTGCGCGGGGAGCGGGCGGTGGCGTTGCGGACCGAGGTCCGCTCGTCGGCGAGGAAGGCCCGCAGGGGCAAGAGCAAGGCGGCCCCGGCCGAGCTGGACGCGGCCGGCGCCGAGCTGTTCGAGCGGCTGCGGGTCTGGCGGGCGGCGACCGCGAAGGCGGCCGGACTCCCGGCCTACGTGATCTTCCACGACGCGACCCTGGTGCAGGTCGCGGCGGCGGCGCCGGCGAGTCTGCCCGAGCTCGGCGCGATCTCGGGGGTGGGGGCCGCGAAGCTCGACAAGTGGGGCACGGCCCTGCTCGACGTGGTGGCGAGCGGCTGAAACGCGAGGCGTGCAACCCCACTTCTGCCATGATTTGGGAGACCCGTGCGCACAAGGTCACAATGGGGGTCACTGTCGAGAACGAGGGTCACATTGTCCGAGGAAGCCTCCGGCGCCGTAGAGCCGCGCCACAAGGGCCGCATTCCTCGACGGCGCAAGGTCACCCAGCGGGTCGTCATCGCCGCCAGCATCCTGGTGATGGTGCTGGCCTCGGCCCTGGTGATCGTGTACAAGAAGCTCGAGGGCAACATCAACGCGATCTCGATCACCGACCAGCTCGGTGACCGTCCCGACAAGGTCGATGTCGAGGGCCCGCAGCGACCACTGAACATCCTGCTCCTCGGATCCGACAGCCGCGACGGGTCCCGCATCGGCGGCGACACCCCCGGCCTGTCCGACACGACCATCCTGCTGCACCTGTCCGCGGACCGGCAGCACGCCTACGGCGTGAGCATCCCCCGCGACGCCATGGTGGAACGGCCGGCGTGTGTCAGCAAGAACGGCAAGCAGACCATCCCGGGCGGCCTCACCCAGTTCAACGCGGCGTACGCCGTCGGCGGCCCGGCCTGCACCATCAAGACCGTCGAGACCATCACCGACATCCGGATCGACCACTTCGTCGTGATCAACTTCGCCGGCTTCAAGGAGATGGTGAACGCGATCAACGGCGTCACGGTCTGCGTGCCCGAGGAGGTCAACGACGACATCGGCAAGATCTACCTGCCGGCCGGGACCTACAAGGTCAACGGCAACCAGGCGCTCGACTACGTCCGGGTCCGGCACGGCATCGGCGCCCCCACCGGAGACATCGGCCGGATGAAGCGGCAGCAGTCGTTCATCGCCGCGATGGTCGAGAAGGTGGTCTCCAAGGGCACCCTGGCCAACCCGGTCCGCCTCTACAAGTTCCTGGACGCCGCGACCCAGTCGCTGACCACCGACACCGGGTTCGCGCACCTCAAGGAGCTCGCCTCGCTGGGGTCGTCGCTGAAGGACATCGGGCTCGACAACGTCCAGTTCATCACGGTCCCCAACCAGGCGTACGCGCCCGACCCCAACCGGCTGGAGCTGGCTCCCGAGGCCAGCGAGCTCTGGCAGCGCATGCGCATGGACAAGCCCTTGGGCAAGTTCGGGGCCGATGCGGTCGTTCCGGGCCGCAAGCCCGGCGAGGTGCCCACCCCGCAGCCGTCGCCCTCACCGACTGCCGGTGCCTCCGAGACCCCCACGCCCGACCCGGGGCCGAGCGAGGCCGAGCGCAAGCGGGCAGCAGAGGCAGCCGGGCTCTGCGCCTGAGGTGGTGGACACGTCCGACTTGCCGTGATCGTTTCGTTATCGCAGGATGGCCCGCGTGAGAACAGTGCTGACCGGGGGGACCGGTGTGATCGGTCGCGCCGCGGTCAGGACGCTTCTCGATTCCGGCCACGACGTCGCGGTCGTCACCCGGTCGTCGGCGGGGGCGGGAGTCGTCGAGTCGCTCGGAGCGACTCCGGTGCCCGGCAACGTCCTCGACGTGCCCTCTCTGGTGGCTGCCTTCGAGGGTGCCGCCGCGGTGATCAACCTGGCCGGCAAGGTGCCGCTGGGCCACGGCGCCCTGCTCCCGGGTGCCTGGCGTCGCCACGACCACCTGCGCACCACCGGTGTGGCCAACGTCGTCGAGGCGGCCAGGCTGGCCGGAGTGCGCCGGGTGGTGCAGGAGAGCTCGAGCGTCCTCTACGCCGACCAGGGCGAGGAGTGGCTGACCGAGCAGAGCCCGGTCGAGATCACACAGATGACCGAACCAGCCGCCGTGGGGGAGTCCTTGGTCCAGGCCTTCGCCTGCGACTCGCGAGCGGGCGTGGTGCTGCGGTTCGGGATGATCGTCGGTGACGAGCGGCGCACCCGCTCGTGGACCAGGGCAGCGGCCAGCGGACGCCGCCTCGGCCTCGGCCGGCCCAACGACTGGACGCACGTGATCCACATCGACGACCTCGGCGGTGCCGTGCTGGCTGCGCTGCACGCCCCGTCCGGCGTCTACAACGTCGGTGCCGAGCCGGTCCGTCGCTCGGCCCTCGTCCAGGGGTACGCCGGGGCGGTCCGCCACGAGCCGGGCCCACTGTTGTCCGCGCTGGGCCGTGTGATGATCCGACCGCGGCTCGAGCCGCTGTGCCGCTCGCTGCGCGTGTGCGGCGACCACTTCTCGGCCCAGACCGGCTGGCGGGCGACCCGGCCACGCTTCGAGCCGGCCTGGATCACGGCCGCTGAGCCGCACCTGAGCGCATGAGGCCCGAGAAACCCGACCCCTCCGGGGCCGAGAATCCCGAAGCCGAGGGCGCTTCGTCCGGTGACAAGGGGCTCACCGCCGAGCAGCGTCGTGCTCGCCGGCGCCGCCTGGCGGAGGTGTTCGGCGAGGTGCTGCCCGAGCAGACGAGCGACGACGCCGCCGAGCCGCAGACGCGGCCCGACGGCGACGACGAGTGGTTCCGCAGCCAGGTGCCTCCGCACCACGGCTGACCCGGACCATCGCGCCCGGGCTGTTGCGAGTCCTCCCTCAGACGCTGCCCTGGCGCGAGGCGAGCAGGTCGCGGATCTCCTCGAGCAGCGCGACGTCGGCCGGGGTGCCCGGCGCGTCCTCCGGGAAGTACCGCTCCTTGGCGCGGGTGTAGGGCAGCACCACGAAGAAGTAGACGACGGCGGCGAGGATCAGGAACGCGAGGGTCGCGTTCAGGAACGCCCCGAAGCTCTGCTCGGCGGTGCTGAAGAACGTCGCCGCGCTCGTCGGCATCAGGCCGGTCAGCCACTCGGTGAAGGTGGTCACCACGGCTCCGAACGAGACAGCGATGATCACGGCCACGGCCAGGTCGACCAGGTTGCCGCGCAAGACGAAGTTCTTGAAGCCAGTCACGGTGGTACTCCTCTTCTGGGGAATGGAATCGGTTGCAGGTGCCATGGCGTGCCCCTCGACGCTACCGGCCCCAGATCACGGCGACATAGCCCGCCATAGACCACCGCGCCATCGCGACCGAATCTGGTGTAGGGACGGCCACTAGCACGAGTCGGCCCGGTGTGCCCGCCGCGAACCGGTCGTCATCGGCGCGAGGGATGGCGATCACCGGCACGTCGGTGGCCACCACCTGCGGGGGCTCTCGCCCCTCGGGATCGGCCACGATCACGCTCACCCGGTCGCCGACCCGCAGCAGCTCCACCACCGCGGCGTCGGCCACCCGCAACGGCACGACCGTGCGGCCGGGGTAGCCGCCGAGCAGGCCGGGGGAGACGGTGTCGAGGTCGGTCACGGACTGCCCTCGGGTCAGCGGCGCGGCCAGCGTGCGGCCGACGACCTCGCTCGGATCACTGATCGCCTCGTCCGGCACGGACTCCGGAGCAAGCCGGGTCGTGGTGAGGTCGGCGGGCCGGAGCACGGTGCCACCCGGCAGCGAGCGGCTCGCGGTCCACACCCGCACGGTGCGGGCCTCGGGCGGGGAGACCGACTGCAGCCCGACCAGCACGGCTGCTCCCACGAGCAGCGCGGCCAGGGGCCGACGGTGCAGCAGCAGGCGCCGGTGGGCGCGGCGCGGGATCCGGGCGGCGGACCGGGTCAGGGACCCTCGGGGTTCTCGAGCAGACGGTGGCTTCATGCCGCCCGAAGGTAGGCCGATCGGCGCTCCCGTGCGCCGGTCGTCCACAGGGGTGCCCGGGAACCGACGGACCCGGTCAGGCAGACGCGCTCAGGAGGACGCTGCGGAGGCGCTCGAGCCTGACGACCCGGACCCGCTGGCTGCCGGGGCAGCCGTCTTGGTGGGGGTCGCGGCCCCGTCCTTCTTGGCCACGCCGTTCTTGGCCCCGTCGGACTTGGTGCCGTCGCTCGTGGACCCGTTGGTGCTGGCGGCGACGGCGCTCTTGTCGGCGCCGCGGCTGTCGTTGCGGTAGAAGCCGGAGCCCTTGAACACGACGCCGACGGCGTTGAACACCTTGCGCAACCGGCCCTGGCACTCGGGGCAGACGCTCAGTGAGTCGTCGGAGAAGCTCTGCACGATCTCGAAGTCGTGCTGGCACTCGGTGCAGGAGTACTGGTAGGTGGGCACTGCTTGTCCTCCGGGGGTGGTGCGGTGACGAGGGATTGGCACTCGTGGTCGTCGACTGCCAATCCTACGGCACAATGCATCGCGTGACCCCGAGACCCAGCCAGTGGCCCACGTGGGTGCGCCGCTCCTCCCAGGTGGCGATGGTGCTCGTGCTCGGTCTGGTGGGGGTGCTGGTGGCCGGCGCCGTCGTCGTACGCCGCCCGCTGCCGAACGTGGACGGGACGGTCCGGCTCGACGGCCTCTCCGCACGGGTGGAGGTGCTGCGCGACGCGCAGGGGATCCCTCAGGTCTACGCCGACGATGCAGAGGACCTCTTCCGCGCCCAGGGCTACGTTCAGGCGCAGGACCGGTTCTTCGAGATGGACTTCCGTCGCCATGTGACGGCCGGGCGGCTCAGCGAGCTGCTGGGGCCGAGCACCGTGGAGGCGGACATGTACATCCGGACGATGGGCTGGCGCCGCGTCGCCGAGCGCGAGCTCGACCTGGTGGCTCCGGCCACCCGCGCCTACCTGCAGGCCTACAGCGACGGGGTGAACGCCTACCTCGGGAGCAGGGCGACCACGCAGCTCTCGGCTGAGTACACCGTGCTGGGGCTGACCGGCCTGGACTACGAGCCGGAGCAGTGGACCCCGGTCGACTCGCTCGCCTGGCTCAAGGCGATGGCCTGGGACCTCGGCAGCAACATCGAGGAGGAGGTCGCGCGGGCGCGGCTCTCGGTCGACCGCACGCCCGAGCAGGTCGACGAGCTCTACCCGCGCTACCCCTACGCGCGCAACGCGCCGATCGTCCCCCGGCTCCGCAGCGACGGTGGGCCGCTGCTCGCGCGGCCGGCACCCGGCCCCGCGGCGCTCCAGGCTCTCGATGCCGTGCAGCGAGGGGTGGCTGCCATTCCCGACCTGCTCGGGAGGGGCGACGGCGTCGGGTCCAACAGCTGGGTCGTCTCCGGCGAGCACACCGTCTCCGGCAAGCCGTTGCTGGCCAACGACCCGCACCTCGACGCCACCATCCCCGGCATCTGGTACCAGATGGGGCTGCACTGCAACACCGTCGACGAGGACTGCCCGTTCGACGTCAGCGGGTTCACCTTCGCCGGCCTGCCGGGGGTCGTGATCGGGCACAACCGGGAGATCGCCTGGGGGATGACGAACCTGGCCCCGGACGTGGCCGACCTGTTCCTCGAGAAGGTCACCGGGAAGACGTATCTCCGCGACGGCATCCAGGTGCCGCTCGCGGAGCGTGACGAGGTGATCCGGATCGCCGGCGAGCCCTCCAAGCTGATCACCGTGCGCTCCACGGTCCACGGGCCACTGCTCTCCGACGTCTCCGCGCGGCTGTCCAGCGTGGGGGCGAACGCCGAGGCCGGTGCCGACGCCCCACCGCGGGAGAACGGCTACGCCGTGGCGCTCGCCTGGACGGCCCTCACCCCGCGGCCCACCGCGGACGCGATCTTCGCGATCGACCGGGCCTCGAGCTGGACCGAGTTCCGGAAGGCGGCCGCGAGGTTCGCCGTACCCGGGCAGAACGTGGTGTACGCCGACCGGGCGGGCAACATCGGCTACCAGGCGACCGGGGCGATCCCGATCCGCCGGGCCAACCGCAGCGGCGACTACCCCGCCGCGGGCTGGACGAGCCGCTCGGACTGGAGCGACCAGACCGTTCCGTTCGAGCAGCTGCCCAACGCGCTGAACGCGCCGGAGGGCTTCATCGTGGCGGCCAACCAGGCACCGACCGGACCGGGCTACCGCTGGAACCTGACCAACTCGCCCGACCACGGCTACCGCAGCGAACGCATCCGCAGCCAGCTCACCCGCCGCATCGACGACGGCTTCAAGCTCGACGTCAGGGAGATGACCCGGCTGCAGCGGGACAGCCGCAACCCGATGGGGCCTGTCCTGGTGCCCTACCTGATGCGGCAGCTGATGACCTCGGAGTACTACGCGGACGGGCAACGGCTGCTGCTCGACTGGGACTTCGACCAGTCCGCCGGTTCGCCGGTCGCCGCCTACTTCAACGTGGTCTGGAGCAACCTGCTCAGCCTGACCTTCCACGACCAGCTGCCCGAGAGCCTCTGGCCGGACGGTGGGCAGCGCTGGATGGCGGTCGTCAGCAACCTGCTGCGCCAGCCGGACAGCCCCTGGTGGGACGACGCCTCCACCGAGGGGGTCGTCGAGGACCGCGACCAGATCCTGACCGCCGCGATGCGTGCCGCCCGTGACGAGCTGACCCGCCGGCTCGGCGTCAGCCCGACGAGGTGGGAGTGGGGCCGGCTGCACCGGCTGCACCTGGTGAACCAGCCACTCGAGCAGCGTGGGGTCGGCATCGCCTCATTGCTCTTCGACCGCGGTCCGTTCGGGCTCGGCGGAGGCAGCGCGGCCGTCGACGCGACCGGTTGGGACGCGACCCAGGGGTACGCCGTGACCTCGGTGCCCTCGATGCGCATGGTCGTCGACCTCGACGACCTCGACCGTTCCCGGTGGGTGAACCTGACCGGCGTCTCGGGCCACCCTGCCTCGTCGCACTACCGCGACCAGACGGTGCTGTGGGCCGACGGCAGGACCCTCGTCTGGACCTTCGACCGAGCAGCCGTGGAGCAGGCCACCGAGGACCGGTTGGTGCTGGAGCCTGCGGGCGGATAGGTCTCAGCGCACGCCGGTGAAGCGGGTCACCCCGAGCTCGGTGGCGACTGCGCTCACCGGGCGGTCGTGCGCGTCGCGCGGCACCGCCTCCAGCACCTCCTCGGAGTTGAGCAGCACGCACACGAAGGTGCCGACCGGGACCCGCCCCAGGGCCCGGTCGTAGGAGCCGCCGCCACGACCCAGCCGGGTCCCGTCGGGGCCGACGGCCAGTCCGGGCACCAGCACCACGTCGGCCGTCGCCAGGGCGTCGGGGCCGAGCGCCGATCCCTCCGGCTCGAGCAGGCCCCGCCGGGCCGCGACCAGGTCCGCGGCCCCGTCGTACGCCGCCCAGTCGAGGTCGTTGTCGGGCAGCAGCAACGGCAGGATCACCCGCTTGCCCGCCGCCGCGAGGCGGTCGAGCAGCGGACCGGTGCCGGGTTCGCTGGACACGGACACGTAGGCCGCGACCGTGGCGGCCCGGACGACCTCGGGGGTCTGGAGCAGGTGGTCCGCCACGGCGCGGGCGCGCAGGCCCAGCTCGGTGAGCGGAAGGTGGCGGCGGGCAGCCAGCAGCTGGTCGCGCAGGGCGAGCTTGGTGACCCCGATGAACTCCGACACGGCACAAGCCTACGATCGAGGTATGAAATCGAAGGGACTCGAGCAGTCGCGGGAGAAGATGCGCGCCGCCGGCGTGAGCGAGCTGGCCATCGAGGTCTTCTCGCACTACCACCGCCAGCTGGAACACGGTGAGACCGGCATGATCGCGGAGAGCACGATCGAGCCGCTGGACATGGAGGCGCTCGCCGACGTCGAGGTCGGCGACGAGGTCGCTGCCGAGGCGGTCGGCGCCACCGTGGTGATCAAGCTGAACGGCGGGCTCGGCACCTCCATGGGGATGTCGCGCGCGAAGTCGCTGCTCTGCGTGCGTCGGGGGCTCTCCTTCCTCGACGTCATCGCCCGTCAGGTGCTGCACCTGCGTCGTGAGTACGACGTCACGCTGCCCCTGATCTTCATGAACAGCTTCCGCACCTCCGCCGACACGCTGGCCGCCCTGGCCCGCTACGAGGACCTGCCCGTCGAGGGGCTGCCGCTGGAGTTCCTGCAGAGCAAGGAACCCAAGCTCACCGTCGACAAGCTGACTCCCATCGGCTGGCCCAGGGACCCCTCGCAGGAGTGGTGCCCGCCCGGGCACGGCGACCTCTACACCTCGCTGCTCTCCACGGGCCTGCTCGACCAGCTGATCGAGGCCGGCTACCGCTACGCCTTCGTCTCCAACTCCGACAACCTCGGCGCGGTGCCCGATGCGCGGGTCGCCGGCTGGTTCGCGCAGTCCGGGGCGCCGTTCGCGATCGAGGCGGTGCGGCGTACGCCCTCGGACCGCAAGGGCGGCCACTTCGCCCGCCGCAAGGAGGACGGCCGGATCGTGCTGCGCGAGACCGCACAGACCGCCCCGGCCGACCTCGATGCGCTCGGTGACCTCGACCGGCACCGGTTCACCTCGACCAACAACCTGTGGTTCGACCTCGAGCGGATGCGCCAGGAGCTCACCCGGCGCGACGGCATTCTCGGCCTGCCGCTGATCCGCAACGTCAAGCACGTCGACCCGACCGATGCCAAGAGCCCCGAGGTGATCCAGATCGAGACGGCGATGGGTGCTGCCATCGAGGTCTTCGCGGACTCTCGCACGATCGCGGTCGGGCGCGACCGCTTCGTGCCGGTGAAGACCACCAACGACCTGCTCGTGCTCCGTTCCGACGCCTACGAGCTCGGAGACGACTTCGTGCTCGACCAGGTCGCGGAACAGCTGCCGTTCGTCGACCTCGACAAGCACTACAAGCTCGTCGAGGACTTCGACAAGCGGTTCCCGTCCGGCGTGCCGTCGCTGAAGGAGGCCGACTCGCTGGTGGTGTCCGGTGACTGGACCTTCGGATCCGACGTACGGGTCCTCGGGGCGGCGACCCTGAAGGGGGACCGCGGTCGCATCGACTCGGGTGCGGTCCTCGGTGAGGGTGCTGCTTCGGAATAGGGTCGGGCCATGACTCCGTCACCGCAAGCACACTCGGCGCTGCTGCCGGTCGAGGAGTACCTCGAACGGGTGCTGAGCCGGATCGAGCCGATGCAGCCCTTCGAGCATCCGTTGATGGACGCCATCGGCCTGCCGCTCGCGGAGGACGTGAGCGCGCCGGTCTCGCTGCCGGTCTTCGACAACTCCGGGATGGACGGCTACGCCGTCGCGTTCCGTGACGTCGCCGATGCGACCGCCGAGCGGCCGGTGCACCTGCCGGTCGTCGGAGAGATCGCCGCCGGTCAGACGACGGTCTTCACGCTGACGCCCGGCACCGCGCTGCGGATCATGACCGGTGGCCTGGTTCCCGAGGGCTGCACCGCGGTGGTGCCGTTCGAGTGGACCGAGGAGTCCGACGGGCAGGTGCGCATCCATCGGGCGCCCGAGGAGAGCCAGCACATCCGCTTTGCCGGCGAGGAGGTGCGCCGGGGTGACCTGCTGATGCGCCGCGGCGAGGTGATCGGCACCCGCCACGTGGGCCTGCTGGCCGCACTCGGCCTGGGACGCGTCCCGACGTCCCCCCGCCCGCGAGTGGTGGTGATGTCCACCGGTTCCGAGCTGGTCGAGCCGGGCAAGCCGCTCGGGCGCGACAGCATCTACGACTCGAACAGCTACCTGCTCGCCGCAGCGGTCCGGGCTCACGGCGGGGTGGCCTACCGCGTGGTCGCGAGCTCCGACGACCCGGACACGTTCAGCGACACCCTCAGCGACCAGCTGGTGCGTGCCGACCTCGTGGTCACCAGCGGCGGGGTCAGCAAGGGCACCCACGACGTCGTCAAGGAGGTGCTCAGCAAGCTGGGCACCGTGGACTTCCTCGAGGTCGGCATGCAGCCCGGCAAGCCCCAGGGCTTCGGGCTGGTGGGGGAGGACGCGACCCCGATCTTCACCCTGCCCGGCAACCCCGTCTCGGCCTACGTGTCCTTCGAGATGTTCGTCGTCCCGGCGCTGCACAAGCTCACCGGACGTGAACCGGTCGGCCGCGAGCTGACCATGGCGACGGTGACCGCTCCGCTGCGCTCGATGCGCGAGAAGCTGCAGCTGGTCCGGGCCAGCGTCCAGCTCGGTGCGGACGGAGTCCGGGTGACCCCGGTGGGCGGCGCCGGCTCGCACCTGGTGGCCGGCCTGGCCCGGGCCGATGCGCTGATCGTGCTCGCCGAGGGCGTCACGCGGGTCGACCAGGGTGACCAGGTGCCGGTGCTGCTGCTCGACCGACCGGCCGGCTGAGGGAGACACCAGTGGACGACTTCACCCACCTCGACGAGACCGGCGCCGCACGCATGGTCGACGTGTCCGGCAAGGACGTCACCGCACGTTCCGCCACCGCGACCGGCCGCGTGCTCGTCTCCCCGGCCGTCGTGGCCCTGCTCCGCAACGACGGCATCCCCAAGGGCGACGCGCTCGGGGTGGCCCGTCTCGCCGGCATCATGGCGGCCAAGCGCACCCCCGACCTGGTCCCGCTGTGTCACCCGCTGTCGATCTCCGGGGTCACTGTCGACCTGCAGGTGCACGACGACGGGGTCGCGATCGCAGCCACGGTGCGGACCACCGACCGCACCGGGGTCGAGATGGAGGCCTTGACGGCCGTCTCGGTCGCCGCCCTGACCGTGATCGACATGGTCAAGTCAGTCGACAAGGCAGCCGTGATCACCGACGTGCGCGTCGAGGAGAAGACCGGCGGCAAGAGCGGCACCTACCGGCGGGACGCGCAGTGACCAGCTACCGGGCCGTGGTGGTGGTGGCGTCCAACCGTGCCGCAGCCGGCGTGTACGACGACACGACCGGGCCGTTGATCGTCGAGGCGCTCACCGCCGATGGCTGGGAGGTCGGCGACCCCGTCGTCGTACCCGACGGCCAGCCGGTGGGGGAGGCGATCTACGACGCCGTCCGCTCCGGGGCTCGCGCGGTGCTGACCACCGGCGGCACCGGGCTGACCCCCACCGACCTGACCCCGGAGGTGACCCGGGGGCTGATCGAGCGTGAGGTCCCGGGCATCGCCGAGGCGATCCGGGCCCACGGCGTCAGCAAGGGCGTGGTCACCGCCGCGCTGTCCCGTGGGGTCGCCGGCACCGTCGGGCAGGCGCTCGTCGTCAACCTGCCGGGCTCCCGGGGCGGTGTGAAGGACGGCCTCGCGGTCGTGATCCCGCTGTTGCGGCATGCCGTCGAGCAGATCGTCGGGAGCGACCACTGAGCGCGGGCTGGCCGGCAGTCCTGGAGTCGGGCGCGCTGCGGCTGCGCCCGATCAGCCAGCGGGACCGCGACGCATGGCGTCGCGTTCGACGCTCGAACCTGGCCTGGCTCGCCCGTTGGGACGCGACCCCGCCGTCCCCGGCGCAGACCCATCCGCGCAGCTATGCCGCGATGGTGCGCCAGCTGCAGCGCGAGGCACGAGCGGGTCGCCAGCTCCCATTCGTGGTGGAGTACGAAGGACGGCTGGTCGGGCAGGTGACGATCAGCAACGTGGTGCGGGGCTCCGCGCAGTTCGCCTCGATCGGCTACTGGATCGACCAGGCCTACGCAGGTCGCGGCATCACCCCGCGGGCCGTGGCGATGGCGATCGACCACGCCTTCGGCCCCGTGGGGCTGCACCGGATCGAGGTCGCGGTCCGTCCGGAGAACACCTCCTCGCTGCGGGTGGTGGAGAAGCTCGGCATCACCGAGGTCGGCTTCGCACCGCGCTACCTGCACATCGACGGCGGCTGGCGCGACCACCGGATCTTCGCGATCACCCGCGAGGAGGTGCCCAGGGGACTGGTGCACCGGCTGGAAACGGCCGCGACGGACACCGATTCACACCAGTCACACGAGTGATCTCCCGACACACCGACACGCCTGCGGGCCGTGGTCCTGAGGCGCTCGTATCGTCATCCCTGTGGACTTGTCAGCAATCATCTTCGTGGTGCTCGCGCTCGCGTGGGCCGTCTACCTGATCCCCAAGGCGCTCAAGCACCACGACGAGCTGGCGAGTGACCGGTTGGTCGAGGGCCACTCGGACAAGGTGCGGATCCTCTCGCGGCACGGTCGGTCCACCCCCGTCGAAGCACCGGTGGAGACGCCCGTCGAGGCGCCCGTGGAGCAGGTCGTCGACGTCGCCGAGGCGACTCCGGCTCGCCCCGCCGCGGCTCGCTCGGCTGCCAAGCGTCGCCGTCGGGTCCTCTACGTCCTGCTGCTCGCCGCTGCGGTCGTCACCGGCCTCGCCGGCTTCGCGATCGTCCCGTGGTGGTCCACCGCGATCCCCGGTGGCCTGGTCCTGGCCTTCCTGGTGATCGCCCGCTTCTCGGTGCGCGCTGCCCGGCGCCGGACCGCGGCTGCCCGACGCGCGGTGTCCGAGCAGACCGCGTCGGTCGAACCTGTCGAGACCCACGCGCCGGTCGAGACGCAGGCAGTGGTCGAGACGCCCCGGCCCGACACCGGCCGGCCCGAGACCACCGAGGCCCTGATCGAGCGGCTCGCCGACGAGGACACCGTCGGCATCCCGCGTCAGGAGCTCGAGGCCGTGCTCGCCGACGACGGCTCCCTGTGGGACCCGCTGCCGCTGACCCTGCCGACGTACGTCAACAAGGCCCGCGCCCGCCGCACGGTCCGCACGATCGAGCTCACCGGCATCAACAGCTCCGGCCACGACGACACCGACACCGCCATCGCCCGCGAGGCCGCGAAGACCGAGGCCGAGGCCGAGACCGAGCACCGCCGCGTGGTGGGCGGCTGACATTCCGCTGTAACGCGGGGTTATGGACCGTGCACCCGTGGTGTACGACGCACTCAGGGTCCACACACCCGCACCAGATGACCCGAGCGGTCGGCGGGTGCCGGATTCGGTGGCCCGTCCGCTTGGTGGTAACTTTTCCCTCGCGCTCACGGGCGCATCGGGGCTGTGGCGCAGTTGGTAGCGCGTCTCGTTCGCATCGAGAAGGTCAGGGGTTCGAATCCCCTCAGCTCCACCAGTTCACTCGCCAGTCCGGAATCCTCGACGGAGTCCGGACTGGCTGCTCCGGACGAACTCGTCGACCTCGCCGCCGACGTACGTCGTTCAGTCCGGCCTGAGCCACGCCCCGCCCTCGTCCTTCCAGCGCTGGATCTGCTTTTCGGGGACGGAGCGATCAGCTTCGTCCGCGGAGATCCCGTCGGCGCCCGGGTCGGCCGGTGCCGCCTTCGCCCGGTGACCAGCGCCGCCGCAGCCGCGGTCTCGCTGCTGTCAAGACTCTGGGGAACTGGGCGCGGTGCGGCGCCGGACCGAGGCGAGGGAACCCGCGACGTCAGGTCGAGCGGTCGCACGTGATGACCGGCCCGGATGGCCATCACGTCGGTCTCCCGGTAGCGACGGTGACCACCGGGAGTCAGGACGAACGCGATCTTGCCGGTCAGCGCCCACCGGTTGATCGTCTTGTAGGTCACGGCGAGCAGGACCGCGGCCTCCCGTGGTGTGAGCAGTCCAGCGTCCCCGGGTAGCTGTGCCACGGCGATCCCCCTCACGATGTGACCGAACAGCACTCCTGGCGCCGGCACGGATGATCGAGCGCCTGCGACAGCGGCTGCCCTGCACTGCGAGCCTAGGCCGCTACGGTTCGGTTCGACCTTCCGCGGGAGAAGCGGCCCCGTATGGGTGTTTCCCCGGGGAAAGCAGCCCCGTATGGGCATTCTGCGCAGTGGCTCGATCGGTGACTGACCGCTGGCCACACCAGCACGGCAGACGGCTGAGCCCTCGCCGGCCACCACCAACCCCACCACCGGGACCTTCGCCTGCCGACCGTTGCCGCGTTCTGCCCTGGGCAGCGCGAGCCGGTGTGACCACTCCATCGTGCGACGCTGACCGATCCTCGACCGTGCAACCCCACCTCAGCCTCTGTGTTGCGCCGGCGACCCGTGCCCTCTCCTCGATCAGTGACCTCACTGAGCCGGCTGCAGCCCGGCGCCGTGGACGGGTGCCAGACGTGCGGTGCCGTGCCCGATCACCTCGACGAGCTCGTCGCGAGTCGGGCCCTGGGCCAGAGGTGGGCGCCAGCCGCTCTCGTAGACGGCCCGGGCCAGCGGCTCGGCCGGACGAAGAGTGGCAGGCAGGCCCGTCATGGCGAGGTAGCTGCCGGCGTACGGCCCGATCCTGGGCTCCACCTGCAGGGCGTCGGCGATCAGGTTGGACGTGAGTGGTCCACTCAGGTCGATGTCCTCGCCCTGCCAACGCTTGACCATCCCTCCGTCGATGGCCACGTGGTCGGCCACCCACGGCTCGACGTTGGCCCGGCACCACTCGTCGAAGGGCCGAGCCACGGTCACCGGGTCGCTCCCGTCGTCGAGCAGGCGCAGCAGGGCCTCGATCTGCAGGCAGGCCATGGCCACGCCGCGGCCACGCGTGGGTGTCGTCGTGGCCACCGCGTCGCCGACGGTCACGAGTCCGGGGACCAGGCGTTGGCTGCGGTAGACGTTGCGCAGGGCTCCGCCCACCATGACGTCGGACGTCGGGACGGCGCGACAGGGATCGGTCCACTCGGCGAGGACCGGGATGGCCGCACAGGCGGCCTCGTAGGCAGCGCCGACGCGAAGGCCGGCCAGCCCGGGGTCCGCCGTGGGCCGGACCAGGACCACGGAGAAGTGCCGGCGCTCGTGCAGGAAGATGAGGCACTGGTAGCCGTCGAACTCACCGATGTAGCCGAGTGGCGTGCTCATCGGTCCCGGCCGCGCCCCAGGTCGGAGCCGGTAGGTGCGGTCGATGTAGGCCAGGCCGCAATCACCCTCCAGGCGGGCAGCAGCCCGGGTCGAACGAGCAGAGGAGTCGACGCGGCCCGATCGCCCGGACGCGTCGACCACGAGGTCCGCATCCACCCGGGTGCCGTCCACGACGACGCCGCGGACACGTCCACCCTCGAGGAGGAGGCTGTCCACGTGACCCGTGCGCAGCTCGAGGCCCCGCTGCCCGAGTGCTGTCCTGCGCAGCGCCCGCTCCAGGGTCGACCTGCGTGAGAGCACTGCGCGGTCGGCGGGATCGGCCGATGTGGGGCCGAGGTCGACCTGGGTCGCGCCGAGCGCCAGCCAGGCGTCGTACGCCGCCGGCCACTCCGTGTGCAGGACCCGGCCGACCTGGGGCCGGAAGTTGTGTGCGTGCGCGAACTGCATGACGCCCCGTCGGTGCCACCCAGCGGGCGAGGGGCCCGGATCCCGGTCGACGGAGACGACGTCGTGACCCCGGGTGCCCAGCGCCGCGCCCAGGATGAGTCCCGTCGGACCGGAGCCGATGAGGAGAATGCGCATGGGCTTCACCTTTCTTGTACACTCTCGATGACATCATCACACTCATGGTCACCCCAAATAGGAGGATGCGCAAGTGGTCGAAGCACGACGCCCCTACCGCTCGACGCTGCGTGAGGAGCAGGCGCGGTCGACCCGGCGCGCGATCGTGGAGGCTGGCGCTGCGCTGTTCGTCGAGCGCGGCTACGCGGGCACCACGATGGACGACATCGCGGCTCGGGCCGGCGTGAGTCGCAAGACCGTGTTCACGTCGGTGGGTGGGAAGGTGCCGCTCCTCAAGCAGGCGATCGACTGGGCCCTGGTGGGGGACGACGAGCCGGTGCCGCTCGAGGACCGCCCCGTGGTGCGCGAGCTGATGGCCCAGAGCGATCCCGCGACGGCCATCGAGCTGTGGGCGCGGATGGTCAGCGTCATCGCCGGTCGGCTCGCGCGTCTGCATCCGGTGCTCACGGCAGCCGCCGACGTCGACCAGGAGGCCGCGGCCCTCCATGCCGTGTCCGAGCGCAACCGCCTCGGCGGCGCCAGGACCTTCGTCGAGCGGCTGCAGGAGATCGACGGCCTGCGCGACGACCTGACCGTGGAGCGTGCCGCGGCGATGGCCTCGCTGCTGATGGACCCGCTCGGCTACCGCCGCCTCGTCCTCGACGACGGCTGGCGCCCCGAGGAGTACGCCGCCTGGGTCGCCAGGCTGACCGCCGCCTCGTTCCTGCCGGCGGGCGCCCGAACTGCGGGGTGACGTCTGCCGGCCGGCAGGCCGATCGGCACGCTGGCGGTCCACTCGGTGGAGGCGCTCCTGGACAGGAAGCGGTCCGTGGCCTCCCTCGCGGCGCTGGGCATGCCGTTGGACGTGATCGCGAGCGTGCAGCGTCGGGAGGCACGGCTGGTGGCCATGCCGATGGCTGCAGCCGGGGCGCTTCTGGGCCTGGCGTCGGTCGAGGCCCTGGGTGACCACCTCTCGCCGGCGGCCGTGCTGGTGCTGCTGGCCGAGGTGCTCGTCACGCTCGGTCTGGTCTGGCTCGCCATCACCGCCGCCGTCCGGACGACCAGGCCCTGGGCGGCCAGTGCTGCTTCGGTCTCGAACCTGCGCACGGAGTAGGAACGCGCGGCCGGTGGTCAGTGGTGACGCGACCCGACGGACTCAACCGACGAAGATGCAGAACGGATGACCCATCGGGTCGGCGAACACGTAGAGCGGCTCCTCCGGGTCCCGCGAGCGGTCGAGCAGGATCGTGGCGCCGAGCTCGGTCGCCCGGTCCCGATGCCGGGTCAGGGAGTCCGGGTCGGGGACCGTCATGTCGAGGTGCAGCATCTGCTGCTGGGTCCCGGGAGGCTGCGGCGAGTCGGGCGACCAGGTGGGTGGCACGAAGCCGTCCGTGAGCTGGAAGGCCAGCCCGCGATCCCCGGACGGGTCGTCGGACCGAGGACGCAGCACCAGCCAGTCGGCGCCTCGTGGATCCGGCTCACCCGCCGCAGGTGCCTCGTCGCCGGGGCGGTAGGCGTAGCCCAGCAGCTGTCGGTAGAACTCCGCGAGGCTCCGCGGGTCTGAGCAGTCGAGGACCACCTGGCGTACGACGGGCCACCTCTCGGCGTCCTGATCGTGCTCCGGCCCGGTCGTCATGGTCGGAATCTATGACGGCCACCGGGCTCGGCGGAAGGCCGGCGCAGTCCCGTTCTTGACGCTGGTGGACTTCGGGCTGGGACAGGTGGCCCACGGAAACCGTAGGTTTGGGCTCAGCAAACCAGAGTCGGACTCGACGAACTCGTCCCGCGACCCGAGGAGTGCGTGCCATGTGCCCGGGAATCCCACGGAGCTGCTGACGTGTCCGCAGCAGGCGCCCTGAGGTTCGCGCGCTACGCCTACCCGCCCAACGAGCTCGGCTACTGCGGCCCCGAGGGTGCCGAGGCGATGCTCGTTCCTGGCGCCGTCGCGGACATCGAGCGCCGCGCGCGGCAGTTCGAGGGGGCGTGGGTCTACCTGCAGTTCCTCGCCGAGGTGCTCGGGACCGACGACCCGCTGGCTGCCGAGGTGGTCGAGGCCTACTGGGTCGGCAACGACCTGCTCGACAGGGTCGACCCGGCGGCACTGGTGGAACGGCTCGAGACGGCCTTCGCCGGACAGCTCGGCGGCACCTGGCAGGAGTCCGGGAGGAGGGCGCTGGCCCACCACAGCTTCCAGGTCTTCGAGGTCTACCCGTGGGCCGAGATGCTCCGCAAGGGCATGCCGTCGGGGCCGGCCGTGTCGGTGCTCGACCGGTGTCGGGTCCGTTCCGGCGTGGTGCAGGCCGTGGACGGGGAGCAGGTGACGGTCATCTCGAGCGTCCTGAACTGGGACGGCGCGGCGCTCACTCCCGCCGTTCCGCGGTTGGAGCGTGCTCGCTGGGCGGTGGACGGCCAGAGCCTGTCACCCGCACCGGAGCCCGGCGACCTGGTGGCCTTGCACTGGGACTGGGTCTGTGAGGGCATCACCCCGGACCAGGCCGCGCGAGTCGAGCGTCTCGAGGAGCAGCAGCGGATGGCCCTGGGTCTGTCTGCGGGCAGGGCCGACTAGCCTGTGGGGCCAGGGCGGCGGAGGTGGAGATGGGCGAGCTCGCAGCGATCCTGGTCACCGCGCTCGCCTGTGGGGCGATCGCGCACCTCGTCCGCCTGCCCCCACTGATCGGCTTCCTCGCTGCCGGGTTCGCACTGAACGCGTTCGACGTCGGGCGACCGGAGGGACTGGACCTCGTCTCGGAGCTCGGGGTGGCGCTGCTGCTCTTCGGGATCGGGCTCAAGCTCGACATCCGCACGCTGGCCGAGCGGGAGGTGTGGATCACGGCTACGGCGCACCTCGCCACGTCCACGGTCGTGGGCGCGGGGCTGCTGCTCGGGCTGGGCGCCATGGGGGCGGGACTGCTCGCCGGCGAGGGCCTCTACGTGTGCGTCGTCCTGGCGTTCGCACTGTCGTTCTCCAGCACCGTCTTCGTGGTCAAGATGCTGGAGGAGCGCGGTACGAGCCAGTCGGTCGGCGGTCGCACCGCCATCGGCATCCTGATCGTGCAGGACGTGGCGGCCGTGGTGTTCCTCAGCCTCACCAACGACCGGCACCCGAGTCCCTGGGCGGTCCTGCTGGTGCTCCTGCTGCCCGCCGCCTGGTTGTTCCGGTGGGTGCTGCGCACCCTGGGCCACGACGAGCTCCGCCCGCTGTTCGGGATCACGATGGCGTTGGTGCCCGGCTATGCGCTGTTCGACCTGGTGGGAGTGAAGGGCGAGCTGGGGGCGCTGGTGGTGGGAACGCTGCTCGCTTTCCAGCCAGGAGCCGGTGAGCTGGCCAAGAGCCTGTTCGTCCCCAAGGAGCTGCTGCTGGTCGGCTTCTACCTCTCCATCGGGTTCATCGGGCTACCGACGGTCGAGCACCTCCTGGTGGCGCTGCTGCTCCTGCTGCTGCTGCCCATCAAGGCGGCCGGCTTCGTGGTGCTGATGTGGGCGAGCGGACTGCGTCGCCGCACGGCGGTCCACACCGGCGTCGCCCTGGCGAACTTCTCCGAGTTCGGGCTGATCGTGACCCTGTCGCTGTCCGCCGACGTCCTGAGCGACGACTGGCTGGTCGTCCTGGCCACCGCGATCGCCGCCAGCGTCACGTTGTCTGCGCTCGCGGCCCGCCACTCCGAACCGCTCGTGCGGATGGGGCGACGGCTGCTGCCCGAGCGTGACTCCGACCGGCTCCATCCGCTGGACCGGCCGATCGACGTGACGAACGCCGATGCCGTCATCCTCGGGATGGGCCGCATCGGGTCGGCGGCCTACTCCAGGCTGACCGAGGAGTACGGCCTCACGGTGCTCGGGGTCGAGTCCCTGCGCTCCCGCGCCGAGCACCTCCGGGCGGCCGGCTTCGACGTGATCGAGGCCGATGCCACCGACCCCGACTTCTGGGCCAGGCTCGGCACCGCCGACGTGGAGATCGCAGTGCTGGCGATGCCCTTCCACGGCAACAACCTCGATGCCCTGGCGAAGCTGCGGGCCAGCGGGTTCTCCGGGACCGTGGCGGTCGTGGCCCAGTACGACGAGGACCTCGCACAGGGCCTCAGCCGTGGAGCCCACACCGGTATCCAGCTCTACGAGGGCGCCGGTTCCGAGCTGGCGGACCGGGCCGCCCAGGCCGCCGGAGCGGACCGGGGCGGTCACGGCACCGCCTGACCCCGGGAGGCCGACCGAGTCGAGCAGCCGGGCGCGTCAGCGTGAGCAGTTGAGGCTCCGGCGCGTCGGGACGCAGTCGGCGTCAGGCCCGACGGGAGCACCGGGAGCCACACCCGATGGCGGGTTGGTGTGCACGGCAGGGGGCAGCTCGACGGGCGAGCTGCTCGTCGTGGTGCCACAACCGGCAAGGCCGGCGGCGACGAAGACGGTCGGGACGAGGGTGCGGAACAGCTTGCTCATGATGACCTCCGAGGGCAGCGGTGCCGCCGAGTGCGACGCCGGTGGGACCGTTCTGCACCCGTTCGGTATCGCTGGTCCGCCGGGGCGGTAACACCGCGGTATCAGTGCCATTGACGGGCGCTACTTGCAGGACGACAGTCGAAGTGTGGGGATCCAGGTGCTGGGCCCGCTGACCCTCGACGGCGTGAGGGGGTTCGGCCTGCGGGACCGCGTCATTCTCGAGGCCCTCGTGGTGCGCGGTGACCAGCCGATCGACAAGGGTGGGCTGGCTGACGCCCTGTACGGCGAGTCGCCACCGGCGTCCTGGCCGAAGGTCGTGCAGGGATGCATCGCGCGGCTGCGCAAGGTGCTCGGGCCCGGGGCGATCGAGACGACCCCCTACGGCTACCGGTTGAGGGTGCACGGTGACGAGCTCGACGCCCGGCGCTTCGAGCAGCTGCTCGCCGACGCCCGGGAGCACCTCGCCGACCACGACCCCGACCGGGCGTCGTACGTGCTCGGCGACGCGTTGTCGTTGTGGCGCGGCCGGGCCCTGCCCGACCTCGACGACTGGGCGCCGGGTCGCGTGGAGGCGGAGCGGCTCGAGGGGCTGCGGATGGAGGCCGAGGAGCTCCGGCTCGAGGCGGAGATCGCGGCCGGCCGGTCGCGCACGTGCCTGCCCGACGCTCGCTCCCTGGTGCAGTCGGCTCCGCTGCGTGAGCACCGGTGGGGGCTCTACGCCCGGGCGCTCTACCAGTCCGGACGGCAGAGCGAGGCGCTCGAGGTGCTGAAGAGCACCCGCAGGGTGCTCCGCGAGGAGCTCGGGCTCGACCCCGGGGTCGAGCTGGTCGACCTCGAGGAGGCCATCCTGCGCCAGGATCCCGACCTCACCGCCAGCGAGCCCGCGTCCTCGAGCATGGTGTGCCCCTACCGCGGGCTGCTGCACTACGAAGCGCGGGACTCCCAGTCCTTCTTCGGCAGGGACGCCGACGTGGCTGCGTGCCTGGCTCGGCTGCGCGAGAGCCGGTTCCTGGCCGTCGTCGGGCCGTCAGGCGCCGGCAAGTCGTCGGTGGTGCGCGCCGGGGTGGTGGCCGCGCTTCGCCGCGAGGGCGTGCGGGCCGTGGTGACCACACCGGGCACGCGTCCGCTCGACTCCCTGGCTCGGCTGCCCACCCGCGGTCCCTGGCCCGTACTCGTGGTCGATCAGGCGGAGGAGGCCGCGACCCTCTGCGACAGCCCGGATGAGCGAGCGTCGTACTTCGAGATGCTCGGCTCCTATGAAGGGTCGCTGGTGCTCGCGATCCGCGCTGACCGGCTCGGAGACCTGTCCAGGTACCCGGCGTTCGCACGCCTGCTCGACCGAGGCTTCTACCTGCTGGCTGCCATGGGTGAGGCAGACGTCAGGCTGGTCATCGAGGGACCGGCGAGGCACGCCGGGTTGCGGCTCGAGCCCGGGCTCGTCGATCTCCTCGTGCGTGAGGTCGAGGGCGAGCCCGCAGCCCTGCCGCTGCTCTCCCACGTGCTGCGGCAGACCTGGCAGCGTCGCGAGGGGTCGACACTCACCGTCGAGGGCTACCGCGCGACCGGAGGCATCCGGCACGCGCTGGCACGGACCGCCGAGCAGCTCTGCGCCCACCTCGACGCCACGGACCTCTCCCGGATGCGGTCCCTGTTCCTGCGGCTGGTCATCCCGGTGGAGGGGGAGAGTCCGATCCGGACCCGGGTGCGTCGCGACAAGCTGGTGCTGGACGGGTCGCACGAGGAGCTCGTCGAGACGCTCGTGAACGCGCGGCTGCTCAGCGTCGACGACCAAGAGGTGCAGATCGCTCACGACGCCCTGATCCGCGAGTGGCCACGGCTGCGCGAGTGGCTGGACGAGGACATCGAGGGGCAGCGCACCTTCCGGCACCTCGCAGACGCCGCGGAGGCCTGGGAGGCGCTGGGCCGCCCGGACAGCGAGCTCTATCGCGGAGTGCGGCTCGCCGGGGCGATCGAGTGGGCCAGCCACAACCACAGTGAGCTCACCGAGCGCGAGAAGGCATTCCTCGATGCGGCGCAGGCACGCGAGGACCGGGCCCGCGACGCCGCGGAGGACCAGCTGCGGATGCAGCAGCGGACCAACACCCGGTTGCGGCTGGCCCTGGGGGGCATGGTGGCGCTGCTGGTGCTCGCCGTCATCGCCGGGGTCCTCGCCACCGGGGCCGAACGTCGTTCCCGGCGGGAGGCAACAGCTGCCGACGCTGCGGCCAGGGTGGCCGACTCGAGACGGCTCGCGGCCCAGGCCCTCGTGGCGACCGAGCCGGACGTGTCCCTGCTGCTGGCTGTCGCATCGGTGGCCTTCGACGACTCGCTCGCCGCCCTCTCCACGCTCTACTCCGTGCTGGACCAGACCTCCGGCTTGATGGGCGTGGCACGTGCGGGGGGTCCGCTGGGCAGCGTCGACGTCAGCGCCGACGGAACGACGGTCGCTGTCGGCAGCCCCACCCGGGGAGGACTGACCACCTATGACGCCGCCACGTTGGTGATGAAGGGCAAGCGGGAGGACATCGGCGCGCTCAGCGTGCAGTACAGCCCCGACGGCACGTTGCTGGCCGTAGCGGTCGGACTCGTCGGCGTCCCCGGCGCCGGCGGCGCCACCGCCGTCGACCCGAGCCCACTGCAGCTGCTCGATGCCGGCACCCTGCGGACGGTGGCCTCCCTCGGCGGGATCGCGCCGGGAATGTTCGTCGCCGAGGGGGCGGACTTCAGCGCCGACGGCACCAGGGTCGCAGCAGGAGTCTGGAAGGGGCGGGACTCCGTCGAGGCGCTCGTGTGGGACACCTCGGACCCGGGTCGGCCGATCCGCAGGGTGCCGCTGGCCGGTGGCTCTGCGGAGCTGCGGCTGAGCCCGCACGGCGACGTGCTCTACGTCGCGCGACGCAATCAGCCGATGCGTGCCGTGGAGGTCTCCACCGGACGCGTGCTGGCGACCAGGACCCCACGCTTCGTCGTGGATCGGGCCCCGGTGATGGCGCTGAGTCATGACGGCGGCACGCTGGCGACCAACGACGCGGACGGTATCGGCATCCGGGATGCTGACGGTCTGCGGCAGCGCTTCGTCCTCTCCGGGACCGCTGAGGGAGCCACCGCCCTGGCGTTCAGTCGCGACGGCCGGAGACTGGCCGCGGGCTACAGCAACGGCACGACGGTGGTCTGGGACCTCGCCAAGCGGAAGCCCGTGGACACCCTCGGGGGGCACATCCAGGAAGTGGCCTCGCTCGCGTTCAACAGACGGGGCGACGCGTTGTACACGGTCGCGGCCGACCGTCAGCTGCTCGCGTGGGACCTCGCCGGTCACCGTGGTTTCCCCCCGTGGCGCAGGTACGCCGAGAAGCCGGTCGTGACGAATCCCTATGCCGGCATCCCCTCACCGGACGGAACCAGGGTCGCCTATCTCGCCTACGGCAAGCCGCTCAACGAGCTGCAGTTCCGCGACGTCGCGACCGGCCACCTCACTCGACGGCACTTCCTGCCACAGGTGTCGCCTCCCTCGCCGCTGGGTGTCTGGAGCCCCGACTCACGGATCTTCGTCACCGGGGGAGGAGACAAGCGGTCGGCACAGACCGGCGTCACCGGGACCCACGTGCTCCAGGCCTGGAACCCCTCCACCGGGCAGCTCGTCCGAGAGCGGTTCGACGCCGATGCGCGTGCCTTCGCCTTCACCCCCGACGGATCGAGCCTCGTGGTCGCCACCGGATCGGCGACGGTGCAGGTCCTCGACGCGGCGACGCTGCGCGGTCGAGGGGAGCCGATCGAGCTCGGGATGGGAACCGTGCCCGTCTACCCGGTGCTGGTCGCCCCCGACGGACGGACAGCACTCGTGTTCCGCGAGTACGGCGCCGAGGCCGTCCGGGTGGACCTCGAGACGCGCAGCACGCGGAAGATCTCGTTCGCGACCGCACCGTTCGCAGCGGCGCTCTCGCCGGACGGGGCGCGGCTGGCCGTCTACGACCTGGCCGGTCAGTGGGGCGTGCTCGACGTCGCCAGCCTGGTCAGGGACGAGCGTCGCTGGGTGGTGCCCCGGAGACCGTTCCAGGCCAACGTCCCGTGGAGCATCTCGTGGAGCACCAACGGGCGGGAGATCATCACGACCGGCAGCGGCGTGGTGGATCTGTGGGACGCAACCACGCTCACCCATGTCGGCAGTCTCAGCGCACGCACCAAGGACGACGTAGCGCTCGTGCAGCCACTTCCGGACCGGCACACGCTGCTCGTCGGGAGTCCGCGCGGCGACCTGCTGCGCTGGGACCTCCGCCCGGGGAGCATCGTCGGGCTGGCCTGCTCGTTGGCCGGTCGAAACCTGACCCGCGAGGAATGGGCCACCTACGTGGGGAACCGTCCTTACCAGAAGCCCTGCCCCTCGTCGCCGATCATCTACCGCGGCTGACCGGCGTCTCGGCGTCGCCCGTCCACGGGTGACGTGGCAGGTCGGTCCCCGCGGTTTCCCACGGTCCCGTGGGAAACCCGAGCTTCCCGTGCTTTGCAAAGGACGGGAAGCTGGAGTTTCGTACGGGAAGCTGGGGCGCAAGTGACCTCCACTTGAGGCGTACGCCGCTGACTCGGCCGCCTGTGGGGGTCGCCACGGTCATCACCCAGATCTCGGGAGGTCGCGCCCTGGGTGGTTCGGAGCCCGCCGGCGCGGGATGGGGTTTTCTGAAACCGTCTTCGCCCGTTCGCACCGATTTACCCGCGATGAGGCGGTTGGAGTCGTAAGGTCGTCAGCAGGGTGCTGCAGTCGGGCGCCGTGCGACTGACCAGGTGGGCCAAGAACATTTAGACCACCTAGCAATACTATGTCCGTTTTGATGCTTTAGGACTATGTTGTTCGCTCTAGGGAAAACAGAGGGTCTGGGAGGACCGCGATGTTGTCAGTTCTGCCGTCGTCAGTGATGTTGCTCGGGGTCCTCGGACTCCTGGTGATCTCGTTCGCCACCACCCGGATGGCCTTCCTCGAGCGCAAGCAGCGCCGGGACCTGTCCCTTCCGGCCGTGCCGAGCCACTTCGTCAAATCCACCGTCTGAACCACATCCGCTGCACCCACTCCCTGTTGGTGAGCAGCTGGTCGGTCCAGATCGGCCAGAACCAGGCGAACGCCACCACCACCGCCACGACGACGCTTCCCGCAGCCGCTGCTCCCAGGCTCCGCCTCAGCGGCACCGCGTCGTGGCGCCCCAGGATCTCGCCGAGCAGCAACGTCGCGCCGAGGACCAGGAACGGCAGCATCGCGATCGCGTAGTAGCTGAAGATCGGCCGGTCGTCGTAGCGCAACCATGGCAGCCAGTTCGCCGCGATGCCGACGACGACGAGCCCGTAGCGCCAGTCGCGGCGCCCGATCCAGGAGACCAGCGCCCAGAGCGCCGCGATCGAGCCGAACCACCACAGCACCGGGTTGCCCAGCAGCAGCACCTGCCGCAGGCAGGTCGACCCGGCCGCGGCCGCACATCCCTGCTCGCCCGGCGCGATCTCGAGCTGCGCGTCCACGCCCACCGGACGGTTGAGCAGCGGCCAGCCCCAGGGGTTGGACTGGTAGATGTGCGAGCTGTCGTTGAGGAAACCGGTGTGGAACGAGTAGACGTCGTGGTGGTAGTGCCACAGCGAGCGCAGCGACTGCCACAGCTCCGGGAAGAACCCGTGCGCGTCCCGGCGCAGGTAGGTGCCCCAGTAGGGGCCGTACTGCGTGTCGGACAGGGCGCGCTCGTACACCCCGGCGTGCAGCAGCCAGCCGGTCCACGTGGCGACGTAGACGAGCAGCGGCACCAGCACGACGTAGCCGACGGCGGGGAGTGCGTCGAGGACTGCGGACTTCCACCAGGCTCCGCGTACGCCGAACGAGCGTCGCGCTCCCGCGTCCCAGGCCCAGAGCAGCAGCCCGAAGGCAGCCAACGGGAAGATCGCGGACCACTTGGTGCCGACGGCCAGGCCCCAGCACAGGCCGGCCGCGAGTCGCCAGGGCCGCCAGAGCAGCAGTGGTCCCCACGCCTGCGGTGAGAGCCGTCCGGTCGGCGGCATGGCGCGGGCCATCCGTGAGCGCACCCAGTCCCGGTCCGCGACCAGGCAGCTGACGGCGCAGAGCATGAAGAACGCGAGGAAGAGGTCGAGCAGGGCGAGGCGTGAGAGCACCAGCTGGAGGCCGTCGAAGCACATCAGCAGGCCGGCGACGAGTCCCAGCATCGTCGAGCGGGTGACCCGACGGGTGAGCCGGATCATCACCAGCACCATCAGGGTGCCGACGATCGCCGAGGCGATCCGCCACCCGAACGGCGTCATCCCGAACGCCGCCTCCCCGAGCCCGATCAGCCACTTGCCGACCTCGGGGTGCACCACCATGGTCGGGGTCTCGGTCCACAGCCCGTCCGTCCGCCCGGCCAGGATCCGTTCATTGGCCTGCTCGACGTACTTGAGGGCGTAGCCGTTGTGGATCAGCGACCAGGCGTCCTTGGCGTAGTAGGTCTCGTCGAACAAGAAGGACTTCGGCTTGCCCAGGTCCCACAGCCGCAGGAACGCGGCAAGCAGCGTGACGGCCAGCGTGCCGGCCCACGCGAGCAGGGGATCTGCGTCCGTGGCTCGCAGCCGCGCCCGCACCGCTGCCGGGGGTACGACGTCCCCGTCGACGGTGCGCGAGATCCCGGCCGTGTGCACGAGTGGGGCGGGGAGGCTCACGTCGAGGAATGTTACGGCTGCCATGATCGGACCCATGACAGAACCGGCCACCCAGGCCCCCGGCGTCCTCGTGCTGGCGGCAACGCCCATCGGGCGGCCGGACGACGCGTCTCCTCGGCTCTCCGCCGAGCTCGCCTCCGCCGACGTCGTCGCTGCCGAGGACACCCGGCGGCTGCGACGGCTCACCGGCGACCTCGGGATCACGCTCGCGGGCCGGGTGGTGTCCTACTTCGAGGGCAACGAGCACTTCCGGACCGAGTCGCTGCTGGACGCGCTGGTCGCCGGTGACCGGGTGGTGCTGGTGACCGATGCCGGCATGCCCAGCGTCTCCGACCCCGGCTTCCGGCTGGTCGCCGCTGCCGTCGAGCGCGGCATCACCGTGACCAGCGTGCCGGGTCCCTCCGCCGTCCTGACCGCCCTGGCCGTCTCGGGCCTGCCCGTCGACCGGTTCTGCTTCGAGGGCTTCCTGCCCCGCAAGCCGGGGGAGCGCGCCCGCCGGCTCGCCGCGCTCGTCGACGAGCAGCGCACGATGGTGTTCTTCGAGGCGCCACACCGCACCCAGGCGACCCTGCAGGCGATGCTGGAGGCCTGCGGCGGGGAGCGCCGTGGGGCCGTGTGCCGCGAGCTGACCAAGACCCACGAGGAGATCCGCCGCGGCCCGCTCGCCGACCTGGTCACCTGGGCCGGGCAGGGGGTTCGCGGGGAGGTGACCATCGTGCTCGACGGCGCCCCCGAGCCGGAGGCGGTCACCGACCCGGTCACCCTCGCGGCCCTGGTCGCGGACGAGGAGTCCGCCGGCGCCACCCGCAAGGAGGCGATCCTCGACGTCGCCCGGCGGTCGGGCGTCCCCAAGCGAGTGGTGTACGACGCGGTGCACCGGCCGTGACCCCGGCCGACTCCCCGGGGCAGCCCCGCCCCGACCTGCCCGAGCCGCTGCCGCACCCGGTCGTGGACAACCACGCTCACCTCGACATCACCCGAGGGGGTGACGAGGTGCTCGAGGTGGAGCAGGCGCTGGCGCTGGCGGCGAGCGTCGGCGTCGACCGGATCGTGCAGATCGGCTGCGACCTGCCCGGCGCGCGGTGGGCGGTCGAGACGGCGCTCGCCCACGACCAGGTCGTGGCCGGCGTGGCCCTGCACCCCAACGAGGCCCCACGGCTGGCTGCCGAGGGACTGCTCGAGGGGGCGCTGGCCGAGATCGAGCGGCTGGTGCGCTCCAGCGACCGGGTCCGGGCCGTGGGGGAGACCGGGCTGGACTACTTCCGGACGGGCGAGGAGGGGCGTGCCGCCCAGCACGAGTCGTTCCGGCGGCACATCGAGCTCGCGCGGAGACTGGACCGGACCCTGGTGGTCCACGACCGCGACGCGCACGACGACATCCTCCGGATCGTCGACGAGGTGGGTGCCCCCGACCGCTGGGTGATGCACTGCTTCTCCGGCGACGCGGCCTTCGCGCGGCAGTGCCTGGACCGGGGTGCCCACCTCTCCTTCGCCGGCACGGTGACGTTCAAGAACGCCGAGCCGTTGCGCGAGGCGCTGCGGATCACCCCGCTCGACCGGCTGCTGGTGGAGACCGACGCGCCGTACCTGACGCCGATGCCGCACCGCGGCCGGCCGAACGCGTCCTACCTGATTCCCCTCACGGTGCGCTCGATGGCAGCCACGCTCGATGTCGACCTCGCCACGCTGTGCCGCGCGATCGAGGCGAACACCGAGCGCGCGTTCGGTGGCGCCTGGGGCTCCCGCCCGACGTGACCCAGATCACACCACCCGGGTGAGATCCACCACTCCCGCACGGGCTCGGTTTGCCATCGGTGGAGCACTTACCTACTGTCGAAGGCTGTTGGCCGGGAGCGGGATGCCATGCAACACCCCCGGTGAGCGCCCTCGGAGCCGCACGTGCGACCAGATCCGGTTGCTGCGGCAGGCGCCGTTCCCCGCCGCCCGGAAACCCGCGAACATCGGAGACTCGTGCGCGCTTCACTCACGCACCTCACCCGCAACAAGACTCTGCTCGGAGGGCTGGTCACCGCGATCGTCCTCGCCCTGGTCGGCACTGCTGCCGCCTACTCCACGCTCAGCCGGACGGTGACCGTCTCCGTCGACGGCAAGGTCTCGGAGGTCCGCACCTTCGGCGACAACGTCGGTGAGGTGCTGGCCAGCCAGGGCATCGAGCCCGACACCCACGACTCCGTCACCCCGGACGTCAGCACCCCGGTGCGTGACGGCTCGCGCATCGCGGTCCGCCTCGGGCGCCCGCTCACGCTGAACGTCGACGGCGACGAGCGCACCTTCTGGACCACGGCCACCCAGGTCTCCACCGCCTTCGAGCAGCTCGGGGTCCGGTTCACCGACGCCGACCTCTCGGTGAGCCGCAGCGCGAGCATCGACCGTTCCGGGCTCGCACTCGAGATCGTCACTCCCAAGAAGGTCTCGGTGAAGATCGCCGACGCCAAGGCGAAGAAGCGCAACATCCCGGCCTCGACCGTGGGTGAGCTGCTCGAGAAGATCGACGCCGGCGTGGATCGCAACGACCGGGTCCGCCCGTCCCGCAGCACCGAGCTGACCGACGGCACCCGGGTCGTGGTCACGAAGCTCGGCGTGAAGACCAAGCGCGTGCCGCGTGAGGTCATCCCCGCACCGGTCGAGAAGCAGCAGGACGACTCGATGATGGTCGGCGAGACGAAGACCGTGCGCGCGGGCACCGACGGTGCTCGCGACGTGACCTACAAGGTCAACTTCCGCAACGGCAAGGTCGTCAAGCGCACGGTGGTCAAGCAGCGCGTGCTCAGCAGCCCGACCGCTTCGGTCATCAAGATCGGCACCAAGACCGAAGCCGTCGCGACCAGCACGGCGAACGCCGGCGTCTGGGACCAGATCGCCCAGTGCGAGTCCGGTGGCAACTGGGCCGCGAACACCGGCAACGGCTACTACGGCGGTCTCCAGTTCAACCCCGGCACCTGGCGCGCCTACGGCGGGTCGGGGATGCCCCACCAGAACAGCCGTGAGGCGCAGATCGCCGTGGCCGAACGAGTTCGCGCAGCCGAGGGTGGCTATGGCGCCTGGCCCCACTGCGGTGCGCGGTTCGGCTGAGGCCCTGACTACGCTCACCTTGTGACTGATCCTCCTTCCGCCGGCCCGGCACTGCTCGGGCCGGCGGAAGTGCGTTCGCTGGCGGCGCACCTCGACCTGCGACCCACCAAGCAGCGCGGCCAGAACTTCGTGATCGACCCCAACACCGTCCGCCGCATCGTGCGGGACTCCGGGATCACCGGCAACGACGTGGTGCTGGAGGTCGGCCCCGGCCTCGGGTCGCTCACCCTGGCGCTGCTGGACGTGGCGGCTCGCGTGGTCGCGATCGAGATCGACCCCGTGCTCGCCGGCGCGCTCCCGGCCACCATCGCCGAGCGCGCTCCGCAGCAGGTTGACCGGTTCGAGGTCCTGCTGGCTGACGCGCTGCGCGTGGACTCGGTCCCCGGACCACCGCCGACGGCCCTGGTGGCGAACCTGCCCTACAACGTCTCGGTCCCGGTGCTGCTGCACCTGCTCGCGCTGCTGCCCTCCCTCGAGCGTGGCCTGGTGATGGTGCAGTCCGAGGTCGCCGACCGGCTGGCGGCCGAGCCCGGCTCCAAGACCTATGGCATCCCGTCGGTCAAGGCTGCCTGGTACGCCGACGTACGCCGAGCCGGGGCCATCGGCCGCAACGTCTTCTGGCCGGCGCCGAACGTGGACTCCGGGCTGGTCGCGTGGACCCGTCGGGAGCCGCCGAGCACCACGGTCACCCGTGCTCAGGTGTTCGCGGTCATCGACGCCGCCTTCGCGCACCGGCGCAAGGCGCTGCGCCCCTCGCTGCGCGAGCTGGCAGGGTCCGCGGAGCAGTCCGAGCGAGCCCTCGAGGCGGCAGGGATCGACCCGATGACGCGCGGAGAGCAGCTGCGGCTCCCGGCGTTCGTGCGCCTCGCGGAGGCCCTGTTCGCCGATGGCACCAGCACCCCCAGCAGCGAGGAGCAGGCGTGAACGCCTCTGTCGAAGCCGTCAGCGGCACGGTCACCGTGCGTGCTGCGGCCAAGGTCAACCTCTACCTCGGCGTCGGGAGGCAGCGTCCGGACGGCTACCACCCGTTGGCGACCGTCTACCAGACGCTGAGCCTGCACGACGACGTCACCGCCCGCAACTGGGCGCACTGGGCGGTCAACCTGGACTGCGAGGACGACATCGACCGCGATGCCTTCCCGCTCGACGACGACAACATCGTGCTCCGTGCCGGCCGGCTGCTTGCTGCCCACCACGGCACCGACCGGGCCGCCGAGCTCACCGTGCGCAAGTCGATACCGATCGCGGGAGGTCTCGCCGGAGGCAGTGCGGATGCGGCGGCCGCGCTCGTTGCGCTGGACCGGCTCTGGGACCTGCAGACCAGCGACGAGGACCTGTTGACCCTGGCCGCCGAGCTCGGCAGCGACGTGCCGTTCGCGCTCATCGGCGGCACGGCACTCGGCACCGGCCGCGGCGAGCAGGTCTCCCCCCTGCTCGACGAGGCGACCAGGTGGTGGGTGCTGGTGCCCGCGTCCACCGGACTCTCCACGCCAGACGTCTACCGGCACTTCGACGAGCTGTTCCCCGATGCACCGGACGAGGTGACCGTGCCCGACGACCTGCTGGCAGCGCTGGCCAGAGCGACAACCGGGCGCTCGCGGCGGTGCTCGACAACGACCTCCAGCCCGCGGCGATCGACCTGCGCCCCGAGCTCGGTGACCTGATCGAGGCCGGCGAGAACGCGGGCGCACTGCGTGGCCTGGTCTCCGGGTCGGGGCCGACCTGCCTGTTCCTGTGCGCGGACCGTGGGTCCGCGGACCGGGTCCGCACGGCCCTGCTGGACGCCGGTCACCCCCGGGTGCACGTGGCACTTGGTCCGGTCTCGGGCACGCACGTGGTGGACTACGCCTGATGGCTAACCTGTTGAACCTCGAGAAGGTCACCAAGTCCTACGGCGTCCGCATCCTGCTCGACGAGGTCAGCCTCGGCGTCGGCGAGGGGGAGCGGATCGGCATCGTCGGGCGCAACGGTGACGGCAAGACGACCCTGCTCAACCTGATGGCGGGGCGGGAGACCCCGGACTCCGGGCGCGTCTCGGTCACCCGGGGGCTGCACGTCGGCTACCTCGACCAGCGCGACCTGCTCGATGACCTGCACACGGTGCGCGAGGTCGTCCTGGCCGGCAAGGAGGACCACGAGTGGGCCGCCGACGCGAGGACCCGTGAGGTCGTCGAGGTGCTGCTCGCCGACGTGGCCCTGGACCGGGTGGTGCACGGCCTCTCCGGTGGGGAGCGCCGGCGCTGCTCGCTCGCGCGCATCCTGCTCGACGACGACGACCTGCTGATCCTGGACGAGCCGACCAACCACCTCGACGTCGAGGCGGTCGCGTGGCTCGCCGAGCACCTGTCGCGGCGTACCTCCGCGCTGGTGGTGGTCACCCACGACCGCTGGTTCCTCGACGCCGTGTGCGAGTGGACGTGGGAGGTGCACCCCGGGGCGAACGGGGCCGGCACCGTCGACGCCTACGAGGGTGGGTACGCCGCCTTCGTGCTGGCCCGCGCGGAGCGGCACCGGCAGGCCTCCGCGTCGGAGTCGCGGCGGCAGAACCTGATCCGCAAGGAGCTGGCGTGGCTGCGTCGCGGCGCCCCCGCCCGCACCACCAAGCCGAAGTTCCGGATGGACGCGGCCAACGACCTGATCGCGGACGTGCCGCCCCCGCGCGACCGGATCGAGCTGCAGCGGTTCGCGACCCAGCGGCTGGGCAAGGACGTGGTCGACCTCGAGCACGTCCACCTCACCCGGGGCGACAAGCAGCTGCTCCGCGATGCCACCTGGCGACTCGGCCCCGGCGACCGGGTCGGCGTGGTCGGCGTGAACGGCGCGGGCAAGAGCTCGGTGCTCGGGCTCGTCGCCGGCTCCCTGCAACCAGACGCGGGCAAGGTCAAGACGGGGCGGACGGTCTCGCTGGCCCACCTCACCCAGCAGGTGCCGCCGGAGGATCCGGACGCCCGGGTGCTGCCGACCGTCGAGGACATCAAGCGGGTCACCCGCACGGCCGCCGGCCAGGAGATCTCGGCGAGCTCGATGCTGGAGCGATTCGGCTTCACCGGCGACAAGCTGACCGCCCGCTTGGGCGACCTCTCCGGCGGTGAGCGACGTCGCTTCCAGCTGCTCAAGCTGCTCCTCGCCGAGCCCAACGTGCTGCTGCTCGACGAGCCCACCAACGACCTCGACATCGACACCCTCAACGTGGTCGAGGACTTCCTCGACGGCTGGCCGGGGACCCTCGTGGTCGTCTCGCACGACCGCTACTTCCTCGAGCGCGTCACCGACTCGATCTGGTCGCTGATGGGGGACGGCCAGATCGGGATGCTCCCGGGTGGCGTCGACCAGTACCTCGACTCACGCAAGCGGCAGCACCAGGCCGCCCAGCAGGTGAGCAAGCCCGCCAGCCACGAACCCGCCGACCGGCCAGCAGGTGCGAACCAGGGTCCGGCCAAGGCCAAGGTCGGTGGGGCGGAGGAGCGCGCCGCGCGCAAGGCCGTCTCCCGGATCGACAAGCAGCTGCAACGGATCACGTCGCGTCAGACGGCGCTCACCGACGAGATGGGCACGCACGCCGCCGACCACGAGAAGCTGGCGGCCCTGGCCGCCGAGGCGCACGCCCTGGCCGCCGAGCGCGCGCAGCTCGAGGCCGAGTGGCTCGAGGCCGTCGCCCTGCTGGAGTGACCTGGCAGTGCGGAGGCGGTAGGCCCGGGCTCCGGGCCCACCGCACGCACGTCAGGCCGCGGAGCGGCGCATCGGCAGCCACGCCCGTCGCGCCCTCACCACGATGTCGGGGTTGTCGGTGAAGACCCCGTCGACCCCGGCGTCGAAGAACGCTCGCGCCTCGGCGGCGAGGTCGCCGACGGCGTCGGGGTCGGTGCCGTTGCGGAAGTTGGCGGCCATGAACTGGTTCTCGCGGCGGAGTGTGAAGACGTGCACCAGCAGCCCCTCCTGGTGCGCGTCACCGACCAGCTCGCTCGGTTCGCCGGTGCGGTTCCGTCCGTCGCGCGGCAGCACCAGCCCCTTCTCCGGGCCGATCCCGTCGGCGTACCGGGCGATCCCGCGCAGCCCGGCGGGAGTGATCAGGTCCTGGTAGGTGCGGGTGTCGCCCTTCGCGCGGAGGTCGTACGGCGCGCCGCTGGAGTTGACCAGCTGGATCAGCGGGAGGTCGGTCATCGCGTCGAGGGCCTGGAGGTTCCCGGTCTCGAAGCTCTGCACGAACACCCGCGCCCCCGGGTGCTCGAGACCGTGTCGGCGCAGGGCGGCCAGCATCCGTCGCTCCAGCGGCAGTCCCTGCCCGGCGAAGTACGTCGGGTGCTTGGTCTCGACGTAGACGCCGACCCGCTGGTGCGTGCGGCGGTGGTGGCGCACGACCAGGTCCAGCACCTCGTCGAAGGTCGGCACCTGGAAGCGGCCGTCGTAGTCGGTGTTGTCCGGACGAACACCTGGCAACCGCTCCACGGCTCGCAACGTCCGGAGCTCGGCGAGGGTGAAGTCCTCGGTGAACCATCCGGTGGTGGTCACGCCGTCGATGCTCTTGGTGGTCCTGCGGTCGGCGAACTCGGGGTGGTCCGCGACGTCGGTCGTGCCCCCGATCTCGTTCTCGTGCCGGGCGACCAGGACGCCGTCCCTCGTCGAGACGAGGTCCGGCTCGATGTAGTCGGCGCCCATCCTGATGGCGGTCCGGTAGGACGCGAGCGTGTGTTCGGGCCGGTAGCCGGCGGCCCCGCGGTGACCGATCACCAGCGGCCATCCGGAGCGGGTCGCGCTGTCTGCGCCCGTGGTCGTGGCCTGGGCCGGGGTCAAGGGGGCGCTGGTGGCCGCGAGGGCGAGCACGGCTGCGCCGCAGATCTGTCCGAGTGTTCGTCTCATGTCCGGAACGCAAACGGGTCCCGGTGACACGGCGGCGGCCGTTCGGTGACGGCTGGGTGGCCGAGGCGTGTCCGGTGTGCGGGGGCCTCGTCAGGGTGACTGGTGTCCGGGACGCCCGAGCGCTCAGCGCAGCGGCACCATCAGCTGCTTGAGCAGGTCGGCGAGCCGGGCGCGGTCGCTGGCCCCGAGATCACTGAGCAGCTCGCGCTCGCTCGCCAGCAACGTCTCGAAGGCGCCGTCGACGGCGAGCTTCCCGGCCGAGGTGAGCCGCACCAGGACGCCACGCCGGTCGCTCGGGTCGGGGGAGCGCTCCACGAAACCGCGCCGGGCGAGTCGGTCCACCCGGTTGGTCATCGTGCCGCTGGTGACCATGGTCTGTCGCAGCAGACCGCCGGGAGTGAGCTGGTAGGGGCTTCCGGCCCGGCGCAGCGCCGCCAGCACGTCGAACTCCCAGGGCTCGATGCGGTGTGCCGTGAACGCGTCGCGGCGCGCCATGTCGAGGAGCCGGGCGAGCCGGCTGATCCGGCTGAACACCTCGACGGGGGCGAGATCGAGGTCCGAGCGCTCGCGCCCCCATGCCTCGACCAGCTCGTCCACCTCGTCGCGTTCCACGCTCCGGATTCTAGCCAGACAAGATTCTTGATATCGAGATAACGTGTCGCGATGCCGACCGAACCGTCGTTCTCGTGGGACCCGGAGCGCTACCTCGCCTTCGCCGGTGAGCGCGGACGCCCGTTCCGTGACCTGCTCGCGCGGGTCGAGGTCGACGCCCCCGGCACGGTCGTCGACCTCGGCTGTGGTGCCGGCAACCTGACCGCGCTGCTGCCCCGCCGCTGGCCGGACGCCCGGGTGCTGGGCATCGACGCCAGCCCCGAGATGATCGCCGCCGCACCGCACGATGCCGGCGTCGAGTTCGGCGTCGGCGACATCGGTGACTGGGCCACCTCCGGGTCGCCGGTGGGAGCCGTGGACGTGCTCGTGGCCAACGCCGCGCTGCAGTGGGTCCCCGGTCACCTCGACCTGCTGCCCGGCCTGGTGCGAACCGTCGCGCCAGGAGGGTGGCTGGCGTTCCAGGTCCCGGGCAACTTCGAGGCGCCCAGCCACACCATCCGGCGCGAGCTGGCCGCCGAGGCGGCGTACGCCGACCACACGGCGGGGGTGGCCGTCGCCGAGGCCCACGACGCGGCGACCTACCTGCACGCGTTGCGCGACCTCGGCTGCACCGTCGATGCCTGGGAGACCACCTACCTGCACCAGCTGCACGGGCAGGACGAGGTATTCACCTGGGTGAGCGGCACCGGCGCCCGTCCGACCCTGCAGGCGCTGCCCGAGGAGCTGCGCTCCGAGTTCGAGGAGGAGTTCAAGCGGCGCCTGCGCCGGGCCTACCCGGATCGTGGCGGCGTGGTGGTGCTGCCGTTCCGGCGGGTCTTCGTCGTCGCCCGGGTGAGCGCGAACGACTCCACCCAGGCCGTCTAGAGGGGCGGCATCTGGGGCACGTCGCGGGTGCCGGCCGGAGCGGCGACATAGCGTTCCCCGGTCCAGCGCTGGACCACCCGGCGGTAGGCGCGGCTGTGCTGGTAGCCGCTGTGCCCCATCACCTGCGGTCCGGGGTCCCCGGCGCTCAGCGTCGGCACCTCCGCGACCGGGAGGTCGAGGTGGCTGTCGACGTCGGAGAACACCCGCCATCCGAGAGGGTCCGTACGCCGGAACAGGTTGACCCACTGACCGCCTGCCGTGACCAGCCGGTGCCGGAACGTCCCGACCGCGGGGACCGGTGGCCCCGCTGCCGGGTTCTCCGGTCGCCGGACGTCCGGGAACGCGTCCACCAGCGAGGGCTGCCCCTCGGTGGCCCGGTAGCCGATCACGTCGGGGCCGAACACCCGCGGGAAGATCCGGCCGTAGAGCGCCCTGATCTGGCTGCCGTAGGTGATCACCCGCACCCGCCCGAGGTGGCCGGGGTTGAGCCGGCTCACCATCGCCAGCACGATCAGGGATCCCTGGCTGTGCCCGGAGACGATCACCTGGTTGGTCTCCGCCCCGTCCAGAGCCCAGCGGGTGCGGATGTTCAGCTCGGGGACGACGCGCTCGGCGTAGCAGGGAGGGGCCAGGGGGTGGGCGGCGCGGGGCCAGAACGTGGTCAGGTCCCAGATCACCCCGACCGCCTTGCGGGTCTTCTCTGACCTGCGGATCTGGGAGCCCAGCAGGATCAGGCCGGCGGACATCGCCACCACGAGGTACATCGACACGTTGGCCAGGCTGCGCGTCCAGCCGGCACCGGGCAGCTCCCAGGGGGGTGCACCCGAGATCGACGCCACGATCAGGGTCAGTGCCACCGGCGAGGTGATGGCACCGACCACGTCCAGGAGCGTCTCGGACCGGTGGGCGAGGGCGGCGCCGGCCCGGGCCTTGAGGCAGCGGGCGCGGTCGCGAGGCGGCACCTGGTCGTCGGGGACGGTCCCGTCGTGGAGCAGGGCGGCCAACCGCGGCCGGACCCGGCGCCGGAACAGCCCCACCCCCACGAGCACCGCCACCAGGACGACGACCAGCCAGCCGACCTGACCGATCGGGGTCCAGATCAACACCTGCGGCACGGCGAGCGGCACCTCGGGTGCGTCGCTGGGCTCGAGCGCGACGCCACGGTCGACGGCGATCTCCACCGGGGCGTCGGGATCGTCGGGCAGCGGCGGCAGGGTCAGCAGCCCGGCCGAGTGGAACTGCGGCTCCTCCGCAGTGCACGTGCGCGACCCCGCGCTCAGGCAGCTGTCGACCAGCGTGAACGCGCGCGCCGGGACCGTGAGCGTCGCGGGCTTGTCCACGATGGTCCGGCCCCTGCCCTCGGTGAAGTCGTCCTTGCGGGCCCGCGACGGGTCCACCTTCAGTGACAGCCCAGTCATCTCGATGGTGCCGGAGCTGACCCGGGCCTCCCAGCCCTGCACCGTGATCCGTGCCCCCCGGAGGGTGATGTCCCCGGTCGCGACGAAGGCGCGCTCGTCGTCCTTGGGGTCCAGGCCCAGTGTCGTCGGCGCGACCTTGCGTCCTTCGACCCGGCTGACCAGGTCGTCCACCCCGTGCGACGGGCCGTTGAGGTAGTTGGCCGTGGCGATGACAGTGCTCGAGGTGAACAGCAGTGCGATCCACGCCGCCGCGGCCAGCAGCACCGAGGCGCCCGCGCCACGCCAGGCCTTGTCGTGGTGGTCCTCCGGCGACCAGCGGTACTGCCACAGCGCCAGGGCGACCCACCCGCCGACCGCGACGACGACGGCGGTCGCGATCCTCCACGGGTGCTGCTCGTCGAACTCGCCGAGGCCGTGCAGCACCCCGATCACGCTGACCAGCAGCAGTGCCGTGAGGACGATGGCCACTGCCGACCGGGCCCTCATCCGGCCCCCGGCGAAGACGCTCAGGTGCAGCAGCGTCAGCCCGACGAAGACGGCGATCAGCCAGATGTTGCGCCCGGTGAAGTCCAGTGACTCGTTGACCCTCCGCCCGAGGCCCACGTGCACGGTGGACAGGGCGACGAGGTGGGCGGCGTACGTCATCAGTGCGGTGCGAAGCACCCAGGTGTCGAAGGCCGGCGGCAGGGCGCGGACGAAGGCGCCGATCTGCGCGGCGGTGTCGGCGGGGCCGCCGCCGTACCCGGTGGCGAGGGGTGGCTCGACGTCGTCGCGGTGGGCCACGCTCACCAGGGCGGCAGCCAGCAGCATCAGCAGCGCGCCGGCGCTCAGGGAGACCCACAGCAGGAGGGGCCATCCCCACGGTGCGGGCCACCGCGCTGCCCGGAGCAGGTGCAGCCCGGAGAACACCACCACCAGCGCCACGGCGGCGGTCAGGTGCTGGCGCTGCAGCCGCTGGGTGCGGGCGGTCCCGTTCCACAGGTTCGGGTGCAGCAGGATCGGTTCCGAGCGAAGCGCGGGCGGCGAGTCGAGGGCGTCGATCACACTCTCGTAGCGGCTGAGCGACGCCCTCGACAACAGCCAGAGGACCGCGACGACGGACATCGGCACGAGCGTGGCCAGAGCTGTCCGCTGGCCCGGCTGCCACAGGGCCACGAAGTCGAGCTGCGCCGGGATCCGGGAGCACCCCGGTACGCCGTAGCGGAAGCACTGCCAGGCTGCGAGGTCGATGGCCAGCACGCACGGCGTCAGCACGAAGAAGACCGTGAGCAGCAGCCCGGAGACACGCACGGCTCGGGCACCCCACCGGTCCTGACCGCTGCCGCTGCCGAGCTGGATCCGCGCCCAGTAGGCGAGGTTCACCAGGGCGAACGGGAGCAGGAACAGCCACAGCGCCCGTTTCAGCCAGCCCAGGAACCCCTGGACGCCGGAGGTCAGCGCTCCCCACGAGTACGCCTCGACGCTGACCGAGGTCTCCGCGAGGTCGCGGTAGGGGAGGGAGGACTCGGGCTTCGCGCGGTAGATGCCGGTCAGGCCGTCACCGGCGACCTGGCCGACCGCTGAGTCGGCGACCCCGAGCATGGCTCCGGGTGATGTCCCGTGCACTCCGTGCACGCGCAGCTCCACGGTCTCCACGCGGACTCCCCTCGTCCTGGGTCCATCATGGTGGAGCGAGACGCCTGTGTCTCGAAATGACTGCCGTGGGTGAGGTCCGGTCGAGGGTGGGCTGGCCCAGGGTCAGCGGTAGCCTCGTCCCGTCAATCCCCGGTTGGTCTGCCGGCAGGGCCCGCCTGACTTTGAATCAGGACTAGCGACGTAGGTTCGACTCCTACCCGGGGAGCGAGTTCCAGCACGGGGTCAGCCCACGGGCGCAGTGACCTCCTTGGAGCCGAGCACGCGACCTTCCGCGTCCACGAAGGTCAGCGTGAGCGCCGACGCCCCTGTTGCGCCCGGCAGCGCATCGCCGTAGCCGTGTGAGTCCGGGCTCACGGGCAGCGTGCGGTCGACACCGACCCCCTGGACGCGCACCGTCACGGCGTCGGGAAAGGCAGAGATGCCGTAGACCATGGGTCTGCCGTCGTCCTTGAAGAACCCGCCGAGCTGGTCCGGGCGAGTCAGTTCCTGGGGCGCACGACCTGGACCGACGTAGATCTGGCCGCCGCAGCCGTAGGCGTCGAGCTGGTCCTTGGTGGGGCTGCCCTCGCCGTCCCACAGGCCGTCACTGCGGGCGTAGCAGACCTGGTCCGTGGATGACGTGGCGACCCAGAACGCGAAGATCCCCGACCCCGATCGGAACGTGGCGACCAGCTGCGGGTCGTGGAGCACGCCGGTGTGGTCGACCGTCGTGTTCGGCTGCTCGCCGAACTCGGTGAGCACCCGCTTGACCACGTCGGCCGGGCCACCGACGGCGACGGCCGTGGCGGTGCTCAGGGTCAGGAACCCGGCGGCCATCCCGACCAGCGCGCGGCGACGGACCCTTCGCCGCCGGACCCTCTCGGCCCGGTCCGTCGAGAGGATGCCCGCCAGAGTCGCCTGCGACCATGCGCGGTCGAACGGCAACGGGCTCGGTGCGAGAGCGGTGATGGTGCTGTTCTTCGTCATTCGGGGCCACCTACGGTCAGGGTCGGGTCGCCACGGCGTCGAGCCGGGTCGATGTGTCAGCGATGTCGAGCGCCGTACGGGCGCGGTGGGCCCGCACCCGGAACGTGCCCGGCCGGATGTCGAGCACCCCTGCCGCCTCGTCGGGTGTGAGCCCGTCCCAGGCGACGAGCAGCAGCGCCTCCCGCTGGTGGTCCGGCAGTCCGGCGAGTGCCTCCAGCGCCGCCATCCGCTCGGTGGCCAAGATCTCGGCATCGTCGCTCGAGCGCGCAGCCGAGCCGAGCAGGACCAGGCGGTCGTGCAGCGCCACCCGCCGTCGGACGGCACGCCGGCTGTTGCCGATCACGTTTCGTGCGGTGCCGATCAGCCAGGGGATGGGCGGGCGTGGGACCGCGTCCCAGCGGCGCCAGGCGTGGAGGAACGTCTCGGCGACGATGTCCTGGACGTCGTCGGGCGGGACGTGCCTGCGCACGTACGCCGCCAGGCGTGGCCCGTCCCGGTCCCAGACCTCGCCGAACTCGGCCTCATCGGAAGTGCTCATGTCTGGGTAGTGTCCAGCCACCCGCTGGTGTTACCCCGACGAGGGACCCTGACACCCCGAGCCAGCGGGTCGTCCACGGGTTGCCAGCGGCAGCGGGCGCTAACCTTCGTCGAATCCCCGCTGCGGCCAGCGGCCCGAGCCGGTTGGTTCGGGCCAGCGACGTAGGTTCGACTCCTGCCCGGGGAACGTGAGCACACAGAGCCCGATCACCGTCATCGTCCTCGCTGCCGGTGGCGGAACCCGGATGAAGTCCAAGACGATGAAGGTCCTGCACCCGATCTGCGGTCGGAGCATGATCGGCCACGTGCTGGTGGCGGTGGCTGCGCTCGAGCCGAGCCGTGTGGTGGCCGTGGTCGGGAACCAGCGCGAGCAGGTCGGCCCGCACATCCAGGAGCTCCTGCCCGACGCGGTGCTGGCGGTCCAGGAGACCCAGGACGGCACCGGCCACGCCGTCCGGGTCGCCTGGGAGACGCTCGCGCCCGCCGAGCGGACGGGCACCGTGCTGGTGGCGTACGGCGACACCCCTCTGCTGGAGGGGGAGAGCCTGCGGGCCTTCGTCGAGGACCACCGCAGCGCCGGCCGGGGTGTGAGCATCCTGTCCGGCATCGTGGAGAACCCCCACGGCTACGGCCGGGTGCTGCGCGACACCTCCGGCGCCGTGACCGGGATCGTGGAGCAGAAGGACGCGACGCCGGAGCAGGCGGCGGTCACCGAGATCAACTCGGGGATCCTCGCCTTCGACGCCGCGTTCCTCGACGCTGCCCTGCCGCGGCTGCGCAACGAGAACGCGAACGGCGAGTACTACCTCACCGACACCGTGCAGCTCGCCCGTGAGGACGGCCTCGTCGTGGGGGCCTTCGCGATCGACGACGTGCTGCAGACCGAGGGGGCCAACGACCGGGTGCAGCTGGCCTCGTTGGCGAAGGAGAAGAACCGGCGGACGCTGACTCGCTGGATGCGTGCCGGCGTGACCATCGTCGACCCGGACACGACCTGGGTGGACGTCGACGTCCGGCTGGCCCCGGACGTGACCATCCTGCCCGGCGTACAGCTCCTCGGAGCCACGGTGGTGGCCGAGGACGCCGTCGTGGGCCCCGACTGCACGCTCAAGGACGTCGAGGTCGGTGCGGGTGCCCGGGTGGTCCGAGCTCACGCCGAGCTGGCCGTGATCGGCGCCGGCGCCAACGTGGGCCCGTTCTCCTACCTGCGCCCGGGCACGGTCCTCGGCGCCGGGGGCAAGATCGGCGGCTTCGTGGAGACCAAGAACGCCCGGATCGGCGACGGGGCGAAGGTGCCGCACCTCTCCTACGTGGGCGACGCGGAGATCGGTGAGGGCACCAACATCGGCGCCGGGACGATCTTCGCCAACTACGACGGGATCGCCAAGCACCACACCCGCATCGGCCGGCACGCGCGGACGGCGAGCAACAACACCTTCGTGGCTCCGGTCGAGATCGGGGACGGTGCCGGCACCGGCGCGGGAAGCGTGATCCGCGAGGACGTCCCGCCGGGCGCGCTCGCCGTGTCCGCCGGCCCGCAGCGCAACATCGAGGGCTGGGCAGCGCGTCGCCGACCGGGCACGCCGCAGGCCGACGCGGCAGAGGCGGCCTCCGTCGAGCCCGAGGACGGACCCGGCGTTCGCGCTGACGTCGATGGTGAGTGACAATCGAGTTCGCACCTGCGCCCACAACGCACGACCGAGGAGCACCGCACCCGTGAGCGGAATGAAGCGCACCACCGAGAAGAACCTGATGGTCTTCACCGGCAGAGCCCACCCAGAGCTCGCGGCGGAGGTGGCAGAGGGTCTCGGATCGGGACTGGTCCCGACCTCGGCCTACGACTTCGCCAACTCCGAGATCTACATCCGCTACGAGGAGTCCGTGCGTGGGTGTGACGCGTTCGTGATCCAGAGCCACACGGCTCCGGTGAACGAGTGGATCATGGAGCACCTGATCATGGTCGACGCGCTCAAGCGCGCCTCCGCCAAGCGGATCACCGTCGTGCTCCCGTTCTACGGCTATGCCCGCCAGGACAAGAAGCACCGCGGACGGGAGCCGATCTCGGCCCGGCTGATGGCGGACCTGTTCAAGACCGCCGGCGCCGACCGGCTGATCGCCGTCGACCTGCACGCCGACCAGATCCAGGGCTTCTTCGACGGTCCGGTCGACCACCTGATGGCGCTGCCGATCCTGGCCGACTACGTCAAGAGGAAGTACGACGGCCAGGAGATGGCCGTGGTCTCCCCGGACGCCGGCCGGATCAAGGTCGCCGAGCGCTGGTCGGCCCGGCTCGGCGGCGTACCCCTGGCCTTCATCCACAAGAGCCGTCGCACCGACCGTCCCAACGAGACCGTCGCCAACCGTGTCGTCGGTGACGTCAAGGGCCGCATGTGCGTCCTGGTCGACGACATGATCGACACCGGCGGCACGATCGTGAACGCTGCCGAGGCGCTGATGAACGACGGCGCAGCGGGAGTGATCATCGCCGCCACGCACGCGATCCTCTCCGAGCCTGCCGTCGACCGGTTGAAGAACTCCCCGGCCACCGAGGTCATCGTCACCAACACGCTGCCGATCGCCGCGGACCGGCACTTCGACAAGCTCACCACCCTGTCGATCGCGCCGCTGCTCTCGCGCGCGATCCGCGAGGTCTTCGAGGACGGCTCGGTCACCAGCATGTTCGACGGCCACGCGTAAGGGGCTCGACGCCCCTTACGCGTGAGAGAGCCGACCGGGCTGAGCTGTTCCCGGAGGAGCATCACCCGAAGGGTGATCGAGCCGACCGGGCTGAGCTGACCCGGAGGAGCGAAGCGGGGGAGGGCAGCTCTGCCCTGTCGGCGTCCACAGGCAGACCTGAGCCGAAAGCAAGACGTCGCTCTCCCCGACTACAGCCGAACTGCCAGCCGAAGGACACCCCACGATCAGCAGGGAGAGCTCCCGGTGGCGCGGCGATCCCCGCTGAACCTGAGAACCCCTTCGGCTGCCGGGTTCGCTGTAGCCAGGTCAAGCGGTTCCGCGGTTGCCTCGCCTCTCGTGGGTGGACGCCGACCGGGCAGACTTGGCCATTCCCCCGCTTCGCTCCTCCATGGCCAACTCATCCCGGTCGGCTGCATCGACCTGCCGGGCCGATGGCCAACTCATCCCGGTCGGCTGCATCGACCTTCGCTCGATTGGCCCTGCCCGCTTCTCGCAGGTAGAGTCTCGGGGTTGCCTCGGCGAGGGATTGACCTCCGTGATCGACGTGGCCGGAACGTGGGAAACCCATGCACCGTGCCCGTCCTGAGCGCGGTGCATGTCGTATCTCCCGGCCCTGAGGCAGCCATCGATTTCCATGAGCCCGTCATCTGAGGAGCAGCAAGCCCATGTCTGAAGACCTGAAGATCGCCGCTGAGACCCGCACCGAGTTCGGCAAGGGTGCGGCCCGCCGCATCCGTCGCGACAACAAGGTGCCCGCGGTCATCTACGGCCACGGCAACGACCCGATGCACGTCACCCTCCCGGGCCACGACACCATGATGGCGCTCAAGCACGGCGGCACCAACGCGCTGCTCTACATCGCCCTCGAGGGCAAGACCGTGCTCGGGCTGACCAAGCAGATCCAGGCCGACCCGATCAAGGGCTTCCTGGAGCACATCGACTTCGTCGAGGTGAAGAAGGGCGAGCGCGTGACCGTCGAGGTCGGCGTCCACGTGACCGGTGAGGCCAAGCCGGACGCCATGATCGTGACCGAGCTGAACACCATCTCCCTCGAGGCCGAGGCCACCAACATCCCCGAGTGGATCGAGGTGTCGGTCGAGGACGCCGAGGTCGGCTTCCACATCCTGGCCAAGGACCTCGACCTGCCCGAGGGCTCGCTGCTGCTCACCGACGACGAGGCCCTGGTCGTCAACGTCGTGCACGCCCCGACCCTGGAGGAGGTCGAGGCCGAGCTGGAGGAGGCCGAGGCCGAGGCCGGCATCGAGCGCGACGCGAGCGACGAGGAAGAGGCTGCTGCAGCCGAGGACGGCGGCGCCGAGGGTGACGCCGAGGGCGACACCTCCGACGAGAGCTGAACCTCGCTCAGGTGACCGACGCGCACGTGTGGCTCGTCGTCGGGCTGGGCAACCCCGGCCCGACGTACGCCGCCACCCGGCACAACATCGGCTACCTTGTCGCCGACGAGCTGGCGAAGCGGCTCGGCGCCGGCTGGCGCGCTCACAAGACCGGGCGCGCCGACGTCGCCGAGGGGCGGCTCGGCGGTCCGGGAGCCGACTCACCTCGGCTGGTCCTGGCCCGCCCGCGCTGCTACATGAACGAGTCCGGTGGGCCGGTCAAGGCGCTGGCGACGTTCTACAAGGTGCCTGCTGAGCGGATCATCGCGATCCACGACGAGCTCGACATCGACTTCGGCACGCTGCGGACGAAGTTCGGCGGCGGGGACAACGGGCACAACGGCCTGAAGTCGATGCGTTCGTCCCTGGGCACGGGAGACTTCTTCCGGGTGCGGGCCGGCATCGGGCGCCCTCCCGGTCGGCAGAGCCCGGCCGACTTCGTGCTCTCCGGCTACGGTGCCGCTGAGCGCAAGGAGCTGCCGTTCCAGGTGGACAGCGCCGCCGACGCCGTCGAGTCGCTGATCAATGACGGGCTCGAGCTCACCCAGCAGCGCTTCAACCGCTGACCCGATGGAGGTCGCGTGGCCCGGACCTCGCTAGGGTCGCTCCCGTGAGCAACGAAGCCGTGCCAGACCCCACCCGCGACCTACCCGCAGACGCCGACGACCACGCCGTCGCGGCCTGGGCCGCCACCGAGGCCGGACGGCTGCTGGAGCGGGTGCGCGAGCAGGGCCTCGAGGGCAAGGCGCTGAAGGACGCAGGTGACCAGGCAGCCCACGAGCTGCTGATGCGGTTGCTGGCCGAGCAGCGTCCTGGCGACGCGGTGCTGAGCGAGGAGGGCAAGGACGACAAGGTCCGCCTCGAGTCCGACCGGGTCTGGATCGTCGACCCGCTCGACGGCACCCGGGAGTTCTCCGAGCCCCCCCGCGACGACTGGGCGGTGCACGTGGCGCTCTGGGAGCGCGGCGAGCTCGTCGCCGGGGCAGTGGCACAGCCCGGGATCGGCATCACGTTCCACACCGGCCGCCCTCCCGTCGTCCCTCCCTCGACGGCGAGCCGGCCGCGCATCGTGGTCTCGCGGACGCGGCCGCCGGCGTTCGTGCAGGCGATGGCCGAGGCGATGGGTGCCGAGCTGGTCCCCATGGGTTCGGCCGGGGCGAAGGTGATGTCGGTGATCCGTGACCTGAGCGACGCCTACGTGCATGCAGGCGGCCAGTACGAGTGGGACTCCGCGGCTCCGGTGGCGGTGGCGCGCGCGGCCGGGCTGTTCACCAGCCGCGTCGACGGCACGCCGCTGGTCTACAACCAGGACGACGTCCTGCTGCCGGACCTCGTCGTGTGTCGTCCCGAGCTGGCCGAGCCGATACTGGCCTTCATCCGCGGGCACGGCACCGACTAGCCACCAGCCATGCCCTCGCCCGCCATCGAGATCGAGGTCGACGACCGCGTCGTCCGCGTCTCGAACCCCGACCGCGTCTACTTCCCTGCGCGGGGCGAGACCAAGCTCGATCTGGTGGAGTACTACCTCGCCGTCGGCGACGGCATCGTGAACGCGCTGCGCGAGCGCCCCTGCATGCTGCACCGGTTCCCGACCGGGGTCACGGGGGAGAAGGTGCACCAGAAGCGCCTGCCCAAGGGGGCGCCGCCGTGGATGGAGACCGTCCGGGTGCACTTCCCGCGTTGGAACCGCACGGCCGACGAGCTGTGCGTGACCGAGCTGGCCCAGGTGATCTGGGCCGTGCAGATGAGCACGGTCGAGTTCCACCCGTGGAACAGCCGGCGCACCGACACCGAGAAGCCGGACGAGTGGCGCATCGACCTCGATCCGGGGCCGGGGTGTCCCTGGGCGACCGTGCAGCGGGTGGCGCACGTCGCCCACGAGGTCCTCGACGAGCTCGGTGCCACCGGGTTCCCCAAGACCAGCGGCGGCTCCGGGATGCACATCTACGTGCGGATCGCCGCTGACCACGGCTTCACCGACGTACGCCGTGCCGCACTGGCTTTCGCCCGGGAGGTTGAGCGCCGCACCGACGAGGTGACCACGGCGTGGTGGCGCAAGGACCGGGATCCGGCGCAGCTCTTCGTGGACTACAACCAGAACGCCCGTGACCACACCATCGCTGCGGCCTACTCCGTGCGGGGCAACCCCGAGGCCACCGTGAGCGCACCCCTGCGTTGGAGTGAGATCGACGACTGCGAGCCGGGTGACTTCACCATCGCCACCGTTCCTGGCAGGTACGCCGAGCTGGGGGACCTGCACGCTGGGATCGACGGTGAGGTCTTCGAGCTGGCTCCGCTGCTCGCATGGGCCGAGCGGGACGAGGCGCAGGGTGCGGAGCCGCCGGTCGACCCGGCTGAGTAGAGGTCGCCGCACTGCGCCACCTGAACGTGGCGACGTTGCGCAACCGCACATGCAGGTCAGACCGCGGTCGGGCCCAGATGGGCTCGCAGCAGGGTGCTCGATGTCTGCTTGGTGTACGGGAAGTACACGACGGCGACACCCAGCGTCTGCATGTCGGCCTCGAGGCGACTGCCCTTGGGTGAGCCCCGCCAGTCGTCACCCTTGAAGATCACATCGAAGTTGCGTTCACGCCAGGCATGGGTCTTGTCCTCGGAGTGGTCGATGAGGACCTCGTCAACCACCCGGAGCGCGGAGATGATCTCCAGCCGTTCATCCAGCGGTACCACCGGCGCAGTGCCCTTGAGGGCTTCGACGTACTCGTCAGAGCCGACGCCGACCACGAGCGTCGTGCAGTGCTCGCGCGCACGCTTCAGAATGTTGAGATGGCCGACGTGGAACATGTCGAAGACCCCGCTGGCGTAGCCGACGGGGTAGATCATGGGTTGGTCACTCATGTGGCTCGTCCGGTCTCTCTCGCGAGGTCAGGCAGGGCGGGCAGGTCGCAACACACTATGTCTTGAATGGCCCAGCCCGGAACTCGCTTCGTCGACTTCAGCGAATCGGCGGACATGAGAAGCGGCCACGGCAGCCCGGCCGTGCCGCGCGCGGCCGCCCGCGGGGAGTGCAGGGTTAGACTCCGGAGCCCCACCAGAGCGAACGGAAGCCACCACTGCGATGAACAGCGTCCCGGGATCCGTAGCTACGCCGTTGCGGATCGACATGGTGGGCACCCGTGGGGTCCCTGCGAGCTATGGCGGCTTCGAAACGGCAATTGAGGAGGTGGGCAAACGACTGGTGGTCCGCGGACATCATGTGCGTGTCTACTCACGCGGGGAATCCGGCCCGTCACGTCACCTGGGCATGGAGCGCGTGTCGTTGCCGGCGCTTCGCCGCAAGCAGCTCGAGACACTCAGCCACTCAGCGCTCTCGGTCCTGCACAGTGTGGTTGGCCGCGGAGCAGACGTCGCCTTCGTCTTCAACGCTGCCAACTCTCCGTTTCTGCCCATCCTGCGCGCACGGGGGGTACCGACAGCCCTGCACATGGACGGCCTCGAGTGGCAGCGCGACAAATGGGGCCCCCGCGGAAAGCGCTACTACCGCTGGGCCGAGGGATTCGGGGTACGGCACGCGGATGCGCTCATCGCCGACGCACCAGGCATCGGGGAGTACTACCGGACTGAGTTCGGTGTCCCGACCGAGCTGATCAGGTACGGCGCCAAGATTCTCGAGTCCGCTCCGACCGACGGCGTGTGCGGACTCGGCCTCGAACCCGGGAACTACCACCTGGTGGTGGCGAGGTTCGAGCCCGAGAACCACGTGCTCGAGATAGTGGAGGGATATCGCCGCAGCAGTGCCCGGTTGCCCCTGGCGATCGTCGGGTCCGCACCCTACGCGGCCGCGTACACCGAGCAGATTCAGCGGATCGCTGACGGCGACGACCGGATCCACCTCCTCGGCGGCGTCTGGGACCAGGAGCTCCTCGACGCGTTGTACTTCCATGCGCTGACCTATGTCCACGGACACTCGGTCGGTGGAACCAACCCGTCCTTGCTGCGTGCCATCGGCGCGGGCACGGGCGTGATCGCGTACGACGTGACGTTCAACCGAGAGATCCTGGGTGAGCGGGGCTCCTACTTCTCGGGTGCGTCCGAAGTCGCTCGAGCCGTGGTGGAGGCGGAAGCCAGCACAGAAGTGGTGGCCGAGAACGGTGCCCTGCTGCAAGCACTGGCCGAGAGCGAGTTCGACTGGGATCGCGTAGCCGAGGGATACGAGCAGCTGGCCCTTCGTCTGAAGTCAGGCTACTCCGTGCACGACCAGGCCCGAAGGGCACATCGCGCACGCCCACAGGATCGCGGCCGCGCGGTCGACGGATCGTCTTCCGACCGTCCTCGGTGACTACTGGGCCGGGCTGGCTCGTTCAGGCCGTCACGCGGGAGAGCTGCGCCAGAGCTGCCGACAGGTGTTCGCCGGCCCAGTGCAGATCCTGGAGGACGGTGTCGTGATGTTTCACCAGCCCGGCGTGGACATCAGCGATCTCGAGGCGACGTGGCTGGCGGCGGCGTCCCCACCATCCGCCCTGTGCAACTTCGAGCATCCCACGGTGCTGATGCATCAGCTCGGCCAGCTCGGTGAGCATCGGCTGTCCGGCGTCACGGGACGAGGCCTTCCCCAAGGGCGAGGCGCCGCGCTCGACGGCCTTCTCCGCGAGCAGGGTCGCCTCGATCATCGTGAACGTGCGTGAGCGCGCAGCGGGCGACAGCCGGGCCACCACGGACTGCTCCGCCCTTGAAGTCACCAGGATGAACGCGGAACGGTCCACCAGGCTGCGACTCAGTCCTCGTGACCGATGTGCCCGCGCGAACTCTGCACCGTACGTGAGGCCCTCGAGGGACGCGGCGCTGCTCGCGCACATCATCTGACCCTCGACGGCGGAGGTCCCCGCGCTTGCCACCGACCACGACGGTTCGGGTCCTAGCGTGAGGAGTCCTCTGGCGACGAGGAATTCCATGACGGGGGATCGGCACACGTTGGCAGCACAGACGCACAGGACCAGAGAGCGGTGATCGCTGTGGGCGTCGAGAGCGGCATGCTCGGCATGCTCGTCATACTCGTCATCGACGGCCAGGTGGCTCACGGGCCCAAATATAGAGGAGTGATCCAACGCGTGCGGGCGCAATGACAAAGGCGATATACCGAGCCCTGCGGGATGCGTACACTGCCCTGACGGGTGCGCTCCGCGCGTCCACTGGGCAGCGGCGGAGGGCTTGAGAAAGGTGAACAACGAGATGACGTTGCTCGACTACGTCGTGACCCTGAGACGAAAGTTCTTGGCGATCCTGGTCCTCGGCGTCTTGGGAGCGACCGGGGCATACTCGTTTGCAGCGGCAACGCCAAGCGTCTACGAAGCCTCGACGAGCGTCCTCGTCACCAGCGAGCTCGGCAGCAGCGGCTCAGATCTGGTCCAGGGGTCGACGTACGTGGAGAATCTCGTCTCGTCGTACGTTCTGCTCGCGCGTTCGGAGAAGGTCCTCCAGCCCGTGATCGATCAGCTGAACCTCGACGCGAGTCCTCGTCAGCTGGCCCGGGTCGTTTCCGCGGAATCCCCGCTCAACACCGTGCTGATCAACGTCTCGGTGAAGGGACGCGATCCCAAGCAAGCAGCGAATCTCGCCGACGCTGTCACCGACAGCCTTGCGAGGGCAGTCGCTGACGTGTCGCCCGTCGTGGGTGGCAAGCCTGCCATCCGTCTGACCACGACACAGTCCGCGGACGTTCCGCGGAACCCGGTGGAGCCGAACAGGTACCGGTGGACGGCCCTCGGGGCGCTGGCCGGTCTGTTGCTCGGCGTCGGGTATGCCCTGCTGCGCAGAACTCTGGGCTCTGCGATCGCCGATGCCGCTGACGTCGCCCGAGTCACCCGTGTGCCGGTCGTCGGTGAGATCGTCGAAGCACGCAAGGGAATGACGCTCCCCGCCAGTGTGCTGCAGGATCCGTCCGGGATCGAGGCAGAGTCTCTCCGTGGGCTAGCCGCCAACCTGAGCTTCCTGGGCGTCGACAAGGGCTTGCGGTCGCTGGTGATGACGTCTGGATCTCCCGGCGAGTCGAAGAGCTCGATCGCCGCTGCGACCGCGCTGGTTCTCGCCGAAGCGGCCAAGCGCGTCCTGCTCATCGATGCAGACATGCGGGCACCGTCTCTGCATCTGCTCGCGAACCTCGACAACTCCATCGGATTGTCGACAGTGCTCATCGGTGGCCACAAGCTTGAGGTAGCGGCCCAGCCCTGGGGAGCGGACGGTCTGCACGTGCTCACCAGCGGTCCATTGGTCCCCAACCCGGGGCAGCTGCTGAGCAGTGACGCCATGCGCTCGCTCATTGCCAGGGCCGAGGAGTCCTACGACGTGGTCGTGGTGGACAGCGGCCCACTGCTCTCGGTTGTTGATGCCGTGTGGTTGGGCCACATGGTGGACGGTGTCCTCGTCGTCGTCCGCCGCGGACGCACGAGCACGCGGACGCTCCTGAAGACCCTCGACACCCTGGAGTCAGCCAACACCCCCATCTCCGGCGTCGTCATCAGCCGAGTCGCCCGGGCCACGCGCACCGAGTACGTCTACTCAGCCACTGCTCCACCCGCCTGACAACCTCCCTCGTGGACGCAGGAACGGTCGCCGTCCGCGATGGCCTCGAGGAGCTGGAGAGCGATTGGGCGCCAATCCACTGCCAGCCACCTGCTTGTGTCGTCGTGAGAGGCGCTCAGCCAGCTCGCGGGGGGTGGCGAACGCCTCCGTGTCGAGGACGGCGATAGCCCCACCGACAGTGCACGGCGGGACGGGGACCTCTCCGGGTGTGTGGGCCGTCGTCGAACGCCGCCGAAGCGGTCCCTGAACGTCAGTCACGCGCTTCGCCGGCGGGCGTCGTCCTGCCGTGGTCCCGGCGAGTGCCGCCAGGACGGAGTCGCGGGGCGGAGAACCTCGAGCGGACTGGGCTACGTGCCGATCTAGGCGCTGACGACTTGGTTATATAAGAGACAAAACGGACATTCCATCCTAAACTAGGGCTATCTCGCCGAACGTCCGAATGGATGCCCCATGCTGCGCCGTCTCCTGGCTCCGATGATCTGCGTCGCCCTTCTTCTGGGTGCGGCCGCCACCACCGCGGAGGCTCGGGGGCTGCCTCGGGTGACAGGAGTGGCGAAGGAGGGCCAAGACTGGCGCAACGCCAGGCTCAAGATCGGTTGGCGCCATCACTCGGCGACTCTCTACATGGTCCGCGTGGCATCGACACGCCAAGGACTCCAGCACGCCCGGGTGATCTGGAGCCGCACCCCTGGGGGCGTGTACACACCTGAGCTGAACCGCAACAAGGCGTACTTCGTCCAGGTGCGCGCCGTCCGCGGTGGAGCGAGGAGCAGCTGGTCGCGGATCAAGAGGGTTCGTTTCCAGCCGCCCACGGCTGCAGTGACGGTGCCGGTGGCGAAGCCGGCGCCGGCACCCATCTCAACCCCACCGCCAGCCCCCGTCTCAACCCCACCGCCGAAGCCTGTCCCGGCTCCGGCCCCCGCCCCACCCGTGCCGACCCCGGCCTCACCTGTGCCGATCCCGGTCCCGACCCCCGCACCGGTCCCGGCACCAGCTCCGGCGCCGATTCCGATCCCGGTCCCGGCGCCGACCCCGGACCCGATCACGATCCCGACGCCGACGCCGACGCCGACGCCGACCCCGATCCCGACGCCGACGCCGACGCCGACGCCGACGCCGATCCCGACGCCGACGCCGACCCCGACCCCGACGCCGATCCCGACGCCGACGCCGACGCCGACCCCGACGCCGACGCCCACGCCGACGGTGGACACGCTCATCCGGGCGACGTTCGACAACCTGCCCACGGGCCTGATCAGCCCGGCGAACTTCAAGGCCACCCTGGGTGGCACGTACGGTTCGACGTCCTACTACGACGACACCTCGATCGTCGCTGTGTCGGGACGTGGCAACGTGATCCGCACCAAGCTCGACGCGGGAACGATGAAGTCGAGTCCTGCCGGCAACAACGGAGCGACCATGTTCATCCCGCTCGCCAAGACGGTGGAGCAGGCGTGCGTCTCCTACGACATCCGCTTCTCGGACGGCTTCGACTGGTCACTCGGTGGCAAGCTCCCGGGCCTGGAGGGCGTTGCCCCGGGAACGAGCGCGGGCTATCCGACAGGCGGGACCGTGGCAGGGGACCTGGGCTGGTCTGGTCGCATGATGTGGCTGGGCCCGAAGGCCTACAGCTGGGCCGGACCGACGAACATGGCTGTGACGTACATGTACAACCCCTCGCAGGCGGGCACCTACGGTGACAACGTGCGGTGGAACAAGCCCTTCGTCGCCGGCACCTGGCACACCATCAAGGTCTGCTACACGATGAACGACGTCGGCCGATCCAACGGTTCGCTCGTGGCCTGGATGGACGGGCAGCAGGTCATCAATGACACCGCCTACAAGTACCGCACCAGGTCCGACGTGGCGGTGAGCCACCTGCTGTGGCACATCTTCCGCGGTGGCAGCACCAGCAACTGGGCGGGTGCGACAGCGGGCTACGTCGACCTGGACAACTTCACCGTCACAGCCGCGCGCTGACGCCTCCTGAGCTCGGCAGTGAGAACCGTCGCCAGGCGGCCTGGAACCCTCCAGGCCGGCTGGCGACCTGGCTCCGCGGCAGGAACGCGAAGCGCCGTTGTCGTCCGTAGGGATCGACTTCGTTCCCTGGTTGCGGGCCGCCCGGTTGGACTTGCCCTTGTTGGTGACCCATGCGATCGGGTGCCGCGTTCGGGTCTGTTGGTCTCCCTGCGGCTCGGCGCTGTCCTCGGTGGGACCGCGATGTCGGTCTTCAGGACAAAACAGACATATCATTCTAAAGTACGGATATCCGCCAGCAGCGCCACCTGAAATGGATGTCCGCCATGTTGTACCGCCCGTCCAGAGTCCTCATCGCAGTCATCTGCGCCACGCTGCTTCTCGGAGCGGGTGTCGGCACCGCCGACGCGCGCGGGGTTCCTCGAGTCTCCGGAGTGGTGAAGGGCGGTCAGGACTGGCGGCACGCCAAGCTGAAGATCCGCTGGAACCATGTGCGAGGTGCGCGCTACGTGATGCGGGTGGCGACCACCGCCAAGGGCCTCAAGCACGGTCGGATTGTCAGAACCGGGCGTGCCACGGTGACCTACACCCCGACCTTGCGCCGCGACGCGACGTACTTCGTCCAGGTCCGCGCCCTTCGGGGAGGCGCGAAGAGCCGTTGGTCGCGCGCTCAGAGGGTGCGCTTGGTCAAGCCCCGCGTCACCAGCGCTGTGACGGTGCCGACGCCGGGGCCGACGGCTGTGCCCGCGCCTGGGCCCGGGCCTGGGCCCGGGCCTGGCCGGACGCCGACGGGGGTGGACACGCTCATCCGGGCGACGTTCGACAACCTGCCCACGGGCCTGATCAGCCCGGCGAACTTCAAGGCCACCCTGGGTGGCACGTACGGTTCGAAGTCCTACTACGACGACACCTCGATCGTCGCTGTGTCGGGACGTGGCAACGTGATCCGCACCAAGCTCGACGCGGGAACGATGAAGTCGAGTCCTGCCGGCAACAACGGAGCGACCATGTTCATCCCGCTCGCCAAGACGGTGGAGCAGGCGTGCGTCTCCTACGACATCCGCTTCTCGGACGGCTTCGACTGGTCACTCGGTGGCAAGCTCCCGGGCCTGGAGGGCGTTGCCCCGGGAACGAGCGCGGGCTATCCGACAGGCGGGACGATGGCGGGCGACCTGGGCTGGTCTGGTCGCATGATGTGGCTGGGCCCGAAGGCCTACAGCTGGGCCGGACCGACGAACATGGCTGTGACGTACATGTACAACCCCTCGCAGGCGGGCACCTACGGTGACAACGTGCGGTGGAGCAAGCCCTTCGTCGCCGGCACCTGGCACACCATCAAGGTCTGCTACACGATGAACGACGTCGGCCGATCCAACGGTTCGCTCGTGGCCTGGATGGACGGGCAGCAGGTCATCAATGACACCGCCTACAAGTACCGCACCAGGTCCGACGTGGCGGTGAGCCACCTGCTGTGGCACATCTTCCGCGGTGGCAACAACAGCAAGTGGGCGGGTGCGACAGCGGGCTACGTCGACCTGGACAACTTCACCGTCACTGCCGCGCGCTGACGCCTCCTGAGGGAGCAGACGAAACTGTCGCGGCCGGCCGGAAAACTACCGGGCCGGCCGCGACGTTCGTGCGATCGTCGGGAGCGGTCGTCAGCGCACGCCGTTGTAGAGCCGCAGGGCGTCGACGGTGAAGCTGGTCGGCGCGTTGGTCGCGGCACTCGACACGTAGGTGGCCACACCCACACCACCGGCCGCCTGCAGCGCCGCGGTCCTGTCGGTAGCTGTCGCGGTCCACCCGGTCGGCTCGGTCGTGCCGACCTTCCACACCTTGGTCTTCAACGTCGTGGGCGAGGAGCCCGTGACCTGGAACCGCATGTTCAACCGGTCACCGGCGGTGAAGGTGAAGCCCGACACCGGCTTTCGCGGCGAGATTCGCGTCTCCCCGCGGCCGACCTTCGAGATCCCCAGCGTCGCGGACCGGTCACGTTTCAGAACCAACGTCGTCCGATAGGACTCCCGCCCGATCTTCCGCCCGATCAGCGTCACGTAGGTCCCGCCACCGGTCGCCTTCTTCTGCGGGGTCACGGTCACCCTCAGGTCCTGGTCGCGGGTCGAGACTCTGTCCAGGGTGGCCGTTCGCGTGGTCCCCGAGCTCGGCACAGTCATCGTGCCGACCCCGCCGCGGACCCGGTAGTTGGCCTGGGTACCGGCCACCGTCCACGCTCCGCCCTTGTCGGCGGACCCCCACACCTTGCTGGAGGTGCGACCGAAGTCGTCCGAAGCCACCAGCTGGGGTCCGCTGGGTGCCGGCTTCTTGGACGCCTGCGTCGAGCCCTGGCTTGCCGGGGGAGTTCCGCTGCCACCTGTCGTGCTGGTGATCAGCACGTTGTCCATGTCCACATAGCTCGTGCGCGAGCCAGCCCACTTGCTGGTGTTCCCGCCCCGGAAGTTGTGCCACAAGATGTGGCTGATGCCGACGTTCGTGCGCTTGCGGAAGGTGTAGGCGTTGTTGGCCAGGACCTGGACACCGTCGAACCACGCGTGCAGCTTGCCGTCGGCCTTGCCGACCGTGTTCATCGTGAAGCACTGCTTGACGGTGTGCCACTTGTTGGCGCCGAAGCGCTTGTGCCAGCGCACGTTCTCGCCGTACTTCGCCTTCTGCTTGGGGTTGTACATGTAGCTGACGACCTCGTTGACAGGACCGGCCCAGCCGTAGGACTTCGGGGTCAGCCACATGAGGCGCGCAGACCACCCCTTGTCGCCCGGCGAGTTGCCTCCCGTGGGGTAGCCCGGCGAGACCCCCGGCGCAACTCCCTCGAGGCCCGGGAGCTTTCCGCCGAGAGACCAGTCGAAGTTGCCGTCGAAGCGGATGTCGTATGACATGCACGCCTGGTTGACGACCTTGTTGAGAGGCAGGAACAGGGACGAGCCGTTGTTGCCTGAGGGCTTCGACTTCATCGTCCCCTTGACGAAGGTCGTCCGGATGACCTTGCCCTTGCCGGGGACCTCCACGATCGAGGTGTCGTCGTAGGGCGTCGTGGACTTGTTGGTCCCGCCGAGCGTCTTCATGAAGTTCTGTGGACTGATGCGTCCGTTGGGGAGATTGTCGAAGTTGGCCGAGACCATCACCTGCGGTGCAGGCGCGGGGGCCGCAGAGGCGACGCCGGCCCCGGCGGTGGCGACCAGTGCAGTGCTCACGGCGAGGGCGGTTCGTTTTCTTGCATGCATGCCAAACGGCTTCATGGTTCTCCAGATTTCGTACTTCCCAGGCCTCGGGGGGCGGCATCTCGTACGGCGCCACCCCCGTGGCCGTTACGACGCTTCGTCATGAAGGTCCGCCTGGAATTCCGATCCCGGCTGATGCGGGGACGTTAACTAATTGCCGTCTCCCTGCCCGCCCGATTTCGTAGGATATGTCGGGATAGGAGGCTTAGAAGTGACTTGAGTCACTCGATGACATGCGTTAGTTACCGCTGGGTGTGACGCACGTCACACGATCGGTCTAGACCGAATGACGGTGGGCGGCGAGTCGCCGTTCTGCCCGGATCGAGGCCTGAATGACGACGTGGCCGTTCGTGCTCGAGCCTGGCCGGTGAGCGCGCCAGGGTTTCGTGCCGCGACGCCTGTTGTGCTGGTGATCAGCACGTTGTCGATGTCGACATAGCTCGTGCGTGAGCCGGCCCAGTTGCCGGTGTTGCCGCCTCGGAAGAGGTGCCACACGATGTGGCTGATGCCGACGTCTGCGCATGCGGAAGATGTAGGCGTCCTCGGAGAGGACCTGGACGCCGTCAAGCCACGCGTGCAGCTTGCCGTCGGCCCTGCCGACGGTGTTCATCGTGAAGCACTGCTTGACCGTGTGCCACTTGTTGGCACTGAAGCGCTCGTGCCAGCGAACGTTCTCGCCGTATCTCGTCGTCTGGGTGGGGGTGTACATGTAGCTGACCACCTCGTTGACAGGACCGGCCCAACCGTAGGACTTCGGGGTCAGCCACATGATCCGGGCAGACCAACCCTGGCGCCCCGGTGTCGTACCTCCCGTGGGGTAGCCCGGTGAGACCTCAGGGGCCACGCCTTCGAGGCCCGGGAGCTTGCCGCCGAGAGACCAGTCGAAGTTGCCGTCGAAGCGGATGTCGTACGACATGCAGGCCTGGTCGACGACCTTGCTGAGCGGCAGGAACAGGGAAGAGCCGTTGTTGCCCGAAGGGATGGACTTCATGGTGCCCGCGACGAAGGTCGTCCGGATGACCTTGCCCTTGCCGGGGACCTCAACGATCGACGTGTCGTCGTAGGGCGTCGGGGATGTGTTGGTCCCGCCGAGCGTCTTCATGAAGTTCTCCGGGCTGATGCGCCCAGTCGGGAGACTGTCGAAGTCGGCGGAGACCATCACGTGCGCTGTGGGGGTAGAGGCCACCTGAGCTGCGACAACCATCGCGGCGACGACGAGAGCCGAGCTCAGGGCGATGGCGGTTCGCCTCCGGGACCGGAGCCTGCCCAACGCCTTCATGCTTCTCCAGACTTCGTGCCTCGACCTCGGTGCCCGGCGAGCGTCACTCCGGCTGGCTGGGGGTCGTCTCGAGTGCACCGCTCATCAACGTCGTGGTCCGCGCGCCCGTGCCGATGGCGGGACGCTCCTCGCGGCTCGCTGGTACTCCGTGACCTGGTGCCCCCAGACGCTGCGGAGCACCCCGAGACCCTTCGCGACCTCCAGTTCGCCGCCCGAGCGCTTGACCAGGTCATGGGTGAACCGTCCCGTCGCAGCAGCCAGTGCGCCGGCCACCAGCCGGTAGGAGGCGCGAGCGGTCAGCGACACCCTGGTGCGGAGCCGGGCGGACCGAGACCCGGCCAGGGCAAGCTGGACACGGCCCCACACGTTGCCCGTGCGCATCGTGCGTCGGAGCGCCCAGACTCGCGTTGCCCGCTCTGCTGGCACCGTCTCGTGCATGAGCGCCTCGTCGCACCAACGGATCTCACCACCACGCCGGATGAGATCGCGAGTGAGCATCGAGTCGCTGCCTCCCGTGAGCCCGAACCTGTCGTCGAAACGGAGGCCGAGCTGATGAAGCTGCCCGAGATCCAGCAGAAGGTCGTCGGTCGCGGCACCGTCCCTCAGTGCACCGCTGCGGTGGCGGGGGCGCCGGAAGGTCGAGCAGTTCCGCACCCATGCGTCGACGGGACCGTCGAAGTGCGACACGACCGGCCCGACGACGGCTGCGCACTGCCAGGCGGTCCAGGCCTCGACAAGTGCCTCCAACCACCCAGCTCCGGGCTCCTCGTCATCGTCGAGGAAGACGAGCACGTCGGCCGCACCGGCTTCGTCGAGAGCCCGGTTGCGTGCGGCTGCAATGCCTGGCCTCGGCTCGCAGTGATACTCGACGTCGTCGTAATCAGCCGCATCCACCACCGGTCTCGCGGAGGCGAGCGGATCGTTGTCCACCACGATGACGCGTGCGCGGCAGGGCAGGGCGCGTGCCTGCTCCACGACGAGCGGCAGCAACGTAGTCACCAGCTCGGGGCGTCGGTAGGTCGCGAACGCCACGACCACCTCGAGAGCGGAATCGACCGGAGATGGGCCTGACACGCATCCTCCGAATCATGAGTCGGTTCCTGGCACAACCGTAGCGTGATCGCTAGAGCTGACCACAACGTACCGTCGCAGTCCGAGAGCCAGATCCGTCTGGCCCGACCAGGCCAGCTGGTGTCGGATCCTGACCGACCTGCTGCACGGCCCGGGGCGGGGCTCACCGCGGAGGTGCAAGTGCGTGCTGGGACGAGACGCTGGACCAATCCATGCCGAGCCGGAGGTCCTGCTCCGCCAGCCACTCCGACACTGCAGACGTAGCGGCCGCCGCGGCCTCGTCCACGCGGGCGCGCTGGCCCGCGGACAGGCTCGCGAGCTCCTGCTCACGGCTCGGCAGCGTGCTCGGCCGGGTCACAGCCTGACGGAGGCGGCGGAGCCGGTCGGGTCCGAGTCGCGACCTGAGTGCCGGGTAGACGGGGCTGCGCTGCAGGCGCTTGTGCAACGAGCGAAGCCCGGGCATCCGGAAGTCGCGGACCTCGTTGCGGAAGGTGGGCGCCTCCAGGACGGACGTAGCCGGCGGAGCCCTAGCCGCTCGAGCAGCAGGGCCGTGGTGCTGCCGACCTCCTTGGTCGTGGCGGGGAAGGGCACCACCAGCACGTTCTCGATCGGGAACAGGTCACGCAGGCGGGTCAACCAGTGACCGTAGTCACCGGAGCCGAGGAACATGGGGGAGCGTTCGATCCCTTCGGCCAGCGTGGCCAGTCCGTGCGGTCGTAGTAGTGACGGAAGAGCTGGTAGTGCGAGACCAGCCTGGCGATCGGCTCACGCACGGTGTACACCACCTGGACGCGCGGCTTCGCTTCCCGACCCGCTCGAGTGCGTGCTGGTGCTGGGGGTAGGTGTAGGACACACTCCCGTCGACCCGAAGCAGGCCGGGTCGCGCGGCTCGAAGAGTGCGTCGTACCACTCCGGGCCGATGTCCCAGCGCGAGCTGTAGTAGTTCGCTCCTTGACCGAGCCGGCGTCGATGAGCGGGTGGTGCGCGAGCGTGGCACTCAGGAACGAGGTACCCGAGCGTGCCGCGCCGGCGATGACCAGATCGGGAGCCACGCTGTTGTGCCGGCCGTCCCCGCTGGCGTGCATGTTCCTTGTCACGTCCCTGCTCGGGTCGACTCGGTCGGTGTTCCAGCTGGAGGTTGGTCACCCAGGTCGCGCGCGTGCACGGCAATGGCCGTCCTCGTCATGGTCACGTTCTCAGCATCGCTTGAACACCGGCGCGAACGTCCGACCGACCGGCGTCCCGTCGATCTGGTCGGTCGGCTGATGCAGCAAGGGAATCGGCAGCTCGACGCCCTGCTGGCATGCATGGTCCGGGACAGTTGTTCTGGCGATGCGAGGGGACGCTGTGGCTGCACCTCAGAGGAGGTCCACCTGCAGGTCGTCCCAGCTCGCCACGATCGCGTTGGTGGTCGTGGACGGGGAGAAGGCCGACAGGTAACGCCGCCTGCGCCTGCAGCGCGGCCGTCGTGTCGGTGCCGGTGAGCTGCCAGGTGGTGGGCTTCGTCGTGCCGGCCAGCCAGACCCTGCTGCGAGGGTGGTGGTGCCGGTGCCCTTGGTCTGCAGCCTGATGTTCAGCTCGCCCCCGCGGTCACGGTGACCCCACTCACCGTCGTCAGGTCCGCCACCGTGGACTTGACGCAGGTGCCCCGGTCACGGCCTGGCACTGCAGTGTCAGGCCGACGGTGCCGTCGGAGTAGCTTGACCGGCGCTCGGTAGCCGCCGCCGTCCTGCTGGCGGGCGCCGACGATGGCGTACTCGTAGCCGCCGGTGGCGGCATCTGGTCGAGCGAGACCTTCACCACGGTGTCGGTGTCGGTCGCTGCAACGTCGTCGAGGGCGATGGCGCGGGTTGCGTTCGTCGCGACCATCATCTGACCCGCGCCGCCTCCTACGAGAGTTCGAGGTGGCGCCGATGAGCGCGTCCACGCACCGCCGCATTCGCCGAGCCCCAACCGCTGGCCGAGGTGCGAGTGAAGCTGTCCACGGCGATCGGACCGGCCAGCGTGACAGCATTCGTGGTCGTGCCGATGTCGCCCAGGTCGTCGGTCACGGTGAGCGTCACCTGGTAGGTGCCGGTGCGCCGTACGGGTGGGTCGGGCTCTGACCGCCGCCGTGAGTCGTGCCGTCGCCGAAGTCCCAGTCGTACGACGCGATCGTGCCGTCAGTGTCTGCTGAGCCCGACCATCGAAGGCGGCCGTCAGTCCGGTCGAGCTGGACGTGAACGCTGCGGTCGGCTTCTGGTTGGGCGGCGGGTCGGTCACAGTGACGTTCTGCGCGACCGAGCTCGTCGCGCCCAGGTCGTCGGTGACCGTCAAGGTGACGGGATAGGTGCCCGCGGCCGTGTAGTTGTGGCTGGTGGTCTTGCCACTTCCTTGCGGGTGCCGTCACCGAAGTCCCACGCGTACGCGGCGATGCTGCCGTCGGGGTCCGTCGAGCCGGAGGCGTCGAACGACGCTGCCAGGAACGTGTCGCTCGAGGAGAACGCTGCCATCGGCTTCTGGTTCTGGGTCGTGCCTCCGCCTTGGTGAAGTGCGACGCGACCTCCGAGGCGCTCAGCACCTGGGGGTACACCGCGACCTCGTCGACCGAGCCCGCGAAGTAGGTGCTGGTCGGCTTGGACGACCGCCCGGTGAGGTTGTCGCCACCAACGCGCCAGTAGCCGTTGTAGCTCAGGGAGTTGACCGTCGAACCATCGCCACAGCCGTGCCGTCGACGTAGAGCTTCATGCCGCCCGGTCCCTGGGTCGCGACCACGTGGTGCCACTTGCCGTCGTTGTAGGGCTGCCCGGCCGGCGACGTGATCGATGTGTCGACGTTGGACGGGGACACCGCGAACTTCAGCGTCCCGGCGTTCGTCATGTAGACCTGCCGGTCTAGGTCGTCGAGCTTCCGGTCTTGGAGGACCCGAACCCATGATCTGACCACCGGTGGTCGTGGTCGTCTTGATCCACGCCTCCTCGCTGTACACCTGCGGTGAGGTCAGCGAGGTGTTGTTGCTCGCGACGTTGCCGGTGGTGCCGTTCAGCGTGATCGACTTGTCGGCCACGTCGTTCACCGCGGATGCGCCGCCGAGAGTCGGACTGCCGGCGTAGGTGCCCGTCTGGCCGTTGAGCGAGCTGTCCGCGGCACTGGTGCCGGACGACTCGCGGAAGCGCCAGTACAGGTCCGGGCCGTTGTCGTAGACGGCCTTGCCGTATGAGTCGGACGGCACCGCGAGGGCGGCACCGGCGGCAAGGTAGTGCGCGCGGACCTGGTTTCCGGCCAGCGCCTGCCGGTAGACCGCGACGTCGTCGATGCTCCCGTTGAAGTAGTCGCTGGTCGGACGGTTGCTCCAGCCGCTCAGGGTGTCCCCGCCGAGACGCCAGTAGCCGTTGTAGGACTTGCCGGTGCGAGTATCAGGGCGCGTGCCCACGTTGGCGCCGTCGACGTAGAGGGACATGCCGGTGTCGCCGACGATGCCGACCACGTGGTGCCACTGGTTGTTGTCGTAGGTCGCGGAGCTGGTCACGGTCGCGCGGTGCTTCCTTGGCGAACTCCGAAGCTGAGCCGTCCCGAGTTGCTCATGTAGATGTTCCGGTCGTACTGGTTCGTGCCGCTGGTGGCGGTCCGCGAACCGCCGAAGCCGACGATCCGCCCCCCCGTTGTCGTGCTCGTGCGGAACCATGCCTCGACACTGAACCAGAAGGACCGCGTTGCGACTGCGTCGAGGCCGCAGTCGAGCTGGCATTGCCCGCGAAGGTAGCAGCGCCATTGCCGCGATCGCGCCCGCGGCGGTGCGGGTGACCGTGCCGTTGGTCGTCATCGGATCACGCCCCGTGGGTCCGCCACGTCGGTGCCGGAGACTCGCCGAGTCTCCAGTAGCGCTGTGGGCCGTCGGCCAGCACCGACCGTGCGTACGGGTCGGTCGCAGTGCCGGTGCCCGAGACCACGACGCTGACTGCGTTGGACCGGGACTCGTTGCCGAGCGCGTCGGTGGCGAAGATGCGGTAGCTCTCCGTCGTCCGGGTACGGCCGGTGTCGACGAAGCTGAGGTACGGGCGGTCCCACACCGCGGATTCGCGGGTCGTGGTGTACACAGGGTTGTTCACGTCGGAACCGCGGATCACCTTGTAGGTCAGGGCGCGGTTGTCCAGGTCGGAGTTGGTCTGCCAGGAGACCAGCACCTCACCAGCGGCCGGTGACGTCACGATCGGTGTTGACTGGCTGCCGGAGAACTCAGGTCGCTCCTGGGCCGGTGTCTGCGGCGTGTGCGTGCGTATCGAACGAGGCCCTGCTGGTTCATCCCCTCGGCCTTGGGGAACTCCCCACCCGCGACCACGTAGTCGTCGTTGCCGGAAAGGCTCCACGCTGCTTGGGTCTGACCGTGAACGTGCCCGCGTCGAGCTGCGGAGCCACTGCAGGATCGAAGGGGACTTCGTGCCGGCCCAGTTGAAGTAGTTGAGGTCTCGGCGCGCAGCATCCAGTCGCCGGCTTGCTGAAGGCCAGGCCGCGCGGTACGTCCACGGGGCTGTCTGGCGAATCCCACCGGGCACGTTGCCGCAGTAGTGGGCGTGGCCGACGTCGTACACGAGTGGCGGGTGGGGAAGGAGCCGTAGGTGTCCCCGTGGCAGTCCTCCACCCAGACCTGCGTGCCGTCCAGGTCATCCGAGCGATGCCCTCGAGGTTGCCGCCGCTGCCGAAGTGGTAGCCGGCGGCGTAGACGAGTCGCCGTCGACGGTCAGGGACATGATCGCGGCGTTGGCGCCGCCGTTGCGGATGGTCGCGTTGGCGTCCCAGCGGCGCGAGGTCCCCGGTGGTCGGGCTCACCGAGCCGAGGCCGTAGCCCGGGTTGGCCGAGCCGTTGAGGGTCGTGAAGTGCCCGCCGACCAGCAGCTGGTTGCCGTCCGGAGAGAGCACCATGGCGCGGACCTGGCCACCCTGGGCGTTGGGGGCCCAGCTAGCAGCGCGCCATCGGAGGCGCGCGCGGCTGCGAGCCTGTTGCGGGTCACGCCGCCGACCGAGGAGAACACGCCGCCGAAGTAGACGGTGCTGGAGGTGGCGACGACCGCGCGCACCGTGGCGTCCGGTCCGGGGGAAGCTCCCGATCAGCGCGCCGGTGGTGGGGTTGAGCGCGGCGATCCGGTTCCGGACCGTGCCGTTGACGCGGGTGAAGCTGCCGCCGACGTAGATCCGTGACCCGTCAGGCGCGGCCGCGATCGACAGCACGTCGCCGTCGGTGGTGGGCGCCCAGCTGCTGATCAGGTTGCCGGTGGTGATGTCGTAGGCCAGCAGGTTCGCGCGGGCCGTCGTGCTGACGCCCGCCGCGGCGCCCGCCGGGCGTGCCGTGGTGAACTTCCCGCCGACGTAGACGGTGTTGCCGACCACGAGCTGGGTCCAGGCGACACCGTCGATCGGACGGTGGGCAGGGCGTCGGCCGCGACCGTCGCCGGGTTGGACGGTTGTTGGGGACGGGGCGGTGCCGGTGCCGCCGAGCCATCGGCGCCGGTAGGACGCCGAGCGCGATCACGGTGCTGAGAACTATGGGAGTGGCCAACTTGCTGGAGTTGCGTGTGCGCATCGAAGATTCCCAAAGCCATGCGGCAGGAGAGAAGACACGCCTTCGCGTGGCCTTCGCCGCACCCCCGAAGCCGCTTCTGCCCGCGAGCACGAAGCTCCGCACGCCGACGCGCAGGTCACAGGCGGAACAAGCACCTGCAACTGGTGGAAGTGTGACAGACGTAGCTCCTCAACCAGATCGCCAGATCTGCTGGCTGGACTGGGAGGTGTAGTCATGTTCGCCATGGAAGCGGAAATCACGCCACCGGGAGAACGCCGGCACGGTGCCGCAGACCCTGCTTCACGGTCGGGTGATGGCTCAGGTCTGGGTGGCGACCAGGTCAGCGCGAGCGCTTGGACTTGAATCCACCAGCGAGAGCCCGGCGCACGAAGCTGAGAAGGACCTCACGTTGGCTCGCACCGAGCGGTTCACCAGCGTGATCAGGCCGAGGTAGAGCAGCGCGGCGCCGACCCCGAGGCGGAGCTGGCCGATCGGCTCGAGTGGCAACCGGCGGCGGCGAACGCGAGCAACCCGCGGGGAGGCCGACCACCAGCACGGGCCGGATCGCGCTCCGGATCAGCGACCTGCTGTCCACGCCGGTGACCCGGCCGACATGGATCGTCGAGACGAGCCAGAACAGGAAGGAGGCGACGCTGTGACCGACCGCGACCTGAACGGTTTCGACGGCAGGCCCGCCAGGATGATCGCGATCATGATCGGCGCGTCACGATGATCATGTGCAGTGGGCGGCGGTCTGCCTCGGGCCAAGTAGGTCCAGAACGCGATCCGCTGGATGGAGCGGAACACCCCGCCCACGGCCAGCACCGCGAAGATCGCGGCGACGGGTGCCACACCTCGCCGAACAGCAGAGTGACGAGCGGATCCGCGACGCCGGCGGAGACGGCGAACATGGAGGCCGTCAGGTAGCAGGCGATCAGCTGGGCACGGGACAGGAGCTGGCGAACCGCGCGTCGTTGTCCTGGATGCGGGACAGGACTGGAGGGCGACACTGGTCATCGGCGCGATGATCGGTTCAGGGGGCCATCAGCAGCTGGTACGCGCGGCTGTAGAAGCGAGCTGGCCGGCCCGACCACGATGCCCAGAGCGACGTTGTCGACGTTCCTGGTGAAGAAGGTGAGGGCCTGGGTCGCGACAGGTCGCCGCCGAACCGCAAGAACCGCGCAGCGAGACCCCGCGCTCGGGCCAGCCCGGGACCGACCTCGCGGAGATGATGTCGACGACGAGACCGAGCAGCGCCGAGCTCACCTGCTGGGCGACTATCGCCCAGACCCCGAAGCCGTCGACCGCCAGCAGCACCGCGACGCCGAGTGCGACCGCCTGGGAGACGATGTCCGACATGGCCAGTGCGGCGTAGCGCATGGACCTGGTCAGGTCCGCCGGAACTGTGCGTCGATCCCGCTGAGCAGGAACACCCACGCCAACGACAGGGCGATCGGCGAGCCGGGCCTCTCCGTACAGGGCCACGATCAACGGCGTACAGGCGGAGACCAGCAGCGTGCACAGGGCTCCGAGGGCGCAGTTGGCCGAGAACAGGTTGGTGCGCCGTCGTTCGACAGGGCTGCTGGACCGCGGCCGAGGAGAGCCGAGTCGCGCAGCAGGTCAGCGATGCCGACCACCGTGACCACCATGGCCACCAGGCCGAAGTCCGCCGGTGTCAGCAGGCGGGCGAGCAGGATCAGGTAGACGAACTGGAGGAACGCCTTCAGGGTCTGGCTACCGAGCACGATGGAGGAACCGCGCGCGGCGCGATCGCCGAGACTCGGGTGCGCACTGGGGCATCAGTCATGTGTGTCTGTTCGCGTGGCCGTTGCGATCCGACCGCACGCTCGAGGTGCGGGAGCCACCTCACAGTCACACCCACGACGGCCGAGCCGGTCACTTCGAGCAGACGAACAGCTCTTCGTCGGGGTCGCACCCGTAGCGGGCGTACTTCTCCGAGAGGTTCACCGGTCGACGGGGAAACCGCTGTGCTCCAGTCGGGCAACGAGCTGCCCGTAGATGCGCACGTGGTCGAACTGGCCGAGGTCGCCGCGCTCCCGGTCGGCGACGGTGAGGCCCTCGAACGCTCCGGCCGAGTTGGCCGAGATCGGCACCTGGAGGATCGCCGTGCCCCCGGGCTTGAGGACCCTGGTGAGCTCCTTCATCGCGACGTCGTCCGTCGGGACGTGCTCGAGCACGTGGTTGCACAGGATCAGGTCGAAGGTGTCGTCCTCGAACGGGATCTCGTTCACGTCGATGTTCCGGACGTGCGCAGGTGGTCGTAGCCCTCGGTGAACAGGTCCCCGCAGACGGACTCGCCGAAGCCCACCCCCTGCATGAAGCGGGAGAGCCGCTTCTCGGGCGCGATGTGCAGCACCTTCTTGTGCTGCGGCTCGGTGAAGAACCCGTGCTCGTGGAGGTAGAGGTAGATGAGGCGCTCGCGGTCGGAGCTGCCGCAGCCGTAGCACGCAGACGGTCGTACGCCGCCGCCGACGACCTGTCGCTCATCGAGCACCGCGAAGTCGTGGCCGTGTGGCTGGAGGTCCTTCGCGCTGACCGGCAGAACGGCAGGTGTAGGCGCTCCCCGATGAAGCCTGAGCTTGATCCGGCGTCGAGGCCGGCGGGCGCGATGCTGGGAGCTTGCTCATGGACGATTGCCTTGTTTCCCCGTGAACCTGACGGAAGCGTGAGTATGGCGCAGCCGTCCGCTCACCGGCAAGCCACCGCCCGCACCTGCCGCTGGTCGCGTCTGCCGGTTCCCGCGTGTCTCGCCACGTGCCCCGGTCGCTCGTGGTGGTGACCCAGGCACTGGTAGCGCCGGCCGTGCAGGTGTCGACGGCCCTCGAGTACTTCCCTGAATCGCCCTTCGCCGGGCAGGTCTGCGCAGGTCGTCCGAGGCTGCGACCTCGTCCGAACCGGGGCCGCGCCCGACGCCGAGTCCCGCTCGTCGACGCTCCTCCCGGCGCTCTCGTGCCGCCGGACTAGTCCATAAGCACTCAGTGCGGACGCACACGGCGAAGGCTTGATGACTTGTGATTGAGTCAGGTGGAGTTGCCCAGGGAGGCACTGTGAGCGCTTCGCACGTGCCCGACGTGCGTGCGGCATCGGGGGGTTTGAGTTGAGGAACGTCTCGCGAGCTTTTGTCCGTCTGCGGCCGGTGTCTCAGGCGCGCTGGTCGCTGCCACGATGGCCTGCTGCCGGTGCCGCCGGCCCTGGCGGACACGGCCCCGGTGGACCCGACCGATCCGTCGACGCCGCGAACCGTGGCGGCCGACGCCTTGCCGACAGTGCAGATCAACGGCGTCGTCTGGGCGCAGGTGGTCGTGGGCAACACCGTCTACGTCGGGGGGCAGTTCACCCAGGCGCGACCCGCAGGGGCGGCGCCAGGCACGAACCAGACTCCGCGGTCCAACCTGCTCGCCTACGACGTCCGCACCGGTCAGATGCTGCCCAACGGGTGGCCAACACCAACGGCGTCGTCGAGGACATCACGGCCTCGCCCGACGGCTCCCGGGTCGACGCGGTCGGCTCGTTCACCTCGGTCAACGGGGAGACCCGTCGACGCATCGTCGCCCTGGACCCCACCACCGGTGCGGTCGTCCAGGGCTTCAACCCGAATCCCGACGCCCGGGTGCGCGCTGTGGCCGTGACCGACGACACCGTGTACTTCGGAGGCATCTTCGGCACGGTCAGCGGCAACACGCGCAGCCGGCTGGCCGCCGTCGAGGCGTCCAACGGCGCGGTTCTCGGCTGGGCCCCCGTCGCCAACGGCGCGGTGTCGGCCCTGGCCATCTCACCGGACCGGTCCCAGGTGCCGATCGGTGGCGAGTTCACCCAGCTCAACGGGTCGAGCAATCCGGGCTACGGCTGGGTTCGGTCAACCCCGTCACCGGCGCCCTGCTTCCGTGGGCCGCGAACGACATGATCCGCAACGGCATACCCGCGACGGGGTCAGCGACCGGCGCCATCAATGCGTTCTCCCAGCAGGGTGACGACGTCTACGCCACCGGCTACACCTACGGTCGGGCGGGCGGCACCCTCGAAGGGGTCGCCAAGATGTCGTGGGACGGCGGCACCCTGGACTGGGTGGCGGACTGCCACGGCGACTCGTACGGCACCGACCCGATGGGCGACGCCGTCTACGTCGTCGGCCACGCGCACTACTGCGGGAACCTGCCCGACGGGTTCGACCAGCCCGGCCGTGGAAGTACTTCCGCGGTCTCGCGCTCTCGGACAAGACCACCCAGACGCTGCGCACGGAGTACCTCAACTACTCCAACTTCGCCGGGACACCGCCCCCTCTCTCTGCACTGGTATCCCCGCATCGACTCCGGCAGCTTCACGGGTCAGACCCAGGGCGCCTGGGCGGTCACGGGCAACGACGACTACGTCGTGGCCGGTGGCGAGTTCCCACGCGTGAACGGCACCAACCAGCAGGGGCTGGTGCGCTTCGCAGTCACCGACATCGCCCCGAACGACCAGGGCACCGAGCTCAACGGCGCCTCGACCAACCCGACCGTCCGGTCGGTCGGTGCCGGGCAGGTGCTGGTCAGCTGGGAGGCCAACTGGGACAGGGACAACCGGGAGCTCACCTACGAGGTCGTCCGCAACAACAACCTCGCCAACCCCGTCGCGGCCCGGACCTTCGCCTCGGCCGACTGGGACCTGCGGCACCAGAGCTTCCTCGACACCGGCCTGACGCCGGGGTCCACCGTGACCTACCGCATCGTGACGCGTGACCCGATGGGGAACGAGACCCGCAGCGACCTGATCGAGGTCCAGGTGGCCGGGAGCGGGTCTGTGGACGACTACGCCCGGGCAGTGGCGGAGGACGGCCCGCAGCACTACTGGCGGCTCGACGAGTCGTCGGGGACCGACGTCGCCGGCTTCACGGGCAACGAGGACGCCACCACCTACGGCGGCGTGAATCGCGGAGTTCCGGGGGCCATCTCCGGCAACAGAGCGGCGGCATTCAACGGGACGAGCAGCCAGACCGCGTCCAACGCCGTTGCTGAGCACGGTCGCTTCTGGTACACGGTCGAGGCCTGGTTCAACACGACCACCAACAGGGGTGGCAAGATCGTCGGCTTCGGCAGCGAGCGGACCGGCAACAGCTCGAGCCACGACCGACACCTCTACATGGACAACAACGGGCGCCTGAACTTCGGGTCGCGGCAGAACGGCCAACGCCGGATCGTGACCAGTCCGGGCGGGCTCAACAACGGCCAGTGGCACCACGCGGTCGGTGTCCAGTCCCCGGACGAGATGTTGCTCTACGTCGACGGCCGCCTGGTCGGCACCCGCAACGACACGCGCACCGGCCACAGCTACGACGGCTACTGGCGCATCGGCGGCGACAACCTCAGCGGGTGGAACAACCGGCCCACCAGCGACTACTTCCAGGGGAGCATCGACGAGGTCGCCGTCTACTCCCACGCCCTCACGGGCAACGACGTGCGCGACCACTACATTGCGAGCGGACTGAGCGCACCGCAGCCTCCATCGGATGCCTACGGACAGGCGGTCTACCAAGACGGTCCAGACTCGTACTGGCGTCTGGCGGAGACCGGAGGCACCGACGCCGCCGACGCCAGCCTCAACGACCGCGGGGCCGACTACGTCGGTGGTCCGACCCTGGGGCAGCCCAGTGGCATCGGGCTCGCCGGTGACCGTTCGGTCGGCTTCGACGGGGCCAACGACGTCGTCGCCGCCGACAGCAACTCAACGGCTCCGGAGCGGTTCTCCGCGGAGACCTGGTTCCGAACGACGACCGGCGACGGTGGGCGGCTGATCGGCTTCGGGTCCAGCCGGACGGGCACGAGCAGCAACGCGGACCGGCACGTGTACATGACCGATACCGGGCGGCTCCGGTTCGGCACCGTGCGGGGCGGGGTGCGCTCGGTGATCGAGTCACCGCAGGCGTACAACGACGGCGACTGGCACCACCTGGTGGCCACCCAGGGGACCGCTGGCATGCAGCTCCACGTGGACGGGGTCCGTGTCGCCGAGAACGGCCAGTCCCTGGCTGCCGACTACAGCGGCTACTGGCGACTGGGTGGGGACAACCTGTCGGGGTGGGACGCCCGCCCGTCCAGCGACTACTTCGCCGGCTCCCTCGACGAGGCCGCGGTGTACAGCCGGGTGCTGGGAGCTGCAGAGATCAGCGAGCACTTCACCAAGGGGGCCGGGGTCGCAGCGAACCAGCCGCCCACGGCGAACTTCACCTGGGAGGTCACCTCCGACCTGGAGGTGTCCTTCAATGACGACTCCTCCGACGCAGACGGCTCGATCGTGTCGCGGGAGTGGACCTTCGGTGATGGGGCGACCAGCTCGGCCACCAACCCGACGCACACCTACGCCTCGGGCGGCGAGTACACGGTGACCCTCACCGTGAACGACGACGAGGGTGCCACCGACTCCACGAGCGACACCGTGACGGTGACCGAGGCGCCCAACCAGCCGCCGTCGGCGGAGTTCTCGGTTGATGTGGTGGGGCAGGAGGTGTCGGTGGATGCGTCGGGTTCCTCTGATGACGGGTCGATCGTGAGCTATGTGTGGGGCTGGGGTGACGGGTCTGCGGATGGTTCGGGGGTGGAGGCGTCGCACACCTATGCGGATGGTTCCTACACGGTGACGCTGACGGTGACCGATGATGAGGGTGAGACGGACACGGCGTCGCAGCTGGTGTCGGTGGGGACGGCGCCGGGTCCGTTCGCGGCGGATGCGTTCGCTCGTAACGTCAGTGGCGGTTGGGGTAGTGCTGATGTCGGTGGTGCCTGGGCGACCTCGGGGCCGGGATCGCGGTGGTCGGTCTCGGGTGGGGCCGCGTCCTACACCGCGCCGTCGGCGGGGACGGGGCACTGGGCGTTCCTGAACTCGGTGTCGCAGGCTGATGTCGAAGGCACGGTGGACGTGTCGATGGACAAGCCCATCACCGGCACCGGGATCTCGTGGGCGGTGGGGGCTCGTCGCAACGGGGAGACGCGTTACCAGTTCATCACGAGGATCCAGAACGATCGTGACGTGCGGGCGTGGATCGTGCGCCGGGTCTCCGGGGCGGAGACCCAGCTGGGCGCGCGGGTGACGGTGCCGATCGGCACCTTCAACGACGGTGACGTGCTGCGCACCCGGTTCCGGGTCGTCGGGAGCTCGCCGGCGGCGTTGGCGGTGAAGGTGTGGAAGGCAGGCACGCCTGAGCCTGCTGAGTGGCACATCGAACGCACCGACACCGGGTCGGCATTGCCGGCTGGGTCGGTGGGTCTGTACTCCTACCTCTACGGCAGTGCGACCAACGCGCCCGTGGCCTCGTCCTGGGACAACCTCTCCGTCACTGCTCCTGGCGGCGGTGGTGGGGATCCGGAACCTCCGGCCAACCAGCCGCCGTCGGCGGAGTTCTCGGTTGATGTGGTGGGGCAGGAGGTGTCGGTGGATGCGTCGGGTTCCTCTGATGACGGGTCGATCGTGAGCTATGTGTGGGGCTGGGGTGACGGGTCTGCGGATGGTTCGGGGGTGGAGGCGTCGCACACCTATGCGGATGGTTCCTACACGGTGACGCTGACGGTGACCGATGATGAGGGTGAGACGGACACGGCGTCGCAGCTGGTGTCGGTGGGGACGGCGCCGGGTCCGTTCGCGGCGGATGCGTTCGCTCGTAACGTCAGTGGCGGTTGGGGTAGTGCTGATGTCGGTGGTGCCTGGGCGACCTCGGGGCCGGGATCGCGGTGGTCGGTCTCGGGTGGGGCCGCGTCCTACACCGCGCCGTCGGCGGGGACGGGGCACTGGGCGTTCCTGAACTCGGTGTCGCAGGCTGATGTCGAAGGCACGGTGGACGTGTCGATGGACAAGCCCATCACCGGCACCGGGATCTCGTGGGCGGTGGGGGCTCGTCGCAACGGGGAGACGCGTTACCAGTTCATCACGAGGATCCAGAACGATCGTGACGTGCGGGCGTGGATCGTGCGCCGGGTCTCCGGGGCGGAGACCCAGCTGGGCGCGCGGGTGACGGTGCCGATCGGCACCTTCAACGACGGTGACGTGCTGCGCACCCGGTTCCGGGTCGTCGGGGAGCTCGCCGGCGGCGTTGGCGGTGAAGGTGTGGAAGGCAGGCACGCCTGAGCCTGCTGAGTGGCACATCGAACGCACCGACACCGGGTCGGCATTGCCGGCTGGGTCGGTGGGTCTGTACTCCTACCTCTACGGCAGTGCAACCAACGCGCCCGTGGCCTCGTCCTGGGACAACCTCTCCGTCAGTCCGGTGGGGTGACTGGCGCGGCCGGCTACTCCTGCCAGCTAGGTCGGGAGACCCCGGTCCAGCACACCCACGTGACGTTCTTCCCCCACGCCCCCGATCGGTGCGACCTCCTCACCGCTCGCGGGGGACGACATCGGGCAGCAAGCAGCGCGTCGACTCATCCGCCCGGCTCCTGAACAGCGAGCGACGGGCCGATCCGGTAGTGGCCGCGACCGGGCTGGTGCTCGCGCCGAGCAGGGTCAGGCAGATCGAGCTGGAGGTCGCCAAGGGACCTGGGGTGCGCCGCAGCGTCCGGGGAGTCAGGTCACGGAGTGCCGGCGGCCCGGGAGGAGCGGCGCTCAGGGCTGAGCTCCGGTCCCGTCGTGTCCTCGCGTGAGGAGCGGGTCAGCTCGCCGCAGATCAGCACCGTGAGGGGGACCACCACCACGGGCATCATCGGGGCGTTGTCGACGATCGCGAACGCCTTCTCCAGCAGGCATGCACCGGCGAGCGTGCCGAGATAACCGACCGCGACCAGACGCCCCGACGCGGCGATCTCACCGCTTCTGACCGCCGCCACGACCAGCAGCAACGCCACCATCACCGCGAGCAGGATCCCGCCCGTGACCAGCAGGTGGACCAGCTGGTTGTGTCCGTTGAACACGCTGGCTGCCAACCGCTCGGACGTCTGACCCACGCGGGCGTACCAGTCGGATCCGAGGCCCGTGACTGGGCTTCGATGCCACCAGTCGAGGCTGGTTGCCCAGATCAACCCGCGGTTGGTGAATGCGCTCGGGTTCGTCACGAGGAATGGCAGCACCCCGCCGGCGACGAACGGAACCAGCGTGACCACGGGAGCCACCCAGCGTCGGCTGGCACGGTCCATCGCCGCGGTCACCGCCACTGCAACAATTCCGATCACGACCGCCCCCAGCATTGACCGGGCTGCGGTCCAGAGCAGGGCGTACGCCGTGATCGCGAGCAGCAACCACCGAAGCCGCCGGTGCGGTACCACTGCGACGAACGGCAGTCCCAGTGCCAGGAACTGACCGAGGCTGTTGCCGTGGGTGAGGAAGCCGACGAGGATACCCGACGGGATGATCGCCTTGCTCTCGGTGATCAGGCCGCCCGACGATGAGGTCAGGAGTCCCTTGCTCGGCAGCACGAGCGCCAAGGCGATGCTGATCGCGGCCGCTGCGCCCACGACGTACCCGAGGTAGCGCAACACCTCTATCCGTGGCCTCAGCAACCACAGGGTCCCCACGACCAACGGGTACATGATCGAGGCCCTGTCGGGCTGATTGTCGACGAAGATGTCTCGCATGGACAGGTAGATCCACGGGGCGAGCATGACCGCCAGCCCGCCGAGCCGCCCAGGGCGGGAGTCCTTGGCGATGTCGAGGACGATGAGCAGGCAGAGCCCGGCCAGGGCGAGCGCCAAGACGGTCGAGGACAGGGCGGCCAGCGCGCTGAGCGGCGGCGTCTCGACGCCCACGCTCGAGGCGTACTTCGGCGCGGTGACGCTCTGGATCAGACGGGGCAGCACCACCCACACCGCCATGGTCACGATGAGCAGCGCAGCCCACCGGTCGTGCACCGTCTCTCGGTCGGTCGCAGAACGGCCCGCGGTCCGCCCGGGCGAGAGCCCGTGCGAGTTGTCGGTCGATCCAGACTCGCGAGACAGGTGCATGGGCCAAGTATGGGCGACGGCGACGCCAGGGATCTACGGCCGCCGCATGTCGCGCTGTCCAGAGGCGTCCTGACCTCGCTGGTGCTGTCGGTCGAGGCGAGAAGCCAGGTGTGGCGGAGATCGCACACGCTGCCTCAGGGGTGACCGAGCGCTGCTCAGACGGCGTCGCGACCCTTGCGGCGGTACTCGACGTAGACGCGGCCCCAAGCCCCCAGGGTCATGCCCATCCCGCGGGCAGCGGTGCGACTCCCACGCGCCTGATGCCTCGAAGAGCGAGCCACCGTGCCGAACGTCGAGCGAGCGGTACCGAGGACGATCCGGGCAACCCCTGCCAAGGTGAGTCGCAGGCGCATCAACAGGGTTGCCCCGCCGTTCTTGCTGAGCTCGACGGACGTGCGAGCCCATGAGTTCCCGCTGCGGAAGTGCCTCTGCAGTACCCACGCCCGGTTCGCTCTGAAGGTGCGGATGTGGTCGGTCACGACCGCCTCGTCACACCACACGATCCGACCGCCGCGAGCAATCAGCTCCCTGCTGAACATCGTGTCGGACCCTCCACTGAGTCCGAACCGGTCGTCGAAGCGGACCGAGCCGAGCGACTCCAGCCTACGTAGGTCGATCAGCAGGTTGGCGGTGCTCGCAGCCTCCAGCTCTGACCCTGTGCTGTGGCGCGGCCGGACGAAGAATCCACCCGCCTCGATCCACGGGTCGTCGATCCGGCCCACATCCGGGATGACCGCGCCGGCGACGGCCACGCACTGCTCACGTTGGTAGCAGGCCAAGAGGCTGGTGAGCCACCTCGCATCCGGCCTCTCGTCGTCGTCGATGAACACGAGGACATGCGCGTCCCCTGCTTCGTCGAGCGCGCGGTTGCGGGCGTGCGCGATGCCGGGCCGCTCCTCGTGGACGTAGCGCACTCTCGCCAGATCCAGCTCCGCCACCGTGCTTGCCGCCGACCCTCCTGGGTCGTTGTCGACCACCAGCACTTCACCGGTGCGCCCGCCGAGCTGTGCGACGAGCAGCGGTAGGAGCTCGACGAGATCGTCGTTGCGCTGGTAGGTCAGTACAGCGATCAGGACGTCCCCGAGCTGGTCCCTGCTGGTATTGGGCACGTTCGTCCCTTTCATTTCTGGTTCGCCGCTGCTTAGTGACCTGTTGTGGTCGCCCAATGCTCACATGGGGCTATTGCTATGTCCTCGGTCGCTGCCGATGCTGGGACGACTTGGCGTTCGACAACTGTCTGGGGTGAGTCCGGTGGGGCGCTGTGAGTCTGTCCGTGTTCGAGCGGCTTGGTCGGTCACATGCATGACGATGGCGATCGCAGCCCTGGCCAGCGTTCCAGGGCAGGCGGAGGCAGACACGGCCCCACCGCCGGGGGATCCGCGCAACCCGGCAACGGCCTCGGTCAATGCCCTGCCGACGGTGCAGATCGGTCAGGGCGTCGTGTGGTCGCAAGCGATCATCGGCAACACGGTCTATGTCGGAGGACAGTTCTCCACGGCCCGGCCCGCCGGCTCACCAGCAGGCACGAACCAAGTGACGCGGTCGAACCTGCTGGCCTACGACATCCGCACCGGCGTGCTGTCGACCGCTTGGGCGCCTTCCGCGAACGGTGCCGTCGACGAGGTGGTCCCTTCACCGGACGGCAAGCGCGTCTACGTCGGCGGCTCTTTCACGACCATCAACGGCACGACCCGTCGTCGCATCGCAGCGCTCGACGCCGTCACAGGCGCACTCATCGCCAACTTCAACCCCAACGCCGACTCGCGCGTGCGCGACATCGCGGTCACCGGCACCGCGGTCTACTTCGGCGGCCACTTCGGGTCCGTGGGCGGCCAGACTCGCTCGCGTCTGGCCGCCACCCGTGTCTCCGACGGAGCACTGCTCCCCTGGGCGCCGAACGCTCAGGGTGGAAGTGTCCGGTCGATGGAGGCTTCGCCGGACGGGTCGCAGATCCTGGTCGCGGGGCAGTTCACCACGATGAACGGCTCGGGCAACCCGGGCTATGGTCTCGCGTCGCTCCATCCGGTCAGCGGCGCCAACCTCCCGTGGGCAGCCAATGCGAGCTTGATCCGCAACGCAGGCCCCAACTCGGCCCTGACTGACCTCACCTCCGACGGAGCGAGCGTCTACGGCACTGGCTTCCATTTCGGCTCGGGCGGCACGCTCGAGGGCACTGTCAAGATGTCCTGGAACGGAGGCACTGTCGAGTGGATCGAGGACTGCCACGGCGACGTGTACGGCGTGGCGCCGATCGGGGAGGTGATCTACACCGTTGGCCATGCGCACTACTGCGGCAACGTCCCCGGCGGCTTCAGCCAGCCCACCCCCTGGAAGCACTACCGGGCCTTGGCGTACTCACGGCAAACCACCGGTGTGCTGCGTCCGGACTATCTCGGCTACCCGAGCTTCGCTGGGCAGCCGGCACCGGCGATCCTGCACTGGTTCCCCGACCTCTCCGCAGGCTCTTTCACCGGACAGACCCAGGCTGCCTGGACGATCAGCGGTAACGCCGACTACGTCGTGGCCGGAGGCGAGTTCCCGCGGGTCAACGGCGTGAACCAGCAGGGTCTGGTCCGCTTCGCGCGCGTCGGCGTGGCCAACAATCCGAACAACCGCGGGCCGGACCTGAGCGGCGCGAACGCGAACCCGACCGTCACCTCCCATGGAGCGGGAGAGGCACTCATCAGCTGGCGCACGAACGTGGATCGCGACAACCGGAACCTGACCTACAAGGTGATCCGTGGTTCGGCGGTCAACAGTCCGATTCACACAACGACTGCGGGCAGCAACGAGTGGGACAAGCGGCACCTCAGCTTCCTCGACACGGGACAGACCCCGGGGTCTACGCAGAGCTACCGCATCTTTGCCACGGACCCCTTCGGCAACGAGTCTCGCTCGAACGCGGTCTCTGTCACGATCTCCGCGGGCAGCGCCACGGACGCCTACGCCCGCGCCGTCATGGAGGACGGGCCGATGCACTACTGGCGGCTGGGGGAGAGCTCTGGCGCCACGGCAAGGGACTGGACAGGTCGAGACGCCCTGACGCTGACCGGCGGCGTGACCCGCAACGCCGCGGGCGCCATCCCGGGCAACGCAGCAGCGACGTGGAACGGAACGTCGGCACAAACGGCCTACAACTCCACTGCTGCGCACGGGCCGTTCTGGTTCTCCGTGGAGACCTGGTTCAGGACCACCAGCTCCGCCGGCGGCAAGATCGTCGGCTTCGGGGATCTCCAGACCGGGTCAAGCGGCACGAACACCCACGACAGGCACCTGTACATGGACGGCCTCGGCCGGATCAACTTCGGGACGCGACAGTCGACCTATCGCACGGTCAGGAGCCCGGCCTCCTACCGCGACGGACAATGGCACCACGCCGTGGGAGTCGTCGGCGATGACGGGATGTCCCTGTATCTAGACGGTGTCCGGGTCGCCAACCGCACAGACACACAGACCGCCCGCTCCTTCACCGGTTACTGGCGCGTCGGCGGGGACAGCATCGGTACCGGCTGGCCCAACCGGCCGACCAGCAGCTACTTCGCCGGCTCGATCGACGAGGTCGCCGTCTACACCCACGTGCTCACCGGCAACGACGTGCGCGAGCACTTTCTGGCCAGGAGCGGCACGGTTCTCAACTCTCCGCCCACGGCGGCGTTCACGGCCAGTGCGAACGGCCTGTCCGTGAGGTTCGACAGTGCGGCCTCCGGTGACGTCGACGGCACGGTCGAGTCGTTCGACTGGGACTTCGGTGACGGGGGTTCGAGCGCAGCGGCAAACCCGACGCACGGGTATGCCCTTCCGGGGACCTACCCCGTGACGTTGACCGTGACCGACGACGACGGGGCCGCGGGCTCGGTGACCCGTCAGGTCACCACGACCGTGCCGTCCTCGGAGGCTGTCCTGGACACCTTCAATCGCAGCGTCGCCAATGGGTGGGGTGCAGCAGACGTCGGCGGTGGCTGGACGACTACTGGGCCCGCCAGCAGGTTCGCGGTGAGCGGAGGCCGGGGCAAGATCACGTTGACCACAGCAGGAGCCGGCCCGTGGGTGTATCTCAACGGCGTGTCGGAGATGAACACCAACGCGGTCCTCGACGTGGCCACCAATGTGGCGCCGACAGGGTCCGGAATCGTGCACTCGCTCGCAGTCCGCAGGGTGGGAACGACCGACTACCGCAGCGCCGTACGCCTGCTCGGCAACGGTTCGGTGCAAGTGTCGATCAGCCGCGTGGTGGGTGGAGCTGAGACGAAGCTGGGCACGGCGACGGTGCCAGGACTGACCTACGCTGCCGGCGATGACCTCAGGGCGCGGTTCACGGCCTCGGGTGCCTCGCCCACCACGTTGACCGCCAAGGTGTGGAGGGTCGGGGCCCCGGAGCCGGCAGCAACACATCTGTCTCGCACCGACAGCACCGCCGGCCTCCAGGGTGCCGGCTCCATCGGGATGCAGACCTATGTGTTCAGCAGCGTCACCACGCTCCCGGTCGTGGCCTCCTTCGACAATCTGAGCATCAGCTGAGGAGTCGCCCGTCATCTGGCTCCGACTCGTCTGAGCAGGTTGCTGCGGCCACCGGCCGCAAGACGGGGCACCCATGCGGTATAGACCGATCTGTTCCTCGCCTGTCTACGCTGAGCCACATGCGTTGGCGCAGAGCATCCCTGCTTGCCCTGATTGCCTGCGTCCTCGCGGCCGGAGCGACTTCGGCGGCACCGACGTCCGAGCGGGTGCACTTCACCGCGGTGGGCGACTACGCCGCAAACACGGCGACCACCGCAGGCGTCCTCGATGCCCTGGCTGATGGCGGGTCGGACGCGCACTTCGCGCTCGGTGATCTGTCGTACGGCACGACCGGAGCCGAGGAGACCTGGTGCGACTTCGTGAAGGCAAGAGTGGGGGACAAGTTCCCCTTCGAGCTCCTGGCCGGAAACCATGAGGGGAACGGACAGAACGGGAACATCAACGACTTCTCCGCATGTCTGCCCAACCAGCTACCGGGGGTGGTCGGGACCTACGGTCGCAAGTACCACGTGGACGTACCGCAGGAGAATCCGCTCGTTCGCTTCGTGATGATCTCGCCGAACATCACGTTCCCCGGAGGGGTGACCAACTACACCGCCGGTTCAGCCAACTACAACTGGACGGCTGCGGCGATCGACGGTGCCCGCGCGGCGGACATCCCTTGGGTCGTGGTGGGCATGCACAAGCCGTGTCTGTCCATGGGCCAGTACGAGTGTGAGGTGGGCGCTGACCTGGTGGACATGCTCATCTCGCGGAAGGTGGACCTCGTCCTCTCAGGTCACGAGCATCTCTACCAGCGAACCAAGCAGCTGTCGCTCGGCGCGGGGTGCGCAACGCTCACCATCGGCTCCTACAACCCGAACTGTGTCGTTGATTCCGATGACGCCCTCACCAAGGGGGCCGGTACCGTCCTCGCCACGATCGGAACGGGCGGTGTTGGGCTGCGTGATGTCAATCTGTCGGATCCGGAAGCCGGATACTTCGCCGCGTCCTCGGGGGCCAACCGCAACCCCACGCATGGTTTTGCCGACTTCGACGTCACACCCGACCTGCTGACGATGCGGTTCGTCCGGGGAGCTGGCGGGGACTTCACCGACTCCGTCACCCTGTCCAGGGAGGCGGGCCCGCCAGCCCCGAACACGCCACCGACTGCGGAGTTCACCGCCAACGTGGCCAACCTCTCGGTGGTGTTCAACAGCGCGGGCTCCTTCGACATCGACGGCACGGTTGAGTCGTTCGCGTGGGACTTCGGTGACGGGGGCGCGAGCACAGCGGCGAACCCGACGCACGTGTACGCCCTGCCCGGGACCTACGACGTGACGTTGACGGTGACCGACGACGATGGTGCTGAACACTCGGTGACCCATCAGGTCGCCGCCACGGCACCCGCCGGTGCCGAGCTCGTGGCTTCGGACGACTTCGGCCGAACCGTGGGCAGTGGGTGGGGCTCTGCTGAGCAGGGCGGGCCGTGGAGCTTGAGCGGTTCTCAGGCCAACTACCGGGTCGGCGGCGGGGTCGGCACGATGACCGTGCCGAGCTCGGGGACGACGCGGCTGGCCGCCTTGGACGGCGTCTCGACGCGTGACCAGGATCTGCAGGTGACGGTGACCCCGCAGAAGGTGGCGACCGGTGGCGGCACGTTCTTGACGCTGATCGGGCGGAAGATCGGTGGGGTGTCCTATCGCACGACGATGGTGGTCAAGAGTGACGGGTCCGCGACGCTGGGGATCTCGAAGGTCGACGGTGGGGAGACGCGGATCTCGCCGCGGGAGCCGGTGGCGGGCTTCGCCTTCGCCGCCGGTGACGCGTTGAACATGCGGTTCCAGACCGTAGGTGCCTCGCCGACGACGTTGAAGGCCAAGGTGTGGAAGGTCGGCGCGTCCGAGCCGACCGGGTGGACCGCGACGGCTACCGACGCGACCGCGTCGCTGCAGGCAGCCGGCGGTGTCGGTGTGGCGACCTACGTGTCGAGCTCCGCGACCAACGCTCCGACCGACTTCACCTTCGACACCCTGCGGCTCTACAACGGTGCGAACGGGGGCGGTGGGGCTCCGCCGCCGGCCAACCAGAGCCCGACGGCGCTGTTCACCAAGACGGTCGACGGTCCGGACGTGTCGTTCGATGCCTCGACGTCAGAGGATCCGGATGGTGACCCGTTGTCGTACGCATGGGACTTCGGTGACGGGACGACGGGGTCGGGCGAGACAGTCACCCATCAGTATGCAGCCGGGACTCGCACTGTGATGTTGACCGTGTCGGACGGAAAGGGGGGAACCGCCACGGCGACCGACACCGTCACCACAACGGCACCTCCGGGTGGTGCGCAGCTCGTGGCTTCGGACGACTTCGGTCGAACCGTGGGCAGCGGGTGGGGCTCTGCTGAGCAGGGCGGGCCGTGGAGCTTGAGCGGTTCTCAGGCCAACTACCGGGTCGGCGGCGGGGTCGGCACGATGACCGTGCCGAGCTCGGGGACGACGCGGCTGGCCGCCTTGGACGGCGTCTCGACGCGTGACCAGGATCTGCAGGTGACGGTGACCCCGCAGAAGGTGGCGACCGGTGGCGGCACGTTCTTGACGCTGATCGGGCGGAAGATCGGTGGGGTGTCCTATCGCACGACGATGGTGGTCAAGAGTGACGGGTCCGCGACGCTGGGGATCTCGAAGGTCGACGGTGGGGAGACGCGGATCTCGCCGCGGGAGCCGGTGGCGGACTTCGCCTTCGCCGCCGGTGACGCGTTGAACATGCGGTTCCAGACCATGGGTGCCTCGCCGACGACGTTGAAGGCCAAGGTGTGGAAGGTCGGCGCGTCCGAGCCGACCGGGTGGACCGCGACGGCTACCGACGCGACCGCGTCGCTGCAGGCAGCCGGCGGTGTCGGTGTGGCGACCTACGTGTCGAGCTCCGCGACCAACGCTCCGACCGACTTCACCTTCGACACCCTGCGGCTCTACAACGGACAGTAGGTCGATCACGGCTCGATGCTGCAGGTAGAGAACCTTCGCCCCTACCCAGAACGTTGCCGGCCGTGCAGGATCGTTCTGGGGCTCGGGAGTGTCCTGGTCAGGAGCGGAGCGCTCAGGTCATCGGCCGTGGCGCGATCGTAGCGATCTGCGTCGCCCTCTCGCTGCGTACAGGCGCTGCGCCGCGCGACGCAGCGCTGAGCTGGTGCGCAAGCGCGCCTCGCGCAGCTTGCGGCGCCGGTTCACTCGCGAGTACATGGTGACGAAGCTCTTGACGAACAGCTCCGCAGCCAACCGATCCGGGAAGAGCCCGACCGAGACCCAGAAGTCGGCAAGGGCCTCGGTTGCCGGTTGGTCCAGCTTGACCAGTGCCCGACGGTGCACGGCGAAGAGCGGCGCACCTCGTGCTGTGGCAGTCGCCACGGCTTCATCGACGCCGGCTTGATCAGCGCGTCCGGGCCAGACAATCGGGCAGCGCGGCTGATGCAGGTGGAAGAACTCTTCGAGGGGAGTGCCGCGTGCCACGATCCAGCCGGCGTACAGAAAGAACTCTGTGAGCTGCTGCTCGACGAACACTTCCGGGAAGGGGCGACCTTCGCGCGCCTCGAGATCGGCCACGAGGTCGCGGACCACAGGTGTATCCAGGACGAATGGCGTGACGGTGGCAGTGAAATGGCGTAAGTGGTCGTCGGGCTCGAGGTCCAGGTAGCGCAGTGTGCGCTCGAGCTCGTGACGCAGGGGATGCTCCTCGTAGGAGTAGGCGTTCGCAGTAGGCCGCCCGGTCGCGGACTCGAAGAAGTCATGATCGGGCAGGGCCGTGAAGTGGTTCTTGGCGTCCAGCACCACGTAGCGATTCGTCGCGACGCGGTCCGAGATGCACAGCTTGAGCACTTGCTGGCTGCGCCAACCCGCGGCCGCCGGAACCCGACACACATCGTCGGGCCGGAACACATGCACTCTGTCAGCGAGGTGGGCGTACTCGTGCTGGAGCTCAGCGAGCGTTGCGGCAGGAATACCCGAGGCGGAGTTGTCGATGACCAGGACCTCATGGACCAGGGCCTCGTCGAGGAACCGGGCCATGGAACGTGCCTGGAGCAGCAGCAGGGGGAACTCGGTCTCGAACACGACACTGACGAACGTGAGTCGGCCGTTGACTGGGGGTTCTTGCACGTAGGACTCAGCGCTTCGTGACGTAGAGGTCGACTCGCTCGGCGACCCGAGGCGGAACGATCATCAGGCCCCCGGCTGGTGCGATTCCGAATGCAGAGTGTTGGACACAGGCAGCCGACGTTCTCGGTTGTCTGTCATCGGACCTCATCATAGTGTCCCGGCCGAAGTGAGTCGCACAACGGCTGCCCGACGAGCGAGCCCGCCATTGCGTTCTTCCCGGGTTCGGTAGGCTTTGGGCATGCGGGTTTCTGTTCTCGGCTGTGGGTACCTCCGACCGGTCGTGGCCGCGCCACGGGTCCCAGACGGGTCCACTGCGCCCGATGCCACGATCTGGCGCGCCACCGGCCGGACCCACCGCGCGCTGGGTCGCTCTTGAGCGCCGGGCCGGTCGTGCCCGACGGGCCGACCAAGCCCACTCAGGGCAAACGGATCGCGCTCGGCAGTGCCGCCGCGGCGGCTCTGGCCCTGGTGGTGCTGGTGGTCGTGCTTCAGAACCGCGCCGACGACGATCGCCCCCCGAACTCCTCGACGACACCGACCTCAACCGCCCAGGCTTCGCCGGGATCGGACACGGAACCCACCAAGCCCGCAAAACCCGGCTCTTCTGCCAGCGCGTACCCCGTTCCGTCGGTTCCACCGGTCGTGACCAAGTCACCCAAGCCCATTCCGGCAAGGTTCGAGGACGACGTCGTGCTGGACAACGGGGTCGCGGTCGAGGTCACTGACATCGAGGCCGTCAAGGGCGAGGCGCGGGGGCCGGGGCAAGTTGCTGGCCCCGCTCTGCGTTTCACCATCACGGTGAGCAACCAGAGCAAGAAGACGATCGACCTCGACCTCGCCATCGTCACGGCGTACTCCGGGAGGCGGGACGACCCCGCGATCGACCTGGCCGGGCCGGGCGCCTCGCCGTTGCCTGCCAAGCTGAAGGCCGGAGCGACGGCGAGCGGCAAGTACGTGTTCGCGATCCCGAAGAAGCAGCGCGGGCGTGTCCGTGTCGATTTCAGCTACACCATCGACCAGTCGCGGGTCATCTTCCGCGGGCCTGGAAGCTGACCTCATCCTGACTGACGTCCACGATCGGCGCGTCTCGTGAGGAATGGCTCGGCGACGGGTGGCGTGGTAGGCCACCGGGCTCTACGAGTCAGCTGGCGGTGGCCCTGCTGAGCTGGCCGAAGTAGCGCGGCAAGGCAAGCACCAGGAAACCAAGACTCGCCAGCGCCATGAAGGAGTAGAGCGTCACGAACACGCTCTGGTTGCCGAGGAAGAGGAAGGCCACGCAGCTCACGCCGTAGTCCACGGGGAGTCGAAGGACTGTGAAGAGCATCGGGTGCTTGCTGCCTGCGCGGACAGGCGGGACGAACTTGTCGCCGGGACGAGCGTTGGCCTGACTGACGCGGAGCATCAGCTCGGTCAACAACATGCCACCGAAGGCGACGACCTGAACGATCGAGAACGCGAGTGGGATCAGCAGGTAGACGTCGGGCAAGTCGTAGTGCTGGTGCCAGGTGATCGCGACGGCCAGGTTGATGCTCGCCAGCTTTGCCGTGTCGAACATGTGGTCCAGCCACTCCCCGTCGAGTGACCCCCCACCACGCAGTCTGGCCAACTGACCGTCCGCCGAGTCCAGGGCATATCCGAGAATCAGCAGCACGGCAACTCCAGCGCCCGTGACGTAGGTGGCGTCGGCCGTCGCGAGCAAGATGATGCCGGCGAACGTGGTGCATCCGCTGATCAGCGTCACCTGGTTGGGCGTCAGGCCGATCCGGAAGGACAGGGCAGCAAGGACCCGCCCGAGGGGACGGTTGATGAACCGGGAGTAGGGGGGACCTCCGCTCCCATCGTCCTTGCGCGCCCTGGCCAGTCGGGCGTAGGCCTCACGGAAGGTGTTGATCTGTGTCCCCGCTCTCATTGGCTCCGGGCTCTGGGTGAGTTTCACGTGGGTTCCGGGCACGGCTCGGCTGATTCGAGACGCAGTCGTGGGCGACGCGGCCGGGTGTGCTGAGGCGCCGACGCATTCGTTGGCACCGGACCGGCGATCAGCGATTCTTGGCTGTGGCACTGCCGAAGAGCTTCGTCTTCAGCTTGACGGCAGTGTTGTAGTGCTTGGCGAGCGACTTCTTCAAGGCGCTGCCCTCCTCGGGTGACCAACCCGTGGTGCGGGCGACGTGGCTGCCGGCCTCGACCTTCTCGTAGGCGTAGGTGGCAATGGACTTGCGGGTCACGCCCGGGGGAAGAGACATCTTCTTGAACCCGTGGAAGGTGTGGTCGTCGGTAACCATGATCACGCCCCGGTTGAACAGCGGTTTGATCGCACGAGGCTCATCGTCGGGCTTTGCCTTGATCAACAGCCGGCCGTCGTACTCGTCCTTCCAGTCCTTGTTCAGGTACAGCAGGACATTGAGAGTGCGCAGCCAGTCGCCATGGAGCGGGTGCATGTTGAAGTCGACGTGCGTGTCGAGGAAGCCTCCGTCGCCGCTCTGGTGGAAGCCGCCGCCGTGGAACGCGGGATCGACGAAGAGGTCCTTGCCTGACAGCTGGCCGAGGAACCTCTTGAACTCCGGGCCGACCAGGGCGTCGTAGAACGCTTTCGACACTGGTCCCTGCTCGGCGACGCTGGACAGCTCGTGCTTGTCACCGAAGACGTAGTCCCGTGACTTGGGCATCGCGTCCGGCGCAGGGAACTCGGCGAGCAACCCCTCTGCGGTCTCCTCGTCCAGGAAGTCGTCGATCACGAGCAGCGGAAACGGGTCACCGGCCTGGAACTCGCTCGCGAGTTCATCCCCGCGATCGATCCATGAGTTGAACATCGACAGCCCCCCGCTAAGACGTGAGCCGCCCGCCTGGTCATCGGCAGCCCCTGGTGGGCCAATACTAACCAGAGAGTGGCATGCACCTTGCGAATTGCGGCCAGTCTCAGCGGAGACCCAGTGCCCGCAACCAGTCCTCTGCGTAGCGTGCGCTGGTGAACCGGTCCAGGTAGTTCCGTCTGCCCGCGACTCCCGCCGCGGTCACTTCCTCGCGCGTCAACCCGCCGAGCACAGCGGCCAGTGCAACCGCGTCACGCGGCGGGTAGAGCCAACCGGTCACCCCCTCAGCGATGATGTCGGCGAGGCCGCCGGCGTCACTGCCAACGACCGCTCGACCTCTCGCGGAGGCCTCAGCCGCAACCAGTCCGAACGGCTCCGGCTCATCCGACGGCACGACGATCACGTCAGCTGACTCGAAGTAGGAGTGCGGATCGTCGGTCTCGCCCACTACGCGGACGGTTTCGGGTCGGGCCAGGTGAGTGACCAGCGCACGGACGTCCACGGATTCCCCGCTGGGGGGCGGGCCGCCGAGAACTATCAACTTTCCAGGCTCGTCGAGCATGTCCCAGGCCGCGAGCAGGGTGCGGTGTCCCTTCCACCCGTTCCACCGGCTGGCCACAAGGAACGTCAGCGGACCGGTTCGCTCACGCACGTCGACGTAGGTCTCCGGCTCCGGTGTGGAGTTGAGGACAACCGTGGTCCGCTTGCGCACTTGCTCGGGGAGCTGTTGCCTCACCGGGTCTGAGATCGCCAGCACCCGATCGGTCGACCGCGCGAGCAGCCCCAGCAGCTTCTGATCGCCACGCGACCAGAACTCCTGGACGTGACCCACCACTGTCGGAACGCGAGCGGCCCGAGCGACGGGAGCCGCGAGGAAGGTAGCGCTGGTCGTGCAGTAGACGAGCTCTGGTCGGAGGCGTCGTAGCTCCCGAAAGAGGCGCACGGAACGGCCGGCGAGGCGACGAAGCCCTCGCGGGGTGCGATCGGCGCGTCGCAGAATCGGGAGGTCGACGTGCCTGACGGTGCCTCCCCGTCGTTCGAGCTCCGCGCACAGTGGCGTGCTTCCGTGCGGGAGGTCGGTCGGAAGCCAGAACTGGGCCCGGCCCCTCAGATCCTTCGGAAGGGCGGCCTGGAACTCGAGCAGCATCCGGTCGGCCCCGTAAAGCTCATCCGACGGGTGGATGAACACGATCGGGCCCTGGGTCATGAGCGTCGGTGGGCCAGGGGGTCGCGCTGAACGCGACGAGCCGAGGTCCTGGGGGCACGCATCGCGATGTGCTGCCCGCAGGCAGGCGGGAGGCGGGGCGTTGAGAGATGCACGAGAGGAAGTTATCAGCCACCCTCGGGCCCTTGACGGGCCTGTTCGCTGCCGTCGCCAGAGCCAGTGAGTGCAGGTTTACACCGGCGGCCATTGTGTAAAGTTACTGGCGAGTCTACTCTTGCGCCATGACAGCTCATCCCGAGCCTTCGCGCGCCGGCTCCCAGGTCGGTCCCGCCGATCCCGAGCACGACCCGACGGCGTCCTACGCCCTCGATCCGGCGTACGTCCGCGCGCTCACCGGCCGGGTCATCGCGACCACGGGGGAGACCGTCCCGACCTACTCGCCGATCAGTGGCCAGCCGCTGGCGATGATCCCGCAGTCCAGCGAGGCCGACGTCCGGGAGGCCTTCGCGCGCGCTCGGCGGGCCCAGCAGGCGTGGGCGCGGACGACTCTGGAGCAGCGCTCGGCCATCCTGATGCGGCTGCACGACCTGGTCCTGGACCGCCAGGACGAGATCATCGACCTCATCTGCTGGGAGTCCGGCAAGGCACGCAAGCATGCGTTCGACGAGCCGATGCACATCGCCCTGACGGCGCGCTACTACGGGCGGACCGCGCACGACCACCTCGACACCGAACGCAAGCGCGGTGTCGTGCCCGGGCTGACGAAGGTCGAGGTCAACCATCTGCCCAAGGGGGTCGTGGGGATCATCTCCCCGTGGAACTACCCCTTCACGATGGCGCTGTGCGACGGGATCCCTGCCCTGCTGGCTGGCAACGCCGTGGTGGCCAAGCCGGACGCGCAGACGATGCTCTCGGCGCTGCTCGGCGCTCAGCTCCTCGAGGAGGCGGGCTTCCCGCCCGGTCTCTGGACCGTGGTGGCCGGTCCCGGCAAGGAGATCGGCACGCCGATGATCCAGCACGCGGACTACATCTGCTTCACCGGCTCCACGGCGACCGGCAGGCTGATCGCCCAGCAGTGCGCCGACCGCCTGATCGGATGCTCCCTCGAGCTGGGGGGCAAGAATCCCTTCCTCGTGCTGCGCGACGCGGACCTCGACCGGGCTGCCGAAGGGGCCGTCCGGGCGTCGTTCTCCAACGCCGGCCAGCTCTGCGTCTCCATGGAGCGGATGTTCGTCGCCGACCAGGTCTATGACCGCTTCAAGGCGAAGTTCGTCGAGCGCACCCGCGCGATGGCACTGCGTCCGGGCATCGAGTGGGGCTCGGACATGGGTTCGTTGATCAGCCAGGACCAGCTCGACACCGTCACTGCCCACGTCGACGACGCCGTTGCCAAGGGGGCGACCGTGCTGGCGGGCGGTCAGGCGCGCCCCGACCTCGGCCCCTACTTCTACGAGCCGACGATCCTCGAGGGGGTCACCCCGGAGATGACCTGCTTCGGCAACGAGACCTTCGGCCCGGTGATCGCGCTCTACCGCTTCCACGACGAGGCCGACGCGGTCTCCCGGGCCAACTCCGGTGAGTACGGGCTGAACGCGTCCATCTACAGCCGGGACACCGGCCGGGCGCGGCAGCTGGCCCGCCAGGTCAAGTGCGGGACCGTCAACATCAACGAGGCGTTCGGGGCGACCTTCGCCAGCATCGACTCGCCGATGGGCGGCATGCGCGACTCGGGGATGGGCCGCCGGCAGGGCACCGAGGGCATCCGCCGCTACACCGAGCCACAGTCCGTCGCGGTGCAGCACCTCATCCGGCTGGCCCCGATGCTCGGCATGAAGGACGAGACCTACGCGAAGGTGATGACCGCCAACCTCCGCCTGATGAAGAAGCTGGGGCGCGCATGAGCTCGCACGACTACGACGTGATCATCATCGGTTCCGGATTCGGTGGGTCGGTCAGTGCGCTGCGGCTGGTCGAGAAGGGCTACCGCGTGGCGGTGATCGAGGCAGGGGCACGGTTCGAGGACGGTGACTATGCCAAGACCTCCTTCGAGCTGAAGAAGTTCCTGTTCCGGCCCGAGATCGGCTGCTACGGCATCCAGCGCATCGATGCGGTCCGCGACTCCCTGATCCTCGCCGGCGCCGGGGTGGGGGGTGGATCGCTGGTCTTCGCGAACACTCTCTACGAACCGCTCGAGCCGTTCTACAACGACGCCCAGTGGCGCCACATCACCGACTGGAAGTCCGAGCTGGCGCCGTACTACGACCAGGCGAAGCGGATGCTCGGGGTGGTGCAGAACCCGCTGCGAACCCCCTCGGACGACGTGATGGAGAAGGTCGCCAACGACCTCGGTGTCGGCGACACCTTCCACCCGACCCCGGTGGGCGTCTTCTTCGGTGAGCCGGACTCCCGGCCGGGCGACCGGGCTGCCGACCCCTACTTCGGCGGTGCCGGGCCGGACCGCAACACCTGCGTCGCGTGCGGTGACTGCATGACGGGCTGCAAGTACAACGCCAAGAACACCCTGGTGAAGAACTACCTCTACCTGGCCGAGCAGCGCGGCGCCAAGGTGATGCCGCTGAGCACCGTGACCCGGGTGCGTCCCAGCGGTGAGGGTGAGGGCTACGACGTCACCATCAGGTTCACCAAGGCCAAGCGCACCACGCCCGGCTCCACGCGAACGCTCACGGCCGAGCACGTCATCTTCGCTGCCGCGGCGATCGGCACCCAGAAGCTGTTGCACCGGATGAAGGCCGAGGGGCACCTGCCCGAGCTCTCGGACCGGCTGGGCCACCTGTCGCGCACCAACTCGGAGTCGATCCTCGGTGCGATCGCACCGGACACCTCGGTCGACTACAGCTACGGCATCGCGATCACCTCGTCGTTCCATCCTGACGAGCACACCCACGTCGAGCCCGTGCGCTACGGCAAGGGCAGCAACGCGATGGCGATGCTGCAGACCGTGCTCACCGACGGGGACGGCCCGGGACCGCGCTGGCAGACCTGGCTCAAGGAGATGTGGCGCGAGCGGCGTCAGGTCGCGAACCTCTACGACCTCAAGCACTGGTCCGAGCGCACCGTCGTCGCGCTGGTGATGCAGACGCTGGACAACTCGATCACCACCTATCCCAAGCGGATCCCGGGCACCAAGCGGTGGCGGCTGACCTCACGCCAGGGTCACGGCGAACCCAACCCGACCTGGATCCCGGTGGCCAACAAGGTGGTTCGCAAGATGGCCACGATCATGGGCGGAACGGCCGGGGGCTCGATCGGTGAGCCCTTCAACATGCCGATGACGGCTCACTTCATCGGTGGCTGCACCATCGGCGACTCCCCGGAGACGGGCGTGGTCGACCCCTACCAGCGGGTCTACGGCTACCCCGGACTGCACGTCGCCGACGGCTCGGCCATCTCGGCCAACCTCGGGGTGAACCCGTCGCTGACGATCACCGCCCAGGCCGAGCGCGCGATGTCGTTCTGGCCCAACAAGGACGAGACCGATCCGCGTCCCACGGTCGGCGCCGGCTACCAGAGGGTGGCACCCGTGGCACCGAACCACCCGGTCGTCCCCGAGTCGGCCCCCGGCGCGCTGCGTCTGCCCATCGTCAGCGTCAGCTGAGCATCTGACCGGGTGTGTGACCTCCCGGGCGCCGCGCGGCGCCCGGGAGCCGGCTGGTGCCGGCAACGGGCCTGGACGCACATCCGCGGCGACCGCGAAGGCTCCGGAAAGCGATCCAGGGCCCGACCGGGGGGAGGGAGGGTGGTCGGGCCCTGGCGAGTTCGCTGAGCGAACCGGTTCGAGATCCGGCCCTGGGAGAGGGAGCTACACAACACACACCGGATCTGTGGGGACAACGACCTCCCCGGAACCGGGTTACGCCCACCCGCAGAAAATCTCAGTTCTTCCTCTGGCAGACTCACAGCTCCGCCGATACCGCGCCCAAGGGGTTCCACTGTGACCGACCACGACCTCGTTCTCGTCGTCGATTTCGGCGCTCAGTACGCCCAGCTGATCGCCCGCAGGGTCCGCGAGGCGAAGGTCTACTCCGAGATCGTGCCGCACACCACCCCGGTCGCCGAGATGCTGGCGCGCAAGCCCGCGGCGATCATCCTCTCCGGTGGGCCCTCGTCGGTCTACGCGGCCGGTGCGCCACGGCTCGACGCCGGACTGTTCGACGCCGGTGTCCCGGTGTTCGGGATGTGCTACGGCTTCCAGGCGATGGCCCAGGTGCTCGGCGGCGAGGTCGCCCGCACCGGCACCTCCGAGTACGGCCGCACCCCCCTCCGAGTCACCAGCCCCGGGACGCTGCTGGCCGACCTCCCCGCCGAGCACCGGGTCTGGATGTCGCACGGCGACTCCGTGACGTCGGCGCCCGACGGCTTCGAGGTGCTGGCGACCACGACGGCATCACCAGTCGCTGCGTTCGAGGACACCGAGCGCCGGCTTGCCGGGGTGCAGTGGCACCCCGAGGTGCTGCACAGCGAGCACGGCCAGCAGGTGCTCGAGCACTTCCTGCTTCGGATCGCGGGCTGCCGGCCGACGTGGACGATGGTCAACATCGTCGAGGAGCAGATCGAGCGCATCCGGGAGCAGATCGGCGACTCCGGTCACGCGATCTGCGGGTTGTCGGGGGGCGTGGACTCGGCGGTCGCCGCAGCCGTCGTACAGCGGGCGATCGGTGACCGTCTCACCTGCGTCTTCGTCGACCACGGCCTGCTGCGCAAGGGGGAGGCCGAGCAGGTCGAGCGCGACTTCGTCGCGGCCACCGGTGTCGACCTCCACGTGGTGGATGCGGAGAAGCGCTTCCTCGACGCCCTTGCCGGTGTGAGCGACCCCGAGCAGAAGCGCAAGATCATCGGACGCGAGTTCATCCGCGTCTTCGAGGCGGCGGAGGCCGAGGTCCTCGCCAAGTCCCTGGCTGCTGAGGGCGCGAAGGTCGCCTTCCTGGTCCAGGGCACCCTCTACCCCGACGTGGTCGAGTCTGGCGGGGGAGCGGGCACGTCCAACATCAAGTCGCACCACAACGTGGGTGGCCTGCCCGACGACCTCGAGTTCGAGCTCGTCGAGCCACTGCGCACCCTGTTCAAGGACGAGGTCAGGCTTGTCGGCGAGCAGCTGGGGCTTCCCTCGGAGATCGTCTGGCGACACCCGTTCCCCGGACCGGGCCTGGCGATCCGGATCATCGGGGCGGTGGACCGCGAACGGCTGGACATCCTCCGGGAGGCCGACGCGATCGCGCGGGAGGAGCTGACCAGGTCGGGCCTGGACAGGGACATCTGGCAGTTCCCGGTGGTGCTGCTGGCCGACGTCCGCTCGGTGGGAGTGCAAGGTGACGGACGGACCTACGGACACCCCGTGGTGCTGCGCCCGGTGACGTCCGAGGACGCGATGACCGCCGACTGGGCCCGAGTGCCCTATGACGTGCTGGAGACCATCTCGACCCGGATCACCAACGAGGTTCCCGAGGTCAACCGGGTTGCCCTGGACATCACCAGCAAGCCGCCCGGCACCATCGAGTGGGAGTAGTCCGGCTCCGACGGGCATCCTCGGGAGCCGGTCTCGTATCTTTCGGAACCGCCCTAAACCGGACATCCGTCGCCTAGGCTTGGCGCGGCTGATGCTTGCCGTCGGCCATGCTCGCCCACAATCGGACGGGGAGAGTTCTGCGATGGGGACCATGAGTGCGCCAGTCGATGACGCCGGGCAGGTGCTGCTCGAGGCGGAGACGGCGTTGTTGCGTCGGTCGGCGCTCTACGTTGCCCACCCCGCACCCATGCGTCGCTTCCGCCACGCCTCCGAGGGGGTCGGTGGACTTCTGGGCCGCGAGTCGTCGCGGCTCGTTGCCGATCCTGCGCTCTGGGCCACCAGCGTCGACCCGAGAGACCGGGGGAGAGTCGAGCTCCGCGAGCAGGAGCTGGTCGCCGGGGAGCGTGCACGCCTGGAGTACCGCGTGCGCCACGCCGACGGACGCCTGGTCTGGGTCGCCGACGACGTCCTGCTCACCGAGGACGAGCAGGGCCGACTCCTTCACGGGAGCATGACCGACGTCACCGACATCCGACGGGGTGAGGCGATCCTCGCTGCACACGACGCGGTCCTCGAGGGTCTCGCGGCCGGGCGGGAGACCGAACAGGTCCTCTCGGTGGTGAGCGAACTGATCGAGGAGTTCACCGGCGCAGCTGGATGCCGGATCGAGCCGTGGGCTGCGGTCCGCGGCGACGTGGCCGGCGCGGACGAGACGGGTATGTGCCGGATGGACCTGACCATCTCTGCGGGCACTGACCCCGAGCTGCTGGGCTGGCTCGTGGTTCCCGACCACCTCGTTGTCGCCGGGGAGCAGGACCCGATCATCGGCCGTGCTGCCCAGCTGGCGACGATGGTGCTCGTCCGGGCCACGGAACAGCGGCACCTCGGCGAGTCGGTCGCCCTTCTCGAGGCCACCCTGGAGTCGACCGAGGACGGGATCCTGAGCGTCGACTCCGATGGTCGCACCCTCGGGTACAACAAGAAGTTCACCGACATGTGGCACATCGACGCCGAGCTGGTGGCGTCGAAGGACGACGCGCGGATGATCGGCTTCGTGCTCTCGCAGCTGGTCGATCCGGACGGCTTCGTAGCCGGGGTCACGGCGCTGTACGGCAGCCCCACCCGCACCAGCTTCGACGAGCTCCACTTCCTGGACGGTCGTGTCTTCGAGCGCTACTCCCAACCCCAGCTCGTCGGCGGGCAGGCCGTCGGCCGGGTGTGGAGCTTTCGCGACGTCACCGCCAAGCGGCGCCTGCAGCAGGACATGGAGCTATTCGGCGCCGTCGCGGCCGCCTCGAACTCGGCCAGCACGGTGGAGGAGGCGCTGTCCGAGACGATGGCGGCCGTGTGCCGCTACGGATCCTGGGAGATGGGCCATGCGCTGCTCGTCCCGGAGCAGGACGCCGCGGCGCTCAGACACTCGGTCTGGCACGAGGCGCAGCCCGGCAGGCTCGCCACCCTGCGCGAGGTCACGGCGCGGTCCCCCGTGGACGCGCTGAGCCTCCCCGCGAAGGTGCTCGGCTCAGGGCGTCCTGAGGTGCTGGCCCTCGGTGAGAGTGCCGCGGGCCGGCTCCCGGTGCAACCGGCCGAACAGGACGTCGCCTGGACGTGCGCGTTCCCCGTGACGGCCCGCGACGAGGTTGTCGGAGTGCTGCAGTTCTGGGCATCCAGCGGACAGGCCTGTGATGACCGGTTGCTCCGCGCCATGGACCAGGTCGGTTCGCAGGTCGGTCGCGTCATCGAACGTGACCGGTCCGAGCGCAGGCTGGCGCGTCACGCGCGCCAGATGGAGCGCCTGACCCGACAGCTGGACTCCGTGCTGAACTCGGCTGGCGAAGGGATCTACGGTGCCGATGCCTCAGGGCACATCACCTTCGTCAACGAGGCGGCAGCCCAGCTGCTGCGGATGCCTCGCGAGGCGATGCTCGGACGCGCCGTCGACGAGGTGATCAGGGTCGAGGAGTGTCACGTCAGGGTCGGCCTCACCGACGTTGCCGCCAAGGAGGGTGGCAGCCCCCGGGTGCTGACGGGCCGGCACCACCGTGCCGACGGATCCACCTTCGACTCGGAGCTCAGCTCGGCGCCCATCCTCGAGGACGGTGCAGTCGTCGGTTCGGTCGGCGTGCTCCGCGACATCAGCGAACGCCGCGCAGTGGACCGGCTCAAGGACGAGTTCATCTCGATGGTCAGTCACGAGCTCCGTACGCCGCTCACCTCGATCCGTGGCGCCCTCGGTCTGCTCGGTGCCGGCAGTGCGGGGGAGCTGGGTCCGAGGGCCGCGCGGATGGTCGAGGTGGCCACGTTGAGCAGCGACCGGCTGATCCGACTGATCAACGACATCCTCGACGTCGAGCGGATGGCTGCGGGCAAGCTGGCGATCCACCTGCGACCCACGAGCGTGCGGCAGCTGCTCGAGGCCGCCACCGAGGAGATGGCCGGGCTGGCCGACTCCTCAGGGGTGATGGTCAAGGTCATGGGGGGCAGCGGCACGGTGGCCGCCGACCCCGACCGGATCGCCCAGACGCTGGGCAACCTGCTGGGCAACGCGGTGAAGTTCTCCCGGATGGGCGGCACGGTGGAGCTGGAGGCGACCGAGCTCGACGGGCACGTCCGGTTCGACGTCAGCGACTCGGGACCGGGAATCCCCGAGGAGGAGCTGGAGACCATCTTCCAGCCGTTCCGTCAGGTGGACGGTTCCGATGCCCGCCAGACGGGGGGATCCGGGCTGGGCCTGGCGATCTGCCGCGGGCTCGTGGAGCGCCACGGCGGGCGGATCTGGGCCAGCAGCGAGCTCGGTCGAGGCACCACCCTGTCGTTCACGCTGCCCACGGCGGAAGCGACGACCGAGCAATGAAGCACCTGCTCGTCGTCGACGACGATCCGCTCACCCTGGAGATCGCGCAGCTCTCCCTGGAGATGGCGGGCTGGCAGGTCAGCACCGCGCACGACGGCGCGGAGGCGCTCCTCCTCGCGGCCGAGCTCCGGCCGGACGCGATCCTGATGGACGTCATGATGCCTGGCATGGACGGTCCGACGGCCTGCCGAACCCTTGCCGCGAACCCTGACACCGCGGGGATCCCGGTCATCCTGTTCACAGCCAAGGTCCGGGCATCCGAGCAGACCCAGTGGGCTGCCCTGCCGGTGGCCGGCGTGCTCAGCAAGCCCTTCGACCCAGTGGTGCTGGGCGCCTCGGTCCGCTCCCTGCTCGGCTGGGACTGAAGCGCGGCACGGGTTGGCGGCTGTGGCTGCTCCGGGCGACCACAGGGCTATCCCTGATGGTCAGCGACCCAACTCGTTCGTAGACTCACAGCGCAGTCGGGATGTGAAGGGGAAGCGATGAGCGTGGTCTCGTCGGTCAGGAAGATCGTTCGCGATCAGCTGGTCGCGCGTGCCGGGGGCATCGACCTCAGCCGGCTCGAGCGGGTGCCGGCCAAGATCTCCTGGCCGCTGACGCGCGAGGGGGTGGCGCCGTCAGCCCGGCTCTCCGCGACCCGCGACCACGACCCCGTGCAACGGCTCGCCACGTTGCTGGGGCTGGAAGTCTGGCTGGTGACCGGCCACGCCGAAGCGAGACAGGTGCTCAGCGACACGGAGTCCTACTCGACCGACGTCCGCCCCTACATGGGCAGGAGCGGTTCGGTGACCGACGGCGACATCGGTGGGCTGGGTTTCACCGATCCACCGGACCACACCAGGCTGCGCCGACTGCTCACGCCCGAGTTCACGATGCGTCGGCTGGAGCGTCTGCGCCCGAAGATCGGTGCGATCATCGACCGTCAGCTCGACGAGGTCGCGGGCGCGGCGGAGCGCTCGACCGACGGCGTGGTGGACCTCGTCCCGACATTCGCGTTCCCGATTCCGTTCCTCGTCATCTGCGACCTGCTCGGGCTGCCCGACGAGAAGCGTGAGACGTTCCGCGGTCTGGCGACCGCGCGTTTCGACATCAGCCACGGCGCACCGGGGTCGATCGGTGCGATCGGTGGCTCTCGCGACTTCTTGCTGGCCGAGGCCGCACGGCAGCGTGTCCGGCCAGGATCCGGGCTCATCGGACAGCTGATCCGGGACCACGGGGACGAGATCAACGACTTCGATCTCGGCGGCCTGGCGGACGGCGTCTTCACCGGCGGCCTGGAGACCAGCGCCTCCATGCTCGCGCTGGGGACCTCGGAGCTGCTGCAGGACCGGCCACTGTGGGACCAGCTCCTCGAGGACCCAGGCAGTGCGGGACCGATCGTCGATGAGCTGCTCCGGCTGCTGTCCGTGGTCCAGGTCGCCTTCCCGCGCTTCGTCCGGACCGGTGTGGTCGTCGGAGGCAAGCAGATCCCCGCGGGCTCGGTGATCATGTGCTCGTTGCCGGCAGCCAACCGGGACCCACGCGCGAGTGCGGGAGATGCCCTCGACCTGCAGCACGCCGGCAGCTCCCACCTGGCGTTCGGCCACGGTTTCCACCGGTGCATCGGCGCCGAGCTGGCGCGCATGGAGCTCAAGCTGGCGTTTCCTGCACTGGCCCAGCGGTTCCCGCGGATGCGGCTGGCCGTTCCGGCCGCTGAGCTGGACTATCGCTCGCTCAGCATCGTCTACGGCGTCGAGGCCGTCCCGGTCACGCTGGACTGACCGGGCCGCGTGGCGACGTGCCGGATCGCTTCAGGCGGCGTCGGAAGTTGCTACCTTCTGCGCAGCACTCTTCCCTCAACCCTTTCGGGAGCACTGACATGCGTCGCATCATTGCCGGCATCGCCGGCACCGCGGCCCTCTCGCTCGCCCTCGCTGCCTGTGGCAGCGACGCGAGCCAGAGTGGCGAGAAGAACTCGGACACCGGCCTCAAGGCGCAGCTCACCTGGTGGGACACCTCGGACGCCAAGAACGAGGCGCCGGCCTTCGACGAGCTGATCAAGAAGTTCAACGAGAAGTACCCCGACATCACGATCAAGCACCAGGTCGTGCCGTTCGACCAGACCCAGAACAAGTTCAAGACCGCGGCCGCGAGCAAGTCCGGCGCTCCTGACATCCTGCGTGCCGAGGTCGCCTGGGTGCCCGAGTTCGCGTCGCTGGGCTATCTCTACGCCCTGGACGGCACCGCGCCCCTGGACAACAACTTCCTGGAGACGCCACTTTCCAGCAACGAGTTCGACGGCAAGACCTACGGCGTCCCGCAGGTCACGGACACGCTGGGCCTGATGTACAACAAGAAGCTGTTCGCGAAGGCGGGCATCGACGCGCCCCCGCAGACGTGGGCCGAGGTGGCCGACGCCGCCAAGGCCCTCAAGACCAAGGCCAAGGTCGACGGGATCTACGTGAACTCGGCCGGCTACTTCCTGCTGCCCTTCATGTACGGCGAGGGAGGTGACCTCGTCGACACCGAGGCGAAGAAGATCGAGGTCAACAGCGCCGCGAACGTGGCCGGGGTGAAGCAGGCCCAGCAGCTCGTCCAGTCCGGTGCCGCGGTGAAGCCCGACGCGAACGACAGCTACGGCACGATGATGACGCTCTTCAAGAGCGGCAAGGTCGGCATGATCATCAACGGCCCCTGGGAGGTCGCCAACATCGAGTCGGACCCCGGCTTCGGTGGACTGGAGAACCTCGGTGTCGCGCCCGTGCCGGCCGGCTCCGCTGCTGCCGGCGCACCGGTCGGTGGTCACAACTACGTGGTCTACTCCGGCATGGACGGGGCCAAGGCGGAGGCCGCACTGGCCTTCGTCGAGTTCATGAGCTCGGCCGAGTCGGAGGCGTTCATCGCCGACAAGCTCGGGCTGCTGCCCGCCAACGCGGACGCCTACGACCTCGTCAAGGACAACGAGAAGGTCAACGCCTGGAAGGACGCGATCGGTGTGGCCAAGCCGCGGCCGTGGATCCCCGAGGGGGGTCAGTTCTTCGGTCCGCTCGACGAGATGGCCACCAAGGTCATGGTGCAGGGCGCCGACCCGAAGAGCGCACTCGACGCCGTCGCTCGCAAGTACAAGAACGAAGTGGTCAAGGACTACTCCGTCCAGTGACCCGGAACCTGGCAGGACGGCGCCTCGCGCCGTCCTGCCAGGTCCGCGCCTGACCACCGCCTGGAGTCGATCGTGATCAGCCGTCTGCGCCGCAGCTACGACCAGCACTGGCATGCCTGGGCCATGGTGCTGCCCACCGTGGCGGTGATGGCCGTGCTGGTGCTCTACCCCCTGGGACAGGGCGTCGCGCAGTCGTTCACCAACCTCAACGAGGGAAACCAGCAGGAGGAGATCTGCGTCAAGGTCCTCGGCGGCACCGAGACCTGCAAGCCCAACCCGAAGGCGGCCGAGTTCGTCGGACTCGACAACTACAAGAGTGTGCTCACCGGCGAGGTCGGGACGTTCTGGCTGTGGTTCACCAACACGATCGTCTGGACCTTCTCCTGCGTGCTGTTCCACTACCTGATCGGCCTCGGCCTGGCCGTGATGCTGAACCGCAGGTTCCGTGGGCGAAGCCTCTACCGCGTGCTGCTGATCGTGCCGTGGGCGGTGCCCGCGTTCATCAGTGCCTTCGCCTGGAAGTTCCTGTTCAACCAGCGCTTCGGGCTGATCAACGCCGCGCTCGAGAGCGTGGGAATCTCCGGGGTGGAGTGGTTCAACCATCGCTGGACCGGGCTGTTCGCGGCCATCGTCACCAATGTGTGGCTGGGGGTGCCGTTCATGATGGTCGCCCTCCTCGGCGGCCTGCAGTCGATCTCCCAGGACCTCTACGAGGCTGCCGAGATCGACGGAGCCTCACCCTGGCAGCGGTTCCGGCACGTCACCCTGCCGGGTCTGCGTCCGGTCAGCTCCGCGGTGATCCTGCTCGGCACCATCTGGACGTTCAACATGTTCCCGATCATCTTCTTCGTCACCGGCGGTGAACCGGCCGGGCAGACCGAGATCCTGGTCACCGGTGCGTTCCGCGCGGCCTTCGAGGGCATCCGCAACTACTCGCTGGCAGCGACGTACGGCGTCCTCATCCTCTCGATGCTGATCGTCTACGCCAGCGCCTACCGTCGCATCCTCGGCAGGGAGCAGGAGGTCTTCTGATGTCCACCCCCGCCGCCACCGGACCGGTCCTTCCTGTGCAGGCCGGAGTCACGCAGGACGCCCCACGAGCGCCCCGTCCACGACGCGAACGCTCGGTCGCGAAGTCGATCCTGCTGCACGGCACCCTTCTGATTGCCGTGTTCATCGCGCTGTTCCCGGTGGTGTGGGTCCTGCTCAGCTCCCTGAAGCCCGCCTACGCGATCCAGAGCACCGAGATCCGACTGTTCGTGGAGCCGTCGCTCGCGAACTACCGTGAGGTCCTCTTCGAGACCAGCTTCGGTCGATGGTTCCTGAACTCGATCGTCGTGGCCGCGTTCACGATGGTCTTCGGCATCTCGATGTCGGCCACCGCGGGCTACGCGCTCAGCCGCTTCAACTTCCCGGGCAAGCGCAAGCTGATGTGGGTCTTCCTGGTCACCCAGATGTTCCCCGTCGCGATCCTGATCGTGCCGATCTACACGATCATGGCGCGCCTGCACCTGATCGACACCAAGTCGTCGCTGGTGATCGCGTACTGCACCGTGGCAGTTCCCTTCTGTGCGTGGATGCTGCGCGGCTACTTCGACACGATCCCTCGCGAGCTCGACGAGGCGGCAGCCCTCGACGGCTTGGGGCCGTTCCAGACGTTCTACCGGATCGTCCTGCCCCTGGCTCGCCCCGGCCTCGCGGTCACCGCGTTCTACACCTTCCTGACCGCCTGGGGTGAGGTCGCCTACGCCATCGCCTTCATCCAGAGCGACCGCAACCTCACCCTCGGCGCCGGGTTGCAGCAGTTCGTGCCCCAGTTCAACCCGCAGTGGGAGCTGCTCACCGCCAGTGCGGTGATGGTGACGCTGCCGGCCGGTCTGGTCTTCTTCTTCGCCCAGAAGCACCTCGTGGGCGGTCTCACCGCTGGCGGCACCAAGGGGTGATCGACCGCGCCCCGCGGCGGGTGCGGGGCGTCAGCCGGTCTCGGGCAACAGGTCGGTCGACTCGATCGCCAGCACCAGCGCCCCGACGGCCGAGGCCCGGTCGCCCAGCGAGGCCACCAACACCGGAGTCGACGCCGCGCCGGAGAGCACGTGCCGCCGCAGCCCGAGCCGGGCGGAGTCGAGCAGCAGGTCACCGGCGTGCGACATGTCTCCACCGACCAGGATGATGCCGGGGTTGAGCAGGTTGGTGACGGCCGCCAGGCCCCAGCCGAGATGCAGCCCAGCGTCCTCGAAGACGCGCAACGCTGAGACGTTGCCGTCCTGCGCAGCCCTGATGACGTCGTCGATCCCGGCCGCCGGCAGCTGGTCGGCCATCATGGCGAGCGCGTTCCCCGTGGAGGCGTAGGCCTCCAGGCATCCCCGGCTGCCGCAGCGGCACAGCGGGCCCTGGTCGTCGAGGGTGAGGTGGCCGATCTCCCCGGCCGTGCCCTGCGAGCCGCGGAAGATCTGACCGTTCAGGATGAGCCCCGCCCCCACTCCCGAGGACACCTTCACGAACAGGACGTTGTCGTGCCCGCGCCCCAGCCCGCCTCGGTGCTCGGCGAGAGCGCCGAGGTTGGCGTCGTTCTCGATGTGGACGGTGCTGCCGAGCGCCGCCGTGGCAGCCTGGCGGACGTCGAGCCCTTCCCAGGCCGGGAGGATCGCCGAGGCGAGCACCACGTCGTCGGTGATCGGTGCAGGCAGGCCGAGGCCGATACCGCGCACCTCGTGGCGTCGGACTGAGTGGTCGGCGAGCAGCCCGTCCAGCAGCAGGCTCGCGCGCTCCAGGCCGACCTCGGGGGTCAGGGTGGCGTCGATGCGCTCACGGGTCTCAGCGATCACCGCGCCGGACATGTCGCCGAGCACGACGGCGAGGTGGCGATGGCCGAAGTCCACCCCGGCCGCGAGACCGGCACCCCGACCGAGGCGCACGGTGGTGCCGCGGCGACCCGAGCCCGGCACGGTCGTGACGATGTCGCGTGCCGCGAGCGCCCTGACGATGCTCGACACGGTGCCGGCGGCGAGGCCGGTCTCCCGGGAAAGCTCGCTCTGGGTGAGCACCTCGGAGCCGTGCGCGAGCAGCGCCGCCAGCACGCGTCGCTGGTTCGCGAGCCGGAGCGACGTCGCCGTACCAGGTGCGTCGGCGGCGGGGCCCTGCGCGTCGACTGACATGCGCCACACTGTGCGCCATCCTGCGTTTGTCGTCAAGGGTGTTGACAAAAACGACAGTTCACCCGGGCCGGATCTTTCTTGTGTTCAAGTCTTGACGACAAGCCTGTGACCGACGACACTTCCATCAGAGTGACCGCGGGCCCACAGGCCCCAACCTAGGAGGAACCCCAGTGTCGAATTCTTTGCGACGAGTCATCATCGGCAGTGCCGCGGTGATGGTCGGGCTCAGCGGCCTCGCGGCGTGCGGAAGCCCCAACAGTGCCGACAGCGGTGCGAGCGGCGGTGACTCCAAGACCATCGCGCTGATGCTGCCCGAGACCAAGACGACCCGCTACGAGTCCTTCGACAAGCCGCTCTTCGAGGCGAAGGTCAAGGAGCTGTGCAGTGACTGCACGGTGAAGTACTACAACGCCGACCAGGACGAACAGAAGCAGTCCCAGCAGCTCGACGCCGCCGTCGCAGCGGGTGCGAAGACGATCGTGCTGGACCCGGTCAACGGTGACGGTGCCGGCGGCATGGTCTCGACCGCCCACGACTCCGGTGCCAAGGTCGTCGCCTACGACCGGTTCATCCCGGGCGCTGACTACTACATGTCCTTCGACAACGAGACCGTCGGCAAGCTCCAGGCGCAGGCCCTCGTGGACGCGATGGGCGGCAAGGGTGGCTTCCTGCAGCTCAACGGAGCGCCCAGCGACCCCAACGCGGCTCAGTTCAAGGCGGGCGCGAACAGCATCTTCGAGACCTCCGACGTGAAGCTGCTCACCACGGCGTACGACAACCCCGACTGGAGCCCGGACAACGCCCAGAAGTTCGTCTCCGACCAGCTCGGCAAGTTCAAGGCTGACCAGATCAACGGCGTCTACGCAGCCAACGACGGCCAGGCCGGCGGCGTGATCGCTGCGCTGAAGAGCGCCGGTGTCAAGGACCTTCCTCCGGTGACCGGGCAGGACGCAGAGCTCGCCGCGATCCAGCGGATCATCGCCGGTGAGCAGGCCATGACGGTCTACAAGCCCTACCCGATCGAGGCCGAGACGGCTGCCGAGGTCGCCGTGAAGCTCGCCAACGGCGAGGACGTCGGGGACACGACCGACTACAAGGGCGTCAAGTCGTTCATCTTCGACCCGACCGTGGTCACCAAGGAGAACGTCGCCGACACCGTGGTCAAGGACGGTCTCTACAAGGCCGCTGACATCTGCACCGCCGAGTACGCCGCCGCCTGCAAGGCTGCGAACATCTCCTGATGTCCGCAGCCCAGAAGAGCGAAGCGCCGGTCGGGGACGTGGTTCTGTCCCTGACCGGCGTGAACAAGCGGTTCGGGGCCGTGCAGGCGCTGACCGACGTGCACATGCACGTGCGAGCCGGCGAGGTCGTGGCCCTGGTGGGGGACAACGGCGCCGGCAAGTCCACCCTCGTCAAGGTGATCGCGGGCGTCTACACCGCTGACAGCGGGACCATCACCTTCGACGGCCAGCCGGTCACCCCGCGGGGTCCCTCGCACGCGCAGGACCTCGGCATCGCCACGGTGTTCCAGGACCTGGCGCTGTGCGACAACCTCGACGTCGTGGCGAACCTCTACCTCGGCCAGGAGCACCTGCTCAACGGCCTGATCGACGAGGTCTCGATGGAGAAGGAGTCGTGGCGGCTGCTGCGGTCGCTCTCCGCCAAGATCCCCTCGGTCCGGATCCCGATCGCGGCCCTGTCCGGTGGCCAGCGACAGACCGTCGCGATCGCCCGCAGCCTCGTGGGTGCGCCCAAGGTGGTCATGCTCGACGAGCCCACGGCTGCCCTGGGCGTCGCCCAGACGGCCGAGGTGCTGAACCTGGTCGAGCGCCTGCGTGAGCAGGGGCTGGGAGTGATCCTGATCAGTCACAACATGGCAGACGTGCAGGCCGTGGCCGACCGCATCGTGGTGATGCGGCTCGGGCGCAACTCCGCCGAGTTCAACGTCGAGGAGGCCTCCACCGAACAGCTGGTCGCCGCCATCACGGGTGCGTCGGACAACGTCGTGGCCGAGCGCAGCAAGCGACGGGGAGAGCCCTCATGACACACCCACCCACCTCGACGACCGAGGACGAGTCCGGTCCGGCCATCCCCATTCCGGCCGACCTGACCGACGAGCGGCTGATCCAGCACGCCGGCCTGCGCGGCTGGTGGAACGCCACGGTCAACCGGGTCAAGGGTGGTGACCTCGGCAACTTCCCGGTCATCCTCGGCCTGGTCGTGATCTCGCTGTTCTTCTACCTCCAGGAGCCGGCGTTCCTCTCCTCGTTCAGCCTGGTCAGCATCACCAGGTTCGCGGCTCCGCTGGGCATCATCGCCCTCGGCATCGTGCTGGTGCTGCTGCTCGGCGAGATCGACCTCTCCGTCGGATCGGTGAGCGGGCTCGCCTCGGTGGTCACCACGGTGCAGCTGGTTCGTCATGACCAGCCGTTGCTGCTGGCTCTGCTCGCGGGCATCCTGGCCGGCTCCGCCATCGGCGCACTGTATGCCGTGCTCTACGTGCGGCTCGGAGTGCCGAGCTTCGTGATCACGCTCGCGGGTCTGCTGGGCTTCCAGGGGCTGCTGCTCTACGTCCTCGGCTCGCAGGGCACGATCAACCTGCCCAACGACTCTGCCCTGGTGCAGTTCGCCCGCGGGTACGTCAGCGGGGTCGCGTCCTACGTCCTGGTGATCGCGATCGCGGCGGCCTACTTCGTCTCGCACTTCATGGGCATCCAGCGTCGCCGGAAGGCCGAGCTGAGCCCACCATCGATGACGTTGCTGATCGTCAAGACGGCCGCGATGACGCTCGGCCTGCTGTTCCTGACGTGGTACATGCAGCAGGGGACCGGTCGGGGCTGGAGCTACCTGTGGGTGCTCTTCGTGGCCATGGTCGTGGCGATGGACATCGCGCTCCGCAAGACCCGCTGGGGCCGGCACGTCTTCGCGGTGGGTGGCAACGAGGAGGCGGCGCGCCGCTCGGGCATCAAGGTGGGTCGGATCTACACCTCGGTGTTCGTGCTCTGCTCGACCTTCGCGGCGATCGGCGGCCTGCTGGCCGCTGCCCGGCTGACCTCGGTCTCGCAGAGCAGCGGCACCGGGGACACCAACCTGACCGCGATCGCGGCTGCCGTGATCGGTGGCACCTCGCTGTTCGGCGGTCGCGGCTCGGCGTACTCCGCCATGCTGGGGATCATCGTGCTGCAGGCCATCATCACCGGGCTGAACCTGCTCGGCGTCGACTCCTCGGTGCGGTTCATGGTCACCGGTGCAGTCCTGCTCCTGGCCGTGGCGATCGACTCGGTCTCGCGCCGGGCCCGCTCGAGCAGCGGCCGCGGCTGACCCACCTGATCGCGACCGGGCACTCCGGGTTGCACAGACACCGCCGAGAGGGCACTCCGGGTTGCTACCAGCAACCCGGAGTGCCCTCTCGGCGTACTGCTGGCAACCCGGAGTGCCCGGTCGGCATGCTAGGGGGGTTCGTGGGTCCTGCCGGGCCCGATCGAGGTCAGGAGTCACCCATGCCGAACCGCGCCGCTGTCATGACCGAGCTGGGCAAGATCGTCATCCAGGAATGGCCGGAGCCCGAACCCGGCCCGATGGAGGCCGTGGTCCGCATCGAGGCGGTCGGGGTCTGCGGCTCCGACACCGCCTACTACAAGGTGGGGCGGATCGGGGACTACGTCGTCGACGGCCCGATCGTCCTCGGGCACGAGGTCTCCGGGCAGGTCGTCGCCACCGGCAGTGACGTGACCAACGTGGTGGTGGGGGACCGGGTCGCCATCGAGCCGGGCACGCCCTGCCGGAACTGCCACGAGTGCATGGCGGGGCGCTACCACCTGTGTCCCGACCTGGTGTTCCTGGCGACCCCACCGTACGACGGCGCGCTGATGGAGAAGATGACCATCGACGCCCGCAACCTCTACCCGATGCCCGACGAGATGACCTACGAGCAGGGTGCCCTGCTGGAGCCGCTCTCGGTGGGCATCTGGGGCTGCAAGCGAGCCGCGCTGGCTGCCGGCGACGACGTGCTCGTCACGGGAGCAGGGCCGGTGGGGCTGCTGGCCGCGGCGGCTGCGCGGGCGCTCGGTGCCGGCACCGTGACGGTCACCGACCTGTCCGACTTCAGGCTCGGTCTCGCGCGCGACATGGGCTTCGTCCCCGAGCGCAGCGACGCTCCCGGGGAGGGGCGCTTCGACGTGCTGCTGGAGTGCTCCGGGGCGCCTGGGGTGCTGGGCCAGGCGATGCGCCGGCTCCGCCCCGCAGGCCGGGCGGCGATGATCGGGATGTCCAAGGAGGAGGAGATCGGTCTTCCCCTCTCGCAGCTCAACGTCAACGAGCTCACCCTGAGCCTGGTCAACCGCTACAACCACACCTGGCCGCTGGCCATCGAGCTGGTGTCCTCGGGACGCATCGACGTGTCGCCGCTGATCACGCACCACTTCCCGCTGGCCGAGGCCGCCGACGCGCTCACCCTGGGCAGCCGGGTCCCCGACTCGGTGAAGGCGGTCATCCACCCGCAGACCTGACCTCGCGGTCAGCCGACCGGGGCGTACGTCGTACCTCGCTGGACCACCGGTCGGCCGATGCCGGTCCCGATCTCGACCAGCTCCTCGACGGTCTTCGCCGAGCCGTGCTCGGAGCCGGCCATCCGCGAGATGGTCTCCTCCATCAGGGTGCCGCCCAGGTCGTTGGCGCCGGCGCGGAGCATCGCACGGGTGCCCTCGACCCCGAGCTTGACCCAGCTCGTCTGGATGTTGTCGATCCGGCCGTGCAGCAGGATCCGGGCCATCGCGTGCACTGCCAGGTTGTCGCGCAGCGTGGGTCCGGGACGAGCCACGCCGGCGAGGTAGATCGGTGAGGAGGTGTGCACGAACGGCAACGGCACGAACTCGGTGAAGCCACCGGTCTCGTCCTGGATCCGGCTGAGGACCCGGAGGTGCTGCACCCAGTGCCGCGGGTTGTCGACGTGGCCGTACATCATCGTCGAGGTGGACCTGATCCCCACGCGGTGCGCGGTGCTCACGACGTCGATCCACGTGCTCGTGGGCAGCTTTCCCTTGGTCAGCACCCATCGGACCTCGTCGTCGAGGATCTCGGCGGCGGTGCCGGGAATCGTGTCCAGTCCAGACTCGCGGGCCTTGATCAGGAAGTCCTCGAAGGACAGGCCGGTCCGGCTCGAGCCGTTGACGATCTCCATGGGGGAGAAGGCGTGCACGTGCATCTGCGGCACCCGGGTCTTGACCGCTGCGGCGAGGTCGAAGTACGCCGTGCCGGGGAGCTCCGGGTCGATGCCGCCCTGCATGCACACCTCGGTGGCACCGAGGCCCCACGCCTCCTCGGCCCGGTCCGCGACCTGGTCCAGGGAGAGCGAGTAGGCGTCGGCGTCGGTCCGGCGCTGGGCGAACGCACAGAAGCGGCAACCGACGTAGCAGACGTTGGTGAAGTTGATGTTGCGGTTGACCACGTAGGTGACGGCGTCGCCGACGGTCTCCCGGCGGAGGTCGTCCGCCAGTCGACACACCTGTTCCAGCAGCTCGCCCTCGGCCGTCATCAGCGTCAGCGCGTGCTCGTCGGAGAGGTTTCCTGGGTCTCTCTCCGCTGCTGCCAGCGCCGCTCTGCCGGATGCTCCGAGGCCGGATGCACGCAGGGGCGCCCCCTCCTGGTGCTCCTGGCTCCGGACCATCGAGTCCTTGAGCTCGTCCCAGTCGCCGTACACCTCGTCGAAGTCGGAGCGGCGGTCGGAGGTGCGACCCTCGGTGTCCACGGAGGCGTGGAGGTCGGTGCGGCCGGTGCCGGCCACCGCGAAGCCGCCGTCGGGCTCCTGCCACGGCAGGCCGGTCGGGCGTACGCCGGCACGGAGCAGGCCGTCGTCATCGGCCAGCGCGGCGACATGGGCGGAGACCCGGGGGTCGATCCACGGCTCGCCGGTGAGCACGTACTCGGGGTGGGCGGTGAGCCGGGCGCGGAGCTCGAAGCCGGCGGTGGCGGTCACCGAGCGCAGCCGGTCCAGGGACGGCCACGGTCGCTCGGGGTTGACGTGGTCGGGGGTGAGCGGCGAGACGCCACCCCAGTCGTCGACCCCGGCGCCGAGCAACTGCTGGCACTCGTCGACGTCGACCAGGTTCGGCGGGGCCTGGAGCCGCACCTTTGGCCCCAGCACGACGCGCGAGACGGCAATGGCCGCGAGGTACTCCTCGAGACCGAGGTCGTCGGTGTGCCGCATCGCCGTGTCGGGCTTGGCACGGAAGTTCTGGATGATGACTTCCTGGACGTGGCCGAACTGCCGCGCGACGCGGCGCAGCTCGAAGATCGACTCGGCCCGCTCGGTGAGGTCCTCGCCGATGCCGATGAGCAGCCCGGTGGTGAACGGGATCGACAGCCGTCCGGCGTCCTCGAGCACCCGGACGCGCACCGCGGGGTCCTTGTCGGGCGACCCGTGGTGGGCCTCGCCCTTCTCCTCGAAGAGGCGCCGCGAGGTGGTCTCGAGCATCATCCCCATCGAGGGAGCGACCGCCTTGAGCCGGTTCATCACCTCCCACGACATCACGCCGGGGTTCAGGTGCGGCAGCAGCCCGGTCTCCTCCAGCACGCGCACGGCCATCGCCCGCACGTAGGCGAGGGTGGAGTCGTATCCCGCCGCGTCGAGCCACGCCCTGGCCTCGGGCCACCTGTCCTCCGGGCGATCACCGAGGGTGAAGAGCGCCTCCGTGCAACCGAGATCGGCACCCTTGCGGGCAAGCTCCAGGATCTCGTCCGGGGAGAGGTACGCCGCACCGCCGGCCCGCTCGAGGTGACCGGGGGTGGTCACGAACGTGCAGTAGTGGCAGCGGTCCCGGCAGAGCCGGGTGATCGGGATGAACACCTTGGGGGAGTAGGTCACCACCCCCGGACGCCCGGCAGCCAGCAGCCCGGCATCGCGCACGCGCGCTGCGACCGCGCACAACCGGTCGAGGTCCTCGCCGCGGGTGCCGAGCAGGACCTCCGCCTCGTGCACGTCGAGTGCAGCGCCCCGTTCGGCCCGGGCCAGGGCGCGGCGTACCTGCTGCGGGGTCACGGTCATCTCGCTCACGCTAGCCGGGTGCGCGCCCGGTCGACCCGGGTGGTTGGCCGGTGGACTGGCACGGGTCGGTTCAGCTCACCCATTCCTTGAGCTGGCGCACCAGGCCAGCGGGGTCGTCGCTGGCCGGCGCCACCTGGAGGTTGGTCACTCCCGACTCCCGGAAGGCGGCGATCCGCTCCTTGACGTAGCTCTCCGGCCCGACCAGGTTGACCTGCTCCAGCAGCTCCAGCGGGACGGCCGCCTCGGCTTCCTTCTTCTTGCCGTCGAGGTAGAGGTCCTGGATCTCCTTGGCCTCCTTCTCGTAGCCGTACTGGGTGACGAGGTCGTTGTAGAAGTTCTTGCCGCGTGCCCCCATCCCGCCGATGTAGAGGGCGGTCATCGGGCGGGCGAAGTCGAGCAGGCCCTTGACGTCCTCACCGACCGCGACCATGCCGCCCGCCGTGACCTCCAGGGCACCCAGGTCGTCGCTGCGTCGGGCCTTGCCCTCGCTCAGCGAGTCGCCCCACACCCGGGCAGAACCCTCGGGGCTGTAGAGGAACGGCATCCATCCGTCGGCGTACTCGGCGGCGCCGGCCACCGACTTGGGGCCGAGCCCGGCGATGTAGATCGGGATGCTGCTGCGCTCGGGGCGGGTCAGCAGCTTCAGCGGCTTGCCGAGGCCGGTGCCCTCTCCGGCGGGGAGCGGCAGCTGGAAGCTCTTGCCGTCGTACTCGACCACCTCGCGACGCAGCGCGGCGCGGATGATCTCGATCGCCTCCTTGGTGCGACCCAGCGGCCTGCTGTAGGGCACACCGTGCCAGCCCTCCACGACCTGTGGCCCGGAGGCGCCGAGGCCGAGGATCGCCCGCCCGCCCGAGACGTTGTCCAGGCCGGCAGCCGTCTGCGCGAGCAGCGTGGGCGTGCGCGAGTAGACGTTCAGGATCGCCGAGCCGATCTCGATCGTCTCGGTCTTGGCGGCCAGATAGCCCATCAGCGTGGGCGAGTCGAAGCCGTAGACCTCGGCCACCCACACGGTGTCCAGCCCCGCCTTCTCGAGCTCGACGACCTGGTCGGCCGCGTCGCGGGGGTTGCCGGCGTACATCAGCATGGTGGAGAGCTTCATGACGCCGACAGTACTGGCCGCGCCCGCGGTCTCCTCGTCCGGTCGGGACGGCTCAGGCGTCGACCGGCACGTCCGCACGGTGCCGGGCGTCGCGTCCCTCGATCACGGCGTCGTCACCGCGGTCGAGCTTGCTGGGCCACCAGATCGTGTTGCCGAGGTCCAGGTTGATCGCGGTGACCAGGACCGAGCGGACGATCATCGTGTCGAGGATGACGCCGAGGGCCACGGCGAAGCCGAGCTCGACCAGGAAGACGAGCGGGAGCGTCGCCAGGACGCCGAAGGTGGCAGCGAGCACGAGGCCCGCTGAGGTGATCACGCCGCCGGTGGCGGACAGCGCCACCAACGAGCCGCGACGGGTGCCGTGGTTGGCGGTCTCCTCCCGCACGCGCGTCATCAGGAAGATGTTGTAGTCGATGCCCAGGGAGACGAGGAAGACGAAGACGAACAGCGGGAAGCTGGAGTCGGCGCCCGGGTAGCCGAAGACGTGGGTGAACACCAGGCTGCTCAGTCCGAGGGCGGCGCCGAAGGACAGCACCACCGTGGCGATCAGGATCAGCGGCGCGGTCAGCGCGCGCAGCAGCAGCATCAGGATCAGCAGCACCACCACCAGCGTGACCGGGATGATCACCCGGGAGTCCCGCGCGTTCGCCTTGAGCATGTCGTCCAGGAGTGCCGACGTGCCACCCACCAGCGCGTCGGCGCCCTCCACGTCACCCACGGCGGAGCGCACCGCGTCGACGGTGTCGAAGGCCTCGTTGGTCGTGGCGTCCACGGTCAGGTTCGCGGTGATGAACGAGACCCCGTCCTTGGAGACGGGGTCGGCGGGCGCCTCGAGGTTCTCGATTCCCGCCAGCGTGGCGCTGACCTCCTCCACCTGGGCGGTGTCGGTGACCACGATGACCGGGGTCGATGCGTCGGCCAGTCCGTGCTCGGTGAGCACCTTCTGCCCGGTCACCGACTCGAACTCCTTGGTGTAGGAGTCCTCGGTGGACAGGCCGTTCGTGTTCAGGGTGAGTACGCCGAGGCAGGCGACCGCGAGGGCGGCGGTGGTGACCGCCCACACCTTGCGGGGACGAGGGGCGATGAAGGCGCCCACCCGGGCCCACGCCCCCGTGGAGGTCGGCTCGGCGGAGCCGAAGGAGGGGCGCTTGGGCCAGAAGACCCAGCGGCCGAAGATGACCAGCAGCGCGGGCAGCAGCGTGATCATGGCGAGCAGCGCCACGGCGACGCTGATCGCCCCGACGGGGCCGAGACCAGCTGTGGAGTTCATCTCTGCCAGCGTCAGGCACAGCATCCCGACGATGACCGTGCTGGCGCTGGCGATGATGGCGGGCGCGGCCCGGTGCAGGGCGAACGCCATCGCCTCGTGCCGGTCCTCGTGACGACGCAGCTCCTCGCGGTAGCGGGCCACGAGCAGCAGGGCGTAGTCGGTGCCCGCCCCGATCACCAGGATCGAGGCGATGGCCTGGCTCTGGCCGTTGACGGTGAGGTCGGCGTACTTCGCCAGGAAGTAGATCAGGCCCAGGGAGGAGGCGAGCGCCACCACCACCGAGAAGATGGGCAGCATCCACAGCATCGGGCTGCGATAGGTCAGCAGCAGCAGGATGATCACGACGCCCAGTGCGGCCAGCAGCAGCGTGCTGTCCAGCCCCTCGAACGCAGCTGCCGAGTCCACCGCCTGGCCGCCGGCCCCGGTGATGTAGACGTCGGCGCCGTCGACCTCGGCGATCTCGTGGATGTCCTTCGCGATCTCGGGCATCAGGGCCCAACCGTTGGCGCCGAGGTTGTAGGTGACCAGCACCTGGGCCACTTCGCCGTCCGACGACGGGATCGGCCCGGTGACCTCGCCCGTGACGTCAGGCATCTCCTGGAGCTGCGCCGCCTGGAGCTTGATCGTCGCCAGGTCCTCCTCGCTGAGTCCCGAGGCCTTCTCGTACACGACCGTGGTGGGGATCGCGTTGGGGTCCTGGAACGGCGCCATCTTCTCCAGGGCTCGCGTCGACTCGGCGTTGCTGGGCAGCCACGAGGCAGCCTCGTTGTTCTGCACCTCGGTGAGCTTGCCCGCGAAGCCGCCGAGCACGACAACGGCTGCGAGCCAGAAGGCCAGCACCAGCCACTTGGTCACGCGGCCGGTGAGCTTCCCTGCGATCTGCCGATGCATGTGATCCACCCCATCAGGCCGAGGCTCCCGGGCGCCATCCGGTTCGGTCCGGGAGAGGTGCCGGGATAGACCAGGTGCCGTGCCCCCGATGTCGCGAGCCTAGCGCCGGCCCGGTCGCACCGAGGGTGGCGTGAGTCAGCGAGCCAGGTCCTCGATGACCTCGGCACCGGGCAGACGGGCCAGCAGCCGCCCGGGCAGGAACAGCTTCGAGCCGCGGACACCGCTGCCGATGATCGCGGTCCCGATCTCCAGCACCGCGGCGTCGACGAGCAGGCGCCAACCGGGCGGGATCCCGATCGGGGTGATGCCGCCGTACTCCATCGCGGTCTCGCTCACCGCCCGGTCGTGGTCGAGGAACGAGGCCTTGCGCACGTCGAGCGTCTGCTTGACGACGGTGTTGACGTCGGCGCGGGTGTCTGCGCGTACGACGCACGCGGCTGTGCGTTCCTCGCCGGCGCGCTTGCCCATCACCACCACGCAGTTCGCGCTCGCAGTGAGGGGCACGTCGTAGGCCTCGGTCATCGCGGCGGTGTCGGCCAGCGCCGGGTCGATCTCCGCGACCCCGACGTCGGCCGCGTGCTCCCAGAAGCGGAGCGCGTCGCGCACGGGTGCCGCCAGCAGGTGCGGCTGCTCGAGGGCGGGCAGGATCGTCAGCGAGCCGAAGGTCTGCATGGCATCACCGTAGGGGCTGTGCTGCGGCCGCCGGTCACTCGCTTGCCCGCCTGGGAAGGGGCGGCGCAGGTCAGGACACCTCGGCCGGCTCGTCGCCCACCTCGGAACGCAGCTGACCCAGGATGCGGGTCAGCAGCCGGGAGACCTGCATCTGGGTCACACCGATCCGGGCGGCGATCTCGCGCTGGGTGAGCCCCTCGTGGAAGCGCATGCCGAGGATCTGCCGGTCCCGCTCGCTCAGGCGCCTCAGCACCGGTTGCAGGACGAGCCTGGCCTCGGCGGCCCGGTGCTCGTCGTCGTCGTAGGGCAGCAGGTCGCCGAGCGTGGTCGATCCGTCGGCGCCCGCAGGGTGGTCGAGCGAGGCGGGCACGAAGCAGCCGTCGCTGGAGAGCGCCTCGATCACCGACTCGAGGCACTCGCCGAGGTGGGTCGCGATCTCGGCCGGCTGGGGGGACCGGCCCAGACGGTAGGAGAGCTCTGCCTCGGCGCGGTTGATCCGCGCCTGCAGCTCCTGGATGCGACGAGGGGGCCGGATCATCCAGCCGTGGTCACGGAAGTGCTTGCGCAGCTCGCCCCTGATCGTGGGCACGGCGTAGGAAAGGAAGTCGTGCCCGGTCGTGACGTCGTAGCGACGACTGGCCTTGGTCAGCGCGAGCGCCGCCACCTGACGAAGGTCGTCCAGGGGGATCCCCCGGGAGCGGTAGCGTGCGGCCTCCGCGTGGGCGAGGTCGAGGTGCATCACCACCACCGCGTCGAGCAGCTCGCTGCGTTCCCTCGCCGAGTCGGTCGACTGGGCGAGCGAGAAGAGTTCCGTGGTGCGGGCCGAGCGGTCCTGCGAAGAGGGGCGACGTCCGGGGGTGCCGGACTGGGCTACAGCGGTCATGGCTCACCGACCTGTGAATCTCTGAGTGGATTCCGATGGGCGCGAGGGCCGTGCTCCTACAGCACTCAGGCATCAGGTCGCTGGCTTCAACCGGGATACCCACCGCCGAGGGCGGTGCGTGGGAGAAAAGATACCCCCGTTCCGGAGCCGCCAAACCAGGGCGGCGGAGGGCTGGCCTCAGAGCCCCAGCGAGCGCCCGATGATCTCCTTCTGGATCTCGGTGGTGCCGCCGTAGATGGTCGAGACGCGGCTGTCGAGATAGGCCCTGGCGATCGGGAACTCCGTCATGTAGCCGTAGCCGCCGTGCAGCTGAACCCCCTGGTTGACCAGCCGGTTCTGCAGCTCGGTGGTCCACCACTTCGCCATCGCTGCGTCGACGACGGTCAGGTTGCCGTCCAGGTGCTTGTGCAGGCACTCGTTGAGGAAGGCTCGGGCCACCCGTGCCTCGGTGGCCATCTCGGCGATCAGGAAGCGGGTGTGCTGGAACTTGCCGATCGGCCTGCCGAAGGCCTCGCGCGTCCTGGCGTAGTCCAGGCACATCTCGACGACCGCCTCGGCGGCGGCCACGGCCTGGGCGGCGATGATCAGCCGTTCCTGCGGCAGGTTCATCATCAGGTAGATGAACCCCTCGCCCTCGTCGCCGAGCAGGTTCTCCTTGGGCACCACGACGTCGGTGAACGACAGCTCCGCGGTGTCCTGTGCGTGCAGGCCGATCTTGTCGAGGTTGCGGCCGCGCTCGAAGCCGGTCATGCCACGCTCGACCACGAGCAGGCTGATCCCCTTGTGGCCGGCGTCGGCGTTCGTCCGAGCCACCACGATGACGAGGTCGGCGTTGATCCCGTTGCTGATGAAGGTCTTGGCCCCGTTCAGCAGGTAGTGGTCACCCTTGTCGACGGCGGTCGTGCGCACGCCCTGGAGGTCGCTGCCGGTCCCGGGCTCGGTCATCGCGATCGCCGTGATGGTCTCGCCGGAGACGCAGCCGGGCAGCCAGCGCCGCTTCTGCTCGTCGGTGCCGAGACCGGTCAGGTAGGGAACGATGATGTCGGTGTGCACCGAGAAGCCCGGCCCGCTGGCCCCGGCCCGGGTCTGCTCCTCGGAGAGGATCACGTTGTAGCGGAAGTCGGCGACTCCTGGGCCGTCGTACTCCTCGGGGACGTCGAAGCAGAGCAGGCCCGAGGCGCCGGCCTTGAGCCACAGGTCGCGGGGGACGATGCCGTCCTGCTCCCACTGAGCGTGGAACGGCACCACCTCGCGCTCGAAGAAGGTGCGCACCGTCTTGCGGAAGTCCTCGTGCTCGGCTGCGTAGACGTCGGACATGGGAGTTCCTCAGATCGGCGGAATGGTGACACGGCAACTGTTACAGCAAAAGTGTCATCGTTCAAGGTCCCGCACCGGGGATCGCTCGACCGCTGGTCGGCTCGTAGCAATCGCAGCAACGGTGTGCCAGTGCGACTGTTACCGTCAGGATCGATCCAGGAGAGGTGGGACGCGTGAGTGCAGCAGGGGAGGTGGGCCCCGAGGGGGAGCTCTACACCGTCGACGAGCTCGCTGCCGTGACCGGCATGACCGTGCGCACCACCCGCTACTACGCCGGTCTGGGCCTGCTGCCGCCGCCGAGCCGGCGTGGCCGGATGGCCTACTACACCGCCGAGCACCGGGCACGGCTCGAGCTCATCCGCGCGCTGCAGGACCACGGCTTCACGCTCTCGGCCATCGAGAAGTACCTCGCCCGGGTGCCGGCGGAGGCGAGCGTCGAGGATCTCGCCCTCCAGCGCGCCCTGCTGACCTCGTGGGGGGCTGGCCCACGTGAGTCGGTCACCCGGAGCCAGCTGGAGCAGCGAGCTGGCCGCCCGCTCAGCGACGAGGACGTCGAGCGCCTGGTCGGCATCTACGCCGTACGCCGCGACGGAGATCGCTACGAGCCGCTGCCCTCCTTCGAGTCGGCCTGCCAGCTGATGGAGCTCGACCTGCCGGTCGACTCGGTCGAGGAGGCGGCCGAGGCGATCACCCGGCACATGGACGCCCTCGCCGACGAGCTCACCCGCATCCTGCGCACCAAGGTGCTGGCCCCGTTCCGGGACGAGGAGCACAGCGAGGCCGACAAGGCCGCCTTCGAGCAGAAGGTGTCCCGGCTGCGCCAGCTGACCCTGGAGGCGGTCGTCGCCGGCTTCCAGCGCGCCGCCAACCAGGTGATCACCAGGTCGCTGTCCGACTCGGCGCGCTGAGGCCAGGCGCTCCTCACTCCTTCGGCATCACAGCCCACATCACGGCGTACACGATCGGGCCCACCGGGAAGGTGAACACCATGGCGACCACGGCCAGCACCCGGATCAGCGTGGGGTCGACGCCGAGGTAGTGCGCGACGCCGCCGCACACCCCGCTGATCGGGGCGTCCCAGGAGCTGCGGGTGAGCCGTCGGTAGGGCGGAGGCTGCTGCGGGGACGTCTGCGGGTTCGGCTGCGGGGTCTGCTGCGGGGGGATTGGCGGGGGAGCCTGCGGCTCGGTCATCGGATCTCCTCGGTGAGGTCGTCGTGGTCGAAGGGGGAGGCGTCGCGCTGCGCCTGCTGACGCCGTCGGCTGCCGGCCAGGCTGGCGACCAGCCCGACCACGCCGGCCGCGATCAGGACGACGGGGCCCAGCACGCCGAGCTCGCCGGTGCTGGCGACGTCGCTGACGACGAGGGCCCACGCGGCGGCGATGCCGAGGAAGAGCAGGCCGAAGACGAGGTGGGGGATCTTGATGCTCCGGTCCTCCGGCGGGTGGTTGAGCTGTGCCATGGGAATCGCTCCTTGGGTGGTGAGGGCTACTGGGACTGCCGGACGGTGATCTGCCCGACGCGTGCCGAGATGGCGAGGTCGAGCTGGGGCGCGTCGGGGGGAGAGCCGCCGAGGGTGCTGTCGAACGACTGGCTGAACCCGCCGCGACGGACATCGCCGACGCTGATCTCACCGGCGTAGGTGATGTTCGCCGCGACGTGCACGTCGACGGTCCGGGGGACGATCACGGTGATCTCGCCGGCGCTGATGTCCAGGGTGACGGTCCGGCCGTCCAGGCTGCGCGGGTCGGACACGCCGGTGAGGTCCAGGGTGATCGAACCGCTCGAGACGCGGTAGTCGGATGCCAGCTCGGTCCCGGTCGTGGGGTAGAACCGCACGTCCTCGTCGGAGGTGTCCGCGCCGATCGCCACCACCGCGCTGGTGACCATCAGCGCCAGCGTGCTGGCCAGACCAAGGGCGATCAACCCGCCCGGCCGGCCGCGGAAGGCACCGACGACGAGCATCGCGCCGGTGATCGTGAGGGCCAGGGCGGCGTACGCCGTGACGCTGACCGCGCGGGTCGTGTCGAGGATCCCGAGGGTCCCGAGCCCGATGGCGATCAGGGCGAGCGTCGGCCAGAACAGGACCGGGCCGGTGCGGCGAGGCCGCGGTGGGGGGACGTACGGCGGTGGGGCCGGCGGCATCCAGGCGGGAGGCTGCTGTCCGGTCAACCCGGAGGTGGTCGGCTGGTTCGACTGGTCGGTGACGCTCATGGCTGCTCCTTGTGGGTTCGGTGCGGTGGGTGCGCCGGCGTTGCCCCAGGGCGGGGGTGGCTGCGCAGGGCTGCGCCGCTGTCCGCGAGTGGTGAACACCGCGACAGCGATCAGGGCGATGACCAGCAGCGGGACCGGCAAGCCCCAGGTCGTGTCGAAGAACGGCGTGCCGAACGCCATCGCCAGTGCGACCACGGCCGCCACGATCAAGATGACGCGGAGCACGTCTCCGGTGACCTGGATCGGGGCCTGGTCCCGTCCCTCCTCCGGCACGAAGAGCCACACAGCGGCATAGATCACGACGCCGGCGCCACCGAACAGGGTGAGCACCACCAGGAGGACGCGGACCACGGTCGGGTCGATGTCGAAGTGCCGAGCGAGTCCACCGGCCACGCCGGCGATGTAGCGGTCACCGGTGCTGCGGCGCAGTCGGTCGAAGTCACGCATCTGGTCGCCGCTCACGCGGGGACCCGAGCTGGTCGGGGTGCCGGTGGGGGGAGGGGTGTGCTCGCTCATGTCCACCATGGTGTCGGCGCGCGGCCCCGGGCGGTATCGGGGATGGTCCTGACTTCCCGGGGGCGGCCTCAGGGTCGGACCTGATGTGCGCAGGGCGTCCGCAGTGCCACGATGTGCAGGTCATGAACCCGTCCTCATCCCACGCCGTCCCGATCGCGGGCCAGGCGTCCGCGTCGCCGGACGCGCCCAGACGCGCCTTCCGCGCCTCCGAGGACCGGTGGCTCGGTGGCGTCGCGGCAGGCCTGGCCCATCACCTGGGACTGCCGGTGCTGTGGGTTCGGATGGGGTTCGTCGTGCTGCTGGCCTTCGGTGGGTTCGGCGCCGTGCTCTACGCCGGGCTGTGGTTGTTCCTGCCGGCGCAACGCCACACCGAGGCGATGTCCCCGGGACTGGATGCGGCGACCAGGCAGGGAAAGCGCGGTGGTCGCCGGGAACGACGGTGGACCGACTTCGGCCCGTTGGTCGCGGTCGGCGCCATCGCGGCCGGCGTGCTGCTGCTGATCACCGTCGTGACCGGCCAGACCCTGGCCTTCGGGCCGCTGGTGCTGGCCGGCGCCGGAGTAGCCGTGCTGTGGTGGCAGGCCGACGAGGCTCAACGCGCCCGCTGGAGTGACCCGTCGCAGCGCCTGGGTCCCCTGCGCGCGGTGGTCGGAGGAGGCGGCTGGCGTGCCTACCTCCGGATCGCCACCGGGTTGCTGCTGCTCGTGGCGGCGATCACTCTGTTCTCGCTGCGATCCGGCAGCCTCACGATGGCCCTCGACGTCGGTCTGGCGGCCGCGTTCGGGATCATCGGGCTCGGCTTCATGGTCGGACCGTGGCTGCTGCGGCTCTCCTCCGACCTCAGTGAGGAGCGCGAGGCGCGGGTGCGCTCGGAGGAGCGCGCCGACGTGGCCGCACACCTGCACGACTCGGTGCTGCAGACCCTGGCCCTGATCCAGCGCTCGGCGGGTGACGCCGGGGCGGTCTCGCGGCTGGCCCGGGCCCAGGAGCGCGACCTGCGCAGCTGGCTCTTCGACGCCGCCACCGACGGGCCCACCACTCTCGCCGCAGCCTTGCGTGGCGTCGCGGCCGAGGTCGAGGACCTGCACGGGGTGCCGGTGGAGGTCGTCTGTGTCGGGGACGCGCCCGTCACCGACGACGACCGGCCGCTCGTGCTGGCGACACGGGAGGCCATCACGAACGCGGCCAAGCACTCGCGAGCGAGCAGCGTGGACGTCTATGCCGAGGTCACGGGGTCTGGAGTCGAGGTCTTCGTCCGCGACCGGGGCGTCGGGTTCGACCCGACGGCGGTCCCGGGCGACCGGCACGGCGTGAGCAGCAGCATCGTCGGACGGATGCAGCGCCACGGCGGCTCCGCAACGGTGCGCAGTGTCCCCGGAGACGGCACCGAGGTGCGCCTGTCCCTGTCCGTGGCCGAACGCGGCCGTGGGCCGCAACGATCCGAGGAGTCCCGATGACGACCAGCCCGACGAGCTCGACCGGTCGACGCACTGTGGTGATCGTCGACGACCACGCGATGTTCCGGACTGGTGTCCGCTCGGAGCTCGGGGGTGCGGTCGACGTGGTCGCCGAGGCGGCCGACGTGGACCAGGCCGTCGCCGCGGTGCTCGAGCACCGGCCCGATGTCGTGCTCCTCGACGTGCACCTCCCCGGCGGTGGCGGCGCCGAGGTGATGCGGCGTACGACGGGGAGGCTCGACCGGACCCGCTTCCTCGCGCTCAGCGTCTCCGACGCGGCCGAGGACGTGATCGGCACCATCCGCGCCGGTGCTCGTGGCTACGTCACCAAGACCATCACCGGCCCCGAGCTGGTCGCGGCGATCGAACGGGTCGCCGCCGACGATGCGGTGTTCTCGCCGCGACTGGCCGGGTTCGTCCTGGACGCGTTCGCGGGGACCATCGAGGTCGCGGCCGTCGACGAGGACCTCGACCGGCTGACCGAGCGCGAGCGCGAGGTGATGCGGCTGATCGCGCGGGGCTACTCCTACAAGGAGGTGGGCGCCTCGTTGTTCATCTCGATCAAGACCGTCGAGACCCACATGTCCTCGGTGCTGCGCAAGCTTCAGCTGTCCTCGCGCCACGAGCTGACCCGATGGGCCTCGGACCGCCGGTTGCTCTGAGGACAGGAAGGGGAGCTCAGTGGGCCGGCAGCAGGCTGGCCCACGCCGGTCGCCAGCGCTCGCTGCGCTGACGCATCTCCCAGGCCAGGTCCTCCAGCGACGGTCCCTGGCTGGCGTGATCGACCTGGTACCACGCCGGCCAGCTGTCGAAGGCACGCTCGAACCGCACCACGACGCCGTCGGAGGTCACGCGGGCGAAGAGCCACCCGCCCGACTCCTCGCTCGCCTCGTCCTGGTGCAGGCTGCGCAGCACGTTGGTCAACGTGTCCTCGGCGACATGCGGTAGGCGTGTGTTCGCGGGGGAGGGGACCAGGGACCCGCGGGCGGCCAGGACGGCATGGCCGAAGGGCACCGCCGGCCCGCTGGCCCGGGACCACTGCACCAGCGTGGGTGGCCGCTGCATCAGCATCCGGTCCACCTCCTCGGTGTCGCGCATCTGGTCGTGGATCTGGTCACGCAGCCTGGTGTGCACGCCGCCGGGGTAGGGGGTCGGTCCACCCAGCCGGGCCAGGTGGACCAGCTCGGCGGCCGCCTCCACCTCGGGGCCATCGGTCCAGGACGAGATCGCCTCCGGGGTGGCGCGGTCCTCGCGCGCTGCCTGCACGGCGCGGGGATCCACGGACAGCAGCGGCCGCAGCAGGTGGATGGCGCCCTCGTCGGCACCGGGCGAGCTGCTGTCCCACTCGTCGTGGGCGTGCCAGGCCACGAACGCCGGCTGGCGCTCCATCGTCTCCCTGGTCACCGCCCAGTCGGGGGCGGCGCGTCGGGGGTCACTGCCCCCGACGGACGCCTGGCTCGACCGGCCCCAGAGAGCGGCCCGCGACCCGAGCACCCGTTGCATGCACAGCCAGGACCCGTCCTCGCCCTCGAGCCGCAACGTCTGGGTGCGTACGTCGAAGCGGCACCGGGTGTCGCCGGCTGCGCGGTGGAGGGCGGCGAGCACCACCCAGGACCACCACAGGTCTTCTGGATCCGGGAGATCGTCTGGCTCCACGCGGCCATTGTGCTGCCGGGGCGGGCGCAGCGCCATGGGCGTCCGGTGCTCGGTCTACTCGGCCACCTGAGCGAGCGAGGCGTCGATCAGCCACTCGACCGGCGCCCGGTCGTCGGTGTAGACGGTCCCGCCGCGCAGGCCCGGCTCGAGCCGGTCGGCAGCCTCGGTGGTCAGCGGACGCACCTCCTGCGGCACGTCGACCTCACGCAGCCGCTGCACGGGGTCGTAGTCACCCTTCGCCGCCAGCAGGATCGTGTTCGTCTCGTCGACGGGGTCGCGCCAGACGCGGTCGTCGCCGAATGAGGCACGCATGGTCGCGGTCAGAACCTTCTCCAGGTCGTCGGAGCCGGGCACGTGGCCGACGTTGACCGCGACCGTCCCGCCCGGGGCGAGCCGTTCGCGCACCACGTCGAAGAACTCGCGGGTGGTGAGGTAGAACGGGATGTAGGGCTGCCGGTAGGCGTCGACGAGGATCGCGTCGAACGTCCCGGTCTGCGCCTGGATCCACGGGCGCGCGTCCGCGTTGTGCGTGGTGATGTTCTCGGAGTCGAGATCGAACAGCTCGCGCCCCACCTCGCTCACGTCCGGGTCGATCTCCACCGCGTCGATCGCGAGGTCCGGGAAGAAGTGGCTCAGGCCGCGGGGCACGGTGCCCGCTGCGCTGCCGAGGTTGACGAGCCGCTTCGGGACCTGCTCACCAGCCAGCGAGAGCGCGAGCATCGAGTCCCAGTAGCCGCCCATCAACCACTCGCCCTCGCGGTAGATCGAGTGCACCGCCTGCCCCTCGTTCAGCTCGAGCACCCGCTCGCCGTCGGAGTGCTCGATCACCCGGGCGTACTGGTACTCCGTCTCTCGCTCCCAGATCACCGTGCCGGAGGACGTGATGCCCTTGGTGAGGCCGACCGGCACCAGCAGCAGCAGCGCGATCCCGGTCGCCACCACGCTGCCCAGCGGCCACCGGCTTCCGAGCGCAGGAAGCGCGACCACGGCGAGCACCAGGGCGAACAGCAGGAAGGTGCGCTGGGTGCCGACGAGCGGGATCAGCAGCAGGGCCGAGAGGAACGTGCCGGTCAACGAGCCGAGCGTGCCGATGGCGTAGAGCCGTCCGGCGACCCGGCCGGCATCCTCGACCGCGTCGATCTTCAGCCGAACGGCGTACGGCGAGACCATGCCGAGCAGCAGCACCGGAACGGCGATCAGCACGCCCACGCCGACCAGCGAGCCGACGAACAACCCGCCCGAGAGCTGGTCGAACGCCTTGACCGAGAGCCGCAGGAACGGCCCGCTGATGAACGGCACCACCGCGAGCAGCGCCGCAGCGAGGATGACCCAGCGCGAGAGCCCACGCAGCGTGGGGTTGCGGTCGGCGAGCCGACCGCCGATGGCGTAGCCGATGGAGAGGGCGACCAGCACCGTCGCGATCGTGTTCGCCCACACGATCGTGCTCGCCCCGAACCACGGTGCCAGCAACCGGGCAGCGGCGATCTCCGCGCCCAGACTGGCCATGCCGACGCAGAACACGACGATCTCGAGCAGGAAGCGGGGGCGGGAGGTCACACCCGGCAACCTATCGGGGTGCCCCTCGCCCCTCGCGCGGTCGTCGGCTGCGGACTCGACGTGTGGGGGACTCGCTGGCCCAGGGTCGCCCCTCGGGCTGCGCGACATTTCGTCTCATTCCGGTGGCAATGGTCTTACCCTTGCGCCATGAGCGATCTCGGCGTTCTCCCTACGGCTGTGCCTCCGGCCGACCGGCCTCGGTCCGACATCCCGATCTGGGTCCTGCTGCTGGCCGTCGCCCTGATGCTCGGCCTCGGTGCGCTGGTCTTCCACGAGCTCACGAGTCCGAAGACCACCGCCACGGCGCAGTCGTTTCCCGAGCGCTGGGACGACCGCGTCGCGCCGCTCGCGAGCATCGCGGAGAAGGAGCGCGGTCTGCGCTTCCAGCACCCGGTGGAGGTTCACTTCCTGCCGGCTGCCGAGTTCGAGAAGACCGTCACGAGCGACAGGTCGAAGCTCACTGCGCAGGACCGCACCGAGATCGAGCACTTCGGCGCCCTGATGCGTGCCTTCGGTCTGCTGACCGGTGAGGTCGACCTCTTCGACGCCTTCAACGACTTCGCCAGCGGCGGGACCCTGGCCTACTACTCGTTCGAGGACAAGGCGATCACGGTTCGCGGTGAGAAGCTGACGCCAGCGGTCCGCGCCACCATGGTCCACGAGCTGACCCACGTGCTCCAGGACCAGCACTTCGCCATCGGCGACCGCGTGGAGAAGCTCCGGAAGAAGTCCGAGCACGGCGCGAGCACCTCGGAGTCGACTGTCCTCGACGCCATCATCGAGGGGGACGCCGAGCGGGTGTCGGCCAGCTACAGCGCCTCGTTGAAACCGAAGGAGCGCAAGGCACTGATTGCCAGTCAGCAGGGTGAGAACGCCGCCGCCCGCGAGCGGATCGCGCAGGTTCCGAAGGTGATCGTGACGATGCTGACCTCGCCGTACACACTGGGTCAGGGGCTGGTCGAGACCGTGGCCGCGAAGGGTGGCAACGTCGCCGTGGACGCCCTGTTCCGTGACTCGCCGACCCACGAGAGCTCGCTGCTCGACCCCTTCCAGGTCCTGGCCGACGACCGCGGGGCCAGCAAGGTGCCGACGCCGAAGCTCGAGACCGGCGAGAAGAAGTTCGACTCCGGCGAGTTCGGGGTGCTGACGTGGTACCTGATGCTCGCCCAGCGCATCCCGCTGCTGGATGCTCTCGCCGCTGCCGATGGGTGGGGTGGCGACGCGTTCGTCGCCTTCGAGCGCGACGGGGTCTCGTGCGCGCGGATGTCCTACGCCGGAGACTCGCCCCGATCCACGGCGAGGATGTACTCGGCTCTGCGCCGCTGGGTCGCGGCCCCGGGCACGCCCGCCACAGTGAGCCGTGACGGGGACGTGGTCCGGATGGAGTCCTGCGACCCCGGCAAGGCCGCCACCGCAGGGAAGGATGCCTCGGAGCGGGCCGTCGGGCTCGTCACCGTGCGCACGTCCCTCGGTCTGGGCATCGTGCGCTCCGGGCTGCCGGAGAAGACCGCGCGCTGCCTGGCGGGGCGGTTGGTGCAGACGTACCCGGCGGCGAAGCTGGTGGACCCGAAGTTCGGCGCGGGCGACCGCGCCGTGCAGGCACAGATCAGGCGACTGGCTGCCCGCTGCGGTTGAACGACGGGCGCCCTCAGCCGGGGTGCCCATGGCCGACGGGTGAGCGGTCAGGTGGCACAGTGCCGCGTATGAGCGATCACCCCGCGGCAGGCACGGTCCGCCCGGAGTCCGGGCTGACCGACGACGACTTCTCGCCCGTCTGGGTCGATGACCATCGCCCTCGCATCCCGCGCGTGGCCACCGAGCGTGAGGCGCTCGCGGCGTACCTGGAGTACTACCGGGCGACCATCGAGATGAAGTGTCGCGGCCTGACCTCTGAGCAGGCAGGGACCCGGTCCATGCCGCCGTCCACCATGTCACTGCACGGCCTGGTCCGACACCTCGCCGGCGTCGAGCGGTGGTGGTTCCAGCAGAACTTCGAGCGTCGCGACGTGCCGTTCCTCTTCGCCGCCGCCGACAACCCCGACCTCGACTTCGACCCGCCGTCGGACGCCGACTTCGCCGCCGACCTGGTGGCCTGGCGCGCCGAGTGTGCGGTCTCCCGCGAGATCGTCGCGGCCCACGATCTCGACGACACCGCGCGGCCGCTGGATGGGAACCAGGTTGTGGATCTGCGCTGGCTGGTGCTCCGGATGATCACCGAGTACGCCCAGCACTGCGGCCACGCCGACCTGCTCCGCGAGGGGGTCGACGGGAGGACCGGCGCCTGAGACGGTCAGCAGAGCGTCGATCAGGCTCGGGTCGCGCCGTGGCTGCCGCGCGCGGATGGCCCGCGATGACGATGACCGTCTCAGGTCGGGCCAGCGGTCCGCTCACGCCGCAGCAGACGTGCGCTGCGGGTCAACAGGGTCGTTAGCATCGCCGCATGTCACGGGAACAGGACGACCAGTATTCACTCGCCTCGGAGCGCGCCGCACTGGAGAACTTCCTCGACGCCCAGCGCGACGGGCTGATCAGGAAGATCGAGGGGCTGGACGATGTGACGGCGCGACAGACACCGACCGCGAGCTCGCTGTCCCTGCTCGGCCTGGTGAAGCATGCCGCGACCTGGGAGCGCCGCTGGTTCCAGGTCGTCATGGGCGGCCGCGAGCTCCCCGAAGGGTGGCCCGCCGTCAGGACCGAGCCCCGGGACGCCGACCTGATGGTCGAGGAGAGCGACACCGTGGACCACTGGGTCGGGTACTACCGCGAGCAGATCGCGGAGTCCCGAGCGGTTGCCGCCTCGATGGATCTCGACAGCCCGTGCGCGCGCGCGGACATCATCGAGTGCAACGTGCGCTACGTGATGTTCCACATGATCGAGGAGACTGCGCGCCATGCCGGTCACGCGGACATCATCCGCGAGACCCTCGACGGCTCACGCGGCTTCTGAGCCACACCCGCGGCGCACCCGGTCAGGGCGTGCTGACGTCGCGGGTGCCGTGGTGGTCGCGGAGGTGCTGGTGGCCGTGGGGGCTGGACCAGAGGTAGGTGCCGGGTTCGAGGACGGTGTAGGTCCAGGTGGTGTGGGTCTTGAGGCGGTGATGTCGTCGGCACAGTGGGGCGAGGTTGTCGGTGGTGGTGGAGCCGCGGGGCCAGGGAATGACGTGGTCGCGGTCGGATGTCCGGGCGGGGCGGGTGCACCAGGGGAAGACGCAGGTGTGGTCGCGCAGACCGGTCTGCTCGCGGAGCCGGTCGGGGACCTCGTAGGCGTCGACGGCGATGTGCTCGGTCAGGTCGATGACCGGTTTCACGGTGACGGTGGTGTCGGGGTTGGCGCACCAGGTGCGGACCTGGTCGGCGGTGACGCCCTGGCGGTGGTTCTCCACCCGGGCGAGGTCGAGGTGGGTGCTGGTGCCGGTGATCGCGGCCGGGGCCAGGTGGACGTAGAGCACCACCTGCCGCGCCTTCACCGTGTTGCCGGTTGAGTCGGTCGCCGCCGTGTCGAGCTCGAGGGTGAGCTGGCGTCGGGCGAGGTCGCCGGCGGCGATCGAGCGGCGTACGTCGAGGGTCTCGGTGCAGCCGCCGGCCTTGAGGGAGGCGGCGCCGCGGGTCAGGGCGGCGTCGAGGTCGAGGGCGTCGGCGAGGTCGAGCTCGGCCTCGATGTGGCTGGTGCCGTTGAAGGAGACGTGGTCGTGGTGGATCCGGAAGTGCCTGGTGTCAGCGGCCCGGGCCGCGTCGGCGAGTGCATGGTCGGGCATGAACCTGGCGATCGACTCGGCGACGAGCCGGTCGAGCTGGGCGGGACCGGTCCGGTGCGCGAACGCAGCCACCTGGGCATCGACGAACCCGGCTGCTTCCATGGACAGCCCGAGGGTGGCCTGGGCGATGCGGCGGGCCCGCCAGGACACCAGCTCGTGGGACTGCACCCGGGCCCAGAGCCGCGGGAGGCGGTGCTTCAGCTCGACCGCTTCGGCCACGAGGGCGCGACCGGCGTCGGTGGACATCCCGAGCGCGGCGGCGAGCTCGGCGAGGCAGAGCTCCGCGACCAGGGGCGCACCGGGTCCGGCGAGCGGGAGGCCGGTGTCGCCGCCACCGGCGACCCAGGTCGAGGCGGTGTGGATCGACTCCGGTGGGTGCTGCTCGGCCCAGGTCACAGCGGCCAGCAGGACATCGGCCTCGGCGGCGTTGGCCGCGGCACGGCGGTCGCGGGCGAAACCGAGCACGTCGGCCGGGGTGTCCAGCTCTGTGGTCGTGGTGTGCCCGGTCGTCGTCATGGAGCCAAGTCAACCAGCGACCACCGACAGTTTCCGGGGCCGAAAGTCCTGCTGTGGAAGGGAAAACTCGAAAGATTCTGCCGCCCCTGTGGCCGAGCGCCGACGGCATCCAGCCGCGGCAATCGGGACCAAGGCCCACCGAGGCAGGGGCCTTCGACTCAGGCGGTCGGCTCTGCGATCGAGCAGATTGGCAGGGACACCTGGAGGTAGTGATGAGGGCTCTGCGTTTGCTGGACTGGAAGAGCGAGGCGGTGCTGACCGAGGTCGAGACCCCCACACCGGGACCCGGTGAGGTGCTGATCAAGGTCGGGGGTGCGGGGGCCTGTCACTCGGACCTGCACCTGATGTGGGAGTTCGAGGCCGGGGCGCTGCCCTGGAGCCCGCCGTTCACGCTCGGTCACGAGAACGCCGGTTGGGTCCACCAGACCGGTGCCGGCGTGCGCGGCCTCGAGCCGGGCCAGCCGGTGGCCGTGGTCGGCGCCTGGGGTTGCGGCCGCTGTGCCCGGTGCCGGGTGGGCATCGAGACGCTGTGCGAGGACCCCGCCGGTGCGCCCGTCCCCAGTGGGGGTGGTGGTCTCGGACTGGACGGCGGGATGGCGGACTACCAGCTCGTTCCTGACGCGCGGTTCCTGGTGCCGCTGCCGGACGGGCTCGACCCGGTCCACGCGGCACCCCTCACGGATGCGGGCCTGACGCCGTACCACGCGATCCGTCGCTCACAGCACAAGCTGACCCCGGACGCCACAGCCGTCGTGATCGGTGCCGGCGGACTCGGCCACATGGCGGTGCAGATCCTCAAGGCGACCTCGTCGGCCACGGTCGTGGTGGTCGATCCCAGCGAGCGCGCCCAGACGCTCGCCAAGCACGTCGGTGCGGACCTCGTGCTCGCCCCCGGAGCCGAGGCCGTGTCCACGATCCGCGAGGCCGCCCGGGGTCGCGGTGCCGACCTGGTGCTCGACTTCGTGGGTTCGGACCAGACGCTGGCCACCGCGGCCGCGGTCGTCCGTTCGCTCGGGGACCTCACCCTCGTGGGCCTCGGCGGAGGCACCCTGCCGGTGTCGTTCTTCAGCGTGCCTTACGAGGTCAGCATCCAGTCGACCTACTGGGGCACCCGGGCAGAGCTGGTAGAGGTGCTGGAGCTGGCGGCGCACGGACTGATCAAGCCGGACGTGCACACCGTCCGGCTCGAGGAGGCGGTCGAGGCGTACCGCCTCCTGCAGAACGGTGAGATCGACGGCCGCGCGGTGGTCGTCCCTGCGGAGTCCTACGCCGGCTGAACCCGGCTCATCCGGGCAGCGGCTGGCAGCTGGGGCACCAGTAGGTGGGTCGCTCCTGGCCCGGGGGGCCTTGGTCGGCCCGTCGGACCGAGGTGCCACAGCGCAGGCAGGGACCGCGCCGCCCGTAGACCCACAACCGGTAGCCGGCCCGGCGGTCGCCGGTCGTGATCCGGGTCGGCCGGTCCTTGTTGACCTCGAGCAGCTTCTTGGCCGTGGCCACCATCCGGGGCAGGTCGGGGACCTCGCCGACCGGGGTGAGCGGGTCGACCCGGGCCAGGAAGCACAGCTCGGACTTGTAGACGTTGCCGACTCCGGCGAGATGGCGCTGCTCGAGGAGCGCATCCCCGATCGGCCGGTCGGGTTCTGAGCCCAGGCGGGCGAGCGCCTCCTCGGGGTCCCAGTCGGGACCGAGCAGGTCGGGTCCGAGATGCCCGACGAGATCCATCTCCCGCTCGGTGCGGACCAGGTCGAGCAGCACCTGGAACCCGACCGCCTCGGTGGTCGCGGTGCGGAGCACCACCCGAGCCGTGTGACCGGGCCGACGCCAGCGCGAGCCCACGGGGTGCACCTGCCAGGTGCCTTCCATCTTCAGGTGCGTGCGCAACGTCAGGCCGGTGTCGAAGCGCGTCAGCAGGTGCTTGCCGCGCGAGGCGGTCCCCGTGACGGTGGCTCCGGAGATGTCGCTGGTGGCCAGCGACGGGATCCGGAAGTCGCTGGCGGTGAGGACCTGCCCGGTCAGGGCCTCGTCGAGTCGTCGCGCCGCTCGGTAGACGGTGTCGCCCTCAGGCACGACTAGGCCCTCAGCCGCAGGCCGCGCGGCGTCGCGATGAACCCGGCTGTCTCCATCGCTCGACGCAGCACCTCGGAGTCCTCGCCGAGGATGCTCGCGCCGTCGGCCTTCTCGACGGTGAGCCTGCCCAGCGCCCCCTCGCGTACGACGCGACCCAGCGCCTCGATGCCGTGGGCCAGCACCTCCTCGTCGTCGGTGAAGGTCAGCAGCGTCTTGCCGCCGCGCTCGACGTAGAGGGCCAGGACCCCGTCGACGAGCGCCACGATCGCGCCGGCCTTGCGTCCTGGTCGATGACCCGACTCCTGGGCGGGCCAGGGCAGCGCGGCGCCGAACGGGTTGGCGGGGTCGGTGGCGGCGAGGGCCAGGGCGCTCGCCTTCTCCGGCCGGTCGTCGTCGCGCAGGTGGGCCCGCAGCCGGTCGATGGCACCCGAGGTGCCGAACTGAGCGGCTCCGAGACCCTCGACGAAGTAGCCGCGGCGGCAGCGACCGGTCTCCTCGAACGCGGCCAGGACCCGGTAGGTGGCGGCGAAACCGCCGGGAGTGCGTTCACTGACCACGGCGCCGCGGGTGACCACCCCGTGTCGCTCGAGCAGGCTCTCGGCGACGGCGTGGGCACGCTTGGTCGGGTCGGTCTCCCGCTCAGGCAGCAGGAACCAGCGCCCGGCCGCCTCGGGCGGAGCGGACCGGAGCGCTGCGCCCGAGAGCCGCGGCCGCGCGCTGCGGACGCGGGCCGGGCCGCTCTTCACCCGGTGCGACGCTCGCCCGCCCCGGGTGAGCGCGCGAAGCGGGGCAAGGGTGTCGTTGCCGATGCGTCCGGACCAGGCGAGGTCCCACAACGCGGTCGACAGCGCCTTGTCGTCGGTGGACCCGGCCGCCGTGGCGAGCTGGCGGAAGAAGTAGGCGCCGCCGCCGGCCAGTGCCTCGAGCGCACCCTCGTGCAGGACCGACATCTCCAGCTCGCCGTGGTCGGGAAGGGTCAGCGGCGCGGTGTCGGCCAGGTGCAGCGAGACCCACCCGTCGGAGCCGGGAAGGCCGCCGTGGCCGGCCCACAGCACCTCGCCGGTGGCGGTGAGCTCGTCCAGCATGGCCGGCTGGTAGTCAGCGACCCTGGCAGGAAGCACGAGCGTCTCCAGCGCGGAGGCGGGTACGGCGCAGCCGGCGAGCTGCTCGATCACGGAGACCACTCCGTCGACCCCCCGCAGCCGACTGCCCCTGGTGGCGGCTCCTCCGCGTGACGAGCCGGTCCCGCCGGGGACGACGTTCTGCCAGGCCGGGAGGAAGCGCGCCAGCGCCACCGGCTCCACGGGCTCGACCTCGTGGCGCAACCGTGCCAGCGAACGGCGTCGTAGTGAGCGGAGCACGTCGGCGTCGCACCACTCGGCGCCGGAGCCGGACGGCCGGAACTCTCCCTCGAGCACGCGTCCCTGTGCCGAGAGCCGGGCCAGGGTCTGGTGGCACACCGCCACCCCGAGGCCGAGCCGGGCGGCCACCTCGGACGCGAGGAAGGGGCCGTGGGTGCGCGCATAACGGCCCACCAGGTCGGCGAGAGGGTCCTCGACCGGCTCGGTGAACACGTCGGGGACGCCAGGTGGGACAGGCACCCCGAGACCGTCCCGGAGCCGGGCGACGTCCTCGACGACCGCCCACCGCTCCAGGCCGGACATCAGCACCGGCACGACCCGGCGCGACTCCACGAGCAGGGCCAGCCAGTCGACGACCTGACCCGGCTCGGTGCAACGCTCCTGGATCTCCTCGGTGGACAGGGGGCCGAGCAGACGCAGCAGGTCGGCGATGCCCTCGTGGCCGCGAGCCTTGCGGTCCTCGGCCAGCCGCTGCAGCTCGGACTCGACCTCGGCGAGGACCTCGGGGTCGAGCAGCTCGCGGAGCTCGGCCCGGCCCAGGAGCTCGGCGAGCAGGCCCTGGTCGAGGGTCAGGGCGGCAGCGCGACGCTCGGCGATGGGGGAGTCGCCTTCATACATGAACGCGGCGACGTAGCCGAAGAGCAACGACTGCGCGAACGGCGACGGTCGCGGCGTGTTGACGTCGACCAGTCTCAGCCGTCGCTCGGAGATGCGGCGGTGCAGCGCCACCAGCGACGGCAGGTCGTAGACGTCCTGGAGCACCTCGCGCACCGTCTCCAGGATGATCGGGAACGACGGGTAGCGGGCGGCGACCTCGAGCAGCTGCGCCGAGCGCTGGCGCTGCTGCCACAGCGGTGCCCGACGGCCGGGGTCGCGGCGGGGCAGCAGCAGTGCGCGCGCGGCGCACTCCCGGAACCGTGAGGCGAACAGCGCCGAGCCACCGACCTCGGTGGTGACGATCTGCTCGAGCTCGTCGGGCTCGAAGGCGATCAGCTCGGCGCCGGGCGGGTCCTGGTCGGTCTCGGGGATGCGCAGCACGATGCCGTCGTCGGTGGCCATCGCCTGGGCGTCGACGCCGTAGCGCTCGCGCAGCCGTGCGTTGATCGCCAGTGCCCACGGCGCGTGCACCGGGGTGCCGAACGGTGAGTGCACCACCACCCGCCAGTCGCCGAGCTCGTCGCGGAACCGCTCGACCACGAGCTGCTGGTCGTGCGGCACCGTCTGGGTCGCCTCGCGCTGCTCCTCGATCAGCGAGACCAGGTTGTCCGCCGCCCACGGGTCCAGTCCGGCGTCGGTGGCCCGGGCGATCGCCTCCTCGCGCGGCATCGCCGCCACCTCGCGGGTGAACTGACCGATCGCCGCTCCCAGCTCCGCCGGGCGGCCCAGGGTGTCGCCGGTCCAGAACGGCAGCCGTCCGGGCTGCCCTGGGGCGGGGGAGACCAGCACCCGGTCGTGGGTGATGTCCTCGATCCGCCAGCTCGTCGTCCCGAGGGTGAACACGTCTCCGACGCGGGACTCGTAGACCATCTCCTCGTCGAGCTCGCCGACCCGGGACACCTTCTCGCCGACCAGGAACACGCCGAACAGGCCCCGGTCCGGGATGGTGCCGCCGCTGGTGACCGCGAGCCGCTGCGCCCCCGGTCGGCCGGTGAGCTGTCCGGAGACCCGGTCCCAGACGAGACGTGGACGCAGCTCGGCGAACTCGTCGCTCGGGTAGCGCCCGGCGAGGAGGTCCAGCGTCGCGTCGTACGCACTGCGGGGGAGGGTGGCGAACGGCGCCGAGCGGCGTACGACGTCGAACAGCGCGTCTGCCTCCCAGGTGTCCATGGCGGTCGCGGCCACCACCTGCTGGGCGAGCACGTCGAGCGGGCTGGCCGGCACGTGCAGCGCCTCGATGCCGCCGGAGCGCATCCGCTCCACGGTCACCGCCGAGGGGACCAGGTCGCCGCGGTGCTTGGGGAAGAGCACCCCGCGCGAGACCTCGCCGACCTGGTGACCGGCCCGGCCGACGCGCTGCAGGGCACTCGCCACCGAGGGTGGGGACTCGATCTGCACGACGAGGTCGACCGCGCCCATGTCGATGCCGAGCTCGAGGCTGCTGGTGGCGACCACGCAGGGAAGACGACCGCGCTTGAGGTCGTCCTCGATGATCGCCCGCTGCTCCTTGGAGACCGACCCGTGGTGGGCCCGGGCGACGAGCGGTCCGGCGCCCTCGGACTGCCCGGACTGCGCCATCACCTCGGCGGGAGGCGCGGTCGGGTCGGGCTCCTCGAGGCCGGCCCGCTCGGCGGCCAGCTCGTTGAGCCGGGCGGTCAGCCGCTCGGCCAGCCGGCGGGAGTTGGCGAACACGATCGTGGAGCTGTGCTGCTCGATCAGGTCGAGCACCCGGGCCTCGACGTGCGGCCAGAGCGAGCCGGCGCGGGGGCCGTCGTCACCCTGCTCGCCGAGCTCGGTCATGTCCTCGACGGGGACGACGACCTTGAGGTCCCACTCCTTCTCCGACGGCGGTGCCACCACCTCGACCGGGGCGGAGCCGCCGAGGAACCTGGCCACCTCCTCGACGGGGCGCACGGTGGCGGACAGCCCGATCCGCTGCGCGGGTTTGTCGAGCAGCTCGTCGAGACGCTCCAGGGAGAGCGCCAGGTGGGCGCCGCGCTTGGTGCCCGCGACGGCGTGCACCTCGTCGACGATCACCGTCTGGACCCCGCGCAGCGCCTCGCGGGCCTGCGAGGTGAGCATCAGGAACAGCGACTCGGGGGTGGTGATCAAGATGTCGGGCGGCGTGGTCTGGATCCGGCGACGCTCCTGCGGCGAGGTGTCGCCCGACCGGACACCGACCCGGATCTCCGGGACCGTGACCCCGAGCCGCTCCGCGGTGTGCCGGATGCCGACCAGCGGTGCGCGCAGGTTGCGCTCGACGTCGACGGCGAGCGCCTTGAGCGGGGAGATGTAGAGCACCCGGCAGCGCTGCTTCTTCTCCGGCACCGGCTCTGTGGCGAGCCGGTCGATCGACCAGAGGAACGCCGAGAGGGTCTTGCCGGAGCCGGTGGGAGCGACCACCAGGGCGTGCTGGCCTGCGGCGATCGCGTCCCACGCGCCGAGCTGCGCGGGCGTGGGGGCCGCGAAGGCAGCGGCGAACCACGCCCTCGTCGCCTCGCTGAACTGGTGCACCCGAACATCCTGCCCGACGGCACCGACAGCCCGGCGCACGAGCGGTGACGGGGAATCGGGATGCTGGTTGTCAGTGCCTCGGTCTAGGCTCGTTCCTCGTGACCACACCTGCCACAGAGTCGATGATCCGGGCCGTGGGGCTGCGCAAGTCGTTCGGCGACTTCGAGGCTGTCCGCGGCATCGACGTGGACGTACGCCGCGGCGAGTCCTTCGGCTTTCTCGGGCCCAACGGCGCCGGCAAGTCCAGCACGATGCGGATGATCGCGGCGGTGTCTCCGGTGACCTCCGGCGAGCTGCGCATCCTGGGCATGGACCCGGCCGTCGACGGGCCCACGATCCGCGGCCGCATCGGGGTCTGCCCGCAGGAGGACACCCTCGACACCGAGCTCAACGTGCACGACAACCTCTACATCTACGGCCGCTACTTCGGCATCCCGCGGGCGGAGGTCCGCCGGCGCTGCGACGAGCTGCTGGAGTTCGTGCAGCTCACCGAACGAGCGAAGGCCAAGGTGGAGTCGCTCTCCGGTGGCATGAAGCGCCGGCTCACCATCGCCCGGTCGCTGATCAACCGTCCCGACGTACTCCTGCTCGACGAGCCGACGACCGGGCTCGACCCGCAGGCGCGGCACGTCGTGTGGGACCGGTTGTTCCGGCTCAAGCAGCAGGGCGTGACCCTGGTGATCACCACGCACTACATGGACGAGGCCGAGCAGCTGTGCGACCGGCTGGTGGTGATGGACAAGGGGATGATCGTGGCCGAGGGCTCGCCCCTGGAGCTGATCCGCCAGCACTCCACCCGAGAGGTGGCCGAGCTCCGGTTCGGCGTCGGCGAGCACGAGGCGATCGCCCCGAAGATCGAGGACCTCGCCGAGCGGGTCGAGGTGCTGCCCGACCGGATCCTGCTCTACGCCCAGGACGGCGAGGAGGCGATCGCGCGGGTGCACGAGCGCGGACTCGAGCCGGTGATGACGCTGGTGCGGCGTTCCTCCCTCGAGGACGTGTTCCTCCGCCTGACCGGCCGGACGTTGGTGGACTGATGTCCGGTGGGACCGGAGTGAAGCCGCGGACCGGCACCTTCGAGGGGGCCGGGCGGCTCGTCGACTACTGGGCCACGGTCTACAAGCGCACCTGGCGCGGGTCGGTGACCAGCTCCTTCGTGGTGCCGTTGCTCTACATCCTCGCGATGGGGGTGCTGCTCGGTGGCTTCATCGAGGGCGACCCCGAGACGCTGGAGGGCGCGACGTCCTACCTCGCCTTCGTCGCCCCGGGCATGCTCGCGGCCCAGGTGATGACCACCGCCATCGGGGAGATGACCTACCCGGTGATGAGCATGATCAAGTGGCACAAGATCTACTACTCGATGATCGCCACCCCGTTGACCGTGGGAGACATCGTCCTCGCCCAGCTCGGCTTCGCGCTGTTCCGGGTCGCGACGATCAGCGTGGTCTTCCTGGCCGTGATGGCTCCTTTCGGCGTCTTCGTCTCGCTGCCGGGCGTGCTCGGTGCGTTCTTCCTGATGCTGCTGACCGGCCTGGCCTTCGCCGCCGTGATCTTCGCGCTCTCGGCCACGCTGAAGGACGAGAGCGTCTATGCCCTGGTCTTCCGGCTCGGGATGATCCCGCTGTTCCTGTTCTCCGGCGCGTTCTTCCCGATCACCAACCTGAACCCGGTGATGGAGTGGTTCGCCCGGGTGACGCCGCTGTGGCACTCGGTGGACCTCGCTCGCATGTTGGTGCTGGGACGGCTCGACGCCTCGATGGCCGTGCTGCACGTCGGCTACCTGGTCGTGATGGCTGCGCTCGGCTGGTGGCTGACCGTCCGGATGCTGCAACGGAGGCTGATCACATGAGCGTCCTGAACCGGGCCGTGGGCCAGCAGCTCGGCGCCCAGCTCGGCGTGGGCGAGGCGACGCGCCTGCTGCTGCTGCGCAACTACATCGCCTACCGCGGCGCGTGGTGGATCTTCGTCACCGGGTTCCTCGAGCCGCTGTTCTACCTGTTCTCGATCGGTGTCGGCGTGGGCAAGCTGATCGAGGGGTTCGAGTTCAACGGGGTGCTCATTCCTTACGCCGAGTTCGTGGCGCCCGGAATGCTCGCGGCATCCGCGATGAACGGCTCGGTGCTGGACTCGACGTTCAACTTCTTCTTCAAGCTGAAGTACAACAAGCTCTTCGACCAGATGCTGGCGACCCCGCTGACCACCTCCGACGTGGCCCGCGGTGAGCTGACCTGGTCGCTGCTGCGGGGTGGGATCTACTCGTTCGTGTTCCTGCTGGTGATGGTGGCGATGGGGCTGGTGCACTCCTGGTGGGCGGTGCTGGCAGTGCCGGCGGCGCTGCTGATCGGCTTCGCCTTCGGTGGCGCGGCGATGGCACTGACGACCTACATGCGCAGCTGGCAGGACTTCGACTACGTCACCCTCGGCACGATCCCGCTGTTCCTGTTCTCCGCGACGTTCTTCCCGATCACCGCGTTCCCGGCCTGGCTGCAGTGGGTGGTCGAGTTCACCCCGCTCTACCGCGGGGTGGTGCTGGTCCGTGAGCTCACCACCGGAGCAGTCACGTTGGCCTCGGCGTTCTCGGTGATCTACCTGGTCGCGATGGGACTGGCCGGCCTGGTGATCGTCGGCAAGCGGCTGCAGAGCCTCCTGCTGACCTGACGCTGGGAGGGGTTGGCACGATGGACGCATGACATCGACACCTGGCCGGCACCCGCGCGTGGCCGTGATCGGTGGCAGTGGCTTCTACGAGTTCCTGGAGAACCCCGAGAGCGTCACCGTCACCACGCCCTACGGCGACCCGTCCGCCCCCATCTCCGTCGGCGAGGTGGACGGTCGAGGGGTGGCGTTCCTGCCCCGGCACGGCAGCAACCACGAGTTCCCGCCGCACCGGATCAACTACCGCGCCAACATGTGGGCGCTGAAGAGCCTCGGCGTCGAACAGGTGCTGGCTCCCTGCGCGGTCGGTGGCCTGCAGCCCGAGACCCAGCCCAGCACGCTCGTGGTCCCGGACCAGCTCGTCGACCGGACCACCACCCGGATCCAGACCTACGTCGACACCGGCGCCGCGCACGCACCGTTCGCCGACCCCTACTGCCCCGATCTGCGGACCGCTCTGGTCGACGCCGCGGGCAACGAGGTGATCGACGGCGGCACCATGGTCGTCATCGAGGGGCCGCGCTTCTCGACGCGGGCGGAGTCGCAGAGCTATGCCGCGGCGGGCTGGACCGTGGTGAACATGACCGGCCACCCCGAAGCCGTCCTGGCCCGCGAGCTGGGTGTCTGCTACGCCACGATCGCGCTGGTCACCGACCTCGATGCCGGGATCAGCGCCGAGGAGTCGGTGGACCAGGCCCAGGTGTTCGAGCTGTTCGCCCAGCACATCGGCCGGCTCAAGGTGCTGCTCGCCGACGTGGTCGGCCGGCTGGAGGAAACCGACGGGCCCCGACCCTGCGGCTGCGCGTCCTGGCTGGACGACGTGACGCTGCCCTTCGAGCTGCCCGGGCCGTCCGAGTGAAGGTCCTGCTCACCGGCGCCGGCGGCTTCATCGGCGCGCAGGTCGACGCCCAGCTCAGCGCACGGGGCGACGAGGTCGTGCGGGTCGACGCGCTGATCCCCGAGGCGCACGGCAGCGATGTCAACGTCCCCGAGGACCTGCACCGGTTCGACGTACGGCAGGCGGGGGAGTGGGCGGAGCTTCTCGACGGCGTCGACGTCGTGTGTCACCAGGCGGCGATGGTCGGTGCCGGGGTCACCCCGGCCGACCTGCCCTTGTACGCCGGGCACAACGACCTGGGCACCGCCGCCCTGCTCGCCGCGATGCACGAGCGCAGCGTGGACGCGCTCGTGCTGGCCAGCTCGATGGTGGTCTACGGAGAGGGGCGCTACGCCTGCCCGACCCACGGTGAGCAGCAGCCGGCCGCCCGTAGCCGGGCGGTGCTGGATGCCGGGGACTTCGAGAACCACTGCCCTCGGTGCGACGCGGCGCTCGGCTGGGACCTGGTGCCCGAGGACGCCCGCATCGACCCGCGCAGCAGCTATGCGGCGAGCAAGGTCGCCCAGGAGCACTACACGCTGGCGTGGGCGCGGCAGGCGCTCGGTCGGGCGATCGGACTGAGGTACCACAACGTCTACGGGCCGGGCATGCCGCGGGACACTCCCTATTCCGGCGTCGCGGCGATCTTCCGCTCCTCGCTCGAGGCCGGGCAGCCCCCTCGGGTCTTCGAGGACGGCGGGCAGATGCGCGACTTCGTGCACGTGCACGACGTGGCCCGGGCGAACGTGCTCTCGATCGACGCGGTGCTCGACCGGCCCGCCGAGTCGTGGGCGGCGTACAACGTGGCGTCCGGTACGCCCATCCCGATCCTGCGGGTGGCCGAGCTGCTCGCCGAGGCCTCGGCCGGTGCGACACCCCGGGTCACCGGTGACTACCGCGCCGGCGACGTCCGGCACGTGGTCGCCTCGCCCGCGCTGGCCACCAGCGAGCTCGGCTTCACCGCCTCGATCACCCCCGAGCAGGGCATCACCGAGTTCGCAACCGCACCCCTCCGCCGGTCGGTCACCTGAACCACCCGCCGACACGTCGCAGATGAACAGCGAAACGTCGCCGAGACGTCGCAGATGAACAACAGCGACGTTCATCTGCGACGTGTCGACGCATTCTGCGTGTTCATCTGCGACGTGTCGGCGAGGGGGGTCACCAGCCGGTGTCCAGGAGGTGCTGGATGAGCAGGGCTGCCACCACCTGCACCGCGAGGCCGGGGCGGCGCCAGCGGTCGGGGAGCAGCGCGCAGGAGACGAGCAGCCACGGGACGAACGGCAGCCAGATGCGCTCGACCTCGGCCCGGCTGAACTGGGAGGCGTCGGCGATCACCAGGATGGCGATGACGGAGCCGACCAGCCAGCGGGCCACCCGCACCGGCCCTGCGCCGAGACCGGACTCACGGGCCCGGCGCCCGAGTGCGGTGAGCCCGGCTCCGAGCAGCGGTCCGGCACTGAAGACCAGCGCGGCGAAGTTGCCCCACATCCAGTAGGCAGGGGGGCGGTTGCTGGCCACGCCCTGGTAGTAGCGGTCGTCCACGGCGGCGAGCGCCTCCAGCCAGTTGAAGCCGAGCACCGCATAGGTCAGCACGACCGCGAGCGCCGCGACCACCGCCCAGGGCAGCGGCCGCCAGCTGCGCGCGAGGAGCAGCACGGCCAGCGCCGGCAGCCCCATCAGCGGCAGGCCGTAGGAGAGCATCACGCTGTAGCCGAGCAGCAGACCCGCGACCACCGACCACGGCACGCTCCGCAGTGCCGCGCCTGCGGCGAGCGCCGCGAGGCCCCAGGCCGCGACCGCGGCGAACAGCGCGTCGGCGCTCACCGCCTGCCAGATGGCGGCCGGTGCGAACACCAGGAACGGCGCAGCCCGGCGCGCCAGGGACTCAGCGCCGAGCAGGCGCAGCGTCACCAGCACGGCGACCGCGGTCGACGCGGCGATCAGCACGACGACGACGCCTGCCGCGAAGCCGCTGCCCAGGCCGATCCGGTCGAGCAGCACGAAGAAGCTCAGGGCGCCCGGTGGGTGCCCGGCCACGTGCACCGGCCAGTTGATGCTGCCGGGCAGCTCGTCGGGAATGCCGTCGTACTTGATCCGGGAGACGTACTCGCGCAGCACGGCCGGCAGGTCGGTGGTCGCCCGGGCGGTCTGGAGGTACTCGTAGTCGCCGTCGAGGATCACCCCGATCCCGTCGGACCCGTCGACATAGGCGAGGGAGAACAACCACGCCAGCCCGGCGGCGTACGTCGCGAGCAGCAGGTGCTGCCACCGCAGTCGCTGCGCCAGCCCGATCGACTGCCAGATCGCCAGCCCGCCGACCAGGAGCGCCGGCGCGGTGCCGGCCCCGACCCGTGGGTCCCAGATGGCGTGGACCGGCGGGAACCAGCGCACGTGGACGTCCCAGTCGAACAGTGCCGGGATCGCCATCCCCAGTCCGGCGAGGCCGACGGCGGCTAACAGGCCGAGGAGTGGCAGGTCACGTCTGCGGCCGGAAGGGGTCATGAGGGCTCCAGAGTAGGAGGTCCCGCGCAGATCCCCAGGGCGGCCGCCCCGTGCTGGACCCCGCACTCCTACGGTGGTGGGGTGCCCCCCACCGAACTGATCTGCGACGTCGTGATCCCGTGCCGTGACGAGGCGCCTGCGCTGCCGGACCTGCTGGGGAGGTTCCCGGCCGCGTTCCACCCGATCGTCGTGGACAACGGCTCGAAGGACGCCACCGCTGAGGTGGCGCGTGCGCTCGGGGCGACCGTGGTGGCCGAGCCGCGGGCCGGATACGGCGCGGCGGTGCACGCGGGCCTCGAGGCCGCCACCCGGGAGTACGTCGCGGTCATCGACGGCGACGGGTCGATGGACCCGGCCGAGCTGGTGATGCTGCTCGAGGAGGTGAGCTCGGGCCGGGCGGACCTCGCGGTGGGGCGGCGCCGTCCCAGCGCACGCGGCGTGTGGCCGTGGCACGCACGCGCCGGCAACGCAGCGGTGCTCTGGTGGCTGCGTCGCCGGATCGGGCTGCCGCTGCACGACATCGCCCCGATGCGGGTGGCCCGCCGCGAGGACCTGCTCGCCCTCGGTGTCGAGGACAGGCGGTTCGGCTACCCCGTCGAGCTGCTCCAGCGCGCAGCGCGGGCCCGGTGGCGGTTCGTGGAGCGTGACATCGGCTACCACCCGCGAGCCGCAGGCACGAAGTCCAAGGTGTCCGGGTCACTGGTGGGAACCGTCCGGGCAGCGCGCGACTTCGCCAGGGTGCTGCGTTGACCGGGACGGCCACGACGCGTCCGGGCCGGCCGGTGCTGCTGGTCGTCGCCAAGGCCCCGGTCAGCGGCGCGGCCAAGACGCGCCTGGGCCGTGAGATCGGCATGGGGCGTGCCGCCGAGCTCGCCGCCGCGGCGCTCCTCGACACCCTGACGACCTGCGCGGAGGCGTTCGGCGTCGACCGGTGCCACCTGGCGCTGGAGGGCGAGCTGGCGCAGGGGAGCCTGGCCGACGAGCTGCTCGCTGCCACGTCCGGCTGGACGGTGCACCGCCAGCGCGGGGACGATCTGGCCACCAGGCTGCTGCACGCCCACGAGGACACGTTCGCGGCCACCGGCGCACCGGTCGTGCAGGTGGGAATGGACACCCCCCACCTGTCCGGGGCCACCTTGCTCGAGGTCGCGGAGCTGCTCACCACGCCGGACGCGGCCGTGCTCGGTCCGGCGTACGACGGCGGCTGGTGGCTGCTCGGGTCGGGCGGACCGCACCTGCTCGCGTTCCTGCACGAGGTGCCGATGTCCACTCCGGTGACGTGCACGGGCACCCGGCGGGCGTTGGAGCGTGCCGGCGCGCGGGTGAGCGAGACGGTGCGGCTGCAGGACGTCGACGAGGTCGACGACGCAGCCGCGGTGGCGCAGCTGGCGCCAGGCAGCCGGTTCGCGCGCACCTGGCGCGAGCAGGCACAATCGCCGCGTGAGCATTGAGCCGGACACCAAGGACTGGACCTGGGTCGTCGACCGCCCGTGCCCCGACTGCGGCTTCGACCCCGCGACGGTGGCTCCGGAGCAGCTCTCGGACGCGCTGCACGAGAACACCCGCAGCTGGTTCGGCCTGCTCGCCGATGCCGACTACGCGGTCCGGCCGGCGCCGCACGTGTGGTCCCGGCTCGAGTACGCCTGCCACGTCCGCGACGTCCACGCCCTCTTCGCCGAGCGGGTGCGGCTGATGGTGACCGAGGACGACCCCGAGTTCGGCAACTGGGACCAGGACGCCACTGCTGTCGAGCAGGACTACGCCTTCGCCGACCCCGCGGTCGTCGGCACCGAGCTGGTCGAACGAGCCGCCGAGGCCGCGGCCGTCTACGCGGCGGTGGTCGGCGACCAGTGGCAGCGCCCCGGGCGGCGCAGCAACGGCTCCCGGTTCACTGTCGAGTCGATCGGCCGCTACCACCTCCATGACGTCGTCCACCACCTCTGGGACGTCACGATCACCTCCCCGAGCGACGAGTCGGCCGAAGGTGCGGGCGAGCCCTCGTGATGCGGCACACCGAGTTCTGGGAGCGGATGGAGTCCGCCCTGGGAGCTGCCTACGCCCGGTCATGGGCCGAGCAGCACGTGCTCGGCTCGCTGGGTGAACGCACCGTCGTGGAGTCGCTGGACGCGGGGGAGCACCCCAAGTCCGTGTGGCGCGCCGTCTGGGCCGAGCTCGGCCTGCCCGCGACCGAACGCTGAGACGCCACCGTCCCGACACCCAATCGCCATGCGGGCAGGGGTGTTGTCCGTCGGTGATGCGTACTAGCGTCGTCCGCGTTGCCCTCGGACCAACGACGCGTCACCCCTGGAGACACCAGATGCTCACCCACAAGAGGCGCCTGGCCGGTGCCCTCGCTGCCGGGGCCTGCGCCCTGCTCGCCGTCACCACGTCGACCGCCACCGCCGCGCCCGACCGGCGTGACACCGGCAAGCGTGGCCAGACGATGCCGATCCAGCTGCTGTCGTTCAACGACTTCCACGGCAACCTGAAGCCGCCCAGCGGCTCGTCGGGCAGCAACGTCGTCGACCACCGGGTCGAGATCGACAGCACCACCGGGTTGCCCAAGGCGGTCGACGTGACGGTCGAGGCCGGCGGCGCGGCCTACCTGGCGACCCACCTGAAGCAGGCGCGTGCCGGTCACCGGGACAGCCTGACGGTCGCTGCCGGCGACATGGTCGGCGCCAGCCCGCTGCTCTCGGCGGCCTTCCACGACGAGCCCTCGATCGAGTCCATGAACGCCCTCGGCCTCGACGTCTCCGCCGTGGGCAACCACGAGTTCGACGAGGGCTACCAGGAGCTCCAGCGGATGGCCGAGGGCGGCTGCATCGACGACGGTGAAGGTGCGGACAACCAGAACTCCTGTGCCGCCCACCGCTACCGAGGTGCGAAGTTCGACTACCTCGCCGCGAACGTCAAGTACGCCGGCACCGACGAGACGATCCTGCCGGCGTACACGATCAAGAAGCTGCACGGCGCCAGGATCGGCTTCATCGGGATGACTCTCGAGGACACGCCCGACATCGTCACCGCCAGCGGCGTCGCCGGTCTCGAGTTCACCGACGAGGTGGCCACAGCGAACGCCCTGGTGCCGGTGCTGCGCCGCCAGGGCGTGGAGGCGATCGTGGTGCTGGTGCACCAAGGTGGTTCCCCCGACAAGCAGGCGTGGACCGACCCGCAGTCCGGAGCGGCCTACTCGGTCAACCCCACCTACGACTACACCTGCGGTGGCGGCGGCAGCCTGATCCCCGCCAGCTCGCCGATCCTCCCGATCGCGGCGGGCCTCGACCCGGCCATCGACATGGTGATCTCGGGACACACGCACCAGCCCTACGTCTGCGAGGTCGACGACCCGGCCGGCAACCCGCGGCTGCTCACCTCGGCCTCGTCCTACGGGCGGCTGTTCACCGAGACCAACCTGACCTACGACCGGCGCACGCACGACATCGTGCGGAGCTCGGTCGTGGGCAGCAACCTCCAGGTCACCCGGGACGTCACCCCCGATGCCGACCAGCAGTCCCTGATCGAGACCTACGAGGAGCTGGTCGGGCCGATCGCCAGCCGGGTGGTCGGCCGGGTGACCGCTGACGTCACCCGCGACACCAACCCGGCCGGTGAGAGCGCCCTGGGTGACCTGATCGCCGACGCCCAGCTCGCCGACGAGTCGACGGTGACCGGCGCCGAGCGCCCGGTGATCGCCTTCATGAACCCGGGCGGCATCCGGTCCGACCTGACCCTCTCCAGCTCGCCCCAGGGTGAGGCGCCAGGCGACATCGTCTTCGAGGAGGTGTTCTCGGTCCAGCCGTTCAACAACTACCTGGTCTCGATGAACCTCACCGGCCAGCAGATCTACGACCTGCTCACCCAGCAGGTCACCGGGCCCAACGCCAGCCGACCCAAGGTGCTGCAGGTCTCGCGGGGCTTCTCCTACCAGCTCGGTGACGCCGGTCCGGTCGACGGCACCGTGAGGCTCGACGACGTCCCCATCGACAAGGCGGCGACCTACCGGGTCGTGACGAACAGCTTCCTGGCCGACGGCGGTGACAACTTCCCGGTGCTCGAGCAGGCCACCTCGAAGTACTTCGGGGGACTCGACATCGATGCCTTCGACGACTACCTGGCCTCGCACTCGCCGTACACGCCGCTGACCCCGGACCGGATCACTCGATAGCCCACCCCGGAGATCGCCGACACGCGCGAAGGGAGCGCGTGTCGGCTTCGCGTCGAACACATGTTCGTACTACCGTGGTCCTCACAGGCAGGGGTCGACACCGGTTCTCCACAGTCACGACGACACGCAGAACGAAGTTGTCGGTGCTGGCTCCTAACGTCTGGCACGACACTGCATCACACGAGATGCCAGGTCAGACAAGGCGCCGCGAGGTGCACGAGAACGTGAGGGACGAGGATCATGGCTGCTGGAACCGCGAACAACCGAGAGAAGGCGCTCGACGTAGCGCTGGCCAACATCGACAAGCAGTTCGGCAAGGGCTCGGTGATGCGCCTCGGTGACGAGGTGCGCGTCCCGCTCGAGGTGATCCCGACCGGCGCGATCTCCCTCGACATCGCCCTGGGCCTCGGTGGCCTGCCCCGTGGGCGTGTGGTGGAGATCTACGGCCCGGAGTCGTCGGGAAAGACCACGGTGGCGCTGCACGCGGTGGCCAACGCGCAGGCGGCCGGCGGCATCGTGGCGTTCATCGACGCCGAGCATGCTCTCGACCCCGACTACGCCCAGCGGCTGGGGGTGGACACCGACGCCCTGCTGGTCTCCCAGCCCGACTCCGGTGAGCAGGCCCTGGAGATCGCGGACATGCTGATCCGCTCCGGTGCGCTCGACCTGATCGTGATCGACTCGGTGGCCGCCCTGGTGCCGCGTGCCGAGATCGAGGGTGAGATGGGCGACAGCCACGTCGGCCTCCAGGCCCGGTTGATGAGCCAGGCGCTGCGCAAGATGACCGGCGCGCTGAGCAACTCCAAGACGACCGCGATCTTCATCAACCAGCTCCGCGAGAAGATCGGCGTGATGTTCGGCTCGCCCGAGACCACCACCGGTGGCAAGGCGCTGAAGTTCTACTCCTCGGTCCGGCTCGACGTGCGTCGCATCGAGACGCTCAAGGACGGCACCGAGATGGTCGGCAACCGCACCCGCGTCAAGGTGGTCAAGAACAAGGTCGCGCCGCCGTTCAAGCAGGCCGAGTTCGACATCATGTACGGCCTCGGCATCAGCCGTGAGGGTGGCCTGATCGACGTCGGTGTCGAGGCTGGGCTCGTGCGCAAGGCCGGCGCCTGGTACACCTACGAGGGCGACCAGCTCGGTCAGGGCAAGGAGAACGCGCGGACCTTCCTGCGCGACAACCCGGACCTCGCCAACGAGCTGGAGAAGCGCATTCTGGAGAAGCTCGGCATCGGAGCGACCGTGGACGCCCCGGCCGACGACGCTGCCGCCGGGTTCACGGCCGACGTGCCGGGGATCGACCCGGATGGCATCGACTTCTGAGGTCCCGCAGGATCTCGATGCGGGCCCCGACGCCGATCCGGAGTCGGTGGCCCGCAAGATCCTGCTCGACCAGCTGACCGGGCGGGCACGCACCCGCGCGGAGCTCGCCAAGAAGCTGGCCGCGAAGGGCGTTCCCACCGACGTCGGTGACCGACTCCTCGACCGGTTCGAGGAGGTCGGGCTCGTCGACGACGCCGGCTTCGCCCGCGAGTGGGTGGAGCAGCGCCAGTCCGGCCGCGGCCTGGCCAGACGCGCACTCGCCCAGGAGCTGCGCCGCAAGGGCATCGACGACGAGGTGGCCCGTGAGGCCCTCGATCAGCTCGACCCCGAGGGCGAGGTCGAGGCTGCCCGGATGCTGGTCCGCGCCAAGCTGCGCACGGTCCGCTCGTTGGACCGCGACAAGGCCGTGCGCCGGCTGGTGGGGATGCTGGCCCGCAAGGGGCACTCCAGCTCAGTTGCGTTCCAGGTGGTGCGCGAGGAGCTCGCGGTCGACCTCGAGGACGCCGACACAGCAGACTGAGCACATGCACATCGAGCTCGCCCGGGACCAGGTGCCTCCGGGGGAGTCGTGGGCCACTGCGGCCGACCGGCTCGCGCGAGATCGCGGCCCCGTGCTCGCGGTCGACCTCTCCGGCGACCCCCTGCAGTTCTGCGTCGACGACGCGCACCGGCTGGCCATGCGCCCGATGACCGAAGGCGACTTCGGTGACGTGTCGCGCTGGGTCCAGGCGCGGCACGTCGCCCGGTGGTGGGACGAGCACCGTTCCCCTGAGGAGGTCGCGGCTCACTACGGTCCGGGCATCCGTGGCGAGGAGCCGGTGCGTCACTGGGTCTGGGAGGTCAACGGACGCTCGGTGGGCTTCAGCCAGGACTACCGGATCAGCGACCACCCGGACTACGCCCTGCTGTGCGGGCACCCCGAGTCGGTCGGCTTCGACTACGCGATCGGCGAGGCGACCTTCGTGGACCGTGGGCTCGGCACCAAGCTGCTCTGGGTGTTCCTGCGCGACGTGGTCGTCCCGGCGTACCCCGGAGTGCGAGAGCTGTTCGCGGCTCCGGACCATCGCAACGCTCGCTCGCTGCGCGTCCTGGAGAAGCTGGGCGCCACCCGGGGGCTGTGGTTCGACGAGCCCCAGACCGACGGCCGCGTCGATACCGTGGTCGGCTGCAGCATCGACGTGTCCAAGGTGCTGCGGTGGGGGTGATCCGGGTCGGGATCTCCGGGTGGACCTACCCCGGCTGGCGCGGCGACTTCTACCCGCCGGGTCTGCCGCACCGCCGTGAGCTGGAGTACGCCGCCCGCCAGCTGACCTCGATCGAGATCAACGGCTCGTTCTACTCCCTGCAGCGACCCTCTAGCTATCTCTCCTGGCGCGAGCAGGTGCCCGACGACTTCGTCTTCGCGGTGAAGGGAGGTCGCTTCATCACCCACCTGAAGAAGTTGCGTGACGTGGAGCGTCCGCTGGCCAACTTCTACGCCTCGGGCGTGCTCAACCTCGGCGCCGCCCTGGGGCCCATGCTCTGGCAGCTGCCGGCGACCACGCGGTTCGACGCCTCGGTGCTGGCCGACTTCTTCGACCTGCTGCCGCGCACCACCACGGAGGCCGCGCGGCTCGCGCTGCGCCACGACGACAAGGTCTCGGGGGACCGGGTGTGGAGCGGTGAGGTGGCCGAGCGGCCGCTGCGGCACGCCCTCGAGCCACGGCACCCCAGCTTCGCAACTGACGAGGCGCTCGGTCTGCTGCACGACCACGACGTCGCCCTGGTGGTGGCCGACTCGGCGGGGAAGTGGCCCTGCTTCGACCAGGCGGCCGGCTCGTTCGTCTACGTGCGTCTGCACGGTGACACCGAGCTCTACACCAGCGGCTACAGCGACGCTGCCCTCGATGTGTGGGCTGCCCGCCTGGCCGCGTGGACCGACGGAGGCCGCGACGCCTTCGTCTACTTCGACAACGATGCCAAGGGCTTCGCGCCGCACGACGCCCGGCGGCTGCTCGCCCGGCTCGGCGGGCTTCCGGCGGGGGAGTGAGCCTGCCCACAAGCCCGACATCTGCGACGCGTTGCGCCCTATCGTCTCGCCATGAGCAAAGTCGTCGCCCTCTACGAGAAGACCACCGCGATCCCGGTCGTGGGGCACCGGATCTTCTCCTTCGCGTTCGCCCAGGCTGCGCCGTACTTCGCCAGCATCCGGCCGCGGTTCACCATCATGGAGCCCAACCACGCCGAGCTCGTGATCAAGAAGCGCCGAGGCGTACAGAACCACATCGGCACCGTGCACGCGATCGCGCTGTGCAACGGCCTCGAAGCCGCGATGGGCGCCCTGGCCGAGGCCTCGATCCCCGCCGACAAGCGCTGGATCCCCAAGGGCATGGACATCAGCTACACCGCCAAGGCCACCACCGACATCACCTGCATCGCCGAGACCGACCCGGAGCAGTGGGCCGGCGACAACCCCGACCTGCACGTGCGGGTCAAGGGCGTGCGCACCGACGGCACCGTGGTGATCGAGGGCGTCATCAAGCTCTGGGTGACGCCCAAGAGTCGGTAGTCGGCTGCTCAGGTCGCGTTGCCGACGCCACTCTCGACAGCGTTGGGCGTGGTGCCCGGAGACGACTTCCCAGCCTGGCCGAGGCGTCGCTCGACATAGATGGCCAACCGCGAGAGCGAGTAGTTGAGCAGGATGAAGATCAGGCCCACCACGAACAGCGACTGGATCGGGTTGTCGAGGTTCCCGGCGATCAGGTTTCCGCGCCGCAGGAGCTCGATGTAGAGCGCCAGGACAGCCGCCAGCGACGTGTCCTTGAGCACCACGACCAGCTGGCTGATCAGGGCCGGCAGCATGGTCCGGAACGCCTGCGGCAGCTGGACCGACGTCATGGTCTGCACCGGCGTCATCCCGACGGCCAGTGCGGCCTCGGCCTGACCGCTGGGCAGTGAGTTCACACCGGCACGAAGGATCTCGGCGATGATCACCGCGTTGTAGAGCGTCAGGCCGATCACGAGGTACCACAGGCCGTCCGGTCCCGGCAGCGGCGAGATGTTGACGTTGAGCTCGAGGGTGACCCGCCACACGAAGAAGATCGTGACCACGACCGGGAGTCCTCGGAACAGCTCGATGAACGCGACGAGCGGGATCCGGAACACCGGCCGGACGAGGAGCCGGACGCTGCCCAGGATGGTGCCGATGACCAGGGCCAGCGTGATCGCCAGTCCGGCAGCGATCAAGGTGGCGCGCAGTCCGTCGAAGATCAGCTTCCAGACCGCGGCGAAGTTCTCGTCGCCGGGGTTGATGAAGGGGCCCCACAGGTCCATCGAGAACTGGTTCTGGTCGTTGAGACGCTTGATCACCAGCCCTACCAGGCCGAGGATCACCACCGAGGCGACGACCGTGCCGATCATCGCGCGGCGGCGGGCACGAGGGCCGGGGACGTCGTAGAGGACGGTGTCGGCGGCGCTCATCGGACGATCGCCACCTTTCGTTCGAGGCCCAGCAACAGCGCGCCGGCGGGCAGGGTGATCAACAGGTAGCCGATGGCCACGCCGGTGAGGACGGGGAGGGCGGCGTAGCCCTGGGCGCTGGTGAGGTTGTTGCCCACGCTGAACAGGTCACCACCGACGCCGAAGGCACCCACGACTGCGGAGTTCTTGAACATCGCGATGATCACGCTGCCCAGGGGCGGAATCGACGTGCGGAAGGCCTGCGGCAGGATCACCTGGCTCAGCGACTGGCTGAAGGTCAGACCGATGGCTCGTGACGCCTCGGCCTGGCCGGCAGGCACCGAGTTGATGCCGGACCGCAGCGCCTCACAGACGAAGGCGGAGGTGTAGATCACCAGTCCGGAGACGCCGAAGAAGTAGAAGGACCGGTTGATGCCGATCTCGGGAAGGCCGAAGGCGAAGAAGAACAGCACCACGGTGAGCGGACAGTTGCGGATCACGGTCACCCACGCGGTGCCGAACCAGCGCAAGGAGGGGATCGGGGAGACCCGGAAGGAGGCGATCACCGTTCCCACGACCAGGGATCCGACCATGCCCCACATGCAGATGCCCAGCGAACGCAGGAAGCCCGACCAGAACAGGTCGAGGTTCTGGGTGACTCCCTCCACGGGGTCTCCTTCTCGGTTGGTTGGCGAGTGACCTGAGCTGCGGCGCCACGTCGGCGCCGCAGCTCAGATCAACGTGCAGTCCTCAGGCGCAGGTGTCTGCTTCGGGCAGCGTCGGGGTCTCGGAACCCTCGACCTTCCCGGCGGTGTCCTTCCAGGCCGCGGTGTAGGCGTCCTCGTTCTCCTTCAGCGTCTTGTTGATGAACTCGCAGAAGGCCACGTCGCCCTTCTTGATGCCGATGCCGTAGGGCTCCTCGGTGAACTGCTCGCCCACGAGCTTGAAGTCGTCCTCCGACTTGGAGACGAACCCGAGCAGGATCACGTTGTCGGTGGTGACCACGTCGACCTGGCCGGTGCGCAGGGCGTCGGCACACTTGTCGTAGACGTCGAAGAGCACGAGCTGCTTGGAGTCGGCGAGGTACTCCTTGATCTGCTCGGACGGGGTCGAGCCGGTCACCGAGCAGACCTTGGCGTCGGGGTTGGCCTTGAGGTCCTCGGGGCCCTTGATCGAGTCGTTGTCGGCCTTGACCATCAGCTGCTGACCGGCCTCGTAGTAGGGCCCGGCGAAGGTGATCCGTTGCTTGCGCTCGTCGTTGATCGTGTACGTCGCAACCACGAAGTCGACGTCACCGTCCTCGATCACCTGCTCGCGAATGGCGGAAGGGCTCTCCTTCCAGGAGATGTTCTCGGGCTTGATGCCCATCGCGCCGGCGATGATCTTGGCGATCTCGACGTCGAAGCCCTGGGGCGTGTCGTCCAGCCCCAGCAGCCCGAAGCCGGGCTGGTCGAACTTCGTGCCCACGGTCACCTTGCCGGCGTCGGCGAGCTTCGCCATCGTGGTGCCGGCCTCGAACTTCGGGCTGTCCTCCACCTTCGGCTCGCTTCCGCCGCCGCTGTCACTGCCGCAGGCGGCGGTGGCGAGCGCGAGCGCTCCACCGACGATCAGTGCCTTGGTCCTGGTGAATCGCATCTGTTCTCCTTCGTGGGGATGGATGGATCGGGTGCTCAGTGCTTCAGGATCTTGCCGAGGAAGTCCTTGGCCCGGTCCGACTGCGGGTTGGTGAAGAACTCCTCGGGGGTGTTCTCCTCGACGACGGCTCCGTCGGACATGAAGATCACGCGGTCGGCGGCGGTGCGGGCGAAGCCCATCTCGTGGGTGACCACGATCATCGTCATCCCGCGCTCCGCGAGGTCGACCATCACGTCGAGGACCTCCTTGATCATCTCCGGGTCCAGGGCCGAGGTGGGCTCGTCGAAGAGCATCGCCTTGGGCTCCATCGCCAGTGCGCGAGCGATCGCCACGCGCTGCTGCTGCCCGCCGGAGAGCTGGGCGGGGTACTTGTCGGCCTGGTGGCCGACCCCGACCCGATCGAGCAGCTCGCGGCCCCGCTTCTCGGCCTCGTCCTTCTTCTTGCCACGGACCTTGATCGGACCGAGGGTGACGTTCTCGAGGATGGTCTTGTGCGCGAACAGGTTGAAGCTCTGGAACACCATGCCGACCTCGGCACGCAGCGCGGCGAGCTCCTTGCCCTCCTCGGGAAGCGTCTTCCCGTCGAGGGTGATGGTGCCCTGGTCGATGGTCTCGAGGCGGTTGATCGCGCGGCAGAGGGTCGACTTGCCCGACCCGGACGGCCCGATCACGACGACGACCTCACCCTTGCCGACGGTGACGTTGATGTCCTGCAGGACGTGCAGCGGGCCGAACCACTTGTTGACGCCGTCCAGGACGATCAGGGGCTCTTGCGTCGCTGTCCCGGTCGAGGATGCGCCTTCCTGCTCAGGCTCAGTCATGTCCACAACCTATGAGGGTCGGGCACCGGGAGTCGAGCACCGACCCGCTTTGTTGCACAGTGGTGACCACCACGGACGTGCCGGATCAAGCGGTTTCGTGATCTTCATGACGCGTTTGTCATGGTGGAAGCCGGGAACTCCCTCCCAGTCCGCAACAGCCACCGAATGGAGCAGCAATGCCGGTCAAGAACCTCGTCGAAACCGTGACGAAGAGGACGGTCTCCACGGCTGTCTCGATCCTGCGTCACCCGATCGGCTCGGCCGCGCACGCGGCCGGTCTAGTCAGGGGCACGGCCGAGGCGGCCTCGCAGTTCGTCCGCGGCTTCTCCCGTCGTGATGCGGCGGCTCCTGCCGACGAGGTGCTGATTCCCTCCCAGCGTGGACCGTCCCTGGACGAAGTCCGACACGTCGACGCCGGGAGCGACTCCGTGACCGGCACCGCCGTCGACGCCGGGATCCCCAAGCCACAGGTGGTCCCCAAGCCGGTGCTGTCCATCGACGAGCTGCCGGAGCCGATCGTGATCGAGGCCGACGACACCCCGGGCGAGGCGTTCCACACCGAGCCGAAGGCGGCGACGCGCGCCTCCGAGCACGGCGCCTCCGCCGGGGCGGACGAGGAGCTCGAGGACACCTACGACGCCGAGGGTGACCAGGTGGTCTGGACGTCGGAGTCTCCGGTCCCGGACAGCGTCGACGAGCCGCTGCTCGACCCCGCCGAGGCGAAGGCGGTCCGCAGCGAGAGCGATGTCCTCATCAAGGCAGCCGAGCGGCGCGTGGAGTAGCGCCCGCCGTACCCTGGTGTCGCCATGCAGCCAGCTCCCCCTCGCACCTACCAGGTCCGCACCCACGGGTGCCAGATGAACGTCCACGACTCCGAGCGGCTCACCGGCCTGCTCGAGGAGGCCGGTTACGTCGCGGCCCTCGACGGTGACGGGGCGGACGTCGTGGTGTTCAACACCTGCGCGGTGCGCGAGAACGCGGACAACAAGCTCTACGGCAACCTGGGCCAGCTGGCCTCGGTGAAGCGGGAGCGTCCCGGGATGCAGATCGCCGTCGGAGGCTGCCTGGCGCAGAAGGACAGGTCCACGATCACCGACAGGGCGCCGTGGGTCGATGTGGTGTTCGGCACCCACAACATCGGCTCGCTGCCGGTGCTGCTCGAGCGTGCGCGAGTGGCCGAGGAGGCGCAGGTCGAGATCCTCGAGTCGCTGGAGGTGTTCCCCTCGACGCTGCCGACCAGGCGCGAGTCGGCGTACGCCGCCTGGGTGTCCATCTCGGTCGGCTGCAACAACACCTGCACGTTCTGCATCGTGCCCGCGTTGCGCGGCAAGGAGAAGGACCGCCGTCCGGGCGAGATCCTCGCCGAGATCGAGGCGCTGGTCGCCGAGGGCGTCACCGAGATCACCCTGCTGGGCCAGAACGTGAACGCCTACGGTGTCGAGTTCGGTGACCGGCAGGCCTTCTCCAAGCTGCTGCGGGCGTGCGGTTCGGTCGCGGGACTGGAGCGGGTCCGCTTCACCTCTCCGCACCCTGCCGAGTTCACCGACGACGTGATCGAGGCGATGGCCGAGACGCCCAACGTGATGCCCTCGCTGCACATGCCGCTCCAGTCCGGGTCGGACAAGGTGCTGCGCGACATGCGGCGCTCCTACCGGCGGTCGAGGTTCCTCGGCATCATCGAGCGCGTCCGGGCAGCGATCCCGGACGCGGCGATCACCACCGACATCATCGTCGGCTTCCCGGGCGAGACCGAGGAGGACTTCTCGGCCACCCTCGAGGTCGTCCGGGCCGCGCGGTTCTCCGGCGCGTTCACCTTCCAGTACTCCAAGCGCCCGGGCACCCCGGCGGCCGAGCTCGACGACCAGATTCCCAAGGCCGTCGTGCAGGAGCGCTACGAGCGCCTCGTCGCCGTGGCCGACGAGGTCGCCTGGGCCGAGAACCGCGCCCTCGAAGGGCGCACCGTCGAGCTGATGGTGGCCGAGGGGGAGGGCCGTAAGGACGCCGCGACGCTACGGCTGACCGGACGGGCACGCGACAACAGGTTGGTGCACTTCTCACCGCTCGACGAGTCCGGGACCCCCGTGCAGGTGCGTCCGGGCGACATGGTCGAGGTCGTGGTCACCTATGGCGCGCCGCACCACCTCGTCGCGGACGGGCCGGTGCGATCGGTGCGTCGCACCCGCGCCGGCGACGCGTGGGAGAACCGCACGGCACCCGCCGCCGAGAGCGGCGCCGGCGTCTCCCTGGGACTGCCCACCGTCGGGGTCCCGGCGCCGCTCGCGGCCGAGGGCGGCTGCTCGCTCTGACGCCGACGTCAAGAGCGGTCTAGGCGGGGTCGTCGTCGCTTGGGTGGACGTGCCGCTCGCCCTCGTCCATCTTCTCGGGCTTCTCGATCTCGTCGGGCACGCGCCCGTCCTCGACCTGAGCCGACCTCGGCTGGTCGGGGGTCTTGGGCGGGAGCTCCTCGTGGCCCTCGACCGCGTCGGCCGGTCCACCGGGTGCGCTGTCGGGGGCGGGGTCCGTCATCGGCTCCGGTCGGTCGCTGGGCTCAGTGCTGCTCATCGGTGCCTCCTGCGGGGTCGGCGGGCGTGGCCGGGTCGGTCATGTCGTCGCGCTGGCCGTCGAGGTCGTCGAGGGCGTCCTTGGTCTTGTCGAGACCCTGGTCGATCTTGCCGCGGTACTTGCCACCGGTCTTCTTGTCGATCGCGTCACCTGCCTTGTCCAGGCCGTCGCTGATCTTGTCGCCGTGCTTGTCGACGGCGTCACCGAGCTTCTTCTTCGCGTCATCCAGGAATCCCATGTGACTCTCCTCATCTCGGGCGGAGTGGAGCGCTGGCAGGCCGATCGGCATCGCCGACGGGCTCTTTGCCAAACTAGCGGCCGTGTCCATGCAGCCGAGCCACCACCCCGGGGATCCCGGCGCGACCCGTGCGGTAGTGGCTGTGGTCGGCGCGACGGCGTCGGGCAAGAGCGAGCTGGCGCTCGACCTCGCTGCTGCGCTCGGCGGCGAGATCGTCAACACCGACTCGATGCAGGTCTACCGCGACATGGACATCGGCACCGCCAAGCTCCCGGACGACCAGCGCAGGGGGATCCCGCACCACCTGCTGGACGTGCTCGACGTGACCGAGCCGGCCACCGTCGCCGAGTTCCAGGCCATGGCCCGCGCGGTGATCGACGAGTGCAGTCAGCGTGGTGCGGTGCCCGTGCTCGTCGGCGGGTCCGCGCTGTACACGCGAGCGGTCCTCGACCAGTTCGACTTCCCCGGCACCGACCCGGTCGTTCGCGCGCGGCTGGAGAAGGAGCTCGAGGAGCTCGGCTCGGGCGCTCTGCACGCGCGCCTGCGGGAGCTGGACCCTGCCGCGGCCGAGCAGGTGATGGCCGCGAACGGTCGGCGTGTGGTGCGGGCCCTGGAGGTCATCGAGCTCACCGGGCGGGCCTACTCCGCGTCGTTGCCCGAGCAGCGCTACCACTACCCGCACGCAGCTCAGATCGGCGTGGACATCGACCGCGAGACGCTGGACCACCGGATCGAGCAGCGGGTCGACCGGATGTGGGCGGACGGGTTCGTGGAAGAGGTGCGCTCCCTGGTGGCGCACGGACTCCGCGAGGGACGCACCGCGCACCGGGCGCTCGGCTACAGCCAGGTGCTCGCGTTCCTCGACGGCGAGCTCACCGAGGCCGAGGCGCGCGAGCGCACGATCACGGGCACCCGCCGGTTCGCACGACGTCAGGACAGCTGGTTCCGCAAGGACCCGCGCGTCACCTGGGTGCGGTACGACGACCCGGACCGCGTCGAGCTGGCGCTGGAGGCCATCAGCCGGGTCAGCTGAGCCGGTCGAGCTCCTGCGGCATCTCACGCATCGTCGTCAGTGGTGACAGCAGCACCGGGAGCGCGGCCAGGCCGGCGCCGCCGACCGCGATCCAGAACACCGTGCGCACGTCGTACTGCTGGCCCAGAACACCGCCGAGGAAGCTCCCCACCGGCATCGAGCCCCACACGATGAACCGGATGGAGGCGTTCATCCGGCCGAGCAGCGGCTTGGGGCACAGGCGCTGGCGGAAGCTCACCTGGGTCACGTTGTAGAGCACGACCGCGAAGCTCACCAGGAAGCTGGAGGCGGTCAGCGCGGGCATGGCCGGGACGGTGATTCCGGCGAGTGCGGTCAGGGCGGTGGCGGGGACCCAGAGCAGCGCAGAGAGCGGGATGATGCGGCCCTCTCCGACCAGGGCCGTCAGTCGAGGGGCGGACAGCGCGCCCAGCAGGCCGCCCACGGCGCCGACGCCGAGCGCGAGCCCGAGGCGTCCCTCGTCCAGGCCGAGCTCGCGCAGCGCGAAGAGCACGAGCAGGGCCCCGGTCATCGAGCTGAAGAAGTTGCCCAGCGACGTGCAGGCCGTGATCCGCCACAGGAGGGGGTGGCGCAGCACGAAGGTGAGGCCCTCGCGGATCTCGGTCACCAGCGGTCGTCGATCGGCACGCGGTGGGGGAGTGTCCACGTGCCGGATCCGGTTGATGAAGTACGCCGAGCCGACGAAGCTCAGCGCATCGAGCGCGATCGTCAGCGGTGCCCCGACCAGCTTGATCGCCCCCCCGGCCAGCGCCGGACCACCCATCATCGCCACCGACTGGCTCGCCTGGAGCTTGGCGTTGCCCTCACTGATCTGGTGGGACTCCACGATGTCGGGCAGGTAGCTCTGGTAGGCCACGTCGAAGAACACCGTGCACGCGCCCACGACGAGAGCGACGAGGAACATCTGGCCGAGGGTGAGCAGGTCCAGGAGCCAGGCCAGCGGCAGGGTCGCGAGAGCGCAGGCGCGGACCAGGTCGTTGGCGACGAGCACTCGCTGCTTGTGCCAGCGGTCCACCCAGGCCCCGGCCGGCAGCCCGATCACGAGGAAGGCCGCGAACTCGAAGGTGGCCAGCAACCCCATCTCGAAGGCGTTCGCGTGCAGCACCCTCACGGCGAGCACCGGCAGTGCGAGGAAGGTCAGCTGCGTGCCGAACTGGCTGATCGTGTCACCGAGGAAGAGCTGCCGGAAGTCGTGGTGGCGCAGCAGCCCACCGCGAGCCCGACGGCTCGAGTCGATCGTCATCGCGCCATCGTCGCCCACTGATTGAGAAATATCAATCACTCGCGGTGCCACCGCTATCGTGACGCCATGGGCGAGGTGACCGACCACGACGAGGTGCTCGAGCCGGCGCCGTACGGGCCGCTGCCGATCGGGTCGGGTCGGCGGACCTGGGCGCGGCGACCCGCCGACGAGGCCGAGGCCAAGGCGATGGCCTCACCGCTGCGGCTGAGGATCCTGCGGGTGACGCTGCACGAGCCGCGCACGAACAAGGAGATCGCCGAGGCGCTCGGGCGCAACCCGGCTTCGGTGCTGCACCACGTCCGCACCCTGGTGGACACCGGGTTCCTGATCGAGCAGGAGCCGCGTCGGGGCCGCCGGGGCTCGCGTGAGGTGCCCTACCTGGCGTCGGGGAAGACCTGGTTCCTGGACGGGGGCGGCGCCCAGCTGGTCGCGGGCAGGGACCTGCTGCTTGAGACGTTCCTCGGCGAGGTCGCGGAGCTGCCGGCCGGTGCTCTGAACAGCACCCGGCTCGGCTTCCGGCTCGGGCGGGCGGACCGTGAGCGTCTGCTCGAGCGGATCCAGGACCTGATGCGTGAGATCAGCGAGCTGCCCAGCGATCCCGAGGGAGAGCCGTGGAGCCTCTACCTCGGCCTGCACCCGGAACGGGCCGTCGCGCCGGCCGAGCGGCTGCCCGGGCGCGAGTGAGCGCGTGCGAGGATCTGCGCGTGAGTGAGTACTCCTTCGTCAAGGGCCACGGCACCGAGAACGACTTCGTGCTGGTTCCGGACGCCAACGGCAAGCTGGACCTGACCGCCGAGCAGGTGGCGCGGCTGTGCGACCGCCGCGCCGGCATCGGCGGCGACGGCGTCATCCGGGTGGTGCGCACCGACGCCACCGACGATCCCGCGGCGGTGGCCGCGCGCGGCGAGGCCATGTGGTTCATGGACTACCGCAACAGCGACGGCTCCCTCTCCGAGATGTGCGGCAACGGGATCCGCGTCCTGGGGCGGTTCCTGACCACGCACGCGGACGTCGACGCGCGCAACCCGCTGCCCGTCGCCACTCGTGCGGGCGTCAAGACCCTGACGTTCGACGGCGCCCGGATCACCGTCGACCTCGGCACTCCGCAGGTGCTCGGTGAGACCTCGGTCACCGTGGCGGAGCGCAGCTTCGCAGCACGGCACGTCAGCATGGGCAACCCGCACGCGGTCGCCTTCGTCGAGGACCTGGCCGAGGCCGGCACGCTCCTCGATCCTCCGGGACACGACCCGGCGGTCTTCCCCGACGACGTCAACGTCGAGTTCGTCGCCCGGCGCGGGGAGCACCATCTCGCGATGCGGGTCCACGAGCGTGGCTCGGGCGAGACCCGGTCGTGCGGCACCGGTGCCGCCGCAGCCATGGTCGCTGCGGCGCTCGCCGACGGGGCAGCGCGTGGCACCTCCTACCGGGTCGACCTCCCCGGGGGCACGCTCGAGCTCGTCTGGACCGAGGACGACCGGATCATGTTGACGGGGCCTGCCGTGCTGACCGCCGAGGGCCTGACCAACCTGTGACCGCGCGCGCATCCTAGGATCTCGCGCATGGACATCAACGGAGCCAGTGCAATCGTCACCGGCGGCGCCTCGGGCATCGGCGCTGCCGTCGCGCGTCAGCTCGCCGCCCGCGGCGCCAAGGTGGTCGTCGCGGACCTGAACAGCGAGCGCGGCGAGGCCCTCGCCAACGAGATCGGCGGCGTCTTCGCTCCCGTGGACGTGACGAAGACCGAGCAGATCGAGGCCGCGATCGTCCAGGCCGAGGAGCTCGGCCCGGTCCGGGTGCTGGTCAACTCCGCCGGGATCGGCTGGGCGCAGCGGACCGTCGGTCGAGACGGCGAGTTCGCCTCCGCAGCAGACCTGGCTGCGTTCTCCAAGGTCATCGCCATCAACCTGATCGGCACGTTCGACTGCATCCGCCTCGTCGGTACGGCGATCTCCCGCACCGAGCCCACCGACACCGGAGAGCGCGGGGCCATCGTGAACATGGCCAGCGTTGCGGCCTTCGACGGGCAGATCGGCCAGGCGGCGTACAGCGCCTCCAAGGGTGGCGTGGTCGGGATGACGCTGCCGGTCGCCCGTGACCTGGCTGCCGTCGGCATCCGTGTGAACACCGTCGCCCCCGGGCTGATCGACACCCCGATCTACGGCGAGGGCGAGGCTGCCGAGGCGTTCAAGGCCAAGCTGGGCGAGAGCGTGCTCTACCCGAAGCGGCTCGGTGTTCCCGACGAGCTGGCCAGCATGGTGATCGAGTGCGTGACGAACTCCTACATGAACGCCGAGACGATCCGTGTCGACGGCGGCATCCGGATGCCGCCCAAGTAGGTCGGAGGCAGTGGCTCCGTCAGACCCCGTGCCCCGGGTGCTTGTCGGGGTCGGAGGGGTGCGCCCCTGGTGAGTCGGGATGGACCTCCGGCGTGTCACCGCCGGCCGTCTGCTCCGGTGGCGCGTCCTCTGCTGCCGGGGTGTCGTCCAGGTGGGTGGGGGCGGCTGCGTAGGTCACCGGGTCGGCCTGCCCGCGCACGTATCCCTTGCGCTCGCTGCTCACGCCCATGTCGCCGGCCAACCCCTCATGGCTGTCCGCGTTGGGGTCCGACTCGGCGATCGTGGTCTCCGGCGTCTCGTCCGGGGTCGTGCTGGACGGCTCCGTCATCGGCTCATCCTTCCGAGGGCTGGTCGAGGGACGTCTCTGCGTTCCGCTCCTGTCGTGGGTGTTCGCCCTGCTGGCCGGCGTCGGGCTGCTCGTCCTCCAGCGGGATCGTGCCGCCACCGGCGTCGTCGGCGTCGCGGTTCGCCGCCCGGCTCCCGGAGGCGTCGTCGTGATGACCCTCCGGCACGCCTCGGGCCGGTCCGTCCTGGCGCAACGGTCCACCCGGTGGGGTGGCCGCGTCCACGCCCTCCGCGCTCGGGTTGGCCGGCCCGGGCTTGGTCTCACCGTCCTGGGGGCTGGTCTGGGCATCACTCATGCAGCCGACCTACCCGACCGGGGCCGCCGCAAAACCCAGGTCGAGAGGGGCAGGGTTGCCACAGTTCCCCGCTCTTGTCTTGAATGGGGCGAAGCGTCGAGGTCTCGGGAGGACACATGTCGCACGCACGCAGGTTCGTCGCCGCCGGAGCGGCTGTGGTCACCGGACTCGCCGGACTGGCCCTGGTCCCGGAGCCGGCGCTCGGGGCGCCACCCGGCGCGACCCGGAGCGCAGCCGACCAGCCCCGCCAGGAGAGGGCCCGGGACGCTCAGCACCGCTCCGCCGGCCGCTACTCCGAGAAGACCGCGACCAGCACCGGGGTCGGGGGAGCCGTCTCCTCGGTGGACCCGGAGGCCTCCCGCATCGGGCTGAGGGTCCTGCGCCGGGGTGGCAACGCGGTGGACGCCGCCGTGGCCACCGCCGCGGCGCTCGGGGTCACCGAGCCCTACAGCGCGGGCATCGGCGGGGGCGGCTACTTCGTCCACTACGACGCCCGGACGGGCAAGGTCCGCACCCTCGACGGCCGCGAGACGGCGCCGCGCCGGATGCCCCGCGACGCGTTCATCAACCCCGACGACCCCGACGGCAAGCCCTACCGGTTCACCCCGGAGCTGGTGACCAGCGGTGTGTCGGTCGGTGTCCCGGGCACCCTGGCCACCTGGAAGCGCGCGTTGCGGCGTTGGGGCACGACCAGCCTCGCGCGCGCCCTGCGTCCGGCCACCCGGTTGGCACAGCGCGGGTTCGTGGTCGACCAGACCTTCCACGACCAGACGGCCGACAACCAGGACCGGTTCGCGCAGTTCCCGGCTACCCGGCGACTGTTCCTGCCCGGAGGCCGGCCGCCGGAAGTGGGGTCGGTGTTCCGCAACCGGGACCTCGCCGAGACCTACCGGCTGATCGCACGGCGTGGCACCCGGGTCTTCTACCGTGGCGCCCTCGGGGCACAGATCGCGCAGACCGTCCAGCACCCGCCCAAGCGCCGCAACGCAAACCTGCCCGTCCCGCCCGGACACATGACCCGACGCGACCTCGCGCGCTACCGGGTGCTGAACCAGGCGCCCTCGCGCGTGGGCTACCGCGGGCTGGACGTCTACGGGATGGCGCCCTCGTCCAGCGGCGGCTCGACGGTGGGTGAGGCGCTGAACATCCTGGAGCGCTACCGGCTGGCCTCGATGGACGACGCCGGTGCCCTGCACCACTACCTCGAGGCCAGCGCCCTGGCCTTCGCCGACCGTGGCAAGTACCTCGGCGACCCGGCGTACACCCGCGTCCCGCTGCGCGACCTGCTCTCGGACCGCTTCGCCGCCGAACGGGCCTGCAACCTCGACTCGAGCCACGCCGCGGAGAAGCCGGTGCCGGCAGGCAACACCGCCGACTACGACGGTCGGTGCGACACGCCCACGAGCCAGGGCACCGAGGACGAGGACACCGAGAACATCTCCACGACCAACCTCACGGTGGCCGACCGGTGGGGCAACGTCGTGGAGTACACCCTGACCATCGAGCAGACCGGCGGCTCCGGGATCACGGTCCCGGGTCGCGGGTTCCTGCTCAACAACGAGCTCACGGACTTCTCCAGCGTCTGGAAGGCAGAGGACCCCAACCGGATCCAGGGCGGCAAGCGGCCGCGCTCGTCGATGTCACCGACCATCGTGCTGCGCCACGGGCGGCCGTTCCTGGCCCTGGGTTCGCCCGGCGGTTCCACGATCATCACCACGGTGCTGCAGATGATCTTCAACCGGGTGGACCGGGGGATGAGCATCGTGGAGGCCATCTCCGCGCCGCGGGCCTCCCAGCGCAACACCGAGAAGGTCACCGCCGAGCCTGAGTTCATCGATGCGTACGGCCCACTGCTGACCGCCTACGGACACAGCCTGGTGAAGTCGGGCGACGCCTTCACGAGCAAGTCGGAGATCGGTGCTGCCACGGCGATCGAGTTCGGCCGCTCGGGTCAGCTGACGGCGGTCTCGGAGCCCAGGCGTCGCGGGGGTGGCTCCGCGCTCGTGGTCCGGCCCTCGTCCTGACTCGGTGATTCCCCAGGCACCGCCGGCAGGGTGAAGACCATGGTCGTGCCGGTGCCGTCCGGGCCGGGACGGGCGGAGATCCGTCCGCCGTGCCGTTGGACGGCGTCGGCAGAGATGGCCAGCCCCAGCCCGGTGCCGGGGTACGCGCGAGGTTGCCGAGCGCGGTAGAAGCTGTCGAAGACCAGGTCACGCTCGGCGTCGGGGATCCCGATGCCGTTGTCGGAGACCCGGACCTCGACCATGCTCCCGCACGGCCTGGTGGAGATCTCGACCTGGGACCGGGTCCCGGGCTCGACGTACTTGACGGCATTGCCGAGGAGGTTGGTGAACACCTGCCGGACCAGCGTGGGGTCGGCATGCACCTCGCCGAGCGAGTCGTGGGTGAAACGGGGCGGGGGCGCGCCACGGTTGGTGCCCAGGCTGGAGCAGATGTCCGCCACGAGGTCGTCGAGCTGGACCACCTGGGGGCGCAGCTCCACGCTCTGCGTCCGGGTGTAGGTGAGCAGGTCGTCGATCAGCAGGTGCATCCGTTCGGCGGCCGCGAGGACGTGCTCCAGGCTGGAGGCGACCTCCCGGGTGTCGACGCCCGTGTCGGTCTCGAGCTCCCCCAGCTGCTCGGCGAGCAGCTCGGCCCAGCTCTTGACCGAGGTGAGCGGGTTGCGCAGGTCGTGGGCCACCACTCCGGCGAAGGCCTCCAGCTCGCGACGGCGGGCACGCTCGTGCGTGACGTCATGCATCAGCATCACGGCGAGCGGAGGCCCGTCACCGTCAGCTGGGAACAACGGCATGCCGGAGACCGAGATGGTGGTCTGACGGCCACTGACCGGGTCGATCCGCAGGAGGTCGCGCGGCAGCGTCTCCTGGCCGCGCAGGGTGAGGGCGTGGGGCAGCTCATCGCTGCCGAGGTGGGTTCCGTCGATGTTGTAGAAGCCGTGTGCCGCGGGGTCCGTGACGCGCGTCCACGGATGCCCGGTCCCTCCGAGCGTGTCCGCCGTCGGGTTCTTCAGCAGCACCGATCCAGCCTGGTCGAGCACCACCAGACCGTCGGTCATCACCGTCGTGACGGCATCGAGCAGGTCGGCCCGCTCGGTGGCGCGTGCCTCGGACCTGCGGAGGTTCTCGTGCAGCGAGTGTCGCTCGGCCACTCCGAGGGAGAGCATCAGCGCGATGACGGTGATGATCGTGATGAAGACCTGGACCACGACGGCCCGCTGGGCCAGGTCGGTGATCCCTCCGAACACCCCGGTGTCGGCCTGGGTGAAGAGCACCGCAACGGTCCCGACGGCCAGCGAGTGCAGGGCGCCGACCACGGGGGAGAAGCGGAATCCGACCCAGGCCGAGACGGCGATCACCATGAAGCTCACCGGAAGCTGGCCGGAGACCCCGAAGACGAGGCCGACCGCGAGGACCGAGACCGCAGCCACCAGCACCAGCTCGCCCCCGAGGTGAGGGCGCGGCTCTGCGGCCAGCACGGTGCGGAGCCGTTCGCCTCCCTGCCGGTGCCGGGCGTGGACCGCCATCACCGAGAGCACGGCGGCGCCCACGACGAAGATGCTGCACCCGTTGCGCACCACCCAGCCCAGCTCGATCGCCCACGCCCACCGACCCGCGACGATGTGCGCGCCGATGCCACCGAGGACCGATCCGACGGACGCGGCCGCTAGCGAGGCGACGCCGAGGTCCAGCAGGTCCCGAGGGGTGCGCACTCCGCAGTCGAGCGGCCCGGTGAACGGCAACCGCTTGATGCGGGCGTTGATCGCGCGGACGACCAGGCCCTGGACCAGGTTGGCCAGGGCGAAGGTCACTGCCGCGCGCGGGTCGATGCCCAGGAGGACGTTGATCGCGAAACCCGCAGCAAGCAGCAGCGCCCCGTCGAACGCCACCTCCTGCCGGGTGTTGCCGCGCAGCATCCACAGCGCCGCCACCCCGGCAGCGGGCCAGAAGAGGGCCAGGCCGGTGCCTTCGAGGATCGCCATCCGACCCAGGGCGACCATCGCGACGTACGACACCACGTAGGCGATCGCGGGCTGGATACGGACCGACTGCATACCCGCAGTCTCGTTGCTGAGGTGGTCACTGACCACCATTTGGCATATCGAGTTGCCACTGGGCCTAACCTTGAGCACGTATGACGAACGCACCGAAAGACTTCGACCTCGCCCAGGAGCTTGCTGAGACCGCGGACTGGGAGGAGGACAGCGCCACAGCCGACGCCTCCGGACCCGAGCCGGGCCGGGAGCTCGGGCACACGACCGGGTCGATGGACCTCGCCGAGCGCTACGCGCTGCGACGGGTCGCGGGCCTCTCCACCGAGCTCGAGGACATCAGCGAGGTCGAGTACCGCCAGCTGAGGCTCGAGCGCGTGATCCTCGTCGGCGTCTGGACCAGCGGCACGGTGCAGGACGCCGAGAACTCGATGGCCGAGCTGGCACTGCTCGCCGAGACGGCCGGCTCCGAGGTGCTGGACGCGTTCTACCAGCGCAGGGACACCCCGGACCCGGCGACCTACATCGGGCGCGGCAAGGTCGAGGGTCTCGCCGAGATCGTCCGCGCCACCGGGGCCGACACGGTGGTCCTGGACGGCGAGCTCGCACCCAGCCAGCTGAGGAACCTCGAGGACAAGGTCAAGGTCAAGGTCGTCGACCGCACAGCCTTGATCCTCGACATCTTCGCCCAGCACGCGAAGAGCAAGGAGGGTCAGGCGCAGGTCGAGCTGGCCCAGCTCAGCTACATGAAGCAACGACTCCGTGGCTGGGGTGCCAGCCTGTCGCGTCAGGCCGGCGGCATCGGCGGACGCGGCCCCGGTGAGACCAAGATCGAGACCGACCGACGGCGGATCAACACCCGTATCGCCAAGCTGCGTCGCGAGCTGGCCCACATGAAGACCACCCGCGACACCAAGCGGGCAGGCCGGCGTCGACACGAGATCCCCAGTGTCGCGATCGCGGGCTACACCAATGCCGGCAAGTCCTCCTTGCTCAACCGGCTCACCGACGCGGGGGTCCTCGTCGAGGACGCGCTGTTCGCGACGCTGGACCCCACGACGCGGCGCACCACGACCAGCGACGGCCGCGTCTACACGATGAGCGACACGGTGGGTTTCGTGCGTCACCTGCCGCACCAGCTCGTCGAGGCGTTCCGGTCGACCTTGGAGGAGGTCGCTGACTCCGACCTGATCGTGCACGTCGTGGACGGCTCACACGCCGACCCGGAGGGTCAGCTGGCCGCGGTGCGGGAAGTGCTCGCCGAGATCGGCGCCGACAAGGTGCCCGAGCTCGTGGTGATCAACAAGGCCGACATCGCGGACCCGTTGGTGCTCGCTCGGCTGCGTCAGCGCGAGCCGCACTCGGTGGTCGTCTCCGCACAGACCGGTGAGGGGATCCCGGAGGCACTCGCCGCGATCGAGGTGGACCTGCCGCGTCCCAGCGTCGAGGTGGCGGCCCTGCTGCCCTACGACCGGGGGGACCTGCTCAGCCGGGTGCACGAGAGCGGCGAGGTGGTCTCGCTCGAGCACACCGCGACCGGCACCATGCTCACGGCCCGGGTGAGCGAGGCGCTGGCCGGCGAGCTCGCGGCGTACCCCGCCTGAGCGAGGCGCTGGGAGAGCTCGACAGCAGGTCGCGAGTTCGCGCTTTTCGCCCCGTTCCGCGCTCTGTGAGGGCTTTTAGTCCCTAGGCTGCCGAACATGCGGAACCTGCTCCGTCTGGTCGCTGCACTGGCAGTGGCGTGTCTGGTGGCGCTGAGCCTTGCCCGCTTCGTCCAGTTCGGCGGCACGTGGCCCGTGATGATGGCCGCGTTCTCCTCGTACGCGCTCTTCGGCTATGCCGTCGTGCTCATCGCGTGCGCTCTGGCCCTCGGAAGCACCCGCCACCCCGAGATGGTCTGGTTCGGTGTCGTCGTGGCGGCGATCGGGATCGTCGTGCACGTGTGGTGGTTGGCCCCGATGTATGCCGGGGCCAAGGAGCACAGGACCGACCTGACCGTGATGACCGCCAACCTCCGGTTCGGCAAGGGCGATGCCCCGACGATCGCCCGCACGGTGAAGGCGGAGAGGGTGGATCTGCTCGTGCTCGAGGAGGTCACCCCGGCCGAGCTGCGGGCCCTGCAGGCCGCCGGTCTGGGCAAGGCGTTGCCGCACCAGGCAGGCACCCCGGCGATCACCGCGGCCGGGACCATGGTGTTCTCCCGCTTCCCACTGGCTCAGGCGCGCCCCTTCGAGCTCGGCAACGGTGCCGTCGACGTGCGGGTGCGCGCACCCGAACCGTTCCGGCTGCTCGCGGTGCACGCCGCGCAGCCCGTGGTGGCCCCGGACCTGTGGCTGGTCGACATGGAACGGGTCCGCCTGTGGGCCAGCGCGGCGGTCCGCCGCGGCCCCACGCTGGTCGTGGGGGACTTCAACTCCACGAACGACCACGCTCCCTTCCGGGCGGTGCTGGGTGCGGGGCTGCGCGATGCCGCGGAGCAGTCCGGAGCCGGGTGGCAGTCGACCTGGCCCACCCGCTACCGGCACAGCTGGCTGCGCGCCCTGATCCCGATCGACCACGTCCTGGCCAGTGACAGCTTCACCGCGGTGCGCACGCGGACGGTGAGCGTGCCGCGATCGGACCACCTCGCCCTGCTGGCCGAGCTGCACGTCGGATCGACCGAGTGAACCGCGGACGACACCAGAATCCGCGGCGCAGGTCAGCTTCTGATCCGCATGTAAATCGGGGTTATGGACGCTCATCAAGGCCCGTGCCGGCGCCTGTGCGTCCATAACCCCGCTCTACATGGGCGTACGCCGACTCAGCCGGTCGTCTCCTCGTTCTGCTCCACCGACAGCGAGAAGTCGTCACCGTGCCGGGTGACTCCGTCGACGACCGCCTGCTCCACCGCGGCCGCTGCGTAGCGGCGACGCACCATCAGGGGGTCGGACCGCAGGTCCTTGAGCAGCGCGAAGCAGAGCGCGATCATCACCAGCACGAACGGCAGCGCCGCCACGATGGTGATGTTCTGCAGTCCGGTCAGGGCGTCGTCGCCACCGACGAGGAGCATCACTGCCGCCACGCCGCCGGTCAGCACGCCCCAGAACACGACCGTCCAGCGGCTCGGCTCCAGCGTCCCGCGCTCGGACAGCGTGCCCATCACGATCGAGGCGGCGTCGGCGCCGGAGACGAAGAAGATCGCCACCAGCGTCATCACCAGGACGGTGGTGACCGTGGACAGCGGCATCTGGTCGAGCAGACCGAACAGCTGGCCCTCCGCGCTGGACTTGCCGGCGAGATCGACGCCGCTCTGCTGCATGTGGATCGCGGCACCGCCGAAGATGGCGAACCAGACGAGGCTGACCAGGCTCGGCACCAGCAGCACCCCGGTGACGAACTGCCGGATCGTGCGGCCGCGGGAGATGCGGGCGATGAACATGCCCACGAACGGCGTCCAGGACAGCCACCAGGCCCAGTAGAAGACGGTCCACCCGGACAGCCAGGCGGCCATGCCGTCGCCGCCGGCGGCGTCGGTGCGCGCCGACATCATCGCCAGGTCCTCGAAGTAGGAGCCGACGGCGGTGGGGATCAGGTCGAGCATGAACACGGTCGGGCCGACCACGAACACGAAGACGGCCAGCGCGAGCGCCAGCACCATGTTGGTGTTGGACAGCCACTGGATGCCCTTCTCGACCCCGGAGATCGCCGAGGCGATGAACGCCGCAGTGAGCACGGCGATGATGCCGACCAGCACGCCGTTGCCGACCTTGCCGATGCCGCTGACGATCTCCAGACCGCTGCCGATCTGCAGGGCCCCGAGCCCGAGCGAGGCGGCGGAGCCGAACAGGGTCGCGAAGATCGCGAGGATGTCGATGACCTTGCCGGCGCGGCCGTCGGCACGCCGCTTGCCGATGAGCGAGGTGAACGCCGAGCTGATCAGCTGTGGACGTCCCTTGCGGAACACGCCGTACGCGATCGCGATCCCGACCACGGCATAGATCGCCCACGGGTGCAGGGTCCAGTGGAACAGCGTGGTGGCCATCGCCGTCTGCACGGCAGCCGGGTTGCCCTCCGGGCCGGTGCCCGGGGGCGGGGTGACGAAGTGGGACAGCGGCTCGCTGACGCCGTAGAACATCAGCCCGATCCCCATCCCGGCGCTGAACATCATCGCGATCCAGGAGACCGTGTTGAACTCGGGCTCCTCGTTGTCGTTGCCGAGTGGGATGTCGCCGAAGCGACCCGCTGCGAGCCAGATCACGAAGACCACGAACGCGGAGGCGGTCAGCACGAACAGCCACCCCATCGAGGTGACCGTCCAGCTCAGCGCGCTCGAGGAGACGCTGCCGAGTGAGCCGGTGTCGACGAAGCCCCAGGCGACGAAGCCGAGGGCGAGGACGGCCGTCACGCCGAACACGAGACGGTCGAGCCCGCCTTCGACGCTGTGCTCCTCGACCGGGCTCTCGAGTGCGGGGTGGTCGGTGCCGGACTCTCCGAGATCCGGGCTGGTCACGACGGTGCTGCGCATCGCGTCGTCGGTCTGGGTGCCGTTCTGCGATGGCTCTGGGGCGGTGGTGCCCTGACTGGGCGGAGAGGAAATGGCCATAGGGGGCGTTCTACCCGACCGCGTCGTCGGGGCAAACGCAGACGGGACGTGTGCTCCCTCACGGAGCCGTCGGCAGTACGACATAGGGTGCTCGGGTGTTGGAGAAGCCCGGGGTCGACCAGCCGGCCGATGAGAAGTCGACCGCCGCGAAGCGGACCGTGGCCGACGTGCTCGGCGCCGCGGTGCGGGGGCTCGGCGGTCAGGAGCGACCCGGACAGGTCCTGATGGCCGAGTCGGTCGCCGAGGCGATGGACCAGCGCCGGCACCTGCTCGTCCAGGCGGGCACCGGCACCGGCAAGTCGCTCGCCTACCTCGTCCCCGCCCTGCTGCACCGCAACCGCGTGGTGGTGGCGACCGCCACGCTCGCGCTGCAGCACCAGCTCGTGGAGCGCGACATCCCTGCGCTGCTCGAGGCCGCCGGCGACGAGCTGGGCGAGAACGGCACCTACGCCGTGCTCAAGGGCCGTTCCAACTACGCCTGCCTGCACCGCGTGCGCGAAGGGGTCCCGGACGACCAGGGCGCGCTCGTCGAGCTGCCCGAGGGGTCGGTGGGAGCTGAGGTCGTTGCCCTGCGCGAGTGGGTCGAGGAGCAGGCCGGCGAGGCAGGCACCGGCGAGCGCGACCACGCGCCGCGGCACACCGACCGGGTGTGGCGCCAGGTGAGCGTCAGCCACCGCGAGTGCCTCGGGGCGGCCAAGTGTCCCTATGGCACGGAGTGCTTCGCCGAGCGCGCCAAGGAGCGGGCGTCCCGCTCGCAGCTGATCGTGACCAACCACTCGCTGCTGGCCATCGACGCGATCGAGGGCGTTCCGATGATCCCGGAGTACGACGTGGCGGTGATCGACGAGGCGCACGAGCTGGTCTCGCGGGTGACCCAGGCCGCGACGGACGAGCTCTCCGTCTTCGACATCGACCGCACCGCTCGCCGCGCCCAACGACACGTCGAGGGTCCCGAGGCCGACGACCTCGCGGACGCGGGGGAGACGCTGCGGGCAGCTGTGGAGTCGCTCGAGCCCGGCCGCATCGACCGGATGCCTCACGAGCTCGCCGACGGGCTGGCACTGGTGCGCGACGCGGCCCGTGCCCTGGTCTCGGCCTTTCCCCGCGAGCAGCCGACGCCGGGCCAGAGCGGCGATGCCGCGAGCACGCAGGCCAAGGGCTGGGCCCAGGAGCTGTTCGCCACCTCCGAACGGATGGCGGCGGGCTCGGACAAGGACGTGCTCTGGGTCGCCCAGCGCACCTCGGCCCCGGGAAGCGGCCCGGGCCCGCAGTACCTGTGCGTGGCCCCGCTCGAGGTCGCCGGCCCGATGCGCGACCGGCTGCTGGCCGAGAAGACGGTCGTGTTCACCTCCGCCACCCTCAAGCTCGGGGGCGACTTCGAGGCAGTGGCCACCTCGCTGGGTCTCTGGCCGAGTGAGCGGGTCACCCCCGGAGCCACCGGCGATGCCGGTCCGGGCAGCTGGGAGGGTCTCGACGTCGGGTCGCCCTTCGACTACGGCCAGCAGGCGATCCTCTACGTGGCCGCGCACCTGCCGCCGCCGGGCCGGGACGGGCTGACCCAGGCGCACCTCGACGAGATCACCGAGCTGGTCGACGCGGCCGGCGGCCGCACCCTCGGGCTCTTCTCGAGCAGGCGGGCCGCCGAGGCGGCTGCCGAGCACGTGCGCGGCGCGCTGCCCCACCTGACCACGCTCGCCCAGGGCGACGCCCAGCTGCCCGAGCTGGCGCGGCAGTTCGTCGGCGACCCGCACACCAACCTCTTCGGCACGTTGAGCCTGTGGCAGGGCCTGGACGTGCCGGGGGAGACCTGTCAGCTGGTGATCATCGACCGGGTGCCCTTCCCGCGTCCCGACGACCCCTTGATGTCGGCGCGGCAGCGAGCGGCGGACAAGGCCGGTCGGAACGGCTTCATGTCCGTGGCCGCCACGCACGCCGCACTGCTGCTCGCCCAGGGGTCGGGCCGGCTGATCAGGACGACGACCGACCGTGGCGTGGTGGCCTGCCTCGACCCGAGGCTGGTGACCGCGCGCTACGGCAGCTTCCTGCGCGCGAGCCTGCCGCCGATGTGGCAGACCCAGGACCCAGCCGTCGTACGCAAGGCACTGGCGCGGCTGGCGGGCGACTGAGGCATCAGCGCGAGCGCACGGTCCGCGAGGCCTGGGACCACCCCGAGGACCCGACGCGGTTCTGGGCGCTCACCGAGAAGGTGTACTTCCCGCGGGGGAGCCTGAGCTCGACCGAGCGGACGGTCGCACCCAGGTAGGGCGAGGTGTAGACCCGGGTGACCCGGCCGCTGCGGTTGCGGCGCTCGGCGCGCACGCGGTACTTCGTGATCGGTGCCCCACCGGTCCTGTCGGGACTCGACCAACGCGCGATCGCAGTCTTGGTGCCACCGCGTCTGCCCGACGAGGCGACCCGGATCACCGGTGCGGACGGCCTGGTGGCCGCGGGGTGGTGGGATGCCGGGGGTGGGCTGCTGGTGCCGCCCGAGGAGCTCCCGCCGGACGCGGTGCCGGATCCCTCGCGGGGGCCACCCGCCGGGCCGGACGCGTTCGAGCACCCGGTGGCGGTGAGGTGGTACTGCCCGAGGCTTCCGTAGTCGGACCAGCCGCTGCCCGCGGGGTCGCCCGACCCGACACCGTCGACACGCAGGTAGACCACGCCCGAGAGTCCCCGCAGCACGACCTGTGCGTCCATGCCCTGCGAGGTCGGCGGCGACCCGCTCTGCGTCGACGTGGGGCTGGAGCTGGCGAGCACGGCCCCGGAGGCGTCCAGCACCTCCAGAGAGAGGTCGAGCGCGGTCTGCCTGCCGATGCCGGCGGCCGTCACGGTCACGTCGGTCGTGCACGGCAGCTCCACCTGGAACACGTCCTTGTCGGACCGGGTCCCGATCACGCCGCGGACGTCGTACGCCGTCTGCTGGCCGAGCCTGGCGGCGGTGACCACGGTGCTGCCGTGGTCGTCGCTGCGCAGGGGAAGGCCGGCGGTCTGCATGATCGCCAGGTCGTCCTCCTGGTTGTTCGCGGAGGCGTACTCACCCTGGCTGAACTGGCTGACCGCCCGGGTCCGCGAAGAGCCCATGAGCGGCCCCCAGGCTGCGGTGCCACCGTAGTAGGAGGCGTTGGTGGTGCCGTCGTGCTTGAGCCCGAGCTGGTGCCCGGTCTCGTGCGAGGCCGCCTGCGCCACGATCATCGGGTCCATCTTCGGGTCGTCGGCGAAGACCCAGGCCGGTTGGTAGTAGCCGCTGGGGTCGATGCGCTGGAAGATGCCCACGTAGGCCACGCCGAGACAGCTGCCGCACGCCTCCTGCTTGGTCTTCGCGGAGCTGGTGATCACCACGTGAGCGCCGTAGGCGGTGTCGCTGCTGCTCGACCGGATCCACGCGGCCGAGCCGGCGTCCTGGGTGGTGACGTCGACGTCGAAGGGGGCGTAGGTCTCCGAGACCTGGCGCCACACTTCCTGGATCCACCCGTGCTCGGTGGTCGAGAAGGTGCTCGGGTCGCCGTCGCTGTCCCAGCCGATGTGGCTGCCGCTGCTGATCGCGCCCGACCTGGAGTTCCAGGCCGTGTTCTCCACGGTGGCACCGTCGAGGTCGAGGAAGAGCGTCCGAGCCGCACCCGGCTTGCTGTGCAGTGCGAACGTCTGCGAGGTCGGGTACGCCGGCGGGGGTGTGCTGGTGCCGCCGGGGAGGCCGAGCGCCGGCTCGGCCTCGGTGTAGAACATCTGCCCATCGGGGTCGATGCCGGCCTCGGGGTCCTGGCTCAGGATCTGGCGCAGCCGGCTGGCGCTGAGCTGGTTGCGCGCCGCGACGCGCTCGAGGTCGGGGCCCAGGGCCCGGAGGGCAGCCACGCCCTGCAGGGCCCTGGGCAGCACCCGGTCACCTGGTCCTGGGAGACCCTGCGCAAGGGCCGGACTCGGCAGGGCCGTCACGAGGGACAGAGCCGTGCCGGCCAGGACGAGGTTCAGCCGAGCTGCCGAGCGCATGCGAAGAAGTGTGGCGCAGATCACCCGGTTTAGGGCGATTTAGTGCATTCGTCCCATAAACGCTAGTACCCCGGCACCTGGGCTGCGGCAAGAGCCTCCGGTCACATCCGGCGCAGCACCGCGGTGACCTTGCCGAGGATCGTGGCGTAGGTGCCGTCGATCGGGTCGTAGGCGTCGTTGTGCGGGAGCAGCCAGACCTTGCCGTCCTTGCGCTGGAACGTCTTCACCGTCGCCTCGCCGTCGAGCATGGCTGCGACCACCTCGCCGTTCTCGGCGTCGGGCTGCTGGCGCACCACCACGTAGTCGCCGTTGCAGATCGCGGCGTCGATCATGGAGTCACCCGAGACCTCCAGCAGGAACAGGGTGCCGTCACCGACGAGGGACTTGGGCAGCGGGAAGATCTCCTCGATCCGCTCCTCGGCCAGGATCGGACCACCGGCGGCGATCCGGCCGACCATGGGCACCATCGTCGGGGTCGGGATGGCATCGCCCAGGCCGGTGGCGTCGTAGCCGGCCTCGTCGGCCGAGGCGATCGCGCGGCGCGCGGCCATCAGCTCGGGGATGAAGACCTCGAGGGCGCGTGGACGGTTGGGGTCGCGCTTGATGAACCCCTTCTGCTCGAGGACCCGGAGCTGGTGGGCGACGCTGGAGGAGCTGGTCAGCCCCACGAGCTCGCCGATCTCGCGGATGCTGGGCGGGTAGCCGCGCTTCTCGATGGACTCGCGCAGCACGTTCAGGATGCGCTGCTGGCGCGGGGTGAGGCCGGTGCTGTCCGGGGCGGCGTCCGGGAGCTCGGAGACGGTGTTGCGGCCGCGCCCGGGTCCGGTGTCGGTGACCGGGAGCGTGGTCGGGAGGGTGGTCGGGGCGGCCTTGGAGGCCGGCTTGACGGGGTGGTCCTGATCGCGAGTCGCCATGAGGTGAAGGTAGTCCAGGAACAGGGGTCACTTCAAACACATGTTCGAACCGCGTGTCGTGCTTGGATGCGAGCCATGAGTCCTTCCCCTGGTCGGGTCCCGCGACCTGCCACCTCCGCCGTCGTGACCGGTGCGGCGCGCGGCATCGGCCGCGCCATCGCCGTCGAGCTCGTGGCCCGTGGTCACTCGGTGGTGGTCACCGACGTCGACGGCGACACGGTCCGGCGTACGGCCGAGGAGATCGGGGCGGTCGCGGGGCTGACGCACGACGTCCGTGACCCGCAGGCCCACCGGGACGTCGCCGCCGAGGCGCAGCGGCACGGGCGGCTGGCCGTCTGGGTCAACAACGCCGGTGTGGGGCACGACGGCGGGATCGAGGAGCTCACCGAGGACGAGATCCGGGCGCTCGTCGAGATCAACCTGCTGGGCACCGTGTGGGGGGCGCGCGCCGCCCTGGCCGCCTTCGGTCCCGAAGGCGGCGACCTCACCAACATCGCCTCCCTGTCGGGCCACGGTCCGGTCCCCGGCCTCTCGGTGTACGCCGCGACCAAGGCGGCCGTGGTCTCGCTCTCGCTGAGCCTCAGCTGGGAGACGCCGCGTCGGGTGCGCGTGCACGCCGTGTGCCCCGACGGCGTCGCCACCGACATGGTGGCGGTGATGAAGCCCGACGGCCGGGCCAAGGAGCTGGTCGCCTCCGGCGGCCGGATGCTCACCGCCGAGGAGGTCGCTGCGGCTGCGGTGGCGCTCACCGGCCGCCGCCGGGTGGTGCTCACGCTGCCCGGGCACCGGGGCGGGCTGATGCGTCTGAGCAGCCTGCTGCCCGGGCTCACCGGGCGCCTCGAGCCGATCGTGCGTCGCCAGGGGCGCAGGGCCCTCGCGGCACGCTGAGCACGCCACGCGGCCTGGTCTGCTCGCCACGCCGCGCCGCCCGGGCTCGCAGGCGGTCACGACCGCCGGCACCCTTCGGACAACGCCGGGCATCGCCGGCACCCGGCTGACCTGTCCTGCAGGTCACCTCGGCGGGCAGCCCAGCCCTCCCCGTGGTGTCGCCTCCCGGCTGCACGGGACAGTGGTGGCTGGCGCAGGTGGGGACCGGCACGAGCCTCTCGACCGACCCGCCTCGGTGTGACGGGTGGGGAGGATGTGACGTGGCTGATCGTACGAACATTTGTTCGATCGGGTCCTTGCTTACCGGTCTGGCCTGGTCTAACGTCGCACATGTGTTCGATCGAACGTCTATTCGAGCGGCGGTCCCGAAGAAGTTGTCGGTGGGCGCCGATAGACATCGATCAACACAGAGCAGGGGTCGCAACCCGCGCTCGACCACATCGGTCGAGCACTTCCCCGAAAGAGGTTGACCGATGAGCACACTCAGCATCTCGCCCGCGTTCGACGTGAGCAGCACGATGACCACCCGCCACCTGTCGGCGGTGCCGTCCTCCCGCCCCGGAGTCGGCACGCCGGGAGTCAGCACGCCGGGAGCCGACAGCCCTGCCGGACGGGTCCGTCTGACCCGCCGCGGCCGCACCGTCGCCGTCCTGACCTTCCTCGCCCTGGCGCTCGCGGTGATGACCGCGATGAGCGGCTGGGCCGTTGCCTCGCTGAGCGGAGGCACCCCCGAGCCCGTGCGCATGGTCGAGGTCCACCCGGGCGACACCCTCTACGGCATCGCCGGCGAGGTGGCCGAGCCCGGCAAGATCCGCGAGACCGTCCACCGCATCCAGGAGCTCAACTCGCTCCCCGGCGCCGAGATCTCCGTCGGTCAGAGGCTCGCCGTGCCCCGCGGCTAGACGTTCGGCCCGCCCCCTCCAAGCAGCGGGCCGACGAAGACGTGCCGCTGATCCGCTCGACCCGGGTCCGCGGCGCGGGGGAAGAAGTGGGGTGGGACCGACGCGCTCGGTCCCACCCCACTCGTCCGTCTGCAGGGTCACGCCATGTAAATCGGGGTTATGGACGCTCCTCAAGGCCTGTTCCGGCCCGAGACCGTCCACCACCCTCGCCAGGTTGCGCGGCTCAGGCCCGCGCGGCGCCCTCACTGAGCAGGAACTGCGCGGCGGTGTACGTCGCCATCACGCCCGTCTCCAGCGCCGCCGGGGGATCGGCGAGCACGAACTTGCGGACGCCCAGCATCGAGTCCGAGAGCATGAACAGCCCAGCACCGGCGGCGGTGAGCCGGCGCGACGTGGGGGAGATGGCCGGGTCGAGGTGGCCCGCCGCGGCCGCCATCAGGGCCAGCATCGTGGAGTAGCCGAACACGGGTGCGCCGAGCTCACGGTGCCGCCGCGCCGCCATCACGGCCACGACCGGCGCGCTGGTGAGCCACAGTGCCGCGACCACCCGGGCGCGGCTGTTCCCGGTGACCGGTGCCGGGCTGCGGTGGCGCAGGAAGCCGGTCAGGTAGGCCACGTGTCCGACCGCGAAGGACCCTGCCCCGGTCAGGAACGGCCTGGTGCCCTCGCCGAGCAGCGCCACGTCGCCGCCCCAGCCGCCTGCCTGCGCCGCCAGGGTGCTGGTCCGCAGCGGGGAGCCGGTGGCTCGCGGATCGGTGGCCAGCGACGCGGCGAGCACCGGCATCAGCAGCGGCTTGGTCAGGAACCGGGCCCGGTGAGCCAGCGGGGCGTGCTGTCCGGACAGCCAGGTGTCGACGGCCGCCAGTCCGGCGTAGGCGAGCTTGAGCCTGGTCGGGGTGGTCAGTCGTTGCACGGCTCGAACTCTACGCAGCCTTCACGCCCGGGACGCGCTGCTCGATCCGCCCGCACCCGCCCGTGGCAGGTGCCGACTCGTCGTTCGATCGGGTGCGAGAACGCCGCCGACCGCCCTAGACCAACTCGGGGAACTGCGCGCGAGGACTGGTCATCCGGTGCCCCGTGGCTAGGGTCGGAACCAGCGTCGACCTCCAGAAGAGACCGGTGGACGAGGGGACCCGGCACAGGCCACGGCTGCGCATCTTCTCTTGTCGGGGGAACGGTGGACGCCGCGAATACGGGAGTGGGCCCGAGGGGGCAGATCTGCACCGATCTGCTCGGGCTGACGCGTGGCGCTTCCGCGACGTACGCCGCTCGCGGATCCCCCGAGGACATCCTCACGCGCGCGTCGGGTCCGCTCCCGTGCCGCTGTCCGGGTGCCGGCGCTCAGTGGCCCTCACCGGAGAGGGCGGGGCTCGCCTCCGCGACCCGAAGGGTGGTGTCCGGACCGGTGGTGGTCACGGTGCCCGTCACCGGACGCAACGGGCCTCCGTTGAGGGAGTACTCCGCCGTCCAGGTCACCAGCACGTGATGGGCGACCGTCCGGTGCGCCTCGGCGTATCGGTGGACGACCTCCTTGTCCGGGTACGGCGCTCCCGGCGTCGTCGTGGTCGCCGAGGTCCCGTCGCCGTGCACCCACTCGAACCGGCTCGGCCGGATCTCGAGCCGCACCCGCTGGCCCAGCAGGGTCAGTCGTCGGGTCAGGGGCTGTGCCCGGGTGAAGAAGATCGTGTCGAAGTTGACCAAGGTCTTGTTCGCCGGCTGGCTGCGTGAGCGCAGCGCAGGGAGCGGGACCCGTCGGAACGCCTGCAGGATCATCGCCTCGGTCACCTGTGGGGCCACCGGGGCAGCAGGTGGGCCGGTGCCGGAGCAGACGAGCCCGAGAGGGACTGCCGGTGGCGGCGACACTCGCCACAGGCGGTACTGGGACTGGCCCGGTGGACAGGGGTTGGCAGGGCAGACCGCCGCGCCCGTGACGGGATTGCCGATCCCTCGGTCGCACGCGGTGCGCCAGGCGAAGCGAATGTGCTGCGGTGCGCTGGAGTATCCACAGGTCTGGATACTCGAAGGGCTCTTGTTGGCAGCTCCGCCCGGTGATCGAGATAGACCAGGCGTCGAAGGCGTCATCGGCGGGCCTAACCTCCGGTCGCTTCGCTCGCAGCCGCGGGGTGCACAGAGAAGACTAGAACTGCTATCAGGACCGCGGCATATGACCGACTCATGCCGAGGGGTCCAGTGCCGACACCTTCCAAGCATCGCGAGTCGCGCTCAAGTACTGAAGGCTTGCAGACGACGGTTCGCTCGCCGGAAATGACTGTGGTTGCTGCTGCCCCGGATGAGTTCACCCACGCTGCGGCGTCGTAGTCGATCCGCGCATCGAGGAAGTAGTGCCACGTCGTTCCAATCCCGTAGAGCTTGATTCCGTACCGTGCTGCCAGCCGCCACCCTCGATGGTGCCTCCGGCCCGATAGATCGTCGACGATGCCCTGCGATCAATGGCGCGCATCGCGTCACACAGGTACTCAGCGTACATTGCCTTCGAAGCGGGTTCGTGTCTCCGGTGGACCCGGCGTAGTTGACGGCTCGACGAAGTGGCGCACGAACGCCTCCGCCCCAGCCCTGGTCTTCTTCCTGGCCGCCGCCGGCAACACCGGGGGAGTAGGTGGGGCGCTGGCCGACGGCGACGGCGACGGCGACGTCGCCTGTGGCAGGGGCTTGGGCTCGGGATTGGAGCCGCACGCGCCGAGAAGCAGCATGGCCGTGGTCAGCCCGGCCACGAGCCGGGGTGCCGCCCTGTGCATCGCACACTCCAAACCATCGATGAGGCATCGATCCCGAGACGATGGGAGTCAACTACCCCGGCAGCGCGGTGGCTACACCGATCACGGAGTCCTGTGGACGAGCAGGGACCGCGGAGCCAGGGGGGACCCGCATGCACCCCGGCCGACCTCAGCTGTAGCGGTGTGACTTCTCGCTGTGCCCGGCGTCGCGGGTGCAGGCACGACCGTTCATCGACTTGTGCCCGCAGGCGCTCGCCGCGGCAGCGTCGTCGCCGTCGCCGTCGGCGGTGGCGGGCTGCCTCGGCGCAGCCTTCTTCGCAGCGGCCTTGCGCGTCGCCGCGGAGGTCCCGGCGTCGCTCTCGCTGCGACCACCGGCAGCTGGCTTGCTGGCCGGCTTCACCGCCGGGGCGGAGGCCTGCCTCGCCGCGTAGTTGGCCTCACGCATCGCCCGCAGGGCGTCCATCTTGCTCATCGTCGACTCACGGGTGCAGCCTACGGGCGGTGTCACGCGTGCCGGCTACCGCGCCGCGCGTCGTCCGCCGGGAACCCTGGCCGGTGTGCCCGCGGACGGGCCGGTGCCCTCCACGGTCGGCTGCTCCGCTGCCGCTCGCAGGAGCAGGGTGACCTTGGTGCCCAGGATGAGCGTGACGAACAGGCAGGCCGCGGCACCCGCGGTGGCCAGGGCCAGGAACGCCCAGGCCGTGGGCTCGCCGCTGCGGGCCTCCTTGCCGAAGTCGATGGCGGCGGCCACCAGGAACCCCCAGGCGATCAGCGTCACGGTGACACCCGCAGCGAGCAGCGCCAGTCGCGACCGCGATCGCGAGCCGCCGGTCGGCTGCCCCGCGGGTCGGGCCGGACGGGAGGTGCGGGCCGAACGCGCGGGACGGGGGGCCGAGTGGGCGCCCGGGTGCTTGCTCACTGGCACATTCTGGACCACGGCCCCTCAGGTGCCGCGCCGGTCTCGCGGATGAGCCGGCGCTGCCCGCGATCGACCTCGGGCGGCGCCGGTGACACGCCCCGTTTCGACACAGTTTTCCGGCCCCGCTGGGGGCCTGACCTGCGGGTTTGTCGGCATACCAGAAGTACGCCGATTTTCTTTCCCGATTCCGGTTGCACCGCCCCAGATCGCGGGCGTACTGTCACCACTACATCTAGTAGTTACACAGATGTAGTTATCCACATCTAGTCCCACAGGTCAGGTGGGGTTCCCCACAGGTAACGCAGGTTATCCACCCGGAATCCACAGCTGAACCCACAGGTTCTACCTGGTAGAGCCCGACCCGGAGAGGAGTCCCGAGATGCACTGTCCCTTCTGCCGCAGCACCGACACCCGGGTGCTCGACTCCCGGGTCTCCGACGACGGTTCCTCGATCCGGCGCCGCCGCACCTGCTCGGCCTGCGAGAAGCGCTTCACCACGGTGGAGCAGATGCAGCTGAGCGTGATCAAGCGCAGCGGCACCTCCGAGCCGTTCACCCGCGAGAAGGCCATCTCCGGCGTGCGCAAGGCCTGCAAGGGCCGCCCGGTCTCCGAGGACGACCTGGCCCGTCTGGGGCAGTCCGTCGAGGACACCCTGCGCGGAGTCGGGTTCGCCGAGGTGCCGGCCAACGAGATCGGTCTCGCGATCCTCGGGCCGCTGCGCGAGCTCGACGAGGTGGCCTACCTGCGCTTCGCGAGCGTCTACCGCGCCTTCGAGTGCGCCGAGGACTTCGAGACCGAGATCGCGATGCTCCGGGCGGAACGGCCGCAGGCCGCCGTCGTCGACGAGCCGCAACCTCAGCCCACGGGCTGACCCAGACCGCCCCGGCGCGTGGTGGGGAAGCCGCGCGCCGGGGCCACCAACAGCACGACGACAGCACGAACGCACCACCAGACGAGTACGACGCATGAGCAATCGAACTAGGGAGCAGGGGAAACATGACCGAAACGGTGAGCGGGACCGGCGCAGCACGAACCCGTAAGAAGGGTCTGAAGATCGAGCGGGTCTTCTCGACCGACGGTGTGCACCCCTACGACGAGCTGACCTGGGAGCGCCGCGACGTCGTCCAGACCAACTGGAAGACCGGCGCCACCGTCTTCGAGCAGCGTGGCGTCGAGTACCCCGACTTCTGGAGCGTCAACGCCTCCACGATCGTCACCACGAAGTACTTCCGCGGCGCCCTCGGCACCGACGCCCGCGAGTGGAGCCTCAAGCAGCTCATCGACCGCATCGTGAAGTCCTACCGCAAGGGCGGCGAGGACAACGGCTACTTCGCCAGCCCCGCCGACGCCGAGCTGTTCGAGCACGAGCTCACCTGGCTGCTGGTCCACCAGTACTTCTCGTTCAACTCCCCGGTCTGGTTCAACGTCGGCACCTCCTCTCCCCAGCAGGTCTCGGCGTGCTTCATCCTGTCGGTCGACGACTCGATGGACTCGATCCTGAACTGGTACAAGGAAGAGGGCTTCATCTTCAAGGGCGGCTCCGGAGCCGGCCTGAACCTCTCCCGGATCCGCTCGTCGAAGGAGCTGCTCTCCTCCGGTGGCACCGCCTCCGGCCCGGTCTCGTTCATGCGCGGCGCCGACGCCTCCGCCGGCACCATCAAGTCCGGCGGCGCCACGCGTCGCGCGGCGAAGATGGTCGTCCTCGACGTGGACCACCCCGACATCGTGGAGTTCGTCGAGACCAAGGCGAAGGAGGAGGACAAGATCCGCGCCCTGCGCGACGCCGGGTTCGACATGGACCTCGGTGGCGTCGACATCACCTCGGTGCAGTACCAGAACGCCAACAACTCGGTCCGCGTGAGCGACGAGTTCATGCGTGCGGTCGAGGACGGCACCGACTTCGGGCTGCGGTCGCGCTCCACGGGCGAGGTCATCGAGACCATCGACGCCCGCGAGCTGTTCACCAAGATCAGCCAGGCTGCCTGGGCCTGCGCCGACCCGGGTCTGCAGTACGACGACACGATCAACGACTGGCACACCAACCCCGAGACCGGTCGGATCACCGCATCCAACCCGTGCTCGGAGTACATGTCGCTGGACAACTCCTCGTGCAACCTCGCGTCGCTGAACCTGTTGAAGTTCCTCAAGGACGACGACACCTTCGACGCACCGCTGTTCGCCAAGGCCGTGGAGTTCATCATCACCGCGATGGACATCTCCATCTGCTTCGCGGACTTCCCGACCGAGCCGATCGCCGAGACCACCCGCAACTACCGCCAGCTCGGCATCGGCTACGCCAACCTCGGTGCCCTGCTGATGGCGATGGGTCTGGGCTACGACTCCGACGGTGGCCGCGCGATGGCTGCCTCGATCACCTCGCTGCTCACCGGTCAGTCCTACAAGCGCTCCGCCGAGCTCGCCGCGGTCGTCGGCCCCTACGCCGGCTACGCCCGCAACGCCGACGCGCACAAGCGGGTCATGCGCAAGCACCAGGCCGCCAACGACGTCGTCCGCACGCTCGGCGTGCACGACGCCGGCGTACACAAGCTGGCGACGCAGGCCTGGAACGACGTGCAGAAGCTGGGTGAGAAGAACGGCTTCCGCAACGCGCAGGCCTCGGTGCTCGCGCCCACCGGCACCATCGGCTTCATGATGGACTGCGACACCACCGGCATCGAGCCGGACTTCTCGTTGGTCAAGTTCAAGAAGCTCGTCGGTGGCGGCTCGATGCAGATCGTCAACCAGACGATCCCGCGGGCGCTGAAGAAGATGGGCTACACCCAGGAGACCATCGAGGCGATCGTCGAGTTCATCGCCGAGAACGGCCACGTCATCGACGCGCCCGGCCTGAAGACCGAGCACTACGAGGTCTTCGACTGCGCCATGGGCGCTCGCGCGCTCAAGCCGATGGGCCACGTGCGGATGATGGCGGCCTGCCAGCCGTTCCTCTCCGGCGCGATCTCCAAGACGGTCAACCTGCCCGAGACCGCGACGGTCGAGGAGATCGAGGACATCTACCTGCAGTCCTGGAAGCTCGGCCTCAAGGCGACGGCCGTCTACCGCGACAACTGCAAGGTCGGCCAGCCGCTCTCCGACGGCAAGTCCGACTCGGCGAAGAAGGACCAGGGGCTCACTGTCGAGACCCCGCAGGTCGTCGAGAAGATCGTGCACAAGCCGTTCCGCAAGCGCCTCCCCAAGAGCCGCGCGTCGCGGACGACGTCGTTCACCGTGGGCGGTGCCGAGGGCTACATGACCTCGGGTGCCCACGACGACGGCGAGCTCGGCGAGGTCTTCCTCAAGCTGGGCAAGCAGGGCTCGACCCTGGCCGGCGTGATGGACGCCTTCTCGATCGCGGTCTCCATCGGTCTGCAGTACGGCGTCCCGCTCGAGACCTACGTCTCGAAGTTCACCAACCTGCGCTTCGAGCCGGCGGGCATGACCGACGACCCGGACATCCGGATGTCGCAGTCGCTGATGGACTACGTCTTCCGCAGGCTGGCGCTGGACTACCTCTCCTTCGAGGACCGCTCCATGCTCGGCATCTACTCCGCCGAAGAGCGTCAGCGTCACCTCGAGACCGGCTCCTACGAGCCGCTCGAGGAGACCGGCGGCGCCGGCGAGCTGCTGGCGTCGATCGAGCAGGCGACGTCGGTCGAGGTGGTCGAGACCACCGAGGCCACCGAGCCCCAGCCCACCGGGTCCGCAGCGGAGAAGCCGGCACCCCAGGGTGCCCACACCTCCGCCGAGCTGATGGAGAAGATCACCGGCACCGCGATCGACTCCCCGCTCTGCATGACCTGCGGCACCAAGATGCGCCCGGCGGGCAGCTGCTACGTGTGCGAGGGCTGCGGCAGCACCAGCGGCTGCAGCTGAGCGACAGCCTTCCCTCCGCGTGAGGCCGGTCACCCCCCTCCGGGTGGCCGGCCTCGCGTCCGTTCCGGGGAACGTGAGTTCGTCATGCGCGCTGCCATTCCCCGACTAGAATCCACTCGTGCAGGATGCAGTCACCACGGTCGCCTACTTCGGGGACGACCCCACGCGGATCTACCAGCTGAGCCAGTGGCTCCCGGTGCTGGCGACGTTGAACGAGCGCCATCGGGTCGGCATCGTGGTGCGCGATCCCGCAGTGGCGACTGCGCTCGCCGACCGGACGTCGCTGCCGGTCTTCACGGCTCCGTCGTTCCCGGAGCTGACCGAGCTCTACGGCGAGCTCGACGCCAAGGTCGTCCTGTACTGCAACAACTCGATGCTGAACTTCCAGTCCCTGGTCAGCGGCCGGATGCTGCACGTGCACATCAACCACGGGGAGAGCGACAAGCAGAGCATGGCCAGCAACAACGCGAAGGCCTACGACCGGGTCTTCGTCGCCGGCACCGCTGCGGTGCACCGGCACGCGGCCGGACTGCTGGAGTTCGACTCGGACCGGCTGGTGCGCATCGGGCGGCCCCAGCTCGACCTGCACCCGACCCCGTTGCTCACCCCCAGCACCCGCCGTACCGTCCTCTACGCGCCGACCTGGGAGGGCGACGCGGAGTACAACGACTACACCTCCCTCGACACGATCGGGCGTGACGTGGTCCGCGCGATCCTCGCCGTTCCCGACGCGCGGGTCGTCTACAAGCCGCATCCGCAGGTCGTGACCAGCCAGACCCCGGAGATCCGGGAGGCGCATCACGACATCCTCGCGATGGTCGCCGAGGCCGATCTGCGCGAGCCTGGCGCCGGGCACGTGTCGGTCACGCGCGGCGACATCCTCGCGGTCATGCCCGACTGCGACGCGATCGTCACCGACGTCTCCTCGGTCGGCCTGGACTGGCTCTACCTGCGCACCGACCGGCCCATCTTCCTGACCGACCGGCACCACGACGCCGAGCGGCTGCGTCAGGAGGTCCCGGTGAGCCGCTGTGCCGACGTGATCGACGAGGTCGATCCGGCGGAGCTGACCGTGCTCGTCACGGCCCGTCTCGAGTTCGACGAGCACCACCTCGCCCGGGTGGCCATGCGCAACCACTACTTCGACGACGTGCCGGTGGGTGAGAGCACCGCCCGCTTCATGGACGCGGTGTCCGCGCTCGTCGAGCTCCGCGACAGGCTGCTCGGCGAGAGGCCCGCCGCGGACGCGATCACGGCCTGACCGGCTCGGCGCCGGCTCAGGTGCGTACCTGACCCCGGGAGGCCACGTCGTCGACCATGTCGACCAGGTTGCGCAGGTCGGAGATGAGTGCGCCGTACACGGGCCAGTACAGGGAGGGCAGATCCTCGCTGGAGAGGTCGTGGGCGAGGTCGTCGAGCCTTCCCCGGACGGCGCTGACGTCAGCGTGCGGGTTGGCCACCCGGTGTCCGACCTCGCCGAGCAGCCGGATCCACGGCGCACGGAAGCGCTCGTCCCACTGCTGCGCCGTCCGCGTGGACTCGTCGAGGGTGCGGGCCATGGCCCGCAGCTGGGCGATGCCGTCCTCGAGGCGACGGAGCACCTGCTCGTAGATCGTGGTGTCACCCACCTCGCGTGAGACCAGGCGTCTCGGGTTCCACCAGCTGCTCTCCCGGGCGTGACGCACCAGCTGCCAGGCATCCTCCAGCTCGTGGTCCATCGTGCGGGTGCGCTCGATCCAGGCCTCGGCACGCCCCTGGTCCCAGGTGTCGGCAAGCTCTCGGGACATCTCCTGCATCAGCGAGCCCATCTCGCGGTTGATCCGGTCGACCCGCTGCTGGGCGCTGCGGTCGGCCAGGGGAGGGAAGACCGCCAGGTTGACGATGATCCCGATGCCGACCCCGAGCGCGACGTCGAGCAGCCGGTCCGTGAGCAGCAGCTCGTCCTCGGGTACTCCGGTCGTGATCACGAACAGGGCAGTCGTCGCCACGGTCACACCCTCGTCGCGCAGCACGCCCGCTCGTGCCAGGAGCAGGCCGGCCAGGAGTGCCACGGCGAGCGCGACCGTCCCGGCCCCGAGGGTCACGACGGCCAGGTAGGCCACCACGATGCCCAGCGCTGTCGCAGCCACGGCCTGGGCGCCCCGCGAAAGACTGCGATGGACGGTGGCGTGCACGGTGAGCAGGGCCGTCCAGGGGGCCAGGAACGGCTGTGCCAGACCGAGGACCTGGTCGGCCATCACCCAGGCCGCGACGGCGGCGACGACGGCCTTGACCAGCTGCATCAGGTCGGTCTGCGTGGCAGGTTGCCGCAGCGAGTCGAGTCCCGAGCGCAGCATGGTGGACGGGGAGGCAAGTGAGCGGGCCATGCGCTGACCCTCACCGACGTAGCCCCTGGGTGTCCACACGCGTGCGTAGGGTGGGGACGTGACCGAGCTCCTCCTGGTCGGCGCCGGCCACGCCCACCTCTACGTCGTCAACAACGCCGCCGCCCTCGCCGCCGCCGGCTACCGGGTTCACCTGTTGTCGCCGCGGCACTTTCACTACAGCGGCCTGGCCTCGGCCATCGTCGGTGGTGCCGCGACCGCGGAGGAGGGCCGGGTCGACGTCGCGGCCCTGGCACGTCGCAGCGGTGTCGTCCACCACGAGGGCACCCTCGAGTCCGTGGACCTGGTGCGCCGCGTCGCCCTGACGATGGACGGTGCCGAGATCTCGTACGACGTCCTCTCGCTCAACATCGGCAGCGTGGTGGCACCCGCAGGGATGATCGTCGACCCCGCAGTGGTCCGGGTGAAGCCGCTGCAGAGCCTGGGCGCTCTCGATGAACGGCTGAGCTCGGTTCCCGGTGACGGTGCGCGGGTCACCGTCGTCGGTGGCGGGTCGACCGGGCTCGAGATCGCGGCACACCTGGCCGTGCGGCCCGGTGTCACGCTGGTCCAGCTGCTCGAGGCCGGTCCCCACCTCGGCGCGGATCTTCCCAGCCGCGCGCGGCGCGGCGTCGAGCGCCTGCTGGCAGAGCGGGGCGTCGTCGTCCGCACGGGCTGTGCGGTGACCCAGCTGGGCGGGGCGACCGCCCGCTGCGCCGACGGCACCGACCTCGCCCACGACGTCGCCGTGCTTGCCACCGGGTTGGCCGCTCCGCAGCTGATCGGCCGGCTCGGGTTGGGCGACGAAGCGGGCGTGCCGGTCCGGGAGACCCTTCAGCACGTCCAGCACGACGAGATCTACGCACTGGGGGACTGCGCCAACTTCGTCAGTCAGCCGCTGCCCCGGATCGGGGTGCACGGAGTGCGCCAGGGGCCGGTGCTGCTCGCCAGCCTGCTGGCGCGGACCGTTTCCGAACCGTTGCCCACCTACCAGCCGCAGCGGCGCGCACTGGCCGTGCTCGACCTCGGCGCTGGCACGGCGCTGGCCACCTGGGGGTCGCTGTGGTGGCAGGGTCCCGCCGCGCTGGCCCTCAAGCGCCGGATCGATCGCCGGTGGCTGCGGAGGTACCAGGGGTCCTGAGGAGGTCCGTTGGGGCCGGTCGGGGCGTCGTTGGTGCCCGGATCGGGGCAGTCGCTGATGGGCGGCGCTCCGAAGTTCCGCCGGGGGGGCATTGCCATTGTACTCGAACAGGTGTACGATATTCTCAGGACCGGGTGATAGTGATGCTGGGGCCCAGTCCTGATCCGCACGACGTGCTGGATCGCCTCTCACGGGCGTGCTGCATCGACATGTGAGCAAGCTCGTGTCGATGTGGGAGGTGAGGTCGTGGAGTCGTCGGTCGGAAGTCACCCACTCCTCGCCGGTGCCCAGGCCATCGAGGCGGCGCTGGAGGGCATGGCGAGCTGCAACCCGGCGTTCCTGGAGCCGGACCTCAAAGGGGCCCTGCTGGTGCAGCTGGCGCGCCTCGAGGCGCGCCTGGTCGCTGTCCGACTGCAGGCCATGGCCGTGGCCGATGACGTGGCCGGCCTGGTCGGTGCCCGCGACGTGGCGGCCGCGCTCACCCACGAGACGCGTGGCGACGCCGCCGCGAACCGCAGGGACCTCACGCTGGCCCGGTCGCTGGACCGCAGGTGGGGGCGCGTGGGGTCGGCCCTGAGCGCAGGGGATGTCAATGTGGCGCAGGCGTTGGTCATCGCTCGGGCGCTGGACGAAGTCCCGGGTGATTGCGTCGACCGCGAGATCCTGGACCGGGCGGAGGCTCACCTGGTGGCCGAGGCCGCCCACTACGGCCCGCGCGAGCTCCGCGTGCTCGGGCGTCGCGTCCTGGACCACGTCGCGCCCGAGGTGGGCGAACGTGAGGAGGCCAGGCAGCTCGCGGCCGAGGAGCGCCGCGCTCGGGAGGGCACCCGCCTGACCATGACCCGCCTCGGTGACGGGTCCACGCGCGTCCAGATCCAGGTGCCGGACGCGATGGCCGCGAGGCTGCGCACCTATCTGGACTCCTTCACCTCACCTCGGCACCGTGGCTCTGGGGAGGGGGATCGGATCCCGCACCACCGCATGCTGGGCCAGGCGTTCTGCTCCCTCCTGGAGGCGGTGGACCCGCGACGGCTGCCCGTGCACGCGGGCGACGCCACCACGTTGATCGTCACCATCCCGTTCGCCGACCTGACCGAGCGCCTCTCTGCGGCAGGGCTCGTCGGTGACAGTGCGCTCAGTGCAGCGGAGGCGCGGCGCCTGGCGTGCACCTCGAACGTCATCCCTGCGGTGTTGGGGGGCCGGTCCGAGGTGCTCGACCTAGGACGCCGCTCCCGGTTGTTCACGCCCGCGCAGCGCAAGGCGATGATGATCCGCGACCGGGAGTGTCGGGCCGAAGGCTGCTCGATCCCCGCGACCTGGTGCGAGGCGCATCACGGGGGCACGCCGTGGTCACGCGGGGGGCGGACGGATCTGCGAGACGGCGTGCTCCTCTGTGCGTGGCATCACCACCGGGCGCACGACCCCAGCTACGAGTCGAGCCGGACACCCGAGGGGCGAATGCGGTTCAGCCGGCAGCAGCCTGGCCACGGACCTCCCGGGGGGTGACCGCTCTGGCGAAGTGCCGGACGCGCGCGCCCCGCGCCCCCTAGGCTCCGGCTGACCACAGGTCGCAACCAGGGGGACTCCATGATCAAGAAGCTCGTCGTCGTCGTCGGCGCCACGTCCATCGCCATGCTGGGTGTGCCCGGCATCGTGCACTCCGCCGACGCGGCCGCTGCGCGCCGGTTCGTCAACTGCACCCAGCTGAACAAGGTCTACCCGCACGGTGTCGGCCGTCGCGGCGCTCGCGACCGCGTGACCAGCGGCACCCCGGTGACGAACTTCAAGCGAAACACCAAGGTCTACAAGCAGAACGCCAAGAGCGACCGCGACAAGGACGGCGTGGCCTGCGAGAAGCGCTGACCCCGGTCAGCGGCCCGCGCGGAGCGGTCCGTCAGCGGCGGCCGATGCGCCGCGAGCAGGACGGCCACGCGCGCCAGCCCTGGCCGCGCAGGATCCGCTTCGCCACGCGGACCTGCTGGCGCTTGGTGGCGCGGTGGGGGAGGGCGGCGTACCTCTTGCCGCCGAAGGCACGCCAGGTGCCGGTGCTGATCTGCAGCCCGCCGTAGTAGCCGTTGCCTGTGGCGATGTGCCAGCGTCCGCCGGACTCGCACTTGGCGAGCTTCGACCAGGTCCGCATCGAGACCGCGGCGCCGGCTGGCGCGGAGAGGGTGGATGTGACGAGCACGGTGCTGATCAGGGCGACCAGCAGCGTCGAAATGAGCGTGCGCATGCGCATGGGGGTCCTCCGCGCGCCTGCGAGGTTAGCTGTCGGGTTCGGGCTGGAGTTGCCCGGCCACGTGGGTGGCCTCACCCCGAGGGTCGCTCTCACGACCCGGGAAGATTGGGTTCCCCGCTCAGTCCGCTTCGGTGTGGGTGGCCCACCGCGCGGACAGACTCGGCGACAACGGGGGGCGTCCCGGTCATCCGGGACGCGTCACCTTAGCCAGCCGTTCCGGCATGAGGCAAGGAGTTCCGGGCCAGGATGCCGTCTGCCGACACCATGTTCGCGCCGTATCGGGTGCCCCACGGCTCAACGTTTCGCTTCGGTGCGTTTTGCCCGTTTCGCTGACACTGCATCGCGTGCAACCTAAGGTCGCGACAAGGGGTCGACCACGGGGAGAGGCATGGCAGGGGAGTCGGCGGAAGAAGCCGGACGCAGGCGACGTGCTCGAGCCGAGAGTGTGCTGGGCTCGGCGCGGGTCGTCGAGCTCGCGGATGCCCAAGGGCGCCTTGAGGCGTTGCTCAACTTCGGGGAACAGCAGACCACCGATGCGCTCGCCGCAGCTCCCTCGTCGGCTGGCGGGTGATGCACGACGTGCGTTGGCCGGGACAGGCGCTTGCGAGCATCGACCATGTCGTGGTCGGGCCGGCCGGGATCTTCGTGAGTCGACTCCAAACACTGGTCCGGCGTGATCAAGGTCCGCGACGGTGGCGTGCTCGCGCAGAACGGTCGCAACCGGGAGGCTGCGGTGGCCGGCGTCGCCGACGCCGCGATCGAGGCTGCGGAGCTGGTTCCCGGATCTCGCTCCGAACGTGTTCACCGCTGTGATCTGCTTCGTCCGCGACCAACCGATCCTGGGTTGCGCCAGGGACGTCCTGGTCTGCTCGACGGAGAACCTCGCCGAGATGCTCGATCTCGCTCGACCCCGTCCTCGACCCACCTCAGGTCGATCAGGCCTTCGAGATGCTGAAGCGATCCTTGTCGGCGGTGAGTGCTCGCGAGGTCGGGCGCTCGGCTGATGAGGTACGGCGATCGCACCGGTGACTGCGGGGCCCCTGATGATCCCCGGCGACGCAGATGAGAACGGCCCCGAGCCCGAGGACGAGCCCGCTCCCCACAGGCCCGTTCCGAGGATCGATGGGCCAGCTGTTGAGGAGTCCGGCCACGCCGCTGGCGAGCTGTCGCCCACGGCCAGGGCCGCCGAGGCGATCCGACAGGCGGCGCAGCAACCGGTGTCCCGGAGGCGTCGGTCCCTGTGGCCCAAGCCCGCAGACCGTGACAAGCCCGCAGACCGTGACGAGCCAGTGGTCCGGGACGAGCCAGTGGTCCGGGACGAGCCAGTGGTCCGGGACGAGCCAGTGGTCCGGGACGAGCCGGTGCGGCCGCCCGTCGACGACGTGGCCCCCGGGCGGCAGGTTCAGGCGCGGGAGCTGCCCGACCGGAGCCCAACCCGACAACAGCCAGCCCAGAAGAAGCCCGCCCAGAAGAAGCCCGCCCAAAGAAGCCGGCCCAGAAGAAGCCCAGCCCAGAAGAAGCCGGGCCGGAAGCTCCGGGCAGGCAAGCAGCCCTCCTCGACCAGCGCAGCCCAGGATCAGGCCGAGACGATGCCGGTCGCGGCTGCACCTGCCAGCTCGGCAGCGGCCGGGGCGGCGCGCCTACCGGCCCGGGCGACGCTGCTTTCCATACCGACCGTGCCGCCCCGCAGGGAGGGTGTGCAGGTCGCTGAGAAGCCAGGACACCCGAGACTGAGGCGTTGGCTGCGGGTCCTGGTCGCGGGCATCGCGTGTCTGGCGCTCTTCGGCGCGGTGGCCGGGGTGCTCCAGACCGGCGTGCTGGAACGGGCCACCGAGGACTTCCTGGACTCCCAGCTCTACCCGCAGGCAGTGCCAGGTGAGTCGGTCACGCTGGGTGCCTCAGGTCCCCGGCCCGCGCTCCAGGTCACCGAGACCAGCGTGACCAAGGTCGAGCCGCTGCGTCCGGAGCAGCGGCCGCCGGCGGACAGGCAGCTGTGGGGGGTGCACTTCACGGTCCGCAACGCCGGCGACGTCGCGCTCGTCGCGCCGTGGCCGATTCGCGCCACGGTGAAGGACGACCTGGGTCGGTTCCACACGGTGGACACGCGGGTCACCGCCGTCAGCGGTGGGCAGCTGCTGGCGACGGCCCGTCGGCTGCCTGCCGGCCTCACCAGTTCTGGCTACCTGACCTTCCGGCTTCCTGCCGGACGGAGCGTCACCGAGGTGTGGCTCCGTGCCGGGTCCGAGACCGGTCGCTGGAAGATCCCGCTGTCTCGGTGACGTCCTTGCTCAGAAGGGGATCTCCTGGCTGAGCAGTCCTCGCGCCGGTGCGCGGCCGGAGATCGTGCGGCAGAAGTCGAGCGCGTCCATCGAGATGTGCTCGCCGGTGGCATCACCGCCGAAGCGCCAGCTGCCCCCCGCCGGCCCCGACAGCTCCACGGTGCACGGGGCGCCGTGGCGGGCTGCCCACTCCTGCACCACGTCGGCGACGATGAGGCCCTCGTGGTCGGCGGTCACGGGCGCCTGGATCCCGGTGGCGCGGGCGATGTCGATCCGGTGCATGAAGGGGTCGCGCGTGAGGATCGTGTGCAGCAGGTAGCCCATGGTCCAGAACTCCTCGACCCCGCCGACCACCTGAGGGTCGACCACCCGGTGGCGCATGAACGACGGCACGCTGAACCGTGCGTGGACCGCCTTCGCGGCGTACCCCCGCATGCGCGCGACCAGCTCATCGGTGCTCAGCGACGCCTGCTCGTCGACCTGCAGCGCCGTCAGGGCGTCGATCATCAGCCCGCCCTCGCGCTTGACGCGGCGCTTGGCCGCGAACTGCTGTCGCAGGCTCTCCCGGATCGACGCTGCCATCCGGGCCATGCCGACCATGTGGCCGGCCATCGCGCGGACGTCCCAGCCGGTGCAGTCGGTGGGAGCCGCCCAGTCCTCGGGGGTGAGCTGCTCGAAGGTGGCGACGACTCGTTCGTACTCGGTCTCCGCGAGCCGCTGCCCGGCGTCGGGATCCAGCGCCGAGACGTACGGCGCCTTGCGGGTGCCTGTGGTCAGTGTGCTGGTGGACATGATCATCATCCTCACTCGTCGTGGGGGAGCCCCACATTGTCGGCAAACATGTCGATCGCCCGATCGACCAGGCGCGCCCAGCGGTGGCCGCCGGGGTCGTTGGCGAGCTGCGCGTCGGCCAGCCCACCCATGATCGCGGTGCAGAGGTCGACGTCCTCGTCCCTGGTGACGCCCAGGGTGACCAGGTGCTGCCGCAGTCCGTCGAGGGCGGCGACCGCGGGGGCGTAGCTCTCCGCGCTCGGGGTGAAGCCTGGGATCGTGCGCTGGTTCATCAGCTGGTGCCGCGCCAGGTCGCTCACCGAGAAGTCGAAGAACGCGTGGGCCAGATGCCGCATCGCGGCACGTGGCGCCTTCGGGGCGGTGGCCTCGGCGCTCCGCCACGCCGTCAGGAACTCCGTCCAGGCCTGCGCGAACATGGCGTCGTAGATCGCGTGCTTGGAGTCGAAGTGCGAGTAGAGCGAGGGAGCCTGCATCCCCACCCGCTCGGCCACCAGGCGCAGGGTGATCTGTGCGAGCCCGTGTTCCCGGGCCACCTGCCAGGCCGCCGCCAGGATCTCCTCCCGCACCGCCTCACGACGTTCGGTGATCCTATTGCGATTCGGAGTGCCTAACACACTTAGGAGAATGCTCCTCCGGGTCGCTCCGGTCAAGGGTCCGGGGAAGGTGGTCTAGCCGTTCGCCACTAGGCTCGCTGCATGCCCGAACACCCCCAGCCCCTGGACGTACGCCGGGCCGGGATCCTGCTGCACATCACCTCGCTCCCGGGCGCCGGCGACACGGAGGCGACCGTCGCCGGAGCGAGTGGAGACCTGGGTCCCGCCGCCTACGAGTTCGTCGACTTCCTCGCCGAGTCCGGCTGCACCGTGTGGCAGGTGCTGCCGCTGGTCCCGACGCACGCGGGGGACGGGTCGCCGTACAACTCCTTGTCGGCGATGGCTGGGAACCCGGGCCTGATCAGCCCCGAGCTCCAACGACGCCTGGGGCTGCTCGACCCAACCGAGCTGGACGCTGCGGCGCAGCACGCGTTCGGGGCCTGGTGCGAGGCGCAGGCGCACTGGCTGGAGCCCTACGTCGAGTTCACCACCTTGCGCGAGCTTCTCGGCCACACCCCGTGGACCACCTGGGAACCGGGACTGCGCGACCGTGACCAGCAGCGGGTGGCCGAGGTGCTGGCGCCGGTGGAGGCTCGCGTCGGAGCCCTGCGATTCGAGCAGTGGGTGTTCGCCGAGCAGTGGGCCGCGCTGCGTGAGTACGCCGCGTCGAGGGGCGTGCTGTTCTTCGGCGACCTGCCGATCTTCGTCTCGCACGACAGCGCCGACGTCTGGGCCGCCCGGCACCTGTTCCAGCTCGACGACGAGGGTCAGCCGATCACGGTGACCGGGTGCCCGCCCGACTACTTCGCGGTCGACGGCCAGCGCTGGAACAACCCGCACTACGACTGGGACGCGATGTCTGCGGACGGGTTCGCCTGGTGGCGGACCCGGATCGCGCGGCAGCGACAGCTCTTCGACCTGGTCCGGATCGATCACTTCCGCGGGTTCGAGGCGGCCTGGCACGTGCCGGTGAGTGCGCCCACCGCGCGGGAGGGCCACTGGGTCAGGGGCCCAGGACACGACGTGCTGGCCGCTCTGGTCGAGGCCGCAGGCCCCGGCACCCTGGTCGCCGAGGACCTAGGGGTGATCACGGCGGAGGTCGAAGCTCTGCGCACGGGCTTCGGGCTTCCCGGGATGAAGGTCCTGCAGTTCGCCTTCGACGGCGACGAGCGCAACCCCTACCTGCCGAAGCGCCATGGCGAGCAGAGCGTCGTCTACACCGGCACCCATGACAACGACACCACGCTCGGGTGGTGGGACGACCTCGACGAGGCGACCCGCGCCCAGGTGCGCCGCCATCTGGTGAGGCCGGACGAGCCGATGCCGTGGGCCCTGATCCGGTTGGCCCTCGTGTCCACCGCGAGGCTCGCCGTCGTCCCGGCCCAGGACCTGCTGGCCCTGGGCAGTGACAGCCGGATGAACACCCCCGGGACCGACCAGGGCAACTGGGCCTGGCAGGCCACCACGGGGGCGTTCGACCCGGTGCTCGCCGCACGCCTGCGGCAGCTGGTCATCGAGGCGGATCGGCTACCGGGCTGACGCGCGGCGGGCGATCCGGTTCAGGAACCCGGGATCGGCTGCATCTCGTGGACCTCGATCTCGCAGCCGCCCGGCATGTTCAGGTGCGGGTGATCCTGGGCGAAACCGAGCACGGCATCCATGCTGTCCGCCTCGAGGATGCTGTAACCGGTGACCTCACGGGTGCTCGGCGAGGTGCCTTCGGTGGTGACCCGGGTGCCACCGCCGAGCGGGGTGCCGAAGTCGAGCAGGCCGTCGCCGACCTTGCCGCCCCAGGCCATCCACTGGCCCATGACTTCCTGCATCTGCTCCTGGGACCACTCCGGCGCGTCTGCCGGGGCGGGGGGAGCGTGGTAGATGAAAAGGAACTTCGCCATGATCATTTCTCCTTGTTGGGTGGTGTGTTCGGTCCCGAGAGGGGGCTTCAGGCGCCGATCGGCGTACGGCCGGTGAACGCTGCGAGCCGGTCGACCGCGCTGGCGCCGGTCAGCGGCGGCACCTCGTCGGCGAAGGAGCCGCTCTTGCGGCCTCCGGGCACCAGGTTCTCGGCGAAGGCCTGCAGGTAGGCCACGAGCTCGTCGGAGATGTGCAGGGTCTGGCCGCTCGTCTGGGCGAGGTCCCACCCGTGCAGGGTGAGCTCGAAGGCGAGGATGTTCGCCGCGAAGCCGGCGGGCAGCTCGTTCTCGCCGGCCCGGACCGTGCCGGAGAGGTCGACCTGGCGCCAGGCGTCCACGGCCTGCTGGGTCATCACCGAGACCCGGTTCTCCAGGGACCCCTGCTCGGGGTTCACCACCGTGCCGCCGGCCATGCCGCCGACCGTGACCAGCGAGTCCATCAGGTGCTCGGCGACCTGGTGCCCGGTGAACTCCTCGCAGGGGCTCTGCTTGGGCTGGTCCTCCGGAGTCAGGTTGCGCAGCATCGGCTGGATGACGGCCAGGGATGCCTCCGCCGCGGTGATCGGGTCGAGGTCCTCGGGAGCGAAGGCCCACTCGTCCTGCCCGGCATCGCCCGTGGCAGCCAGCCGCTCGAGGCGCTCCACGTAGTGGTGCCAGCCCTCGGCGTGGAACTGGGCCTGCTCCTCGCTGAGCCCCTCGTGCGTCAGGGTGACCAGCGAGCCGCCCTCGCTGGGCTCGATCGTGAAGGTGATCGTGGAGGCGTCCGGGGGGAGGTCCTCACTGCCTTCCCAGCCCCAGCCGAACACGACGCGCTTGCCGGGCTCGATCTCCTTGTAGGTGCCCGCAGCCACGTGGCCGGGGGTGATCGTCCAGCGGTAGTCGCCACCGGCACGAAGGTCGACGTACGCCGTGACGGTCTGCCAGCGTCGCAGCCGCTCCGGTTCGGTGATCAGCGCGAACGCCTCGTCGGGCGAGACGGGCAGGACTGCGGTCTTGGTGAAGCTCATTGCTGTCTCCTCATGGAATGGGCATCGGCGACGAGCAGGTCGAGCTCGTCGGTCCAGAACCTGTCGATTTCGGCCTGCAGTCGCTGCAGCCCGGATGGGACGACCCGGTAGATCCGCTGGCGACCGACCTTCTCGGCCTCCACGAGGCCGGCATCGGCCAGCACCAGGAGGTGCTGGGAGATGGCCGACCGGGTCACCGTGAACTGGCCGGCGACCTCGCTGACGGTTCGCGGACGTGCCGCCAGCAACTGCAGGATGCGTCGCCGCGTGGGCTCCGCAGCGGCAGTCAGTGGGTCGGTCATCTGGAATACGTTAGTGGTGACTAACGCATTTGGCAACCGCTGACCCGTTCGGGCTGGTGCGGGTGGACCAGAAGGGCTAGATTCCGTAAAAAGCGGACAAGAGCGACATATATCCCTCTACTCTCATGATTGATGTCGGGAGGAATCACATGGCGGGGGAGTCAGCGCAGCGGTACGACGAGCTCGAGCTCGCCGACGACCTGTGGCCCGAGGTCACCGAGCTCGACGCTCCGACGGGGAGTGTGGAGCCAGCAGGCCTGAGCGGCCCGGTGGTGCCGCATGAGTCAGCGGTGCAGGCAGGTCCAGCGGAGCCGACAGACCTGCCGGAGCGCGAAGACCTGGACGAGCTGGAAGAACCGGCCGGGCCGGCCGACGTCACCCTCGCGCTCACAGCCCTGCCGCACCTGGACTGGCGGGTCTTCCGCGACCTGCACTGGCCGGATCGGCAGCTCGCCGACATCGACCACGTCCTGGTCGGGCCCGGGGGCGTGTTCGTCCTGCACACCCTCGCCTGGCCCGGCGAGATCGAGGTCCGCGACGGGGTGCTCTGGCACGGCGCGCGGCGATGCGACTGGGCTGCCGGGACGGCTCGTGCCGCCGCGAAGGCGGTGAACGGCGAGCTCCCCGGGCTCGTCTCGCAGATCGTCCACCCGGTGCTCTGCTTCGACCGGGCGGAGCCGGTCTTCGGCTGGGTCGAGGACGTCCTGGTCTGCTCGAGCGGCAACATCGCCCCGCTCCTCGCCGGCCGCCCCGAGATCTTGAGCCCTGATGGCATCCATGCCACGTCGCAGTACATCCAGCAGTCGTTGCAGGAGGCCAAGCGGGCCGCTTCCATGGAGGGTCCGCTTCCTGAGCGGCGCGCGCCCGAGGCGATGCCCGCCCCTGCGTCCAGAGTCCTCTGGCGGCGGGTCTTCCACGGCTCGCGGCTCGCCCCCGCCTTCGGTGTGGTCCTCGGGCTGTTGTTGTCGGTGCTGGGGGTCTGGCACACCGGCCTCGTCCACCAGGTCTCCGACGAGCTCCGACCGGCCACCTCCGGCCCCGTCGGCGGCCCGGGTGCCCAGTTCCTCCTGCGGGGCTCGGCCACGCGACCCGACCTGGAGGTGACCGGGTCCCGGGCCGTCGCCGTGCAGCCGCTGAAGGCCAGCGAGCGCCCTCTCAACGGGGACCAGCTCTGGGGGGTCCGGCTGATGATCAGCAACCGTGGGGACCAGGCGCTCGACTCCCTGCTCACCCTCCGGGCCCGGGTCGTCGACGACACACGTGCCGTGCACCTGGTCGAGCCGCTGACCGGCATCAAGCGCGGACGGTTGCTGTCCCTGGACAGCCCGATCAAGCCGGGAGGGACCGCTACCGGCTACCTGGTCTTCAAGCTGCCCAAGGGCAGTCGGATCGCCGACCTGCACGTCGATGCGGGCGCCAGGGGAGCGCGCTGGGAACTGGACCGCTGAACCCGTCGCCCTTCCTCCACCCCGCTTCGCCCCGCCCGCGCCCGGACCCGCACAATGGCGAGGTGACAGATGGGCGGGAGAGCTACAAGATCCTCGATCTCGCGCTGCGGATCGGGGAGATTCTGCTTTCCTCCGGTGCCGGCGCGGCCGACGTGACAGCCACGATGATGGGCATCACACGCCACCTGGGGCTGCGCAACGCCGACGTCGACGTCACGTTCACCTCGCTCCGGATGGGCCATCAGTCAGACCCCGACGAGATGCCGGTCATCTTGTCGCGCAACGTCACCCAACGCGACATCGACTACGACGACCTGACCCGCACCCACGAGCTGGTGCAGGCCGTCCTCGAGGACCGCGTCGACGTGACCGAGGCTCGTGCGCAGGTCGCCCGGCTGAACTCGACCGGACACTGGTTGCCGCGCTGGGCCGTGGTGCTCGGCTCGGGGGCCATCGGCGGCGGGATCGCGCTGCTGCTCGACGGAGGCGTGGTGGTGATCGCGGTCGCGGTCGTCGCCGGCATGACGATCGACGTGCTGATCCGGGCCCTGAACCGTCGGCGCTGGCCGATGTTCTACCAGCAGATCGCCGGCGGCATGGTGGCCACGCTGCTCGCCCTGGTCACGGCTTCGCTCGACCTCGGCGTGGACACCTCCCTGGTGATCACGGCGAGCATCGTGCTGCTGCTCTCCGGGATCGGTTTCATGGGCGCGATCCAGGACGCGCTCAGCGGGTTCTACATCACCGCGGGGGCGCGCATCCTGGAGGCGATGCTGGCCACGGCCGGGTTGATTGCCGGTGTCTCCGCCGGGCTGGCGCTGGCCCCGACGTTGGGCGTGAGCCTGACCTTCGTCCGTCCGGGAAGTGCGGGCATCTCCGAGGATGTCAGCGTGGTGATGATCGGAGCGATCATCGCGGCCTGCGCCTTCGCGTTCACCTGCTACGCACCCATCCGGTCGCTGCCGGCGATCGCCATGACCACGTTGCTGGGCCACATGGTCTTCATCTCCGTGCACGAGCCCGGCCAGGCGATGCCGTGGGCTGCCGGTTGCGCGGCGGTGACGATCGGTCTGGTCAGCTACACGGTGGCCGGCCGGGTCGGCGTACCCCCGCTGGTGGTGGTGGTCCCGGCCCTGGTGCCGATGCTGCCGGGCCTGCTCATCTACCGCGGTCTGAGCAACATGTCCGACGGGGACACGCTGGGCATCCTGCAGCTCTCCGCCGCCGCCGCGGTGACCATCGCCCTGGCGGCCGGCGTGATCCTCGGCGAGTACGTCGCTCAGCCGCTCAAGCGCAACGCCCGTCGCCTCGAGGGCCGACTGGCCGGCCCGCGCATGGTGGGCGCGATGCACGGGACGATCAGTCGCCGGAGCAGGTCGAAGACCCAGGCCTGACCCGGCGCAGGCAGCGATGCTCACCTCGGCTGGACCCGTGGTGGACACTGGGTGGGTGAAGGCTGTCCGCATCCCGCTCCTCGGCGCGCTGGCGCTCGCCCCCGCGTTGCTCAACGCGGCCCGGGGAGTACGCCGCTCGCTCGGTGCGGGGAACCGTCGCCACGACTACACCGACTCGCCCCAGTTCCACGACGGGCTGTTCCACAACCGGCTGCCGACCACCGAGGCGCCGGAGGGCAGCCAGGCCGGGATCGCTGCCGAGTTCGCGACCAAGGGGCGTCGTGGCAAGCCGCGCAAGCCGGTGGAGCTGGCCACGCCCGACCTCCCCGTCGAGGCCGGCGAGCTCGCGGCGACCTGGCTGGGGCACGCCACGGTGCTGCTCGAGATCGAGGGCCACTGGGTGCTGACCGACCCGGTGTGGAGCGACCGCGTCTCTCCGTCCCGCACGATCGGACCGCGGCGCAACCACCCGATGCCGATGGCGGTCGCCGATCTCCCGCAGCTCGATGCGGTGCTGATCTCGCACGACCACTACGACCACCTCGACACCGCGACGGTCGATGCCCTGGTGGCGACCCAGCAGATGCCGTTCGTCGTCCCGCTGGGGTGCGGGGAGCACCTGAGCCGGTGGGGTGTGCCGGATGAGCGGATCATCGAGCTCGACTGGGACGAGACGTTCCACGTGCGTGGCCTCACCCTGACCTGCACCGAGGCGCGACACTTCTCCGGGCGGAGCCTCGGCAGCAACACCACGCTGTGGGCCAGCTGGGTGCTCGCGGGGGAGCGGCGCCGGGTCTACTTCGGCGGCGACTCCGGCTACACCCCCTCCTACGCGGGCATCGGCGAGCGGCACGGACCGTTCGCTCTGACGATCCTCCCGATCGGCGCCTACGACGCGCGCTGGCCGGACGTGCACATGAACCCGGAGGAGGCGGTCCGGGCGCACCTCGCACTCAGGGGCGAGACGATGCTGCCGATCCACTGGGCGACCTTCGACCTGGCCTTCCACGAGTGGTCGGACCCGGTCGAGTGGGCGCTCAGCGAGGCGGCTGCCGCCGGCGTGGCGCTTGCCCTGCCCGCGCCCGGCGCGCGCTTCGAGCCCGGCGGTGACCTGCCTGTCCAGCCGTGGTGGAAAGCCTCGGTCTGACCCTGCGTCGTGGACCGGCGTCGAGGCCCTGCGAAGAGGCCCTGCGCGCTGTGTGACGGCCGCCACGTGACCCGGAACACCTGCCCAGAAGTTGCGACGAAGCGACCATTTCCGCAACCCTGAAAGGGACTTATCAGCTTGCCGGCCCCTTGTTGTGGCCCGGCCCGCGCCTTACGCAGAGCGCACCTGACGTCCTCACTCGTCTATCGACCGAGAGGCTTCCCGTGTCGCTGTCCCTGTTGCGTCCGCCCGTCCCCGAACCTGTCCCCGAGACCGGCCGCGTCGGCTCCGCCGACGACGTGCTGGCACCCCGCCCACGGATGGCGCTCCGACGCCAGATCATGGCCGTGATCGTGCCGGCATGGGCCGAGCCGGGCGCTGACATGACCGCCTACGCTCGGGCCCCCCGCGACGTGGTCCACGAGGCGGCCGAGGCGCTGACCCAGCACCTCGCCGGCGACGAGGTGGTCACGCCCACCGACGACGGCCGGCTGGTGCTGCGCCTGCGGCACGAGGACCGGGCTGCTCGCCCGGTGCGGCTCCAGGAGATGGCCTACCACACCATCGAGGTCTTCGACCGGCTCGGTTTCCACGCAGGCGTCCTCGACCTCGGCGTCGGTTGGGCCCCGATCAGCCGCCGTCACGAGCCCGAGGTGGCCCTCAAGCACGCCGATGCCGCGGCCCGCGAGTCCGTGCGGCAGCGTGACCTCCAGCCGCTCCAGCTCGGCGAGCACAAGAGCAACAGGTCGCCGAGGATCGGCCGGCGGTCCTTGAGCCAGCAGATGCTGTTCGCGACCGTCGGCAGTGTCCTGATCCCGTTCCTCGCCCTCGTGGGCGCAAAGCTTGTCGGTGTCGACCTCGCCGACACGCTCTACTGGGGTCTCGTCGCTGCGCTCGGCATCACGGCAGTGACGATCTGGAGCGAGTCCTTCCGCGCTCTCGAACCGCCAGTCCTCCCGGCCACGCCGGACCGGCCCGCCCCGCGAGCCACCGCGATCATCGCCGCCTACCTGCCCAACGAGGCCGATTCGATCGTGGAGACCCTCGAGGTCTTCCTGCGCCAGGAGTACTCCGGCGGTCTGCAGGTCGTCCTCGCCTACAACACGCCCTCGCCGATGGCGATCGAGCCGCGGCTGCTGATGATGGCCCAGGACCACCCCGAGCTCGATGTGATCAAGGTCGAGGACAGCACGTCCAAGGCGCAGAACGTCAACGCGGCGCTGCGGGTGGCACAGGGAGAGTTCGTCGGCATCTTCGACGCGGACCACCACCCGATGGACGGTGCGTTCGAGCGAGCCTGGCGCTGGCTGGCCGAGGACGCCGACGTCGTCCAGGGGCACTGTGTGATCCGCAACGGCACTGACTCCTGGCTGACCAGGCTGGTAGCGGTGGAGTTCGAGCAGATCTACGCCGTCTCCCACCCCGGCCGCGCGAGCCTGCACGGCTTCGGCATCTTCGGCGGCTCGAACGGCTACTGGCGTGCTGCGGCCCTGGAGCAGGTCCGGCTGCGCGGCTCCTTCCTGACCGAGGACATCGAGGCCTCGATGCGGGTCCTCCAGGCCGGCGGCACGATCGTCAACGACCCGGGCCTGGTGAGCCGTGAGCTCGCTCCCGACAACCTGAGGACCCTGTGGCGGCAGCGGATGCGCTGGGCCCAGGGCTGGTTCCAGGTCTCGATGCGGCACCTGCTGCCGACCCTGAAGTCGCCGAACCTGTCGCTGCGACAGAAGCTCGGAGCGACGTACCTGCTGGGCTTCCGCGAGGTCTACCCGTGGCTGTCCATGCTGATCTGGCCGCTGCTCGCGTTCCTCTTCTGGCGCGACGGAGGCATCTCCTTCTCCTCGCCCATGTTCCTCCTGGCCACGCTCGTGGTCAGCGTCTCCGGACCGCTGCAGACGCTCGCGGCGTGGAGGCTCGCGGCTCCGGAGCTGCGCCGGCACCCCCGGTGGTTCCTGGCTGCGGCAGTGGCCAACCTGTTCTTCTACACCGAGTTCAAGAATCTGATCGCCCGCGTCGCGCACCTCAAGCAGCTGCGCGGTGAGCACCAGTGGGTGGTCACGCCGCGTACGGCGGCGAGCGACACCAGCTCCGGTGCCGACAGCGACGGTGACGCAGACATCGACGAGCCCGACCCGGAGGTGGCGGCATGACCACGACGACCATGCAGACCGGGAACCAGGTTCCCTCCGGCGGGTCCGGTGAGGCTGCCACGCCGAGACCGGGGAGCACCCTCTATCCGCTCACCTGGCTGCGCGGCCTGGCAGCCGTCTCCGTGGTGACCTTCCACGCCTACCAGCACAACCGCACCGGCCCCGAGGGCACCTGGCCGTGGTCGGGTGGAGCCCACCGGGCCATGTTCGGCACCGAGCTGTTCGTCGAGATGTTCTTCGTGCTCTCCGGCTTCGTGCTCTGGCTCCCGCTGGCACGCACGGCGCTCGCCGGTCAGGTGGGGCGCCCCGGCTGGGTGCTGCTCTTCCGCCGGATGGCGCGCCTCGCCCCGCTCTACTACGTGGTGGTGCTCATCGTCTGGGCGGTGACGAACCCGACGTTGCCGGGGCACTGGCAGGACCTCGTGCTGCACCTGACGTTCACCCAGATCTACAGCGACCAGTACATCTTCTGGACCAACGGCCCCGCCTGGTCCCTGGCGGTCGAGTTCCACTTCTACGTGCTGATGGCGCTCTCGGTGCCGCTCGTGCACATGGGCGTTCGACGAGCTCACTCGCGCCGTGCCCGGATGGCGGTCGTCCTGGCCCTTCCGGGCCTGCTGACCATCACCGGCCTGGGGTACCTCGCCTGGGAGACCCTGCTCGCCGAGCCGTCCCCCGAGAACTGGTCGCTGCTGTTCTCGCCACTCTCGCGCGCCGCGGACTTCGGCATCGGCACCGGCCTGGCCGTGCTCACCGCCGCCGGAGTGCGGCTCGGCAACCGGGCTCGCCTGGTCTCACTCGTCGTCGGCCTCTCCGGCCTCGGCGTCCTGGTCTGGAAGCGTCCCCTCACCGTGATGGGTGAGTGGTGGCACCCGGCCTACGCCCTGGCGATCGCCGTGGCGCTGTTCGCGATCGTGCTGCACGACGGACCGTGGCCGGCCTGGATGGAGGGACGTCGGCTGGCCTGGGTCGGCAGCCTCGGTTACGGCATCTACCTGATCCACGAGCCGGTGATGCGGTTGCTCGGGAGCAGCGGACTGCTCCCGGAGCCGCGCTCGGGTGCGTGGTTCCTGATCACCGCGGTGATCGTCGGCGTGCCGTCGGTGCTGCTCGCCTGGCTGAGTGCCAACACGGTCGAGCGGGCCGGGCTGCGGGTCGCCTCGACCATCGACCGCATGGGCCGACCCAAGGACTACTACGCGCACATGGCTGCCGACCGGGACTGAGCCTCACAGGCACTCGCCGCGACCCAGGAGGGCCAGCCCCCTGAGGTCGCCGGGCCCGAAGTAGCGCTGCCCGCGGTTCTGGGAGTACATCAGCTCGTGCGGGTCGCTGACGTGGGCGAGACCCACGACGTGCGCCAGCTCGTGCATCACCAGGGCGCGAGCGACCCGCGGTCGGGCGGGATCGCCGTCGAGGAGCTCGTTGAAGGTGTCGACGTCGAGGGTCGCCTGACCGGTGATGTAGGTCTGGACGCCGAACTGGCGGACCGCGGTGCTTCCGCCCACGCCGGCCACCTGGCCCTTCAGCTCCGGCATCTCCTCGCCGTCGGCGAAGGAGATCAGCACGGGCCTCGGCCCCCCGAAGAACGGCTCGGTGGGGGTGCGCCAACGTGGTCGGGCGGTCGAGCGGCCGTCGTACTCCAGACGTAGGCCGGTGGCTGTGGAGATGCGCCGCATGGCGCTCAGCACCAGGGACTGCATCCGGGCCTGGTCGTGGATGCCGTCGGGGTTGATCCGGACCCTGATCACCTTGCAGGGGTCGTAGCTCACCGGGGCGTCAGGGTCGCCCGGTTGGTGCTGCATGAACCGGTAGCTCCCGGTCTTCCCCACCGGCGGCGGCTCCCCGAGACGCGCGCTCTGGGTGCCGATCGCCCGGCGCAGCTCGGGGGGGAGGGTTCCGGGCAACAAGACCACGACGAGGGCCAGCACCGCCACGGTCGCAGCTGCCACGAGGGCGTTGCGCATGGGACCAGCATGCCCGAGTCACCACAGCGTCAATCCTGGGAGAGGACTTTTCGTGGGCGTCCGGTTCGCCTAGGTTCGGGGGTTCTGGGAACCCCCAGTCTCTCGGGAAGGAAACTCAACATGCGACACAGTCGCCTCTCCGCCGTGTGCGGAACGGCCGCCCTCGTGGCAGCAGGTCTGGCGGGATCCGCCGGAGCCAGCAGTGCCGACACCGGTGTCACCCACACCGGAGCCCCCGACACCTACCTGGTGCTCACCGGTTCCCCCGACCGGGCATCCGGCGTGGCTGCGGAGCTGCGCTCCCGCGGCGACCGGGTCACCTCGGTCAACCGGGAGATCGGGCTGGTCGTGGTCAGGTCCGACGACGCGGACTTCCGCGGTCACGCCTCAGCCATCACCGGGGTCCAGGGCGTGGGTGTCGACAGGTCGATCGGCAAGGCGCCTGCCCGCGATCTCGTCGTGGAGCACGAGAACGAGCAGCACGCCTCGGTGCGTGGCCCGAAGGGCAGGGACGCGAGGTCCCAGGGGGCGAAGAAGCCCCGCGCCGCGAGGCAGGACCCGCTGGACCAGAACCTCTGGGGCATGCGGATGATCCACGCCGACCGGGCGCACGCCGTCACTCTCGGCAGCCCCAGGGTCAAGGTCGGCATCATGGACACCGGTGTCCAGGCCGACCACCCCGATCTGCACGCCAACTTCGACTACGCGACCTCACGCAACTTCGTCACCGACATCGAGTCGATCGACGGGCCGTGCGAGGAGCCGAGCTGCGTGGACCCCGTCGGTGTCGACCCCCAGGGTCATGGCACGCACGTGGCCGGGACCGTCGCCGCGGCCATGAACGGGTACGGCGTCAGCGGTGTCGCCCCCCGGGTCAGCATCGTCGAGGTGCGCGCCGGGCAGGACAGCGGCTACTTCTTCGCCTCCACCACCGCCAACGCCCTCACCTACGCCGGGGATGCGGGCCTCGACGTGGTGAACATGTCGTTCTACGTCGACCCCTGGCTCTACAACTGTCGCGGAGGGGCGCCGGAGGACACCCCGCAGCAGGCGGCCGACCAGGACGTCGTGATCGAGACCGTCACCCGGGCGCTCGAGTACGCCCACGCACACGACGTGACCCTGGTCGGCTCGGCGGGCAACGGCCACACCGACATGGCCGAGCCCGGCACGGACACCTCCAGCCCGGACTACGGTGAGTCGCCGCACCCGCGGACCATCGACAACGACACCTGCTACAGCCTCCCGGCGGAGGGCCCGCACGTGCTCGGCATCACCGCGCTCGGCCCGTCGGAGCGGAAGTCCGACTTCTCCAACTACACGACCGACCTGCGCTCCGGGGAGGTCGAGCTCTCCGCTCCCGGCGGCTGGTTCCGCGACGGGTTCGGCACCGAGACCTACAAGTCGAACAGCAACATGGTGCTGTCGACGTACCCCCTCGGCCCGCTGCAGGCCGCGGGCAAGGTCGACAAGGACGGCAACATCACCGAGAGCGGCCTGGCCGCCGGCGTGATCAAGGAGTGCCAGGAGGACCCGGAGCCCGGCACCACCCCCTGTGGCTACTTCGCGTGGCTGCAAGGCACCTCGATGGCATCGCCGCACGCCACCGGCGTGGCCGCGCTGGCGATCGGTGAGCACGGCCGGTCGTTCCGCGGCTCCGACTTCGGGATGCGACCGGACGCGGTCGGACGACTGCTGATGAGGTCGGCGACCGACCACGCCTGCCCCGCGGGCCGGGTGCAGGACTACTCGGCAGAGGGGCGCACGCCCGACTACACCGCCACGTGCGTGGGGTCCAAGGCGCGGAACGGGTTCTACGGCGAGGGCATCGTGAACGCCTGGGGTGTCGTGCGCTGAGCCGACCCGTCGGCCCGTTCCCCCCTGGGGGACGGGCCGACTCGGCTGTCTGCTCCCGCACGTAGGGTTGACCCGATATGAGCATGCAGTTCCCGATCCCCGGTCTCCCTGTCGCCGAGCCCACCCCGGAGGGTGGTCCGGGCGACGTGTCCGGAGAGGGTGACGGCCGCCGCCGCAAGCGCCGCGGGCCGACCCGCGAGCAGCTGCTGGAGGGCCTGAACGAGCCCCAGCGCCGGGCCGTGGTCCACGAGGGTGCGCCGCTGCTGGTGGTGGCCGGCGCCGGCTCGGGGAAGACCAGGGTGCTGACCCGGCGGATCGCGTGGCTGATCTCCGAGCGCGGCGCCCACCCGGGCTCCATTCTCGCGATCACCTTCACCAACAAGGCCGCGGCCGAGATGCGCGAGCGCGTCGAGGAGCTGGTCGGGGGACGCGCCCGGATCATGTGGGTGAGCACGTTCCACTCCGCGTGCGTGCGGATCCTGCGCAAGGAGATCGACAAATTCGGCTTCAAGTCGAGCTTCACGATCTACGACGCGGCCGACTCCAAGCGGTTGATGACCCTGGTCTGTCGTGACCTCGACCTGGACGTCAAGCGCTACCCGCCGCGCGCGATCCTGAACTGGGTCAGCAACGCCAAGAACGAGCTCCAGGACCACGAGGACGCCGCCAAGGACGCCCAGAACGGCCAGGAGGAGGTCTACGCCTCGGCCTACGCCGAGTACCAGCGCCGCCTGCGCCAGGCCAACGCCCTCGACTTCGACGACCTGCTGATGATGACGGTGCACCTGTTCCGCGCGTTCCCGGCCGTCCGGGAGAACTGGCGGCGTCGCTTCCGGCACGTGCTCGTCGACGAGTACCAGGACACCAACCACGCGCAGTACGCCCTGATCCACGAGCTGTGCGCCACCTCGCTCGAAGACCTCTCGATCGTCGAGCCGGACCGGCCCCAGGACTCGGTCGAGCCTGCGGAGCTGATGGTGGTCGGGGACGCCGACCAGTCGATCTACGCGTTCCGGGGCGCGAACATCCGCAACATCATGGACTTCGAGCAGGACTTCCCCAGCGCGACCACGGTGATGCTGGAGCAGAACTACCGCTCCACCCAGACGATCCTCACCGCAGCGAACGCCGTGATCAGCCGCAACGACAGCCGCAAGCCGAAGAACCTGTGGACCGACGAGGGTGCGGGTGACCGGATCGTCGGCTACGTCGGCGACGACGAGCACGACGAGGCCAGGTTCGTGGCCGAGGAGGTCGACAAGCTCACCGACGCCGGGCACGCCCGGGCCGGCGACGTCGCGGTGTTCTACCGGACCAACGCCCAGTCGCGGGTTTTCGAGGAGGTGTTCATCCGGGTCGGCCTGCCCTACCGCGTCGTGGGTGGCGTCCGGTTCTACGAGCGCCGCGAGGTCAGGGATGCCCTCGCCTACCTGCGGGTGCTGGTCAACCCGGCGGACGCCGTGTCGCTGCGACGGATCCTGAACACTCCGAAGCGTGGCATCGGCGAGCGGGCCGAGGCCTGCATCGAGGGGCTGGCCCAGCGGGACCGGATCACGTTCTGGGAAGCGCTGCAGCGCGCCGAGGACGCCCCCGGCCTGGCCAGCCGCTCGCTGAACGCGATCCGGGGTTTCGTGGAGCTGATCGAGCAGCTCCAGTCGATGGTCACGGCGGGGGAGCGAGTCGACGTGGTCCTGGAGCAGGCACTCACGCGCAGCGGCTACCTCAAGGAGCTCGAGGAGTCCGAGGACCCCCAGGACGAGACCCGCGTGGAGAACCTCGCCGAGCTGGTCGCCGTCTCACGGGAGTTCTCCGACGATCCGCAGGTCGGTCCCTCGGCTGACCCCGCGGACACCGCCGACGGCCCCGAGGCCGAGCCTCCGGGGCTGACCGACTTCCTGGAGCGGGTGGCGCTGGTCGCCGACTCAGACCAGATCCCCGACGCCCCCGAAGACGCCGACGCGGAGGGCGCGACCGGGTCGGCCGGGGTGGTCACGCTGATGACCCTGCACACGGCCAAGGGCCTGGAGTTCCCGGTGGTGTTCCTCACCGGGCTCGAGGACGGCGTCTTCCCGCACATGCGCTCCCTGGGCGACAAGCCCGAGCTCGAGGAGGAGCGACGACTGGCCTACGTCGGGCTCACCCGGGCGCGTCAGCGCCTCTACGTCTCGCGGGCCGTGGTCCGCTCGGCCTGGGGTGCGCCCCAGCACAACCCGGCCTCCCGGTTCCTCGACGAGCTGCCCGTCGACCTGGTCGACTGGCGACGCACGGCCGGTGCGATGACTTCCTGGAACCGTCCTGCCTTCGGCATGCCCCGGGCGGCCGCCCGCGCCCCCCAGAGTCGCTTCGGTACGGCGACCGCCCGCTCGGACGCCGCCAAGAAGGCCAAGGCCGGCCGCCCGATCCCGTCCCTGGACCCCGGTGACCGGGTGCAGCACGACACCTTCGGGCTCGGCACCGTGGTGGCGCTCGAGGGAGCGGGCGACAATGCCGTCGCCTCGATCGACTTCGGCACCGACGGGGTCAAGCGGCTGCTGCTCCGCTACGCGCCGGTCGAGAAGCTGTAGCGAGCGGACCGCAGCGGCGAGACGTCGCAGCGGGGGACGTGACCGGCAGGAGTCAGGGGGTGACGCCGTGGACGACGAGCGCGGTGTAGGGGTCCACCGGGTCGCCGCCGCCGGGTCGGACCTCGAGGTGCAGGTGTGGCCCGGTGCTGTTGCCGGTGCTGCCGACAGTGCCGATCTGCTGACCGCCCGTGACGGTGTCACCGACGTTGACGCCGATCGAGGACTGGTGGTTGTACCAGATCTCGGTGCCGTCGGGCAGTGTCTGCACGGTCTGGTTGCCGTAGGAGCCGGCCCACCCGGTCTTGGTGATCGTGCCGTTGGCCACCGCGACGATCGGGGTGCCGGAGGCCGTGGCGAAGTCGAGGCCGGTGTGGCTGCTGGACCACAGGCCGCCGGCCATGCCGAAACGAGCCGTGAGGCGGTAGCCGGAGGTGGGCACCTGCCAGAGGTTCTTGGCGATCTCGCCGGCGCGGGCCTCCGCGGCCTTGCCGAGAGACTTCAGTGCGGCGTTCCGCTCGGCGGCCTGCTGCTCGGCGGCCTGCTCGAGCTGACTCTCGGCCGCGTCCTGGAGGGCCTGTCGCTCCGAGTCGCGGCTCAGGGCACGCTGACGGGAGTCGCCGGTGAAGCCGACGGCGTCGGTGCCGGAGTGTGGCCCGCCGGAGACCGAGGGGGCGACGGAGGAGGAGACCGAGGAAAGCGCGATGGCGCCTGGAAACCCGGCGTCCGGGGCGGCGCCGGCAGTGACGGCGCCGATGCCGGCCACGGCCAGGGCAGTGAGGCCGACCAGGGTGGGGATGGCCGGGGGGCGGGACGGCAGGCGGAACAGGGGCTGCGAAGCGGGTTTCTCGGCCCGACGTCGTCCGGCCACCGGGGCTCGACCGACAGCAGGGCGCTGCCCGCTGCGATGATCCGCCCGGTGGTTACCCATGCGTGTGTGTCCCATCTGTTGTCCGATTCTCCGGCGACCCGACACGATAACGGAGAGATCACGGTCGAGTGAAATCGATGGACCCTCCACCGTGACCAACGAGCCTGCCGCGAGGCGGGTACGGACGCAGGGCTGTGGCTGTTGTCACGCTCGCGACGGCACGCGCTAGCCTGCAGCCATGTTGCGCATCGTGGTGGCCAAGCCCGGGTTGGACGGTCACGACCGAGGGGCCAAGGTCGTTGCCCGCGCCCTGCGGGACGCCGGTCACGAGGTCGTCTACACGGGGCTGCACCAGACCCCCGAGCAGATCGTGGAGACGGCGATCCAGGAGGACGCCGACCTGATCGGTCTCTCGGTGCTCTCGGGTGCGCACATGACCCTGTTCCGCAAGATCATCGAGCTGCTCACCGAGCGCGAGGCCACCGACATCGTGGTCTTCGGGGGCGGCATCGTCCCTGAGGAGGACGTGGCGCCGCTCGAGGAGATCGGTGTGGCGAAGATCTTCACCCCTGGAGCGACCACCGGCGAGATCACCGGCTGGGTGGCCCAGCACTTCGCCGACTGAGGTCGGTCAGAAGGCCAGACCGCCCAGGAGCGGAAGCTGCAGCTTGCCCGGCGTCCCTGGGCCGGTGCGGATCGTGACCGGCTGCGCGAACGTGTTGTTCGCGTAGGCGATGTCACCGCCAGCAATGACCAGCCGGATCCGGTGACCGGCAGCGAACTGCTGCGCGACACCGGGGAGCTCGATCGTCACCGGCTTCGTGACGTCCTTGATCCGGACGGGGGAGATCAGCCGGTGCTGGAGCTTCTGGCTCCCGTCGGGTGCGACGTCGTACAGCTTGGCGAACAGGACCAGCTTGCCCCCGGGGCCCGATGCTTGGGCGCCGGCCGCGAGCGGGGCCTCGATGGACACGGTGAGCTTCGGCGAGCCCACCAGCACGGCGGGCGCGGTGAGCACCGGTGAGGTGAAGGACGCGAACGTTCCCTGCTGATCGTAGACGTCGCGGTTGACCTGGTTGCCCTCGAGCGCCGACGTCTCGGAGTACGACGTGCCGGCCTGCGTGACGGCGAACTGGGCAGCTCCGGCCGTGACGGCCCCAGCCGCCTTGGTCAGCTCGTTGGTGCCGGAGAGGAACAGCGTCGAGGTGGGCGTGCCGCTGAACGCCGAGGTCCGGGCGTAGGCCTTGGTGATCTCCGATCCAGCCTTCGCCTCGCTGGTGTCGTAGGCGACCCAGTCGCGGAAGTACTCGAAGTCGGGGCCGGAGCTGGCGCTGCGGTCACCGCGCACGTAGCGGTCCATCCAGCTGATCCAGCGGCGGCCCTGGTAGCTGTAGTCGACGCCCTTGGACAGGTCGAGGTCGCCGGCTGCGTTCTTGCCGGAGTGGCCACCGGAGAACCACGACATCTTCGCCTCGGTGCCCTGCGCCCGCAGGGCCCTGTAGGTGGCCACCGCCTCCTGGATGTTGAACAGGGTGTCGTGCTGGCCCTGGACCAGGAGCGTCGGGATCTTGATGTTCTTCACGTAGCTGGCAACCGAGGCGTGCCGGGCCAGCGCCAGCGTGGCGTCGTCGGGGTAGCCGGCCGAGTTCAGCTGGGCGGCGGACACGCAGGCCTGGTTGGTGAAGTTCGGGCACCCGACCATCCGTGCCGGGTCACCCTGGGTGTTCTGCAGCCCGTTGGAGATGCCGACCGAGAAGAACAGGTCGATCCATTCCTTCTTGGCGACACCGGGCGTGCCGTAGCTGACGCCGCGCACCGTGTCGGTGTTGTTCGGGGCGAGCGAGTAGGCGAGGTCGTTCCACGTGATCATCGGGATGATCGCGTCGACGCGGGGGTCCTGGCCGGCGATGGCGAACTGGATCTGGCCGCCGTAGGAGCCACCGATCATGCCGACCTGGGGGTCGCGGCCCTGCTTGGTCCGGGTGCCGGCGACGTAGTCGATCCGCTCGGTGCGTCCGGTGCCGTCGTCCAGGGTGTAGGGGCGCTCCCCGGCGAGGACGTCCACCATCTGCTTGCCGGCGAGACCGTCGTAGTCGGGGTCGTCGAGGGTGATCTTGCAGTCCGAGCCGCTGAATCCGAGCCCGGAGTAGGAGATCACCACGTAGCCCGCCTTGGCGAAGGCGCTCGAGCCGGCGGACTGGCCCGTGTCGTCCTTGGCGCCGCCGAAGCCGTTGGTGGTCAGGATCGAGGGGGCCGGGTTCTGCCGGGTGACGCCTGCCGGCTGGTACTTGTCGGCCTTGATGGTGCAGGGGATGTCCTTGTTCGGGCCCACGAGGACGTCGACGGTGATCGCCGTCTTGGTGAAGGCCTGGTCGTGGTCCCGGGGAGCGGTCTGGGTGGTGCCGCTCTTCGCCGGTGCCGGCTTGCTCTTGGGCTTGTGCTGCTTGGCCCGGTGCTTCTTGGCCTTCGAGTGCTTCTTGGCCTTCGAGTGCTTCTTGGACTTGTGCTTCTTGCCGTGGTGGTGCGGCTTGGCGTGCTGCGCCCGGGCGCTGGACGCGGAAGCGGACCGAGTTTCCGACTGCGCGGCGGCCACGGCCTGCGCTGAGACGCCGGCGGCGATCAGGGCGAGGGCGAGGAGCGCGGGTGCGAGGGCTCTGGGGCGAGGCATGAACCATTAACGAGTCAATTACTCATCGGTCACGTCGCAGCTTCCCGGGATCCACGGAGGCGACTCGCGGCGTGACCTGCGTCTCGATGCCTTCCGCGCCGGCCACCCTACGTGGCCCCGGGCCTGCGATCGGGTCTAAGGTCGGCCGAGCAGACGCCGCGAGAATCCCGGCGTCGCAGCTGACCCGACGAGTACCAATAAGGAGCGGTTGACCCGTGGACCTGATGGAGTACCAAGCGAAGGAGCTCTTCGCAAAGCATGGCGTACCAGTGACCCTCGGCAGGACCGTGGAGACCGTGGCCGAGGCACGTGCTGCCGCCGAGGAGATCGGTGGAGTCGTGGTCGTCAAGGCCCAGGTCAAGGCCGGTGGCCGCGGCAAGGCTGGTGGCGTCAAGGTCGCCAAGACGCCCGAGGAGGCCGAGGAGCACGCCTCGAACATCCTCGGGATGGAGATCAAGGGACTCACGGTCAACCGGGTGTCGATCGTGCCGGCCGCGACCATCGAGGACGAGTACTACTTCTCCTTCCTGCTCGACCGCTCGAACCGCTCCTACCTGTGCATCGCCTCGGTCGAGGGCGGCGTGGAGATCGAGGAGGTCGCCAAGACCAACCCCGACGCGGTCAAGAAGATCGCGATCGACGCCGCTGCCGGCGTGGACGCGGCCAAGGCTGCCGAGATCGTCGAGGAGACCGGTTTCCCGGCCGAGCTGAAGGACCAGGCGATCGCGCTGGTCCAGTCGCTGTGGAAGGTCTTCGTCGAGGAGGACGCCACCCTGGTCGAGGTCAACCCCCTCGCGAAGCTCGCCGGCGGCAAGCTCGAGGCGCTCGACGGCAAGGTCTCGCTCGACGAGAACGCCGAGTTCCGCCACGAGGACCACGCGGCGTTCGAGGACAAGGACGCCGCCGACCCGCTCGAGGCCAAGGCCAAGGCGAAGGGTCTGAACTACGTGAAGCTCGACGGTTCCGTCGGCATCATCGGCAACGGCGCGGGCCTGGTCATGTCGACCCTCGACGTCGTCGCCTACGCCGGTGAGGCCCACGGCAACGTGAAGCCCGCCAACTTCCTCGACATCGGCGGCGGCGCCTCCGCAGAGGTGATGGCCAACGGCCTCGACGTGATCCTCAACGACGAGCAGGTCAAGTCGGTCTTCGTGAACGTCTTCGGGGGCATCACCTCGTGCGACGCGGTGGCCAACGGCATCGTCGGTGCGCTGGAGATCCTCGGCGACGAGGCGACCAAGCCGCTGGTCGTGCGACTCGACGGCAACAACGTCGAGGAGGGCCGGCAGATCCTCGCCGAGGCCAACCACCCGCTGGTGACGCTGGTGGACACGATGGACGGCGCGGCCGACAAGGCCGCCGAGCTCGCGAACTCAGCCAACAACGACGCGGCAGGGGTCTGAAAACATGTCGATCTTTCTGAACAAGGACTCGAAGGTCATCGTCCAGGGCATCACCGGCGGTGAGGGCACCAAGCACACCCGGCTGATGCTGAAGGCGGGGACCAACGTCGTCGGCGGCGTCAACGCACGCAAGGCCGGCACCACGGTGACCCACCAGGACCCCGACGGCAACGACGTGGAGCTGCCGGTCTTCGGCTCGGTCGCCGAGGCGATCAAGGAGACCGGCGCCGACGTCTCGGTCGCCTTCGTGCCCCCGGCGTTCACCAAGGACGCCGTGATCGAGGCGATCGACGCCGAGATCGGCCTGCTGGTCATCATCACCGAGGGTGTGCCGGTCCAGGACTCGGCCGAGTTCTGGGCCTACGCCCAGGGCAAGAGCACCCGGATCATCGGCCCCAACTGCCCGGGCATCATCACTCCGGGTGAGGCGCTCGCGGGCATCACGCCGGCGACGATCTCCGGCTCCGGCCCCGTCGGTCTGGTCTCCAAGTCGGGCACGCTGACCTACCAGATGATGTTCGAGCTGAAGGACCACGGCTTCTCGACCGCCATCGGCATCGGCGGCGACCCGATCATCGGCACCACGCACATCGACGCGCTCGAGGCCTTCGAGAACGACCCCGACACCCTGGCGATCGTGATGATCGGTGAGATCGGTGGCGACGCAGAGGAGAAGGCGGCGGCGTACATCAAGGAGCACGTGACCAAGCCGGTCGTCGGCTACGTCGCGGGCTTCACGGCTCCCGAGGGCAAGACCATGGGCCACGCCGGCGCCATCGTCTCCGACGGCGCGGGCACCGCCCAGGGCAAGAAGGAGGCCCTCGAGGCCGCCGGGGTCAAGGTCGGCAAGACGCCGTCCGAGACCGCCCAGCTGATGCGCGAGATCCTCGAGGGTCTCGCCTGAGCGACCCTCAGGTCACGGCATTGCGCGAGGAGTACGCCGGATCGGCGTACTCCTCGTTCGCCATCACGACCTGGAGACGTTCGACCGCAGTGCGCACGTCCTCGGTGGTGTTGTAGAGCGGCGCAAAGCCGAAGCGGGCGATGTCGGGGTCGCGGAAGTCGCCGATGACGTCGCGCTCGATCAGCGCCTGGACCACGCCGTAGGCCTGCGGGTGCCGCAGGGACACCTGGCTGCCACGGCGCGCGTGCTCGCGGGGGGTGACCACGCCGAAGACGCCGGGGAGGCGCTCCTCCACCAGCTCGATGAACAGGTCCGTCAGCTCGAGCGAGCGGGCACGGAGCTCGACCAGGTCGACGCCGTCGAACTCCTCGAGGGCCGCCTCGATCGTGGAGAGCGCGAGCACCGGCGGCGTCCCCGACGCGAAGCTGCGGATGCCGCTCGCGGGCTCGTAGTCACGCGACATCGAGAACGGTGCGGCGTGACCCATCCACCCGGTGATCGGCTGGCGGGCGCCGGCCTGGTGCTCGGGTGCGACCCAGAGGAAGGCCGGCGCCCCGGGCCCGCCGTTGAGGTACTTGTAGGTGCAGCCCACGGCCATGTCGGCGCCGACGCCGGAGAGGTCCACCGGCATCGCCCCAGCGGAGTGGCACAGGTCCCAGAGGACCAGCGCACCACGGGCGTGAGCCCCGGCGGTGACCCCTGCCATGTCGAACATCGCGCCGGTGCGGAAGTTCACGTGGGTGAGGCTCACCAGGGCCACGTCGTCGTCCACGGAGGCGAGCGGGTCCTCCGGGTCGCACCAGCGGATCTCCAGGCCCATCAGCTCTGCGACCCCCGCGGTGACATGGCCGTTGGTGGGAAACGGTGCCGCCTCCATCACGATGACCTTGCGGTCCGGACGCAGTCGGGCGGCGGCGACAGTGGTCTTGAACAGGCTGACGCTGGTGCTGTCGCCGAGGTGCACGTCCTCGGAGCGGACGCCGATCAGCGGGGCGATCTTGCGGGCGACCCGGCTGCTCAGCTCGATCCAGCGGGCGTCGTTCCACGACCGGATCAGTCCCCGGCCCCACTCCCGGCGGACCACGTCCTGCACCCGCTCCGGCACGCCTGTGGGGAGTGCGCCGAGTGAGTTGCCGTTGAGGTAGACGAGACCCTCGGGCAGCTCGAAGCCGGTCATGGGCGGGTGGCCGGGAGCTCGAAGAGGCGGTCGCGCGCCCGGGTGACGAGCGCCTGGAAGCTGTCCTCGTCGATGTCGTTGCTGCCGGCGGGGGTGAAGTTCACCTGAGCAACGTAGCGGCCCACCCGGGCGACCCCCATCCAGAAACTCACCGTCGAGCCCTGTTTGATCTCGCTGTCGAGCCGCCACAGGGCGTACTCCGACTGGCGGTAGCCCTTGGTCTGCAGCAGCTCGGTGCGGATGGTGGCGCCGAGGTCGCGCTTCTCGCAGCTGGCCATGTCGGCGGTGATGCTGCGCACGAACTTCCGGGCGGCCTGCGGGGTCGCGAACCCGCCGATCGTCTCGGTGATGCCGAAGCGCTTGGGCAGGTTGGCCTCGGGGATCAGGAACGTGCGGGTGGCTGCCTGACGGGCACCTGCCTTGACGAAGTTGGCCTTGTCACAGGTGGTCGCCGCCACGTTGGGCCGGGCCGGCGCCGGCTTGGTCCCCACCCAGGGCTTGTTGATCCTGCCGACCACGGGCAGGTCCGCGGCGGCGAGGCTGCCCAGCGTCTCGCCCGAAGGCGGCGGCAGCACCGGGGCCGCCTGGACATCCGTCGGGCACGGACCGGTCACGTCGGCGCCGCAGAGGTTGCGCACCGCCTGGGTCAGGGTGTCGAGCACTCCGGAGATCGGGCTGGCCCGGCCGCCGAGGGTCTCGAGCACCGTCGAGACCGTGACCGACCCGCTGCGGGCCAACCCGACCGTGTAGGTGCGGCGCACCGCGTTGGGGATCCGCAGCTTGAGCACCTCGGCCTGCTCACCGAGGCCACGGACGCGGTAGGCGCCGAGCAACTGCAGGCGGGCCTCGCTGCACCCGGCGAACCAGCCCAGCGTCGTCTGGTAGGCCTTGGCGGATGCGGCAGGGCTCCGCGAGATCTCGACGGTCTGCACGAAGTTGCGCTTCGGCGCGGCCGTGGCGGCGAACCGGCGCACCAGGGTTCCGCGTCCCTCGGGATCGGCGAAACGGGTCGCCTGGCACACCGAGTTGATGCCCGACCCGGACGTGTTGTCGCTGGTGCTGACCAGGTGCCAGGACTCCTCGGGCGCGATGGCCCGGGCCTGCTCCAGGCTGAGCAGCATGTCCTCGGTGACGGGCCGGGACTCGCGCTTGACGGGTGCCGCAGCGGCGGGCTCCTCGGTGCTTCCCTGGCCGACGAACATCCCGCCCAGCAGGGTGAGGGCGACGAAAGCGACGGCCGCCGTGACGGTGTATCCCCGACGACGTCGTTGGCCCCCGCGTCGGATCAGCTCGGGGCGGGGGAGCGCGGCCGCCTCGGCGAGGGGTGCCAGGGTGCCGATCGTGGCGTCCACGTCGGCGGGGTCAGCGCCGGTGTCCGTGCAGAACGCCTCGGTGGCGCCGCTGAGCAGCCGGATGGTGCGTTCGGGGGTCTCCCCGAGCTCACGGCCGATCTCGACGGTGGAGAGTCCCGCGAGCCGGTTGAGCAGCAGCACCTTGCGCTCACGGTCGGGCAGCCGGTGGAGCGCGTCGAGGACACCCTTCTGCTCCGCGCTCAACCCCCGCTCGCGGTGCCACAGCCGGGCGACGTGTCGACGTTGGGCCATGGCCCAGGCGCGCGGACGCACCCACTCCTCGGCGTCGGGCAGCCGGCCCACCTTGCTCCAGTGGTGGCTGGCCGCGACGAAGGCGTCGCGCACCGCGCTCCGGGCGGCCGAGAGGTCGCCGGTGAGCGCGTACGCCTCGAGCACCAGCCGGCGACGGCTGGCCAGGTAGAACTCGTCGAACGTGACGGGCGCGATCTCGGGGGGCGAGGGCATGACAGGCCGAGGCTACCCGCGTGCCTCACCGGACTCACCCGGGTCCTGGGTCAGGATGGGACAGCAATGACTGATCTGCTGAGCCGCTCCTCCACCAAGTCCACGCCCCGCGGTGCCGCCGGGCGTCCGAAGCGCCGCTTCGTCGACCGCGTCCAGGCGCTGCTCGGCGGGTCCGCGGTCGGAGCCGGGGGTGGCCCGTCGGAGGGCCGCCCGCTGACCGTCTCGGCAGCGCTCGCCGCGCTCGGCGCCACCGGCACCGCCCTGGTCATCTGCATGGGGGTGGCCCTGATCGGCTGGTTCCTCGCCGATGCGGGGGCACACGGTGAGACCACCGACGCGCTCCTGGTCGGGGCCGACGCCTGGCTGGTCGGGCACGGTGCGACGCTGACCGTCTCCGGTGCGCCCCTGGGCATCGTGCCGCTGACAGTGACCGCACTGATCGCGGTCGTGGTGCACCGGTTCGGCAAGTGGGCCGCTGCCACCTCGCAGCCGGTGGACGACGATCGCATCCTGGCGCTCTCGGTCACCATCTTCACCGGTCTCTACGTGGTGATCGCCGTGGTCACCACGGTGCTGGTCAGCCAGGACGGCGCCACCCCGAGCCTCGGCCGGGCGATCGGCGGCTCCCTGGTGCTCTCCGCCCTCGCCGGTGGCCTCGGGATGGCCGGTGGCACCGGCAGGTTGCGTGCCCGGGTCGCACAGGTTCCCGGCTGGGTGCGCTCCATCGCCTACGGCGCCGCCGCCGCGACCCTGCTGGTCGTCGCTGCCTCGGCGGTCCTCGTGGCGGCTGCCCTGGCCACCGGGCTCAACGAGGCGGCCGCGGTGCTGGCCGGTCTCCGCCTCGGCGCGGGGGACTACGTGGTGTACGCCGTCGCGACGGCAGCCGTGGCGCCGAACGCGGTGCTGTTCGGGGCGGCGTACCTGCTCGGGCCAGGTTTCGCAGTCGGCACCGGAACCGTCGTCTCCCCGACCGTCGTCGCGCTGGGGCCGGTCCCGGCCTTCCCGCTGCTGGCGGCCCTGCCCGGCAGCGGCTCGACGCCTTCGTGGGCACCGGCACTGATGCTGGTGCCGGCGCTGGCGGCGGTGGTGGGAGCCGTCCTCGCCCAACGCGCCTACCGGGTGACCGCCTACGACTCGGCGGCGCTGCGCGGCTTCGGCTGCGGCTTCGGCGCTGCCCTGGTGACCACGCTGGCCATCGCACTGGCAGGTGGCCCGATGGGCACCGGTCGGATGGCTGACATCGGGGCCCCGGTCGGTGAGGTGCTCGTCTCGGCGGTGATGTCGATGAGCCTCGGCGGACTGGTCGCCGGCGTGGTCACTGCCTGGTGGCAGCGGCGCTGAGCGGCGTCGGTAGCCTGTGGGCGTGCCAGCCACCCGAGTCGTCGTCCTGGTCTCCGGGGCGGGCACCAATCTCCAGGCGCTGCTCGATGCCTGCGGCGACCCGGCGTACGGCGCCGAGATCGTCGCCGTCGGGGCCGACCGCGCCGGCATCGAGGGGCTGGCGCGCGCCGAGGCCGGTGGCGTGCCGACGTTCGTGCGACGCCTCGCCGACTTCAGCGACCGTGCCCGCTGGGACGAGGCGCTGGCCGACGCGGTTGCTGGTTTCGAGCCCGACCTCGTGGTGCTGGCCGGGTTCATGAAGCTCGTCGGCGCCGCGTTCCTCGACCGCTTCAGCGGGCGGGTGGTGAACACCCATCCCGCGCTGTGCCCCTCGTTCCCCGGCACGACCGCCCCGGCGGACGCGGTCGCCTACGGTGTGAAGGTCACCGGCGCGACGCTGTTCGTGGTCGACGAGGGGGTCGACACCGGGCCGATCATCGCGCAGGCGGTGGTTCCGGTGGAGCACACCGACGACGCGGAGTCCCTCCACGACCGGATCAAGGTCGCCGAGCGAGCGATGCTCGTCGACGCCGTGGGCCGCCTGGCCCGTGAAGGCTTCACCATCACCGACAGGAAGGTGCGGATCGGCTCATGAGCCACAGCACTGCTGCCCCGAACGAGTCCACGCAGGCACCGGCCGCGCCCGACCGGATCGCGTTGCGGCGCGCCCTCGTCTCGGTCTACGACAAGACCGGTCTCGAGCAGCTCGTCCGCGGCCTGCACGACGCCGGCGTCGAGCTCGTCTCCACCGGCGGATCGGCGAAGCTGATCGCCGATCTCGGGATTCCGGTGACCAGGGTGGAGGACCTCACCGGGTTCCCGGAGTGCCTCGACGGCCGGGTGAAGACCCTGCACCCCCGGGTGCACGCGGGCATCCTGGCCGACCGCAGGCTCCCCACCCACGTCGCCCAGCTCGAGGAGCTGGGCGTGGAGCCGTTCGACCTGGTCGTCTCCAACCTCTACCCGTTCACCCAGACGGTCGCCTCGGGTGCATCGCCGGACGAGTGCGTCGAGCAGATCGACATCGGCGGACCCTCGATGGTGCGGGCCGCGGCCAAGAACCACCCCTCGGTGGCGATCGTCACCTCGCCGGAACGCTACGGCGACGTGCTGGAGGCACTCCCGGGCGGCGGCTTCACCCTCGAGCAGCGCAAGCGGCTGGCGGCCGAGGCGTTCGTGCACACCGCGACCTACGACGTGCACGTGGCCAGCTGGATGGGCTCGGTGCTCACCGACACCTCCGCGGGTGACAGCACCTTCCCGGCCTGGGTCGGCGCCACCTGGGACCGTGCGGCCGTGCTCCGCTACGGCGAGAACCCGCACCAGTCCGCGGCGCTCTACCTCAACGGCTTCGGCACCGGCCTGGCCCAGGCGCGCCAGCTGCACGGCAAGGAGATGTCCTACAACAACTACGTCGACGCCGACGCGGCCCGCCGTGCGGCGTACGACTTCGACGAGCCGGCGGTCGCGATCATCAAGCACGCCAATCCCTGCGGCATCGCCGTGGGCGCCGACGTGGCGGAAGCGCACCGCAAGGCGCACGAGTGCGACCCGGTCTCGGCCTTCGGCGGCGTGATCGCCGTCAACCGCCCGGTCACCGTCGAGATGGCGCGCCAGGTGGCCGAGGTGTTCACCGAGGTCGTCGTCGCTCCGGGCTACGACGAGGGTGCCGTGGAGATCCTCCAGGCGAAGAAGAACGTGCGGCTCCTGGAGAGCAAGCCGTTGCGGCGTGGGGGAGTGGAGACTCGGCCGATCTCGGGTGGGCTGCTGATGCAGCAGCGCGACTCGATCGACGCCGAGGGCGACGACCCCGCCGCCTGGACGCTCGCCACCGGGGAGGCCGCCTCCGAGGAGGTGCTCGCCGACCTGGCGTTCGCGTGGAAGGCCTGCCGCGCGGCCAAGTCGAATGCGATCCTGCTGGCCAGTGGCGGCGCCTCGGTCGGCATCGGCATGGGCCAGGTCAACCGGGTCGACTCCTGCCGGCTGGCTGTCACCCGCGCCGGTGACCGGGCGCGCGGCTCGGTGGCCGCATCGGACGCGTTCTTCCCGTTCGAGGACGGCCCACAGATCCTGATCGATGCGGGTGTGACCGCGATCGTCCAACCCGGGGGCTCGGTGCGCGACGAGCTCACCGTCGAGGCGGCGAAGCAGGCCGGGGTGACGATGTACTTCACCGGCACCCGACACTTCGCCCACTGAGAAGCCCGGTCCAGAAGATCGGCCCGCCGGGTCGGGCCGATCACCTGCTGAGAGGATCCGCACGTGACTGCACAGAACCTGGACGGGACCGCCACCGCCAAGGCGATCAAGGCCGAGCTGGCCGAGCGGGTCTCGAAGCTCCGCGAGCACGGCATCACACCTGGGCTGGGCACGGTGCTGGTCGGCGACGACCCGGGTTCGACCTGGTACGTCAACGGCAAGCACAAGGACTGCGCCGAGGTGGGCATCGAGTCGATCCGGGAGGACCTGCCCGCGAGCGCCACCCAGGAGGAGATCCTGGCCGCCGTACGCCGCCTGAACGACGACCCCGCCTGCACCGGCTACATCGTGCAGCTCCCGCTGCCCAAGGGCGTCGACGAGAACGCCGTGCTCGGGGCGATCGATCCGGCCAAGGACGCTGACGGCCTGCACCCGACCAACCTCGGCTGGCTGGTGCTGGGCAAGGAGGCGCCGTTGCCGTGCACCCCGTTCGGCATCGTCACGCTGCTGCGCCGTCACGGCGTGGAGATCAACGGAGCCGACGTGGTCGTCGTCGGTCGCGGGGTCACCGTCGGTCGGCCGCTCGGCCTGCTGCTGACCAGACGCTCGGAGAACGCGACCGTCACGCTGTGCCACACCGGCACCCGGGATCTCGCTGCTCACGTGCGCCAGGCCGACATCGTGGTCGCCGCGGCCGGGGTGCCCGGCATCATCACCCGCGACATGGTCAAGCCCGGTGCTGCCGTGCTCGACGTCGGTGTCTCGCGGGTGGACGGCAAGCTCGCCGGAGACGTCGACCCTGCGGTCTACGACGTCGCTGCCTGGGTCTCGCCGAACCCCGGTGGGGTGGGGCCGATGACGCGGGCGATGCTGCTCTCCAACGTGGTCGCCTCGGCCGAGGCGGCGCTGGGGCAGAGCACCACCGCGTGAGTGCCTCCGAGCCGCCTCGCCGTGTCCCGTCCACCCTCGGTGGGCTGGTCTACCTGGTCGTGGTGGCGACCAGCTCCGTCGGTCTCCTGATCGTCGCCTTCGGGCCGTGGCGACGTGGCGTCGCCGTGATCGGGCTCGGCCTGCTGATGGGGGCGCTGATGCGGGCGCTGCTGCGCGAGCAGGACGCCGGGATGCTGCGTGTGCGCCGTAGTCGCTGGGTCGACGTCGCGATGCTGGGTGGCGTCGGCACCGCGCTGATCGTGTTGGCCAGCGTGATCCCGAACCAGCCCGGCTAGCCGGTCGCAGGGCCTGTCGCCGGGCGGGTCACCGGGCGGGTCAAGGCGGGTCGACGGGCGGGTCACCGGGCGGGTCACAGGGCGGGGAACCGGACCACCACCCGCGAGGTCGGTGCCTCTCCCTCGAGCGTGATGGTGCCGCCGTGTGCCTCGGCGACCGACCGGGCGATCGCGAGCCCGAGACCGGTGCCGTTGGCCGTGCGAGCCCGGTCGAGGGTGAAGAAGCGCTCGAAGACGTCCTCCCGGTGCTCCTCGGGGATGCCGGGACCGTCGTCGTCCACCACGAGCAGCACCTCGCCGTCGACCTCGCCGACCTCGACCACGATCCGACCGACGGCGAAGGAGGCGGCGTTGAGCAGCAGGTTGCGTACCAGCCTGGCCAGCTGGTGTCGGTTCCCGCGGACGGGTGCGCCGCCCACCTGGAGCTGCACCTCGACCGACCGGTGGTGGACGAGCCGGGCGACCTCCTCCGCCACGACGTCCTCCAGGTCGAGGGGCCCCGGCTCGGGACCTGGCCCCTCCTCGGCGCGCGCGAGGAAGAGCAGGTCGGCGACCAGGGCCTCCATCCGGTCGGCCTCGGCGAGCAGGAGCTGACCGGTCTGCTCCCACTGCTCGAGGTCGCCTCGGGCCAGGGTCACCTCGAGCTCGGTGCGGAAGACCGTGAGCGGCGACTGCAGGTCGTGCGAGGCGTTGGCCACGAAGTCGCGCTGCCGACGGTCGGCGGCCTCGAGACGCCTGAGCATGTCGTTCATCGTGACGGCCAGCCGGGCGATCTCGTCGCCGGTGGCCGGAACCCGCACCCGGCGGTCGAGCGAGCGGGCGCCGAGCGCGGCCACCTCGCGGCGTACGTTCTCGACGGGCCGGAGGGCTCGGCCGACCGTGATCCAGATGGCCAGTGCGAGCAGCGCGACCAGTGGGGGCAGACCGATGGCGAGGCTGCTGACCAGGCGGGTGATCGCCTCCTCGCTCGACTCCAGGCTCGGCCCGACGAACGCGGCGACCACTCCGTCCGGAGTCGCGCGACGTTGGGACCAGATCCGGTAGTCCTCGGTCTCGCGGTCGTCGGGAAGGTCGCGCATGGTCCTGACCCGAGGCTGCTCGGCCACGTCGGAGACCTGCCCGACGGCGGGCCGCCCGGTGATGTTCCCGGAGGCGGCGAGCACGTCTCCGCGCTCGTTGACCACCTGGGCCAGCGAGTCGTCCCCGATGCCCTCGGTGCGCTCCTCCAGCGTGCCTGCGACGGCCTGGTCGAGCAGCTCGGTCAGGCGCACCTGCGCGACCTCGTCGTTGGAGGTGGTCAGCGAGTGGTCCAGCGTGCGGACCAGCACCACCGCCCCCAGGAACAGGGCCAGCGCCACCGCCGCCGTGGCCGCCACCGTGGTGCGACCACGGACCGTGGAGAGTGCTCGCCGCCCCCGGCTGGCCAGACCCCGACCCGCCTCGGTCATCGGACTGACTCGTCGGCGTCGAGCCGGTAGCCGGCACCGCGCACGGTCTGCAGGCTGGAGCGCCCGAACGGGATGTCGATGCGCATCCGCAGCTGCCGGACGTAGACCTCGATGATGTTCGCGTCGCCCTCGAAGGCGAAGTCCCAGACGTGCTCGAGGATCACCCGCTTCGGCACGACCTGGCCATGGCGCCGCATCAGGAACTCCAGCAGCGAGAACTGGCGCGGGGTGAGCTCGATCGGGACGGACCCGCGGGTGACCTCGTGCCGGGCCGGGTCCAGCACCAGGTCTCCGACGGTGAGCACCGAGGGCCGGGGGTCGTCGTGACGGCGCAGCAGTGCCCGGATCCGGGCGACGAGCACGCCGAACGAGAACGGCTTGGCCAGGAAGTCGTCCGCCCCGCTGTCCAGGGCCTCGACCTCGTCGGTGGGGGCGTTCTTGGCGGTGAGGATCAGGATCGGCACCCAGACGTCCGCGGCGCGCAGGCGACGGCACAGGTCGGTGCCACTGCCACCGGGCAGCATCACGTCGAGGACCATCGCGTCGTAGTCGTTCTCGGTGGCCAGCCACTGACCCTGGACGAAGTCGGCGGCGACGTCGACGGCGTACCCCTCGGCCTCCAGGCCGCGGCGTACGGCGCGTGCGATGCGGACGTCGTCGTCCACCACGAGAATCCGCATGCGCTCACCGTGGCACGAACCGGCTGAAGGAGTCCTGAAGACCGGCTGAACGGGTCGCTTCAGGGTGCCTTCAGGTCGGGCGCGGAACAGTGGGGTCAGCCCACCCAGCCGACCCAGAAGGAGCACCGTGATGAACCGCAAGCAGCGCATCGCCACCGCAGCCGCCATCGGCATCGTCGCCGCCGGGGGTGCTACCGGTGTCGCAGCGGCCAGCAACGACGACGGCGAGAACACCGCCACCGGGCCTGCCGCCGAGCGCGCCACGAGCGCAGCCCTCGAGTACACCCAGGGCGGTCGCGCCAACTCGGTCGAGCGCGACTCGGAGAACGGCGCCACCTGGGAGGTCGAGGTCACCCGCACCGACGGCACCACCGTCGACGTACGCCTCGACGAGAACTACCGGCTCGTGGTCATCGAGCCCGACTCCGAGAAGGGCTGATCGCCTCAGTAGTTGACAAGTTTCCCACGGTCCCGTGGTAAACCCCAGCTTCCCGTGCTTTGCAAAGGACGGGAAGCTGGTCTTTCCCACGGGACCGTGGGAAACCGCGAAGCCTCAGATCAGGCCGAGCTCCGTGACCGCGTCCCGCTCCTCGGCGAGCTCGGCGGTGGAGGCGTCGATCTTGCCGCGGGAGAAGTCGTCGATCTCGAGGCCCTGGACGATCTCCCAGTCACCGTTCTTCGTGGTGACGGGGAAGGACGAGATCAGGCCCTCGGGTACGCCGTAGGAGCCGTCGGAGCGGACGGCCATGGAGACCCAGTCGCCCTCGGCGGAGCCGGTGAGCCAGTCGCGGGCGGCGTCGATGGTCGCCGAGGCGGCCGAAGCGGCCGAGGACGAGCCACGGGCCTCGATGATCGCCGCACCACGCTTGGCGACGGTCGGGATGAAGGTGTTCGCCACCCAGTCCTGGTCGTTGACGGTCTCGGCGGCGTTCTTGCCGGCGATCTCCGCGTGGAAGATGTCGGGGTACTGCGTCGCGGAGTGGTTGCCCCAGATCGTCATCTTCTTGATGTCGGTCACCGACGCGCCGGTCTTGGCGGCCAGCTGCGAGATCGCCCGGTTGTGGTCGAGGCGGGTCAGCGCGGTGAACCGCTCGTCGGGGATGTCGGGCGCGTTGGTCATCGCGATCAGGGCGTTGGTGTTGGCCGGGTTGCCGGTCACGCCGATGCGCACGTCGTCCGCGGCCACCGAGTTGAGCGCCTTGCCCTGCGCGGTGAAGATCGCACCGTTCGCCTCGAGCAGGTCGCCGCGCTCCATGCCGGGGCCACGGGGGCGTGCGCCGACGAGCAGGGCGAGGTTGACGCCGTCGAAGATCTTCTCGGCGTCGTCACCGATCTGCACACCTGCCAGGGTGGGGAAGGCGCAGTCGTCGAGCTCCATCACGACACCCTCGAGCGCCTTGAGCGCGGGGGTGATCTCGAGCAGGCGCAGCTCGATGGGGCGGTCGGGGCCGAGCAGCGCGCCGCTGGCGAGGCGGAAGAGCAGGCTGTAACCGATCTGGCCGGCGGCGCCGGTGACGGCGACCTTGAGGGGGGCATTGCTCACGAGGACTCCTGGTACGACGGACGACTGGGGCTGACCATCCGACGCTAGCAGCGCCGGGGGGCGGTGGCTGAGCCGGGCGTGGGATGGGTCCGCGGCGGCCATGGGCTACGACCTACGGGTCGCCGGGTGGCTGGTACTCGCGCCCATCCTTCGCGACGTACTCGTTCGAGTGCTTCACCAGGACGGTGTCGGCGACGAAGCGGCGCCCGGTGCCCAGGCTGCCTTCGACGACCGCGCCCTGCCCCTCGCGGAAGACCCCCGGGGTCTTGCCGCGGTAGACGACCGGGATGTCGCGCGCCCCGTCGGTGAGGACGAAGCGCAGGACACCACCTGCTCGCGAGACCGAGTCGTGCGCCACCATCCCGCCGAGACGGATGCGGTCGCCGTGGCTCGGAGCGCCGCCGGCGACCTCGGACGGCGTCCGGTAGTAGACCAGGTTGTCCTGGAAGCCGCTGACGCCGAGCACGCCGAGGACTCCGGCGCCGGCGATGCCGACCACGGCGAGCCGGGCGCGCGGAGAGGACAGCCTGCTCATCGCGGGCGCCTCCTGGTCCGCAACAGCCAGGCGAGGTGCCCGAGCCAGAACAGCATGGTCAGCACGTAGCCGACGATCACGTAGCCCATGTCAGGACTCCTTCCGGGGCGAGGCGACGACGATCGGTGGGGTCACCGTGGCAGGTGCTTCGCCGACATCGGCGTGCTGGGCCAGAGCGGCCAGGTCGCGGGTACGCCGCAACATCACCCAGGCCCACAGCAGGGTGAAGGCGACCATGCCCGCCATCAGGCTCACCAGCATCGCCTGCGGCATGACGCCGTCCGGACCTCCGGGGCGCAGGACGCTCGGGGGCTGGTGGAGGGTCCGCCACCAGACCACGGAGAAGTGCACCAGCGGCACGTTCACCAGGGCGAGCAGCCCGACCACGGCCGAACGCCGCGCGTTGATCTCCGGGTCGGTGCTCAGGCCGCGCACGCCGAGGTAGCCGAGGTAGACGAGGAGGAGCACCACCGTGGTGACCAGCCGCGGGTCCCAGGTCCACCAGGTGCCCCAGGTCGGACGGGCCCAGAGGCTGCCCAGCACGATCGCCAGGGCGGTCAGCCCGACGCCCAGCTCCGCCGCCGCCTGCGCGACCCGGTCATGTCGCACGTCCCGGCGGATCAGGTACAGCGCACTGGCACCCGCCACCACGACGAACGAGAGGTAGGCGGTCCACGCCGCTGGGACGTGCACGTACATCAGCCGCTGGGACTCACCCTGGAAGGCGTCGGTGGGCGCCACCACCAGGGCGAGGGTCAGCGCCGCGACGGAGGTCGCCAGCGCGGCGGCTCCGGTGGTCTTCTCGATCATCGGCGACATCCTTCACTCCTCCAGCAGGGCAGGGTAGACGGCCCAGACGGTGACCAGGACCAGCGCGTCGTAGCCCACCAGCAGGGCCAGCCAGGCGACTCGTCCCCCATCGGGGTCGGCGAGCGTCGAACCGGCCAGCAGCACCGGCAGGGACAGGGGCAGGAGCAGCACCGCGAGCAGCCCGGCGCGGCGGCGCTCACCCACGAGGAGCGTGCCGAACGCCGTGGTCAGCGCGGCCAGCCCGAGGGTGCCGAGCGGTCCGGCGACCAGGGCGATCACAGGCAGCGGGGCGGGGAACATCACGGTGACCAGCGCCGCCGTGATCGCCCACGCGACCGTCAGGTGGATCCACAGGCCACCGATCTTGCCGGCGATCAGCGCAGCGGGGCTGACCAGGCCGCGCAGCATGTCCCAGGTGCCCTCCTCGCGCTCGGCAGCGGCGACGCTGCGCGCGAGAGTCGGCGTGGCGAACAGCACGACCAGCCAGGTCACTGCGGGTGCCACCGTCACCAGGACGCGGGGCACCGGGCCCATCGCCAGCCCGGCCATCAGCACGCCCGCGAGGATGAACGGGATCACGGTCGCGGAGGCGTCACGCCCCACGCTCTCCAGTGTGAGCTCGCGGCGCACCAGCAGGCCGGCGGTCCTCATGCGACACCCGCCGTGAGCCGCGTCGGTACGACGTCCTGCTGGATCCGGCCCGCTGCCAGGTGCAGGCGGGCGTCGAAGGGCCAGTCGGCGCTGCCCGGGTCGTGCGAGGCGACGAGCAGGGCCGTGCCGCGGGCGCGCAGGCGGGTGATGGACTCCACGACCACCATGGCCCCCTCCTCGTCGAGATGGGCCGTCGGCTCGTCGAGGCAGACCAACGGCACGGGGCAGGCCAGCGCTACGGCCAGGGAGAGCCGGGCGCGCTGCCCCGAGGACAGGGTCCCGGCCGGCTGACCGGCCACGCTGGTGAGGCCGACGTCGTCGAGGACCTCGTGTGCCAGGGTCGAGGCCCGGGCTGCGCTGCCGCCGGTGAGCCGGACGGCCATCGTCACGTTGGCCACCGAGGTGGCGGCGGACCTGGCCCCGTGACCCGACAGCAGGTAGAGCGAGCGGCCACGCGCGCGGCGGGATCCGGTGGTGGGGCGCAGGAGTCCGGCTGCCAGGCGCAGCAGGGTGCTCTTGCCCGACCCGTTGCGACCCGTCACCAGGGTCGCCGTGCCGGCACCCAGCGACAGGCTGACCGGGAGCACGGCCCATGCCTGGTCGTAGCGACGACCCGCCGCCCGAAGCTCGAGCGCGGGTTCAGGGGCGGGTGGGGTCGCCGCGGGGTCGGTCATGGGCCGAAGGCTCCTCAGTCGCTCGGGTCGGACCACACGTCGCGGCTGGTGCCCAAGGGCCTGTCGACCGGGTCGGCGTAGTGGTTCTGCAGATACTTGGTGATCTGCGCTGCCGTCGTGTCGTCGATCGGGGCGGCGTACACCTCGCGCATCTTGGTCACCTCCGCCGCCCACTGAGTGGGGGTGAAGCCGGAGTGATGCATGATCGGCGCCAGCGAGTGGCAGGCGGTGCAGTAGGCGTGCACCAGCCCCTTGCCCTCGCCGTCGACCAGCGAGAACTCCGCCTGCGGGTACTGCCGGACGCCGCTCTCGACCGCGGGAGGGGCGGGTGACGGCTCCGGCCGTACCACCGCGTAGACGCCGATGGCCGTGGCGAACGCGAGCGAGACCACCGCAGGGATCTTCCATCCACCGGGGACCTGCATCAGACCACCTCGAAGACGCCGGCGAAGATCCGGGACGCAACGTCCTTGCGCGCACCGTCCTCCATGGCCGTGGGGGACTCCTCCAGCGGCTGCACCTGGCCGTCGGCGTTCGTCGCACGCGAGAGCACCCGTTGCTCCCCGGTGCTGTCGAAGCCGACCTCGGCACGCCAGACCCGCCAGGTGTACTTGCCGTAGGAACGGTCGAGGCGCGCAGGCTGCCAGCTCTTGCCGTCGTCCTGGCTGACCTCCACCTTGGTGATCCCGGCCCCGTAGTCGTAGGCCACGCCGGTCAGCTCGACCTTGCGACCGACCGGGATCCTGGTGCCGTCGGTCGGGGTGGTGATCAAGGAGAAGACCTTGAGCTCGTTGGGTGTGATCTCCCGGCCGGACCACTCCATCGGGTGCGGCGTGGTGCGGATGTCGATCTCGACGACCTGCTTGGTCCACGTCGGCGCCCAGGTCCCCGGCACGACCAACCGCACGGGGTAGCCGTTCCACAACGGGATGTCCTCGCCGTTCATCTTGGTGGCGATCAGGGCGTCGCCGCTGCGCAGGGTCTCGATCATGTAGGAGCGCCAGTACTGCGGCTTGGCCAGGCTGATCACCCGGCCTCCACCGAAGGAGACGTGCAGGGCACTCTCCTTGACGCCGACCTCGTCCAGCAGGTCGTTGAGCTTGACCCCGGTCCACTCCGCGCAGGAGAGGTCGCCCTTGGTCCACGGCATCCCCGGGATCATCGGGTGGTGCAGCCCGCGACCCTCACCGCTGCAGACGCCCACCGCACCCATGGTGGTGGTCGCCCGGCGGTTCAGCTCGTCCAGGGACAGCGAGATCTCGTTGTCGGCGGCGTCACCCCCGATCTTGAGCCGGTAGTTCTCCGGGGTGAGCTCGAGGACGCTCGCCTCGCGGTAGCGCACGTAGTAGTAGTCGTTGTCGGTGTAGGGGTAGTTGTCGCGCCCGATCAGCCGCTCGGCCGGGGTCTCGTAGTTCGGCGGGCGGTCGTAGACCTGGCCCATGGGGGACTTCCCCGAGAGGCCTACCAGCGGGTACGGCGTACCGGGCGGCATCTTCAGGTCCTTGGCTCTCAGGACCGCCGATGCAGCGGCGCGGGACTCACCTCCCAGCAGGCCGGCGCCTCGTCCTGCCAGCGCGATGCCGGCGGGGACGCTCAGGGCCCCGATCAGAAACTTTCTTCTGTCCACTGCCATCACCTCTTGTTGGGTCGATCCGTGGGTGTCGACGCAGAGCCGGCAACCGTCGAAGGGTCATAACGGAATGCGGAGTCCGAGCCCGGGATCGCTTCCGGTCCGGAGAACGCGCGGACGTACTCGACCAGCCGGGCGATCTCGGCGTCGGTCAGGATCGCTCCGAACGGCGGCATGGCGGTGCCGGGACGCCCGGAGCGAACCGCCGCCTCGAGCTTGGCGTCGGTCTGACCGGCCATCCACGCGGGGTTGCGGAACGAGCGCGGCACCGGATCGATCCGCCCGGCCGCGATGCCTGCCCCGTCGCCGTCCACGCCGTGGCACGACGCGCAGTAGGCGCGGTAGGCGTCCTGGGCCCAGCCGACCAACGGGTTGGGCTGCGGCTTCACGTCCGCGAGCTGACGGAGGTAGGCGACCACGGAGTCCATCTCGACGCCGGTGAGCTCCTCGTAGAACCCGGGCATCGCGGTGTGCGGCACACCCTGGCTGATCGTGTTCCGCAGCTGGTCGTCACTGCGGCCCGACAACCAGTCCCCGTCGGCCAGGTTGCGTGGGGGAGTGTCCAGCGAGGCAGCGGCCTCACCGTCGCCGAGTCCCTGCTGGCCGTGGCAGCCGGCGCACTGGGCCTCGAACACCTTGCGTCCCCGGAGGCGCTGGTCGTCGCGGTCCTCGCGGTCCGAGTCGGTCTCGCAGCTCGACTCTCGGCGAGAACCCACGGATGTAGGCGGTGACCGCCCACATCTCACGCTCCGTCAGCCGGCCGGCGAAGGCGGGCATCGGCGTGCCCGGCACACCGCGCTGGATCGAGGTGTAGAAGACCCCGTCGGACTGCGACGACATCCAGTCGTGGTCGGTGAAGTCGCGAGCGGGGGTCGACAGGTTGGCCGCTCCGGGCCCCTTGCCGTTGCCGACGCCGCCGTGACAGACGAAGCAGTTGGCGGCGTAGACCTTCGCGCCCTCGCCCTGCAGCTCCTCGTAGACCGGCGGATCAGGTGAGACGACTGACTCGAAGCTCGACTGCGTCGTGGGCCCGGTGGCCGAGTCCGAGGCTCGGTCGCCCTCGGGATCGCCCAGGAGTGCGGTTCCGAGCACGGCGACGGCGGCCACCGCCAGGGTCGCGACGACTGCGAGCAGCACTGACCGGATCATGAGCGTTCTCCGTCCGAGGGAGAGTCGTCGCCCCAGCGGGCCTGGTCGTTGCGGAGCATGTCGTCGGCGGGTCGCTGCAACGCCTTGCGCACCTTGGGGCTGAGCAACCCCGCGACCACGAAGACCACGATGAACAGGACTCCCATCCAGAACACGATCGTCAAGAGCAGCTCAGACACGGCGCATCACCCTCCCCCGTGGTCGGAGTGGTCGGAGTGGCCGGAGTGGTCGGAGTGGTCTGCCCGGCCGGACTCCTCGGAGTCGGACGGCGTGGGAGCGCGGTTGCCGGAGGAGCCGGACTCCGACATCGCCCGCCCCAGGTAGTTGAGGTAGGCGACCAGACCCTGGGCCTCGGGGCCGGGGACAACGGTTCCGTCAGCCTTCTCCTCGAACAGCCACGGGTACCCGGGCATCATCGACTGCGGGACGGTGCTCCGGGGGTTGTGCAGATGGGCGAGCTGCCAGCCGTCGGAGCGCTTGCCGGACTCGCGCGAGAGATCGGGGCCGATCCGGCGCGTTCCCCACTGCTGGGGGAACTGGTCCTGGTACTCCCACGCCTCGGATGCCGGGCCGAAGCGCTGCATGTCCGACGGAGTGTTCCGGACGAAGGTGGTGTGGCAGTAGGCGCATCCCTCGCGCTTGTACACGGTGAAGCCCGAGCTGCTCGGTGTCGGTCATCGGCTCGTAGGACGCCGGGGTGCTGCGGTCCACCTCCTTGGTCAGCTCGATCAGGGGCAGCACGCCGAGGGCGAGGAAGGAGAACACCAGTGACCCGAGGCCGCCGAGGAGCATGATCGTCTCGCTGCGCTCGAGGAGTCGGACCCACCGCGAGTCGTGATCGTCGTGCAGCGCCTTGGGGTCCGTCTCCGGGCCGGTCATGGCACCGTCGTCGTCGGTGGGTCTACTCATCGGCTCGCTCCCGTCATCGCCGCAGCGCCTGCGTCCTGGGGGCTGTCCAGCGCGGTGGCCTGGGCTGCCCTGTCCGCCTTGTCAGCCTTGTCCGGCGAGCGCAACAACGCGACCAGGAAGATCACGAAGGCGGCTGCCAGGAAGCTCCCGCTGATCGAGCGCACCAGCCACGCGGTCTCCGACGCGGTGACGCTCGAGATCCAGGGCGCGCCGCTGATCCACAGCCCGGCCACGTTCAGCCCGGCCACGGTCAGGTCGATCACCATCGTGCACAGTGCGATGGTGGCGACCCAGTAGGCGAGGTTGCTCAGACGCGGGTCCACCCGGTGGCCGCTCACCCGCGGCCAGAGATGCAGGATGCCGCCCAGGATGATGAACGTGGCGAAGCCGGCCATGGCCAGGTGGGAGTGTCCGATGACCCAGTCGGTGAAGTGGATCTGCTCCTGGACCTTCATGCTCGCCTGGTAGGCACCCTGCAGCGAGACCAGCAGGTAGAACACGATCCCGGTCCACACGAACCGCAACGGCACGTCGTGGTAGGCGAGCCGTCCACTGCCCCGCAGGCTGGCCAACAGGTTCGTGACGACGATGACCACGGCGATCCCCATGAACACCGAGGCCATGATCGCGACCTTCTGCGCCCCCATGGGGATGGGGGAGTGGACGTAGTGGTGGATGCCGTTGAGCGGGTAGAAGAACACGAGTGACCAGAAGCCCACCAACGACATGAAGTGGCTGAAGATCGGTCGACCGGTGACGACCGGGATCACGTAGTAGGCGATGGCGAGGGTCAGCGGTGTGACCAGGAGACCCACGGCGTCGTGGATCCACAACCCGGACAGCACGGCACCGAGGGCGCCGGGCGCGAGGTACTCGGGGAAGAACTGACCGATCACGAAGGCGGCCGGGGTGAAGCTGAAGGCCAGCGTCATGTACCAGCTCGACACGTAGAGCCGGCCCCGCGGCTTCCTCAGGTACGGCGCACCGAGCTGGATGCCGAGCCCGAGGAAGGCGAGCAGCGTCACGACGTCGACGACCAGGGGGAACTCCCCCCACTCGACCGACTGGCTGTAGCCGATCAGCACGAACGTCCACCCGAGCAGGACCACCCCGATGTTCCAGACCCAGAACAGCCACCAACCCAGCTTGCGGCTGAGCACGGGGCGTCCGGACAGCGTCGGCACGGCGTAGTAGGCGAAGGCCACGAAGCCGTTCATCAGCCAGGCGTAGAGGATGCCCTGCACGTGGGCGAAGCGCAGTCGGCCCCAGCTCGTGGTCGAGGTGTTCAGGAAGTCCGGGGCGTTGAACTTGGTGGCGACGATGAGACCGAACACGGCCGCGGCCAGCAACCCGAACAGACCGGCGAGGGTGTGGGCGCGGACCAGGTCGTTCTCGATCGGCGCGAAGTCGGAGGCCTCGGGCGGGAGGTCGATGCCGGTGACCGGCTCGGGGGAGGTCACTCGATCGGGCGCCTGCTCGTCGATCTCGCGAGGGTGCGCGGTCATCGGAGCACCGCCCAGTAGGTCAGTGGTCCGCCGAGGCAGAACAGGATGAAGACGAACACCGCGACCGCGCGCGCCGACGGTGGCCACGAGAAGCCGTCATCGAGGGAGGGCCCGAGACCGGCAGCGTCGCGGGACGTTCCAGGTGTGTGCAACGGATCGTGTGTCACTCGTCGTGCCCTTCGCTCTGTTCGGTGTCGGACGAGGCGACCACGTCGATCTCCTCGACCATCCCTTGCGATCTGTGTCCGGGCAGGGTGCACAGCAGCTCCACCCGGTCGAGTCCGCTCAGGTCGACTTTCATCGTGCTCTGCTCGCCCGGACCCAGACTGCGGACCCGTGCCAGCACCCGGTCGTCCGCGATCAGCTCGAGATCGTGCGGGGTCGAGCCGGCGTTGGTGACCCGCAGCTGTGAAGGCGCGGCGACCAACGCGCGGGCTGACTTGGTGAACCCCCACTCGACGAGCCCGATGCGGACGTCGGGGGAGGGTGGTCCCTCGGCGGCGCGCCGGTCGACCACGTCCCCGCCACAGGCGGACACCACCATGAGCACGGCCCCGACGGTCGACGCAGCCACCCACCGCCGCCCCATGGTGCTCATCGCCCACCGTCCAGGATCTTCTCGGCAAGCGTGAGACCGGGGTGCTGCGCCGGCGCCAGGTCCACGAACTGCCGCAGGGAGGCGCGTGCTGCGCGATCATCGGCCGACGAGGGTGTCAGGCCTCGGAGAAGCAACGCGTCCACGTTGCGTGGCTGCCGGTCCAGGACGGCGCGCGCCTGCACTCGTACGACGTCCCACTGGCCGAGCTCGAACGCCGTCGATGCGAGAGCCAGGCGAGCGCGCGTGTCCTCGGGAGCCTTCGCTACTGCGCTTCGCAGCTCGTCGAGCCGGGCCGAGCCCCCGTTCTCCTGGTCGGGCTCACCGGCTGCCGGTGCGCGCGGGGAGCCGGCCTCGTCCCCGGCGGCCGCGGGGACCGTGCCGGTCACCAGCTCGCCGGCTCCGCGCTTGTCCAGGGTCGTCGCCATCAGGAGGCCGACGGCCACCGCCAAGGCGGTGCCCACCGCAGCCCAGCGCAAGGGTTGCGAGCTCCATCGCCCGGTCCACCGTCCATCTGGCCGTCCGCGGAGCCTGCCGCCGGCGACGACGAGGCCCAGGAGCAGGACCGTGACCGGCACCAGCCAGACCAGCCATCCCGATCCGCGGGCCGGAGGCGAGAGCAGGACCCACGCGCCGTAGCGGTCGGTGAAGTAGTCGCGCACCTCCTCGGCACTGTGCCCGGCTGCGACCTTCTCGGCGACGATCCGGCGCATGCTCTTGGCCAGCGGTGAGCTGGAGTCGGCCACCGACAGGCCCTGGCAGGTCGGGCACCGCAGCGACTGGGAGATCGCCTCGGTGCGCTCGGCGGCGCTCGGGGCGCCCCCCACGCCGGCAGAGCGGGCCAGGCCCAGGACCGCGAGCGCCAGCAGCACCACGACCAGGAGCATCGTCGTGGGGCGGCGCGTCATCGGTCGAGCAGAGGCACGACGTTCTGGTCGATCCACTCCGCGGTCACCTCCCCCGCCAAGCGGGTGCGGACCGTGCCGTCGCGGTCCACGAGGAACGTCTCCGGCACCCCGAAGGTGCCCCAGTTGATCGCGTGGGTCCCGTCGTCGTCGCTCACGCTGGGGTAGGCCGCACCGCCCAGCTCCTGGAGGAAGGCCTGTGCCTTGTCGCGGGAGTCCTGGGTGTTGATCCCCACCACGACCAGTCCCCGCGGGCCGAGTCCCTCTGCCGCAGCCACCAGCACGGGGTACTCGGTGCGGCAAGGACCGCACCAGGAGGCCCACACGTTGACGAGCACCACCTGGCCGCGCTGCTCGGCCAGGTCGAACCGCTTCCGGTCGAGGGTGGGTCCTGCCAGCTCGGGTGCCGGCTTGGACACCACGTGCGAGGACACCACCGACGGGTCGCGGCCGAAGCCCACCGCGGCGACGGAGACCGCGGCGGCAACGCCCACGACCACAGCGACGAGACCGAGCCAGCGCATCATCGCGGGCTCCCCACCATCTCGGGGTCCGGGAGACCGGAGGCGTCGGATGCATCGGCGGCATCGGCCACCGCGGTGTCGGGCGTGCGGCCCGGTGCAGCCGCCCGACGGCGCTTCGGCCAGCCGGCGAGGACGGCTCCCGCCGCCATCACCGCACCGGCCAGCCACAGCCACATCATCAGCGGGGTGACCGTCAACCGCACGGTCGCCTGGGCGGCGTCGGCCGAGACGGCCGTGACCGTCAGGTAGGCGTCGTTGGTGAGCCCTGAGCGCACCGATGGCCGACCCAGCGCCTCGTTCATCGTCGGGTAGAAGCGCAGCTGCGGCCGCCACTCCCCGAGGTCCTTGTCGCCCCGTGACAGCGCCATCGCTGCGCCGACCTGCATGAACCTGGGGGTCCGCTCGCGGGTCACCCGCTCGAGGGTCGCGGTGTATCCGCCCACCTCGAGGGAGTCGCCCGCCCGCAGCGTGCGCTCGCTCGAGGTGGCGTACGACGAAGACGCCGCGACCGCCACGGCCGCCAGGACGACTCCTGCGTGCGTGAGCAGGCCGCCGAAGCGACGGCGGTTGCTCAGCACCGCCCGGGGGGCCGCCTGCCACCAGGGTCCGCCCCTGGTCGCCCGGTGGAGGCGGACCGCGCGGACGACCTCGCCGACGATGGCGGACATCGCGAAGACGGCCACACCGAAGGCCAGCACCGTGAGGGGGTGCGGAAGCCCTGCCAGTCCCAGACCGGCGACGGTCCCCAGGGCGAGGCCGAGAGGCAGCAGGAGGCGCCGGAACGCACCGGCGTCCTGCCGGCCCCACGGCAGCACCGGGCCGATGCCCATCAGCACGACGACGGTCAGCGCGAGCGGGACGGCCATCCGGTTGAAGTACGGCGCGCCGACGCTCACCTGCTCGCCGGTGACCGCTTCGATCAGGAGCGGGAACGTGGTGCCGAACAGCACGGTCACCGCGAGCGCCACGAAGAGCACGTTGTTGACCAGGAACGCGGCCTCGCGCGAGAGCGTCGACTCGATCCGCTCGGTCGTGCCGAGGCGGCCCGCCCGCCACACGAACAGGCCGGTCACCCCGATCAGCACCGCAGCGATGTAACCGAGCAGCATCGGGCCGAGCGCCGACTGCGTGAACGCGTGCACGCTCGCGATCACACCGCTGCGGGTGATGAAGGTGCCGATCAGGACGAGCACGAAGGTCGCTGCGGCCAGCGCGAGGTTCCAGGCCTGCAGGATCGAGCGTCGCTGCTGCACCATCACCGAGTGCAGGAGCGCTGTCGCGGTGAACCACGGCAGGATCGAGGCGTTCTCGACCGGGTCCCAGGCCCAGTAGCCACCCCAACCGAGGACCTCGTAGGACCACCACGACCCGAGGAACACACCCACCGTCAGGGAGGTCCAGGCCACCAGCAGCCAGGTGCGGGTGCTGGTGAGCCACTGGCGACCGATCTCGCCGGTGACCAGGGCGGCGACGGCGTAGGCGAACGGGATCGTGAGCCCCACGTAGCCGAGGTAGAGCAGGGGCGGGTGCACGGCCATCAGCGGGTGGTCCTGCAGCAGTGGGTTCGGGCCGGGCCCGTTGCTCGGCACCGGCGACACGGTGTCGAAGGCGCTTCCGGCTGCCAGTGCCAGGACCAGGAAGAAGGTCAGCACCGAGGAGACGGTCGCCATCGCCCACGGGTGCAGTGATGCGGCCCGTGCGGGCACCCGATGAGCCAGCACCGCGGCGAATCCGGCGAGCACGAGGATCCACAGCAGCAGGGAGCCCTCGAGCGCTGCCCACAGGGTCGTCACGCGGAAGTAGAGCGGCACCTCCCGTGCGCTGTTCTCTGCGACGTAGCGCACGCTGAAGTCGTTGCTGACGAGGGCCCATTCCATGGCCACGACGACGGCAGCGGCGGAGCCGAACGCCCCCCAGGTGAGGTACCTGGCGAGGGCTACGAGACCTGGCCGCTGCGCCGAGAGCGCCCACACCACGGTCGCGACGAGAGCGAAGCCGAGGGCGCCTGCGAGAAGGGAGAAACCGAGATGGCTGGCCACCGCAGAGCAACCTCCTCTCGACCTGGGACGGGGGGACCGGTCGCCAAATGTACGGACATCTGACGCGGCACTCCACCCCGGGGGGCACGTGCAGGGACGGGGCCCCGACTCGGGCTGGGCTTTGCCCGGAAGAGATGGCTCATGTCCCCAATGACTGGTTCCCGAAATTCGGGAGTCCAATCCTGGCGGCTCCGAGACGTGGTCGCCGGGCCAGCCGCCGGGCTCACTCCTTGACCGCGCCCGCCGCGGTGTTCACGATCCGCTTCTGGAACACGAAGAACATCACGGCCACCGGCAGGGTCATCAGCGCGGCCCCCGCGAGCTTGACGGGGTACTGCGTCCCCTGGCTCAAGGCGCCCGACGCCAGCTGGGCGACGCCCTTGGTCAGGGTGAACAGCCGTGGGTCCTGGCTGGCCACGATGAAGTGGTTCAGCTCGTTCCAGGAGGCCTGGAACGACAGGATCACGATGGTCACCATGGCCGGGCGTGCCATCGGCAGCACTACCGACCAGAAGATCCGGAAGGTGCCGGCGCCGTCGACGCGGGCCTGTTCCTCCACGCTGGGCGGGATCGACTCGAAGTAGCCCTTCATGATGAACACAGCGGCGGCGTCTGCCAGCAGCGGGATGATCAGGCCGCCGTAGGAGTCGTAGAGCCCGAACTGGTTGATCACCAGGAACTTCGGGATCAGCAGCACCACGCTGGGCACGGCCATCACCGCCACCAGGAGGGCGAAGACCACCGCTCGACCCCGGAAGGGCACGCGTGCCAGGGCGTAGCCCGCCATCGAGGCGAACAGCACCCGCCCCAGCGTCACGGCCACGGTCACGATCACCGAGTTCATCAACCAGATCGGCAGGTCGGAGTTGAGGAACAGCGTCCGGTAGGCGGCCGTCGTCGGGTTGGCCGGCACCAGCGCGAGCGGGTTGTCGGCGGCGGCGGCCTCGGTCTTGAACGACGTGGCGATCTGGATCAGGAAGGGTGCGACGTAGACGACCGCGAGCAGCACCAGCACGGCGTACGTCGCCACGGTGCCCCAGCTGCGTGGGCGCTGGGGGGCGCTCGTCGCGGGCTGTCGCGCCCCTGCGGTGGGTGTCCGGTGCGAGCGCTCCGGCACCTGCGCCTGAGAGGTGGCGGTCACGAGGTCTCCCTGGGGGTCGTGGGGACCAGACGGGCGCGTCGGACCGAGCGGCGGTCGGCGCGACCCTCGGAGAGCAGCCACCGCTGCGCGAGGGTCAGGACGACGATGATCGCGAACAGGATGAACGCGATCGCTGCCCCTTGCCCCCACTGCTGGTTGTTGAACGCCGTCTGGAAGGAGAGGTAGGCCGGGGTGAGGGTGGTCTTGGCCGGACCGCCCTGGGTGCCGGTGTAGATCTGGTCGAAGACCTGCCAGGTGCCGATCAGGCCCAGGGTGAGCACGGTGAACAGTGTGGGACGCAGCATCGGCAGGGTGATGTGCCGCAGCCGCTGCCACCCGTTGGCGCCGTCGATCAGGGCCGCCTCCTCGATCTCCTCGCCGATGTTGCGCAGGGCGGCGATGAACAGCAGCATGAACGTTCCCGACGTGGTGAAGATCGCCATCAGGATGAAGGCGCTCATCGCCACCGACGGCCCCGCCAGCCAGTCCCACCAGGTGATGCCGAGGAACCCGTGGTCGCCCAGCGCCCCGCCGGCGGCGTCGATCCCGAGGCCGCCGAGGAGCAGGTGGATCACGCCCCGCGGGTCCTGGAACCACGACGGCCCGTTGAGCCCCACCCAGCCGAGCATCTTGTTGACCACACCGGTGGCGCTGAACAGGAACAGCCACAGCACGGTGATCGCGACCGAGCTGGTCACCGACGGGAAGTAGAACGCCGTCCGGAACAGCCCGCGGCCCCGCAGCGCCCGGCGGTTCACCAGTACGGCCAGGCCGAGAGCGAGCGCGGTCTGCAGCGGCACCACCAACAGCACGTAGAACAGGTTGTTCCGCAGCGAGGTCCCGAAGTCACGCTGGGCCAGGCCGCCGCCCGCGAGGATCTGCCGGTAGTTCTCCAGACCGACGAAGCCGACGTCACCCGCGAACGGGCTGCCGTTGCCACGCCAGTCCGAGACGCTCACCCAGGCCGCCATCACCACCGGCAGCGCCAGGAACACGCCCAGCAGCACCACCACCGGAGTCATCAGGAGCCAGCCGTCGCGCGACTGGCCCCCCCGGATCGTCGGGGCCGCCATCTACTTGGCGATCGTGGCCTGGAGCGTGCTCTGCACCGAGGCCAGGATCTTGGCCGGGTCGCCGTTCTCCAGGGTCTCGAGCTGGCTGTTGAAGTCGCTGATCACGTCGGCCGAGCCCACCGTCGACGGCGGGTTCTGGGCGTACGCCGCGCCGTCGATGAACGGGGCGACCAGGGGGGAGGAGGCCTTGTAGTCCGCGGCTGCGCTCTCCACCGACGGGATCACACCGAACGCCTCGGCGAAGGCCGCCTGGTCCTCGACCGAGGTGAGCTTCTCCACGAGCGCGACGGCTTCCTTCTTGTCGGGGCTGTTGGCGGCGATGCCCCAGCAGTTGGTGAACGCCAGCGTCCCCTTGCCCGAAGGACCGGCGGGCAGCTCGGCCACCTGGTAGTCCACGTCGGGGAAGTCGTTCTTCATCGCACCGATGAGCCAGTTGCCCTCGATGGTCATCGCGGAGAGCCCCTTGCCGAAGGCCTCGCCACCCCATCCGGCGCCGAGCTTGGAGGAGTACTGCGCAGAGCCGTCGGCCAGCAGCTCCTTGACGTAGGTCAACGCCTCCACGTTGGCCGGGTCGTCGACGGTGGCCTCGGTCTGGTCGGCGTTGGTCATGCCGCCGCCGGCCTGGGCCATGAAGGCGCCGACGCGCTGGTACTCCGGGCTGAAGGCGAGGCCGGTGACCTTGCCCTTGGTCAGCTTCTTCGCGACGGCGCGGAGGTCGTCCCAGGTCTGGGGGATGTCGGCGTCGCCGAGCCCGGCCTGCTTCCACAGGTCCTTGTTGATCCACAGCGCGAGCGTGGAGAAGTCCTTGGGGGCGCACTGGAGCTTCTCGTCGACGGTGAAGGCCTGACGCAGGTTGGGGAAGAACTCGTCCTTGGCGGAGAGCTGGTCGCCGTAGGCGTAGAGCGAGCCGTTCTCGGCGTACCCGCCGAGCGAGTCGGTGCTCAGGTAGAACACGTCCGGCGGGTTGTCGGCCGCGAATCCCTGGCTCAGCTGCTGGTTGAGGTCGGAGGCGACCGACACGGTCGCCTTGGTCCCGCTCTCGGCGGACCACTCGGCGACCGCCTTCTTCACGGCAGCGGTCTCGGCGTCACCCGAGGAGCCGATCAGGACGGTGATGTCTCCGGCACCCTTGCCGGAGCCGGATCCCTGGTCGTCGAACCCGGAGCCACCTCCACAGGCAGCGACGGTGAGCAGGCCGACCCCGAGAGCGAGGGTGGACATCGTGCGGCGGCGAGACATGTGGTTCTCCTTCTTCGGTGCTGCGAGGGGTAGGCGGGTCAGTCGCGGCGGGTGGTGGTCATGGGCGGGGCAGAGGGGGATGTCATCGGGACAGGCTCGACTCGCGGACGACGAGCCGGGGGGTGAGCAGTGACTGGGGGGAGCCGGTCGAGACGCCGTTCAGCGCGGAGTCCAGGACACGCATCAGCTCCTGCGCGACGGCCTCGAGCGGCTGGGCGATGCTGGTGAGCCCGGGGGTGACCAGCGCGGCGGACGGGGAGTTGTCGAAGCCGGTGACGGCCACCTCGGTGCCGGCGCGCACCCCGCGCTCGGAGAGGGCGCGGAGCACGCCGAGGGCCAGCGTGTCCGAGGTGCAGACGAGTGCGGTGGGCACCGGACCACCCCGAGGGGCGTCGAGCAGGCGGTGGGTGGCGTCGCGACCGGCGTCGAAGTCGTCGACCACGTGCGCCTCCACGCGGGCCGGCACCCCCAGTGCGGCGCAGGCCTCCTGCCAGCCGCGCCGGCGGTCCTGGCCGACCTCGGAGTCGGCGGGCCAGCCGAGGAAGCCGACCTCCTGGTGTCCTTGGGTGACGACGTGCTCGACGGCTGCCCGGATGCCAGCGGCACCGTCCACGTCCACCCACGGGTAGGCGTCCATGCCCTGCGGTCCGTCCCACGGCCGCCCGAAGGCGGCGAAGGCGACACCCTCCTCGCGCAACCAGTCGAGTCGTGCGTCCTCGCGGTGGGCGCCGGTCAGCACGAAGGCGTCCACCGCCGTCGTCTGTCGCAGCTCCTGGTAGGCCGAGACCTCGCTCGTGTCACCCGAGGCGGGACACAGGATCAGGTGGTAGCCCAGGCTCGAGGCAGACTCGGCAAGAGCGTGCAGGAACTGGTCGAGGAGCAGGGCCGCCCGGTCCTGGCGGGAGGGTTCGACGCGGACGCCGATCAGCCGGGAGGTCTGGCTGCGCAGCGTGCGGGCCGACCGGTTGGGCTTGTAGCCGAGGTCCCGGATCGCGTCCAGCGTGCGGGTCAGCGTCTCCTCGCTGAGCCGCTGAGGGTGGTTCAGGGCGTTGGAGACGGTCATCGCCGAGACGCCGGCACGGGCTGCGACGTCGTCGAGGGTCGCGCTGCCGTGGCGGGTGGGACCTCGCACGGGCGTGCCTCCTTCGAGTCGGTCGGGGGTGCCCCGGCTGGCGACGCCCTCGGGGGAGGGGGGTTGTCAGGGGCTCATGTTTTAGCGCTAAAATCTCGCGGCGTGAGTGAATTTACGCAATCGGCCACCGAACCGTCAACCCCCTCGAGCCCCGCCCGCGAGCTGCAGCCCCTGCTGCACGACCTCGCCACGGCGGTGGCGGCCCCGGCGCTGGTGCTGTCCGCGGCCGACGGTCAGATCGGGACGTCGCCCGGCGGTGTGAGCGGCTGGTACGTCGACGACGTCCGCCTGCTGAGCCGGCTCGAGCTCACGCTCGCGCACAGCGACATCGAGCTGGTCCGGGCCGACGTCACCGGCACCGACGAGCACTCGTTCGCCTACGTCGCCCGCTGCCTCGGTGACCGCCAGCCCGACCCGACCGTCCTGCTCGAGCGTCGTCGCCGACTGCACCCCGACCGCCTCGAGGAGACGGTGCGGGTCACCAGCACCGCGCTCGAGCCGGTGCACACCACCCTCACCCTGGTGCTCGAGGCCGACCTGCTGCCGATGCCCGTGGTCAAGCGCGGCACGGTGGCCGAGCCGGTCGCGGCCACGGTCGCGGACGCCGGTCTGGCCTTCGGTGACGACGACCGCGGCCTGGTCGTCGTGGCCGGCGAGGGTGGGCGCGTCCTGCCCGGCTCGATCTCCTGGGACGTGCGGCTCGGACCGGGCGAGTCCCGCGAGGTCTCGGTCGTCGCAACGGCCGTGGGCGGCACGCAGTTCCGCTCGGGCGCCCCGGCCCCGTGGGCCCAGGCGGCCCCCTCGGTCTCCTCGGCTGATCCGCGGCTCGCGCGGCTCTGGCAGCAGAGCCTCACCGACCTCCAGGGACTCCTGCTCCGCGACGGCGCGGACCGGTTCCTCGCCGCGGGGAGCCCGTGGTTCCTGACCCTGTTCGGTCGTGACTCGCTGTGGGCGGCCCGGCTGCTGCTGCCGCTGGGCACCGACCTCGCGCTCTCCACGTTGCGCGTCCTGGCCCGCCGCCAGGGCGTGAACGAGAACCCGGAGACCGAGGAGCAGCCGGGCAAGATCCTCCACGAGATCCGCAACCCGGGGCTGGACCACTCGTTGCCGCCGCTCTACTACGGCACCGTCGACGCCACGCCGCTGTTCGTGTGCCTGCTTGCCGACGCGGCGCGCTGGGGTGCCGACCCCGAGCAGGTCCGCGAGCTGCTGCCCGCCGCCCGGCGCTGCCTCGAGTGGGTGCTGGAGCAGTCCCGCGAGACGGGCTGGCTCCGCTACGTCGACCAGACCGGCAGGGGACTGAGCAACCAGGGCTGGAAGGACTCCCACGACTCGGTGCAGTTCGCCGACGGCCGGCTCGCCCAGGCGCCGATCGCCCTGTGCGAGGTGCAGGCCTACGCCCACGAGGCGGCCGTCGCCGGGGCGGCCCTGCTGGCGGCGTACGACGAGCCGGAGGTGCCTGGTCTGCTCGACTGGGCCGCCGACCTGCGGGCTCGCTTCACCGAGGCGTTCTGGGTGGACACGCCCGACGGGGGCCACGTGGCCATCGCCCTCGATGCCGAGGGGCGCCGGGTCGACTCGGTGACCTCCAACATGGGACACGTGCTCGGCACCGGCATCCTCGACGCCGCCCACGCGGCCCGCGTCGCCGAGCTGCTGACCGGTTCCGAGCTGCGGTCGGGCTTCGGGGTGCGCACCCTGACCACGGCGTCCCCACGGTTCTCGCGGCTGAGCTACCACGGCGGCTCGGTGTGGCCGCACGACACCGCGGTCGCCATCCGGGGGCTCGCCGCCGAGGGGCACCTCGAGGCTGCGGCGCTGCTCAGCGCCGACCTCGTGCGCGCGGCCGAGGGGTTCTCCCAGCGGTTCCCCGAGCTCTACGGCGGCGACGCGGCCAGTGACGTCCAGTCCCCGACGGCCTACCCCGCCGCCTGCCGTCCCCAGGCCTGGTCCGCCGCCGCCGCCGTGGCAGCCATGGTCGCCTCGACCGGTCTCGACGTGGACGTCCCCGCGCAACGGATCACCACGCCCGACTCGGTCGGCACCGCGCTGGGCGCCTACCGCATCGACGGGCTGCGGGCGGGGGGCTCGGAAGTCTCCGTCGAGGTCGGGTCGGCGGGGGCCGTGAGCCACCACGTGGACCAGCTCCCCGGCTGACCGGGTGTGTCCCGGGGTCGCGACGGTTGTGCGGCCGCCCACACCCCTGCGAGGCTGGCGGGCGGGTCGCCCCCACGGCCATGCGGTATCTTGACGTGAAGATATCTCGTAACAGAGCCCCCACAGATTGCCCAGGAGCCACACGTGACCGAGTCGAAGATCATCTACACCCTGACCGATGAGGCGCCTCTCCTGGCGACGTACTCGTTCCTGCCCATCATCGAGGCGTACGCCGGGAAGGCCGGCGTCTCGGTCGCCACCCGCGACATCTCCCTGGCCGCCCGCATCCTCGCGAGCTTCGCCGACCGGCTTCCCGAGGACCAGCGGGTCAGTGACGACCTCGCCGAGCTCGGTGACCTCGCCAAGACGCCCGAGGCCAACATCGTCAAGCTGCCCAACGTCAGCGCGTCGATCCCGCAGCTGAAGGCCGCCGTCGCAGAGCTGCAGTCGCAGGGCTTCGACCTGCCGGACTACCCGGACAACCCGCAGAGCGACGAGGAGAAGGACACCCGCGCGCGCTACGACAAGGTCAAGGGCAGCGCGGTCAACCCGGTGCTGCGCGAGGGCAACTCCGACCGCCGGGCACCCGAGTCGGTGAAGAACTACGCCCGCAAGCACCCGCACTCGATGGGCGCGTGGAGCAGCGACTCCAAGACCAACGTGGCGCACATGACCGCCGACGACTTCCGCTCCAACGAGACCTCCGCCGTCATCGAGAAGGCCGGGTCGCTCCGGATCGAGCTGGTCACCGACGCCGGCACCGAGGTGCTCAAGGAGTCGGTCCCGGTCGAGGCCGGCGAGGTCGTTGACGGGACCTTCATGGACACCGCAGCGCTCCAGTCGTTCCTGCGCGAGCAGATCGCCCGGGCCAAGGCCGACGACGTGCTGTTCTCCATCCACCTCAAGGCCACGATGATGAAGGTCTCCGACCCGATCATCTTCGGCCACGCCGTCCAGGCGTTCTTCCCGAGGCTGTTCGCCGAGCACGGCGAGACGCTCCTCGAGGCGGGTCTCGACCCCAGCAACGGACTGGCGAGCATCGTCGCCGGCGCCGAGAAGCTCGGTGAGAAGGGCCAGGGCATCCTCGACGCCATCGAGCAGGGCATCGCCGAGGGCCCGGAGATGGCCATGGTCGACGACCGTTTGGGGATCACCAACCTGCACGTCCCCAGCGACGTGATCGTGGACGCGAGCATGCCCGCGATGATCCGCACCTCGGGCCACATGTGGGACCCCCGCGGCGAGGAGGCCGACACGCTGGCCGTGATCCCGGACAGCAGCTACGCCGGTATCTACCAGGTCGTCATCGACGACTGCCGCGAGCACGGCGCCTACGACCCGGCGACGATGGGCTCGGTCTCGAACGTCGGGCTGATGGCCCGCGCCGCCGAGGAGTACGGCAGCCACGACAAGACCTTCGAGATCGCCACGGCCGGCACCGTGCGCGTCGTGGACCAGGACGACAACGTCGTGCTCGAGCACGCGGTGAGCGCGGGCGACATCTGGCGCGCCTGCCAGACCAAGGACGAGCCGATCCGCGACTGGGTCAAGCTCGCGGTGACCCGGGCCCGGGCGACCGGTGACCCGGCGATCTTCTGGCTCGACGAGACCCGTGCCCACGACGCCAACCTGATCGCCAAGGTCAACGAGTACCTCCCGCAGCACGACGTGGAGGGCCTCGACATCCGGATCATGAAGCCCGAGGACGCGATCAAGTTCTCCGTCGACCGCATCCGCAAGGGCGAGAACACGATCTCGGTCACCGGCAACGTGCTGCGCGACTACCTGACCGACCTGTTCCCGATCCTCGAGCTCGGCACCAGCGCCAAGATGCTGTCCGTCGTACCTCTGATCAAGGGCGGCGGACTCTTCGAGACCGGCGCGGGCGGCTCCGCGCCCAAGCACGTGCAGCAGCTGGTCAAGGAGAACTACCTGCGTTGGGACAGCCTGGGTGAGTTCCTGGCCCTGTCCGAGAGCTTCATGAAGTACGCCGACGTCACCGGCAACGCGCACTCCAAGGTGCTCGGGGAGACGCTCGACCGCGCGACCGGCACCTGGCTCAACGAGAACAAGTCGCCCGGTCGCAAGCTCGGCACGATCGACAACCGCGGCAGCCACTTCTACCTGGCGCTGTACTGGGCCCAGGAGCTGGCGGCGCAGACTGACGACGCCGACCTGGCCGAGGCCTTCTCCGGCATCGCCCAGCAGCTGGCCGACAACGAGGAGAAGATCGCCGCCGAGCTGATCGCCGTGCAGGGGTCTCCCGCCGAGATCGGTGGCTACTACCGCCCCGACGACAAGCTGGCCTCCGAGGTCATGCGGCCGTCGAGCACGCTCAACCAGATCGTCGCCTCGCTGGCGTGAGAGCCGCCTGAGACACACGCAACACCACGCAGGAGCGCCGTTCGGGAATCCGGGCGGCGTTCCTGCGTTGACCAGGGGATGCCCACGATCCCCGACGCCACCGCGACCACTGCCCCCGTCGACGCCGCCACCGGCGCCGGCGAGGGTTCCTCGCGCCTGCAGATCGGGCTGGCTCTGCTCGCGCTGGCGATGGGCGGGTTCGCGATCGGCACCACCGAGTTCGTGTCGATGGGGCTGCTGCCGCAGCTCGCCTCCGGGGTGGACGTCTCCATCCCGCGGGCCGGGAACGTGATCTCCGCCTACGCCATCGGGGTCGTCGTCGGTGCGCCGCTGATCGCCGTGTTCGGCGCCAGGCTGCCGCGCCGCGAGCTGCTGATCGGTCTGATGGCGGTGTTCCTGCTCGGCAACGCGGCCAGCGCGCTGGCGACCGGGTTCACCTCCCTGACCCTGGCCCGGTTCCTGGCCGGGCTGCCGCACGGCGCCTACTTCGGCATCGCCTCGCTGGTCGCGGCCGACATGGTGCCCTTCCACCGGCGCGGGCGGGCCGTGAGCCGGGTGATGCTCGGCCTCGCGGTCTCCAACGTCGCGGGCGTCCCGGCTGCCACCTGGCTCGGTCAGCACGCCGGCTGGAGGTCGGCGTACTGGCTGGTGGCGGTGCTCGCCGCCGTGACGGTGTCGCTCGTGCTCTGGCTCGTCCCGCACGTCGCCGGCGACAAGGCCGCCAGGGGTCGCAACGAGCTGCGTGCGTTCAAGGACCCGCAGGTGCTGCTGACCCTGCTCGCCGGCGCCATCGGCTTCGGCGGCATGTTCGCCGTCTACACCTACATCGCCCCCACCGTCACCGACGTCGCCGGGCTGGGCGAGGGTCGGGTGCCGCTCTACCTGCTCGCGTTCGGGCTGGGCATGGTCGTCGGTACGCCGCTCGCCGGGCGGCTGGCCGACTGGTCGATCTTCCGCTCGCTGCTGCTCTCCTCGGTGGCGATGACGCTCACGCTCGTCACCTTCACGGTGACCTCGCAGTGGTTCGTGCCCGGCCTGGTGACCGCGTTCGCGCTGACCACGTTCGGCTCGGTGCTCGTGGTCAACCTGCAGATGCGGCTGATGCAGGTCGCGGGCGACGCCCAGGCGATCGGCGCCGCGATGAACCATGCCTCGCTCAACGTCGCCAACGCCCTCGGTGCCTGGCTCGGTGGCGCCGTGGTCGCGGCCGGGTTCGGCTACACCTCGACCGCCTGGGTCGGCGCCGGCCTGGCCTTCTCCGGCCTGCTGGTCCTGCTCGCCTCGGCGCAGCTCCAGCTCCGCCGCCCCTGAGAGCCGCCGAGACGTCGCAGATGAACGGCTGAAAGCCACCGACACGTCGCAGATGAACGGCTGAAAGCCACCGACACGTCGCAGATGAACGGCTGACGCCGAGACGTCGCAGATGAACGTCAGCGCGTGTTCATCTGCGACGTCTCGGCGTTGCTGGTGCGTTCATCTGCGACGTGTCGGCGTTGCTGGTGCGTTCATCTGCGACGTGTCGGCGGGGAGGTGGTCGTAGAGGATCGTGTCGACGTGGGTGCCGTCACCGAGCAGGCTGCTGCTGCGCTCGACCCCGATACGCCGGAAGCCGGCGGCTTCGACGATGCGCTGCGAGGCCGCGTTCACCACGGCCACGCTCGCCCGCAGTCGACGTAGTCCCAGACCGCCGTCCTCGGCGTCGACGAAGGCGTGCCGAACCGCCAGCAGACAGGCCTCGCGGGCGACTCCGCGGCCGCGTGCTCCCGGGTGGGTCCAGTAGCCGACCTCGGCGCAGTCTCCGGGGTGCAGCTCGAACAGCGACACCCATCCGAGCAGCTCGTCGGTGCCCGGGTCGGCGACCGTCCAGAGCATCGCCACCCCGCGCGCGGCCTCCTCGCGCATGCCGAGCTCGCGCTTCCGCATGGTGGTCTCGTCATGGGGGGCGGCCTCACGCATCGTCCGGCTGTACTTCTGGACGTCGGGGTCGTTGGCTGCCTCGACGAGGCGTGGGAGGTCGGCCTCGGTCGTGGCACGCAGCACCACGCGCTCACCCACGATGGTGGGCGCGTTCATCCACGGTGCCCGGGGTGCCATCTCCTCACCACGGCGCAGCGTGCCGACCCAGGCATCGTCGAGCTCGTCGCGTCTGGTCAGCCACCGGCGCACGGTGCCGTCGAAGCTGAACCCCAGGCGCCACGCCAGTCGCCGGGACGGCCAGTTGCCTCGCGCCGCGAGCCAGACCACCGTCTGCAGGTCGCGGTGCTCGAAGCCCCAGGCCAGCAGCAGCCGCAGCGCGCGCTCCATCACGCCACGGCCACGCGCCCACGGGTGGGCGCCGTAGGCGATCTCTGCTCGCGAGCTGCCGCGGTTGCGCAACGAGATGGTGCCCGCGAAACGGGGAACACCGGCGTCGTCGGTGGCCTCGACCACGAAGCCCCACTCGCGGTCGGTCTCCCAGCCGCCGGGGATGACGTGCCGCAGATAGGTGCGCGCGTCCTCACGGGCGTAGGGGAGCGGGATGTCGGTCCACTTCTGGCTGTCCGGGTCCTGGCACTGCTCGTAGGAGCCCTCGACATCACTCTCGCGCGGCGCGCGGAGCACGACGACGCCGTCGGTCAACGTCGGGGGAGTCGATCTGACCATGGGGTCATTGTGGTGGGCGCGGTCCTCGGCCTCCGGAGCGGGCTGCTCGACCGGCTGCCCGACCGGCTGCTCGACTGGACCGTGCCCGGAGCCGGATGCAACCGGGGCGGACGAGGCTGGAAGAATGCCGCCCATGCCCGATGCCCCCTCCAAGCCGCCCCGCGTGCTGTCCGGCATCCAGCCGACCAGTGACTCCTTCCACTTCGGCAACTACCTCGGCGCCCTGCGCCAGTGGGTGGACCTGCAGGACGGCCACGAGCCGTTCTTCTTCATCGCCGACATGCACGCGATCACGCTGCCCCAGGACCCGAAGAAGCTGCGCGAGCGCTCCTACGTGGCCGCCGCACAGCTCGTCGCCATGGGCATCGACCCCGCGCACTCGGCGATCTTCCTGCAGTCGCAGCTGCCCGAGCACGCCGAGCTCGCCTGGGTGCTGCAGTGCCTCACCGGGCTGGGCGAGGCGCGCCGGATGACCCAGTTCAAGGACAAGGCCGCCAAGGAGGGCGAGGGGGCTGCCTCGGTCGGGTTGCTCACCTACCCGATCCTGCAGGCGGCCGACGTGCTGCTCTACCGCCCCGAGTTCGTGCCGGTGGGGGAGGACCAGCGCCAGCACCTGGAGCTCACCCGGGATCTCGCTCAGCGGTTCAACCACCGCTACAAGAAGACCTTCCGGCTGCCCGAGCCCTACATCCTCAAGGCGACCGCGAAGATCACGGACCTGCAGAACCCGTCGGCGAAGATGTCGAAGTCCGCCTCCAGCGACAACGGCATCATCTTCATGCTGGACGACCCCAAGGTCTCGGCGAAGAAGATCAGGTCGGCCGTGACCGACTCCGAGCCGGAGATCCGGTTCGACGAGGAGAACAAGCCGGGCGTCTCCAACCTGCTCCGGATCTTCTCGGCGCTGTCCGGGCGCAGCGTGGAGGATCTCGTCGCGGGCTACGACGGCCAGGGGTACGGCGCGCTGAAGAACGACCTGGCCGAGCAGGTGGTCGAGTTCGTCACCCCGTTCAGGGACCGCACCCTGGAGCTCCTGGACGACCGGGTCGAGCTCGAGAGGATCCTCGAGGCCGGTGCCCAGCAGGCCCAGGCCGTCGCCCGCCAGACCCTGTCCGACGTCTACGACCGCGTCGGTTTCGTCCCGCGCGCCAGCGCTCGCTAGGCTCCCGGCGTGCCCACGATCGGTGTCTCCGTCGCCGTCCCCGACCCGTGGGGCAGTGAGCTCCAGCAGTACCGCATCGACCTCGGCGACGAGTCCGCTCGCCACATCCCCACGCACATCACGCTGCTGCCACCGCACGAGGTCGCCGAGGACGTGATCGACGACGTGATCGCCCACCTCGAGACCGTCGCCGCTCGCACCGCCCGGTTCCGGGTCCACCTGCGCGGCACCGGGACCTTCCAGCCGATCTCACCGGTCGTGTTCGTCGGCGTGGTCGAGGGGATCAGTGCCTGCGAGCAGCTGGCCGGCGCGGTGCGCAGCGGCCCGCTCGTCATCGATCGCACCTTCCCCTACCACCCCCACGTGACGGTGGCTCACGACCTGCCTGAGGCACAGCTCCAGCGCGCTTTCGTCGAGCTCGAGCGCTTCGACGTGGCCTTCGACGTCGACGAGATGTGGATGTACCTCCACGACGACGCGTCGGGATGGAAGCCGACGCACTCGTTCCCGCTCTCAGCCGGGGTTCAGCGCGTCGGGGCGAACATCCGCACGTCGTAGGCACTGGTGTAGCTGTTCTCCGAGCCGCGCAACCGGATGCCGCTGACGACGACGCGGAAGGTCCCCGAGCGCCCGGTCCCGTCAGGCATCTGCCAGGCGAGCGTCGGCTGTCCGTACCCGCCGGCCACGGGGTGCCTGACCGTGCGAACCAGGCTGCCGTCGCGGTAGACGCGGACGCTCGCCCGGCCGAAGTCGACCGACCGGTTGCCGCTGGACAGCGACCATCGGCCGCTGGGCTCGAGGCTGTTGGGGAACCAGCCCGCGCTCGGCCAGGCCACCCAGGTCGGGTTCGGCCGCGAGCTCGAGGTCGGTCCCATCACCGTGATGGCGTTGGCGGTGTCGGTGGATCCCGAGCCCATCTGGGTCGCGAACGGGTTCAGCAGCCAGCGACGGTGGCCGACCGCCCGGTTGCTGGTGCCGTAGTCCTCGAGGTAGAGCGAGACCAGCCCGGAAGAGGTGATCGAGGGCCAGGCGATCGCGATGTTGCTGCGCCCCGCATTGGCTGCGCCGGTGGAGCTCCAGCAGCGCCAGCTCGACGGTGGCTCGTGACTGAGAGCCTCGTTGGCCGACATGATCAGGGCGGTCTGCTGCGCCCGCTGGTTCAGGGTGGCGGAGAAGGTGACCGGCGCCAGTCCGGCCAGCGACCGGGCGTAGTTCAACGCGCTGAGCGTGGAGCCCCGGGACGCGGCCGAGGTCGTCCCGGCCTGGCAACGGCTGTTGCTGCCGGTCCAGCCGGTCTCCTGGTCCAGGCCCGGTGCGTAGTCGTCCCAGTACGCCGCGTTCACGACGGCCCGGTCGCTGGTGTCCAGCGCCCCCGACCAACGAGGGGTGGTCTGGCTGGTCCGGACCTTCTTCGAACGGTGCTTGCGGATCCGGTTCCGGTGGGCGCGGGCCTTCGCCCTGGCCTTGGCGCGCTGGCGCTGGGTGCGGGTCCGGCCGTTGCCGGCCGAGACCTCCGCGTGCGCGACCTGGTGCTCGGCCGGCTGCACCGTGGGGGCTGGCATCGGCGCCCGGTGCCGCGGCGCCGCCGGTGAGGAGGCACAGCAGAGCAGTCAGTCCAGCGGCCGAGCGTCGTCCGAGTACCCCCATGCGGTGTAGCGTACGTCACATAACGAGCATTTAACCCATAACGGACAGGACGGTCCGGAGGGTCCGGACCGGCTCAGTGACCGTGGCGGATGGCGGTGCGCAGGTCCTTGTTCAGCTGTGAGATCACGTCGAGCGGGATGCCCTTGGGACACGCGGCGGTGCACTCGCCGATGTTGGTGCAGCCACCGAATCCCTCGTGGTCGTGCTGGGCCACCATGTTCACCACACGGCTGTCGCGCTCGGCCTGGCCCTGGGGGAGCTCGCCGAGGTGGGTGATCTTGGCCCCGACGAACAGCGAGGCCGAGCCGTTCGGGCACGCGGCGACGCAGGCGCCGCAACCGATGCAGGTGGCGACGTCGAAGGCGCGGTCGGCGTTGTCCTTGGGCACCGGTGTCGCGTGGGCGTCGGGTGCCGCCCCCGTGTTCACCGAGATGTAGCCGCCCTGCTGGATGATCCGGTCGAACGCGCGACGGTCGACGCAGAGGTCCTTGAGGACCGGGAACGCGTCAGCGCGCCACGGCTCGATCGTGATCGTCTCGCCGTCGTTGAACGAGCGCATGTGCAGCTGGCAGGTGGTGGTGACCTGGGGGCCGTGGGCCTCGCCGTTGATCATCAGGCCGCACATGCCGCAGATGCCCTCGCGGCAGTCGGAGTCGAAGGCGATCGGCTCCTCGCCCTCGGCGTTGAGACGCTCGTTGAGCACGTCGAGCATCTCGAGGAACGACATGTCCTCCGAGATCTCGTCGACCTCGTAGGTGTGCATGGCTCCCTCGGTCGCCGAGTTGGGCTGGCGCCAGATCTTCAGAGTGAGCTTCATGTCAGTGCACCAGCCTTGTAGCGATCGGGGTCCCCGCGGCGTTGTTCGCCGGAGGAGCGAAGCGGGGGAGGGAAGAACGTCGTGGGGTGGTCACTTGTAGCTCCGCTGCTTCATCTCGACGAACTCATAGGTCAGGTTCTCCTTGTGCAGGACCGGCTTCTCGTCCTCACCCGCCCACTCCCAGGCCGCCACGTAGGCGTACTGGTCGTCGTGGCGCAGCGCCTCGCCGTCCTCCGTCTGCGACTCGGCACGGAAGTGCCCACCGCAGGACTCACGGCGGTTCAGCGCGTCGATGCACATCAGCTCGCCGAGCTCGAAGAAGTCGGCCACCCGGCCGGCTCGCTCGAGCGACTGGTTGAGGCTGTCGGCGGTGCCGAGCACCTTGACGTTGCGCCAGAAGTCGTCCTTGAGGGACCGGATCAGGTCGATCGCCTTCTTCAGGCCCTCCTCGGTGCGCTCCATGCCGCAGTACTCCCACATGATGTTGCCGAGCTCGCGGTGGTAGGAGTCGACGCTGCGGGTGCCCTTGTTGGTCATGAAGTGCTCGATGCGCGAGCTGACCGACTGCTGGGCCTCGACCACGGCGGGGTGGTCCTCGGGGATCTTGTCGAACGGACCGTCGGCGAGGTAGTCGCGGATCGTGTTCGACAGCACGAAGTAGCCGTCGGCGAGGCCCTGCATCAGCGCCGAGGCGCCGAGGCGGTTGGCGCCGTGGTCGGAGAAGTTCGCCTCACCGGTGACGAACAGCCCGGGGATGGTCGACTGCAGGTCGTAGTCGACCCAGAGGCCGCCCATCACGTAGTGCACGGCGGGGTAGATCCGCATCGGCACGGTGTAGGGGTCCTCGCCCGTGATCTGGGCGTACATGTCGAAGAGGTTGCCGTACTTGTCCTCGATGGCCTTGCGGCCCAGTCGCCCGATGGCCTCGGCGAAGTCGAGGTAGACGCCACGGCGGACGCCGTCGACGGCAGGACCGACGCCACGGCCCTCGTCGCACATGTTCTTGGCCTGCCGCGACGCGATGTCGCGGGGGACCAGGTTGCCGAAGGAGGGGTAGATCCGCTCCAGGTAGTAGTCGCGGTCCTCCTCGGGGATGTCGCGAGGGTTCTTCTCCGCGTCCTTGGCGTTCTTGGGCACCCAGATGCGGCCGTCGTTGCGCAGCGACTCGCTCATCAGCGTCAGCTTCGACTGGTGCGGGCCCGAGACCGGGATGCACGTGGGGTGGATCTGGGTGTAGCAGGGGTTGGCCATGTAGGCGCCCTTGCGGTGGGCCCGCCAGGTGGCGGTCACGTTGCAGCCCATGGCGTTGGTCGAGAGGAAGAAGACGTTGCCGTAGCCGCCGCTGGCGAGCACGACCACGTCGGCGAAGTAGGTCTCGAGCTCGCCGGTCACCATGTCGCGCACGATGATGCCGCGCGCCCGGCCGTCGACGACGATCAGCTCGACCATCTCGTGGCGGGTGTAGGTCTTCACGGTGCCGGCGGCGACCTGGCGCTCGAGAGCCTGGTAGGCGCCGATCAGCAGCTGCTGACCGGTCTGGCCGCGGGCGTAGAACGTCCGCGAGACCTGCACGCCACCGAAGGAGCGGTTGTCGAGCAGGCCGCCGTACTCCCGCGCGAACGGCACGCCCTGGGCGACGCACTGGTCGATGATGTTCCGGCTGACCTGCGCCAGGCGGTAGACGTTGGACTCGCGCGAGCGGTAGTCCCCGCCCTTGATGGTGTCGTAGAAGAGCCGGAAGACCGAGTCACCGTCGCCCTTGTAGTTCTTGGCTGCGTTGATGCCGCCCTGGGCGGCGATCGAGTGCGCCCGGCGGGGGGAGTCCTGGTAGCAGAAGGACTTCACCACGTAGCCGGCCTCGCCCAGCGTGGCCGCGGCCGAGGCGCCGGCCAGGCCGGTGCCGACCACGATCACCGAGAGGCGGCGACGGTTGGCCGGGTTCGCGATCCGCGCCTCGAACTGCCGGGTGTCCCAGCGCTCGTCGATCGGGCCGCCGGGGGCCTTGGTGTCCCGGATCGGGTCGCCGGGTGTGTAGTAGCCGGCCGCGTCGTCGTGCTCGCCCTCGCTGTCGGCATGGTGCGAGGGGTCCGCGGTGGTGGTGGTGTCGGGCATGTCTGTCATGGAGGAGCTGACCCCTTACTTGGTGATGACGCCGGCCAGGACGAAGATCGGAACGAGCGAGAAGCCGCCGGCGATGATGACCGCGAGCACGAAGCCGACCTTCTTGGCCCGGCTGCGCGAGCCCGCGGTGTTGGTCAGCCCCATGGTCTGCATGGAGCTCCAGATGCCGTGGTGCAGGTGGGCGCCGAGCATGGCCATGGCGAACAGGTAGATCAGCGTCAGCCACCAGGTCGCGAACGAGTCGACGAGCAGGTTGTAGGGGTCGTCGGTCGATCCGCCGGTGACGTTGACCTTGCCGATGGTGAAGTTCAGCAGGTGCCAGACGATGAAGACCAGCAGCGTCACGCCGCCCCAGCGCATCAGGTGCGAGGCCTTGGTCGAGTGCTTGTTCTTCTTCACGACGTACTGGATCGTCCGCGCGCGCTTCGCCCGCGCCCAGAGTGCGAAGGCTGCAGCCACGTGGATCACCAGCGAGGCGAGCAGCACCGTCCGGATCACCCAGAGCAGGCCGCTGTAGGGGAGCATCGGCTCCCCGAACGTGCGCAGGTGCTCGGCATACTCGTTGTAGGCATCGTGGCCACCGAAGGCCTTGAGGTTGCCGTACATGTGCAGCAGCACGAAGCCGATGAAGACGACCCCGCTGACTGCCATGAGCAGCTTGAGCGCAATGGTCGAGCGCGTCGACTTGCTGTCCTTGACGAGAGTCCCAGTTGCCACAAAGTTCACCGTATCGTTTCCGCACCGGGCAGACGCGACCGGGGGATGTGAGATATCCCCTTCGCCCTGCAGGACATCGCTTCGGTCTCGATCCGGGCGCGCCCTCTTTCGTTTTCGGACTCGATGCGGCAAGAGTGGTCCCCGTCACAGTGGGGATTCACTTCGGCCGGAGGTAAGGCATGGCGTCAACGGACGCAGGCGTGCGCGGGCCCACCCGGGCTCCCATCGAGCAGAAGACGCTGCGGTCCGACCGGTGGTGGCTCTACCCGCTGACCACCTTCGTGGTGTTCACCGCGTTCGTCGTCTACGCGACCATCCGTGCCTTCCAGGGCACGAGCTACTACGCCGCCCCCTACCTCTCGCCGTTCTACTCGCCGTGCCTGGCCGACTGCGTCGAGGGAGCCTCCGACTTCGGCCAGCCGTTCGCGGGGTGGCCGCTGTCGGCCGCGCTGATCATCCTGATCTTCCCGCTCGGGTTCCGGATGACCTGCTACTACTACCGCAAGGCCTACTACCGCTCGTTCTGGTTGAGTCCGCCCGCCTGTGCCGTGGCGGAGCCGCACACCGCCTACAGCGGCGAGACCCGGCTGCCGCTCATCCTGAACAACCTGCACCGCTGGTTCTGGTACGCCGCCCTGGTGGTCGCAGCCATCCTCACCTTCGACACCGTGCTCACCTTCCGGAACGCGGACGGTGAATGGGGCCACATGGGCCTGGGGTCGCTGATCTTCATCGCCAACATCGTGCTGATCTGGCTCTACACGCTGTCCTGCCACTCCTGCCGGCACGCGGTCGGTGGGCGGCTGCGGCACTTCTCCAAGCACCCGGTCCGCTACCGGCTGTGGACCTGGGTCTCCCGGCTCAACACCAAGCACGCGGCCTATGCCTGGCTCTCCCTGTTCTCGGTCGCCATTGCCGACCTGTACGTCTACCTGCTCGCCACCGGCGCCATCACCGACCCGAGGTTCTTCTGAATATGGTTTCGACAGGCTCATCCAGCGGCACCGGCCCGACCCGCGGTGACCGGCACCCGATGACCGGCAACCGGATGGACGCCGACGAGTCGGTCGGTCACGGACTGGAGACGCACTCCTACGACGTGGTCGTCGTGGGTGCCGGTGGTGCCGGGCTGCGCGCGGCGATCGCCGCGCACGACGCTGGCGCCCGCGTCGCGATCGTGTGCAAGTCGCTGCTCGGCAAGGCACACACCGTGATGGCCGAGGGCGGCATCGCGGCCTCGATGGGCAACGTCTATCCCGAGGACAACTGGGAGGTGCACTTCCGCGACACCATGCGTGGCGGGAAGATGCTGAACAACTGGCGGATGGCCCAGCTGCACGCGCAGGAGGCCCCCGAGCGGGTGATGGAGCTCGAGGACTGGGGTGCGCTGTTCGACCGCACCGAGGACGGCCTGATCTCGCAGCGCGACTTCGGCGGCCACCGCTACGCCCGGCTCGCCCATGTCGGCGACCGCACCGGGCTGGAGATGATCCGCACGCTCCAGCAGCGCGCCGTCGCGCTGGGCATCGACGTGTTCATGGAGGTGACCGTCACCGAGCTGCTCAAGGACGGTCACGCGATCTCCGGAGCGTTCGCCTACCGCCGTGAGACCGGTCGGTTCGTGGTCTTCGAGGCGCCGTCGGTGATCCTCGCGACCGGCGGCATCGGCAAGTCCTTCCAGGTCACCAGCAACTCCTGGGAGTACACCGGCGACGGGCACGCGCTGGCCCTGCGCGCCGGCGCGAAGCTGATCAACATGGAGTTCGTCCAGTTCCACCCGACCGGCATGGTGTGGCCACCCTCGGTCAAGGGACTGCTGGTCACCGAGTCGGTCCGCGGTGACGGCGGCATCCTGCGCAACTCCGAGGGCAAGCGGTTCATGTTCGACTACATCCCGGAGTTCTTCCGGTCCGAGACCGCAGACACCGAGGAGGAGGCGGACCGCTGGTACGACGACAAGAAGAACAACCGGCGACCACCCGAGCTGCTCCCACGTGACGAGGTCGCCCGTGCCATCAACTCCGAGATCAAGGCCGGTCGCGGATCACCGCACGGCGGCATCTTCCTGGACATCGCCTCGCGTCGTGACGCCGAGTTCATCCGGCGGCGGCTGCCGTCGATGTACCACCAGTTCAAGGAGCTCGCGGACGTCGACATCACCGCCGAGCCGATGGAGATCGGGCCGACCTGCCACTACGTGATGGGTGGGATCGAGGTCGACGCCGACACCGAGCTCAGCGGGGTCACCGGCCTCTACGCCGTGGGCGAGTGCTCGGGCGGCATGCACGGCTCGAACCGGCTCGGTGGCAACTCGCTGTCCGACCTGCTGGTGTTCGGGCGCCGGGCCGGCGAGGCCGCGGCGGCGTACGCGCAGGAGGGCAGCAGGCCCACGGTGCGGACCGCGGACGTGCTCGCGGCCGAGAACGAGGCGCTGGCGTCGTTCGAGGACAGCGAAGGCAGCGAGAACCCCTACACGATCCAGCACGACCTCCAGGCGACCATGCAGGACCTCGTCGGCATCATCCGCACCGAGGAGGAGCTCGAGCGCTCGCTCGCCAGGATCGAGGAGCTCAAGGCGCGGGCGGCGCACCTGTCCGTCGAGGGGCACCGGCAGTACAACCCCGGTTGGCACCTGGCGATGGACCTGCGCAACATGCTGGTCGTCTCCGAGTGCATCGCCAAGGCTGCCCTGGAGCGGCAGGAGTCGCGCGGAGGTCACACCCGCGACGACTTCCCGGCGACCTCCGAGGAGTGGGGCACCCGCAACCTGGTGCTGTCGCTGAACCGCAGCCGCACCGGCGTGGACCTCGTGCACCAGGAGATCCCGCCGATGCCGCCCGAGCTCAAGCAGTTCTTCAGGCCCGCGCCCGAGGAGCCCGCGCCGGTCGAGACCAAGGGATCGGAGAAGTAGCCATGGGGTACCGGCTGAAGATGCGGATCTGGCGGGGCAACCGCTACTCCGGTGAGCTGACCGACTACGACGTGGACGTCTCCGAGGGCGAGGTCGTGCTCGACGCGATCCACCGGGTGCAGGCCACCCAGGCCGGCGACCTCGCCGTGCGCTGGAACTGCAAGGCGGGCAAGTGCGGGTCGTGCAGCGCCGAGATCAACGGCAAGCCGCGGCTGCTGTGCATGAGCCGGCTCTCCGACTTCGACGAGGCCGAGACGATCACCGTCACGCCGATGCGCTCGTTCCCGGTGATCCGGGACCTCGTCACCGACGTGTCCTTCAACTACGAGAAGGCCGAGGAGCTGCCCGCGTTCGCACCGCCGCCTCGCGACGCGGACGGCAAGCGGCGGATGGCCCAGGTCGACGTGGAGCGGGGCCAGGAGTTCCGCAAGTGCATCGAGTGCTTCCTGTGCCAGAACACGTGTCACGTCGTGCGTGACCACGAGGAGAACAAGCCCGCCTTCGCCGGTCCGCGCTTCTTCCTGCGGTACGCCGAGCTGGACATGCACCCGCTGGACACCCACGACCGTCGTGAGCTCGCTCAGGGTGCTGCGGGGCTGGGCATGTGCAACATCACCAAGTGCTGCACCGAGGTCTGCCCCGAGGGCATCAAGATCACCGACAACGCGATCATCCCGATGAAGGAGCGCGTGGTCGACCGGAAGTACGACCCGCTCGTCTGGCTGGGCAACAAGATCGGTCTGCGCAACAAGGACAACGACGGCCGCAGCGAGGTCTGAGCTGGCCGACGCCCGCTCCTCACATCGCCAGTCGCCGGTTCGCGATGCTCTCTGCCGTACGCCGGGCCTCGCCGTGTCCGGACACCGCCTGGAGGAACTCCTCGCGGGCGATGGCCTGCACCACGGTGTCCTCGACAGCAGTGATCGTCGCCGTGCGCGGCACGTCGCGGAGCAGGCCGATCTCGCCGAAGTACTCGCCGGGCCCTTCACGGCGTAGCACCCGCTCACCCTGGGTGACCTCGACGAGACCGCTCTGGATGACGAAGAACTTGTCGGACTCTCCACCCTCGCGCACGAGCACGTCTCCCGCAGCGAAGCGGATCTCCGTGGCGGCGCGGGCGAGGGACTCGACCACGGTGGAGGCGAGAGGAGCGAAGATGTCGATCGCCTCGATCAGGGCGAGGTTGGCCGGAGCAGCCAGCCTGGCCTCGAGCCGGCGCAGGCTCGGGACCAGCGCCAGCGTCATCAGCACCACCGGCCCGGCCACGACGAGCAGGGCGTAGCGCAGGTCGAGCCAGTCGATGACGAAGGGCATCACCGCCGCCCCGAGTGCCATCGTCGCGATCAGGCAGGCCTCGAGGGCGCCGAAGACCCGACCCAGCACCTCGTCGGGAGCCAGGCGCTGCATGATCGTGTCCATGTTGACGTCGACGAGGGGGTTGCCCAGGCCGAGCATCGCCATCACGGCGAAGCAGGTGATGGGGGAGGGCCAGATCGTCACCAGCAGCAGCGGTGCGGACCACAGCAGCACGCCCGCCGCGAGGTCGGAGCCGAGCTTGCCCTTGGCCGCCCGGGAGATGGCCAGCATGCCGCCGAGGATCGACCCGACACCCAGCACGGCGTCGAGGTAGCCGAGGCCCTCGGGACCGGTGCCCAGGATCTCGTCTGCCATCACCAGCGCGAACACCGTCGAGGCCCCCGCGATGATGGTCTGGACGCAGACGGCCGCGGTGACGACGACCAGCCCGCTGTCGCCGGCGATCGTGCGGAAGCCCGCCGAGGTCTCGGCGAGGAAGCTCGGCGCTTCCGCCTCGTCGTCGGTCTGGGGCGGCTGCTTGGCCGGGGTGTGCGGGACCGAGAGGCCCATCACCAGCAGCATCGACCAGGCGAACGTGACCACGTTGAGGAGGAACACCACCTCGATGCTGGTGGCGCCGATCAGGACGGCGGCGAGCGCCGGCCCCGCGAAGAACGAGATCGACTCGATCGTGCTGGCCGTGCCGTTGGCCGCTGTGAGCTCCTCGGGCCGGTCGGCGAGGCTGGGCAGGAGCGAGCGCTGCGCGACCATGAACGGCGTGCCGAGCAACGAGGTGAGGGTGGCCAGCACGTAGATCGGTGCCGCCGGCGTGTCCAGGAACAGGCAGGCGGCGGCGGCGGCGACCAGCAGCGCCCGGGCCAGGTCGGCCAGGATCATCAGGCGCTTGCGCGGCATCTTGTCGGCGAGGCCGGACGTGAACGGCGCCGAGAGCGCCATCAGCGTGAAGCGGATCGCCATCCACACGCCGACGGCTTTCGCGCCGCCCTCGCCGTACGCCCAGACCGCGACAGCGGTGCCGTAGGCCCAGTCACCGATCGAGGAGCCGACGAAGGCCAGCTGGACGCGGCGGATGTTCTTGTTGCGCACCACGGTCGCCACCGAGGCGCGCAGGTCCCCGAGTGGTCCACGAGGCACCGACGGCTCGTCGGCACCTGCGTCGGCATTGGCCGTCTCAACCACGTGTGCCCCCAGACCGGCGCCCCCGGCGGGGACAGGCCGCTGCCCGACCATAGCGGGACAAGGCCCGGGTTGTCCCGCATCCGTGGCCGCCTCCGCCGACGGGACGGGAGCCGGGTTGTCCGTTGTCGGTGCCGGACGCAAGGGTGGGCCCATGTCTGATGCCATCCGCGCCACCGGCCTCGTCAAGCGCTACGGAGAGGTCACCGCCCTGGACGGGGTCGATCTCGCGGTTCCGGAGGGCACCGTTCTCGGGCTGCTCGGCCCCAACGGGGCAGGGAAGACCACCGTCGTCCGGATCCTGACGACCCTCCTCCAGGCCGACGAGGGCACCGCAGAGGTCGCGGGTCTCGATGTTCGGCGCGACCCACGCGGCGTCCGTGCCCAGCTGGGGCTCTCCGGCCAGTACGCCGCCGTCGACGAGTACCTCACGGGCTTCGAGAACCTCGACATGATCGGGCGGCTCTACCACCTCGGCCGCCAGCGCAGCCGTGAGCGAGCACGCGAGCTGCTCTCTGAGTTCAACCTCGAGGACGCCGCGGACCGGCCCGCGAAGACCTACTCGGGCGGCATGCGGCGCCGCCTGGACCTCGCCGGCGCACTCGTGGCGCGGCCACCCGTGCTGTTCCTCGACGAGCCGACCACCGGGCTCGACCCGCGCAGCCGGATCGACATGTGGGGCGTGATCCAGCGGCTCGTGTCCGGTGGCACCACGCTGCTGCTGACCACCCAGTACCTCGAGGAGGCCGACCTGCTCGCCGACCGGATCGTGGTCATCGACCACGGCCGGGTGATCGCGCGCGGGACGTCGGAGGAGCTGAAGAGCCAGCTCGGCGGATCGCGCCTGGAAATCACCGTGGGCGACGCCGAAAGCCTGGATCGGCTCAGCGGGCTGCTGCGCCACCTCGGGGTGGCCGAGCCGATGCTCGAGCGTGAGCGCAGCTCCTGGGTGATGCCGGTGTCGGGAGGGGTCGGCGTGCTCCGCGAGGCGTTGCGGCTGCTGGACGAGGCCGACCTCGAGGTCGAGGACGCCGGCATCCGGCACCCCACGCTGGACGACGTCTTCCTCACCCTCACCGGTCACGGCGCCAGCGCCGACGGCACGCCCGACAGCACCCCCGCTCCGGAAAGGGACTCCTGATGAACGTGCACGTGCTCACCGACGCCGCGGTGGTGGCGAAGCGGAACCTGATCAAGATCAAGCGGGTGCCCGACCTGCTCGTGTTCACGCTGCTCTCGCCGATCATGTTCGTGCTCCTCTTCGCCTACGTCTTCGGCGGTGCCATCGACCCGGCGGGTGGCGGCGCCGCCTATCGGGAGTTCCTGATCGCCGGGATCTTCGCCCAGACCGTCATCTTCGGGGCGACCATCACCGGGGCCGGCCTCGCCGAGGACGTGCAGAAGGGGATCGTCGACCGGTTCCGCTCCTTGCCGATGGCCCCGTCCGCCGTACTCACCGGGCGCACGCTCTCGGACGTCGTCAACAACGTGATCACCCTGCTGGTGATGTCCCTGACCGGGCTCGTCGTGGGGTGGCGCATCCGCTCCTCGTTCCTCGACGCGTTGATCGGCTTCGCTCTGCTGCTGGTCTTCGCCTACGCGATCTCCTGGGTGATGGCCTGGGTGGGCCTGCTGGTGCCGAGCCCCGAGGTCGTCAACAACGCATCCTTCGTGGTGATCTTCCCGCTCACGTTCCTGGCCAACACGTTCGTGCCGCTCAGCACGCTGCCAGGTCCCCTGCAGGTCTTCGCGGAGTGGAATCCGGTCTCGGCGGTGACCCAGGCGGCGCGCACGCACTTCGGGAACGTCGACCCCACCTCCTCTGCGGGCGCGCCCACGGCCTGGCCGCTGGCACATCCGGAGGTGTACACCCTGGTCTGGGCCGCGGCCGTGCTGCTGGTGTTCGTCCCGCTCGCCAACGCGCAGTACCGCCGGGCCGCCAGCCGCTGACAGGCCACCGTCGGACCTCCGCTCGCGGTGCGCTCAGGCGAACTCGTCGATCCGGTCCAGGATCAGCTGGAGCAGGACCTCGCCCTGCCCGGTGTCGAAGATGTTCTGAGCGTGCGCCGAGCCCGGGAGCAGCCGCACCTCGTTGTCGTCACCGGGGGCGGCCTCGGCCAGGCGGACCGAGACGTCGGCCACGCCCTCCTCCGAGCTGGCGACGAACAGCTTGGGCTGCTCACCCAGGCCGTCGACGACGGAGTTGGGGGACAGCAGGATCAGCTGGTCGGCCAGGTCGGGGTCCTGGGAAGCCAGCTCGAGGATCGAGTCCGCCCCCGCGCTGCCGCCGATGAGCGCGATGTCCTCGATGCCTTCGCTGCGCAGGTCCTCGACGGCGTCGAGGATGCCCTCGACGCTGATGTCCTCGACCGCGACCACGGTGGCGCCCCGGTCGGCCATGGCCTGCCCCTGCGGTTCCCAGCTGGCGGCGTCGAAGGCCGCTCCGTGGGCCAGCACGATGCCGTACTCGCCCTGGCCCCAGGTCAACGAGCCCTCGGCGAAGCCCTGTGGCGGTACGCCGCCCGAGCTCGATCGCTCCTCAGCACCGCCGCACGCGGCCAGCACGAGGAGGAGCAGGGCGACGACCGTGATCCGGGGCATCGGTTCAGTAGAGCACGTGGGGCCCGAGGCGGCGATCGACGCCGGTGGCAGGGTGTCGAGCCGCCGCGGCTAGACGTGTTCGGGCAGGAACAGCACGTCAGTGGTCTGGGTCAGCTCGGTCACCTCGACCGGTGCGCCGTCCAGGTCGGTCGCCCGGTAGCCCAGGGCCGCCAGCTCGCCGAAGACGTCGAGCTCCTCGGACCACGACGGGTGACTCTGGCCCCAGCCGATCTCGCACAGGATCGGCGGCCGCTTCTCCCAGGTGCGCAGAGCCGGGAGCAGGCCCCGCAGGACGAGATACTCGGCGCCCTCCACGTCGATCTTGATCACCGAAGGCACCTCGGCGAGCCCGACGCGCTCGAAGCGGCGCACGGTGATGCGCTGCGGGGTCATGCCCGCAGCCTTCTCGTCGATGAGTGTGTTCCAACCGAAGTTGCCACGGGTGTCGAGGTAGATGTCCACGTGGCCGTCCTCGTCGCTGAGGCCGAACTGGTGGACCGAGACTGCGTAGTCGACGTCGGCGAGGGTGCGGAAGATGAACTTGGCCAGGCTCGGCACCGGCTCGAAGAGGTGGACGGCGCCGGTGAAGCCGGTGCGCTCGCCGACGACCTTGGTGAAGTAGCCGATGTTGCCACCGATGTCGTAGAGCACGCCGTCGCGGTCGAGGTAGGGCGCGATGGCGTCGGAGAGCCGTTCGTAGTTGCCGTGACGGCGACGGAAGAACGCCGTTGCCTGGGCGAACGTGACGTTCGACGCGGTGCGGGGGACAGCCGGGTCGGGGGCGCGTCGCGGGGCGGGGACCTCGTTCGGGCTGAGGGCTCGGGCGCCCCACCTGCGGGTGCGTGAGACGAGGTTGCGGGGGATCCGCTCGCGAAGGGCGGACCATGCGGCTGACGGTCGTGACATGGCGTTGAGCCCTCCGTGGACTGACTGCGGGTGTTCGCGCTCCGCGACGTCCGGTCGACAATGAACGGTCCGTCGAGCCTACGTCGCCGCCGGCGTCCGGTCCTCGAGCGACGCACCGGATCCATGGCTCTCGCTACGGTCGCCTCGGGGGATCAGATGACTCCGATCCCCGCTCCCTGCACGCCTGCCGAGTAGTGCACCGCCAGCAGCTCGTCCACGGCGTCGTCCCAGGACCGGTCCTGCACGGACGGACGCGCCTGCGCTGCCAGCCTGCGGCGAAGGTCCGGACTCGTGGCGAGCCGGGCCACGGCTCGGGCGAAGGTCTTCCCGCCCCGATCTGCCTCCACGACCAGGCCGTTGTGCTCGTGTCGCACCGTGTCGGTGGCGGGACCGCTCGAACAGGTGACGACCGGGACGCCACTGGCCAGTGCCTCCTGCACGACCGGCGCATAGACCTCCTTCTTGCGTGGCTGCAGCAGCACGTCGAAGGAGGCGACGCAGTGCGCGCGTTCCAACCAGGTGGTCCGCGGGATCACCTTCGCGCCGGCGCCCCGCAGCATCTCGGCGCCGGGACCGTCACCGAGGACGACGAGACGAACGCCGGGCAGCCGGGCGACCATGGCGAGCCGGTTCAGCACCTTCGTGCGGCTCAGGTCGCCGACGTACCCCGCGACGAGGCGGCCAGCGTCGGGGCCGTCCGCGCCGACCCAGCGTTCGTGCAGTGCCCGGTCGCGCAGTCCCGGGTGGTGCTCCTCGAGGTCCACGCCGGGCCGCCAGATCCTGGGATCGAGCACCACCGTCGGTACGCCGAGCCGGTCGGTCGCCTCGGCGACCTTGATCCCCAGCCGGTGCGGGTCGATCAGGTGGCACACGTCGGGGCGGGACAACGACATCGCCTCGCGGATGGCGGAGACCGGGGTCATCCGACCTGCCCAGAAGAGCCGCGCTCCGCGGAAGCTGGACTGTCCGCGGCCCCCGGCGAAGACGACGACGTCGTGCTCCCGCTCGACCAGGCGGGTGACGATCTCGCGGGTCACGTGTGCCGTGGGGGTGGTACTGGGAGCGAACTGCTCGGTGACGAGTGCGATGCGCATGCGGCCAGCGTGGTGCGCGGGGATGAGCCGGGGGTGACCTCCGGGGGAGGTGCAGGTGAACAGCCGGTGCGTTCCCGGGGTGGGTCAGCCGGTCGCCGCTCGCAGGCGCTCGCTGACCAGGCCGTGCAGGCAGACGTCGTGCCTGCGCACCCCTCCGGGGGCCTCGGGGTCGCGCAGGGGCAGGAAGGCGCGCCGGAGCCCCTCCCGCTCGAAGCCCGCTGCGAGGGCGACTCGGCACGACGGGGGGTTCTCCACGCTGTGCTCCAGCTGCACCCTGGCCTGGCGGGGCCCGTCATCGGCCAGCGTGAGCCACTGGACCATGGCCCGGATCCCCCGACGGCCCACGCCGCGTCCCCGCGCGTCCGGGTGCACGACGTAGCCGATCTCGCAGATCTCCATCTGCGGTGGTCCGTGCCGACGCCAGTCGAGCACGCCCAGGACCCGGGTGGGATCGCTCGCCTCCGCGATGCACAGCCGTCCCGGGGCACGGTCCTCGAACGCGGTCACGCTCTCCGTGACCTGCTCGTCGAGTGCCTCGACGGACGTCGGCACCGACACGAACGGGGGCGAGCCGAAGCTGAGCTGCTCGGGGTCGTGCAGCATCTCGAGCCACCGTGCGCGGTCGTCGGGGTGAGCGGTCCGGAGGCAGATGCCGTCGGTGCTGATCATGGCGCCCGTCGCTCCGGTCTCATGAGTGGCAGCCTAGAGGGCTATTTCACACTGGCTGGTCGTCACCGTGGCGGTGTCCATATCCTTCGCCCATGAGCGTCTCTTCGGATCAGTCTCAGGGTGAAGCGACCCCTCTCCCCCTCTCCGACGGCCGCACGCACGACGTCACCGAGTGGGAGCACGCGGCCGCTGCGGTGCTGCGCAAGGCACGCCGGCTCACCGACGACGACCCGGACGAGGCCGTCTGGGCGAAGCTCACCAGGACCACGATCGACGGCATCGGGATCAGCCCCCTGGGCACGCCGGCGCTCGTGGCCGACCTGCCGGAGCCGGTCCGCCCGCCCGCCCGCGGCGACGGCTGGGACGTCCGTGCGCTGCTGGTCGACCCTGACGCCCGGGCGTCCAACGCCGCCGCGCTGACCGACCTGGAGAACGGCGCCACCTCGCTGTGGGTGCAGGTGGGCGCGTCCGGAGTGCCCGCCGACGACCTCGGGAGCCTGCTCGAGGGGGTGCTCCTCGACGCCGCGCCCGTGGTGCTGGACGCGCCCGGTGACCCGCTCGGTGCCGCGCGCGCCTTCGCGGCCGTCGTGGGCGACCGCGCCCTGGCCCCCGCGACGAACCTCGGGGTGGATCCGGTCGGCGCCGTGCTGCGGGGGGTCTCGAACAGCGCAGCCTCCGAGGACAGCTCGACCGGGGTCCTCGGTGAGGCGGCAGCCCTCGCCCGCCGGCTCGGCTGCCGCGCCGTCGTCGTCGACGGCACGGCCGTGCACGACCTCGGGGGCTCAGACGTCCAGGAGCTCGGCTACGTGCTCGCCCTGGGTGCCCACTACCTGCGCGCCCTCGAGGCTGCCGGCGTGGCGGTCGACGACGCGGCCGGGCTCGTCGAGTTCCGGCTCGCGGCCACCGACGAGCAGTTCCTCACGATCGCCAAGCTCCGGGCGGTCCGGCGCCTGTGGGCCAGGATGCTCGAGCTCAGCGGTGCCGCTGCCGACCGCCGGGCGATGAGCCTGCACGTCGTGACGTCCCGGCCGATGATGACCAAGTACGACCCGTGGGTGAACATGCTGCGCACCTGCGTCGCCGCGTTCGCGGCCGGCGTCGGCGGCGCCGACGCGGTCACCGTGCTGCCGTTCGACGCGCGGCTGGGCCTGCCGGACGCCTTCGCTCGACGGATCGCGCGCAACACCTCGACGCTGCTGGTCGAGGAGTCCCACGTCGCCAAGGTGGCCGACCCGGCCGGCGGCGCGTTCGCGGTGGAGAAGCTCACCGACGACCTCGCTGTCGCCGGGTGGGAGGAGCTCGGCCGGATCGAGTCCGCCGGCGGCGTCGAGGCTGCCATCGCAGACGGCTCCCTGGCTTCGCGGATCGATGAGGTGGTCACCGAGCGGGACCACCAGATCGCCCAGCGCACCAGGCCGATCACCGGGCTGACCGAGTTCCCCCACCTCGACGAGAGCCTTCCCGAGCGGGCGGCGTACCCCGACGGTGCGCTGCCGGTGCGGCCCTACGGGGAGGCGTTCGAGGCGCTCCGTGACGAGCCTCCGTCGGCATCGGTCTTCCTTGCCACGATGGGCACGATCGCTGCCCACACGGCTCGCGCCAGCTTCGTCGCCAACCTCTTCGCGGCCGGCGGCATCGCCACCGTGAACACGGGGCGGCACGACGACGTCGACGCCGTCCTGGCCGACTACAGCGGACCGGACGGGGGGCAGCCGGTGGTGTGCCTGGTCGGGCCCGACCCGGCGTACGCCGACTGGGGAGCCGACCTCGTCACCGCGCTGCGTGCAGCCGGTGCGGAGTGGGTCGTCCTGGCCGGGAAGCCGATGGACGGCGTGCCGACCGACGACAGCTGTGCGATGGGCGTGGACGCGCTCGACTTCCTGCGCAGGACCCGGGCGAAGCTGGAGACGAGCTGATGGGCATTCCCGAGAACTTCGCCGACCTCCCGCTCGCGGGAGAGGTCCGCGCGACCGAGCCCGTCGAGGGTGAGACCTGGGAGTCCCCGGAGGGCATCGGCATCCTGCCGATCTACGGCCCCGAGCACCTCGCGGGCCTCGACGCGCTGGACACCTACCCCGGGCTGGCGCCGTTCCTGCGCGGCCCCTACCCGACGATGTACACGACCCAGCCGTGGACCATCCGTCAGTACGCCGGCTTCTCCACCGCCGAGGAGTCGAACGCCTTCTACCGGCGCAACCTGGCGGCCGGCCAGAAGGGCCTGAGCGTGGCCTTCGACCTGGCCACGCACCGCGGCTACGACAGCGACCATCCTCGGGTGAAGGGCGACGTCGGGATGGCCGGTGTCGCGATCGACTCGATCTACGACGCGCGCACGCTGTTCGAGGGCATCCCCCTCGACGAGATGAGCGTGAGCATGACCATGAACGGCGCGGTGCTGCCGGTGCTCGCGCTCTACATCGCCGCGGCCGAGGAGCAGGGGGTGAAGCCGGAACAGCTCACGGGGACGATCCAGAACGACATCCTCAAGGAGTTCATGGTCCGCAACACCTACATCTACCCGCCGCAGCCGAGCATGCGGATCATCAGTGACATCTTCGGCTACACCTCGCAGAAGATGCCGAGGTACAACTCGATCTCCATCTCCGGCTACCACATCCAGGAGGCCGGGGCCACGGCCGATCTCGAGCTGGCCTACACGCTCGCGGACGGGGTGGAGTACATCCGCGCCGGGCTGGAGGCGGGCCTGACCATCGACGAGTTCGCACCGCGGCTGAGCTTCTTCTGGGCGGTCGGGATGAACTTCTTCATGGAGGTCGCCAAGATGCGCGCTGCCCGGGCGCTGTGGGCGCGACTGGTCAGCCAGTTCGAGCCGCAGAACCCCAAGTCGCTGTCGCTGCGGACGCACAGCCAGACCTCCGGCTGGTCGCTGACCGCGCAGGACGTGTTCAACAACGTCCAGCGCACCTGCATCGAGGCCATGGCCGCGACACAGGGGCACACGCAGTCGCTGCACACGAACGCACTCGACGAGGCGATCGCCCTGCCGACCGACTTCTCCGCCCGGATCGCCCGCAACACCCAGCTGCTGCTCCAGCAGGAGTCGGGGACGACCGGGACGATCGACCCGTGGGGCGGGTCCTACTACGTCGAGCGGCTCACCCACGACCTCGCCGAGCGTGCCTGGGGCCACATCCAGGAGGCCGAGAAGGCCGGTGGCATGGCCAAGGCGATCGAGGAGGGCCTGCCGAAGATGCGCATCGAGGAGGCGGCTGCCAAGACCCAGGCGCGACTGGACTCCGGTGCGCAGAAGCTCGTCGGGGTGAACACCTACCGGCTTGCCGACGAGGACCAGCTCGACGTGCTTCGCGTCGACAACGCCAGCGTCTACAAGCAGCAGCTCGCCAAGCTGGAGCGGCTGCGCGAGGAGCGCGACCCGGACCAGGTCGAGCGCACGCTGAACGCGCTGACCAGGTCGGCCGAGGACGGGCACGTGCACGGCTCGCTCGACGGAAACCTGCTTGCTCTCGCCGTGGACGCAGCGCACGCCAAGGCGACGGTCGGCGAGATCTCCGAGGCCCTCGAGAAGGTCTACGGCCGCCACCGTGCCGTGATCCGTACGATCTCCGGTGTGTACAAGCGCGAGTCGGGCTCCAACGAGGCCGTGGACAAGGTGCTCGCCGCGACCGAGAGGTTCGCCGAGGACGAGGGGCGTCGTCCACGCATCCTGGTCGCCAAGATGGGTCAGGACGGCCACGACCGCGGCCAGAAGGTGATCGTCACCGCCTTCGCCGACCTCGGCTTCGACGTCGACGTCGGCCCGCTGTTCTCCACGCCCGAGGAGGTCGCGCAGCAGGCGGTCGACGCCGACGTGCACATCGTCGGCGTGAACTCGCTGGCAGCTGGGCACCTGACGCTGGTGCCCGCCCTCAAGGAGGCGCTCGCGGAGCTCGGTGGCAAGGACGTGATGATCGTGGTCGGCGGAGTGATCCCGCCCGACGACGTGCCGACGTTGATGGAGATGGGCGCCGCCGCGGTGTTCCCGCCGGGCACCGTCATCGCCGAGGCCGCCCTCGACCTGCTGGAGAAGCTCTCCGCGCAGCTGGGTCACCCGGTCGGCGGCTGAGCTTGGTCTCGACAGGCACGACCGGCGCGGGCACGACCGGCGCGGTCGACGTCGCTGCCCTCGTCGAGGGGATCCGTGCCGGACAGAGGTCAGCCGTTGCCCGGGCGATCACGCTCGTCGAGTCGGGCCGCGCAGACCATCGTGCGGCCGCACGCGAGCTGCTCACCGAGCTGACGTCCAGCGGCCTGGAGTGTGTTCGGGTCGGCATCTCCGGAGTCCCGGGGGTGGGGAAGTCGACGTTCATCGAGACGCTCGGCACCCACCTCACCGCGCAGGGCAAACGGGTCGGGGTGCTGGCGGTCGACCCGTCGTCGGTGCGCACCGGCGGGTCGGTGCTGGGGGACAAGACCCGGATGCCCGACCTCGCGGCCGACCCCGACGCCTACATCCGCCCGTCTCCCAGCGCCGGCACCCTGGGCGGTGTGGCTCGGGCGACCACGCAGGCGATGATCGTGCTGGAGGCGGCGGGCTACGACGTGATCCTGGTCGAGACCGTCGGCGTCGGCCAGTCCGAGGTGACCGTGGCCGGCATGGTCGACACGTTCCTGTTCCTGACCCTCGCCCGCACCGGTGACCAGCTCCAGGGCATCAAGAAGGGCATCCTCGAGATCGCCGACGTGATCGCGGTGAACAAGGCCGACGGTGACCGCGAGGCCGAGGCGAAGTCCGCGGCCAAGGAGCTGTCCGGTGCGCTGCGGCTGGTGCACTCCTCAGGTGACGCGTGGGTGCCGCCGGTGCTCACCTGCTCGGGGCTGCACGGCAGCGGTGTGGACGAGGTGTGGAGGCGGGTGCTGGCCCACCGGGAGTCGATGGGGGAGGACGGGCTGGCCGGCAAGCGCGCCGAGCAGCAGCTGGACTTCACCTGGGCCCTCGTCCGCGACGAGCTCGCGGACCGGCTGCGCCGTTCGCCCGGTGTGAAGGCGATCCGGGGCGACGTACGCCGAGCGCTGCTGGCCGGTGAGCTGACCGCCCCCGTCGCCGCCGACCGGCTGCTCGCCGCCTACGACGAGGACTGACCTCCCGCCGCCTCTCGGCTGGAGATCACCGCCCGCGATCACGGCTGGGCACCCGCACGTCGAGGCCGTAGCTGCGGGCCTGCGCGGCTGTCTCGCGCGTCCAGGGGGCCGCGTCGCTGACCGAGTAGGTGGTGACGGCGGTCCAGGAGGGCTCCTCCGGACCGACCCAGCCCGGCCCGCGGGCCGGGTGCCCGACCACGCCCAGGTAGGTCTGGGAACCATGGTCGAAGACCAGCCAGGGGGTGTGCCGGTCGTCTGACAGCCCGATCGCCGTGCCGGTGCGGTCGGCAACCCGGACCGACCGGTCCACGACGGCGACGCCGGGCAGGTGTGCGACGGCTCGCAGGACGTCGGACTTCAGGTCGAGGGGCGCCTGGTTGTCGAGCACGAGGCTGACGGCCGTTTCCCACACCTCCACGTCGTCGGACGCCTCACGGTCGCCCGATGCCGAGCTCAGCCGCCGCAGTGCGGCGAGCATCGCCCCGGGGTCCGATGGATGCTCGAGGTAGAGCGCCGTGACCGGGTCGCCGTCTCGCGAGGGCCTGCTGCGGGGGAGCAGCAGCCCATCGGGGAACGGCGTCCCGTCGTCGGCTGTCGACCGATCGAGACCGGGGGAGTCGTCGTCGGCCGGCACCCAGGTCTGATCGACGTCGATGCGGGGAGCCGTCCCGTCGGCGTCCATCGAGGTGAGGACCGTGCGGACGTGGAGGTAGTCACCCGGTCCGGGCATGGGCACGGCCGTGAGCCGTTCGGCGGCGGTGGAGAGGACGCCCGCGGCCGCGGGTGGGACGGGGGTGTGGCCTTCGGTCCCCACGATGCCGAGCGAGGCCAGCACCACGGCCACCGAGGCGACCCCGACCAGGGCCCTGCCCGCGAGGCGTCGACGACGACGCGCCCGCCGTACGTCGGCGCGCAAGGTCTCGGTCGTCGCTGCCCGTCGCAGCGCAGCGCGGGTGTCGAGGAGCAGCTGGTCCGCTGGGGCGACCACGTGGCCGGCCCGTTCGAGCTCGGCCAGGAGACCCTCGGGGAGGTCAGGGAGCATGTCGTCGGTCGTTGTCATCGTGTTCCTTTCGCATCGACCGGCCCCGGCCGGTGGCTCAGGGCGGAGGGCATCGGGTCGACCTCGGTGCGTGCCTCCCAGGCCTCGACGAGTCGGGTGCGAGCGCGGTGCAGGCGGGAGCGAGCGGTGCCGGCCGGGATGTCGAGCACTCCGGCGGCCTCGCTCGGGGACAGCTGCTCCCAGGCGACGAGCAGAAGCACCTCGCGCTCGTCGGGTGGCAGCGCCGCGAGCGCCGCCCGCATGGACCCGACCACGCAGGCCGCGTCGAGGCGCGCGTCGACGGACGCCCACGTGTCGTGGACGTGCCCACCGACCAGCGGTGCGAGAAGGAGCACGCCCTGGCCTTGTCGCCGCTGCCGGCGCTGGTGGGCCAGCAGGACGTGACGGGCGATCCCGAACAGCCAGGCGGCGACCACGCCGAGGGAGGGGTCGTAACGGTGCCGACCCTCGAACGCGGCGAGCCACACCTCGCCGGACAGGTCGTCGGCAGCGGCGGGGGCACGGCGTGACAGGTAGCCGTGCACCCGGGATCCGTGCAGCGCGACCAGCTCCTCGAAACAGCGGGGCTCGGTCTTCGAACGTTGCAAGAGCTCCTCGTCGGACTCCACGAGACCATCCGATCCGCGCCCACCGTGGGCGCCCATCACTTATATGTCCTCAGGACTCGTAGCGTTCGCACCAACCGGGACCTGGGTGTCGGTGCAAGAGCTCGGCCGGGCGGTTCGGCCCCGCAGCCTTCGACGAACCGGGTAGCCTTGACCGTCGTGTCACCTTCCCTCCTGCCCCGGGCCCAGGCCGAGCTCGCTCGGCTCACCGCCGAGCTGATCGAGTTCCGGCGTGACCTGCACGCCCACCCGGAGCTGTCCTGGGCGGAGGAGCGGACCACCGCGGTCCTGGCCAAGCGCCTCGACGAGGCCGGACTGGTTCCGCGGCCGCTGCCGCGCAACGGGTTGGTCGTGGACATCGGCACCGGCGACGGTCCCACCGTCGCCCTGCGCGCCGACCTCGACGCGCTTCCGGTCGAGGACCGCACCACCGACCCCTGGACCAGCACGGTCCAGGGCGTCGCTCACGCGTGTGGCCACGACGTGCACGCGACGGCCCTCCTCGGGGCCGGACTCGCCCTGGTGCCGATCGCCGACGAGCTGCCCGGCCGGGTGCGCCTGATCTTCCAGCCGGCAGAGGAGATCATGCCCGGCGGTGCGCTGATGTCGATCGAGGCGGGCGCCCTGGACGGCGTCTCCCGGATCTTCGGTCTGCACGCCGACCCCGGCCTCGACGTCGGCACGATCGGGCTCCGCGAAGGCCCGCTCACCGGGGCGGCCGACTCGCTCGACGTGCTGCTCAGCGGACGCGGCGGACACACCTCGCGCCCGCATCTGACCGAGGACCTCACCTTTGCCCTGGGCAAGCTCGTCACCGAGCTGCCCGCCGTGCTCTCCCGCCGGCTCGACCCGCGCGCGGGCGTGAGCGTGGTGTGGGGGATCGTCCGCGCCGGCTCGGCCGTCAACGTCATCCCGGCCACCGGCCGCGCCGGCGGGACCGTGCGGATGCTCGACGCCGTCGCCTGGGCTGACGCCGAGGAGCTGGTGCGCGACACCATCGAGCAGATCGTCGAGCCCTACGGCGTCGAGTCCAAGGTCACCTACGTCCGTGGGGTCCCACCCGTGGTGAACGAGCACCGGTCCACGCAGCTCCTGGGGCGGGCGGTGCAGGAGGTGCTCGGCGAGGACAGCCTGGTGGCCACGTCGCAGAGCCTCGGTGGCGAGGACTTCGCCTGGTATCTCGACGGTGTCCCCGGCGCGATGGCGCGCCTCGGCACCCGGACCCCGGGCGGCCCGACGTACGACCTCCACCAGGGGGACCTGCGGGTGGACGAGAAGTCGGTTTTGGTCGGCTCTGAGGTGTTGGTCGCCGCGGCACTGGCGTCGATGGTCACCGTGGCATAACACTTGCGTCGATCGTGGCGCTCCGGTTGGGGGCAGCCCGCGCGCTCGCATAGTGTGCCCGACATCACGTGCCGGTCAGCGGCACGCCAAGATCGAGGAGGCATCTTGCGCAACCTCAGCAAGATCGCAGCAGTAGCACTGGTGAGCGCCCTGGCGCTCGCCGGGTGTGGCAGCAGCAGCAACGGGAACGGCGACTCGGGCAGCAAGGCTGCCGTGGACGTCTGCAAGTCTGCCAAGGGTGACGGTCCCAAGGTCGGGCTGGCGTACGACGTCGGTGGCCGCGGTGACCAGTCGTTCAACGACTCGGCCTACGCCGGCATGGAGAAGGCGACCGAGGACGTCGGTGCCACCTGCACCGAGGCCAAGGCCTCTCCGGAGGAGAACGACACCATCCGCGCCGAGCGCCTGCGCACCCTGGCCGAGGGTGGCTTCAACCCGGTCGTGGCCGTCGGCTTCATCTACTCGCCCGCAGCCGCGACCGTGGCTGCCGAGTACCCCGACACCAACTTCGCGGTGATCGACGGCTACAGCACCTTCCTGCCCAAGACCCCCCTGAAGAACCTCAGCGACCTCGTGTTCGCCGAGGAGCAGGGTTCCTACCTCGTCGGCGTCGCAGCGGCGCTGAAGACGAAGGCCAAGCACGTCGGCTTCGTGGGCGGCACGCACGGTGACCTGATCAAGAAGTTCGAGGCGGGCTTCACCGCTGGTGTGAAGTCGGTCGACCCGGCCATCAAGATCGACGTCCAGTACCTCACCGAGGACCCGAACGACGGCAAGACCGGCTTCGAGAACCCCACCGGTGGCAAGGACGCCGCATCGGCGATGTACCAGAGCGGTGCCGACGTGGTCTACCACGCAGCCGGCAAGTCCGGTCTGGGTGTCTTCGACGCGGTCGAGGCTGCCGGCGACGGCAACTGGGCCATCGGTGTCGACTCCGACCAGTACCTCACCGTCGACGACGCACAGAAGCCGCACATCCTCACCTCGATGCTCAAGCGCATCGACACCGCGGTCTTCGACTACGTCAAGGCCAACGCCGACGAGGACGTGACGGCCGGCATCGTGGCCTACGACCTCAAGGCAGAGGGCGTGGGCTACTCCAAGTCGGGTGGCTTCGTGGACGACATCTCCTCGGAGATCGACGCTGCGGCCGAGAAGATCAAGAGCGGCGAGATCGTCGTTCCGACGGACCCGGCCAAGGTCAAGTGACATCGGGGTGACGCCGGACCAGGTCGATCCCGACTAGGCCGGAGCACCCCTCAGCAGTAATGCCAGACTGATGCCCGGGCGGCGCGCATGCGTGTCGCCCGGGCATCAGTCGCTTCCACGTCAGGAGGGACCGTGACGACGGTCGTTGATCCACCCGCCGGGCAGCCGGCAGCCGCCACCTCGGGTCAGGCCATCGCACTGCGTGGCATCGGGAAGCGATTCCCCGGTGTCATCGCCAACCACGACGTCGACGTCACCATCCACACGGGCACGATCCACGCCCTCGTGGGGGAGAACGGCGCCGGCAAGTCCACGCTGATGAAGATCCTCTACGGGGTGCAGAAGCCCGATGACGGAACCATCAGCGTCAACGGCAAGCAGGTCTCGTTCTCCACGCCCGCGGACGCGATCGCCGAGGGCATCGGCATGGTCTTCCAGCACTTCATGCTGGCCGACAACCTCACCGTGCTGGAGAACGTCACTCTCGGCGCGGAGAAGCTGCACGGCATCGGCGACGCCGCCCGCGAGGAGATCACCAGGATCTCCGACCAGTACGGCTTCGGTCTCGATCCCGACGAGCTGGTGGAGCAGCTCGGAGTGGGCGAGCGCCAGCGGGTGGAGATCCTCAAGGTCCTCTACCGCGGCGCCAAGATCATCATCCTCGACGAGCCGACCGCGGTCCTCGTGCCCCAGGAGGTCGACGCGCTGTTCGACAACCTGCGCCAGCTCCGCGAGCAGGACCACACGCTGATCTTCATCTCGCACAAGCTCGACGAGGTGCTGGCCGTCGCCGACGAGATCACGGTCATCCGTCGCGGCACGACGGTGGCCTCGGTCAAGCCCGCGGACGTGACCGCGCACGAGCTCGCCGAGCTGATGGTCGGCAGCGAGCTGCCCTCCCCGGGAACCGAGGAGTCGACGGTCACCGACCGGGTGCTGCTCTCGGTCCGCGACATCGAGCTGCACGACTCCTTCGGACGCACCGAGCTGGCCGACATCAGCTTCGACATCCACGCCGGTGAGGTGCTCGGCATCGCGGGCGTCGAGGGCAACGGCCAGACCGAGCTCGTCGAGACGCTCGTAGGGATGCGCCACCCCGTCGCCGGCACTGTCCGTCTCGGCGACCAGGACATCTCCGCGTGGTCGACGCTCCGGCGCCGTGAGGCCGGAATCGGCTACATCCCCGAGGACCGGCAGCGGCACGGGCTGCTGCTCGACGCGCCGCTGTGGGAGAACCGCATCCTCGGCCACCAGACGCGGCCGCCGTCGGTGAACGGACAGTGGCTCAACGTCAAGGGTGCCCGGGCGGACTCCGAGCGGATCGTCGAGCAGTACGACGTACGCACCCCCGGGATCGACACCACCGCCCGCGCGCTCTCGGGCGGCAACCAGCAGAAGTTCATCGTCGGCCGTGAGATGAGCGGCGACCCGGTGCTCCTGGTGGCTTCGCACCCGACCCGCGGCGTGGACGTCGGTGCGCAGGCCCAGATCTGGGACCACATCAAGGAGGCCCGCCGCAAGGGTCTGGCCGTGCTGCTGATCTCGGCCGACCTCGACGAGCTGATCGGGCTGTCCGACAGCATCCGGGTGCTGCTCCGCGGCCGCCTCGTCGGAGACTTCGACCCCCAGACCGTCACGCCCAAGGAGCTCGGCGCAGCCATGACCGGCGCAGGAGAGACCCCATGAACCTCGCCCGACGGATCGGCCTGGGCCTCGCAGCCCCTGTGCTGGCGCTCGTCGTCGCCGCCATCGTCGCGAGCCTCGTGCTCGTCGCGACGGGGGACGACGTCGCCGGCTTCTGGAGCACGCTGCTGAGCGTGCCCAAGGGTCGCAACATCGTGAACATCATCAATGCCACCTCGATCCTCTACATGTCGGGGGTGGCGGCCGCGATCGGCTTCCGGATGAAGCTGTTCAACATCGGTGTCGAGGGGCAGTACCGCATCGCGACGTTCGCCGCGGCCGCCTTCGCCGGTGCAGGGTGGCTCCCGGGCAAGGTGAACACCGTCGCAGCGATCATCGTCGCCATGGTGGTCGGCGCGGCGTGGGCGGGCATCGCCGGCATCCTGCGGACCACCCGCGGAGTCAGCGAGGTCATCTCCACGATCATGCTGAACGCCATCGCGGGATCCCTCGTCGGCTACGGGCTGACCCGGGTCGGCGAGAGCACGGGCAACTCGAGGCGCACCAAGAACATCGACGAGAGCAGCTGGATCGGCGGCATCACCGGCTTTGCGGACAGTCCGACCAAGATCTTCGGTCTCTCCCTGCTCGCCATCGTGGTCGGCCTGGTGTTCTGGCTGCTGCTCAACCGCACCCGGTTCGGCTTCGACCTGCGGGCGGCCGGTGCCTCCGAGCCCGCCGCCGTGGCGAGCGGTGTCAACGTGAAGAAGATGATCGTCATCTCGATGCTGCTCTCCGGAGCCGTCGCGGGCCTCGTCGGGATGCCGACGCTGTTCGGTGACGCCCACAACTACGGGTCGTCGTTCCAGACGGGGATCGGATTCGCCGGCATCGCAGTGGCGTTGCTCGGGCGCAACAACCCGGTGGGCATCGCGTTCGGCGCGCTGATCTTCGCCTTCCTCAGCGAGCAGGGGAACCTGCTCAACATCCTGGTCGGGGTCTCGCCCGACATCGTGGCGGTCACCCAGGGTGTCATCGTGATCGCGGTGGTCATCGCCTACGAGGTCGTACGCCGCTACCGCGTCCGGCTCGAGCAGTCGGCGGTCTCCGCGGAGCTCGAGGCGAGCAGACCCAGCTCCGACGAGACGAAGGAGCCTGCATCATGAGCGCCGTGACCCAGACGCCGCAGCGCACCGGCATGATGACGACGCTGAAGTCGTCTCGCTACCGCTTCTACCTCTACTTCCTCGCCGGGATGGCCCTGCTGTCGCTGGTGCGGATCATCAGCGGCGCGGAGCAGCTCACGTCCTCCGGCACCCTGACCGTGACGCTCACCGCTGCGATGCCGATCGCCCTGGCCGGCCTGGGTGGCCTCTGGTCGGAACGCGCCGGCATCGTCAACATCGGGCTCGAGGGGATGATGATCCTCGGCACGATCGGCGCGGGCTACTTCACCTACCACTACGGCGTGCTGGCCGGTCTGCTCGGTGCCTTCCTGTTCGGGATGGTCGGTGGCGCCCTGCACGGCCTCGCGACGGTCGTCTTCGGGGTGGACCACATCGTCTCCGGCGTGGCGATCAACATCATCGCGGCCGGCATCTCGGGGTTCCTCGCGGAGGCGTTCTTCTCCGGTCTCCCCGGTGGCGGTCCCACGCAGTCGCCGTCGCTGGCCTCCCCGCCCAAGATCAACATCACGTTCATCTCCGAGCCGATGGACGCGCTGGAGGACAAGCACTGGTTCCTGATCAGCGACCTCGCCAGCGTCGTGGAGATGTTCACCAAGAACCTCTCGGTGCTGACCCTGTTCGGCCTGGTGCTCATCTTCGGCAGCATCTACCTGCTGTGGCACACCCGGTTCGGGTTGCGGCTGCGCTCGTGCGGCGAGGCACCCGCCGCCGCGGAGTCGCTCGGCGTGAACGTCTACCGCTACAAGTTCATCGCCGTGCTGATCTCCGGTGGCCTCGCGGGGCTGGGCGGTGCCTACCTGGCGCTGGTCTCGTCCTCGGGGTTCTCCGTCGGCCAGACCGGCGGGCGTGGCTACATCGGCCTCGCCGCGATGATCTTCGGCAACTGGCGCCCGACCGGTCTGCTGATGGGCTCGGGCCTGTTCGGCTACACCCAGGCGCTGCCGTTCCGCCAGGGCACCATCTCGGTCCACGCCCTGCTGCTGCTGGTGGCGATCGTGCTCGCCGTGGTCGCGCTGGTGCAGTGGCGCCGCGGGTCCCGTCGGGGCGCTGCCGGGTCGGTGGTCTTCGCCGGTGTGTTCCTGGCGTGGTACCTCCTCACCGAGACGGTGCCGCGCGACTTCACCACCATGGCGCCGTTCATCACGACCCTGCTGGTGCTCGCCTTCGCCTCCCAGCGGCTCCGAATGCCCGCGGCAGACGGGCAGATCTATCGCAAGGGATCGGCGGGGTGACCGACACCTTCGACTGGGACGCCCTCACCGAGCGTGCGGTCGAGGCGGCGACGCACGCCTACGCCCCCTACTCCCGGTTCGCGGTCGGAGCAGCCGCCCGGGTCGATGACGGCCGGACCGTGGTGGGGTGCAACGTCGAGAACGCTGCCTACGGCGTGGCTCTCTGCGCCGAGTGCGGCATGGTCTCGCAGCTGCACATCACGGGCGGTGGTCGGCTCACGCACGCGGTCTGTGTCAACGGCCGTTCGGAGCTGATCATGCCGTGCGGCCGCTGCCGACAGCTGTTGATGGAGAACGGGGGGCCGGACCTGCTGCTGCGCACGGCCTCGGGAGTCCGCCGGATGGACGAGGTGCTGCCGGATGCCTTCGGCCCCCACGACCTCGATTGACCTGAGCGCTCCGGACGTCGTCGCGGACCCCTATCCGCACTTCGCCCGGGAGCGGGCAGCCCACGAGATCGCCTGGCACGAGCCCAGTGGTCGGTGGCTGACCTTCTCGCACGCGACGGCGGGCGCCGTGCTCCGCAACCGCGGTCTCGGGCGCATCTGGCGCGACCGCGAGCCCGCCGACGTGCTGGAGCCGTTCAACCTGCTCCACCGCAACCAGATGATGGAGAACGAGCCTCCCGAGCACACCCGGCTGCGTCGCGCTGTCGCCGGAGCGTTCAACCGCGGGCACGTCGAGCGGCTGCGACCCAGGGTCCGGGCCCTCGCGGCGACGCTGCTCGACGAGGTTGACCCGCGCGGCTTCGACGTCGTGGGGGAGTACGCCGAGCCGCTGCCCGTCCTCGTCATCGCCGAGCTGATCGGCCTGCCCGCCGCTGAGGTCCCCGCTCTGCGGGGCTGGTCGCAGGCGATCGTCCGGATGTACGAGCCCGCGCCGGCCCAGGAGATCGTCGACGCGGCCGTGGCCGCCTCGGTCGAGTTCGCCGACCTGGTCCGGGAACACGTCGACCGCCGTCGTGGCGAACCGGGCGACGACCTGACCTCAGACCTGCTCGCGGCCGAGCTCGACGAGGACGAGGTCGTCGCGGCCGTCGTACTCCTGCTCAACGCGGGGCACGAGGCGTCGGTCAACGTGTTCGGCAACGGACTGGTGGCCATGCTCGAGCGCGGCCTGCGGCCGGGCGCCGATCCGGCCCGCACGGTCGAGGAGATGCTCCGTTTCGACTCCGCGCTGCAGCTGTTCGAGCGGACTGCGACGGCAGCCGTCACCGTCGGGGACGTCGTGGTCGAGGAGGGACAGCGGGTCGCGGCCCTGCTCGGCGCGGCCAACCGCGACCCGGCTGTGTTCGTGGACGCCGACACCTTCGACCCGCAGCGCGACCCGAACCCGCACCTGGCGTTCGGTGCGGGCCTGCACTTCTGCCTGGGGGCGCCGCTCGCCCGGATGGAGCTCGTGGAGTCGCTGACCGCCCTGTTCTCGAGGTTCCCCGACCTCGCGCTGCGCGGTCGGCCCGAGAGCCGGGGCACCTTCGTGCTGCGCGGCTTCCACACAGTCATGGTCGGTAACGGGGACACGATGAGGGAGAGCTGATGACCACGCACGACGCCGTCGAGGTGATCGTCGCCAAGCGCGACGGAGCCGAGCTGAGTGAGAGCCAGATCGACTGGGTCATCGACGCCTACACCCAGGGTGAGGTGGCCGACGAGCAGATGTCGGCGCTGGCGATGGCGATCCTGCTCAACGGGATGAACCGGCGCGAGATCTCGCGCTGGACCGCGGCGATGATCGCCAGCGGGGAGCGGATGGACTTCTCCGGACTGTCCCGACCCACTGCCGACAAGCACTCCACCGGAGGTGTCGGCGACAAGATCACGCTTCCGCTGGCGCCGCTGGTCGCTGCCTGCGGCGTGGCGGTTCCGCAGCTCTCGGGTCGCGGGCTCGGCCACACCGGCGGCACGCTCGACAAGCTGGAGTCGATCCCCGGCTGGACCGCTGCGCTGTCCAACGAGGCCATGTTCGCCCAGCTCGAGGACGTGGGTGCGGTCATCTGCGCTGCGGGCTCCGGGCTGGCGCCCGCCGACAAGAAGCTCTACGCCCTGCGCGACGTCACGGGCACGGTGGAGGCCATCCCGCTGATCGCCTCCTCGATCATGAGCAAGAAGATCGCCGAGGGCACCGGCGCGCTCGTGCTCGACGTCAAGGTCGGCACGGGTGCCTTCATGAAGGACCTGGAGCGGGCGCGGGAGCTGGCCGGCACGATGGTGGCCCTGGGCAAGGACGCGGGCCTGCCCACGGTCGCCCTCCTGACCGACATGTCCACGCCGCTCGGGCTGACCGCCGGGAACGCCCTCGAGGTGCGGGAGTCCGTGGAGGTGCTGGCGGGCGGTGGGCCGGCCGACGTGGTCGAGCTCACGGTGGCGCTCGCTCGCGAGATGCTCTCCGGCGCCGGCCGCGAGGACGTCGATCCAGCCGAGGTGCTCGCGTCGGGCGGGGCGATGGACGCCTGGCGCCGGATGATCCAGGCGCAGGGGGGTGACCCGTCAGCGGACCTGCCCGTCGCCCGGGAGCAGCACGTCGTGACCGTTCCGTCCTCGGGCGTGCTGACCCGTCTCGACGCGATGTCCGTGGGGATGAGCGCCTGGCGGCTCGGAGCCGGACGGGCCAAGCAGGGCGCTGCCGTCCAGGCGGGGGCCGGGGTCGAGTGGCACGCCCGACCCGGCGACAAGGTGATCGCCGGCCAGCCCCTGCTCACGCTGCACACCGACGAGCCCGACCGGTTCGCCCGGGCGCTGGAGTCGCTCGAGGGTGGCTTCGACGTCGAGGCCACCTCGTCCTACCGGCCGACGCCGATCGTCCTCGACCGGATCAGCTGACCGACCCCCGGGTGTGCCGGGTCAGGGGAGCAGCAGCACCACGGTCTCGGCGACGCAGGCCGGCTTGTCCTGGTCCTCGATCTCGATGACGTACTTCAAGGTGAGCTGCTTGCCCGCAGCGAGGTCGGTGACCTCGCCGACCGAGACCGTGGCGCGGATGCGGGCGCCCACGGGCACCGGGCTGGGGAAGCGGACCTTGTTCACCCCGTAGTTCAGCTTCGCGCCCGGGGTGTCCAGCTCGAAGACCTGGCTGCCCAGCCACGGCACGAGGGCCAGGGTCAGGTAGCCGTGCGCGATCGTGCCCCCGAACGGACCCTCCTTGGCGCGCTCGACGTCGACGTGGATCCACTGGTGGTCCCCGGTGGCCTCGGCGAACTGGTCGACCCGCTCCTGGGTGATCTCGACCCAGTCCGTCGTGCCGATCTCGGACCCGGCGGCTGCTTCGATCTCCTCGAAGGTGGTGAACACGCGCATCTGCGACGCTCCTCGTGGGCTGGCGGACCGGAGCCCGATCAGGGTGTTGGATGGGAGGTGTGGTGACTGACGACGAATCCGAACCTATCTCCCTCTCCTCCGACCTGATCAGGGCTGTCCCCAAGGTGCTGCTGCACGACCACCTGGACGGTGGTCTGCGCCCGGCGACGATCCTCGAGCTGGCGGGGGAGGTCGGACACTCGCTGCCCGCCGACGACGCCACGTCGCTGGGCCGCTGGTTCACCGAGTCGGCCGACAGCGGGTCGTTGGTGCGCTACCTGGAGACCTTCGACCACACCGTCGCGGTGATGCAACGGGCCGACCACATCACCAGGGTGGCCCGGGAATGTGTCGAGGACCTGGCCGCGGACGGCGTCGTGTATGCCGAGGTCCGCTACGCCCCGGAGCAGCACCTCATGGGCGGCCTCACCCTGGAGGAGGTCGTGCGGGCGGTGCAGGAGGGCTTCGACGACGGGATGGCCGCCACCGGGATCGTCGTCAAGCAGCTGCTGACGGCCATGCGCCACCAGGCCCGCTCGCGCGAGATCGCCGAGCTCGCGGTCCAGCACCGCGACGACGGGGTGGTCGGCTTCGACATCGCCGGTGCCGAGGCCGGGTATCCACCCACACGCCACCTCGACGCCTTCGAGTACCTCCAGCGCGAGAACGCGCACTTCACGATCCATGCCGGAGAGGCCTTCGGCCTGCCGTCGATCTGGCAGGCGATCCAGTGGTGCGGGGCGGACCGTCTCGGGCACGGGGTCCGCATCATCGACGACATCACCATCGACGACGAGGGCAAGCCACGACTCGGCCGGCTGGCGCAGTACGTGCGTGACAAGCGGATCCCACTGGAGCTGTGCCCGCACTCCAACATCCAGACCGGCGCGGCCACCTCGATCGCCGAGCACCCGATCGGGCTGCTCACCGAGCTCCGCTTCCGGGTCACGGTCAACACCGACAACCGGCTGATGAGCGGCACCTCGATGACGCACGAGATGACCGCGCTCAGCGAAGCCTTCGGCTACGGTCTCGCCGACCTGCAGTGGTTCACGGTCAACGCGATGAAGTCGGCGTTCGTGCACTTCGACCAGCGGCTGCGGACCATCAACGACGTGATCAAGCCCGGGTACGCCGAGCTCGGGCTGCACTAGTCCACGACGACTTCCCACCGGTGTGAACCGGCTCCCGATCCAGCGGGGGCTAGCGTGAGGCCGAATCAGCCTCAGCGGACGTGGGTGCTCGATGGCCGGCACGGTCAGGATCAGCCTGCTCGGGGGCGTCGAGATCGCGGGTGGCGGCGTACCCCTCTCCTCGCGCGCGCAGGCGCTCCTCGGCTACCTGGTGACGCACGCGGAGGTCCCGCAGCCCCGGGGCCACCTCGCCGACCTGCTCTGGCCCGAGTCGACGACCGCCCAGGCGCGCACCAACCTCCGCCGCGAGCTGCACCACCTGCGCGCTCTGGTCGACGGGACCGGGTGCCTGGAGGTGGCCGCCGCTGCGCTGACCTGGCACCGTGCGGCGGGGAGCGAGGTCGACGTCCTGGGATTCCTGGATGCGCGGGACCGCGCCGTCGAGTCATTGACGAGCGGCGACGAGGGGGCCGGGACGGAGGTGCAGCAGGCCCTGGCCCGCTACGGCGGCGACTTCCTGCCCGGTTGCTACGACGACTGGGCCCTGTTGGTCCGCGACGAGCTCCGGGCCGCCTGCGTCGAGCTGTGCGACCGGGCCACGAAGTTCCATGACCAGCGCGGCGACCTCGAGTCTGCCATGGCACTCCAGCGTCGCAGGATCGGGCTCGAGCCGCTCGACGAGGCGGGGTACCGGCAGCTGATGCGGCTGCAGCAGGCCGCTGGGGACCGCGCCGGGGGGATGCGCACCTACCACCGCTGCGCGTCCCTGCTCGAGCACGAGCTCGGGCTGGCGCCGAGCCCGGAGACGCGCAGGTTGCTCGACGAACTGCTCGCCGACGACTCCGCCGAGGGGGCTGGCGCCGTGGTCGCCCCTCCTGGGGTGAGCTGGGCCTCGATGGAGCTGGTCGGCAGAGAGGTGGAGCGCCGACGGTTGCTCGACCTCTGGGCCTCCACACCGGCGGGCAGCAGGTTGGTCCTGGTGACGGGTGAGGCCGGTGTCGGGAAGACTCGTCTGGTCAGCGACCTCGCCCAGCTGGTGGCCAAGCAGCACGGCGTCGTGGCCACGGCCGGATGCTTCGCGGCGACCGCGAGCCTGGCGCTGGCGCCGGTCGCCGAGTGGTTGCGCAACCCGCACCTGCGGGTGTCCACGTCGCGGCTCGACCCGGTGTGGCGGACCGAGGTGGAGCGCCTGGTCCCCGCGGAGGGCTCGCCCGCCGACGCGGCCCGCGGCGAACGGGCCAAGGTCGACGCCTGGCAGCGGTTGCGGTTCTTCGAGGGGCTGGCCCGAGCGGTGCTGACCATCGACCGGCCGCTGCTTCTCGTCGTGGACGACCTGCACTGGTGTGACACCGCCACGCTGTCCTGGCTGTCCTTCTTGATGTCGTTCCCGACGAACACGCCGCTGTTGGTCGTGGGGACCGCTCGCGAGGACGAGCTGCACGCCCTCGAGGTGCTCGGGGACCTCGAGTCGGCCGGTCAGGTCCTCCGGCTGCCGCTCGCGCCCCTGGCGATCGAGGGCACCGCGACGCTGGCGAAGGGGGTGATCGGCCAGGACCTGGGCGAGGGGGAGCTGGCCCTGGTCCACTCGCTCACGGCAGGCAACCCCTTCTACGTGATCGAGGCGCTCCGCGAGGCGCAGGCGTCGCCCGGCCGCCCGATCGACCCGGCCGATCTCACCGGCGTCCTGACCAGCCGGCTCTCCAGGCTCTCCGAGGCGGGCCGCCAGGCGCTCCAGCTGGCCTCGGCGGTGGGGCGTCCGTTCAGCCTGGAGCTGCTGACCGAGGCGTCCGACCAGACTGCCGATGCGATGGTCGGGGCGGTCGACGAGCTCTGGCGGCGACGGATCCTCGTCCAGCGAGGTGAGCGCTACGGGTTCTCGCACAGCCTGCTCCGCGAGGCGGCGTACGAGACGGTGCCGCCGGCCCGCCGCTGGCTGCTGCACCGGCGGTTGGCACAGGCACTCGAGCTGCTGTACTCCCACCGACTCGACTCCGTCGCAGCCGAGCTGGCCGAGCAGTACGACAAGAGCGGTCAGGCCGAGCGCGCGATCCCCTTCTACGACCAGGCGGCCCGACAGGCGACGTCCGTGTTCGCGCACGCCGACGCGGTGCGGCTCTGGCGGAGGTCGCGGGAGCTCCTCGCGGCGATGCCCGGGGGGCCCCAGCGGGACGAGCGGGAGCTCGGCATCATCCAGCAGCTGCTGCCCCCGCTCAACGCCTGGCGCGGTTATGCCTCGAAGGAGCTGGAGGCGAGCGAGCGGAGCGCACATGAGCTCGGGCAGCGGCTGGGACGCGACGATGCGCGGGCAACCGCCTCGATCGCGCTGTTCGCCACGACCTTCGTCCAGGGCCACATCGTGGAGTCCAACCGCTGGGCCGAGCAGGCCCTGACGCTCGTGGAGCAGTTCCCCGAGCTCGCCGGCCAGGCGCACATGGCCTTTGCCGGCTCGGCGCTGAGCCTGGGACAGACGCGCTCGGCGTCCGAGCACTTCGCCCGGGCGTGCGACCTCTCCGGCGAGCGGGACTCGCTGCCGATCGGCACCCGCACCGAGGTCCACTCGCGCTGCTGGTGGGCACACGCGCTCTGGCTTCTCGGTGACGAGCCCGCCGCCGGGGCGGCTGCGGATCAGGCAGAGCGGGCGGCGCTGGGCATCGACCATCCCTACTCGTTGGCCGTGTCCCTGTCCTACGCAGCCGTCACCCACCAGATGCGCGGTGACCTGGCCGGTCTGGAACGAGTGCTGAACGACCTCACCCGGGTCTGCAAGCAGTACGAGTTCGCCTACTACCGCGAGTGGGCCACGGTGCTCACGGGTTGGCTCCGCGGCGGCGAGGTCGGCATCACGCTGGCCAGGCGCGGCATCGAGGCCCTGGAGCTCGAGGGCTCGTTCGCGCGGATGCCGTACTGGCTGTGGCTCCTGGCAGACCTGCAGCGCGAGTCCGGCGACGGCGCGGCTGCTCTGGGCCTCCTCGACGCCGCGGATGCCATCGCGACCAACAACCACGACGTGTGGTGGCTGCCGGAGGTGTTGCGGGCCCGGGCAGCGCTCTCGTCGGACGAGCGGGCGGTGGTCGATCTCGAGCGCGCCGTCGCGCTGGCCACCCAGCACGAGAGCGCCACGCTGCTGCAGCGCTCCCGCGCCGATCTAGCCCAGCGACGGTCCCCGGAAGGCGTTCCGGGACGTCTCGGCTGAGCGGAACGCTTCCAGAACGCCTCCCTCCCTAGGTTCGCAGACAAGCAGTCGAGCCGGGGGAGCTCGCAACCCTGCCGGCCCACCAGGGACTCGGTCCGGCAACCGACAACGCAACAAGGAGCCAGAGATGACCACCACGACCACCACGACCACCGGCGCGGGCGCTGTCGCCGAGATCCCGTTCGAGGAGCTGGCCGCCACCCTGCGCGGCACCCTCGTCCGCCCAGGGGAGCCGGGCTTCGACGACGCACGGGCTGTCTACAACGCGATGATCGACCGCCAGCCCGCGGCCGTGGCGCACTGCCGCGACGTCGCCGACGTGGTGGCCTGCGTCCGCTTCGCGGGGGAGCACGACATCGCCCCGGCGATCAGGGGTGGTGGCCACAACGCGGCCGGCCTCGGCACCTGGGACGACGCACTGGTCATCGACCTGTCCCCGATGCACAGCGTCACCGTCGATCCCGTCGCCCAGACGGTGCGCGTCGACGGGGGCTGCACCTGGGCCGATGTCGACCACGCGAGCGTGCCGTTCGGCCTGGCAGTGCCCTCCGGCTTCCTCGGCAGCACCGGGGTCGGCGGGCTCACGCTCGGCGGTGGCATGGGCTACCTGACCCGCCGGTTCGGCATGACCGTGGACAACCTGCTCGGCGCGGACGTCGTCCTGGCCGACGGCACCCTGGTGCGCGCGGACGCCAAGCAGAACCCGGACCTGTTCTGGGCGCTGAGGGGTGGGGGCGGCAACTTCGGTGTGGTCACCTCGTTCACGTTCCGCGGCAACCCGATCGGCGACAACGGCACCATCTTCGGCGGGCCGGTGCTCTACGACATCGCCGACACCGGTGACGTGATGCGGTGGTACCGCGAGCTGCTGCCGAACCTGCCCGAGGAGCTGAACGGCTGGATCGGCACCATGACCATCCCGCCGGCGCCGCCGTTCCCCGAGGAGCTGTGGGGTCGCAAGGCGTGCGGGATCGTGTGGTGCTACACCGGTCCGCTCGACCAGGCCGAGGAGGTCACGGGTCCGGTGCGCGACTTCGGCAGCCCGCTGGTGATGGGGATGCACGAGATGCCGTTCAACGTGCTGCAGGGCGCCTTCGACGGCCTCTACCCGGCCGGACTGCAGTGGTACTGGAAGGCCGACTTCTGCCCGGAGATCTCCGACGAGGCGATCGCGATCCACGAGAAGTACGCCGCCACGCTCCCGACCGGTCACTCGACGATGCACATGTACCCGATCGGCGGAGCCGCCTCCCGGGTGGCGTCCGACGAGACCGCCTTCGTGCACCGGAACGGAGGCTGGTCGGCGGTGATCGTCGGGGTCGACCCCGATCCCGCCAACGCCGAGATGATCACCACCTGGGCACGGGAGTACTACGAGGAGCTGCACCCGACCACGGCAGGTGCGGGCTACATCAACATGATGATGCAGGAGGGCCAGGAGGCGATCGAGGCGTCGTACGGCAGCAACTACGAGCGCCTGTCCAGGGTCAAGCTCGCCTACGACCCCAAGAACTTCTTCCACGTCAACCAGAACATCCCGCCGTCGGTGCCGCGGCAGCGCAACAGCTGACCTCAGGAGTCACAGGTTTCCCACGGTCCCGTGTGAAACTCCAGCTTCCCGTGCTTTGCAAAGGACGGGAAGCTCGGGTTTACCACGGGACCGTGGTAAACCGCGGCACTCAGCGGCCGGCGAGCTCGGTGATGGTCACGTAGGCGTCAGCGGGGGAGAGGACCCGGCAGCCACGCTGCTCGGCGTGCGCGACCACGGCCCGCTGGGCGGCCATCAGGTGCAGGCCGCGCCGGAGCAGCAGCCAGGGGGGCTTGCGGTGCTCGCGGAGGTCTCGGGAGAGGCGACGCACGAAGGTGCGCAGCGGGTGCTGGGTGACGCAGAGTGCCTCGGCGAGCAGCCCGCGGCGGCGGCAGTCGGCGACGATCTCCTGGGCGAAGATGCCCTCCGCGACGAAGTACGCCGCATCGCCGAGGTCGACCACGCGATGACCGGTGCGCCGGCTGGTGGCCAGGTCGTAGACCGGGGCGTCCACCGAGCCGGTGCGGCACAGGGTCTCCAGCGCGTCGACGGCCGCCTCGGCGTTCCAGGAGGACGGGTCGTCCCAGTCGACGATCGGGTCGCCGCCGGCCAGGTCGATCACCGGCAGCGTGGGATCGCCGTCCTCCTTGTAGAAGTCGTCGAGCCGCAGCACGGGCAGCCCGAGGCGGTCCGTCAGGTGTGACTTGCCGGAGCCCGAGGGGCCCGCGAGCACGACCACGAGTGCGCGGTGGTGCGACGCACGCTCTGCGGGGTCGATGGGTCAGATCCCCATCGGGTGCCAGACGGTCTTCGCCTCCATGAACGTGGTCATCCGGCTCAGCGCCGGGGTGGTCAGCAGGTCCTCGACACCGGCACGCCGCACCCGCTTGAGGTTCTCGGCGGCCGCGACCTCGAGGTCTCGGGCGAGCCCGGCGTCGGCGACCCCGGTCAGGTCGATCCCGTTGACGTCCATGTGCGATGCCAGCCAGGGGGCGACCTCGGCCTGGGGTCCGGTGAGGATGTTGACCACCCCACCGGGAACGTCGGAGGCCGCCATCACCTCGGCCAGCGTGATCGAGGTGAGCGGGTGCGGCTCGCTGGCGATGACCACGGCGGTGTTGCCGGTCACGATCACCGGCGCCAGGACGCTGACCAGCCCGAGCAGGGGTCCTGCGGGTGCGACCACGGCGATGACACCGGAGGGCTCGGGCGCGGTGTGGTTGAAGTACGGACCCGCGACCGGGTTGGCGCCACCGGTGACCTGCGCGATCTTGTCGGCCCAGCCGGCGTACCAGACCAGGCGGTCGATCGCCGCGTCCACGAACGTGCGCGCCTTGGCGACGCTGACGCCCTCGGAGGCGCGCAGCTCGGCCTCGAACTGCTCGCGCCGGTCCTCGAGCACCTCGGCGATCCGGTAGACCACCTGTCCACGGTTGTACGCCGTGCGGCCGGACCAGCCGCCGAAGGCAGCGCGCGCCGCCTGCACGGCGTCGCGGGCGTCCTTGCGGGAGGCGTGCGCGGCGTTGGCCAGGAACTTGCCCTTGGCATCGTTGACGACGTAGGAGCGGCCCGACTCCGAGCGGGGGAAGGCCCCGCCGATGTAGAGCTTGTAGGTCTTGCGCACGTCGATGCGGTCGGTGGTCGGGGTCATCTCAGTGACCGCCCTTCAGGTAGCCCTCGAGTCCGTGGCGGCCGCCCTCGCGGCCGTAGCCCGACTCCTTGTAGCCACCGAAGGGGCTGGTCGGGTCGAACTTGTTGAACGTGTTGGACCACACCACTCCGGCGCGCAGCTGGGAGGCCATCCAGAGGATGCGCGAGCCCTTGTCGGTCCAGATCCCGGCGGAGAGGCCGTAGGGGGTGTTGTTTGCCTTCTCCACGGCCTCCTTCGGCGTGCGGAAGGTGAGCACGGACAGCACCGGCCCGAAGATCTCCTCGCGCGCGATCCGGTGCGCCTGGGTGACACCGGTGAAGATCGTCGGCGGGAACCAGAAGCCGTTCTCGGGCAGGTCGCAGGCGGGGGCCCAACGGCCGGCGCCCTCGGACTCGCCGATGTCGGAGAGCTCGCGGATCTTGGCCAGCTGCTCCGCGGAGTTGATCGCGCCGACGTCGGTGTTCTTGTCGAGCGGGTCGCCGACGCGCAGCGTCGACATGCGTCGCTTCAGGCGGTCCAGCACGTCCTCGGCGACGGACTCCTGCACGAGCAGCCGCGAGCCGGCACAGCACACGTGCCCCTGGTTGAAGAAGATGCCGTTGACGATGCCCTCGATGGCCTGGTCGATGGGGGCGTCGTCGAAGACGATGTTGGCCGCCTTGCCGCCGAGCTCGAGCGTGACCTTCTTGCTGGTGCCCGCGACGGCCTTGGCGATGGCGCGGCCCACGTCGGTCGAGCCGGTGAACGCGACCTTGTCGACGTCGTCGTGCGAGACCAGGGCCTGTCCGGTGGCGCCGGCGCCGGTGATGATGTTGACCACGCCGGGGGGCAGGTCCGCCTGCTGGCAGATCTCGGCGAAGAGCAGCGCGGTGAGCGGGGTCGTCTCGGCGGGCTTGAGCACGACCGTGTTCCCGGTGGCCAGCGCCGGAGCGATCTTCCACGCCAGCATCAGGAACGGGAAGTTCCAGGGGATGATCTGCCCGGCCACGCCGAGCGACTGCGGGTCGCTGCCGAAGCCTGCGTGCTCGAGCTTGTCGGCCCAGCCGGCGTAGTAGAAGAAGTGCGCCGCGGCGGTCGGGATGTCGACGTCGCGGGACTCCTTGATCGGCTTGCCGTTGTCGATCGACTCCAGCACTGCGATCTCGCGGGCTCGCTCCTGGATGATCCTGGCGATGCGGAAGAGGTACTTGCCGCGCTCGGCACCGCTCATCTTCGACCACACGCGGGTGTGGGCGCGTCGAGCGGCCTTCACCGCGAGGTCGACGTCGTTCGCATCGGCCTCGGCGACCTCGGAGAGCACCTCCTCGGTGCTGGGGGAGATCGTCTTGAACGACTTGCCGCCGCCGTCGACGAACTCGCCGTTGATGAACAGTCCGTAGGAGGACGAGATGTCGACGACCGAGCGGGACTCGGGGGCCGGCGCGTACTCGAAGATGTTGGCCATGGTGGGCAGCCCCTTCAGTCGAGGGTGAAGTAGTCGGGGCCGGAGTAGCGGCCGGTGCGCATCTTGGTGCGCTGCATCAGCAGGTCGTTGAGCAGGGTGGAGGCGCCGAAGCGGAACCAGTCGGGGTCCAGCCAGTCGGGTCCAGCCACCTCGTTGACCATCACGAGGTACTTGATCGCGTCCTTCGACGTGCGGATCCCGCCGGCCGGCTTGACGCCGATCATCTGGCCGGTGCTCGCCCGGAAGTCACGGACCGCCTCGAGCATCACCAGCGTGACCGGCAGCGTGGCTGCGGGCTGGATCTTGCCGGTCGAGGTCTTGATGAAGTGGCCGCCGGCCATCATCGCCAGCCAGCTGGCGCGGCGGACGTTGTCGTAGGTCTGCAGCTCGCCGGTCTCGAAGATGACCTTGAGGTGCGCGTCGCCACAGGCTTCGCGGACCGCGACGATCTCCTCGAACACCTCCATGTAGCGACCCGACAGGAAGGCGCCCCGGTCGATCACCATGTCGATCTCGTCGGCACCTGCGTCCACGGCGTCCTTGACGTCCGCGAGCTTGATGTCACGCGCGGCGCGCCCGCTCGGGAACGCCGTGGCGACCGAGGCGATGTGCACACCGGAGCTGCCGAGGGTCTCCTTCGCGAAGGGGACCATGTCGGGGTAGACGCACACGGCGGCTGCCGACGGACAGCTCTGGTCGGAGGGGTCGGGACGCATCGCCTTCGAGGCCAGGGCGCGGACCTTGCCGGGGGTGTCGGAGCCCTCGAGCGTGGTGAGGTCGACCATCCGGATCGCGAGGTCGATCGCGAACTCCTTGGCCGAGGTCTTGATCGACCGGGTGCCGAGACCGGCTGCGCGTTGCTCCACGCCCACCTGGTCGACGCCGGGTAGTCCGTGCAGGAATCGGCGCAGTGCGGTGTCGGAAGAAGTTGCGTCCGCCAGCGAACTCGCCGTTGAGTTCGTCGAAGTCACCCCGCCAGTGTAGGAACCACGGGGCCGAAGAGCACAATCGTGAGGAACTCGGAGGCCGAGGCCCACGGTCGCCTCCCTCCAGCGACCGAGAGCCCCGTGATCAGCTGATCCTGCTCAGGCGGCGAGCGAGGCGTCCACAGTGATCTCGACGCCGGTCAGCGCCTTGCTCACCGGGACACCCGAGCCTGGTCAGCTCGACCTGGCCCGAGCCCGTCTCGAGGGAGCCGCTCCAGGCGGTGAGTGCGAATATCTTGTGCACAAGATGAATGTGGACGAAGTAAAGTCGGAGCTCAAGGCGACCCGATCCTGAGGAGGACGACATGGCCCCGGACGAATCTCCGGCCGAGGTGGACACGACTTCCGAGGCGCGCCCCCTCGACGATCTCCTCTGCTTCGACCTCTACGCCGCCTCACGAGCCGTGACGGCGTACTACCGGCCGATGCTGTCGCGGCTCGGTCTGACCTACCCGCAGTACCTCGTGCTGGTCTCGCTGCAACCCGGCGAGTCGGTCACGGTGACCCAGATCGCGGAGACGCTCAGTCTCGACCACGGGACGCTGACGCCGCTGCTGCGACGGATGGAGGCGGCCCAGCTGCTCACGCGTCGGCGCAGCGACGAGGACGAGCGTCGGGTCGAGATCACGCTGACCGAGCAGGGTGCCGGTCTGCGGCGGCGGTTCGATGACGTGCAGTGCGCGGTCGGAGACGCCATGGGGCTGAGCAACAGCGAGTTCCGTTCGATGCAGCAGGCGCTGCGCACTCTTACCGACAGCGTCAGGGTGGCGCTGGAGGCGCGCAACTTCGGCGCCGCCGGAAGTTAACAACTGTTAACTCGCGGGCTACGATGCGGGCATGAGCTTCGAACTCTCCGAGGACCACGAACAGTTCCGTCGCGTCGTCCGCGACTTCGCGGAGAAGGAGATCGCACCCCACTCAGCCCAGTGGGACCGCGACCACCACTTCCCGGTCGACGTGATGCACAAGATGGGCGAGCTCGGCCTCTTCGGCCTGAACGCTCCGGAGCAGTACGGCGGTGCAGACGGGGACTTCACCAGCCTGTGTGTCGCCATCGAGGAGCTCGGCCGCGTAGACCAGTCGATGGGCATCACCCTCGAGGCCGCGGTGGGCCTGGGGATCAACCCGATCCTGACGTTCGGCACCGACGAGCAGAAGGACACCTGGCTGCCCGACCTGGTCGAGGGGCGAAAGCTGGCCGGCTTCGGCCTGACCGAGCCCGGCGCCGGCTCCGACGCGGGCGCGACGAAGACCAAGGCCGAGCTGCGCGACGGCGAGTGGATCATCAACGGCAGCAAGCAGTTCATCACCAACTCCGGCTCGGAGATCACCAGCCTCGTCACCGTCACCGCGCGCACCGGTGAGCGTGAGGACGGCCGGCCCGAGATCTCGACCGTCATCGTGCCCAGCGGAACTCCCGGCTTCATCGCCGAGAAGCCCTACGACAAGCTCGGCTGGCACGCCTCCGACACGCACCCGCTCAGCTTCGCCGACGCTCGTGTCCCCGAGGCGAACCTGCTGGGGGAGCGCGGCCGCGGTTTCGCCCAGTTCCTGGCCATCCTCGACGACGGTCGGGTGGCCATCGCCGCCCTGGCCGTCGGCTGCATCCAGGCCTGCCTCGACATGAGCGTGCAGTACGCCGGGGAGCGGACCACGTTCGGTGGGCCCATCGGTCGCAAGCAGGGCGTGGCCTTCCAGATCGCCGACCTCGAGGTGATGCTGGCCGCGAGCCGGCAGCTGACCTACAAGGCAGCCTGGATGAAGGACACCGGCAAGCCGATGAAGGACTTCAAGCAGGCAGCAGCGATCGCCAAGCTCTACGCGACCGAGTCGGCGGTGACGGCGACCCGGATCGCGACCCAGGTCTTCGGCGGCTACGGCTTCATGGAGGAGTACCCCGTGGCGCGGTTCTACCGTGACGCCAAGGTGCTCGAGATCGGCGAGGGCACCTCAGAGGTGCAGCGGATGCTGATCGCGCGTGGCCTCGGGCTGCCGGTGGAGTAGGACGGCTAGGCTCCCGGCCATGCCGTCGACCGGGACCCACCCCGCGAACGCGCCGGGCCACGGAGGATCTGCCTCCCTGACCGAGCCCGAGTACTGGTGGTACGTCGCGCGGACCGACCTCCTCCGCACCGTCCTGGAGGAGCGCATCGGCGACGCATCCACCCTGCTCGACGTCGGCAGCGCCGACGGACCGAGCGTGAGCTGGCTCGACGGTCACGGGCACCGGGTCATGCTCGACGTCGACCCCCGCGGGCTCGAGCCCGGCGGTGTCTGCGGCTCGGCCCTCGCGCTGCCGTTTCGTGACGGGGCCTTCGACGTGGTCTGTGCCTTCGACGTGGTGGAGCACTGTGAACCGGAGGCCCAGGCGCTGGCCGAGCTGGCGCGCGTGCTCAAGCCCGGTGGTCGGCTGCTTCTCTCGGTGCCGGCCTACGAGTGGGCGTGGACCGCGTTCGACGAGGAGAACGGCCACCACAGGCGTTACACCAGGAAGCGAGCCCAGCGGGCCGTCGCTGCCGCCGGGCTCCGGGTCACCAGGTCCACCTATGCCTTCGCCGGGGTCTTCCCGTTCTTTGCCGCAGAGCGCCTGCTGCGTCGGGCGCGCGGCGCAGTCACCCGCCAGGGTGCCCGGCACGCCGTCGAGACGGTGAGACTGCCCTCGGTTCCTCCGCTGCTGGCCAGGATGTTCCTCTGGCTCTCGCGCCGCGAAGGGCGGCTGCTGGCTCGACGGGACCTGCCGTTCGGTTCCTCGGTGCTTCTCGCGGCCGTCAAGCCGTAGCGGCACGTCGGTGGCTTCGGCGAAACGAGAAGTAGAAGTGCCCGACATAGCTGAAGACGACGATCACGGCCACCGACAGCACCTGGCCCAGGACCAGGTGGAGGTGAAGGACCTCGTGGAAGAACGAGAGCGTGGCCGAGTTCAGCGCGAAGGCGGCACCCTGCACCATCGTGAACCGGACGAAGTCCTTGACCAGGTGGCCATGGACCTTGAAGACGAAGACCCGGTAGAGGGTGAAGCCGATCATGATCGCCGGGACGTAGGCCAGAGCCAGTAGCACGAGGTACGGCGCCCGGTCGCCGAAGACGAGGTGCAGGAGCGCGAACCAGCCGACTCCCTGGACCACGTTGAATCCGCCGACGACGAGGAACCGGAAGCGCTGGTCGACGAGGAGTGCGCGCAGAACGCTCCGGACCGTCAGCTCACGTGTCGTCACGACTGTCCTCACGCCCCCTACTGCGCCTCCGCTCCGGCGCATGCTTCCGGCCAGAGCTGCGCACAGCGTAGGCCGCGACCGAGGATCCGGGTCATCCGCCCGGCTCGGTGCCACGGGACCCCTCGCCGCTGGCTATAGTGCCGCGCGTGACGACCGAATCGAGCTCGGACCTCCCGACGACCGTCGCGGAGGACTTGGCGGAGCACCTGGTCTCGGTGGTGATCCCGATCTACGGTGGCGAGAACCACCTGCCGTGAGGTCGTCGCTGAGCTCGACCTGTTCACCGCCGATCCACTCTCACCCGGAGGACGTCCCTTCCGGATCACCGAGATCCTCCTCGTCCACGACTGTGGTCCGACCGCTCGCCGCGGGTGATGCGGGCGATCGCCGAGGCAGCACCCTTCGGTCCGGCGCGTATGGCTCAGCCGCAACTTCGGCCAGCACGCCGCGACGCTCGCGGGCATCGCCTCCTCGGGAGGCGAACTGGATCGTCACGATGGACGAGGACGGTCAGCACGACCCGCGCTACATCGGTGCACATGATCGACATCGCCGCTGCGAGAGCAGGCCGCGGTCGTCTACGCCCGCCCGATCAACCCGGCGCCGCACCGGCCTTCCGCAACGCTCGCCTCACGGGTGGCGAAACGCTGTCATCAACACGGTGAGTGGCGGCGCCGACGCGACGATCTTCCACAGCTACCGGCTGATCCTGGGCGAGGTCGGCCGCAGCGTCGCGGCGTACGCCGGTGCGGGGGCGTCTCCTCGACATTGCCCTCGGGCTGGGTGGTCGACACGGTCGACAGGCGCCAGTGACGCTGCGCGACGAGGTTGAGGCCGGCAGTCCGGCTACTCCCTCGGACCGCTGCTCTCGCACTTCTACGGATGGTCCTCACAGGCGGCACGAGGGGCTCCGGCTGGTGAGCGTCCTCGGCGTGGTCTTCGCACTGCTCGGGCTGGTGATCGCCGTCTTCATCGTCTACCACCAGGTCGTGGCGCCCGCGCCCCTGACGCGGATGGGCCTCGCTGATCGTCGTCATCCTGGTCTCCACCGGAGCGATCCTGTTCTCGCTCGGTGTGATCGCCGAGTACGTCGGTGTCGCCGTGAACATCGCGATCGGCAAGCCGCTCTACCTGATGACCCAGGATCCCGCGGACGGACCCCTTGGCCGGCGACGACCTCCCGTCTGAGCCTGCTGCCGCGGCCCATCCGGCCTGGGTGGTCGGCGCCGGGGGTCTGCTCGGCAGTGCGGTCGTCCGGAGGCTGCTGGCACTGGGTCGTGCAGGTGCGCACGACCTCGGTCGCCTGGGACGACCATGCTGCGGCGGTCGAAGCCCTCCTGGCGGGAGCTGCCGGGCTGGCGGGCGAGCGGTGGGAGGCCTACTGGTGTGCCGGTGCGGGCGTCGTCGGCACGAGCGCGGAGCAGCTCGCTGCCGAGATCGCCGTGCTGGCAGAGTTCCTGGACCGATGGGAACCGCAGAGCGCACCCGCGCCCAGGGGCGGCCTGTTCCTGGCCTCGTCTGCAGGTGGGGTGTACGCCGGTTCGGCCGGCGGCCCGTTCACCGAGCACACCGAGCCAGTGCCGATCTCGGCGTACGGGCGGGCCAAGCTGCGCTCGGAGGAGCTCGGCGACCGCCTTCGCGCAGCGGCACCGGCAGCGCGTTGCTCGTCGGACGGCTCTCGAACCTCTACGGTCCGGGTCAGGACGTCAGCAAGCCACAGGGCCTGATCACACAGCTGTGCCGGGCGCAGCTGAGCCGGCAGCCGCTCAGCGTCTACGTCTCGCTCGACACCCGGCGCGACTACCTGTTCGTCGACGACGCTGCCGCGATGGTGGTCGACGGTCTCGAGAAGGTCACCGAGCACGGGGTGCGGGCGCTCAAGGTGTTCGCGAGCGAGCGCTCGACCACCATCGGCGCGGTCCTGGGTGATCTGCACCGGATCACCCGGCGACGCCCGCCCGTCGTGCTCGGCACCTCCGCGACCTCGAGCCTGCAGGTGCGCGACCTGCGGCTCCGCTCGGTTGCCTGGCCACCGAGCACAGGGCTGGCGCGGACGCCGCTGGTCGCGGGAATCGCCGCCACCCTGCAGGGGCTGAGCCGCGGTGGCCACGCGCCCGGCGCCCCGCTGAGGTGACGCGCAGCGAAGCACTGTGTCGAGCAAGGGTGATCGAGGGCCCGACCCAGACAGGAGGATCGGACCGCAATGCGCAGGTCGAAGGCGTTCGTCGGTAGCCTTCAGGGATGGGAGCGCGAGTTCGCCGCGTCGGCGGTGAGGCGGCGAAGTTCTCCGCCGTGAACGGAGTGGCGACCTTCGTCGCCGTCGTGCTCTTCAACGCCCTCGCCCATGGTGTGCAGGGCATCTACCACCCGGGTCCCCTCAACGGCTGGCCGGTCACGGCCTGGTTCATCGCCAACTGCATCGGGATGGCGATCAGCTTCTACGGGAGCCGGCGCTACGCGTTCAAGCACCGCCGTCCTGCGGGTCCTGGCGGTGGTGCGCTGAACTACACGCTGGTCAACCTGGCCTCGTTCGTGATCCCGATGGCCTGCCTGTGGCTGACCCGCAACGTGATGGGCTGGAACTCCGCGGTGGCGGACAACATCTCGGCCAACGTCGTCGGGGCGGGCTTCGGGATGCTGTTCCGGTTCTGGGCGTTCCGCCGGTTCGTGTTCAAGAAGCGGAAGGGCAGCCTGTTCCCGACGCTGCAGAGCGAGCAGGCGCCTGCCCAGCAGCCCGAGCACGTGGCCGGAGCGCACTCACCGGACCTGCGCCGTGAGTCAGGGTCGGCCCCAGAACTCGGTCCAGACGAACCCGAGCTCCTCGAACATGAGCCGCAGTAGCGGCAGGCTGATGCCCACCACGTTGTGCGGGTCCCCCGTGACGCCGGAGACGAACGCTCCACCGAGCCCGTCGAGGGTGAATGCCCCCGCCACCGCGGCCGGTTCGCCCGTGGCGACGTAGGCCTCGATCTCCTCGTCGGAGACGTGCGCGAACCGGACCTGGGTCGCGGCCGATCGCGCCAGCCAGACCTCACGGTGGGTGTCGATCACGCAGTGCCCGGTGTGCAGCACGCCGGCCCGGCCGCGCATCTGCTTCCAGCGCTCGATCGCCTGCTCGTCACTCTCCGGCTTGCCGAGGACCTCGCCGTCGAGAGCCAGCATCGAGTCGCAGCCGATCACGATGGCGCGCTTCTGCTGGGCCGCAACGGCGACCGCCTTGAGCTGGGCGAGCTTGAGCGTGTAGTCGGACGGCGTGGTCAGCTCGACACTCGACTCGTCCACGCCGCTGACCACCACCTCGGGGGAGAGGCCGGCGTTCTGCAGGGTCTTGAGCCGGGCAGGTGACGCGGAGGCGAGCACCAGACGGGGGACGGTGGCCATCACGGGCTAGCGTGCGCTCGCGCGCCAGGCGCCTGCGCCGTGCCGGTGCGTCCCACGGACCTTGCGGTGGTGCGCGGCCCACTCGGAGGTGGGCTGGGGCTTGACCGACTCGCTGTTGCCGGACGCCAGCGCGGCGACGACGGTCACCAGGGCGGCCAGCTCCTCCGGGCTCGGGTCTCCCTTGACCACCCTGAGAAGCGGCTCCGCCCCTGCCTCCTGCTCGGCAGCGCCCTTGCCCGGTGGGCTCGCTGCGCTCACAGCGGGATGTTCCCGTGCTTCTTGGGGGGCAGCGTCTCGCGCTTGGTGGAGAGCAGCCGCAGGGCACGGACGATCTCGATCCGGGTCTCGTGCGGTGTGATCACCGCGTCGACGTAGCCACGCTCGGCCGCCACGTAGGGGTTGGCCAGCGTGTCCTCGTACTCGGCGATCAGCTCGGCGCGCCGCTGCTCGACGTCGCCACCGTCCTGCTCGACCTGCAGCAGCTCCTTGCGGTGCACGATGTTGGCGGCACCCTGGGCGCCCATCACGGCGATCTGGGCGGTCGGCCACGCGAGGTTGATGTCCGCGCCGAGGTGCTTGGACCCCATCACGTCGTACGCGCCGCCGTAGGCCTTGCGGGTGATGATCGTGACCAGCGGGACAGTGGCCTCGGCGTAGGCGTAGATCAGCTTCGCGCCGCGACGGATGATGCCGTTCCACTCCTGGTCCGTGCCCGGCAGGAAGCCCGGGACGTCGACGAAGGTGAGCACCGGGATGTTGAAGGCGTCGCAGGTGCGGACGAACCGTGCGGCCTTCTCCGAGGCGTTGATGTCGAGGGTTCCCGCGAACTGCAGCGGCTGGTTGGCGACGATGCCGACCGACTTGCCCTCGACACGGCCGTAGCCGATCACGATGTTCGGCGCGTACAGCGGCATCACCTCGAGGAACTCACCGTCGTCGAGGATCCCCTCGATGACGCTCACCATGTCGTAGGGCTGGTTGGGCGAGTCGGGGATGATGCTGTCCAGCGCGCGGTCCTCGTCGGTGACCTCCATGTCGGCGGGGCCCAGGACGTACTCCGCGTAGGCGGGCGGCTCGTCCATGTTGTTCTGCGGCAGGAAGGACAGCAGCGCCTTGGTGTACTCCAGGGCATCCTCCTCGTCGGCACCCATGTAGTGGGCGTTGCCGGACTTGGTGTTGTGCGCCCGGGCGCCGCCGAGCTCCTCCATGGTGACGTCCTCGCCGGTGACGGTCTTGATCACGTCGGGTCCGGTGATGAACATGTTGGAGGTGCCGTCCACCATGATCGTGAAGTCGGTGACGGCGGGGGAGTAGACGTGCCCGCCGGCGCAGGACCCCATGATCAGGCTGATCTGCGGGATCACGCCGCTGGCGTGCACGTTGCGGCGGAAGATCTCGCCGTAGAGGCCGAGCGAGACGACGCCCTCCTGGATGCGTGCGCCGGCGCCCTCGTTGATGCCGATGATCGGGGAGCCGGTCTTCATGGCGAGGTCCATCACCTTGCAGATCTTCTCGCCGTAGACCTCGCCGAGGGAGCCGCCGAAGACGGTGAAGTCCTGCGAGAACACGCAGACCTGACGACCGTCGATCGTGCCGAAGCCGGTGATCACCCCGTCCCCGTAGGGCCGGTTCTTCTCCAGGCCGAACGCGACCGACCGGTGCCGGGCGAGCTCGTCCAGCTCGACGAAGGATCCGTCGTCGAAGAGGTGCTCGATGCGCTCCCGAGCCGTCCACTTGCCCTTCGCGTGCTGCTTCTCCACCGCCTTGGCCGACCCCGCGTGGACCGCGGCGTCGATGCGACGATCGAGATCGGCGAGCTTGCCCTGGGTGGTGTGGATGTCGATGTCCTCGGGGACCTCGGTGCCCTGGCCGGGTTGTGCGCTCACGTGCTCGACTCCTCGCGCTTCGTCGTCAGAGAGGTGCTGGGGTCGCGACAGGCTCGACCGCCAGAGGTTCCTGCGCCAATCTAGTGGGCATGAGCGCTCATGAGGACAGCCGCCCACCCCTTGACCCAACGGCCCACGCCACTCCCGGGGGGCGTTGGCGGATCGAGGTGGTCGAGCACAGCGAGTCGACCAACGCCGATGTCGCCGCCCGCTTCCGCAGCGGTGAGGGCGAGGGGCTGGTCGTCGTCGCAGAGCACCAGACCGCGGGTCGCGGTCGGCTGGGACGCGAGTGGGTGACTCCGGCGCGCAGCTCACTCACCGTCTCGGTGCTGCTCGCCCCCCACGATGTCGCCCCGGATCGGTGGCCCTGGCTGCCGCTGATCACCGGCGTCGCTGCTGCGGAGGCGGTACGCCGCGTGACCGGCGTCGAGGTCGACCTGAAGTGGCCCAACGACGTGCTGGCGGACGGCATGAAGCTCGGCGGCATCCTGCTCGAGCGGGTGGAGCACGACGGGGCCGCGGCCGCGGTGGTCGGGATCGGGATCAACTGCTCCCAGACGGCCGAGGAGCTCCCGGTGCCGGAGGCGACCTCCCTCGGCATCGTCACGGGGGCACCGGTCGACCGGTCGGCGCTGCTGGCTGCGCTCGTGGACGAGCTCGGTTCGACGTACGACGCCTGGCGATCCGGATCGGACGTGCGAACGGCCTACCTCGCGCTGTGTGCCACACCGGGCCAGCAGGTGCGAGTCACGGTGCCCGGAGGGGAGGTCACCGGGGAGGCGGTGGACGTGGACGAGGCCGGACGACTGGTGGTGCGCACCGCCGGTGGCGAGGAGCGCCTCGGCGCCGGTGACGTGGTGCACGTGCGTCCGGAGTAACCAGTTCGGGGCAGGGCGCCAGGTGGCATGATCTCGCTGTGGCCATCTCCCGCAAGCTCCTGAACGACGGTGAGCACGTGCTGCTCAGCACACGCACCCACGTCAAGGCGCTGCTGCTGCCGGCCGTGGTGCTGATCGTCGTCGCGGGGATCGCGGGCTACCTCTCGAGCCTGCCCAACGGTGAGCACGCCGCGGCGTGGCGCTGGGTGGTCTGGGGCATCGCGGGCCTGCTCATCGTGTGGTTCACGGTGGCACCGTTCCTGAGCTGGCTGCTGACGACCTACACGTTCACCACCAGGCGGCTGATCACCCGCACGGGTGTCCTCACCCGGCGGGGGCACGACGTCCCGCTGAACCGGATCAGCGACATCTCCTACGAGAAGAGCCTCATCGACCGCATGTTCGGCTGCGGAACGCTGGTGGTCTCCGACGCGAGCGAGCTCGGGCGCGTGGAGCTGCGGGACATCCCTCGGGTGGAGCAGGCCCAGCTGACTGTCAGCGAGGAGCTCTTCAACCGCGCCGGTGGACCGGCACACAGGTCCGATGACGGCACCTGAGGATCTCGAGCGCGCCATCATCGGCAGCGTTCCGGAGCTGACCGGCGAGCAGGTCGCGTCCGCGGCCGGTGTCAGCACGGACCAGGCCCAACGGCTGTGGCGCGCGCTCGGCTTCCCCGAGGCAGACGGGGCATCGGCGTTCACGACGGCTGACGGCGACGCGCTGGTGCGGGTGGCCAGCATGATGAAGGACGGCAACCTCGACTTCGACACCGTGGTGCGGATGACCCGCGCCGTCGGGCAGACGATGGACCGCCTGGCCGAGTGGGAGGTCGCGACGCTGGCTGCGCTGCTGGAGAAGAAGGGTGCCGACTCCTCCAAGCGCGCGGCGGCCCTCAGCCTGGTCGAGACCATCGGGCCGGACTTCGAGGCGCTGCTCACCTACGTGTGGCGTCGGCACCTCCTGGCGGCAGTGACCCGGGTCGGCAGCCCCGAGGGCGCCGACGACGAGCAGCTGGCCGAGGCGACGGTCGGGTTCGCCGACCTGGTCAGCTTCAGCGCCCTGACCAACCGGCTCGGGGAGGACGAGATCGGCGACCTCGTCGAGATCTTCGAGGGGCGCAGCCACGAGGTCGTGTCCAACCGTCGGGGCCGGGTGGTCAAGACCCTCGGTGACTCCGTGCTGTTCATGGCGGCGTCGCCCGAGGACGGGATCGACATCGCCTGGGACATCCTCAGTGTCATCGGTGGCGACCCTCGGCTTCCCGACGTCCGCGTCGGGGTCGTCACCGGCTCGGTGGTGCTGCGGATGGGCGACGTCTACGGCCCGGCGGTCAACCTCGCTGCGCGGCTGGTCGACGTGGCACGCCGCAACCGCGTCCTCACCGACACCTACACGGCCAGCCTGCTGCCGGGCGACCGCTTCGAGAAGCGCATCCTTCCGGCGCGTCCGGTGCGCGGCTTCGGCGACCTCGAGCCGGTGGCCGTACGCCGCGCCACCTCGCGTCGCTGAGGCGAGCCCTCGCGCACCTGCCTCAGAGGAAGTCGCTGGGGTCGAACTGGTCGATCGGGATGATCCGCAGGCGCGGCAGCTGCTCGTTGAACGCGGACACGTCGTACTCGAGGTCGTAGAACTCCAGGCCACGGTCCATCAGCGCCGTGAAGCCGCTGTTCTTGAACTCGCGGAACGCCAGCAGCCCCATCCGGCGACCGTCGAGCAGACGTTCCATCTGCGGCAGGAAGTCACCGTCGTTGCTGACCAGCATCACGTCGGCATCGCGTCGGGCCAGCTCGTCCAGGGTGCGCTGGATCGCGAGGTCGACGACCTTCTCGCTCGGACCGCCGGACAGCGGGATCGGCCGGAAGCCGAGGCTGACCAGCGCCTGGATGAAGCTCATCGGGAGCTCGTCCTTGACCGCGAGGAAGAACAGGCCCTTGGCGGGCTGGTCCCACGTCTGCTGGGCGAAGGTCAGGATCCGTTCCCAGCGGGGACGCTCGTTGGGGTGCGGCCGCCGGCCGAAGATCGACGCACCGAGCGTCGCGTCGATGTTCTCCCCGTCGATCAGGACGTAGGTGGTGCGCTCTTGCTCGACGGTCATGGTCCGAGACTATGCCCGGGCCGGTGCTGGATAGGGTCATCCCGTGACTCCCGCCCCCGCCCGACCCGTGATTCCGGCCCTGGCTCCGACCGTGGCCCTGATCGGCGGGGGGCAGCTGGCCCGGATGCTGGCCGAGCCGGCCGCAGCGCTGGGCATCCCGCTCCGTCTGCTGGCCGAGGCGCCGGGCGTCAGCGCGGCCCAGGTGATCCCCGACCACGTGGTGGGGGACTACACCGACCTGGACACGCTGCGGGAGGTCACCTCCGGCTGCACCGTGGTCACCTTCGACCACGAGCACGTGCCCACCGAGCACCTCCATGCGCTCGAGGCGGACCTCGCGGTGCGCCCGGGACCGGGGGCCCTCGTGCACGCCCAGGACAAGGGCGTCATGCGCGCCCGGCTGGCCCAGCTCGGGGTGCCCTGCCCGCGCAACGCGCTCGTGTCCTCGGTCGCGGAGGTCGAGGCCTTCGTCGAGGACGCCGGCGGCTGGCCGTGCGTGCTCAAGACCACCCGGGGCGGGTACGACGGCAAGGGCGTGTGGTTCGTCGACGGCCCCGAGGACTGTGGCGCGGCGTTCGAGTCCGGCGCCGACATCCTCGCCGAGGAGAAGGTCGACTTCCGTCGGGAGCTGTCCGCGCTCGTGGCCCGCTCACCGTCGGGCCAGGTGGCCGCCTGGCCGGTCGTCGCCTCGACCCAGCGCGACGGGATCTGCCACGAGGTGGTCGCTCCGGCACCCGACCTCGCGCCCGAGCTGGCCGTCCAGGCCCAGCAGATCGCGATGCGGCTCGCCGGGGAGCTGGACGTGACCGGGGTGCTCGCCGTGGAGCTGTTCGAGACCCGCTCCGGGGAGATCCTGGTCAACGAGCTGGCGATGCGCCCGCACAACACCGGGCACTGGACGCAGGACGGGTCGGTGACCAGCCAGTTCGAGAACCACCTGCGCGCCGTCCTCGACCTGCCGCTCGGTGCCCCCGACGCCCGCGCTCGCTGGACGGTGATGGTGAACATCCTCGGCGGCACGAACCAGACCGGCCACCTCTTCGACGGCTACCCGCACGCGATGGCACGTGACCCGAGGCTGCGCGTGCACCTCTACGGCAAGGAGCTCCGGCCCGGCCGCAAGGTCGGTCACGTCAACGCCTACGGCGACGACCTCGAGGACTGCCTCACCCGGGCCCGCCACGCAGCAGCATGGTTCGCAGGAGAGTTGGGAGAGCACAGTGAGTGAAGCTCAGGTCGGCATCGTGATGGGGTCCGACTCGGACTGGCCGGTGATGAAGGCCGCCGCCGAGGCGTGCGAGGAGTTCGACATCCCCTTCGAGGCCGACGTCGTCTCGGCCCATCGGATGCCCGACGAGATGCTCGCCTACGGGCGCGAGGCAGCCGGACGCGGCCTACGCGTGATCATCGCCGGCGCCGGGGGAGCAGCCCACCTGCCGGGCATGCTCGCCGCGGTCACTCCACTGCCCGTGATCGGGGTGCCGGTGCCGCTGAAGTACCTCGACGGGATGGACTCCCTGCTCTCGATCGTGCAGATGCCCGCGGGCGTCCCGGTGGCCACGGTGGCGGTGGGCAACGCCCGCAACGCGGGCCTGCTCGCCGTCCGCATCCTCGCTGCGGGTGATCCAGCGCTCCAGCAGCGGATGACCGAGTTCCAGGTCGGCCTGCGTGACGCCGCGCACAGCAAGGGGCAGCTGGTCCGGGACGCCTCCGCGGGTCCGCGGCGCACCGGCTTCTGAGCTCCTCGACGAGGTCGTGGCTGCCTCCCCGGGCGACGCTCCGGCCTAGCCCAGGACCCTGCACGCGCTTTCTGAACTCCCACGTGCCGCAATAGGTTCGGTCCCGGACGGACGGTGTTCGTGCCGGAGGGGGCTGTGGATGTCGCTGACGCTGGCTGGGGGGACCCTGCGTGTGACGACGCCTGCCTCCTACGACGCCCGGTCCGCCACCGGGCGCCGTTCGCGTCTCCCGGGCGCTGCCGCCAGCCAGACGGCAGCCGCCCGGGACGTCCTCCTCGCGGCGCTGGCGGAGAGCGGCATGGAGCCGGTCGGTGCCGTCGACCTGCAGCCGCGTCGGAGCAAGGGGCTCGACGGCCCGCCGGTGAGCACCCGGACGGGAACGGTGAAGCTCGACCTCGACGTCGCTGGGGACGAGGACGCGGTGGTCCTGGTCGAGCGCGACGGCGTCTACTCCTGGCACCTGCCGGTGCGACCGGACCGGGTCGACAGGTCCCTTGAGGGTGCCGGACGGACGGTCCGGTTCGAGATCGCCGTCCGACCGCAGCCGCCCCGCAGGCGCGCAACGAGTCCGCGGGGGCACCGCAGCAGGGGTCTGCTCGGGGACATCGTCCACGGAGCCGCGCAGGCCCTGGTCTTCCGCTACGTCGCCCCGGTCCTGCTGGAGAAGGCGATCGACCAGATGGAGGAGCACGTCCAACCCGGGCTCGTCCACCTCACCGGCACCGACGTCGAGAGCTGGCACCGGTTCGACGACCTCGCCGAGCTCGCGCTCCCCACGGACCGACCGGTCCGGCTGCTGCTGCTCGTCCACGGGACCTTCTCCTCGACCATCGGGGGGTTCGGTGCGCTGGCGGTGCACCCCGAGGGGAGGGACTTCCTCGGCGCGGCCCTGACGGCGTACGACGCGGTGATCGGCTTCGACCACCGCACGCTGAGCCTGGATCCGCGAGAGAACGCAGCCGATCTCCTCGAGCGGCTGCGCACGCACGACCCGGCCCATCAGGGTGGGGTGACGGTCGACGTGATCACGCACAGCCGTGGCGGACTGACGACGCGCTCCCTGGTCGAGGAGCTGCTGCCCGGATCGGGCTGGTCCGGCACCGTCGAGAACATCGTGTTCGTGGCCGCCACCAACGCCGGCACCCACCTCGCCGATCCGGAACGGTGGGGAGACCTCGTCGACCTCTACACCAACCTCGCTGCTGCGTCCGCGCGGGCGCTGTCGCTGCTGCCCCAGGCCGCGCCGGTGGCTCTCGTCGTCGCGGGCGTCGTCAAGGGCATCGGGGCCTTCGTCAAGTGGCTGGTCTCCTACGCCGCCGAGGGCGACGCCGTGCCGGGGCTGGAGGCGATGGTCCCCGGCGGGAGCTTCGTGCGCAGGATCAACCGCACGCAACCCGGTCAGCCGGCGCCCGGCACCAGCTGGTTCGTGGTCTCCTCCAACTTCCACGTCGAGCTGTTCGACGACGACCACCACCCTGCCGAGTTCCCGCGGGAGCTGGTCGTCAGGCTGGGGGAGGGGTTCGTCGACCGGCTCTTCCGGGGCGACAACGACCTCGTGGTGGACACCGACTCGATGTCGGCCATCGACCGTGGCGTGGGGGGCTTCGTGCGCGACAGCCTCGCGCTCGGGGAGAACGACGTGGTCTACCACACGAACTACTTCAGCCAACCTCGGGTGATCGAGGCGATCAGCCAGTGGCTCCCGCTCGACCCCGGGGCGGGCGGGCGCACGAGAGCTGATCGGTCCGGCGACGTGGCCCCCGGGACGGCATCGGAACCGCCGCCGCCGGCGACTCCTCCCGCCGTCCCGGGGCCGGCGTCGCAAGCTCCTCCCGCCGGAGTCGGGCTGCCCACGAGGGGGGTGGGCGGCGTCGGCGCGGGGGGTCGACGGTCAGAGCGCCCACGTCCACGGGGAACCGCCTCCGCAGGGCCGCCTCGGGGAACGCGCCGGTCGCTGCGCCGCGCGCGCGCCCCGGGGTCGCCGCCCGCAGCGGCGCCCCCACCGGGCCGGCGCGCACCTGGTCGGGCCGAGCCGGCTCAGCCCGGACCGGAGCTGACCCGGGCTCAGCTGGCGGCCGAGATGCCGGAGCACGTCGTCGTGCGCCGGCACGTCGAGGTGCGCGTGCGGCTCTCCCGCAAGCACATCGAAGCCGGACGTGACGTCGTCAGCGTCGAGCGGGAGGTCGAGGTCGAGGCCGGGCGCCCGGTGAGCGTGCAGGTGTTCGGCAAGACCAACGTCGAGATCGTCGGAACCGCCGACGACGTCCTCGACCTGCCCTCCGGGGGCGGAACCAGCGAGCTGGTCTTCACGGCGAAGGCGCTGGTGCCCGGCCCCGCGACGGTGCTCGTCGTGGTGCGACAAGGCACCGTGGTGATCGCGTCGGTGACCCTCACCGCGACCGCAGTCAGCAAGGCCGACGAGGCCGCCCTGTCCGGAGGCGCATCGGTCAGCGCGACCATGCACACCGGCATCGACGCTCCCGAGCTCGAGGGGCTGCCCTGCATCGACATCGTCGAACGACAGCTGGCCGACGGCGCCGTGGTGTTCCAGTACGCCGTACGGCTGGTCGCGGGCCAGCCTGCCCAGAACTTCGAGTCGGCGCGCATCAAGGACCGGCAGCGACGCATCGGCAGCATCCTCGACTCCGTGGCCGACCTCTGGCGCGACACCGACCGGGATCCCAAGGAGCGTGAGCGCAAGCTCCAGGACGTCGGGACCAGGTTGTTCGACGAGCTGTTCCCGGAGCCGATGCAGGCCTACCTGTGGAAGCACCGGTCCAAGGTGGAGAACCTGATCGTCTACGCCGACGAGCCCTTCGTGCCCTGGGAGCTGGTGCACCTCAAGCCGCCGGACGGCCCCCGGCCCAGCAAGCCGCGGTTCCTGGCCCAGGGCGGGCTGGTCCGGTGGCCGCTGGGGAGCTTCCCCCCGCGCGAGCTGCACGTCGGCGCCGGTCGTGCCCGGGCACTGTGCCCGGACTACCTCGACCCGCGCTTCGTCCTCGCCGCCGCCACGATGGAGCGCCAGTTCCTCGTGGACCACTTCGGTGCCAGCGAGGTCACGGCCACGCCCAGCGGCGTACGCAAGCTGCTGCGCTCGGGCGAGTACGACCTGCTGCACTTCTCCGGCCACGGTGCCGCCGACCCGGACGACATCCTGGACGCCAAGCTCCTCCTGCGGGGGCGCCGACGTGCGGGCACGATCGAGGCGGAGTACCTCGGCGCCACCACGGTGAGCGAGAACGCCGGCCGCGCCGCTGAGGACCACACCGGGCCGATCGTGGTGCTCAACGCCTGCCAGGTGGGCCGCTCCGGCGAGCTGCTCAGCACGGTGGGCGGGTTCGCCAAGGCGTTCCTCGACGCGGGCGCCGCTGCCTTCGTCTCGTGCCTGTGGTCGGTGCACCAGGAGCCGTCCCGGATCTTCGTCGAGAAGCTCTACGAGGAGCTGCTGGCCGGCACCCCGATGGCGACGGCGAGTGCCCGAGCACGTGAGGTGACCCGCAAGGCGGGCGACGCCACCTGGCTCTCCTTCGTCGTCTACGCCCGCCCGGACGCCGTGCTCACGCGAACCCCGGCCCCGCCCCCCGACCCGACCCCGACTCCTGCACCGACCCCATCACCCACCACCACATCGCCCGGAACAGCTCCCGGGAAGGGAAGGACCGACATGGCTCGCTACGCGCTGTGCGTCGGCATCAACGAGTTCAAGTCGCTTCCGCGGAGCAGCTGGCTCAACGGCTGCGTGAACGACGCGAACGACATCGCCAAGGCACTGAAGAAGTTCGGGTTCACTGCCCGCAGCACCACCGTCCTGCGGGACAAGGACGCCACCAAGCGCAAGGTGATGTCGGCCCTGAAGGAGATGGTCGGCAAGGCCAAGGCCGGCGACCACCTGGTCTTCACGTTCTCCAGCCACGGCACCCAGGTGCCCAGCGAGCCCGGCGACGAGGAGCCGGACGGCCTCGACGAGGCGTTCGCCTGCTACGACATCAAGCAGGGCGGCGACGACTGGGACCGCAAGACCGTGATCGTCGACGACGAGCTGCGCGAGCTCTTCGAACAGCTGCCGGAGGGCGTGCTGCTCGAGGTGCTGCTCGACACCTGCCACAGCGGCACCGGGCTGAGGGACCTCGACGACATCCAGCAGGCGATGCTGCTCGGTCGGGTCCCGCGCTACCTCCCCCCACCGACGCCGAGGGGCCTGGACCGGGCCCGCTCCATCCGCGCAGCCGGCCCCCGCGAGGTGGATCGCAAGGCCCTGGTGGAGCTGACCAGGACCGGGGGGAAGTCCAAGCCGGTGCTGTACGCCGCCTGCCGCCCCGACCAGACGGCGGCGGACGCGACGTTCGACGGACGCTCCAACGGCGCATTCACCTACCTGTTCCTGAAGACCCTCGCCGAGGATCCGGCTCGGTCCCGCAGCCAGCTGCAGAGCACGATCCTCAAGGGTCTGCGCAGCGGCGACTTCGACCAGCGCTCGACCCTCGAGGGGCCGGCCAAGGCCAAGAAGGTGCCGTTCGGCACCCCCTGGTGACGGTTCAGGGCGCAGCGGTCACGCACCGGCGGGCGGTCACCTGTGCGAGCACGGCCAGCACCAGCGCCAGGCCGAAGCCGGCGAGGTAGGAGGACTCCTGGTCGACCAGGAACCAGCGCGCGAACACCGCCCCCACGACCCCGGCCGCGATGCTCTGGCCCAGCGCGTCGCTCATCTGGATCGCGGATCCGGCCTCACCCTGCCGCCCGGCAGGCGCGAGGTCGAGGGCGAGGGTCGAGAGCAGCGGGGTGGCGAGGCCCATCCCCACGGCCATCACGGTGAACCCGGTCATCGCCACGAGGGAAGCCAGCAACGGCACGTCGTCGATGCTGACCAGGCCGAGCGTGATGACTGCGCCGGCGAGGAGAGCGGCAGCCGCGGCCCGCAGCAGCCGGTCGAACGTCGCTGGGCCGCCATGGCTGCCGGAGTACGCCGACCCGGCGGCCCACCCCAGTGCACCGACCATCAGCACGAGCCCGGTCAGGGTCGGGCTCAGCCCGCTCTCGTCCTGGAGGACGAGCGGCAGGAACATCTCCAGGCACACGAAGGCGGCCCCGAAGAGGCCGCGGGTCGCGACGACGGCCGGCAGGCCCCGAGCGGCGCGGGCGGTGCCGTCGGGCAGCAGCGGACCGCTCGTCACGGACAGGACCGCCAGCCCGCCGAGCACCAGGACGCCGGCGCGCAGGCCGGTGCCCTGGCCGGCCAGGTGCAGCGCGAGCACACCCAGGGTGGCGACCAGTGCGTAGCCGGGCCGACGACCCCAGACGAGAGGAGCCGATCGGACAAGCAGATGACGCGCCGTGGCGGAGCGGACGACCGCCGTGCTCACCAGGGCGAAGCCCGAGACGACCAGGAACACCGAACGCCAGCCGAGCAGCTCGACCAGGGCGCCGGCCACGAACGGGCCGGCGATCGATGGAACCACCCAGGCGGTCGCGAAGAGCGAGAAGATGCGGGGGCGCAGCCGAGCGGGATAGGCATCACCCACCACGACGTACATCGCGGTCATCGCCGTCCCGGCTCCCAGACCCTGCAGCAGCCGGCCGCCGACGAAGAGCTCCATGGACGAGGCCAGCCCGGAGAGCACCAGCCCGGTGACGAAACCGAGACCGCCCACCGTGATCGGCATCGAGGGGCCGCGCGCGTCACTCCAGGTGGCGCTCAGCACCATCCCGACGATGGCCGCGGTGATCGTGCCCATGACTGCAGCGGGGTAGAGCGTCTCCCCGTTCAGGTCGTGCGCGACGCTGGGCATGGCGAGGCTCACGGCGACTGCCTCGAAGGCGAACATCGTCACCAGCGCCAGCAGGCTGAGCGTGGTGGCCCGGTGCTCGCGGTCGAGGACGCGTTCGCGCGCCGGGGCCTGGGTCACGGTCATGTCGCAATGAGACAACCTCAACTATGGTTGAGGTCAAATGGACAGTTCGAAGCTGCTCTCGCCGGGCGAGCTCTCCGAGCGATCGGGAGTCGCCGTCTCGGCCCTGCACTTCTACGAGCGCGAAGGACTCATCGAGAGCAGGCGAACAGCGGGGAACCAGCGGCGCTACGACCGGGACATGCTGCGCCGCGTCGCGTTCATCCGCACCTCGCAGCGCGTCGGCATCCCGCTGGCCGACATCCGCGCCGCCCTGGCGACGCTGCCGGCGGGACGGACCCCGACCAAGAAGGACTGGACCCGGCTGTCGCGGCTCTGGCGGCACGACCTCGACCACAGGATCGCCCAGCTGCAGAAGCTGCGCGACACCCTGGACGACTGCATCGGGTGCGGCTGCCTGTCCCTGAGATCCTGTGCGCTGAACAACCCCGAGGACCACCTCGGTGCCGACGGCAGCGGCGCTCTCATCCTCGACGCCGAGTGAGCCGGACGGGCCTCAGTCGTCGCGCACCCGGCCGCGCATCGCCTTCACCCTCGACCGCCGCTGCTTGGCCTCGACCCGGCGACGCTGGGAGCCCTTGGTCGGCTTGGTCGGGACCCGGCGAAGCGGCGGTGGGGCGAGCGCCGCCCGGAGACGGTCGGCGAGTCGCTGCCGCGCCGCCACCCGGTTGCGGTGCTGCGACTTGTGCTCGGAGGCGGTGACGACGATCCGGTCGGATCCGAGGTGGTCGAGCGCGCGCTCTCGCATGGCTTCGGTGAGCGCCACGGATGCGGCGACGTCGAAGACGACCTCGACCCGGCTGTCGGTGGTGTTCACCGACTGGCCGCCCGGTCCGGAGGACTTGGAGAACTGCTCCACGATCTCGGTGGCCGGGACCACGAGCCCGTCCGGAAGACCCGGCCCCGAGCGGAGCACGAGGTCCCGACCCGGCGCCGGGTCACGCAACCTGGCCGGGGTGGTGCCGCTCCCGCGCTCAGCCATCAGGGGCCTCAGCCGGTCGTCCGTGAGGCTCTTCGCGGGGTGCGCCACTCCATGGCGGGGCAGGTGTCCATCACCATCGGGACGCCGGCGGCGACGGTTCGCTCGAACGCGGCCTCGTCGATCACCCCGAGCTGGAACCACACGGCCTTGGCACCGACGGCCACCGCCTCGTCGGCGAACTGCCCGGCGTGCTCCGATCGCCGGAACACGTCCACGACGTCGATGTCGAACGGCACGTCGGCCAGCGTGCGGTAGCCCTGCTCGCCCAGCACGGTCGGTGCGTCGGGGTGGATCGGCACGATCTTCTTGCCGCGTTGCTGGAGCAGGGCCGCGATCCGGTAGGCCGTGCGGCTGGGGTTGCCGGAGAGGCCGACCACGGCCCACGTCGTGCAGTCCTCGAGCATCAGCTCCACTGCGTCCGGGTCCTGCCAGTTCGCATGCCTCTGTGCCATGTGTCCAACGCTACGTGCCCAGGGGAAACGGCCGGTCGGGCGGTGCCACCGACCGCGCCATAGGATCGCGCTCATGACTGACTTCCCCGTGTATGCGCTGACCGAGGAGCACCAGGCCATCCGCGAGGCGGTCCGCGCCGTGGCCGATGCGAAGATCGCACCGCACGCTGCAGACGTCGACGAGAGCGCCCGGTTCCCCCGCGAGGCCTGTGACGCCCTCATCGCTGCCGACTTCTTCGCTCCGCACGTCCCCGAGGAGTACGGCGGCGCCGGGGCGGACGCCCTCGCCACCGTGATCGTGATCGAGGAGGTCGCCCGCGCCTGCGTGAGCTCCTCGCTGATCCCGGCAGTGAACAAGCTCGGCTCGCTGCCGGTGCAGATCTCCGGCTCCGAGGAGCTGAAGCAGAAGTACCTCACCAAGCTCGCTGCGGGGGACGGGATGTTCTCCTACTGCCTCTCTGAGCCGGACGCCGGTTCGGACGCCCTCGGGATGAAGACCAAGGCCGTCCGGGACGGCGACCACTGGGTGCTCAACGGCGTCAAGCGGTGGATCACCAACGCCGGTGAGTCGGAGTACTACACGGTGATGGCCGTCACCGACCCAGAGTCCCGCAGCAAGGGCATCTCCGCGTTCGTGGTGGAGAAGTCCGACGAGGGCGTCTCCTTCGGTGCACCCGAGAAGAAGCTCGGCATCAAGGGGTCGCCGACCCGTGAGGTCTACTTCGACAACGTCCGGATCCCGGCCGACCGCATGATCGGCGAGGAGGGAACCGGCTTCTCCACCGCCATGAAGACGCTGGACCACACCCGGGTCACCATCGCCGCCCAGGCGGTCGGTGTCGCCCAGGGCGCCCTGGACTACGCGCTGGGGTACGCCAAGGAGCGCGAGCAGTTCGGCAAGCCGATCGCGGAGTTCCAGGGGCTCCAGTTCATGCTCGCGGACATGGGGATGAAGGTGGAGGCTGCGCGCCAGATCACCTACGCCGCAGCCGGCCGTTCCGAGCGCGGCGACAAGGACCTCACCTTCTTCGGCGCCGCTGCCAAGTGCTTCGCCTCCGACGTGGCCATGGAGGTCACCACGAATGCGGTCCAGGTGCTCGGCGGCTACGGCTACACCCGTGACTACCCCGTGGAGCGGATGATGCGCGATGCCAAGATCACCCAGATCTATGAGGGCACCAACCAGGTGCAGCGGATCGTGATGGCACGGCAGCTGCTCGCCGGGATCCAGTCCGACCTGTGACCGTGCCGGCGGGTCCTGACCACGACTAGGCCGTGCCGGCACTCTCGGGAGGTGGGTCACGGTCGTCGCTGGCACGGACGTCGGACGACTCGTCCACCCACGGGTGCTCCGCTGCCACCCACGGCCCGAAGGCAACCGGGTCCCGCCGCTCGATCTCGTCCAGGCAGGACTCCCGCAGCCTGGCCAGGTGCGTCGTCTCCGCCGCGTTCAGGCCCTGAGCCAGCCAGGAGCCGCTCATCCGCCACAGGATGTCGAGGTCGGTGCGGGTCAACCCGGCGATGTCGGGCCGCTTCGACGGTGGGCACTCCGGGTCGAGCAGCCGGGACGCGTGCGGGTCCTCGAACTCGAGATGGGTGGCGACCCGGTCCGGGACCGGTGCTGCCGCAGGTTTGCGCGGCGGGCGGACCACCGCGGAGATGCCGGAGCGGAACAGGCCGAGGAACAACGGCGAGCCCAGGCAGAGCGCGATCAGCCAGAGCAGGGACCACGGCCCGAGGATCGTGACCAGGCCGTGCGCCACCAGCATCAGGATGGCCGCCCAGAGCCCGGCCACGAGCGGCAGCCGGCGCGGCATCGGGCTCACCGTCGACCACGCCGCGAAGCTCGCCGCAGTCGGCAGCGCCACCGCCAGGACCAGCCCAGCCAGAGCTCCCGGCGCCAGGGTGGTGATCGTGACGAGCACGCCGACGATCGACGTCAGCGCGAAGACGACGCTCCACGTGCTCAGGTAGACCCGCCACAGCAGGGAGTGCTCAGGCGGTGGGTCGGTCGGTCCATGACGCTGGGTCATGCACTCATCGTCGAACGCGGCCAGGAGGCCAGGGGAGAGGCGCAGGTCCGCCCGAGTCGGGACTCAAGTCCTGCGGCGGGGCCCACCGCTGAGGACTACGGGCCCGTCTGTGCCAGTTTCAGCGCGATGTCGCAGACGTCCGACACAGGCGGGTAGTCACGGATCCGAACGCCCTCGTGGCGCCACAGCACGTTCAGCCCACGGTCGAGGACCACCACCGCGGGGCTGCGCACCGTGTCCCGGGTGATACGTCGAGGTCGCTGAGCCACTCCTGGCAGGGCAGGCACCCGAAGTAGCGGACCAGCTGGACGATCGTCAGGTGCTGGACGAGGTCGGTCACCGGGGCAGGCGCGCCCTCGGGGTGGTCAGCGCGGTCTCGCGGGCGACGGGTCCAGCGACGAGGTCACCGAGACCTCATGGTGCAGGGTCTTGTGCACGGGACACGAATCGGCGATCTCGAGCAAGCGTCGCCGTTGCTCGTCATCCAGCGGGCCGGTGAGCGCCACCGTGCGCTCGATGTGGTCGAGACGGCCGTCCGACGTGGTGCACTCGGCACAGTCGCGCGCGTGGATGCGCTGGTGCCGCAGCGAGACCCGGACGTGTTCGAGCGGCCACTTCTTCCGGTCGGCGTACATCCGCAGCGTCATCGAGGTGCACGACCCGAGCGAGGCGAGCAGCAGGTCGTACGGCGCGGGGCCGGAGTCGTGGCCGGTGGGGGCCGGTTCGTCGGCCAGCAGGACGTGTCGGCCGACCGTGATCCGTTGTCCGTAGGGACCGTCACCGCTCTCGGCCACCACGACCAGCCCCTCGGCCGGCCGGTCTGCGACCGGTTCGTCGGCAGCGTCCTCGTCGAGGTACCTCGTGGCCCAGGCCGCCAGCGTCGCTGCCGCGAACTCGGCATCCCGCTTGCGGGTGAGCAGGTGGTCGGCGCCGTCGAGGGCCACGAACGACTTCGGGTGCCGGGCCGCGTCGAAGATGCGCCGGGCGTTGTCGACCCCCACGGTCTCGTCGACCGGGGAGTGCATCACCAGCAGGGCGCGGCCGAGCGCCGCCACGCGCTCCTGCTGCGGCTGGTCGGCGATGTCGTCGAGGAACTGGCGCCGGATCCGGAACGGCCGTTCGGCGAGGCACACCTCGGCCTCGCCCTCGCTCTCGATCTCCGCGGTGCTGCCCTCGAGGAGGTGCCGGAGGTGCTCGGTGCCGGCCGGGGCCCCGATCGTCACGACGGCACGGGCCTCGGGCACCTGGGCCGCGGCGGCGATGACGGCTGCACCTCCCAGGGAGTGGCCTATCAGGATGGCCGGGGCCCTCTCGGAGGCGCGCAGGAAGTCCGCTGCGGCCACCAGGTCCTCGATGTTCGAGGAGAAGTTCGTGTTCGAGAAGTCCCCGGCGGAGCCGCCGAGCCCGGTGAAGTCGAAGCGCAAGGTCGCGATCCCGAACCCGGCGAGGGCGGCGGCGATCCGGGACGCGGCCAGCACGTCCTTGGTGCAGGTGAAGCAGTGGGCGAACAACGCGAAGGCACGCGGCTGGCCGTCGGGAGAGTCGAGACTGGCCGCCAGGTCATGTCCGCCGGCGCCGGGGAACGTGAGCTTGGTGCTCTGCATGCGGTGCCCGTTCACAGGAGGTCCTTGAGCCCGGCGTACCCGTGCTCGGCGAGCCGGTTCCCGGAGAGCTCGGCGTATCCCTCGCCGAGGGTGACGCCGAGTCCCTCCACGTAGCGGTTCATCAGGTTGAACAGCGCGCACACCGACACCGCGTCGTGCAGGGCCCGTTCGTCCCAGCCGGCCGCCAGCACCGCGGCGGCGTCGCTGGGGCGCACCCTGTCGGGGGTCCTGGTCAGCACCGTGACGTAGCTGAGCAGGGGCCGCATCCGGTCCTCGACGTCGGCCGCGTCGAGGTCCTCGAGCAACGCGGTCAGCCGGCCCTCGTCGACACCGAAGGCGTGCGAGGTGGCCTGGTGGACCCCGAAGCAGTAGTCGCAGGAGTTCAGCCCCGACACGTAGGCAGCGATCAGCTCGCGCTCGGCGACGCTCAGCGAGGATGCTCCGCGCATCACCACCTGGTGGTAGTCCAGCAGCGGCCTGGCCGCGTCGGGGAACCTGCGGAAGACGTCGAGCAACCGGGCGTCGGGCGGGAGCGAAGGAAGATGAGTCACCTTCCCACCCTCCCCGACTGGCGCAACGGTGCTTCACCGACGCGCGGGATTGGGGTGCGGGCTGCGGGGCACACGGCCTGCATGACAGTGCGCAAGGTGGGAGTCGAGGAAGAGCTGATGCTGGTCGATCCGGGCACGGGTCGCCTCACGGCGGTGTCCCGGGCGGCGGTCCGGGCGAACGAGGCGGAGGAGGAGGTCGGCGAGGAGCTGTTCCTCGAGCAGATCGAGACCTCCACCCCGCCGTGCCGCACAGCGGATGAGCTGTCGAGCTCGCTCCGCGCCGGGCGTCGGGCCGTGGGTGAGGCGGCCGCGGCCGCGGGGGCACGCGCCGTGGCGATGGCAGCCCCGGTGCTGCAGGAGCCTGAGGACGTGGCGATCACACCCACCCCCCGCTACCGCAGGATCGCCTCGGAGTACGGCGAGCTGGTCAGTCAGGCCCTCGTCTCGGCGATGCACGTGCACGTCGACGTGGCCGACGACGAGGAGGCCGTGCGGGTGGTGGACGGGATCCGGCCGTGGTTGCCGCTGCTGGTCGCGCTCAGCGCGAACTCGCCCTTCTGCCAGGGCCGGGACACCGGCCACGCCAGCTGGCGCTCGCAGGTGTGGAACCGGTGGCCGACGGCCGGCGCAGCGCAGCCGTTCGGCGACGTGGCCGGCTACCGGGCGGTGACCGAGCAGATGATGGCCTGGGGCGGCGGGCTGGACGCGGGGATGCTCTACTTCGACGTGCGGCTCTCGACCCGTTTCCCGACCGTCGAGATCCGGGTGGCCGACGTGTGCACGGATCTCGACGACGCCGTCCTGGTGGCCCTGCTCGCCCGGGCGCTGGTGACCTCGGTGGCTGCACAACCCGACCCGGCGACCTGGCGCGGGGACCTGCTCCGGGTGGCGAGCTGGCGGGCCTCCCGGCACGGCCTCGCCGATCGGCTGGTGCACCCGACCGAGGGGGTCCTGGTGCCGCCCAGGGAGCTGTTCGCGGCCGCGCTCGGCGTGGCCGGCCCGGCGCTGGAGGAGGCGGGAGACCTGGACCGGGTGCGCGACGGGCTGGAGCGGGTCCCGGCCCGGGGCAACGGCGCGACGAGGCAGCGTTCGGTGTTCGAGCGGACCGGGTCCCTGCCGGCCGTGGTCGACGACCTGGCGCGGCGTACCGAGGAGTCGTGGTCGTGAGTCGGTTGTGAGGTCGGGTCGGCCGACACGTCCACGAGGGACCTTGGACCCTCGCTGCACGCCGGCGCGACCATCACGATGAGGATGGGGCCACGAACCACCGACAGGAGGCCGACGATGATGGGCTGGAACTACGATGGCGGCTGGGGTGGGTGGCTGATGATGCTCTTCACGATGCTGCCGTTCTGGGCGCTACTGGGTCTGGGGGGGTTTGCGCTGTTCCGGAGTCTCGGCACGGACCGCAGCCACACAGGCGAACCACGGCTCTCGGCGCGCCAGATCCTGGAGGAGCGTTTCGCCCGCGGGGAGATCGACACCGAGGAGTACGAGCAGCGCCGCGCTGTGCTGGGGCCGCGGGGCTGAGGTTCACCCGCAGACCTCGTTGGGGCCTGCCACCACGCCACCGGGCACAATGCGCTCGTGACCGGCGCGCTGCACCACCTCGGGTTCGGTGCCGGTCTGCTCGTCCTGACCGGCCTCACGCTGGGTCTGGGGCGCTGGGCCCGGATCGGCGTCGGGCTGTTCCCGCTCTGGGCGCTGCTGCGGGCGGTGGTGCAGCTGAGCGCCGTGGCCCTGCTGCTCCGCGGCATCCTCGCGGTCCCGTGGACCGTGGTCGTCTTCGTGCTGCTGATGCTGAGCACCGCTTCGTGGACCGCGGTGGGCCGCCTCGGGCAGCTCTGGCACGGGAGGCGGACGGCGGTCCTCGGTGTGCTCGCCGGCTCGCTGGTGACCCTGCTGATGGTGTTCGCCCTGCAGCTGGTCGAGCTCCAGGCGCGCTACCTCGTCGCGGTCGGGGGGATCATCATCGGCAACTCGATGAGTGCCGCGACCCTGGCCGGTCGCAACTTCCTGCGCGGCTCACGGGCACAGCGCGGCGAGATCGAGGGCTGGCTCTCGCTCGGGGCGACTCCTGCGCAGGCGCACGCCGAGGTCGGTCGCGAGGCGGTGCGCGAGTCGCTGCTCCCGACGCTCGACCAGACGAAGTCGACCGGCCTGGTGACACTGCCGGGCGCCTTCGTCGGGGCACTCTTCGGGGGTGCGAGCCCGGCTCAGGCGGCGCAGTTCCAGCTCGTGGTGCTTGCCGGGATCGCCCTGGCGATGATGGTCACCGGTGTCGTGGTGACCCGCCTCGCCGGACGCACGCCGTACGTCGTGCCAAGTGGGTGAGGTGGCCCGACCGACAGTGCGCCCGGACCTACCGTGGGTCGCTGCTGGTCCGTCCCGGCTGAGTGCGCTGGTGGCCGATCTCGCCGCCTGCCCTGCCACCGTAGGGGCGACCGTGGTCGGCGTACTCCTCACGGTAGAACGAGAGCGTGTGAGAGCCGACGTCGACGCGTGAGCCGGTGCGCAGCAGCTGACGCGAGCCCACGACCGCGCCGTGCACCCGGACCTCCGGCCCGGAGCTGACCACGACGTACTCGTCGGTCCCGTCGTGCAGGACGACCGCGTGCCGGGGCTCCAGACCGGCCAGCACCACGTCGCAGCCGGGGTCGGACCCGATCGTCGTCTCGGCCTCGTTCAGCCAGAAGATGGGCTGGCGTTCCCCGTCCCACATGTCGGCCCGCTGCAGAACCAGACGCGGGCCGCCCGAGCCGGGCGGGTTGTGCGTCGTCGAGACCGCACGCCGTGGGTGGCGGGCGAAGGTCGGTGCGATCGGGAACAGGGTGGGCGGGGGGAGTGCTTCGGCGTCGGGCAGGACCGGGTCCTGGCCGCCGGCACGCGAGCGCAGCGAGGTCCACGCGCCCCGCCAGCTGCCCACCTTGATCCGTCGCGAGCCGGTGGCCCGCCGTTGCCACCAGGGTGCGGAGACCGCACCCACGGTGACCAGGTGCACCCCGGCGCTGACCACGCGGACGCTCACCCCGCGCGCGGCCAGCATCTCGGCCGTTGCCCGGACCATCGGTGCGTCGTCCGAGCCGGCCAGGGCGCCGGGGTCGTCGATCTCGAGGGTCAGCCGGCTGCGGACCCCGCTCAGGTGGCCGTGGACCACCTTTCCGCCGGGGACCTCGAGAGCCACCGAGAGGTCGGCGGCCACCTGGACAGCGGTCATCGGCCGGCGACGTCGTTGTCGTTCGTGGTCACCGTCAGGGTGCCGTCGATCTTCCACGTCGCCCTCGGGGCGTTGCTGCCGGTGTCGCGCGGGATCTCCACCGACATGTCGGTGAAGGTGTAGTTGATCGCGGCCTCGCGGCCGGTGAGGAAGGTCCACATCCGGGCGCCCAGGTCGGACCAGTCCACGACCTCGCTCGACGAACCGCCCACTGACTGACTGGAGACTGCCATCTGACTCACCATTCCTAAACATTGACTTCAACAGGTTGTTGAGGTTCTAATCTGATCATGAACTCAACCGGTGCCAAAAAGCAAGCCCCTGACGCCACCGATCCCGAAGCCAACCTCACGATCGGGGATCTTTCGGACCGGACCGGGTTGTCCCCGGCGACGTTGCGCATGTGGGAGACCCGGCACGGCTTCCCGGTGCCGCACCGACTGGAGAGCGGCCACCGCCGCTACGGTGCCGACGACGTGGCAGCGATCCAGGCCGTGCTGCGGCACAAGGACGCCGGAACCCGGCTGGAGCTCGCCATCACCCGGGCGATGGCGGACGCCGAGCCGACGGCGCCCTCGATCTACGCCCACCTGCGCGCCAAGCACCCACACCTGGGCGTGCACCGGCTGAAGAAGTCCACCCTGCTGGCCCTCTCATGGGCGATCGAGGACGAGTTCTGCGCGAAGGCGGACCGGGCCGAGATCTACGCCCTGTTCCAGCGCGAGCGCTACTACCGCTCGGCGAGGCCCCGCTGGACCGAGCTCGCCCGGGTGTCCGCCCGGGCCACGGTGTTCGCCGACTTCGCGGCCCCGGACCCGAACGCCTCACCGGTCCAGGTGGCCCTGCCGGCCGATGCACCGATGCGGCGTGAGTGGGCGGTCGTCTGCGACGCCGAGGACCTCCCGGTGGTGCTCACCGCGTGGGAGCTCCCCGGCCAGGAGGACGTACCGGAGATGGAACGGCTCTTCGAGTCGATGTGGTCGGTGGACGGCCCCGCGGTGCACGACGCCGCCCGCGTCTGCGCCGCCGTCGCCCGTCAGTACGCCGATCCGGCCGCGCCGTCCGGCGCCGCCCACCTCGGGCCGGACACGGCAGCCCGGCTGAGCCTCCCGCACACACCGGACCTGGGGGCGGTGACCGGGTTGTTCAACCGGGTGGTGGCCTACGTCGACCGGATCGGCTGACGAGCCGCCCCGGTCGCAGCCCGGCCGCGCGGTCGGGGAAGGATGGGAAGCCAATCCGAGGAGGCCCCCGCATGACCCAGCCCAGCACCCCGACCGCGACGCTGCCCGAGTCGCTGGCCGGCAAGACCGTCGCCGTGCTCGGTGGCACCGGACCCCAGGGGCGGGGGCTGGCGCGCCGTTTCGCGGCGGCCGGGCTGCCCGTGGTGATCGGCAGCCGCAGCTCTGAGCGTGCGGCCGAGATCGCCGCGACCCTGGCCGAGGCGACCGGCGGCACGGTGACCGGCGCTGACAACGCAGGTGCTGCCCGGGCCGGTGACCTCGTGGTCGTGGCGGTGCCCTGGGACGGTCACGCCGACCTGCTCCGGGAGCTGGCGCCCACACTGGCCGGCAAGGTGGTCGTCGACTGCGTGAACCCGCTCGGCTTCGACAAGCAGGGGGCCTACGCGCTGCCGGTCGAGGAAGGCTCGGCTGCGCAGCAGGCGGAGCTGCTGCTGCCGGACAGCACGGTCGTCGGCGCCTTCCACAACGTCAGTGCGGTGCTGCTGGAGGACCCCGAGACGGCCTCCGTGGAGACCGACGTCCTGGTCCTCGGAGACGTGCGCGCAGCCACCGACCTGGTCCAGGACCTCGCCGGCACCATCCCCGGAGTCCGCGGCGTCTACGGCGGCCGGCTGCGCAACGCCCACCAGGTGGAGGCGCTCACCGCCAACCTGATCAGCGTCAACCGGCGCTACAAGTCCCATGCCGGGGTGCGGGTCACCGACCTGTGACCACGTCGTGAAGCGCACTCACCGGTGGCAGGACTGGGACCTGGAGACGCTGCTGCGCCGCAAGGTCGACACCGGCCTGACCACCACCCTGGTGGTGCCCGCGCGCAACGAGGCAGCCACCGTGGGCGACGTCGTCGGCCGCGTGCGCGAGGCGCTGATGGAGACCACGACCCTGCTCGACGAGATCGTGGTGGTCGACTCCGACTCGACCGACGACACCTACGCGGTGGCCACCGACGCCGGCGCGGTGGTCCATCGTGCCCACGAGATCCGGCCGGACCTCGGCAGCCACCCTGGCAAGGGCGAGGCGATGTGGAAGTCGCTGTTCGTCACCCGGGGGGACCTGATCGTGTTCATGGACGCCGACCTGGAGGACTGGGACACCCACTTCGTCCGGGGCCTGCTCGGCCCCCTGCTCAGCGACGACCACGTGGCCCTGGTCAAGGGCTTCTACGAGCGCCCGCTGCGTGACGCCGACGGGGGAGAGGCCTCACTCGAGGGCGGACGGGTGACCGAGCTGGTGGCGCGCCCGCTGATCGCGCTGGAGTGGCCGGAGCTGGCCTGGCTGGTGCAGCCACTGGCGGGCGAATGGGCTGTCCGGCGCAGCCTGTTCGAGCGGCTCTCGGTGCCGACCGGCTACGCCGTGGAGCTGGCGGCGCTCATCGACACCCAGCGGCTGCTCGGCGCCGATGCCATCGCACAGGTCGACCTGGGTCGTCGTACCCATCGGCACCAGGCGCTGCGGGAGCTGGGCACCATGGCGGCGCAGATCCTGGCTGCCTCGACCCGCCGCGCGCACGGCACGACCGCCGACCGAGCGGACCTCGAGCAGCCACGGAAGACCGGCGAGTCCATCGAGACCGTGCACCACGACATCTCCCTGCTCGAGCGGCCACCTGCCGTCGGTCTGCAGCACTGAACCTCGCCCCGAGCCGGTCGACGAGTGCCGGTCGGGCCGACGGTGGGAGGATCCGGTCATGACCATGCGGCTGGGCCGGCACAGCTTTGCCGACGACCGGCGACTGATGATGGCGATCGTCAACCGCACCCCGGACTCGTTCTACGACAAGGGCGCGACCTGGTCCGAGGACAAGGCCTTCGACCGGGTGGCGCAGGTCGTCGCCGAGGGCGCCGAGATCGTCGACATCGGTGGGATCAAGGCAGCGCCCGGTGCCGAGATCGACGTCGCCGAGGAGCTGCGACGCACCGTGCCGTTCGTCGAGCGGGTGCGCGACTCCTACCCCGACGTGGTGATCAGCGTCGACACCTGGCGAGCGCCCGTGGCCCGCGCGGTCTGCGGCGCGGGAGCCGACCTGATCAACGATGCCTGGGGCGGTGCCGATCCTGAGCTGGTCGACGTGGCAGCCGAGCACGACGTCGCGATCATCTGCACCCACACCGGTGGAATCGCCCCGCGCACCAGGCCGCACCGGATCGAGTACGCCGATGTCGTGGCCAGTGCGATCGCCGACACCACGGCCTACGCCGAGCGGGCGCTCGCGGCCGGGGTCGACCGGGACAGCATCGTGATCGACCCCGCGCACGACTTCGGCAAGACCACGCGGCACTCCCTGGACCTGACCCGGAGGCTGGACGAGCTGGTCGCGACCGGGTGGCCGGTGCTCGTCTCGATGTCCAACAAGGACTTCGTGGGCGAGTCGCTCGACCTGCCGGTGGGCGAGCGGCTGACCGGCACCCTGGCAGCGACCGCCATCGCGACCCTGCACGGCGCCCGGATCTTCCGTGTCCACGAGGTGTCCCAGACGCGTCAGGTCGTGGACATGGTCGACGTCATCCTCGGTCGCCGGCTGCCGGCTCGCACGATCCGCGGCCTGGCGTGACGGGAGCCCGGGCGTGATCGAGACAGTGCTGGTGCTGCCCAGCCCGCCGGCGCTGCTCCCACCCGGGTCGCTGGTCGACCCGGTGGCCGACCTTCGCGCAGCGTGCACCGAGGCCGTGGCCCGGCTGGGTGACGAGGGCCGACCGCACGACCGCCTGCTGGTGCTGGCCGCACCCGCGGCCGACGACGACGTGGCGCGCGGGGTGGTCGAGCCGCTCGGACACCGCGTCGCCCGGCACCTGCTCGGAGACGTGACCTTCGAGACCGGTCTCGCCGTGCCCGGCGTCGCAGCGTCGATCCTGGAGGAGCCCGCGCCGAGGACGCTCGTGGTGATGGCCGACGGCTCCGCGTGCAGGGGGGAGAAGGCGCCCGGACACCTGCATCCCGGGGCGGTCGCCTTCGACGACGCCATCGAGCGCGCGCTGCGGTCCGGCGACGCAGCCTCCCTCGCTGCGCTGGACGCCGACCTCGGTGCCGAGGTCTGGTGCCGTGGCGTTCCGGCGCTGCGGGTCCTCGGCGAGGTGGCCCGGCGCCGGACGGTCACCGCCGATCTCAGCTATGCGGACGCTCCCCACGGGGTCGCCTGGTGGGTGGCCCGCTGGGACCTGTCCATCCCCTAGCCTTGAGAAGCATGAGTGGCGAGATCCCGGAACTGTCCCGCGCCGGCCTCGAGGAGCTGCAGCTCGACCGGCTGCGCTCCACGCTGCGGACCGTCTACGAGCGGGTGCCGCACTACCGGTCGGCGTTCGACGACGCCGGCGTCCGTCCTGACGACCTGCACGACCTGGCCGACCTGGCGCGGTTCCCGTTCACCGACAAGTCCGTGCTGCGTGAGAACTACCCGTTCGGCATGTTCGCGGTGCCGCGCGAGCAGGTCGCCCGCGTGCACGCCTCGAGTGGCACGACCGGCAAGCCCACGGTCGTCGGCTACACCCGCGACGACCTCGACACCTGGGCCGAGCTGATGGCCCGCTCCATCCGGGCCGCCGGAGGCCTGCCGGGCGACCTCTGCCACGTCGCCTACGGCTACGGCCTGTTCACCGGAGGGCTGGGCGCCCACTACGGCGCGGAGCGGCTCGGCTGCACCGTCGTCCCGGTGAGCGGCGGCATGACCGACCGCCAGGTGCAGCTGATCCTCGACCTCGAGCCCCGGATCATCATGGTGACTCCGTCGTACTTCCTGAGCATCCTCGACGAGCTGGAGGCGCAGGGCGTCGACCCGAGGAGCACCAGCCTGGAGATCGGCATCTTCGGGGCGGAGCCCTGGACCGACGAGATGCGGCGCCGCGTCGAGGAGCGCAGCGGCATCCGGTCCGTCGACATCTACGGGCTCTCCGAGGTGATGGGGCCGGGTGTGAGCCAGGAGTCCGGGGAGACCCAGGACGGGCTGCACGTGTGGGAGGACCACTTTCTGCCCGAGATCGTCGACCCGGTGACCCTCGAGGTGCTGCCCGACGGCGAGGAGGGGGAGCTGGTGTTCACCTCGCTGACCAAGCAGGCGATGCCGTTGATCCGCTACCGCACGCGTGACGTGACCAGGCTGCTGCCCGGCACGGTGTTTCCGCCCTTCCGCCGGATGCAGAGGGTCGCCGGTCGCACCGACGACATGATGATCGTGCGCGGTGTGAACGTCTTCCCGTCCCAGATCGAGGAGCAGATCCTGCAGCTCGAGGGTCTCAGCCCGCACTACCTGTGCGTGCTCACCCGGCCCGGGAACCTCGACGAGCTGACGGTGCTGGTGGAGGCTTCCTCGCCCGTCCTCGCGACCACGGAGAAGGACGCGCTGGTCTCGGTTCTGCGCGACCGGATCAAGCAGCGCGTCGGCGTCACGACGGTGGTGGAGGTGGTGGCGCCAGCCACGCTGGAGCGCTCGCTGGGCAAGGCAAGGCGGATCAGTGACCGCCGCCACGAGGCAGCCGCAGGTCACGGGTCCAGACCAGTACGCCCACGCTGATCGGCCGGCCTTGTCGCCGGTGACCCGGACTCCTCACAATCGTGGGAAGGCGGGGGGACGCCACCTGTGGGACGGGCGACGGCCGAGGCCGGCAGCGCCGGCAGCGCCCAGGGAACGCCTTCGGTCGGGTCGCCCAACCCCCCCGTTCAGCGGTGGCCCGGCCGAAGTGCACCGCGGTCGCGACTAGTAGATCCGGGGCAGGTCGCTGGCCCTGCCCGTGAACTGGGGATCACGCTTCTCCCGGAACGCGGCCACCCCCTCCTTGCCGTCGCCGATGCTCGTGTAGAACATCGCCAGGCTGTCGGAGCGGTGCGCCGCGATCGGGTGGTCGGCCGCCCCGTTGCGGTAGAGCAGCTGCTTGGCCAGCCCGAGCGCGACCGGCGACCGGTGTACGACGAAGCTGCGGGCCAGCTCGACAGCCGCGGCCAACAGGTCCTCGGGCTCGTGCACCGACCGGACCAACCGGCCGGCCAGCGCCTGCTCGGCCGTCAGGATCTCGGCCGAGTAGACCCACTCCAGGGCCTGCTGGATGCCGACGATGCGGGGCAGGAACCACGAGGAGGCCGCCTCGGGCACGATCCCGAGCCGGCCGAAGACGAAACCGATCCGCGCCCTGGTCGAGGCCATCCGGATGTCCATGGCGAGGGTCATGGTGGCGCCGATGCCGACGGCCGCGCCGTTGATCGCGGCGATGACGGGCTTGGGCAGCTCGTGGATCGCGAGGGTGACCTTTCCCCCGTGTCGCGCACGCCGCCGTCGATCTCGGGGGTCTCGAGCCGGTCACGCAGGTCGTCGGGGGTGGGTGTCAGGCTCTCGTCGAGGCCGAACACGTTGCCCTCGGCGGAGAGGTCCATCCCGGCGCAGAACGCTCGCCCGGAGCCGGTGACCACGACCGCCGTCACGTCGTCGCGCATGGCGTCGGTGCGGAAGAACCGCTCGAGCTCGCGCGCCATCGTCACCGTGAAGGAGTTGAGCGCCTCGGGACGGTCCAGGGTGAGCGTGGCGACGCCGTCCGTGTCGAGGTCCCAGCTGAGGGTCTCGTAGCCGTGGTCGGGCATCAACCCACCCCCGGCAGCCCGGTGTCGGTGCACAGTCGCTTGGGGATGTCGGCGGTGCGGTCCTCCTTGAGGAACTTCAGCAGCGCCAGGGCCCGCTCGCGGTCCCAGTTGATCGCCTGGTCGGCGATCGGCATCGAGCAGGTCAGTCCGCTCTTGCCGTTCACCCTGGTCATCGCCAGGCCGAAGTTGGCCAGGGCGACGGGGCTGCTGCCCTCGCTGACGCGCACCGAGGTCGTCGCGGCCTGGTTGATCCGGAAGTAGCGCACCGGGTTGACGAAGGTCCACGGCGACTTCACCTCGGACCCGATCGCGCTGACGACCTCACGCTGCCGCCGGGCCCGGTCGAGGTCGCCGTACTGGCTGACGTAACGGGAGCGCGAGTAGCCCAGGGCCGTCACCCCGTCGACCTCCTGGCAGCCCTTCTTGATCCGCAGGTTGGCCTTGGGATCGACCATCCGCTCACGAGGACACACGGTGACGCCGCCGACGGCGTCGACGGCGTTGACGAAGCCACCGAAGCCGATCTCGACGTAGTGGTCGATCCGCAGACCGGTGTTCTGCTCCAGGGTCTCCACGAGCAGCTTGGGGCCGCCGAACGCGAAGGCGGCGTTGATCTTGGTGCGTCCGCGGCCGGGGATCTCGACGATCGAGTCCCGGGGGATCGAGAGCAGCAGGCTGGGCCCACTGCCCGTGTGCAGCAGCATGATCGTGTCGGTGCGCTGGCCGACGTCGCCGACCCCACCGGTGCCGAGGCGGCGGTTCTCCTTGCGGGACAGACCCTTGCGGCTGTCCGAGCCGACCAGCAGGTAGGTGGTGCCCGGCTGTGCGCCGGGTCGGTCTCCGCTCGGCTCGATGTCGACCTTGTCGATCGTGCTCCATGCCCACAGCGGCACCGCCACCAGGAACGCCAGCCAGGCGACGACGACCAGCGTCAGGGTGCGGCGGATCCCGAAACGGCGGCGTCGCCGCGGCGGGGGCACCGGGCGGGCCGGCTGGGCCGGTCGGCGCGGGGGAGTGCCGTTCCCCCGGCCGCCGTCGGTTCCCCGCCCCGGTGCCCGGGTGGCGCTCGCACTTCCCGGCCGGTCGATCCTGGGCAGCATCCGGGTCGGCTCGGGGTCGCCGGAGCCCCCGCCGGCTGCGGATGAGGGGGGCTGGTCGGCTCCGGACTTGCCTCCGTAGAGCCAGCCGTAGTCCGTGCCCTCGCGTGATCCGTCTCCGGACCCGCCGGTCGTCCCGTTCTGAGGCATGGCGCGAACGCTACCGTGCAGCGCATGCACGCCGAGAACGAGAACGCCGGGTCGAGATCAGCGGCCACCGAGCCGCCGGCAGGACAGGGGCTCGCGCCGCTGCCACCCGCGTTCGGTCGCGTCAGCCTCACCCTGCTGGCCAACCAGACGCACGTGAACCTGCTCGGCAACGTGCACGGTGGCGAGGTGATGCGGCTGGTCGACTCGACAGCGGGTGCGGTCGCAGGCCGGCACAGCGGGGGTCCTGCCGTCACGGCAGCGATGGACGAGATGGCGTTCCTGGCCCCGGTGCACGTCGGGGACATCCTCCGCGCGACGGCCCAGGTCAACTGGGCCGGGAGGACCTCGATGGAGGTCGGCGTACGGGTGGAGTCGGAGCCGTGGAACCAGGCGGGCACCCAGCCGGTGCACGTGGCCTCGGCCTATCTGGTCTTCGTGGCGGTCGACAGCGAGGGCCGGCCCCGCGAGATCCCCGGCCTGGACCCCCAGGACCCCCAGGAGGTACGCCGGATGCGCGAGGCCCAGATCCGGCGCGCCCACCGACTGGCCCGAAAGGCCGAGATCGACCTCGGCCGCGCCAACTGACCCGCCTCGGCTCCCACGGCGCGGCGTCCCGGCCGTGACGCGTGTGGCTGGTGATACTTGGCGACACACCACCCGCCACCCTCGAGCACGTGAGGTCTTCCCCCATGGCGTCTGCCTCATCCACGGCCCCCCCGCGTAGCGCGACGCGTGGCGCGCAGGCCAGCGGCGTCCAGTTCCGGCGAGCACTGATGCTGATGTTGATGACGCTCGTCCTGCCCGGCTCCGCCCAGCTGGTGGCCGGCCGCAAGGAGACCGGTCGGCTCGCACTGCGGATCTGGTTCGGCCTGATCGCGACCGTGCTGGCGCTCTTCGGGCTCGGCATGCTGTTCAGCTCGTTCGTGTTCTGGCTGATGAGCAACATGTTCGTGCTCGGGCTGGTCCGGATCCTGCTGATGGCGATGGCGGTCGGCTGGGCCTACCTGTTCATCGACGCCTGGCGGCTCGGTGAGCCCCTGGCCCTGCGCCAGAAGCAGCGGCTGGCGATGGTGGGCATCAACGGCGTGCTGTGCTTCGGTGTGGCCGGGACCCTGCTGTTCGCCTCACACATCGTGGCTGTGCAGCGTGACTTCATGAGCGCGATGTTCACCAACGGAGCCGCCACCGACGCCCACGCGGGCCGCTACAACGTCCTGCTGCTGGGCGGCGACTCCGGCGCCGACCGCTGGGGGTTGCGCCCCGACAGCCTGTCGGTCGCCAGCATCGACGCCGAGACCGGCGAGACGGTGCTCTTCGGCCTCCCGCGCAACATGCTCAACTTCCCGTTCCCCGAGGGCTCGATCATGGCCGAGCAGTTTCCCGACGGCTACGACTGCGGTGCCGAGTGCGAGCTGAACTCCCTGGCCACCTGGGCCGCGGACCACAAGCCGCTCTTCAAGGGCGTGGCCAACCCCGGGGTCGAGGCCACGATGCAGGGCGTCGAGGGCATCACCGGGCTGAAGATCAACTACTACGCGATGGTCAACCTGCAAGGCTTCCAGCGGCTGGTGAACGCCGTCGGGGGAGTGACCATCAACGTCCGTGACCGGATCCCGATCGGTGGCATCGGGGCCCCCGTCACCGGCTACGTCGAGCCGGGGAAGCGCAAGCTGAACGGCTTCGAGACGCTCTGGTTCGCCCGCTCGCGCGTCGCGGCCGACGACTACTCGCGGATGGCCCGCCAGAAGTGCGTGATGAACGCGATGCTGCACCAGCTCAGTCCCAAGACGGTGGTGCTCAAGTTCGAGAAGATCGCCAAGGCCAGCGAGGCGCTGATCACCACCGACCTGCCGCAAGGAGAGGTCGACCGGTTCATGGAGCTCGCTCTCAAGGCCCGCAGCCAGCCGATCCGCACCGTCTCCTTCGTCCCGCCGATGATCAACACCGGCCGACCGGACATCGACAAGATCCAGGCCGAGGTCAAGAAGGCGATCAACCGCTCGGAGGCCAAGGCGCCGAAGAAGAAGACCGGGGCCGGCAAGCCGGCTCCGGCGCCGAGCACCGGCACCACGGGTGGCTCCATCGGCAGCCTGCGCGAGGGCTACGCCGCGAACCAGGCCACCGACCTGTCCTCGGTGTGCTGACCCGCCTCGACCGGTTGCTCCCGTAGGGTTCCTGCGTGCCCGACTCCGCCCTCGACCCGCCTCGCGTGGTTGCCGTGGTGGTCACCTGGAACCGTCGTGACCTGCTTCTCGAGGCGTTGGCGGCCCTGCGCGCGCAGACCCACGAGCTGACCGCCCTGGTCGTGGTGGACAACGCCTCGACCGACGGCACCGACGCAGTGCTCACCGAGGAGGCCGGCCTCGACGTCGTACAGCTGGGGCAGAACACGGGTGGTGCCGGCGGGTTCGCGGTCGGCATCGAGCAGGCGCTGACGCATGCGCCCGACCTCGTGTGGCTTCTCGACGACGACACCATCCCCACCCCGGACGCCGCGCGTGAGCTGGTCCGGGCGTGGCAGGAGTACGACGAGCCGGGGCCCTCGCGGACCGTCGGCCGTCCCGCGGTGCTGGCGAGCAAGGTCGTGTGGACCGACGGCCGCGACCACCCGATGAACACGCCGCGCGCCAAGCCGGCGGCCTCGCGCGCAGAGGTGCGGGCGGCCGAGCGCGTCGGTGCGGTGCCGATTCGGTCGGCGTCGTTCGTCTCGATCATGTGCGACGCGCAGGTCGTGCGGGAGCGCGGCCTGCCGCTGGCCGACTACTTCTTGTGGAACGACGACTTCGAGTACTCCACCCGGTTGATCCGCGGTCGGGTCGGGCTCTACTGCCCCGCCAGCCTGGTGGTGCACAAGACCCGGGTCTTCGGCTCGACGGACGCCGACCCAGGGGAGCGGTTCTTCTTCGAGGTGCGCAACAAGGTCTGGCTGTTCACCCGGTCGCGCAGCCTGGCGCCGGGTGAGAAGGCGCTGTACGGCGGCTCCACGCTGCGACGGTGGGTCCGCACGTTCGCACGATCCGAGGACCGTTCCACGCTGCGCCGGGCGCTGGGGCAGGGCCTGAGGGCGGGCGCGCGGCGTGGCCCCCGACCCAACGCCGAGGTCCTCGGTGAGGCCGGCTGGACCTCCCCGCGCGGCCCGGCCACCCGTCGGCTCGCCGCAGGGGAGCCGTTCTCGCTGCTGATCAGCACCTGGGGTGGTGACCGGCCCGACTTCCTGCGCGAGGCGTTCGTCTCGACGGTGCAGGGCCAGACCCGACGACCGGCTCAGGTCGTGCTGGTGCAGGACGGCCCCGTGCCCGACGATCTGGCTGCGGAGATCAGCCACCTGGTCGCCACCAGCCCCGTCCCGGTGCAGCACCTCGCGATGCCGCGCAACGTCGGTCTGGGACCTGCGCTGGACGCGGGCCTCCAAGCCTGCCGGCACGAGGTCGTCGCGCGGATGGACGCGGACGACGTGAGCGCGGCGGACCGCTTCGAGAAGCAGCTGCCGGTGATCGAGGCCGGCGCGGACATCGTCGGCTCGGGTCTGTGGGAGTTCGGCGAGACCATCGAGGACGTGGTCGGGACGCGCACGCCGCCGACCGATCCTGCCGAGATCCGCCGGGTCATCGGCTTCCGGGACCCGTTCAACCACCCCACCGTGGTCTACCGCCGCTCCGCCGTGCTGGCTGCGGGCGGCTACTCCGACATGGCGCTGATGGAGGACTACCTGCTGTTCACCCGCATGGTGGCGGGGGGAGCGGAGCCGGCGAACCTCGCGGAGCCGCTCGTCCACTACCGCGTCGGCGACGGCGCCTACGCCCGACGCGGAGGCATCACGCTGCTGCGCTCCGAGCTGGCGCTGCAGCGGCGCTTCAGGAGTCTCGGGATCACCACCCGCAGGCAGTACCTGCGCAACGTGGTGGTCCGCGGGGGCTACCGTCTGGTCCCCGAGGGTGTGAGAAAGGTCGCCTACCGAAGCCTGTTGGCCAACCGGTCCGGAAGCGTCCGCCGCTAGACTGTCGCGAGCCGCGACGTCCATTCGCCGGCCCACCGCCCTTTGCGCACGCACAGCCGTGCCCCGCAGTAGTGGCCGAAGAGGAGAGATTTTCGTTGAACGCCGAACAAGCGCCCGACCTGGTCATCGTGGGATCGGGGTTCTTCGGACTGACGATCGCCGAACGCTGCGCCCGTGAGCTGGGCCTGAAGGTCCTCATCGTGGAGCGGCGCCGCCACCTCGGTGGCAACGCCTACAGCGAGGCCGAGCCCGAGACGGGCATCGAGGTGCACGTCTACGGTGCCCACCTCTTCCACACCTCCAACGAGAAGGTGTGGGAGTACGTCAACCGGTTCACGACCTTCACCGGCTACCAGCACCGGGTCTTCGCCAAGTACCAGGGCCAGGTCTACTCGTTCCCGATGAACCTCGGCCTGATCAACCAGTTCTTCGGACGTAGCCACACACCGGACGAGGCGCGCGCGCTGATCGCCGAGCAGGCCAGCGAGATCGACACCGACGCGGCCACCAACCTCGAGGAGAAGGGGATCAGCCTGATCGGGCGCCCGCTCTACGAGGCGTTCGTGAAGGGCTACACAGCCAAGCAGTGGCAGACCGACCCCAAGGAGCTGTCGCCGGACATCATCAGCCGGCTGCCGGTCCGCTACAACTTCGAGAACCGCTACTTCAACGACAAGTACGAAGGCCTGCCGACCGACGGCTACACCGCGTGGCTGACGAAGATGGCCGACCACCCCAACATCGAGGTCCGGCTGAACACCGACTTCCTCGACCCTGCCAACGGGTTGGCCGAGCAGTTCAAGGGCAAGGTCCCGATCGTCTACACCGGTCCCGTCGACGAGTACTTCGGCAACTCCGAGGGGCGGCTCTCCTGGCGCACGGTCGACCTCGAGCCGGAGGTGCTCGACGTCGACGACTTCCAGGGCACCTCGGTGATGAACTACAACGACCAGGAAGTGCCCTACACCCGGATCCACGAGTTCAAGCACTTCCACCCCGAGCGCACCTACCTGCCGGGCAAGACGGTCATCGTCCACGAGTACTCCCGGGCAGCGGAGGAGGGCGACGAGCCGTACTACCCGATCAACACGGCCGAGGACCGCGAGAAGCTGCTGAAGTACCGCGACCTGGCCCGCAAGGAGCCGATGGTGCTGTTCGGCGGCCGCCTGGGCACCTACAAGTACCTCGACATGCACATGGCCATCGGCTCGGCGCTGTCCATGTTCGATAACAAGCTCAAGCCGCACTTCGCTGACGGCGCTGACCTGACCTCCGGAGGGGTGGACGAGTGACGCTCGCTACCGATGCCAGCGGCCCGAGGGCCGACGAGACGACCGTGCGCAAGGTGCTCCAGCGCTTCGTCCTGCCCGCGGACCGCGACCTCGACGTGGTCCCGCTCTACGTCGACACCGAGCCTGCCGTCCTGGACGCGGACAAGGCCTCCATCGGTGGCAGCCGCGTGGCCAAGAACATGAACCGGGCCGCGCTGCGGCAGTCGATCTCCACGGGCACCACGCTGCACCCCGACGCCATCCTGGACCGGCACCGGCTGCGGGTCGAGCACAGCGAGCGGATCTCCGCCGGCACCTACTTCAACGGCTTCGCGGCGAGCTACTGGCGGCGCTGGACCATCGTCGAGCAGGTGTCTCTCGAGATCACGCTGAGTGGCCCGGGCGCCACCGTCACCGTCTACCGGTCGATGGCCAACGGCCGCTCGCAGCGCGTCGAGGCTGCGACCACCACCGGCGCCGGTGCCCAGAGCTTCGAGTTCCAGCTCTCGCTGGTCCCGTTCGTCGACGGTGGCTGGTACTGGTTCGACGTCGTCGCCGGCGACGAGGACGTCGTTCTCGAGGAGGCCAACTGGGTCGCCGACGTACCCGCCGACCGGGCGGAGCCCGGAAGCATCACCGTCGGGATCACCACGATGAACCGTCCCGACTTCTGCGCCAAGCTGGTCGGCCAGATCGGTGGGGACGAGGCGGTCAAGGCACTCGTCGACGAGGTCCTCGTGATGGAGCAGGGCACCGACAAGGTCACCGGCAGCGAGTTCTTCGCCGGCGCCGAGGCCTCGCTCGACGGCAAGCTGCGGGTCATCGAGCAGGGCAACATCGGAGGCTCCGGCGGGTTCGCGCGGGCGCAGTTCGAGACGCTCAAGGCAGACCGCTCCAAGTACGTCCTGTTCCTCGACGACGACATCGTCGCCGAGCCCGAGAGCATCCTGCGCGCCGTCACCTTCGCGGACCTCTCCCGTCGCCCGTCGATCGTCGGCGGTCACATGTTCAGCCTGTTCAGCAAGGCGCGGCTGCACAGCTACGGAGAGGTGATCAACCGCTACCGCTTCTGGTGGACCTCACCCTCCACCGTGGAGACCGACTGGGACTTCGGGGCTCGCAACCTGCGCAGCTCGCGCTGGCTGCACCGCCGGGTCGACGTCGACTTCAACCCATGGTTCATGTGCCTGATCCCGATGGAGATCGTGCGCGACATCGGGCTGAGCCTGCCGCTGTTCATCAAGTGGGACGACTCCGAGTACGGCGTGCGCGCCCAGGCGGCCGGCTACCCGACCATCACGATGCCCGGCGTCGCGGTCTGGCACGTCCCGTGGACGGACAAGAACGACGCGCTGGACTGGCAGGCCTACTTCCACCAGCGCAACCGGTTCGTCGCGGCGCTGCTGCACTCACCGTTCCCGCACGGCGGTCGGATGGTCCGGGAGAGCTTCAACCACCAGGTCAAGCACCTGCTCGCGATGCAGTACTCCACGGTCGAGCTGCGTCACCTCGCGCTGCAGGACGCGCTCGCGGGCCCCGACCAGCTCCACGAGGACCTTCCGAGCAAGCTGGGCCAGGTGCGCGAGCTGCGCAAGAAGTTCAGCGACGCCCAGCTCAAGACCGACCCGGACGCCTTCCCGGCGCCCCGTCGTGAGAAGCCACGCAAGCGCGACATGGACTCGGAGATCCCCGGCCGCGCCTCGCAGTACCTCTCGGCGCTGAAGGGCTCGGTACGCCAGTTCCTCGCGGCGAGGCCGCTCTCCCGCGAGTTCCCGGAGTCGGCGCTCCCGGCCATGGACGCGAGCTGGTTCCGTCTCGCCACGCTCGACTCGGCCGTGGTGAGCATGCCGGACGGCACCGCAGCGGCCCTCTACCAGCGCGACCCGGAGCTCTTCCGCGATCTCCTGCGCCGCACCATCGAGATCCACGAGCGTCTCTACCGGGAGTGGCCGCGGCTGTCCCAGCGCTACCGTGACCAGCTGACCGAGATCACCTCGCCGCAACGGTGGGAGAAGACGTTCGCTGCCTCCACGGAGAAGCGCTCGTGAGAGCCGCCAACAAGCGCGAGGGCGGATCCGGGCCGGACACCCCTCGCGGCAAGGGCGCGGCGAAGAAGGCCCGCCGGATGCTGGAGAACCAGGCTGACGCGATGCCGGTCGTCCAGGCTGAAGGCGGACCCAAGGCGCTGCGCACCGTCGATGCCGACCTGATCGAGCCGTCCCCGCGCGGAGGCCTCAAGGAGGCACTGTCCCAGCCCTATCTGCTGCGCCTGATCGTGCAGCGCCAGCTGGCGCAGATGTACGCCGCCTCGCTGCTGGGTCTGCTGTGGTCCTACGTGCAGCCGGCACTGCGGTTCGCCGTCTACTACGTGGTGATCGGCTACGTGTTCAACCTGCACAAGGAGACCCCCTCCTTCGCGATCCACCTGTTCACCGGGATCGTGGTGGTGCACTACTTCGGGGAGACCTGGAGCGGCGGCACCCGCTCGATCTGGCAGAACAAGGCGCTGGTCAAGAAGATGCGGATGCCGCGCGAGATCTTCCCGGTGGCCTCGATGCTGGTCGCGGCCTACCACACGCTGCCGCAGGTGCTCGTGCTCGTGCTGGCCTGTTTGGTCACCGGCTGGTCGGTGGGCTGGGTGGCGATCGGGGCAGGCGTGCTCGGGACCTCGATCCTGATCACCTTCGCGCTGGCGATGGCGCTGATCTTCGCCGCGCTCAACGTGTTCTTCCGGGACTTCCAGAACATCGTCGGCACCATCATGCAGTTCATGCACTTCCTGGTGCCGATGATCTACCCGTTCTCGAGGATCTACACGGCGGTCGAGACCCACCCGATCGTCTACCAGATCTACAACGCGAACCCGATCACCCAGGCGGTGCTGCTGCTCCAGCGGCTCTTCTGGTACCCGCTGATGAGCGAGTCCGAGAAGTCCAGCGAGGTCCATTTCCCGCCGGACATGTACGAGCGCGGGTTCATCACCTTGGCCCTGTGCATCGTGCTGCTGTGGCTGGCGCAGAAGTTCTTCTCCCGCATGGAGAACAAGTTCCCCGAGAGGCTCTGAGATGACGGTCTCCATCGAGGTCGAGCACGTGACCAAGCAGTTCACGATGCAGTACCACCGCACGCTGAAGCAGATGGCCGTGGCCACGGCACGAAGGCTCCCGCTCCAGGAGAAGTTCACTGCGGTGGACGACGTCTCCTTCACCGTGCAGCAGGGGGAGTCGGTGGGCCTGATGGGGCTCAACGGCTCGGGCAAGAGCACGCTGCTGAAGGTGATCAACGGGGTGATGCGTCCCGACTCGGGCAGGGTCCGCACGCGCGGGCGCATCGCCGGACTGATCGCCACCGGCACCGGTTTCCACCCCCAGCTCACCGGACGGGAGAACCTGTTCCTCAACGGGGCGATCCTCGGGATGAGCGAGGCCGAGACCAAGCGCAAGTTCGACGAGATCGTCGCGTTCGCCGATCTGGGGAAGTTCCTCGAGACGCCGGTCTCGCACTACTCCTCGGGCATGTACGCCCGGCTCGGCTTCTCGATCGCGATCCACGTCGACGCGGACATCTTCCTGGCCGACGAGGTGCTGGCCGTGGGGGACCGGCCCTTCAAGAAGAAGTGCATGGCCAAGATGCAGGAGATCCGCCAGCAGGGCACGACGATCTTCTACGTCAGCCACGCGGCGGCCTCGGTGCGCGCCATGTGCGACCGCGTCCTGGTCCTGGAGTCGGGACACCTCAACTTCGACGGTGACGTCGACGAGGGCATCCGCTACCTGCAGTACGACGACCCCGACGACAGCGACGAGCAGACCGAGGACGCCGAGCTGGGCGCCGACGTGTGAGCCGGCTGTCGACAAATGCATTAATTCCAGCCGTGTCATTCAATTAAATACACTGTTGTAATTCATCAATTACAGGTTTGTAATTCGGGCAATTAGTTGTTATTAACCATGTAACTGATGTGAAACTTGGTACTCGTGTGAATGTCTTCCCCCTCACAGTGAGTGCCTCCCTATGCAATTCAGCCGGGCCCGTTACGTCACCTTGTGCCAGCAGTCCCTGGTCACTGCTGCTGTCCTCGTGGTCGGTATCTCCGCTGCAGGTGTGAAGACGCTGGACATCGTCCCGCGCCCCTCGCAGCTGGCGGAGAGGACCGGCGCCGAGTCAGCGGTCCTTCCCGGCGGCTCCTCGGTGCAGCGCACCCCTGACCCCGAGGCCGCGCGGGCCCCTGCCGTGAGCGCCCCGGTCACGCCCAAGGTGCGCGAGGTGAAGGTGGCCGGGATCGCACCCTCGGCACGTCGCGAGGCGGGTGCTCATCCTCCGGCCGCGCGCCAGGCGCCGGCCACCGAGGCGCCGACCACCCGAACCCGGACCAAGCCCGCTCCTACCCAACGGCTGGTGGCGATGTCCACGCCGCAGCCGGTCAGCGGCTACGCCACGGTCGGCGTGACCTGGGCCAGCGGCGTCACCTACGGCGATGACCAGATCTCGGTGCAGGTCCGCACCGAGAGGGACGGCACCTGGTCCGACTGGGCGCCCGCGGAGTACCACGACGACCACGGTGCCGACGGCGCCGAGGGCCAGGCCGCCGGACAGCGCTCCGGCACCGACGCGCTGGTCGTCGGCGACGTCGACAAGGTCCAGATGCGCGCGCAGACCTTCGACGGGTCCACCCCGCCGGACCTCCGCCTGGCCGTGATCGACCCGGGCAAGGGGAAGCTGGTCGAGCAGGCTCCTGCCATCGACACCGCCAAGCTCGCACCGCCCGCCGGTTCGCCGGCTGCGGTCGAGGCAGCCGAGCAGGCGTCCCTGTCTGCGGCCACGTTCGGTGCGGACCCGGCCCCCGCCGACCCCGTCGACCCGGGGGCGACCGACCCCGTGGACCCGAACGCCCCGGACGTCACCGCCGCCCTGAGCGGGATGAAGGTGGCTCCCAAGCCGTACATCTACTCGCGGGCCCAGTGGGGCGCCAACGAGAAGATGCGCGACCAGTCGTCGCCGTCGTACGGCACGATCAAGGCCGGGTTCATCCACCACACCGTGAACGCCAACAACTACACCGCCGACCAGGTCCCGGCGCTGCTGCGAGGCATCTACGCCTACCACACGCAGTCCCGCGGCTGGCGCGACGTCGGCTACAACTTCCTCGTCGACCGCTTCGGCCGGATCTGGGAGGGCCGCTGGGGCGGCGTCACCCGGCCGGTGGTCGGGGCGCACACGCTCGGCTACAACGAGGTCGCCTTCGCGATGTCCGCGATCGGCAACTTCGACATCGCCACACCGCCGCAGGCCGTGGCGGACGCCTACGCGCGGCTCTTCGCCTGGAAGCTCTCGATGTACAACATCCGCGCGGACGCCTCGCGGATCTACGTGAAGAACCGCTACATGCAGGCGATCAACGGTCACCGCGACGCCGGCCAGACGGCGTGCCCCGGCCGCTACCTCTACGCCAAGCTGCCCGGCATCCGGGTCGCCGCGCAGAAGATCCAGAACGCCGCGCAGAGCGGCACCACCACCCCGCCCCCGACGCCGCCCCCCAGCCCGGCGCCTGCACCGGACCCGAACAAGTTCACCTCACCGACGCAGTCTCCGCGCCCGGCCACCACCCAGCCCTCGGGCATCGAGTTCCCCCGGACCCAGAACCTCGTCGGCGACGGGAACCCCGACCTCGTGCTCCAGACCGCCTCGGGTGAGGTCCGCGTCGTCCCGACGGGCCGGCAGACCGGCTTCGTCGCAGGGGGTACGACGAGTGGCAACTGGGCCTCGATGAGCCTGGTCGCCGCCGTCGGTGACGTCACCGGTGACGGGCGTGGGGACGTGCTGGCACGACTCGGCAGGGACCGGATCACCCGGGTCTACGCCGGGGACGGGACCGGCGGCTTCTCTCGCAAGGGCATCGCCGCCACCAGGAAGTTCCAGTGGGCGAACATGCTGATGGCAGCCGGTGACTGGAACGGTGACCGCCGCAACGACGTGATCATGCGCGACACCGCGTCGGGCAAGCTGTGGATGTTCCCGGGCGCAGGTGCCGGCAGGTTCGGCAACCCGACCCTGCTGAGCGCTTCATGGAAGGGTTTCAAGCTCACCACCGTCGTGCGTGACGTCTCCGGCGACCGGCGGCCGGACCTCGTCGGCATCCACGGCAACGGCTACGTCTACGTGGCGCTGAGCACCAGCACGGGCGCCATCTCCGGCTTCCAGAGGCGTCAGCGCGTGGGCGACGACTACGACGCCCTCGTGGGCGGCGCCGGCGACCTCGGTGGCGACTCCTACGGCGACGTGGTGGTCCGCTCCACGAAGAGCGGGATGCTCTCGATCCTCACCGGCTCGCGCGGTGGCTACTTCGGCGACGCGCTCGGGCCGTTCCCGGGTGCCGAGGAGCTCAGCCAGCTCAGTGGCGCCCAGGTGACGGGCTCGAGCCAGCCGGATCTCGTCGGGGTGAGCAAGGCCGGCACTGCGCTGGTGACCGTGGCGCACAACGGCCAGGCGAACCTCGGGTCGGCGCTGCCGGGCAACCTGGCCCGCACCGACATCACCCAGGTCCTCAACGTGGGGGACTGGAACGGGGACGGCCGCGGCGACGTGATCACCCGTCAGACCAAGGGCGACTCCCTCGTCCTGCGTCCGGGTCAGGGCAACGGCAAGTTCGGCAACGGCGTCGTGATGAGCCGTGGGTGGGCGAGCTTCACCAACCTCGCTGCCGTGGGCGACGTGACCGGCGACAACCGGCCGGACCTCGTCGGACGGGCCGCGGGCGGCAAGACCACCATCTTCCCGGGTGACGGGGCCAGGGGATTCACGGCTCCCGTCGAGGCCCCGAGCTTCCTCACCACGTTCAACCAGATCGGGAAGGGATCCTGGAAGCCTCAGTACCTCCCCGGCTCGGCGTACATCGGCTCGGACGGCGCATTCGTGCCGTTCATGGGGACCGGCGCCGGTGACCTGGCTGGCTACGACTGGGTGATCGGCACCGGCGACGTCAACGGCGACGAGAGCAACGACCTCGTCGCGCGTGACGCCGAGGGCCGTCTGTGGCTGCTTCCCGGAACCGACACGGGTTACGCCGAGCGGCGGCTCATGGCCACCGGCTTCGGTGGCTACCGGCTCGCCGGCTGATCACCCGCACGCAGCTCTGAGGTGGCCCGCTCGTCCTTGCGACGTGCGGGCCACTTCTCTTCGGTGGCGTTGCGGAGCAGCACCACGGAGCCGTCGCGGGTCAGCGGCCCCAGGAACGCCGGCACGCCCTCGCCTGCGGCGGGGTGCACGTCGGTGAGCAGGCGGACCCCGGCCGAGTGGCCGCTCGCCGCGGCAGCCTCGAGCAGCGCCGCCTGGGTGCGCGGCCCCTCACCGGACAGCCAGGCCACCGCGTCCGGACTCGGGAGGGTGCCCACCAGCACGTCGCTCTGTCCCGGCCAGAGCAGGCCGTAGTCCAGCACCCCGTCGGGCAGGGGGTCGTTGAAGCGGACGGCGAACGGCAGCAGTGAGCAGGCGACCACGTGCTCCGAGGCGACGTGCTCGGCCACCGTGTCCGGGCCGCACACGACGACATCGTGTGGTCGCCCGGCGTCGAGGGTGATCGCCAGCCCCGAGCTCCACGCGGCACCGAGGAACACCGGCACCAGCCAGTGAGGCGGGAGGTCGACCAGGACCGTGTCACCGGCCTCGAGACCCAGCTCGTCGGTGAACAGGTTGGCCGTCTTGCTCACCCAGTTGACGTAGGTGGTCATCGACAGCTCGGTGCGCTCTCCGGTGCTGTCGTCGTACGCCGTGATGAACGGCTGGTCGGGTTGGCTCCGGAGGCGGCGTGCGACCAGCTGGGGGAAGGTGCGTGCAGTGCTCACGCGAGAACGGTAGTGCCTCGGTGCCCATGATGGTGGAGCCGATGTGGGTGGCAGGATGCACGCCATGACTTCCACTGTGACGGCTCGTCTCTGGGCCGTGGTGCCGGCAGGGGGCGCGGGCACCCGGCTCTGGCCGCTCTCGCGTGCCGCCGCGCCCAAGTTCCTGATCGATCTGACCGGCGGTGGCCGCACGCTGATCCAGGCCACGGTCGACCGGCTGGAGCCGATCGTGGGTGACCGGGTGGTGGTGGTCACCGGCGCCAGCCACGAGGAGGCGGTCCGCCGACAGCTGCCCGGGGTCGACCGGGTGATCGCGGAGCCCTCCCCACGGGACTCGATGGCCGCCATCGGGCTCGCAGCAGCCCAGCTGGAGCTCGAGGACCCGGACGCCCTGATCGGCTCCTTCGCCGCAGACCACGTGATCAGCGACCTCGACGCCTTCTCCGAGTGCGTGGCCGAGGCCGCCGAGGTCGCGGCGGGCGGGCTGCTCGTCACGATCGGGATCGAGCCGACCAGTGCAGCGACCGGGTTCGGCTACGTGCGCGGGGGACCGGCACTCCCCGGCTTCGCCACTGCGCAGAGCGTGACCGAGTTCGTCGAGAAGCCGGACGCGACGCGCGCCGAGGCCTACGTGAGCTCGGGGGAGTACCGCTGGAACGCGGGCATGTTCATCGTCCGGGCCAGCACCCTGCTGGACCTGCTCGCCGAGAACCACCCCGACCTCGCCTCGGGGCTGCGGGCCATCGCCGCCGACCCGAGCACCCTGGCCGACCGGTGGCCCGAGCTGACCAGGATCGCCATCGACCACGCGGTCGCCGAGCCGGCGGCCGCCGCCGGCAAGGTCGCGATGGTGCCTGGTCCGTTCAGCTGGGAGGACCTCGGCGACTATGCGTCCCTGGCGTCGTTGACCCCGGCCGACGACGCCGGGGTCAGGGTGCTCGGCGACCCGGCCCTGGTCCTCACCCAGGCCGCCAGCGGTCTCGTCGTGCCTGCGGGTGGTCGCACCGTCGCCGTGGTGGGTCTCGAGGACGTCGTGGTCGTCGACACCGGTGACGCGCTGCTGGTGACCACCTACGCCCATGCGCAGTCGGTCAAGGGCATCGTCGACCTGCTCAAGCAGGACGGCCGAAGCCACCTGACGTGAGCCGGTCGAACCCCTGATCGGAGGGTCAGGGTGCGCCGGGCTCCGGGGCGTTGCTCGACGGGTAGGCCTCGGTGAACTTCTTCACCACGGCTCCGCTCGGCTCCGAGCACAGCTGGGTGACGCCCTCCTGGTCCTCCGGTCCGGTCCAGTGGGTCAGCGCGATGTGCTTCCCGTCCGGGAAGGACCCCCCGTCGCTCTCCATCCAGGGTGCCGCCATGAAGTAGTCGGAGCGGTCGAACTTCCCTGCCATCGCCTTGATCGTCGTGTAGGCCTCGGTGCCGGGCTTCACGGTGTCGTCGTACCAGAGGATGGTGTGGCCGTGCTCGAGGCTGTGCACGAGGCGCTCCACCTCGGGCCGGTCGGTGGTGCTGTAGAAGGTCCGGATCTCCGAGCCCTGCAGGAAGTTGCCCCAGTGCGGGCCGTTGGACGGCGGCGTCTGCGGGTAGTCGATCTTCTGGGGCGGGTTGACGTGGTCGTTGTTGCCCGTGGCCTTGACCTTGCTGACCGGCTCGCAGCCGGCCGCTGACTCCTTGACCCCCAGGTCGGAGATCGGGGTGCCGGCGGCGCGGTTGTCAGCGCGCACCTGCCGCATGTAGGGGATGATCGCGGCCGCGAGCAGCCCGATCACCACCACCACGGCACCGCCGAGGATGAGCATGCTCCGCTGCCGTTCCTTGCGCGCCTGCTCCTTGCGCATCTGGTCGGCAACGGCGCGACGCTCGGTGTCGCGTTCCTTGTTCTTGGCCACTCGTCCGCCTTTGATCGTGTGCAAGCCACCCGAAGTCTACGGAGCCGCCGGTGAGAGGAGCAGGTGGTCCCGGTCGGACCCGTGGTCGGGATGTGCATCGCCGTCGGTGACCTGGCTCTGCCACCCGTGGGCATGGGCCAGCAGCCGGACGCGCTCGCCGGCCACGACCCGCTCGTCGTGCGCACCGGGCAGCCGGACCCGGATCGTCGGTCCGGTGGGGGAGTCGGCCGTGGACGCCTCCACACCGCAGGCGCGCAGGGCCGTGACCACGGCCTCCGGTGCAGCGGGGGCTCCGAAGCAGTCGCTGTCGGTGCCGAGCACGGCGGCGACGACGGCCTCCCGGGCGCCGAGGGCGAACATGTCCTCGGCGCGTGGCCGGAGCAGGGCACGGGAGCCCGGGCCGTGCTCGCCGGGCGCCAGCACGAGGGTGGCGAGGCCGCGCACGACGACGACCGGTCGGCCTCCCAGCTTGCCGCTGACCAGCTCCGAGACCGAAGCCAGCTCGTCGGCCACCGCGGGGGCGGTGACCGCCAGCGCGTTGCCGTAGGGGTCGATGCCGCCCGGCGTGGTCGTCCAGCGGTTCCATCCCGGCAGTGCCGATCGCGAGGTCGGTCTGGCCGGTCCGCCAGGCGCGCCCGGCGGTGTCGGTGATGATGACCGCCACGTTGCGGCCGGTGGCGTCCAGCACTCGCTCGCGCAGCGCACGTGCGGAGGCGTCCGGGTCCTCCGGCAGCAGCACCACGTGGCCGGGCGCCACGTTGGATGCGTCCACGCCGGCCGCCGCCATCACCAGGCCGAGACGGTTCTCCACGATCGAGGTGGCGCCACGACGGGCGACCACGCGCACGGACTCCTCGCGGATGGCCGTCTCCCGGTCGCCCCGACGAACCTGCCCCTCGGCCTTGCTGACCACCTTGCTGGTCACCAGCACCACGTCACCGTCCTCGAGGTCGAGCCCGCAGAGCAGGGCGCCGAGGTCGGTGCCCCGATCGACCTCGCCGACGTCCTCGACGGCCCAGGCGGTCAGTGCCCCCGTGGTCCTCGAGCCGCTCATCGGGTCAGGTCGAGCGCTGCCGAGACCAGATCGGCGGTGGCGTCGTGGTCGGTCATCCACAGCGGGACCGCGCGGCAGCGGATGCCGGCGGCCTCGACCCGGGCCACGGCCGCCTCGTCGGTGGTGTCGACGAGCCAGCCGTCCAGCACGCCGCCTCGCGAGCGGGCACCGTAGTGCTCGGCGACACCGGCCGCCGACACCTCGACGCCGATCGCGCCGAGCAGCTGGCGGGCCATGCCGTGCACGTGGTCCGACCCGATGATCCCGGAGACCCCGACGACGCGGGCATCGGTCTCGACCAGCGCCTCGCGGATGCCGGGGACGCCCAGGATGGTGCCGACCGAGACCACCGGGTTGGAGGGCGGCACCAGCACCACGTCGGCGTCGGCGATCGCCTCGAGCACTCCGGGGGCGGGCGTGGCCTCCTCGATCCCGATCGGGACCACGGCGTACGCCGGGACCGCGGCGCGGTGCCGGATCCAGTACTCCTGGAAGTGCACGGCACGGCGCTCACCGGAGTCCGGGTCGTCGATGACCACGTGCGACTCGACCCGGTCGTCGGTCATCGGCAGCAGCTCGACGCCGGGTTCCCAGCGACGGCACAGCGCGGCGGTCACGGCGCTGAGCGGATAGCCCGCGTCGAGCATCCGGGTGCGCACCAGATGGGTGGCGATGTCCCGGTCGCCGAGCCCGAACCACGCGGCCTCGGCGCCGTAGGCGGCGAGCTCCTCCTTCGCGTGCCAGCTCTCGTCCCGGCGTCCCCAGCCCCGCTCGGCGTCGATGCCGCCGCCCAGGGTGTACATCACGGTGTCGAGGTCGGGGCAGACCTTGAGGCCGTGCACCCAGATGTCGTCGGCGGTGTTGGCGATCACGGTCACCGCGGTGCCCGGAACGGCTGCTCCGTCCCCCGGATCGGAGCTGCGCTCGACGAGCCGGAGCAGGCCCTGGATGAACCGTGCGCCCCCGACTCCGCCGGAGAGAACGGCGATGCGCGAGGGGGGCCGGGAGTGCTCAACGGGGTCGTTGCTACCTGAATCGGACATGCGCCCAAGTGTGGACCAGTCTGCCCAATACCAGAATTCCGCTTGACTTCACGGCGCGACAGGCATGTAATCACACCAGTGTGATTAGCAACTCGGTCCGTCAGGATCGAAGGGTCGAAGAGGGGCGAACAGTGCGCGAACTATATCTGCTCGAGGGTGAAGCGGAAGACGCTGGATGGCAGGAGCGCGGACTGTGCGCTCAGACCGATCCGGAGGCGTTCTTCCCCGAGAAGGGTGGCTCCACCAGGGAGGCGAAGAAGGTCTGCCTCACCTGTGACGTACGCCAGGACTGTCTGGAGTACGCACTTGAGAACGACGAGCGCTTCGGCATCTGGGGCGGTCTGTCCGAGCGTGAACGACGCAAGCTGAAGAAGCAGGCTGTCTGAACACACGCCTGGTCCCCCGAGTCGTCCGGTCCCAGCCGGGCGTCCCGGGGGAGCAGGTGCTCAGGGCTCGTAGTCGGGATGCACGTCCTCGGCGGGCACGCCGAGGTAGTCCGCGAGCTGCTCCACGACCACGGTGAGCACCAGTGCCTCGAGATCGGCACGGCTCTCGGCCCGGTGCTCGATCGGCCTGCGGAACAGCACCAGCCGGGGCGGGGTGGTCGCGCTCGCCGGCACCAGTGAGGCCAACGGCACCCTGGGGGCCACCCAGGTGACGGGCAGCACCGGGATCTCCTCGACCGCGAGCTCGACCGGGGCGAGCTCCTCGGTCCACCGCGACTCCACGTCGCTCATCACGTCGACGGCCACCTGGTCGAACTGCTCTCGCGCGGTGCGATGCGCGGGCACCCGGCCACCGGGCGCGCCTGCGGCGAAGGCGGGTCCGCGCATCCCGCGGTCGCGACGATCGCGGCGGGTCCCCGACGAGGCGCGCCCCGTCGGCTCTGGACCCGGTTCCTGGGAGGCATGGTTCACAACAGCGAGCCTACGGGGACAGCGGCCCGTGGAGTTGTAGCGTCGCGCTCGTGGGTCTCCTTCGTCGTTGTTCGCGCACTGCATGCGGACGCCCTGCCACCACCACGCTCACCTACGTCTACGCCGACCAGACAGCCGTGGTGGGACCGCTCGCCACCTATGCCGAACCACACGCCTACGACCTGTGCGACGCCCACAGCGAGCGTCTCTCGGCCCCGCGCGGCTGGGAGGTCATGCGGCTCGCGCCCGACAGCCACGAGGGCCCGTCCTCCGACGACCTGCTGGCCCTCGCGGACGCGGTTCGCGAAGCCGCCCAACCGCGCCCGGTCGAGGTGCCCCTGCACGCCGCCCGCCCGCTGGAGGGGACCCGCCGGGGCCACCTCCGGGCGCTGCGCTCGGAGGACTGAACCCCTCGATAGGGTTCGGCGCATGCCAACCAACGACCCGGACAACCTCGCTTCCATCTTCAAGGCGTACGACGTCCGCGGCACCGTCCCGGACCAGATCGACGACGACCTGGCCCGCCGTGCCGGCAACGCGTTCGCGGTCGTGACCGGCGCTCCCGCCGTCGTCGTCGGCCACGACATGCGGCCGTCGTCGCCGGGCATGGCCCGCGCCTTCGCCGAGGGCGCTGCGCTCGCCGGCGCCGACGTGACGATCATCGGTCTCGCGTCCACCGACCAGCTCTACTTCGCCTCGGGCCGGCTCGAGAGGCCCGGGGCCATGTTCACGGCGAGCCACAACCCCGCGCAGTACAACGGCATCAAGCTGTGTCGCGCCTTCGCCTCGCCCATCGGGCGTGAGACCGGCCTCCTGGAGATCCGCGACCTGGTCGCCGCCGGCGACACCGTCACGTCACCGGCGGCGGGCGAGATCACCGAGGTCGACCTCCTCGACGACTACGCCTCCTACCTGCTCGACCTCGCGCCGGTCCGCGGTCGCCACCTCAAGGTGGTCGTCGACGCGGGCAACGGCATGGCCGGGCTCACCGCGCCGGCGGTGCTCGGGCAGGTCGACGCCGAGGTCGTGCCGTTGTTCTTCGAGCTCGACGGCTCCTTCCCCAACCACGAGGCGAACCCGATCGAGCCGGCCAACCTCGTCGACCTGCAGAAGAAGGTGCTCGAGACCGGGGCGGACATCGGCCTGGCCTTCGACGGTGACGCCGACCGGTGCTTCCTCGTCGACGAGCGCGGCGAGCTGGTCAACCCCAGCGTCCTGACCGGCCTGATCGCCGCCCGCGAGCTCGCGAAGTACCCCGGCGCCACGATCATCCACAACCTGATCACCTCGCGGGGGGTGGCCGAGATGGTGCGCGAGCTCGGCGGCGAGCCCGTCCGCACCCGGGTCGGCCACTCCTACATCAAGGCGAGGATGGCCGAGACGGGCGCGGTCTTCGGGGGCGAGCACTCGGGACACTTCTACTTCCGCGACTTCTGGCGCGCCGACTCCGGGATGCTCGCTGCCCTGCACGCCCTGGCTGCCCTCGCCGAGAGCGGGGAGCCCCTCTCCGACGTGCTCGCCCCGTACTCCCGCTACGTCGCCAGCGGTGAGATCAACTCCGAGGTGACCGACCAGCACGCGGTGCTCGACGAGCTGGAGCGTGACTGGGCCGGTCAGGAGGACATCGAGGTCGACCACCTCGACGGACTCACGGTCAACCACCCGGACTGGTGGTTCAATGTTCGCGCGTCCAACACCGAGCCCTTGCTGCGCCTCAACGCGGAGGGTGCGGACGAAGCCACCATGGCTCGGGTCCGCGACGACATCCTCGCCACGATCAGAAGGAGTCATCGATGAACCTCGACAGCCACCTGCTCGACCTGATCGTGTGCCCAGCGTGCCGCCAGTCCCTCGCGGTCGACGAGGCCGCCGAGGAGCTGGTCTGCGTCGGCTGCGGACTGGCCTACCCGGTTCGTGACGACATCCCGGTGCTGCTGGTGGACGAGGCGCGCAAGCCGCGATGACCTTCGACGACGGGCTTCTCGACGACGAGGTGGCGCTGGCTCGTGCCGACGTCCGGCTGCGCCACCTCGCCGAGGGCGGGGCGCGCGTACGACGCGAGGCGGTGTCGGCCCGGGACGCGGTCACCGAGGCCGTGCAGCGACTCACCGCCGACCAGCCCCGCGCGATCGTCGCGGCCGGCCCGGACTCGAGGCTGCTGCGCGCCGTCCTGGAGCCGGTGTGCCCGGTGCCCTTCGTCGCCTGGCCGGGACCTGGCCTTCCCGGCTGGGCGGGCAGCCTCGACCTGGTCGTGGTGCTGGCCCCCGAGGGACGTGACCCCGCCACGGCGGCCGCCGTCGCCGAGGCGGTGCGTCGGGGCTGCCAGCTGGTGGTCGCGGCACCGGAGACGAGCCTCGTGGCCTCGCACGGACAGGGCCGCTACTCCACCCTGCTGCCCACCCGGACCGCCGACCGGCTGGCCATCGCGGTGCTGGTGCTCGACCTGCTCGACCAGGTCCACCTCGGTCCCCGCACCGACCCCGACGTGATCGCCGACGCTCTCGACGCGGTCGCCGTGGACTGCGGTCCGCACCGCGATCTCGCGACCAACCCGGCGAAGATCCTGGCCATCGGCATCGCCGACTCCAACCCGCTCTTCTGGGGCGGCACCGTCCTGGCCGCGCGCGCCGGTCGCCGCGTCGCCGAGTCGTTCCGCACCGCGACCGGCCGAACCGCGCTGGCAGCCGACGCCGAGCACCTCCTGCCCGTGCTGGCTGCTGCCGCGCCGGCCGACGTGTTCGCCGACCCGTTCGCCGACGGGGGTGCCGAGCGCCGCCCGGCGCTGGTGATCCTCGACGACGGGTCGCCCGACCCGGCTGTCGTCGAGACCCGCGAGCAGCTCGAGCAGGCGGCGCACGCCCACGGGGTCCGGGTCGAGACCATCTCCTCGGAGGCCGACGGCCATGTCGCGCGCTACGCCGCGATGCTGTCGACCGGGATGTACGCCGCGGCGTACCTCCAGCTGGGCCTCGGTGCCTGACCCGATCCGGCGCCGGTAGCCTCTGCGCCATGTCAACCGAAGGCGGCACCAAGGCAGTCGTCGCGGCACTCCTGGCGAACACCGGGATCGCGATCACCAAGTTCATCGCCTTCGGGCTCACCCAGTCCTCGTCGATGCTGGCCGAGGCGATCCACTCCGTCGCCGACTCCGGCAACCAGGTGCTGCTCCTCCTCGGTGGGCGCCGGGCACGCCGGGGCGCCACCCCGGAGCACCCGTTCGGCTACGGCCGCGAGCGCTACATCTACTCCTTCATCGTGAGCATCGTGCTGTTCAGCGTCGGTGGCCTGTTCGCGCTCTACGAGGCCTACCACAAGTGGCACGAGGTGCAGCTGCACCCGGGTGACCTCGGCCAGCTCGACGGGCGCTGGTGGTGGGTGCCGATCGCCGTGCTGAGCGTGGCCATCGTGCTGGAGGGGCTGAGCTTCCGCACCGCGATCCGCGAGGCGAACAAGGAGCGGGGCAAGCTCACCCTGGTGCAGTTCGTGCGTCGCGCGAAGGCTCCCGAGCTCCCGGTCATCCTGCTGGAGGACTTCGCCGCGCTGACCGGTCTGGTCTTCGCCCTCTTCGGTGTCGGTCTGGCGCTGATCACCCGCGACCCGATCTTCGACGTCTACGGCACCGCCCTGATCGGGATCCTGCTGGTGGCGGTGGCCGTGGTCCTCGCCCTGGAGACCAAGAGCCTGCTGCTCGGCGAGTCGGCCACCCCCGACGCCGTACGTCGCATCCACGCCGCCCTCGCCGGGGCGGACGGGGTCGACAGCGTGATCCACATGCGCACCATGCACCTCGGGCCCGAGGAGCTGCTGGTGGCGGCGAAGATCGCGGTGACCGCGACCGACACCGCGGCAGAGGTGGCGAGCGCCATCGACGCCGCCGAGGTCGCCGTGCGAGCGGCCGAGCCGCAGGCACGGGTGATCTACCTCGAGCCGGACCTCCGCCGAGCCGTCCGGACCGACGACCCGACCGGTTGAGCAGCCGCCACGTCCATTGGGCACAGCCACCCGGGTGAGTAGGATGGCGCCACGCCTTTCGCACGAGATCGTGGTCAGACGTAGCCGCGCGCCTTCGCGCGCTGACCACTCGACCCCACGCAAGCAAGGACACCACTGATGGACTTCAAGGTCGCCGACCTGACCCAGGCCGACTATGGCCGCACCGAGATCGCCCTGGCAGAGCACGAGATGCCCGGCCTGATGGCGATGCGCGAGCGCTACGGCAAGGACAAGCCGCTGGCGGGCGCCCGGATCGCCGGCTCGCTGCACATGACCATCCAGACCGCCGTGCTCATCGAGACCCTGGTGGATCTCGGAGCCGAGGTCCGCTGGGCCTCCTGCAACATCTTCTCCACCCAGGACCACGCGGCCGCCGCCGTGGTCGTGGGCCGCGAGGGCACCCCGGAGAACCCCCAGGGCGTTCCCGTGTTCGCCTGGAAGGGCGAGACCCTCGAGGAGTACTGGTGGTGCACCCAGCAGATCCTCGACTGGGCCGACGGCACACCGAACATGATCCTCGACGACGGCGGTGACGCCACGATGCTGCTGCACCTCGGCGTACAGGCCGAGAAGACCGGCGAGGCGCCCGACCCGGCCACCGCAGCCAGCAACGAGCAGCGGATCGTCTTCGAGGTCCTCCAGGCCCAGCTCGCCAAGAGCTCCGCCCACTGGACCCCGATCGCCAACTCGGTCAAGGGCGTCACCGAGGAGACCACGACCGGGGTGCACCGTCTCTACGAGATGATGCGCGAGGGCTCGCTGCTCTTCCCCGCGATCAACGTCAACGACTCGGTCACCAAGTCCAAGTTCGACAACAAGTACGGCTGCCGGCACTCGCTGATCGACGGCCTCAACCGGGCCACCGACGTGCTGATCGGCGGCAAGGTCGCCGTCGTGTGCGGCTACGGCGACGTCGGCAAGGGCTGCGCGGAGTCGCTGCGCGGCCAGGGTGCCCGCGTCATCGTCACCGAGATCGACCCGATCTGCGCGCTGCAGGCGGCGATGGACGGCTACCAGGTCGACACGCTCGAGAACACGCTCGCCTCGGCGGACATCATCATCACCTCGACGGGCAACAAGGACGTCGTCACGGTCGACCACATGCGCCAGATGAAGCACAACGCGATCGTGGCCAACATCGGTCACTTCGACAACGAGATCGACATGGCCGGCCTCGAGGCAGAGGGCGTCGCCGAGCGCAAGACCGTCAAGCCGCAGGTCGACCTGTGGACCTTCCCCTCGGGCAACGCGATCATCGTCCTGTCCGAGGGACGGCTGATGAACCTCGGCAACGCGACCGGTCACCCGTCGTTCGTGATGTCGAACTCCTTCACCAACCAGGTCCTGGCGCAGATCGAGATCTTCACCAAGACCGAGGACTACCCCGTGGGGGTCTACGTGCTGCCCAAGCACCTCGACGAGGAGGTCGCCCGCCTGCACCTGGGTGCTCTCGGCGTCAACCTGACCACGCTCACCGACGACCAGGCGTCCTACCTCGGCATTCCCGCCGAGGGTCCGTACAAGTCCGACCAGTACCGCTACTGACGGGCGGGGGCGTGACGCAGCAGGAGGTCGCGGACCGGCCACGGGTCCTCGTCGTCGACGACGACGCGGCCCTGGCCGAGATGTTGACGATCGTGCTGCGCAACGAGGGCTTCGTGAGCGAGATCGTCACCCGGGGCGACGAGGCGATGGCGGCGTTCCGCACCTTCCGGCCCGACGTGGTGCTGCTCGACCTGATGCTTCCGGGGCGCGACGGGATCGACGTCTGCCGCGAGATCCGGGCGGAGTCCGGTGTCCCGATCGTCATGCTCACCGCACGTAGCGACACCATCGACGTGGTCGTCGGCCTCGAGTCCGGGGCCGACGACTACGTCGCGAAGCCGTTCAAGCCCAAGGAGCTCGTCGCCCGGATCAGGGCGCGAGTGCGCCGACTGGAGGCGCCCTCGCAGGAGATCCTCCAGATCGGTGACCTGGCCATCGACGTCGCCGGCCACGAGGTGGTCCGCGACGGTCAGCAGATCGGGCTGACGCCGCTCGAGTTCGACCTGCTGGTCTGCCTGGCGCGCAGTCCGCGCAAGGTGTTCACCCGCGAGGTCCTGCTCGAGCAGGTCTGGGGCTACCGGCACGCGGCGGACACCAGGCTGGTCAACGTGCACGTGCAGCGGCTCCGGGCCAAGATCGAGGTCGATCCCGAGAGCCCCACCATCGTGGTGACGGTCCGCGGGGTGGGCTACAAGGCGGGCACTGCAGATGAGCAGCTCCAGGACGACTGAGCCTGCTCCGTCCAGTGGGCTCACCGAGGCAGGACACGAGGCGCATCCAGGCTTCCTCGCCCAGGTGCGCAACCTGCCGTGGGCGGCCTCGAGCTTCTGGCGGCGGTCGCTGCGCACCCGCGTGGTGACCGCGATCGTGGTGCTGTCCGCCGTGGTGGTCGGCTCCGTGGGCTACCTGGCCCTGAGCCAGATCACCGACGGACTCGTCAAGGGCCGGGTGGACGCCTCGGTGGCCGAGGCCCGCACCGAGACGGCCACGGCCCGCGAACGTCTCGGCTCGGCAGGCGGCAGCGACTCCGAGCCGGAGACCCAGCTGCGGCTGCTCGTCGAGAGCCTGGTCGCGCGAGGCGAGGTCAAGGGCTTCGAGGTGGTCGTGCTCGGACCGGTGATCGCCGGGCGCACCGCAGGCGGCGTACGTTCCACTCCCGCGGTGGACCCCGACAGCGTCCCCGCGCTGCTCCGACGGTCCGTCGAGGAGGGCGCGAACGGCCTGGCGTGGACCTTCACCCGGATCTCCTACGCACCCGGATCCCGGGACGGCGCCGTTCCCGGCGGCTCGCAACCCGGGGTCGCCGTCGGCTCCACCGTGGTGCTGCCGTCGGACGGCGGGAGCTACGCGCTCTACTACCTCTTCCCGATGGGGGAGGAGGAGCAGACGCTCCAGCTGTTGCGCCGGGTGCTGCTCGGCGCCGGTGTGCTCCTGCTGGTGCTGGTGGCCGGGGTGGCCCTGCTCGTGACGCGCCAGGTGATCACGCCGGTCCGGCTGGCCCGGCGGGTGGCCGAGCGGATCGCCTCAGGGCGTCTCGAGGAGCGGATGCACGTCAAGGGGGAGGACGACATCGCCCGGCTGGCGATGTCGTTCAACCAGATGGCCGAGGCGATGCAGTCACAGATCCGCAAGCTCGTGGAGCTCTCCCGGGTGCAGCGCACCTTCGTCTCCGACGTCTCGCACGAGCTGCGCACACCGTTGACCACCGTGCGGATGGCGGGAGACGTCCTGCACGATGCCCGGGCCTCCTTCGACCCGGTGACTGCGCGTTCCGCCGAGCTGCTCCAGAACGAGCTGGACCGGTTCGAGAACCTCCTGGCCGACCTCCTCGAGATCAGCAGGTTCGACGCCGGAGCGGCCGTGCTCGAGCTCGATGACACCAACCTCGGTGACGTGGTGCATCGGGTCGTGGCGGCGACCGCCCCGATGGCGCAGGCCCGCGGCGTGGAGCTCAGGATCCTCGACGAGGGGGTGTTCATGGCCGAGGCCGACGTACGCCGGGTCGAGCGCATCGTGCGCAACCTGGTGACCAACGCGATCGACCACGCCGACGCGGGCGGAGTAGAGGTGCGGCTCGCGGCCGACGGACAGGCCACCGCGTTGACCGTGCGGGACCACGGCGTCGGCCTCCAGCCCGGACAGTCCGCGATGGTGTTCAACCGATTCTGGCGGGCCGACCCGGCGCGCGCCCGCACCACGGGCGGCACCGGCCTCGGGCTGGCGATCGCGCTCGAGGACGCCCGCCTGCACGGCGGCTGGCTGCAGGCCTGGGGCAGCCCGGGCGGTGGTGCCCAGTTCCGGCTGACGCTGCCCCGTCGGGCAGGAGACCCGCTCACGCACAGCCCGCTGCCGCTCGTGCCCGACGACGTTCGTGAGGGGGTCACGTGAGCGCGCGGCTCCGATCCGCGGTGGTGGCGCTGGTCGCCGTCCTCGCAGCCGTCTCGGCCGGGTGCTCGGCCCTGCCCGAGTCCGGTCCGGTCGTCCGTCTGGGCGAGGACCGCGCGGACCGGCCCCAGGATGCGCCGTACTTCGACCCGCCCGGCCCGGCCGAGGACGGGAGCCCGGCAGCCATCGTCTCGGGCTTCCTGGTCGCGATGCAGGCGAACCCGCTGTCGACGAAGGTGGCCCGCGAGTTCCTCTCCGATCGCGCCCAGGCGAACTGGAAGCCCAACCGGGGCACGATCGTCTACGAGGCGTTCACCGTGGTGCCGACCAGCGCCGGCGCCAACGTGCGTCTGGCGGACACCCGGCGCCTGGACGGCCGTGGTGGCTGGCTCGACGGTGCGGAGGGGCGCTCGGAGACGCTGGAGCTCAAGCTGGTGGCCGAGGACGGCCAGTGGCGCATCGACAACCCGGTGAACGCGCTGGTGGTTCCGACGTCGTTCTTCGACCGCGCCTTCGCCCGGTTCAACCTCTACTTCTACGACCAGACCGGGCAGGTCCTGCTGCCGGACCCGGTCTTCATCCCCCGAGGTGACCAGACCGCCAGCAACCTGGTCCGCGGGCTGCTCGCCGGCCCCGGGGACGGCCTCGCGGAGGTGACCCGTTCGGCTCTGCCCTCGCGCACCGACCTCGACCTGTCCGTGGTCGTCACCGAGAGTGGCGTGGCCGAGGTGCCGTTGTCGCGTGAGGTCCTGCGGGCCTCGTCGAGCGAGCTCTCCCGCGCCGTCGACCAGCTCGCCTGGACGCTGCGGCAGGTTCCCGACATCGAGCGCGTGCGGATCACGGTGTCCGGCGTACCTGTCCCTCTCGCCGGTGGACGGCTGGACGTGGCCGTGAGCTCCGGCCCCGAGTACGACGCCGGCGGCTCCGGCACCGGCCGGCTGTGGGGCGTCCGCGGTGGGCGGGTGGTCGACCTGACCGAGAAGGACCCGACAGTGGTCGAAGGAGCCCTGGGTCGACCGGGCTACTCGGTGCGCAGCCTGGCCGTGAGCGAGTCGCCCAGGAGGATCGCTGCCGTCTCCGGCAACGGGTCGACGGTCTTCGTGGCCGGCGCCGGCGGGCCGGGGTCCGGAGCGCCGGTGGCCACCCCGCTGACGCGGGCCACCGACGTGCTGCGGCCGTCGTTCGACATGTTCGGGGACCTGTGGCTGATCGACCGGACCGCCCGCGGTGCGCGGGTCTACGTGGTGCGCGACGACAAGGTGCGCCGGATCAACGTGCCCGGGGTGACCGGCCAGGATGTCTCCGCCTTCGCGGTCTCTCGCGACGGCAGCCAGATGGCTGTCGCCTACACCGGCAGCCCCGCGCCGGACGTTCGGGTGACCAGGATCCTGCGCACGGACGAAGGCATCGTGTCCGGCGCCGGCGGCTCCCGGGTGTTTGCGCCCGGAGACGCGGAGGCCTCCCGGATCGTCGACATCGGATGGCGCGGTGCGGGCACCCTCGCGCTGCTCAGCAGGCCCAAGCCCGAGACCAGCCAGGTCCGGTTCATCAGCGCGGACGGCTCACCACCCCCGCCCGGCCTGGCCGAGCCCAGCGACTTCCGGGGCGCGGCGCAGGCGATGGTGGTCGCGCCCGACCCGGACCTGCCGCTGCACCTGGTGACCGAGGACCAGCGGGTGTACACGCTCGCCAGGAACGGGAGCTGGCCACGCACCAGCTCCAAGGTCGTGGCGGCGGCGTACGCCCGCTGACCGTCTCGAGGTCCCAGGCCCGCGTCGTGGGCCGCCGTGCACAGGCGCGCGAGCGCGCTGACGACGCCGGGCCGTGGACCGCAGAGGCTGGTCCCGTGCGCGGTCTCGTCGACTCCTGGCTCGATCTGGTCCACGGTGCTCGGTGCGTGGGCTGTCCGGCTCCCGGTCGCTCCCTCTGCTCGGAGTGTGCCGAGACCCTGCCGCTGCGCGCGGTCGCCGTTCGGCCCACACCCTGCCCACCCGGGCTGGCAGCGTGCTTCGCGGCGGGGGAGTACGACGGGCTGGTCCGTGACCTCGTCCTCGCGCACAAGGAGCACGGGACGTTCTCGCTGGCCGCTCCGCTCGGCGGCCTGCTGGCTGTGGCCGCCGCCCCTGCGCTGGCCGCGTCGGCACAGCACGTGCTGGTGCCGGTGCCGTCGAGGTCTCCCGTCGTGCGTGCGCGCGGACACGACCCGGTGCTGCGGATGACGCGGCTCGCGGCGCGGCGACTCCGGTCGCAGGGGCACTCGGTGGGCGTGCACCAGGCGCTGGAGCAGCGCGGGTCAGCGCGGGACCAGAGCGGTCTCGACGCCGGTCAGCGGGCGGAGAACCTGGCCGGCTCGATGGCGCTCCGCCCGTCCTCGGCAGCGGCCCTGCGACGCATCGGGGCACCGCTCGCCGTGCTCGTCTGCGACGACGTGCTCACCACAGGGGCCACTGCGCGCGAGGCCCAAAGAGCCCTCGAGGAGTCCGGAATCCTGGTGCGCTCGGTGGTCACCGTGGCCGCGACCCGCAAACGGCACCCTCCCCTACCGCTTTCGGGGTGGGCCGACTAGCGTCTACTCATGGAGACAAACCGGGTCGACGCGTTCAGCGGAGCGGCCCGGTCGGGGGACGTCGGTGATCGAAGCATCAGTCCGCGGCGCATGACACGAGCTCGGGCCAGTCATTCCTCATGGGCAGGTGCCCTCTTGCACGTCACTGGCGTGCCGAATCTGCACGGATAGACAGGTAGCTCACGTCGGTTTCGACGAACGAACAACCGGGAGGTCTGCGGTGGATGTTGTGGTCAGCAGTCGGCACTGTGAGGTGTCGGACAGGTTCCGGGAACACGTCGAGGAGAAGCTAGCCCGCCTCGAGAAGCACGATCACCGGATCATCCGGGTGGACGTGCTGATCGAGAAGGAGCCCCGTGCCAGGGAGCCGGAGAGGGCGCTCCGCGTCGAGCTGACTGCCCGATCACGGGGACCGATCGTCCGAGCCGAGGCATCGGCCGAGGACAAGATGGCCGCACTCGACCTGGCCCTGGACAAGATGGCCGCGCAGATGCGCAAGGCCGCCGACCGCCGCAAGGTCCATCGGGGCCAGCACAAGCCCGAGTCCGTCGGAGAGGCGATGGCGAGGAGCATGCCGCCGCACGAGGAGCCGGAGGACGACGTCGTCGCCGAGCGCAAGGTGGGCCCGGTGACCGTGACCGGTGACGGACCGCTCGTGGTCCGGGAGAAGTCACACCCGGCCGCGCCCATGACCCTCGAGCAGGCGCTCTACGAGATGGAGCTGGTGGGTCACGACTTCTACCTGTTCGTGGACAAGGAGAGTGAGCGGCCGTCGGTGGTCTACCGCCGTCGCGGCTACGACTACGGAGTGATCGCGCTCGACGTGAGCTGATCGGATCACCTCAGGGACCGGGGCGTGGCCCAAACGGGTCACGTCCCGGGTACCCGTTTGTGTACCCCCGCGTCACTTCCTCTGCCATAGTGGGCGAATGGTCGCTGAAGAGTCGGTTGGCGTTGACGATCCCGTCAGGGTCGTCGTGGTCGACGACCAGGAGCTCTTCCGGCGTGGTCTCACGATGCTGCTCGGCGTCGAGCCCGGCATCGAGGTCGTCGGCGAGGCCGGCGACGGCATCAGCGCCACCGACCTCGTCGTGTCGGCGGTCCCCGACGTGGTCCTGCTGGACGTGCGGATGCCGAAGCGCTCCGGGCTCCAGGCCTGCATGAAGATCAAGGAGCTCGTCCCGAGCGTCAAGATCATCATGCTCACCGTCAGCGACGAGGAGGGTGACCTCTACGAGTCGGTGAAGAACGGTGCATCGGGCTACCTGCTCAAGGACTCCTCCATCGACGAGGTCGCCCAGGCCGTCCGGGTCGTGGCCGAGGGCCAGTCGCTGATCAGCCCGTCGATGGCCGTCAAGCTCATCGACGAGTTCAAGGAGATGGCACGCACGGACCGCGGTCAGGCGATCACGCCACGTCTGACCGAGCGTGAGCTCGAGGTCCTGCGGCTGGTGGCGCGGGGCATGAACAACCGGGACGCCGCGAAGCAGCTCTTCATCAGCGAGAACACCGTCAAGAACCACGTGCGCAACATCTTGGAGAAGCTCCAGCTGCACTCCCGGATGGAAGCCGTGATGTACGCCGTGCGAGAGAAGCTGCTCGACATCCCGTGATCGAGCTGTCCACGGCGCAGGCGCGCAGGATCGCGCTCGTCGCACAGGGCTTCCGCGACCCTCGACACACCGTGCCCACGATGCGCACGTTCGCACGGACGCTGGCTCGCACGGGCGTGCTCCAGATCGACTCGGTGAACGTCCTCCAGCGGGCTCACTACATGCCGCTGTTCGCCCGGATGGGCCCCTACGACACCGAGATGCTGACCCGGGCCTCCGAGCGGTCACCGCGCCGGCTCGTGGAGTACTGGGCGCACGTGGCGGCGTACATGCCCGTCGAGCTGTGGCCCTGCATGCACGGCCGGATGCAGCGCTTCCGGGAGCGGGGCCATGAATGGACGGGGGAGTCGGCACCGTCCGCGCTGGTGCGCTCGCTGCTCGCGGAGATCCGGGAGGGAGGAGCGCAGACCTCGCGCGACCTCGATGACGGGCTGCCCCGGCGGAAGGTGGACTGGGGGTGGAACTGGAGCGAGACCAAGCGGGCGCTGGAGTACCTCTTCATCTCCGGCCAGCTGGCCGTGGCCGGCCGGAACGCCGCGTTCGAGCGGATGTACGACCTTCCCGAGCGGGTGATCCCCCAGGCGATCCTGGACCAGCCCGTCCCCACCGACCACGAGGCGGCGATCGAGCTGGTCCGACGGGCCGCGGTCTCCCACGGAGTCGGCACCGAGCAGTGCCTTCGGGACTACTACCGGATGTCGCTTGCCTCCACGCGACCGGCGATCCGGTCCCTGGTGGAGAGCGGCGAGCTGCTGCCCGCCCGGATCGAGGGCTGGCGCCGGCCGGCCTTTGTGCACCGTGACGCCGCGCTGCCACGCAAGGTCCACGCCCGGGCGCTGCTGAGCCCGTTCGACCCGTTGGTGTGGGAGCGTGAGCGCACCGAGCAGCTCTTCGACTTCCACTACCGGATCGAGATCTACGTCCCCGAGCACAAGCGGAAGTTCGGCTACTACGTGCTGCCGTTCCTGCTGGGCGACCGGATCGTCGCCAGGGTCGACCTCAAGGCCGACCGTCGCGGGGGCGTGCTGATCGTCAAGGCCGCCTACGCCGAGCCGGATGCCCCGGAGGACACCGCCCCGGAGCTCGCCGAGGAGCTGCGCGAGCTGGCCCGGTGGCTGGGCCTCGATGACATCGAGGTGAACCAGCGGGGTGGACTTGCCTCCGCGCTGGGTGCCACGATCGCGCCATGAACGTCTCGGGACGGTCCTCCTCGGTGAGCCATCCATTGTTCGCCAGGCTGTACAGCCGGTTCGTCGTGCCTGCCGTGGCCAGGCGCGGAGGTCAGGAGCTTCGCCGGCGCCTGCTCGAGGGGCTGCAGGGCACGGTCGTGGAGGTGGGTGCGGGCGACGGCGCCAACTTCACCCTGTTCCCGGACGACGTGAGCCGGATCGTGGCCGTCGAGCCCGAGCCGTTCCTCCGTGAGCGCGCTGCCGTCCAGGCGGACGAGCGGGTGGAGCTGCGCGACGCCGTCGCAACCGGCCTGCCCGTCGGCGACGGCGAGGCGGACGCGGTGGTCTTCAGCCTGGTGCTGTGCTCCGTGGACCAGCAGCCAGCCCTGGCGGAGGCGCGTCGAGTGCTCCGGCCCGGTGGCGAGCTGCGGTTTCTCGAGCACGTGCAGGCCCCGGAACCGGGAGCAGCACGCACGTTCCAGCACGTGCTGGACGCCACCGTGTGGCCGATGCTGTTCGGTGGCTGCCACTGCTCGCGAGACACAGCCGGCGCCGTCGAGGCCGCGGGGTTCGAGATCGTGGAGATGGACAGGTTCAGCTTCCCGGAGGGCTCCAGGGGTCCGCAGTCGTCCACGATCCTCGGGCGCGCGGTGCCGGTCTGATCCTGCGACAGGCCGGCAATCTCCGGCCGGGCGAAACCTTCTCGCGGTTCCGCCCGTTACGATGTTCGACGGGCTCAGAAATGGCTTCCGCGCCCCGATCCCACCTTCAGTCCACCCTCAGGAGTAGTCCGCGTGTCGATCATCGACAAGGTCCTTCGCATCGGCGAGGGCAAGATCCTCCGCCAGCTCGAAGCGATCGCCAAGGCCGTCAACGCCATCGAGGACGACTTCGTCGCGATGTCCGACGACGAGCTGCGTGCCATGACCGACGAGTTCCGGCAGCGGCTGGCCGACGGTGAGCCGCTGGACAACCTGATGCCCGAGGCGTTCGCGACCGTCCGCGAGGCCGCCAAGCGAGTGCTCGGTCAGCGTCACTTCGACGTCCAGATCATGGGTGGCGCAGCGCTGCACCTCGGCAACATCGCCGAGATGAAGACCGGTGAGGGCAAGACCCTGGTCTCGACCCTCCCGGCGTACCTGAACGCGCTCCCGGGTGAGGGCGTCCACGTGGTCACCGTCAACGACTACCTGGCCAAGTACCACGCCGAGTGGATGGGCCGCGTGCACCAGTTCCTCGGGCTCAGCGTCGGCGTGATCATGCCCGACATGCGACCCGACGAGCGCCGCCAGGCCTACGCGGCAGACATCACCTACGCGACCAACAACGAGCTCGGCTTCGACTACCTGCGCGACAACATGGCCACGGCACTCGAGGACTGCGTCCAGCGGCCCCCGAACTTCGCCGTCGTCGACGAGGTCGACTCGATCCTGATCGACGAGGCCCGGACGCCGCTGATCATCTCCGGACCGACCCAGGACGAGGTCGAGTGGTACGCCGAGTTCGCCAAGGTCGCCAAGCGCCTGGTCAAGGACACCGACTACGAGGTCGACGAGAAGAAGCGCACCATCTCGATCCTCGAGCCCGGGATCACCAAGGTCGAGGACCACCTCGGCATCGAGAACCTCTACGAGTCCGCCAACACCCCGCTGATCTCGTTCCTGAACAACTCGATCAAGGCCAAGGAGCTGTTCCGCAACGACAAGGAGTACGTCGTCCTGGACGGCGAGGTCCTCATCGTCGACGAGCACACGGGTCGCATCCTGTCGGGACGTCGCTACAACGACGGGCTGCACCAGGCCATCGAGGCCAAGGAGGGCGTCACCGTCCGCGAGGAGTACCAGACCCTCGCCACGATCACCCTCCAGAACTTCTTCCGTCTCTACAAGAAGCTGTCCGGCATGACCGGAACGGCCATGACCGAGGCCTCCGAGTTCGACAAGATCTACAAGCTCGGCGTGGTCCCGATCCCCACGAACAAGCCGATGGCGCGGTTGGACGAGAAGGACCTCGTCTACCGCACCGAGGACGCCAAGTTCGAGGCCGTCGTGGAGGACATCGCTGCCCGGAACGAGAAGGGCCAGCCCGTCCTCGTGGGCACGACCTCCGTGGAGAAGTCCGAGCTGCTGTCGGGTCTGCTGACCAAGCGCGGGGTGCCGCACTCGGTGCTGAACGCGAAGATGCACGCGGACGAGGCCAAGGTCGTCGCACTCGCCGGTCACCGCGGCGCCGTCACCGTCGCCACGAACATGGCCGGTCGAGGCACCGACATCATGCTCGGTGGCTCGACCGAGTTCCTCGCCGACCAGGAGCTGCGCGCCCAGGGTCTCGACCCGCTCGAGAACGCCGACGAGTACAACGCCGCCTGGCCGGAGATGCTGGAGCGCATCACCGCCCAGGTCAAGTCCGAGCACGACCTGGTCAAGGAGGCCGGTGGCCTCTACGTGCTGGGCACCGAGCGGCACGAGTCGCGGCGCATCGACAACCAGCTCCGCGGCCGCTCCGGCCGTCAGGGCGACCCGGGGGAGTCCCGCTTCTACCTCTCGCTGGGCGACGACCTGATGCGGCTGTTCAAGTCCGACTGGGTCGAGCGGGTGCTGCTCGCGCTCAAGGTGCCCGACGACGTGCCGATCGAGAACAAGTCGGTCACCAAGTCGATCGCCTCCGCCCAGGCCCAGGTCGAGGCGATGAACTTCGAGTCTCGCAAGAACGTGCTCAAGTACGACGACGTGATGAGCCGGCAGCGTGAGGTCATCTACGGTGAGCGTCGCGCCGTGCTCGAGGGCGCAGACCTGCACGAGCAGGTGCGCACCATGATCGACGAGACGATCGCGACCTACGTCACCGCCGCCACGGAGAGCTTCCCGGAGGAGTGGGACCTGGAGGCGCTGTGGACGGCGCTGAAGACGATCTACCCGCTGTCGCTGCGCTACCAGGACCTCGAGCGCGAGGCCGGCGGTCGTGACGGCCTCGAGCGCGAGACCCTGATGGCGGCGCTGCAGGCGGACGCGCAGAAGGCCTACGACAACCGCGAGGCCGAGGTCGGCTCCGAGGTGATGCGTGAGCTCGAGCGCCAGGTGATGCTCTCCGTCCTGGACCGCAAGTGGCGTGAGCACCTCTACGAGATGGACTACCTGCGCGAGGGCATCGGCCTGCGTGCCTACTCCCAGCGCGACCCGTTGGTCGAGTACCAGCGGGAGGGCTTCGACATGTTCAACGCGATGAAGGAGGGCATCCGCGAGGAGACCGTCGGCTTCCTGTTCAACCTCGAGGTCCAGGTCGACGAGGACGAGGACGACGACGAGCTCGTCGAGGCCGGCGCACCGGGCATGGAGGCGCACCTGCACGACCACGACCACCCGCACATCCACGCCAAGGGCCTGCAGGCGCCCAAGGCGCCGCAGAACCTCACCTACACCGCTCCGAACGAGGGCGGCGAGGTCGAGGTCAAGGGCCACACCGTCAGCAACGCGGACGACCCGTTCGCCGGAGCCGGACGCAACTCCGAGTGCCCGTGCGGCTCGGGCAAGAAGTACAAGAAGTGTCACGGGGCACCGGGTGGTCCCACGGGCCTGACCGCGCGCCCGGCCGGCTGACGCCTGGCCGCAGGTTCAGCGCTTGGCGGCCACGGCCGTCTCGCGCGCGGTGCGCGCCCAGGTGAGCAGCTCGTCGGGGTCCGAGCGCACGGCGTCGGGGATCGTCCAGTAGGGCATCCGGCCGTGCTTCTCGGCTCCGGCCGACTCGAAGTCCCGCGACGCGGGTTCGTCGCTGCGCAGGAAGCAGCGCCCGGCCGGGTCCACGATCGCGAACATCACGTCGTCGAGGAACAACCCGAAGCCGCCGAACATGGCTTTGCGGCGTACCTCGCCCAGGGGCTGCAGGTCCTCGAGCAGCGCGCTCGCTGCCGCATCCGCGTCCCCGGTCTTCCTGGCTCCCTTGTCGCCCATCTGGACCAGCTCCTCCGACAGTCGGCCTCGATCGTCTCACCCGAACTGAAGCGCGGTGCAGCACCAGCGGCCCTCGAGCAGCTCCAGCCGGGCCGCGATCGCCCGGGACCGGGCACCGCGACGCACGTGCACGCTGAGCTCGGCGGCCTCGGCGGAGGGGCAGAACACGTGGACGCTGCGCACCTGGCTGCGCAGCCGGCGCACCCGGCGGTCGCCCGGTGTGGTGCGCGCCAGGAGCGCCGCGCGCTGCTGCAGCTCGGTGTAGACGCGCTCCGTGGTCCAGCGGATCAGCTGGTTCGGTCCGCGGTCCCCTCCGACCACCTCGACCACCGCGTTGGCGAAGGCGTGTGCGAAGGCCTCCAGCGCTGCCCGCTCCCCGGGCAGCAGTCGGAGCGCGGGAGCTCGTGAGGACCGCACCGAGCTGCCGAAGTCGAGCGCCAGGGTGCCCTGCACGGAGGCCATCGGGACTGCCGCCCGCGTTGCTGCGGGGGAGGTGCGCTGCAGGGGTGCGGTCATGGGATCTCCTCGTGGTGCTGGTGTGGTGGGTAGCGGGTGTTGGGAAGCGTGAGCCGTTGGCCCGGCTGGATCAGGTCGGGGTCGGGGCCGACGACCGCACGGTTGCGGCGGTGGATCTGGGTGGCCACCGCGAGGACCTCCGCCGCCGTGCGGGGGTGTGACCGGCTTTCCTCGGCGATGTGCCACAGCGAGTCACCGGACTCGACCACGACGACGGACGGAGGCGTCCCTCCGACCGGCCTGCTCGGCACGGGCAGCCAAGCCTCGGCGGGGCGCCCGGCTGTGGTGGGGCAGGCCTGCGCGGCGCCGCCTCCGACGAGCGCCAGCCCCAGGCCGGCCAGCAGGACGCGCCGGAGCCCCGGAGGGCAGCCGAGCCAGGTGGTGGCCCGCACGGCGCCCCGGGTGCCGGACTCGATCGCGGCGGCGACGGCGAGCAGGGCCGCCCAGACGACGCACCCGAGGAGTGACCAGGCCGCGAGGGCGCTCAGCTGGGCATCGAAGGTGAGGCCTGGTGGATGCCGAAGGTCTGCGGTCCGCGATGCCGTCGCCAGCACGGCACCGGCACCCAGCACGAGCGTGCACCCGACCGAGAGCGCTGCGCCGATGCGGACAGAGTTCATGCGGATGCCTTCGTTTGCGTGTGTTTACATCAGACAACGCTCAGTCGTGGGCGGTGTCAAACGGTTGTCCACAGCCCGGTTTCGGCGCGGTGCGGCTGGGGCATCAGGCAGGCATGGGTTGGGAGAAGTCCGTCTTCGCGGTGTTCGACGACCTCGAGCAGCAGGCGGAGGGGCTCCATCTCGCCGAGCGCGATGCGGAGGTCGCGGACCTGACCGTGGCCGAGTACTCCCTGGTGGCCCTCGGTGCCCGGTTGCACGCCTCGTTGGGGTGGGAGGTCTCGGTGCGCCTGGTCGGCGGCACAGCCGTCACCGGCCGTCTGGGGCGGGTGGGAGAGGACTGGCTGCTGCTCGAGTGCGGTGCCGAGGAGTGGATCGTGCGACACCGCGGCATCGCGTCGGTCACCGGCCTGTCCGGTCGGGCCGACCACGAGGCGGCCTGGTCGGTGATGGACAAGCTCTCGCTCAGGGCAGTGCTCCGTGCGCTCGCCGGGGCGGGGGAGAGGTGTCTGGTGCACTTCGTCGACGACCACCGGGTGGACGGGCTCGTCGGCCGGGTGGGGCGAGACTTCCTCGAGCTCACCGTGGGCGAGGGGCGCCTACGGCGAGTCGAGGTCGTACCCCTCGCCGGGATCGCCGCCCTCCAGGGACGAACCGGATGAGCTCGCGGGCGGCGAGCCGACGACAGGGGTCAGTCGTCGACCCGGTCGGAGCCCTCGACGAACGGGTGCGCGTTGACGAAGGCGTCGGCGTCGGCGTAGGCGCGCTCGATGTAGGCCTCCAGCTCACTGGCCTCGACCCGCCACTGCCCGCGGCCGCCGATCTTGATGCCGCGCAGGTCGCCGCGTCGGACGAGGGCGTACACCTGGGCGCCGGAGATGTTCAGGATCTCCGCGACGTCGGCCAGCTGCAGGAACCTCGGCGTGGTGCTCATGAGGGTCACTCTGCCACCGGTTGCGGATGGTTGCGAGCGGTTGGCCCCGGGTGCGTGTCGGCAGGCTCCGGCCTGGGGCGTGGCCGGTGACCACCGAGGTGCGCGCCCGTCGCCTCCGGGTTCCGGGTGGAGTGGTCCCCGCTGCCACCCGCACCCGTCGCTCCGGATGGCGCAGCCCCCGACTCGTCGTCGGGATCGTCCTGGTCGTGAGCTCGATGCTCGTCGGCGCCCGGGTCCTGGCGGCCTCGGACGACACGGTCGGGGTGTGGGCTGCGACCGGAGACCTGAGCGCGGGCACGCGGATCGGTTCCGACGAGGTCGAGCTCCGTCGGGTGCGGTTCCCCGATGCGGACACCGCGGATCGCTACCTCGCCGCCGACGCAGTCCCGGACGGGACGGTGCTGAACCACCCCGTCGCCGCCGGAGAGCTGTTGCCGCGATCGGCTCTGTCCGTCGGCCCGGCCTCCGACCTGGTCGAGGTCCCGCTGAGCGTGCTCTCCGACGACCTGCCCGCGACCGTTCGCGAGGGATCCGTGGTCGACGTGTGGGTCTCGCCGAAGGTCTCGGCCGTGGGGGAGGGCAAGGTCAGGGCGACCCGTGTGCTTGCCGACGTCCTGGTGGTGGCGGTGCCGCGGTCGGCCGAGGCGCTGGCACCCCAGGCGACGCGCCAGGTCATCGTCGGGGTCCCAGCCTCGCGTGAGTCCGACCTCGGGGCTGCGCTCGGCGACATCTCCGACGGCCGCGTCGTGATCGCCCGGAAGGGCTGACCGGGTGGCAGAGCGGGTCGTGGTGCTGCTCGCCGCTGCCGGCGGGCCCTGGGAGGCTTCGGCTCTGGGCCTGCTCGGAGGTGCCGGTTGCCTGGTGCTGAAGAGGTGCGTCGACCTCGCCGATCTCCTGGCCAGTGCTGCCACCGGCCAGGCCGGCGTCGCAGTCGTAGCCGGTGACCTGCCCGGTCTCGACGCGGACGCGGTGGTCCGTCTGCTCCGTCACGACGTGCGCTGCGTCGCGGTCGGCGGTGACGCCGGGCAGCTCGCCCGGATCGGCGTGCTCGCGGTCGTCGCCGAGGCCGACCTGGACACCCTTCCCGGGTCCGTCGCCTCGGCCGGGACCGAGGAGCTGGTGCTCGATCCGGAGCCGGAGCTCGCACCCTCGGTCGACGGGACGGAGCCAGGCTCCGGACGAATCGTCGCGGTGCACGGTCCCCACGGTGCTCCTGGACGGACCACGGTCGCCATCGGGCTGGCCGCCGAACGAGCACGTCGCGGCGAACCGGCGGTGCTGGTGGACGCCGACCCCTACGGGGGTGCCGTGGCCCAGCACCTCGGGGTGCTCGACGAGGTCTCCGGGCTGCTGGCCGCGGCCCGGCTGGCCAACGGGGGAGAGCTCGACGACCCTGGCTTCGCGCGTTGTCGGCGGAAGGTCTCCACGGGCATGGAGGTGCTCACCGGTCTCCCACGACCCGACCGTTGGGTCGAGGTGCGGGCCGGTGTGCTGGAGTCGGTGCTCGACCGGGTGCGGCGGGTCGGCGACGGCGTCGTCGACACCGGGTTCAGCCTCGAGCAGGACCTCGACCCCACGCGGAGCGTGTCCCGCAACCAGCTCACGCTGGACGCTCTGACCTCCGCGGACCACATCGTCGTGGTGGGCTCCGCCGAGCCGACCGGCCTGGCCAGGCTCGCTCGGAGCCTGGTCGAGCTGCGCGACCTCAGCGCCGCCCCGGTCACCGTCGTCGTGAACCGGATGCGCGACTCACTCGGCTGGAGCCGCCGCGACATCTCGGGGATGGTCGAGGGCTACATCCGCGCCACCGGCGTGCACTTCCTCCCGGAGGACCGGCCGACCACCGACCGGGCACTCGTCTCGGGCAAGGCGGTGGCCGAGCTCGGCGACTCGCCGCTGCGTCGCGCCCTCGCCGAGCTCCACGACGCAGTGTTCGCCGCACGACCGGCTCAGAAGCCGCCCATCAGCAGGTAGAGCCCGGTGGCGGTGTAGCCGACCATCACCAGCAGCATCCCGATCTGGCCACTCACGTGGTGGCGAGCCGGGAGCAGCTTGATCACCCGGTCGTGCGCCGCGATCACGCCGACGACGTGGCCGAGGACGACCGCGAGCACCTTGACGACCGCGAGCAGGGTGGGGTGGAAGGACAGCCAGTAGTTCACGTCCCAGTTTGCGGTGCCGAGGAGGTTGTCGCCCCGCACCAGCGGGTCGCTGAGCTGGATCAGGGTGTTCTGTCCCTGTTCGATGAGATAGCTGAGGTAGTGGGCGGTCATGTAGCCCACGACGATCGGGATCACCGAGTGCGCGAGCACGTCGGGCAGCGCCGATCGGCGTACGGCGCCGGGTTCGCTGCGGTCGACCCCGGTGGACATGGCTGCGGCGGTGAACGTCCCTGCCACGAAGAGGCAGAAGACGACCAGCCCGACCGAGTTGGTCAAGGTTGCGCCCAGCCCCAGGTCGTCCACGAACCTGAGCCACGGCAGCGTGTCCTTGAAGCTGTCGAAGGCGGTGGACCCGAGGAGCACTGCCACCACGGCGACCAGCCCGGGAGCGGGCGCGGTGGTGCCGAGGTTGGACAGGGGGCTGCGCAGCACCAGCCGGTCCTCCTCGTCGCGGCCCCAGGGGGAGAGCTTCGCGAGCAGGTTCGAGTAGGCCTCGAACGGGTCTGCGCGTTCGAACCACTCGTCGCCGAAGACCGCGCCACCGACGAGCATGATCGCCAGGTAGCCGGCCAGCCACACCCGGACCGACCCCAGGTAGGCGCTCTGCGGGTTGACCAGCTCCTGCCAGACGAAGGCGAGCAGCCCCAGTGACGCTGGCCAGTAGCCCAGCCCTGCGGGGTAGGACCTCAGCCCGACGCTCGGGTTGCCTCGTGTCACCCGGGCGAGGAGCAGGTTCAAGGTGCGCACCGGGCTGACGGCGCGGTAGGCCCGGCCCAGGAGCAGCGAAGCCGGCACCATCCCGACCCAGAGCAGCACGTAGAACGTGCCGAGCGCGGGGTTCGTGACCAGGTCGGGGCCGGCTACCAGGGCCCAGACGACGTACGCCGTGAACGCCAGGCCGAGCGCCCGCAGGACCCACCCGAACGCGGGAGCGTCGACCACGCTCGTCAACCAGGCCGGGGCCGGACGTTCCGGACCGGCCTCCTGGTAGCGCGGCGTCCGCCACGCGAGCGCCAGGACGCAGAACGACACGACCAGCGCGGCGGTGGCGCCCGCCACCGCGAGGGGCAGCGGGAGCGGCAGGTCCTTGGCGCCGCCGAGACCGTGAAGGGGGAGCAGCACTCAGCGCACCTCGAGCTGGAGGATCAGCCTGTCGAGCGTGTGCGACTCGACCTCGACGACGCCGGGCCGGTCGATCGTCAGGGTCTTGGTGGTGGTGCCGGCGGGGTACTCGAGCTCCTGCTCGGGTGAGCTGTGGACGTGGATCTCCCCGGGTCTGTCGGCCACGATGCGCAGCGTGATCGGCTCGCCTGCCTCGACCTCACGGCTGACGCCGTCGGGCTCGACGCCGTCGCCGGAGAAGGTGATGTCGATCGTCGTGCCCGCAGGTTCCTCGGAGAGCGCCGGAGCGCTGGGCGTGCTGGTGCCCTGCGGGGTGGGCTCCGCGGTCGGGGTCGGCTCGACGGCCGGGGTGGACTCCTCCGAGCCGCAACCGGTGAGCAGCAGTGCCGTCGCCAGGGCGAGTCCGACGGCTCCCGAGCGGGGCGTGCTTCGCATGCAGATCCTCCAACTGATGGGACCGGCGTGAGCCGGCGGATTGGCTCTGTCAGAATCCCATGTGGCTGGTGGGCTCCCTGAACCGGGGAGCCTGCATGTCTGGCGGACGAGCACACGACACCTTCTCGGATTGGGGGTTCGCATGAGCGAGCGGTTGCGCGCGAGCGACCTCGCCCTGCTCGCGGACGAGACGCCGCAGACGCCCATGCACAACGCGACCCTGGAGATCTTCGAGCCGGGTGACTCGGGCTTCGACTACGAAGCGCTCCTGGAGCACATCGACGACCGGATCGCCTTCGTGCCGCGCTACCGGCAGCGGGTCAGGCGGGTGCCCGGACGCCTGGCCAACCCGGTCTGGGTCGACGACGCCGACTTCGACCTCGCCTACCACGTACGCCGATCCGCCCTGCCCCGTCCGGGCACGATGACCCAGCTGCGCGAGCTGAGCGCGCGCATCATGTCGCGCCGGCTCGACCCCGACCGGCCGCTGTGGGAGGTCTACTACGTCGAAGGACTCGAGGGCGGCCGGGTGGCCGTGCTCTCCAAGTCCCACCAGATCCTGGTCGACGGGATCTCCACGGTCGACCTCGGCCAGGTGCTCCTCGACGTGGACCCCGGTCCGCGTCAGCTCGTCCACGAGGGCTGGGTGCCCCGCGCCGAGCCGTCTCCGGCGGGGCTCGCCGTGAGCGCGATGGCCGAGTCCGCGCGTGACCCCCGGGTGGCCCTCGCCACGTTGCGGAGCAACGTCGACGCCCTGGGCCGCTCGGTCACCGGTGCGGCCGGCCGGGTGAGCGCGCTGGCCGGCGAGCTCTCTCGTCGGCGGCCCACGCCCGAGTCGCCCTTCAACATCGAGCCCTCGGCCCAGCGCCGGCTGGTCTGCGTCCGCACCTCGCTCAAGGACTACCGCAAGGTGCGCCGGATGCACGGCGGCACCGTCAACGACGTCATCCTGGCCACCCTCTCCGGCGCGATCCGGGCCTGGCTGATGACCCGATCCGAGCCGGTCGGCGCCGGCCGACGCCTGCGCGCGCTGGTGCCGATGAGCGTGATCGACGAGGAGCTCGAGCCGACCTCGCTGGGCTCCCAGGTGGTCGGGCACCTCGTCGACCTGCCGATCGGCGAGGGGTCGCCGGTCGTACGCCTTCACCAGGTGTCCTACGCGCTGCGGGCGCACAGCGAGACCGGTCGGGCGGTGGCGGCCGACCGGATCGCCGGAGTGGCCGGCTTCGCTCCGACGACCTTCCACTCGCTGGGTTCCCGGGTCGCCTTCACCGAGGCGCGTGGCAACGTCAACCTGGTGATCACCAACGTGCCGGGGCCGCAGTTCCCGATGTATCTCGCCGGTGCGGAGATGGTCGAGACCTACCCGGTGCCGCCGCTGTTCCCGGGCTTCTCGATCTCGGTGGGAGTCACCTCCTACGACGGTGCGGTCTACTACGGCGTGAGCGCGGACCGTGATGCGCTGCCGGACATCGAGCTCCTCGGTCAGTGCGTGCGTGAGGCGCTCGACGAGCTGGTCGACAGCGCCAGCGACTCCCGTGCGCGAGCTCCGCGTGGCCGGCGCAAGTCCGGGAAGCCGACGTCGTGACCACTCGCGTCTACGTGCCGGTGACGTTGGACTCGCTCGCCCGCATCGCCGAGGAGGGCGGCATCGGCCCCTCCCCGGTGCACGCACACGCGGTCACTTCCTGGCTGCGTGAGTCGTGGCCCGATGCCGAGCCGGACGACTGGGAGTACGCCGCGCTGATGGCTGCCGCGGACGACTCGGTCGCGATGCTGACCGAGGAGGACCGACCGCGTCGTGTGGTGCTCGTCGCCGAGGTGGACGGGCTCACCGAGGACCGCCAGTCCACAGCGGTGAGCGTGGATTCCGCCATCGCGGTGCGCCTGCTGCGGGCGGTGCACGCCGACACCGAGGACATCGACCCCCGGATCCCGGAGCAGCTGGACGACCTCGGCTGGTTCGCGGTGCAGGAGATCCCCGACCTGTTGGTCTGACCACTCGGCCGGTTGGGCGATTTGCCTGCAATAGCCGGTTCGTCGCTCGTAGACTGCGCTTCCGAATCTCGGAGCGTGCTCATGAACCCACAGTGGACCGGCCCGATCGGCGCGCTCGCGCTGTGCCTGTTCCTTCCCCTGTCCGCGACCCAGCACGCGCCGGCCGCCGAGGCAGCGGTCTCCCCGGTGGCGCAGCCGCTTCCGGGCGTTCGCCGCGACCGAGGCGCCGATGCCCTCGAGCGGTTGCGGAGCGCTGCTCTCGGGAAGCTCCGGGTCCAGCGCAACGCGGACGGCGAGGTGGCCCGGATCAGCTCGACCGACGGTCGCGCGATGCTCGCAGCACGCGATGGGGGCGGGCCCGGGGCCGCGGCGATGGAGCAGCTCTCCCGCTACGGCGCCGCGTTCGGCGTCGACGGCACCGACTCTCGGGCGGTGGCGACCCTGACGTCCCCGTCCGCCACGGGCGGAACGGTGGTCCGCGCGGAACAGGTCGTCGACGGCGTCCCCGTCTTCGGAGGACAGGTGGTGATGAGCCTCGACGAGGCGCGCGGCCTGGTCTCGGTCAACGCGGCGACCACCGCTGCCACCGACGTGCGGGCAGCGGTGGTCAGCGAGACGACGGCGCGCCGGGTCGCGCGCTCGGTCGCCGCCAAGGCACACCGCGTGGAAGCCGCGACGCTCACGGTCAGCGACCACGGACGCCGGCTCTACGACCCGGCGCTCGTGCACGTGTCCGATCCGCTGGGCGTGCGGCCCGTCTGGGAGTTCGAGGTCACCGACGGCTCCGAGGTCCGCGAGACCGTCCTGATCGGAACCGGCCGGGGCGAGGTCGCCCTGCACTTCAACGACGCGCCGGGAGTCGACCGGGTGGTCTGCGACAACGCCGGGGCCCGCACCATCTCGAGCAGCTCAGCCGTCCCCGCCTGCACCACCCCCGCACGCAGCGAGGGTGGCGCGGTGTCCGGAACCAGTGACGTCGACGAGGCCTTCGACAACCTCGGGGCCACGTCGCGGACCTACGCCGAGCTCGGCGAGATCGACCTGACCACGCTGATCGGCGCCGGGTCGCCTGCGAAGCTGATGTCCACGGTGCGCTGGTGCTTCACCGACTCGCCCTGCCCCTTCGCCAACGCCTTCTGGGACGGGACCCAGATGGTCTTCGGTGCCGGCTATGCGGGCGCCGACGACGTCGTGGCGCACGAGCTCACCCACGGCTACGTCGAGCGCACCTCTGCCCTGTTCCCGTTCCACCAGAGCGGCGCCCTGAACGAGTCCCTCGCGGACGTGCTCGGTGAGGTCGTCGACCACCGCAGCAACGCCGGTGCGGGCGAGGACAACTCGGCGTGGGACCTCGGCGAGGACCTCCCCGGCGGCGCACTGCGAAACCTGGCCGACCCGACGAGACATGGACAGCCCGACCGGATGCGGAGCTCGCTCTACGTCACGGCGGACGCGTTCGCCGACGGCGGGGCCGTGCACGACAACGACGGGGTCGGCAACAAGACCGCCTTCCTGATCTCGCAGGGGGGCCCCTTCAACGGAGTCACCGTCAACGGCATCGACAAGGCGGACGCCGGCCTCGCGAAGACCGGCCGGCTCTACCTCGAGGTGATCCCTCGGCTCACCTCCGGCTCGGAGTACGCCGACCTCGGTCGCGTGCTCGCGGGCACCTGCGACGAGCTCGCTGCCTCCTCGACCGCAGGATTCACGACGGGGGACTGCGTGAGCGTCCGCAAGGCGGTGGAGGCGACCGAGCTCGCCCTGCCGGCCCTCGACCCGGAGGCCGCTGCGCCCGAGGCGGCGGTGAGCTGCCCGGCACGGTTCCACCGGCCGCGGACGGAGCAGCGGGACACGGACACCGACAACGTCCTGTTCACGTCGTTCGGCTCGCTCTGGCAGCGGACACCGGCGAACGGCAGCCCTCGCTACGCCCACGAGGGGACCAGCTCGCTGTTCGGCTGGAACCCGGACCCGGGAGCGTTCGGCGACCCGCCCCAGAGCACGCTGACCTCGCGACCGGTCTACGTCGACCCCGGGCTCCCCACCTACCTGCTGTTCCATCACGCCCACCTCTTCGAGTTCTACGACCCGGTCGGCGGGAGCCCGGCGAGCTACCCCGACGGCGGGCTGGTCACCGTGCAGTCACGGCCGCTGGGTGGCACCGACGCCGACTGGACCACCGCGACGGCGCTGCCCTGGGTCAACGGCCCCGACAAGCAGATCGGCTCTGCCGGCGGGCTCGGCTTCGGCGGTGACAGCCACGGCTACGGATCGAGCCGGGTCGATCTCTCCAGCCTCGGGGGCCGCGAGGCTCGCTTCCGGTTCACGGTCAGCGGAGACGCGAGTGCCTCCGGGATCGGCTGGTGGGTGGACGACGTCCAGACCTACACCTGCTCGAGCCGGGTGCCCGCCGGCGCCACCGTGACCTCGGCGCGCACGCGCACGACCTCCACCACGATCGCCTGGAACCCACCGGCCCAGGTGGGCAGCGGCATCTCGACGTACCGCGTGGTCACCGGCAGCGGAAAGGTCCTCACGACGTTGCCCGGCAGCGCGCGCAGCGGCACCGTGACCGGGCTGGACCCTGCCAAGCGGGTGGACCTGTCCGTCCGGTCGGTGAACGCCTTCGGGGAGATGGGTGGGCCGAACAACGCGATCAGCATCCACCCGACCAGGTCCTGGGCCACGACCAGCACGACCAGGGCAAGGCGCAAGCGCAGCTTCACCGTCACCGGACGAGTGGTACGTGCGAGTGACGGTCGAGCGGTGGCCGGCATGCCGATGACGCTGGAGCGCCGCCCGGCGAAGTCCCGCTACTGGTTCACGGTGGCCACGCGGTCGACGGGGAGCCGGGGAACGGTCACCTGGTCGGTGCGTCAGCGCACCGGCACCTACTACCGGGTGACGGGGCGTGGGGTGGGCACCAGCTTCGGGTCCACCTCCGCGCCGCGGCTGGTCCGCTAGGGAGGCCGAGCCCGGCCCGACCGGATTGGTCGGGTCCGCCGACTTCTGACAACATCGGCTCCATGGACTCGATCACCAACCCGCCGGCTCCCGTCAACGAGTCGACCCTGGACTACGCCCCCGGAAGTGCCGAACGCGCCACGATCGAGGCCGAGCTCGCGCGCCTCGCTGCGAAGCCGCTCGACCTGACTGCGACCATCGGCGGCAGGAAGAAGATGGGTGGCGGGCACGAGATCCCGGTCGTCCAGCCGCATGCTCACGCGCAGGTGCTCGGGGTGCTCAAGAACTCCACGAAGCGTGACGCCCAGGCAGCCGTCCAGGCCGCAGCCGCCGCGGCGCCCGGATGGCGCGCGATGTCCTTCGACGACCGGGCCGCGATCATCCTCAAGGCGGCCGACCTGCTGGCCGGTCCGTGGCGAGCACGGCTCAACGCCGCCACGATGCTCGGCCAGTCCAAGACCGTCTGGCAGGCGGAGATCGACGCCGCCTGCGAGCTGATCGACTTCTGGCGGTTCAACGTCCACTACGCGCGGCAGATCCTCTCCGACCAGCCGATCGCGAACAGCCCCGGCGTGTGGAACCGCAGCGACCACCGTCCGCTGGAGGGCTTCGTCTACGCGATCACCCCGTTCAACTTCACCGCGATCGCGGGCAACCTGCCCACGGCCCCCGCGCTGATGGGCAACACCGTGATCTGGAAGCCGTCCCCCACCCAGCAGCTCGCGGCGCACCTGACCATGGAGCTGCTCGAGGAGGCAGGCCTGCCCCCCGGTGTGATCAACATGCTCCCCGGGGACGGCCTCGAGGTCTCCGACGTGCTGCTGAACCACCCCGACCTGGCCGGCATCCACTTCACCGGCTCGACGCCGACCTTCCACAGGCTCTGGGGCGCGGTGGGCCAGAACATCGCCGGCTACCGGTCCTACCCGCGCATCGTCGGGGAGACCGGCGGCAAGGACTTCATCGTCGCCCACCCGTCCGCTGACGTGGACGTGCTCCGTGTCGCGATGATGCGCGGTGCCTTCGAGTTCCAGGGTCAGAAGTGCTCCGCCGCCTCACGGGCCTACGTGCCCAGGTCGCTGTGGAAGAAGCTCAAGGACCGGCTGGTCGCCGAGACCGAGGGCCTCACGATGGGCAACGTCACCGACCTGTCCAACTTCATGGGCGCGGTCATCGACGACCGTGCGTTCGCCAAGCACAAGAAGGCGATCGCACGGGCCAAGCGCTCCCAGAAGCTCGAGGTGATCGCCGGTGGGCAGGTGGACGACTCCGTCGGCTACTTCGTGCGCCCCACGATCGTGGAGTCGAGCGACCCGACCGACCAGATGTTCAGCGAGGAGTACTTCGGCCCGATCCTCGCGGTGCACGTCTACGACGACAAGCAGTTCGAGAGCGTCGTCGACCAGATGGAGTCGTTCGCGCCGTACGCCCTGACCGGGGCGATCATCGCGCAGGACCGCGAGGTCGTTGCCTGGGCGATGGAGCGCCTGCGGTTCGCCGCCGGCAACTTCTACATCAACGACAAGCCGACGGGCGCGGTCGTCGGCCAGCAGCCGTTCGGTGGTGCTCGCGCGTCCGGCACCAACGACAAGGCCGGTGCGCCCGGAAACCTGATGCGATGGACCTCGGCGCGCTCGATCAAGGAGACGTTCGTTCCGCCCAAGGACCACCGCTACCCCCACATGGGCTGACACCACGCCATGAGTGTCGTGCACCCGGCGCTGCATCTCGGACCGCTGCATCTCGGACCGCTGCATCTCGGACCGCTGCACCCGGCAGAGACCGCGCTGGTGCTGCTGCTGGCGTTCGGTCCGTTCGTGCTGCTCGCGCTGACGGTCTGGCTCAGCCGACGGCGGGACGACGACGACAACAGCCCGACCGGACGCCTGAGACCAGGCTGGTCGCGGGCGGGGCGAGACACCCCTAGCGCTCGCCGGCGAGCCAGGCGACGCCGACGTGGTGCTCCACCCGGAGCGCCTTGGCGAGCATGTCCGCGATCAGGCCCTCGATCTTGCCGCCGACCAGGGGGATGTTCACCTTCACCGAGAGGTGCACGGTCTCGGTGGTCCCGTCCGGGTCCTCGGTGAGCAGAGCGGTGCCCGACATCTCGCCGGGCTTGCCGGGGATGGAGACGTGGATGTTGCCCTTCTCGGGTGTGGTCCAGTCCTCGGCCTGCACGATGTTGATCTCGTCGCCGATGAACTTCCGGGCGAAGCCGGGCAGCCCGTGGGCAGCCTGCACCTGGTCGATCTTCACCGTCATCCCGGGGCCGTTGGCGTCGATGGACACGCTGTGGCGCAGAACGCCCTGCTGCTCGCAGACCCGCTCACGGAAGGCCGGATCGGCGAGCATCGCATGCACCTGCTCGATCGTCGCACCTGAGTAGCGAAGCTCCTCGGAGACCTTCTTCATCGCCGCCCCCTCGCCGAGGCCTGTCGGAAGGCCGGGTCGGACAGCATCGCGACTACGTCGGCCGGGGGCGCGTCGTAGCTGATCTCGTGGCGCAGCTTCATGACCCGCATCATCCTGCATCGCGGATTCGGGCGAACAGGGGGCTGTCCGCATAGGTTGACCCCATGGAAGACGAGAAGTTCGTGTCGTTCGGGGAGGAAGGCGCGCTGCTCACCTACGGCAGCTACCTGCGGCTCCCGCAGCTGCTGGACGCCCAGCACCTCGAGTCCGACCCGCCCGCCCACGACGAGCTGTTGTTCATCACCATCCACCAGGTCTACGAGCTGTGGTTCCAGCAGCTGCTCCACGAGGTGCAGGCCGTCCGGGACGCACTGCTGGGCAGCGCCGAGGCTGCCGCCCCGGGCGGCGCCGGAGGCGACCGGCTGTGGTGGGCGCGACACCTGATGAACCGGGTGCACGTGATCGAGCGGGTGCTCGTGCAGCAGGTGGACGTCCTGGAGACCATGACTCCGCAGGACTTCCTCGAGTTCCGCCAGCGACTCGCACCGGCCAGCGGCTTCCAGTCGGTGCAGTTCCGCGAGCTGGAGTTCCTCTCCGGGGCCAAGGACGCCGGGTACGTGAACCGGTTCCGTGGCCTGACCGGCGAGGAGCAGGCCCGGCTGGGCCGTCGCCTGGAGGAGCCCTCGCTCTGGGACGCCTTCGTCGACCTGCTGGCACGGCGCGGTCTCGACACCGACGGCGACGAGCAGCTCACCGCGTCACTGCGCACAGTGGCCCACGACCGCGCGACCCACGGTGACCTCTGGGCCATGGCGGAGGCGCTGATCCTGCACGACGAGCTCGCTGCCGCCTGGCGCGCCCGGCACGTGGTGATGGTCGAGCGGATGATCGGCTCGAAGACCGGCACCGGAGGATCCACCGGCTCGGCGTACCTCCGCAGCAGGCTGGACCTCAAGTACTACCCGTTGCTCTGGAGCCTGCGCTCGGCCCTGTGAGGGAGGTCTTTCTCGGATTCGAGACCCCTTGCCCGTCGCGGGAAGTTGTCGCGGCCCCTCGGCGGGCATAACGTCGATGGAGTGACGGCGCTGGAGAAGAGCAAGTCCGAACTGCTGAACTCGTTGTGCTCCTATGCGAGCGGACGACCGGCGACCGCCCCCGAGGGGGTCGACCTCGAGGCGGTGCTCAACGGCTTCTATCGCCATGTGGCGCCCGAGGACCTCCTCGAACGCGACGAGACCGACCTCTACGGCAGCGTGATGGCAGAGCTCCGCCTCGCCACCCAGCGTCCGCAGGGCACCGCCAGCGTGCGCGTGTTCACACCGACCGTCGCGGTGAACGGCTGGAGCGCGGGGGGTCACACCATCGTCGAGGTCGTCACCGACGACATGCCCTTCCTCGTCGACTCGGTCTCGATGGGCCTGGCCGAGGAGCAGCACGCGATCCACCTCGTGATCCACCCGCAGTTCGTCGTACGCCGCGACCTGAGCGGCCAGCTCCTCGAGGTGCTCGACGAGCAGGCCGGGACCGACCCCCACGACGTGGCCCGTGAGTCCTGGATGCACCTGGAGATCGACCGGGTCCCGGACGACCAGCTGGGGGCGATCGAGGAGCTGCTGGTCAAGGTGCTCACCGACGTCCGTGACGCCGTCGAGGACTGGGCGCGGATGCACGCACAGGTCGAGCGGATCGTGGTGGACCTCGAGGAGGACCCGCCACCGCTGCCGGCCGAGGAGCTCGAGCAGGGCGCGTCGCTGCTGCGCTGGCTGGCCGACAACCACTTCACCTTCCTCGGCTACCGCGAGTACACGCTGGTGGGCAGCGACGAGGGCGAGACCCTCGTGGGGGTTCCCGGGACCGGTTACGGCATCCTGCGTTCGGACCCACCCGCGCCGAGGCTGCTGCCCGAGGCGGTCGCCGAGCGAGCCCGCGACAAGCAGCTGCTGGTGCTGGCGAAGGCGAACTCCAAGGCGACCGTGCACCGGCCGGTGTACCTCGACTACGTGGGCGTGAAGAAGTTCGACGAGAACGGCGAGGTGGTCGGGGAGCGGCGCTTCCTGGGGCTGTTCTCCTCCGCCGCCTACACCGAGTCGGTGCGCCGGATCCCGGTGCTGCGCGAGAAGGCGAAGGCGGTGATCGACACCGTCGGGCTGGACCCGATGAGCCACGCCGGCAAGGCGCTCATGGACGTCCTGGAGACCTACCCGCGCGACGAGCTGTTCCAGACGCCCGTCGAGGACCTCGTCCCGATCGCGGCGCAGGTGATGTACACCCGCGAACGCCGCCAGCTCAAGCTGTTCATCCGTCGGGACATCTACGGCCGGTTCCTCTCCTGCCTGGTCTACCTGCCCAGGGACCGCTACAACACCACCGTGCGCGAGCGCATCGCCGCGATCCTCAAGGACCAGCTCGGCGGCGCGAGCATCGAGTACACCGCGCACGTCGGCGAGTCCTTCGCGGCGCGGCTGCACTTCGTCGTCCGTCCCGCACCGGGCAGCCAGATCGGTGAGCCCGACGTCCCGGACCTCGAGCGCCGGTGCGCCGAGGCGGCGCGGTCCTGGCGCGACGACTTCGGCAGCGCCGTGGTGCTCGCCTACGGCGAGGAGCAGGGCAGCCGCCTGGCGCGCCTCTACGCCGGCTGCTTCCCGGAGGCCTACAAGGAGGACTACCCGCCGCAGACAGGCGCGGCGGACCTCGGTCGCCTCGAGGACATCGAGGGCGAGGAGGGCCTCGCGCTCTCCCTCTACGAGGACGTCTCCGCTCGTCCCGGCGAGGCGCGCCTGAAGGTGTTCCGGATCGGTCCGCCGCTGTCGCTCTCCGACGTGCTGCCGGTGCTCTCCACCACCGGCGTCGAGGTGGTCGACGAGCGGCCCTACGGACTCGAGGGCCTGCCCCGCGAGTCCTACATCTACGACTTCGGGCTGCGCTACCAGCGGTCGCTGCCCGACTCGGCGCGCGAGCTGTTCCAGGACACGGTGGCGGCCGTCTGGAGCGGGCTCAACGAGAGCGACGGCTTCAACGCCCTCGTCCTCTCGGCCGGCCTGACCTGGCGGCAGGCGACCGTGCTGCGGGCCTACGCGAAGTACATCCGCCAGGGCGGCACCCCGTTCGCGCAGGACTACATCGAGGACGCCCTGCGGCACAACGTCGACATCACCCGCTACCTCGTCAAGCTCTTCGAGGCGCGCTTCGACCCCGGTCGCAACGGTGACATCGCGGCGGACAGCGAGGGACGCCTGGCCAAGTGCGCCGACCTCGAGGAGCGGATCGTGCGGGCCCTGGACGACGTCTCGAGCCTCGACCACGACCGGATCCTGCGCTCCTACCTCACGATCGTGAAGGCGACGTTGCGCACGAACTACTTCCAGAGGGACGCAGACGGACAGCCGCAGAAGCGGCTCTCGTTCAAGCTCGACCCGTCCAGCATCCCCGAGCTGCCGGAGCCTCGTCCCCGCTACGAGATCTTCGTCTACTCGCCCAGGGTCGAGGGGGTGCACCTGCGCTTCGGCTCGGTGGCACGAGGCGGCCTGCGCTGGTCCGACCGACGCGACGACTTCCGCACCGAGGTGCTCGGTCTGGTCAAGGCCCAGATGGTCAAGAACACCGTGATCGTGCCGGTCGGCGCCAAGGGTGGGTTCTTCTGCAAGCAGCTCCCCGACCCGGGTGACCGGGACGCGTGGATGGCCGAGGGGATCGACTGCTACAAGACCTTCATCTCCGGGATGCTCGACATCACCGACAACATCGTCGACGGCCCCGACGGCCGTGAGGTGGTTCCGCCGCGCCAGGTGGTGCGCCACGACGGCGACGACACCTATCTCGTGGTGGCCGCCGACAAGGGCACCGCGACGTTCAGCGACATCGCCAACCAGATGTCCGAGGACTACGACTTCTGGCTCGGGGACGCGTTCGCCTCCGGCGGCTCGGTGGGCTACGACCACAAGGCGATGGGGATCACCGCCCGGGGGGCGTGGGTCTCGGTGCGCCGCCACTTCCGCGAGATGGGCATCGACTGCCAGAAGGAGGACTTCACCTGCGTGGGTGTCGGCGACATGTCGGGCGACGTCTTCGGCAACGGGATGCTGTGCTCCGAGCACACCCGTGTCGTGGCGGCCTTCGACCACCGCGACATCTTCGTGGACCCGAATCCCGACGCCACGACGTCCTTCGCCGAGCGCAAGCGCCTCTTCGACCTGCCCCGCTCGTCGTGGCAGGACTATGACACCTCCTTGATCTCCGAGGGCGGTGGGATCTGGCCGCGCAGCGCGAAGTCGATCCCGATCAGCCCCCAGATGCGTGAGGCCCTCGGCATCGACGCTCAGCGGATGACCCCCGCCGAGCTGATGAAGGCCATCCTGCTCGCCCCGGTGGACCTGCTCTGGAACGGCGGCATCGGCACCTACGTCAAGGGACGCAACGAGTCCCACGCGGACGCGGGGGACAAGTCCAACGACGCCATCCGGGTGGACGGACGCGACCTGAGGGTCAAGTGCGTCGGCGAGGGTGGCAACCTGGGGATGACCCAGCGCGGCCGGATCGAGTACGCCGCAGCAGGTGGGCGCCTCAACACCGACTTCATCGACAACTCGGCCGGGGTCGACACCTCCGACCACGAGGTGAACATCAAGATCCTGCTCGACCGGGTGGTCGCGGACGGCGACCTCACCGGCAAGCAGCGCAACGAGCTGCTGGCCTCGATGACCGACGAGGTCGCCCAGCTGGTGCTGGCCGACAACTACAACCAGAACCTGGCCCTGGCCAACGCCGAGTCGCTCTCACCGGCGCTCCTCCACGTCCACGAGGACTGGATGCGCACCCTCGAGCGCGCAGGGGTGCTCAACCGCGAGCTCGAGGCGCTGCCGAGCCGACGCGAGGTCGCCCGGATGGTCGAGCGCAAGGCCGGGATGACCGCGCCGGAGCTGGCGGTGCTGATGGCCTACACCAAGATCGTCCTCGCCGAGGACCTGCTGATCAGCGACCTGCCCGACGACCCCTTCTTCCGCTCCGAGCTGTTCTCCTACTTCCCGGCGAAGATGCGGCAGGGCTACCGGGCCCAGATGGAGCAGCACCAGCTGCGCCGCGAGATCGTCGTCACCCAGGTGGTCAACCAGCTGGTGAACAACGCGGGCATCACCTACTTCCACCGGCTCGCCGGCGAGACCTCGGCACACACTGCCGAGCTCACCCGGGCCAACTTCGTGGCGCGTGAGATCTTCGGCTGCGACCGGATCCAGGACCAGATCTCCTCGTTCGACAACCAGCTGGACGCATCGGTGCAGACGCACATGCGCCTGGAGATCCGCACCCTGGCCGAGCGCGCCTCCCGCTGGCTGCTGAACAGCCGGCGGATCACCGACGACACCGAGTCGGTCGTGGACGCCTTCGAAGTGGTGCTGGAGAAGGTGATGGTCGAGCTGCCGACCCTGATGGTCGGCCGTGAGCTCGAGGCCTTCGAGGGCCGGCGGGACCGGCTGCTGGGCAAGGGTGTTCCCGAGGAGCTGGCCGTCCGGGTGGCGGTGTGCCCTCCGGCCTACATGCTCCTCGGCGTGGTCGAGACGGCTGCCCGTGACTCCCTGGACCCCCTCGACGTGGCCCGGACGCACTTCGAGGTGGGCGAGCGGCTGGGTCTCCCGCTGCTGGTCTCGCACATCCTGGCGCTGCCCCGCGAGGATCGCTGGCAGACGATGGCCCGTGCTGCGCTGCGTGACGACCTGCATGCCGTGCATGCCCAGCTCACCGCCAAGGAGCTGGCGGGCGACCCGCCCGCCGAGAAGGAGGTCGCCAAGGCCGTGCAGACGCTGAGCGACGTCGTCTCCGAGGACGGCACCGACCTCGCTCGCCTCTCGGTGGCCCTGCGGGTGGTCCGCACGCTGCTCTGAGAAGGGTCCGGCCGCTAGCCTTCGCGACATGACTTCGGTTGACAGGCATCTGGCCGACCTCGGCGTGGCCGAGCTCGTCCGTCGTACGACGAGCCGCGAGACCACCAGCGCCGAGCTGGTCGAGGCCTGCCTGGCCCGGATCGCCGAGCGCGACCCTGCGCTGAACGCCTTCTCGGTGGTGCTGGCTGAGAGGGCCCGTGCGGAGGCCGCCGAACGCGACCGGGCACTGGAGGAGGGGCAGCCTCCCGGACCGTTGCACGGCGTCCCGGTGGCGATCAAGGAGGAGCTCGACGTCGCGGGGTGCGTGACCACGTTCGGCGGGTTGTCCAACACGACACCGGCGACCGCGGACGGCGAGGTCGTCCGACGGCTCCGCGCGGCCGGCGCCGTGATCATCGGGAAGACGCGGATGCCGGAGTTCGGGCAGTGGCCGTTCACCGAGTCCGTGGCCGGCGGCGTCACCCGCAACCCGTGGAACCCCGAGCACACTCCAGGGGGATCGAGCGGTGGCACGGCGGCCGCCGTCGCCGGCGGCATGGTGCCGGTCGGGATCGGTGGCGACGGGGGAGGGTCCATCCGGATCCCGTCGGCCTGCTGCGGTCTGTTCGGTCTCAAGCCGGAACGCGGCCGGGTCACCTCCTCGCCGATGCCGCACCTGTGGTGGGCCCTGGGCACCACCGGGCCGCTCGCCCGTTCGGTGATCGACTCGGCCATCGTCTACGACGTGATCCGCGGAAGCGCCGAGGGCGACATGTTCACGGCGGCCGAGCCGATCACCACGTTCACCGAGGCAGCACGGACCGAGCCGGGTCGCCTTCGGATCGGCTGGTCCACGAAGCCGGCCACCCTCGGCGTACGCCCCGATCCCGAGCACGTGCAGGCCGTGAAGGACACCGCCCGACTGCTGGCCGACCTCGGCCACGAGGTCCGGGAGGTGCAGCCCCGCTACCCTGACGCGACGCTCGCCTTCGTGCCGCAGTTCTACGGCGGGGTCCGGGCAGAGGGTGACGAGGTCGAGCACTTCGACCGCCTCGAGCACCGCACGCGCCAGACCTACCGCCTCGGCTCCTGGGCCCGTCGGTCCGTGATCGAGCGCGCGATCCGTGCCGGGGAGAAGGTCTCGACGAAGGCGAACCGTGTCTTCGAGGAGGTCGACATCCTGCTCACCCCGACCATCGCGCAGCGGCCTCCCCGTGCGGGCGTCCTGGACGGGGTCGGCTCGTTTCGTGCGCAGCTGAAGTCGCAGCCGATGATCAGCTACACCGCGCTGTGGAACGTCACGGGCAACCCCGCCGCGTCGGTGCCCTCGGGCACCGGTTCGGACGGCCTCCCACTCGCCTGCCAGCTGGTGGCCCGGCACGGCGAGGAGACCACCTTGCTCAGCCTGTCGGCACAGCTGGAGTCGGCACGTCCCTGGTCGATGCCGCCGTCGCCCGGCAGCGTGGAGTGACGCGGTGAACCTGCTGCTCACGCCGAGGGCGCTGCTGCGCCGCCACGTCGCCGCGCCGCTCGCCCGCCTGGCCGGCCACCCGTTGCGCAGCCCCGTGCGCGGTCGCACCGTGCTGGTGACCGGGGCATCCTCGGGCGTCGGGGAGGCGACGGCGAGGGCGGTGGCCTCGCTCGGCGCCGTCGTCGTCTGCGTGGCCCGTCGTCAGGCGGAGCTGGACCGCGTCGTGTCCGAGATCGTGGACGCCGGCGGGTCCGCGCACGGCTACGCCTGCGACCTCACCGACGCCGCCGCGACCGACGCCCTGATCGAACGGCTGCTGCGCGAGCACGGCCACATCGACATGCTGGTCAACAACGCAGGCCGGTCGATCCGTCGCTCGCTGGAGTTCTCCTACGACCGGATGCACGACTTCGAGCGGACGATGGCGATCAACTACTTCGGTCCGGTGCGGCTCACCCTGGGCCTGCTGCCCGTGATGCGTGCCCGCAAGTTCGGTCACGTGGTCAACATCGTCACCTGGGGGGTGCAGCTCAAGGCGCCGAAGTTCTCGGCGTACATCGCCTCCAAGACCGCCCTGGACAGCTTCGCGCGCATCGCCGGCCGCGAGACGTGGTTCGACAACGTCACCTTCACCAACCTGCGCCTCGACCTCGTCCGCACCGAGATGATCGAGGCGACACACGCCTACCGGGAGCTGCCGGCGAAGACCCCGGAGCAGGCGGCGCAGCTGGTCGTGCGGGCCCTGGAGGACCGACCGCTGACCATCTCCACGGCGGCCGGACGGGTCGGGGAGGTCCTCAACCTGGTGGCGCCGCGTGCCATGGATGCAGGGATGGCGCTGCTGAGCGTCCGGGTGCCGGACTCACCTGCTGCGGTGGCGCACGTCCGGGGCGAGACCCCGGGGCGGGCCGAGGCCGGGTGAGGGCTCAGACGGTGCGGTCGCGCACGCCCAGCGGCTTGGCGAAGACCACCACGTTGCTGGTGTAGTCCTTGCCGGTCCACCCGCTGCAGGTGATCAGCACCAGGCGCACGTCGCTGCGCTCCTGGGCGAACAGCTCCACGGCCCGTTGCGCGAGCTCGGCCTTGGTGTAGGTGACCACCCGGGTGACGCTGTAGTGCATCTTCCCCTTGGGCGTCACGACCATGACCTTCTGTCCCCGCCGGAGCCGGCCGAGGTTGTCCATCGCGCCACCCCCGGTGTGCACCGTGTGCCCGGTGAGGACCGTCTGTCCCTGGGCGGCACCGGGCTCGGCGCTGCGCTTCCACCAGCCGATGTCGCGGGGGTTGCGAGGCGGGTCGAGGATCTGCTGCGCGTTGACCTCGATCTGCTTGATCGGGGCCTTGATCTTCAGGGCCGGCACCACCAGGCGCACCGGTGCGGCGGGGCCTCCCAGGCTGTGGAACCCGGCGGGTGCAGCGGGGCTCGAGGGCAGGACCAGTCCCACGCCGGCGAGCAGCCCACAGAGCACGATCAGGGTGGAGGCGACACCGGCGACCCGTCGATCGAGCTGCAGGAGCCCAGCAGGGACTGTCTGCGACCCCGTGGCGACGAGCGCCCGCTTCCCCGCTGTCATCAGCGCACGCGCCGGAGCAATCCGAAACCGGCGCCGGTGACCAGGACGACCGCGAGCGCGCCGAGGAGCACGCTGGTGCTCGAGTCGTGGTCGGGCTTCGCCGCGGTCTCGGGCATCTCGGCGTAGCCGGCGGAGACGCCCTTCGGCAGCCCGGAGGCGACCGGGGACTTCACCGGAGGCGAGACCAGGGCGGCACGGCCCGACGGGCCGCAGGCGGCGTTGCCGATCTGCAGGTCCACCAGGGCGGAGCCGAACTGCTCCCTGGCGGCGGGCAACAGCTCGAGCTGCAGCGCCCGCACCTTGATCGAGTCCGGCGTGGGACGCAGCTGACGGTTCAGCACGATGTCGACGACGTTCTCCTCGAGCGGGCCGAGGTTCTTCTCGACCTCGGCCACGACCGCGTTCACGACCTGCTCCTGGACCGGGTCGATGACTGCCTTGAGTGGGGCCGGCTGTCCGTCGAACGAGGTGTCCAGGTCGGTCCGGACGGCGTCGAGGATGCTGCCGATCAGCACGCTGAGGTTGGTGGTCACGTGGGTGTTGGGCGGGGGGTTGACCGGCAGCTTGAGCAGCGTGACGTCGTGGCCCGGTGCCTGGACCCGGATCGAGGCGTCGACCAGGGTGGCGGAGCCGTCCGCGGCACCGGGGCGGGCCTCGCAGCGGCCCTCGACCGCGCCGAAGCCGGCGATCAGCCCCATGTCGCCGAAGTGCTCCGCTGCCCCGGCCACGACCTGGTTCACGATCGGTGCCAGCTGCGCGATGAGGGGGTCTCCCACGGCGTTCAAGCCACCCAGGGCCGTCTCGGGGTCGGCGATGACCATGTTGCTCAGGTCGAGCGATCCGAGGGTTGCCGAGACCGGAGTGCCGGGGGAGAGGCATGCCGAGTCGCCGGCCTGCGCGACCGAGCCACCGTTGCCGGCGAGACCGGCGCACGCGGCCGAGTATCCGCCTCCGCTGCGTACGGTGGCCGTCGCCTCCTGGGCCAGCACACCGGCGTTGAGCACCTGCTGCCCGACGAGGACGGCGATGTCGGGACGGCTCTTCCCGGTGGTGGTCTCCTCGGTGCCGTCGTGGCGGGCGACGAAGTCCCCGGTGCCGGCCCCGTTGCCCGCCACGGTCAGCGTGACGGCGTTGGCGCCGGCCTGCGCGAGGGTGGTGGCGGCGAGCGCGGGTGCGATGGCGACGGTGCTGAGCGCGAACGCGCCGACACCGGCTGCTGCACGCATGAGTGAGCGACTCAAGGATCTTCCTCCCCAGGAACAACGGTGGCCGGTCGGCCGTGGTGCGAGCCCCCGAGCACGCGCTTCACAGACCTCAACGACGCAGCCGATCGCGGGTCACGCGCTGACCTCCCGAAGTGGGTGTGCGCGCGGTCACATCTGTCGAAATGTCCGAATACTCCATGTATATGGACGATTCGGACCGAGGAGACCCGGTCGACGGTCACACCGTCTCCCCCTCGACCTCCGGGGTACCGCCCGTGAGTCAGCTGGCCTTCTTCGCCTGATTCTTGGGGGCCTGCTTCTTGGGGGCCTGCTTCTTGGCGGCCTGCTTCTTGGTGTTCTTCGCCGGGGCCTTCTTCGCGGACGGCTTCTTGGCAGCCGTCTTCCTGGGCGCGGCCTCATCCTCGTCGGCGTCGGTCTTCTCGCCACGCGCCGACTTGGCGGCGTCCACGCTGCGCTGCAGGGCGGCGAGCAGGTCGACCACCTCGCCGGAGGACTTCTTCGCCGCGGGTGTGCGCTTGACGTCGCCGCCCTCGATCTTGGCCTTGACCAGCTCCTCGACGGCCTCGCGGTAGTCGTCCTCGAACTCGGAGGCGTCGAAGTCGCCCGCGAGGGTCTCGACCAGCATCTTCGCCATCTTCACCTCGGCGGGCTTGGCCTCGCTGGTGTCGACCGAGCCGAAGTCCGGGTTGCGGATCTCGTCGGGCCACATCATCGTCTGCATCACGATCACGTCGTCGCGGACCCGGAGCACGGCCAGCGACACGCGGTTGCGCAGCGAGACAGTCACCAGCGCCATCCGGTCCGCCGCCTCGAGCGCCTCGCGCAGCAGCGCATAGGGCTTGGCCCCGGTCTTCTCCGGCTCGAGGTAGTAGGACTTCTCGAAGAGCATCGGGTCGATCTGGTCGCTGGGGACGAACTTCTCCACGCTGATCTCGCGGCTCGCGTTCGCCGGCAGGGCGGCCATGTCCTCGTCGGTGAGGATGACCATCTCCCCGTCCTCGGTCTCGTAGCCCTTGGCGATGTCGGCGTACTCGACCTCCTCGCCGTCGAGGCTGCAGACCCGCTGGTACTTGATCCTGCCCCCGTCCTTGGCGTGGACCTGCCGGAACGAGATGTCCTTGCTCTCGGTCGCGGAGTACAGCTTCACCGGGACGCTGACGAGGCCGAACGAGACGGCGCCCTTCCAGATTGCACGCATGTGATCAGGATGCCCCCTGCGCGGTACGACGCGCCACCCAGGGCTTCGGGCCGGCCCCAGCCCATGGTTCGCCCAAGGTGCTCTGCCCAGTGTGGGAACCAGGACGACCAGGGGGGTCTCATGGGTTCGGGCACGGGGCTGGCGAACAAGCCGCGAGAGGTTGCTCAGGCGAAACGGAGTCCGGAGGGGAACGAAGGCTCGACCGGGCGACTCGCGGTGCTGCTCGTCGCCGCCACCGTGATCGTCGCGAGCGCCGGGGTGGTCCGAGCTACGGAAGTGCTGACGTCCGAGAGGGCAGCAGTGGCGCACTCCGCCGTCATCGTCTCGATGCCCGCCGGGCGGCTCGAGGCGGGGCCGCTGTCGGTCAAGGCGCAGCCGAGGCCGCAGGACATGATCGGCATGCCGCCGGAGCAGCACGCCGCGCACGCGGCCGTGACGGCCCTGGTGCCGGTCACGCTGGTGAACACCGACAGCGACGCGTTGTCGTACTCCCTCGACGAGTTCCGGTTGGTCACGGGGGACGGGGAGCTCGCGCCGTCCAGCGAGCAGCCGGACGCCACGGTGCGGACCCTGCGGCCCGGAGCAGCGATCACGATGCGGCTGAGCTTCACGACGACCTCCGTGGACTCGGCCCGGCTGCGGTACACCCCTGCGGAGGGCGGCCCGGTGGAGGTTCCGCTCGCAGGGGCTCCGGGGGCGGCCGGGACCCACGGCGACGGTGCGGACGAGGAGTCCGGAGGTCATGACGACAGCCAGCCGCACGAGCACGCCCACGACACCGCGAAGGACCACTGAGATGGCACGCCTGCTACCCCCGCGGGCCGTCCGGCTCGCACTGGCCCTGACGGCTCTCGGTGTCGCCTGGCAGCAGTACCTGCACAGTCGGATGGGAGTGCGGGAGGTGGGTGAGCCCGCCGTGCTCACCCACTGGGCCCGGGACGCGGCGCTGGCTGTGCCAGCCGTGCTGGCGGGGGTGAGCGTCGCCCTGCTGCTGGCGGACCGGCTGCTGCGGATCGACCCGGCGCACTCGGCCGTCTGGGACCGGGCCACCCGCGCAGCGGCCGCCGCCGTCGGTGCCGCCGCGGCTCTCGCCCTGGGCGTCCCCGTGCACGAGGCGCTGTTCCGGAGCGCCGAGCATGTCCATGCCGGGGCTGCGGAGGAGCTGCCGTTGGTCACGCACGTGCTGCGGGACGGGACGCTCACCGTGCCGGCGACACTGGTGGTCGCCCTCGCGGTGCTGCTGCCCCGCGGACGGATCCGGGTGCGGATGCGATGGCACACCTCCCGCGTGGCCGTGCTGGCGCTGCTGACCGCACCGCTGGCGACGCTCACCCCACCCGCGCAGGCCGAGGAGGTGACCGGCCCCTGCCCAGCCGGTGCGCGAGCGATCTCCTACGAGCTCTCCGCCTTCCAGAACGTCATCCCGGTCAACGGCTGGGGCGACAGGATCGCCGACGGTCTGCAGTACGCACTGGCCAACAGCGACGCCCGCGTCGGCAAGGAGGACGTCGTCGCCAACCCCAACCTGTCCCAGCCGATCGTCGTGCGAGCCAACGTCGGGGACTGTGTCACCGTGCAGCTGCGCAACGACATCGCCGGGCGGCGCATCGGCCTGCACCCGGACGGTCTGGTCCAGTTCGACCCCGGCACCTCTGACGGGGCCCGCGTCGGCAACAACCCCGACACCACCGTCGCCTCCGGTGAGCACCGGACCTACACCTGGTACGCCGACCGCATCGGCGAGGCGCCGCTGGTCGACATCGCCAACCTCGACGACGCCGACCCGACGCACGCCACGGTCGAGCTCGGGCTGTACGGCGGGGTGGTCGTGCACCCACGTGGCTCGACCTGGCACGACCCCCGGACCGGCAACGACCTGCTGAGCGGCGGGACCGCGGTGCAGACCGAGGTCTTCGCCGACGTCCGGCTGCCGAGGGGTGGCGGCTACCGCTCGTTCGCCATGATCTTCATGGACGAGAACGAGAACATCGTCGACCGCGACGGCAACACCCCGACGATGCCGGACACGGGCTTGGAGGACTCCACCTTCGGCATCAACTACCGCTCCGAACCGCTGCGCAACCGGTTGCGCGCGATCGAGGAGTACCGCAACGGCAAGTCGATCACGTTGCCCAACGGCCGGGTCTACGACCCCGGTCTGCTGGACCCGGGCGACCCCACCGTCAATGCCGAGCACCACTTCTGCGACGGCTACGTGCCGGAGCTGAAGCGCTTCGTGGAGGATCCCGGTGCCAGGTGCATGAGCGAGGAGTCACAGCTGCAGTCGTGGGTGTTCGGCGACGAGGGCAAGCTGACGCGCGTGGTGGACGGCAGGGTGATCACCGACAGCGACAACCTCATCCCCAAGGCCTACCGGGGTGACGACGTCCGCTTCCACGTCATCCACCCGGGCGCGAAGGAGACCCATCCCTGGCACCAGCACACCCAGCGGTGGCGCACCGACCCCGACGCTGCGGACGCGGAGGACTCTCCGCGCAAGGACGTGCAGAGCGTCAGTCCGGGCGAGGCCTTCCCGCTCGAGATCGAAGGCGGCGCAGGGGGCGAGCAGGGGACCGTGGGCGACTCGATCTTCCACTGCCACCTCTACCCGCACTTCGCCGGAGGCTTCTGGGGTCACCTGCGCATCTACGACCGGCTGCGCGACGGCACCCAGTCCTACCCGGACGGCACCCCCCTGCAGCCCTTGACACCTCTGCCCGGCCGCACCCCACCGGCGGCTGACGCCGCGCACCCGGGCTTCCCGCTGTTCGTCAAGGGGGACGTCGGCCAACGCGCCTACCGACCACCGTTCGCGGTGGTCAAGGACGACTTCGCCGCCATTCGCCGCCCGGGTGACACCATCCGGGGTCCGGAGACCGGCGACGTGGGGACGTTCCCGGAGTCCGCCAACCTGCCGGCACTGTCGAAGGACAAGCCGGGAGCGGGCGTCATCGACCCCTGCCCCAGCAAGGCACCGGAACGGGTCTACCGGCCGCACGCGGTGGATCAGAAGATCGTCTACAACAAGGCCCAGTGGGCCGACCGGCAGGGGCGGCTGTACGTCGAGGAGGGGCGTGTGGCCGCGGTGACCTCGGGACGAGAACCACCCGACCCGTACACGATCCGCGCCAGACAAGGCGACTGCATCAAGATCCTGCTCAGCAACGACCTGCACCTGGACGACGACCCGACGGTGCCGGTCGACCACGTCAACAAGCTCGACGGCACCTACATGAGCAAGGCCGACACCTCGGAGATCTCGGCGCACGTCCACCTCGTCAAGTTCGACGAGCTGGGCTCGGACGGCACCGCGGTGGGCTGGAACTACGTGCAGGCGGCGATGCCGGGCCAGACCTACGGATATCGCTGGTACGTCGACACGGCGCTGCGCACGGTGTTCTTCCACGATCACCAGTACGCGAACCTGCACCAGCAGAAGGGGCTGTTCGCGGCGATGAACGTGGAGCCCGCCGACGCCACCTGGCACGACCCCACGACCGGCAAGCCGACCGACGGCACCGGCCCCGTCGCCGACATCTACTCCGACAGCGGGCCGGACTTCCGGGAGTTCACGGTCTTCCACCAGGACCGGATCCCGATGTGGAAGGACGGTGGCAGTGGTGACCCGATCCAGCCGCCGGACTCCGTGGACGACCACGGGGCGGACCAGGGGGGATATGCCCTGAACTTCCGCAACGAGCCGTTCCAGATCCGCACGACGCCCGACAAGCCAGGACTCAAGGGCGATCCGGCGTACGTGTACTCCAGCGTGGTGCACGGCGATCCGTCCACTCCGGTGTTCCGCGCCTACGAGTCGGACCCCGTCGTGATCCGCAACGTCGACGGCGCCCACGAGGAGGTGCACACCTTCAACCTGCACGGCCACAGGTGGCTCTCCGAGCCGGACAACGAGCTGTCGAACATCGTGGACAACCAGACGTTGTCACTGGCGGAGTACTTCAACTACGAGATCTCCGGCGGCAAACCGTCGAAGAAGAGGACCTCGACGCCCGGCACCCTGAAGAAGGCGTCGGCCGGCAGGGAGAACGGCGTGCCGCAGATCCTCGACGGCGGGGCAGGTCGACCCGGCGACTATCTCTACGGCTCCACGCCGCTTGACGACCAGTGGCTCGGACTGTGGGGCATCTTCCGGGTTCCGAGCGGTGAGGTGCCGGACCTCAAGCCGCTGCCGGATCGCAAGAAGCCGGGCGCCAAGGGCAAGCCGTGGCCCGCCCTGAAGCCGGGTGAGAGCTTCCCGACCAAGAAGCTCAAGGCCCGCGTCATGTGCCAGAACGGCTCGGCCAAGCGCTCCTACCGGATCAGTGCGATCACCAAGGACATCGTCTACAACACCGGGACGGGGGAGCACGACCCAGCCGGGGCGCTGTTCGTGCTCGCCGAGGACGAACGGGACGTCCGCAACGGGAAGCGGCCGGCCGAGCCGCTGTTCCTGCGGGCGAACGCCGGTGACTGCCTCTCGGTGACGCTGACCAACAAGCTGCCGCGGACGGGCCTGCCGGCCCATGACGGCGACGTTCCGCTGCCTGCTGACGTCGCGTTCCCCAGCGGCAACCGGGTCTCGCTGCACCCCTCGATGCTGGACTACGTCGTCGCCGAGGCCGACGGCAGCGCTGTCGGCTACAACTACGACAGCACGGTGGGACCCGGGGAGAGCATCACCTACTCCTGGTACGTGCCGGACAAGCTGACGGGCTCGACGGTGAACCTCGTCGACTTCGGCGACCGCCGTGGCCACCGGCACCACGGCTTGTTCGCTGGTCTGCTGATCGAGCCGAAGGGCTCGACCTGGGCCGACCCGGGCACAGGGAGACCAGTCGTCACCGGTCCCGCCGCAGTGATTCGCTGGACCGACGCCGACGGCAAGGCCCAGGTCTACCGCGAGCACGCCATCTCGTGGATGGACGGGCTGAACCTGCGCACGGCCAGTGGGGAGGCGATCGAGCCGGCCAGCCCGGTCGATGATCCCTACGACCAGGGCAACAGGGCGATCAACTACCGCACCGAGCGGTTCGCCCCACGACTCGCGGACGAGCCCGAGACGGCCTGGGTGTTCAGCTCCGCCGTGCACGGTGACCCCGCCACGCCATTGGTGCAGGCACACGCCGGAGACCGCGTCCGGCTCCGGCTGTTGCAGGCTTCCGACCGCGGCCGGGCGCACAGCGTGGTGGTCTCCGGTCACTCCTGGAACTCCCAACGCAATGATCCCTCGTCTCGCAGGGTCAACGCCGAGGGGCGGCTGCTGACGACGCAGGCCCGCACCCTCGACGTGATCGCGGGTGCGCAGGGACCGGCGGGGCGCATCGCTGCCGACTACCTGATCCGCGACGGTGGCATGACCAACCAGGTCAACGCCGGGCTGTGGTTGCTGTTGCGGGTGCTCGACCCGGACGCGGTCCAGCCGGGACTCCCCAAGATGTGACCCGAAAGGACGCTCAGCCGACAGCGGTGACGCGCAGCAGCAGCAGCTGCTCGGGTGCCAGCACCGGGACTGCGACGCCCACGGAGCCCAGCACGGACCCCGGCAGCACCGTCCCGCCGTCGGAGAGCCATGGTGGCGGTGCGATCTGCATCGTCCGGGGATCGCCGCCGGGTGACTGCACCTGCACCCGGTAGGACCGCGAGGGGTCCAGACCGGGAAGCGCCACACTGGCGGGGACCGAGCCGGTCAGTGTCCGCAGCTGCACGACGGCGAACACGGCGTCCGAACGGTCCCGCGCCACCACCCCGTGCAGCTCGGTGCCCTCCTCGGTGTGGTCGGCGCGGACGACGTCGCCGGTGTGCAGGAGTGGGCGCAGGGACTTGTACGCCGAGATCCAGGAAGCCAGCTCGACCCGCTCCTCGTCGGTGGCGGTCGAGACGTCCCACTCGACACCGAAGTGCCCGAACAGCGCGGTACCGGCGCGGAAGGACAGGTCGAGGATGCGGCCGGTCTGGTGGTTGCGCGGTGAGCTGACGTGCGCGCCGACGAGCTCGGGTGGCACCAGCAGCCCGGTCCACCGCTGGATCTCCTGGCGTTCCCGGGCGTCGGTGCAGTCGCTGGCCCACACCCGGTCCGTGCGGGCCAGGACCTCCAGGTCGACGCGAGCGCCACCGGAGGCGCAGGACTCGATCTCGACGTCGGGGTGCCGGGAGCGCAGCTCGTCCAGCAAGGCGTAGAACGCCAGCGTCTGCTCGCGGACACCGCCGTGGCCGGCGTGCTCGGAGTCGACGACGTCGCGGTTGTGGTCCCACTTGAGGTAGGCGATCGCGTGGTCGGACAACAGTGCGTCCATCCGCTCCAGGATGTGTTGCCAGGCCTCGGGACGTGCGATGTCGAGCACCTGCTGGTGCCGCCAGGAAGGGGGCGAGCGGTCCGGGGGAGCGAGCAGCCAGTCCGGGTGAGCGCGTGCGAGGTCCGAGTCGAGGTTGACCATCTCCGGCTCCACCCACAGGCCGAAGTCCATGCCGAGGCCGTTGATCCGCTCGATGAGCGGGTTCAGCCCGGTGGGCCAGACGGTCTCGGAGACCGACCAGTCGCCCAGCCCGGCCCGGTCCGAGGTCCGGCCGGTGAACCAACCGTCGTCGAGGACGAAGCGTTCCACGCCCAGGGTGGCGGCGCTCTCGGCGATGTCCAGCAGGTGCGGCAGGTCGTGGTCGAAGAAGACTGCCTCCCAGGTGTTCAGCACGACGGGCCGCGGGCTCCGTGGATGCTGCGGTCGGGCGCGCAACCAGTCATGCAGGCGGTGGGTGATCCCGTCCAGCCCCTCGTTCGAGTGCGCGGCGTACAGCCAGGGCGTGGTGTACGACGAAGCCGGCTCGATCCTGACCTCGCCGGAGTGGATCAGCTCGCCACCACCGAGGCTGACGCGCCCCTCGGGAAGCCGCTCGGCCCACAGGCTGGTGTCGCCGCTCCAGCCGACGTGCAGTCCCCAGACCTCGCCGTGCCGGAACCCGAAACCGGGCGTGCCGGCGGTGAGCAGCAGCGGAGCGTCGTGCCCGGTCCGGCCTCGCCGACCCTCGCGGACCCAGGCGCCGAAGCCCAGGGAGTGTCGTTGGGGTACGCGCTCGCGTGACCAGCGACCGGTCAGGTCGAGCAGCTCCTGTGCCCGGGCCGGGACCGGCAGCTGGACCGGCAAGGCGTCGAGCTCGTAGGTGGCGTCCGCGTCGTTGCGCAGGGTGTGCCGCAGCATCAGCAGGCCCTGTGGCTCCATCCGGATCTCGGTGTCCAGGGTCAGCTGGGCCTCCTCGTCGCGGGCCACGACGCGCACGTGCTGGCCGTCCTGGGTGACCTCGGCCGAGCCGAAGAGCGGCGGCCAGGCGCGGCCGTCTCGGCTCCCGGCCAGGACACCGCGGCCGGCGTGGCCCAACGCGGCCTGGGGGAGGAGCTCGAGCGGTGCCAGCTCGTCGAAGCCGCTGTGCGTCACCGGGCCCAGGACCGACCTGGCCGTGGCCACCGCCTCCTCCGCGGTGAGGTCTCCGAGGTCCGCGCCCCAGTGCACCACCTGGGGCAGCCGCTCCGAGTCCAGCGCAAGCAGCAGCGAGACCCCGTCGGCCCGGAGGTGGATGGCGTCGTGGGCCGACGGACTGGCAGAGGCACTCATCCCTTGGTCGCTCCGAGCGTCAGTCCGGACACGAACTGCCGTTGTAGGACCAGGAAGACCAGCAGCGTCGGGAGGGCGACGATCACTGAGGCGGCGGCGACCAGGTTGTTGTCGGTGAAGAACTGTCCCCGCAGGTTGTTCAGCGAGCTGGTGATCGGGAACTTGGACGGATCCTGGAGGAGCACCGTGGCCCAGAAGAACTCGTTGTAGATCCAGGTGACCTCGAGCACCGTCAGCGCGGCGAGCGGCGGTCGGCACAGCGGCAGGGTGATCTGCCAGAACTGGCGGAACACGCTGGCACCGTCGACCTGCGCCGCCTCATAGAGCTCCTTGGGCAGCGTCTTCATGAAGTTGCTCAGGACGAAGGTGCAGAACCCTGTCTGGAAGGCCGTGTTCACCAGGATCAGCCCGAGGTAGCTGTTCAGCAGGCTGCCGCTGGAGCTGATGTAGTCGGGCATCGGGATCTCGCGGAACAGCCGGTAGACCGGGATCAGCAGGGCCTGCGGCGGCAGCAGGTTGGCCGCGGTGAACAGGCCCAGCAGGGCGAGGTTGAACTTGTAGGTGAACCGGGCGAGCACGAAGGCCACCATCGAGGCCAGCAGCAGGCTGGCCACGACGGCAGGGATGGTGATGTAGGCCGAGTTCAGGAAGTACAGCCCGAAGTTCCCTCGCTCCCAGGCGTTGCTGTAGTTGTCCAGGGTCCAGCCACCGAACGAGACGTAGCCGAACTGCGAGGTGTAGGCGTAGTCGCGGAACGAGGTGAGCACGGCCCAGAAGACCGGGAACAGCCAGATCAGCGAGAAGGTGATCACGATCCCGTAGACGAATACGCGACGCCCGCGGTGCGGGTCACGGGGAGCGTTCTTGGGGCCGGCCGTGGGGGGTGCCTGCATTGTCGTGCTCATCAGTCGTCCTCATTCATCACGATGCGTAGGTAGATCACGACGAACACCGAGGAGATCACGAGCATCACGGTGGCCAGCGCCGATCCGAAGCCGACCCGGCTCGCCTCACCGACGATGTTCTGCGTCACCAGGGCGCCGATCAGCTCGAGGCCGTTGCGGCCCTTGTTGATCACCCAGACGAGGTCGAACGCCCGCAGCGACTCGATCACGGTGATCACCAGCACCAGGATGTTGATCGGGCGCATCACCGGGAGGACCACCTTGAAGAAGGTCTGGCGCTCGGTGCAGCCGTCCATCTTGGCGGCCTCGCGCAGCCCGGGGTCGACGCCCTTGAGCCCCGCGAGGTAGAGCAGCATGATGTAGCCGGTGTGACGCCAGCCGGCCGCCACGATCACGGCCCAGATGTTCACGTTCGGATCGCCGTACCAGTCGATGGTGCCGCCGGTGATGGCGTTCAGCAGGCCCTGGTCACGCGAGTAGATCAGCTGCCAGATGAAGCCGATCAGTGCGAGCGAGAGCACGACGGGCATGAACAGGGCGGTCTGGTAGAGCTTGCCGCCCCTGAGCTCGCGGTCGAGCAGCACGGCCAGGAAGATGCCCAGCACGGTGGGTACGACGAACAGCCCGACCAGCCAGTAGAGGTTGTGCCGCATCGCCGGCCAGAAGGCCGGGTAGATGTTGACCATGTCGTCGTAGTTCTTCAGGCCGATCCACTGCGCCGTGCTGATGTCGCCCAGACCGTTCCAGCGGAAGAAGCTCAGGCCGACCGAGGCCAGGGCAGGAAGCCACACGAGCGCGACCACCAGGGCCGTGGGGATGGTCACCATCAAGATCACGGTGAGCTTGTCCGCACCCTGGAGCTTTGGCTTGTTGGCCCTCTTGGGGCGTACCAGGACTTCAGTCATGGCTGTCCGGTCCTCTCGTCCGTCGTCCCGGCCGGATCACCCGAAGATCGACTTGCGCTGCTGCTCGATGCTCTTGGTGAGGCCGTCGACGTCGTCGGGGGACTTGATGAAGGACTGCAGCGCCGGGATCATCACCGTCGACGCGAACGCCGGGTCGCTGTCCCGGTCCAGGAACTGAGCGATGTTCTTCTGCTCCCCGATGAACGCAGCGGCCCGCTTCTGCAGGTCGGTGTAGTTGCTGGTCTCCGCGTTGGTGTTGGTGGAGATCATCGGGATCTTCATCTCGTTCAGGGCGTTGTTCGCCTTGGCCGAGCCGAGGAACTTCAGCAGGTCGATCGCGCCCTCCTTGTTCTTCGGGTTCGCCGACATGCAGAACCCGTCGATCGGGGCGTCGATGGCGTCGGCGCCGATGTTGGAGTCGACCTCCGGGAAGGTGAAGAAGTCGATGTCCTGCTGCTGCTCGAGGGGCAGCGGGTCGGTGAGGAACAGGCCGAGGAGGTACATCCCGGCCTTCTTCTGCTGCAGGGTGCTCACCGCCTCCTGGTAGGTGCGGCCCAGCGAGTCGGGCTGGTGGTAGGGCAGCAGACCGCGCCAGGTGTCGAAGACCGACTTCACCTCGGGCGACTCCCACGACTCCTCACCGGCCATCAGGTTGATGTGGTAGTCGTAGCCGTTGATCCGCATGTTCAAGATGTCGAACGTGCCCATCGCGGGCCAACCGTCCTTGTCCGCGAACGCGATCGGCTGGAGACCGTCGGACTGCATCTTCTTGCTCAGGGTCACCAGCTCGTCCAGCGTGGTGGGCACCTCGTAGCCCTTCTCCTTCCACAGGCTCTTGAAGTAGAACATCGCCCACGGGTAGTTGTTCGTGGGCACGAAGTACTGCTTGCCGTCGGACCCCGACGAGGCCTGCTTGATGCCGTCGGAGACGCCGTCGATCGGCCAGACGTCGCTGACGTCGCCGACCAGCCCGTTGTCGGCGAAGGTGCGCACCCGGTAGCCGGCGAACCAGGTAAAGACGTCGTCGGGGTTGCCCTGGAGGTAGTTGTTGATGCCCTCCTGGAAGGTGTTGTGGTCGACGTAGCTGGGCTTGATCTTGGTCCCGCCCGCCTGCTTCACGAACGCGTCGAACCGGCCCTTGGCCTGCTCGTAGGCACGCCCCGAGCCGACCGCCTCGTTGACGCCGACCGTGACCGTGTTGGAGGCGGCTGCCCCGCCGGAGTCGCTGCCGCAGGCAGCCAGCAGCCCGGGCATCGCCAGCGCACCGGCGCCGACGCCGACGCCTCGCAGGAACGAACGGCGCGAGAGCGCAGACGTCGCCGCGAAGGACGGCGGCACCAGTCCGGGGGGGAACGCGGAACGGGATCGGGACGGGCTCATCGGACATTCCTCTCGCAAGGTTCGCTCCTCAGGAATCCACGGAGTCGAACAGAAGTGACCACACTCTGCTGGTGATGTTGGAACCTGTCAAGGGTGCATCGTGGCGTGGTTCACACCAGTGTTCCAGCGCAAAATGCCGCGTTCGCGGGCAATTTCCGCCAAGTCGCCCTACGTGAACCGCCCGCAAGCGGACCAACGCTGCGATTTCGAGATGGTGGATTCTGTTGACATCCGTGGGGGGCTGCCGGAACATGACGCCATGCCCTCGCCTGCGCTGCTGCGACTCGAGACGGTCGGTCGCACCGCGACCGGCCTCGGCTACGGGTGTGACTACAACCCGGAACAGTGGCCGGCCGAGGTCTGGGCCGAGGACGCCCGGCTGATGCAGGAGGCCGGCGTCACCTTCGTGACCGTCGGGGTCTTCTCGTGGGCGCGGATCGAGCCCGAGCCCGGCACCCGCGACTGGGACTGGCTGGACCGGGTGCTCGACCTGATGCACGAGCACGGGATCGCCGTCGACCTCGCCACCGCGACCGCTTCACCCCCCGCGTGGCTGGCGGCGAGGCATCCCGACGTGCTGCCGGTCGATGCCGCCGGTCACCGGCTGACCTACGGCAGCAGGCAGACCTGGTGCCCGAGCTCGCCGGTGTTCCGGACCCACGCGCTCGCCCTCGTCGAGGACATCGCCCAGCGCTACGCGAGCCACCCGGCGCTGGCGATGTGGCACGTCTCGAACGAGCTCGGCTGTCACAACGCGCTGTGCTACTGCGACGTCAGCGCCGCCGCCTTCCGGCGCTGGCTCAGGGAGCGCTACGGCGACCTCGACGCGCTGAACAACTCCTGGGGCACCGCGTTCTGGTCGCAGCGCTACGGCAGCTGGGAGGAGGTCCGTCCTCCGGCGCTGAGCACGGCGATCCCCAACCCGACCCAGCAGCTCGACTTCCGCCGGTTCAGCTCCGAGGAGCTCCTGGACCACCACCGGGCCGAACGGGACGTCCTGCGCAGGCTCAGCCCGGGCGTTCCCGTCACCACGAACTTCATGGTGACCGACCACATCGACGGCATGGACTACTGGCGGTGGGCGACCGAGCAGGACGTGATCAGCAACGACCACTACCTCGACGGCCGTCTCGAGCGGCCACATGTCGAGCTCGCGCTCTGTGCGGACTGGACGCGGGGGCTGGCAGGCGGGAGGCCCTGGGTGCTGATGGAGCACTCGACGAGCGCCGTGAACTGGCAGCCCCGCAACTACGCCAAGCTGCCCGGCGAGATGAGGCGCAACACCCTGCAGCACGTCGCCCGTGGGGCCGACAGCGCGGGCTTCTTCCAGTGGCGCGCCTCGGTCGCCGGCGCGGAGAAGTACCACTCGGCCATGCTGCCGCACGCCGGCACGGACAGCAGGGTGTGGCGCGAGGTCGTCGAGCTGGGAGAGACCCTGCACAGACTGGGCGAGGTCGCTGGTGCGACCACGCAGGCCGACGTCGCGTTCCTGCTCGACTACGAGTCGCGCTGGGCCGTCGAGCGGGGTGCGCTCCCGCTGGCGCAGATGCGCTACCTGGACCGCGCGAACGCTCTGTACGGCGCGCTGTGGGATGCCGGCGTGACCGTGGACGTCCGTCATCCCGATCACGACCTGAGCGGCTACCGGCTCGTCGTCGTGCCGATGCTGCACCTGGTCACCGATGCGGCCGCGGCCGCCCTTGCGGCGTACGTCGAGCAAGGTGGGCACGTCCTGGTCACGTACTTCTCCGGGATCGTCGACGAGCTCGACCACGTGCGCACCGGCGGCTATCCCGGGGCCTTCCGCAACCTGCTCGGCGTGCGTGTCGAGGAGTTCTGCCCGTTGCACGAAGGGGCGCAGGTGCGGCTCTCGGACGGCGGTGTCGCCGACACCTGGGCCGAGGACCTGCAGCTGCGCGGCGCGGAGGCAGTGCTCAGCTACGTCGACGGGCCGCAGGCAGGCGCCCCTGCCCTGACCCGGAACCGGTTCGGGGCCGGGGTCGCGTGGTACCTCGCCACCCGCACGGACGAGCCGACCACGGCGTCGATCATGGCGACGGTGACCGCGGCAGCCGGGGTGGTCGGCAGTGGTCTGCCGGCGGGCGTCGAGCTGCTGCGTCGGGTCGGTGACGAGGCCAGCTACGCCTTCGTGATCAACCACACCGACGACGCGGTGCACGTGCCGGTGCGCGGTGACGACCTGCTGACCGGCCTCCAGCACGACGACGGGCTGACCGTCGGAGCGGGTGGCGTCGCCTGCGTCCGGGAACGGGTGAGCTAGCCGTGCTCGCCGCACAGAGACGTGACCTGATCCTCGCGGAGGTACGCCGCACCGGAGCCGCACGGGTGAGCGACCTGACCCAGACGCTCGGCGTCTCCGACATGACGATCCGGCGAGACCTCGAGTTCCTCGCGACCCACGGGCTGATCGAGAAGGTCCACGGCGGTGCGACAGCCACCTCCAGCACGCACGAGGCCGGCTTCACGGTGAAGTCCCTTCTCGCGCAGAGCGAGAAGCGCGCCATCGCCCGGATCGCCTGCGAGTTCGTCGAGCCCGGCATGGCCGTGGGTCTCAGCGCCGGCTCCACGACCTGGACCCTGGCCGCCGAGCTGTGCCGAATCCCCGGGCTGACCCTGGTGACCAACTCGATGGAGGTGGCGGGGGTGTTGCACCAGGGCCCCCGCGACGACCAGACCGTGGTGCTCACCGGAGGTGTCCGGACGCGTTCGGGAGCCCTGGTCGGCCCGGTGGCCGCGCAGTCCCTGCGGTCGCTGAACCTCGACCTGGTGTTCATGGGGGTGCACGGGATGGACCCGGTGGCCGGCTTCACCAGTCCCAACATGATGGAGGCGGACACCAACCGGGCCCTGGTGGCCGCAGGCCGCCGGATGGTGGTGGTCACCGACAGCACCAAGTGGGGAAGTGTCGGTGTCTCCACGTTCGCCGAGCTCACCGAGGCTGACGTGCTGGTCACCGACTCCCGGCTCCCGCTCGAAGCGCAGCGGATCCTCGCCGAACGGGTGGGCGAGCTGCAGCTCGCCACCGGGACGGGGCCGACCGACCCGCCCGAGGACCAGAGAGGGGAGCCGGCTGCCACCATGGCCCGATGAGACCGATGCTCGCCACCAAGGGCGACCGAGTCCCGGCCGCGGGGTGGACCCACGAGGTGAAGTGGGACGGCATGCGCGTGCTCGTCGACGTCGCCGTGCAGGGCGACGGGCAGCCAGCACTGCGGATCTGGTCCCGCAACGAGAACGACGTGACTGCCTCGTTCCCGGAGCTGCACGCACTGGCGGCGGCCCTTGCGGGTGTCGCGGACGACGTGCTGCTCGACGGTGAGGTGGTCGCGTTGGGGGAGGGAGTGCCGTCCTTCGGTGCCCTGGCCGACCGGATGCACGTCAAGGACGTCACCCGGGCGCGGCAGCTCGCCCGCACGAACCCCGTCACCCTGATCGTCTTCGACGTGCTGCGCTTGAACGGAGCCGACCTCACCGGTGAGCCCTTCTCGGAGCGCCGTGCCCTGCTCGAGGGGCTCGGGCTCGACGACGACGCCTGGCAGGTCCCGCCGACCTACGACGACGGGACGATGCTGCTCGACGCCGCGACGCAGCAGGGTCTCGAGGGCATCGTCAGCAAGCGGCTCTCCTCGCGCTACCGGCCCGGACAGCGCAGCCGCGACTGGCTGAAGTTCCCGATCCGGCCCACCGGCTCCTACGTGGTCGGTGGGTTCAGGTACGAGACCGGGTCCGACCACCGGCTCGGGGCGATCCTGGTCGGGCAGCCGACCCCGACCGGGCTGCAGTTCCGGGGGCGGGTGGGGAGCGGGCTGGCGGGGCGGGCCGGTCGCCGGGTCCAGGACCTGCTCCGGCCACTGGTCGTGGACAGCTCGCCGTTCACCGAGCCGCTGCCACGCCTCGACCGCGAGGGCACGGTCTGGGTCAGGCCCGAGGTGGTCGTGGACGTGCAGTACCTCACGCTGACCACCGACGGGCGTCTGCGGCAGCCGGCCTACAGGGGTGTGCGCACCGACCTGGACCCGGAGGACCTCGACACGGGCAGGGGGGTGGGCTGAGATGGCTCAGAAGCGCACGGAGACTCAGGTCGAGGTCGAGGGGCGCACCCTCACCCTGGTGAACCTGGAGAAGGTGATGTACCCGCGCACCGGCACCACCAAGGCCGAGGTGCTCAACTACTACGCGCAGGTCGCGCCGGTGATGCTCCCGCACCTCGCCGACCGGGCGGTCACCCGGATCCGGTGGCCGCACGGGACCGGGGACAAGTCGTTCTTCGAGAAGAACGCCCCGGCCGGAACCCCTTCCTGGGTGCGCACCGTCACGGTGCCGACCTCGGGGTCCCGCGCCCGCCGGGACACCGGGGACGAACCGGTCGACACCGAGCTGACCTTCCCGATCATCGACTCGCTGGCGACGTTGACCTGGCTGGTCAACCTCGCCTCGCTGGAGCTGCACGTGCACCAGTGGACGGTCACGAAGAACGGCAGGCCCCGGAACCCGAACCGCCTCGTGGTCGACCTCGACCCCGGCGACCCCGCGGGCCTGGGGGAGTGTGCGCAGGTGGCCCTGCTGGTGCGTGAGCGGCTCGCGTCCGACGGCCTCGAGGCGCTCCCCGTGACGAGCGGGTCCAAGGGTCTGCACCTGTACGCCCGTCTGGACGGCCGCCGCACGCACGCCGAGGTCCGCGACTACGCCAAGGAGATCGCCGAGGAGCTGGAGTCCGCGAGCCCCAAGCTGGTGGTCTCCCAGATGACGAAGGCGCGTCGCGGCGGCAAGGTCTTCCTCGACTGGTCGCAGAACACCGGGGCGAAGACGACGATCTCGCCGTACTCCCTGCGCGGGCGCGAGCTGCCGATGGTCGCGGCGCCGCGCACCTGGGCCGAGGTGGAGGCCGGTGCGGACGACCCGCTGGCCCTGGAGCACCTGCGCTTCGAAGAGGTCCTCGAGCGGGTGCAGGACCAGGGCGACCTCTTCGCGATGCCCTGATCCGGGTCCGCACCGTGGCCGATCCGGTGTTCGTTCGTTGGTGGTGCAACGACAGGCCGTGACCGGGAACGGCCCGAGGAGGACCCAGTTCGATGACCGACATCACCAGGAGGACCTTGCTGGGCGGTGCCGCCGCAGGCGTCGGCGCCCTGACCACCGGGCTGCTCGACGGAGCAGCCGAGGCTGCCACGCTCCAGGGATCGCTGCCGCGCCGAGTCGACGTCGTCGTCGTGGGTGCCGGGATCTCCGGCCTCGTGGCGGCCCGGAAGGTCGCCCGCTCCGGGCGGTCGGTGCTCGTGGTCGAGGCGCGGGACCGGGTGGGTGGCCGGGTGCTCAACCACCGGCTCCGGAGCGGCGACGTGATCGAGGCGGGTGGTGCCTTCATCGGACCGACCCAGGACCACATCGCGGCACTGGCCCGTGAGCTGAGGGTGCCGACGTTCCTGGAGTACAACGAGGGGCAGAGCGTCTACAACTCCTCGGGGCTGCTGGGCCGACAGACCTACCACGGCACCGTCCCCCCGGACCCGCTGATCCTGCCCGACGCGGGAAAGCTGCAGTACGAGCTGGACCAGTGGGCCTCGGAGATCGACGTGGCGGCGCCGTGGAAGCACCCGCGGGCACGCGAGTGGGACTCCATCACGCTCGGGGAGCACATCCGAAGGAGCGCGGCCAATCCCGAGGGCATCGAGACGCTGATCAAGGCGTGGACCCACCCCGGCTTCGGCGCCGACCCCGACGAGCTGTCCCTGCTGTTCGTGATCCACTACGTCGCCTGCTCCGGCAACGAGAGCACCAAGGGCACCTTCGCGCGCAACTCCGACACAGCCGACGGAGCGCAGGAGCGCAGGTTCGTCGGTGGCTCCCAGCTGATCCCGTTGCGGCTGGCTCGCCAGCTCGGCCACCGGGTCGCGCTGAACGCCGCCGTGACCCGCATCGACCAGTCCGGGGGGCGGGCCGTGGTGCACACCCGCCGGGGACAGGTCCACTGCCGCAGGGTGATCATGGCCGTGCCGCCGGAGCTGGCGCGCAGGATCCACTGGGCGCCGGCCCTCCCACCGCGCCACCGGGCGCTGCTCGAGGGGATGGACATGGGTGCGCTGATGAAGTGCGACGCCGTCTACGCCAAGCCGTTCTGGCGCGAGGACGGGCTCAACGGGTTCGGGATCAGCGATCACGGTGCCGTGCGCACCGCCTTCGACAACTCGCCTCCCGACGGCAGCCCGGGCGTCCTGCTGGCCTTCGTCGGCGCGTCCGTCTGGAAGCAGTACGGGCTGCAGACCCTGGCCGCGCGCCGGCGGGCGGTGCTCGAGGGTCTCGCCGAGATGTTCGGCCCGAAGGCCCTGCACCCGCTCGACTACGTCGAGCAGGACTGGAACAAGGAGCGTTGGACCGGAGGAGGGCCGGTCGCGATCATGGCTCCGGGCACGCTCACCGCCCATGGTCCCGCGTTGCGCCGCCCCCACGGCCGCGTGCACTGGGCCGGCACCGAGACCTCGACGTACTGGACCGGCTACATGGACGGCGCCGTGCGTGCCGGGAAGCGCGCAGCCACCGAGGTGTTGCGGCACCGCTGAGGACATTCCGGGGTCACGGCGTCCGAGAAAGTCCTGTGAGCGGCGTCACCTTCGCCGGACCCGGTCGTTGTGCCCTGAAACCATCTCGGGTTGCTGCTGCGTGCGGTTCCCGATCTCCCTGAATGGAGTCACCTCATGCGGTTTTCCCGCAACCGGCGCACTCTCGTCGCCGCCGTCGCCACCTGCGGCACCGTGGCCGGCCTTGCCTTCGCGGGCACTGCCGCTGCCGTGGTCCCTGACGTCGCGGCGACGTCCGAGTCGTCCGCCTCCGCCAGTGCCACCGACAGTCGGGTCGGCGCCCTTGTCCAGCCCACCAGGCAGCAGCTCGACGCGGTCAGCTCCCTGATCAGGCAGAGCCCCGGCAGCCGGGTCACCTGGGACACGCGTTTCGGCACTCCACGCACGCTCGTCCCGGCCCAGGGCGAGACCCTCGCCGGCCCCGCCTCGGGTGCCGCGGCCGACGTCGCCCGCTCCTGGCTCGCCCGGAACCGCGACATGCTCGGACTCACCGCGGCCGACATCGCTGCCCTGAAGGTCAGCCGCGACCACGTGCTGCCCGGAACCGGCACCCATGTGCTCCGGTTCACCCAGACCTTCGGTGGTCTCCAGGCCGGTCGAGGCGGCACGCTCAGCGTCGCCGTGCAGCAGGACGGCTCGGTGCTCAGCTACACCGGCGAGACGGCGCGCAGCACCGCGATGCTGACCACGTTCGTGCTCACCCCGGCGGCAGCCCTCACCAGGACCGCTGGGCTGCTGGCGCCCGGAGTCTCGTTCAGCCCGCAGAAGTCGGGGACCCAGGCCGGCTACGACGTGTTCGCCAAGGGTCCGTTCGCCGCGTCGTCGTACGTCAAGAAGGTGGCCTTCCCGACAGCCACCGGTGCCCGGGCGGCCTACTCGGTGCTGTTCATCGAGAAGCTGGATGCCGGGTGGCAGGTCGTCGTCGACGCCGTCACCGGCAAGGAGCTCTACCGCACCAGCCTGGTGGCGAACGAGAGCTCCGGTGGCACCGTCTACCCGAACTACCCGGGCGCCCCCAAGGGCGGTGAGCCCAAGCACGTGTCCTTCGACAAGACCCCGGAGTCGCCGAACGGCTACGTCGACCTCACCGGGCTGACCGGTGTCGGCATCACCACGTTCGGCAACAACGCCAACAGCCACGCGAACTGGTCGAACTTCATCGGCCCGGTCGACCAGGGCCCGCGGCCGGTCGAGCCGGACGGGCAGTTCGACTACCGGTTCGCCGACAACTGGGGCACCTCGAAGTGCGACCCGACGTCCTACCAGAAGGACCAGGAGCCGTCCTCGACGAACCTGTTCTTCCAGCACAACCGGATCCACGACGAGTTCTACCGACTCGGGTTCACCGAGTCCGCCGGCAACTTCCAGGTCGACAACTTCGGCAAGGGTGGCAACCCGGGCGACGCCATCCAGGGTCTCGTCCAGGCCGGTGCGGTCTCGGGTGGCTCACCCACCTACACCGGTCGCGACAACGCCTACATGCTCACGCTTCCCGACGGCATCGCCCCGTGGAGCGGCATGTTCCTGTGGGAGCCGATCAACGACGCCTTCGAGGGCCCCTGCGCCGACGGTGACTTCGACGCCGGTGTGATCGAGCACGAGTACGCCCACGGCCTGTCCAACCGCTACGTCGGCTCCGAGGACGGCTCGCTCGGCAGCCACCAGTCCGGCTCCATGGGCGAGGGCTGGGGCGACTGGTACGCCCTGAACTACCTGCACCGGGAGGGGCTCCAGGACGACTCGGTCGTCGGTGCCTACGTGACCGGCAACAAGGAGCGGGGCATCCGCAACTGGGCCTACTCGGAGAACCCGACGACCTTCGGTGACATCGGCTACGACCTCGCCGGTCCCGAGGTGCACTCCGACGGCGAGATCTGGACGGCCACCCTGTGGCAGATGCGCCGGGCCCTGGTCGCGAAGTACGGCGAGCAGGAGGGTGCCTCGATCAGCGAGCACCTGGTCACCGACGCGATGCCGCTGAGCCCCAACGACCCGTCGATGCTCGACGAGCGCACCGCGATCATGCTGGCGCTGGACAACCGCTACCACCGGCGCGGCGACTTCGGCGCGCTGGCCGACACCGTCTACACGGCGTTCGCCCAGCGGGGCATGGGGGTCTCCGCCTCCAACACCCAGACCGAGGACGACCCGACCGGCGGCAACGACGTCGACGGCGTCCCCGGCTTCGAGCACCGCAACCCGGCGCTCAACGGCGTGATCACCGGCACCGTGCGCAACGCCTCGACCGGCAAGCCGGTCGAGGGCGCTCGGATCATGATCGGCAGGTTCGAGGCCCGAGCAGTCCCCGTGGCCCGCACCGGCGCCACCGGTGCCTACCGGATCCCCGCGACCGCGGGCTCCTACCCGATCACCATCCAGGCACGCGGCTTCGGCGCCCGGACCTTCGAGGGCCTCACCGTGAAGGCGGGGAGCACGCTGAAGAAGGACTTCTCGCTGGCACCCAACCTGGCCTCCAAGGCCAACGGTGCCGAAGCCCTCACCGGTGACGCGGGCAAGGCGATGGACGACACCGAGGCGAGCACCTGGCGGACCACGAGGAACTCCAACGCCGTGATCAAGCTGGCCAAGGAGTCGAAGATCTCCTCGGTGCAGGTCAGCGGCTACACCTCGCGGCGCTTCCAGGGGCTGAAGTCGTTCACGCTCCAGACCAGCCGTGACGGCGTGAACTGGCAGACGCAGCCGATGGGCGAGAACGCGTTCGGCTACCAGGCGCCCCGGCCGATGGCTCCGGACCTGCACTACAAGTCGTTCAACCTGGCCAGCCCGGTCACTGCCGGCTTCATCCGGTTCTGGGCCGACGAGCCGCAGGGCGACACGGTCGAGAAGATCCAGGTCGGTGACATCCAGGTGTTCGGTTCGGCCAAGGACGTGAACCCCGGCCCGCCGCCGCCCCCGGACGCTCCGGTCACGGACTCGTTCGTGATCGCGGTCGGCAACCCCGGCAACGTCGAGTCGCCGGGCGTCACCGGCACCGAGCTGGAGAACACCTGCTCGGTCCCGCCGGCCACCCAGGACGTGGACGGTCACGTGACCGTGCTCAAGGGTGAGCAGGACGACGGCCAGCACGCGTTCAGCATGACCTCCGGGCCGACCAACATCGACGCGGACGTCTACATGTACGACGCCGACTGCGCGCTGATCTCGAAGTACGCCACCGAGGCCGCCCTCGAGGCGGGGACGATCCCCTCCGGGACGGCGTACATCCTCACCTCGCTGTATGCCGGCGCTGCGGCCGACATCAGCTTGAAGATCACTGACACCCAGTAGTCCGAGAGCTGGAGAGCGAACTCGTCAGAGATGGGCCGGGGCCCCGACCATGCTTGGTCGGGGCCCCGGTCTCGTGCCTCACGGTCACGTCGAACCGTGCTCCTCCTCAGGTCGTCCCGGTCGTGAAGATCCAGCTGGTGGCTGTGATCGGGTTGCCGGCGGCGTCCTTGAGCCCTGCCTTGAGGTTCACCCGGTAGCGGGTGGACGAGACCAGGAGGGTGGCTGCGGTGCCGAACGGGTTGAACGTGCCGGTCCTGGTGGTGGAGCTGTAGGAGAACGTCCCGGTCACCGTCCCCACCACCGCACCGGTCGAGGACAACCGGTCCATCGTGACGTTGGTGGCGCTCCATCCGGTCACGTTCTCCGAGAACGTCACCCGCACGTCAGCGGCCCGTCTGACTCCCACCGCCCCCGAGGCCGGCGTCCGGGAGGTCACCGTGGGCCGCGGCCCGGTGGTGAAGGTCCAGGTCACCGGCGCCAGCGAGTTGCCGGCCGCGTCCGTGATGGCGCCGGTGAGAGCTGCCGTGTAGACGGTGTCGGCCGCCAGCACCGTCGTGGTCGCCCCACCTGGGTTCAGTGTGGCGGTCCGGGTGGTGGCGTTGTAGGAAACCGTCGTCCCCGGCACCGAGGCTCCGGCGGAGTTCTTCAGCGTGAACGCCGTCGAGGGAACCGTGACGGGCTCGCTGAACGTCGCCGTCACGTTCGACGACTGGGACACGGCGGTGCTTCCGGGAGCGGGGCTACGGCCGGTGACCGTCGGGGCGGTGAAGTCGCTCCGCGGGGTGACGGCCGACGACCGTGCCGAGAACGGGCCGTCACCGGCGCCGTTGGTGGCCGCAACGTCGAACGTGTACGTCGTCCCGTTGGTCAGCGCGGTGATCACCGCGCTCGTCACGTTGCCGACAGTGGTCGTCTTCACCAGGGAGGTGCCGCTGAACGTGCGCACCTTGTAGCCGGTGATGGGCGAACCACCGTCGTTGGCCGGGGCGGTCCAGCGGACCGTGGCCGACGCGTTGCCCGCTGTCGGGGCTCCCACCGTGGGTGCCCCGGGCGTGGTGATGGCCGGTCCCGTGCCGGTGCCGGTCAGCGCGATGTTCTGGGCGCTTCCGTCCGCCGAGATGAACAGCGTGGCGGACTTGGCGCCGGTCGAGGTCGGACGGAACACCGTCTGCGTCACGCACGAGCTGCCGGCCGCGATGTTGGCGCCCACGGTGCAGGTGTTCGTCCCGACGGCGAACTGGTTGGCGGCAGTGCCGTTGATGCCGACACCGTCGATGGTGAGTGGAGCGTTGCCGCTGTTGGTGAGCGTGACCGACCGCGGTGCGCTCGTGGTGCCCGTGGCTTGGTCACCGAAGTCGATCGACGCGGTGCTGAGCCCCACGACCGGGGTGGTGCCGGTGCCGGTCAGGGAGACGGCGCGGTCGCCGCCGTTGGTCCGGACGTTGAGCGTGGCGCTCTTGGCTCCACTGCTGGTCGGGCGGAAGGTCACCTGGACCTCACAGCCGCCGTCTGCGGCCACCGGAGCAGCGGTGCAGGTGTTGCCGCTGATGCTGAAGTGCGACGCACCGGTGCCGCTGAGGTCGGCGCCGGTCACCGTCATGGGGGCGACCCCGCTGTTGCCCACCGTGACCGTCTCCGGAACGGAGTTGGTGTTCACCTTCTGGTTGCCGAACGCGATGCTGGTCGGCGCCGCCGTGGCCGCCGGAACCGACTCGCCCTTCAACGAGATCGTGCGCGGGGACGCGGCCGTGTCGTCACTGACCGTGATGCTCCCGGTCGACCTGGTGCCGGCCACGGGGGTGTAGGTGACGTCGATCTGGCATGACGTTCCCGGTGCGAGGGTCCTGCCCGCGCAGTTGTCCGTCACCGCGAAGTCGGTCGAGCCGCTGGGGGTCACGGAGGAGACCGTGACGTCGGCGGACCCGGTCGAGCGGTAGCTGATCGAGCGCGTGGCGGCTGCGGCGATGTTGCCGAAGTCGACCGCCGGGGCGCTCAGGGACCCGGCGGGGCCGGGCTGGAGCTTGCCCTGGATCACGAACAGGTCCGTCTCGGCGCAGTCCGCCGCGGGGCCGGTCCAGTCGGGGGCGCAGCTCTGGGTGAGACCTGCGTTGATGTTCTTGCCGACCACGCGGGTCTTGTTGAAGCCGGTGGGGCTGCCGAGGACGCGGTGCGGAGTGACGTTGTCGCCGATGTACCCCGCGGGGGGCGGGGCGCCGAGGGCAGGGTCGATGAGGCTGTCCCAGACGAGGAACGGCCCGACCCGGCCGCGGAGCGCACCGGCGAAGTCGAGGGCGGCTGGCACGGTCTCCGTGCGGCAGGCGTTGTTCCTGATCCAGCCGCGCCGGTTGAGGGGCAGACTGGTGTCACCGCTGTCGGTCGCGGTGCACGAGGAGAGGGTCCCGTAGGGGTCGGTCACGGTGTACTTCTCACCGGGGATCAGGCCCTTGGTCTGGGCGGCGATCTGGGTACGGACGAAGACCATCTCCTGATCGGGTCCGTCCGCGGCGTAGGCGCTCTCCAGGGCGTTGCTGATCGTGATCGGACCGACGTCGGCGTCGGCGTGGAAGTAGAACGCCTCCGCGTCGCCTCCGTCCTGGTGCACGGGCACGAACTCGGTCGCGTCGACGAGACAGTTGGGCAGCCCGTCCAGGCACATCTGCAGCGCGATGCCGTTGGCGTCGGCGTACCAGGTGGGGAAGTTCTCGGCGGGATCGCCGGGCCCGGCTACGGGGCCGAAGCGGCTGAGCACGGCGCCGGCGCTGGTGGACAGGGTCAGCGTCGCGGTGATCGCCAGCATCGCCGCAGCGAGAACCGCGGTCACCCGACGGTGGGTGCGGGTGCGCCGTTCGGGTGCGCCGCAGGCTGGGCGCCAGTGTGCTTTCGTCGTCATGACCATGTGCCTCTCGTGGTAGAGCCCCGATGAGATCCGCTCGCCGCGGGGTGGGTGCCGAGCGGCGCCGTACGAGAACCAGCGTGCGGGGACGACCTTGCAAGAACCTCGCAGCCGTGGGACGGGCGGTACAGGTCGTAGGACCTTGACTTCCAGCCCGGCCGACTCCACGATTGCGGTCAATCACAGTCACGAAGCCACATCCGCGGGCAAGATCGGGAAACGTCGACATGCTGCCAGCCGAACGCCACCGCCGCATCCTGGCGGCGCTGTCCGGTGGGGTGGTCGTCGGCACCGAGGAGCTGACCCGTCAGCTCGCCGTCTCGCGTGAGACCGTGCGCCGCGACCTGCGGGTGCTCGAGGACTGTGGCCACCTGGTGCGGGTGCACGGCGGTGCCACCTCGCGACAGCGCGTCACCTGGGCGGAGCCGTCCTTCGTCGACCGGTCCGGGCTGGCCGTCGAGGGGAAGCGTGCGATCGGGCGGCTCGCAGCCGACCTCGTCCAACCCGGGATGACGCTGATGGTCGACATCGGCACCACCACCCTCGAGGTCGTCCGGGCGCTGCCCGCGGACTTCCACGGGACCGTCGCCACCTGCTCCCTCCTGGTCGCAGCAGAGCTCGCGGGGCGCCCGGGAGTGGAGGTGGTGGTCAGCGGCGGCCGCGTCCGGAGCGGTGACCTCGCGCTGTCGAACGCGCTGACCACGGACTTCTTCAGCGACCTTCGGCCGGACATGGCGTTCCTCGCCTCGGGGGGAGTCGACGCCGAGGCTGGCCTGACCGACTTCTATCTCGACGAGGTCGCGACCCGTCGGGTGGTGCTGGCCAGGGCGGCGTGCACCTACGTGCTGGCCGATGCCAGCAAGCACGGCCGGGTGGCCGCGCACCGGGTGTTCGGGCTCGGCGAGTGCACCGGGCTGATCACCGACCGTCACCCCGGCGAGGAGATCGCGACCGCACTCGAGCGAGGCGGCGCCCGGCTGATGGTCGGCGAGCCGGCCCCCGAGGCGGGGCGCGCATGACCGTCCTTGCCATCGACCAGGGCACCTCCGGCACGAAGGCGCTGGTCCACGACGGTGAGCGGGTCCTCGCTGTCGTCGAGCTCCCCGTGCGTCCGACGTACCTCACAGGTGGCGGCGTCGAGGTCGATCCTGCGGACCTGCTCGACACGGTCCTCGCAGCCGGCCGCGAAGCGCTGAGCCAGGCGGGCGACCCGTCGTTGTCGGCGGTCTCGCTGGCGAACCAGGGGGAGACGGTGCTGGCCTGGGACCCCGGCTCGGGTGCGCCCCTGTCGCCGGCGCTGGTGTGGCAGGACCGTCGCTCGGCGGAGATCTGTGCCGAGCTGCGTCCCCAGGCCGAGCTGTTGTCCGCGCGCACCGGCCTCGTGCTCGACCCCTACTTCTCGGCTCCGAAGATGGCGTGGTTGCGCCGGCACGTCACCACCGAGGGAGTGGTGACCACGACGGACGCCTGGCTGGTGCACCGGCTCGGCGGGGAGTTCGTGACCGACGCGACCACGGCGAGCAGGTCGCTGCTGCTCGACATCGACACCCTTGCGTGGGACCGCGAGCTCGTCGACCTGTTCGGGCTCAGCGGGGAGCCCCTGCCGCAGGTGGTCCGCAACGACGAGGTGGTCGGGGTCACCGAGGCGTTCGGTGGTGGCGCGGTGCCGCTGGGCGGTCTCGTCGTCGACCAGCAGGCCGCCCTGGTGGCGCACCGGTGCTTCGACCCGGGGACGGCGAAGTGCACCTTCGGCACCGGCGCCTTCCTGCTCGCCAACACCGGGGGTCGGGCGGTGCGGTCCGCGCACGGGCTGACCACGTCGGCCGCGTGGGCGCTGGCGGACACCGAGGCCTACTGCCTGGACGGCCAGGTGTACACGGCCGGGTCGGCGGTCCGGTGGATGGTCTCGGCCGGGTTGCTCACCGGCGCCGAGCATCTCGACGCCGAGTGCGGCGACGACAACGGCGGTGCCACCTTCGTGCCGGGCCTCGCCGGGCTCGCCTCGCCGTGGTGGACCTCCGAGCCGTCGGGTGCTCTCGTCGGCATGGGGCTGGCCACCGAGCGACGCCACCTGGTGCGGGCCGTCGTGGAGGGGCTGGCCTGTCAGGTGGTCGCGCTCCTGCGCCAGGTCGAGGCCGAGACGGGCGAGCCGCTGGAGCACCTCCAGGTCGACGGGGGACTCACCCGGTCGCGAGCCCTGATGCAAGCGCAGGCGGACCTGCTCCAGGTCCCCGTGCACGTCTATCCCTCGCCGCACGCCACCGCGCTGGGCGGCGCCGCACTGGCCCGGCTCTCCGTCGACCCGGGTCTCAGCCTGGAGGACGCGGTGGACCACTGGACGCCGGCCGCGGTCTACGAGCCGCAGTGGTCGAGCGAGAGGGCAGCGACGCAGCTGGCCGTGTGGGAGGCCAGCGTGCGCGCCGTACTCTCCCGGGATGGGGCCTGATGGGCCAGGTCTACGACGTCGCCGTGGTGGGCGCGGGGGTCGTGGGCTGCGCGCTCGCCCGCGAGCTGGCCGGCCACGACATCAGCGTGGTGCTGCTCGAGGCACGACCCGACGTCGGGGACGGCACCAGCAAGGCCAACACCGCCATCCTGCACACCGGCTTCGACGCCACACCCGGAACCCTCGAGTCCGCTCTGGTGGCCCGCGGCTATGCCTTGCTGGGGGAGTACGCCGAGACCACCGGCATCGCGGTCGAGCGCACCGGGGCCGTCCTGGTGGCGTGGGACGAGGAGGAGCTCGCGGCGCTGCCCGCCCTCGCGGCCAAGGCCGTCAAGAACGGCTACCACGACAGCGAGATCCTCGGCGCACGAGCGGTCTACGCGCTGGTTCCGGACCTGGGCCCGGGTGCGCTCGGTGGCCTCACCGTGCCGGGTGAGTCGATCATCGACCCGTGGTCGACCACGCTGGCCTACGTCAACGACGCCGTGGCCAGGGGGGTGCATCTCCGGCTGGGTTGCCCGGTCACCTCCGTGGCCCGACGGGGTGAGGTCACCATGCTGACGACCGGGGGCAGCGACGAACCGGGCGCGGTGCGGGCGCGCTGGGTGGTCAACGCCGCCGGGCTGGCCGCCGACGAGGTCGACCGGATGTTCGGCCGCGACCGGTTCACCGTCGTCCCCCGACGCGGCGAGCTGATCGTCTTCGACAAGCAGGCCCGTCCCGCTGGCGCCGGTGATCGTGCTCCCGGTGCCGTCCTCGCGCGGCAAGGGGGTGCTGGTCAGCCCGACGATCTTCGGCAACGTGATGCTGGGGCCGACGGCCGAGGACCTGCGCGACCGCACCGACACCTCCACCTCCTCTGCCGGCCTCGACAGCCTGATGGAGAAGGCGGGGCGGATCATGCCCAGGCTGCTCGAGGAGGAGATCACTGCGTCGTACGCCGGCCTGCGCGCGGCCACCGAGCACGGCGACTACCTGATCGACGTCGACCCCGACCAGGGCTACGTCTGCGTCGGCGGGATCCGTTCGACCGGTCTGACCGCCAGTCTGGCGATCGCCGAGCACGTCGTGATGCGGCTGCTCGGCTTCGGGCTGCCGGCCCGACCGAGGACGGATCTGCCACCGCCGACCCGGGTGCCCAACCTCGGCGAGGCATTCCCGCGGCCACACCAGCGCGACGACCTGATCGGCCGCGACCCGGAGTACGGCCGGGTGGTGTGCTTCTGCGAGCGGGTGACCAGGGGAGAGGTGCGCGACGCGTTCGCCTCGCCGGTGCCGCCCTCGGACCTCGGCGGGCTGCAGCGCCGGACGCGGGCGCTGATGGGGCGCTGCCAGGGCTTCTACTGCGGCGCCGAGGTCGAGCGGCTGCTCCGCGAGGGGACGGGCACGTGACGGGGCGACACGTAGCCGCCGAGGGTCGTCCGCAGCCGACCGTGGTGATCGTGGGTGGGGGACCCGCCGGGCTGACGGCCGCCGCGGAGCTGGCCGGACAGGGGGTTGGGGAGGTGCTGGTTCTCGAGCGCGAGACCGCACCCGGAGGCATCCCGCGGCACAGCGACCACCCGGGCTACGGGATCCGCGACCTGAGGCGGTCGCTGACCGGGCCTGACTATGCGGCCCGGCTGGCCGCGACCGCGGTGCGGGCCGGTGCCACCCTGGTCACCGAGGCCATGGTCACCGACGTGGCCGGAGACCGGACGCTCACGGTGACCACGCCGGAGGGTGTTCAGCGGCTCCGGCCGGACGCCCTCGTCCTCGCCACCGGTGCTCGGGAGCGCCCCCGCCCTGCCAGGCGGATCCCCGGGGACCGGCCCGAGGGGGTCTTCACGACCGGGCACCTGCAGAACCTCGTCCACGTGCACCACCGCAGCCCCGGACGCCGAGCCGTGATCGTGGGCGCGGAGCTGGTCTCGTGGTCGGCCGTGCTCACCCTGCGCGATGCCGGTTGCGAGACCATCCTGATGACCACGACGCACGACCAGCCCGAGTCCTACAGGCTGTTCAGCGCCGTGGGCCGGAGCCTCCTGCGGGTCCCGGTCGCGGTGCACACCCGGGTGGTGTCCATCGAGGGCCACGACCGGGTCGACGCCGTCGAGGTCGAGGACCTCCGCACCGGCGCGGTCCGCCGGGTGCCGTGTGACACCGTCGTGCTCACCGGCGACTGGGTCCCGGACAACGAGCTGGCCAGGAGCGCCGGCCTCGCGCTCGCCGACGGCTCGCGGAGCCCCGTCGTGGACGCGTCGCTGCGCACCTCTGCGCCGGGTGTCTTCGCCATCGGGAACCTGGTGCACCCCGTGGACACGGCGGACGTCGCAGCGCTGGACGGACGGCACGTCGCGAGGGCGGTGTCCGACTGGCTCGGTCATCGGGTCCCGCCGACGCCAGGCGTCCGCCTCGTGGTGGAGGCGCCACTGCGCTGGATCGCGCCGTCACACCTCAGCCTCGACGACTCCGGACCCGCCCGGGACCGGTTGCTCAGCTGGTGCGACGAGCTGGTGAAGGCACCCGTGGTGGTCGTCCGGCAGGGCGGGCGGGTGCTCACCGAGCAGCGGGTGCCCTGGCCCGCCTCCCCGGGGCGTGTCTTCCGGATCCCCGCCCGGGTGCTGCGGTCGGTGGACCGCCACGGCACCGACGTGACGATCGGCCTGCGATGAACGTGCTCCCGGACCCCGACGACGAGCGACCCGTGGTGCTCTTCGACCTCGACGGGGTCCTGGCCCGCAAGGACACCTTCACCGTCTTCGTGCGACGCAGCCTGCGGGCCGTCAGCTGGCGGCTGCCGCTGGCCGCTCCGGCCCTGCCCGCGCTCGCCGCCACCGGTGAGCAGCCGGCGCTGCGCGGCTGGTTGGCCAGGCACGTCGTGCGGGTGGCACTGCTCGGCGCGTCCCTGGACGAGGCGACCGAGACGCTCGCCGACCTGGGCCGGGAGTTCGCCGCGAACCCCGGCTGGCTGTACGCCGAAGGCATCGCGTGCGCCAAGCACCATCTCGCGGAGGGGCACCGCGTCATCGTCGTCACCGGCTCGGAGCGGCACCTTGCCCGCGCCCTGCTCGACGGGGTCGGGCTCGGAGCCGCCGAGCTGCTCGCCTCCGAGCTCGTCGAGTCCCGTGGTGGTCTGGAGCTCTCGCCGCACAACTACGGGGCCAACAAGGGTCGGGCGCTGGAAGCGGCAGGTGTGCGGCTGCCCTGGGCGGTGATGTACACCGACTCGACGGCCGACCTCCCGACCCTGCGGCAGACGACGTTGCAGGTGCTGGTGAACCCGACCAAGGCGACGCACAACCGGCTGATGCGGATCTTCCCGACGACACTGACCACGCGGACCTGGGTCTAGGGACCCTCAGCCGTAGGGGACGGTGCTCAGGTAGCGCAGGCCGGAGTCGACCGCGATCGTCACCACGGTGGCGTCGGCGTCGAGGCGCTCGGCGACGCGCAGGGCGGCGATCACGTTGGCGCCGGTCGACGTGCCCGCGAACAGGCCCTCCTCCCGGGCCAGCCGCCGGGCCATCTCCTGGGCCTCCTCGCTCGCCACCTGGTCGACCGCGTCGACCTTGGACCGGTCCCACAACGGGGGCAGGAAGCCGATGCCGATGCCTTCGATCCGGTGCGCTCCCGTGGGCCGTCCGGACAGCACGGCCGACTCGGCCGGCTCGACCCCGACGACGTGCACGCCCGGGTGGTGCCGGCGCAGCACCTCGGTGGCGCCGTGGATCGAGTGGGCCGTGCCGACGGTGTGCACGAAGGCGTCGAGGCGGCCCCCGGACTGCGACCAGATCTCCTCACCCAGGCGGTGGTAGCCGCGCATCGCGTCGTGGTTGTTCAGCTGGTCGGCCCACCAGTGGCCGGGCTGCTCGCTGATCTGGCCGGCGCGCGCGATCATCCGCTTGATCAGGTCCTCGGTGATCCGGCCCTCGACGCTGGGCTCGTCGGTCACCCTCGCTCCCAGGGCATGCATCGTCTTGCGCTTCTCCTCGCTGAAGGCGTCGGAGAAGACCACGTGCAGCCCGTAGCCCAGGGCAGCGCAGACGAACGCCAGCGAGATGCCGGTCGTGCCGGCGGTGTACTCGACCACGGTGCCGCCGGGCTCGAGCCTGCCGCTCGCCACCGCGCCGTCGATGACCTCGACCGCCATCCGGTCCTTCATCGACCCGGTCGGGTTCGCCGACTCCAGCTTGAGCAGCACCCGGCAGCCGGAGGACGGGACGACCCTGGTCAGGGCCACCATCGGGGTGGAGCCGACCCCCGCGAGGACTCCGCGATCCAGCGACACGTCCGGCACCTGCACCACCCCCAGAAAGGCTGGTCGCAGCATCGTCCCCCGTGCAGGTGAGCGTCAATGCCCCCCTCTGTGCGGGCTAGCCGAGCCCGCCGGCGATCCGCGCGGCGTCCGGCGAGCGCATCAGCCGGACCATCGCGACCACGCCGAGGGCAGGCCCGATGGCGAGCACGGCGAAGGCCCACTGCCAGGTGTAGGCGTCGCGCAGCAACGGGATCAGCCAGATCGTGACCACGGTGAGCACGAACCCGACGGCGAGCTGGAGTGTGACCGCCGTTCCCACGTAGCGCTGGTCGGCCACCTCGGTCACGATCGCGGAGAACTGCGCGGAGTCCGCGATCACCCAGAACCCCCAGACCACGCCGATGGCCAGGACCACCGGCACCGGGGCGTCGCGGAACACCCCGATCAGCACCGCACAGGTGCCGCTGATGCTCATCGCCAGGATCGTCGAGCGGGTGCGTCCCCAGCGGTCCCCGAGGATGCCACCGACCCAGCAGCCCAGGGCGCCGACGCCGATCACCAGCGCGGTCGCGAACGCCGCCGGGCGCCGCGGGTCGGCGTCGCCGTCGATGAGCAACCGGTCGGCGAAGAACACCGCGAACCAGGCCCACATCGCGTAGAGCTCCCACATGTGGCCGAAGTAGCCGATGTTCGCGAGCCGGACCCCACGGTCGGCGAGGGCCTGGCGTGCCTGACTCGGGTGGAACACCGCGGCGGGGAAGGGGAACGGCCCGTCCTTGGCGGCGTACTCGGCGACGAGCCCGCCGGCGAAGGTGAGCACCGAGGTGGTCGCGATCACGACCTGCCACTGCACACCGCCCAGTCCGTTGACGAAGTGAGGCATGGCTGCCCCCAGGGTCAGTGCGCCGACCATCACGCCCAGTGCGGTGCCGCGGCCGCGCCGGAACCAGGTGGCCATCGCCTTCAGGGCCGGGGGGTAGACGGCCGCGAGGAACACCCCGGTCAGGAAGCGCAACGGCAGCGCCAGACCGGGCCCGTCGGCGAGCAGCAGCCCGGCGTTGGCCAGCGCTGCTCCGGTGGCCCCGATCAGGATCAGCCGGCGGGCCGGGACGAGGTCGGCCAGGTTGAGCGCCGCAGAGGCCACGGCTCCGACCACGAAGCCGAGCTGCACGGCGATGGTGAGGAGCGCGCCCTGGCTGCTGGACAGCGACCAGTCCGTCCGCAGCTGGGGGAGCACCGCCGAGGCCGAGAACCAGGTCGACATCGCCAGCACCATCGCCAGCGCCAGCCGGCGCAGCGCGGACCACCGTTCGGGGGGATCCGGCTGGTCGGAAGGAGGCCCGCCGGGGTGGTCACGCCGTCATCGTACGGAGCGGGATCACGCCGGATCGACATCTCTTGACAGGGAGGTCGAAGGGAGCGATATTTGGTTTAGGGTTCAGACATTAAACCTATAGAGGAGTCGCATGGACGCGCTGGACCGGGCTGTCGAGGAAGGCGCCGAGCACGCGTTCGACTTCCTGAGCGCACTTGTCAGCGCCCCCAGCGTGGTCGGCTCCGAGCAGCAGGCGCTGGAGATCTTCGGTCGAGAGATGGAGTCGATCGGGCTTGTCACCACCCGGCTACCCTTCAGCAACGACAGGGTCACCGACCCACGCGCCGGGGTCACCCCCGTGTCCGCGCCGCGCAGCGACGACCGCTTCCAGATGCTCGCGGCCACGCCGGGCGAGGGTGAGCTGACGCTTCTGCTCAACGGCCACATGGACGTCGTTCCTGCGAACACGCCTGAGCTCTGGACCACGCCGCCGTTCGAACCGCAGCGCCGCGATGGCCGCATGTACGGCCGTGGCACGGCCGACATGAAGAGCGGGTTCGCCATCGGGGCGCTCGCCCTGCGTGCGCTCCAGCAGGTCCGTCCCGGCCTCTTCCAGAACAGGCGACTCGGGTTCCTGGCTGTGGTCGAGGAGGAGTGCACCGGCAACGGGACGCTCCGGTCGCTCACCGAGCACGGGGTGACTGCCCGTGAGGTGGTGCTGCTCGAGCCCACCGATCTCGGACTGATGCTCGGCGGGGTGGGCGTGCTCTGGGTCGACCTCACCGTCGTCGCCTCCTCCTCGCACGCCACGAGTCCCACGCGCATGCCAACGCCGTGGATCTCGGCATGCGCCTGGTGGCGGCGCTGCGGCAGTGGTCCGCCGAGGTTGGAGCGTCCGAGCCGGAGCCGAGCATGGCCGAGGGGGCCAGTGCCTACAACGTCAACCTCGGGCAGGTCCACTCAGGTGACTGGACCTCCAGCTCGCCGGCTCTTGCGGTCCTCGGCGTGCGGGTCGGCTTCCCGCGCGAGTGGACGGCCGAGAAGGCCGAGGCAGAGGTGCGGAACCTGGTCGCGGAAACTGTCGCCGGCGATCCCGACTTCCCGGTGCAGCCACGGATCGAGTGCTCGGGTCTCCGTGCCCGGGGATACCTGCTCGACGCAGAGTCCAGGCTCGTGCGGGACCTGAGCGCGGCGCACCTCGACGCCCACGGTGTCGTTCCGGAGACCTTCAGCCTCGGGAGCACCACCGACGCACGCACCTACCTCAACGACTTCGGGATCCCGGCCGTGTGCTTCGGTGCGGTGACCCAGAACATGCACGGCATCGACGAGTACGTCGAGCTGCGCAGCATCGTCGACGGAGCCCGCACCCTGGCGCGCTTCCTGCTCATGCGGTTCAGCGAAGAGCAGGCCGTTCGATGACCGAGTCCGACGCCTGGGGCGGGCCCATCGTCACGCGGCACGTCGCGGACGACGTGCAGGACCGACTCGTCACCGCAGTGGCTCTCGGCGTCTACGTCCCTGGACAACGGCTGCCCACCGAGCGCGACCTCGCCACGATGCTCGGCGTCTCGCGCAACTCGGTGCGCGGCGCACTCAAGGAGCTCACCGAGACCGGCTACCTCGAGGTGCGCCGCGGTCGCAACGGCGGCTACTTCGTCCTGGCCGACTGGGGTCCCAGCTCAGCGGAACACGTGCATCGCCAGCTGGTGCTCAACTGGGTCGAGTTCGAGGCGCTCTTCGACGCGCGCACCCTCCTCGAGCCGATGATCGCTCGTACGGCGGCCGAACGGTGCACCTCCGAGGACACGGCAGCCATCGAGGTCGCGCTCCAGGCCTATCTCGACGCACCCGACCACGACGCGTCGCGGCGGGCCGACTACGCCCTGCACCACGCGATCGCCTCCGCCACTCGGAACCCGATCCTGGTCGAGATGTCGGTCGACCTGCGGGCCCGGATCAGCCTGAACCTCGGGGCGGAGCCGTACACGAAGGAGGTGCGACTCAAGGCGATCGAGCAGCACCAGCAGCTCGTCGACGCCGTGACGAAGAGGCGCGCCGAGGAGGCCGCACATCTCGCCGCCGAGCACTTCACCCTCTCGGAGAGCCTCATCCGTCGGTTGGTCCGGCGGGCCCAGGACCAGGAAGAGGCCGCCAGCAGGAAGTCATCGAGCCCCACCGGAAACGATGACAAGCGCCGATGAGCTCTCGACTCGCCTTCGTCCTGCGCCGCGTCCTGCTGACCATGCCCGCCCTGTTCGTGATGAGCGTCGTCGTCTTCCTGATCGTCCGACTGGTTCCCGGCGACCCGGTCAAGACCATGCTCGGGTTCCGGGCGACCGAGGCCAACGTAGAACAGGTACGCCACCAGCTGGGCCTCGACCAGCCTCTGCTCACGCAGTACTTCGACTTCATCGGCGGGATCCTCCGCGGTGACCTGGGGACCGACATCGTCAGCCACGAGTCCCTGTCCACGCTGCTGTTGCAGCGGTTGCCGGTGACCTTCGAGCTGACCGGCCTTGCGATGTTGCTGGCCGTCCTGATCGGGGTGCCGCTCGGCATCCGCGCGGCGACCGGCGGTCGATGGACCAACCGTCTCACCGAGGGCTTCGTGGTCCTCGGGATCAGCATTCCCGACTTCTGGCTGGGCATCCTGCTGGTCCTGGTGTTCGCCGGGAACCTGCTGATCCTGCCCCCGTCCGGATTCGTGCCCTTCGGGACCGATCCGGTCGAGAACCTGCGTTACATGGTCCTGCCGGTGCTGACTCTGGCCATCGGTGAGGCGGCCTACATCCTCCGCACCACCCGCAGTGCCATGACGTCGGTGCTCGACCGACCCTTCGTCACGTTCCTCCGCGCCAAGGGGATCAGCACCCGGCGGATCGTCTTCGGGCACGCGCTTCGGAATGCGGCGCCATCGATCGTCACCGTGGTGGGGATCCAGGTCGGCGTCCTGCTGGGCGGGGCGATCATCGTCGAGACGCTCTTCGCGCTCCCGGGAGTCGGCCGCCTGCTGGTCACCGCGATCACGCAGCGCAACTACCCGACCGTGCAGGTGGGCGTCCTCGCCATTGCCACCATCTTCATCGTGATCTCGCTGATCACCGACCTGGTGGTCGGCTGGCTCGACCCTCGCGTCGCGGACGGAGCCGGGACATGATCACGAGCACCCGGGTCGCCGACCTCACCGACCGAGGTCCGTCCAGGCGCAGGCGCGGCCCTGCCAGGGGATTCCTGCTCGCCGGCACGATCCTGCTGGGGCTCCTCGCGGTGGTCGCCCTCGCGGCACCACTGCTCGCACCACACGACCCCGAGACGGTGGTGGCCGACCAGCTGCTCGCCGGCCCCAGCGTTCAGCACCTGTTCGGCTCGGACGTCCTCGGCCGCGACGTGCTCAGCCGGGTCCTCTACGGACTGCGGGTGAGCCTGCTCGTCTCCCTCTCGGCCGTGCTCGCGTCGACGGCCATCGCGGTCCCACTCGGTCTGGTCGCCGGCTACTTCGGCGGGCTCGCGGACACCGCGATCTCACGCACCCTCGACATGATCCTCGTGCTCCCGGCCATGCTGCTGGCGATCACCTTCATTGCGATCCTCGGGCCGGGCAGCGTTGTCGCCGCCGTCGCGATCGCGGTGATCTACCTGCCGATCCTGGCCAGGGTCATGCGCACCAGCACCATGATCGTCACGCGCAACGAGTACGTCGTCGGAGCGAGGGCCCGGGGAGCCAGCCACCTGCGGATCCTGGTCAGCCACGTTGCCCCCAACGCCCTGGGGCCGGTCATCGTCCAGGCATCGGTGCTTGCGGCGTTCGCCCTGCAGCTCGAGGCCGGCCTGAGCTTCCTGGGACTCGGCACCCAGCCACCCACCCCGTCGATCGGCGGCATGCTGGCCGACGGGCGCGACGTACTCACCCAGGCGCCGTGGGTCGAGATCTTCCCCGGTCTGGCCATCGTGGTCGCTGTCCTGGCCTTCACCCTCCTGGGCGAGGGGCTGCGTCGTGTCTTCGACCCCAAGGGGGTGGCGGAGTGACCACGCGGAACAGGTCTGACCTGGCGCCCCTACGCTTCACCGACGTCTCCGTGCACTTCGACACCGAAGCAGGGTCCGTGCCCGCGGTCGACGCCGTCTCGCTGAGCATCGAGCGCGGCGAGATCTTCGGCATCGTGGGTGAGAGCGGGAGCGGCAAGAGCACGCTCGCCAACACGGTGCTAGGCCTGTTGCCGAAGTCGGCGGCGGTGACCGGGAGCGTCGCCGTGGGCGGACGTGAGGTCCTTGGTCTGCCCGAGAGCGAGCTACGAGAGGTGCGCGGCGACACGGTCTCGATGATCTTCCAGGACGCCTCGGCCAGCCTCGACCCCACCTGGTCCGTCGGCGACCAGATCGCCGAGACCCTCCGCGCCCACCGCACGCTCAGCCGTCGCGAGGCGAGGCTCCGAGCCATCGCCCTGATGTCCGAAGTCGGGATTCCCGACGCCACCGACCGCTACTCGCACGCCATGCACCGACTATCCGGCGGCCAGCGCCAGCGCATCGTGATCGCCGCAGCCCTCGCCAACGACCCCCAGGTGCTGATTGCCGACGAACCGACGACCGCGCTGGACGTCACCATCCAGGCGCAGGTGCTGAAGCTGATCGAGCGGCTCCGCCAGGACCACGGGACCACGGTCCTCCTGATCACCCATGACCTGGGTGTGATCGCGAGCGTCTGCGATCGCGTCGGGGTGATGTACGCCGGGAAGCTGCTCGAGGTCGCCACGACAGAAGAGCTGTTCGCACGACCGCAGCACCCCTACACGCGGGCCCTCCTCGCGGCATCCCCTGGACGGGCCCCGCGCGGCATGCGGCTCCCGGTCATTCCCGCGGAGTGGAGCGTCGAGAGCCTGCAGGCTGCCGAAGCAGGTGACGTCGAATGAGTGAGCTGCTCAGCATCGAGCACGTCACCAAGACGTTCTCCATCGGCGGCCCCCCGTGGAGCAGGCGTCAGGTGCGCGCCCTCGACGACGTCTCCCTCACGGTGCGGGCCGGGCGGACCCTGGGACTCGTCGGCGAGTCGGGCAGCGGGAAGAGCACGCTCGGCCGGTGCATCCTCGGTCTCACCCGCGTGGACTCGGGGCAGGTGGTCTTCGAGGGGCGAGACGTCGCATCGCTCTCCCGCAAGGAGCTGTCGGGATTCCGTCGTCGCGTGCAACCGGTGTTCCAGGATCCCTTCGGAAGCCTCGACCCACGCTGGCCCGTGGGCCGCAGCGTCCGAGAGTCCCTCGACAGCTTCCGGGTCGGCACGCACGCTGACCGGGACGCGCGAGTGCTGGAGCTCTTCGATCGGGTCGGCCTCCGTCCCACGTTCGCGACGCGGATGCCCAGCCAGCTCTCCGGTGGGCAACGCCAGCGGGTCGCCATCGCGGCGGCGCTCGCGAGCGAGCCGGAGCTCATCGTCGCCGACGAGCCGGTCAGTGCGCTCGACGTGAGCGTGCAGGCGCAGATCCTGAACCTGTTCATGGACCTGCAGCGCGATCTCGGTGTCACCGCCGTCTTCATCACCCACGACCTGGGGGTCGTCGAGCACGTCAGCAACGAGATCGCGGTCCTCCACCACGGGGTGGTCGTGGAGACCGGCGGCGTCGACGAGGTCATGCAGACCCCTGCCCACACCTACACCCGCACGCTGCTGGCGGCGATCCCGCACCCCGACCCGAAGAGCCGCCATGCGGCGTACGACCAACTCAACCCCGAGAAGTAGGAGAACTGCATGCCCACCGCAACCGTCAACGGCGTCACCCTGAACTATCTGCTCGAGGGTCCTGACGAGGCCGAGACGATAGTGCTCATCAATGGTCTCGCCGACGACCTGGAGTCCTGGGGCTTCCAGGTTCCAGCGTTCCTCGACGCAGGCTTCCGGGTGCTGCGGTTCGACAACCGCGGCATCGGTGCCAGCGACAAGCCCGAAGGTCCCTACACGTCGCGCATGCTGGCCGACGACGCCAAGGCTCTTGTGGACTCGCTCGGCCTCACCGACTTCCACCTGATGGGTGTCTCGATGGGCGGCATGGTCGCCCAGGAGTACGCCATCAGCTACGGCTCGGACCTGAGATCGGCCACCTTCGCCTGCACGTACGGCGTCGCTGACCCCTTCTGTCAGCAGATGTTCGCGATGTGGGCAGACCTCGCCCAGGCCGTGGACGTGAACTTCGTGATGCGGGACGTGATGCTCTGGGCCTTCACCGGCCCGTTCTTCGAGGAGCGCCCGGACGAGGCCGCAGAGTTCAACGAGGGGATGGCGTCGGCAGACCTGCCGCTCGCGCCGTACCTCTCCCAGCTCAACGCCATCCAGCAGCACGACGCCACCGATCGGCTCGCCGCCATCGACGTCCCGACCCTGGTCCTGGCCGGCGAGGAGGACATCCTCATCCCGGTCCGGCTCTCGGAGCGCCTGCACGAAGGGGTGCCCGGCTCCACCTGGGCAACCGTTCCCGGAGGGCATGCCTGCATCTGGGAGAGCCCCGAGCCGTTCAACGCGGCCTTCCTCGAGTTCGCCCGATCCAACTCGCGATAACCAACCAGAGAGCCGCCACCATGAAGACACTGCGCAACGCCCGAGTCCGGCTGACCGGCCGGAAGGGCATCATCGGCACCGCCGTCCTGACGGCATCGCTCCTGCTCACCGGTTGTGGTGGGTCTACCGGTTCCGACCCCAGCGCCGCTGCAACCGGAAAGATCGTCGACGGAGGTGATCTTCGCGTGGCCCTCACGGGCGAACCCGACGTCCTGGACCCGGCCACCTCGTCGATCTACACCGGCGCGCAGGTCTACGAAGGCATCTTCTCGAAGCTCGTGGACATCGATGCAGACGGGGAGTTCGTCCCGGACCTCGCCACTGAGTGGAAGCAGGACGACGCCACGACGTGGACCTTCAAGCTCGTCGACAACGCGACCTTCCACAATGGTGAGAAGTTCAGCTCTGCCGACGTCGTGTACACGTTCAAGCGGATCCTCGACCCGAAGACCGCAAGCGCCTACGCCGGTCTGTACACACAGATCGACTCGGTCGAGGCAGCTGACCCCACGACAGTGGTCTTCCACCTCAAGCAGGCCTTCGGGCCCTTCCTCACCAACCTCGCTGCCAACGGCCAGATCGTCAACCAGAAGGCCATCGAGTCGGGCGACCCTGCCCGCAGTCCCGTCGGCACCGGCCCGTTCGAGTTCGTCGAGTGGGTGCAGGGCGACCACCTCACCGTGAAGAAGAACCCGAGCTACTTCGAGACGAACAAGGCCCACGTCGACTCGGTCACCTTCAAGTTCCTCGCCAATGACCAGAGCCGGATCGACGCGCTCTCCGCGGGCGAGATCGACTGGGCCGACGCGATTCCGCTGCAGCAGGTCCCGACGCTCAGCAAGGATTCGCGCTTCACCTACGTGACGAGCAAGACCGCCGGCATCCCGGACTTCCTCGCCATGAACACCACGAAGGCCCCCTTCGACGACGTGTTGGTGCGTCAGGCCTTCGCGCTGGCCGTCGACCGGTCCGAGATCAAGGACGTGGCCTACCTGGGCACCGGCGAGGACGGCCTGGAAGAGGTCCCCACCGGCTCCACGTGGTACGACGACAGCAACATCTTCGCCAGCGAGCCCGACATCGCGAAGGCCAAGTCCCTGCTCGCCGAAGCGGGTTACGCCGACGGGTTGAAGGTGCAGTACCTCGGTCTGTCGCAGTACCCCGAGCTGCTCAAGACCGGTCAGGTCCTGCGCGAGCAGTTCAAGAAGATCGGGGTCGACATGACGATCAAGGCGGTCGAGGTCTCCGTCTGGTACGACCAGTTCAGCTCCAAGGACTACCAGCTGACGAGTGCCTACCAGGAGCGGACGATCGACCCGGACAACTTCTACTCGCTCGTCATAAAGTCGGGTGCGCCCGTCAACACCACCGGCTACTCCAACCCGGCAGTGGATGCGCTGATCAACAAGGCCGCAGGCAGCAATGACGAGGCTGACCGCAAGAGCAGCTACCAGGAGATCCGCGGCATCGTCACGGAACAGGCGCCGCTCGTCTTCACGCACTACGAGACGATCAACTACCTGATGAACAAGAACGTAACCGGTTCAAAGATCACGCCGACGCTGAGCCTCCATCTGGCGGACGTCGGATTCACCAAGTAGTCCCTGGTGCCGGGGTGCCACACCCGGCACCCCACCCGTGATCGGGACTCGGCCGCTGCGGCCGAGTCCCGATCACGCCGTTGCCTGAGCCCCCTCGCTCTCAGCGCAGCGAGAACGGCGGGTAGCGGTCGGTCAGCAGCAGGATCGCGTAGGCCTCCACGCGCAAGCCCCAGCGGGCGACGCCGACGACGTAGTCGAAGAGCCCCCGCGGGTAGCGCCCGGTGAACAGGATCGCGAACCACGCAGCGACGATGGCGAGCACGGCGCCGACGGCCAGCACGACGAGCACCACGAAGTGCGGGATCGCAAGCAGCCACTTCACCAGCGGCAGCCAGCGGTTCAGGTCGTTCTTCGCATCGGGGTAGTCGAGCTCGAGGTGGACGCTCTGCTCGTCCTCGGTCGAGGGGTAGTCGTCGGTGAGCAGCGCCAGGTAGGCGCCGATCCGCATCCCGAAGCGGGAGAGCTCACGGGCGAAGTCGAACCACCACCGCGGATAGCGCTGGCGGAACAGGATCATCAATGCGGTGGCGATGAACAATCCTGCGGTGATCCCGCCGCTGGTCGTGGTGGTCGTCTGGTCACTCGACTCGCTGCCGACGTACTGGGTCCCGCCCGCGGTGAGCACCGCGATCACGATGCCGATGGGGATGATCAGGAAGATGCGGAACGCCGTCGTCACGCGGTCGTGCTGCTCCTGGTAGTCGATCTCGAGTCGGGCCGGGTATGCCGTGACTTGCTCGGTCATGGTGCCTCCTGAGCCCAGCCTCGGCCCCGAGCGGCGGGGCCGAACAGGGCCGATGGTCCCGTCGGTACGGCTGTTCGCCCCAGCAGAGCTCGCTGGGAGGCCGCTCAGTCCGCGGTGAGGAACGCGCGCAGGGTCGAGACGAACGCCTCGGGCTGCTCGGAGTGCACCCAGTGACCGGCGCCCTTGATGGTCACCAGCCGGGTGCTGGGGAAGAGCTCGCGCATGGCGTCGCCGTGCTCGCGCTGCACGTAGTCGGAGTGCTCGCCGGCGACCCACAGCACGGGTCGCTCGAACGAGCCGCCCACCTCCGGGAAGCCGGCGATCGTCGTCAGGTCGGACCGCAGGAGGTCGAGGTTGGCCCGCCAGGCGAACCCGTCCGGCCCCCTGCGCAGGTTCTGCAGCAGGAACCCCCGCACCCGTTCGTCGTCGATGCCTTCCGCGAGTGCGGCGTCGGCGTCAGCGCGTCGCTCGATGGCGCCCAGATCGAGACCGGCGAGGCTGTCGAGCAGGTGCTCGAACTCCCCGGCCCCGCCGCTGGACACCGGTGCGATGTCGACCACCACGAGGCGGTCGACGAGGTCGGGATGGCGCAGGGCCAGCACCATCGCGACCTTGCCCCCCATGGAGTGGCCCACCAGATGGACGGGTCCGTCGTCGAGGTAGTGGTCCCGCACAAGGGACGCGACGTGGTCGGCCACGACCTCGTAGTCAGTGGTGTCCAGCCACGGCGACTGCCCGTGGTTGGGGAGGTCGACGAGCACCGAACGCAGGTCCGGGGTCAGGTCCCGTGCGATCTGGGTGAAGTTGCGGCCCTGCCCGAACAGCCCGTGCAGGAACACCACCCGAGGTCCGCTGTCACCGACCTCGGTGGTGTGCAGCGACGACGGGGACGGGGGAGTGGCACTCACGATCTCACCCTAGTGAGACGGCTCCCGGCCTGATGACCCGGTCTGATGACCCGCCTTGTCCACAGGCTGACTAACGAGGGTTTCCAGTCTCGAATTTCCCGGGTACGACGGCCACATGTCCGTGGATGTCTCGGGAACTCCCTCGGTCGAGCTGGTCGCCGACCTCGACCAGCAGGTCCGGTCCCTCGTGCGCCTGCACGGTGTGGACCCGCAGCTCGAGGTGCCCAAGGTCCGTCGCCTGGCGGAGCAGGTCGTCCGCGACCACGACGAGCGCAGCCTCACCGGCGTGGTGTCGCCCGTCCCCGACCCGGCCGGGGTGGTCGGTGAGCTGGTCGCCCGCGTTTCCGGGTTCGGCGCCCTGCAACCGTTCCTCGACGACCCGGAGGTCGAGGAGATCTGGATCAACGAGCCGAGCCGGGTGTTCATCGCCCGCAACGGCCGGCACGAGCTGACCAACGTGCTCCTCGACCGCATCGAGGTCCAGGAGCTGGTCGAGCGGATGCTCAAGTCGAGCGGTCGCCGCATCGACCTGTCCCAGCCGTTCGTGGACGCGATGCTCCCGCAGGGCCACCGGCTGCACGTGGTGCTCGAAGGGATCAGCCGCGAGTTCGCTGCGGTGAACATCCGCAAGTTCGTGCTCAAGGCCGCCCGGCTCCACGACCTCGTCCAGCTCGGCTCGATGCCGGCATCTGCGGCTCGCTTCCTCGAGGCGGCCGTGCTCGCCGGGCAGAACATCGTCGTGGCAGGAGGAACACAGACCGGCAAGACGACGATGCTGAACTGCCTGGCCGCGGCGATCCCCGGCGGTGACCGGATCGTCTCTGCCGAGGAGGTGTTCGAGCTCCGGTTCGCCCACCCCGACTGGGTGCCGATGCAGACCCGGCAGGCGGGGCTCGAGGGCACCGGGGAGGTGACGCTGCGGGACCTCGTGCGGGAGAGCCTGCGGATGCGGCCCACCCGGATCATCGTCGGTGAGGTTCGCGCGGCCGAGTGCCTCGACCTGCTGCTCGCCCTGAACGCCGGCCTGCCGGGGTTGGCGACGCTGCACGCCAACAGCGCCCGCGAGGCGTTGGTGAAGCTGTGCACGCTGCCGCTGCTGGCGGGCGAGAACATCTCCGCCCGCTTCGTGGTGCCGACCGTCGCCAGCTCGGTCGACCTGGTCGTCCACCTCGGTCTCGACTCGTCGGGCGTACGCCGCGTCAACGAGATCGTGGCCGTCCCCGGGCGGGTCGAGCACGACATCGTCGAGACCGAGCCGGTCTTCGAGCGCCGCAGCGGGGACCTGGTGCACACCGGAGGGATGCCGACACGTCTGGAGTCCTTCGAGCGGGCCGGGATCGACGTACACCGGATCCTGCGGGGCGGCGACTGATGGGTGCTGTTCTCGGGCTGGTCCTCGGCGTGGGGCTGCTGCTGATCTGGTCGGCCTTCAACGAGGCACCACGACCCGCCCCGGTGAAAGCCCCTCGCCTGCGGTCGCTGCTGACCAGCGCGGGGATGGGGGACACCAGTGCCGTGGGCTTCATCGTCGTCTGTGCGGCCTGCGCCTTCGTGGCAGGCGCCGTCGTGCTCGTCGCCTCGCGCACCGTCCCGGTGGCGCTGGTGTTCAGCGTCCTGGGTGGCTACCTGCCCGTGGCCGTGCTCAGGGCACGGTCGGTGCGCAGGCAGCGGGAGTTCGCCGAGGTGTGGCCGGAGGCCGTGGACAACCTGGCCTCAGCTGTGCGCGCGGGGATGGCCCTGCCGGAGGCGCTCGCGGCGTTGTCCGAGCGCGGCCCCGAGCCGCTGCGCCCGGCCTTCGCGGGCTTCGCCCTCGACTACCAGGTCAGCGGACGCTTCGGCGACTCGCTGGACCGGCTCAAGGACCGTCTGGCCGACCCCGTGGGCGACCGTGTCGTGGAGAGCCTGCGCGTCGCCCGAGAGGTCGGAGGAGGCGACCTGGGCAGGCTGCTGCGCAGCCTGTCCGGCTTTCTCCGCGACGACGCCCGCACCCGTGCGGAGCTGCAGGCGCGCCAGTCCTGGACCGTCAACGGTGCCCGCCTTGCGGTCGCAGCGCCGTGGCTGGTGCTGCTGATGATGTGCTTCCAGCCCGAGGTGATCCAGCGCTACTCGACCGGGGCCGGCGTCCTCGTGCTGGTCGGGGGAGCGGTGCTCTGCGCGGTGGCCTACCGGGCCATGGTCCGGATCGGCCGGCTGCCGACCGAACGGCGGATCCTCGCATGACACCGGTCCCCGGCGAGCTGCTCGGCGGTCTGCTCGGGGCCGCCATCGGGATCGGGGTGTGGCTCGTCGCCACGGTTGCCGTCGACGCCCGCCGCACCCAGCTGTCGGTGCGCGTGCTGCCCTACCTGCGTGACCTGCCGCGGCCCTCGACGCTCCCGGCCCCGGCCTCCTCGCGCAACGCGTTCGCCGGCGTGTTCGGCCCCATGCTCGGTTCGGCTGGACGTGGTGTCGAGCGCGTGCTCGGCGGCGCCGCGTCGGTCAGACGCCGCCTGGTCCGCGCCGGCCTCGAGATGGACGTCGCGCAGTTCCGCGTCGAGCAGGTCATCTGGGGACTCGTCGGGTTCACGCTGACGGCCGTGCCGTCGGCGATCGTCGCGGCGCGCTCGCCCGAGCGCTCGGTCCCGCTGATGATCTTCTGCGTGGTCGCGTTCGCTGTGGGCGTGCTCCTCCGCGAGAACCGGCTCACCGCCCAGGTGACCCAGCGAGAGCGGCTGATCCTGCAGGAGTTCCCCACGGTCGCCGAGCTCTTGGCACTCGCCGTCGCAGCGGGGGAGAGCCCGGTTGCGGCGCTCACCAGGGTCGTCGGCCGGTCGCACGGGGCGCTGTCGGCCGAGCTCGGCCGGGTGTTGGCCCAGGTCCGCACCGGCACCCCGATCACCCGTGCCTTCGACGACCTGGCGTCGCGGTCCGGGCTCGCGGTGGTCTCCCGATTCGCCGAGGGGGTGGCCATCGCCGTCGAGCGCGGCACCCCTCTCTCCGACGTGCTGCACGCCCAGGCCGGCGACGTCCGCGAGGCCGGCCGGCGCGCGCTGATCGAGTCCGGCGCCCGACGGGAGGTCCTGATGATGGTGCCGGTCGTGTTCCTGGTGCTGCCGACCGTCGTGGTCTTCGCGTTCTGGCCGGGGCTCGTCGGCCTGAACCTCGTAGTTCCGTGAATCCGCAACAGACAAGGAGATCGAAGATGAGACACCTGCCTTCCAGCAGACGCCGGGACGAACGCGGCGACGTGCCCGGCTGGGTGCTGATCACCGTGATGACGGCCGGCCTCGTGGCCGGCCTCTGGGCCATCGCCGGGTCACAGCTGGGCGCCATGCTCCGTGCGGCTCTCGCCTCCGTCTCGGGCTGAGCGCACGCAGCACGGAGCGGCGGTCGTCGACTTCGTGCTGGTCAGCATGGTGCTCGTGCCCCTCGTGCTCGGCCTGATCCAGGTCGGGCTGGTGCTGCACGTCCGCAACACCCTGGCTGCCGCCGCCACCGAAGGCGCGCGCTACGGGGCCACGATCGACCGCACCCCCGCCGACGGCGCGGCGCGGACCCGGCAGCAGGTTCGCGGGGCGATCGCAGACCGGTTCGCCGACCGGGTCACGGCCTCGCGAGAGACCGTCGACGGCGTGCCGACCGTGGCGGTCCGGGTGCATGCGGTGGTGCCCCCGCTGGGCCTCTGGGGACCCGGGGTCAACCTGTCGGTCACCGGGCACGGCGTCCAGGAGGCGGCGCCATGAGCCGAGACCTGGGACGCGACGAGAGCGGTACGGCGCTCATCGAGTTCGTCTGGCTGGCGATCCTGCTGATCGTGCCGCTGCTCTACATCGTGCTGGCCGCCTTCGACACCCAGCGAGCGGCGTACGCCGCCTCGGCCGCGGCCAGGTCGGCCGGCCGCGCGTTCGTCACGGCACCCGACCAGCACGCGGCGTACGCCCGGGCCAGAGCGGCAGCGGTGCTGGCCTATCGCGACCAGGGCATCGACGGCGCGCCGGACCTGGCCATCACCTGTCGGCCCGACCCGCGCAACTGCCTGAGTCCGGGCTCCGTGGTGACCGCGAAGGTGCACTCCTCGGTCGCACTGCCGCTGATGCCGGCAGCGCTCGGGGCCGACACCCCGAGCATCCGGGTCGACTCCGAGCACCAGGCCCCCTACGGCACCTTCCGCGAGGCCCGCCCGTGAGCCGGCCCGGACGGACGCGACCCCGCGACCAACGGGGCTCGATCACGCCACTGGTCATCGGCTTCGCCGTGCTGGTCGCACTGCTGGTCGCGGTGGTGGTGGACGGGTCGGCTGCCTACCTGCGCAGGCAGGGGCTCAACTCGGCTGCCGACGCGGCAGCCCTGGCCGCGACCGACGGCATCCAGGGGGAGGAGGTCTACACCCACGGCCTGGGACAGACGCGCCCAGATCGACCCCGTGTCCGCGCGCTGTCACGTCGAGGCCTACATCGCCGCGAGCGGCATCCGGCGCAGGTTCCCCGGACTCGACTACTCGGTGCGAACAACGGCGAACACCGTGGTCGTCCGCATCGTCGCGCCCCTGGACCTGCCGCTGCGGGTTCCCGGCGTCGGCACCGACGTGCCGGTGACCGGGACGGCAGCCTCGGTGGTCGTCGTCTCGGACTAGGACAGGCAGAGGCAGAACGGGTGACCGGCCGGGTCGAGGAACACCCGGAAGGTCTCGCCCGGCTGGTGCTCGTGCTTGAGGGCGCCGAGCTCGAGCACTGCCTTCTCGCCCGCGTCGAGGTCCTCGACCACGACGTCGAGGTGCATCTGCTGCGGCAGCTCCTGGCGCGGCCAGATGGGCGGGACGTAGCCCTCGACTCGCTGGAAGGAGATGCACTGCTGTCCGTCGGCCGGGCGGATGTCCACCCACTCGTTGGAGGCGTCGACCTCCCAGTCGAGCAGCGTGCCGTAGAACGTCGCGAGGGCGCCCGGGTCCGGGCAGTCGATGACGATGGTCGGTGACTTTGCGATGGCCATGTGGGGACGTTACCGACCAGCACCGACATTTCGACAGTCTCGGAACGGTGTCGGCCTAGGTCCGTCGGTGGAAGCTGACCTTCCCGTTGGGGTGATGGGTCGTCTCATAGCTGGGGTCGTGGATGCGGCGGTGGTGGTGGCCGCAGAGCAGGCGGCCGTGGGCGAGGTCGGTGGGTCCGCCGGCTGACCAGGCGATGTCGTGGTGGGCGTGGCACATCGCGGGGGGTCGTTCGCAGTCCTGGGCGGTGCAGCCGCCGTCGCGGGTGATCAGGGCGATGCGTTGGGCCTCGGAGTGGAACCTGCGTCTGCGGCCGACGTCGAGGACCTGGGACCTCCCGCCGAGGACGACCGGGATGATCCCGGCGGTGCACGCCAACCGCCGCGCCTGGCTGGCGGAGATCCGACCACCGGTGTCCAACCCCGCGGCTCCCAGCCCCGTGAGGAGCTGGTCCAGGGTCATCGTGACCACCACGGTGGCCGAACAGCCACCGGACCTGGGCAGGGTCTCGGCGGGGATGCGTTCGAGCAGGGTGCAGAAGGCTTGCCCGTGCTCGACGTTGCCGGGCAGCCGTCCGGTCCGTTCCGAGGACGGAGGTGTCAGGGACTGGAGCATCTTGCGGAGCATCTGGCCGTGCAGGGCGGGGATCCGGAACCGGCCGTGGCAGGTGCCTTCGTCGTCCTGAGCCATCTCGAAGGTGGTGCGCCGCAGCGCAGCCGCCTCCATCGCCTCCAGCTCGCGGCCCTCGAACCGCTCGGCGACCTCGGGGGCGATCACCTCGAAGATCCGCAACCCGAGCACCGAAAGTGCTTTCGCGTCGTAGTCGGCCGCGAGCCCGACCAGGTGCTCCTCAGCCCGGAGCCGCTGCTCGGGACTGACCGCGAACTCGCCCGTGACCGGGAGCCGGTCCAGGGCCTTCACGATCGCGCGGGCCTGGGGCGGGTTCACCGCCCCCACCCCCATCGCTGCGGCGACCACCTCATGGTGGTCCAGGGCCTGGGCGAGCTTGAGGTCGGAGCGGGTGCTGATCCGGGTCTGCCGGGTCTCGACCGCGACCCAGTCCGCCGCCGACGCGGCGGCCTCGGGGTCCCCGGCCCCGCAGCGTTCGGCCTCGGCCAGCACCCGGAGCTCCAGGGCAGCGAGCTGGGCCTTGGCGGTGGCCAGGTCGACCAGTGCGGTCCGTTGCTGGGCCGGGGTCATCGACCAGGTGGCCACCGAGGTCAGGTCGGTGAGCCGGGCACGCAGTCGTGCGGCGAAGTCGGTGACCGGGTGCGACCGGTCCAGGAGCTGGCTGCTCATGGGTCCATTCGACCACCTACCACCGACAGTTTCGAGCACCAGTTCGAACACTGTGGACAACTAGATCAGACGTGCGCGATCACGTCGATCTGCACCAGCAGCTGAGGCAGCACCAGGCCGGCGCACTGCACCAGGGAGTGCGCGACCCGGTGGCCCTCACCGCCGTAGACGTCGTTGCGCATCGCGCCGTACGCCTCGAAGGGCTCGGCCTCGCTGCCCATCGGCATCGACATGTCGGTGACGAACACCGTCTCCTTGACCACGTCGGACAGGCGCCCGCCCAGGGCAGCCAGCACGTCGTCGATCATCGTGTAGACCTGCACGTTCTGCGCGAGGAAGTCGCCCTCGTGCAACGGGTTGCCCTCGGCGTCCATGCTGACCACACCGGACAGGTGGATCAGGTCGCCGACCCGGACCCCGTCAGGTCCCAGCGCTGCGAACTGGCCGTTCCCGATCACTCGTCGTTCCGCCATGTCGGTGCTCCTTCGCCCGAGGCTGGACGCTGGCGCAACTGACGTTACCGCTATCGGGAGGCGGAGGGAACGCGTTCACTCCCCGGCCAGTGCCGCGGCCGGGGAGGTGCGCGCGAGCTGGTGTGCAGCGAAGCCTGCCAGGGCAGCCGCGGCAGCGGCGGCGACCACCGGGAGCGGGAGCAGCCAGGCGGCCGGAGGAGTCATCGCGCCGGCCGTCTCGCCGTTCGCTGCGGCATAGCTCAGCCGGAACGCCACCAGCCCGAGCGGGATGCCCACGAGGCAGCCGACCGCAGCAGCGAAGGCCTGGCCGGTGGCGACGCTGGCCACGGTCTGTCGCCGGGTGAACCCGAGCGCACGCAGCAGCGCGTGGTTGCGGACCTGGTCGCGAGCGAAGAACGCACCCACGATGGCGAGGTTGAGCAGGCCGAGGAGCACGAAGACGGCCGTGAACACGTAGACGAGGGCGCGCAGCCGCTCGTCCGCCGCCGCGTCCAGCGAACGCAGCAGCGCCGGGTCGATCAGTGGGAGGCCGCCGGTCGGGCCGGACGGGGTGCCGGTCGTGGACCCGGCGACCTGGAAGGAGCGTTCCATCGACATCGCCGCGACCACCATCGTCGCGCTCAGGGCCACGGTCCCGGCCGCCAGGGCGGAGCGGCTCGGCCTCCGGCCCAGCGAACGTACGCCGAGGGCCATCGGCAGCGGCAGCGACGTGCTCAACCGGGCCAGCAGCCCCGCCGAGCCGGGGACCCGCGCGGTGCTGCCCAGGGAGGTGACCGTGCTGGCCCGGGCTGCCCGGAGGGACGGTCGCACGGTGGCTGCCAGGACGACGGCGACGGCCATCGCGGCGACCAGGAGGACGTCAGTCAGCCCCGGCGCGGCCGCGTCGGCGCCGGACAGCAGGCTGGTGCCGGCGCGGGCGAGCGGGGGTGCGAGCAGCGTGCCGGCGGCGAGCCCGACCACGACCGCCAATGTGGCGAGCGCGAGCTGCTCGGCGAGCACCACAGCGGTGATCTGGCGGGGGGTGAGCCCGACCGCCTTGAGCACCCCGACCTGCCGGACCCGGGTGGTCATGCCGGTGGCCACCACGACGGCCACGGACGCGGTCGTGAGCAGGGCGAGCAGGAGGCTGACGGTGAGCAGCACGACTCGGGTGGTCTGCACCTCGTCGAGCGTCGCCGCACGGTTCTCCTGCCAGGTGCTGAACACGGCCGGGACGCCCCGGCCCTGCTGGGCGGTCACGAAGGCCTCAGTGGCCGCCGGGTCCTCCAGCACCAGCTGCAGCTGCTGCCCCACGACATCGGCCGTCAGCGCGAGCCGCTCGGCGGTGCTCCGGCTCACCCAGGCGAGCCCGGGCGCGGTTGCGGGGAACGGCGCCTGGGCGACGCTCACGGCGACCCCGGTGACGGCCAGCCGCTCCCCGCCGACCACCGCGTCCTCGCCGACGCCCACGCCGAGGCTGTCGGCGAAGCTCCGCTCCAGCACCACGCCGTCGAGGTCGGCCGACCCGGCGACGACGACGGGGCGGTCCACCGGCCCCGCCAGGTCGTCGCGACCGACGAACCGGACGGGAAGGTCCGCGCCACCGATGCGGGCCGTGGCGATCAGCAGGGGCCACGGGCCGCCGTGCGACGCGACGCCTGGCTCGTCGGCCAGCGCGGCGAGGGTCTCGGCGTCGCCGCCGTCGGCCACCACGTGCGCGCCGTGCGTGGCGGCGAAGGTGCGCTCCCAGGGCGCCTGTGCGGCCTCGGCCACCGCCAGCGCGAGGCTCAAGGTGGTGGTGGCGGCCGACAGGGCCAGGACGAGCAGCAGGCCGGTGCCGCCGTGACGGCGGAGGTTCCGCCAGGCCAGTCGCACCACCGTGCCCGGCGAGGTCATGGCGCCCCGATGATCCTGGCCGCGCGGTGCCCGTTCGACGTGCCGTCGAGCCGGGTCTCGTCGACGACGGCCCCGTCGCGCATGCTCAGCAACCGGGTAGCCGTGGTCGCCACCCGTGCGTCGTGGGTCACCACGAGCAGGGTCTGACCGGCCTCACGGAGCTCGGCGAAGACCCGCATGATCTCGCCGGTCGCTGCGGTGTCCAGGTTGCCGGTCGGCTCGTCGGCGAGCAGCAGGGGCGGCTGGTTCACCAGGGCCCGCGCCAGGGCCACGCGCTGTCGTTGGCCGCCCGAGAGCTGATGGGGCAGGTGCTCCGCACGCGCCGCGACGCCGAGCCGCTCGAGCAGCTCGGTGGCCCGGCGCCGCGCGGCCGTCCGTCGTACGCCGACCAGCAGCGCGGGGAGCTCGACGTTCTCCACCGCGGTGAGCTCGTCGACGAGGTGGAAGGCCTGGAAGACGAAGCCGATGCTGCGCCGGCGCACCTGCGCCCACTGCGACTCGGACAGGCCGGTGACCCGGACGCCCTCGATCTCCAGCTCGCCGTCGTCGGGGCGCTCGAGCCCGCCGAGGAGGTGGAGCAGCGTCGACTTGCCGCAGCCGCTCGGCCCCATCACGGAGACCGCCTCGCCCTCCTCGACCACCAGCGAGATCCCGTCGACGGCGCGCACCAGCGCGGTGTCGGCGGCATAGCTCTTGGTCAGTCCGCTCGCCCGCAGCACCGCGCTCATCGGACTCCGCCTCTCGTCCACCGGCGCTCACACGCCTCCAGCCAGGTCAGGTCCGCCTGGAGGCGCAGGGACGCGCCCTCGAGCAGCAGGGCGCCGTCGCCGTCCGGCTCCTCGGCGTCCAGTGCCCGTTGCAGCGCGGTCAGCTGGCGGAGCAGGTCGCGACGCTGGGCGTCGACCAGCGTCACCGGGTCGGCCATCCGGGTGGCTGCGGCACAGACGAGCTTGAGGTGGAAGTCCATCGGACCGGCCTTCGACCAGGTCAGGTCGTGCAGCCACTCCTGTGCCCGGTCGCGCCCGGCCGGGGTCGCCTCGTAGACCTTCTTCGCCGGCCGCGAGGTCTGCTCGACCCCGCGGGAGGCGACCAGCCCGGCCTTCTCCAGCCGCCCCAGAGCGATGTAGACGCGGCCGGGGTTGAGCTCCTCGCCGGAGGAGCCGAGCGCCGCGGCGATCCGCTGGTGCAGCTCGTAGCCGTGTGCCGGCTCCTTGGCCAGCAGCGTGAGCACTGCCTCCTGCATGATGCCTCCCTAACTGTTAGGGATACCGCCGACGGGCCGTCGTGTCAAGGGTGTCTTCGACTCCTCCAGCCGGGCGCCGTAACCTGACTCCTTGTGGCAACCGACTTCGATTCCGAGATCAAGCAGCTCCAGGCGACGATGAAGACGATCGGGTCCGTCCTGGACATCGACGAGATGCGCCGGGAGATCGCCGACCTCGGCGAGCAGGTCGCGGTCCCGGACCTGTGGGACGACCAGGCCAACGCCCAGCGGGTCACCGGCCGGCTCTCGGTCCTGCAGCACGACCTCGACCGCTTCACCGAGTTCGAGAACCGTCTCGAGGACCTCGGGGTGATGGTGGAGCTCGCCGCCGAGGAGGGTGACGCCGCTGCCGCCGCGGAGACCGAGGCCGAGCTGGCGAAGCTGAAGAAGCTGGTCGAGCAGCTCGAGGTGCGCACCCTGCTGTCGGGGGAGTACGACGCCCGCGAGGCGATCATCTCGATCCGCTCCGGAGCCGGTGGCGTGGACGCCGCGGACTTCGCCGAGATGCTGATGCGGATGTACACCCGCTGGGCCGAGCGCAACAACTTCCCGGTCGAGGTCTACGACACCTCCTACGCGGAGGAGGCAGGGCTGAAGTCGGCCACGTTCGCGGTGCACGCGCCCTACGCCTACGGCACGCTCAGCGTCGAGGCCGGCACCCACCGCCTGGTCCGGATCAGCCCGTTCGACAACCAGGGCCGCCGGCAGACCAGCTTCGCCGCGGTCGAGGTGGTGCCGGTGCTGGAGCAGACCGACGTCATCGAGATCCCCGACGAGGACATCCGGGTCGACGTCTACCGCTCCGGCGGGCCCGGCGGCCAGTCGGTGAACACCACGGACTCCGCCGTACGCCTGACGCACATCCCCACCGGCACGGTGGTCTCCTGCCAGAACGAGAAGAGCCAGCTGCAGAACAAGGCCAGCGCGATGGTGGTGCTCAAGGCCAAGCTGCTCGCCCGGAAGAAGGCCGAGGAGAAGGCCCACCTCGACGAGATGCGCGGTGACGTCCAGGCCAGCTGGGGCGACCAGATGCGCAACTACGTGCTGAACCCCTACCAGATGGTCAAGGACCTCCGCACCGAGCTCGAGTCCGGCAACCCGCAGGCCGTGCTCGACGGTGACATCGACGCGTTCCTCGAGGCCGGCATCCGCTGGCGCCGCGGGGCCGAGGTCCAGGCCTGACATGCTCCCCGGCCGCGTCCGTCCGTGGGCGCTGGCCTCCGGGCTGGCCGGCATCGCCGGCAACGTCGCCCTGGTGCTGTTCTACGTCCTCGCCACGCCGTGGGAGCCAGACGGTCGGCTCGGCTGGCTCGGCCCGGTGAACGACGTGCTCGTCCTCGCGCAGTTCGTGCTGCCGGCCGTCCTGGTGTGGTTCGCCTTCCCCTTCTGGGCCCTGCGCCTGGCAGCCGTCCAGCGCCGGTGACGGTGCCCGTTCAGCGACCCACGGCCCGCTCGAGCTCGGCCTTGCTCATCGAGGAGCGGCCGTCGATGTTCTTCTTCTTCGCCTCCTCGTAGAGCTGGGCCTTGGTGCGCCCGCCGGACCCCCGGTGCGAGCGCAGCCCCCCGCGACGTCCCGACGAGATGTCCTCGGTCGAGGTCCGGCTGGCCTCCTCGGCCTCACCGGCCCGGGCGCGCTCCTTGTTCACCGTGCGGGCCGCGATCTCCTCGGCGGTGTCCTCGCTGCGGCCCCGGTCCTCGAGGCCCTCCTTGATGTGCTCGTACTGGCGCTCGCGCTTGGCGCTCCATGCCTTCGGCATCGACTGCCTCCTCCGATAGTTCCGTACGGCAGAGGCGTACCCACTCTGCCGGCGGGCTACCCGGATCCGGCGACGTCTCAGCCGTTCGGCTTGAGCCACCACTGGAAGCGCTTGGTCATCCACGGCAGCAGGCCGTAGGTCATGATCGGCGTCGCGACGATCGTGGTGACCATCGTCCGGAGCACGATGTTCAGGTCGAGCCCGGCGGCCAGCAGCAGCAGCCCGAGCGCGAGACTCAGCGGGAAGAACGCGAACCAGATCACGACCGCCTGCTTCCAGCGCGGGGGAGCGGACGGCGGTGGCCGCAGGTCGACGACGTCGCGGGACTCCGGCTCGTCGAACCACCCCTCGATGCCGGTACGCCGCTCGAGCAGCGACTCACCCACCAGCCCCTGGGCCGAACCGAGCCACCAGGCGCGCTGGGGTGACTCCTGCCAGGCTTCCAGCGAGGCGTGGTCGGCGAACCGGTAGAGCATGTGCCACTGCTCGGAGTCGGCTGCGGGCCGGACCCAGCCGGTGCCGAGGAAGCCCTCGAACCGCTCGGCCAGCGACGAGCCGGCTCGGACCCAGGCGATCATCTGCTCGGCGTGCTCGGGCGCCACGTGCCGCACGATCGAGACCGTCACCGGGCCGAGCGTGTGGTCGGAGACCCCGTCCTCGAGGTCGTGCGGGTTGCTCATCCGACCACCGTAGGTGCGTGGCGCCGGCACCGCTGTTGGGCGCCTCGGTGGCCGTGGTGCGGATCACCGCCGCGCCGGTGCCCTCCCGCCCGAATCACGCGGACTGGGGTTTTGTTACTGGTTTGTGGCAAAAGCGTGCAACATCCGTATCTAGCCGGTGGACCGGCACTGGGGATAGTTGAGACATCAAGCATCACCATCCACAGGAGAAACCCATGTCCAGCTCGTCCCGCCGCAAGGTCCTCGTCCCCCTGGCCACCATGCTCGTCGCCGGCGCAGTCGCCGTCGGCTCCGGTGCCACCTTCACCTCGCAGTCCGCCCACACGGTCTCGGTGACCTCCGGCACGCTGTCGCACAACAACAACCAGAACGGCGCGACGCTGTCGCTGGCCAACCTCAAGCCCGGCGACACCCGCACCGGCACCCTCACGATCAGCAACGACGGCACCCTCGACTCGACGCTGACCCTGCAGGAGACCGCCGACTCCAGCACCTTCGTGCCCGGCGACCTGCAGCTGACCATCACCCAGAGCGGCGTGACCAGGCCCCTCTTCGCAGGCAACTTCGGTGCCCTCGACAACAGCACCAAGCTCGACCTCGGTGCGCTCAACGTCAAGGGCAGCACCACGCTGACCTTCGAGGTCACCATGCCGCTGGCCGCGGGCAACGCCAACCAGGGCAAGTCGGCCAGCGCCAGCTACGCCTACGTGACCACGCAGAGCTGAGTCACCGCTTCACCGCACTTCCTGTGGAGAGGAAGCCCGGCCGGCGTCCAGCACCACGGCGCCGGTCGGGATCTCCCACCCGCACCACCCCACCCGCACGACAAACCGAGACAGGCAGGGCCCCATGGACATCACCGTCGCCACCAGGCCCCGCCACCGCATCGGTCGCCACCTGTTCAACCTCGCCTGCACCGCCGTGTCCCTCGTGGCGATCGGCTTCATCCTCCCGGCTGCCTTCGGCCTCGAGCGCTACGTGATCGCCGGAGGCTCGATGACCGGCTCGATCAGCCGCGGCTCGGTGGTCTTCGAGAAGGTGGTGCCCGTCTCCGACCTCCGCGTGGGTGACGTGGTCACCTACATGCCCCCCGCCGACTCCGGCGTCAGCAACCTCGTGACGCACCGGATCGCCTCGATCGACGGGGACACCCTGCGGACCAAGGGCGACGCCAACGCCGACGCCGACCCCTGGGCCTTCCGGCTCCTCGGCGGCACCCAGCCGCGCGTCGTCGCCCACGTCCCGCTCGTCGGCTACGGCATCATCGCGTTGCAGGACCGTGAGGTCCGGATGACCGCCATCGGCATCCCGGCCGCCCTGGTGGCGCTGTACAGCCTGGCCGAGCTGGCCACCGCGCTCCGCCGCCGACGCCGCGACGACGTGGCTCCCAACGCCGACGGCGACGACGCAGAGGCCCCGGCCGGGGCCGATCAGCTCCGTCGGCCCGCCCTGGTGCCGACCCAGCCCGGTCGCCGCGACGCACACCAGCCCCGACCGTCCACCCGCCGACCGGAGCCCGTCGAGGTCCGCGGCGGATGAGCCTGCGAACGACCCTGCTCGCCCTGGTCGCGCTGAGCCTCGCAGCCGGCGCGATCCTCGGCGTCCAGCTCTCCGGCGCCACCTACGTGCGCGACTCCTCCAGCACCACCGCGGTCGGCGCGGCGAACGACTGGACCCCGCCCGAGGTCGCGCTCGCGGACCCGGGTGCGCTGGTCAGCGGCAGCACGACGCTCTCCGCCACCGCGACCGACGCCCGCGGGGTGGTCGCGTCCGTCGTCCTCCAGTACGCGCCGGCGGGCACGAGCTCCTGGGTCACCGTGTGCACGGTCACGACCGGGCCCTACACGTGCTCCTGGAACACGACGGTCCTCGCCGACGCCTCCTACGACCTGCGCGCCACCGCCACCGACGACTCCGGCTACTCCAGCAAGACAGCCGCCGTCACGACGTACGTCGCCAACCAGGCCGCAGCCCAGCTGGTCGACCCGGGCACCAACCTGCGCGGCTCGGTGTCGCTGAGCGGCTCGGTGACAGGTCTTCCCGGTGGCGCTCGGTTCACGTTCGCCTACGCCCCCGCCGGGACCGGGAGCTGGACGACGATCTGTGCGCAGACGCCGACCTTCACCTCCTCCGCCACGTGCCTGTGGAGCTCCGGCCCGCTCAACGGCAGCTATGACGTCCGGGTGGTCGCCACGAGCACGGTCGGCAAGGCCTACACCGCGGTGGTGGGCAGCCGCCTCGTCGACAACACCGCACCGACGGGCGTCGTCGCCGCCGCTCCCGCCGGGACGCTCAAGGGCACGGTCGCCCTCACCGCCACCGCGAGCGACGCCCACTCCGGGATCGCGACCGTGGAGTTCCAGCACCGCCGCCAAGGGGCTGCCGACTGGCTCACCTGCGGCACCACCACGAGCGCCCCCTACTCCTGCTCCCTGGACACCACCCGGCTCGGGGACGGCACCTACGAGCTGAGGGTCGTCGCCACCGATGCCGCAGGAAACGCGACCACCAGCGCGACGATCACCCGGTCGGTCGACAACACGGTGTCCTCGGTGAGCATCTCCAGCCCGGCGCCGAGTGCCACCGTGAGCGGGGACGCCGTGGCGGTGACCGCGACCGCGTCCTCCAACCGGGGGGTCGCGTCGGTGCGCATCGACACCAAGCCCAACGCGTCCTCGACCTGGACCACGCTGTGCACCACGACGGCCTCGCCCCACACCTGCACCTGGAACACCACCACGTCCGCCCCCGGCAGCTATGACCTGCGGGCAGTGCTGGTGGACGGCAACGCCAACAGCACCACGTCGGCCGTGGTCACCGTGACCGTGAGCAACCCGGCGCCGAGCGCGACCGACATCCAGGCCACCAACGGTGGGGTCAGCGGCAAGCCGGACGCGGGGGACAAGCTGATCTTCACCTACTCGACCCTGGTCAGCACGACGTCGATCAAGGCGGGCTGGGACGGGTCGTCCACCGCGGTCACGCCCACCTTCTACGACGCCCTCGCTGTCGGCTCCTCCGACGCGAGCCAGGGACAACGTCGCCTTCCCCGGAACCAACCTGGGGACGGTGCTCGTTCGTGCAGAACTACATCCCGCCGGATGCGGTCGTCACCTTCACCGGCACCATGGTGGCGAGCACCACGCTGCTCTCCGGCAAGCAGGTCACGGTGGTGACGGTGACCCTCGGCACCACCGCCAGCGCGGTGAACACGGTCTCCACGGCCGGCCACATGATCTGGACCCCCAGCGCGCTGGCCAAGGGCCTGGACGGGCAGTCGAGCAGCACGTCTCCTCGCACAGAAACCGGAACCTCGGACAAGGACCTCTGATGCCCTTTATGATCCGATTTATGACGCATCGTGTCCTTATTGTCGAGGACTCCCCGGACATCGCGCACCCGTTGGTGCGCACGCTCGAGCGCGAGGGGTACGACGTGAGCTGGGAGGAGACCGGGGGCGGCGGGCTGAGGCACCTCGACACCTCGTCGGTCGACCTGCTGATCCTCGACCTGGGCCTTCCCGACATGGACGGGCTCGACGTCTGCAAGCAGGCCAGGGCCGACGGGTTCACCGGCGGGATCATGATCTGCACCGCCCGGGGCCAGGAGATGGACCGCGTCGTGGGTCTCGACTTCGGCGCGGACGACTACCTCCCCAAGCCGTTCGGCCTCGCCGAGCTGCACGCCCGGGTGCGTGCGCTCCTGCGCCGTACGACGGCACCTGTCGCGGCAGCACCGAACGGGGCCGACGAGCAGGTCCTGAGGGTGGACCGCCGGGGCCGCAGGGTGAGCTGGGGCGGGGAGCAGATCGCGCTGACCAGCAAGGAGTACGACGTCCTCGCCCTGCTGACCGAGGTCAGCGGCTCGGTGCTCTCGCGTGAGCAGATCATGAGCGAGGTGTGGGACGAGAACTGGTTCGGGTCGACCAAGACCCTCGACGTGACGATCGGGCGGCTTCGCCAGAAGCTCGAGGACGCTGGTGTCCCGGACCGCATCGTGAACGTGCGCGGCGTCGGCTTCAGGGTCGACAGCGACGCCGGCGATGCGTAGGCGGCTCGCGGCATCCTTCGTCCTCGTTGCCTTCGTGGTGCTGGCACTGTTCACGTTCGTGCGTCTCGAGGCGCTGCGTGACCTGCTGCGGGACCAGGAGTCGATCCACCTGCACCACGACGCCGTGGTGATGGCCCAGACCCTGGACGGATGGTCGCGCACCGGCACCCCCGTCGACTCCGACGCGGTGAGGATGATGCTCGCTCCGGACGCGACGGTGCAGCTGGTCCGAACAGGGGCCGGGACGCTGGAGGTGACGGGGAGTCGCTACGACCCCGAGGCCGACGACGTGACCGCGCTCGTCGCGCGGGCGTCGAGCGGCTCGGTGAGCCTCACCATGCGACAGTCCTCGGGTGCCGTGCGTGCGGCCCTGCTCGGCGCGGCGTCCTCGGTGTTGGCGCTCGCCGCGTTGCTGGTGCTGCTCGCCGGGGTGGTGGGCTACTTCGCCGCGATGGTCCTCGCCGCCCCCTTCCAGAAGCTCGCGCAGGCGGCCGGTGCCCTCGGTCGCGGACGCTCCGACCTGGTCCTGCCGGCCTCGCGCATCCCTGAGGTGCGCGTCGTGGCGGACGCCCTGAGGAACAGCGCGAGGCAGCTGGCCGGTCAGCGCAAGCGTGACCAGGAGTTCCTCCAGGAAGCCTCCCACCAGCTCCGGACCCCGATGACGGGCATCCGGCTCGAGCTCGAGGAGCTGCAGATGCAGTGCGGGCTGGACCGAGACGTGCACTCGACCATCGAGCGAAGCATCCGTGGCCTGGACAACCTCCAGTCACTGACGACCGGGATCTTCGCCATCGCCCGAGCCAGCCGCGCAGCCTTCGAGGGATCCCAGGTGACGGTCGAGGAGCTGGCCCAGCAGACGGCGGACACCTGGGCGGTGTCCCTCGCCCAGCGTGGGCTCGGACTCAGCGCCACCGTCGAGGGTGATCTCCAGCAGCGGCTGACGCCGGGCCCGGTGGAGCAGGTCCTCGAGCAGGTGCTCGACGACCTGCGCCGCCACGGGCAGGGCGAGGTCCGGGTCACGTTCATCGGGTCGGCCGAGCAGCTGGCGGTCACGGTCGGTGCGGAAGCCCGCAACGGAGGCGCGGCGCACGACCGAGCCCGCCTCGTGCCCGTGCGCCAGATGGTCGAGGCCCTGGCCGGCAGGTGTGTGGGGGACCCGGTCGCGGGCGGACTGCGGATCTGGCTGCCGCGGCAGTGACCCCGCGGGTCTAGCGCGTCGGGTCCGGCGAGACCTGCACGAGGAGCTTGCCGAAGTTCGCTCCGGTGAGCAGGCCACGGAACGCCTCGGGCGCAGCCTCGAGACCCTCGACCACGTCCTCGCGGTAGCGGATCGAGCCGTCGGCCACCCACTCGGTCATGTCGCGGAGGAAGTCCTGGCCGTGGGTGGGCAGGAACTCGCTCTGGATGAAGCCGCGGACGGTGAGGCTCTTGGTGAGCACCGAGCGCATGAACCCGGGCAGGCGGTCCGGCCCCTGGGGTGCCGCGGTGGCGTTGTAGTCGGCCACCAGGCCGCACACCGGCACCCGGCCGTAGAGGTTCATCCTCTTGAGCACCTGGTGTGCGACGGTTCCGCCGACGTTCTCGAAGTAGACGTCGATCCCGTCGGGGACCGCCTCGGCGAGATCCTGGGCGAACGTGGGGGAGCGGTGGTCCAGGGCCACGTCGAAGCCGAACTCCTCGGTGAGGGCCTTCCGCTTGAGCTCGCCGCCGGCGATGCCCACCGAGCGCGCTCCCTGCCTCTGGGCGATCTGGCCCACGGCCGAGCCCACCGGACCGGTCGCTGCGGCGACCACGACGGTCTCCCCGGCTTTCGGTCGGCCGATCTCCAGGAGTCCGGCGTACGCCGTGAAGCCGGGCATGCCGAGCACTCCGAGCGCCGTCGAGACCGGGGCGGCCGCGGGGTCGAGCTTGCGCAGGTCCCGGCCGTCGCTGATGGCGTGCGTCTGCCACCCGGAGAAGGAGAGCACCATGTCGCCCGCCGCGAAGTCGGGGTGGCGGGACTCCTCGACCACGCAGACCGTGCCGGCGCCGATCACGTCACCGATCTCCACCGGTGCGGCGTAGGACTTCGCGTCGCTCATCCGGCCGCGCATGTAGGGGTCCAGGGAGAGGTAGACGACCCGCAGGAGCACCTGACCCTCGGCGACCTCGCCCAGGTCGTGCTCGACGAAGGAGTAGGTGTCGTCGGAGGGCTCACCGACGGGGCGACGGGCGAGACGGATCTGGGTGGAGGCGGGCACGAGTGCTCCCTGGGGAGGTGGGGGGTGGGCCCGTCCAGCATGCCCCGTGGAGCCAACCGGCGATCAGGGCGCCGTGCTCAGGGCACCGAGCACGGCCACGCACCAGTCGTCCGCACGCTTGCGCAGGTCCGGCAGCTCGGAGGCGGGTGCCGCGACCTCGCAGGTCAGCCAGCTCTGCCCGAACAGGCCCGCGTGCCGGACCCGGTGCCCGCCGTCGGGGAACGAGCACACCTGGGTCACACTCGGCTTCCCGAACTCCGGACCGGACGCCACCTGGCACGCCTTCGTCTTGCCGGCCGAGACGACCACGGACCTCGCGAAGCCCTCGTCGACGGGGCGCGCGAAGATCCACGCCCGCGCCGTGGTGCCTTCGTCGCGCGACCAGGAGCAACCCAGCTCGTGCAGCACGTCCGAGCCGACGTCGGGCAGCTCCGCCTCGTCGCCGTTGCCGTACGCCGCCTCGTCGTCCGGCTTCCCGCCGAGAGCGTCGCTCACCGCGGCCGGGGGCACACTGGGGCAGAACTCGATCCGGGGCACCTGCATCGAGACCGTGTCCAGGCTCGCGATCGGCGTCGGAGGGGCCTCGGGGACCGCCTCGGGCTCGCCGCCGCAGCCCGCCAGCAGGACTCCCGCCAGGACGGTGGCCGTCAGGCTCGACGAGAGACGACGGGCCGACGTGTGCAACATGCGCCCAACCGTAGGGCCGCAGACCTATGCTCGACCAGCGGTCGGACGCGTTCAACCTCGCGTGCACTTCCCATCCCCGACACCGGCCCGCCCACCCCGTGATCAGATTCGAGAACGTCTCGGCGATCTACCCCGGCCACACCCGGCCGGCGCTGAACGACGTCACCGCCAGCATCGAGGCGGGGGACTTCACCTTCCTCGTCGGCGAGTCCGGGTCCGGGAAGTCGACCTTCCTGCGGCTCGTGCTGCGTGAGGCGCGCGCCACCGAGGGCAAGGTCTTCGTGCTCGACAAGGAGCTGAACCGCCTGCGCAGCTGGAAGGTCCCGGCGCTGCGCCGCCAGATCGGAACGGTCTTCCAGGACTTCCGGCTGCTGCCCAACAAGACCGTCTCGGAGAACGTCGCCTTCGCGCTGCAGGTCATCGGCAAGCCGAAGCCGCTGATCAACAAGCTCGTGCCCGAGACCCTCGAGCTCGTCGGTCTGGAGGGCAAGGGGCGCCGGCTGCCCGACGAGCTCTCCGGCGGCGAGCAGCAGCGGGTGGCGATCGCGCGTGCCTTCGTGAACCGGCCCCGGATCCTGATCGCGGACGAGCCGACGGGCAACCTCGATCCCAACACCAGCATCGGCATCATGAAGCTGCTCGACCGGATCAACCGCACCGGGACGACGGTCGTGATGGCCACCCACGATGCGGGCATCGTCGACCAGATGCGCAAGCGCGTGATCGAGCTGTCCGACGGCCGCGTCGTACGCGACCAGTCCCGCGGCGTCTACGGCTACCAGCACTGAAGGGCTGAACCACTCCATGCAGCTGAGGTATGTGTTCTCCGAGACCGGATCGGGGCTCAGGCGCAACGTCTCGATGTCGGTCGCGTTGATCGTCACGATCTTCGTCTCGCTCACCCTGGTCGGGATGGGCCTGCTCCTCAACGCACAGGCCGAGAAGGCCGAGCGGTTCTGGGGGAGCAAGCTCCAGATCACCGTCTTCATGTGCAACCAGAACAGCAAGACGCCCAACTGCGCCTCCGGTGAGGTGAGCGACGCCCAGCGGACCGCGATCCGCGACGTCATCGACGGGCATCCCGAGGTGGCGTCCTTCTACCGGCAGAGCAAGGAGGAGGCGTTCAAGACCTGGAAGCGGGTCTACATCTCCAAGGACAAGTCCGAGCAGGAGATCTACTCCACGGTGAAGGCCACCGACATGCAGGAGTCGTTCTGGATCAAGCTCAAGGACCCCAACAAGTTCGCCGGCGTCGAGTCCGAGCTCTCCGACCTCCCCGGCGTCGCCGCGGTCCGCGACCTGCGGCAGGTGCTCAAGCCGATCTACTTCTGGATCACGGTGATGAAGTGGGGCGCCATCGCGATCGCCGCCTTCCTGCTCATCGCCGCGACGCTGCAGGTGGCGAACACGATCCGGATGGCCGCCTTCGCGCGCCGCAAGGAGATCGGCATCATGCGCCTCGTGGGTGCCTCCACGCTCTACATCTCGCTGCCGTTCCTGATGGAGACCCTGGTGGCGGCGATGATCGGCATCGGCCTCTCCGCGCTGGCGATCATGGCGTTCATGTACGTCGTGATCTACGACAGGCTGCGCCCCGCCTCGAACATCGTGGAGTGGGTCGACTGGAACGACTCCTACGTCGCGATCGGGGGGATCGCGGCGCTCGGCGTACTGCTCACCTTGCTGCCGACACTCGTGATGACCCGCAAATACCTGAAAGTCTGATCCCGCTCGGTTACGGTCGAGCGAGTTCTCTTCCCCGAGATTGACAGGCACACAGTGGTCCGTTCCTTCCCCCGAACCACCCTTGGCCCCACCCGGTTCCGAGCGATCGCCCTGTGCGCCGCGCTCGTGCTCGGTGTCGGAGCCGTGGTCCCGCACGCCGTCGCGGACGACGACCTGCGCAAGAAGCAACGGCAGGTCCAGGGTCAGGTGCGCGGTGCGGCCGGCGACCTGAACGAGTCCAGCAAGGCACTGTCCGCCGCAGCAGCCAGGCTGACGAAGGCGCGCGCCGCGCTCGCGTCCGCCCAGAGCAAGCTGAACGCGGCGCAGGCCGAGCTGACCAAGGCAGCCCGGGCCGACGCAACGATGCAGGCTCGGCTCCAGGCCGCCGAGCACGCTCTGGCCAAGGCCAGGGTCGAGCTCGAGCGGGCCAGGCAACGGGTGATCGACCAGCGCGTGGCGATCGGCGTGCTCGCGGCCAGCAACTACGCGAACGGCGACCCGGCCCTGATGGGTCTCTCGGTGATGCTGAACTCGCAGGACCCCGAAGAGGCCACCAGCCAGCTGAACACCGTCGGCACCCTGATGAGCAAGCAGACCACGCTCCTCGACGACCTCCGCGAGGCACGCGTCCGGATGGTCGCCGAGGAGAAGCGCGTCGAGGTGGCGAGGCTGGAGGTTGCTGCCAAGCGTGCCCAGGCGCGCGCCACCCTCGTCCGCACCCAGGCACTGGAGCGGTCGGCGGCCCAGGCACGGACGTCCGTGGCGGCACTCGTAGTCAGGAGCAAGCAGGCGGAGGCGCAGGCCTGGCACGCCCGCAAGGCCGACCTGGTCCAGCTGCGGGCCCTGAAGAAGCAGGAGAACCGGATCCGGGCGCAGATCATCGAGCGCGCCCGCCGACAGCGTGGGGGCTACCAGGGCGACACGGGTGGCTTCCTCTACCGTCCCGTCCCCGGAGAGGTGACGTCGTCCTACGGCTATCGCCGGCACCCGATCTACGGCTACTGGGGACTCCACGACGGCACCGACTTCCGGGCACCGTGCGGCACCCCCGAGCGTGCAGCCGGCGGCGGCACGGTGGTCTCGGAGTACTACTCCGAGGTCTACGGCAAGCGGCTCTACCTCGACCTGGGCCAGGTCAACGGCAAGAACATGACGGTCATCTACAACCACCTGAGCTCCTACCGGGTCTCCACCGGGCAGCGCGTCGCTCGCGGCGAGACGGTCGGCTACTCCGGCAGCACCGGCTGGTCGACCGGGTGCCACCTGCACTTCACGGTGCTCCTCGACGGTGACCCCGTCGATCCGATGAAGTACATGTGAGACTCCGTCGCCCGGCCTGAGAGGATGGGCCCATGGTCAAGGAGAAGGGGCAGAAGCTCATCGCGCAGAACCGCAAGGCGCGCTATGACTTCCACATCGACGACACGTTCGAGGCCGGCATGGTGCTGGTCGGCACCGAGGTGAAGTCCCTGCGCGCGGGTCGCGCGACCCTGGTCGACGGGTTCGCCGAGATCGACAACGGCGAGGTGTTCCTGCACGGGGTGCACATCCCGGAGTACACCGAGGGCACCTGGACGAACCACGAGCCCCGGCGGGTGCGCAAGCTGCTGCTGAACCGGCACGAGATCGACAAGCTCGAGGGCAAGGTCACCGAGCGGGGCTTCACCCTGATCCCGATCTCGATGTACTTCAAGGACGGCCGCGCCAAGGTCGAGATCGCCCTGGCCCGAGGCAAGAAGACCTACGACAAGCGGCACGCGCTGGCCGAGAAGCAGGCCAACCGGGAGAAGCAGCAGGCCCTCGGCCGCAACCTCAAGGGCATGGACTGACTCGTCCGGTTTCGCCCGCTCAATCCCCCTGAAGCCCATGATTTCATGATTCGATGACGGAGCCCGCCCACCTTTGGAGGTTCCGATGCGTCTGCGCGTCCTCGCCGTGCTCCTGTCCGTGCTCGTCTCGCTCGGCCTGCAGGGCGCCGCGATCGCCAGCACCGGTGGCACCGACGACGGGGAGAGACACCCCAATGTCGGCCTGCTGCTGGCCTACAACGCCGACGGTGGCCGCTACCGCTGCAGCGGCACCCTGGTCAGCCCGACCGTCGTGCTCACCGCCGCGCACTGCACCGACGGCGTCGTCGGCCAGACGCTGGTGACCTTCGACTCGGTCATCGCGGAGGAGCCGCCGAGCGGCTTCCCGACGGCCGCGGATCCTGCCGCCGGTTACTCGCGCGCCGAGCTGGCGGAACAGGGGTACGACTCCGGTGCCGCCTTCCTGCACCCGGCCTACTCCGACTTCACCGACACCGACAACTGGAACGACGTCGGCGTCGTCGTGCTGAGCGAGCCGGTCCACGACATCGCCCCGGCCACGATCGCCCCCCTCGGCAAGCTCGACAGGATCAAGAAGAGCCAGCTCTCCAAGACGCTGTTCACCGGCGTGGGGTACGGCACCGAGGTCCGCAAGCCAGACTCGGGCCCGCAGAAGCCGACGCCGATGACCTACCCGCTGCTCCGTCGCTACGTCGACATGCCCGGCCAGAAGCTCACCCCGCAGATCCTCCAGACCAACGGCAACCCCAACGACAACCGCGGCACCGGCGGCACCTGCTTCGGCGACTCCGGCGGCCCGCTGATCCGCGACGGCGTCATCGTGGCCGTGACCAGCTACGGCCTGACCAGCAACTGCCGCTACATCGGCGGCTACCAGCGGGTGGACATCAAGGTCGTGCGGGACTGGCTGAAGGGGTTCGGCCTCTGACCGCGGTTCCCGAGCCCGAGGTCACGCCGTTCTGGCAGGACCTCGGGCTGCCCGGCCTCTTCGACGTGCACGTGCACTTCCTGCCGCCGAACGTGCAGGCCAAGGTCTACGCCCAGTTCGACGCAGCCGGTCCGAAGATCGGTCGCGAGTGGCCGATCCGCTACCGCGACACCCACGAGGCGCGTGTCGAGCTGCTCCGCTCCTTCGGCGTCCGCCGGTTCAGCGCACTGCCCTACGCCCACCGGCCCGGCATCGCGGCGTACCTCAACGGCTGGGCGCGGGAGTTCGCCTCCGGCATCCCCGAGTGTCTGTGGTCGGCCACGTTCTACCCGGAGCCCGAGGCTGCCGGCTATGTCGGTGAGCTGATCGAGGCCGGGGTGGAGATCTTCAAGCTGCACACCCAGGTGGGGGAGTTCCTCCTCGACGACCCGCTGCTCGACGAGGCCTTCGGCCAGATCGAGGACGCGGGCATCCCGACGGTGATCCACGTCGGCTCCGGCCCCGTCGGCAACGAGTTCACCGGTCCCGAGCACCTCGAGCGGCTGCTTCGCCGTCACCCTCGACTGACCGCCGTCGTCGCGCACATGGGCGCCCCGGAGTACGCCGAGTTCCTCGCCCTGGCCGAGGCGCACGCGAACGTCCGGCTAGACACCACGATGGTGTTCACCGAGTTCTTCGACGTCGAGGCGGCCTACCCCGCTGACCTGCTGCCGCGGCTCGCGGACCTCGGCGACCGGGTGCTGCTCGGCAGCGACTTCCCGACGATCCCGTACCCCTATGCCGAGCAGCTGCGCGGCCTGGTCCACCTGCGCGACCGGCACCCCGGCCTCGATGACGACTGGCTGCGGCGGGTGTGCTGGCACAACGGCGTGGAGCTCTTCGGCCCCGACTAGCCGACCGGCCGGTCGAAGAGGGAATGGGGGTGAGTTGGTCGGCGTTGACCCGTAGACTGATGCTGAACAACTCAAGAGGGGCTGATTGGTTTCGACTGGGGACGTTAGTCCCAGGAGAAGCGGGTCGAGAAGCCAACGTCATCTCGTAAACGTTCGTTGGAACCTATAAGTGCCGAATCTAATCGCACTGACTTCGCTCTCGCTGCCTGAGCAGTGATCGAAGGGTCAGACCGGGCATCTGTCCTCGTCCCGGATCCTGGCCTCATTTAGAGGACTTGCTGATCAACTCCTGTCAGGAGGGTTGATCGGGACTTCATCCTGACTGGGCCCGTCGGCACACTGTTCGTGGGAGTGCCGGGGCCGAGAAAATCGCTATCACGAACTGCACCCGGAGAAGACCTGGTACGGCGCCACAGGACGCGGGTTCGATTCCCGCCAGCTCCACCACATCCAAGAACGCCCTCTTGAACGCGAGCCGCCCCGACACAGTCGGGGCGGCTCTGCTGCGCGCGCGAGGTGCTCGAGCAAGCCTGGACCGGTCTTCTATCGTCAGGCAGGAACGCGGATCAGGACGAGGGGAGAGGCGCCGATGGCTTCGAAAGACGTCGGGAGTACGACGGCTGCAGGGCGCGTCCGGGAGAAGGAGCGGCAGTGGCTCGGCGCCGCGGTCGAGGAGTTCCCCTGGGTGCACCTGGGCCTGGGACTGCTCGGGAACGCGATGTTCTTCGTGGGCAGCATCTTCTTCTTCTACGAGGGCTTGAAGACGCTCGGCATCTGGCTCTTCGTCATCGGCAGCTTCGGCATGCTGGTCGCGTCGGTCGGTGAGTTCCTGATCCGCATCGAGAAGAAGCGTCATGAGGACCGCTGAGCGGCTGAGGTGCGGGCGGCTCGGTTGACCCTGGGATGCGCCCGCCCCCTGAGGGCGCCCAGGCGGATCCCGTTCCGGTCCGGCCCGGGCGCCCGTTCAGGTCGACGACCTCAGCGGAGGCAGGTCTTGATGTCGGCGTTGAGCGTGTAGGCCGCGCCCCGCGGGACGTAGACGGTGCCGACCGAGGAGCGGTGCCCCTTGGCGACCCAGCCCGAGGTCCATCCCTTGCCCACGAGCACGCCGTCGCGGCTCGCCCGGCCGGCGCCGTTGACCTTGGACAACGCCTTGGTGGCGTTGACCCGCATCTTGAGCTTGACCGGCTTCGAGGCCGCGGAGTGCAGGCGGCAGGCCTGCACGGAGGCCCCGTTCGCGCTCACCAGGTCCTGGAAGCCTGCTCGTCAGGCGCGGGCCGGGGGCTTGAGCCGGTCGTCGGGGATCACGGCGATCCCGGTGATCTCGATCAGTGCCTCGGGCTGCCACAGGGCGGTGGTGCCGATGCCCGCCATCGCGGGGTACGCCGCGCCCGCCAGCTCGCGCCAGACCACACCGATCTCCTTGCCGTGCGCCTGGTAGTCGGGGATGTCGGTCAGGAAGATCGTGAGGTTCACCAGGTCGCCCGGGACGCCACCGACGTCGGCCAGCGTGGTCAGGACGTTGCCGAACGCCTGTCGGAACTGCTCGACGATCCCACCGGGGACGATGCGCATCTCGGCGTCCAGGGCGGTCTGGCCACCCAGGTAGAGAGTGTTTCCGCTCAGCGTGCCGTGCGAGTAGCCGCGTGGCGTGGGCAGGCTCGAGGGGTTCACCGGGAGCGGAGTGGAGTCGGTCGACATCGAGATCTCCTAGGAGAGGGGCGGCGGTCCGTGGCTCGACGTTAACAGTCATTGACATCGTCCTGACGAACGTGGCGATAATGTAATGGACCGGTGCTGGGACGCAGGGTCTGGAGACAGGCGGAGAGGGCGGGAGCCTCGTGCGCTTCACGACTGTGCTGGCCGACGGCGCCACCAGTGCCGCCGTGCTCGAAGGCGGCGAATGGCGGGCACTACCGGCGCGCAACCTCTCCGAGCTCCTGCTGTTGACCTCGCTCGAGGCAGCAGCGGACTCACCGGGAGAGGCCCTCATGGATGCGGTGCCGGGCGTGCCGCTCCCCGCGCCGACCAAGGTGATCTGCTGCGGCCTCAACTACGCCGGTCACCTCGCCGACCTGGGCCGTGAGCTGCCGGATCACCCGACCTTCTTCGCCAAGTACCCCGAGACGCTGGCCGGCCCGACCGATGACCTGGTGCTGCCGACAGGGCTGGACGTCGACTGGGAGGCCGAGCTCGCGGTGGTGGTCGGTGCCACCTTGCGGGGCGCCGACCGGCAGACCGCCGCGGCCGGCATCGCCGGCTACACGGTGGCCAACGACATCTCCGTGCGCAACTGGGAGCGCCACACCTTCGAGTGGTTCCAGGGCAAGGCGTGGGACGCCACCACCCCGCTGGGACCGGTCGTGGTCACCCCGGACGAGGCCGATCCCGCGGCCGGCCTCGACGTCGTCTGCCGCGTCAACGGTGAGGAGGTGCAGCGCGACAGCACCCGCGCGCTCGTCTTCGACCCGGCCGAGGTGCTGGCCTACATCTCCACGATCACCGTGCTGCGACCCGGCGACGTGGTGCTCACCGGCACGCCGAGCGGCGTCGGCGTCACGCGCGACCCGCCATGGTTCCTCGGTGACGGCGACGTGGTCGAGACCGAGATCGCCGGCATCGGAACGCTGCGCAACACCGTCCGCTTCTCGCACGACCGACCCCAAGGAGAGCCCCAGTGGAACCTGACCTGAGCAAGTACGTCATCGAGGGCGACGCCTCGGCGTACGCCACCGCCGGTGGACTCGTGGTGCCCGTGATCACCCGGGGCGGAGACGAGCCCGGCAGCACCGGGCAGTCAGACGGGGCCACCCGCATCTCCGGGGTGAGCATCCAGCACACACCGGCGCAGCGGCTCTGGTTCGGCAAGGTCAGCAACGACGCCGGCTACCGGTCGGTGCCCCACCACCACGGCGAGGCGGAGACCGGCGGCTACGTCCTGTCCGGGCGCGCCAGGATCTACTTCGGGGCGAGGTTCGAGGACTACCTCGACATGGAGGAGGGCGACTGGGTCTTCGTCCCGCCGTTCCTGCCGCACGTCGAGTGCAACCTCGACCGAAACCGCCCGCTGACCTGGATGACCGCGAGGACCCCCGAGAACATCGTGGTGAACCTCGCCGAGGTCGACGACGCCGACCTGCGCGACTGGGCGGACCGCCCGTGAGCACGTCGGCGATCTTCACCGACGCCGTGACGCTGACCGAGGTGGAGCCTGAGCACTTCGACCTCGCCTTCGAGGCCAGCACCCAGCCCTGCCCCTGGCCCAAGGCGTACGGCGGCGACCTGGTCGCGCAGGCCGTCGCGGCCGCTGCGCGCTCTGTCACCGACGGCAAGACGCTGCACTCGATGCACTCCTACTTCATGCGCCCCGCCGACATCGGCGCCGTCGTGCGCTACGAGGTGGAGCTGCTGCGCGACGGCCGCGGCTACAGCACCCGGCAGGTGCGTGGCTACCAGAACGGCAAGCCGGTCTACGTGTGCCTGGCCAGCTTCGCAGCCGGTGAGCCCGGCGGCACCTGGGTGGACGCACTCCCCGACGGACTGCCCGGTCCCGACGAGCTGCCCTCCTCACGGGACTACCTGGCCGACCGGAGCGGCGGCACGATGACCGGGGAGTCCCGGGAGTACTGGTCCGGCGGTCGCAGCTTCGACATGCGGCACGTGCCCGGCCCGGTCTACCTCACCGTCGACGGCGAGCGGGCTCCACAGCAGGCGCTGTGGGTGCGCCCCTTCGACGAGCTGCGGCCCGTCAAGGGACTCACCGACGACCAGCGCGACCTGGCCGCGCTGGCCTACGTCTGCGACTACACGATCCTCGAGCCGGTGCTGCGAGTCCTCGGTCTGGCCTGGGCCGACGAGGGCCTCGTGACCGCCAGCCTCGACCACGCGATGTGGTTCCACCGCCCTGGCCCGGTCGACGGCTGGCTGCTCTACGTCCAGCAGGCGCTGGCGGCCGAGTCCGGTCGTGGCGCGGCGACCGGTCGGTTCTTCACTCCCGACGGGACCCACCTGGCCACCTGCGTGCAAGAGGGCATGATCCGTCAACCCAGGGGAGACCGATGATGGAGCTGTCACCGTCGGCGTACACCGACACGTTCGCGCGCGACCACCTGCCTCCGACGGACCAGTGGCCCACGCTGGAGTTCACCACCGAGAGCCTGCAGTACCCCGACCGGCTGAACGCCGCCGTCGAGCTGATCGACGTGCCCGTGGCCAGGTTCGGTCCCGACCGGGTGGCGCTGCGCACCCCTGCCGGCGAGGTGTGGACCTACGGCGACCTGCAGCGCCGGACCAACCAGGTCGCGCAGGTCCTGGTCGACGACCTCGCCCTGGAGCCGGGGAACCGGGTGCTGCTGCGTGCCCCGAACAACCCCTGGACCGTCGCCTGCTGGCTCGGCGTGCTCAAGGCCGGTGGCATCGTGGTGACGATGTTCTCCGCCCTGCGCGCAGGGGAGCTCGCGCCGGTCGTGGAGAAGGCTCGACCGGTCATCGCGCTGGTCGACCACCGCTTCGCCGAGGACGTCGACACGGTCCGCGACAGCGTCGCCCCCGAGCTGAGGGTGGTGCGGTTCGGCGGCGAGGGCGAGACCGACCTGGTCGCGCTCGCAGCGGCGAAGTCCGGTGAGTTCACCGCCGTCGAGACCGCGGCCGACGACGTGGCCCTGTTCGGCCCGACCAGCGGCAGCACCGGGGTCCCGAAGATCACCACGCACTTCCACCGCGACATCCTGGCCATCGACGACACGTTCGGGAAGCACGTGCTGGGTCTGCGGGCCGACGACCTGGTCTCGTGCACCGCGCCGTTCGCGTTCACCTTCGGGCTGGGGATGCTGGTGGTGTTCCCGCTACGCGTGGGTGCCTCCTCCTTGCTGACCGAGCTGGCCACCCCGGCGCAGCTGGCCGACCTGGTCGCCGAGCACGGCGTCACCGCGCTGGCCACGGCTCCGACCGCCTACAAGCAGATCCTGACCACCGGCAAGGTGCAGCAGCTCGCCGGTCTGCGGGTCGCGGTGAGTGCAGGAGAGCACATCGCCGAGCACACCTGGCAGCGGCTGCACGACGAGCTCGGGCTGAGGCTGATCGACGGGATCGGCGCCACGGAGATGCTGCACATCTTCATCTCCGCCGCGGGTGACGACATCCGCGTCGGCGCCACCGGACGTCCCGTCCCCGGTTACCGCGCCACCATCCTCGGGCCGGACGACGAGGAGGTCCCACCCGGTGTGGACGGCCGACTGGCCGTGATCGGGCCGGTGGGTTGCCGCTACCTCGACGACGACCGCCAGGCGGCGTACGTCGTCAACGGGTGGAACGTCACCGGGGACACCTTCTGTCGCGACGAGGACGGCTACTTCTACTACCGGTCCCGCACCGACAACATGATCGTCTCCTCGGGCTACAACATCGGCGGCCCCGAGGTCGAGGCCGCGATCGACTCCCACCCCGACGTCGTCGAGTGCGCCGTGGTCGCGAAGCCCGACCCCGAGCGAGGCTCGGTGGTGTGCGCGTTCGTCGTCCTGCGCGAGGGCGTCAGCGGGGACGCAGGCAAGGCCAAGGAGATCCAGGACCACGTGAAGTCGGTCCTGGCGCCGTACAAGTACCCGCGCGACGTGCGCTTCGCCGACTCGCTTCCGCGCAACACCAGCGGCAAGCTCCAGCACTTCCGGCTGCGCCAGCAGGTGGCGGGGGAGCAGTCGTGAGGATCGCGATCGCCGGCGGCGGCCCGGGCGGGCTCTACTTCGCGGCGCTGATGAAGTCGCTGGATCCCGACCACGAGATCACCGTGTGGGAGCGCAACGCCCCGGACGACACCTTCGGCTTCGGCGTGGTGTTCTCCGACGAGACCCTGGGGTCCATCGAGGGTGCGGACACGGTCGTGCACGACCAGATGGAGCGGCTCTTCGCGCGCTGGACCGACATCGACGTGGAGCTCAACGGCCACGCGTTCACGGTGGGCGGCCAGGGCTTCGCGGCGATGGGACGCAAGGACCTGCTCCGCATCCTCCAGGAGCGGGTGGCCGACCTGGGCGTCACCGTGCACTACCGCACCGACGTGCCCGACCTCGACCAGCTCACCGGCGACTTCGACCTGGTGGTGGCGGCCGACGGCCTGAACTCCGGCATCCGTGGTCAGCGGGCCGAGGCGTTCGGGCCGAGCCTGGACCGGCGGCCCAACAAGTACATCTGGTTCGGCACCGACCTCGTCTTCGAGGCCTTCCAGTTCTTCGTCAAGGAGACCGAGTGGGGCGTGATGCAGATCCACGGCTACCCCTACTCCGACCAGGGGTCGACCTTCATCGTCGAGATGCACGAGGACGTCTGGCGCCGGGCCGGCCTCGACCGGACCGAGCACGAGGTCTTCCCGCCGGGCGTCTCGGACGAGTACGCCGTGAAGCGGATCAGCGAGATCTTCGCAACCGAGCTCGAGGGTCACGAGATCCTCACCAACAACTCCAAGTGGATCAACTTCCACACGGTCCGCAACGACTGCTGGCACGACGGCAACGTGGTGCTGATCGGCGACGCCGCCCACACCGCGCACTTCTCGATCGGGTCCGGCACCAAGCTGGCGATGGAGGACGCGCTGGCTCTCGCCGCGTGCCTGCACGAGAACGACTCGGTCGAGGCTGCGTTGACGTCCTACCAGGAGGAGCGCAAGCCGGTCGTGGAGTCCACCCAGCGTGCGGCCCAGGCGTCGCTGGAGTGGTTCGAGAACATCGACATGTACGCCGACCAGGACCCGGCGCAGTTCGTCTTCAACCTGCTCACCCGCTCGCGGCGGATCACCTTCGCCAACCTCCAGGAGCGTGACCGCGAGTTCGCGGCCCTGATGGAGCAGGAGTTCGCCCGGCACGAGGGCACCGACCGGGTGGCACCGGCGATGTTCCAGCCGGGAAGGATCGGACCGCTGGAGCTGAAGAACCGCGTCATCCTGTCCTCGATGGACATGTACTGCGCCACCGACGGGGTCCCCGGCGAGTTCCACCTGGTCCACCTCGGGTCCAAGGCGATGGGCGGGGCCGGCCTGGTGATGACCGAGATGACCTGCGTCTCGCCGGAGGGCCGGATCTCGCCCGGCTGTCCGGGGCTGTGGAACGACGAGCAGCAGGAGGCGTGGCGACGGATCGTCGACTACGTGCACTCGAACAGCACCGCGAAGATCGGCCTCCAGGTCGGCCACTCCGGTCGCAAGGGGTCCACCAAGCTGATGTGGGAGGGGATGGACGAGCCGCTCGACACGGGCAACTGGGAGGTGGTCGGTCCCTCCGCGCTGCCGTACGGCGAGGGCTGCCACGTCCCGCGTGAGCTGACCCCGGCCGACCTCGACACGCTCGTCGAGGAGTTCGTGGCCGTGGCCAGGCGTGGTGTGGCCGCCGGGTTCGACCTGATCGAGATCCACGCCGCACACGGCTACCTGTTGTCCTCGTTCCTCTCGCCGATCTCCAACCGCCGCACCGACGAGTACGGCGGGTCGATGGCCAACCGGCTCCGCTTCCCGCTGGAGGTCTTCGACGCCGTGCGTGCCGCCGTCCCGTCGACGATCCCGGTCACGGTCCGCATCTCGGCCACCGACTGGGCCCCGGACGGCAACACCGACGAGGACGGCGTGCAGATCGCGCGTGCGTTCATCGAGCACGGTGCCGCAGCGATCGACGTGTCCACGGGGCAGGTGACCAAGGACGAGAAGCCCGCGTTCGGGCGGTCCTACCAGACACCCTTCGCCGACAAGATCCGTCACCGCGTGGCGGCCCCGGCCGGGGTCGCGGTGGTCGCGGTCGGGGCGATCTCGTCCTACGACGACGTGAACTCGATCCTGCTCGCAGGGCGTGCGGACTTCTGCGCGCTCGGCCGCACCCAGCTCTACGACCCGATGTGGACCCTGCACGCCGCCGCGGAGCAGGACTACACCGGGCCCGGTGCGGACTGGCCGAACCAGTGGGCCGCCGGTCGGCGGAAGCCGCCGACGTCGCGCACCGACAAGGTGCCGCCCCGGTTGTCCGTGCTGCGCGAGGGTGAGAAGCAGGACGTGCACCTGCGGTGGAGTCCCGGTCGCTCGCCGGCCGGGGTGTGAGGGTGCCTGCCGGCGCCGGCGTGGGCGCCCCGTCGCCCACTGCGCCCCGGTCCCGCACCGTCCTGGTGACCTTCCTCGGCTCGATCGTGCGCCCCCTGGGCAGCTGGATGCCGATCTCGGCGACGGTGGACCTGATGACCCAGCTCGGCCTGGACGCCCCCAGCGTGCGCACGGCGGTGTTCCGGCTGAAGAAGCGCGGCTGGCTCGTCTCCGAGACCCGCGCGGGAGTGCGTGGCTACGCGCTCACCCGCACGGCGCTCGACTCCCTGGCCGCCGGTGACGACGTCATCTGGCACCCCCGTCAACCCGCGGACCTGGAGGACGGCTGGTGCGTGGTGACGTTCTCGGTCCCCGAGGCGATGCGGGCCAGGCGGCACCAGCTCCGCGCGCACCTGTCCGCACTGGGCTTCGGCAACCTCTCCACAGCCGTGTGGGTGGCACCCGCCCGGATGCAGCCTGCCGCAGAGCGAGCGATCGAGGAGCTGGACCTGGCGTCGTACTGCGCGCTCTTCGTCGGCGCCCATGCCGGGGGACAGGACCTGGGCACGCTCGTGCAGCGCAGCTGGGACCTCGAGGAGATCGACCGGCGCTACCGGGACTTCATCGAGCAGTTCCGTGACCGGACCGCGGGGGCCGGGACCGACCAGGCCTTCGTCACCTACCTGGAGCTGGTCGACCAGTGGCGCAAGCTGCCCTTCCGGGACCCCGGCCTCCCGCGAGAGCTGCTGCCCGAGGACTGGGGGGCCCCTGTTGCGGGTGCCTTGTTCGAGGAGCTCGTGGGTCAGCTCGAGTCCCGAGCACTGGCCCACGCCGCGCGCTGCTGGCCGGAGGTGGTCGCCGGGGCCTCGGCTCGATAGTGTCGTGGCGACTCGGGAGGGGGCCGGCTGATGCGGGTGGCGTTGCAGGTGACCTGCATCAACGATGCCCTGTTCCCACAGGTCGGCCAGGCGGTCGTCACGCTGCTGCGCCGGCTCGGGGTCGAGGTCGACTTCCCGCAGGCCCAGACCTGCTGCGGGCAGCCGATGGTCAACACCGGCTACCTCGACGAGGCGGTGCCGGCGCTGCGGTCGTTCGTCTCCGCCTTCGACGGGTACGACGCGATCGTGACCCCGTCCGGGTCGTGTGCCGGGTCGGCCCGGCACCAGCACCGGATCGTCGCCCGACGATCGGGTGACGAGGCGCTGGTGGAGGCGGTGGACCGGACCTCGACACGAGTCTTCGAGCTGACCGAGTTCCTCGTCGACGTGCTCGGCCTGACCGACGTGGGTGCCTCGTTCCCACACACCGTCACCTACCACCCGACCTGCCACTCGTTGCGGATGCTCGGGGTCGGGGACCGGCCACGACGGCTGCTCCAGGAGGTCCGCGGGCTGCGACTCGTCGAGCTCCCGTCGGCGGAGGAGTGTTGCGGCTTCGGCGGCACCTTCGCGATGAAGAACGCCGACACCTCGGTGGCCATGGGCTCGGACAAGGCCAGGCACGTGCGCAACACGGGCGCCGAGGTGCTCGTCGCAGGTGACAGCTCCTGCCTGATGCACATCGGCGGGCTGCTCACCCGGCAGCGGTCCGGCGTACGCACCGTGCACCTGGCCGAGATCCTCGCCGCGACGGAGGGGATCTCCTGATGGGCGGCACGTTCGTCGGGATGCCGGCCTTCCCGGAGGCGGCGCGCGCCGCGCTCGGGGACACCCAGCTGCGGCACAACCTGGCCCACGCGACGCACACGATCCGGGACAAGCGAGCCCGCGTCGTGGCCGAGGTGCCCGACTGGGAGGACCTGCGTACGGCGGGCGCGGCGATCAAGGACGCCGTCCTGGCCGGCCTCGAGGACCACCTGGTGCGGCTCGAGGAGGTGCTGGTCGCGCAGGGGGCCGTCGTGCACTGGGCCCGTGACGCGGCCGAGGCCAACCGGATCGTGGCGCAGGTGGCGCGCTCCCACGGCGTCGACGAGGTCGTCAAGGTCAAGTCGATGGCGACCCAGGAGATCGGTCTCAACGAGGCGCTCGAGGCCGAGGGGATCGCCGCCTGGGAGACCGACCTGGCCGAGCTGATCGTGCAGCTCGGCGACGACCTGCCCTCGCACATCCTGGTCCCCGCGATCCACCGCAACCGGGCCGAGATCCTCGAGATCTTCCGCAGTCGGATGGCTGCCGTCGGCCGGCCTGCTCCGGCTGACCTGACCGACGACCCTGCCGAGCTCGCCGGCGCTGCCCGACTCCATCTGCGCGAGAAGTTCCTGCGGGCCAAGGTGGCCGTCTCCGGCGCGAACTTCGCCGTCGCCGAGACCGGGACGCTCGTGGTGGTCGAGTCCGAGGGCAACGGCCGGATGTGCCTGACCCTGCCCGAGGTGCTGATCTCCGTGGTCGGCATCGAGAAGGTGGTGCCGACCTTCGCCGACCTCGACGTGTTCCTCCAGCTGCTGCCGCGGTCCTCGACCGGGGAGCGGATGAACCCCTACACCTCGATGTGGACGGGTGTGACCCCCGGCGACGGGCCGCAGGAGGTGCACGTCGTACTCCTCGACAACGGCCGGACCCGTGCCCTGGCCGACGAGGTCGGCCGCCAGGCGCTGCGCTGCATCCGGTGCTCCGCGTGCCTGAACGTCTGTCCGGTCTACGAGCGGGTGGGTGGACACGCCTACGGCTCGGTCTACCCCGGCCCGATCGGCGCCATCCTGAACCCGCTGATGAAGGGCGTGGGGGAGGACCCGCAGACCGACTCGCTGCCCTATGCCTCATCGCTGTGCGGCGCCTGCTACGAGGTGTGTCCCGTCAAGATCGACATCCCCACGGTCCTGGTGGACCTGCGCGCCCAGGTGGTCGACGCCCACCGCGGTGGCACCCCGAAGCCCGAGGCGGTCGCGATGAGGGGCGTCGCCGCGACCTTCGCCTCCGCCAGACGCCTCGGCCTCGCCGAGCGGCTCGCCCGCGTCGGCACCGGGCTGGCCCGTCGGCTCCCGCTCGCCTCGGCGTGGACCGGAGCCCGCGACCTGCCCGCGGCGCCGCGTGAGTCGTTCCGGGCCTGGTGGCGTCGCACCGACGGGGGCCGGTCATGAGCGCGCGCGACGAGATCCTCGCCCGGGTGCGCGAGGCGACCGCCGGGGCGGTGTCGCCGGCAGTCCCCGCCCCGCGGTCGTTGTCCGGGGCCGGGTCGGTCGACCTGTTCGTGGAGCGGGTCGCCGACTACCGCGCCGTCGTCGAGCGGTGTACGCCGGCCGAGCTGGCCGCGCGGGTGGCCGCAGCGGTTCAGGGTTGCTCGGTGGTCACACCCGAGGGACTGGCGGTCGAGGTCCCCGGGTCCCGCATCGATGACGGTCTCTCGGCCGCCGAGCTCGACCACATCGACGCGGTCGTCACCGAGGCAGCCGTCGGGATCGCCGAGACCGGCACGATCGTTCTCGACCACGGCGCCGGGCAGGGCCGGCGTGCCCTCACCCTGGTGCCCGACCGGCACGTGTGCATCGTCCGAGAGGACCAGGTGGTCGCCGGAGTGCCCGACGCCGTGGGGGTGCTGGCCCCGACCCGGCCGCAGACGTGGATCAGTGGCCCCTCGGCGACCAGCGACATCGAGCTGGACCGCGTCGAGGGGGTCCACGGTCCGCGACAGCTGCACGTGATCGTCGTCGCCGCGGTTCGCTAGCCGATCATCTCCTCCGGCGGTGCCGCGAACATCGCCCCGATCTCGAGGTGGCGGGTCAGGAAGGCGCGTTCGTCGAGCTTCTTGCGGCGCAACCAGCCGGTCACCTCGTCGTTGCACTTGCTCGCGTTGCAGGGTCCGCACGCGGGGGCGATGTTGTCGAGCGTGTAGCGCCCGCCGCGCGAGATCGGCAGCACGCAGTCACGCTGGAGTGGCTTGTCCGTCACGCCGCAGTAGGCGCACCCGCCCCAGGCCTGCTTGAGGGCGGTCCACTGCGCGTCGCTGAGGTCGTGCTCGACCCGGTCCATCCGGCGCTTGCGCCTCCGCGCGTATCTCGCCTTGCGACTCGGGTTGACCGTCATGGCCACAGGCTAGGCGTAGTCGGGCCTCGAGCCGGGCGGACTGCACCTACGCTTGCGAACATGTCTCGGGTCCACGAGCTCAGCCGTCGCGACGCGCGTCGGATCGCGGTTCGGGCGCAGCTGCTCACCCGCGAACGGCCGACCGAGCTCCTCGAGACGGTGCGCCGGCTCTCGCTGCTGCAGCTCGACCCGACCCGGGCGATCGCACCGAGCGCCGAGCTGGTGCTGTGGAGTCGGCTGGGTTCGGCGTACTCGCCCCAGGAGCTGTGGGATGCCGTCGACGAGCAGCGGTTGATCGAGCTCCGCGGGACCCTGCGTCCGGCCGAGGACATCGCCCTGTACCGCGCCGAGATGGCGCGGTGGCCCGGGACCGGTGAGCTGCGGCAGTGGCAGGAGCAGCAGCGCGACTGGGTGATGGCGAACAACGCCTGCCGGCGCGACATCCTCGACCGGCTTCGTGCCGACGGCCCGTTGCACCTGCGCGAGCTGCCGGACACCTGTGTGCAGCCGTGGGCGTCGACGGGCTGGAACAACAACAGGAACCTCACGATGCTCCTGCACCTCCTGGTCCAGCGCGGGGAGGTCGCGGTGGCGGGCGGGACCGGGCGCGACCGGCTGTGGGACCTGGCCTCGAGGGTCTACCCGGACGAGCCGGAGATCCCAGCGGAGGAGGCTCGCGTCCTTCGCGACGAGCGCCGGCTCAGCGCGCTCGGCATCGCCCGGTCGAAGGGCCCCGAGTGCCCGGTCGAGCCGCTGGACGTGCGCGAGGCGGGCGAGCCTGCGGTGATCGAGGGGGTCCGTGGCGAATGGCGGGTCGACCCGGCGCTGCTCGGAGAGCCATTTGCCGGCAGGGCCGCGCTGCTGTCCCCGTTCGACCGGCTGCTGCACGACCGCAAGCGGATGGCCGAGGTCTTCGAGTTCGACTACGCCCTGGAGATGTACAAGCCCGCAGCCAAGCGCCGGTGGGGCTACTACGCCCTCCCGATCCTGTACGACGATCGGCTGGTCGGGAAGCTGGACGCCACTGCCGACCGCTCGGACGGGGTGCTCCGGGTGGCCGCCATCCACGAGGACGTGCCCTTCAGCAGGGCCATGGCCGCTGCGGTCGACCAGGAGCTGGAGGACCTGGCGGCATGGCTCGGCCTGGAGCTCAGAACATCCGGTGCAGGCGGATCTCGAGTGGGCTCGGCGTCGGCCGGTGGGTCCCGTGACGATCGGTGATCACGACTCGTCCGTGCGGGGTGATCCAGGTGAACCGGCCCTCGTGCTGGTGCACCCGCCATCCGGCCGCATGGGTCTTGATCCGGTGGTGCCGCCTGACCAGGTGACCCAGGTTGCCGAGCCTCGTCTGGCCCGGTGGGCCGTTCGGATCGTAGGGCGACGTGTGGTCCTGGTCCTGACGACGGCTCAGTGACTCGGCGTAGGGGAAGACGTCCCCGGGGCGGGCCAGGTGGAGCGCCTCGGCAATGCCGGCCGGGACCTCGTAGCAGTCGGCGGCCACGCCCTCGTTGAGGTCGAGCACCGGCCGGAGCGTGACGTGGTGGTGGCCCAGCATCTCGACGAGCTGTTGCCTGGTCAGTGCGCCGAGCTCCTCCGCCCGGCTGACGCCACGGCCCAGGAGCTGGTCGGGCCCCAGGTGCAGGTAGACGACCGCGCGCGGCCGGGTGTGTGCCGGGGTCGCGGCCGCGATGGCAGCGGCCACCTGGTCGGGGAGGTCGTGCTCCCCAGCCCCGACGAAGAGCTGGAGCGCGAGTAGCGGGTTGCCGAGGAGGCCGAGGGCGCGGGCTCGCAGCTGGTCGATCGTCTCTGCGCGGAGGTCGGGGGAGCCGTGGTCCCGGAGCAGGTGCGCGAGGTGGTCGGTGGTGGCGTAGAGCTGGGACATCGCGGTGGCGTCGCCGCGGGCGAGGAGCGTGCGGGTGCCGTGGTCGTTCTCGCGACCCAGCCACACCTCGCGGCGCCCTGCCGCCTCGAGGGCCTCTGCATCGGCCAGTGCCTGGTCGGCCTCGACCACGCGCGCCTGGAGCACGGTGAGCAGGCGCCCGGTCGGCAGGACGCCGAGGAGGTCGGCGACCGCCGCGTCGACCCACCGGGCTCGCTCCGAGGCGAGGTCGCGCGTCGCGGTGACGATCTTCCGAGCGACCCAGAGCTCGAGCCGCCCGGTCGCGACCGCCTGCCAGGCGTGGGGGAGTCGCGCCTCGAGGTCGATCGCGTCGGCCATCAGCCGCTGCGCTGCGAGAGGGTGCATCCGCAGCGACACCGCGAGCTCGGCTGCGGCGTACTCCTCCACGAGCAGGCCGGACGCGCCGAGCGGGGTGGGGCGGCACCGGGGGTCGGTTGTCGCGGCCGGGTCGAGTCGGTGAAGCAGCGCCCACTCGCGGGCGAGCCGCAACCGCTCGAAGTCCAGTCTCCGCGACTCGACGAGGTTGCCCTCGACGCGCGCCAGCAGCTCGTGCGTGGCGGTCGTCGGGGTGGACATATCTTCATTGTAGTCGAACGCGTGTTCGAGTCAAGAGGGTTCTTCCTCTGTCTCGAAGTTCGAGCCGAACCCGGTCCCCGATCTCGCTTCCTGTCGGTGGGCGCACCTAGCGTTGCCGCATGGACGTCATCCTGGTTCCCGGATTCTGGCTGGACGCGTCGTCGTGGGACGAGATCGTGCCCGCGCTGCGACATGCCGGCCACCGGCCCCACGCGCTGACCCTGCCCGGCCTCGAGGCGCGAGACGCCGATCGCTCTGCCGTCACGCTGCGCGACCACGTGGACGCGGTGGTCGAGGTGATCGATGCGCTCGAGGAGCCGGTGGTGCTGGTCGGCCACTCGGGCGGGGGTGCCATCGCGCACGCCGCGGTCGATGCGCGACCCGACCGGGTCCGGCGCGTCGTCTACGTCGACAGCGGCCCGCTCGCCGACGGGGGGTCGATCAACGACGAGCTTCCGGCGCAGGACGGCGAGATCCCGCTGCCCGACTGGTCGGCCTTCGGTGACGAGGACCTGGTCGACCTGGACGAAGATCTCCGCGCGAGGTTCCGCGACCGGGCGATCCCGCAGCCCGCTCGGGTGGCGACGGACCCGCAGCGGCTCAGCGACGAGCGGCGCTACGACGTGCCGGTCACGGTGGTCGCGTGTGAGTTCCCGAGCGCCCTGTTCCGTGAGTGGATGGAACAGGGTCACCCCTACGTCAGTGAGCTGGCGAAGGTCCGGCAGGTCGACTGGGTCGACCTGCCCACCGGGCACTGGCCGCAGTTCACCCGGCCCCGCGAGCTCGCCGAGGCGATCGTGGCCAGCATCGGCTGAACGTCAGCGGGCGTAGATCCGGCCGATCGTCGACCAGTAGCCTCGGGTCATCCCACGGGCCTGCTCGGCCGTGACGACCAGCGCTGGATTCATCAGCTGTCGGCACTGGTCGCCGACACAGTCCTTGTACCGCCACCAGTCAGCCTCGAGCTGCTCCCTCACCTCGGCGTAGTCCGGGTTGTCGAACTGGTTCTCGTTCTGGGTCGGGTCGGTGACCAAGTCGTACAGCTCGCCGTCATCGCCGGCCATGTAGACGGTGTAGGAGTACCGGGCCGTACGCAGGCCGATCGAGGTGCGGGCGTCCCCGTTGAAGCCAGGGTGAGTGCTTCGGCCGCCTTGCGTCTGGATGGCCTCGGTCAGCACCGGCACGTCCCAGCCCTGGTCGCCGGTTCTCATCGTGGACAGCCGCGACGAGCCGTCAGGTACCCGGGGTGCCTGCGCACCGGCAAGATCCAGGATCGTCGCGGTGATGTCGACCGTCGAGATGGGGTCGTAGCGCTTCTCGCCCTGTCGCATCCCGGGACCGGTGATGACGAACGGAACCCGGAGGGACGGCTCGTGGGCCCGGACCTTGCCGGTGCGTTGGCGGTGCTCGCCGAGGAAGTAGCCGTTGTCGGAGGTGAACATGATGACCGTGTTGTCCCACTCGCCGGTGGCCTTCAGGCTGGCCACCAGTCGCCCGACCTGCCTGTCCATCACGTAGACGGCCTCGGCGCGCTGCCGGGTCAGGTTCGTCAGTGCGCTGCGCTCCGCGGTGTTGAGCTCGGGTTGGCTGCGCATCGAGGATGGCTTGTCGGAGATGTCGGCCTCGGAAGGGCCACCGTTCTTGGGCATTCCGGCGCCGTGGGTGATGAGCTTGTCGAACAGCCCCTTGACCCAGCCGGGCCGGGCGGGGGTCTTGAACTCGCGCAGGGTGCCGTTGCTGTCGCGCACGTTCTTCGGGTCGTCAGCCTCCCGGCCACCGCCCATGTGGGGAGCGACGTAGGAGACGTACATGAAGAACGGCTTGGTCGAGTCGTGGTACTTGCGGGACAGGGCGACCGAGAAGTCGCCGACCACGTCGGTCTGGTATCTGCCCCTGAACTTGTTCACGACCCGGCCGTTGATGTTGTACGGACTGTCCCAGTAGTTGTAGGTGCCACCGTGGCTCTTGGACGCCTTCGAGCCCTGGAAGGAGGCGTACCAGTCGGACCAGCCGTGGGGCTGGTACTTCCAGGAGGGCAGTCCGGAGACCTTGGACGGGTCGGTGCCGTAGCCGTTGAGGTACTTGCCGACGAACGCGGTGTTGTAGCCGGCGGCGCTGAGTGAGGTGCCGATGGTGCGGGAGTCGTCGAAGGCGCGGTACCCGTAGGGGGCGTCGTGCCAGTAGACCTTGTGGTTGTGGGCGTACATGCCGGTCAGGAACGAAGCGCGAGCCGGGCAGCACAGCGGGAACGGCGAGAAGGAGTTCTCGAAGGTCAGCCCGCTCTTCCCGATCAGGTTGCGCACGTTCGGGGCGAACTCCAGGTCGTCCACGCGCATGTCGTCGGCCATCACCATGATGATGTTGGGCTTGGTGCGACGCACCGCTGGCCCGGGGGCCGGGGCAGTGGCTGCCGGGTGGTGCGGGTGAGCCCGGTGCTTGCGATGTTTGCGTTTCTTGTGGTTCTTCGGGCCTTTGCGGTGTCGGGCGCTCGGTTCTGCACTCCCGGTCGTGGCGGACACTGCCCGGAAGTCGGCCGAGTGTGCCGCTGGGGCCGCGAGACCGCCCAGCTGGAGAGCGGGCAGCACCAACAACGTGCTCAGGACGCGTCGCAGGCGGAGCGGTCGGGCAATCGGCACAGGGACTCTGCTCCTCGAGATGGGGGTTGAGCCTGCGCAGACTAACCAGAAATTACGGACAAAATGGCGGTTTTGTGAGTCCCGGTCACCAGACCAGCGTGACCACAGCGCCGGCGGGCAGCGGAGCCCCGATCCGGGTCGCGCCGGCGTCGACGACCAGCGTCTGGTCGCTGCGCCAGCTGTTGTACGCCGTGAGGGCGTGGCTGCCGTCGGGGTTGCGGTAGGCCACCGTCTCGACCCCGTAGACCGAGGCCGGCGTGTCGATGCGCACCGCGCCCGGTCGGACCGCCTTGCCGGCGAGGGCCAGGACGTCGTACTCGACGTTGCGGCTGACCGATCCGTCGGTGGGGTCGATCGTCAGCACACCGCGGCAGTTGCCGCAGCCGCCACGGTGCGGGCCACCGTCGGGGGAGAGGGCGAGGTTCCAGAGCAGCACGCCGCGGGCCCAGTTGCGGGTGGCGCCGAGGAGCAGCTGGTGGGCGTTCCAGCCGAGGTTGCCCGCGAAGCCGGGGGACCAGGCGCCGCCTGAGCACTCGGTGAACCAGATGCCCTTCTCCGGTGCGGCGTCGTGCACGGTGGTCTGCGCCGACGGGCTGCCGGAGTAGCAGTGGAAGGCGGTTCCTGCCAGGACCGCGCGGGTCCCGGGATCGCCGAGCAGGGAGACCGGGTAGCCGGGATCGGACCAGTTGTGGTCGTAGCCGATCAGCTGCAGGTCGGTGATCGCGGCCGCGGCCAGCTGGTCGGACAGCGTCGTCGCCAGTGCCGTCTGCTGCGCGGGGCTCATCAGCATCCCGGGGTAGTCGGCGGGCGCGTACGTGGGCTCGTTGCCGAGAGTGAGGAACCGGATCGGGATCCCGCGCGACCGCAGTGCCTGCACCGTGCGGACGAGGTACGCCGCGTAGACGGCGGTGTTGCCTGCCGCGAGGGTGCCGCCGATCAACGAGTCGGTGGTCTTCATCCAGCCGGGGGCGCTCCACGGCGTACCCATCACCTTCAGGTGCGGGTTGATCCGCAGCGCCTCCCTCAGCACCGGGATGATCTCCGCGTCGTCGTGAGCCAGGCTGAAGCGGCTCAGCGTCGGGTCGCTCTGACCGGCAGGCATGTCGTCGTAGGAGTAGTGCGTGAGGGCGAAGTCGCTCGCCCCGAGCGGCAGCCGCACGAGGTCCAGGCCGGCACCACTGACCGGGTCGAACAGCGAGCGCAGCGCGGCGGTGCGGGCGGCAGGGGTGAGCTGCATCAACAGGTGCGCGGAGGACTCGGTCAGCGCAGCACCGAACCCGTCCATCTCCTGGTAGGTGATGCTGTCGTCCACGGGCACGTGCACGGCCGACGAGAGGCTGCTCGGCTGCAGCTCGGCGGTGGTCAGTGGCAGTACCCGCTGGGTGCCGTCCGGCGTGGTGATCCAGCCCTGCCTCACCTGCGCGGGTTCCGGGTCGGTGGCCGGGGGTACGACCTTGGGTGGCGGCGGCTTCGCGGGCTGGGGCTCGACCGGCTGGGGCTTCAAGGGTTGGGGCTTCACGGGTTGGGGCTTCACGGGTTGTGCAACGGTCTGCGCGGAGTGCCGGTCGCGGTGCTTCTTCTGCCGCTTCTTGCGGGACTTCTTGCCAGCCTTCTTGCCAGCCTTCTTGCCGGCTTTCTTGCCCGCCTTCTTGCCCGACTTCTTGACGTGCTTGTCCCCGGACGGCTGCTGGTGCCGCACGGAGGAGGCGAGGTCCACGCCCGCGGCGTGCGGGGTCACCGGTGGGGTGCCGGCGAGCATCAGGGCGGGCAGCACGGCGAACGTGCCCAAGGCGTGGCGCCAGCGGACCGCTAGGGACATCGGCACGGTGGGTCACGGCTCCTCATGCTGGGCGACTGCGTGCAGAGGCTAACCCGAAAACCATGACAAAAAGGGCAATTCAACCATCAAGGCCGAACGCCCCGAGGGGAGGTCGGGGCGTTCACTTCTCAGTGGGCGGCTGAGGCCTAGTCGTCGTCCTCGTGGTCGTGGTCGTCACGATCGCGGGACGAGCACAGGTCGTCCTCGTCGTCGTCCTCGTGCCGGTTGGCCCGGCCGTCCTTGTCGTCGTCCTCGTCACCGTCGCCGATCCCGTCGTGGTCGGAGTCCGACGAGCCGACCCGGAGTCCGAGCTCGTTCTCGTCCTCGTCGGCGACGCCGTCGCCGTCGGAGTCGTCGTCATCCCGGTCGCAGCTCTCGAGCGAGTCGTCCTCGTCCTCGTTGGCGATGCCGTCGTGGTCGGCGTCCTCGTCGCCGTCGGGCGTGCCGTCGTGGTCGGTGTCCGGGTTGAGCAGGGCCGTGCTGCGGTAGCCGTCGCGCACCTCGTCGCCGTCGTCGTGGCCGTCGTTGTCGGTGTCCTCGTCGCGGATCTTGCTGTGCAGCCGGTACTCGGCCAGGTTGGTCAGGCCGTCGTGGTCGAAGTCCATCCGGGCGTCGGCCGCCGAGCGCGGGTTCATCCCGTGCGTCCGCTCCCATCGGGTCGGGATGCCGTCATGGTCTCCATCCCTGCTGCGCGCCTGGGCAGCTGGTGCGGAGGCTGCGACCAGCAGCACTCCGACGGCGGTGGCGGAGATGGCTGCGCGGAGCTGCATGGAGGTCAACCGATCCGATGGGGGCGACCCGACAGGCCACCGAGCTAGCAATATCAGGACAATACGGACAGATTGACCGGCTGTCCAGTGCCTGTCGGGTGGTCAGGTGTCCTCACGACGGCGGCGAGCGCCGGCGTGCTCAGTCGTCGACGGGCCCAGGTGGTCCCGCGCCCAGAGTGCTGCGCTGGTCCGGTCGGTCACCCCGATCTGTCGGAAGACCCGGCCCAGATGCGCCTTGACCGTCCGCTCGCTGATGCCGAGCGCCCGGCCGACCTGCTTGTTCGCCATGCCGTGCGCCACCAGTCGAAGGACTTCGATCTCCCGAGGGCTCATCAGCCGCTCGGGCTCGTCGGCGGAGGACTGGGGGAGCAGGATCCCCGCGACACGTGCGTCGATCGGGACGTGACCCGCGGCTGCAGCGCGGACGGCGCCGAGGAGATCGGCCGGGTCACAGTCCTTGAGCTGGTACCCCACGGCTCCGGCGGCCAGCGCTGCGCTCACCCGGTGACGGTCGGAGAACGAGGTCAGCACCACGATGCGCACCTGCGGCTGCTCGGCCATGATGCGACGGGTGGCCTCGACGCCGTCGGTGCCGGGCATCGAGAGGTCCATCAGGATCACGTCCGGGACATGCGCCGCAGAGGCGGTCACGGCCTGGTCCCCATCGGCGGCCTGACCGACGACCTCGAGGTCGTCGGTCACGGCGAGCATGGCCGCGATGCCGGTGCGGACCATCGCGTGGTCGTCGACGAGCAGCACCCTGGTCATCAGCCACGGGCCCTGTCACTGCCGCGTCGGACACCCGTGCGCAAGTGCAACCGCCAGTGGGTGCCGCCGCCGGGAGCCGAGGCCACCTGCAACGTCCCGGAGCTCTGGGACACCAGCTCGGCCAGCAGCTGGATGCCGAGATGACCGCGAGGTCCGTGCAGCAGAACGTGCTGGACATCGAAGCCGGGGCCGTCGTCGGCGACATCGAGGAACACGTCATCACCCAGCCGGCTCAGGGCCAGGTGCGCGGTGCACGGGACCGCGTGCTTGGCGGCGTTGAACAGCGTCTCGCGTGCGACGCGGTACACCATGCGCTCCTGTTCGGCATCGAGGCCGAGGTCGCCGTCGGGGACCGGTTCGACCACCACGCTCAGCCCCGGGGCCCGGACGGTCTGGGCGAGGTCCGTGAGTGCCACGGCCAGACCGGCGTCCGCGAGGCTCGGCGGATAGATGTCCACCAGCAGGGTCCTCAGCGCGCGGATGCTGGTGCGGACCGCTGCGGCGCTGCCACGAAGCTCCTCTGCCAGCTGCGTGCGCCCGTCAGCCTCGGCGTGCGCAGTGGCACCCGCGATCACGAACGAGGTCGCAGCAAGGTCCTGCACGGGCCCGTCGTGCAGGGTGGCGGCAATTCGCCTGCGTTCGGCGTCCGAGGCGTCCACGGCACGTTCGAGGAGGCGCTCGCGCTGCCGCTGGTCCCGGCGAGCCCGGGACAGCAGACGCCACACGAGCGGCAGGACGAGCACAACGAACAGCAGCAGGCTGCTGAGCGTGACCCCGGCAAAGCCTCGCCAGAGCTGGGTCGTGCGATGGCTGACCCGGTCGTAGGGGGAGTAGATCTCGAACAACGCCTCCTGCCCGGAGTCGGTCCACACCGGCCGGTACACCTCCACCAACCTGTTGCCGGTCACCCGGTCCAGGGTGTTCTCGGCCCGGTCCAGGTCGGAGATGTGCGCGACGGTGCGCGGATGCTGCAGCACGTCCCTCTCCTCGCGTGGCAGCGGGAAGGACCGTCCGATGAGGTCCGACTGGTCGGCGTACAGAATCCGGCCTGACGGGCTCCAGAGCTTCACCCGCACCACGGTGTCGCTGATCACGCGCTCCCGCACGAGACGGTCGAAGGAGGCCTGGGCCGTGGGATCACCCGCGAGCAGCGCATCGGTCAGGACGGGTTGCACCACGGACTCGGCGAGGGAGTCGGCCAGCCTGGCCGCATCGTTGACCGCCTCGCGCTCGGCCAGGCGTCTGGCCGCCAGGGAACCGCCGATCGTGACGGTCACGAGGGCCAGCGCGACACCGACTCCGAGCCGGATGAGGACCTGGCGGGTTCCGAGGGGCTTCTCGGGGACGTCGTCCTCGGACGGTGCGCCGACAGGTTGCCACACGGGCAACTCCCCGGCACTGGATGCCGGGGAGTCACCCGCGGGACGGGTCGACGGTTGGGGGTTAGTCGTCGGACCCGTGGCCACGTTCTCCCCCGTGGTCATCGTCGTCGCGGCCGGACGAGCCGGACCCGCTGTTGTCCTGACCACCCCGGTCGTCGGAGCCGCGGTGGCGGCCGTGGTCGTCGTCAGCGTCGTCAGCGTGGTCTGCGTCGTCGTCGGCGCCGTGGCCGCCGTGTCGCCGACCGCGGTCGTCGTCAGCGCGGTCGTCGTCTGCGTCGTCGTCAGCGTGGTCTGCGTCGTCGTCGGCGCCGTGGCCGCCGTGTCGCCGGCCGTGGTCGTCGCCCGCCTGGTGATCGGCCTCGTCCGCTCCGTGGCGGCCGTGGTCGTCATCGGCTTCCGGCGTGGCATCGTCGGTCGGGTCGTCGTCGTGACGGTTGGGCGAGTCCTCGGCGTGGTCTCGACCGCGGCGGCTCTGCTCGGGGTGCTCGGCCGCGGGAGTGCTGCCCGTGGTGGCCGGGACGAGCTTGGCCCGCGCAGGCACCCGAACCGGCACATCCGCGGAGAACGACGTGTTGCCCAAGAGCCCGAGGGTGGCAGGAGCCAGCGCGATCACCATGGCTGCGGCGTACATCTGGATGCTTTTCATGGGTGCCTCCGTTGTGAGTGTCTCAAGAAGTCGGCCGTGAGGGGATGGTCAAGACGGGTGGCTAGGGGTGCTTGGCGTTTTTCCTGGCGCGCTTCCACCGTGGCGCAGAGCACGGGCACAGCGCCATCGGGCGATGGTCGTAGTACCTGACTTGCCTGACCTTGGTGCCGCCGGGTACGCAGTACCCATGGCTCTCCGACGCAAGGCCCCGCTCGCTGACATCGACGAGAACGACGTAGAGGTCGGGGAGCCCAAAGATGCTGCTGCCGGACTCCCCGCGGTCGCCGTCACCATGAAGCGAGCGATCGAGAGCATGGGCTTCACCCGCACCGCACGGACCCTGCTGAAGCTCAACCAGGTGGACGGCTTCGACTGCCAGGGCTGCGCCTGGCCCGACCCTGACCCCTCGCACCGGCACACGGCCGAGTTCTGCGAGAACGGTGCCAAGGCCGTCGCGGAGGAGGCGACCACCAACCACATCGCCCCGTCGTTCTTCGCCGAGCACAGCCTCGACGACCTCAAGGCCCACACCGACTACTGGCTGGGCCACCAGGGGCGCCTGGTGCACCCGGTCGTACGCCGCCGCGACGCGACCCACTACGAGCCCATCTCGTGGGACGAGGCGTTCGACCTGATCGGGGAGACGCTGCGGGGCCTCGACAGTCCTGACGAGGCGGTGTTCTACACCTCCGGCAAGACCTCCAACGAGGCAGCCTTCAGCTATCAGCTGTTCGCCCGTGCGTTCGGGACCAACAACCTTCCCGACTGCTCGAACATGTGCCACGAGTCGACCTCGGTCGCACTGGCGGAGACGATCGGCATCGGCAAGGGCTCGGTGAGCCTGGACGACGTCCACGAGGCCGAGCTGATCGTGATCAGCGGCCAGAACCCCGGCACCAACCACCCGCGGATGCTGACCGCGCTCGAGATCGCGAAGAAGAACGGCGCGAAGATCCTGTCCATCAACCCGCTGCCCGAGGCGGGACTGATGCGGTTCCGCAACCCGCAGAACGTCAAGGGCCTCTCCGGCGTCGGGACGGGACTCTCCGACCTGCACCTGCCGGTGCGGATCAACGGCGACCTCGCCCTGTGGCAGGGGATCGGAGCACTGCTGCTCGAGGCGGAGGAGGCCGCCGGGAACGACGGCAGCGTCCTCGACCGGGACTTCATCGAGCGGCACACGGTCGGCTTCGAGGACTGGGCCCGTGAGATCAAGGGTCTCGACTGGGACCAGGTGGAGAGTTCCACCGGCCTGACCCGCGCACAGATCCGGGAGGCCGCCGACATGCTGATGGCCTCGAACGCGACCGTGCACTGCTGGGCGATGGGGATCACCCAGCACCGCAACGCCGTGGCGACGATCAAGGAGTTCGTCAACGTCGCCTTCCTGCAGGGCAACATCGGCAAGCCCGGCGCCGGACTGTGCCCGGTGCGGGGGCACTCCAACGTCCAGGGCGACCGGACCATGGGGATCTGGGAGAAGGTGCCCGACCACTTCCTCGATGCCCTGCGCGACGAGTACGGCTTCGAGCCGCCGCGCGAGCACGGCTTCGACACGGTCGACTCGATCCGGGCGCTGCGTGACGGCAAGGCCAAGGTGTTCGTGGCGATGGGGGGCAACTTCGTCTCCGCGGCCCCGGACACGGTGGTCACCGAGGAGGCGATGGAGCGGGCCGAGCTCACCGTCACCGTCTCCACCAAGCTGAACCGCTCGCACGTGCGGTGCGGGCGAACCTCGCTGATTCTGCCTGCGCTCGGACGCAGCGAGCGTGACGGCACCGGGCGCGGTGACCAGCGGGTGAGCGTCGAGGACTCCATGTCGGCGGTGCACTCCTCGCGTGGGCCGCTGAAGCCGGCCAGCAAGCACCTGCGGTCCGAGGTCGACATCGTCTGCAGCATCGCCGAGGCCACGCTGGGCACCGACGGTCCCGTGCCGTGGGCCGACTACCGCGAGGACTACGCGAACATCCGCCAGGCGATCTCGCACGTCGTGCCGGGGTGCGCGTCGTACGACGAGAAGGTGAACCACCCCGGCGGCTTCGTGCTGCCGCACCCGCCGCGCGACACCCGGACGTTCCCCACCAAGCAGGGAAAGGGCGTCTTCTCCGCCAGCCCGCTGGGCGTGCTCACCGTCCCCGAGGGACGTCTGCTGCTGCAGAGCCTGCGCAGCCACGACCAGTTCAACACCACCATCTACGGCCTCGACGACCGCTACCGAGGGGTGTCCGGCGGGCGGCGCGTCGTCTTCGTGCACCGCGACGACATCGCCGCGCTCGGACACTCGGACGGCGACGTCGTCGACCTGGTCAGTGAGTGGGAGGACGGCTCGGAGCGGTCGGTCCCGTCGTTCCGGATCGTCGAGTACGACACCCCGCGCGGTTGCGCTGCGGCGTACTACCCCGAGGTCAACCCACTGATCCCGCTCGACTCGACCGCCATCGGGAGCAACTGCCCCACGTCGAAGGCGGTGGTCATCCGGCTCGCCCCCGACTCCGGCGGCGGCGCCACCTCGGACGGCTCCAGGATGCCGGTCGGTTCGGACCAGGGCCACAAGTCCGACGTGCAGCCCGACCAGCTGAGCTGACCCGCCGCCGGGCGGGTTCGCCAGCGCCGGGGTGCAGCGTCTAAGGTTAGGCATACCTAATCTTGAGGACGGTTTGGATGCGCGCGTCACGACGTTGGTCGACCGCGGTGGCGGCGGTCGCCCTGGCCCTGCCGCTGCTCGCTGCCTGCGGCGGTGACGACAAGCCGTCGCTGGTCGTCTACAACGCCCAGCACGAGGAGCTGATCGACGCCGTCGCCAAGGAGTTCACCCAGGAGACCGGCATCCGGGTGCAGCTGCGCAACGGCTCCGACCTCGAGCTGGCCAACCAGCTGGCCGCCGAGGGACCGGCGTCGCCCGCCGACGTGTTCCTGACCGAGAACTCCCCGGCGATGACGCTCGTCGACGGCAAGGGCCTGTTCACCAAGCTCGACCAGGCGACACTGGACCGGATCCCGGAGCAGTTCCGGCCCGACGACGACGAGTGGACCGGCTTCGCCGCGCGCTCGACGGTGCTCGTCTACAACACCGGCAAGGTCACCGCGGACGAGCTGCCGGCCTCGCTGATGGACCTGGCCAAGCCGGAGTGGAAGGGCCGGATCGCCTTCTCGCCGACCGGTGCCGACTTCCAGGCGATCGTCAGCGCCGTCCTGGCGACCCAGGGGGAGCAGGCCACCAAGGCGTGGCTGGCGGGGCTGAAGTCCAACGGTGCGGTCTACGACGGCAACAACGTGGTGCTCGAGGCGGTCAACTCCGGTCAGCGTGACGCCGGGATCATCTACCACTACTACTGGTACCGCGACCAGGAGGAGTCAGGGGAGAACAGCGACAGCTCGGCACTGCACTACTTCGGCAACAACGACCCGGGCGCCTTCATCAGCGTGTCGGGCGCCGGTGTGCTGAAGTCCAGCGACGACGCCGCGGACGCCCAGAAGTTCGTGCAGTTCCTGGTCGGCAAGCAGGGCCAGCAGGTCATCGCCGACAGCTATGCACTGGAGTACCCGCTCAATCCCGAGGTCGACCTCGGGCGGGGCGTCAAGAGCCTCGCCGAGCTGTCCCCGCCTGACGTCGACGTCTCCGACCTGAACGGACCCAAGGTCGTGGACATGATGCAGGAAGCCGGGTTCCTCTGAGCACGGCGACGGCGCCGGCACGCCCCGCCAGGACCGGTGCGCGTGCTCCAGTGGCGTTGGTCGTCATGGCCGCACTCGTGGCTGCCCTGGTGCTGCTGCCGCTGGGCTACGTCGCCTGGTTCACCTGGTCGCTCGGTCCCACCGAGACCTGGGCGCTGCTCGCGCGTCCGCGGGTCTACGTGCTGCTGCGCAACACCGTCAGTCTGCTGGTGGGAGTGGTGGCGCTGAGCAGCCTCATCGGGGTGAGCTGCGCATGGCTGGTCGAGCGTTCGGACCTGCCGGGCGGCAACGTGTGGCACGTCCTGTTCGTGGCACCACTGGCCATCCCCGCGTTCGTGAACAGCTATGGCTGGGTGTCCCTGACCCACTCGGTGCAGGGGTACGCCGGGGCGGTGCTGGTGGTCTCGCTGTCCTACACACCGCTGGTCTACCTGCCCACGGTGGCGGCGATGCGCACCCTCGATCCCGCACTGGAGGAGGTCTCGCACTCCCTCGGGCTCAGCCGGTGGACGACGTTCCATCGCGTCGTGCTGCGTGGAGTCAGGCCCGCCGTGCTCGGTGGGGGACTGCTGGTCGGCCTGCACGTCCTCGCCGAGTTCGGCGCGCTGCAGATGCTCCGGTTCCCCACCTTCACCACAGCGATCTACGACCACTACCGCTCGGCCTTCAACAGTGCTCCGGCCAACGTGCTCGCCAGCGTGCTGGTGCTCGGCTGCCTGGTGCTGCTGATGGCCGAGCTGTCCATGCGCGGTGACGCAGCCCTGTGGCGGGTGGGCTCCGGTTCCGCCCGGGACGTCCCGCGCGTCGAGCTGCGCCGGTTCCGGCCGCTGGCCGTCGCCGGTGTGGCCGGCCTCGTGCTCCTCTCGGTCGGAGTCCCGGTGAGCAGCCTGGTCCACTGGCTGCGGGTCGGGTCCTCGACCGCCTTCCCCGTCGGCGAGCTGCTCGCCGCGACCGCGACCACGGCCGGACTCGCGCTCGCCGCAGCCGCCGCCACCACCCTGCTCGCACTGCCCGTGGTGTGGCTGGCGGTGCGCTACCGCGGCACCCTGGGCAACCTGATCGAGCGGGCCGCCTTCACCGCGCACGCCCTGCCCGGCATCGTCGTGGCGCTGGCACTCGTGGCGATCTCGATCCGGGGAGCACGTCCCCTCTACCAGACGGTGCCGCTGCTCCTGATCGGCTACGCGATCCTCTTCCTGCCCCGCGCGATCGTCAGCATCCGCAGCAGCCTCGAGCACGCCCAGCCGGTGCTGGAGGACGTCGCCCGGAGCCTCGGGCAACGACCTGTGAAGGTCTTCGTCCGCGTGACCCTGCCACTGCTGCGCAACGGGATCGGCGCGGGCGCCGCGCTGGTCTTCCTCGCCGTGTCCACCGAGCTGACCGCCACCCTGCTGATGGCGCCGATCGGCACCGCCACGCTCGCGACCCAGTTCTGGTCGAACAGCTCCGCCCTGGCCTACGGCGCTGCTGCGCCGTACGCCCTGCTGCTGATCCTGGTCTCACTGCCTGCCACCTGGCTGCTGAGCCGTCACTCTCACGGAGGTGCCGCCGCATGAGCCGGATCAGTGTGCGAGGGCTGGACAGGTCCTTCGGGCCGCGCCGGGTTCTCCAGGACCTCGACCTCGAGGTCGAGGACGGCGAGATCATGGCCGTGCTCGGCCCGTCGGGCTGTGGCAAGACCACGTTGCTGCGCATCCTCGCCGGGTTCCTGGAGCCCGACGGCGGGACGGTCGACTTCGACGCCACGCGGGTCGCCACGCACGGCCGGTCGGTGCCCGCGTGGGAGCGCAAGGTCGGCTACGTGCCGCAGGAGGGTGCACTGTTCCCGCACCTGGACGTGCGCTCCAACATCCTCTTCGGGCTGCAGCGCAAGGAGCGCAGCGACGCCCGGCTCGCGGAGATGCTCGACCTCGCGGAGCTCCCGCACGAGATCTCCGGTGCCTACCCGCGCGAGCTGTCCGGCGGCCAGCAGCAGCGGGTGGCCCTGGCCCGGGCTCTGGCGCCGCGACCGCGGGTGGTGCTGCTCGACGAGCCGTTCTCGTCCCTGGACGCCGCCCTGCGGATCAGCGCGGGTCGTGAGGTCACCAGGGTGCTGCGACACGCGAAGTCCACCGCCCTGCTGGTCACCCACGACCAGGGCGAGGCGCTGTCCCTGGCCGACCGGGTCGCCGTGATGGAGGGCGGACGGATCAGCCAGGTCGACCGGCCCGCCGAGCTCTACGGCGCTCCCGTGGACGTCGCCGTGGGCAGCTTCGTCGGCGACGCCAACCTGCTGCCCGGGGTGGTCGTCCAGGGCGGCGCCACGTGCTCGCTCGGGATGGTGCCCCTGCGCTCGCAGCCCGAGGCCGCGGCCGGCACGATCGTGACCCTGCTGGTCCGTCCCGAGCAGCTGCGGCTGCGGCCCCACGACCCGGAGCGTGAGGTGGGCGTGGTCGAAGAGGTGACGTTCTACGGACCGCACGCCTCGGTGCGGCTCGCCCTGGAGGACGGCACGATGCTGCTGGCCCGGGTGGACCCTGTCGACGTCCCGGTGGCGGGAGACCGGGTCGGCATCGACGTGACGGGTGTCGCCGGAGTCTTCGCGTGAGCACGCTCCCGCTCACCGCCCGGCCCTCGGTCGCTCCGCTGGGGTCGCTGGAGGCCTTCGGCAGCGCCACGGCGCTCGTGGCAGGTGGCGCGGAGCTCAGCTACGCCGACCTCGCCGCCCGGGTGGACGAGCGAGCGGCACTGCTGGGCGCGACCCGCCGGCTGGTGCTGCTGGAGTGCCGCAACACGGTCGAGACGGTGGTCACCTACCTGGCCGCCCTCCGTGGCCGTCACCCGGTGCTGCTGGTCGGCGCCGACTGTCCGCACGACGAGGTGCTGGCGACGTACCGACCCGACGTCGTCGCGCGCGAGGCGGACGTCGAGCTCGTCCACCCCGAGCTGCCAGGCTCGGTGCACGACCTCAACCCGGAGCTCGCGGTCCTGCTGAGCACCTCCGGATCCACTGGGTCGCCGAAGCTGGTGCGCCTCTCCCGCGACAACCTGCGCAGCAACGCCGAGAGCATCGCGTCCTACCTGCGGCTGCACAGCGACGACGTGGCAGCAACGACACTGCCGCTGCAGTACTGCTACGGACTCTCGGTCCTGAACAGCCACCTGCTCGTCGGCGCCTCGCTGCTGCTGACCGAGGACTCCGTGGTCGACGACCGGTTCTGGAGCGAGGCGGCCACGGCAGGCGTGACCTCCTTCGCCGGGGTGCCGCACACCTTCGACCTGCTCGATGCCTCCGGGTTCGCCCGCAGGCGGCTGCCGACCTTGCGCACGATCACCCAGGCCGGTGGCCGGATGGACCCCGCGACCGTGCGCCGCTACGCCGAGCTCGGTGAGCAGCGCGGCTTCGACCTCGTGGTGATGTACGGCCAGACCGAGGCCACCGCCCGGATGGCCTACCTGCCGGCGCACCTCGCGGCCGAGCGTCCGGAGTGCATCGGGATCCCCATCCCGGGTGGCAGCTTCCGCATCGCCGGCGGAGGCGAGGTCGGGGAGCTGGTGTACTCCGGGACCAACGTGATGCTGGGCTACGCCCGCGGCCCACGGGACCTCGCGCTCGGCCGCACCGTCGAGGAGCTGCGCACCGGCGACCTGGCCCGCCGGCACCGCGACGGGCTGTTCGAGGTCGTCGGCCGCAGCAGCCGGTTGGCCAAGGTGTTCGGGCTGCGTGTCGACCTCGACCGGATCGAGACGTTGGCTGGACGGGCGGGCGTGACCGTCCGTGCGGTGGAGCACGCCGGTGGGCTGCACCTGTTCGTGGCCCGGCACCGCGAGGCTGCCGCCGCCCGCGCCGCCGTGTCGGGGCTCGGTCTCCCGGAGCACGCGGCCGAGGTGCACGTGGTGGGTGCGTTGCCGCTCACCGCGGCGGGCAAGCCCGACCGTGCCGCGTTGACCAGGCATGTCGACACGGTGGTCCGAGACCGCCGGTCGGCAGCTGGGGCCCCGGACGGTGAGGTCTCCGCGGCCGCGGTCCGCGACCTCTACGCTCGGCTGCTCGGCCGCCCGGACGCCACCGAGGCAGACAGCTTCCTCACGCTGGGCGGGGACTCGCTGTCCTACGTGGAGGCCTCGGTCCGGCTGTGCCGGCTGATCCCGGACCTGCCGGACGACTGGGCCTCGCAGCCCGCGAGCGCGCTGGCCCAGGCGACACGGCCACGCCGGCGCAGGCGGTGGGTACCCGTGGAGACCGCGGTCGCCCTGCGTGCCCTGGCGATCGTGCTGATCGTCGCCACGCACGCCAACGTGCTGACGATGATGGGGGGTGCCCACGTCCTGCTGGCGGTCGCCGGCTTCAACCTGGCCAGGTTCCAGCTCCACGACACCTCGGCGGTGGAACGCCGCCGTGGCCTGCTGCGCGCCGCGCGCAACGTCGCTCTCCCGTCCGCCCTGTGGATCGGGGGGGTCGCGCTCACGACCGGGATGTACGACGCATCGACCGCGCTGATGCTCAACAACCTGCTCGGCGCCGAGACCTGGGACGTGCGCTGGCAGTTCTGGTTCCTCGAGGTGATCGTCTGGGTGCTCGTCGGTGCGGCGGTCGTCCTCCCGCTCGCCGCCGTCGACCGCCTCGAGCGCGCTCGCCCCTTCGACTTCGCCACAGCGGTGTTCGCAGGTGCCCTCGCCGTGCGCTACCTCCTGGTCGGCGTGGAGGCCGGGCCGCTCGAGCGCTACCAGCTCCCGGTGGTGCTGTGGTGCGTGGGCCTCGGCTGGATGGCCGCACGGGCCGGCACCGACCGGGACCGGTGGCTCACCACGCTCGCGGCCGTCGTCGCGTGCTGGGGCTTCTTCGACGACCCGGCCCGCGAGGCGCTGGTGGCCGGGGGAGTGGCACTGCTCGTCTGGGTGCCCCGGCTGCGGTTCCCGTCGGCGCTGCTGCCGTTGCTCTCGGCCGTCGCCGGCTCCTCTCTGTTCGTCTACCTGACGCACTGGCAGGTCTATCCGCATCTCGAGGTGGACCATCCGGTGCTGGCGACCCTGGCCTCCTTCGCGGTCGGCTTCCTCGTGTGGCGGGGCTGGCGCGCACTGGGCGGCCTGGTGCCCCGGTCGAGAGGGCTCGATGCTGCTGTGTTGCGCCGATGGTCGCCGCGCGCATGACCGGGTGCCTGTTCTGCCAGATCGCGGCGGGAGAGGTCGGCGCATCCCTCGTCTGGAGTGACGAGGACTTCACCGCCTTCCTCGACATCCGGCCGCTGTTCAAGGGTCACGTCCTGCTGGTGCCGCGCGAGCACGTCGTCACGCTCCCCGACCTCGCCCCTCGGTTGCGCGACCCGTTCCTCGCGGCGGCCCAGCGACTGGCGACCGCCATGGTCGAGGGGCTCGGCGCCCAGGGGTCGTTCGTGGCGATGAACAACACCGTCTCCCAGTCGGTCCCGCACCTGCACTGCCACGTCGTACCCAGGACGAAGGGCGACGGGCTCCGTGGCTTCTTCTGGCCCCGGACGAAGTACGCCGACGACGCCGACCGGGACGCCTGGGCCGACCGGGTCCGGGCCGCACTAGAGTGACCGGCGACTTCAGCCAATCACTTGAGAGGACAGCCCACATGGGTCGTTTCGACGGACGCGTAGCAATCGTCACCGGTTCCGCACGAGGGATCGGCGCCGGCACCGCCAAGCGGTTCGCCGAGGAGGGTGCCGCCGTGGCCGTGCTCGACCTCGACGAGGAGCAGGCCTCCGTCACGGCCGGCGAGCTCGGCGGCGCTGCGAAGGCGATCGGCGTCGGTTGCGACGTCGCCGACTCCGCATCGGTCGAGGCCGCTGTCGCTCGGGTCCTCGAGGAGCTGGGCGGGCTGCACATTCTGGTCAACAACGCCGGGATCACCCGCGACAACCTGCTGTTCAAGCTCAGTGAGGACGACTGGGACTCGGTCATGAACGTCCATCTCAAGGGCGCGTTCCTGATGAGCAAGGCGGCGCAGAAGACGTTCGTCGAGCAGAAGTACGGCAAGATCCTGAACCTCTCCAGCGTCTCGGCGAACGGAAACAAGGGGCAGGCCAACTACTCGGCGGCCAAGGCAGGCATCCAGGGCTTCACCCGGACCCTGGCGCTCGAGCTGGGCGGGTTCGGTGTCAACGTGAACGCGATCGCCCCGGGCTTCATCGCCACCGAGATGACCGACGACACCGCACGTCGGCTGAAGCTGGACGTCGAGGAGTTCCGTCGGCTCAATGCCGAGGCCAACCCGGTCAAGCGGGTCGGCTACCCCGAGGACATCGCCGCGGCGGCCGCCTTCCTGTGCAGCGACGAGGCGTCCTACATCACCGGTCAGACGCTCTACGTCGACGGTGGCGCCAAGATCTGAGCAAATCGGCACAACACGGGGGGCCTTGCGCAAAACGCGGGGTCCCCCTTGTCATGCTTGCCCCATGCGCCCACGCCCGAACGCCGGCGGATCGAGCCTCGCGCCCGTCCGCCTCGTCGCCACGCTCCTGGCTGTGCTGCTCAGCCTGACCCTCGCCGCGTGCGGCGGGGACAAGCCGGCCAAGAAGCCGGACTCCCAGGCCGTGCAGGGTGGCGTCAGGCTGGCGGCGCTGTGGCCGCTGACCGGTCAGCCGGTCTCGGGCTCCGCCCCGGACCGTCCGGTGATCGTCACCAAGATCGACAACACCTCGAGCAGCCGGCCCCAGGTCGGGTTGGACAAGGCCGACCTGATCACCGAGGAGCTGGTCGAGGGCGGGATGACCCGCCTGGCGGTGTTCTTCTACCAGCGGCTGGCGAAGGTCGCCGGTCCGGTGCGGTCCATGCGTGCCTCGGACATCGGCATCGTGAAGCCGGCCCACGCGGTCGTCGTCGCGAGCGGGGCGGCGCCGCCGACACTGCGCCGGATGCGCAACGCCGACGTCACCTTCTTCGAGGAGGGCGGGCCGGGCTACTTCCGCGAAGGCAGCCGCCGGTCGCCGTACAACCTGATGGTGAGCCTGCCCCAGCTGGCCAAGACCGTGAAGGACGAGGCGCGGGTGCCTGCCAGCTACCTGCCGTGGGGGAGCGAGTCGGACTTCGCGGGTGCGGAGCCCGCGACCACGATCAACGCCGTGTTCAGCCGCTCGCACACGACCTCGTGGCGCTACCAGGGCGGCAAGTACCGCAACGTGAACAGCTTCGCTGCCGACGACGGGCAGTTCCGGCCGGACACCGTGCTGGTGCTCCGAGTTCGTCAGGGGGACGCGGGCTACCTCGACCCGGCGGGCAACCCGGTCCCGGAGACGCTCTACACCGGCAAGGGAGCGGCCCTGCTGTTCCACAAGGGCCAGCTGGTGCGGGGCACGTGGAGCAAGAGCTCCAACCAGACCCCCGTGCAGCTCAGCACGGCCGCAGGGGAGCTGAAGGTGCCCGCTGGTCACGTGTGGATCGAGCTGGTCCCGAACAACAAGGCCGGCGGGTCGGTCAGCTTCGGCAAGTGAGCTAGGAGCCCGCGACGGGGTCGGTGAGCCCCACGCCCTGCTCGGCGAGCGACCGCAGGCCCTCGAGGATGAACCCGATGGCGGCCTCGATGCGTGCGACGGCGTGCTCGGGATCCTCGGCGGTCGAGACGCTCTCTCCGGCCGCCGACATCGCGCCGAAGAAGATCCGGCTGAACGTCTGCTTCATCGCGTCGTTGAGCTCGTAGGGTGAGGCGTCGAGGACCGAGCTGACGATGTCCACGACGATGCCGTAGCTGGAGCGCTCCTCCTGCTCACGGAACCGCTCGTAGCCCAGGATCGCCGGGCCCTCCTGGATCACGACGCGCTTGTAGGTCGGCTCCCGGACGACGGCCAGGAAGGCGCGCAGGCCGGCGAGGGCCTTCTCCCACGGATCCGTGGTGCCGCGCAGGGACGCCTTGATGGTCTCGGCGGCGTCGTCCTCGACCTTGGCGAAGACCGCCTCGAAGACACCCTGCTTGCCGCTGAAGTGGTGGTAGAGCGCCCCCTTGGTCACCTGGGCCCCGGCCACGATCGCGTCCAGGCTGGTCCCGCCGTACCCGTGCTCGGTGAACTGGGCCGTGGCGACGTCGACGAGGGCGCGCTTGGTCGCCGAGGAGAACTGGGCACGACGGGTCCCGCCCGAGGACTTGGCGAGGCCGGGGACGAGCTTCTGGGCGTGGGCGCGACGCATACCCGCAGTTTGGCATGCGGAGGGACGGGGGCGGGGGAACGCTGTGGGTGAGGTCACGCCGGGACGGCTTGGGGTTTTCGTCCGGTCCCACATACTCTAGGTACGTACCTCGGGTATGTGAACCTTCAAGAAAGGTGCAAGCCATGAGCTGGACTACCTTCCACCACCGCGGGGAGATCCTCCGCGACGTCGTGGATGCCACGAACACCCGCCTCGACGGCATCGTCCCCATGGACGTCCCGGGCGTGGCCGCGAACTTCGAGAACGAGCTGGACCTGATCGGCGCGCTGGTGCTGAAGTGGAACGCTCGCCTGGCCGGCAACATCGAGCGCGCCCTGGCTGAGGAGCCCGACGACCTGCGCGCCGCCGTCGTCGCTGCCTGGCAGACCACCTCGGTAGAGCTCCCCGGGCTGCGGATGGTCATCGACCACTACACCGACGCCCCGTTGAGCGCCGAGATGGACCGCGCGATGACCCGGTCGCGGAACTGGGAGCTGGGTCGACTGGCTGCAGCGGCCGGCCTGGCGAGCGGGCACGGCCCCGCGGCCGTTCGCGTCGGTCGCACCCTGGAGACCCAGGCGCGCGCCGGGCTGGACACGCCCGAGCTGTCCGTCCCTGAGACCCACCTGGTCCCGGCGGCGGGTGCGCCGTCCTTCGTCGAGCGGATCCGGGCGGTCCTCGCTGCCTGACCGACGCTCCATCACCCCTGACCAGACGAACCCCAGGCCACAGACGTGCGGACCTCCCTCCGCCGGTCTCCCTCCCTCCGGCCTGGGGTTCGTTTGCGCCCGGGCACCCCGCGTGGGTCCGAATGTCCGGGGGTGGGCGCTCCGGACGTTAGGATGCCTTGGTGAGTAGCCAACAGACACCGGGATTCGGCACCGATGTCCTCGAGGACGTCCGGACCGAGGAACGCACCGTTCCCACCGACAACGGAGACCACGAGCGCTTCTCCCACTACGTCCCCAAGGACAAGTTGATGGACGCCATGGTCAACGGGACCTCGGTGGTGGCGCTGTGCGGCAAGGTCTGGGTGCCCAGCAGGGACCCGCAGAAGTTCCCGGTCTGCCCTGAGTGCAAGGAGATCTGGGAAACCATGCGCGAAGGGGACAAGGGATGAAGCTGGTTCGTCGCGGGGTCATCGGTGTCGTGGCCCTCGCGGTCGTCGGCCTGCCCGTGGTCACCGGCGGCCAGGCCTCGGCCGCCTCGGTGGCCCCGGCCGGACTGTCCGCCGCGGCTGCACTCACCCCCTGCCTGACCGACGTCGCGGCGCGCAAGCGCAAGGAGCGGCGGATCCCCACCTGGCGGCGCTACGGCGACACCAGCAAGGTGACCGCGCGCGACCTCGCAGCCCTTCCCGGGCAGCAGACCCGTCGGGGCTTCGTCGCCCGCGAGGTGGAGCCCCGCCTGGCCGCGATCGAGTACATCCCGGTCTACGTGCACGTGATCAAGGGGCGGCACCGCGGGGAGCGGGTCCCGGCCGGTCCCAAGCGCGTGCGCACCCTGCTCGCGACCCTGAACGACGCGATGGCCGGCAAGCAGAGCTCGCTCAGCGTGCCGACGCGCTACCGCTTCGTGCTGAAGAAGATCAACTACCGCAAGCGCGACGGGTGGCACCACGCCTTTCTGAACGGTCCTCGCGACCAGCGGATGAAGCGCAAGCTGCACCGTGGCGACGCGCGCACCCTCAACCTCTACATCAACGGCGGCGGCCCCAGGGGCGAACCGGTGCTCGGCTGGTCCCGCTTCCCCTGGCAGTACGCCGCGAAGCCCTACATGGACGGCGTGTCGGTGAACATGGCGGCGCTCCGCGGGGGCAAGGCCACCGGCTACAACCTCGGTGACACCGTCGTCCACGAGACGGGTCACTGGCTCGGGCTGTTCCACACCTTCGAGGGTGGCTGTGGCGAGACCGGTGACCTCGTGGCCGACACCCCCGCCGAGGCGGAGCCCAGCTTCTTCTGCGAGACGAAGCGGGACACCTGTGCGGAGGACCCCGGTCTCGACCCGGTGCACAACTTCATGGACTACTCCCAGGACGCGTGCATGAACCAGCTCACGGCCGGGCAGGTCCGCAGGATGGACAGCGCCTTCGAGAAGTGGCGGTTGTAGCCGTCGTGGCCCAGTGACCGACGGCCCCACCCCCACTCAAGTCCAGCTCGACCTCCCGCCCGCGTATCCCGACCGTGCCGCCTGGGGCACGGCTCCCAGCCTGCGCGCCTGGCAGTCGGCTGCGCTGACGGCCTACTTCGAGCGCTCGCCGCGGGACTTCCTCGCGGTGGCGACACCGGGTGCCGGCAAGACGACCTTCGCGCTGACCGTGGCCGCCGAGCTGCTCGCGCGACGCGTCATCGACCGGATCACCGTGGTGGCGCCGACCGAGCACCTCAAGACCCAGTGGGCCGAGGCGGCGGCGAAGGTCGGGATCCCGCTCGACCCGGCGTACTCCGGGCGCAAGGGCCGCACCAGCAGCGACTTCGTCGGCATCGCGCTGACCTACGCCGGAGTGGCCGCGAACCCGTTGGCGCACCGGATCCGCACCGAGCGGTTCAACACCCTGGTCATCCTCGACGAGGTGCACCATGCCGGTGACGCGCTGTCCTGGGGCGAGTCGGTGCGGGAGGCGTTCGAGCCGGCCCGGCGGCGGCTGGCCCTGACCGGCACGCCGTTCCGCTCGGACATCAACCCGATCCCGTTCGTCACCTATGCCCCCGACGAGGACGGTGTGCTCGCGCTCGGTGGCCGACTACACCTACGGCTACGCGCACGCCCTGGCCGACCACGTCGTCCGCCCGGTGCTGTTCATGGCCTACAGCGGCACGCTGCAGTGGCGCACCCGGGCCGGCGACGAGATCGCGGCCCGCCTCGGCGAGCCCCTCACCAAGGACCTCACCGCCCAGGCGCTGCGTACCGCCCTCGACCCCAAGGGGGCGTGGATCCCGTCCGTGCTCGAGGCCGCCGACCGGCGGCTCTCCGAGGTGCGCCGGCACGTGCCCGACGCGGGTGGGCTGGTGATCGCCACCGACCAGGAGTCCGCGCGCGCCTACGCGCTGGCGCTGGCGAAGATCTCCGGGGAGAAGCCGACCGTGGTGCTCTCCGACGAGAAGGCGGCTTCGAAGAAGATCGCCGCCTTCACCGATGACGGCTCCCGGTGGATGGTCGCGGTCCGCATGGTCTCCGAGGGCGTGGACGTCCCGCGGCTCGCCGTGGGCGTCTACGCCACGACCACCGCGACGCCGCTGTTCTTCGCCCAGGCGGTCGGACGCTTCGTGCGAGCGCGCAAGCGAGGCGAGACCGCATCGATCTTCGTGCCGTCCGTGCCAGCGCTGCTGGCCCACGCCTCCGAGATGGAGGTCGAGCGCGACCACGTCCTCCAGCGCAAGGTGAGCGACGAGGGAGACATCTTCGCGGCCGAGGACGCGCTGCTGGCGCAGGCCCAGCAGGCCGAGAGCGCTTCCGGGGACGAGGCGCTGGGGCCGTGGGAGGCACTCGGCTCGCAGGCCACCTTCGACCGGGTGCTCTACGACGGCGCCGAGTTCGGCCACTCGGGCGAGGTCCACGTGGGGTCCGAGGAGGAGATGGACTTCCTCGGCATCCCGGGGCTGCTCGAGGCCGACCAGGTCCGCGACCTGCTCCACCACCGGCAGAGCGAGCGGGCCCGGCGACGCACGCCGGCAGGCGAGCCGGTCCCGCCCCGTGAGGTCTCCACCCACGAGCAGCTCTCGACGATGCGCCGCGAGCTGAACGGGCTGGTCGCCGCGTGGTACCACCGCACCGGCCAGCCGCACGGAGTCACCCACGCCGCCCTGCGCAAGCAGTGCGGCGGCCCGGCGGCCGCTGCCGCCAGCGCCGAGCAGCTCGCGAAGCGGATCGACCTCGTCCGCGAGTGGGCGAGCAAGAACCAGTAGTGCTCGGGTTCTGTGCGGGAAGCTGGGCCGTACGCCGCCTCGGGGGTACGACGAACGCAGCCGGTGGGCCTCCCGCACGGTCAGGGGGTCAGCGGGCGCCGGACGGCGCCCGCGGGATGGGACCCCGCGTCACTTGTCGTCGGGACCGTGCTCGGCGCCACCGCCCCCGTCGTCGGAGCACACGCCGGTCTCGTCGTCGTACTGGATGTTGTTGCTGGTGATGTCCACGCCGGCCTTCTTGCAGGCGGCGTCCTGGGCGGCCTGGTCGGCGGCGCCCTCGCTGGAGGAGCTGGTCTCCGCGACGGTGGGCCCGCTCGCGACGGCGGCGCCGGTGAGGCCCAGGGCGCTGACCGCGAGGACACCTCCGGCGATGGTGAGGGATCGGTTGAGCTTCATGGGTCCTCCTGGGGTGCAGAGCGGAACGTTCCGCTCGGTCTCCACCGTCTCAACCGGGTGCTGTGACCACGCTGAGAGATGCTGAGGGTGACTGCTCTCAGCCGGGTCTCAGCGCCTGCTCCCTAGGGTGGGGCCGGAGAGGGGTGAGGCCGTCGTGCGTGCTCTGGTCGTCGAGGACGAATCGAACATCGCCGATGCCGTACGTCGAGGCCTGGTCGCCGACGGGTTCGCCGTCGACGTCGCAGCCGACGGGGTGGACGGACTCTGGAAGGCGACCACCGTCGCCTACGACGTCGTGCTCCTTGACGTGATGCTGCCGGGTCTGTCCGGGCAGGAGGTCCTTCGCGGCATGCGTGCCGCGGAGGTCTGGTCCCCGGTGCTGATGCTCACGGCACGGGACGGCGACGCGGACATCGTCGGGGCACTCGACCTCGGCGCCGACGACTACCTGACCAAGCCGTTCAGCTTCGGGGTCCTCCTCGCGCGCGTCCGGGCGTTGAGCCGCCGCGGCGCCACGCCGCGGCCGGCGCAGCTCGTCGTGGGTGACCTCGTGCTCGACCCGCGCTCTCGGACGTGCGCTCGGGGGGAGGTCCCCATCGAGCTGACCGCGCGTGAGTTCGCCTTGTTGCACTGCCTGATGCGGCACCCCGACGAGGTGCTCACCAAGACCGAGCTGGTCACCCAGGTCTGGGACGAGAACTTCGACGGGGACCTGAACATCGTCGAGGTCTACGTCGGGTACCTCCGCCGGAAGATCGACGTGCCCTTCGGGCGGCGCGCCATCACCACGGTGCGTGGTGCCGGCTACCGCCTGAACGGTGACGGCGGGTGACGCCTGCGGCGAGGGCCGGCTCCCACGTCCGGCTGCGTCTGGTGGCGGGTGCCACCACGGCCATGACGGCAGTCCTGGTGCTGGCGGCGGTGTTCCTGGTCTGGCGCGTCCAACACGGGCTGGGCGCCGAGCTCGACGTGTCCGTCCAGAGGCAGGCCCTCAGCGCGGCTGCGGCGGTGGCGGAGAACCCCTCGGCCACGGACTTCCCCGTGTCCCCGTCGATCACCGGCATCGGCCAGGTGGTCGACCCCGCGGGCCGGGTCGTGGCCTCCTCGGAGGAGGTCCGAGGTGAGGCCCGCCTGTTCGACTTCGAAGCGGCAGGCGCAGGCACCGAGCCTGCGCTGCGCACCCTCCGGCTGGGGCCGATCGACAACGCCGAGCACAGGGTCGCCGGGGTCTCCGTGCCGGGTGCCTCCGGACTGACGGTCTACGTCGCGGTGCCGACCGCCGAGGTCGGGCGCAGCGCCACCGAGCTCGCCACGAGCCTGGCCCTGGCCGTGCCCATCGTCCTGGTGCTGCTCGCACTGCTCGCCTGGTGGTACGTCGGCCGGGCGCTCGTCCCCGTCGACCGCCTGCTGGGTGAGCTGGAGCGATCGCTGGAGCGCCAGCGGCAGTTCGTCGCCGATGCCGCTCACGAGCTGCGCAGCCCCGTCGCGGCGATCCGGGCCCAGGCAGAGGCGCCGGGCGCGCGCGGCGACCTCCGCACCAGCCATCCGGCACGAGGCGGTCCGTCTCTCCGGACTGGTCGACGACCTGCTGGCGCTCGCGCGGCTCGACGCGGCCCCGGAGCTGCGTCGAGAACCCGTGGATCTCGACGACCTGGTCTTCCACGAGGTGCGGTTCCTGCGCGGTCGTCCTGGGCTGGACCTCGACGTCTCGGGTGTGAGTGCGGTCCGGGTCATGGGCGACCCCGACCTCCTGGCGCGGGCCGTGCGTAACCTCCTGGACAACGCGGGCAGGCATGCGGCGGGGCGGGTGGAGGTCCAGCTGAGGCGCCAACGTGACATCGCCGAGCTGGTCGTCACCGACGACGGCGCGGGAGTCCCGGTCGACCAGCGGGCTCGCGTGCTCGAGAGGTTCACCCGGCTCGACGAGGCCCGGACCCGCGATGCGGGAGGAGCCGGACTCGGTCTGGCGATCGTCGCCGACGTCGCGGCGGCGCACGGCGGGTCGGTCGAGATCCTGGGCAACGGCCCGGGCGCGCGCGTGGTGTTCCGCGTTCTCGCGGAGCCTGACGAGCCTGCCCGCGGTTGAGCCGCCGGGGTCACAACGGGGCGGGGCTCAGACTTCGAGCAGTGGCAGCACGCGGTAGGGGACCTGGGTGGCGAGCGCGATCACCGTGGACGAGCGGACGATGCCCGCGTCGGAGAGCACCGCGTCGATGACGCGCTGCAGGTCGTTGTTGGACCGGGCCACGACGCGGCACCACATGTCACCCGCCCCGGTGATGGTGAACGCCTCCAGGACCTCGGGGATCGCCGCGAGATGCTCGGCGACCGACTCGTGGCCGGAGCCCTGCCGGATCTCCAGGGTGAGGAACGCCGTCACCGGGTAGCCGAGCGCCTCCGGTGCGAGGTCCGGGCCCCAGCCGGTGATCACCCCGGTCTCGGTGAGCCGGGTCAGCCGGGCCTGGACCGTGCCGCGTGCCACCCCGATCCGGCGAGACGCCTCGAGCACGCCCACGCGCGGTTCGTCGGCGAACAAACGGATCAATGTGACATCAAGATCGTCCACGTCAGCCCTTCACGGTGGTCAGGTTGTCCACTGAATCGTGGTCCGGTTGCACATCCTGTCAGATACGGGCATGGTGCGGCCATGACTGACGCACTCACCGAGTCCCTGACCCGCGACGAGAAGGCCGCCGGCCTGACCTCGGAGCAGCTCAAGCAGCTCGTCGGCCTGGTGGAGTACGACGCCAGCGCCGACCCGTTCCCGGTGACCGCGATGGACGCCGTCTGCTTCGTGGTCGGCAACGCCACCCAGACCGCGAACTTCTACCAGCTCGCCCTCGGCATGGAGCTCGAGGCCTACCGCGGTCCCGAGACCGGGCTCCGCGATGCCAAGGTCTTCGTCCTGCGCTCCGGCAGTGCCCGCTTCGTCTTCGCCGGTGGCGTCACCCCGGACAGCCCGCTTCTCGAGCACCACCGCAAGCACGGGGACGGCGTGGTCGACCTGGCCCTCGAGGTGCCGGACGTCGACCGGTGCATCGAGCACGCCCGGGCGATGGGGGCCACCATCCTCGACGAGCCCTACGACATCTCCGACGACCACGGCACGGTGCGGATGGCCGCCATCGCGACGTACGGCGAGACCCGGCACAGCCTGGTCGACCGCAGCCGCTACACCGGTCCCTACCTGCCGGGCTTCGTCGCGGCGAGCACCCAGGTGGTGCGGCGCGAGGACCACCCCAAGCGGCTCTTCCAGGCGATCGACCACTGCGTCGGCAACGTCGAGCTCGGCAAGATGGACGAGTGGGTCACCTTCTACAACAAGGTCATGGGCTTCACGAACATGGCGGAGTTCATCGGCGACGACATCGCGACCGACTACTCCGCGCTGATGAGCAAGGTGGTCGCGAGCGGCAACCACCGGGTGAAGTTCCCGCTCAACGAGCCCGCGATCGCGAAGAAGAAGTCGCAGATCGACGAGTACCTCGAGTTCTACGACGGCGCCGGCTGCCAGCACATCGCGCTCGCCACCAACGACATCCTGCGCTCGGTCGACATCCTGCGTGACAACGGCATCCAGTTCCTCGACACCCCGGACTCCTACTACGACGACCCCGAGCTGCGGGCCCGGATCGGCGAGGTCCGGGTGCCGATCGAGGAGCTGAAGAAGCGCAAGATCCTGGTCGACCGTGACGAGGACGGCTACCTGCTGCAGATCTTCACCAAGCCCATGGGGGACCGGCCGACGGTGTTCTACGAGTTCATCGAGCGGCACGGCTCCCTGGGCTTCGGCAAGGGCAACTTCAAGGCCCTGTTCGAGGCGATCGAGCGCGAGCAGGACGCCCGCGGCAACCTCTGATCCGGAGGGCCGAAAAGCCGCTCCCTATCAGCGGTTTTGCCCACTGGACGACTGCTCCGCCACCGACGCAGACTCGAGAGACGTGCTCCTGCACCGGCCTGCGGTGACCTGACGCGCGCGCCGCGGCCCCTGTCCTGCGCGTCAGTCACGGCTGGAGTTCTCTCATGTCCGAACACCCCAACGCCACGCTCGTACGCCGCGGATTCGCCGCCTTCAGTTCCGGCGACTTCGACACCCTGAGCGAGATCATCGCCCCCGACGCGGAGCAGCACCTGACCGGCGACCACCTGGTCTCCGGTGACTACAAGGGACGCGACGCCATCTTCGGGCTGTACGCGAAGCTGGCCGAGCTCACCGACGGCACCTTGCGTGTCGATCTCGAGCACGTGGCCACGAGCGGTGACCAGGTGGTCGCGCTCTATCGCGAGACCGGGCAGCGCGAGGGCAGGACGCTCGACACCCACCACGCGCTGGTCTTCCAGATCCTCGACGGGAGGGCCGTCGATCTCGACGACTTCTCCGAGGACGTCGACGTGGACAACGAGTTCTGGAGCTGAGTCACGGGAGCGGGGTGACGGGCTCTCCGCAGTCGGGGCACTGCACCTGGTCGACGGGTCGGTCGGTGCTGCCCTGTCGACCGCAGTAGTCGCAGACGTAGTCCTCGACCATGTCTAGCCGGGGGAGCCGGACGGCAGGATCGTGCCGGTGACCTCGCCCAGGGCGATCCGTCCGCCGAGCGCGCCGGGGGCGGTGGCCCGCAGCACCACGACGTCACCGTCCTCGAGGAAGGTGCGCCCGGCACTTCCGAAGGGCTCCTTGCCACCCCAGCCCAGCTCGAGGAACGACCCGCGCTGCTCGCGCTCGTCTCCGCTGATCGTGCCGCTGGCGAACAGGTCCCCGGTGCGCAGCGACGCGCCGTTGACCGTCATGTGCGCCAGCATCTGCGCGGGCGACCAGTACAGCGCGGAGTAGGGCGGGCGACTGACGACCTCGCCGTTCAGCTCGACCTCGAAGTCGATGTCGAACCCGGCGGGACCGTCGACCCGCAGGTAGTCCAGCGGTTGCGGGTCCTGGTCGGGCAGGTCGACGCGGGCGGCCTCCAGGGCAGCCAGGGGAGTCACCCAGGCGCTGACCGAGGTTGCGAACGACTTGCCGAGGAACGGTCCGAGCGGGACGTACTCCCAGGCCTGGATGTCACGCGCCGACCAGTCGTTGACCGGCGTCACGCCGAAGACGTGGTCGGCGAAGCCCGACGTCGGCACCTGCTCACCGAGCCGGGTCGCGGTGCCGACGACGAAACCGAGCTCGGCCTCGATGTCGAGACGCCGGCTCGGGCCGCAGGTGGGCGCCGCCTCGTCGGGCGCCTTGCGTTGACCCTGTGGGCGACGCACGTCGGTGCCGGACACCACGACCGTGCCGGCGCGACCGTGGTAGCCCACCGGCAGGTGCCGCCAGTTCGGCAGCAACGCGTCACCGTCCGGGCGGAACATCCGGCCGACGTTGGTCGCGTGCTGCAGGGAGCAGTAGAAGTCGACGTAGTCGGCCACCTCGAACGGCAGGTGCATGGCCACCTCGTCGAGGGGGGCGAGTAGGTGCTCCAGGTGCCGCTGGTGACTCTCCTGGCTCAGCACCTCGGTCACCCAGGCACGAGCGCTGTCCCAGGCGGGTCGACCGAGCGCCATGAACGCGTTCAGGGCGGGCTCGTTCCACGCGGCCGCGAGGTCCGAGCCGACGCCCGGGTCGTCATCGAGGTCGGCCGCCCCTGCGAGGTCGAGCACGTAGTCGCCGATGCGGACACCCACCCGAGGCGGTTCGCCGTCGACCGAGAAGACGCCGTAGGGCAGGTTGTCCAGGTCGTACGCCGAGCCGGCTGCGCCGTCCACCCAGCACACCCCGTCGAGTGCTTCGTCGCTCATGCCGCTCCCATCAGTCCGAGCTCCACGAGATCGTCGTGGGCCTCCAGCACGCTGCACGACCCGAACGAGGTGAACCAGCGGCGGGTGCGCCCGGCCAGGGCGGGGTCGGCGTCCAGCCGGGAGGCCAGCGCCGGGCCGTCGGTGTCCTCGAGCACGGCCACGACGGCGTCGGGTCCGCCGCCGTCGAGCGAGGTCCGGGTCGCGAGCAGCACGTTGAGGAACCCATGGTGCTCGAAGCCGGTGTCTCCGTCTCGGTGTCGCACGGCGTTGTGCAGGCCGGCAGTGCACTTGAACGGCAGCTCCCGGTCCAGCGCCGCCTCGATGCAGGCGGCGAGCTGCGCAGCGCCGGGGAAGAGGTCGTCAGTCGCGCCGCCGGTGCGGAACTTGCAGGAGATCTCGCGGGCCGCGAGCTCGTCGAGCGCGGAGAGCCAGCCGTGCGGGGCAGTGTTCTCGCGGAGCATCGGCGGCTCGCCGAACAGGTCCACGCCGTCGAGCACCTCGCCGAGGGAGTCGAGCACCTGGACGAACCTCCGGGCGTTGTGGGCCAGGTCGTCCTCGTCGCGCAGTGCGAACTCGACGGCACGCAGCCGGAGTCCCTCGGACCTGCCGACCCAGGTCACCGCCGGTTCCAGTGCGCCGGCCCCGCCGCTGACGACGAGGTTCACCTCGAGCGGCTCGGCTGGCTCGCCGGTCGCCACCAGGCGGGCCAGGTCGGGCAGCTTGACGTCGCTGACCACGAAGCCTCCCACCAGTGCTGCGTACTCACTCGCACGGTGGGTGCGGTGCTCGGCCACGGCCTGCTCCAGCGGCGTGCCCGCCGGGGGGAACAGGCTGGCGTCGTCGACGAAGGTCTTCAACCAGTCGGGTGTGTCCACGGCAGTCACTAGATCACGGCTCGGACACAACCTGTTCGTCGGCTGATCGGTGGGGTGTACGCAATTCGAAAAGTCACATATGTTCACCCAGCGCAGCGATCACCGCCGCGCCTGCGTGCACCGTCCGCGGCCCAGGTCGCCGCCGATCGGTCTCGAGCGCAGCTGATCTGGAGTACGGAGATCCTGCATGCGCGTGCGCACCAAGAAGCTGCTCGGTGGAATGACTGCGTCGATGATGGCTCTCGCCTCCGTCGCGATGATCCAGACGCCGGCATCGGCCGGGGTGAGCGCCAGTGCGGCGGTGGTGATCAACGAGGTCTACGGCGGTGGTGGCAACTCCGGGGCGACGTACAAGCAGGACTTCATCGAGCTGTTCAACAAGAGCTCATCCGCGGTGGACCTGTCGAGCTGGTCGGTCCAGTACACCTCCGCCACCGGAAGCAGCTGGGCCGTCACCAACCTGACCGGCACCCTGCCGGCCGGTAGCCACTACGTCGTCCGCGAGGCCGAGGGCGCCGGCGGCACCACCGACGTCCCCTCGGACGTGACCGGCACGATCGCGATGAGCGCCACCGCCGGCAAGGTGGCGCTGGTCAACAGCACCGTGGCGCTGTCCGGCTGCGCCACCGCCTGCAAGGACCTCGCGTCGGTCGTCGACTTCGTCGGCTTCGGCACCACGGCCAACGAGTACGCCGGCACCGGTCGGGCGCCCGCGCCCAGCAACACGACGTCCGTCTCGCGGAGCGCCTCGCACGCCAACACCGTGGACAACGCCGCCGACTTCACGACCGGAGCGCCCAGCCCGGTCGCCTGCGGCACGGCCTGCACCCCGCCGCCCCCGCCGCCACCGCCGGCGCCGGTCGAGAAGACCATCGCCGAGATCCAGGGCCCCGGTGCGTCGTCGCCGCTCGTCGGCGCCAACGTCACCACCCGGGGCATCGTGACAGCGGCCTACCCGACTGGCGGCTTCAAGGGCTACTACATCCAGACGCCGGGCACCGGTGGCCCGGTCGACCCCACGACCGACACGACCTCCGACGGCGTCTTCGTCTTCCAGGCTTCAGGTGCCCTGCCGGCAGCGATCAGCGTCGGCAACTACGTCGAGGTCACCGGCGGGGTCGTCGAGTTCTTCGGCATGACCGAGATCAACGTCGCCGCCGCCGACGTCGTGGAGCTGCCCGCCCCGCCGACCGGCGTCACCGCGTCGACCACGACCTCGTGGCCCCGCACCGATGCCGAGCGCGAGTCGCTCGAGGGGATGCTCTACCGTCCCACCGGTGACTTCACGGTCACCAACACCTTCGGTACCAACCAGTACGGCGAGGTCGGGCTGGCCTCGGGCACCACGCCCCTGTTGCAGCGCACCGAGGTCGAGAAGCCGGGCCCGGCCGGGTCCAGCGCCGTCGAGGCTGACAACGCCGCCCGCAAGGTCACTCTCGACGACGGCGCGACCACCAACTTCCTGGCCACCAGCGGTGGTCAGCTCGTGAACGGCGCACTGACGCCGCCGTACCTCTCGAACTCCAAGCCCGTGCGTGTGGGCGCTCCGGTCACGTTCACCGAGGACGTCATCGTCGACTGGCGCAACAACGCCTGGAAGCTCCAGCCCACCAGTGTCGTCACCGGCCCGGACAACGCCTCGTCACCGGTGACCTTCGGCAACACCCGCACCAGCGCGCCCGACGCCGGCCTGATCGGCAACGGTGAGCTCAAGGTCGCGTCCTTCAACGTGCTGAACTACTTCACCACCCTCGGTGCCGACAACCCCTCCTGCACGGCCCACAAGGACCGCGACGGCGGTGGCTCCACCGTCAGCGGTGGCTGTGACCTGCGCGGGGCGTGGGACGCCCAGGACCTCGCCCGGCAGCAGTCGAAGATCGTCGAGGCGATCAACGCGCTCGACGCCGACGTCGTCGGCCTGATGGAGATCGAGAACTCGGCGCGGCTCGGCGAGACCCCCGACGAGGCGGTCAACACGCTGGTCGCAGCACTCAACGCGGACGCCGGTGCCGGCACCTGGGCGGCGAACCCGTCGTCGTCCGAGCTGCCGCCGGCGACCTCGCTGGACCTGATCACCAGCGCCATCATCTACAAGCCCGCCAGCGTGCAGCGCGTCGGCGCGGCCCGGGCCCTCGGCACCCAGAGCGAGCCGGGCGGCGCCTTCGACAACGCGCGCGAGCCGGTCGCCCAGGTGTTCGCGCCCGTGTCCGGCGGCGACAAGTTCCTCTTCGTCGTCAACCACTTCAAGTCGAAGGGGTCAGCCGGCCCCTGGCCGGGCGACAAGGACAGCGGTGACGGCCAGGGCTCGTCCAACGAGTCGCGGGTCCGTCAGGCCACGGCGCTGCGCGACTGGATCCCGACCGTGCTGCCGGACACCGGCGCCAGGGCCGTGGTGCTGGCAGGTGACTTCAACGCCTACACCAAGGAGGACCCGCTCGGCGTCCTGTACGCCGCGGGCTACACCGACGTCGAGGAGCAGTTCGCCCACCGCGAGTACTCCTACTCGTTCTCCGGGCTGTCCGGCTCGCTGGACCACATCCTCGTCAACGACGCGGCGCTGAAGCGCTCCACCGGCACCGACATCTGGAACATCAACTCGGGGGAGTCCCAGGCGCTGGAGTACAGCCGCTGGAACTACCACGGCACCGACTTCCACGTGGCCGACCCCTACCGCTCCTCCGACCACGACCCCGTGGTGCTGGGCCTGCACGCCGAGGCCCCGCCCGAGACCGTCCAGGTGCTCGGCATCAACGACTTCCACGGCCGGATCCAGGCCAACGGCGTCGAGGCGGGTGCGGCGGTGCTCGCAGGGGCGGTCAAGCAGCTCCGTGCGCAGCACCCCGAGACCGTGTTCGCCGCGGCGGGTGACCTGATCGGTGCCTCCACGTTCGAGTCGTTCATCGCCGAGGACAAGCCGACGATCGACGCGCTGAACGAGGCCGGCCTCGAGGTGTCCGCGGTGGGCAACCACGAGTTCGACCAGGGCTACGACGACCTCGTCAACCGCGTGATGGCGCCCTACGACGCCACCACCAACCCCTACGGCGGTGCGGCGTGGGAGTACCTCGGCGCCAACGTCCGCAAGGCCTCCGACCACTCGGCGGCCCTCCCGGAGACCTGGGTCCAGGACTTCGGCGGCATCCAGGTCGGCTTCGTCGGCGCCGTCACCGACCATCTCGGTGAGCTCGTCGCCCCGTCCGGTCTGGCCGGTCTGGAGATCGAGTCGCCGGTGGTGGCTGCCAACCGTCATGCCGACGAGCTCAAGGCCGCCGGCGCGGAGATCGTGGTGCTGCTCGTGCACGAGGGGGCCGAGACCACGTCGCTGGCGTCGGCCACCGACCCGGCGACCGACTTCGGCAAGATCGTCACCGGCGTCAACGACAACGTCGACGCGATCATCTCCGGGCACACCCACCTCGCCTACAACCACGCGGTCACCGTGCCCGGTTGGGTGAGCGAGGGCCGGGCCCTGACCAAGCGACCCGTGGTCTCGGCCGGTCAGTACGGCTACAACCTCAACCAGCTGCTGTTCTCGGTCGACGCCGAGGACGGCGACGTCCTGGGCGTCACCCAGGCGATCCTGCCGCTGGTGAAGACCCCGGCCTACCCGGTCGACGCGAAGACCAAGGCGATCGTGGATGCTGCGGTGGCAGACGCGGCCGTCCTCGGGGCCAGGCCGCTGGGCCAGATCACCGGGCCGTTCAACCGGGCCAGGACCAGCGCCGGCGCCGAGAACCGGGGCGGCGAGTCGCCTCTGGGCAACCTCGTGGCCGAGGTGCAGCGCAGCGCCACGTCGTCCCCGACGGCCGGGGCGGCGCAGATCGCGTTCATGAACCCGGGTGGGCTGCGCGCCGACATGACGGGCAGCAGCTCGTCGTACCCGACGACGCTGACCTACCGGCAGGCCGCGAACGTGCAGCCCTTCGCCAACACCCTGGTGAACATGAAGTTGACCGGTGCGCAGGTCCGGACGGCGCTGGAGCAGCAGTGGCAGCCGGCTGGCGCGTCCCGGCCGTTCCTGCGGCTCGGCATCTCCCGCGGGCTCACCTACACCTACGACCCGGCAGCAGCAGCGGGCAGCCGGATCACCTCCGTGCAGCTCAACGGGAACCAGATCGACCCCGCGGCCACCTACTCGGTCACCGTCAACTCGTTCCTCGCGTCCGGAGGCGACAACTTCGGGGTGTTCGCCCAGGGCACCAACCGCAAGGACACCGGCCAGAGCGACCTCCAGGCAATGGTCGACTACATGGACGCGAACACGCCGGTCTCGCCCGACTACACCCAGCGTTCGGTCGGAGTGAAGTTCCCCGCGTCCGCGCCGTCGTCGTACTACCCGGGCGAGCAGGTCACCTTCGACCTGTCCTCGCTGGCCTTCACCACCGCGGCCGACCTCAAGGACAACAATGTCTCGGTGAAGCTGGAAGGGCGGGAGGTGGCGGCCCCGACGGTGAACAACGCGCTCGGGACCGCGATCACCGACGAGTACGGCACCGCGACCGTCACGTTCACGGTTCCCGCCGGAATGGCCGCCGGGGCACACGCCCTGACTGTCACCGGCGACCGGACGGGCACGACGTTCACGGTCCCGCTCTCGGTGGCCGAGTTCGTCACCTCCACGACGGAGCTGACCGTCTCGGCGCCGTCGCAGACCTACGGCACCAGCAGCCCGAGCACTTTCACCGCCACCGTCACGATGAGCGACGGCTCGGCCGCTGACGGCTCGGTGACCTTCTGGGACGGTGGCGGCAGCACGCTGGCGACCGTCCCGGTGGTCGCAGGCAAGGCCGAGTACCAGGTCCCGGCAACGACGCCGGCGGGGACGCTGCGGGTGACCGCGGCGTTCGCGCCGAACGCCACCCGGGGCGTGCTCGGGTCCCTCTCCACGTCGGTCGGTCTCACGATCGACCGGGCAGTCTCGACCACCGGACTCACTGCTGACTCGGAGAAGGTGAAGCAGTCCGGCGCTCAGAACTCCTACCTGCTGCACATGGCGGCCACCGTCTCGCTGGACAACGGCCGCGTGCCCGTGGGCACGGTCCGCTTCTTCAAGGACGGAGTCGTGGTGGCGACCGCACCGGTCGGTGCGTCGGCCCGGGCCTCGGTCACGGTCCCCACCGAGAAGAAGGAGCTGCAGCTGCGTGCCGAGTTCGTGCCGAGCGACGCGGCCAACCACGTCGGCTCGACGAGCCGGACGGTGACGCTCAAGGTGAAGTAGCCCGTTGGTGAGTTGCGAGGCCAGAGGCGACGGGAGAGGGTGACGGGGTGGCTTACTACCGATCTGTTGGTGCGGTGCCCCGCACCCGGCACACCGCCTTCCGCGACGACGAGGGCGCCCTCCGCTACGAGGAGCTGATGGGGGAGGAGGGCTTCTCCTCCGACTCCTCGCTGCTCTACCACTCCGGGGTGCCCTCGGCGATCGTGGACAGCCAGGTGTGGGAGCTCCCGGACCTGGCCACGACGGCCAACCACCCGCTGAAGCCGCGGCACCTGAAGCTGCACGACCTCGCGGCAGGCGGCGACGCGGTCACCGGGCGTCGTCTGCTGATGGGCAACGGTGACGTCCGGATCAGCTACGTCGTCACCGATGCGATCTCGCCGTACTACCGCAACGCCGTCGGCGACGAGTGCGTCTACGTGGAGGCCGGAAGCGGCACGGTGGAGACCGTGTTCGGTGTGCTCTCCTACCGGACCGGCGACTACGTGGTGCTCCCTCGGGCGACCACGCACCGATGGGTGCCCGACGAGGTGTCCCGGCTCTACGCGATCGAGGCGAACAGCCACATCGCCCCTCCGAAGCGCTATCTCTCCCGGTTCGGGCAGCTCCTGGAGCACGCGCCGTACTGCGAGCGTGACCTGCACGGACCGACCGAGCCGCTGGTCGAGTCGGGCGCGGACGTCGAGGTGTTCGTCAAGCACCGGGGCAGCGGCCCCTCCGGCCTCGTCGGGTCCCGGCTGACCTATGCCACCCACCCGCTCGACGTGGTCGGCTGGGACGGCTGTCTCTACCCCTACACGTTCAACGTCGAGGACTTCATGCCGATCACCGGCAAGGTCCACCAGCCGCCGCCGGTGCACCAGGTCTTCGAGGGCCACAACTTCGTGATCTGCAACTTCTGCCCCCGCAAGGTCGACTACCACGAGCAGTCGATCCCGGTGCCGTACTACCACTCCAACGTCGACTCCGACGAGGTGATGTTCTACGTCGGCGGCGACTACGAGGCGCGCAAGGGGTCGGGCATCGACATCGGCTCGATCTCGCTGCACCCGGGCGGGCACGCCCACGGGCCGCAGCCCAGTGCGATCGAGGCCTCGATCGGGGTGGAGTTCTTCGACGAGCTCGCCGTCATGGTGGACACCTTCCGGCCGCTCGAGCTCGGCGAGGCCGGCCTGGAGGTCGAGGACCCGGCATACGCCTGGACGTGGGCGGGTCGAGGTCCGGACGCCGACGGCCCCGACGGCGGCCCGGCCGTCTACTCGAACAGCTGATCGCGGTGGCGACCTACGTCGCGTTCCTGCGCGCCGTCAACGTGGGCAAGCGGAAGTACCCGATGGCCGAGCTCAGGGAGGCGCTGACCGCAGCGGGCTTCGTCGACGTGGAGACGCACATCCAGACCGGCAACGTGCGGTTCGGCACGTCCCTGCGCAGCCGGAGCCGGGTGGTCGAGGCGCTGGAGCAGGCGATGCTCGACGACCGTGGCTTCGAGGTGCCGGTCGTGCTGCTGACTCCCGCCGAGCTCTGCGAGGTGTACGCCGAGGCGCAGGCGGTGGCCGCCGGCAAGGAGCTCACCGCCCACTACGTGAGCCTGCTGGTCGGCGAACCGGTGCCCGAGGGCAGCGCGGCTCTCGAGGCGCGATCGGGCAACGGTGAGGAGGTGCGCGTCGGCGCGCGCGCCGTGCACCTGCTGCTGACCGGGAAGCCCTACCACGAGGCCGGCACCGGCAATGCGGTGGTGGAGCGTCACCTGGGGCCTGCGACCACCCGTAACCTGACCGTCCTTGCCAAGCTGACCGAGAAGTGGGGCGCATGACCGAGCAGCAGCGACAGTGGTGGCGCGACGCCGTCATCTACCAGGTCTACCCGCGGTCGTGGGCCGACAGTGACGGCGACGGCATCGGTGACCTGCCCGGCATCACCGCGAGGCTGCCGCACCTCGCCGACCTCGGCGTGGACGCGCTCTGGCTCTCGCCCTTCTACACCTCGCCGCAGAACGACGCCGGCTACGACGTCGCGGACTACCGCGACGTGGACCCGCTGTTCGGCTCGCTGGCCGACTTCGACGCGCTGGTCGCTCGCGCGCACGAGCTCGGGCTGCGCGTGATGGTCGACATCGTGCCCAACCACTCCTCCAGCGCGCACGTCTGGTTCCAGGAGGCACTGGCCGCAGGACCCGGCAGTGCTGCTCGTGCGCGCTACGTGTTTCGCGACGGCGGCGGCAGCGACGGTGCCGAGGCGCCGAACAACTGGAAGAGCAACTTCGGTGGGCCTGCGTGGACCCGTGTCACCGAGGCGGACGGGTCACCTGGTCAGTGGTACCTCCACCTCTTCGACGTCACCCAGCCCGACTTCGACTGGACCAACCCCGAGGTCGGCGACGAGATGGAGTCGGTGCTGCGGTTCTGGCTCGACCGCGGCGTCGACGGGTTCCGGATCGACGTGGCACACGCCCTGGTGAAGGTGGAGGGGCTGCCCGACACCGAGGTGGTCCACGAGATGGCCGTGGAGCGCACCTCGGACCTGCCGATGTGGGACCAGCCGGGAGTGCACGACATCTACCGCCGGTGGCGCAAGATCACCGAGTCCTACGCGGTCGACGGTCAGGACGCCGACCGCATCCTGTGCGCCGAGGCCTGGGTGCGCCCGGCCGAGGCGATGGCTCGCTACGTGCGCCCCGACGAGCTGCACCAGGCGTTCAACTTCGGCTTCCTGCTCAGCTCCTGGATCGCGGACGAGCTGCGCCGCAACATCACCGACTCCCTCGACGCGGTGGCCGAGGTGGCCGCGCCGCAGACCTGGGTGCTGTCCAACCACGACGTGGTGCGGCACGCCTCCCGGCTCGGCTTCGACCCGGTGCCCGGTCCGATGCAGGTCGGTGGCATCGGCGTGGGCGACCCGCAGCCCGACGCCGCGGCCGGCCTGCGCCGAGCCCGCGCCGCCACCACCGTGATGCTGGCGCTGCCTGGCTCCGCCTACCTGTTCCAGGGTGAGGAGCTCGGGCTGCCCGAGGCCACCGAGCTCCCCGACGAGGTCCGCCAGGACCCCACCTGGGAGAAGTCCGGGCACACCTCCCGCGGCCGGGACGGCTGCCGGGTCCCGGTGCCGTGGGAGGGTGGCGCCCCGGCGTACGGCTTCGGCCCGACGGGGGAGTCCTGGCTGCCGCAGCCGCCGGTGTACGGCGAGCTCGCAGCCGACCGCCAGAGGGGCGTCGAGGGCTCCACCCTGGAGCTCTACCGGGCCCTGCTGAGCGTGCGGCGTGAGCTCCGGCTCGGCAGGGGAGACCTCAGCTGGGTCGACCTCGGTGACGACGTGCTGGCCTTCGACATCGACACCCCGACTGGGGGCGTGCGGGTGATCGCCAACGTGGGTGCCGAGAACCCCGTTCCGCTGCCCGAGGGCGCCGAGGTGCTCGTGTCCAGTGCCGCCGTGGATCTCTCCGGCGGGGTGCCGACCGACGTGGCGGTGTGGCTGCGGGGCGTCAGGCCCTGACGGCGCCACCCGGGTTGGCCCTGCGGCGCGCCTTCGCGGTCTGCTCGGCGATCGCCTGGAGCACGTCGCGGTTCCAGTCGTGCTCCCGGATGAGCCGGTAGCGCTCCTTGGCCACCCGGATGTAGGCGTCGGCGCCGGTCTCGTGGGTGCCTCGGACCCCGGCGTCGTCGATCAGCTGCACCACCGGCGTGTACTCCTCGTCGAACCAGCGCCTGGCCATCGTGGCCTGGTCGAAGTAGGCCCCCTCGGCGTGCATCAGTCGGCACGCCCAGGCCTCGACCATCTCCGCCAGCCGGTGGTAGTCGGTGGGGTCCGTGCAGTTGATCTCGGCCCGCCGCTCACCGGTCAGCGGCACCCGCTTCAGGAAGCGCAGTCCCCAGTTCTTCCCGTCGAGGTCACGTCGTCCGCCGATGCCCTCGGTGTCGATGACGGTGTCGATCTGGGTGACGTCCGCCTCGATCTCGGTCGCGCCCTGGACGCGGGCGACCGAGACGCGGTGGTGGCCGTCACGCACGAAGTAGAGGTTGCCGAGCTGGTAGACCTCGATGGGCGGGAGGTACTCGCCCATCAGGCTCTTCTCGGCGAGCGCCTGCCAGCGCTGCCTGCTGCGGTCGGAGGTCGGCCGGAACCGCCGGTCGAAGTCGCGGACCTTGTCGACGGAGCCGACGATCCGGTCGAGAGGGATCAGCTGGACGCCCAGTGACCGCTCACCGCGCCGACCGAGAGCATCGACCACCTCGTCGAAGGACAGCGTCTCGTGCAGGTTGCGGTCGTCGGCCCGCAGCGTCCTGGCCAGCTTGGAGAGCACCTGGTGGCGGCGGACACGCTGGAAGTCGGTCTCGGCGTCGATCCGTGGTGTTGCCATGGGGTCATTCTCCCCCTCTCACCCGGCCGGAGTGGCCTGACGGCTGGTTTTCGGGGTGATCTCCAGCACGCTCCACGGGATGACGTTGCGCACCGTGGTGGCACCGACCTGCCGGTCCGGCATCCGCAGCCCGTAGGGGTGGATGTGCCCGTGCAGGTGCCAGGTCGGCTGAAGCCGCTCGATGACCGTGTGCAGGGCCTCGATGCCCTGGTGCGGGCCGTCGGCACCGTCGCCGACGCCGAGAGGCGGGGTGTGGGTGAGCAGCACGTCCACCGGGCCGGCCCTCCTGGAGCTGCGGAGGAGTCGCCTGCAGCAGCGGGCGTACTGCTTCTGGGTGTACTGGTGCGGGCCCTCGTTGTAGCGCACGCAGCCACCGAGACCGGCGATGGTGAGGCCGGCAGCAGTGACCACCTGCTTGTCGGCGTCGATGGTGCCGCCTGGGCTGGTGCGGCCCGCTGGCAGATCCGGGTCGTGGTTGCCCGGCACGAACACCACCGGGCACTGCACGCTGGTGGCGACCCACTCCACGTAGTCCCAGGGCAGGTCGCCGGCGGAGAGCACGAGCTCTGGAGCGATGTCCGCAAGGGTGCCCTCGGTGAGGTTGCTCGCCACCTCGTCCGCGATCACCAGCACGTTCACCATCCCGGCAGCCTAACGCGCAGGTGCGACGATGACGCCAAGACGTTGACAGTGATTCTGTCAACGTCTTGGATGGGCCCATGGATGACAGGCTGACCAGATGAGCGACCTCGAGGTCCGGCATCGACGACGGAGCCCTGTGGCTCACCCTGAACCGGCCGGACCAGTTCAACGCGCTGACGGGGGAGATGGTCGGGCGGGCCATCGAGCAGCTCCGGGAGGCGACCGCGCGTGACGAGGTCCGGGTCGTGGTGCTCACCGGCACGGGCGCTGCCTTCTCCGCAGGGGCCGACCTGAGCGGTGAGAACCCGCAGCAGAGGTACGACGGGGAGTCGGTCGACGCGGCCAACCAGGTCGTCCGGGCGATCATCGAGCTGGACAAGCCGGTGGTCTGCGGCCTGAACGGCATCGCGGCCGGCGTGGGCATGTCGGTGGCGCTGGCCTGCGACCTCGTCGTGGCCAGGGAGTCGGCCGCCCTGACCCTGGCCTTCACCAAGCTCGGCCTGATGCCGGACGGCGGGGCAACGGCGACCGTCGCGGCCTCGATCGGCCGGGCCCGCGCGATGCGGATGGCCCTGCTCTCCGACCTGATGTCCGCCCGCGAGGCCCATCAGGCCGGCCTGGTGTCGCACGTCTTCGCCGATGACGACTACGCCGCTGGTCTCGAGAAGGTGGTCCGGCGGCTGTCCCGTGGCGCGCCATTGGCGTTTGCGGCAACGAAGAGGGCCATCAACGCGGCCACGCTCGACGACCTCGGTGACGCCTTCCAGCGCGAACGGGCCGGCCAGTCGCTGTTGCTGCGCACCGAGGACGCAGCCGAGGGGATGAGGGCCTTCGTGGGCAAGCGCCACGCGGAGTTCACCGGCCGCTGACGTCGCGGCCGTTGGTCAGCCGATCTTGATGCCGGCCCCGCGCATCTCGGCCACCGCGGTCTCGGACGACGCGGGCGCGACACCGGCGCAGAGGTCCAGCAGCACGCGCGTGTCGAAGCCGTTGCGGGCGGCGTCCAGGGCAGTGGCCCGGACGCAGTAGTCGGTGGCGATCCCGCACACGTCGACCTGCTGCACGTCGTTGCCCCGGAGCCAGTCCGCCAGCAGCGTGCCACTGCTGTCGGAGCCCTCGAAGCCCGAGTAGGCGGCCGCGTGCTCGCCCTTGAGGAACACCGCGTTGAACGGCTGCGGGTCGAGGTTGGGGTGGAAGGCCTCACCGTCGGTGCCGACCTTGCAGTGCACCGGCCAGGACTCCTCGAAGTCGGGCTCCGTGGACCAGTGCGCTCCTGGGTCGATGTGGTGGTCCTTGGTGGCCACCACGACGTCGTACGGCGGAGCCTTGGGGTCCTGACGGGTCCAGTGGTGCAGCAGCTCGGCGATGTCGCTGGCGACGCGCGCCCCACCGGTCACGGGCAGCGAGCCGCCCTCGCAGAAGTCGTTCTGCACGTCCACCACGATCAAGGCCCGCTTCATGTCTCGGAGGCTACTAAAGGTCTGCGGGGAGTCACCAGCGCCACGTCCGGCAGGTCTCAGCCCTCGTGCAGGGTCTCGATCGCAGGCTCGCCCTTGGACAGCTGTCGTGCCACGAGAGGCAGCTCGGCGCGCGAACGTAGGTGCCGTTCCCGGGCGGTCTCGAGGGTCTCCCGGCCGACCACGGCACCGTCGCGGACCAGGGGCACCATCAGCACGCGGTCGTCCCCGTCGTCGTGGGCCGGCCGGCCGATGCCGATCACCTCGGCCTGCGCGGTCCCGTCAGGGGAGCGCCTGCGCAGGGCGAACTTGCGGCCGCCCACCGAGATCTTGTCCTTGCTCTTCTTGGCGACGCCCACGAGCTCTCCGTCGGCGCCCTCGCGCGCGACCAGCTTGTAGACGAAGCCGCAGGTCGGGTGGCCGCTGCCGGTGACCAGCTCGGTGCCGACCCCGTAGCCGTCCACCGGGGCAGAGGCGAGGCCGGCGATGGCGAACTCGTCGAGGTCCGAGGTGACGATGATCCGGGTGCCGGTGGCGCCGAGGGCGTCGAGCTGGGCCCGGACGCGGTGAGCCAGCACGCCGAGGTCGCCGGAGTCGATCCGGACGGCACCGAGCTCCGGACCCGCGATCTCGACGCCGAGCCGGACTGCCTCGGTGATGTCGTAGGTGTCCACGAGCAGGGTGGTGCCCTTGCCGAGCGACTGCACCTGCGCGCGGAAGGCGTCCGCCTCGGTGTCGTGCAGCAGCGTGAACGAGTGCGCGCTGGTGCCGGTGCTGGGCACGCCGTAGCGCTGGCGAGCGGCGAGGTTCGAGGTGGCGGTGAACCCTGCGACGTACGCCGCCCGGGCGGACGCCACGGCCGCCCACTCGTGGGTCCTGCGGGATCCCATCTCGATGCAGGGACGCTCGCCCGCCACCCAGGTCATCCGGGACGCCGCCGAGGCGATGGCCGAGTCGTGGTTGTAGATCGAGAGCAGCACGGTCTCCAGGAGCACGGCTTCGGCGAACGTGGACTCGACGACCAGCAGCGGGGAGTAGGGGAAGTACGCCTCTCCCTCCGGGTAGCCCCAGACGTCGCCGCTGAACCGGTAGTCCGCCAGCCACGAGAGCGTCGCCTCGTCCACGACCTGCTCCTCGCGCAGGAAGTCGATGTCGGCCTCGGTGAACCGGAAGCCCTCGATGGCGTCGAGGGCACGGCCCACGCCGGCGACGACTCCGTAGCGCCGACCCTCGGGCAGACGCCTCGGGAACAGCTCGAACAGGGACCGGCGGTGCGCGGCTCCGGACCGGATGGCCGACTCCAGCATGGTCAGCTCGTAGTGGTCGGTGAGCAGCGCCGTGGAGGTGGTCACGCGGTCACCCTAGTGATGTGGGCACAATGTGGGGGTGTCCACTTCTCCGGTCGAGCTCGTCGAGCCCGAGGTCGACGACATCACCGACCTCGCGAGGCCCTGGGTCACCCTGGTCTGGAACGACCCGGTGAACCTGATGTCGTACGTCGCCTTCGTGTTCCAGAAGTACTTCGGCTACGGCAAGCAGAAGGCCGAGAAGCTGATGATGGAGGTCCACCGCGACGGTCGCTCGGTCGTGTCCACCGGCAGCCGCGAGGAGATGGAGCGCGACGTGCAGGCGATGCACGGCTACGGGCTCTGGGCCACGATGCAGAAGGCTGACGCCTAGTGGGCGGCTTTCGGCGACATCGACGCAGTGGCGCCTGCGTGGCCACCTTCACCGTGTTCGAGGCCGACCTGCTGCGCTCCCTGGCCGCACAGCTGATCGAGCTGCTCCGCAACGAGGCGGCCACCGGGGGTCACGGGTCGGATCCGCTGGAGCGGCTGCTCGACTTCTCAGGTCCCACGACTGAGCCCGAGGACCCGGTGCTCGCCCGCCTGTTCCCGACGGCCTACCCGGACGACGAGGAGGCGGCCGGTGACTTCCGCCGCTTCACCGAGAGCACCCTGCGTGACGGCAAGGCGGCCGCCGCCGCGTCGATCATCGACGCCCTCGAGGAGGCCGGGCTCCCGGCCGAGCCCCAGGACGGGATCTACATCGACGTGGAGCTCGACGAGGAAGCAGCTCTCACCTGGATGCGCTCGTTCACGGACATGCGGCTGGCGATCGCCACCCGCCTCGGGGTCGAGGACGGCGACGAGGACTACTGGCAGACCCTGCCCGACGAGGATCCCCGGGCTCAGGTGCACGACATCTACGACTGGCTCGGCTACCTCCAGGAGACCCTGGTCCACGCAGCGCGCTGAGGCCCACCGCGGGTGGTGTCCCGTACTCCGGTCCCGTGCGGGGGCGACCTGGTCCGCCGCCTACGCTTGGACCGTGCTGAGCATCTCCCGGTCCATCCACGACGCGATCGTCGCCCACGCCAGGCGAGACCACCCCGACGAGGCGTGCGGCATCGTCGCCGGACCGGAGGGCAGCGACACCCCCCTCCGCCTGGTGGAGATGGTCAACGCCGCTGGGTCGCCCACCTTCTACGAGTTCGACTCCGGGGAGCTCCTCGCGGTGTACAAGCAGATGTGGGCCAACGACGAGGAACCCGTCGTGATCTACCACTCGCACACGGCCACCGAGGCCTACCCGAGCCGCACCGACATCGGCCTCGCCAGCGAGCCCGGCGCGCACTACGTGCTGGTCAGCACACGCGAGCCCGGGAATAGTGAGAGCCCTGCGGAGTTCAGGTCATACAGGATCATCGACGGCGAAGTGACCGAGGAAGAGGTCGTCCTCACCGATGACCCGACCCCAGCGTGAAGCACCTGTCGAACCAGCAGCCCAACGAGAGCGAGTGACACCCATGGCCATCGAGGTCCGCATCCCCACCATCCTGCGCACGTACACCAACGGTGAGAAGTCGGTCGAGGCGAGCGGCTCCACGCTGAGCGAGCTCATCGACGACCTGGAGAACAACCACCCCGGTCTCCGCGACCGCCTCCTCGAGGCCAAGGACGGCAAGACCGACCTGCGCCGGTTCGTGAACCTCTACGTCAACGACGAGGACGTCCGGTTCACCGGGGGCCTCGGCACCGAGCTCTCCGACGGCGACCAGATCGTCGTGCTGCCCGCGGTCGCGGGCGGAAGCACCGACTGATCACCGGGACCCCGGACACCTGATGCGCTTCGACAGCCTCCTCGACTCGGTCGGCGGCACCCCGCTCGTGGGGCTGCCCCGGCTCTCGCCGTCCCCGGACGTCCGCCTGTGGGCCAAGCTCGAGGACCGCAACCCCACCGGGTCGATCAAGGACCGGCCCGCGCTGGCGATGATCGAGCGGGCCGAGAAGGATGGTGTCCTGCGCCCCGGCTGCACGATCCTGGAGCCCACCAGCGGCAACACGGGCATCTCCCTGGCGATGGCCGCCAAGCTCAAGGGCTACCGGCTCGTCTGCGTGATGCCGGAGAACACCTCGCAGGAGCGACGACAGCTGCTGCGGATGTGGGGCGCTGAGATCGTCTCCTCCAACGCTGCGGGCGGCTCGAACGAGGCCGTGCGCACGGCCAAGGGCATCGCCGAGGAGCACCCCGACTGGGTGATGCTCTACCAGTACGGCAACGAGGCGAACGCGCTCTCGCACGAGGAGGGCACCGGCCCCGAGCTCCTGGCCGACCTGCCGGAGATCACGCACTTCGTCGCCGGCCTCGGCACCACCGGCACCCTGATGGGGGTCAGCCGCTTCTTCCGGGTGCACAAGCCCGAGGTCAGGATCGTCGCCGCCGAGCCGAGGTACGGCGAGCTGGTCTACGGACTGCGCAACATGGACGAGGGCTTCGTCCCCGAGCTCTACGACGAGTCGCTGATCGACTCCCGGTTCTCCGTCGGCCCGCGTGACGCCGTACGCCGCGTCCGTGAGCTGCTCGAGGCCGAGGGGATCTTCGCCGGGGTCTCGACCGGCGCGATCCTGCACGCGGCGCTCGGCCAGGCGGCCAAGGCGGTCAAGGCCGGCCAGCGCGCGGACATCGCGTTCGTGGTGTGCGACGGGGGCTGGAAGTACCTCTCCACCGGCGCCTACGAGGGCACCGTCGACGAGGCGGAGGACCGTCTCGAGGGCCAGCTCTGGGCGTGAGCGACCACCGATGATCCCCCTTCAGCTCGCTCTGGGCGCTCTCTGCCTGCTCAGCGCCCTCTGGCTGGTCGTGCTGATCGTGCGCGACCGCACTCCCGACCGGCTGCTGCTCAACGTCCTCGCGGTGGTCGAGGTCGGCCTGATCGCCCACATGGTTCTCGGCGTCGTGCGAGTGACCGGTGACGGCCGGGACGTGTCCACCTGGGAGTACATCGGTTATCTCGTCGGCACCCTGCTGATCATCCCCGCGGGCGTCGTCTGGTCCGGGGGTGAGCGCTCACGTGGCGGCACCTCGGTCCTGCTGGTCGCCGTGCTGGTGGTGCCCTTCATGTTCGTCCGGCTGCACGACATCTGGGCCGCAGGTGCCTGACGCCTTCACCACCCGTCGAGCCGCACGACCGGCCACCGGACGCGGGTTCGGTCGGGCGCTCGTCTTCGTCTACGGCGTGTTCGCGCTGGCGGCAACCGGACGCTCGTCGCTGCAGCTCGCGACCCAGGCGTCCGAGGCACCGGTGCCCTATGCGCTGAGCGCCCTGGCCGCCGCGGTCTACCTCGTGGCGACCTACGCGCTGGCCTCGGACCGCCGTCGCTGGGCGCTCGTCGCGGTCGGTATCGAGCTGGCCGGCGTGCTCACCGTGGGCGTGACCAGCATCCTGGTCCCGCAGGAGTTCCCGGACGCAACCGTTTGGTCGGAGTTCGGCGCCGGCTACGGGTTCGTCCCGCTCGTGCTGCCGGTCGCCGGGCTCTGGTGGTTGCGGCACACGAACCGCTGAGCTCAGCCGCCCGGCTGGGTGGTGCCGTTGACCCTCAGCGAGTAGCGGGCGGACTGCGTCGACGTCCCGGTCGGGTCGTCATGGGTGACGATCGCCGCGACCACCGACTCCCCGGTCCCGAGGGCAGAGCGCACCCGGCTCCCGGTCAGACCACCACGGAAGCGGTCGTCCAACCGGAGGCGGTGGATGTGCGGGGTGCCCCCTCGGCCGTAGGAGACCAGCTGGACGGTCCAGCCGGACACCGGGACCGGACGGGCCTGGGTGATCGTCTGCCAGCCGTCGAGGGTGCTGGGGAGCACGGTTCCGGCCGCGGTGATGTTCCGGACCCAGAAGCCGGCCTCGGTGGCGGAGGCGTCGGTGAGGTAGCGGAAGCCGACCAGGACCTGCTTGCCCTTCCAGGCGTCCAGGCTCGCGCTCTGCCGGCGCCAGGTGCCGGACTCGCCGGTGAAGCCGGGCAGGTTGACGACGATCCTCGGGTCGGCTCCCTCGTCGTGCTCCGTCGTGGTGTCGTCGGTGGCCAGGCTCTGCCAGGTCCTGCCCTCGTCCGCGGAGACCTGCACGGCCCCGAGGTCCCAGCCCTCCTCGATGTCCCACAATGCCTCGAAGTGCAGGTCTCCACCGGCCGCGGGTACGTCGATCCGGCGCACCAGGGAGCGGTCGAGGTCGTCACCGCAGCCGGAGTGCAGCGCCGCGGGGCCGACCCCCGGGGTGACCTCGCCGCACGTGGTCGTCTCCGCGACCTCGGCGGGCGGGGTGGTGTCCTCGGTCCACTCGACCGGGGTGGGCTCGAGCGTCCGGGCTCCGCGGAACCGGATGGTGCCGATCCGGCTCGGGCTGGGGAACGTGCCGTTGCGGTTGCGCAGGCGCACGTAGTCCGAGCCGTTCGGCGGTGCGCCGGGGCTGTCGTAGGCCTGGCTGTTCGCCCAGTTGATCTTGCTGCTCAGGCTCCTGGCCGTGAACAGGGCCGCGTCGCCGCCCTCGAGGCGACCACGGCGGCGGTCGATCACCTGGTCCAGGGCGGCTGCGGCAGCCCACCGGTGCACGGTCTCCTGGGCGTCCACACCTGCGGAGTACCGCTCGAGGAGGTGGGTGATGCCGTCGAGGCCGTTGCGGTCCTCGCGGTGCAGACGGCGCATGAACGAGTCGCCGTAGTGGCTGTGCAGGTACTCCATGAACGTGTACGCCGCCCCGTAGTCGCACAGGATCTCCGGGCCACCCTGGTCGCCCCACGCGGTCAGCGAGTTCTCGGGGCCACCGAGGCTCGGGTCACGGAAGCCCTGGAAGCAGGAGATGTGACCGTCGGCCTGCGGCTCGTCCGGGGCGGTCGACGGGTCGACGTAACCCACCAGCGACTGCGCCCAGTCGGAGAGCCCCTCGTTCACCCAGGTCTCCTCGTCGGGGTCCTGGTAGTGCTCGAGCAGGTGCTGGTACTCGTGGGCGAAGGTGCCCTCGTAGCCGCGCGGGCGCGGGTTGCCGATGTTGGTGGCGTCACCGGCGGGCTGTCCGAGCTCGGCGGCGCAGTCCCGGTAGGCGCTCGTCTGGCGGTCATCGGGTGGCGTCGCGCCGGTGCGGTGCAACCAGTCGAAGGCGTCGATGGTCATGATGTTGCGGTCCACGTAGTCGTTGAAGACCGAGTAGAAGAACCCGCCGATGTAGGTCTGGCCGTCGGGCGTTGCCGGTGCGTAGAAGTTCGTGTCGCGGACGTTGTCGACCAGGGTGACGATGTCGTCGGCCTGGTCGCGGCCCACCTTCCAGTAGTCAGCCGGTAGGTCGAGCTCAGCCGCGAGGTCGGCACCGCCGGAGCCGTCGCGCGCCGGCGGAGTGGAGAACGCCCGCGACTCGAGGGGATGGATCCTGGTGTCGAACTCGCGCACGAACGACCGGACCTGCGCGTCGGTGACCTCGGTGAGACCCAGATCGTTGCGGCAGTCCCCGTCGGGGAAGGCGCGGTCCTCGGCCACCCAGACCTGGACCTTGTTGCCCAGACCCCGCAGCGTGTAGTCCTTGAGGTAGGTCCCCTCGGTGTCGTCGAGGGCCAGCCAGGTCATGGTGTCGCCGACCTGTGGATCTGAGTACGGGTTCCGCTCCGCCTGCGCGCGGGGCGCGATCTGGCGCCGCAGGGCGGTGGGTGGACGAGAGGTGTCGAACGGGACCGGCTTGCCGTGGTTGAAGTCCGGCCCCTGGGCGCGAAGGCCGTCCTGCGACGCCGGCTGCGGAGTCGCGACGAGGGGCCGGGTGCTGATGGCCGTCGGTGCGGCCGTGGCCGGGCCGCCGAGGGCCAGGGTCGCGGCGAGAGCCGCCGCTGCGAGGGTGCGTGGCATAAGCGATCCAAACACCGCTATTTCGTCAGATGGGGGAGGACACGCGTGTCTCCGGAGGGGAAGGTGGGCCACGCCAAAGGTGACGTCGGTCGCTCTTCACCCTGGATCGGGACAAGTGGAACTAGCCTTGCGGGCGTGACTGACGCGCCGATCGGGATCTTCGACTCGGGTTTCGGGGGACTCACCGTCGCCCGGGCCGTGATGGACCAGCTGCCCCACGAGGCGTTGGTCTACCTCGGTGACACCGCGCGCCAGCCCTACGGGCCCAAACCGATCCCGGAGGTCCGCGAGTACGCCCTCGAGTGCCTCGACCACCTCGTCGAGCAGGGTGTCAAGGCCCTGGTGATCGCCTGCAACTCCGCCAGCGCAGCGATGCTCCGCGACGCACGGGAGCGCTACGACGTGCCGGTGGTCGAGGTGATCCTCCCGGCCACCAGGCGAGCTGTCGCCGCAACGCGCAGTGGTCGGATCGGGGTGATCTGCACCCGGGCGACCGCCCAGTCGCTGGCCTACGACGACGCGTTCGCCGCCGCTCCGCAGGTGACGCTGACCACGCAGGCCTGCCCCCGGTTCGTCGAGTTCGTGGAGCAGGGCGTGACCAGCGGCCCGGAGCTCCAGGCGGCCGCGCACGAGTACCTCGACCCGCTGCTGGCAGCCGGCGTCGACACCGTCATCCTCGGCTGCACCCACTACCCGCTGCTCACGGGCGTGATCTCGATGGTGATGGGCGACGACGTGACGCTGGTGAGCAGCGCCGAGGAGTGCGCCAAGGACGTCTACCGGATGCTGGTCCAGCACGGCATCGAGCACGTCCCGGGACCGCTGTCCGCCGACGGGCCGGTGCATCGGTTCCTGACCACCGGACAGCCGGAGGAGTTCGCGCTGATCGCACGACGCTTCCTCGGGCCGGAGATCGACCGGGTTTCCCAGTTCGCCGGTGGCGCATGGACGGTGAGAGCAGGATGATGCCCTCACCGCGCGCCACACCACCTCATCTCCGGGACCAGGCATGAGACTCACCGTGATCGGCAGCTCCGGTTCCTACCCGGGACCGGACTCCTCCGCGAGCTGCTACCTCGTCGAGTCCGAGCACGAGGGCCGCACCTGGCGGATCCTGCTCGACATGGGCAGCGGGGCGCTGGGCTCGCTGCAGAGGTACGCCGACGCCAAGGCGATCGACGCCGTCTTCCTCTCGCACCTGCACGCCGACCACTGCCTGGACCTGTGCGGCTACTACGTGATGCGCAAGTACCACCCGGAGGGCGCACTGCCCCGGATCCCCGTGTGGGGGCCCTCCGACTCGGCGCGCCGGATGGCCAAGGCCTACGACCTCGACGAGGACCCCGGGATGAACGAGGAGTTCGAGTTCATCCCCTATGGCCCCGACCGGCTGACGTTCGGCCCCTTCACCCTGACCGCACGCTCGGTGGCACACCCCGTCGAGGCCTACGCCCTGCGCGTCGAGGCAGACGGACGGGTGCTCGCCTACTCCGGTGACACCGGTGTGTGTCCTGGCCTGGAGGACAGCGCCAGGGGAGCGGACCTGTTCCTGTGCGAGGCGTCGTTCCTCGAGGGCGCGGACAACCCGCCTGACCTGCACCTCACCGGGGCCGAGGCCGGTCGGACCGCCACCCAGGCGGGGGTGCACCGGCTGCTGCTCACGCACATCCCGCCCTGGCACGACGCCGACAAGGTGCTCGCCGAGGCGACCGGCGCCTACGACGGTGAGGCCGCCCTCGCCGAGCCGGGCGTTTCCTACGAGGTCTGACGCGGGGTCGTCCGCCATGATGGCGTGATGATCAGGCTCGAGAACGTCACCAAGCGCTACGGCGGGTTCACCGCGGTCGACAACGTGTCCTTCGTGGCCCGGCCCGGTCGCGTGACCGGGTTCCTGGGGCCCAACGGGGCAGGCAAGTCCACCAGCATGCGGGTGATGGTGGGTCTGACGCCCGCCCAGCAGGGGACGGCGACGATCGGCGGACACCGCTTCGAGGACATCCCGAACCCGTCGCGGCACGTCGGGGTGCTGCTCGACGCGTCGGCCCAGCACGCCGGTCGCACCGGCCGGGAGGTGCTGCGGCTCAGTGCGGCGACCATGGGGATCAAGCGTGACCGGGTCGAGGAGATGCTGGACCTTGTCGGGCTCTCCGGAGTCGAGGCCAAGCGCCGGGTGCGCAACTACTCGCTCGGAATGCGCCAGCGGCTCGGCATCGCCAACGCCTTCCTCGGCGATCCCTCGGTGCTCATCCTCGACGAGCCCGTCAACGGCCTCGACCCGGCCGGCATCCACTGGATGCGGGGGGTGCTGCGCACCTTCGCCAGTCGTGGCGGCACGGTTCTGCTGTCCTCGCACCTGCTCCACGAGGTGGAGATGATCGCCGACGACATGATCCTGATCGGCCGGGGCAAGATCGTGGCGCAGGGGACCAAGGCCGAGCTGCTCCAGACCCGCGGCACCTACGTGAAGCCGCTCGACCCCGCGGCACTCGAGGCCGCGCTCGATGCGGCCGCCATCACGGCCGCGCCGTCCGGCGACGGGGGGTTCCGCTGTGAGTCGGAGCCGGTCGACGTGGGCCGAGCGGCAGCGGCCGCGGGGGTCGTCCTCATCGAGCTCCGCCGCGCCGAGGGCGCCGGGCTCGAGGAGATGTTCCTGCAGCTGACCGCCGACGACGCCCGCGACGACCTCCAGGGAGCCCCCGCATGAGCTCGATCATCCCGAGCACCATCGACGTCTCCGTGACCCAGCCCGTCCCGCTCGGCAGGCTCGTCAAGGTCGAGATGCGCAAGATGGTGGACACGCGCGCGGGCCTGTGGCTGATCATCACGATCGCGGCCATCACCTTGCTGATCACGATCGCGTTCATGTTCGCGGCGGCTGAGCAGGACCGCACGTTCATCAACTACATCGCCATCATGGCGACGCCGCAGGGCTTCCTGCTGCCGGTGCTCGGCATCCTGCTCGTCACCCAGGAGTGGGGCCAGCGCACGGCGATGGTGACCTTCACCCTCGAGCCGGACCGGACCAAGGTGATGCTCGCCAAGGTCGGCGCCGCCGTGGGGTTCGGACTGCTCGCTGTCGCACTCGCCATCGCCCTGGCCGCCCTCGGTGCGACCGTCCGTGGTGCGCCGGGTGCCTGGGAGGGTGTGGGTCTGGACGACTTCGCCAAGTTCGCGCTCCTCCAGGTGATGGGCATCCTGCAGGGCCTGGCCTTCGGCCTGATCTTCCTGAGCTCGGCAGCTGCGATCGTCACCTACTTCGTGCTTCCGATCGCCTTCTCGGTGGGGACGTCGCTGTGGAGCAGGCTCGCCGACGTCCAGCCGTGGATCGACCTCGGCACCTCCCAGCAGCCCATCTTCGACTCACCGGACGTGACCGGCGAGCAGTGGGCCCAGGTGCTGACCAGCAGCCTCATCTGGGTGCTGCTCCCGTTCCTGGCCGGGTTGTGGCGGGTGCTCCGGGCCGAGGTCAAGTAGCCCGCAGCGAGGTCGGTAGGGTCGCCCGCATGACTGACCCCCGCATCGATGGCCGAGCCGACGACGAGCTCCGACCGATCAAGATCACCCGGCACTGGCAGGACCACCCGGCGGGCTCGGTGCTCGTCGAGTTCGGCCGCACCCGGGTGCTGTGTGCAGCCTCGGCCTCGGTCGGCGTGCCGCGGTGGCGCAAGGGCTCCGAGCTGGGCTGGGTCACGGCCGAGTACGCCATGCTGCCCTCGGCGACGAACACCCGCTCGGACCGCGAGTCGGTCAAGGGGCGCATCGGTGGCCGCACCCACGAGATCTCCCGGCTGATCGGTCGGTCCCTCCGCGCAGTGATCGACTACAAGGCGCTGGGCGAGAACACGATCGTGCTCGACTGCGACGTGCTCCAGGCGGACGGCGGCACCCGCACCGCGGCGATCACCGGGGCGTACGTCGCCCTGGCCGACGCCATCGCGCACCTGCGCGACGAGGGCGTCCTCAAGGGTGACCCGCTGACCGGCTCGGTGGCCGCGATCTCGGTCGGGATCATCGACGGCGTGCCGCGACTCGACCTGCCCTACGAGGAGGACGTGCGCGCCGAGACCGACATGAACGTCGTGATGACCGGAGACGGCAAGTTCGTGGAGGTGCAGGGAACCGCCGAAGGTGCCGCCTTCGACCGGGCCGAGCTGGACGCGCTCCTCGAGCTCGCGGCCAAGGGGTGCGCCGACCTGACCAGGTTCCAGGCCGAGGCCCTGAACGGTGCCTGAGTCGTCCGCATCCGGTGCCGCTCGCGTCTTCCTGGCCTCACGCAACGCCAAGAAGCTGGCGGAGATGCGCCGCATCCTGGGCCGGCACCTGCCTGGCATCGAGGTGCTCGGCCTCGACGACGTCGAGCCCTACGACGAGCCGGTCGAGGACCAGCCCACCTTCGAGGGCAACGCGCTGCTCAAGGCCCGCGCCGGCTTGAGGGCGACCGGCCTGCCCTCCCTCGCCGACGACAGCGGCCTGTGCGTCGACGCCCTCAACGCGATGCCCGGTGTGCTGTCGGCACGGTGGTCCGGACAGCCGAAGTCCGATGAGCGCAACAACCTGCTGCTGCTCGACCAGCTCGCCGACGTACCTGACGAGCGGCGCGGTGCGGAGTTCCGCTGCAGCGTGGCGTTCTGTCATCCCGACGGCAGCGAGCGGGTCGCGGACGGGGTGATGCGGGGCCGGGTGATCCGGGAGCTGCGGGGGGTCGGTGGCTTCGGCTACGACGCGCTGTTCGTGCCCGACGAGCAGGACGGTGAGAGCACCTCGGCCGAGCTCGACCCCGAGGCCAAGGACCGGATCTCCCACCGGGGTGCGTCGCTGGCCGCCATCGCTCCGGTCGTGGTGGAGCTGCTCGGCTCCTGAGGGTGCGCCCGGCGAGAGTCGAACTCGCACTGGCCAGGACCTAAACCTGGTGCCTCTGCCATTGGGCTACGGGCGCGCGGCGGTCAGTCTAGGGCGAGGTCGCGGCGCAGCTTGGCGACGTGTCCGGTGGCCTTCACGTTGTACTGCGCCAGCTCGACGGTGCCGTTCTCGTCGATGACGATGGTCGACCTGATCACACCCTGCACGACCTTGCCGTAGAGCTTCTTCTCCCCGTAGGCGCCGTAGGTCGTCATCACGGACCGGTCCTCATCGCTCGCGAGCGTGATCGTGAGGGCGTCGCGGTCCCGGAACCTCGCGAGCTTCGCCGGCTTGTCCGGCGAGATCCCCACCACCTCGTAGCCGGCCGCGCGCAGGGAGTCCAGGGACTCGGTGAAGTCACACGCCTGCTTGCTGCAGCCCGAGGTCATCGCGGCGGGGTAGAAGTAGACGATCACCTTGCGGCCGCGCAGGTCGGAGAGCGAGACCTCGGCACCCGTGTCGCTGGGCAGGGTGAAGTCGGGCGCGGTGTCGCCGGGGGAGAGGCGGGCGGTCGAGGTCACGGGTCGGGTCACTCCTGACAACGGAAGGTAGTTGCGAGTTATTCGCAATAACGTAGTGTGGCAGACGTGCACGTTCCCGACGGATTCCTCGACGCACCCACCTCGCTGACGACCGGTGCGGTGGCCGTCGCCGGCCTGGCGCTGGCACTGCGCGGTGCGCGCCGGGAACTCGACGACCGTACCGCGCCAATGGCCGGCCTGGTCGCGACGTTCGTCTTCGCCGGGCAGATGATGAACTTCCCGGTCGGCGCCGGCACGAGTGGACACCTGCTCGGCGGTGCGTTGGCCGCGGTCCTGGCCGGTCCGTGGACCGCCGTGCTCTGCATGAGCACCGTCCTGCTCGTGCAGGCGCTGTTCATGGCCGACGGTGGGATCACCGCGCTGGGCACCAACATCACGTTGATGGCACTGGTCGGCGTCGGGGTCGGCTGGCTGGTCTTCCGCGGGCTCAGGGCGGTGCTGCCGAACCGGCTGGGCGTCGTCGCGCCCGCCGCGGCGGTGGGCGCGCTGCTGAGCGTGCCGGTGGCCGCTTTCGTGTTCGCGCTGCTGTTCTCGGTGGGTGGCACAGCACCCGTTGACCCCCTGAAGGTGATCGTGGCGATGGTGTCCTGGCACACCGTGATCGGCCTCGGTGAGGCAGCCATCACCGGCCTGGTCGTGGCCTCGGTCGTCGGCGTACGCCCCGACCTGGTCTACGGCGCCCGGTCGGCCCTGCGGGCGCGCACCCTGGAGATCCGCGAACCCGCTGCCGCCGCGGACCCGGCATGAACCGCCCCGGCAACAGGCGTTTCCTGGTCGGCTTCCTGCTGGCCGCGCTGCTGGTCGCCGGAGTCGCCAGCTTCTATGCCAGCGGCAGCCCCGACGGCCTGAGCGCCGTCGCGAGGGACACCGGGATCAGCCAGGGTGAGCAGTCCTCGCCCGAGTCGGACAGCCCGCTGGCCGGCTACTCGACCAAGGGCATCGACGACGCGCGGATCAGCAAGGGCGTCTCCGGCGTGGCCGGCTCGCTGTTCGTGCTCGCCCTGGCCGGCGGGATCTTCCGCGTGCTCCGCCGCCGCGAGCCCACCGACGACGAGGAGGACTGAGCGATGGGCGCCGGTCACGGCCACCGGCTGCACTACCACGGTCACAGCCCGGTGCACCGGGCGCCGGCGCACCTCAAGCTGGTCGCGCTGGTCGTCTTCATGCTGGTGGTGGTCTCCACCCCGCGGGAGTGGTACGCCGCCTTCGGGGTCCACCTCCTCGTGCTCGCCGCAGTCGTGGCGCTCAGCGGCGTCCCCGCCGGCTACCTGGCCAAGCGGATGCTGATCGAGACCCCGTTCCTCGTCTTCGCGCTGGCCGTCCCGTTCATCGCCACGGGGCCGCGTGTCGAGGTGCTGGGCCTGTCGGTCTCCCAGCCCGGACTGTGGGCCGCCTGGGGGTTGGCCGCCAAGGGGACGCTCGGCGTGCTCGCGGCGCTCACGCTCGCGGCCACCACCGATCCCCGTGACGTCCTGATCGGTCTGCGTCGGTTGCGGATGCCCGACCTGATCGTGCAGATCATGGGGTTCATGCTCCGCTACCTCGACGTGGTCACCGCCGAGATGGGACGGATGCTGGTCGCGATGAGGTCGCGAGGCACCGATCCCAGGTCGCCTCGCCACTGGCCCGTGCTGGCCCGGTCGCTCGGCGCCCTGTTCATCCGTTCCTACGAGCGCGGCGAGCGGGTCCACCTCGCCATGCTCGCCCGCGGCTACGACGGCACCCTGCCTGAGATCACCCCGAAGGCAGCGACCACCACGAACGCGGGGGCACACTGATGGCGGTACCCGTGCTCGACGTCCGCGGACTGGCCCACGCCTACCCCGACGGTCACCAGGCCCTGTTCGGGGTGGACCTGCACGTGCACGAGGGGGAGCGGGTAGCGCTGCTCGGTCCGAACGGGGCGGGCAAGACGACCCTCGTCCTGCACCTCAACGGCATCCTCGTCGCCGGCGCCGGCTCGGTCGCCGTCTCGGGGCTCCCGGTGGAGAAGGCCAACCTCAAGGAGATCCGCCGCCGGGTCGGCGTCGTGTTCCAGGACCCGGACGACCAGCTGTTCATGGCCACCGTCCGGCAGGACGTCGCCTTCGGTCCGGCCAACCTCGGCATCCGCGGGGCCGAGCTGGACCGCCGCGTGATGGCTGCGCTGGACCAGGTCGGGATGGCCGAGTTCGCCGACCGCCCCCCGCACCACCTGTCCTTCGGCCAGCGCCGCCGGGTGGCCGTGGCCACCGTGCTGGTGATGGAGCCGGAGGTGCTGGTGCTGGACGAGCCGTCCTCCAACCTCGACCCGGCCTCGCGCCGCGAGCTCGCCGACATCCTGCGGTCCCTCGACGTGACCGTGCTGATGGTCACCCACGACCTGCCCTACGCGCTGGAGCTGTGCCCGCGCTCCGTCGTGCTGCACGACGGGCAGGTGGTGGCCGACGGTGCGACGTACGACCTGCTGACCGATCCGGTCCTGATGCGCAGCCACCGGCTGGAGCTGCCGTTCGGGTTCGACCCGGCCACGATCCCCGGCATTGGTAGCCTTCCTGCCTGACGCCCCACCTCGTCGGGTGGGTGCGACCTGCACGTGTTGACCGAGAAGGAGCCAAGGACTGTGTCTGACAAGGTGTCGTCCCTCGAGAGCGAGATCGAGCAGACCCGTGAGCGTCTCGGCGCCACCATCGACGAGCTGGTCTACCGGGCGAGTCCCAAGACCATCGCGCGTCGCGAGATCGCGGCCGTGAAGGCCTTCTTCGTCGACCCCAGCGGCAGCCCGCGCCACGAGAACATCATCAAGGTCGCCGGCGGCGCCGTGGGCGTGGTCGCGGTCTTCGTGCTCGTCCGCAAGCTCGTCAAGTGAGCCAGCGCCCCTCGTGAGCAAGCGGGGTGTCTCGGAGGTCACCGGGGTGTCGGGGGAGAAGACCCCGATCCGGATGCTGCACGACCGCGTCCTGGTCGCCGTCGCCTCCGAGCAGGGCGAACGCCGCACCAGCGGCGGGATCCTGATCCCGGCCACAGCCGCCATGGGTGCGCGCCGGCTGTCCTGGTGCCGTGTCGTGGCCGTCGGACCCAACGTCCGGTCGGTCGAGATCGATGACCGGGTCCTGTTCGACCCGAGCGAGATGGCCGAGGTCGAGGTGAACGGCGAGCTCTACGTCGTGATGCGCGAGCGCGACGTGCATGCGGTGGCCGCGGACCGGCTGGGGGACACCCGGACCGGTCTCTACCTCTAGGACCGGTATCCGCGGGCCTTGCCCTGCGCAGGCAGGTCAGCCCGGCGCAGCTGCTCGGATCCCGAGTCCGGGCACTCGGTCTGGGGTGTCGGCTGCTGGGCCGGTGCCGGAGCAGCGGAACCCGGCGTCAGCGGCACCGTGAACCGGAACAGGGTGCCGACGCCCGGAGTGGACTGGAAGTCGATCCGGCCGTCGTGCGCCTCTGCGATGGAGCGCACGATGTGCAGTCCCAGGCCCGTGCCCTGGATGGCGTGCTGGGTGGCCAGGGAGGAGCGGAAGAACCGCTCGAAGAGTCGTCCCTGCTCCTCGAGCGGGATGCCCATCCCGTTGTCGCTGACGGTGAGCTCTGCGGTGTCGCCGATGATGTCCAGCTCCACCTCGACCAGGCCGCCCTCGTCGGTGAACTTGACCGCGTTGCCCACCAGGTTCAGCACCAGCCGCTCCAGGTAGCCGTGGTCACCGTCCACGCTCACCGGGACCGAGGGGAGCCGGACGCTCAGCCGGACCTTGCACTGGCGAGCGGTGAGGGCCACCTCGTCGACGCCGGCCCGCACGGCCGAGCGCAGGTCGGTCGGCGCCCGGTCGAGCGTGAAGCTGCCGTCCTCCACGCGGGCCAGGGTCAGCAGGTCCTCCACGAGGTGCAGCAACCTCTCGCCGTTGCGATCGATGCGCTCGACGAGCTGCAGCTGGGCCTGGGTCAGGTTGCCGATCTGGTCGTCGGCGAGCAGCTCGGTGTACCCGACGATGCTGGTCAGCGGCGTACGGAGCTCGTGGCTGACGGCCGAGACGAAGTCGCCCTTGGCCCGGTCCAGCTCGAGCATCCGGTGGTTGGTCTCCCGCTCCTTGTCCAGAGCGAAGACCAGCGCCTGCTCGGCCGCGCGACGATCGGTCACGTCGCGGACGACGCTGAGGAAGCTGATCGGCTTGCCGGCGTCGTTGCGCACGGCGGTGGCGCTCAGCGAGACCATCAGGCGGGTCCCGTCCTTGCAGATGTAGGTCCAGTCGCGGGTGTCCTGCTCCTCGCCGAGGGCGACGAGGTGGGTGACCGCGCCGTAGCCGGGCTTGATCCCGAACGCCTTGGCCCGGGAGAGGATCTCGCGGCGCTCGTGGAAGGGCACCGGGGTCATCAGCCCGACCACCTCCTCGGCCGTGTAGCCCAGCAGCTCCTCGGCACCCGGGCTGAACCAGGTGATCAGGCCGTCGAGATCGGTGGCGATGAACGCCGTGCCGCTGGCCGAGTCGAGCAGCTGCCCGAGCTGGAGCTCGTGCTCCCGGATGCGGCGCAGCGAGTCGCGCAGGTGCGCCATCGCCACCGAGAAGGCCACCGAGGTGATGGCGCTGACCGCCACGAACGTGGGGGAGCTGGCCGCGATCTTGAGCAGGGACGCGTCCTGGGTGACCTCCGCGAAGGGTCCCTGCTCCACGACGGTGAGCAGGGTGACGCCGACGCTGACCACCAGGAGCTCGATGCTGGCCCACTGCGGGGTGAACCGTGCGGCCGACCACATCAGCAGCGGCAGCAGCAGGAAGGCGACCGGCTCGCCCCCGTCGGCAGTGAAGCAGGCGAGCCCGCCCAGCAGGAGCAGCAGCACGTGCGCCGCGACCTCCACCTTGCGCAGGTCCACGGAGAAGCGCGGCTGGCGCATGAACAACGGGAGCACCACAGCCTGGGCGCCGAGGTGGGTGATCGCGATCCACACCATCGGGCGCCACAGCTCCTGGCCACCGGTGATCCCGATCGTCATCGCGGTGATCGCCCCGGCTGCGCCGCTGGCGATGCCGATGCCGACCAGCAGCCGACGGTAGTCGGTCCACGAACGGAGCTGGGCGTGCTCGACGTCGAAGCCGGTCAGCCAGCGAAGCACGAGCATCGCCTCGACGGTGTTGGCGACGGCGAATCCCACGGCGAACACCGGGCCGCGCCCGGCGAGGAGGGCTGCGGCCAGGAAGACCAGTGCCGCGAACCCGGCGAGCAGCCGCACCCGGCGTGGCGGTGCCTTGATCAGCAGCGCGGTCAGCAGGGCCGTCGAGGGCCACCAGAGGGCGACCAGGACGGAGTCGCCGGCGGCGGTCAGCGCATTCACGGCGAGCAGGAAGGCAGCCGACGCCAAGGCGGCAGCCAGCAAGCCGTTCGCGCGAGAGCCGTGCAAGGGACTCGTCCTGTCGTCGTACCCGGAATCAACATGGGGTCGAGGTGCGCGCAGTGGTCCGCGGCCTCGCGACGACGGTAGTCAAAAAGGGGTATCTATGTCAGTGAATCACCTAAATCGGACTGCCCCCACGAGCGCCTCGCTCACGCCTCGCCGCGGCGTGTCTCCACGTCCGGGTCGAGGCGGTCCGCCTCGCGCCGGGCGTCCTCCTGCTGGGCCTGGCTCATGTCGTAGCCGGTGCCCTCCTTGCGGGCCTGCGCCTCCAGCTGGTCGGCCTCTGCGCGGACGCGGTCGGCCTCCGCCCTGGCCACCCGTGCCCGTGTCGCCTGGTCACGGGTGGCGTCCTCTGCCCGGGCCGCCTCCGAGCGCAGCTCCCTGGCGCGCACGCGCGCCATCTCGTCCTTCTTGCGGCGCATCGAGACCAGGGCGACTGCGGCCACCACCAGGACGGCGAGGACGATCAGGGTGATCAGGATCCATGTCATGGGTGCTCCCGAGGTGCGAGGTTGGGCGCACGGGTCGGCCCGCGCTGTCTCGACCCGTACCCGACGGTGGCGCGGAGCAAACCGGCCGCCGCTCAGCGCAGCGGCGCCTGCACGACCTCGCCGCTGAACATGGTCATCGCCACGCCGAGCTTGGCGGCGTCGGCGCCGGCCGCGGCCATCTCGGGGGAGGCCAGCGCGCTCTTCATCGACGCCAGGTCCTCGAAGTCGAGCTGGGCGACCAGGTAGACCGTCGCGGGCCCACCGAGTGGGCGGGGCTTGGACCAGGTGAACGACCGCAGGTGCGGCACCGGGGCCAGCATCGGCACGTGCTGCTGGAAGTAGCGGACGTCGAACGCCGCGGGGTCCGCGGGCACGGCGTACTGGATCGTGACTCGATGCATGCTGTTCCTTCGTTGCGGGCTGAGGAGGCGCGTGCCAGACTATTACTGACCGATCGGTCTGTAAATGACGGATGGAGAGCCTGATGACGGTGACACCCGAGCGCGAGACCGAGCTCGAGGCTGCCTTCGATGCGATCATCGCGCAGCACGACCGGATCGAGCCACGCGACTGGATGCCCGAGAAGTATCGCCGGACCCTGGTGCGGCAGATCGCGCAGCACGCCCACTCCGAGATCATCGGGATGCAGCCGGAGGGCAACTGGATCACGCGGGCGCCCTCGCTGCGGCGCAAGGCGATCCTGCTGGCCAAGGTCCAGGACGAGGCCGGCCACGGTCTCTACCTCTACTCGGCGTGCGAGACCCTCGGCACCTCGCGCCGTGAGCTCACCGAGATGCTGATCGAGGGCCGCCAGAAGTACTCCTCGATCTTCAACTACCCCACGCTGTCCTATGCCGACGTCGGCACGATCGGCTGGCTGGTCGACGGTGCGGCCATCTGCAACCAGGTGCCGTTGTGCCGGACGTCCTACGGCCCCTACGGGCGCTCGATGGTGCGGATCTGCAAGGAGGAGTCCTTCCACCAGCGCCAGGGGTACGAGCTGCTCGCGACGATGATGCGCGGCACCCAGGAGCAGCGCGCGATGGTGCAGGAGTCGGTCGACCGGTTCTGGTGGCCCGCGCTGATGATGTTCGGCCCGCCCGACGCCGACTCGCCCAACACCGAGCAGTCGATGGCATGGGGCATCAAGCGCAACACCAACGACGAGCTGCGGCAGAAGTTCGTGGACATGTCGGTGCCCCAGGCCAGGGCGCTCGGCGTGACGCTGCCGGACCCCGACCTCGTCTGGAACGAGGAACGCCAGGCCCACGACTTCGGCCAGCCCGACTGGGAGGAGTTCGCCCAGGTCGTCGGTGGCGGCGGGCCGTGCAACGCCCAGCGCATCGCCCACCGTCGCAAGGCGCACGAGGACGGCGCCTGGGTCCGTGAGGCCGCGATGGCCTTCGCCGCGAGATCCCACCCCACGAGCGGAGCGACCCGATGACCGAGATCAACGACGAGTGGCCGCTCTACGAGATCTTCGTGCGCGGCAAGCGTGGCCTCAACCACGTCCACGTCGGCTCGCTGCACGCCGCCGACGACACCATGGCGCTGCACCACGCCCGCGACGTCTACACCCGCCGCAACGAGGGCGTCAGCATCTGGGCCGTGCGCTCCGACGCGATCGCGGCGTCCAGCCCGGACGAGAAGGACCCACTGTTCGCGCCGAGCGGCGACAAGGTCTATCGCCATCCCACCTTCTACGACATCCCCGCCGATGTCCCGCACATGTGAGCTGACATGACCGACCCGCACCTCGACGCCCAGCCCGACACCGGCCACGACCACTTCCACGACTCCGCCTACGACGGGCTGCTGGACCACCACACCGTGATGGACGACTCCCAGTGGGCCTTCGGGACGGACTTCGAGGACCCGCTCGCCGGCGTGGACACCACCATTCCCGACGGCGTCGACCCCGCCGCGCTGGCGGCGTACTGCCTGATGCTGGGGGACGACGCCCTCGTCTACTCCCACCGGCTCTCCGAGTGGTGCAGCCACGCGCCGGACCTCGAGGAGGACATCGCGCTGGCGAACATCGCCCTCGACCTGCTCGGTCAGGCACGGTTGCTGCTGGCGCGAGCCGCCGCAGCGGATCCGTCGTCGGTGCCGGCCATGCCGACCGGCTCGCCGGTGCCCCCGGAGGACGCCCTCGCGTTCTTCCGCGCGGACTCCGACTTCCGCAACGTCCGGCTCGTCGAGGTCGCCAACGGCGACTTCGCAGTCACCGTCGTGCGGCTGCTGCTGTTCTCGACGTGGCGGTTGGCGCTGCTTCAGCGCCTGGTCGGCTCGCGGGACCCGGTGCTCGCCGCCATCGCTGCCAAGGGCGCCAAGGAGGTGGCCTACCACCGCGACTTCGCCGGCCGATGGTTCCTGACGCTGGCCCGGGGGACCGACGAGTCGCGCAGTCGGCTGCTGGCCGGCCTGGAGCTGGTCTGGCGGATGCACGACGAGCTGTTCCGGTCGCACCGTGTCGAGAGGCAGGTCGCTGCGCTGGAGGTCGGCGTCGACCCCGCCGGCATCGCCGACGAGGTCGCTGTGCTGCTCGACCAGGTCTTCTCCGCCAGCGGTGTGGAGCGTCCAGGCGTGGCCCAGGTGGGACCGGTGGCGGGCGGGATGGGTCGCGACGGTCGGCACACCGAGTCGCTGAGCCCGCTGCTGGCCGAGATGCAGTCGGTCGCCCGGGCCCACCCGATGGGGCTGTGGTGACGATGCCCACCCTCGAGCAGGCGCGCGCCGCCGCTGCCTCGGTGACCGACCCGGAGATGCCGATGCTCACCCTGGCGGACCTCGGGGTGCTGCGCTCGGTCGCCCTCGACGCCGACGGGCGGGTCGTGGTGACGATCACGCCGACGTACTCCGGCTGCCCCGCGATGGCCACCATGCGCGACGACCTGGTGCACCGGCTCTCCGACATCGGGTTCGACCCCGTGGTCCGGGTGAGCCTGCAGCCGGCATGGTCCAGCGACTGGATCACCGCGCGAGGCCGTCAGGCTCTGCGGGACCACGGCATCTCGGCGCCGCTCGACGTGACGCGTACGCCGGGTCCGGTGGCGATCTCGCTGATGCCGTCCCGGCGCGCCCTGACCTGCCCGCTCTGCGGCAGCACCGAGGTGCAGCTGACCTCCGAGTTCGGGGCCACCGCCTGCAAGGCGATGTATCGCTGCACCTCGTGCCTGGAGCCGTTCGACCACGTGAAGGAGATCTGAGGGTGCCCACCAACGCTGGTAGCCGTGGAGAGTTCCACACCCTGACCGTCGCCTCGGTGGAGACGCTCTGCGACGACGCGGTGGCGGTCACCTTCGGTGTTCCCGACGAGCTGCGGGCGGCGTACGACTTCGAGGCAGGGCAGTCGCTCACCCTGCGCCGCGTCATCGATGGCGAGGACCACCGCCGCGACTACTCGATCTGTGCCGCGGTGGGGGAGCGACCGCGCGTGGGGGTGCGCCTGATTCCCGAGGGCCGGTTCTCGCAGTGGCTGGTCAACGAGGTGCGGCCGGGTGACCAGGTCGAGGTGCAGACCCCTCGGGGCAGCTTCCGGGCGACCCCGGACGGGGGCCGGCACCTGTGCATCGCGGCAGGTTCGGGGATCACCCCGATGCTCTCGATCGCGTCGACCGTGCTGAGCCACCCGGACTCCCGGGTCACCCTGCTCTACGGCAACCGGACCACCGAGTCGGTGATGTTCGCCGAGGAGCTGGCCGACCTGAAGAACCGCTACGGACCCCGGTTCGACCTGACCCACGTGCTGTCGCGGGAGCCGCGGGACGTGGAGCTGTTCTCGGGCCGGCTGGACGCCGAGCGGATGCGCCGGCTGCTGACGGCCCTGGTCCCGGTCCGGTCGGTCGACCACGTCTGGCTGTGCGGGCCGTTCGGGATGATCGCCGACGCCCGCGAGGTGCTCGCCGAGCTGGGGGTCCCCTCCGACCGGGTGCACTTCGAGCTGTTCTACGTCGACGAGCCGCCCCCGGAGCTGCACCGGCCCGATGCGGTGGTGACCGGCGAGACGAGCAACGTGACGGTGGTCCTGGACGGCCGCACGACGACGTCGCCGATGTCGCGGGACCAACCGATCCTGGACAGTGCCCAGGCGACGCGCGCCGACCTTCCGTTCGCCTGCAAGGGTGGCGTCTGCGGGACCTGCCGTGCCCACCTGGGGGCAGGCGAGGTCGACATGCGGCGCAACTACGCGCTGGAGGACGACGAGGTCGCCCGCGGATTCGTGCTGACCTGCCAGAGCTACCCGCTCTCCGACGAGGTCACGGTCGACTTCGATGCCTGAGGACCTCGCCCGTCGCTGCGCCGAGGAGATGTGGCGCACGGATGCCGCCAGCAGGATGCTCGGGATGCGGATCCTCGAGGTCAGCGACGGCGGCGCCACCGTGGCGATGGCGGTGCGCGAGGACATGATCAACGGCTGGCAGCTGTGTCACGGCGGCCTGGTCGCCGCGCTCGCGGACAGCGCGTTCGCGGTCGCGTGCAACTCCGGGGGCACGGTGACCGTCGCCTCCGGGTTCGAGGTCACCTTCCTCGAACCGGCCCGGCTCGGTGACGAGCTCGTCGCCGTTGCCCGGGAGCGGGCCAGCAGCGGCCGCTCCGGGGTGTACGACGTGACGGTGACCCGATCGTCGGACAGCACGGTGATCGCGGAGTTCCGTGGGCACAGCCGGTCGACCGGCAGGCCCAACCCGGCGGCCTAGCGGTCGCTGCGCGCGAGTCCGTCGAAGGCCAGGTCGACGATCGACCGGGAGAGCACCCGCACGTCGACCGGACCGTCGGGGCGGTACCACTCGACCAGCGAGTTCACCATCCCGAACAGCAGTCGGCTGATCAGCTCGGGCGTGACGTCGGAGCGTACCGAACCCTCCGCCACGGCGGCCTGAACCAGCCCGGCGAGCTTGTCGTCGATCATCCGGCGTCGTTTGAGCGCCGCGAGCTCGACCTCGCTGTTTCCGCGCACCCGGAGCAGCAGCGTCACGGCCGGCAGGTGCTCGCCGAGGACCTCCACCGACCGGCGCACCGCCTCGCGCAGCCGTTCGAAGGCGGTGCTGCCGGGAGCAGCCGTCGCCGCCTCGTCGATCGCCTCGCTCAGCGCGTCGAGCGCCTCGTCCAGAGCGGCTGCGAGCAGCGCCTCCTTGCTGGCCACGTGGTGGTAGATCGCCGACTTGGTCAGGCCCAGCTCGGTCGCGAGGTCGCCGATGCTGGTCGCCTCGTAGCCCTGCTGGTTGAACAGCTCGATCGCCCGGCGCAGCACCGTCGGGGCGTCGTACCCGGGCCGGCCCCGGCGAGGCGAGGGGGGCTGCTCCACCTGCTCCGACATGGGCCCATCGTCCCACGCGTACTAGCCCGGCTGGCGCCTGAGGAACCAGTCAATAGGACCGGATTCAATGCTAAATGATGCTATTTACGAGAATCGAACCTAGACTCCGTCGCGGTAATGCCCGCAATGTCGGAACTGGATGTGCCCATGTCACGTCGTGTCACTGGTCTGCTCGTCACCGCCCTGTCCGTGCTCCTGATGCTCAGCGTGAGCAGCGGCCCGGCGGACGCCAAGGGGGGCAAGGGGACCAAGCGCGTCTCGGGAGTCTCCCGCGCCGGACAGGACTGGCCGCACGCGAAGCTGAAGGTGCGCTGGCGCAACGTCCGTGGAGCGTCGTTCCAGATGCGCTACGCGGCGTCGCCGTCCGGGCTCTCCGCCAGCACGCTGCTGACCACGCGCACCTCGCGAGGCACCTACACCGGCACGCTCGACCGTGCGAAGACGGTGTTCGTCCAGGTCCGGGCCGTCAAGAACGGACGCGTCGGTCCGTGGTCGCGGACCAAGGGTCTGCGCTTCCAGCAGAGCTGGCCGGGCGTGCCCCGACTCAGCGGGGCGGGCTCGTCCGGGGCTGCGACGTTCAGGTGGGCCTACACCCCCTACGCCTCGCGCTACCGCGTGCGCGTGTCTCGCCGGCGTGGTACGGCAACTGGCCCGAGACCGCGAGGTACGCCAGCCGGAGCAACGGCGGCTGGGTGTCCCAGTCGGCTCGGAGCTCGTCGTACCCGATCCCCTCGAGGCCCGCACCGGGCGACCGCTTCCTCGCGGTGGAGTACGCCAACCCGGTCTTCGGCCAGCTCGAGGCGAACAACGCCTACAAGGGCGCGACCGCCATCCGGCGTTCCACGTGGGTGCCGGCCTTCCCGACCCCGCCCGCTCCCAAGGCCGGCGACCGGATCCGGATGGGCACCTACAACGTGATGCTCTATCCCACCGGCAACCGGCTCAAGGCCGTGGCCAGGAACATCTCCTCGCACGGCGTGGACCTGGTCGCGCTGCAGGAGGCGAAGATCGCGACGGCGAAGGGGCTGGCTGCCGCCCTCGGGTCGACCTGGCGCTACGCCCCATCCGGTGAGCGCTCGACCCAGCAGATCCTCTACCGGTCGGACCGGTTCGCCACCTCGGGCAGCGGCACCTACGCCGTGCCGAACCCGAAGACCCCCTCCGCGCCGATGACGACGCCGTGGATCAGGCTCAAGGCGACGCGCGGCGGCGCTCCCGCGCGCAGCAAGACCTTCATCGTGTCCTCCGTGCACTTCGCCGCCGACGACCGTAAGTCCAGGCTGGACCAGAACCGGGACACCGGCCGGGCGGCAGAGGCGTCGATGCGGGGGATCAACGCGATCGACCGCGCCGGGGAGCCGGTGATCGTGGCCGGTGACCTGCGTTACGGGCGGGAGCCCTACGGCGAGCGCGCCGGCTACACCGCGGCACAGCCGACCTACGTCAGGGCCGGGTACTACGACGCCATGGCTGCGCAGCGTCGCTCCGGCTCGAGCTACTCGGTCGTGAACATCGTCGGTCGGGGACCGAGCGCGCGGCAGGTGCCGCACCCCTCCGGGCTCGGGCCGCGTTCGGACCACATCCTGATGCGCGGGATCCGCGGCAGCTACTCCTACGTCAACGTCGCCAACTGGTCCTCCGCAGGCCTGGTCCCCTCGGACCACAACCTCGTCTACGCGGACATTGCGATCCCGCTGAACTAACAAATAGGATATTTCGTCCGCAAGCGGGCTCTTTTCGGCTTACACTGAATGTCGGAAATGCCCTGCTTTGCGGTTCGGAAGTGGTCCTCACATGTCTCGTCGTCTCCTGCGTCTGGTCCTGCCGGCCCTGTGCACCGTCCTCCTGGTCGGTCTGTGCTCCGCCACGGCGGACGCGCGTGGGCGCAAGCGGGCACCGAAGGTCCACGCCATCTCCCGGGTCGCCCAGGACTGGACCAACGGCAGGCTGAAGGTCAAGTGGCGCGCGGTTCGCGGTGCGCGCTACCAGATGCGCTGGTCCGACGCCCCCAGCCGGCTGGCCGCGAGCCCGGTGGTGTCCACCAGCACCGCGGCCGGCACCTACACCGGCACCGGACTCGACCGTGGCAAGACCTGGTACGTCCAGGCACGTGCGCTCAAGGGCGCTGTGGTCGGACCCTGGTCGCGAGCGCGCGGGCTGACGTTCCAGCACGCGTGGCCCGCCGCGCCGTCGATGTCCGGGTCCGGGATCGACGGCGGCGTCCGGTTCGTCTGGCCCGCGGCCGCCAATGCCACCAACTACCGCCTGCGCTGGTCGGCGGCCTGGTACGGCCAGTGGCCGGGTGCTGCCACCTACGCCGACCACACCTCGGGCGGTTGGGTCTCGGGCAACACCCGCGCCTCGACGTACCGGGTCCCCGAGCGCCCCGGCCCCGGCGACAACTACCTCGCCGTCGAGTACGCCAACCCCGTCTTCGGACAGCTCGAGGCGAGCAACGCCTACAAGGCCGGAGCCATCCGGAAGTCACCGTGGGTCAGCGTCTTCCCGGTCGCGCCGGTCCCGGCCGAGGGCGACCGGCTGCGGATGGGCAACTACAACGTGATGCTGTCCCCGACCGGCAGCCGTCTGAACGCGATCGCGCGCAACATCAGCACCCACCACGTCGAGGTGGTCACGATCCAGGAGGCCAGCGCCACGACAGCCGACGACCTCGCCGGCGCACTCGGGGCGAGCACCTGGGCGGCGGTGCCTTCGGCGAATGCCTCGAGCAACCAGATCCTCTACCGTCGCGACAAGTTCACGCTGCTCGACAACGACTACTACACGGTGCCCAACCCCAAGGACCCGGCGAAGCCGTCGGTCACCCCGTGGGCGCGGCTGGCCAGAGTCAACCCCGCCCCCGGCAGCCAGAGCTTCCTCGTCTCGGCGGTGCACTTCTCGGAGGACTCGCGCAAGACCAAGCTCCAGCAGAACCGCGACACCGGGCTGGCGGCGAAGGCGGCGATGCAGGCCCTCGACTCGGTCAACTACAGCCGCGAGCCGGTGATCGTGGCCGGCGACCTCCGCTACGGCCGGGAACCCTACGGTGACCCTGCCGGCTACACCGCGGCTCAGCCGACCTTCGTACGCGGTGGCTACTACGACGCGATGGCCTCGCGCAGCAGGAGCGGTTCCCAGTACTCGGTCGTCAACAACGAGGGCGGTGTCCTGAGGGCAAGGCAGACCCCGCACCCGTCGGGGCTCGGACCGCGCTCGGACCACATCCTGATGAAGGGCATCCGCGGGAGCTACAGCTACGTGAACGTGGCGAGCTGGTCCTACAACGGCTTGGTGCCCTCCGACCACAACCTGATCTACACCGACATCGCGGTCCCCTGGCTGGCCCCCTGATCTGATCCTCGCGCTTGGTCCTGCCTTGGTGTGACGTGTCCGGACATCCACCGCGCACTTCCATGTGGGATGGCCCGTTGTGGCTATTGCCACCCCTTCACCTCGATGTGAGGTTGGGGGAGGTCCCAGGAGGAGAACATGACCGACCTCACGCAACGGTCGAACGACGTCGGCTTCGCAGGCACGACGCTCGCCCCTGGCGACCCCGGCTACGACGAGGCCCGCGCGGTTTTCAACGGCATGGTGGATCGTCGTCCAGAACGCATCATGCGCTGCGAGTCGACGGGTGACGTGGTAGCCGCCCTCGAGCTCGCGCGAACGGGGGGACTGCCCGTATCGGTGTACGGAGGTGGACACGGTGTCACCGGCTCGGCGGTGGTAGATGGGGGACTGTGCATCGACCTGCGTGGCATCGATGCGGTGGTCGTGGACCCGGCTGCCGGAACGGCGAGGGTCGGGGGTGGTGCCACGTGGGGCGTGATCGACGCTGCCACGCAGGAACACGCTCTTGCCGTCACCGGCGGCCGGATGTCCACGACCGGGGTCGGGGGTCTCGCCCTCGGCTCGGGCAGCGGGTGGCTCGAGCGTGCCCTCGGGTACACGTGCGACAACCTGCTGAGTGCGGAGGTGGTCACTGCCGACGGGCGCGTCGTCGTCGCGTCCGCCGGGGAGAATCCCGACCTGTTCTGGGCGCTGCGAGGAGGTGGGGGGAACTTCGGGATCGTCACGGAGTTCACCTTCGAGCTGCACCCGGTCGGGCCCATCGTCCTGGGCGGGATGCTGCTCTATCCCGCGGACATGGCCGGTGACCTCCTCCGCTTCTGGCGCGACTACATGGCCGACGCGCCTGACGAGGTCGGCACCGGAGTGGCGTTCATCACCGCGCCGCCGGCGGACTTCGTTCCCGAGCCCGTCCGCGGGCACCCCGTCGTGGGGGTGGTCGTGTGCTACGCCGGGGACCCGGACAAGGGCGCTGAGGTGATGGCGCCGCTGCTGGAGTTCGGCCCGCCGGCGGTGAGCATGGTGCAGCCGATGCCCTACGTCGCGGTGCAGCAGCTGGTGAACGACAACAACCCGAAGGGCATGCGGAACTACTGGACGGCAGACTTCTACTCGGCCCTGCCCGACGAGGCCATCGACGTCCTGGTCGCACATGCCACCAAGCCGTCCGCACCGCTCTCGGAGACGCTGGTGATCCCGGGCGGAGGCGCCATCGCGCGCGTGCCTGACGACGAGACGGCCTTCGGCCAGCGCGGCGCGGCATTCAACCTGCACTACCTGACCATGTGGGGCGACCCGACCGAGGACGACCTGCACATCGCGCACACCCGGGAGATGGCCGCCGCGATGAAGCCGTGGTCAACCGGCCGGGTCTACCTGAACTTCATCGGCGACGAGGGCTCCGGCCGGGTGGAGCAGGCCTACGGACCGGAGCGGTATGCGCGGTTGCAGGAGATCAAGCGGACCTGGGACCCGGAGAACCTGTTCCGGCACAACCAGAACATCAAACCCTGAGCCGCGGCCGAGGCAGTCCGGTGCCACCGGGCCTACGATGATGTCGTGTCCGTCGACGTCGTCACCTCCATCGAGATCCGGCGTCCGCGCGCGGACGTAGCGGCCTACGCAGCAGATCCCGACAACGCCACCCAGTGGTACAAGAACATCAAGTCGGTCGAGTGGGAGACCGCCCGACCGTTGACCATCGGGTCGCGGGTCGCGTTCGTGGCGACCTTCCTCCGGCGCAGGCTTGCCTACACCTACGAGATCCGCGAGCTGGTGCCCGGCGAGAGGCTGGTGATGAGCACCAGCGAGGGGTCGTTCCCGATGGAGACCACCTACGTCTGGGAGGACTCCGAGGCCGGCACCCGGATGACGCTGCGCAACCGCGGCGAGCCCTCGGGATTCACGAAGATCGCCGCCCCGGCCATGGCTGCGGCGATGCGTCGGGCCAACACCGCGGACCTGCAACAGCTCAAGGAGATCCTCGAAAGGACCTGATCATGGCCGACCCGGACGTGCAGGGGCTCTTCCGTCGGGCGATCGCAGCCGATGACGCCGAGGCGATGCGCAACGGGCTCGAGCGGCTGCTCGGCATCGCGGGCTCCGGGGTGCTCTCCGCGGAGCGTGAGTACGAGCTGCGTCGCCCCGACTTCGTGATGGAGATGCCGCAGTCGGGGGAGCGGGTGCGCGGACGAGACGCGATGCGGCAGATGCAGGAGCGATTCCCCGGTGGGGGTCCGTCTGTCGCCCTGCGTCGGGTGGTCGGAGCGGGCCGGGTGTGGGTGGCCGAGGCCACGTCCGACTACGGCGACGACCCCTGGCAGGTGGTGCTGGTCGTCGAGCTCGACGGCGACGGGCTGATCGCCAGGGAGACGCGCTACTACACCAAGGGCTTCGAGGCTCCGGAGTGGCGATCGGACCTCGTCGAGCCGATGGCCGGACCCACGACTCACTCGTAGGGCATCGCCGAGGCGACCTCGAAGATCGTCGCGTCCGGCTCGCCGACGAGGATCTCCGGGAACAGGTCCATCACCTTGGCCACCTCGGGCAACGCCTCCTGACGGTCGAGCGCCGAGCGATCCTCGAAGACCTCGGTGGCGATGATCGCGGAGGGATCGAGGAGGTCCTGGCAGATGTCGAAGTGGATGACCCCCTCGACGTCGCGGCTGGGAGCGACGACGTTGCGGAAGGCCTCGACGGCGTCGTCGAGGCGATCGGCGCGGCACGTGACCTTGAAGCGGACGACGATCATGGCTCACCCTCCTGGGTTCGAAGAGGGGTCGAGTCATCGGGCTCGGCCCGGACCCCGAGCGCCCACCTCTGAAGTTACGCTCGGACGTGCCGTGGCGGAAGGCGTCCCGACCTCACGCGGCCGGCTTGCCGGACGGCGTCACGACCAGCCACAGCCCGCCGAATCCCTCGACGTCGTGACACCGGACCTCGCGCCTCGCCTCGTGGGCGTAGTAGTAGAGCGGGTGCCCCGCATAGGTGACCTGCGTGGAGCCGTCCCTGCGCTGGGTGGTGCCGAGCAGCGCGGGCCGGGCGCCGTCGAGGCCGCGCGGCGGGCCGTCGGTGAGCACCGGTGGCCACGCCTCGGCGCAGGCGCCGTAGCACCGGGGCTCCTCGGTGCTCTCCCTGTCGAAGAGATAGATGGCCTGACCGACCTTGTCGAACAGCATCCGGCCGTACTCGCTGTCCGCGACGGCGATCACGCGGCCCTGCCGCTCCTGTGGCTCCTCCGAAGGGGCGCCCGCACTGGCGGACGGCGACGGTGACGGTGCAGGCGACGGTGACGTTGACTGGGCCGATGGTGGTGCTGAGGTGCTCGCGGAGGGTGCCGTCGCTCCGGCGTCCCCGGCGGTGGTGCTGCCGCACCCTGCGATCAGGACGATCAGGGCGACGGTCAGGGCGGTCGGTGCGAGCACACCGCGATTCTCGCACCCCCGCCTGATCGTCCCGGTGTGTCCGGCCTCCGCCGGCGCCGGGTGCGGTGATGATGGGCGCGATCCTGGTCGGGCGGGGTCTGCGTGAACCCGAACCGGCGTTCCTGCGATGTAGGGGTATGACCGCAATCGCTGCACATCCGCCGCCGACCGTTCCGGTCCGGCTTCCCGACCACGACCTGATCACTGCCTCGCTGGAGCGCGTTGAGGTGTTCGCCGAGCTCTTCGAACGGCACGCTCAGGAGATCCACCGCTATCTGAGCCGGCGGGTCGGCGAGCTGGCGGACGACCTCCTCAGCGAGGTGTTCCTGACGGCGTTCCGCAAGCGCGACACGTATCGGACCGAGCGCGCAGACGTCCGACCGTGGCTCTACGGCATCGCAGCGAACCTGCTCCGCAGGCACCATCGCGAGGAGACCACCCGCTACCGGGTCCTGGCGCGCGCTCACGTCGACGTTGGCGACAACGACGAGTGGGAGGCGGCTCACGACCGCCTCGACGCCGCGCGGCTTCGGCCCCAGCTCGCCTCGGCGCTCGCCCACCTCGACGAGCGCGACCGGGAGGTGCTGCTGCTCGTTGCCTGGGGCGACCTGACCTACGCCGACGTCGCCGCGGTCCTCGACATCCCCGTGGGGACCGTCCGGTCCCGGCTGCATCGCGCCCGTCGACTCGTCCAGGACCACCTCGCCACCCCCAGTACGCCCCACACCTCCAGGGAGCTCTCATGAACGTCATCGCACTGCTCGACACCCACGGCCCCGCCCCGACCCCCGGCACCGCCGCCCTCGATCGGGCTCGAGCGGCCCTGTACGCCGAGATCCAGGCTGACGCCCAGCCCGCCGTGCCGGTCACCCGGCTGCGGCCTGCCGGTGGCTTCCGTCGCCGCGTCATCGGCCTCGGGCTGGCCGCAGCCACCGTGGCAGGTGCCGCAGTGCTCACCCCGACGCTGCTCGGGCTGGGCGGGAACACCGCGATCGCTCTCGGGCCGGCGCAGCCGCTCGCCTTCCCGCTGACCCCCACCTCCGTTCCCGCCGGGCTCGGAGAGCCGGTCTTCGAGCGGGACAGCGACTTCTGGCTGGCGCAGTACCGTGGTGCCGGTGCCGACCGCGTCAGCGTGATCGTTCCCGAGTCGCTGGACCACTGGCAGATCCCCAGCAGCGCAGCCACCGTCGACGTCGACGGTCAGCAGGGCTTGCTCTTCGAGCAGGCCGACGGTGCCGTCGTGGTCGCCTGGACCGAGGCCGACGGCGACGTCGTCGGCGTCAGCGGTCGCGGCGAGTTCGCGGAACCGGCCCGGGTCGAGGCCTTCGCCGAGTCGCTCACCGACCGTCCGCAGCAGGTCGACCTGATCCTCTCCGTCGCGCCGAGCGGGTGGTCGGCCACGGCGTACAAGCAGGACCGGACGGTGCAGTACACCGGTGACGACGGCAGCAACCTCACGGTCACCCTGGTCGACGAGGTGTCGGCAGGTCTGGAGGGCTACGGCGCCACCGAGGTCGCCCAGGTGGAGGTCTCCGGGCGTCCCGCGTCCATCGGCCACACCGGGGACGGCTGGGTCCTCGAGACCCGCACCGCCCAAGGCAGCCCGTTCTCGCTCCTGGCGCCCGGCAGCTTCACCCGTGCACAGGTCGTCGAGGTGGCAGCGGGGGTCCGGCACCGCGACTGAGGGGCCGGGAAAAAGCAGAAGGTCAGCAGCCGTGAGGCTGCTGACCTTCTGTGCTGTGCGCCATCAGGGACTTGAACCCCGAACCCGCTGATTAAGAGTCAGCTGCTCTGCCAATTGAGCTAATGGCGCCGGTGAAGCGAGTGGAACGTTAGCAGTCGCAGGCGCCGCTTGCGAAATCGGGGGGAGTGCCGCGCACCACCCTCAGCGCACGTCGAGCAGGGTCGGTCTAGGTCCGTCGGGCGAAGCAGACCTTCCCGTGCGGGGAGGCCTTCATCTGGAACCGATGGTCGTGCGCCAGGGCGTGATGTCGGGGGCAGAGCAGGCGACCGTTCTCCACCGAGGTGCCACCGCCTCGGGACCAAGGGGTCGGGTGATGGGCGTGACACATCGCCGGCGGCCAGTCGCAGCCCTCGGCTGTGCAGCCGAGTCGCCCGTGTCGAGGGTGGCGGCCGTGTCCGTGCCGAGCAGGGACTCCAGCGTCATGGTGACCACGACCGTCGCGATCACGCCCCCGGCCTTCGGTGTGCCTTCGGGGGAGTGGGTCTCGACGTACTCGATGAAGGCGTGTCCCAGACGCAGCGGCATCGCCACGGGAGGACCGGGCTCGGTCGCCTGCTCGCTGCCGTTGTCGGCGGCCTGGTGACCCGGCGCGGCGATGGCCATCAGGTGCTTGCGCAGCATGGCGCCCGCCAGAGCGGGAATGGTGAACCGACCGTGGCAGCAGCCGTGGCCGTCGTCGACCATCGTGAACCGGGCGCTCTCGCGTGCGTGGCGCTCCTCGGCCTCCAGCACCCGGCGTTCGTGCTCCTCCGCAAGCTCCGGAGCGAGGTGCTCGAGGATCCGGTGACCGAGCCGTCTGAGGTCGCGGGCGTCATGGTGTGCAGCCAGCTCGACCAGCCGCACCTCGGCCGTCGCCACGAGGTCTGCTTCGACCAGGTCCTGCGGCAGGGCGTCGACGGCGTCCACGATCACCTGCGCCTGATCGGGCAGCAGGGCGCCCGCAGCAAGTGCTGGGGCAACATGCCCGTGGCCCAGGTCGAGTGCGGTGGCCAGCCTGAGTGCGCGACGCGCGGCGGGCTTGGTCTGCCCGGTGGTGCTGGCCCACCAGGCGGGCGTGTTCGTCGCTCCGACGTCGTCGCCGACGTTGGCCCGGTCGGCTTCCACGAGGACCCGCAGCTCGAGTGCCTCGAGCTGCGCCTTCGCGCGGGTGAGCCGGGGGAGGACGTCCTGCAGCTCGCCCGGCGTCATGGTCCAGGCGTTCGCACCCGCCGCCCGCTCCATGCGGTCGCCGAGCTCATCGGTGAGGACAGCCAGCGGATGGGCCTGTCCGGCGCCGGTCCACTCCTGCGTGCTCATGCGTCCATGCTTCCGGCGGGCACCGACATTTCAGCAGGCGCGTCTCAGGATACGAACCTCGGTTCGGTCAGGGCCCGCGCGTAGGCAGTCGCCGACTGCTGGTAGCGCGGAAGCCGCGGGATCAGGGCCTCGACAGCGACACGCAGCGCCTCGTCGGGTCGGCCCGCGTCTCGGAGTGCCAGAGCGAGGAACACCGCGCGCGCGTCGCCGACAGCCGGATCCGGTTCGCTCGCCTCCAGCATCTCGATGGCCTCCGCGAACCGGCCGAGGTTGCGCAGAGTGGATCCCTCCTGGATGTTGAGTCGGGCGAGGCGGGCTCCGCTCAGACCGAGCTTCCGGGCCGCGGCGTACTCCGCTGCGGCCTCCGTCTCAGCGCCGGTCGAGTCGTAGACGCTGCCCATCTCGAAACGGGCATCGGGGTCGTCAGGGCCTCGCTCCGCGGCCAGCTCACGCATCCGTGCGACGGCGCGATCGCGGTCAGCACCGTCGAATGTCGCCCAGAAGTCCTGGACCCGGTCTTCCCAGTCACTCATTGCGTGAGCCTCCCCGATCGTTTGTGACCAGAGCATGGCATTGGTGAGCCTCGGAGTGGTTGGCCACGGGGTGGTCGAGGGCTGTCGATGACTCGCACCTGAGCTGGTCCCTCGCCGCTGCCAGCCCGATAGCCTGAACCCATGCGTCGCACCGCGGACGTCGTTGTCATCGGCGCCGGAGTGATCGGGTGCTCAGTGGCTCACGCCCTGGCCGGCTCGAACCGATCGGTGCTGGTGGTTGATCGCAACCCGGGCCCGGGCCAGGGGTCGACCAGCGCGTCCTCGGCGATCATTCGCTTCAACTACTCGACCCTGGCCGGGGTGGCGACCGCCTGGGAGGCGCACTGGTCCTGGCTGGACTGGGAAGGGTTCCTCGGCGGTCCCGACAAGGACGGCTCGGTGGCGAGGTTCTGGCGGACCGGATCCCTGTGCCTCGATGCGCCGGCGCACGACCGGACCAGGGTGCTGGGGCTCTTCGACCAGGTCGGGGTGCCCTACGACGTGCTCACCGCGGCCCAGATCCGGGAGGCCTTCCCGTGGTGCGACCCATCCCGCCACTACCCTCCGAAGCCGGTCGAGAGCGAGGCGTTCTGGGACGAGCCGTCCGGCGAGATCGGCGGGTACGTCACACCTGACTCGGGGTTCATCGACGATCCCTCGTTCGCCGCCCACAACCTGGCGACGGCGGCCGAACGGCGCGGAGTCCAGTTCCTGTTCCGAGCAACGGTGTCGGGGATCCGGCGCCGGGGTGACCGGGTGTCCGGGGTCGAGCTGAGCGACGGGTCCGTGGTCGACACGCCCGTGGTGGTCAACGTCTCCGGCCCCAGCTCGGGCCAGGTCAACGACCTGGCGGGCGTCTCGGAGGAGTTCGCGGTCCACACCCGCCCGCTGCGGGTCGAGACGCACTCGGTGCCCGCCCCACCCGGATTCGTGGTGGCGGACCGCCCGGGGCCGCTGGTCGCCGACGTCGACCTCGGCACCTACTTCCGCGGCACCCCCTCCGGCGGGCTGCTGGTCGGTGGGGCCGAGCCGGAGTGCGACCCCCTGGAGTGGCTGGAGGATCCCGACGACTACAACCCGTCGGTCACCCGATCGCTCTACGAGACGCAGGTCTACCGCGCCGCACGACGCCTGCCTGAGCTCGGTGTCCCGAGCACCCCCCGCGGTATCGCTGCGGTCTACGACGTGACCGACGACTGGATCCCCATCTACGACAAGACGGCTCTCCCGGGCTACTACGTCGCGATCGGCACCAGCGGCAACCAGTTCAAGAACGCGCCGTTGGTGGGCAGCTACCTCAAAGCGATCATCGACAGCTGCGAGTCGGGGGTCGACCACGACGAGAACCCGGCCTGTTTTCGCCTTCCGCGATCCGGCATCAACCTGGATCTGTCGGCGTACAGTCGGCTACGCCAGCCCGACCCGGACAGCAGCAACACCGTCCTGGGTTGACCGGCTCGCCGGCCACCGGTCTGTGAGCACAGGCAGCACGGACGGGAGCGCTCGTGAAGCAGACCCACTACAGGGCCGTGGTGATCGGCGGTGGGGTCGTCGGCGCCAGCGTCCTCTACCACCTGGCCAAGCTGGGGTGGGACGACCTGCTCCTGGTCGAGCGGTCCGAGCTGACGGCCGGTTCGACGTGGCACGCGGCGGCCGGCTTCCACACCCTCAACGGCGACCCCAACGTGGCCGCCCTGCAGAAGTACACGATCGACCTCTACGCCGAGCTCGAGGCGGAGACCGGGCAGTCCTGTGGTCTGCACATGACCGGCGGCGTCAACCTGGCGGGAACCCCGCAACGCTGGGAGTGGCTGCAGTCGCAGTGGGCGTTGTTCCAGACCATCGGCAACGAGACGGTCCGCCTGGTCGGACCGGACGAGATCAAGGAACTGTGCCCGATCGTCGATGTCGACGGCATCTACGGCGGCATGTACGACACCTACGAGGGCCACCTGGACGCCTCCGGCACGACGTACGCCTACGCCGCCGCGGCGCGCAAGCGCGGAGCCGAGATCGTGCAGCACAACCGCGTCGTCGAGCTGCACCAGCGTCGCGGTGGCTGGACCGTGGTCACCGAGCACGGCACCATCACCGCCGACCACGTGGTCGACGCGGGAGGTCTGTGGGCGCGCAACGTCGGCCGGATGGCAGGAGTCGACCTGCCGGTGACGCCGATGGAGCACCACTACCTCGTGACCGAGGCGATTCCCGAGGTCGCCGGCCACGACGGCGAGCTGCCGATGATGATGGACCTCGAGGGCTTCACCTACCTCCGGCAGGAGGGGCAGGGGCTGCTGCTCGGCGTCTACGAGCTCGATCCCCGGCACTGGCACGTCGAAGGTGCTCCGTGGGACTTCGGGATGCAGCTGCTCACCCCCGACCTCGACCGGATCAGCCCGGAGCTGGAGGCCGGACTCTCCCGCTACCCGTGCCTGGAGACGGCGGGCATCAGGACCTGGGTGAACGGCGCCTTCACCTTCACCCCGGACGGCAACCCGCTGGTCGGCCCGGTCGGTGGGCTGCCCGGGTTCTGGGTGGCGTGCGGGGTGATGGCGGGGTTCAGCCAGGGCGGCGGAGTCGGGCTGGCGTTGGCGCAGTGGATGGTGAACGGCGAGCCGGAGCGTGATGTCTTCGGCATGGACGTGGCGCGCTACGGGCCGTTCGCCAGCGCCGACGGGTATCTCACCGCGACGACCGGTCAGTTCTACCAGCGCCGGTTCCTGATGACCTACCCCAACGAGCAGCTCCCGGCCGGCCGGCCGCTGAAGGTGAGCGCGATCCACGAGCAGCTGGTCGAGCAAGGGGCGCACTTCGCAGTGAACTGGGGCCTGGAGACTCCGCGCTACTTCGTCGCGGGTGACCCGGACTTCGTCGAGACCCCCTCGCTGCGACGCAGCAACGCCTTCGACGTCGTGGGGGCGGAGGTGCGCGCGACGCGGGGCGGGGTGGGGCTGCTGGACACGACGGCGTTCTCTCGCTACGAGGTCAGGGGACCGGGAGCGAGGGCGTGGCTCGACGAGCTGCTGGCCGGTGTCGTACCGGTGCCTGGCCGCATCCGGCTGACCCCGATGCTGAGTGGGACAGGGCGTTTGACCGGCGACCTCACCACGACCTGCTGGGCGGACGACGAGTTTTGGCTGATGGGGTCCTACTACCTGCGGGCCTGGCACCTGCGCTGGTTCCGAGAGCGCTTGCCCACCGACGGAAGCGTCCGGCTCGACGACATCTCCGACCGGGTCGCCGGCGTCTCGTTGTCCGGTCCGCAGTCGCTGGCCCTGCTGTCCCGGCTCGCGCCGGGCGCCGAGGACCTGCGTTGGCTGCACGCCACCGAGCTCGACGTAGGTCTCCATCGCGTGCGCGTGGGAAGGCTGAGCGTGACGGGTGAGCTGGGCTACGAGCTGAACATGCCCGCGACCCAGCTGCCCGGGGTGTACGGCCTGCTGCGAGCGGCGGCCGACGGACTGGACGTCGCGCCGCTGGGTTACCAGGCGCTCGACGTGCTGCGCTTGGAGAAGTCCTTCGGCATCTGGTCACGTGAGTTCACCTGGGCCTACACGCCCGGGATGAGCGGGCTGGACCGGTTCGTGGCCTTCGACAAGCCAGGCTTCACGGGCCGCGACGCCGTCCTGCGAGAGCGGGACCGGGGCGCGACACAGCGGCTGGTCACGCTCGCCGTCGACAGCGTCGATGCGGAGGCGATGACCTTCGACCCCGTCTGGTCCGGTGACTCCCGGGTCGGCTTCGTCACCTCGGGCGGCTACGGGCACAGCGTGGGCACGAGCCTGGCGCTGGCCTACGTGGACCGGTCCTTCACTGGGGTGGGCTGCGAGCTCGACGTGCACGTCGTCGGGAAGCGGACCTCGGCGCGGGTCATTCCCGACAGTCCCCATGACCCAACGGGTGCGCTTCCACGCGCACAGAGCGGTGGCACCTGATGTTCCGAAACGACATGCCCTACGTCGAGGTGCTGTCCCAGGAGGCTCTCGAGACCATCGAAGGTGGCTGGCGTCGACTGGTCAGCGAGATCGGGATCGAGTTCATGCACGACGAGGCTCTGGCGCTGCTGCGGGAGGCCGGGCAGCGTGTCGAAGGCGAAGTCGTGCACTTCGACCCCGACTGGGTCCTGGAGCAGGTCGCCCTCGCTCCGAGCCAGTTCCGCCTGCGAGCCCGCGATCCCCGCTACGACGTGACGATCGGCGGCACGCACATGGTGTTCGCCTCCGTCTCCGGCCCGCCGTTCTTCAGGATCGGCGACGTACGACGTGACGGCACCCTGGCCGACTACGAGCTGATGGCGAAGCTGGTGCACTCCTTCCCCGAGCTCGACCTGGTGACGATGCCGGTGGTCGAGCCGGACGACTCGCCCCTGGACTCGCGCCACCTGGACATGCTGCTCACCGCCACCAGGTCGACCTCCAAGCCGGTCTTCGGCTCGGCGCTGTCGACCGTCAACGCCGAGGACAGCATCGAGTTCGCCCGGATCGTGCATGCCGGAAAGCCGCTCTTCGTGCCCGGGACTGCCGACGCCCCCTGCCCGACGACGTCCATCATGACGATCGTCAACGTCAACTCCCCGCTCCGCTACGACAGCCGGATGCTCGAGGCCCTGCTGGCCTATGCCAAGGCAGGCCAGGCCGTGGTGGTGACACCGTTCCTGCTGATGGGCGCGATGTCCCCGGTCACCGTGCCGGCGGCCCTGGCGCAGCAGACCGCGGAGGTGTTGACCGGGATCGCGCTGATGCAGCTGATCAGGCCAGGGGTGCCGGCGGTGATGGGCTCGTTCCTCTCCACCATCGACATGCAGTCGGGGTCACCGAGCTTCGGTGGGCCCGAGTCCGCGCAGGGCCTGTATGCGTCGGGCCAGCTCGCGCGACGCTACGACCTGCCGTGGCGGGCCGGTGGGGGTGGCCTGACCGCGAGCCAGGTCGTGGACGCCCAGGCCGGCTATGAAGCGTTCAACACCCTCCAGGCCGCGTTCGGCGCGGGCGCCAACCTTGTCGTGCAGGCGGCCGGATGGCTTGAGTCCGGGCTGGTCTCCTGCCCGGAGAAGCTCGTCCTCGACATCGAGATCCTGCGCACGCTGCGCAGGCAGTTCACCCCGTTGCAGGTCGATGAGGAGTCGCTGGCCTTCGGGGCGCACGAGGAGGTCGGCCACGGAGGTCACTTCCTCGGCGCGATGCACACCCTGGAGCGGTTCAGGGACTGCTTCTACCGACCGCTGCTCGGCTCCACGGAGAACTTCGAGCGCTGGACCCGCAACGGTGCGCAGGATACGGCGGTGCGGGCCGGCCGGATCTGGCGCTCGACCATCGACGCCTACGACGCACCGGCGCTCGACTCCGACCTGGAGGAACGGCTCACCACCTTCGTCGCACGGCGGCGCCGAGAGCTGGGGGACTGACTGCGACTCAGCGGCTGGCCAGCACCGCCTGGGCGGCGTTGTGGCCGCCGAGACCGCTGACCGCACCGCCGCGGCGAGCACCCGAGCCGCAGAGCAGGACCGAGTCGATGTCGGTGCCGACGCCCCACTGCTGGGCCGGGGTGTCCAGGGCCTGCCGGTCGGCCGCCCACGGCCAGGCGAGGTCGCCGTGGAAGATGTGTCCACCGGGCATCGCCAGGTCGTCCTCGACGTCCTGCGGCACCTTCGCCTCGATGCACGGCCTGCCGTCGGGCCGGGTGAGAACACAGTCCATCAGAGGTTCCTCGAGGTGCACGTCGACCGCGGCGATCGCGCGGCGGACGGCCTCTTCGCGCTGCGCTGCCCGGTCGTCCTCGAACAACCGCACCGGCATGTGCAGCCCGAAGTAGGTGAGGGTGTGCACCCCCTGGGGCGCGAGGTCACCGAGGATCGAGTCGTCGGTCAGCGAGTGGCAGTAGAACTCCCCGGGTGGCGCAGCCGGGATCTGGCCCGCGGCCGCCTCGGCGTACGCACGTTCCAGCGAGGTGTACTCCTCGGCGATGTGCAGGGTGCCCGCGAACGCCTCTCGGGGGTCGTGCCCGCTCTTGAGCCGGGGCAGGCGGGAGAGCAGGAAGTTGATCTTCAGCTGGGCACCCTCCGGCTTGAGGTCGCGAGCCTGGTTGTCGCCGAGCAGGATGCGGAGCACCCACGGGGCCACGTTCGACAGCACGTGCCGCGCACGCACGCTGTGCTCGCGACCGTCCGCGCTCCAGGTGACCTCGGCGCCGTCCGCCTCTCCGCGGATCGAGCTGACCCCGGCGCCGGTGAGGATCTCGGCGCCCCGGCTCCCGGCGCTGTGCGCCATGGCGGTCGTGACCGCGCCCATGCCACCCACGGGCACCTTCCACTCCCCGGTGCCGTTGCCGATCAGGTGGTAGAGGAAGCAGCGGTTCTGGACCAGGGACTCGTCGTGCAACCCGGCGAAGGTGCCGATCAGTGCGTCGGTGGCAACGACCCCACGCACCAGGTCGTCGGAGAAGCGCTTCTCCACGACCTCCCCGAGAGGCCGCGTGACGATCGCGTCCCAGACGGCCGGGTCGACCTGCTCGCGCAGCGCGCGTGTCTTGGGCAGTGGCGACATCAGCGTGGGGGCGACCACGTGTGCCAGCTCGCCGACCTCGGCGTAGAACGCCCGCCACGCGTCGTACTCCTCGTCGGAGCCGGTCAGGGCACGGAAGGAGGCACGGGTCTTCTCGCCCTCGTCGCGCTCCACGTAGAGGCCGACGTGCCGCCCGTCCCGCACGGTGGGGGAGTACGACGCCGTCTGCCGTGACCGGAGCTCGAGAGGAAGGTCGAGGTCGCGGACGATCTGCTCGGGCAGCATCGAGACGAGGTAGGAGTAGCGCGAAAGCCGTGCGCCCAGTCCGGGGAACGCCTCGGTGCTGACCGCCGCGCCGCCGGTGTGGTCGAGGCGCTCGAGCAGCAGCACCGAGAGTCCGGCGCCGGACAGGTAGGCCGCTGCGGTCAGGCCGTTGTGGCCACCGCCGACGATGACGACGTCGTAGCTCGACCTGGAGGGGGTTGAGTTCACTGGTGTGGTCTCTCCTTCGAGATCAGTGCCTGGAAGCCGCCGATCAGGTCGGTGGCGCGATGCAGGCCGATGCGCCGCAGCGACTCTGCGGCGAACGACGAGCTGTAGCCCTGGTTGCAGACGATGATGATGCGACGGTCGGGGTCGGTTGCCTCGGGCAGGCGGAACCTGCTGGTGGGGTCGAGGCGCCATTCCAGCACGTTGCGGTCCACCTGCGTGGCACCTGGAAGCTCACCGTCCCGCTCGCGTTGCCCGACCGGGCGGATGTCGATCACCCAGGCGCCGGCCGCGACCTCAGCCGCCAGGTCCTCCACCCGCACCCGGTCGAGGTCTGCCTGCACCTCGTCGAGCACGCGGTCGACGGAGGCTCGCGCTCTGCCGGCCTCGGGAGGACTCATCTCCTGAGACTAGGGCTGCGTCGCTCCCCGGTCTGTGGAAAAGGGACTGGCGGGAACATTGAAGATTCAACTAGTGTTGACCAGGGACACTGACACAAACCGGAGGTGCACGATGCCCGCAGTGACCGTGGACGACCTGACTGTCCTGAACCGCCTCAGCGCACCTGGGCTGGGCGACACCGTGCGATCGGTCAAGCAGCTCATCTCGGCGCCGCAGGGCCACGAGGGAGAGGGCTTCCCGGTCCGACGGGCCTTCGCCGGCGTCGACCTGCGTGACCTCGACCCGTTCGTGCACATGGACCAGATGGGTGAGGTCGACTACGCGCCGGGCGAGCCCAAGGGAACCCCGTGGCACCCGCACCGCGGGTTCGAGACCGTCACCTACATCATCGACGGCGTCTTCGACCACCACGACAGTCACGGTGGCGGCGGCACGATCACCAACGGCGACACCCAGTGGATGACCGCCGGCTCCGGCCTGCTGCACATCGAGACTCCGCCCGAGTGGCTGGTGCAGAGCGGCGGGCTCTTCCACGGCGTCCAGCTGTGGGTGAACCTCCCACGGGACGCCAAGTGGAACCCGCCGGCCTACCAGGACATCCGCAGCGGCCAGGTCGGGCTGGCCACCTCGGCGGACGCCGGCGCGCTCGTGCGCGTGATCGCCGGTGAGGTCGGCGCGACCAAGGGGCCAGGGTCGACCTACACGCCGATGACGATGGTGCACGCCACGGTCGAGGCGGGCGCACGCCTCGACCTCCCGTGGAACGCGGGCTACAACGCGCTCGTCTACGTCCTCTCCGGCCGAGGCACGGTCGGTGACGAGAGGGTCGCCGTGCAGACGGGCAATCTCGCCGTCCTTGCGGCGGGGGACTTCGTGACGGTGCAGGCATCCGGCAGCCAGGAGAGCCGCACGCCGGCCATGGACGTGATCGTGCTGGGCGGCCAGCCGATCCGCGAGCCGGTGGCCTGGGCCGGTCCGTTCGTGATGAACACCAAGGCCGAGGTGATGACGGCCTTCGAGGACTTCCAGAAGGGCCGGCTCGGCACCATCCCGAGCGTCCACGGTGCTCCGACGACGCGTGGTCAGCAGCGAGGACTGAGCGCCGCGCGTCAGGACAGGCCGACGATCGTCCCGTCGTCCAGCAGGTCGATCCGGGACGCGGCCGGGGTCGAGGGCAGCCCCGGCATCGTCATCACGTCGCCGCACACGAGCACGACGAAGCCGGCGCCGGCCGAGAGCCGGACCTCACGCACGTGCAGCTCGTGGCCCGTGGGCGCGCCCCGCAGCGTGGGGTCGGTCGAGAAGGAGTACTGCGTCTTGGCCACGCAGACCGGGAGGCCGCCGTACCCGTCGGCCTCCAGCCGGTCGAGCCGTCGCTTGGCCTTCGCCCCCCAGGTCACGCTGGATGCGCCGTAGAGCCGGTGCGCGAGGATCTCCGCCTTCTCCCGCAGCGAGACGTCGTCGGGGTAGGTGAAGGCGAACGTCGACGGGTCTGACTCCTCGATCAGCGCCAGCACCCCCTTGGCCAGGTCGGCCGCCCCGGTGCCGCCGTCGGCGAAGTGGGTGGCCGCGTAGGCCCGGACTCCGAGCGCCTCGACCAGCTCGCACGCGCGGGCGACCTCGGCGGCGGTGTCGGCGGGGAACCGGTTCAACGCGACCACGCACGGGATGCCGTAGACCTCGCGGACGTTGCGCAGGTGCCGGGCCAGGTTCTCCATGCCGCGCTCGACGGCGCCGAGATCCTCCCGCCCGAGATCCGGCAGGTCGACCCCGCCGTGGAACTTCAGCGACCGCACGGTGGCCACGACGACCGCGGCGTCGGGTCGCAGGCCGGACTTGCGGCACTTGATGTCGACGAACTTCTCAGCGCCGAGATCGGCACCGAAACCAGCCTCGGTGACCACGTAGTCGGCCAGCCTCAGCGCCGCCCGGGTGGCGATCACCGAGCTGCAGCCGTGTGCGATGTTGGCGAAGGGGCCACCGTGGACGAACGCCGGTGCGTGCTCCATGGTCTGCACCAGGTTGGGCGCCAACGCGTCGCGGAGCACCACCGCCATCGCGCCGTCAGCCTGGAGCTCCCGGGCCGTGACCGGCACGCTTGTCCCGGGTGTAGCCGACGACGATGTCGCCGATCCGTCGCTTGAGGTCTGCCCAGGACTCGGTGAGGCAGAAGATCGCCATCAGCTCGGAGGCGACCACGATGTCGAACCCGTCCTCGCGCGGATAGCCGTTCGCGGGGCCGCCGAGCCCGACGACGACATCACGAAGCGCCCGGTCGTTGAGGTCGAGCACCCGCTTCCAGTCCACCGAGCGGACGTCGAGGTTGAGCGCGTTGCCGTGGTGGACGTGGTTGTCGATCAGGGCAGCCAGCAGGTTGTTGGCGGCCGCGATCGCGGCGAAGTCGCCGGTGAAGTGCATGTTGATCTCGGCCATCGGCACCACCTGGGCATAGCCACCGCCAGCAGCGCCTCCCTTCATGCCGAACACCGGACCCATCGACGGCTCGCGCAGGCAGGCCATCGCGGTGAGCCCCAGCCCGTGCAGCGCGTCGGTCAGCCCGACCGTGGTCGTGGTCTTGCCCTCACCCGCCGGCGTCGGTGACAGCGCCGTCATCAGGATCAGCTTGCCCTCGGGCCGGTCGGTCGAGTGACTGCAGGTAGCCGAGGTCGACCTTTGCCTTGTGGTGGCCGTAGGGGACGAGGTGCTCGGGTTCGATCCCCAGCTGCTCTCGTGCCAGCTGCATGATCGGCTGCAGCTCGGCAGCGTTGGCGATCTCGATGTCGGTCAACATTTCAGGGGGACCTCCGGCTGGCGACGCCCATGCGTCTGAGCAGCCCGGACCGCTCGTCTGAGTCTGGCAGGGTGCTGAGGTTGGACTCCACGTTCATCCGGGCGATGGCCGAGCCTGCCCGCGCGACCTCGCTGGCAGCGACCAGGTCTGCGCGCAGTCCGGGACGAGCAGCCGGTCGCAGTGCGTCGATCAGCACCAGCACCTCGATCGCTGTCTCCACCACGCGGGCCTGCGGCTCGGCTGCACCGAGCAGCGCCGCGTCGATGGCGGTCCGCCGTGACTGGTCGTCTTTCGGCGTGCCACGGGGGAGTGCCCAGGCGGAGGCGACAGCGCCGAATGCCTGCTCGTCGTCGTCCGAGAGCTGCTGGGCCTGCGAGATCAGGTGCTCGGCGCGCTCGACCAGAGGCTCGGCCCCGCAGTAGCGCGCCACCATGGCCACGAGTGCCGCGGCCTGAGCCGTGCACATGGCCGCGACGGACCCACCGGCGGGCGTCGGGCTGCGGGCTGCGAGTCGTTCCAGCAGCTCGGTGACCGTCCCCGCGTTCTCGTTCGCCTCGGGAACCACGAGGCTCACGCTAGCGCCAGTTGGAAGCGGTCGGGCCCCTGAGCTGCATTGCTGCAGGTCAGGGGCCCGATGCCCCCTGGTTTGCGGGGCTACCCGAATCGATCAGCTGCCGTAGGCGGAACGCACCCCGTTGCCGTCCTGGCTGGTGAAGCTCAGGTCGCTCGAGGTCCCGTTGCACTGGGGGTAGTGCATGATCGAGGCCGAGTCGTAGGGCGTCAGCGCGCGCCAGTTGTTGTCCTCGAAGCAGGTGCCGGCCTCGGGACGGGTGTGCTCGTGGCGGAAGCCGAGGGTGTGCCCGAGCTCGTGGCCGAGGATGTTGCCGGGGGTCCAGGAGCCGGAGTTCATCAGCGAGCTCGCGTTGACGAGGATGTTGCGCTGCGACTTGGAGGTGCTGGGGAAGAACGCCCGCGCGATGTACTGCGTCGTGCTCGTCGGCTCCACGGAGAACACCACCGAGTTGTTGCTCGTGCGGCAGTTCGAGTTGGCCGAGGGCACGTAGGTGAAGTTCACCTTCGACGAAGCCGTCTCCCACAGGGCCGTGCCCTGAGCCATCGCGTTGATCACGTTGGTCTGCTGCGAACCGAAGCTGTTGCTCACGCAGTAGGTCAGGTTCAGGGCCTGCGAGGCGCTCCACTTGTCGTCGACGCCGTACACGCGGTTGATGACGAGACCATTGTTCTGGGTCTCACCGTCCTGGGTGCCGACCATCTGGTCGTAGTACTCGCGCAGGTCGTGGCGAGTCTTCATCGCCTCGTCGCCGTTGACGATGTACTGCCGGTCGGCGTCGCGGAAGGTCGCGGCCTCGTACTCCTGGAACGACGGAACCGGGGGACGGTCCGAACCGTCCGTGCTCGACGATGCCCCGGCGGGGACGGTGGCCACGGCGGCGGCCAGGACGCTGGCGGCCGCGACGGCTGCCCGCGCGATGCGAAGATGCAACATGAGTTTCCTCCCTCGTGCGGCGACGGCGATCTGCCGGCACCCGAGGCCGGGGGCGTCGGGTGGACGCGACAGGCCATGAGCCGAAAGGTTCGCGGCCGGGAGGCGTCGGGTACAGGCGTTCGCGCGTGCGCGAAGGTGCAATGCAAAGAACCGCAGACCCGGGATCCGGATCTGCGGTTCTCGCTTGGGGTGAGTAACGGGACTTGAACCCGCGACATCCGCCACCACAAGGCGGCGCTCTACCAGCTGAGCTATACCCACCATCGCTGTTGCGAGGCAAGAGTGTAGCGGTTGTTCAGGCCTGGTCCGACACCGGGCGGTCACCGGTCAACGAGCCCTGGTGCCGGGCCGCGATCACCTTGGCCGAAGCCGAGTCCGGACCGGGGGAGGGCACGAAGACCGCGTCCCGGTAGTAGCGCAGCTCCTCGATGCTCTCGCGGATGTCGGCGAGGGCGCGGTGGTTGCCGCCCTTGGCCGGCGCGGCGTAGTAGGCGCGTGGGAACCAACGGCGGGAGAGCTCCTTGATCGAGGAGACGTCCACGATCCGGTAGTGCAGGAACTGCTCGAGCAGGGGCATGTCCCGGGCGAGGAATGCGCGGTCGGTCGCCACCGTGTTGCCGGCCAGCGGTGGGCGGCTTCCGTCCGGGCAGTGCTCGCGGACGTAGGCCAGCACCTGTGCCTCCGCGTCCTCGAGGGTGAGGCCGTCGTCCAGCTCCTCGATCAGCCGCGAGGTGACGTGCATGTTGCGCACGAACTCGACCATCTGGTCCATGGCTTCGACCGGTGGCTTGATCACCAGATCGACACCGTCGCCGAGGACGTTGAGATCGAAGTCGGTGACCAGGGCCGCCACCTCGATCAGTGCGTCTGCCTCGAGGTCGAGGCCGGTCATCTCACAGTCGATCCAGACGAGTCGGTCATTCACGAGACGAGACCCTACCCGGACCCACGGCGTCGCATGCGGTGGCGATCGCTGACCATCTGGCTCCTAGGCTGTGCGCATGCCCATAGCCCCTGCTGATTCGTCCTCGACGGACGGCGTGGGACGTTCGGACAGCAGCACCCGCCTGTTGATCGCGCTCGGTGTGCTTGGCGCCGTCTCTGTGGTGATCGCCGCGCTGGTCATCTTCTCGAACGGCGCGTCGACCGGTCCGGCCGAGCGCCCGGTCGCGCCGGTGCGCACAGCCGGCGAGGCCCTCATCGTGGGCCGCGACGACGCCCCGGCGAAGGTGGTCGTCTACGAGGACTTCGCGAGCCCGCGGAGCCGGGAGTTCGAGATGGCCTCCCGGGACTTCCTGCAGATCGCGGCTGCTCACGGCCAGGTGCAGGTGGAGTACCACGTGGTGCCGTTGCTCGGCGAGGGATACTCCACGGACGCCTTGTCGACCTGGGGCGGCGTGGTCAGCGAGGGCACGGCCCGTCAGGCGTCCGCCCTGCGCGACCTGATCTTCGACCACCAGCCGGCCGCGGGTCAGCCGGCGCCTCACGACCTGATCGCCCTGGCGCGTATGGCTGGGGTCCGCGACGAGGCGGTGCTCGACACCATCTCCGCGCCGTACCACGCGTTCCTGGACAGCGCCCGGCAGGCAGCGCGCGCTGCCGGGGTCGGGGTGGCCGCCACGCCCGTGGTGTTCGTCGACAGCGCGGAGCCGCTGTCGGCCAGGAACCCGACAGACCTGGCCGACCAGGTCCAGCGGCTCGTGCTCGGCGAGGGGGCTGGTTCGTGAGCCTCGCGACGGAGCGGTGGCCCGTCGCCGCGCGCACGTTGCCGTGGGCCGGACTCCTGGCGCGACTGCTCGTCGGTGGTGTCTGGATCTGGGCGGGCGTGCTGAAGCTGCCGGACCCCGAGAGCAGCGTCACGGCCGTGCGTGCCTATCAGCTGCTCCCGCTGGGGCTCGCCGACGGTGTCGGGCGCGTGCTACCCACGCTCGAGGTCGTGGTCGGGGCGTGCCTGGTGCTCGGGCTCCTCACGCGTGGTGTCGGGCTCCTGTCAGCCCTGATGCAGGTTGCGTTCATGCTCGGTATCGCCTCGGTCTGGTCGCGTGGCATCGCGATCAACTGCGGATGTTTCGGCGACGGCGGGCCAGACCCTGATGCCTTCGACAAGTACCCCTGGGAGATGGCCCGCGACTCTGGCCTGATGCTGGCCTCGGTGTTTCTGGTCTGGCTACGGCGAACGCCGCTGGCGCTGGACAACGTCCTGTTCCCGCAACCGTCGACGGAGGACCGTGATGTCGAAGAAGGATCGTGAGCTCAATCGGGCTGCCCGGGCAGCAGCCATCCGGAAGAAGCAGTCCGACCGGGAACGCAAGCGCAGGATCTCGATCGTCGCGGTGATCGTGCTCGTGCTGGGCGGTCTCGTGGCAGGCGGGTTCCTCCTGACCGGTGGGAGGTCCGGCACCACCGAGAAGTCCGGGGCGCCCCTGAAGGCCAGGGCCAGCGGCCAGACGCTCGTGGTCGGCGACAACCCTGACGCGGGGGTCAAGGTGGTCGTCTACGAGGACTTCCTGTGCCCTTACTGCCGCGAGTTCGAGTCCGCCTCCCGCGGCTTGCTGCGCACGGGCGTGGCTGAAGGGAAGGTTCTCGTCGAGTACCGTCCGTTCCAGCTTTTGCCCGATCCGTACTCCGCGGCCGCGTTGACGGCCTGGGGTGCGGTCTTGCAGAAGGGCACCCCGGCTGAGGCCCTGGCCTTCCACGACCTGCTCTACGACAACCAGCCCTACGAGGCCGCCGCCGACAAGCCTGGTGTCGAACGGTTCGCCGAGTGGGCGGCCGAGGCCGGGGTCAAGGACCAACAGGTGCTCGACGCGCTGGGCGCACCCGACCCCACGTTCGTGGATGCTGCCGGTGCCACCGCGAAAGAGGCTGGTGTGAAGGGCACCCCCACCGTAGTCGTCAACGGCGAGGTGCTTTCGGGGTCGTCGATCGCGGACATGGTCAAGACCCTCGAGAAGATCATCGCGACGGGCTGATGGAGGTCGAACGCGTCCAGCGCTGGGTGATGTCGGCACTGCTGGTGACGGTCAGCTTCATCTTCGCGGGCGGCATCGCGCTGCTCAGCGTGGCCTCCGTCCAGGCAGGCGCCCGTCCGATCCTTCTCGGCCTCGCGGGGATCGTGGGCGTGCTCGGTCTCGCCGGGATGCGGGTGATCCATCACAAGTCCCTGGTCACACCGTGGCTGTTGCTCGGCCTGTCACCCGCCGTGATCGGCTGGGTCTTCACCCGCTGACCCAGCGGAGCGCGGCGGAGGGGGCCTGCCATGCTGGACGCCATGTCATCGCTCGCCGGTTTCATCTCCCGTCTGCCCAAGGCCGAGCTGCACGTGCACCACGTCGGCTCCGCCTCCCCACGGATCGTCTCCGAGCTCGCAGAGCGACACCCCGGGACGGTGCCCAGCGACCCCGACAAGCTCGCGGAGTTCTTCGCCTTCCGCGACTTCGCGCACTTCATCGACGTCTACCTCGCGGTCGTCGACCTGATCCGCACGCCGGAGGACGTCCGACTGCTGACCTACGAGGTCGCCCGCGAGATGGCCGAGGGCCAGCAGGTGCGGTATGCCGAGCTCACCTGCACGCCGTTCACCTCGGTGGCCGCGGGCGTGTCGATCCAGGGCTACACCGAGGCGATCGAGGACGCGCGGCTCGCAGCGGAGCGGGACTTCGGTCTCGTGCTCCGCTGGGTCTACGACATCCCCGGCGAGAGCGGGATCCCCGCGGCCGACGACACCTTGGACTACGCCCTCAACCACGCACCTGACGGGCTGATCGGGTTCGGTCTCGGTGGCCCCGAGATCGGCGTACCCCGCCCGCAGTTCAAGCCGCACTTCGACGCCGCCCGCGCCGCGGGCCTGCGCAGCCTCCCGCACGCGGGGGAGACGACCGGGCCGGAGACGGTCTGGGACGCCCTGCGCCACCTCGGCGCGGAGCGCATCGGTCACGGCACCACCGCTGTACAGGACCCCGAGCTGCTGGCGCACCTCGCCGAGGCGAGGATCCCGCTCGAGGTGTGCCCCTCGTCCAACATCGCGACCCGGGCAGTGGCCACCCTCGCGGAGCACCCGCTGCGCGCCTTCCGCGACGCAGGCGTGGTGGTCACGATCAACAGCGACGACCCGCCGATGTTCGGAACCACCCTGAACCGGGAGTACGAGATCGCCGCCGACCTGCTCGACCTCGATGAGGCCGGTGTCGCAGACCTGGCTCGCACGGCGGTCCGGGTGTCCTACGCCCCCGACGACGTCAAGCGCCGCATCCTCGCCGAGATCGATGCCGTGCAGCCCTGACCCAGGGCATGCGTAAGGCCCTGGAAGCTCATACCTCCCAGGGCCACACCCTTTTCTACGACAGCGTGGCCCGGTGTCCTGGCCACGACACGCTCGCGTCGTGAACGGGATCACTCGGGGAGACGTCGGCCGGGACCTAGGGTCGGCGGATGAGTGCACGCCCCGAGACCCTGACCCGCTGGCACGACGTGGTGGAGCGTCGCGAACCAGCCCTGCTCGACGCCCTGCTCGCCGAGGAGTGCGTGTTCCGCTCGCCGGCGGTGCACTCCCCGCAGGAGGGCAAGCCGCTGACGGCGGCGTACCTCACGGCAGCGATGGCGGTGCTCGGCCCCACGCTGAGCTATGTGCATGAGTGGTGGGACGAGGGCTCGGCGGTGCTCGAGTTCACTGCGGACCTCGACGGGATCACCGTGCACGGCGTCGACATGCTGCGCTGGGGGAGTGACGGGCGCCTGGTCGAGTTCACCGTGATGGTGCGGCCGTTCAAGGGCCTGACGCAGCTGATGACGCTGATGGCTTCGGAGCTGGAGAAGTACACCGGTCGTCCCTAGCCGCGGGACCAGGGAGAACCACCCATGCCGGTCGGTGGCAGATGGGCAGGTCTCCCGATGCGCCCTTCCGAGTCCGCTCCATAGCGTCGTGACTCCACCCTCTGGAGGAGGACGTCATGACCACCACCCACATCGAGACGCTGATCATCGGTGCCGGCCAGGCCGGCCTCGCGGCCGGACGCGAGCTGCAGCAGCGCAGGCGACAGTTTCTGATCCTGGACGCCAACCTGCGCGTGGGGGACGGCTGGCGGGCGCAGTGGGACACGCTGAAGCTCTACAGCCCCGCGAAGTACGACGGGCTGCCCGGCCTTCGCTTCCCCGCCCCACCGTGGTCGTTCCCTGGTAAGGACGAGGTCGCCGACTACCTCGCCGACTACGCCGAGCACTTCGCGCTTCCGCTGCGGATGGGCACGCGGGTCGACCAGGTGTCCGCAGGAGAAGGGGGCGGCTACGTGGCGCGATGCGGATCCGACACGATCACCGCCGACTGCGTCATCGTGGCCACGGGGACCTTCGGGCGCACCCCCCACGTTCCTGACTTCGCCGACGAGCTGGACGTGATGATCAACCAGCTCCACTCCAGCGAGTACAGGCGGCCGGAACAGCTGCGGGACGGGCCGGTGCTCGTCGTCGGGGCCTCGCACTCGGGCGCCGACATCGCCTACGAGGTGGCGGCGTCACATCCCACCGTGCTCTGTGGGCGCGACACCGGGCAGATCCCGCTGAACCTGGCATCGCCCACCTTCCGGGTGGGTTTCCCGGTCGTGCTCTTCGCCTTCCGGCACGTGTTGACGCGGCGCACGCCGATGGGACGCAAGGCGATGCACGACTTCCGCTTCCACGGCGGCCCGGCCCTGCGGGTGAAGGCACGGGACCTGGCCGCACGGGGCGTGGAACGGCTCCCCGACAGGGTCGTCGCCGTCACCGACGGCCTTCCGGTCCTGGCGGACGGCCGGGTCGTGGAGGTCGGCAACGTCATCTGGTGCACAGGCTTCGAGCAGACGTTCGGCTGGATCGACCTCCCGGTCTGTGCTGACACCGGATGGCCCCGGGAGGACCGGGGCGTGGCCCAGGATGCCCCCGGCCTCTACTTCTGCGGGCTCGGCTTCCAGTACGCCGCCGCCTCGATGCTCATCGCCGGCACGGGTCGGGACGCGGCGTACGTCGCCCGGCACCTCGACCGGTACCTCACGCGTCGGGCGGGCGAGCACCGGCGGACCGAGGCTCCGGTGGCGGCCGGCGGGAGCCGTCACGTCGGGAGCTGAGCCCGGTGGCGCCGGGGTCGGGCGTAGCCTGCAGAGGGGAGGTCGCCATGGGCATCGTCGACGATCTGCGCCAGGGCCGCGAGGCCTTCGAGCGGCGCGACTGGGGTGCCGCTCGTGCCCGTCTCGGCCGCTCGGACGTCGACCAGCTCCAACCTGAGGATCTCAGCGCGCTGGCCACAGCGGCGTACCTCGTGGGGGACGTCGACACCAGCGTCCGCGCTCTGCAGCAGGCGTTTCGCGGCCACGTCCAGCGCGACCTGGTCCGTGCCGCTGTGCGGGACATCTTCTGGCTGGTGCTGGTGCTCGAGATGACGGGTCAGCGCGCCGTGGCGGCCGGCTGGGCGGCGCGGGCCGAACGGATGCTTCGGTCCGAGCCGGACGACGCGGTCGAGCGCGGCTACGTCCAGCTGCTCGCGATGTATCGACACCTGGGCGCCGGCGACTTCGCAACCGTGGCCGAGCTGGCGCAGGCGGTCACCGCGACGGGGGAGCGGCACCAGGACGCGGATCTGCTCGCGCAAGGGCTCTCGACGCAGGGGCGGCTGCTCATGCACGCGGGTCAAGTGCCCGCTGGGCTCGCGCTTCTCGACGAGTCGATGGTGGCGGTGACGGCGGGAGAGGTCAGCCCGATCCTCGCGGGGATGACCTACTGCTCGATGGTCGAGGCCTGCCAGGAGATAGGCGACCACCGCCGGATGTGCGAGTGGACGAGCGCCCTGACCCGATGGTGCGACGAGCAGCCCGACCTGGTGACCTTCACCGGCCAGTGCGCGCTGCACCGCGCCCAGATCATGCGGATCGAGGGGGCCCTTGCCTCAGCCGTCGAGGAGCTGGGTCAGGCGCTGGAGCGGTACGCCCTGGCCGGTGCGGAGCATGCGGCCGGCCAGGCCCTGTACGAGAGAGCGGAGGTGCATCGCCTACTCGGCCAGCATGCCGCCGCGCGCGCGGACTACGACGCCGCGGCCGCGCTCGGACGCGAGCCCCACCCCGGCCTCGGGCTGCTGTGGCTGGCGGAAGGCAGCACGGATGCGGCCTTGACCACGGTCCGCCGCGTGCTCGCAGAGACCCACGATCCGGTGCGGCGCTCCCAGCTGCTCCCGGCCGCCGTCGAGGTGCTGAACGCAGCGGGCGAGCTCGAGGCGGCCGACCTGGCTTGCGAGGAGCTGACCCTTCTCGCTGAGGGTTTCGGGTGCTCCGCGCTGTCGGCGGCAGCGGCGTACGCCCGCGGGACGGTGGCCCTGTCAAGCAGCGCACACGCGGAAGCGCTGACACACCTGCGAACGGCTTGGAAGGCGTGGCAGGACCTCGGAGGGAGGCACGAGGCCGCTCGCACCCGGGTACAGATCGGTTTGGCCTTCCGGGCATTGGGCGACGAGAGCGCCGCGACCTCCGAGCTCTCGGTGGCCGCGCGGACCTTGGCCCAGCTAGGGGCGAGCAGCGCTCTGCGCGAGGTCGAGGCGCTGCTGAGCCGCGAGCTGCCCGGCGGCCTCACCCCGCGCGAGCTGGAGGTGCTCAGACTGGTGGCCGCAGGGCGCACCAACGCCCAGATCGCCGCGGAGCTGGTGCTCAGCGAGAAGACGGTGGCTCGCCACCTCAGCAACATCTTCACCAAGACGCACGTGACGTCCCGGACGGCGGCAGCCGCCTACGCGTTCGAGCACCATCTGGTCGAGGCGAGATCAACCGAGCCCCACCCACGTGGTCAGGCGGACCTCGCACAGCGCCCCCGGCAGGATTCGAACCTGCGACCTAGAGATTAGAAGGCTCTTGCTCTATCCAGCTGAGCTACGGGGGCGGGGGGACAGGTGCTCGCATCGGGAGAACCCTCGGGATGGCTCCGTTGTGGTTCGGCGCGAGTCTCTGACCCGCGCCACAGCCTAGTGGAGCGTGCCGTCGTTGACTGCCCGGCCCAGCACCGACCGCCACCGCGGTTCGGGCTCGAGCCGCGCGGCCCGGAGCTGGACAGTGGCGTCCCGGGTCGAGTCGATGACAGGCGCCGAGCTGGCGCAGGGCATTCTCGCGGGCGACGAGCCGGCCGCCTGCCTGGGCGGCTGACCGCTCGCAGTCGGGCGAAGGTCACCGGAGTCGGGTCGTTCGGCCCTGACCTGCTACGGCTGCACCGCCGGAGGATGGCAGCACCGGCCCGTCAGCGGAGGTGCGAGATGCCTGCACAGCTCATCAGCGAACGTCTGCAGACCGCACGGTCGGTCTTGCCATGATCACCCGGGCGAACCTGGTGCTGGCGATCGCACTGGGGCTGATCGCGGTCGTGGCAGTCGTCGGTGGCGTGGTGTCCGCGACGAGCAAGGTCACCGAGTACGACCGCACCACGCCGCAAGGTGTGGTGCAGGCCTACGTGGCCGCACTGGTCGACGGTGACCCCGAGGCGGCCGCCGAGTACCTCGCCGAGGACAGCCCCTGTGACGCGACCGCCGTCGAGGAGCAGGCCTACCTCTCGGACGAGGTCCGCGTCGTTCTCCGCAAGACCGAGGTCGAGGCCGACGTCGCCCGGGTGCAGGTCGACGTGGCCTGGTCGTGGGGTGGTCTGTTCGCCGGATCGGAGCGCTTCGAGAAGCACACGCTGCGGCTGAGCAGGACCGGGGAGGACTGGCGCCTCACCGGCTCGCCCTGGCCGATGTTCGACTGCGGCAGTCGGGGGCCGTGACATGGTGAGTCTTCTCCTCCCGCTGCTCCTGGTGCTGGCCGTCGTGCTCGTCGTGCGCAAGGTGAGCTCCCGGGAGGGGAGCATGCCGAGTGACGGTCACGTCGTACGCCGGACCTTCCAGTACCTCCTGCTCTACGGTCTGGTGCTCGTCGTGGCGAGCGGTGTCAGCGGTCTCCTCGGTCGGCTGCTGCGCAACGACGACCTGTTGGTGCGTGACGCCACCGGTCTGGCTCTGGAGCTCTCGTTCACCGTCGTGGGCGGTCCGTTGCTGGCCGGTGTGGTGGTGTGGTCGCGGAGAACCTTCCGGGAGCTTCCCACCGAGGGTGCCTCGCTCGGTTGGGCGTTCTACTGCGTGGCCGCGTCGCTGACAGCACTCGTCGTCGCCATGACCGGTCTGACCGAGGTGTTGAGGTGGGTGGTCGGGCTGGAGGAGTACGCCGGTGGCTCCCTTGCGCAGATCCTGGTGTGGGGAGGCGTGTGGGCAGCGCACTGGCGCCTGGAGTCGTTCCTCGCACCGCCAGAGCACACTCGCGTCCACCACCTCACCGGTTCCCTGGTCGGACTGGTGACGGTCGCGGTCGGCCTCGCCGGGCTGCTGTCGGGTGCCTTGCGCGCCCTCCTGGGGCTGGACGGCGGTGCGCTGCTGGCCAGCTCGGGCGATCCGCTGAGGCAAGGCCTCGTCCTCCTGCTCGTGGGCGCCCCGGTCTGGCTGGTCTACTGGGTGCGGAACGAGTCCAAACGGGAGCGTGGGCCGCTCTGGTTCACCTACGTGCTGCTGGCCGGCGTCGGGGGCGGGCTGGTCACGGCTCTGGTTGCCACCAGCACACTGCTCCACTCCGTGCTGGTGTGGCTGATCGGCAACCCTCGTGCCAGCGAGGCGGTCGTCCACTTCGACAACGCACCCACGGCGGCCGCGGCGGCCGTGGTCGGCGCCCTGGTGTGGTGGCACCACCAGACGTTGCTGACGCAGGCCGATGCCGGGCCGCGCACCGAGGTACGCCGCAGCTACGAGCTGCTGATGGCGGCGCTGGGCCTGTCCGCCGCCGCGACGGGTCTGGTCATGGTCATGGCCGGGCTGATCGAGGTGGCGACCGGGACCGCCTTCGCCGGCGGCACTGCGGTCAACAACCTGCTCGCTGCCGCCACCCTGGTGGCCGTCGGGGGACCGGTCTGGTGGCTGCACTGGAGCCGCGTCCAGGCCGCTGCTCTCGCTGCCCCCGAGGCGGAGCTCGACTCGCCGAGCCGGAAGATCTATCTGTTCGTCCTCTTCGGCGTGGGGGGCGTGGCGACCGTCATCGCTCTCATCGTCGGCGTGTACTTCCTCTTCCAGGCCGTGGTCGAGGGCACCATCGGCACCGAGACCCTGCGCCGGATGCGGTTCGCGATCGGCGTGCTCATCGCGACGGCTGCGGTGTCGGCGTACCACTGGGCGGTCTACCGGAGCGACCGGGGACGCATCGCGGGTGGCGACGGTTCACGTGGCCCCCGGTTCGTGCTCCTGGTCGGTCCGGCCGACCCGAGGATCGCCCAGGAGGTCGCGCTGCGGACCCATGGTCGGGTGCAGGCATGGTCCACGATCGACGGCGGCATGCGGGCCTGGTCGGTCGAGGAGGTGGTGGAGGCTCTGGAGAAGACCACCGCGGACGAGGTGATGGTGCTCGCCGATGGGGGTGCGTTGCGCGCCATCCCGGTGCGCCGCGACGGATCTCAGTGATCAACGGCCGGCGCGGCGTGCGACCAGGACGGCGACGTCGTCCTCGCGGGTGTGGTCGCGCACCCTGTCGACGAGCTCCGGGAGCGCCTGGGCCGGGTCGCGCTCACCCAGCAACGCCGCGTTGTCGAGGAGTCGCTTCTGGCCGACGTCGATGTCCTCGTCGCGGCGCTCGATCAGCCCGTCGGTGAAGGCGATCACGGTGTCGCCTCCCCGGAAGTCGATCCGCATCGCTTTCCGGGCTTCCGTGGAGATGCCCACCGGTGCGCCGTCGGCGAGGGGCAGCTGCTCGACGGTGCCGTCGGGATGCAGCAGCACCGGAGGCGGGTGACCCGCGTTGACCAGGCGGACCTCGTCGCGCGCCGGGTCGGCGACGAGGTAGACGAGCGTGACCAGCTGGGTCATCCCGTAGGTGGTGAAGAGCAGATCGAGCTTGTGCAGCACCGCCTCGGGTTCGGGGTCGACCGCGATGAAGGCCCGGATCGAAGCGCGCATCTGCGCCATGGCGGCCGCGGCCTGCACCCCTCGGCCCATCACGTCGCCCACGAACATCGCCAGACGGCCGTCGGGCAGCTCGACCGCGTCGAAGAAGTCGCCACCGACCTCCGTCCGCCCGGACGGGCTGTAGTAGTTCGCCAGGGACCAGCCGGGGACGATCGCGGTGAGGTCGGGGAGCACCGCGTCCTGGAGGCGTACGGCGATCTCCATCGTCTGGCTGTACAGCTGCGAGTTGTCGATCGCGATCGCGCACCGCTTGGCGAGGTCCTCCAGGAAGGCGAGGTCGGCCTGGGTGAACCGGCGTCGGGACTCGGCGGCGACCCAGGTGATCACGCCGAGGACCTGACCGCGCACCACCAGCGGCACGAGGGCCACGCTGCGCAGCTGGAGATCCCGCAGCAGCTGCAGGTGCTCCTCGTCGACGGCTGCCGCGGACAGGAGCTCGTCGGAGACGTCGAGCAGGCTGCTGCGTCCGGTCTCGATGACCTCCCACGGCCCCCCTGCAACGTCACGACGCGGTGGGTAGCGGTGGTGTAGGTCGATCGCCAGCTGGACCTTGGCCGGGTCCACGTGCTCGACGGCAAGACGGTGCAGTCGGTCGTCCTCGACCATGTCGATGGCGCACCAGTCGGCCATCTGGGGGACGGCGAGGTGTGCCACCACGGCCAGTGTCTTCTGGTACTCGAGACTGCGGGAGAGCTCCCCGGTGGCGGTGGCCAGGAACCGGAGGCGGGAGGTCTGGGAGATCGCCTCGTCCCGGGCGCGGATGCGCTCCAGTGCCTGGGCGCACGAGTCGGCGAGGATGCCGAAGAACTCCAGCTCCGCGGCGTCGAGCTCGCGCTGACCGGGGAAGGACAGCGTCACCACGCCCAGGGTCGCGCCCAGGACGTTGAGCGGCAGACAGACGATGGTCCGCTCACCGTCCGCTGCGCTCTCGAGGTTCGGGTAGCGCGCGGCGATCTCGTCGGCACCGGCGATGATCAGCAGCTGTCCCGAGCGGACCGCATCGCTGGCGGGGACCTGGTCGTGCATGGAGAACGTCGCCCAGCGCCGGGCGGCACCTTTCAACCCCCCTCTCAGTCCCACCAGCGCCAGGGTGTCGTCGTCGACGACCACCGACAGCGAGGCGACCGTCGCCCCGACGGCATCGGCGGCCTGCGCGACCACCACCTGGGTGACCGTCTCCACATCCTCCGCGGACCCGAGCGCCGCTGCCACGCGCGCCAGCCTGGTCAGACGGTCCTCCAGGCGCCGGGTCCGGCGCCCCTGCCCCCTTCTGCTCGCCGCATCGTCCACGATGCACACGAGGCCTTCGATGACTTCCTGCCGGCGCAGCGGGGTGCAGGTGACGTCGGCCGGGCGCACCGACCCGTCGATCTCGCGCACGTCCAGGCGCCCCCGCCACTGACCACCCGCCAGGACGCTGCGGGAGATCTCGACGAACAGGTCTGCCTCTGCCTCCGGGAGGAGCACCGTGGCGAGCCGGACGCGCGGCTCGTCCTCGCCGGGCAGCTGGTGCAGGCGGCGTGCTGCGGTGTTCGCGAAGATCACCAGACCCTCGCGGTCCGTGACCAGCGCCGCGTCGCTCAGCCCGTCGAGATGACCGAGGTCCCCCACCCATGACGGGACTCCCGCGGTCGACATCCGGCAATCCTCTCAGGCGCTGCAGGGCCGTCGTGACGGTTCGGGGGTTTTGACGCGCTTTGACATGATTGAGTGGTCCATATCGGGGAATGGGCGGCCGTGCGTGCAACCGACGGCGCTCACTCGCGCAGGCGTGCCATCCAGGCCTCGATCTCGTCGGGGTCGCGGGGGAGCGCTGCGGAGAGGTTGCGCACCCCGTCGGAGGTCACGACGACGTCGTCCTCGATCCGGATCCCGATGCCGCGCAGCTCCTCGGGCACCAGCAGGTCGTCCTCCTGGAAGTACAGGCCCGGCTCGACAGTGAGCACCATGCCTTCCTCGAGGTCGCCGCCCGGATAGATGCCCGGGTCGGTGGCTGCGCAGTCGTGGACGTCCATGCCGAGCATGTGGCTGGTGCCGTGCAGGGTCCAACGGGCGTAGACCCGGCTGTCCGGCGCCAGCGCCTCCTCGGCCGTGCCAGGCAGCAGACCGAGGTCCTCGAGGCCGTGAGCCAGGATGTCCATCGCCGCACGGTGTGGGGCGCGGAACGCCGCACCGGGCGCCACGGCGTCGATGCCGGCCTGCTGCGCCCGGAGCACCAGCGAGTAGAGATCTCGCTGCAACGGGGTGAACGTGCCGCTGACCGGCAGCGTGCGGGTGACGTCGGCGGTGTAGAGCGACGTGGCCTCCGCGCCCATGTCGAGGAGCACGAGATCACCGGGGGTGATCGGTCCGGTGTTGTCGATCCAGTGCAACGTGGTCGCGTGGCTACCGCCACCGACGATGGTGTCGTAGCCGATGTCGTTGCCCATGGCTCGGGCCCGCCGGAAGAAGGTGCCCTCGATCCAGCGTTCGCCGAACTCCAGCACGCGGTCCCACTCGCGCACCGAGTCCTCGAACCCGAGGGTGGTGATGTCACAGGCCTGCTGGAGCTGGCCGATCTCCCACTCGTCCTTGACGACCCGCAGCTCGGAGAGCACCCGCGCGAGCTCCGCGTCGCGTCCGTGGTCACCGGCCGCGAGTGCGTCGACCCGCGGGTCGACCCCACGCAGCACCCGCGTCTTGGTCGAGCCGGCCAGGGCGTCCGGCAGGTCGTCGATGTGCCGGGCCGGCAGCCCGAGCGATGACGAGATCTCCTTCAGCGAGGGGCGTCGGCCGGCCCACAGCTCGCCGTACTGACGGTCGCGGAAGAACTCGTCAGTGTCGCGCGAGCTGCGCGGGCGGGCGTACAGGACGGCGTCACCGCCCTCGATGACGAGCACGGCGTCGCTGGTCTGGTTGCCGCACAGGTAGGTGTGCGCGGTCTCGGCGCGGAAGCGGTAGTCGGTGTCGTTGGCGCGGACCTTGAAGTGCCCGGCGGGGACGACGAGGCGTTCACCGGGGAACTGCTCGGCCAGGCGCTGACGCCTGGCGGGCGCCAAGCCCGCGATCGGGTGGGGCGGGAGCTCGAGGTCGCGCTCACCCCAGCCGGTGCGCATGAACGCCTTGTAAGCCTCGGGAGCCGGCGGGTCGTGACTCTCGGAGGCGGTCGTCGGCTCGGTCTTCGTGTGGGTCTCGGCACCCGCTGCGGGCGCGATCTGCGGGTTCGGGTGGGTCGCGTCGGTCACGATGCCACTCTACGACGAACGCTCGTTACGCTACGCGCATGCACAGACGTCGCAGCTCTCTCGGGTTCACGGTCGTCGTGACGCTGGTGATGCTGGTCGGCGCCGTCGTCATGGGTCTGGTGCTGCTGTTCTCCGGTGCGCCGGGCGCGCTGGTCGTGGGGCTGGTGCTCGCAGCGCTGCCGCTGGCGCCACTGATCGCGGTGTACATGTGGCTGGACCGCTACGAGCCGGAGCCCCGTTCACTGCTGGTCCTGGGTCTGGGCTGGGGCGCGTTCGTGGCCACGTCCGCCGCGCTGGTGCTCCAGCTCTTCGACACAGTGGTCTTCATGTCCGACGACGTCGTCACCGCGACCGTGGTCGCCCCGATCACCGAGGAGGCGGCCAAGGGACTCTTCATCCTGCTGCTCCTCTTCTACCGCCGCTACGAGCTGGACGGGGTCCTGGACGGCCTCGTCTACGCCGGCATGGTGGGGATCGGCTTCGCGTTCACCGAGAACATCCTCTACCTGGCGTCGGCGTACATGGGTGAGGACGGCCAGGTCGGAGGCATCGGCGACGCCGTCGGGCTGTTCATCGTCAGGGGCATCTTCAGCCCGTTCGCGCACCCGTTCTTCACCTCGTTCATCGGCATCGGGATCGGGATCGCCGTCGGGTCACGCAGTCGGACCGTGCGGGTCGTCGCACCGCTCGTCGGCTACGTCTTCGCCGTCGTGGCGCACGCTGCGTGGAACGGCTCTCTGATGTACGACGACGGTCGCAACGCCATCGTCACCTACGTGTTCTTGATGGTGCCCGCGTTCCTGCTGCTGAGCGCCTTCGCCGTCTGGTCGCGTCGGCGCGAGGGCGCGGTGCTCACCGCTGCCCTGAGCGACTGCGCCCAGCGGGGCTTCCTCGATCCCGCGGAGATCCCCTGGCTGGCCCGCATCCCGGCCCGCCGCTTCGCCCGCAGGTACGCCGAGCACGCCGGCGGCAAGGTGGCGAGGCGCACGATGGTTGCCTACCAGGTCGAGGCGGTGGAGCTGGGGTTCCTGCACAGCCGCTACCTGCGTGGTGTGGCGCCGCCGGACTTCGCAGCAGTGGGGCAGGAGCACGTCGAGGTGATGCGCGCACTGCGTCCCGGCCTGCTCTGGCCGCAGCCCACCGGGGGTGGGCGACCGGTGCAGATGCCGGCTGTTCCCGGTGGCCACGGGACCGGGGCGCGACGGTGACGCACGCCGGGCACCCGTCGGCCGGACTGTCCGGTCAGGCCACCGGGGGCGATGCCCGCTCCGCGCAGATGCTGACCACGCTGACCGCTCTGCGATCGGCGCTCCAGCGGACCGGACTGCCGTTGGAGGTTCCCGGTGCGCCCGAGAGCCGGACCGTGCGTGCCGAGACGATCGACCAGCTCGAGGACTACGTGCTGCCACGGCTGATGCAGATCGACGCGCCGCTGCTCGCGGTCGTCGGTGGGTCGACCGGCGCCGGCAAGTCCACGTTGGTCAACTCACTGGTCGGCGAACAGGTGAGCGAACCGGGCGTGCTCCGCCCGACCACGCGATCGCCCGTCCTCGTGCATCACCCCGACGACGCTGCCTGGTTCGACCAGCAGCGGATCTTCCCCGACCTCGAGCGCACGAGCCGGGCGACGGCCGACCCGGGCGCGCTGCAGCTGGTCGCGTCGGCCGCCGTGCCCCAGGGCCTGGCGCTGCTCGATGCGCCGGACATCGACTCCGTGGAGGACCGCAACCGCAGCCTGGCCGCACAGCTGCTGGCCGCTGCGGACATGTGGCTGTTCGTCACCTCGGCCGCGCGGTACGCCGACCAGGTGCCCTGGGGCTTCCTGAAGCAGGCAGCCGAGCGCAGCGCTGCCGTGGCGATCGTGCTGGACCGGACGCCCCCGGCGGCGGTTCCCGAGGTCAGTGCGCATCTCGCGCGGATGCTCACCGAGCGTGGGCTCAAGGACTCGCCGCTGTTCACCGTGGCCGAGGCCACGCTCGACGGTGCCGGCCTGTTGCCGGACGACGCAGTGCGTGACATCCACGGCTGGCTGACCGAGCTCGGGACCGATGTCGAGGCACGCAACCTCGTGGTGCGCCAGACGCTCCAGGGGGCGGTGCGCTCCATCGCCCGCCGCGCGCACGACCTGGCCGACGCGTGCGTCGCCCAGGTCGAGATGCAGGCTCGCCTGAAGCGCGACCTGTCCGCGGCCTACGACGAGGCCCTGAAGGAGATCGACAAGGGATCGGCGGACGGCACCCTGCTGCGTGGGGAGGTCCTGGCTCGCTGGCAGGAGTTCGTCGGCACCGGGGAGCTCCTCCGCAGTCTCGAGTCGAGGGTGAGCTGGTTGCGAGACCGGATCACCAACGCGATCAAGGGCAAGCCCCAGCAGGCCGAGCGGGTGACCGTGGCCGTGGAGTCGGGACTGCAGACCCTGCTCGTGGAGCACGCGGAGGCCGCCGCCGAACGTGCCGACGCCTCGTGGCGCTCTGTCACCGCCGGTAGCCGGCTGCTGGACGACGGGGCCGTCGATCTGTCCCGCGCCTCACGCGACTTCCGGGCCCGCGCCGAACGGATGGTCCGCGACTGGCAGGGGGGAGTCCTCGACATGGTCCGGACCGAGGGAGGGGACAAGCGCAGCACGGCGCGGTTCCTGGCCTACGGCGTGAACGGACTCTCGGTCTCGCTGATGGTCGTGGTCTTCGCCTCCACCGGGGGCGTCACCGGCGCCGAGGTCGGCATCGCCGGCGGATCGGCGGTGATCGGCCAGAAGCTGCTCGAAGCCGTCTTCGGCGACCAGGCGGTGCGCCGGCTGGCACTGAACGCCCGCAAGGACCTGGCGAAACGGGTGGCCGTCCTGATGGACGAGGAACAGCAGCGGTACGTGGCGCTGCTCGACGCGCTCGACATCCCCGCCGAGTCGGCCGACGAGCTCCGGGTGCTGGCGCGCAAGGTCGACGACCTGCGCTTCGCCTCGGCTCGGAGCGGTTCATGAGCGGGCTGGTCGCCGGGGCCCGTCGGGTGCTCGGTCGTGGGGCACCGCTGGACGAACGGGTCGCGGGTCTGGAGAACGCCGTCACGGCCGCCCGCGGGCGGCTCGACGAGACCGTCGTGGAGCCGGCAGCCCGGGTGGTCGAGCGGGCCGGCGCCCGGCTGCGCCTTTCCCCCGAGCACACCGTGGTGGCGCTCGCGGGCGCCACCGGGTCGGGCAAGTCCTCGACGTTCAACGCGTTGATCGGGCTCGAGCTCGCCGCTGTCGGCGTACGCCGTCCGACCACGTCGTCGGCCACGGCGTGCACCTGGGGGAGTGCGTCCGCGGACCCGCTCCTGGAGTGGCTCGGCATCGCGCCGCGGCACCGGGTGCTTCGCGACTCGCTGCTCGACGGCACCGAGCCCGACCAGGCGCTGGAGGGGCTGGTCCTTCTCGACCTGCCCGACCACGACTCCACGGAGGTGAGCCACCACCTCGAGGTGGAGCGCCTGATCGGCCTCACGGACCTGATGGTCTGGGTGCTCGATCCTCAGAAGTACGCCGACGCGGCGATCCACGACCGCTTCCTGAAGCCGCTGGCCAGCCACCGCGAGGTGATGCTCGTCGTGCTCAACCACGTCGACGAGGTGCCCATCGACCGCCGTGAGGCCATGCTCGCGGACGTCCGCCGCCTGCTGGACCTCGACGGCCTGGCCGGAGTGCCCGTGCTGGCGACCTCCGCGCGGACCGGTGAGGGCATCGACGAGCTGCGCCGGACGATCGGCGCACGCGTCGCGGACAAGGCGTCGGTGAGGAACCGGCTGGCGGCCGACATCTCCGACGCCGCCGCCAGGATGTCCGAGAACAACGGCGACGCCCAGCCCCGCGAGCTCGGGAGCAAGGACCGCCGCGATCTGGTGGACGCGCTCACCGCGGCCGCAGGCGTGCCCATCGTCGTCGACGCCGTGCGTCGCGCCAGCACCATCCGGGCCCGGCAGGCGACGGGCTGGCCGCTGACCTCGTGGGTCTCCCGGCTCCGACCCGACCCGCTCCGCCGGCTCCATCTCGACCGGCGAACGACGGGCCGGGACCTGATCGCGGCGGCGCGCTCCTCGATGCCCACCACCGATGCCGTCCAGCAGGCGCGGGTCGAGACGACCGTGCGCGACCTGTGCGACGACGTCTCCCGCGGGCTGGCGGCCCCGTGGGTGCGGACGCTGAGGCAGGCCTCGACGTCGCGGTTCCACGACCTCGGCGACCGCCTCGACCAGGTGGTGAGCACCACCGACCTGGGTGTCTCCGGTACCCCGCTGTGGTGCCGTGGGGTGCGCATGTTGCAGTGGCTGCTGTTCGTTGCTGCCCTCTCCGGCGCACTGTGGCTGGGGCTTCTGGCGGGCACCTCCTACCTGCAGCTGTCCCTGCCCGGCACGCCGGACTACCAGGGCTTCCCGGTGCCGACGTTGCTGCTGGCACTGGGCGTGCTGGCCGGTGTCGGCCTGGCACTGCTCTCCCGGGTGTTCATCTCCATCGGGGCGAGATCGCGGGCGCGGCGGGCGGAGAAGCGGCTGCGTGCGGCCGTGGCGGAGGTCGCGGAGGAGCTGGTGGTCTCGCCGGTGTCGGCCGAGCTGGCGGCGTACCGCCAGACCTGGGAGGGCCTGCGCGCCGCGCGGGGCTGACCGGTTCGCGTGCACAAGGTTCCATCCCGGGACGCCCTCCACAGCCGGTTCCTGGGCACTGTCGTCCGTCCTTCCTCATCGGTGTGATGTCTCCACGAGCGAGAAGGAGACCTCTGAGATGAACGAGTCATATGTGACCTTGCAGGGATGGGTCGGCGCCGACGTCGACCTGCGGGACGTGGGGGAGACGCAGTGCGCGTCCTTCCGGGTCGGTTCCACGCCCCGCTACAACCGGGGCGGGACGTGGGTGGACGGGCAGACCTCGTGGTACACCGTGAACTGCTGGCGCGGGCTCGGGAAGAACGTCGCCGACTCGATCCGGCGGGGCGATGCCGTCGTCGTGCACGGCCGCGTGCGAGTCGACGTCTGGGAGCGTGAGGGCCACCCCCCGTCGGTGACGTGGGTGATCGACGCGACCTTCGTCGGGCACGACCTGAACAAGGGCACGAGCAGCTTCGAGAAGACCGCGCGGTCCAGCCAGCGCGACCCGCGAGAGGACGAGGCGGTCCGCGAGATGGTGCACGCCTACGAGCCCGACGGACCGCAGCTCGACGGAGCCGGCGACCCCGTCACCCCGGCGGCCTGAGTGTGCCCGTCACGGGGCGCCTCCGGGCCTTGAGCCCCGAATCGGCCAGGAGGGGGGTGGACCCGTAGGCTTGCGCATCATGGCCGAATACGTTTTCACCCTCCGCAACGTCCGCAAGGCTCACGGCGACAAGGTCGTCCTCGACAACGTCACGTTGTCGTTCCTCCACGGAGCCAAGATCGGTGTCGTCGGGCCCAACGGCACCGGCAAGTCGACCCTGCTGAAGATCATGGCGGGGCTCGAGCACGCCAACAACGGCGACGCGATCATCGACCCCGACGCCACCGTCGGCATGCTCCAGCAGGAGCCGCCGCTGAGCGAGGGCAAGACGGTCCTGGAGAACGTCGAGGAGGCCGTCGGCGAGATCATGGGCAAGCTGAGCCGCTACAACCAGATCTCCGAGGAGCTGGGCGCTCCCGACGCCGACTACGACACGCTCCTGGCGGAGATGGGCGACCTGCAGACAGACCTCGACCACGCGAGTGCGTGGGACCTCGACAGCCGCCTCGACCAGGCGATGGACGCCCTGCGCTGCCCGCCCCCGGACACCATCGTCGACAACCTCTCGGGTGGTGAGCGTCGCCGGGTCGCCCTGTGCAAGCTGCTGCTCCAGCAGCCTGACCTGCTGCTCCTCGACGAGCCCACCAACCACCTCGACGCCGAGTCGGTGCAGTGGCTCGAGGGCCACCTGGCGTCCTACCCCGGCGCGGTCCTGGCCGTGACCCACGACCGGTACTTCCTGGACAACGTCGCCAGCTGGATCCTCGAGCTCGACCGCGGCCAGGCGCACCCCTACGAGGGCAACTACTCGACCTACCTGGAGACCAAGAAGGACCGCCTCAAGATCGAGGGGCAGAAGGACGTCAAGCGCGCCAAGATGCTGGAGCGCGAGCTCGAGTGGGTCCGGTCCAACGCGAAGGCACGCCAGACGAAGAGCAGGTCGAGACTCGCGCGCTACGAGGAGATGGCGGCCGAGGCCGACCGGATGCGCAAGATCGACACCTCCGAGATCAACATCCCCGCAGGTCCGCGCCTGGGGGACATCGTGCTCGAGGCACACAGCCTCACCAAGGGCTTCGACGACCGCACCCTGATGCACGACCTGTCGTTCTCCCTGCCGCGTGCAGGCATCGTCGGGGTCATCGGTCCCAACGGCGTCGGCAAGACCACCCTGTTCCGGATGATCACCGGCGAGGAGCAGCCCGATGACGGCGAGCTCAAGGTCGGTGCGACCGTGAAGATCTCCTACGTCGACCAGAGCCGTGGTGGCCTGGACCCGACCAAGAACGTCTGGGAGGTCGTCTCCGACGGGCTCGACTTCATCAAGGTCGCCAACTTCGAGATGAACTCCCGCGCCTACGTGGCCTCCTTCGGCTTCAAGGGACCTGACCAGCAGAAGAAGGCCAACGTGCTCTCCGGCGGGGAGCGCAACCGGCTCAACCTCGCCCTCACCCTGAAGATGGGCGGCAACATGCTCCTCCTCGACGAGCCCACCAACGACCTCGACGTCGAGACCCTGTCCTCCCTGGAGGATGCGCTGCTGGACTACCCCGGCTGCGCCGTGGTCACCTCGCACGACCGGTGGTTCCTCGACCGGGTGGCGACCCACATCCTGGCCTGGGAAGGGGACGACGAGGACTCCGGGAAGTGGTTCTGGTTCGAGGGCAACTTCGCCTCCTACGAGGAGAACAAGATCGAGCGCCTCGGTGCCGATGCCGCGCGGCCACACCGCGTCACGCACCGTCGCCTGACCCGCGACTGACCGGGGCGACAGCCGGCGCCGACAGAACGTTGCCGGGCTCAGCGGATGTCGGCGTCCTCGGGGCGTCCGAGCAGCAGCCGGTCGCTGACCTCGTCGAAGACCCTGCCGACGGCGGCGAAGTCCTCGGGTGAAGCCAGGTCCACGAGGTGCTCGCGCACACCCCGTACGTGCGTGGGCGCCGCCTCCACCAGCTTGCGCCGGCCGGCATCGGTCATCACGGCCTCGATCCCGCGGCCGTCGCCCGGGCAGGCCTCACGGCAGACGAGGTGGGCCTTCTCCATCCTGCCGATGGTGTGCGTCACCCGGCTGCGCGAGTGTGACATCGCATCGGCGAGCACGGCCATCCGCATCCGCCCTGCCTCGGTCTCGGAGAGCCGGACCAGGATCTCGTACTCGCTCAGCGAGATGCCGTGCTCGTCGCGCAGCTCACGATCGAGCTGGTGCTCGAGCAGCTCGGTGCCCATGGTGTAGGCGCGCCAGGCCTTCTGCTGATCAGCATCGAGCCAGCGCACATTCGGTCCCGCATCCATGCGGGGAGTGTATTGGCCGCCGGGGAGAGATTCTTCCGGCCGCGCGGAATATCTTCGCGAAACGGGTAGTTGAAGGTTGTACTACCGACGGTGCGAAGGCGCACCGCCCCTACGTGAGAAGGACTGACACATGAGCATCGCCACTGAGAACACGTTCAGCACCGACATCGCCGCAGGCACCTGGACGATCGACCCGAGCCACTCCGAGGTCGGCTTCACCGTCCGTCACCTGATGAGCAAGGTGCGCGGTCAGTTCGAGGCCTTCGAGGGCACCCTGACCACCGGGGAGTCGATCAGCGACACCCGCGCCACCGCCACGATCGACCTGAACTCGGTCAACACCCGTGACGCCCAGCGCGACGGCCACCTGCGCTCCTCGGACTTCTTCGACGTGGAGAACAGCGGGCCGATGACGTTCACCACGCTCTCCTTCGACGGGTCCACGGCCCTCGGCGAGCTGACCATCAAGGGCGTCACCCGCCAGGTCGAGCTCGAGGTCGAGTTCCTCGGCTCCGGCCAGGACCCCTGGGGCGGCCAGCGCATCGGCTTCGAGGCCAACACGGTGATCAGCCGCAAGGACTTCGGTGTCGACTTCAACGTCCCCCTCGACGGGGGCAAGGTCCTCGTCGGTGACAAGGTCTCGATCCACCTGGCAGTGGAAGCAATCCTCAACGAGGCCTGAGCACACCACCGCGACACGTCGCAGATGAACGCTCAGAAACAGCCGAGACGTCGCAGATGAACGGAAACAGCGTTCATCTGCGACGTCTCGGTGCGTCTCACGTGTTCATCTGCGACGTGTCGGCGAGGGTCAGGAGATGCGCTCCAGGATCATCGCCATGCCCTGGCCGCCACCGACACACATGGTGATCAGGCCGGTGGACTTGTCGTGCCACTTCAGCGAGTTCAGCATGGTGTTCTGCAGCCGGGCGCCGGTCATCCCGAACGGGTGACCGACGGCGATCGCGCCACCGTTGACGTTCAGCTTGTCCAGGTCGATGCCGAGGTCCTGGTAGGACGGGACGACCTGCGCGGCGAACGCCTCGTTGATCTCGACGAGGTCGATGTCGTCGATGGTCATGTTGGCGTGCTCGAGCGCCTGCTTGGTCGCCTCGACCGGACCCAGTCCCATGATCTCGGGGGAGAGGCCGGTGACTCCCGTGGAGACGATCCGCGCGAGCGGGGTCAGACCCAGCTCCTCGGCCTTGGTGTCGCTCATGATGATCACCGCGGCCGCGCCGTCGTTGAGGGCGCAGCAGTTGCCTGCCGTCACGACGCCGTCGGGGCGGAACACCGGCTTCAGCTCGGCGATCGCCTCGTACGTCACACCGGCGCGCGGGCCGTCGTCGGTGCTCACCACGGTGCCGTCAGGGGTGGTGACCGGCGTGATCTCGTTGGCCCAGAAGCCGTCGTTGATCGCCTTCTCGGCCAGGTTCTGGCTGCGTACGCCGAACTCGTCGAGCTCCTTGCGGTCAAGGCCGCGCAACCGGGCTACGTTCTCGGCCGTCTGGCCCATCGCCATGTAGATGTCGGGCAGCTTGCCGTCCTGACGGGGGTCGTGCCAGTCCTGTCCGCCCTGGGCCATCTCGTCCGTGCGCGCACTGGCCTCGTCGAAGAGGGGGTTGCGGGTGCCCGGGATGTGGTCGGAGGTGCCCTTGGCGAACCGGGAGACGGTCTCGACACCGGCGGAGATGAAGATGTCGCCCTCCCCGGCCTTGATCGCGTGGAACGCCATCCGCGAGGTCTGCACCGAGGACGAGCAGTAGCGGGTGATCGTCGCGCCCGGGATCTCGTAGCCGAGCAGGGTGGAGACGACGCGGGCCATGTTGTGGCCGGACTCGCCACCGGGCAGGCCGCAGCCCAGCAGCAGGTCGTCGATCGTGGTCGGGTCGAGATCGGGGATCTTGTCGAGGGCCGCCTTGATGATCAGCGCGCTCAGGTCATCGGGACGGAAGTCCTTGAGGGAACCCTTGTTGGCGCGCCCGATGGGGGAGCGGGCCGCCGAAACGATCACTGCCTCTGGCATGTGGATCTCCATGGTGTCGGTGGATGGTCGATGGGTCTGGGCGACGCACAGGTCGCGTCGCAACGAGCACCGGCAAGCCTAGTCCGTGTCCGCAGACTGCGGCCGCGGGGAGCAGCCTGCCTGGGCTCTGGGAGGATCTGCCGGTGCCGCACACCTACGAGTGCCCGCTGCGATGGGCCGACATGGACCTGCTCGGGCACGTCAACAACGTGACCTACCTCGACTACGTCACCGAGGCGCGCGAGGCGCTGTTCGCCGGCCACCCGGCGGCTCGGGCGCGGGTCGCTCGTCACCAGGTCGAGTTCCGCGCCCCGCTCGTCTTCCGGCGGACCCCGGTGCTCGTGGACACCTGGGTGACCGACGTGACCGCGCGCCAGGTCACCCTCGCTCATGAGGTGTACGACGCCACGGCCGGCCCCGACGCGTCGCCCGACCCGGCTGCGCGCACGGTCTATCTCCGCGCGACCACGGTGCTGGACCACGAGCTCTCGGAGGAGGAGCACCAGGTGGTCGACGGGGTGCGTGGACCAGCCCTGGAGTGGCGAGCGCTGGCGGACGGTGTGCGACCGGTGCGCAGCGTGCACCCGGTGACGATGCGACGCTCCGACGTCGACGAACGCGGGCAGGCCCGACCGGGCGTCTTCTTCGAGTACGTGCAGGAGGCCCGCATCCGCTACCTGATGGACCTGCACACCCGCGGCCAGCGGTGGACGCAGCACGTCGTCGCGCGGACGGACGTCGACTTCCTGGCCCCGATGGACCACCGGGAGCAGCCCTACTCGGTGCACTCCTGGGTGAGCCACCTCGGCAGCAGGTCGTTCACCGTGCATTCGGAGGTGCGCGACGGCGACCGGCTGCTGGCTCGCGCCGTGGTCGTGATGGTCGCCTTCGACATGGAGACCCAACGCACCACGGCGATGGCCGAACAGCAGCGGACCCGGCTGGAGGTCGAGCTCGCCGGGGGCGCGACACCGGGCTAGTGGGCGTCCTGGAGCGTGTTCACCATGAACTGGGCGGCATGGGTCACGTAGTCCCAGAACTGCGCGTCCTGCTCCGGCGTGAGGTCGGCCTCGTCCAGGGCGGCACGGAAGTGCAGGAGCCAGTGGTCCTTCGCGGTCGGTGTGACTGCGAACGGGGCGTGCCGCATCCGGAGGCGCGGGTGGCCGCGCTGGTCGGAGTAGGTGGTGGGGCCGCCCCAGTACTGCTCCAGGAACATCGCGAAGCGGTCCTCGGCGGGGGCGAGGTCCGCCTCGGGATACATCGGCCGCAGCACCTCGTCCTCGGCCACGCCTGCGTAGAAGCGCTTGACGATCCCGCGAATCGTGGGGCTGCCCCCGATGTCGTCGTAGAAGGTGCTCATCTGGTCATTGTCGCAACCGGTCCTCAGCGCAGGGCGGTCAGGTAGCGCTGGGCGGTGTGCACGTTCTGTCGCCGCGCCTCCCACGTGATCCCGACCAGGAGCAGGGCCAGGCCGACGGTGCCGAGGGAGACCCAGCGCGGGACGGCTTCGGCGTAGGGCTCGAGGTGGCGGACCGCCAGCACTGCGGTGGTGAGCGCGCCCAGGGCGAACGGAGCGGCCAGCCGCTGGCTCACGCCGGCCGCCAGCACCAGGACGCCGGCCGCCCCGATGATCCCGCCGCGCAGGGAGACCGGCTCGTCGAGTGCGAGCAGCAGGCTGGGGACCAGGCCGAGGACCAGTCCGCTGCCCAGCATCCGGAAGCTCCCGGTGGCCGGGTCCGAGCGGAGCTGCCAGGCTCCCGCGGCGATGACGAGCAGCGCCGCAGGGAGCGTGTAGAGCTCGGGGGCGCGGACGTCGGACGCGACCCGGAGGACCGTGGCCAGCCCGAGGACGATCGTGCCCACCCAGCTGCCCACCGCCCGGTCGCGGTTGCTCACCGCGATCACACAGATCGCGCTGCCCACGATGGTCGCGGCCATCGCCACCGTCGCCTCGTCCTGGGAGTAGCCGACCGCGACGAGAGCCACCAGCGCAGCGGAGATCTCGATGCCTACCCGGGTCGACAGCTGCCGGGTGACGGGTGCGGCAAGCAGACCGACCAGGGCGGCGTACCCCGCGAGGGCGACGGCGAGCGCCCTGTCGTCGGCACCCATCAGCTGACCCCAGCCCAGCAGTGCCCAACCGCCCGCCAGGCCGGCCAGGCCGGCCGCGATCGCTGCCGAGGGTCGCGCGTAGACCCGCTCGCGCAGCCCTGACACCACCACCAGCAACGCGGTCAGCACGGTGGCAACCAGGGCGGTGAGCAGGTGTGCCGCGGAGGCGGCGTAGAGCGCGAGCAGGGTGAGGTACGCCGTGGCGAGGCTGCCGATCGCGGCTGCCATCGGCACCTCGCGAACCGACCACGCAGCGCCGCCAGCCACTGCTGCGGCAAGGGATGCGGTCAGCACCCCGGCCCAGAGCGGGGGTTCGAGCTCGAGCACCAGGACGAGGGAGCCCAGCGCCAGCACGGCAGGTGCGAGCGCGCCGAGGCCGCGGAGGGCGAGCTCCCGGTGGTGCCGGGGCACGTGTCGGAGGACTCCCGCGGCGCTGACCACCAGAGCCAGGGCAACGACTCCCGCCGTCCAGGGAGCGGCCGCGTCCTTGAGGAGCGAGGTGAGCGTCATCCGGGGACTGGTCCCGCCGTCCACGTCGAGGAGGGACAGCACGTCCCAGGGGCGACCCATCAGCAGCAGCGCGAGCCCGGCCGCCCCTGCGGCGGCGAGCACGGTGGCTGCCCGGGACCAGATGCGTGGAGCCGAGGCGGCCACGGCGGCGAGCGCGACCACCGTGGCGCACCCGATCAACAGGTCACGTGACGGAGTGCCGAGGCTCGTCGGGCCGTTGGCGAGGAGCACGAGCGGGAACAGCGCCGTGCCGGCCAGCACGGACCTGGTCCGGCCCGACAGGGTCGGCACCTGGGCGGACACCGCGGCGAACGCGGCCGCGACGATCAGCGGCCAACCGCGCACGTCGGCCCACCAGGCGCCCAGGCCGGCGATCTCGCCCGACCGCTCCCAGCCGGCCCCCAGCAGCACCAGCCAGGACAGTGCGCCCAGCCCGCCCAGCCCGTACGCCGACACCGGGACCGCCCGACGGAGCAGGAGGAAGGCGCCGACGAGCAGCGGGATCGCCACGGAGGTGCCCACGGCCAGGTTCTCGGCGCCCCAGGCGTTGGTCGCGCAGAGCACGACAGCACCCGCCACGGCCACCGCCTCGATCCCGAGCAGCCGGTTCACCGGCTGCCGGCGGGCCCAGATCCCGACCCCGATGCCGAGACCGCCGAGCACCACGCCCACCAGGGCACCGGTGCCACGCCAGTCCAGGGCGTCGAGACCGGCCAGGCCGGCCGACTCGGCGGCGGTCAGGTCGAGCGCGAGCATCCCGGCGACGATCAGCCAGAAGGTCTCTGCGGCCCCGCGCAGCGCCCGGCGGGTGAGCACCACCGCAGCCACGGCCATCAACGTGGTGACGCCGAGCAGCACCAGGGTCCGGCCGGTGAGCCCCAGCACGCTCCAGGTCACGGCGACGAACACCACCGCCGCAACCAGAAGGCAGAGCGCGCCGAGCGAGAGCAGCACCACCGGCACCGAGAGGGCAGGGAGCCTGCGGGACCGGACGGGGCCACCGACCACACCGAGCCCACCACTGAGCTGGGGAGGCTGTGCGGAGCTCGTCCCGGCGTCGGCCGGCGTCGGCTGGCCGTCCGGCGAGGCCACCCGGAGCCGCTCGATGATGCCGTCGGCGGTGACCATCGAGCTCCACAGCTCGGTGGCGAGCGGTCCGGTGACGTGCAGGCCACAGGCGGTGCACCGGGCTGTGGCGTCGAGAGGACCGCGACAGTCGGGGCAGATGGTCGGATCCACGAGTCTGCTCATGCCTCATGGTGGCGCCTGCGGGCCCGCCGGCGCATCAGGTTGGCAACTCAGGTGCGGCTGAGTAGTCCTACTCAGCCGGCTGCGGGGTGCCCTCCGGGACGCTGCGGTGCCAGACGACCCGTTGCGGGAAGGGGATCTCGATGCCCTCGTGGTCGAAACGCGCCTTGATGCGGGCGCGCATCTCGCGGGCCACCTGCCACTGCTCCATCGGAGCGGTCTTCAACGTGACCCGAACCACGACGGAGTCGGGACCGAGGTCCTGGACACCCCACACCTCGGGCTCCTCGATCACCACGCCGCGGTAGTCCTCGTCCTCCCACAGGCCGTGCGCGACCTCAGCCAGGATCTCGCGGACCCGGACGAGGTCCTCGCCGTAGCCGACGTTGACGTCGAGCACGGTGCGAGCCCAGTTCTGGCTCTGGTTGCCGACCCGCAGGATCTCGCCGTTGCGGACGTACCAGACCGTGCCGTCGACCGACCGCAGCCGGGTGACGCGGAGACCGACGTTCTCGACCGTGCCGACCGCCTCGCCGAGGTCGACGACGTCGCCGACGCCGTACTGGTCCTCGACCATCATCATCACTCCGGACAGGAAGTCCTTGACCAGGTTCTGCGCACCGAAGCCGATGGCCAGGCCCAGCACACCGGCGCTGGCCAGGATGGGGGCCACGTTGAGACCGATCTCGGAGAGCATCATCACGAACGCGATCCCGAAGACGAGCGTCGTCATGATGCTCTTCAGCAGGCTGCCCAGGCTGCGCGCCCGCTGAGCGCGTCGGTTGAAGGCCTGCTTCGCGCCGGGGAGCGGGGTGTTCTCGGCGCGCTTGACCACCCGGTCGATCGCCTTGCCTGCGACCCAGCGGAGCACGACGGCCGCGATCAGGATGACCAGGATCGCCAGTGGCTTGCCGATCAGCCAGGTCGCCGCGTGGGCCAGGGTCTCGTTGCCCGTCCAGTGGAAGACGGTGGCGCAGGTCCAGCTGTCGCTCTGCTCGCATTCGGCGGGCATCGAGAAGAGGCCCGAGTGGACAGTCGTCAGAGGAAGCATGTGAGCGAGGCTACGAGGAGCGGAGGAGGCTCTCCAAGCCGGGACTGGCTATCCTTCATGTGTGTTCACTCACGACCGCGCCTCCAGCCCTCGCCGACTCCTGCGCCCGCTCCTGACTTTGTCGGTAGCCGGGTCGCTCGTCCTCGGCGCCGCACTGCTCACCCCCGCCGCGGCCGACACGCCGTTGCGCTGGGAGACGCCACCGGATTCCTCCCCGCTGGGCTACCTGCTCGTGCTGGTGCTGATCCCGCTGGGTCTGGCGGCGGTGATCTCCCTGCTGGTCGTGCTGCCCTCCCTGGCCGGTCACCGCGGCTACGAGCCGGGCCACTCCTGGCGCGGCGAGTCCGAGTGGTTCGGCGGGCCCACCAAGGGCGTGAAGGCGGCCGACGAGGTCACGCAGGAGCAGATCGAGGCCAGCTCCGAGGGCGCCGGAGGCACCAGTGCCCGCTGGTAACGCGTTCTCCTCGGCCCAGGCGGCCGAGATCGACCGGGCCATCCGCTCGGCCGAGATGGACTGCCGCTTCGAGTTCTCGGTCTACGTCGGCGCGGCCGACGGGGAGTCGCACCCGTTCGCTCGGCGACTGCACGCCGCCCTGTCGTCGCCGGCCCGCAGCGTGCTGATCATGGTGGACCCCTCGGCACGTCTGCTCGAGGTGATCACCGGTTCGGTCGTACGCCGCTCACTGAGCGACGACGCCGTTCGCCTCGCGGCAGCGGGGATGCAGTCCGCGTTCTCCGCGGGGGACCTCGTCGGCGGGATCAAGCACGGCGTGGGTCAGCTCGCCGGCGCGGCCCGCCACCCCGCCACCCTGCACGGGTGACGGGGAGCGACGCTCAGCTCGCGGTTCGCGCGTCGCGTTCCTGACCGGCCAGGTAGCGCTCGACGTCGGCTGCACCCTCGCGCACGTAGCGTTTCGCGGCAGGGTTGGCCGGCGAGTCGCGCAGCCACGCGTTCGCGCGCTCCAGGAGCTCGGCCGAGGCCAGCGGGCGGGGGAACATGAACTCGAGTGCCGTGGAGGCGCGTTGGGTCCCCTTCTCCTCCCACAGCGTGTCGGCAACCTCGAGGTAGCGCTCGACGTAGGGCTCGAGGAGCTCCGCCTGCCCGTGCTGCATGAACGAGAGCACGACGCTGCGCTGGGTCTCGTTGGCGACGTCGTCGCGGACCGTGGCGATCTCCCAGGCCTCGGCCTTGGCGTCCGCGTCCGGGCGGCTCGCCCGCGCGGCCGCAGCCCTCTCCTGTCCGGAGATCGTGTGGTCGAGCGCCAGCTCGGCGTCGATCCTGGCGTCGTCCGCCCGGCCGCCGCGGGCCAGGCCCCCGACCAGCGCCCAGCGCAGGTCACGGTCGATGCTGAGTCCCTCGAAGACCAACGACCCGTCGAGCATCGCCTCGAGGTCGTCGAGGGCCTCCGGGGTGCGCGCCGCCGAGGCGAACGAGCGCGCGAAGGTCAGCTGGTGGTCGCTGCCGGGCTCGGCCTCCTCGAGAAGTCGGCGCAGGCCCTGCTGCCAGGTCGCGCTCAGCGCCTGCCGGTTGGCCGGTGCGGAGAAGTTGTTCACCGCCTGGGCTGCGTAGCCCGGGATCCGTGAGGACCCGAAGGCGTCCGTCTCGGTGGCGATGTTGCCCAGCACGAGTGTGACGAAGTCGGTGGCGCTCATCTCCGCGTCGCGGGTCATGTCCCAGGCGGCGCCCCAGCACAGTGCGCGGGCGAGAGAGTCGTCGAGCCGGGAGAGCCCGTCGACGACAGTTGCCAGCGAGCGGTCGTCGAGCCGGATCTTCGCGTAGGTCAGGTCGCCCTCGTTGAGCAGCAGCAGGTCAGGCTGCCGGGTTCCGACGAGTGCCTCGATCGACGTGGTCTCACCCTCGATGTCGACCTCGACCGTCGTACGCCGGAGCAGGTGCTCGGTGCCGTCCGCATTGCGCTCGAGGTCGTAGAGCCCGATGCCGAGACGGTGGCGGCGCAGCGTCGGGTGCTCGACGGTCGCCGTCTGCACGATGGAGAACGACGCGTAGCCGCCCTCGTCGTCGAGCTCGAACTCCGGCACCAGCGTGTTCACTCCGCTGGTCTGCAGCCACTCCTTGGCCCACGAGTCGAGCTCGCGACCAGAGGAGCTCTCCAGGGCGCTGAGCAGGTCGCTGAACTCGGAGTTGCCGAACGCGTGCCGCTTGAAGTAGCCGCGCAGGCCCACCAGGAAGTTCTCCAGACCGACCCAGGCCACGAGCTGCTTGAGGACCGAGGCGCCCTTCGCGTAGGTGATGCCGTCGAAGTTCACCTCCACGGCCTGCAGGTCGTAGTTGTCAGCGGCGATCGGGTGGGTGCTGGGCAGCTGGTCCTGGCGCAGCGCCCAGTTCTTGCGGGCGTTGGTGAAGCCGGTCCAGGACTCGTCGAACTCGGTGGCCTCGACCGCTGCGTGGTAGCAGGCCCACTCGGCGAAGGACTCGTTGAGCCAGAGGTCGTCCCACCACCTCATCGTGACGAGGTCGCCGAACCACATGTGCGCCATCTCGTGCAGGATCACCGACGCGCGGAACTCGTAGAACGAGGCGTCCTGCCGGCTGCGGGGGAGGTACTCGTCCCGGAGCGTCACACAGCCGGCGTTCTCCATCGCGCCCATGTTGTACTCCGGCACGTAGAGCTGGTCGTACTTGTGGAACGGGTAGGGGTAGTCGAAGGCCTCCTCGAAGAACGCGAAGCCCTGACGCGTCAGCTTGACGAGCTCGTCGGTGTCCATGTGCTCGACCAGCGACTGGCGGCAGTAGTGGCCCAGCGGGATCGTTCCGAACTTGCCCTCGTAGGTCGTGAACTCCGAGTGGTACTCGCCCGCCACCACGGCCGTGATGTAGGTCGGGATCCGCTCGGTGGTCGGGAACGTCCACACGGCCTTGCCCTCGCCGAGCGGCTGCGGCTCCGGGGTCGGGGCGTTGGAGACGACGACCCAGTCCTCGGGCGCGGTCACGACGAAGTTGAAGAAGCTCTTCAGGTCCGGCTGCTCGAAGGTCGCGTAGACCCGTCGCGCGTCTGGCACCTCGAACTGGGTGTAGGTGTACACGCGGTCGTCGGCGGGGTCGACGAAGCGGTGCAGCCCCTCACCCGTGTGCGAGTAGGGGCAGGTCGCCCGGACGACCAGCTCGTTCTTCGCCTGCAGGTCCTCGAGCCTGATCCGGTGCGAGGAGTAGACCTCGTCGGGGTCGAGCGTCGATCCGTTGAGCGTGATCTCGTGCACGGTGGCGCCGACGAGGTCGACGAATGTCTCCGCCCCGGGCTGGGCGCAGTCGAAGTCGATGGTCGTGGTGGAGGAGAAGGTCGCGGTGCTGGTCGTGAGGTCGAGCTCCACGGTGTAGGAGCTGACCTCGAGCAACCGGGCGCGGGTGAACGCCTCGTCGCGAGTCAGGTTGGTTCCGGGCATGAGCGGCATCATTGCACCGAACTCGGCCGGGGACCCAACCCGAAATCAGCTTGTGACAGTGTCGCTTTTGCAGACGGGTGGGCTGAATCCACAGTTCTGGGAATGTTCGCGTCCTAAAATGGTTGAACGTTGCATGACTACCGCCCAAGCCGACTTCTGGTTCGACCCGCGCTGTCCCTTCGCCTGGATCACCTCACGGTGGATCCTGGAGGTCGAGAAGGTGCGCGACATCGACGTGCGGTGGCACGTGATGAGCCTGGCGTACCTCAACGAGGGCAAGGACGTCCCTGAGGACTACCGCAGGCTGCTCGCCAGCGCGTGGGGTCCCGTCCGGGTGTGCATCGCCGCCGAGGCGCAGCACGGCCCCGAGGCCCTGCTGCCCCTGTACGACGCACTGGCCACCCGGATCCACAACGAGGGCGCCCCGATCGACCGCTACCTCATCGAGACTGCGCTCAAGGAGGCCGAGCTCCCGGTGGAGCTCGCGGACGCCATGGACGACAGCTCGTGGGACGGCGCGGTCAAGAAGTCGCACCACGAGGGCATGGACCCGGTCGGCGCCGAGGTCGGCACCCCGACCATCCACATCAACGGGGCCGCCTTCTTCGGCCCGGTCATCTCCAAGACTCCCCGTGGCGAGGAGGCCGGCAAGCTCTGGGACGCGTGCGTGACGCTGGCGTCCTACCCGCAGTTCTTCGAGCTCAAGCGGACCCGCACCGGCGATCTCGACTTCAGCTGAGCCGGTGGGCGGTCAGTTCCCGCTGGTCCCGGCGGTGGTGGCGGCGACGACCACCACAAGGGCGGACTGGACGGCAAGGACGGCGTCGTGCACCGCTTTCGCGGCCCAGTCGCCCTCCGCGATCGCCTTGGCACGCTTCTTGACCTGACTCGACGAGAGACCCTCACGGTCGACCACCTTGTGCGCGATCTCCAGGGCGGACAGGAGCGAGATCAGGGCAGCGGTGCGGTCGTCTGGTCGAACACCCCGCAGGAGAGCGTCGCCGATCTGGCGTCGTACGTCGGCCTCACGGCTGGAGTCGAGCGCCGGCCAGCGGCGGCGGGGAAAGAGGCCGAACAGCTTGTCCTCGCGCCGCTCGAGGATCCCCGCGCGTTCGAGGCGCTCCAGCAGGGGGTCACGTCGCTTGCGCCCCAGCCGCTCCACCAGGTCCGCCGCCGTGCGCTCCTGCTCCGCGACCACAGCCAACGAGTCCCGCAGGACGTCATCCGGAGGCAGGGCTCCTGGCACCGGGCGCACCTTGGCGCGCGCCCACAGCCCGGTGCCCTCGACGACCTCGACACAGCCCGAGAGCGCCAGCTCCACGAGCACCGCGCCGCCTAGGCCGGCATCGAGTGACGTGGTGCTCGAGAGCTTGCCGCTCTCGTCGTCGAGGAGCAGCAGGAGCAGGTCCTCAGCGATCAACGGACTCATGCCTCGATGGTAGGCAACCCGGCGGGCGTACCGCCGTCCGTCCCGGCCGAGCGGCGCGCCTAGGATTCACCGCATGAGCAAAGTGCTGTCTGCCGTCGCCTGGCCCTACGCCAACGGCCCGCGCCACATCGGCCACGTGGCCGGGTTCGGCGTGCCTTCCGACGTCTTCAGCCGCTACATGCGGATGGCCGGGCACGACGTGCTGATGGTCTCCGGGACCGACGAGCACGGCACCCCGATCCTGATCGCTGCCGACGAGGCCGGGGTCACCCCGCAGGAGCTCGCCGACCAGAACCACCGCCTGATCGCGGAGGACCTGGCGGCGCTGGGCGTCTCCTACGACCTCTACACGCGCACGACCACCCGCAACCACACTGCTGTGGTGCAGGAGCTCTTCACCGGGGTGCACGCCAACGGCTACTTCATCGAGCAGACCACGCACGGTGCGATCAGCCCGTCGACCGGACGCACGCTGCCGGACCGCTACATCGAGGGAACCTGCCCGATCTGCGGGCACGAGGGTGCCCGCGGGGACCAGTGCGACAACTGCGGCAACCAGCTCGACCCCGCCGACCTGGTGAACCCGCGCTCGCGGATCAACGGCGAGGTGCCGGAGTTCATCGAGACCCAGCACTTCTTCCTCGACCTGCCTGCGCTGGCAGAGGCGCTGAAGCTGTGGCTCGACGAGCGTGAGGCGAGCGGCACCTGGCGGCCCAACGTGATCCGGTTCAGCCAGAACATCCTCGACGACATCCGGCCGCGCGCCATGACCCGTGACATCGACTGGGGCATCCCGGTGCCGCTGGACGGCTGGCGGGAGAACCCCAGCAAGCGGCTCTACGTCTGGTTCGACGCCGTGATCGGCTATCTGTCGGCGAGTGTGGAGTGGGCCCGCCGCACCGGGGATCCCGAGGCGTGGCGGCAGTGGTGGACCGACCCGGCGGCGCTGTCCTACTACTTCATGGGCAAGGACAACATCACCTTCCACAGCCAGATCTGGCCCGCGGAGCTGCTCGCCTACTCGGGCAAGGGGTCCCGTGGCGGGTCGCCCGGCCGCTACGGCGAGCTGAACCTGCCCACCGAGGTGGTCTCCTCGGAGTTCCTGACGATGGAGGGCAAGAAGTTCTCCTCCTCGCAGCGGGTCGTGATCTACGTCCGCGACCTGCTCAGCCGCTACCAGCCGGACGCGTTCCGCTACTTCGTCGCGGCTGCGGGACCGGAGAACCAGGACTCCGACTTCACCTGGGCCGAGTTCGTGCGCCGGACGAACGACGAGCTGGTCGCCGGGTGGGGCAACCTGGTCAACCGCACGGCGAACATGATCGCCAAGAGCTTCGGCGAGATCCCGGCCGCCGGTGAGCTGACTGCCGAGGACCAGGCGCTCCTCGACCAGGTCGACGAGGCCTTCGGCACGGTCGGCGACCTGATCGCCCGGCACCGCCAGAAGGCGGCCATCGGAGAGGCGATGCGTGTGGTCTCGGAGGTGAACAAGTACGTCTCCGACTTCGAGCCCTGGAAGCTCAAGGGTGACGAGGAGCGTGAGCGGCTCGGCACGATCCTGCACGTGGTGGCCCAGTGCGTCGCCGACCTGAACACGATCCTCTCGCCGTTCCTGCCGTTCTCCGCCAACGCCGTCGACCAGGTCCTCGGCGGCACCGGAGAGGTGCAGCCGATGCCGGAGCTGCAGGAGGTCGACGACCTGGACGGGGGAGCGGGCTACCCGATCCTCACCGGCGACTACTCCACGGCCGCCCCCTGGAAGCGGCGGCTGATCGAGCCCGGCACGCCCATCGTCAAGCCGCTGCCGGTGTTCACCAAGCTCGACCCCGCCGTCGTCGACGAGGAGCTCGAGCGGCTGAAGTCCTGACGGTCCCGGGAGGTCCCGTGCTCTACCCCGACGCCAAGCGGGCGGTGCTCGCCGGTGCCGACGACCCGTCGCCCCTCGACCCCGGCTTCGACATCGCCGCCTCACGGGCCGCCGCGAGGGAGGAGGCCCTGCAGGCCCCCCGGGTGCCGCTCCCGGAGGTGCGGGACCTCGACGCCGACGGTGTGCCCTGCCGGCTCTACGTGCCACCGTCCCCGGCGGAGGGGGTCGTGCTGCACCTGCACGGTGGCGGCTTCGTCTTCCACGACATCGACGTCCACGACAACGCCGCCCGGCGGCTCGCAGACCGTGCCGGCCTCCGGGTGCTCAGCGTCGACTACCGCCGTCCGCCCGAGCACCGGTTCCCCGCGGCCCCCGACGACGTGGACACCGTGCTGCGCTGGCTGGCGGCGAACCCCGAGGGTGGCCTCGCCGGCCCGGCGTACGTCCACGGCGACAGTGCGGGCGGCAACCTCGCGCTCGTCGCGGCGCTGCGCAACCCGGGTCGGTTCCGTGCGGTCGCCCTGACCTACCCGTTCCTCGACCCTTCGGCGGCCAGCGAGTCCTACGGTCTCGTGGGCGTGGGCTTCGAGCCGGCGGAGGCACGCTGGTACTGGGAGCAGTACGCCGCAGGGGAGGACGACCTGACCGAGCCGGACCTGGCACCGCTGCTCTCCGACCGGCTGGGCACGCTCCCGCCGACGCTCGTGGTCACGGCCGAGGGGGACCCCCTGCGCGACGAGGGCGAGCTGCTGGCTGCGCGGCTCGCCGACGCGGGTGTCGAGGTCGTGGCGACCCGCTATCTCGGGCAGACGCACGGCTTCTGGCGACACCCCGACGTCTTCGCCGCGGCCGAGCCGCTCACCCGGCAGGTGGCCGGGTTCCTGCGCTGCCACCACCCCTGAGCTGCCACCACCGAGCTGCCCGAGGCGCGCAACGGGCAGGATGTGCGCATGACGGCTGTGATGCACCTGCCCCGGTTCTTCGTCAGGCAGAAGCTGACGATGATGGTCAACCGCTACGAGATCAACGAGGCCGGTCCCGACGGCTCCGTGGGTCGGCTGATGGCGGTCGCCCAGCAGAAGCGGCTCGCGTTCAAGGAGCAGGTGACCTTCTACCGCGACGAGGCACGCAGCCAGCCGGTGTTCTCGTTCAAGGCGAGGCAGGCGCTCGACCTCAACGCCGGCTATGACGTCGTCGACGCAGACGGAGCCCCGCTCGGGTTCTTCCGCAAGGACTTCCGGGCCAGTCTGCTGCGCTCGACCTTCCGTCTCAGCGCGCCCGGCCTCGAAGCGACCGGCCAGGAGCGCAACGTGGTCGTCGCGGTGCTCCGCCGCTTCGTGGAGTTCCCGTTCACCTTCCACTTCGACTTCACCGACGACCAGACCGGACAGGTGGTGATGAGCTCCGAGCGGCAGATGTCACTTCGGGACCGCTACACGGTCACGGTCCACGACGAGCGGCTCGACTTCCGGCTGGCGGCGGCCATGGCCGTTGGCCTGGACGCCCTGATGGGCCGTTAGCCTTCTGCGCATGCGCGTCCACCTGGGATCTGACCACGCCGGCCTCGAGCTCAAGGACCACCTCGTGCAGTGGTTGCGTGATGCGGGGCACGAGCCGGTCGACCACGGTCCGTTCCGGTATGACGCTCTCGACGACTACCCGGTCTTCTGCCTCCGCGCCGCCGAGGGTGTCGTCGGGGACGCGGGGAGCCTCGGGGTGGTGGTCGGTGGGTCCGGCAACGGCGAGCAGATCGCGGCGAACAAGGTGCACGGCGTGCGCGCGGCCCTGGTCTGGAGCGACGCGACCGCGGCTCTGGCCCGTGAGCACAACGACGCCAACGTGATCTCCGTCGGCGGCCGGATGCACACGCTGGAGGAGATGACGCGCTTCATCGGCATCTTCCTGGCCACCGACTTCACCGGGGACGAGCGCCACGTGCGTCGCATCGGGATGCTCTCGGACTACGAGGCCACGCGCGAGCTCCCGGCGCTGCCCGAGTCGGCCACCGGCTCTCATCGAGATGCCTGAGGGCCACACCCTCCACCGCCTCGCGCAGTCCGTCCGGGAGGCCTTCGCGGGGGAGCACGTCCGGGTCGGCAGCCCGCAGGGTCGCTTCGAGCAGTCGGCGGCCCAGCTCGACGGCAGCGTGCTGGTCGGTGCCGAGTCGTTCGGCAAGCACCTGTTCGTGGAGTTCGAGGGCTCCCGCTTCGTGCACGTGCACCTGGGCCTCTACGGGGTCTTCGAGGTCGCGGACGGACCCCCGCCGCCACCGGTCGGCCAGGTCCGGCTCCGTCTGGTGGGGAGCTCGTCGTACGCCGACCTGCGGGGAGCCACTGCCTGTGAGCTGGTGACCGAGGAGCAACGGGCGGCGGTGCTCGCGCGTCTCGGGCCCGACCCACTGGATCCGGAGGCCGACCCCCAGCGGGCGTGGCAGCGCGTGCAGGGCAGCAGGGCGCCGATCGGAGGCCTGCTGATGGACCAGTCGGTGCTGGCCGGTGTCGGCAACGTCTACCGCGCCGAGATGCTGTTCCGGCACCGGATCCACCCGCTCCGCCCCGGGAGGACGCTTCGGGTCAGCCGGTTCCGGGCCCTGTGGGACGACCTGGTCCTGCTGATGCACGACGGGGTGCTCACCGGGAGGATCGACACGGTCCGCCCCGAGCACACTCCCGAGGCGATGGGCCGTCCGCCGCGGGTCGACGACCACGGGGGAGAGGTCTACGTCTACCGCAGGACGGGCCAGCCCTGCCTGGTCTGCGGGACGACCGTGCGCACCCAGGAGCTGTCCGGCCGGAACCTGTTCTGGTGCCCTCGGTGCCAGCCTGCGTTCCGCTCCCGCGCGGGCAGGTGACCGGTGCGGCTTCACCCCGCGAAACGCTCCAAAGCGCCACGAATCAGCGGCCGCAACGACTAATGTCGGATGGTCGGACCGACCGCGTGGCCGGCGATGTACATCCATTTCCCGGGACGGACGAGAAGACGGAGGCGACGTTGGCTCATCGTCGCTCAGCCCCGTGGCGGGGGCTGTCCTTGCGCGTTCGGCGGGAGATGGCGGTCTCCGACCGACCGGCGCTGATCGCACTGCTCCTGTTCACCCTGCTGTGCTCGCTGCTCGTGATCGTCTACCCCACGTTCGCCCCGTCGACGACGCTGCTGCTGCCGATGTTCATGGCGAGCCTGTGGCTGGGCCCGCGATCGCTGCCGTGGTTCATCGTCTTCGTCTGCGTCTGCTTCAGCATCGTGCTGGCCGTCCAGCCCACCGTCAGCGGTCGCACCGTCACCCGGGTGGCGGTGACGTTCACGATCGCGCTGCTGATCATGGTCACGTCGTTCCGGCGCAGCCGCCTCGGTGTCTCCGCCCCGCGTGGGGAGTCGATGTTCGTCGACCTGCGTGACCGCATCTCCAAGCAGGGCATCATCCCTGCTCTCCCGTCCGACTGGCTGGTGGAGGCCGTCGCCAAGTCCGCCGGGGGAACCTCGTTCGCGGGTGACTTCATCGTCGCGCGCCGCTCCGAGGGCAACGAGCTGGACCTGGTCGTGGTCGACGTCTCGGGCAAGGGCGTGGAGGCCGGCTCCCGGTCGCTGTTCCTCTCGGGCGCCTTCAACGGCATCGTCTCGGCGCTTCCCGGTGACCGGTTCCTGCCCGCAGCCAACGACTACCTGCTCGGGCAGGACTGGGAGGAGGGCTTCGCCACGGCGATCCACCTGCACCTGGACCTGACCACCGGTGACTTCGAGGTCCGCAAGGCCGGACACCCGCCCGCGATCTGGCTGCACGCCGGCTCCGGGCGCTGGTCGGTGCTGAACTCCGACGGACCGATCCTCGGACTGCTCGGAGACACCGAGTTCGAGTGCGTCTCCGGCCGCCTGGCCCGCGGTGACGGACTGCTGCTGTTCACCGACGGTCTGGTCGAGACGGCGAAGCGGGACATCAGCCTCGGGATGGACCGGCTGGCCGGTCTGGGGGAGCGGATGTTCCAGCGGGGATTCGACGGCGGGGCCAAGATGCTCATCGACGCGATGGAGCAGACGAACGACGATCGCGCACTGGTTCTGGTGCACCGGCGCTGAGCGGTCCGACCGGTTCGTGGCTGCGGGGTGCGCTGTGGCACGATGGTCCCCGCCCTCCGTGAGGGCGTGCGCGGATGTAGCTCAATGGTAGAGCCTCAGTCTTCCAAACTGATGACGCGGGTTCGATTCCCGTCATCCGCTCTCAGGGGTCCGGAACGGACCTTTGGCGGGGCGTAGCGTAGTGGCTAGCGCGCCTGCTTTGGGAGCAGGAGACCGCAGGTTCGAGTCCTGTCGCCCCGACTCGTACACCCGTACCGACCGACCAGCAGCACCCACCCGAACCAACCAAGGAGACAACTGTGAAGAGCGCCGTGGAGACGTTGAGCCCCACCCGGGCCAAGATCACCGTCGAGGTGCCCTTCGAGGAGCTCAAGCCGAGCCTCGACGCGGCGTACAAGAACATCGCCAAGCAGATCAACATCCCGGGCTTCCGCAAGGGCAAGGTCCCCGCTCCGGTCATCGATCGTCAGGTCGGCCGCGGCGCGGTGCTCGACGAGGCGATCAACGACGCGCTGCCGAAGCTCTACGTGCAGGCGCTGCAGGACAACGACCTGCAGCCGCTCGCCCAGCCCGAGATCGACGTCACCCGGCTCGAGGACAACTCGCTGTTCGAGTTCACCGCGGAGGTCGACGTGCGTCCGCGGATCGAGGTCCCCTCCTACGAGGGAATGGCCGTCGAGGTCGAGGACATCGTGGTCACGGACGAGGACGTCACCGAGCAGGTCGACGCGCTGCGTGAGCGGTTCGCCACCCTCAAGGACGTCGAGCGCGCGGCCCAGGACGGCGACGTCACCACCATCGACCTCAAGGCCACCCGTGACGGCGAGGCCGTCGAGGGCGGCGAGGTCAGCGGCTACTCCTACAAGGTCGGTGCCGGCGACATGCTCGACGGCATCGACGAGGCCCTGCGCGGCCTGAGCGCCGGCGAGGAGACCACCTTCACCTCGCAGCTGCTCGGCGGCGACATGTCGGGCCAGGACGTCGAGGTCTCCGTCGCGCTGACCGCCGTCAAGGAGCAGGAGCTCCCCGAGCTCGATGACGACTTCGCCCAGACCGCCTCCGAGTTCGACACCATCGAGGAGCTGCGTGCCGACGTGGCTGCGCGCCTCGAGCGGGGCAAGCGCCTCGAGCAGGCCGCAGCTGCCCGCGACGCGGTGCTGCAGAACCTGCTCGACTCGGTCGAGATCCCGCTTCCGGAGGGTGTGCTCGCCGAGGAGCTTGCGGGTCGTCGCCAGGAGATCGAGCAGCAGCTCACCTACGCCGGCATGTCGATGGAGCAGTACCTCGACAGCGAGAAGCAGACCATCGACGAGTTCGAGGCCGAGCTCGAGAAGCGCGTGCGCGACGCCATGGCCTCGCAGTTCCTGCTGGACGAGGTTGCCCGCACCGAGGAGATCGGTGTCGAGCAGGACGAGCTGTCCCAGCACCTGTTCCGTCGGGCGCAGCAGTCCGGCCAGAACCCCGACGAGTTCGTCAAGCACATGGTCGAGCACAACCACATCCCCGAGATGGTGGCCGAAGTGGTGCGCGGCAAGGCGCTGGCCCAGATCGTCGAGGGGGCGAAGGTCACCGACGCCTCCGGCAACCTGGTGGACCTGAAGAACCTGCGCCCCGACGGCAGCCTCGGCGACCCCGAGGCTGAAGCGGCGGCGGAGGCCGGGGACGGCGAAGCCGTCGAGACCGCGGACGCACCGCAGGGCTGAGCCCGGCGTGGTCCGTTGACCACACCAGCCTTTCAGTGAACACTCGTTCACTGTGAGTACGAGTGAAGCCAGTGTGCTGGACGCTGCGGCGTTGGCAGCCGAGTTCGCCGAGGACCTGATCGTCGGCACCGTGCGCGACGTGCACGGTGCCGTCGCCGGTCGGGTGCACGGCGTCGGCGACTTCGTCGCGGGCGGAACCACCGTGACGCACCGCGTGCACGACACGATCGCGAGGCTCGTCTACGGCGGGATCAGCGGGGGTCTCAGGGCCTCGGCCGCCGGGCTGCGCGCCGCCGGCCGCACCGGAGTCGCGCCGGGGATCGAGGAGAGCCCGCGCGGCCGTTTCGTGCTGGCCGCGGTCAACGGCCTGATCGGGGACCGCTTGCGCGAGGAGGGGTCCACGTTCTGCTTCGACATCGGCGTGCGGGTGGACGGTCGGGACATCGCGCTGGATCGGGACGCGGTGGCCGCGGCCTTCCCGGCCGCCACCGACACCGTGGTCGTCTTCGTCCACGGTCTCAGTGAGAACGAGGCCCACTGGAACCGCGCAGCCCGGCCCCGCGGTGAGCAGCCCGATCGGCGCAGCTATGGCCACCGCCTCGAGGGCGAGGGCTGGACGCCGGTGTTCCTGCGGGTGAACACCGGCCTCCCGATCTCGGAGAACGCGGTCGCGATGGCTGCGCTGATGGAGCGCCTCGTCGAGCTCTGGCCGGTCGGCGTACGCCGGATCGCGCTCGTGGGCCACTCGATGGGTGGGCTGATCATGCGGGCGGCCTGCGCCGTCCGGACCGAGGGGGAGCGGCCCTGGACCGATCGCGTCACCGACGTCGTCTGCCTCGGCACGCCGCACCTCGGGGCCCCGCTGGAGAGGGTCGTGGACCGCGGCGTCCGGGTCCTGGGCCGGTTGCCGGAGTCGGCGCCGTTCGGCCGGATCCTGGAGTACCGCTCCACCGGCATCCTGGACCTGCGTCACGGACTGGCACGCGACGTGCAGAACCTCCCGAACGCCCGCTACCGGCTCGTGGCCGCGACGCTCACGCGCTCGTCGCGGTCGGTCACCTCGGCCACCATCGGTGACCTGCTCGTCCCCTACGCCTCCGCCCTCGGGCGCGACCGCGGGGGAGCGGAGATGTTCCCCGGGGCCGCCACCCTGCACGTCCCGGGGGCCGACCACTTCGACCTGCTCAACCACGACGCCGTCTACGCTGCCCTCCGGGAGTGGCTCCGGGACCGCTCCGATCCCCCCACCCAGGAAGAGAGCCCTGCCCGATGAGCAAGACCGCCCCGATCTCGACCACCGTGCGGATGAACGCGAGCCCGGAAGCGGTCTGGGAGGTCGTCTCCGACCTGGCCCGGATGCCGGAGTTCAGCCCGGAGCTGCGCAGGGCCTTCGTGATCGGCCGTCCCGGGGTCGGCGCGAACATCCTGGGGATCAACCGCCGCAAGGCAGTGGTGTGGCCCACCACGTCCAAGGTCGTCCGCTGGGAGCCCGGCCGTGCGGTGGCATGGCGCACCCGGGAGAGCGGATCCACCTGGGTCTACGAGCTCGAGCCGGACGGCACCGGCACCACCGTGACCGCTCGCCGGCTCTCGCCCAGGCGCACCCTCGCCACCAGGCTGATGGGCCCGCTCATCGGCACTGCCGACGGTCACGACGTCGAGCTCGCTGCAGGGCTGCGCACCACCCTGGAGCGCATCAAGGCGACACTCGAGGCCTGACGCCGGGCCGCGGGGCCGCACCGTGGAGTCTGCTGTGGGCGAACACAGCGCCTTTGCCGTGGAATTGTCGTCGCTGACGTCTAGGGTCGGACCCGTGACTGAGAACTCCAACCCGACCACGCCGCAGATGAACGGCGGTTCGTCGTCGTACGGCCTCGACGACCACATCTACCAGCGTCTGCTCCGCGAGCGCATCGTCTTCCTCGGCTCCGAGGTGCGCGACCAGAACGCCAACGCCATCTGCGCGCAGCTGCTGCTGCTCAGCGCTGAGGACCCCGAGGCGGACATCTTCCTGCACATCAACAGCCCTGGTGGCTCCGTCGACGCCGGCATGGCGATCTACGACACGATGAACTACATCCCCAACGACGTCGCGACCGTCGGCATGGGCCTCGCCGCGTCGATGGGCCAGTTCCTGCTGTGTGCCGGCGCCAAGGGCAAGCGCTACGCCCTGCCGCACGCCCGCATCATGATGCACCAGCCCTCGGGTGGCATGGGCGGCTCGGCCTCGGACATCAAGATCCAGGCCCAGCAGTCGCTGCACATCAAGAAGGTGCTGTTCGAGCTGATCAGCAAGCACACCGGCCAGGAGCTCGAGCAGGTCGAGAGAGATGCGGACCGCGACCGGTGGTTCACGGCCCCCCAGGCCAAGGAGTACGGCTTCATCGACCACGTCGTCACGAGCGCCCTCCAGGCGGCCGACGAGGGTCGACCCGCCCACTCCAAGTGACCACCCCACGCGACCAGAATCGAGATCTCAGATGAACTACTACATCCCGCAGTGGGAAGAGCGGACCTCCTACGGGGTCCGGCGCATCGACCCCTACGCCAAGCTCTTCGAGGACCGCATCATCTTCCTCGGCACCCCGATCAGCGACGACATCGCCAACGCGGTGATGGCTCAGCTGCTCTGCCTGGAGTCGATGGACCCCTCGCGCGACATCCAGATCTACATCAACAGCCCCGGTGGCTCGTTCACGGCGATGACGGCCATCTACGACACGATGCAGTTCATCCAGCCCGACGTGCAGACCGTGTGCCTGGGTCAGGCTGCCTCCGCGGCGGCCGTCCTGCTCGCCGCCGGAGCCCCGGGCAAGCGCCTGGCCCTCCCGAACAGCCGGATCCTGATCCACCAGCCCTACACCGAGGGCACCTACGGCCAGTCCTCGGACATCGAGATCCAGGCCAACGAGATCCTGCGGATGCGCGAGCTGCTCGAGAAGCTGATCGCGGAGCACTCCGGCAAGACTCCCGAGGAGGTCAACCTCGACATCGAGCGCGACAAGATCCTGACCTCGGACGCCGCGCTGGAGTACGGCCTGATCGATTCCATCCTGGAGTCGCGCAAGGCGCTGACCGCCACGGCGACGGGTCGCTAGCTTCGAGTCGTCGTGTCCTCCAACGTGGAACGCGATGTCGGAGTACGGTCGTAGGACTTGGCGTGAGCACCATGAACGGTCGAGGAAATCGTCGGGCCCCGGCCCGACCGAGCAAATGAGGGACGGATGGCACGGATCGGTGACGGAGGCGACCTGCTGAAGTGCTCGTTCTGCGGAAAGAGCCAGAAGCAGGTCAAGAAGTTGATCGCCGGTCCCGGCGTCTACATCTGCGATGAATGCATCGACCTGTGCAACGAGATCATCGAGGAGGAGCTCAACGAGACGGCCGAGGTCGGACTCGAGGAGCTGCCCAAGCCTCGCGAGATCTTCGAGTTCCTCAACTCCTACGTGATCGGGCAGGAGACCGCCAAGAAGTCCCTGGCGGTCGCCGTCTACAACCACTACAAGCGCGTCCAGGCCGGGGTGGCGCCGAGCAGCCCCAAGCACGCGAAGGACGACGTGGTCGAGGTCGCCAAGTCCAACATCCTGGTGATCGGTCCGACCGGCTGCGGCAAGACCTACCTGGCCCAGACCCTGGCCCGGATGCTCAACGTGCCGTTCGCGATCGCGGACGCCACGGCGCTGACCGAGGCCGGCTACGTCGGTGAGGACGTCGAGAACATCCTGCTCAAGCTGATCCAGGCGGCGGACTACGACGTCAAGAAGGCGGAGACCGGGATCATCTACATCGACGAGATCGACAAGGTGGCCCGCAAGGCGGAGAACCCGTCGATCACGCGCGACGTCTCGGGCGAGGGTGTCCAGCAGGCGCTGCTGAAGATCCTCGAGGGCACCACCGCCTCGGTGCCGCCCCAGGGCGGCCGCAAGCACCCGCACCAGGAGTTCATCCAGATCGACACCACGAACATCCTGTTCGTGGTCGGTGGCGCCTTCGCCGGGCTCGAGCACATCGTCGAGCAGCGCGTGGGCAAGAAGACCCTCGGTTTCACCGCCGAGATGCGCAGCTCCAACGAGACCGAGTCCGACGCGATGTTCGCCCAGGTCCGGCCCGAGGACCTGGTGAAGTTCGGCCTGATCCCCGAGTTCATCGGTCGGCTGCCGCTGATCGCGAGCGTGAACAAGCTCGACCAGGCGGCGCTGGTGCAGATCCTCACCGAGCCGCGCAACGCGCTCCTGAAGCAGTACCAGAAGCTCTTCGACATCGACGGTGTCGAGCTGGAGTTCACCGACGAGGCCATCGAGGCGATCGCGGACAAGGCGATGGAACGAGGCACCGGCGCCCGCGGCCTGCGCGCGATCATCGAGGAGGTGCTCCTCAACGTGATGTACGACGTGCCGTCGCGTGAGGACATCGGCAAGGTGGTGGTGACCGGCGAGGTCGTCTCCGACAACGTCAACCCGACGTTGGTCCCGCGCGAGGCCGAGCCGAAGAAGAAGAAGTCGGCCTGACCGACTGGTCGTCTTCGACCAGTTTTGCGGTCTTCCGGCGGTGGCGAGCCCGTCGCCATATTCTTGTGTGACCGACGTGCGCACCGGATGTGGCACGGATGTCCGGGAGAGCCAGATGATGACCGCAGAGCACCGAAGGCCGCTGGCCGCCTTCGTGGTCGTGCTCGTCGCTGCCTGCCTCATCCTGGTCAACGGACTGAAGATCCCCGTCGTCGACGTCCTCGTCGGTGGACGGGCCCCCGAGGTCGCGCGCGCGCCCGACCTCGTCCTGGGACAGTCGTTGCTCGGCGTACCCCCACAGCCCGAGCCGCAGGCGGTCTCGGTGCCCGTCGGGAGCTCCGGGGTGCCACGCCCGGCTGCACGCCCGGTGAGCCGGCGGCCGGAGCCACGTCCGGTCCGGACGCGGGTCGAACCACCGGAGGACCGGCCGGCCGTGCCGCCCGTCGTGCCGGGGAACCCGCCCAGCCCTCGGCCATCGCCACCGCCACCGCACCGTCACCGCCACCGCCGGACGGTGATGGACCCGTTCCGATCCCCGACGAGATCGTCCTCCCGCTCCCGGTCCCCCTCCCCGAGCCGCTGCGTCGCGTGCTGCCTGCCAAGGCGCGCCACCTGGTGTCGACCGTCACGCGCGAGCGACCGCGCCAGAACGCGCGTCAGCAGGTTCGCGATCGCACCCGTGGAGTCGTGCACGAGCCCCGGGAGGAGCTGCGCGACGAGGTGCGTGAGCGCTTCGGGCCACTCCGGTCCCGGGACGGCTGAGCGGGGTCAGCGCTTGGGCGGAGGTTCTCCGAGCACGGCCTCGACACCGATGTCGCCGTCCTCCACCTCGACGAGGTCGATCTCGCCGGTGATCGAGCCCACGGCCCTCAGGTCGCTCTCGGCACCGCGGATCGCGGACAGCGCCGCGGCCGGTCCGGTGATCCTCACCTGCTCGACGGGGGTCCGCATGCCGACCTTCGCCGTGGACTTGGCACCACGGACGCCGGCGAGGACCGCCGCGACCGCACCCAGCACCGTCGCATCGTCTCCGGCCGCGGTGCCGAGGTCGGAGGCGGTCGGCCAGGCCTGGAGGTGCACGGAGCCCTGCTGCCACCAGGACCACACCTCTTCGGTGGCATAGGGCAGGAAGGGCGCGAACATCCGCAGCTGCACGTGCAGGGCCGTGGCCAGCGCAGCCCGGGCCGACTCGGTGTCGGCGGAGCCGTTGTCGCCGTAGGCACGCTCCTTGACCAGCTCCACGTAGTCGTCGCAGAAGTCCCAGAAGAACTTCTCGGTGTGCTCCAGTGCGCTGGTGTAGTCGTAGCTCTCGAAGCCCCCGGTGGCGTCCTCCAAGGTCCGGGCGAGCTGAGCGAGCAGCGCGCGGTCGACCGGCTCGGTGACCAGTGCCGGGTCCGGCACGGTCGCCCCGACGCTGCCCAGCACGAACTTGGAGACGTTGAGCACCTTCATCGCCAGGCGTCGACCGACCTTCATCTGGGTCTCGTCGAAGGGGGAGTCCAGGCCTGGCCGCGCCATGGCCGCGCGCCAGCGGACTGCGTCCGCCCCGAACTTCTCGAGGATCTCGGTCGGGACGACGACGTTGCCCTTGGACTTCGACATCTTCTTCCGGTCAGGGTCGAGGATGAACCCGGACACCAGGGCGTGCGACCAGGGGGCTGACTCGTTCTCGAAGTGCGCCCGCACCACGCGGGCGAACAGCCACGTGCGGATGATGTCGTGGGCCTGCGTGCACAGGTCCATCGGGAAGACGCGCGCGAACAGGTCGGGATCCTCCTCCCAGCCACCCGCGATCTGGGGCGTCAGGGACGACGTCGCCCAGGTGTCCATCACGTCCGGGTCACCGGTGAAACCGCCGGGCTTGCCTCGCTGGCTCTCGTCATGGCCCGACGGCGCCTGCGTGGACGGATCGACGGGCAGCTGCTCCTCGCGGGGGAGCAGCGGGTGGTCGTAGTCGGGCTCGCCATCGGCGTCGAGCGGGTACCAGACCGGGAACGGGATGCCGAAGAACCGCTGCCGCGACACGAGCCAGTCGCCGTTGAGGCCGCCGACCCAGTTGTCGAAGCGGTGCTTCATGTGTCCCGGGATCCACTCGATCTCGCTGCCGCGCGCCAGCATCTCCTCGCGGAGGTCGGTGTCCCGCCCGCCGTTGGTGATGTACCACTGCCGGGTGGCGACGATCTCGAGCGGCTTGTCGCCCTTCTCGTAGAAGTTGGCCATCCGCTGGGTGGGCTTCGGCTCGCCGTCGAGGTCCCCGCTCTCGCGCAGCTTCTCGACCATCGCCTCGCGAGCGCTGAACGCGGTCTTGCCCTTCAGGTCCTCGTACGCCGCCGCGGCGACCTCGCCCGAGAGCCACTCAGGGGTCTCCTTGGACAGCCGTCCGTCACGGCCGATGAGCGTGCGCACCGGGAGCTGGAGCTCGCGCCACCAGGTGACGTCGGTCAGGTCACCGAAGGTGCAGCACATCGCGATGCCGGCGCCCTTGTCGGGCTCGGCGGCCGAGTGGGCCAGCACGGGGATCTCCACGCCGAACACCGGCGAGGTGACCGTGGTCCCGAACAGGGCCTGGTAGCGCTCGTCGTCGGGGTGGGCGATCAGCGCGACCACGCTGGGAATGAGCTCGGGCCGGGTGGTCTCGATGGGCACCGGGCCGGCGGGGCCGTGGAAGTTCACGCGGTGGTAGTGGCCGGCGTACTCGCGTGCCTCGAGCTCTGCCTGGGCGACGGCGGTCTGGAACGTGACGTCCCAGAGCGTGGGGGCCTCCTGCAGGTAGGCCTCGCCACGAGCGAAGTTGCGAAGGAACGCACGCTGGCTGACCTTCTGCGCCTTGGCGCCGATGGTCGTGTAGTGCTGCTTCCAGTCGACCGAGAGCCCGAGCGTTCGCCACAGCTCCTCGAAGACCTGCTCGTCCTGCTCGACGAGCTCCTCGCAGAGCTCGATGAAGTTGGGCCGGCTGATCGGAACCTGTCGCTTCGGGTCGGGCTTCTCCGGTGCCGTGAAGTCGGCCTCGTAGGGCAGCGAAGGGTCGCAGCGGACGCCGTAGTAGTTCTGCACCCGACGCTCGGTGGGCAGGCCGTTGTCGTCCCAGCCCATCGGGTAGAAGACCGACTTGCCCTGCATCCGCTGGTAGCGCGCGATCAGGTCGGTGTGCGTGTAGGAGAACACGTGACCGACGTGCAGGGAACCGGACACGGTCGGCGGGGGAGTGTCGATCGAGTAGACCTCGCTGCGCGGGCGGGTCCGGTCGAAGGCGTAGGTGTCGTCGGCCTTCCACTGCGCCGACCACTTGGCCTCGAGCCCCTCGAGGGCGGCCCGCTCGGGTACGACTGCAGCAGGCCCCGCAGAGGTCGCACCGGGCACGGATTCCTGGAGGGCGTCAGTCATGCAGCGAATCCTACGGAGATGCGTTGCTGCGCCGAAAACGAGCCACCGGACGAGGGGCGCCCCGGCTGCCGATCGCGAGCCTCACGGCGTGCCGCGTGCCGTTGCTCCCTAGCTGTCCGGCGACGGACTGCTGCTGGCGTGGCGCGAGCGGCACCCGTTCGAAGCTCAGCACCTCCTCCAGATCGGGGTTCTCGGTCACCTTGAGCCAGGTGGTGAGCCCGAGATCCGAACCGTCGACGGTGATGCGGCGCAGGTTCGCGGTGCTCCCGTCGCAACCCGTAGTGCTTCAACCACGGCGACCCTGCGGCCAGCGGTTGGTCCTCCTTGAACCGGTGCGAGTCCCCGTTGAACAGGAACACGGAGCCGTCGAAGACACTCGCCTCGTCGATCAGGGCCTGGGCGAGGGGGCGGAAGGGTGAGTTCTCGCGAAGCGACAGAGGCGCGCAGGTGCTCCCCGTCGAACATGTCCGCCTGCTGCGCGAGTACGACGGCTCGGCTCTCGTTCACCCCGGCGTCGACGAACGCCGCACGCACGTTGTCGATGGCCGCGTCCAGCCGTTCGCGTTCGTCGCGTGCCTGCTCGGTGGTGGCTGTTCCCCGACCGGACCAGGGGTTGAGGTCGTTGTTGCTGCCCACCACGTGCAGCGTGGCGAACGAGACCGCGCCGCTGGTCCAGGCTGCGGTTCTCCGGAACGCCGAGGTCCTCCTGGGAAGCTGGCCTTCTGTGGCTCGATGAGCTCGGCGCCCGCGGGACCGAAGAACATCGAGCGGATCGTCGCCAGGCGCTCCAGCGGGTCGTGGCTGCCGAGGTCCTTGCGGTGGCAGTCGGTCCACTCGTTGTCCCCGGGCGTGTAGAACAACGGGTCCTCGAAGAGGTTGAAGTCCTCGCGAACCGTGGCGAAGTACGCGTCGTCGCAGGGGCTCTCGGCTCCCCGGATGTCGCCGAGGTGGATCACCAGGCTGACGTCGGGGTCCCTGTTGATGGCCCTGATCAGCCTGGGGAAGCTGGCGAGGTCCTTCTGGCCGTAGGGCACGTCGCCGATGACTGCGAACGTCACCGGCTCGGGGGACGGCGGTGGACTCGCGTCTCCCTGCCACGCGCATCCGGTGAACAGCAAGCGACGTCAGAACGGCCGTGGTTCCGACGGCCGCCCGAGAAGAAAAGCGCCCGATGCCTCATGCCTCTCCCTGCTGCCCGATCGCGTGGTGTCTCCCCGGCGAGAGCTCAACCGTATCCGGAGCCCGGTCGGGCGGAGCGACGACCTAGACTTCGCCACGATGAACACCACTGCTGACCCTGACCCGTCCCCGCTCGATCCCCGGCTCGCCGAGACCTACGCCGAGGTCGAGGACGCGCTGCTCAGCCGCTGGCCAGAGACCAAGCTGGACCCCACCCTCGACCGCATCGAGGCGTTCATGGAGCTGCTCGGTGACCCGCAGCGCACCTATCCGGTCATCCACCTCACGGGGACCAACGGGAAGTCGTCGACCGCGCGGATGATCGAGACCCTGATCGTGACCCTCGGTCTGCGTGTCGGGCGGTTCAGCAGCCCGCACCTGGAGTCGATGACCGAGCGGATCAGCCTCGACGGGGAGCCGGTCAGCGAGGAGGCCTTCGTCGCGGCGTTCAACGACGTGGCGCCGTACACCCATCTCGTCGATGCCGACCAGGAGCACCCGCTGTCGTTCTTCGAGACGATCGTGGCGATGGCGTACGCCGCCTTCGCGGACGCGCCGGTCGACGCCGCCGTCGTCGAGGTCGGCATGGGCGGCACCTGGGACGCCACCAACGTGATGGACGCTGTCGTGGCGGTGCTCACGCCCGTGGCGCTCGACCATGCCCAGTACCTCGGGCTGACGCCCGCCCTGATCGCGCAGGAGAAGGTCGGCATCATCAAGCCGGGAGCCACCGTCGTCAGCGCCGAGCAGCTGCCGGACGTGAACCAGGTGATCCTGGAACGGTGTGCCGAGGTCGGCGCGACGCTGGTGCGCCAGGGGCTCGAGTTCGGAGTCACGAGCCGGGTGCCGGCGGTGGGTGGCCAGATGATCGGGCTGCAGGGGCTGCGGGGGAGCTATGAGGACGTGTTCCTCCCGCTCTACGGCGCCCACCAGGCCCAGAACGCCGCCCTCGCGCTCGTCGCGGTGGAGGCATTCCTCGGCGGCGAGGACGCGCTGGATGCCGAGCTGGTCCGTGAGGCCTTCGCCGAGGTCGTCTCGCCGGGTCGGCTCGAGATCATCCGGCGCTCGCCCACGATCGTGCTGGACGCGGCCCACAACCCCCACGGTGCGACGGCGCTGGTGGCCGCGCTCGAGGACTCCTTCATCTTCTCGCCGCTGATCGGCGTGGTCGCGGTGATGGGAGACAAGGACTACGAGGGTCTGCTCTCCGAGCTCGAGCCTGCGCTCGCCCACATCGTGTGCACCCAGAACTCCACGGGTCGGTCGATGCCGTTCGCGGAGCTCGCCGAGGTTGCTCGGGGGATCTTCGGTCGCGACCGGGTCAGCGAGGCGCCGACGCTGGACGACGCGATCGACCAGGCGACGGCGCTGGCCGAGGCGGGCGGCGTCTTCGGCGAGGCCATCGGCTCCGGGGGAGTGCTCGTGACCGGGTCCGTCGTCACGGTGGGCGAGGCACGATCGCTGCTCCGGTCACGTCGTACGCCGGGGCAGAAGCCTGGTGAGTCGGGGGACCGCTGATGCAGCGACGCCTCTGCGCCGCGATCCTCTCGCTGGAGGCGATCGCGCTCGGGCTGACCACGCCCGTGCTGATCTCCGTGGCCGGAGTCGCGACCGCGACCGCCCTGTGGATGGGGCTCGGCCTCGCGGTCAGCTGCATCCTGGTGGCCGGGCTGCTCCGGTTCCGGTGGGCGTTCTGGCTGGGGTGGGCGATCCAGCTGGCCGCGGTGGCGCTTGGCTTCGTGGTCACCACGATGTTCGTGCTCGGGGCGGTCTTCCTCGCCCTGTGGGCGACCGCCTGGTTCCTCGGCCGCAAGATCGAGGTCGAACGCGCCCAGTGGACGGCCGCCGGCAGCTTTCCCGGACGGCCCAGCGGGGAGGCGGGCGGGCCCCCGCACTAAGGTGTCGGCCATGTCCCAGCGCACCCTCGTCCTGCTCAAGCCCGACGCCACCCGTCGCGGTCTGGTCGGCAACATCCTGTCCCGCTTCGAGGCCAAGGGCCTCAGCATCGTCGCCCTCGAGCAGCGCCAGATCACCGCTGAGCAGGCCGACGCCCACTACGCCGAGCACGTCGAGCGCGACTTCTACCCGCCGCTGCGCACCTTCGTGACCAGCGGCCCGCTCGTGGCGGCCGTCCTCGAGGGCGACGAGGCGATCGAGGTCGTCCGACTGATCAACGGCGCCACCGACGGTCGCAAGGCGGCCCCGGGCACCATCCGCGGCGACCTCTCGCTCTCCAACCGTGAGAACCTCGTGCACGGCTCGGACAGCGAGGAGTCCGCTGCCCGCGAGATCGCCCTCTGGTTCCCCAACCTCTAGAACCTCACCAGTCCCAGGTTTCCCACGGTCCCGTGGGAAACACCAGCTTCCCGTCCTTTGCAAAGCACGGGAAGCTCGGGTTTACCACGGGACCGTGGTAAACCCGGAACGTCACGAACGCGCCCGCCCCCACGTCGGCGGCCGTCGCGGTACACACCCGCCGAGGGTCGCGCCGCGTGTCGTCGCAGGAACGCACCCATTTGTTCCTACGCTTCGCAGACAGGTGAGCGCGGGTTGCGTCCACCTCTTCCCCACCACAGCACCTGCGAGGCGGACGGATGGCCAACAGTCTTATCGGCCGTGACATGGCGGTCGACCTGGGCACTGCCAACACCCTGGTCTACGTGCGAGGCAAGGGCATCCTGGTCGACGAGCCCTCCGTCGTCGCGATGAACGAGCAGACCCACGAGATCCTCGCGGTCGGCCACGAGGCCAAGCGCATGATCGGGCGTACGCCGGACGGCATCACCGCGATCCGGCCGCTCAAGGACGGCGTGATCGCCGACCTGGACGCGACCGAGGAGATGCTCCGGCACTTCATCCAGCAGGTGCACCGGCGTCGCTACTTCGCCAAGCCCCGGATGATCATCTGCGTCCCCAGCGGAGTGACCGCGGTCGAGCAGCGCGCGGTCAAGGAAGCCGGCTACCAGGCAGGCGGACGCCGCGTCTACATCATCGAGGAGCCGATGGCTGCTGCGATCGGTGCGGGGCTCCCGGTCCACGAGGCCACCGGCAACATGATCGTCGACGTCGGCGGGGGCACCACCGAGGTCGCCGTGATCTCGCTCGGCGGCCTGGTCACGACACTCTCGGTGCGCACCGCCGGGGACAAGCTCGACCAGGCGATCGTGAACTGGATGAAGAAGGAGCACTCCCTGATGCTGGGGGAGCGGACCTCCGAGGAGATCAAGATGACTCTCGGCTCCGCGTTCCCGCTGGCCCAGGAGCGCCAGGCCGAGGTCCGCGGCCGCGACATGGTCTCCGGCCTGCCACGCACGGTGACGGTGGGCAGCCCCGAGATCCGCAAGGCCCTCGAGGAGCCTTTGCACTCGATCGTCGACGCGGTCCGCACCACGCTCGACCAGACCCCGCCCGAGCTCGCCGGCGACATCATGGACCGTGGCATCGTGCTCACCGGTGGCGGCGCGCTGCTCCTGGGGCTCGACGAGCGCATCCGCCACGAGACCGGGATGCCGGTGCACATCGCCCAGAACCCACTGACCTCGGTCGCACTCGGCGCCGGCAAGTGCGTGGAGGAGTTCGAGGCGCTCCAGCAGGTTCTCGTCTCGGACCGCAGGCGGTAGGACGTGGCGAAGAAGCGCCTGCGCAACCTCAAGGGGCCCTCGCTCGGTCGTCCGAGGACCGACGGTGGCCGCACCGGGTTCGGCCGCGACCGGGGCGGCTCCTCCGGTCTGGTGATCGGCCTGCTGGTTGCCGCCTCGCTCGCCGTGATCACGGTCGATGCAGCCAGTGACGGCGACTCCCCGGTCGACCCGGCGCGCGCCGTGGTCGGCAACGTCATCGGGCCCGTGGAGACCGCGACCGCGACGGCCGTGCGCCCGTTCCGCGAGGCGATGGCCTACTTCAGCTCCAACGACGAGCTCCGCGCCGACGTGGCCCGGCTGTCCTCCCAGAACTCCAAGCTCCGCTCCGAGGCCCAGCAGCTCCCGCTCGACCGCAACCGCCTGCGCGTGCTCGACGGCCTGACCCGCACGGCCAACCAGACCGGCTACGCCCTGGTCGCCGCCCGCGTGGTCGGGATGGGCCCGATGCAGTCCTTCTCGCGCACCGTGACGATCGATGCCGGCACCTCGTCCGGGATCCGCAAGGACATGACCGTGCTGAACAACGACGGCCTGGTCGGCCGGGTGATCAGCGCCACCCGCAGCACCGCCAACGTGCTGCTGATCCTCGACACAGGGTCCGTGGTCGGCGGCCGCCTCGGCTCCAACATGGAGATCGGCTTCCTGCGTGGGCGCGGTGTCACCGGTGACCGCGGTCGACTCGACCTCGACCTCGTCGACAACTCGGCGACCCCCGCCGACTCCGACGTGGTCGTCACCTGGGGCAGCCAGAACGGCGTTCCCTACGTGGCCGGCATCCCGATCGGCAAGGTCGAGTCGGTCTACTCGACCCCGCGCGAGCTGGCCAAGCACGCCGTGATCGACCCGTTCGTCGACTTCACCTCGCTCGACGTCGTCGGCGTGGTCGTGCCCCGGCAGACCAAGGGCGACCGCCTCGTCATCAACGGCTCCGGGGGCACCCGATGAGCATCTCGCGCACCGGCCTCGTAGGCGTCCTGGTGGTGTTCGCCGTCGTCCTGCAGGTGGCCGTGTTCAACCTGTTCGCCGTCAACGGCGTGGTGCCCAACCTGGCGATGATCGTCGTGGTGGCTGCGTCGATCGCGCGTGGTCCGCAGTTCGGGGCGCTGGTCGGCTTCACCGCCGGGATGCTCCTCGACCTCGCGCCGCCCGCCGACCATGTCGCGGGCCGCTGGGCCCTGGCCCTGGTCCTCGTGGCCATCCTGGCCGGACGCGTGCGGGCCGACGCTCGCCGCACCCCGCTGGCCGGACTCGCCACCGTCGCCGTCTGCTCCTTCGTGGCCACCTCGGTCTTCGCGCTCACCGGCTTGGTGCTCGGCGACCGCGCGCTGCCCGTGGCGGAGCTGGTGCAGGTGATCGGGATCGCCCTGCTCTGGGACATCGTGGTCGCTCCGCTGGTGCTTCCGGGCCTGATGAACCTCTTCGATCGGACCCGTCCGGCCGAACTGGCCTACTGAGATGGCAGCCGTGCTGATCCGCCCGAACGCGTCCGAGAAGAGCCGGCTGCGCCTGCTGGTCGTGCAGGCGCTCGTGCTCGCCCTGTTCGCGACCCTGTTCGCACGCCTCTGGTACATGCAGGTGCTCACCGGCGAGGGCTACCAGGCCCAGGCGGCCGAGCAGTCGGTGCGTGACGTCGTCGTACAGCCGGCCCGCGGCCTGATCGTCGACGCCATGGGGCGGCCCCTCGTGGCCAACCGCAGCAGCTGGGTGGTCAGCATCGACCGCACCCTCCTCGGCAAGCTCCCGGAGGAGGACCGGACGACCAGCCTCCGCAGGCTCTCCGGCGTGGTCAAGGTGCCCGTGGCCGAGATCGAGGCGCGGATCCTGCTCTGCGGGCAGCCTGACTCCAAGGCCGGGACCTGCTGGAACGGCTCGCCCTACCAGCCGGTGCCGGTGGCGCGTGACGTGCCGCAGAAGATCGCCGTCAAGGTGCTCGAGCAGGCCGAGGACTACCCCGGCGTGCTCGCGCAGCAGGAGAGCGTGCGCGCCTACCCGTCGCCGTACGGCGCCAACGCCGCGCACCTGCTCGGCTACCTCAGCCCGATCACCGAGGGTGAGCTCGACGAGGCGGAGAACGACAACGACACCTCGCTCAACGGCGCCTCGGTGGTGGGCCGCGCCGGCGTCGAGAAGGCCTACGACCAGTGGCTGCGTGGCATCCCCGGCTACCGCAAGGTCGCCGTCGACTCCATGGGCCGGGTGCTCGGCGACTCCGGCGAGGTCGAGTCCTCGCCGGGCGACACGCTCGTCACCTCGATCGACTCCAAGGTCCAGGCCTTCGTCGAGAAGCAGCTGGCGCAGACCATCAAGACGGCCCGCGCGACGACCGACAAGGTCACCGGCCGCAAGTACGCCGCCGACTCCGGTGCGGCGGTCGTCCTCGACGCGCGCACCGGCCGGGTGGTCGCCATGGCCAGCCAGCCGACGTACAACCCCGAGGTGTGGTCCGGGGGGATCACCAGCAAGGAGCTGAAGCACCTCTACTCCGAGGCGGCGGGCACCCCGCTGCTCTCGCGTGCGACCCAGGGGCAGTTCGCGCCGGGGTCGACGTGGAAGCCGATGATGACGGCCGGCGCGATGATGAACGGCTACAGCCCGAGCACCCGGCTGGAGTGCTCCTCGGGGCTCCAGGTCGGCAACCGCACCTTCAAGAACTACGAGTCGGGCGCCTACGGCTACATCGACTTCGCCAAGGCGCTCGAGGTCTCGTGCAACACCTTCTTCTACCGGATCGGCTACGGCTTCTGGCAGAAGTACGGCAGGGACGTCGCCGACGTGGGCGCCAAGGACCCGCTGGTGAACATGGCCCAGAAGTTCGGCTTCGGGAAGACCACGGGCATCGACATCCCGGGCGAGGCGAGCGGCCGGATCGCGGACCGGAAGTGGAAGCTGGCCTACTGGAAGTCCATGAAGAGCTACTACTGCAAGGTCGGCAAGCAGCCGGGCAGCGACTTCCTGCACCGGTTCGCGCGCGAGTTCTGCATCGAGGGCTTCGCCTACCGTGCCGGTGACGCGGTGAACTTCGCCATCGGCCAGGGCGACACGGTGGTCACGCCGCTCCAGCTCGCCCGGGCCTACGCAGCCATCTCCAACGGCGGCACGCTCTTCGAGCCGCGAGTGGCGAAGGCGATCGTCAGCCCCGAGGGCAAGGTGCTCAAGAAGTTCGCCCCGAAGGTGGCCGCACGGGTGCCGGTGAAGAAGGACATCCTGCGCTACATCGACACTGCGCTGCAGGGCGTCTCACGCCAGGGCACGATGGCCTGGCGGCTCGGGGAGTTCCCGCTCGACCAGGTCACCGTCCGCGCGAAGACGGGCTCGGCCGAGGTCTACGGCAAGCAGAGCACCTCGTGGGTGGCGTCCTACACCAAGGACTTCGTCGTGGTGATGATGGTCAGCCAGGGCGGCACCGGCTCGGGCACCTCGGGGCCCGCGATCCGGGCGATCTGGGAGCAGCTGTACGGCATCAAGGGGATGGACGTGAAGCCGTCCCGGGCCGCCATGCCCGGCACGAAGGCGCCCGCCGAGCTGCCCACGTTCGCCAAGGACGGGTCGATCCTGCCCCCGTCGTTGAAGGGAGCGGGCCGATGAGCGTGATGCCGATGAGCCGACTGGCCGTCAGTCGCAGCCGGGCGGTCGCCCCGCGCCTGGACTGGGTGCTGCTCGGCTCGGCCGCGATGATCCTGGCGATCGGCACCCTGCTCGTGTGGTCGGCCACGGCCAGCAACGAGGTCCTGACCCGCGGGCAGTCCACCGCCTACCTGCACCGGCACCTGGTCAACATCCTGATCGGGCTGGTCCTGGCCGCCGCGGTGATGGCCACCGACCACCGCTGGGTGCGCATCGTCACCCCGCTGGTGTACGTCGGCTCGGTGATCGGCCTCCTGCTCGTGCTGGTGATGGGCTCGACCATCAACGGCTCCCGCTCGTGGTTGATGATCGGCGGCCTCTCGATCCAGCCTGCGGAGTTCGCCAAGCTGGCCGTGGTCATCGGGATGGCGATGATCGTGGCCGAACGCACCGAGAACTCCCGCCAGCGACGGGTCGGCCTCGTCGACGTGGCACTGATGGGCCTGATCGCGGCCGTCCCGGCCGTCCTGATCATCCTGCAGCCCGACCTCGGCACGATGCTGGTGCTCACGGCAACCGTGTTCGGCGTGCTCGCCATCGCCGGCGTCCCCCGCCGCTGGCTGCTCTCGCTCTTCGCGGGCGGCCTCGCCCTCGCCTTCCTGGTGGTCTCCCTGGGGCTGCTCAAGCAGTACCAGATCAACCGGTTCATGGCTTTCACCGATCCCGGGCTCGACCCGCGGGGAGCGGGCTACAACACCACCCAGGCCCGGATCGCCATCGGCAACGGCGGGTTGTTCGGGCAGGGTCTGTTCGACGGTTCGCAGACCCGGTCGCGGTTCGTGCCCGAGCAGCACACCGACTTCATCTTCACCGTCGCCGGCGAGGAGCTGGGTCTGGTGGGGGCCGGGGTGCTGATCCTGCTGTTCGCGGCGATGCTGTGGCGGGCTCTGCACATCTCGCTGAACGCCGACGACATGTTCGGCAGGGTGGCCGCTGCAGGCATCGCCTGCTGGTTCGCGTTCCAGACCTTCCAGAACATCGGGATGTGCCTGGGGATCATGCCGGTCACCGGCGTTCCGCTGCCACTGGTCTCCTACGGCGGGTCGTCGATGTTCACCTCGATGATGGCGATCGGGCTGTTGCAGAACATCGCCATGCGCGGGAGCAACGCCTCCCGGGCGATCAGGCCTCGGGCAAGGTGAACGCGAAGGTGGAGCCGCCCTCCGGGTTCCGCCTGGCCGTCATCCGGCCTCCGTGCAGCGTCACGATCCTTCGGGTGAGCGCGAGTCCGAGGCCGGTGCCTGTCTCGCGGCCCTCGACGGGCCCGCGGTAGAACTCGCGGAAGATCAGCTCCTCCTCGCCGGCCGGCACACCGATCCCGGCATCGCTCACGTCGACCTGGACCCATCCCGGCTCCTCGTCGGGGCGGGAGGTGATCCGGATGCGAGGGGTCTGGTCGTGCGCGGTGTACTTGATCGCGTTGCCGACGAGGTTGTCCATCAGCTGGCGCAGCAGCCCCGGGTCGGCCCGGACGACGTGCTCGAGGTCGAGGGTGAACCATGCCTCCTCCGGGTGCGCCCAGGTGGCGTCACGACCCTCGACGATCTCCTGGACCACCTGTTGCAGCGCGACCGGCGCGGGACACGGCTCGCCGTTCTGCACCACGGCGTAGTTCAGCCAGTCATCGATGACCTGGCGCATCCGCGTGCTGGCGTCGCGGGCCTTGACCGCCGCGCTGCTGCGGTCCGCGCCGTGGACCGCTTGGCCGTCGTTGAGGATCTCGAGCCAGCCGTCGAGCACCGTGAGGGGGCCGCGGAGGTCGTGGGCCACCGTTCCCGCGAAGTTGTTGAGCTCACGCAGCCGGGCGCGCTGCGTGGTGACGTCGTGGAGCAGGATCATCGTGGATCGGCGCTCGACGGTGCCGATCGCCTTGGCCGACAGGTCCAGGGTCCGTGCCGCACTGCCCTCACCGGTCACCACCTCCAGGGACGAGGCAGGGCCGGGGTCGTCGGTCACCGCCAGCAGGCTCTCCTGCAGCGTCTCCTCGGCCAGCGGGTGGCCGTCGGAGGTCCGCAGGCCGAGGCTGTCGCTCCACGACGTCGGCCGGCCGACGGGCAGGGGGCGCGCAAGCAGCTGTCGGGCGGCGGGGTTGTACATCGACACGACTCCGTCGTCGAGGATGACCACACCGTCGTTCATCGAGTCGAACACGGTCTCGAGCATGCGGCGCTGTGACTCCGACTCGGCTCGGCGCCGGTCGAGCTCGCCGATCAGGACTCCCCGCTGCTCGCGCAGCAGCGTCAGCAGCAGGGTGAACGCGGTGCTCGCGATCACGAGCAGGTCCACGATCGAGGCGGCCGGCATCAAGCCGGCGTACCCGAACTGGTTCTGGGGCAGGTAGGTCAGCACTGCCGCCTCGAGCGCCACCGTGAGCGACAGGACCGCCCCGCCCCGCACGGTGAGGGTCAGGCCGCCCCAGACGCTCGGGACGATCAGCAGCCACGACAGCGGAAGCGAGTCGTCGTGGTAGGTGCCGACCACGCAGACGGCGGCGACCGCCACCAGTCCCGCGCGGTTCACCCAGGAGCTGGCCGGAAGAACCTGCGAGCGGCGGCCGTGGAAGAGCACCATCAACGGGGCCGCGCCCACGAAGCAGAACACGGTGCTGCGCACCACCCACCACAGCATGACCTTCGTCGGGATCTGGTCGGGGGAGAGATGGGGGTAGCCGCAGAGCAGACCGAGGGCGATGGAGGAGACCACGGCCGCCGTGAGCAGGCCGGCCAGCTCGTCGGGGCTCTCGGGCGCCCAGCCACGATCCGAGCCGGTACGACGAGCCAGCGTCTGCCGGTACATCGCCACCATCAGCAGTGACTGGGCGGCCCCGAGGACGGCCAGCCACGACGCCGTCAGGAGTGGGTAGGCGAGGAGCAGGGCGGTGCCGAGGTAGACCGCGACCATGAAGGCGAGGCAGGCCTGGACCGCTCGCCGCCCGGCCTGCCAGACCACCGTCAGCAGCACGAAGCCGACGCCCCCCACCGGCCACACCTCCGCGATCCGGGGGTCGACGTCGAAGCTGCTCAACCCGAGGTAGGGCGCCACCGAGTAGCAGGCGACGGAGAAGACGGCCATGCCGACGGCCGGGCGCGGCAGCAGCCGCGCCCGCGACCCCGCACCGCTGTGCGGGGCCGTGGCGCTGCTGGGTTCAGCGCGCTGTCTCATTTATCCCATTTCCCCCTATTGGGAGTTTAGGGAGGGGCGCTCGTCCACGTCTCGATATTGCTCGGACCCGGCGAGCGCCGATTCAGCCCGCGGGGAGCGTCACGGTGACCGTCGTGCCCGGCCCGTCATTGCCGCGGGCGCTGATCACCCCGCCGTGACGGCGCACGATGCGCTTGCACAGGGCGAGTCCGAGGCCGGACCCGTCGTAGGTCCCCTGGACGCTGGGGGAGCGCCGGAACGGCTCGAAGACGGCCTCCTCCTCCCCGGGCGGGATGCCGATGCCGGCGTCGACGACGTAGAGCCTGACCCATCGTCGGTCACCCCCGGAGAAGCTCCGCACGGTCACCGACGCGCGTTCGCCGACCGGTGCGTACTTCACCGCGTTGCCGACCAGGTTGAGCATCAGGTGCCGGAGCAGGGTCGGGTCCATCATCACCACGTCCGGGGTCTGCACGACGAAGTCTGCGTCGGGATGGTTCGCGACGACGGCCTCGACGAAGGCCTGCAGCTGGACCGGCTCCGGTCGCATCACCCCCTCGCGGGCCACGTTGTAGGCCAGCCAGTCCTCGATCTCCCGGGACATCCGGTCAGTGGCGCGCCGGCTGTGCTCGAGGGCCGAACGCACCTCCTCGATGCTCGTGCCCAGGGAGTCCTCGGCGAGCTCCAGCCAGCCCTGGACCGCGACGAGCGGGCCCTTGAGGTCGTGGGCCGCGACGGCGGCGAAGCTGGCCAGCTCGTCGATGCGGAGCTGCTCGATGGTGATGTCCCGGGCCACGGCCACGACGCCGTCGGCGCCGGCGTACTGCACGGGGGCGAGCTGCACCGACAGGGTCCGGATGCCGTCCTCGGCCCCGTCGCGCTGGTAGGCGTAGGTGAACGACGACTCGTCGGCCATCCGGCGCAGCCAGATCATCGGCTCGATCTCCAGCTTCTCCGGGCCGAGCACCTGCTCGGCAGCCCGGTTGTGCAGGAGCACCCCGCCACGGGGGTCCATCAGCACCAGCGCGTCACTGATGGACTCGAACACGGTGCCCAGCAGGCCGGCCTGGGCCAGGGCCTCCTGCCTGCGCCTCAGGACCTCCTCGGCAAGGTGAGCTCGTTGGTCGCGCACCAGGGAGAGCAGCAGCGCGATGAAGACGAAGGCGGCCATCAGGCTGTCGAGCAGCAGGATGTTGGTCACCTCGGAGTCGCCGTAGGGCCGTGCCGCCGCGGGGATCGCGTGGGCCACGACCACGGTCAACGTGGCGGTGATGCTGTAGGCAGCCGCGGTCCACGGGCCCATGCTGAGGCCGGCCCACACCGCGGGCAGCAGCACGATCCAGGTCAACGGCAGGGTGTCGAAGGTGAAGACGAGGGCCAGACAGACACCGACCACGACCAGCTGCAGGTAGACGTAGGGCAGCCGGGTCGGGATGGACTCGTCGCGGGGCCGACGCTGGACCAGCAGCATCACGCACGCTCCGCCGACGAAGACGTGTGCGGTGCTCAGGATGACCCACCAGAACAGGTCGAAGGTGGGGCTGGTGAGGTTCACCTCTGGGGCCGGCCCGAGCGGAAGCACGACCAGAGCGCCGATGAGGCTGGCCGTCAGCAGGTCGACGATGTCGCTCGGCCGGTGCGGGATCAGGTTGTCGTCGCCGACCCGCCAGCGGTAGTAGGCCAGTGTGACGCCTGCCTGGATCACGGTGGCCAGCGCCACCCTGACCGCGGTGAGCCAGCCCTGGTCCAGCGCGAGGCCACTCAGCGCCTGCACCACGACGGCCGCGCCAGCGGTCAGCGCCAGCATCCGGTCTCGGTCGGCGGGTCGTGGCCAGAGCCAGGCGATCACCAGCCACAGGAAGGTGAGCAGGCTCGCCACCTGGATCGAGGTGGTGGATCCGAGTCCCAGCGAGGTGATCCGCTGGACCAGGAGTGCCACCGGCATCACCACGAGGATCATCAGCCACAGCGACCACATCGCCCGAGCCGATCGGCGTCGCGACGGACGCCACGCCAGGGCGTGTTCGGCCAATGAATCTCTCCTCCACCTCGAGTTGGGAGCGTACCCAGACAACCACGTACCCTGATACCTCCCCACGATTCGGAAGGTTCTGCATGCCCATCCCACCTGGTGAGTCAGTCTTCGCCACCCTCGAGCCGCACCTGGCTCGGGTGCAGAAGCCGATCCAGTACGTCGGCGGTGAGCTCAACTCCGTCTCCAAGGCCTGGGACGAGACCGAGGTGCGGTGGGCCCTGATGTACCCCGACGCCTACGAGGTCGGCCTGCCCAACCAGGGCGTGCAGATCCTCTACGAGATCCTGAACGAGCGCGAGGGCGTGCTGGCGGAGCGCACCTACTCGGTCTGGCCGGACATGGAGTCGGTGATGCGCGAGCAGGGGATCCCGCAGTTCACCGTCGACGGACACCGACCGGTGCGGGGCTTCGACGTCTTCGGTCTCTCCTTCTCCACGGAGCTCGGCTACACCAACATGCTCACCGCCCTCGACCTCGCCGGCATCGCGCTGCACGCGGTCGACCGGACCGACGACGAGCCGATCGTGCTGGCCGGTGGTCACTCGGCGTTCAACCCGGAGCCGGTCGCGGACTTCATCGACGCCGCTGTCCTCGGTGACGGCGAGGAGATCGTGCTCGCGATCACCGAGGTGATCCGGGAGTGGAAGGGCGAGGGACGTCCCGGTGGCCGTGACGAGCTGCTGATGCGGCTCGCCGCCAGCGGTGGCGTCTACGTGCCGAAGTTCTACGACGTGGCCTACGCCGACGACGGCGCCCTCGTCGGCCTGCGGCCCAACCGACCCGGTGTGCCCGATCGGGTGCGCAAGCACACGCTGATGGACCTCGACGCATGGCCCTACCCGCGTGCCCCTCTCGTGCCGCTGGCCGAGACCGTCCACGAGCGGTTCAGCGTCGAGATCTTCCGCGGCTGCACGCGTGGCTGCCGGTTCTGCCAGGCGGGGATGATCACCCGACCCGTGCGCGAGCGCTCGATCACCACGATCGGAGACATGGTCGAGAACGGCATCCGCAAGACCGGCTTCGAGGAGGTCGGGCTGCTCTCGCTGTCCTCGGCCGACCACTCCGAGATCGGCGAGGTCGCGAAGGGCCTGGCGGACCGCTACGAGGGCTCCAACGTCTCGCTCTCGCTGCCGAGCACCCGCGTCGACGCCTTCAACATCACCCTGGCCAACGAGTTCTCGCGCAACGGCCGTCGCTCGGGGCTGACCTTCGCGCCCGAGGGCGGGTCAGAGCGGATGCGCAAGGTGATCAACAAGATGGTCACCGAGGAGGACCTGATCCGGACGGTCGCGGCGGCGTACTCCCACGGTTGGCGCCAGGTGAAGCTCTACTTCATGTGCGGTCTGCCGACCGAGACCGACGAGGACGTGCTCGCGATCGCCGACCTCGCCAAGAAGGTCATCGCCAAGGGCCGTGAGGTCGCGGGCCACAACGACATCCGCTGCACCGTGTCCATCGGTGGTTTCGTGCCGAAGCCGCACACGCCGTTCCAGTGGGCGCCGCAGCTCGACGTGGCCACCACCGACGAGCGGTTGCGCAAGCTGCGCGAGGAGGTGCGTTCGGACCGCAAGTTCGGCCGTGCCATCGGCTTCCGCTACCACGACGGCAAGCCCGGGATCATCGAAGGACTGCTCTCTCGCGGCGACCGTCGCGTGGGCAAGGTCATCGAGGCGGTCTGGCGCGACGGCGCCCGGTTCGACGGCTGGAGCGAGCACTTCTCCTACGAGCGCTGGCACGAGGCCGCCGAGCGCGGTCTGGCCGGGACCGGCGTCGATCTCGACTGGTTCACCACGCGCGAGCGCGGATATGCCGAGGTGCTGCCTTGGGACCACCTCGACTCCGGTCTCGACAAGGACTGGCTGTGGCAGGACTGGGAGGACGCTCTCGACGCCGACTCGATCGACGTCGAGGACTGCCGCTGGACCCCCTGCTACGACTGCGGCGTCTGCCCCGAGATGGGCACCGACATCCAGATCGGTCCCACCGGCCAGAGCCTGCTGCCGTTGAGTGTGGTCTGACCCCGTCCCAGCAGGGACTTGACCCGAGCGACCCCGCCAAAGGACCGTTGAACCCTCTCGGATCGAACCAGGGGACGGCCATGGGATCAACGGGGTGGCGGCACGATCGAGGGTGGGTGGTGACGGCCCTCGTCGGCCTGCTCGTGCTGGCCGGTTGCGGAGGCGCGGACAGGTCCAGGTCCGCGAGACAGGGCCCACCCCCCGCTCCGGCGCAGACGGTCACGGCGACCCCGCAGGTGGTTGAGCCCATGGGCAAGCGGCTGACGTCGCGGACCCACATCTCCAAGGCTGACGCGCTGGTGGAGCTGGCCGGCTTCGTCTGGGTGAAGTCCGACGACGGCGACATCTACAAGGTCGATCCCGCCACCGGGAAGATCGTCGGGGTGCGGCACGTCGACACGGCGAAGAACCACGATCCCTACTGCCAGGGGATGGGCACCGAGGGCACCTGGATCTGGGCGTGCGCCGCGGCGCCGTACACGACAGCGGTGGTGAGGCTGGACCCGGCGACCATGCGGGTCGTGGAACGCTATGAGGTCGACAAGCCCTTCGACCAGCTCAAGCTGCCTTCTTCGCTCGGCCGGGTGTGGGTCTTCAGCGGCGACGGCTCCAAGCTGGTGGGCCTGCGCGCCGGCGAGAGCAGCCAGGAGTTCTCGCTGCCGATCAGGTGCAACAACCTCACGCCGGCAGGGAAGGCGCTGATCCTCACCTGTCCGGTGACCGGTGAGGTGCTGCGGCTGGACCCCGCGACAGGGGAGGTGACGGCCCGCGTGGAGCTGCGCCGACCGCAGCTGGCCGCCGGCACGGCCGAGGACGTTTGGGTGGGAGCGGACCAGGGAGTCACCCGCCTCGACGCCACCACCCTGCGAACGAAGGCCGTCCACCCCGATCTCGTCCCCGGTCTCGAGGGCGACGTCGTGGTCGACTCCTCCGACGTGTGGGTGCGCCTGGGCGGCAGCCGCTTCCTCTACCGGATCGATCCGGCGACGAACGAGGTCGACCTCCAGGTGCGCACCCCTGAGGAGTTCTCCGGGGACACGGGCGGGAGCCTGATGGTCACCGAGGACCACATCTGGGCCACCTTCTACGAGATCCACCTGCTCGTCGGGATGTCCCGCTGACCGGCGGAGTCGGTTGTAGGTGGGCTGGCGTCCCGGCATGTAAATCGGGGTTATGGACGCTCATCAAGCCCTGTTCCGACCGGGAACCGTCCACAACCCTCGCCAAGTCCGGTGTACGCCGTCCGGCTCAGCGGGGGGGCTGCACTCAGAGCGTGCCCCGCGCCAGGCCGATCAGCCGGTCGAGAACGTGGCCACCGCCCGTGCGCAGGCCGTTGTGGAGGTACTCGTCGGTGAGCCAGCGCCGCATCCCGGGAAGCAGCTCTGCGGTCTCCTCGGAGAACCGACGGTCGACGAAGGGGTCGTCGGCGTAGATCGAGGCGGCGCACGGGACGTCCACCTCGCGGAGAGCCTCCTCGTCGTACAGGCGGGGCCACGGGTGGTCGGCGAGGGTCGCGGCCACCTCGCCGTACGGCGCCAGGTCGGCGCAGTCCTCGAAGTGCCAGGGGAACAGGTGCTCGCCAGTCAGCAGCAGCGAGTGCTCCTCGGCGAAGTCCCCGGGCAGCACGCGCTCCGCCGACCAACGGGTCGCAGCACCATCGGCGTAGCAGGCTTCGTGGATCACGGCGTAGAGAGGGTTGCGGCCGTCGAAGGGGAGCAGGGTCGTCAGGTCGTGGGCGAACGCGGGGGACCGGGGATCCCGCTCCAGCAGGTAGTGGACCTGCTCCGCGCCACCGTCCATGCCGAGCTGGTTGCCGATCGTCCGCAGCAGCCGGGGCGTGACCGGCTCACCGCCGAGCCGGACCACCTCGCCCCGTGCGCAGAGGTCGAGGATCGTCTCGAGGCGGGCGAGGTCCTGCGGGTAGCGCCGGTGGTAGGCGGCGTTCAGTCGCCTCATCTGGGCGAAGGTGGCGGCGTACACCTCGTCGGGACCGCGGCCGACGGGCGGCAGCCCCCCGGTGAAGAACACCTCACGTAGACCCTCGGGTGCGGCGCTCAGGTAGCGCAGCGCGCAGAAGCCGCCGAAGGACTGTCCGAGGACCGACCACTGCTCGACGCCGAGCAGCTCGCGGATCGCCTCGGCGTCGCGGACGATCGAGTCGGCGCGGAAGTGCGTGAGGCGCTCTGCGTCGGCCGCGGCGTCCGGGCCGGGGGGACCGTACGGCGTGGACCGGCCGGTGCCGCGCTGGTCGAGCATCAGCACCCGGTAGTCCTTCAGCGCGCGTTCGAGCCAGGCGGGTCCGGAGGGCCGACCTGTCGGACGTGCGGCCTCGTGGCCCGGACCGCCTTGGAGGAAGACCAGGAACGGCCGGTCTCGTCCCTCGGGGTGGGCCACCTCGCGGGCGAACACCTGGATCGTGGCCCCGTCGGGCTGGTCGTGGTCGAGCGGGAGGGTGAACTCGTGGTCGGTCAGGACGAGCCCGGGAACGTGCACGGTGGTCGGCATGCAGCGAGGCTAGCGGTGGGCCAGCTCGTCCTCGACGTACGCCGGACGGGAGACGGCCAGACCCAGGAGCAGCTGTGGGACCGTGATCGCCAGCAGGGCGAGCAGCGGCACGGTCCAGCCCCCGGAGAGGTCACGCAGCAGCCCGATCGCGAACGGGCCGATTCCCGCGACCAGGTAGCCGGTCGACTGGGTGAACCCCGAGAGCGCGGCCGTGCCGCCAGGGGTGCGCGCCCGGAGCCCGATCAGGGTCAGGATCAGCGGGAAGGTCGTGGTGCCGATCCCGACCAGCACTGCCCACGCGAGGGCGCCGGCATGCGGGGCGAAGATCAGCCCGAGGTAGCCGACCGGGTAGCAGGCCATCACCGTGCACATCAGCGCCGTCTGGTTGTGCGTGCGGGCGACGAGCCACGGGATCAGGAACGAGAGCGGGATGCTGATGCCGGTGATCACGCCGAGCAGCAGCCCGGCTGTGTGGGCCGAGAATCCCGCGTCCTGGTAGAGCTGGGCGAACCAACCGAAGATCGAGTAGGCCTGCATCGACTGGAGCCCGAAGAACAGTGCCAGCAGCCACCCGAGCCGGGTGCGCCCCACGTCGAGCAGACCGACCCGGCCCTTGACGTCCTCCGGCTTGCGGTCGTGCCCGATCAGCCCCAGCCAGGGGATGACGGCGATCCCGGCAGTGAGTGCCCAGGCAAGCAGCCCGGTGCGCCACCCGCTGCCTGCCTCGCTGATCGGCACGGTCAGCACCGATGCCGAGGTCAGCCCGATCGCCAGGGCCGTCGAGTAGATCGAGGTCATCAGACCGACGCGGTGGGGGAAGTGCAGCTTGACCAGCGAGGGGAGCAGCACGTTGGCCGAGGCCATGCCGGCCAGGGCGAGCAGGGAGAGCATCAGGAACACGGGGACCGAGGTCACCGCCGCCCGACCGGCGAGCCCGGCCACCACGCACAGCAGGGCGGCCAGGGTGAGCCGGTGCAGCCCGACCAGTCGCGCGAGGCGCGGGGAGAGGGCGCCGAAGACGGCGAAGGCAAGCACCGGCAGCGAGGTGAGCAGCCCGGTCTCGGCGGCAGACATGCCCAGGCCGCCCCTGATCTCACCGAGGATCGGACCGACGCTGACGGCGGCGGGGCGCAGGTTGAACGCAAGGACCACGATCCCGACGACGACCAGGACGCGTTGCAGCCGCTGCGGGTTCGTGGAAGTCACCTCCGAACGGTGCCAGAGCCGTCGTGGGGGCGTGCAGCCGGGGCCGTGGATCGTGCTGGCACCATCGTGGCCATGTTGCAGGTCAGCGACGCACAACGGCGGGCCCGGCTCGCGGCACGCCACGGGATCGCCACGCGGGCCACCACTGTGCCGGAGGCGGTCGCGCAGATGACCTGCCTGCACGCCACCGAGCCCGCCAGCGTCTACCTGTCCGCCTTCGCGCGCACCGGCGCGCCGGTGGCCGACATCGACCGTGCCCTCTATCAGGACCGGACGGTGGTGAAGCAGCTCTCGATGCGGCGCACGCTGTTCGCGTTTCCGCGCGAGCTGCTCCCCGCCGTGTGGGGGAGCGCCTCCCACCGTGTCGCCGGACAGCTCAGCGCCCGGCTGGGCAAGGAGGTCGAGCGCAACGGCCTGGCGTGCGACGGCCCGGCCTGGGTGGCGCGGATGTCCGAGGAGGTGGTGGAGGCGCTGCGCACCCAGGGGCCGACCACCACGGCCCAGCTGAAGGAGCTCATCCCACCCCTGGCCGAACGCCTGGAGGTGGCCCCCGACAAGGCCTACGGCGGCAGCTTTCCGGTGGCCCCTCGGCTGCTGAGCACCCTCGGCGCCACCGGCCGGGTGGTGCGCGGGGAGAACGACGGCGACTGGCACGTCTCCCGTCCACGGTGGACGTTGACCGAGGACTGGCTCGGAGAGCCGGTGCGTCGGCTGGACGCGGCCGTCGGCTACCTCGCGCTGGTGCGGTCGTGGCTGCACACGTTCGGGCCCGGAACCGAGGACGACATCGTCTGGTGGCTCGGCGCGACCCGGTCCGCCGTACGACGTGCGCTTGCGGAGCTCGGGGCCGTGGAGGTCGCTCTCACCGACGGGCCCGGCTACCTGCTTCCCGAGGATCTCGACGAGTGTGAGGAGGCGGAGCCGTGGGCGGCGTTGCTGCCGGTGCTGGACCCCACGACGATGGGGTGGAAGCGACGCGGCTTCTACCTCGATGACCAGGACGCCCCGCTCCTGTTCGACACCAACGGCAACGCCGGCACGACCGCGTGGTGGGACGGACGGGTCGTCGGGTGCTGGGTGCAGGATCCCGACGGCCAGGTCTCGGTGGTGCTCCGGCACGACGTGGGCGCTGAGGGCAGGGCCGCCCTGGACCACCAGGCTGCGCAGCTGACCTCGTGGCTCGACGGGCGCCGGATCGGCACCGTCTACCCGTCAGCCCTGATGAAGGCCTCGACGTGACCCGCCCGTAGGGTTCACCGCGTGCGTGAACAGCCCGAACAGCAAGCCCCGCCGGTGCAGCGGCTCCGCCTCCGCTACGCCAAGCGTGGCCGACTGAGGTTCACCAGCCACCGGGACTTCAGCCGGGCCTTCGAACGCGCTGTCTTCCGGGCCCGCGTCCCGATGGCCTACTCGTCGGGGTTCAACCCGCACCCGCGGATCTCCTACGCCGGTGCCGCGCCGACCGGCTCGGCCAGCGAGGCGGAGTACGTCGAGATCGCCCTCGCCGAGGTCGTCGACCCTGCGCGCATCCATGCCGAGCTCGACGAGTCACTGCCGACCGGGCTCGACGTGATCGAGGTCGTGATCAGCTCGGGCGGCTCGCTCGCCGACCGGCTCGAGGCCTCGTGGTGGCGGATCACGCTCCAGGAGACCACCGTGGAGGAGGCGCGCGAGGCGGTCGCCGGGCTGCTGGCCACCGACGAGGTGATCGTCTCCAGAATGACCAAGAAGGGGCTGCGCAGCTTCGACGCCCGGGCCGCCATCGTGTCGCTGTCGGTCACGGATCCACGGCCCGACGCTCCCTCGTGTGCGATACTCGACGTGGTCTTGCGTCACGGCTCGCCGTCCGTGAGACCCGACGACGTTCTCGCCGCTCTTCATGAAACTTCTGGCCTACGTGTCACCGCCGCTCTCCAGCAGCGTCTGGCGCAGGGCCCGCTGGATCTCGAAGACGGCACGGTGGGTGATCCTTTGACACCCGACCGCGACGCGGCTGGTCAGTGAAGGTGACAGCTCCACTGACGTAATCGGCCCAGCGACCGCGGTTGGTGCCCCACGGGTTCATTCCGACCGACGCGATGGCGCGGAGGATGTCGCCGCCGACCGCAGGCTTTAGGCGTACGCCGGAGTGGACCCACACTTCGCCGTACTCCCGACCAGCACACGCGAGGTCATCCCCGCGACGTGCACGAGGAGCTCACCAGTGCTCGACAACGAACCGAACGACACCACCGACGAGACCGCCTCCGGCGCCGTCCCCGCCCAGCAACCGCCCGACTCACCGCCCGACACGCCCGGGACGAGCACGGATCCTGTGTCTGGTTCCGGCTCCGACTCCGGGGTGGCGAAGCCGGCCAAGAAGGCCACCGCGAAGAAGGCCGCGAAGGCCCCCGCCAAGAAGGCCGCCGCCAAGAAGACGGCGAAGAAGACCACCAAGGCCGCCGAGGACGTTCCCGACGACGGGCAGGGCGACGCCGACCTCGCTGCGGGGTCGCCGGACGCTGACGCCGACACCGCCGAGGCGAAGCCCAAGAAGAAGGCCGCTCCGCGCAAGAAGGCAGCCGCCAGGAAGCCCGACGTGGGCGCCGCGGAGAACGTGCCCGAGACCGGTGCCGAGACCGACTCTGACTCCTCGGAGTCAGTGCCGGTCGCTCCGATGGTGCTCTTCAAGGCGCCCGAACCCACGCGGACCCCGCGCAAGCGGGCCGCCAAGAAGTCCGCCGCGAAGCCCGACGACGACGCCGTGGCCGACGTGACCACCGCAGCAGACGCCGGCGAGGCTCCGGACTCCGCAGAGTCCGAGCAGGGCGACGAGCGCCCCGAGCGTGGCAACCGTGGGCAGGGTGGCCGTGGCCGTGGAGGCCAGGGTCGCAACCGTGGTGGAGCCAAGGACGCGGAAGGTGACGCCGACGCGGAGCCAGGTGACCAGGACCAGCAGGACGACTCCGACGACGACGGCACCGACGGCGAGGGCGGGCCCCGCCGTCGCCGCCGACGCGGCGGACGTCGCCGCCGCAAGCCCTCGGACGGTGACGGCTCCGAGAACGCCGAGGACCAGACTGACGACTCCGACAACGGGGACGAGCAGTCGGGCGACTCCGAGAGCGAAGGCGAGGGCAACGGCTCCCGTCGTCGTCGCCGTCGTCGTCGGACCGGTGAGGAGGGTGACGCCTCCGACGACCCGGAGAACACCGTCACGCGGGCGCGGCGTCAGCGCAACCCCGAGGACGAGATCACCAGCATCAGCGGCTCGACCCGTCTCGAGGCGAAGAAGCAGCGCCGTCGCGACGGCCGTGAGGCCGGTCGCCGCCGGGCGCCGATCGTCAGCGAGGCGGAGTTCCTGGCCCGCCGTGAGTCCGTCGACCGGGTGATGGTGATCCGTCAGAAGAACGACCTCACCCAGATCGGCGTGCTCGAGGACAAGGTCCTCGTCGAGCACTACGTGGCGCGCGAGTCGCAGACCTCGCTCATCGGCAACGTCTACCTCGGCCGCGTGCAGAACGTGCTGCCCTCGATGGAGGCGGCCTTCATCGACATCGGCAAGGGTCGCAACGCGGTTCTCTACGCCGGCGAGGTCAACTGGGCGGCCCTGGGCCACAAGGACGGGCAGGCACGCAAGATCGAGTCGGTGCTGTCCTCCGGCCAGACGATCCTGGTGCAGGTCAGCAAGGACCCCGTGGGTCACAAGGGTGCCCGGTTGACCGGTCAGATCAGCCTGCCGGGCCGGTTCCTGGTCTACGTCCCCGACGGCAACACCTCCGGGATCTCCCGCAAGCTGCCCGACACCGAGCGCAACCGGCTCAAGACGCTGCTCAAGCAGATCGTCCCCGACACCGCGGGCGTCATCGTGCGCACCGCGGCCGAGGGCGCCTCGGAGGAGGAGCTCACCGTCGACGTCGAGCGCCTCACCGCACGCTGGAACGACATCGAGGGGAAGGTCAAGGCCGGCAAGTCGCCCCAGCTCCTCTACGGCGAGCCGGACCTGACCCTCAAGGTCGTCCGGGACCTGTTCACCGAGGACTTCGCCAAGCTGGTCGTCCAGGGCGACGACGCCTGGGACCTCGTCCAGAACTACGTCTCCCACGTTGCGCCCGACCTCGCTGAGCGACTCGAGCGCTACGAGCCGGGCGAGTCCGGCAAGGACGTCTTCGCCAGCTACCGCGTCGACGAGCAGATCGCCAAGGGGCTGGACCGCAAGGTCTGGCTGCCCTCGGGCGGTTCGCTGGTCATCGACCGCACCGAGGCGATGACGGTCGTCGACGTCAACACCGGGAAGTTCACCGGGTCCGGGGGCAACCTCGAGGAGACCGTCACCAAGAACAACCTCGAGGCTGCCGAGGAGATGGTGCGACAGCTCCGGCTCCGCGACATCGGCGGCATCATCGTCATCGACTTCATCGACATGGTGCTGGAGTCCAACCGGGACCTCGTCCTGCGCCGTCTGGTGGAGTGCCTCGGTCGTGACCGGACCCGTCACCAGGTCGCCGAGGTCACCTCGCTCGGCCTGGTGCAGATGACCCGCAAGCGGATCGGCACCGGCCTGCTCGAGGCGTTCAGCACCGACTGTGAGCACTGCAAGGGCCGCGGCCTGATCACGCACGAGCACCCCGTCGAGGGTGGCAACGGGGTCGATGAGGACGAGCCGCGCGGGCGGCGCGGTCGCAGTGGCCGCAACCGCGGCCGTGGGGCCGGCGACGACGGCGGCAACCGCTCCGGTGGTGCCGACACCTCGGCGAAGCCCTCGCCCGCGGACCTTGCCAAGACGCGCCCGCCCGAGAAGTCCGACGACGCCGACGTGGACGTGGACGTCGACGACGCTGCCTCCCACGCGACAGCCCCGGCGGCCACCGACGGTGCCGACACGTCCGCTGACGATCGGGGCACCGAGGAGCAGAAGAGCCCCGCCGAGGAGAGCCGCTCGAGCCGCTCCGGGCGTCGCGACGGACGTCGCCGCGCCGAGCGCCCCGCAGGTCAGCCCGCAGAGCAGGTCGCCGCCGAGGCGGTCGAACAGCCCGTGCAGCCGAGCGCCGAGCCCTCGACTGAGGACGCCGCAGCGCCCAAAGGAGCCCGAGAGACCGCAGCGGCTGCTGAAGAACCTGCTGGGACGGATCCGGCGCCGGTGACCCGCGTCGTCACCACCACCCGCCGGCGTACGGCGCGTCGCCCGGCCGGTCCGCCGACCGGTGTGACCGACGCGGCACCGGACACGGTGACCGGTACCTCGACCGCGCCCACCGAGGTGCTCGGGGGCGCCGGCAAGCAGGCGGGTCCGTCCGCGGAGCCGCTCGAGGTGCCGGTCGAGCCAGCGGGGGTCGGCCAGGTGAGCGGAGACCGGGACTCGTCGAGTGACGAAGCCCACACCGACGATCTCGGCAACGAGGACCCGACCGGTGCCGGCTCCCTGATGCACGTGCCGATCAAGCGCAAGGGCTCGCGCAAGCGATGACCGGAGAGCTGAACCGGCGCGCACCGGGGGACCAGTCGCGGGGGGCCGTTTTGACCCTGCGGCCAGCCAGCCAGTAAAGTTGACCCTCGGTGTGCTCACGCACACCCAACCATCTGCGCGGACCGCGCCCCCGTCGTTCTCTGACGGTGGCGAGTGCGCCGACGCGGACCCTGAACTTGACGAACCAGACCCGAGGAGAGTGAGTCGGCCGTGTATGCAGTCGTGCGCGCTGGCAGCAAGCAGCAGAAGGTGGTCGTCGGTGACGTCATCGAGATCGACAAGATCGAGACCGGTGTCGGCGAGTCGCTGACCCTTCCCGTGGTCATGGTTGTCGATGGCGATCAGGTCACCGCGACGGACCTGGACAAGGCCGGCGTGACCGTGGAGGTGCTCGGCGCCTCCAAGGGTCCCAAGATCGTCATCCAGAAGTACAAGAACAAGACCGGCTACAAGAAGCGCCAGGGTCACCGTCAGAAGTACACCCAGGTCAAGGTCACCGACATCACCGTCTGACCGACGGCTCTCACCTCTAAGGACAGCTCATGGCTCACAAAAAGGGAGCAGCGTCGACCAAGAACGGTCGCGACTCCAACGCCCAGCGCCTCGGCGTGAAGCGCTTCGGCGGTCAGCTCGTCAACGCCGGCGAGATCATCGTCCGGCAGCGTGGCACCCACTTCCACCCCGGCAGCGGCGTGGGCCGTGGCGGCGACGACACCCTGTTCGCGCTGATCGCGGGCAACGTGGAGTTCGGCACCAAGCGCGGCCGCAAGGTCGTCAACATCCAGCCCGCCGGGGAGTGACGCTCCCCAGCGGATTCTGATCCACCAGCGAGGGCGTTCCTGAGAGTCTCAGGGGCGCCCTTCGTCTTTCCGTGCAGCACGCATCGCACCATCGCACGACCAGCACCTGAGGAGGAGCCGTGGCCGTTCCGACGTTCGTCGACCGGGTGACCCTGCACATCGTCGCCGGCCGTGGAGGCCACGGCGTCGCGTCGGTCCACCGCGAGAAGTTCAAGCCCCTCGGGGGACCCGACGGAGGCAACGGCGGTCCGGGCGGGTCGGTGATCCTGCGGGTGGATCCCGACGTCACCACCCTGATCGACTACCACCACGCGTCCAAGCGCAGCGCCCCCAACGGTGGGCACGGCGCCGGGGCGCACCGCAACGGCGGGCACGGCGAGGACCTGGTCCTGCCCGTCCCCGACGGGACCGTGGTGACCGACGAGTCAGGGACCGTCCTGGCGGACCTCGTCGGTCCCGGCACCGAGATGGTCATCGCCCAGGGTGGACGCGGTGGGCTCGGCAATGCGGCGCTCGCCTCGTCCAAGCGCAAGGCCCCCGGCTTCGCCCTGCTCGGAGAGCCGGGCGACGACGTCGTGGTCAACCTCGAGCTCAAGGTCGTCGCCGACGTCGGCCTGGTGGGTTACCCCAGTGCCGGCAAGTCCAGCCTGATCGCAGCCCTGTCCCGTGCGCGGCCGAAGATCGCGGACTACCCGTTCACCACGCTGGTGCCGAACCTGGGAGTGGTGAAGGCGGGCGACACCACGTTCACCGTCGCCGACGTCCCCGGGCTGATCGAGGGTGCCAGCGAGGGGCGCGGGCTCGGACACGACTTCCTGCGTCACATCGAGCGCTGCGCTGCCATCGTCCACGTCGTCGACCTGGCCACGATGGAGCCGGGGCGCAACCCCGCCGCCGATCTCGACGTGATCGAGCAGGAGCTCCAGACGTACGGCGGGCTCGAGGACCGTCCGCGCCTGGTGGCGCTGAACAAGGTCGACGTGCCCGACGGCCGGGACATGGCTGACATGGTCGCTGACGACATCGCCGCACGCGGGTGGCCGGTGTTCCCGGTGAGCGCCTCGAGCCACGAGGGTCTGCGCGAGCTGATGTTCGCCATGGCCGCGATCGTCGCCGCCCGTCGCGCCGAGACCCCCGTTGCAGAGGCGACGCGCATCGTGATCCGGCCCCGCTCCCTCGGCGGCAGCGAGGAGTTCTCGATCAAGCACACCGGCGAGGGCTGGCGAGTGCGTGGTGAGAAGCCGGAACGCTGGATCCGCCAGACCGACTTCAGCAACGACGAGGCCGTGGGCTTCCTCTCGGACCGGCTCAACCGGCTCGGTGTCGAGCAGAAGCTGGTCGCGCTGGGTGCGGAGGAGGGTGACGCCGTGCTCATCGGGGACCCCGACAACGCGGTGGTCTTCGACTTCAAGCCGGGCATCGACGCCGGCGCCCAGATGCTGGGTCGCCGCGGCGAGGACCAGCGCTTCGACAACAAGCGCGCGGCCCACGGTCGCCGGAAGGCGATCGACGAGGCGATGGACGACCGTTCCGAGACCGAGGTCCGAGCCGACGTCGCCCGCCGCATCGACAGCGCCACGGCTTCCGAGGACGCGGACGCGGCTACCGACGAGTTCGGTTGGGACGAGAACGACCCCAGCGACCCGGCGGTCAGCACCGACGGCAGCACGGAGGATGGCGAGGAGTGATCCGGGAGCGCGTGACGGCTGCCTCTCGGGTCGTCGTGAAGGTGGGGTCCTCCTCCCTGACGTCTGCCGCAGGCGGAATCGACCCGGAGCGTGTCCGCCAGCTCGTCGACAGCCTCGTCGGAGTCCGTCAGCGCGGGGCCGACCTGGTCCTGGTCTCCTCCGGGGCCATCGCAGCCGGCCTCGCGCCGCTCGCGTTCACCCGCCGCCCCCGCGACCTGGCCCGTCAGCAGGCTGCTGCCTCGGTGGGGCAGGGGCTGCTGGTGCACCGCTACACCGAGGAGTTCGCTCGGCACGGCCAGGTCACCGGGCAGGTGCTGCTCACCCTGGACGACGTCACCCGGCGCAGCCACTACCGCAACGCCCAGCGCACCTTCGACAAGCTGCTCGAGCTCGGTGTGGTTCCGGTCGTCAACGAGAACGACACGGTGGCGACCTCCGAGATCCGTTTCGGCGACAACGACCGGCTCGCCGCACTGGTCGCCCACCTGGTGCATGCCGACCTGTTGGTGCTGCTCTCCGACGTCGACGGGCTCTACGACGCACCACCGGACGTCCCTGCGAGCACGCTGATCTCCGAGGTGGCCGACGCCACTCAGCTCGACGGGATCCGGATCGGCCGTGCCGGGAGTGCGGGTGTCGGCACCGGCGGCATGCAGACCAAGATCGAGGCGGCACGGATCGCGACCGGCGCCGGCATCACGGTCGTGCTCACCGACATGGCGCACGCTGCCCGCGCCCTTGCAGGCGAGCAGACCGGCACGCTGTTCCACCCGACCGGGAGGCGGCGTCCGAGCCGACAGCTGTGGCTGGCGCACGCGACCGAGCCCAAGGGGCGCCTGGTCCTCGACGAGGGCGCGGTGACCGCGCTCACCGAGCGCCGGGCCTCGCTGCTCCCCGCTGGCATCACCGGACTCGCCGGGAAGTTCGTGGCCGGTGACCCGGTGGACCTCGTCGACCTGCGGGGTCGCGTGGTCGCACGCGGACTGGTCAACTACGACGCCGAGGAGATCCCCGGCCTGATGGGTCGGTCCACGCGTGAGCTCGCCGCCGAGCTCGGCGCGGCGTACGAGCGTGAGGTCGTGCACCGTGACGACCTCGTGGTCATCTGAGGGCAGGGGATCTTGCGGTTTTGCCGCGGCTCGGTCACGGATCCGTGAGACTGGCACGACCGGGCGCTGTGCGCGGTGCTGCGAGGAGAGCCGAGTGAACCACGCCGTCCGTCACTGGCACGTGACCTTGACGCTCGGGGGCGAACCCGTCGAGCCCCTGCTGATCCGTGGAGCCATGCAGCGTCTCAGTGAGCAACGCCCCCTGCTGGACTCGGTGACCCCGACGGCCGACTCCGTCGAGATCCAGTTCTGGGACGAGGGCGAGACCATGATCGACGTCGCATCGTTGGCCATGCGCCTGTGGAACGAGCACCGCGAGTCGGCAAGGCTTCCCGATTGGGAGGTCGTCGGCCTCGAGATCGTCGAGAGGAGCCTGCACGACCGCCGGGTGTCACAGGGCAGACGCGTCTGACCGGAGCGTCCTGCGGTCGATACGCTGGGAGCATGCCCGACTCCGACTTCGTCGCGGTGGCACGCCGCGCCCGCCGCGCAGCCACCGAGCTCGCGTTGGCGACGCGCGCAGCGAAGGACGCGACGCTCGAGGCGATGGCCGAGGCTCTGCTGGCCGACGAGGACGCCATCCTGGCGGCCAACACCGCCGACATCGAGGTGGCGGCCACGGGAGGCACCCCCGAGCACCTCCTCGACCGGCTGCGGCTCGACGGGGCCCGTCTCGCGAGCATGGCGCAGGGCCTGCGGGACGTGGCCGGACTGCCTGACCCGGTGGGCGAGGTGCTCCGCGGCTCGACCCTCGCGAACGGCCTGCAGCTCCGGCAGGTCAGGGTGCCGTTCGGCGTCGTCGGGATCATCTACGAGGCACGCCCCAACGTGACCGCTGACGCCGCGGGCATCTGCCTGAAGAGCGGCAACGCGGTGCTGCTGCGGGGGTCCTCGAGCGCGTTGCAGTCAAACACCGCCATCGTCGCTTCGCTGCGCCGTGCGGCCGGGGAGACCGGGCTGCCACAGGACGTCGTGCAGCTCGTGCCCGGGGAGGGGCATGACTCGGTCAAGGAGCTGATGCGCGCCCGCGGGCTCGTCGACGTCCTGATCCCGCGCGGCGGCGCCGGGCTGATCGCCTCGGTGGTCGAGGAGTCCACCGTGCCGGTGATCGAGACGGGTGTCGGGAACTGCCACGTCTACGTCGATGCCGCAGCCGACCTCGACATGGCCGAACGCATCGTGCTCAACGCCAAGACCCACCGCACCTCGGTCTGCAACGCGGCCGAGTCGCTGCTGGTGCATGCCGACGTGGCCGCGGAGTTCGTGCCCCGGATCGTCCGGGCGCTGCAACGGCACGAGGTCCTCATCCACGGCGATGCGACCTTCGTCGAGCACTCAGGTGTCGTGGCGGCGACCGAGGAGGACTGGGGAACCGAGTACCTCGCGCTGGAGATCTCTGCGGCTGTCGTGCCGTCGCTGGACGCGGCGGTCGCGCACATCCGGACGCACTCGTCGGGGCACTCCGACGCCATCGTGACCGACTCCCAGTCGGCGGCGCAGCGGTTCGTCGCGACGGTCGACTCCGCCGCGGTGCTGGTCAACGCCTCGACCCGCTTCACCGACGGCGCCGAGTTCGGGTTCGGCGCCGAGATCGGCATCTCCACCCAGAAGCTGCACGCCAGGGGTCCGATGGGCCTGCCGGAGATGACGTCCACGAAGTACGTCGTGACCGGAGACGGTCACGTCCGTTGAAGCTGTTCCTGCTGACCTTCGGCTTCGGTGCTGTCTCGGCAGTCATCCCCATCTTCAACATGGAGGCCTACATCTCGGTGATGTACGCCAGTGCCAAGGACGAGCACTCCGTGCTGGGCCTGGCGTTCATCGGGTCGCTGGGGCAGAACCTCGGCAAGCTGGTCTGGTACTACGCCTCGCGCGGCGCCCTCGACATCCCGTGGCTGCGGCGCCGGATGGACACGCCCAAGCGGCACGCGAGCATGGAGCGCTGGCAACGGGTGATCCAGGGTCGGCCGGCGGTGAGCGGACTCCTCACGTTCGTGTCGGCAGCAGCCGGGTTCCCACCGTTCTTCGCGATGGCGATGGTGGCCGGGACCCTCCGGATGAACGTGGTGGTGTTCTTCGTCGCCGGGCTGGCCGGGCGCACCCTCTTCTTCTGGGCCTGGCTGCTCGGGATCGGGATGATCTTCCGCTGACCCGCGCCCGGAGCCAGCCGGACGCCCATGGTCTCCGGGCGCTCGGATGCCGTTAGGCTGTGCGCCATGCTGAATCTCCTCCTCCTGCTGCCGCTGAACGCCGAAGAGGGCGCGGGCCTGATGCCCTACGTCATCGGTGGCGGAGCCCTGCTGCTCCTGCTCGCGGCGCTCTTCGCCCTGCTGGCCTTCGGTCAGGGACGCGAGCACTCCTGAGCACCCCACCGCCCGGCGACTCCGCCAGCGCCCCGGACGCGGCAGCGGAGCCCGACCTCGTCCCGCGTCGGCGCGTCGGCGTGATGGGCGGGACGTTCGACCCGATCCACCACGGACACCTCGTGGCGGCGAGCGAGGTCCAGGCATGGTTCGACCTCGACGAGGTCGTGTTCGTCCCCACGGGCGAGCCCTGGCAGAAGAGCGGCCGGGACGTCGCCCCCGCCGAGCACCGCTACCTGATGACCGTCATCGCCACGGCGTCCAACCCGCGCTTCACGGTCTCCCGGGTGGACATCGACCGTGGGGGACCGACGTTCACCATCGACACCCTGCGCGACCTCAGCCAGGCGCTGCCGGACAGCGACCTGTACTTCATCACCGGGGCCGACGCTCTTGCGGACATCTTCACCTGGCGCGACGCCGACGAGCTGTTCGCGATGGCCCGCTTCGTGGGCTGCACGCGTCCGGGCTACGAGATGGGCGAGCACACCCTCGACGGCTTCCCGGGCGACCGGGTCACCATCCTGGAGATCCCCGCCCTGGCGATCTCCTCCACCGAGTGCCGCGAGCGGCGTGCCAAGGGTGAGCCGGTCTGGTACCTCGTGCCCGACGGCGTCGTCCAGTACATCGCCAAGCACGACCTCTACTCCCCGAAGGGGCACACCCCATGACCGCCACTGATCGCGCCATCGACCTGGTGCATGCCGCTGCCCGGGCCGCGTCGGACAAGCTGGCCGAGGACATCCTGGCCTTCGACGTCTCCGAGCAGCTGGTGATCACCGACGCCTTCCTGATCTGCTCGGCCGGCAACGAGCGCCAGGTCAAGTCGATCGTCGACGCCATCGAGGACAAGCTCCGCGAATCCGGCGCCAAGCCCGTACGCCGCGAGGGTGAGCGCGACGGCCGGTGGGTGCTGATCGACTACGCCGACATCGTGGTGCACGTGCAGCACACCGAGGAGCGCGAGTTCTACGCCCTCGAGCGGCTCTGGCGAGACTGCCCCGTGATCGCGATGCCCGCGGACGTCACCTCCGGCCGTGGTCGCTGACCTTCCGCTCGAGGCTCCCGCAGGGGGAGCCGCAGGCCGCGACCGCCGACTGGTGCTGGTCCGGCACGGCCAGACCGCCTGGAACGCCGAAGGACGCGCCCAGGGACACGCAGACGTCGGCCTGGACGACACCGGCCGGCTCCAGGCGGAACGGATGGCTCCGGTGCTCGCCGCGATGCGGCCGGTCGCTCTGGTCACCAGCGACCTGGCCAGGGCCCGGCAGACCGCCGCGTTCCTGGAGAAGGAGACCGGCCTCACCGCTCTGGAGGACCCGCGGCTGCGCGAGTACGACCTCGGCGAGCGCACCGGCCTGACTCGCGAGGAGTTCGCCCGGCACCTCGGTGCCGACCACGCGGGTGTCGTGGACGTGCACGGGCACGTCCGGGTGTCCGGGTCGGAGAGCTCCGAGGAGGTCGCCGGGCGGATCGTGCCGGCTGTCGCCGAGGTCCTGTCCCGGCTCGGACCGGGCGAGACGGCGATCGTCGTCACGCACGGAGCCTCGCTGAGACTGGCCGTCGCCGGACTGCTGGGCTGGCCCCTCGACGCGGCGGACGGACTGGAGTCGGTGCGCAACTGCTGCTGGGCCACGCTGGTCGAGACCGGAACGGCGCGCCTGCGGCTGTCCTCCTACAACCGCTGCGTCAGCGACACACCCCCCGATTAGCGTCCCGGTCGGGCGTTGGCTAAGATTCCCCGCGTTGCCCAGACCGGGTGATGGGGCTGTGGCGCAGTTGGTAGCGCACTTGCATGGCATGCAAGGGGTCAGGGGTTCGAATCCCCTCAGCTCCACCGAGAACCAAGCGAAGAGCCACCTCGCAGACGCGAGGTGGCTCTTCTGCATTCACTGCCTCACCGGGACGCTGGTTGTACAGTTAGTCCGGATATGTAGCACATTCGCCACGATGGTCGACGGCGCGCGACGGGACGGGGTACAGCATGCACTTGTCCGGCGACCTGTCCCGGTCCATCCTGCGCTCCACGACCGATGGCCTGTGGATCTTCGACGAGGTCGGGCGGACCGTCTACGCCAACGGACGGCTTGCCGAGATCCTGGGACGCTCGGACGAGGAGATGTCCCGACTGTGCGTGGCCGACGCCCTCGACGAGCCCGGTCGCGAGCAGCTGCAGGACCACCTCACCGCCCTCGCCAACGGTGCCGACGCCGCCGAGAACGCCGAGTGCAGCTTTCTGCGCCCGGACGGCACCCGGATCTGGGTGCTGGTCAGCCACAGTCCGTTGCTGGACGACGACGGGACGGCACGCGGGTGGCTGCACCGGGTCACGGAGCTGACCGACCGGAGACTCCTGCTCGACCGGGTGCTCACCAGCGAGCAGCAGCTCGCAGAGGCGCAGGCGATCGCCAACGTCGGCTCCTGGGAGTGGGACGTCCCCGCCGACCTCGTCACCTGGTCCGACCAGCTGTTCAGGATGTACGACCTGCCTCCGCAATCCTTCGAGCCGACCTTCGAGAGGTTCCTCTCCTTCGTTCACCCCGAGGACCGGGCTCTCGTCGATGCGGCGCTGACCGATGCGCTGCGGGGTGCAGACGTCTTCGACTTCAAGGCCAGGATCGTGCGCCACAGTGGGGAGGAGGCCTGGATCCACGGCAACGGCCTTCTCGTCCGCAACGAGGCGGGGGAGCCGTCGCGGTTGAGTGGCACCGCCCACGACATCACCGCTACCGTGCGTGCCGCGCAGGCTCTCAAGGCTGCCTCGGACCGGCTCGCCGTGCTGCAGGCGATGACCTCTGCGGCCAACGAGACCAGCAGCCTCGGTGAGGCCGTCGTCGTGGCCGTCAGGGAGCTCTCGGCCTACACCGGTTGGTTGCCCCGTCAGGCATGGTCGACCGGCCCCGACGGATCGTCGCTGTCGATGCAGCTCGAATCCTCCACCCCGACCACGTGGACCACCCTCGGGCCCACCGGCGTCCGCGCCCTGGCCGAGGCCGGCGTCGCCTGGTCGGACGAGGTCACCCCGGACGGGACACCGGTCGGCGTCATCGCCATCCCGGTCCTGGTCGGCTCGCAGGTCCGCTGCGTGGTCGAGCTCATCACGGCTGTCGGTCTGCAGCCCGACCCGGAGATCCTCGAGACCATCCACCAGGTCGCGGGGCAGCTGGCGCGGGTGGCCGAGCGCGAGCACTCGGCGCGTGAGCTGGCAGCCGCCCGGGACGATGCCCTGGCAGCATCACGCATGAAGTCGGACTTCCTCGCGACGATGAGCCACGAGATCCGTACTCCTCTCAACGGCGTCATCGGTCTGAGCGAGCTGCTGTTGCGCACGGACCTCAGCCCTCGCCAGCGTCAGCTGAGCCACGGCGTGGAGCAGGCCGGGCGCACCCTGCTCGGACTCATCAACGACGTCCTGGATCTCTCGAAGATCGAGGCGGGCAAGCTCGAGATCGAGACCGTCGACTTCCAGGTGCGCGAGGTCCTGGAACAGGCCGTGGCGCTGATCGCGGAGCCGGCGCGAGCCAACGGGGTCGAGCTGCTCGTCCACTGCAGCGGCGACGTGCCCGAGAACCTCCGTGGCGACCCGGTGCGCTTCGGTCAGATCGTGACCAACCTGCTCTCCAACGCGGTCAAGTTCACCACCGACGGTGAGGTAGTGGTGCGGGCCACCCTCGAGGCGCGTCAGGGTCCTCGTACGACGCTCAAGGTGGAGGTGAGCGACAGCGGGGTCGGCATCGCACCGGCAGACCAGGAGCGTCTGTTCGAGGCCTTCGCCCAGGCCGACTCGTCGACCACCAGACGCTTCGGCGGCACCGGGCTCGGTCTGAGCATCTCCAAGCGACTCGCCGAGGCGCTCGGGGGGGAGATCGGAGTGGTCAGCGAGGTCGGCGCCGGCAGCACGTTCTGGTTCACCGCCGGCTTCGAGGAGACCGTCGCGCGGCCCTATCCCGACGACGCGGCCGCCGCGGCCAAGCTCGCTGGTCTACGGGTGCTCGTGGTGGACGACAACCCCACCAACCGGATGATCACCTCCGAGCAGCTCGCGCTCTGGGACGTGTCGTCGAGCGGAGCGAGCTCTGCCCGGGAGGCGATGACAGAGCTTCGTCGGGCTGCGCGGGCGGGGGAGCCCTTCGAGGCCGTCCTCGTCGACATGTGCATGCCCGACATCAACGGGCTCGAGCTGGCCGAGCTGGTGCGCGCGGACCCCCTCGTCGCGCACGCGCACCTGCTCATGCTCACCTCGGTGACCGAGGTCGACGAGCTGGTGCTCGCCAGGCTCGGGATCGACACCTGCCTGATCAAGCCGGTGCTGCCGTCGACACTGCTCGGCAGCCTGCTCCGTCTGGTCGGCGAGCCGGACCGAGCCGCTCGCCACCTGCGTGGCAGCGAGACGCTGCCGACAGGCAGAGGTCGGGTGCTCGTGGCCGAGGACAACCCGCTGAACCAGCTGGTCGCCCAGGGCATGCTGGAGAGCCTCGGCTACGAGGTCGAGATCGTCCAGGACGGCGTCGAGGCTGTCGAGGCCGTGCGGACGGGCTCCGGCTTCGTCGCGGTGCTGATGGACTGCCAGATGCCCAGGCTGGACGGGTACGCCGCCACCGGGAAGATCCGCGCCGAGGAGGCCGACGAGCTCCGGGTCCCCATCATCGCGATGACAGCGGCGGCCATCGCCGGCGAGCGGGAGCGGTGCCTGGCTTCCGGGATGGACGACTTCCTGGTCAAGCCCGTCGACCGGGACCTGCTCGATCAGACTCTGGACCGCTGGCTCAGCGGGCCCACTCCGAACCAGGCCGCTCCCGGCGACCGGACAGTGACCTCGAGCCTGGTGCTGGACCTGGCCCGCATGCGGATGCTGCAGGGGCTGACCCCCGGGGACGCATCGATGTTCCATCGCTTCGTCGACTCGTTCCTCGACTCGGCGCCGAAGGACGTGACAGGGGTGCGAGCGGCCGTGACCTCGGACGACGCCGACGCGCTCGTCCAGGCGGCCCACCGGCTTCGCGGCAGTGCGCTCAACCTCGGCGTCCCCCGCGTCGCGCTGACCAGCGGAGACCTCGAGGAGCTCGGTGAGCGAGCGGATCTCGGCGCGGCCGCTGCCGTGGTCGACCAGCTCGCCAGGGAGGTGGACCGCGCCCTGGAGGCGCTGCGCAGGGTGCGCGCCGAGGGTCTTGCTGCGGACCTGGAACGGGCCACCCCCGCGTAGGGGAGTGGCCCGTCCGGATCGATCGTGGCCGCTCAGGCCTCGATCGCGGTCCGTTCCTTGTCGCCGCCGGTGTGCAGCTCGATCTTGCGTGGCTTGGCCTTCTCGGCCACCGGCACCATCAGCCGCACCACGCCGTCCTCGTAGTGCGCCTCGATGCGCTCGAGGTCGAGGTTGTCGCCGAGCACCAGCTGTCGGCTGAAGCGGCCGCGTGGGCGCTCGGAGGCGAGCATCTCCCAGTCGCCGTTGCGGGCGACCCGCTCGGCGCTGACCGTGAGGACGTTGCGCTCGACGTCGAGGTCGATGCTCTGCGGGCTGACGCCCGGCAGGTCGAACTCGATCACGAAACGGTCGCCCTCGCGCCAGGCGTCCATCGGCATCACGACGGGGCGGTTGGTGGTTCCCAGAAGCTGCTGGGTGAGGCGGTCGAAGTCACGGAAAGGATCGGTGTTTCGCAGCAACATGGCTCCTCCTGATCGTTCTGGTGCGTACTCCCCGGGATCGCCGGAACTGGAGTACCTGTAACTGTGGTTATAGGTTTCTTATAATCCAAGGAAGAGGCAGAATCAAGTTCTGGTGACGGAAAAATCTGGGAGGACCGATGACTGACCCAACAGCCGGCGTCTTCGCGATCTCGGTGGCCGCAGAGATGCTCTCCATGCCCGTGCAGAACCTCCGCGTCTACGAACGACATGGCCTCGTCGAGCCGTCCCGGACGCCCGGGGGGACCCGCCTCTACAGTCCTGCCGACCTCGACCAGCTGGCCCGGGTCCGGGACCTGCTGTCCGAGGGGCTGAACCTCGCCGGCATCGCCCGGGTGGTGGCGCTCGAGAGCGAGGTCAGACGGCTCGAGCAGGCCAACCGGCGGCTGCGGGACCGGCAACGCAAGAGCTGAAGCGCGTGCATGCCTCATGACCGTCGGGGTATGTGGTGAACAGATTCGGTGCCAGGGTGATCTGCCCGTGCGCGGTGAGGGAGCAGCGATGAGCGAGGATGCAGAGCGGGTCGAGCGGATTGCGGAGCTGGCCAGGAAGCGGCAGCTCCGCGTGGTGACCTCGGAGTCACTCACGAGCGGCAACGTCGCGACCCGCCTCGGTGCCGGCCCCGAGGCCGCGGAGTGGTTCGGGGGAGGCGTCGTCGCCTACCAGGGGCCGATCAAGTTCGAGGTGCTCGGCGTCGAGGAGGGGCCGGTGGTCACGTCGAAGTGCGTCACGCAGATGGCCCGTGGCGCCCTGCGACTGTTCCGCGCTGATGTCGCGGTGTCGTGCACCGGCGTGGGTGGGCCGCACCCGAGCGAGGGGAAGCCTCCCGGGACCGTCTTCGTGGCGGTGGCGACGGGCGAGGACGTCGCGGTGCGTGAGCTCGCCCTCGACGGGCCGCCGGAGGATGTCCTCGCCGCGACGGCGTCCGCGTGCCTGGCACTGCTCGAGGAGGTCCTCCAGGGACTCTGAGCCCTCGGCTCAGGCGGGCCTGTCGATGCGCAGCAGCACGCCTCGCTGCCCGAACTCCCTGACCTCTCCGGCCACCAGGTCGGTCCCGGCCAGCATCGCCCGCACGGCTTCGACCTGGTCGTCCGGCCCGAGCTGAAGCAGTGCGACACCCCCGGGGGCGAGATGGGCGACGAGCACGGCCACGCACTCGCGCACCACGTCCATGCCGTCCTCGCCACCGTCGATCGCGAGCAGGGGGTCCTCGGGGAACGTGGTGGTCTCGTCACGGCGTACCCACGGGGGATCGGCGATGACCAAGGGGAAGCGCTCGTCCGGACCGAGGCTGCCCGTCAACGGTCCCTCGCGAGCCTCGACCCGGTCGGCGAGACCGGCAGTGCGGGCGTTGGTCAGGGTGAACTGCGTGGCGACCGGGTTGACGTCGACGCAGACCAGGCGCCGGTCAGTGCCGGTGACCGCGAGCAGGCCGATCTGACCGGCTCCCGAGCAGAGCTCGAGCACGTCGCCGGCCGGAAGCCGGGGGAGCAGCTCGCGTGCCCAGGTCGACTGGTTCTCGGTCCAGCGCCGTGGCCGGAGCAGCCTGGCGTCGAACGCGATCCTCAGGCCGCCGAAGTCGATGGTCTCGGAGGGCAGCGTCGTCACGGGCGACTCACCTGTCCGGGATGGACTTGTGGGTGCTGTCGCACCACGGCTGCCGCCCCGACTTCCCGCACGTGCACAGCGCCACCACGGGACGGGTGACGGCGTGCTCGGTGCCGTCCTCGGCGACGACCGTCTCGGCGCCACGCACCAGCAGGGGGCCGCCGGGCACCGCCTGGACCACCACCCGCCCGTTCACGACGCCTGCTCCAGCTCGGCGGTCCACCGGTCGAGCAGCTCGGCCCCGAGGAGCGACTCCACGTGTAGGCATGCCGCCGCACCGAACAGCACGTCATCGACAAGCCCCGGCTCGTCGGCCACCAAGGCCCCACAGATCCCCGTGGCGGCGACGTGCTCGTGCACCGCGTCGGCTTCTACGTGCTCGTGGAAGTACGCCGCGACGGCGGTCGGCAGGCCGAGGCGCTCCACCCCCGCCGCGATGCGGCGCGAGGGCACCGAGCTGGTCGCCTCGAAGGCCGCCAGGTGACCCATCGCGGCACCACGGAGACGTCGGTTGAGGCCGAACATGGTCATCAGGTTGGTGCACGCCAGGCCCAACCCGGACACCTCGTCGACGTAGGCGCCGTAGGCCCGGTCGAGGCCGGCTGCCTCGAGGGCATCGGCGTACATCGTGGCGTGCAGCCGCTCGGGGCGGCCGCCGCCGTACTCGTCGTACTGCAGCTCGGCCAGGGCAGCCTTGGCGGCGCCGTGGATCCGGGGCAGCACGAACGACTGCGGGTCGGACTCCTTGAGCTGCTGCAGGCTGCGCTCGCGCAGGTAGTCGAGGAGCTGGTCACGCGAGGCCCGTCGTTGCAGGAAGGTGGCGGGGGAGGGGCTCTCGTCGGCGCCGATCAGGGTGTGCAGCTGTGCAGCGACACCACCGTGCGCGGGCACCGCGCTCAGCTGGTCCCGGGTCGCGGCCCGCAGCTCGAGCTCGAAGCCGCGTTCCAGGGTGCGTCGCAGTCCCAGCAGCCCCGGGTCCCACTCGCGGTCGTCAGCGACACCGTCGAACCCGCGGTAGTGCAGCTCGTAGATCATCCACAGCGCAAGCTGGGCGTCCTCGTTGTCGATGATCCGCTCGGTGCCGAGGGCCAGGGATGGTGCGTGGCCGTTGTCGTGGGCCAGCGCGCGGAGCACACGCCTGCTGATCGGGCCGCGCTCGCGGGGGAGCTGCATGGACGACCTCCTGGGGGTGGTGGATGGGGGCGCGGCCCCAGTACCCCCGCAGGTTACGTTCCACGCCCAGAAGTCAGGTGTCTCGTCCGGCACGCACCGTGACGAAGTCGGCGGTGTCGAGGTCGGCGCAGCGCGCCTTGTACTCCGCGACGGTGCCCGGCCAGTTCGTCGTGATCCGTCCACCGTCCTGGTGGTACCAGCTCCCGCAGCCGGCCCAGACGCTGCCCGCCAGCCGCTCCTGGATCTCGTCGTCGAAGCGCTGCTCCGACTCCGGCTGCACGGCGATCGCCTGGGCACCCTCGTGCTGGGTGTGGCGCAGGAGCGTGGTGATGGCCGCCGACTGTGACTCCAGCATGTTGATGATCGAGCTGCCACCGAGATTGGTGTTGGGTCCGTAGACGACGAACAGGTTGGGGAAGTCGGGGACACAGAGCCCGAGATAGGCGCGGGCGCCGGCCCGCCACTGCTCGTGCAGGTCGACCCCGCCCGCGCCGGTGATCGCCATCGGGGCGAGGAACTCGGTCGCTGCGAAGCCGGTGCCGTAGATGATCACGTCCACCTCGTGCACCGTGCCGTCGCCGCTGCGTACCCCCTCGCGCAGCACCTCCACGACCGGCTCGGTGACCACGGTGACGTTGTCCTGGGTGAGCGAGGGGTACCACTCGTTGGAGAACAGCAGCCGCTTGCACCCGAGCGGGTAGTCCGGGACCAGCTTGGCGCGGAGGTCCGCGTCCCGCACCTGGGTGCGCAGCTGTACGCGCCAGGCGAGCTCCATCACCTTGCGGGTGGGGTTGCGCCCTGCGAAGGAGCGGTTCAGCTGCTCCGACATCACCCAGGTGAGGTTGCGCCCGAATGCCTGGGTGAGCGGGAAGCGGCGGAACGCCTCAGCGTGCGTCCGGGTGTACTCCCGGTCGGGCTTGGGCACCACGTAGGGCGCGGACCGCTGGAAGACCGTCAGGTGGCCCGCCTCAGGCTGGATGCCCGGCACGAACTGGATCGCGCTCGCGCCGGTGCCGAGCACCGCGATGCGCTTGCCGCGCAGGTCGACCGAGTGGTCCCACTCGGCCGAGTGGAAGGCGGGTCCTGCGAACGTGTCGGTGCCGGGCACGTCCGGGACCGACGGACGTGACAGCTGACCCACGGCCGTGATCAGGACGTCGGTCTCGATCGCCTCGCCGGTGCCCGTGGTCAGGTGCCAGCAGCAGCCATTCTCGTCGTACGCCGCCGAGGTGACCTCGACGTCGGTCCGGACCTGGTCGAGCACGCCCTGCTCCCGGGCGGTGCGCTCGATGTAGGCGAGGATCTCGTCCTGGCGCGAGTACCGGTGCGGCCAGCCCGGATTGGGTGCGAACGACCACGAGTACAACGAGGACGGCACGTCACAGGCGGCGTTGGGGTAGGTGTTGTCGCGCCAGACCCCGCCCACCCCGGCAGCCTTCTCGAGCACGGTGACATCGCGGAAGCCGGCCTGCTTCAGCTCGATGGCGGCGCCGAGGCCGCCGAACCCGGCACCGATGATGACGATCCTGGGCTGGTGCGTCGACGCGTGGGGCATGGGCGAACCCTAGGTCCAGCTCAGGGTCCGGGTGAGCTCAGACCAGCGGGTCTTGCATCGTGGCGAGCAACGCCCGGCCCTGCTCGGCGAACTTGTGCTCCACCAGAACCTCGTAGCGGGTGGCCACGACCTGGCTCACGGAGGTGAAGTCGCGACGACCGCGGGTGGCGGCGTAGCCGGCGAGCGCCCAGACCAGGCCGAAGACCGCCCCGAACAGCATCGTGGAGAGCACGATGTTCAGCGTCTCGCCCGTGCCGAACAGCGACACGACCAACCCGACGAACAATCCCAGCCAGACGCCGGAGAGCATGCCGCCCGCCGCGACCTTGCCGGTGGTCAGCCGGCCCGTGACTCGCTCGACCTGCTTGAGCTCGGTACCGACGATCAGGCAGTTCTGCACCGGGAACTCGTTGTCGGAGAGGAAGTCGACGGCCTTCTGGGCCTGCTCGTAGCGGTCGTAGACCCCCAGTGACATCGGGTAGTCCAGCGTGAGTGCCGACGTGGGGACGCGTGGGTTCGGCTGCGTTGGGCTCATGGCACCAGTCTGGCAAAGCGCTGGTGGGGAGGCGTGCATGGACGGGGGCGGGCGTGAGGTTCCTCACGAGTAGCCTCGGCCCATGTTGGTCACCGGTTCCATCTTCGCCGGGCTCGCCGCCCTGGCCCACGTCTACATCTTCGCGATCGAGTCGCTGCTGATGGACCGACCCTCCACCCACCGGACCTTCGGCATCACTGCTGAGCAGGCCGAGGTGCTCAAGCCGCTGTTCTACAACCAGGGCTTCTACAACCTGTTCCTGGCTCTGGGCACCGGGGCCGGCCTCGCGCTGCTCGGCGCGAACCGCGACGCGGGCGTGGCACTGATCCTCTTCGGCACCGGCTCGATGCTGGCGGCCGCCCTGGTGCTGGTGACCTCCGACCGACGCAAGGCCCGCGCTGCCCTGGCCCAGGGGCTGTTTCCGGTCCTGTCGCTCGCCTCGCTGCTGGTGTGGGGGCTGGGCTGAGCGACTCGGGCACTACGCATCCAGGCCCGCAACGGGCCGAGTCGGAAGGTGGGTGGTGTCTCAGGCGGTTGTTGCAGCTCCATGAGTGATTCGCGTGGAGGTGTGACTGATGCCAGGTGCACGGTTGACGGTGGAGCAGCGTCGCACGATTGAGAGGTCGTATCGGATCGGGCTGGAACAGGGCCAGATCGCGGCAATCATCGGGAGCGCAAGGCGACGGTGAGTCGCGAGTTGCGGCGGAGCTCCTCGGCTCCGGGGTCTAGGTCCCCGGAGCAGATCGCGGCGGTGTTGCCGATCGAGTTCCGCGGTGATCCGATGATGCGCGTGCGCCACGAGACGATCTATCAGTCATCGCCACGCTGCCGTTGAGCCTGCGCAAGTTGATCACCTGGGACCGCGGGTCAGAGATGGCCCAGCACGCCCGGTTCAAGGTCGAGACCGGGGTCCCGAGCTACTTCTGCGACCCCCAGTCGCCCTGGCAGCGCGCGGCAGCAACGAGAACACCAACGGTCTGCTGCGCCAGTACTGGCCCCAAGGCTCCGACTTCCGCGGCCTGACCCAGACCAATTGCGACGACGTCGCCCTGGGCCTGAACACCCGACCCCGCAAGACCCTGGAGTGGAAGACTCCAGTCAAGATCCTCAACCAGAGGCTCGTTGCATCAGCCGGTTGAACCCACCGCAAGTTGGTGCCGGAAAGTTCTCCACATTCTCGAACACCCACTCGAAACTGTCGGTGGTCGGGTCTAGCGTGGTTCCATGAGCGCGGCACCGATCCTCACCCCCACCGAGGTGATCGAGCGTGCCCGCAACGCCCGGACCCAGGCGAAGCGAGCGGCCGCCGAGGAGCTCGAGCTGGCCCTGGCGTGGGCGCACCTGCACCCGTGCCCGGCCGATGAGACCCCCGCGCACTGGGGAGAGGTCGACCTGCACGGCGAAGCCACCGTCCCGCTGGCCGGTCCCGGTGCCCCGTGGGTGGCGGAGCTCGCCCCCGCCGACCTCGGCGCCGCGCTCTCCATCAGCCTGGACGCCGCCCGGTCGCTGCTGGGTGACGCCCTCGAGCTGGCGCACCGGCTCCCGCGGCTGTGGGACCTGGTCCGCGACCTGCGCGTTCCCGCGTGGCGGGCGCGGGTGATCGCCCGGGAGACCCGCGACCTCTCGGTGGACGCAGCCCTGTTCGCGGACCGGCTGATCGCCGCCACCCCCGACCGGGTCGGGCTGGTCAACGCAGCCCGACTGGTCCAAGAGGCCCGGCTCTGGTTCGACCCCGACCGAGCGATCGCCGACGAAGAAGCAGCACTCGCCAAGCGCGGCGTCTGGCTACGCCATGGCACCACCCCGGCGACCACCGAGATCTCGATGCTCCTGGACACCCCCGACGCCGAGCTGTTCGACGCCAGCGTGCGCCGGATCGCCCACGACCTCCACGACCTGGGTGACACCGACCCCCTCGACCTCCGCCGGGCGCGGGCGGTCGGGGTGCTCGCCGACCCGCAGTACGCCCTGGACCTGATGTCCGGCCGCGAAGCAGCGGCACCCAGTCGGCGCGGTGGGGTCGCCAACCTCTACCTGCACCTCACCCCAGCAGACCTGGCCACCGACCAGACGGGCGCGGTCACCATCGAACGCCTCGGTGCCGCCACCACCCGGCTGCTCACCGACTGGCTGGCCCGGTGCACCGGCACCGGCGGCAAGGTCCTGGTCCGCCCGGCCCTGGACCTCGCCGACACGGCGGCCGTGGACCGGCATGACCCACCCGAGAAGATGCGCGAACAGGTCCTCCTCACCGACGCGCACTGCGTGTTCCCGGGGTGTCGGCGCGACTCCCGAGCCTGCGACCTCGACCACATCACCGAGTACCTCCCGATGGAGGACGGCGGACCACCGGGCCAGACCACCGCAGAGAACCTCGCGCCGTTGTGCCGCACCCACCACCGGATCAAGACCCACACCGCGTGGACCTACAAACGCGGCCACGACGGCTACACCTGGACCTCGCCCACCGGACACCAGTACGACGTCCCCACCAGCCCGCGCCACCCACCCGGCAGACACCGAAGAGTCTGACCGCCCAGCACCCCGGCACCGCCGGGGCCAGCGGCACGCCGTCAGTCCACCCGCACCCGGCGGAACGGCGAAAGAGCCAGGATCAGGGCCGAGGCCACGAAGATCGCCGCGGCGGCGGCGAGGGTCTGTCGGTAGCCGATCTGCTCGGCCAGCAGCCCGGCAACCGGCGAGATCGCCACGATCACGGCACGGTTCAGTGAGCGCATGGTGGTGTTGGTGCGTGCCTGCAGCTCGTCGGGGGTGAGTGCCTGGCGAAAGCTCATCTCGTGGGAGTTGCTGGTCCCCATGGCCCAGCCGTGGCACAGCTGCCCGGCGGCCAGGACGGCGGCGCCGGCCCACCCCGCCGGGACCGATGCCGCCCCCAGCATGATCACGACGCCGAGGGCCGTGACCACGTGCGAGCAGATGATCGCGCCACCCGTGCCGAGGCGAAGGCCGACCGCGGTGCTGGTCCAGGCGCCGACCAAGGCGCCGAGGCCAGCGACGGCGAACACGAGCCCGAGCTGCAACGCGCTGAGGTCCAGCTGGAGATAGCCGTAGGGGACGACCAGCACGAGCAGCACCGCCTGACCGGCGAACCACACGTGGGTCGAGATCGCCAGGCGGCGCAGGCCCGAGCCGCCGTAGACCCAGCGGGCCCCATCCCTGACCTCCCGCGCCAGACCTCGAGCACCGACGTTCGCGGGCCGGGCGGCGGTTGGCTCATGGACCCCCTTCAACGAGGCGACCATGACCGCCGAGAACAGGTAGGTCAGAGCATCCACCAGGACCGCCAGCGGTGCGCCGAGGACCCGGATCAGCGCCCCCGCCACGGCCGGCCCCGCGGTCTGCGCCACCGCGCCGGCGCCGTCGAGCCGGGCGTGTGCTCGCTGGAGGTGCTGACGCGGCACGAGCCGCGGCACGAAGGACATGGAGGCCGCGTCGTTGACCAGCGAGGCGGTTCCGAACAGCAGCACGATGACCACCAGCAGCGCGAAGGTGAGCACGTCGAAGGCCCAGGCCAGCGGGATCAACCCGAGCAGCCCCGCCCTGACGAGGTCGCTGATCACCATGACGGGCCGTCGGCGGACCCGGTCGACGAGTGCTCCCACGACCAGTCCCAGAAGCAGGTACGGCAGCCACCGCGCGGAGTTGAGCCAGCCCACCTGCACGGCACTGCCGCCGAGCGTGACCAGGACGATGGTCTGCAGCGCCAGGAACGTGATCGCGCTGCCCAGCCCGGAGACCGCCTCCCCCCACCAGAAGCGGGAGAACTCGGCTGACCGGAAGTCAGCCTGCGTCGGGGTGGTCACGCGCACACCCTGACAGAGCCAGACGCGCCCGTGCAGGGCCGCTCGGAAGCGTCCTCGAGCCACCGGTCAGGCTCGCGACTCGATCCACGCCACGACGAGGCCCTGGAGCGCGGGGGTCTTCGCCTCGAGATCCGCGAGGTCGTCGAAGCGGACCACGCGAGAGGTGTCGCCGTCCCCGGCCAGCAGCCCGTGCGGGTCAGGCAGGGACGCGCCGGTGTGGAACATCAGCGACACGTGCTTGGCGGACCGGGGGTAGAACGACGCGATGTTGCCGGCGTACATGAACGTCGGCGCCTTCCACTTGATCGCCTCGGTGACGCGGTCGTCGGCGTCCAGGACCACCGTCCGCACAGCCTGCACGAGGTCCTTCAGCGGGTTGTCATAGGACTCGAACCACTCGTCGACCTCAGGATTGCAGGTGCCCATGCTCCGACGGTAGCCCGACGGCCGCTCAGGTGATCGTCATCCCGCCGTCGACCGCCAGGGTCTGCCCGGTGATGTAGCCGGCCGCGTCGGAGGCGAGGAAGACGGCGGTGGCCGCCAGCTCGCGCGGGTCGCCCTTGCGTCCGACCGGGATCCGGGGGCCCTGGCTGTCCAGGTAGCCGTCGGGGTACTGGTCGGTCATCTCCGAGGTGAAGAACCCGGGGGCGATCGCGTTGACGCGGATGCCCTTGCGTCCGGTCCACTGCTGCGCGAGGTCGCGGGTGAGGCCGATCAAACCCGCCTTCGACGCGGCGTACGCCGCCTGCGGCAGCCCGGCGGTGGTGAGTCCGAGGACCGAGGAGATGTTGATGATCGAGGAGCCGGGCTGCATCACCCGGCCACAGGACTGGGCCATCCAGTAGCAGCCGTTGAGGTTCACGTCGATGACCCGCCGGAACTGCTCCGGCGTCTCGTGGGTGGCGGGGACGGCGGTGCCGATCCCGGCGTTGTTGATCAGGATGTCCACGCGGCCGAGCTCCTGCATCGCAGCGTCCACCAGGGCCTGGCACTCCTCGGGGGAGGCCACGTCGGTGGCGACGCTGATCGCGGTCCGGCCGGCTGCCTCGACGAGCTCCGCGGTCTGGCCGAGCTTGTCGACGCGGCGCGCGCCGAGGGCGACGTCGGCGCCGGCCTCGGCGAGGGCCTGGGCGAACGCCACGCCCAGGCCTGAGGAGGCGCCGGTCACGACCGCCACCTTGCCGTCGAGCCGGAACAGGTCGGTGATGTTCGCCGGGGTCGTCATGGCCCGATCATGCCGGGTGCGCCCACACCGTGGCCACGGGGCACCTCGCGAGCGCCCAGCTCAGGCGGACTTGCTGCGTGCCTCCCACGCCGAGCGGACCATGTCCTCGAGCGTGTGCCGGTTGGCCCAGTCGAGGTCGCGGGCGGCGAGCTCGCCGGTGGCCACGATCCGGGCGGGGTCCCCGGGACGGCGGGGCGCGATCTCGGGAGTGAAGTCGATGCCGGTGACGGTGCGGATGGCGTCCATGATCTCGCGCACCGACGAGCCGTCACCGCTGCCGAGGTTGTAGACCGGTTCGAGCCCGTCCCCCGCAGCCAGGTGCTGCGCAGCCACGACGTGGGCGAGCGCGAGGTCCGTGACGTGCACGTAGTCCCGCACGCAGGTGCCGTCCGGGGTCTCGTAGTCGTCGCCGTTGATCCGCGGCGTCTTGCCGGCGAGCAGCATCTCGAACACGATCGGGAACAGGTTGTGCGGGCTGGTGTCGAAGAGGTCGTCCGCACCGGAGCCGACCACGTTGAAGTAGCGCAGCGAGGTGTGCCGCAGCCCCGTGGCGCGCGCCTGGTCACGGATCAGCCACTCACCGATCAGCTTGCTCTCGCCGTACGGCGACTCCGGGTTCGTCGGCGTCGTCTCAGTGACCGTCTCGACGTCGGGGGTGCCGAACGTCGCGGCGCTGGAGGAGAACACGATCGAGGAGACGCCGGTGCGCTCCATCGCCTCGAGCAGGTGCACCGTCCCGGTGACGTTCTGCGTGTAGGTGTGCAACGGACGCTCGACGGAGACGCCGGCGTACTTGAAGCCGGCCAGGTGCACCACGCCCTCGACGTCGTGCGCCTCCATCGTCCGGACCATCAGCTCGGTGTCCACGATGCTGCCCTCGACGAAGGGGACCTCGGGCTGGACGAACGCGCGGTGCCCGCTGGACAGGTCGTCGATGACGACGGCGTCGAGCCCGACCGTCTGGAACGCTCGCACGACGTGCGCGCCGATGTAGCCGGCGCCGCCGGTCACCAACCAGGACATGAGGGCTCCTTCGGATCGAACGGGCTCGCGTTTCGTGGGAGTGACCGGTGGGTAACGTGCCTCCCGCCCGATTCAGAAACGCAAGGAGGCCCGATGGTACTGGCAGCTGACGCCCAGCTGCGGCTCGACGCGAACTGGGTCGACTACCTCCTGGTGGCGATCTACTTCGCGTTCGTGCTCGGCATCGGCATCATGGCGAGACGCTCGGTCTCGAGCAGCATCGACTTCTTCCTCTCGGGCCGCTCACTTCCTGCGTGGGTGACCGGTCTCGCGTTCATCTCCGCCAACCTCGGTGCCGTCGAGATCATCGGCATGTCGGCGAACGGCGCCGCCTTCGGGCTCCCCACCGTGCACTACTTCTGGATCGGCGCGGTGCCGGCGATGCTGTTCCTGGGCATCGTGATGATGCCGTTCTACTACGGCTCCAAGGTCCGCTCGGTGCCGGAGTTCATGAACAGGCGCTTCGGCCGCGAGGCGCACCTGGTCAACGCGATCAGCTTCGCCCTGGCTCAGCTGCTGATCGCGGGCATCAACCTCTACCTGCTCGCCAAGATCGTCGAGGTGCTGCTCGGCTGGCCGCTGTGGGTCTCGCTGATCGTGGCGGCCTCGGTGGTGCTGACCTACACCGCCCTGGGCGGGTTGTCGGCGGCGATCTACAACGAGGTGCTGCAGTTCTTCGTGATCGTCGCGGCGCTGCTGCCCCTGACACTCGTCGGTCTCTACAAGGTCGGGGGGTACGGCGGACTGACCGACCGGATCAACCAGCTCGGCGACGCCTCCGAGCGGTTGAACTCGTGGCCCGGCACCAACCTGACCGGCATCGACAGCCCGCTGCTGTCGGTGATCGGGCTCGTCTTCGGTCTGGGCTTCGTGCTCTCGTTCGGCTACTGGACCACCAACTTCGTCGAGGTCCAGCGCGCGATGGCGTCCAGCTCGATCTCCGCGGCCCAGCGGGCTCCGATCATCGGCGCCTTCCCGAAGATGTTCATCCCGTTCATCGTGATCCTGCCGGGCATGATCGCGGGTGTCGTGGTCACCGAGCTGGCCTCACCGGCCCAGGGTGCGTCACCGGACTACAACAACGCGATCCTCTACCTGATGCGTGACCTGCTGCCCAACGGCATGCTGGGGGTCGCGATCGCGGGACTGCTCGCCTCGTTCATGGCCGGCATGGCGGCCAACATCTCCGCCTTCAACACGGTCTTCTCCTACGACCTGTGGCAGACCTACGTGAAGAAGGACGAGGAGGACGCGTACTACACCCAGGTCGGCCGGCTGGCCACCGTGGCGGCCACGGTGATCGCGATCGGCACCGCGCTGTTCGCGGCCAGCTACTCCAACATCATGGACTACCTGCAGACGCTGTTCGGGTTCTTCAACGCACCGCTGTTCGCGACCTTCATCCTCGGCATGTTCTGGAAGAAGATGACACCGGCCGCGGGCTGGATGGGCCTGGTCAGCGGCACGTTGGCGGCCGTCGTCGTCGGTGTGCTCAGCAAGGACGCGCTCGGTGGACTGTCCATCGGTCGTGATCCCGGGCCTGGAGGGCCAGGGGGCCAGCTTCGTGGCCGCCGGTGCGGCGTTCTTCGTCGACATCGGGGTCAGCATCGCGGTCAGCCTGGTGACCACGCCGAAGCCGGAGCACGAGCTCCGTGGACTCGTCTACTCACTGACGCCCAGGGCCGACTTCCACGACGAGGCCGACGCAGACCTGGCCTGGTTCCAGCAGCCGACCAAGCTGGCCGGCATCGGCGTGGTGCTCGTCGTCGTCCTCAACATCATCTTCTGGTAGGGAGGACCCATGGCTGAGCACAACCAGGGAGCAGGCGCGGAGCGCAAGCGCGCCGGTCTCTTCGACATCCGCGTGATCATCGCGGCCCTGATCGGCGCCTACGGCGTGATCCTCGTCGTCACGAGCCTGTTCACCAGCGATGCTGCCGTCGAGAAGTCGGCGGGGCTGAACATCAACCTCTACGCCGGGCTCGGCATGCTCGTGGCCGCCGGCGCCTTCTTCGCCTGGGCCCGATGGAGACCGATCGTGGTTCCCGAGGAGCCCGAGGCGGCCCCTGACAGAACCCGCCGCCCACTGACCCACCGACCGGAGGCGTGTCCCGTGCGCACAGCGTTCAGCGGACTCGCCCCGGCCCGGAGGCGGCTCGTCGTGGTGCTCGTCGGCATCCTGGCGTTGATGGTGCTCGTCGGGACCGGGGCACTCATGGCAGCCCGGCTGCGGGCTGCCCCGGTGGCCGACCAGTCGCGTCCCGGGCCGGTGATCGTGGTCCCCGGGTACGGCGGCAGGGTCGCCTCCGTGGCACCGATCGTCGACGAGCTGCGCCGCGAGGACCGCGAGGTCGTCGTCTTCGAGCCGACGCAGGGCGGCCGGGGTGACCTTCGGCTCCAGGCCCGCCGGCTCGCAGACCTGGTGGAGCGGACGATCGCGGACGCCTCGGCAGGTTCGGTCGACCTGGTCGGCTACTCGGCCGGAGGTGTCGTGGCTCGCCTCTACGTGCGCGAGGAGGGCGGCGCCGCGCGCGTGCGGCGGGTGCTGTCCCTCGGCTCTCCGCAGCACGGGACCGACGTCGCGGCGCTGGCCGAGGAGGTGGCCGGGGGGTGCCCGACGGCGTGCGAGCAGCTCGCCACCGGGAGCGTGCTGCTGTCCCGCCTGAACGCGGGCGACGAGACCCCCGACGGACCGCGGTGGATCACCGTGCGCACCGACGACGACCAGGTGGTCACCCCGAGCGTGTCCGCCGAGCTGGCGGGCGCCCTGAACATCCGCGTGCAGGACCTCTGCCCGACGATCACGGCCTCGCACGACGACCTGCCGGACAACCCGGTGGTGCTGGCCACGCTGCGCAGCGTGCTCGCGGTCGCGGCGCCGGTGGCACCGCAGGGCGTCATCTGTTGATGTCGCGCGTCGCGAAGTTGGCCCACGCGGCGCCGGCGAAGACGACGAGGTAGGCCAGCTGGGCGAGCACACCGTGGGTGACGTCGCGCCACCGGATCGGGTCACGGAACAGGTCGACGAAGGACAGCCAGTAGCGCGTGACCAGATAGGGCTTGATGGAGTCCGCGGCGTCGAGGCCGAGCAGCACCGTCGAGGCGACCAGGAATCCGATCGCCCCGAGGGCTGCCGCCACCGCCGAGTCCGTCATCGTGCTCAGCATCAGCGCGATGGACGCGACCCCCAGCATGGCGAGCACCACGTAGCCGAACGCCAGGACCGTGCGCCAGAACATCTGGGTCTGGGTCAGGGTGGAGCCGGACACGCTGACCACCCCGGTCGCCGGGGCGTCGCCGAGCAGCAGCAGGCCCTCGACGTACGCCACCAGGGCGACCACCAGGGTCGCGACGACGACGAAGGCGATCACGCTGACGAGCTTCGCGACCAGCAGTCGCAGCCTCGAGACCGGGCGCACCAGCAGGTAGCGCAACGTGTCGGTCTGCACCTCGCCCGCGATCGCGTCACCGCCCACGACGGCGACCGCCACCGGCAGGAACAGCGGCAGCACGATGGCGAGCGCGGCCAGCGGGAACAGCGTTCCGTCGGTCAGCACGGCCGAGAGGAACGGTGGTCCCGTGCCCGGTCGGGGCCCGAGATCGGTCAGCGCCAGCAGGATCGCGACCAGCGTGGGCAGGGCGTTCAGGGCGCCGATGGTCACCCACGTCCGGGGGCGTCGCAGCATCTTGAGCCAGCTCCACCCGGATCACGAGACGCTCCTCGCGTCCGTGCCGGACTCGGTGGCCGCGAGCACGATCTCCTCCAGGCCCCGGCGCACGGGGACGAGCTCGGACACGCGGACGCCGGCGGCCACCAGCCGCTCGTTGACCTCGGCGGCGTCGACGGCCCGCACCACGATTCCCTCGGCGTCCTGACGCTCGACCCGGCCGTCGAGCAGACCCACGGCCTTCGCGACGTCGGGTGTGCGGACCCGCACCAGCCCGGTCGCCCTGCGCAGGGTGGCGACGTCCTCCTGGAGCACCAGCCTGCCTCGGTCGAGCACGCCGACGCGCGTCGACATCTGCTCGATCTCCGCGAGCAGGTGGCTGGACAGGAAGATCGTGGTGCCGGACCGGTTCAGCGTGAGCAGCAGCTCACGGGTGTCGCGGATGCCTTGCGGGTCGAGCCCGTTCGTGGGCTCGTCGAGGACCAGCAGGGGAGGGCGACGCATCAGGGCGGCGGCGAGCCCGAGTCGCTGCCGCATCCCCAGGGAGTAGGTCCGCACCGGCCGGGTGTCGGCCGGGTCGAGCCCCACCTGCTCGAGCACCTCGAGGACCCGGGCCCGGCGGGGGCGACGTGCCAGCCGGGGGCGCGAGGCCGCGTCGAACAGTGCGAGGTTCGCCTGCGCGGACAGATGCGGATAGGCCCCGGGGCTCTCGACCAGGGCGCCGACGCGGGGGAGCACGAACGAGGCGGACCGCGGCATCGGCCGGCCGAACAGCTCGGCCTCACCTGCGGTCGCGAGCACCAGCCCGAGCAGCATCCGCACCGTGGTGGTCTTGCCGGACCCGTTGGCGCCGAGGAAGCCGTAGACGTCGCCCTCGCGCACGTCGAGGTCGATGCCGTCGACGGCACAGACCTGGCCGTAGGTCTTGGTCAGCCCGCGGGTCCGGATCACCGGGTCCTCACCACACCCGCAGCGATGTCGGTGGCCGCGTCCTCGAGCGTGCCGGCGGTGACCGTTCCGGTGAGCAGGAAGTTGCCGCTCCGCGCCTGCTCCAGCCTGACCGAGAGCGGGCCGATCTCCATGGCGATGCCTCGACCGTCCTCGCGCGACTCGGGGCTGCGTCGCAGCTGGGCGCGCAGCGCTCTGGCCACGGAGCTTCGCAGCGGGATCGCCAGCAGGGCCGTCGGTCCCCGGCCGTAGACGCCCACCGCGCCGAAGTCGGCCTCCCGGCCCAGCCGGGACAGCCCGGCCACGGCGGCCGGAGGCACGAACGGGGCGAACGCGTTGGCACCGGCGGCGTCGTCCATCGAGACGCCGCGGGAGAAGTCGAGGGTCGGGGAGAGCTGGAAGTCGGTGCGGCCAGGCGGCGGGGGAACGGGGTCGAGCGAGACCAGCTCGGTGGCCAGGACGGGCGCGCCGGCCGGGTCGGCGTACACCTCGACGCGGAGCGGCAACCCGGTCTCGACGTCGGCCCAGACGTCGACGTGCGCGATCGTGGATCGTTCGTCGGCCGGGACGAGGCGCAGACCGGGCGCGCTGCGCCCCGCGACCCGGCGGGCCGGGAGGCGGGAGAGCTCAGCGGGGGCCGCGCCGGTGAGCATCCGCACCGCGAGTGACGAGGGGACCAGGTCGCTGTCGTTCGGGAGCCGGATGCGTGAGAACGGCGTGAAGTTGACCCGGTTGTCCTCGTAGTTCCACCGCACCGAGAGTCCGCCGTTGCGCACGAGGTCCGACTCCCCGGTGGCCCGGAGCCGGTCGATCCGCCAGTCCTCCGGACCCCGCCACCACACCCGCAGGGTGGACTCCTCGCCCAGGAGCCGGGCGACCCCGCCGAACGTCGATCCGGTCAGTGGGACCTGCAGCGATCCGCGCGCCCGGACCTCGCCGGACCACCCCTGCTCCGGGGAGGCGAGGATGCGCTGGGCCAGCCGCGGCGCGCCGACCGGGCTGTCGTGGACGGGCAGCACCAGCGGCACCAGGGGCGCGGCCACCAACGCGAGCGCCGAGACGGCCACGACGAGCCAGCGAGCCCAGGGGACCATCCCCTCACGGTACGACCACGCCCCTGACCCCTCGGTCGCCTCGTCGGGGCTACCATGACCGGGTGCAACGGGTCCTGCTCCTTCTCTAGCCGCGTCGTGACCACGACGCGGCTGCCCCTCCGTGAGAGGGGCCTTTTCATGCCCCAGGACGACCGGCCATGCACCCGGGCAGGACGAGATCAGGAAGTTTTCGAGACATGAGTGAGCAGGACGAGACCCAGGGCTACGACGTCCACGGCACCGAGGCCAAGTGGCTTCCGGTGTGGCAGGAGCTCGACGCCTTCCGCGCCGACGACGCCAGCCCTCGCGAGAAGCGCTACGCGCTGACGATGTTCCCCTACCCCAGCGGGGACCTGCACATGGGCCACGCCGAGGTGATGGCGCTGCACGACGTGATCGCGCGCTACTGGTGGCAGCGCGGCTACGAGGTGCTCAACCCGATCGGCTGGGACTCCTTCGGCCTGCCCGCGGAGAACGCCGCGATCCGCAACGACGAGAACCCGGCCGTCTACACCTACGCCAACATCGAGACCCAGGCAGACTCCTTCCGGAAGTACGCCGTGTCGTTCGACTGGTCGCGTCGGCTGAACACCTCGGACCCGGAGTACTACCGCTGGACGCAGTGGCTGTTCCTGAAGTTCCGCGAGCGGGGACTGGCCTACCGCAAGTCCTCGCCGGTGAACTGGTGTCCCAACGACCAGACGGTGCTGGCCAACGAGCAGGTCGTCGGTGGGATGTGCGACCGCTGCGGCGCCGAGGTGACCAAGCGTGAGCTGACCCAGTGGTACTTCAAGGTCACCGAGTACGCCCAGCGGCTGCTGGACGACATGGAGGCGCTCGAGGACACCTGGCCCTCCAAGGTGCTGGCCATGCAGCGCAACTGGATCGGCCGCTCGGAGGGGGCGCACGTCGACTTCGAGCTGGACCTGGCCGACGGCGACCGGCGCACCGTCACCGTGTTCACCACTCGTCCCGACACCCTCTACGGCGCCACCTTCATGGTGGTCGCGGCGGACGCGAAGATGGCCGCGGAGATCGTGGCTCCCGAGCGGAAGCAGGCGCTGGAGGACTACCTGGTCGAGGTCCGCAAGGCCACCGACATCGACCGGCTCGCCACCGACCGGCCCAAGAGCGGCATCGACCTGGGCATCACCGCCGTCAACCCGGTGACCGGCGAGCAGATGCCGGTGTGGGCCTCTGACTACGTGCTCGCCGACTACGGCACCGGCGCGATCATGGCGGTCCCGGCCCACGACCAGCGCGACCTCGACTTCGCGAAGGCGTTCGGGCTGCCGGTCCGACGGGTGGTCGACACCGGCGAGGAGAACCCGGAGGAGACCTACGTCGCCACGCTCGGTGACGGTGTCTACGTCAACTCCGGCGACCTGGACGGGCTCACTGACAAGACCGCGGGGATCGCGGCGATCATCAAGACCCTCGAGCAGCGCGGCACCGGCACCGGGACGGTCAACTTCCGGCTGCGTGACTGGCTGCTGAGCCGCCAGCGCTACTGGGGCGCGCCGATCCCGATCATCCACTGCGAGACCTGCGGCGAGGTCGACGTACCCCTCGACGAGCTGCCGGTCCGGCTGCCTGACCTCAAGGGTGCCGACCTCAAGCCCAAGGGCGTCTCGCCGCTGGCGGCCGCCGAGGAGTGGGTCAACGTCGAGTGCCCCACCTGCGGTGGTCCGGCGCGCCGGGACAGCGACACGATGGACACCTTCGTGGACTCGTCGTGGTACTTCCTGCGCTACTGCTCACCGAGCTTCACCGACGGCCCGTTCGACGAGGACGCCGTGCGCAACTGGATGCCGGCGGCGCAGTACGTCGGCGGCGTGGAGCACGCGATCCTGCACCTGCTCTACAGCCGGTTCTTCACCAAGGTGCTGCACGACATGGGGATGATCGACTTCGTCGAGCCCTTCACCGCGCTGCTCAACCAGGGGCAGGTGATCAACCAGGGCAAGGCGATGAGCAAGTCGCTGGGCAACGGCGTCAACCTGGGCGAGATGATCCGGGCGTACGGCGTGGACGCGGTCCGGCTGACGATGGTCTTCGCCGGCCCGCCCGAGGACGACATCGACTGGGCCGACATGTCGCCGGCGGGGTCGCTGAAGTTCCTGCAACGCGCCTGGCGGCTGTCCGGCGACGTGGCGTCGGCACCGGGAGCTCCGCCCGAGGACGGCGACGTGGCGCTGCGCAGGATCACCCACCGAACCGTCGCGGACGCCGAGCAGCTGATCGAGTCCCACCGGTTCAACGTCTTGGTCGCCCGGACCATGGAGCTGGTCAACGCCACCCGCAAGGCGATCGACTCCGGCCCCGGTCCGACGGACGCGGCCGTCCGCGAGGCGACCGAGGTCGTGGCGATCATGCTGTCCCTCGTAGCGCCGTACACCGCCGAGGAGATGTGGTCGCGGCTCGGTCACGAGCCCACGGTCGCGCGCGCCGGCTGGCCGGCCGTCGACGAGGCCCTGCTGGTCCAGGAATCCGTCACCGCGGTGGTGCAGGTCCAGGGCAAGCTGCGCGCCCGGCTCGAGGTCGCACCCGACATCAGCGATGCCGACCTGGAGGCCGCGGCCCTGGCCGACCGGTCGGTGCAGCGAGCCCTGGAGGGCAAGCAGGTCCGCAAGGTCATCGTGCGGGCACCCAGGCTGGTCAACTTCGTCGCCGGCTGACCCCGCCGTCACGACGGCGGGGTCAGAGCGCCTGCACGGCCTCACGAACGGGCACGTCGCCGGCAAGCACGTCGAAGGTCTTGCCGATCGTGTTGGACGACGTCACGACCTCGGCGAGCACGTGGGCGACGTCGCCTCGGGTGACCTCACCACCGTCGAGGTCGCCGACCCGGACCCGTCCGGTCGGTGCGTCGTCGGTGAGACGACCGGGCTTGACCACGGTCCAGTCGAGGTCACGCCCCCGGATGTTTTCGTCGGCCTCCTGCTTGGCCCGGAGGTAGACCTGCATCACGTCGTCGGAGTCGGGGTCGGCGGTCTCGGTGCCCATCGAAGAGAGCAGCAGGTAGCGGCTCACGCCGGCTGCCTCAGCCGCGTCGGCCAGCATGACGGCGGCGCCCTTGTCGACGGTCTTCTTGCGCTCGGCGTTGCCGTCCGCACCTCCGCCGGCAGCGAACACGACAGCGTCGGCGCCACGTGCGATGTCGGCCATCTCGTCGACGCTGGTCTTCTCCAGGTCGATCATCACCGGCTCGATGCCGTCGGCCTCGAGGTCGGGGACCTGCTCGGGCTTGCGGATCATGCCGACCGGCTGGTGACCGGCGGCGGCGAGCAGACGGCCGAGCTGCCTTGCGATCTGTCCGTGTCCACCTGCGATGACGATGCGCATGCATGCTCCTGTTGTTCTGGGCCGGCTGGACCGGCGTGGGTGTGCTGTCGACCGTAGCGAGTGTGTCCATCCCCTCGTGCGGGCGGTCGGCGGAGGTGGCGGCGACGCTAACCTTCGCTGCATGTCTGTCGCCCTGGTCACCGACTCGACCTCCACCATCTCCGTCGAGACGGCCGCCCGGCGTGGAATCGTGGTGGTCCCGTTGCAGGTCGTCATCGGCGGGACGTCGTACGAGGAGAGCGGCGATGGCGCCGTCACGACGGAGATGCTCGGGACCGCCCTGAAGGAGTGGACGCCGATCAGCACGTCGCGGCCGAACCCGGAGATGATCCTGGAGCGCTACGAGAAGCTGGCAGCCGAGGGGGCCGACGAGATCGTCTCGGTGCACATCTCGGCCGAGCTGAGCGGCACCTTCGAGTCCGCACAGCTCGCTGCCAGACGGTCCCCGGTGCCCGTGACGCTGGTCGACTCGCGTCAGGTCGGCATGGCCACCGGCTTCGCCGTGCTGGCGGCCGCCGACGCGATCGCGGAGGGAGCGGACGCCGCCACCGCGGGCGCGGCGGCCAGGAGACGGGCTGCGAACACGACCTCGTTGTTCTACGTCGACACCCTGGAGTACCTCCGCCGCGGAGGGCGGGTCGGAGCGGCTGCGGCGCTGCTCGGCTCCGCCCTCGCGGTGAAGCCGATCCTGCGGGTCGACAACGGCCGGGTGGGCCCGTTCGAGAAGGTGCGCACTGCCGCGAAGGCGCTCTCTCGTCTCGAGGAGCTGGCCGTCGAGGCCGCGGGCGACGCCGAGGTCGACGTCGCCGTGGCGCACCTGGCCAGCCCGGAGCGGGCCGCCCAGCTGGCCGAGCACCTGAGCTCGAGGCTGGAGTCCGGCCTGGGGAAGCGGGAGGTCTCGCTCGGCGAGATCGGTGCCGTGCTGGGCGCCCACGTGGGCCCGGGGATGGTCGCCGTCGTCGTCGCCCGTCGCAGCTGAACGCCCACAGGCGCGGCACCGTCGCAGCTTGTCCACAGGCGGAGGCCGGGCCGCTTCCTCCGCACGGGTGCGATTCCTAGGTTGCGGGGATGACCAGGCAGGCACAGGAGGAGGTCGCCGCGGCGGCGCAGCGGCGGCTCGAGCTGCTCGGGCGCGAGCTCGAGCAGGCGGGGCTACGGCGGGTCGACCCGGAGGACGACGCGGACCGGATCCGTCTGCCTGAGCCGGTCGCAGCCCTGCGACCCGGCCGGCACGTGCGTCCGGCACGACAACGCGACGGCTCCCGGTGGGGTGGTCGGGTCGCAGGCTGGCTCGGTGACCGGCTCCCCGAGACGCTGCGCGGTCGCACCTCGCTGGAGACAGGTCCGGTGGTGCTGGTGGTCGGCCTCGTCGCCCTCGCGGTGACCGCAGCGACGGTCGTCGTGCTCCAGATGGGTGGGGACACCGAGGTCCTCGGCCCTCCTGCGCCGTCCGGGACGGTGTCGGCGCTGGTGCCGGAGCGGCAACCGGGCGCGGTGGCGTCGCCCGGGGCCCCGGCGGGGGTGGTGACGGGGGCCAGCGTCACGGGCACGGTCACGGTGGATGTCGCCGGGCGGGTCAGACGTCCGGGAGTGGCCACGCTGCCGGCTGGCTCGCGCGTGGTCGATGCGCTGCGCAAGGCAGGGGGCCCGCGCGGCCGGGTGGACCTGAGCACCCTCAACCTGGCCCGGATCCTGGTCGACGGAGAGCAGATCCTGGTGGGCCGCGGTGCGGCACCGGCTGGGAGGGCGGTGAGCGGTGGGGCGTCTCCCGGAGCGGCGGGTGCTCTGGTCAACATCAACACTGCGACGGCAGAACAGCTCGACACGCTGCCCGGGGTCGGGCCGGTCACGGCGAGCAAGATCCTGGACTGGCGCACCGCCCACGGGGCGTTCTCCTCGGTCGAGGAGCTGCTCGAGGTCGACGGCATCGGTGAGAAGACGCTCGCCGACCTCGCTCCACACGTCACGGTGTGAACCGGGAGGCCTCGCCGGACCTGCGGGCTCCCGTGCTCGGACTCGTGGCGTGGGCGGCGGCCCTCGCGGCTCAGCGCGCCCCTGGGTGGTTGTTGGTCGCGGTGGTCGTCCTCGCGTGCCTGTGGCTGGGGTGGCGCAGGCGCACGGGTCGCACGGTGCTCACCCGGCTGGTGTGGCTGGTCGCCGCGTCCGGAGTGGCTGCGTCGGCGCTGCTACGGGCGGAGGCGGTGCGGACCAGCCCGGTCGAGGCGCTGGCGCAGGAGCGCGCCCTGGTGCAGGTGGAGGTCGTCGTCACCTCCGACCCGGTGGCCCGCAGCGGTCGGTCGGGAGGCTACGTGCTGCTTCGCGTCCGGACCGTCCAGGTCACCGGGCGTGGGCACCGGCACGAGAGCCGGGTGCCGCTGCTGGTGCTGGCCCAGGACTCACGATGGCTGCGGGTCGGGCTGGGCAGCAGGGTTCGCGCGTCAGGGCGGCTCCAGCCCGCGGCCGGCGACGACCTCGCCGGAGTGCTCAGCACCCGAGGTCCGCCCGACGTGCAGGAGCGGCCTGGGGTCGTGCAGCGCGGGGCCGGTGTCGTGCGGGCCTCGATCCGCCGATCGGTCGATGGTCGGGCGCCCGGCCCGCGAGCGCTGGTCCCGGCGCTGGTCGACGGTGACGACGCAGGAATGCCCGGCGAGCTGCACGAGGCGTTCCGCACCTCGGGCCTGACGCACCTGCTGGCCGTCTCCGGCACCAACCTCACCCTGGTCGTCGGCGGGCTGCTGCTGCTCGCGCGCGCCGTGGGGGTCCGTGCACGTGGGCTGGTCGTCGTGGGTGCACTCGGCGTGGCGGGGTTCGTGCTCCTGGCCCGCGCCGAGCCCAGCGTCGTGCGCGCGGCCGCCATGGGCACCGTGGGACTGCTCGGACTCGGTCAGCACACCCGCCGGCTGGGCACACGGGCCCTCGGCGCAGCGGTGTTCCTGCTCCTGCTGTTCGACCCGGCCCTGGCCGTGTCGGTGGGGTTCGCGCTCTCGGTGCTGGCGACCGCCGGCATCCTCCTGCTCGCGCCGGGCTGGCGGGACCGGTTGCTGCGCTGGCTACCGAGATGGGCGGCCGAGGCGATCGCGATCCCGCTGGCAGCCCAGATCGCGTGCACGCCGCTGGTCGCTGCGATCTCGGGCCAGGTCAGCCTGGTTGCCGTGGCCGCCAACCTGCTCGCCGCGCCGGCCGTGGGCCCGGCGACCGTGCTCGGACTGGCGGGAGGAGTCCTCGGCCTGGGCTCGGAGCACCTGGGCCGCCTGGTGGGCACGCCCGCGGCCTGGTGCGCCGGCTGGATCATCGCCGTGGCGGTGCGCGGAGCCGGTCTCCCCGTGGCAGCCGTGGCCTGGCCGGCAGGTCCGCTCGGGCTCGGAGTGCTCACGGTGCTCTGCTGCGGTCTCGCTCTCGGGCTCGGGCTGCTGCTCGCCCGGCGCGTGACCTCGGTCGGTCTCGGCGTCGTGATGGTGCTGGTCCTGCTGGTCCCCCTGCCGACGCCGGGCTGGCCGCCGCGGGGATGGGTGCTGGTGGCCTGCGACGTCGGCCAGGGAGACGGGCTGGTGCTCAATGCCGGGGCGAGGGCCGCGGTCGTGGTCGACGCCGGCCCGGACCCGCGGTCGATCGACAGCTGCCTGCGGCGACTCGGCATCGTCCAGGTGCCGCTGGTGCTGCTGACCCACTTCCACGCCGACCACGTCGACGGTCTCGCAGGTGTGCTGGCCGACCGTGAGGTCGGTGTCATCGAGGTCACCGGCCTGGCTGAACCGCCGGCCGGGGCCAACCTCGTCGGCACGCTGGCCGCCCGAGCCGGCGTGCCCGTCCAGCAGGCGGCGTACGCCGAGACCGGGCGCATCGGCCCACTGAGCTGGCAGGTGCTCGCCCCGTCGCAGCCGCCCTCGCCGGCCTCGGAGTCACCACCCAACGACGCCAGCGTGGTCGTCCTCGTGGAGACCCAGGGCATCCGCGTCCTCCTGATGGGTGACCAGGAGACGACCTCGCAGGCCCAGCTGCTCCGGGCCACGGGGGGACTACGGGCCGACGTGCTCAAGGTGGCCCACCACGGCAGCGCCCGGCAGGAGCCCGCCCTCGTGGGAGGGCTCGGCGCCCGGCTCGCGTTGATCTCCGTCGGTGCCGACAACGACTACGGCCACCCGGCGCCTTCCCTGCTCGCGATGCTGCGTCAGGCGTCGATGCGCATCGTCCGGACCGACCAGGCCGGAGACGTGGCAGTGACCGTCCGCGACGGCCGGCTCGGAGTCAGCACACGCGGCCCCCGGGGCGCTCCGTGAGCCCGGGGGTCATCCGGCGGGGACGTCGGAGTCCAGGAGGTAGCCGCCGTCGCCGTCCTCGATCAGCCCCTCACGCTTGTGCTCGGTGCTGACGGATCCGTCCGTGCTGCGGTAGGTCAGCGTCACGTCCACGGTGTTGCCGTCCCCGCCGGCCTCGACGCTCCTCACGTCGACCGATCGGATGGTCCGCCAGAACCGGTCGTAGGACTCGCGACCCTGTGCCTGCTCGCCCGGGCCGAGCATCTCCCATGCCTCGTCGCTGCCCCCGGGCGCGGCCTCGTAGTAGTCGCGCACGAATGCCTCCTTCTCCGCGGCGGCGGAGGTGGAGGTGGAGGTCGAGGTGCCCTCGGAGGAGTCGCTGCTCTTCTTCTTCGAGGTCCCGGCGGTCGACGACCCGCTGCCGGACCCCGCCTCGGGACGGTCGGCGCCCCGAGGAGCGAGCGCGAGGACCAGGCCCACGACCAGCACCACGAGGGCGCCCGCGACCAGGGTGCGCGTGCGTGGACGTGCTCGCTGGCGGGCCGGGGGTCGAGACGAGACGGGGGTCGGGGCCGGCTTCGGGCTCGGCTTCGGCTTCGGCTTCGGGTTCGGGTTCGGGGTCGGGGGAGCGGGCTCTGGTCGCACGGAGGAGGGGAGCGTGCTCTCCAGGGTGCGGTCCTGCGAGTGCTCGTCCGCGATCCGGCGCAGCACCTGTGCGGCGTCGCCCATCGACCAGCGTGAGGTCGGGTCGGGGTCCATCATCCTGGCCAACGCGGGCTCGAGGTAGTCCGCGCGCTGTGGCGGTGCCGGCTGGGTGGAGGCGATCTCGTGCAGCACCGCCACCGGGTTCGCCTGCTGCTCGAAGGGGGGATGTCCCTCCACCGCGGCGTAGAGGGTCGCTCCCAGTGCCCACACGTCGGTCGCCGGACCGGGCTCGGCGCCCCTGGCCAGCTCCGGAGCGAAGTAGCTGGGGGTTCCGGTCAGCAGGCCCGACTCCGTCAGGGCCGGGTCGGCGGCGTTGCGGGCGATGCCGAAGTCGCTGATCAGGGCTGCACCGTCGTCGCGGATCAGGATGTTGCCCGGCTTGATGTCGCGGTGGGTCGTCCCGGCTGCATGCGTCGCGGCGATGCCGGCGGCGACCTCGGCGCCGATGTCCGCCACCATGGCCGGGTCCAGCGGTCCGTCCTGCTGGATGATCTGCGACAGGGACCGCCCCGGGACGTGCTCCATCACCAGCCAGATGCGGCCGGACTCCTCCACCACGTCGAACACGGTCACGACGTTGCGGTGGCTCAGTGCCGCCGACGAGCGAGCCTCGCGCAGTGCCCGGGCGGAGTCGGTCACGGACTCACCGGGAAGGAGGCCGACGCCCTTGACGGCGACGTCACGGTGCAGCACCTCGTCGCGGCAGAGCCACACGGTGCCCATCCCGCCACGGCCGATGGCCGACATCACGCGGTAGCGGCCACCGATCAGGTCCGGTTGCATCGCTTCCTCTCCAGGGGTGGGACATGGGCTACCCGGATCCGTACCCAGCGAGCACCGAGGTAGTCCTCGTGGGGTGATGCGGCAGGCTGTCGACGTGACGACGTACTCCTTCTCCCAGGTCGACGTGTTCGCGCCCCGGCCCCTGGCCGGCAACCCGGTGGCGGTGGTGCACGACGCCGCCGGGCTCAGCGACGCGCAGATGGCGGCGTTCGCCCGCTGGACGAACCTGTCCGAGACCACGTTCCTGCTGCCACCGACGCACCCCTCCGCCGACTACGGACTGCGCATCTTCACTCCCTACGAGGAGCTCCCGTTCGCGGGTCACCCCACGCTGGGGAGTGCCCATGCCTGGATGGCCGCGGGAGGCCGGACGATCTCGCCCGGGAGGATCGTCCAGGAGTGCGGGCTCGGGCTGGTCGAGCTGCGGGACCTCGACGGCGATCTCGCCTTCGGCGCACCGGACCTGCTGCGTTCGGGCGAGGTCGACGAGGAGACGCTGCACCGGGCGGTCACAGCGCTCGGCGTCGACCGCGCCAGCGTGGTCCGGGCCAACTGGATCGACAACGGTCCGGGCTGGCTGGGGATCGAGCTGGCGAGCGCCGAGGAGGTGCTGGCACTGCGTCCGGACTACGGGGCGATGAGCGGACTCGAGGTGGGGGTGATCGGGCCGCACGACGAGCACCGGGAGGCGATCGGCGCCGACTTCGAGGTGCGGGCGTTCTGTCCCGACATCGCGGCCCCCGAGGACCCCGTCACCGGAAGCCTGAACGCCGGGTTCGCGCTCTGGCTGGTGGGCGAGGGACACCTGCCCCCCGACTACGTCGTGCGCCAGGGAACGGCGATGGGACGCGACGGCCGGGTGCACGTGGGCACCGACGGGGACGGGCGGATCTGGGTCGGAGGCTCGTGCCACACCCTGGTCCGCGGTTCACTCACCCTCTAGCCGGACCGGCCTCGGTCGCACTGTCTCCCGCACATGAGAAGGTGCGGTCATGGCCAACCCGCAGCCCCAGGACGTCCTCGGCAAGATCACCCTGGTGACCGGGCCCGAGGAGTTCCTGGGGGAGCGGGCGATCAGCGCCGTGCGGGCGGCGGTGCGTCGCCACGACGCGGAGGCCGAGTTCTCCGAGACCATGGCGGCGACGCTGACGATGGCGGAGCTGGGAGACCTGGCCGCGCCGTCGCTGTTCTCCGCCACCCGCTGCGTCGTCGTACGCCGCTTCGAGGACCTGCCTGAGGAGTCCGTCGCCGGTCTGCTCGACTACGCCTCGGCGCCGGCCGAGGACATCGCGCTCGTGCTCGCGCACAGCGGCGGACAGAAGGGCAGCGGCATCCTGACCAGGCTGCGCAAGCTGCCCGGCGTCAACGAGGTGAAGTCCGCCCCGTTGACGGCACGGGAGTTCCCGGCGTTCGTGGCCAACGAGCTCCGGGCCAGGCAGGTGCGCATCGACGCCGATGCCGCCGACTTCCTGATCCAGGCGGTCGGGCAGGACCTTCGCTCCCTGTCCGCGGCCGCCAGCCAGCTGGCCGGTGACTTCGAGGGCCAGCCGCTCACCGTCGAGATGGTGAAGAAGTACTTCGGCGGACGGGCCGAGGCCAAGTCCTTCGCGGTGGCCGACCACACCATCTACGGCCAGACCGCGCGCGCCCTCGAGGAGCTGCGCTGGGCGCTGGACCGTGGCACTGCGCCGGTGCTGGTCACCAGTGCCATGGCGACCGGGCTGCGCAGCCTGGCCAAGTTCATCTCGGCGCCGCGGGGGATGCGCAACAACGACCTGGTTCGCGAGGTGGGCGTGCCTCCGTGGAAGCTGGACACGCTGCGTCGCCAGTCCCACGGCTGGGACGACGACGGAGTGGGCCGCGCCATCCGGGCGGTGGCGCGGGCCGATGCGGCCGTCAAGGGCCAGGCCAGCGACCCGGCGTACGCGCTGGAGAAGATGGTGCTCGACGTCGTGCGGGCCCGTCCCGCCCGCTGATCGAGCAGGAGAGCACAGCAAGAAGGCGCCGGACCGAAGGTCACGACGCCTGTTGCGTGGGCAGTCAGCCCGGAAGGAGGAGCCTCAGAGCGAGGCGGCCTTCTTGTGGATCGCCGACTTGCGGTTGGCGGCCTGGTTGGGGTGGATGACACCCTTGGAGGCGGCCTTGTCCAGACGCTTCGCGGCGTCGTGCGCAGCAACCTTCGCCTCGTCGGCGTTGCCGGCCTCGACAGCCGAACGGAACTTGCGCACGGCGGTCTTCAGGGCCGACTTCACGGCCTTGTTGCGCTCGTGGGCACGCTCGTTCTGCTTGTTGCGCTTGATCTGGGACTTGATGTTCGCCACTTCAGGCTCGCCTCGTCTGTGGAAGGGTGCAGATTGGGGGTCGGGACTGAGGTCCAGACACGAAGGGCAACATTATCAGCGGGCACCGGCCACGCCCAAATCGGCCAGCCGGGTGGCTCAGCGTGCCAACCGGGTGATCTCGCCCGCGTCGACGACGCGATTCCCCTCAGCGCCTCGGGCCGCCTCGTGCACCATCGCGGTCGCCACGTCCGCAGCCCGGGTGGGTCGGTACTTGCCCAGCACCGGGCCGAGCGTGCGCATCACGGCAAGGCCCACCACCTCGGCGGGGCGTGACTCGGTGCGGTCGCCGTCGAGCATCGAGGGCCGGAAGCTGATCGTGGTGGCGATCCCCACCCCCGCGACGTCGCGCTCGGTCTCGCCCTTGACCCGGTTGTAGAAGACCCGGGACCCCGGGGACGCGCCCATGGCGGTGACGTGCAGGAAGGACCGCGCGCCCGCAGCGGCTGCAGCCCGGGCCACGGCCACGACGGCGTCATGGTCCACGGCCCGGAAGGCGTCCTGGCTGCCCGCCTTCTTGATGGTGGTGCCCAGGGCGCAGAACGCGTCGTCGACGTGCGGCAGGTCGCCCGGCTGCGTCAGGTCGACCACCTGCTGCTCGAGCTTGTCGTGACGGACGTCCACCTCGCGTCGCCCGAGGCTGATCACCCGGCTCCACCGGTCGTCGGCAAGCAGCTGGGACAACAGGTGGCCGCCGACCAGGCCAGACCCTCCGACGACCAGGGCAACGCGGGCTTCCGTGACGTCGTCTGTGGGCACCGGCCCAGCCTAGGGGGCGCCGACCAGGAGGGGGACCGGCCGCCCCGGGAGGTCGCTGCGCGGCGTTGCCGGACGGTCGTTAGGTTGGCTGAATGCTCCCCGAACACCTCGACCTCCTGCACGCCTGCGGCCGACCGGCGCTCACCCCCGACGGCGCCCTCGCCGTGGTGCCGGTGCATCGCCCGGACCTCGGATCGGACAGCTACCGCGCCGAGCTCTGGGCGGTCCCGACCGACGGCGGCCGCGCTCGACGACTGACCAACGGCGCGCGCGACGACGCGCCGAGCATCAGTCCCGACGGCCGACGTGTCGCCTTCCTGCGCTCGGCGCCCGGGGTGTCCCCCCAGCTGCACGTCACCGCCCTCGAGGGCGGCGAGCCGCTGCGCCTGACGGACCACCCGCTCGGTGCGGGTGCGCCGTCCTGGAGCCCGGACGGGACCCGCCTGGCCTACAGCGCACGCGTGCCGGAGCCCGGTCGCTACGGCACCGCGGACCCGGACGGCAACGAGCACACCCCCGACGCGGAACCGGCGCGGCTGATCGACGAGCTCGCCTACCGACGCGACGACCTCGGGTTCACCCGCGACCGGCGCCAGCACCTCTTCGTCCTCGAGGTGCCGGACGTGGACGCGGTGCCGGGAACAGTCCTCCCCGACGTGCCTCTGACCCCGCGCCAGCTGACCACCGGTGACCAGGACGACACGGACCCGGTGTGGAGTCCGGACGGCTCCACCCTCGCCTTCGTGACCGCGCGGCACCACCTCCGCGAGTCGGACCTGCGCTCGGCGGTGCATCTGGTCGACGCCGGCGCCACCGAGCCGGTGGAGGAGCCCCCCGCGGCCACGGGGGGCGACCTGACGGTGCGCGGCGTGCAGTGGTTGCCGGACGGCCGGCTGGTGCTGGCGGCCGTGGACGTAGGACCCGAGGGCCGTGACTTCGTCGGACGTCCGGTGCAGCTCTGGGTGACCGACGGGTCGGTCGGCCTGCAGGAGGCCACGAGGGACGCCCGGCCGCTGACCGGTGCGGAGGACACCGACCTCGACGGCGGCGTCGCCGGGATCGTCGTCTCCGGTGGTCGCGCCCTCGTCCAGGACGTGCACCGCGGCGCCGTACGCCTGCTGGCCGTTGACCCTGACGCCGACGGCGCCGAGCCGGAGATCCTGGTCGACGGCCGACTCGTCGTCACCGCCCACGCCGCGTCCGCCGACGGGTCCACGGTCGTCGCCACCGTCGCCGACCCGGAGCGGAACGGCGATCTCACGGTCCTGCGCGACGGCACCCTCCGTTGGCTCACCGACGTCAGCGCCGCGCTGCGCGACGTCGGGGTGCGCCCTGTCCGCGAGCTCGAAGCCATCTCCACCGGCGGCCACGCGGTGCACGGCTGGGTGGTGCTGCCCGACCCGGAGGCCTTCGGCCCCGGTCCGCACCCGGTGCTGCTGACCATCCACGGAGGCCCGTTCTCGCAGTACGACTGGGCCCTGTTCGACGAGGCACAGGTGTACGCCGGGGCCGGGTACGCCGTGGTGATGTGCAACCCGCGCGGCTCCCAGGGCTACGGCTACGAGCACGGTCGCGCCATCCGGCAGGCGATGGGCGGGCTCGACGCGGACGACGTGGTGGCGTTCCTCGACCACGTGCTCGCCCAGGACTCGCTGCCGCTCGACGCGGACCGGGTCGGCGTGATGGGCGGGTCCTACGGCGGGTACATGACCGCCCTGCTGACCACGCGCACCAAGCGCTTCCGCGCGGCCGTGGTCGAGCGCGGCTACCTCGACGGCACGTCGTTCGTCGGGTCCTCCGACATCGGCTGGTTCTTCCCGCAGGAGTACCACGGCTCCGCCGAGGCGGTGGCCGCACAGAGCCCGATGAGCCACGTCGGCGAGGTGACCACGCCGACCCTGGTGATCCACTCCGAGGCGGACTGGCGCACCCCGGTCGAGCAGGGTCAGCGCTGGTTCACCGAGCTGAAGTCCCGTGGCGTGCGCACCGAGCTGCTGCTGTTCCCCGCGGAGAGCCACGAGCTGAGCCGCAGCGGCCGTCCCCGGCACCGCCAGCAGCGCTTCGAGCACATCCTGCGGTGGTGGGCCGAGCACCTCCCGGTGGGCTGACCCGTGCCGGTTCGGTTGGTCCACTTCTCCGTGGGAAGATGACCATTCGCCAGCACCCAGTCCGTGACGCCCCGATCGAGAGTTGTCTGTGTCCCCGAAACCCGCCGCGCCCCTGCCGGGCAGGACCGACCCCGCGATCATCCGCAACTTCAGCATCATCGCGCACATCGACCACGGCAAGTCGACGCTGGCCGACCGGATGCTGCAGCTGACCGGGGTCGTGGACGAGCGCGCTGCGCGGGCGCAGTACCTCGACCGGATGGACATCGAGCGCGAGCGCGGGATCACGATCAAGAGCCAGGCGGTCCGGATGCCGTGGACCGTGCCTGCGGACAACGACGCAGCCGCCGAGCCGGGCACCTACATCCTGAACATGATCGACACCCCGGGGCACGTCGACTTCACCTACGAGGTCTCCCGTTCGCTCGAGGCGTGCGAGGCCGCCGTGCTGCTGGTCGACGCGGCCCAGGGCATCGAGGCGCAGACCCTGGCGAACCTCTACCTCGCGCTCGGCGCCGACCTCCACGTGATCCCGGTGCTGAACAAGATCGACCTGCCCAACGCCCAGCCCGAGAAGTACGCCGCAGAGCTGGCCGGCATCATCGGCTGCGACCCCTCCGACGTGCTCCAGGTCTCCGCGAAGACCGGGATGGGCGTCGAGCACCTGCTCAACGAGATCGTGGCGCAGACCCCGGCACCGCAGGGTGACCCGGACGCTCCACCGCGCGCACTGATCTTCGACTCCGTCTACGACACCTACCGAGGCGTGGTCACCTACGTGCGGGTCTTCGACGGCAAGCTGTCCCACCGCGACCGGATCAAGATGATGTCCAACGGGGTCGTCCACGAGATGCTCGAGGTCGGCGTGATCAGCCCCGAGCCGGTGAAGGCCGGTGACCTCGGCGTGGGTGAGGTCGGCTACCTGATCACCGGGGTGAAGGACGTGCGCCAGTCCCGGGTGGGCGACACGGTGACCAGCCAGCACCACGGGGCGGTCACCCCCCTGGGCGGCTACAAGCACCCCAACCCGATGGTCTACTCGGGTCTCTACCCGATCGACGGCGACGACTACCCGACCCTGCGCGACGCACTCGAGCGGCTGCAGCTCAACGACGCGGCCCTGGCCTACGAGCCGGAGACGTCCGGGGCGCTGGGATTCGGCTTCCGCTGCGGCTTCCTCGGCCTGCTGCACATGGAGATCGTCCGTGAACGGCTCGAGCGCGAGTTCAACCTCGACCTGATCAGCACCGCGCCCAACGTGGTCTACAGCGTGCTGATGGAGGACGGGTCCGAGCAGGTCGTCACCAACCCGAGCGAGTACCCCACCGGCGGCAAGATCGCCGAGGTGCGGGAGCCGGTGGTGCGGGCCACGATCCTGAGCCCCAAGGACTACATCGGCGTGATCATGGAGCTGTGCCAGTCCAAGCGCGGACAGCTCGACGGGATGGACTACATCTCCGAGGACCGCGTCGAGATGCGCTACACGCTGCCGATGGGTGAGATCGTCTTCGACTTCTTCGACCAGCTGAAGTCGAAGACCAAGGGCTACGCCTCCCTCGACTACGAGCCCACCGGTGACCAGGCCGCCGACCTGGTCAAGGTCGACATCCTGCTCCAGGGGGAGACCGTCGACGCGTTCAGCGCGATCGTGCACCGCGACGCGGCGTACGGCTACGGCGTGATGCTGGCCGGCAAGCTCCGCGAGCTGATCCCGCGGCAGCAGTTCGAGGTGCCCATCCAGGCCGCCATCGGTGCCCGCGTCATCGCGCGCGAGACGATCCGCGCGATCCGCAAGGACGTCCTCGCCAAGTGCTACGGCGGTGACATCACCCGCAAGCGCAAGCTGCTGGAGAAGCAGAAGGAGGGCAAGAAGCGGATGAAGATGGTCGGTCGCGTCGAGGTCCCCCAGGAGGCCTTCATCGCCGCGCTGTCGACGAGCGGCCCCGCCGGCGACAAGGGCAAGAAGTAGCCCCTTCCCGGCTGGGTCGGGTGACTCAGAAGTAGCGCAGCAGGATGTACGGCAGCGTCACGGCCGCCGACAGGATCGTGATCACGATGCCGTACTTGGTGAACTCCCAGAAGCTGATCGGGGCGCCGTAGCGGCGCGCCAGGCCGAGCATCACCACGTTGGCGCTGGCCCCCACTGCGGTGGCGTTGCCACCGAAGTCGGCGCCGAGCGCGAGCGCCCACCACAGCACGTTGTCGTGCCCTCCGGGTGCGCTCGCCGACAGTGAGGCGACGACCGGGGCCATCGTCGCGACGTAGGGGATGTTGTCCACCAGGCCGGACAGCATCATCGAGACCAGCAGCAGGGCCACGGCGGTGACCAGCATGTTGCCGCCGGTGACCTCGCCCAGCCAGGTCGCGAAACCGGAGATGACCCCGGTCTCGACCAGCGCGCCGACCATCACGAACAGGCCCATGAAGAAGACCAGCGTCTCCCACTCCACGTCGGCCAGCGCGTCCTCCACGGTGGCGCGGGAGATCAGCACCAGCAGGCCCGCGCCCAGAAGAGCGACGATCGAGGGCTCGAAGTGCAGCAGCGGGTGCAGCACGAAGCCGGCCATCACCAGCACCAGCACGGCGAGACTCTGGAGGAGCAGGGTGCGGTCGCGGATGGCCTCTCGCTCGGAGAGCGCCATCACCTCGGCCACCAGGTCCGGGTCGTAGGTGAGCGCGTCGCGGAACAGCCAGCGGCAGGCCGGGATCAGCACCAGCAGCGTCAGGAGGGCGGCGGGTGCCATGTGCACCAGGAAGTCGTTGAAGGTCAGGTTGCCGCGACTGGCGATGATGATGTTCGGGGGGTCACCGATCAGCGTGGCCGCGCCACCGATGTTGGAGGCGAAGACCTCAGCGAGCAGGAACGGCACCACCTTGAGGTTGAGCCGCTCACAGAGCAGGAACGTCACCGGCGCGATCAGCAGCACGGTCGTGACGTTGTCCAGCATCGCCGAGGCGGCGGCCGTGATCGAGATGAGCAGCACCAGGATCGGGAACGGCCTGCCCCGGGCGCGCTTGGCGGCGTAGATCGCCACCGCCTCGAACAGGCCCGTGCGGCGTACGACGCCGACGATCACCATCATCCCGAAGAGCAGGAAGATGACGTTCCAGTCGATGCCCGAGTCCGGGCTGTAGAAGGCGGCATCGCCGTCGGAGAGCCCGAAGGCGAGCATCAGCGAGGCGCCGCCGAGGGCAGCCGCGACCCGGTGGACGCGCTCAGTGGCGATCAGGACGTAGGAGCCGGAGAAGATCGCCAGCGCCGCGATGTGGGCCCAGGTCACCTCTCAGGGCACCAGGGTCTCGAGGACGCGGCTGGCGGTGATTGCCCCGGTCATCCGGCCCTCGGAGTCGACGACGATCAGCAGGGGGCTGTGCAGCTTGGCCATCACCGAGGCGATCTCGAGGATGTTGGCGTCGCCCTCGACCACCGGGAGCTCGGTGCGCTTGTGCGGGTCGGGCAGCAGGTCGCCGACCGACTTGCCGTCGAGCCGGCGGGCGCAGGTGTCCGCGGACTTCTCGTCGTAGACCCGCACCAGTGAGGGGTCCTCGCGCATGTAGGCCGGAATGAGGAACGTCAGGACCTGCGACGCGGGCAGCACCGTCAACGGCCTGCCGTCCTTGACCACGACGACGGCCGGCCGGTGCTCGGAGCCGATCGTTCGCGCGGCGGACGCAGCCGACGCGCTGGCCTCGATCGACGGATAGTCCTCCTGGAGGTCCGATGCGTGCACGCGGCGACCATATCGGTGTGATCGGACGTCGGGTGGGGACCAACGCGCCCGAACTGCCACAGTTGCGGGCATGAGGCTTCCGGACGGCGTGCTGGGGATGGCCCGACGTGGTCCGGACTGGACGGACTGGGTCGACCGGCTGCCCGCGCTGGTGTCAGGACTGCTCGAGGAGTGGCAGCTCGTCGTCGAAGGGTCGATGATGCACGGGTTCGTCGCGCTCGTGGTGCCGGTGCGCACTGCAGGCGGCCGGCCCGCCGTGCTGAAGGTCGGCTTTCCCGACGGGGAGAGCGAGCACGAGCACCTGGCGCTGCAGCGCTGGGGCGGCAGGGGAGCGGTGTCGCTGCTCCGCGCCGACCCACACCGCTCGGCGATGCTGCTGGAACGCCTGCACCAGGAGACGCTCGACGACCTGTGGGACGTCGAGGCCTGTGAGGTCGTGGCAGGTCTCTACCGCCAGATCCATGTGCCGGCGCTGCCGCAGCTCCGCCTGCTCACCGCCCACGTCGCCAGGACTGCGGACCACCTGGCCGCGCTGCCGCGCGGCGCACCCTTGCCACGACGTCTGGTCGAGCAGGCGATCTCGCTCGCGCGCGACCTGGCCGTCGACCCGGCCAGCAGCGGCACACTGGTCCACGGCGACCTGCACTATCGCAACGTGCTGGCCGCCGACCGAGCTCCGTGGCTGGTCATCGACCCCAAGCCCATGAACGGCGACCCGCACTACGAGCCTGCCCCGATGCTCTGGAACCGGTTCGAGGAGCTGACCGCGCCGGGCAGCGCGCAGAGCGTCAGGGACGGGGTTCGGCAGCGGTTCCATGCTCTGGTGGACGCCGCGGAGCTCGACGAGGACCGGGCGCGCGACTGGGTGGTGGTGCGCATGGTCTCCAACGCCTGCTCGCTCCTCCGCGAGCCCGGACCTGCGCCGCAACAGCCCTCGCAGCGGGATGCGGAGCTGACGAGGTGCATCGCTGTGGCGAAGGCGGTGCAGGACTGAGCGGTGGACCGTCCACCGCGGCGCGGACGGGCCATGTCTGAGGGCTCTCTCTGAGAGGATCCGTGGATGGCAGAGGTGGTTTCCGTGAACGTCGGTCAGCCGCGCCCGGCCCCCTGGGCGGGGCTGGGCCGGACGGCGATCGACAAGCAACCCGTGCACGGCGCGGTGGCCGTCGGCCGTCACGGTCTCGACGGGGACCAGGTGGGCGACACCGTCCACCACGGCGGGATCGACCAGGCCGTCTACGCTTTCGCCCGCGAGGACCTCGACTGGTGGGCGGTCCAGCTCGGGCGCGAGATCCGGGACGGCCAGTTCGGGGAGAACCTGACCACTCGTGGCATCGACGTCAATGAGGCCGAGGTCGGGGAGCGGTGGCGCATCGGGACCGCCACCTTCGAGGTTGCGATGGTGCGGACCCCGTGCAACGACTTCAAGCAGTGGCAGCGCCTCAACGGCTACGACGACCGCGCCTGGGTCCGCAGATTCGCGGAGCAGGGACGACCTGGCCCCTACCTCAGGGTCGTTCAGGAGGGCGAGGTCCGCGCCGGTGACCAGCTGTCCGTGACCTACCAGCCCGGACACGGGGTGACCGTCTCCATCATGTTCCGCGCCCTGATGACCGAGCCGTCGCTGCTGCCGGAGCTGCGCAAGATCGACGGTCTGGCCGCGGTGGCGCGCCGCCGCGTGGAGACCTTCGTCGGCTAGCGGCGCCGGGAGCGAGAACCTGCCCGTGGTTTATGGGGGAATGTGCCCGTCTGGCGGCGCCAAGGGTGCCCCGGGGCGCCGGGTGATCTAGGTTACTAGTTAGTCACCCATACATACGGGGTCCGATGGCCGGACCCTGCAAAGCCCACGCAGGAGTACGTATGTCCCCTGTCAACACCGACACTTCCTTCATCGAGAACCGGCCCCCGAACGTCGCCGTGCAGTTCCGCGACCGGGTCGCCAAGAGCCCGGATCTCGAGGCCTACCGGTACCCCGCGGGGGATGGCCAGCCCTGGGTCTCGATGACGTGGAGTGAGACCGGCGACAAGGTCGAGGAGCTCGCCGCCGGTCTGCTCGCGCTCGGGATCGAGTCCGAGCAGCGGGTCGGGATCGCCGCCAACACCCGCGTGGAGTGGATCCTGGCCGACCTCGCGGTGATGTGCGCCGGCGGTGCGACCACCACCGTCTACCCCTCGACCCACGCCTCCGACGTGGCCTACATCGTCGCCGACTCCGAGTGCCGCGTGGTGTTCGCCGAGGACGACAGCCAGCTGGCCAAGCTCAAGGAGCACAAGTCCGAGCTGCCGCACCTCGAGAAGGTCGTGCTGATCGACGGCGCCGGCGACGGCGACTGGGTCATCGGGTTCGAAGACCTGATCGCCCTGGGGGCCAAGCACCTCGCCGGCGACCCGGACGCGGTCAAGAAGGCCATCGACGCCATCACGCCGGAGAACCTGGCCACCCTGATCTACACCTCCGGAACGACCGGCCGCCCCAAGGGCGTACGCCTTCGGCACTCGTCATGGACCTACGAGGGTGCCGCGATCCAGGCTCAGCAGATCCTCGACGAGACCGACCTCCAGTTCCTGTGGCTGCCGATGGCACACTCCTTCGGCAAGGTGCTGCTCTCCACCCAGCTGGCCTGCGGGTTCGCCACCGCGGTCGACGGCCGCGTCGACAAGATCATCGAGAACCTCGCCATCGTGCAGCCCACGTTCATGGGGGCGGCGCCCCGCATCTTCGAGAAGGCGCACGCACGCATCGTGACGATGCAGGCCACCGAGGGCGGAGCCAAGGAGAAGCTGTTCCTGGCCGCGTTCGAGGTCGGCAAGAAGGTCGACGCCCTCAAGCTCGAGGGCAAGTCGGTGCCGCTGCCGCTCAAGGTGCAGCACGCTCTCTTCGACAAGCTGGTGTTCTCCAAGATCCGCGCCCGCTTCGGTGGCCGGGTGCGCTTCTTCATCTCCGGCGCCGCCGCCCTCAACCAGGACATCGCGGAGTGGTTCCACGCCGCAGGCATCCTGATCCTGGAGGGCTACGGACTCACCGAGACCTCCGCGGGCTCGTTCGTCAACCACCCCGACCACTACAAGTTCGGCACCGTCGGTCGGGTGTTCCCGGGCAGCCGGGTGCGGCTCGGTGAGGGTGACGAGATCCAGATCTCCGGCCCCGGCGTGATGGACGGCTACCACAACCTGCCCGACGAGACCGCCGGTTCACTCACCGAGGACGGCTGGCTGCGGACGGGTGACAAGGGTGCCGTCGACTCCGAGGGATACCTGACCATCACCGGTCGCATCAAGGAGCTGTTCAAGACCTCCGGCGGCAAGTACATCGCCCCGCCGGCGATCGAGGCCAAGTTCAAGGCCATCTGCCCCTACGCCAGCCAGTTCATGGTGTTCGGCAGCCAGCGCAACTACGTCATCGCCCTGGTCACGCTCGACCCGGACGCGATCGCGGAGTGGGCCGGGCACAACGGCCTCGGCGGCAAGTCCTACGCCGAGATCGTGGCGGATGACAAGACCAAGGAGATGGTCAGCGACTACGTGGACAAGCTCAACCTCGAGCTGAACCGCTGGGAGACCATCAAGAAGTTCGAGCTGCTCGACCACGACCTCTCCGTCGAGTCCGGGGAGCTCACCCCGTCGATGAAGGTGAAGCGCAACGTCGTCGAGGAGAACTACTCCTCGCTGATCGACAAGCTCTACGCCTGAGCGCAGCAGTCCTCGTGCCCGGTCCCAGCTTTCGCTGGGGCCGGGCACCTGCCGTTGGTGGGGACCCTCAGCGACCCCGTCTGGTCTTGGAGACCCGGGTGAGCCAGTACTCCGTGTCCGGCGTCCCCGGTGTGGTGAACCTGGCGTTCGGGAGGAACAGGCTGCCCCGATAGCTCGCGACCGTGGTCGGCACGTCGAACTCCGGCGAGGTGAGCGTCCTGACCAGGCGTCCACGCGTGGCGTGGTGCCGCAGCTTGACCACGGCGACCTCGTTCAGGAAGTTGCGCACCACGTAGAGCGTGCGTCCCTCGCGCAGCAGTCCGTCTCCGCTGGTGAGGTCGGCCGAACCCAGCTTCACGACCTTCGCGTGTCCCGTGCGCGGGTTGACCCGGTAGAGCTTGCCGGTCGTGGAGTTGATCACCAGCAGCGCACGGCCGCCGGGCGTGGTGGCGATGCCGTTGGCGTTGAAGCCGTCGACCTGCTGCCAGTCGCCGCGCAGGTGCAGCGTCCGGACGCGCTCGGGGTGCCTGAGCGGGACCCGGTAGAGCACGGCGCGCAGGGAGTCGGTGAACCACGCTGCCCGCCGGGTCACGACGACGTCGTTGACGAAACCGCCACCCAGGTCGACGTGAGCCAGGACCCTGCCGGTGCGGGCGCTGACGACCTTCGCGTCCCCGTCCCCGTCCGTCTCGGTGCCGTTGTCACCGCCGGCCACCCACAGCCGGCCCCGGTGGTCCAGCCGCATCCCGACGGACGGGGTGCCGTCGCCCTGGCTGACCACGCGGCCACGTCCGGTGCGCAGGTTGACGCGGAAGACATCCCCGTCGCGCAGGGAACCGACGTAGGCCCGCGCGCCGTGGCCCGACACGATGCCCTCGGGTCGGAAGCCGTCAGGCAGTGGGATGCGGTCCGGTAGCCGCCGGTGGGCGGCGGCCGGCGCGGACAGCCCTGCCACGAGCAGGGCGAGAGTGGTGATGATCGTGGATGATCTTCGAAGAGCAGGCATGCCAGTTCCTTCCTCGGGACTTGTGAGTCACACGTTCCGGGGACCGGGTTCGTTCACCGGAGCGCTGGTGTGACACTTGCCGGGTGCCCCCAGCCTCGACCGGATCGCCCTTCGGCGTCTACGTGCACGTGCCGTTCTGCGCGGTTCGATGTGGTTACTGCGACTTCAACACCTACACCGCCACCGAGCTCGGTGGCGGCGGGTCGCAGGCGGCGTACGCCGGTCACGCGATCGCGGAGGTCGAGTACGCCGCGCGGCAGCTGGGGGAGGACCGTCCGGTGGTCTCGACCGTGTTCTTCGGTGGGGGCACCCCGACGCTGCTTCCCGCCCGTGACCTGACCGGGGTGCTGGCGGCCGTCGACGACCGCTTCGGTCTCGCGGCCGGCGCCGAGGTCACCACCGAGGCCAACCCCGACAGCGTCACGCCGCAGAGCCTGGCCGCCCTTCGCGAGGGTGGCTTCAACCGGATCTCGTTCGGGATGCAGTCCGCGGTGACCCACGTGCTCCGAGTGCTGGAGCGCACCCACGACCCGGCGAACGTGGCCCGGGCGGTCGGCTGGGCCCGGGAGGCCGGGTTCGAACAGGTCAGCCTGGACCTGATCTACGGCACGCCCGGGGAGTCCGTCGCCGACTGGCGCACCTCGGTCGATGCTGCGCTGTCCTGCGAGCCCGACCACGTGTCGGCGTACTCGCTGATCGTCGAGGACGGCACCCGGCTCGCGCGGCAGGTGCGCACCGGCGTGATCCCGGCCCCCGATGACGACGACCTCGCCGAGAAGTACGTCATCGCGGACGACGCGTTCGCTGCGGCCGGACTGGGGTGGTACGAAGTCTCGAACTGGGCACGCGACGACGCGGCCCGCTGCCGGCACAACGAGCTCTACTGGACCAGCGCCAGCTGGTGGGGCGTCGGGCCGGGTGCGCACTCGCACGTCGCCGGCGAGCGGTGGTGGAACGTCAAGCACCCGAGTGCCTACGCCGCACGGATCACCGCGGGGGAGTCCCCGGCGCAGGAGGGTGAGGTGCTCGATGCCGGGACACGCCACCTGGAGCGGGTGCTGCTGGAGGTGCGCCTCCGCGACGGCCTGCCGCTGGACCTGGTGGAGCCGACCCGCGTCGACGACCTGGTCGAACGTGGGCTCGGGAACCTCCAGGGTGGCCGACTGGTGCTCACGCGCGAGGGCAGGCTCCTCGCTGACGCGGTCGTGCGCGAGCTGGTCGCCTGAGCGGCGTCGAGGTCGCGTCGAGTCTCAGTCCGCCTTGCGGGCCAGTGCCTTCCGGTCGCGGACGGTGATCCGGCCGCGTCCCAGCTCGAGGACCTGCTGCGCCACCAGGCGCTGCAGGACCTGGTTGACCGAGGGGCGTGCGGCGCCGACCAGCTCGGCGAGGTGGTCCTGGGTCAGGGGGATGCACACGCTCGACCCGGAGTCCCCGTCGGCGTAGACCGTGGCAAGCTCCAGCAACCGACGGTGCACCCGCTCGTCGAGCGAGCTGTACATCGCCTCGACCAGACGTCCGGAGAGCTCCTCCACCCGTCGCGCCAGCAGTGACAGGACCAGCTCCTGCACGCCGGGATGACTGTCCCGGAGGTGGCGGAACGCCTGTGCCGTGAGGCTCGCGGTCTCCGCCCGCTCCAACGCGACGACGCTCGCCGTACGCCGGGCGGTGCGGCCGTCCAGCAGGGAGACCTCACCGAAGTAGTCGCCCCGGGAGAGCACGTTGACGGTGGCGACGTCACCACGCGAGGTCGAGACGCGGACGGCGAGGCGTCCGGAGGCGACGAGATGCAGGCTGTCGGCCGGATCGCCCTCGTGGACGATCACCTCGCCGCGGTCGAACGAGCGACGCTGCGTCGTCGTCAGCAGCCGCGTGCGTTCCTCGTCGTTCAGCGACGACAGCAGTTCCCAGTGCATGGGCGCCAGTCAAGCAGCCCTTCGTCACAAAACCGCCCCTATGATGCGAATCTCCAGCCACCGTCCACCGAGCTGGTCGATCCTGGGAGCCGCCATGAGCGTCGCTGATGACCTGTTCACCTCGGTAGCCGCGATCCGTGCGCTCTTCGATGCCGCGGCCTGCTCCTGCGCCCTCGCCGACGAGGACGGCGCCGCGCTCGAGTTCGTGGCGGCGAACGGTGCCGGTGCCGGCGACATCGTCGGTGTGACGATCCCTGTCGGTCGCGGAATCGCCGGCTGGGCGGCCATGTCCGGCCAGCCGATCGCAGTTCGCGACGTCCAGACCGATCCTCGGTTCGCGCGCGACATCGCCGAGGCGACCAACTACGTGCCGACCGCGATCCTCGCCGCACCGCTGATCTCGCCGAGCGGGGAGGTGCTCGGCGTGGTCTCCGTGCTGGATCCGAGAGTCGACGAGGCCTCCGACTGGACGTTGACGGTGCTCGGCACCCTCGCGGCCCACATGGCGCTGCTGGTCGGCCAGAGCGCCTCCGCGACCAGCGCGCTCGCCTCGCTGGGAGCCGAGGTGCTGGCGGTGGTGGAACGGCACCACGCTGCGGAGGACCGGTGAGCTCGCTTCCCGCATGGTCGGGCGCCTTCGACGGGACCGGCCTCGACGGCGTCGTCGCGCTGCCGTTGGGCGAGGACCGGGAGACCGTCCGGCGCTGGGCGTTCGAGGGCTCCACCGGAGCCGGTGTGAAGCTGGCCGTGATCGACAGCGGGGTCGATGCCACCCATCCTCGCGTCGCCGGCATCGCCGGCGGGGTGACCTTCGAGGCCGATGGCGAGGGCGAGTACGTCGCCGTCGAGGGCCTCCACGAGGACCTGGTGGGTCACGGCACGGCCTGCGCCGCGATCATCAAGGCGATGGCGCCGGACGTCGAGATCTGGAGCGTCCGGGTCCTCGGCGCCAACCTCAAGGGGCGGGGCGCGCTGCTGCACGCCGGCATGGACTGGGCGGTCGCCAGCGGCATGGATGTCGCGAACATGTCGCTGTCCAGCAAGAGCGAGCTGATGTTCGCGCCGCTGCACGAGGTCGCCGACGACGCCTACTTCGCGGGCACCGTGCTGGTGTGTGCGGCGAACAACCTGCCGGGGCCGACGTACCCCTCGCAGTACGCGTCCGTGGTCTCCGTCGCAGCCCGGGCCGGGGACGACCCGATGGCGCTCGCCTACAACCCGAAGCCACCAGTGGAGTTCGGCGCTCGCGGCATCGACGTGGAGGTGGCCTGGTCGCAGCACGGATCCATCGTCGCGACGGGCAACAGCTTCGCCGCGCCCCACGTCTCCGGCATGGTCGCGCTGCTGCGTGGCAAGCACCCGCAGCTGACGCCGTTCCAGGTCAAGGCCGTCCTGCACGCTCTCAGCGACAACGCCGCACCGTCAGCAGAATGACACTCGCTGTGTCAGCGTCCTGACGGACGGCCCGTCCCTCGCCGGTGCAGGATGTGCTCATCGGGACCGGTCGGACCCGCTGACAACATGGAGGAAGTCATGAGCGATCAGGGCAACGGGTTCGAGGCCGACGCAGACGTCGAGGGCCACCAGGTCATCCCGCAGATGAAGTCCGAGGACGTCGAAGGTCACCGCGCGCACCACACGGTCGTCGACGACGGCGAGGACGTCGAAGGCCACCGCAAGCACCACACGGTCGTCGACGACGGCGAGGACGTCGAGGGCCACGGCAGGATCGCGTTGGCCGTCGACAGCGACAGCGAGGACGTCGAGGGCCACGCCAGGATCACCATGGCCGACGGGAGCGAGGCGGACGACGTCGAGGGCCACCGCAAGCTCAAGACCGCTGTGGAGGACGACGAGGACGTCGAGGGCCACCGCAAGCACCACACGCTCGTCGACGACGAGGACGATGTCGAGGCACACGTCCAGCCCCGGATCGACCTCGACGTGGAGCGCTGAACGACCGGGTAGCCCACCAAGCTCGACAGCCGGGCTCCGACCACGTGGTCGGACCCCGGCTGTCTGTCGTCCGGCCGCCTTCGACGGTGGTGTCTCAGCGTTGCTCGGTGGTCACGAAGTCGATCAGCTCCTCGACGCGACCGAGCAGGGCGGGGTCGAGGTCCTGGAAGCCGCGGACGCCGCCCAGGATGTGCTTCCAGGCGCGGGCGATGTCGGCCTGCTCGCGGTGCGGCCAGCCGAAGCTCTGGCACACGCCCTTCTTCCACTCGATGTTGCGCGGGATCTGCGGCCACGCCTTCTTGCCCAGGCGCTCGGGCTTGACCGCGGCCCAGATGTCGATGAACGGGTGCCCGACGATCAGCACGTGCTTGCCGACCGGTGACTTCGACACCGACTGGGCGATCCGGCTCTCCTTGGAGCCCGGCACGAGGTGGTCCACGAGGACGCCGACCCGGCGCTCCGGACCGGGGCCGAAGTCGCGCAGCTTCTCGCCGAGGTCGTCCACACCGTCGAGGTACTCCACGACGACGCCCTCGATCCGGAGGTCGTCACCCCAGACCTTCTCGACCAGCTCGGCGTCGTGCCGGCCCTCGACGAAGATCCGGCTGGCGCGCGCGACCCGGGCCTTGACCCCCTGCACGGCGATCGAGCCGGAGGCGGTGCGGGTCTTGGCCACGGGTCCCGCCCGGGTCGGCGCGACCAGCACGACCGGGCGGCCCTCGAGCATGAAGCCCGGACCCAACGGGAACGTCCGGCGCTTGTTGCGGCGGTCCTCGAGCGTCACCGTGCCGAGGTCGCGCTCCACCTTGACGATCTCGCCGCACAGGTCGGTGGTGACCTCCTCGACGACCAGGCCGAGGTCGGCGTCGATCTCGACGGCGCGCCCGTTGGTCGGCTTGCGCCAGTCGTCGGCGAGGACGTCGGAGCCATAGCGGTCGTGGGGGGAAGTCACCGGCGCGACGCTACGGGTCCACGGGCCGCAGGGCGGGGAGCATCGCCGTAACACCAGGAACCTGTTGCCGGCGACCGGTCGCGATATATCGTCAACATATCGAGATGGTGCGCCGACCTTCGGCGGAGTGGCACCCCAGGAAGAGGAGCCCCGACATGGGACATCAGATGTGGACGCCCGACTTCGAGCCCACCCGCCGCCAGCGCGGAGAGCGCGGCCACCGTGACCGTAGCCGGCACGGCGGACCCTGGGGTCCTCCGTGGGGCGGCCCCATGGGTGGCCCGCCGCCGTGGGTGGCACAGATGTTCGGACCCGACTTCCCCGGCGGGGCCCGCTCCGGCGGCCAGCGACGCTCACGCGTGCGCCGGGGCGACGTGCGCTCGGCCATCCTCGACGTCCTGCACGGCGCGGAGGTGCCGGTCAACGGCTACCAGGTGATCCAGCAGATCGCCGACCGCACCGACGGGATCTGGAAGCCCAGCCCCGGCTCGGTCTACCCGACGATCGCGCAGCTGGAGGACGAGGGTCTCGTCGAGGACGCGCCGACCGGACGCAAGGCGATCCAGCTCACCGACGCCGGCACCAGCTATGTCGAGGAGCACGCTGAGGAGATGGCAGCGGTGTGGGCCCCGTTCATCGCCGAGCGCGAGGACGACGAGGACCTCGATCTCAAGCAGGTGATCGGCCAGACGGTGGGCGCGATCATCCAGGTCGCGACCACGGGCACGTCGGACCAGCGCACCAAGGCGATCCAGATCCTGGCCGAGACCCGGCGACGCCTCTACGGGCTCCTGGCTGAGGGGCCGGAGGAGACCGACGACGACGCAGCGGACGAGGAGGAGTGATGGACACCGAGCGGATCAGCGATGCCGACCGTGAGGAGGCGGTGAACCTCCTCGGGGAGCAGTACGCCGTGGGGCGCCTCACCAAGGAGGAGTACGACGAGCGCAGCGACGCCGCCTGGTCGGCGCGGACCCAGGGAGACCTGGCGCCGCTCTTCGCCGACCTGCCGATGCGCGCGTCCACCCCGCCCGCGCGGACGAGCCGGTCGCCGCGTCAGGGGCGCCGGTCGATCCCGGTGCTGCCGCTGGTGCTCGTGCTGATCGCTCTCACGGTGCTGGCCAAGGCGCCGATCCTGCTGATCGCGCTGTGCTGCTACTTCCTCCTGCGCTGGGGGCCGGGCATCTCGCGAGGCGCCCGGCGGCACCACCGCTAGCCGGCAGCCACGCCGTCGTCACCGCGACGGTTCAGAGGAGCGGCAGCCGCTTCGCCGAGCGGGGCAGCTGCTCGTAGCCGCGGCGTACGGCATCAGCGAGACCCTCGCTCGGGTAGGGCCACTGGGTGGCCTCGAGGGCCTGGGACAGCGGGACGCCGCGGCCGGCCAGGTCGCGGATGGTCTCGGCCACCACCCCGATCGAGGCGCGCTGCTCCTGCACGAAGTCACGGCCGACGGGGGAGCCGTGGCCGGGCACGACGACGGTGTCCGGGCCGATCAGGTTCAGCGCGAGGTCGAGTGAGGTCGGCCACTCCATCGGGAAGCAGTCGTCGCCGTACGCCGGCACCCCGGACTCCTCCACGAGGTCGCCGGCGAGCAGCACGTCGGCGTCGTCGATGCGCGCGACGAGGTCGCCGCTGGTGTGCCCCCGCCCGGGGTGGACCAGGTCCACCGCCCGGTCGCCGAGATCGATGGTCCGCACCGAGGAGAACGTGCTGTCAGCAGCGAGCAGCCGGGTCTCGGCGACCTCGTCGGCGTGCTCGTCGCCGCGCTCGGCGAACGCCCGCTGGACCTGCTCGCCCTGCGGAACCGTGCGTGCAGCGGCCGTCTCGTGCGCCGTGATCGGGACCGGGCCGAACGCCTCACGGAATGCGTGGTTGCCGAAGACGTGGTCGAAGTGCTCGTGGGTGTTCACCAGCCCCACGACCGGTCGTGTGGACAGGTGTCGCACGTCGGCGATCACCTCGCGCGCTGCCCGGGTCGAGCCGTGGGTGTCCACGACCAGCAGTCCCGCCTCGCCCTCGATCACGGTGACGTTGACGTCGCACCACGCGTAGCGCGCCACCCACACCCGCGACGCGACCTCTGTGAACCCGGACATGCGCGCGAGCCTACGGCTGCCTAGTAGGCTTGGCACTCGGCACCGGGGAGTGCCAGAGTCCCACCCAGAGTCCCCAGCAGGTCCCGAACAGCCCACGCGAGGAGGCGAGATGCAGGAAGACCGCAGGCTCGCCGTGCTCCGAGCCATCGTGGAGGACTACGTGACGACCCGGGAGCCGGTCGGCAGCAAGGCGCTGGTCGAGCGGCACCATCTCGGCGTCTCTCCGGCCACGGTGCGCAACGACATGGCCGCGCTCGAGGAGGAGGGGCTGATCGCCCAGCCGCACACCAGTGCCGGGCGGATCCCCACCGACAAGGGCTACCGCTTCTTCGTCGACCGGCTGACCCAGATCAAGCCGATGTCGTCCGCCGAACGGCGCGCGATCGCCACCTTCCTCGAGGGCGCGCACGACCTCGAGGACATGATCCAGCGCTCGGTGCGGCTGCTCGCCCAGCTGACCCAGCAGGTCGCGATCGTGCAGTACCCCACGATGGCGCGATCCACCGTGCGTCACGTCGAGGTCGTCCAGCTCGCGCAGCGCCGCGTCCTGCTCGTGCTGATCCTCTCCACCGGGCGGGTGGAGCAGCGGGTCGTCGAGCTGCCGGGCGACCTCTCCGAGAGCTCGTTCGCGGACCTGCGCACCAGCATCAACCGAGCGACCGTGGGGGAGCGGATCGTCGACGCGGCCACCGCGCTCAGCGCCTTGCCCGACCAGGTGCGCCCCGAGGACCGGACCAAGATCGCCGTGCTCGCCGCAGCCCTCGTCGAGGCGATGTCGAACGAGCGCAACGACGAGCGCGTGGTCGTCGGCGGCACGGCCAACCTCGCGCGCTTCGGCGACGGCTTCGACCAGTCGATCAAGCCGATGCTGGAGGCGCTCGAGGAGCACGTCGTGCTGCTCAAGCTGCTCGGGGAGGCCACCTCCCCGGACTCGATCACCGTGCGGATCGGCCACGAGGGCCCCTACCAGGAGCTGGCCACCACGTCGGTGATCGCCACCGGCTACGGCCCCGGCGAGGAAGCCGTGGGCTCCCTCGGGATCGTGGGCCCGACCCGGATGGACTACCCCGGGTCCATGGCCGCCGTACGCGCCGTGGCCCGCTACGTCTCGACCATTCTCGACCAGGCGTGAGCCCGACGCCGCTTTGCCCGAACCAGACTGACCCCAAGCTGAAAGACGAAACGTGAGCCAGGACCCCTACGCGACCCTCGGCGTCTCTCGGGACGCCGACGCCGACGCGATCAAGAAGGCCTACCGCCGCCTTGCCCGTCAGCTGCACCCCGACGTGAACCCGGACCCGGAGACCCAGGAGCGGTTCAAGGAGGTCTCGGCGGCCTACGAGGTGCTCTCGGACCCGGAGAAGCGCCGGATGTTCGACCTCGGCGGCGACCCGTTCGGCCGTGCCGGTGCCGGCCAGGGGGCCGGGTTCTCCTTCACCGACATCATGGACGCCTTCTTCGGCGGCCAGGCCGGCGGTGGCCAGCCCGGTCGTGGCCCGCGCCCTCGCACCCGGCGCGGCCAGGACGCCCTGGTCAGGCTCGAGATCGAGCTCGCCGAGGCCGCCTTCGGCGTCACCCGCGAGCTCAAGGTCGACACGGCGGTGCTCTGCACCGTCTGCCACGGCAGCGGAGCGGCTGCGGGCTCGCACCCGGTCACCTGCGAGACCTGCCACGGTCGCGGCGAGGTGCAGCAGGTGCAGCGCTCGTTCCTCGGTGAGATCCGGACGCTGCGGCCCTGCGCCGCGTGCCGTGGGTACGGCGAGATCGTGCCCGAGCCCTGCCGCGAGTGCTCCGGCGACGGGCGCGTTCGCTCCCGGCGCTCCATCACCGTCAAGATCCCGCCGGGCGTCGACACCGGCACCCGCGTCCAGCTCGCCCAGGAGGGTGAGGTCGGCCCCGGTGGCGGCCCCGCCGGCGACCTCTACGTCGAGATCCATGTCGCCACGCACCCGATGTTCACCCGCGACGGCACCGACCTGCGCTGCCGCGTGCTGGTGCCGATGACGGCGGCCGCGCTCGGCACGACGATCAAGCTGCCGCTGCTCGAGGCCGACGTGGCCGAGGCCGACTCCGACATGGACCTGTGGCTCGATCTCGAGATCCGGGCGGGCACCCAGTCCGGCACCGAGCAGGTCATCCGCGGCCGGGGCATCCCGCACCTCCGCTCGCAGGTGCGCGGCGACCTCATCGTCACCGTCGAGGTCGAGACCCCGGGACGCCTGGACGCCGAGCAGGAGAAGCTCATCCGCGAGCTGGCCAGGCTGCGCGACGAGGAGTCGCCCGACGGGCACATCCACTCGCCGCAGAAGTCGGTCTTCGGGCGGCTCAAGGACGCCTTCAACCCGCGGTGACGCTTCCGGTCTTCATCGGTCCCGTCTCCGGCGTGACTGCCGGCAGCGAGGTGAGCGTCGAGGGCGACGAGGCCCGACACGCGGTCGTCGTACGCCGGACGCGCGTGGGGGAGCAGGTCACCCTGGTGGACGGTCGCGGCACCTCCGCGACCTGCACGGTCACCGCGACCACGAAGTCCTCGTTCTCGGCGACCGTCTCCGCGGTCGAGGTCACCTCGGAGTCGGTCCCGCACGTCACCGTCGTGCAGGCGATCCCCAAGGGGGAGCGCGCCGAGCTGGCCGTGGAGGTGCTGACCGAGATCGGCGTCGACCGGATCGTCCCGTGGGCGGCGGCCCGCTGCGTCGGGACCTGGCGCGGTGAGCGGGCAGCCAAGTCGCTGGCCAGGTGGCGCAGCACGGCCCGCGAGTCGGGCAAGCAGTCGCGTCGCTCCTGGTTCCCCGAGGTCACCGAGATGGCCACCACCGCCGAGGTGGTGGCGATGGCCGCCGAGGTCGACCTCGCCGTGGTGCTGCACGAGGCCACGACCGTGCCGCTCTCCGGCCTCTCGCTCGACGGCGTCCGCTCCATCCTCGTGGTGGTCGGTCCCGAGGGCGGGATCACCGACGAGGAGCTGTCCGCACTCGGTGGCGCGCACGTGGTCCGGTTGGGTGACTCGGTGCTGCGCACCTCGACGGCGGGAGTCGCCGCAGTCGCGGCGCTGCTCTCCCGGACCTCACGCTGGACCTGAGTCCTCCGGCTCCAGGCCGCGGAGGAAGTCGAGCACCTTCTCCGCCGGCATCTCGCACGGCTTGAGCAACGCCTCGTCCCCGACCCGGTAGAGGTTGGCGCTGACCAGGTCGCTGCCGTCGAGCGCCTCGGCGAACAGCTTCTCCGAGCGGTTGCCAGCCGCGGTACTGCGGGTGACCCCGTAGCGGCGCCCGGCGTACCGCACCACCGACCAGCCGGTCGGCACGCGGCGGAACAGGTCGTCGATGTCACCCACGACCCCATGGTGCCGTCCCGGGGCAGGGGGCTCAGAGCGCGGAGTCGGGGGAGCTCCCGTCGGACCCACCCGACCCGCACTGTTGCGACAGGCACACGCCCGGTCAGGGCGTGCTGACGTCGCGGGTGCCGTGGTGGTCGCGGAGGAGCTGGTAGCCGTGGGGGCTGGACCAGAGGTAGGTGCCGGGTTCGAGGACGGTGTAGGTCCACGGGCTGTGGGTCTTGAGGCGGTGATGTCGTCGGCACAGTGGGGCGAGGTTGTCGGTGGTGGTGGAGCCGCGGGGCCAGGGAATGACGTGGTCGCGGTCGGATGTCCGGGCTGGTCGGGTGCACCAGGGGAAGACGCAGCTGTGGTCGCGCAGACCGGTCTGCTCGCGGAGGCGGTCGGGGACCTCGTAGGCGTCGACGGCGATGTGCTCGGTCAGGTCGATCACCGGTTTCACGGTGACGGTGGTGTCGGGGTTGGCGCACCAGGTGCGGACCTGGTCGGCGGTGACTCCCTGGCGGTGGTTCTCCACCCGGGCGAGGTGCAGGTGGGTGCTGGTGCCGGTGATCGCGGCCTGGGCTAGGTGCACGTAGAGCACCACCTGCCGGGCAGTGGTCGCCGTGCTGGGCTGCGGGTGAGTCGGGTGCCGTGTCGCTGAGCTCGAGGGCGAGCTGGCGTCGGGCGAGGTCGCCGGCGGCGATCGAGCGGCGTACGTCGAGGGACTGGGTGCACCCGCCGGCCTTGAGGGAGGCGGCGCCGCGGGTCAGGGCGGCGTCGAGGTCGAGGGCGTCGGCGAGGTCGAGCTCGGCCTCGATGTGGCTGGTGCCGTTGAAGGAGACGTGGTCGTGGTGGACCCGGAAGTGCCTGGTGTCAGCGGCCCGGGCCGCGTCGGCGAGGGCTTGGTCGGGCATGAACCGGGCGATCGACTCGGCGACGAGTCGGTCGAGCTGGGCGGGACCGGTCCGGTGCGCGAACGGGGCCACCTGGGCGTCGACGAACCCGGTTGCTTCCATGGACAGCCCGAGGGTGGCCTGGGCGATGCGGCGGGCCCGCCAGGACACCAGCTCGTGGGACTGCACCCGGGCCCAGACCCGCGGGAGGCGGTACTTCAGCTCGACCGCCTCGGCCACGAGCGCGCGACCGGCGTCGGTGGACACCCCGAGCGCGGCGGCGAGCTCGGCGAGACAGAACTCCGCGACCAGGGGCGCACCGGGTCCGGCGAGCGGGAGGCCGGTGTCGCCGCCGCCGGCGACCCAGGTCGAGGCGGTGTGGATCGACTCCGGCGGGTGCTGCTCGGCCCAGGTCACGGCGGCCAGCAGGACGTCGGCCTCGGCGGCGTTGGCCGCGGCACGGCGGTCGCGGGCGAAACCGAGCACGTCGGCCGGGGTGTCCAGCTCTGTGGTCGTGGAGTGCCCGGTCGTCGTCATGGAGCCAAGTCAACCAGCGACCACCGACAGTTTCCGGGGCCGAAAGCCCTGCTGTGGAAGGGAAATCTCGAAAAGTTTGCCGACCTCGGCGGCAGCTCAACCGGGGTCCGCGTCGGCTACTTCACCGTGATGTTCTTGGTGTCCTCGCTGGTGCCCACGCCCTCGCCGTCGGACATGTCCGTGTCGTGGACGTGCAGGGTGTAGTCGCCGGGCGTGGCCGTCACGGTGAAGGAGTACGCCGAGAGGGTGCAGCACTCGGTGGCCGTGGTGAAGCCCTTGCGCACCACCTCGTCACCCCGCTTGAGCTCCCAGACCACGTTGGCCTCGAACGTCGCGGCCTGGCCCGTGACCTCGAACTGGGTGGGCACCTCTGCACCCTCGGTCGGTGTCGAGATCGAGACCGTGGCCAGCGTGGAGTCGGCCGCGCCACGCCGCACCGGGGAGCTGGTGTCCACGCCGAGCACCTGGTCCACCTGGGTGCCCTCGACGGTGAACTGCACGGCTCCGTTGCCCTGCACGGCGGCGTCGGCGGTCCAGACGAGGGACTGCACGGCCATCTGGGCCGCCTCGTCGTTCATGCCGTCCGGGCGCGGGAGCGGCTCGGAGAGGTCGATGGTGACCTGGCCCCCGTCGTCGTCGGCCATCGCGGTCACGCCGAGGCTGCGGAAGCTGTTCTCGTAGTCCGCGTCGAGCGGGTTGCTGCTCAAGGCCTGCTGCACGGCGACCTGCAGCTCGGTGTCGGTGGTGTCGTTGACCTCGTGCGTCTCGGCGAACAGGCGCGGCCCCACTGCCGTGGTGCCGACGTAGTAGACCGGCACCTGAACGGTGCGGCCGGCCGCGGCCGAGGGCTGGCCACTCGGCTCGCCGGCGGGAGCACCCGGTCCGGCAGCGGCGTCCTGGGAGGGCTGCCGACCGGCCAGCCAGGCGGCACCACCGATCACCAGCATGGTCGCGACCGCAGCAGCCAGGGTGAGCGGCAGCCACCGGCCCGCGGAAGGCCGACGGCCGCGCGCCCGGATCTCGTCGAGCCCCTCCTCGGGGTGTACGTCGGACACGGCGTCGTCCAGCAGGCGGCGCAGGTTGGAGTCAGGTGGGACGGTCATCAGCTCTCCTCGAGCAGTGGGGACAGGTTCTGGCGCAGGGCCGCGGCCCCGCGTGACGCATGGCTCTTCACCGCTCCCGGGCTGATGCCCAGGGTGTCGGCGATCTCCCGCTCGGAGAGGTCGAGGTAGTAGCGCAGCGCGATCACCTCGCGTTGGCGACGCGGCAGCGTGGCCAGCGCCTGGATCACCCGGGCGCGGCGGGCACGCGCCAGCACCTCGTGGTCGGCACCCTGGACAGGGCGGGGGGCCTCGTCCGGGTGCCGCGAGACGACCATCAGGTGCCGGAGCGCCGACCGGGAGCGGTTGACCACCGTCTGGCGCAGGTAGGCGGGGGAGTCGAGGGCGAAACCGGGGTCCCCGAGCTTGCGCATCCGCTGGTAGACCGCCACGAAGGAGTCCTGAACGATCTCCTCGGCGCGCCCGCGGTCGCCGACCAGGAGCACCGAGAGCCGCACCAACCGCAGGTAGTGCTCGTCGTAGAGCCGCTCCAGGGCGTGGTCGATCCCGGTGCCATGGCTGGCTTCGGAGTCGATGTGCACCCCCTCGGCCGCGCGGCCGGTCGGCAGTGTGGTCATGTCTCTGGTCACGTTAGTTGGACGTCCGGGTGCCCGAGGTGGTTTACACGCCGTGAGGACCAATCGGGCATGCTGGACCTCATGAGCTCGAACGGTGCCGAGAACTGTCTCTTCTGCAAGATCGTCAGTGGCGAGATCGAGGCCGACGTGGTCCATGAGTCAGCGACCACGCTCGCGTTCCGCGACCTGGAGCCGCAGGCTCCGACCCACGTGCTGGTGATCCCACGCAGTCACTACCCGAACGCCGTCTCCCTCGCGGCCGCCGAGCCGGACACCGCGGTCGACCTGTTCACGGCCGCCAGGGAGATCGCGGAGCAGGAGGGCCTCGGTGAGGGCTACCGCCTGGTCTTCAACACCGGCGCCGCCGCGCACCAGTCGGTCTTCCACGCCCACATGCACGTCCTCGGGGGCCGGGCCATGACCTGGCCGCCCGGGTGACCTCCGCCCAGCCACACCCCGCCGGCCCACGGCGTACGACGCCCCGGGTCGTCAGGAGCCTCGCCGCCACGCTCCTGGCCCTGCTGGTCGCTGCCTGCGGCGGCGCGGGGGAGAAGGCCGGATCGACCGCGCCCTCGAGCGAGCCGGCCACCGCCACACCCTCGGACAATCCGACAGCGGGACGCATCCCGCTGCGGCCCGGCGAGCAACGGGTCACGGTGCAGATGCCCGCGTCGTACACCCCGTCGGCGCCGACGGGGTCGGGCACCGACGACTACCGCTGCTTCGTGCTCGACCCGGGGGTGAGCTCGGACCAGCTCATCACCGGCTTCAACGTGCTGCCCGGCAACCCCGAGGTGGTGCACCACGTCATCCTGTTCCGGGTGCCCGCCGACCTGGTGCCGGCCGCGGAGCAGAAGGACGCGGCCACGCCTGGACCTGGGTGGACCTGCTTCGGGAGCAGCGGTCTCGGAGCGGGAGCCGGGCTGGACGACGCGCCGTGGGTGGGGGCCTGGGCCCCGGGTGGCGGCGAGCAGGCCTACCGCGCCGGCTTCGGGGCCGAGCTCGACGCGGGCTCGCGGGTGATCATGCAGGTGCACTACAACCTGCTGAAGGGCACCGAGCCGGACCGCAGCGCAGCCGAGCTACGCCTCGCCCCGGCCTCCGACCGGATCACCGCCCTGGAGACCCGTCTGCTGCCTGCGCCCGTGGAGCTCCCGTGCCGGGACGAGTTCGCCGACGGCGACCTGTGTGACCGGTCGGCAGCGTTGACCGACGTCAAGAAGAGGTTCGGCGAGGGGCCGGGTGCCACCGCCGACCTGCTGCACTTCCTCTGCGGCGAGATCCGTTCGGGCCCGGTGCAGTCGTGCACCCGCGAGATCCAGCAACCGGAGACCGTCCAGGCGGTGGCCGGGCACATGCACCTGCTCGGCAGGTCCATCAAGGTCGAGGTCAACGCGGGGGAGACGGACGCGCGGACCCTCCTGGACATCCCGGTCTGGGACTTCGACGACCAGGGGAGTCGGCCGATCAAGCCCGCGAAGCTCGATGCGGGGGACACGCTCACGGTCACCTGCACGCACGACCAGGCGCTGCGCGCCCAGCCCTCGTTCGAGGGCCAGCCGGACCGCTACGTGGTGTGGGGCGAGGGCAGCACCGACGAGATGTGCCTCGGGATCCTGCTGGTCACCCGGCCCTGAGAGCACGCCGGGGGGATCTCGGTGGGCCAGAAGGGGGCACTCCCGTAGGATTGGGGCTCACCGACTGCCTAGAGAAGGGCTGCCCCCACCGGGGGCATTCATGACTGAGACGAGCAAGGCGAGCACCACCGATCGCACTCCCGGGACCCAGCACGTCGTCGTCGTGCCCAACAGCATCAACATGGTGTCGCTCCTCGGGCCCGGGGACGAGCACCTCAACCTCATGGAGAAGGCCTTCGTCGCCGACATCCACGTGCGCGGCAACCAGATCACCCTGCGGGGAGAGCCGGCCGAGGTCGCCCTCGCCGAGCGGGCGCTCGACGAGCTGGTGACGATCATCCGCACCGGCCAGGGCGTCACCGCCGAGACCGTCGACCGGGTGATCACGATGCTGCGCGCGGAGACCACCGAGCGGCCCGCCGACGTGCTCTCGCTGAACATCCTGTCCAACCGGGGCCGCACGATCCGGCCCAAGACGCTGAACCAGAAGCGCTACGTCGACGCGATCGACAAGCACACGGTCGTCTTCGGCATCGGCCCCGCCGGCACCGGCAAGACCTATCTCGCCATGGCCAAGGCCGTGCAGGCGCTCCAGGCCAAGAAGGTCAACCGGATCATCCTGACCCGGCCCGCCGTGGAGGCCGGCGAGCGGCTCGGCTACCTCCCGGGCACGCTCAGCGAGAAGATCGACCCCTACCTGCGACCGCTGTACGACGCCCTGCACGACATGCTCGACCCGGAGACGGTGCCGAAGCTGCTCGCGGCCGGGACGATCGAGGTCGCCCCGCTCGCCTACATGCGTGGGCGCACCCTCAACGACGCGTTCATCATCCTCGACGAGGCGCAGAACACCTCGCCCGAGCAGATGAAGATGTTCCTGACCCGTCTCGGCTTCGGCTCGCAGATCGTGGTCACCGGTGACGTCACCCAGGTCGACCTTCCCTCCGGCATCAAGAGCGGCCTGCGGGTCGTGGAGGGCATCCTCGACGGGATCGAGGACGTCTCGTTCAACCGCCTGACCTCCCACGACGTGGTCCGGCACAAGCTGGTCGGCAAGATCGTGGCCGCCTACGACGAGTTCGACGCCCGTCGAGAGGCCGGTCTCGACCGGGAGCTGCACCGATGAGCATCGAGGTGCAGAACGAGTCCGGCGTCGAGTTCGACGAGCTCCGGACCCAGCGCCTGGCCCGGTTCGTGATCGACCGGATGCGGGTCCACCCCCTCGCGGAGCTCTGCGTCACCGCGGTCGACGAGGAGACCATCGCCGAGCTCAACGCGAAGTGGATGGAGAAGGAGGGGCCGACCGACGTGCTCGCCTTCCCGATGGACGAGCTGCGTCCCGGCATGGTCAACGAGGAGCCCGAGGAGGGCGTTCTCGGCGACCTGGTGCTCTGCCCCGCCGTCGCCGAGAAGCAGGCAGTCACCGCGGGCCACTCCGCCGCGGACGAGCTGGACCTGCTCACCGTGCACGGCATCCTGCACCTCCTCGGCTACGACCACGCGGAGCCCCAGGAGCACCAGGAGATGTTCGGTCTCCAGGCACGACTTCTCGCCGAATGGCTCGGCATCGAAGCAGACCGACCGCACGTCGAACAGGACTGAGCACGCCGATGAGTGGAGACAGTCCGGGCCTGATCCTGATGGTGGTGGCCCTGGTCGTGCTTGCCGGCGCCCTGACCAGCGTCGAGGCGGCGCTCTCAGCCTTCTCCCGGGCGCGGGCCCTCGAGCTGGCGCACGAGCAGCGTCCTGGTGCGATGGGCCTGCTGCGGTTGCTCGACGACCCCGCTCCCCGTCTCAACGCGCTGCTGGTGCTGCGCCTGATGACCGAGACCTCGGCCGTGGTGCTCGGCACCGCCGTCGTCCTCGACCTGCTCGGTCCCGGCGAGTGGACCTCGGTCCTGGTGGCGATCGGCACCATGTTCCTGGTGCTCTTCGTGGTGGTCGGCGTGGGGCCGCGCACCCTCGGTCGCCAGCACAGCGAGTCGATCTCCCTCGCCACCGCCGGCGTCGTGCTCGGCCTGGCCCGGGTGCTGGGCCCGCTGCCGCGGCTGCTGATCATCATCGGCAACGCGCTCACGCCGGGGAAGGGCTTCTCCGAGGGGCCGTTCGGCTCCGAGGCCGAGCTGCGCGAGATGGTCGACCTCGCCGAGGCGTCGAGCGTCATCGAGTCGGGCGAGAGCAAGATGATCCACTCCGTCTTCGAGCTCGGCGACACCTCGGTGCGCGAGGTGATGGTCCCGCGGACCGACGTGGTCTACATCGAGCACGGCAAGACCCTGCGGCAGGCGATGTCGCTGTTCCTGCGGAGCGGGTTCTCTCGGATCCCCGTTGTGGGCGAGGACCTCGACGACATCGCTGGCTTCGTCTACCTCAAGGACATCAGCAAGCGGGTCTTCGACCGCCAGGCAGCCCAGACGACCGAGCTGGTCGAGTCGATGATGCGCCCGGTGTTCCACGTGCCCGACTCCAAGCCGGTCGACGACCTCCTGCGGGAGATGCAGGCGGACCGTCGCCACATAGCGGTCGTGGTCGACGAGTACGGCGGCACCGCCGGCATCGTGACCATCGAGGACATCCTCGAGGAGATCGTCGGCGAGATCGCTGACGAGTTCGACAACGACGAGACGTTCATCGAGGAGCTCGCCGACGGCTCGTGCAGGGTCCCGGCGCGGTTCCCGGTCGACGACCTCGACGAGGTCGTCGGCGTCTCCATCGAGGACGACGAGGTCGACTCGGTCGGCGGGTTGATGGCCAAGCACCTCGGCAAGGTGCCGCTGCCCGGTTCCAAGGTCGAGGTCGGTGGGCTGCTCTTCGTCGCGGAGGAGGCCAAGGGTCGCCGCAACCGCATCGGCACGGTGCTGATCTCGCGCGTGGTGTCGATCGAGCCGAAGGCGATCGAGCCCACGTCACACGGTTGAAGAGCACTCGCCCTGCGGGGATGACCCGACCTAGTGCGATCTAGACTCGCCGACGTGACTGCCCTGGAGCCCGAGGACAACAAGCTGGTCGTGCTCGCCAAGGCGACCCGTGCCCGCACCGGCGCCACCGAGGGGGCGGCGCTGCGCGACCTCGACGGACGCACCTACGCAGCCGCGACGGTGGCGCTGCCGTCGCTGAGCATCTCCGCCGTCGGCGTCGCGATCGCGATGGCCGTCTCGAGCGGCGCTCGAGGAGCGGAGGCCGTCGTGGTGCTCACCGACGGGGAGCTCGCTGTCGATGACCTGGATGCGCTGCGGGAGTTCGCCGGCATGGGCGTGCCCGTCCACCGGGGCACGCCCGCAGGAGCAGTGCAGGACACGGTCGAGACCTGAGCCGCGGCGCGGGTGGAGCTCACCGCTCCCACCGAACACGCGCCCGAGTGGCTAGGGTTGGCCCAGAGGATCAGCCGAGGGGGCTGCTTTGGGGAGCTGGACCGCGCAAGGACAACGCCTGCAGCACGACCAGGCCGTGGCGCGCCTCCAGGCGTCGTACGCCGCCATCGCGCCGGGCGCCCCGGTCCGTCTGGCCAAGCGCACCTCGAACCTGTTCCGTCCGCGTGACGCCGCGGTCGCCGGCCTCGACGTCTCCGGCCTCGACGGCGTCCTCGACGTCGATCCAGAGGCGCGCACGGCCGAGGTGCAGGGGATGTGCACCTACGAGGACCTGGTCGAGGCCACACTGGCGCACGGCCTGATCCCCCTGGTGGTCCCGCAGCTGCGCACGATCACCCTGGGTGGGGCGGTCACCGGCCTGGGCATCGAGTCGACGTCGTTCCGCAACGGTCTCCCGCACGAGTCGGTGCTGGAGATGGACGTGTTCACCGGCGCCGGCGAGGTGGTGACCGCCACGGCCGACAACGAGCACGCCGACCTGTTCCGGACGTTCCCGAACTCCTACGGGTCCCTCGGCTACGCGACCCGGCTGAAGATCGAGCTCGAGGCCGTCGCGTCCCACGTCGCCCTGCGCCACGTGCGGTTCCACGACGCTGCCTCGCTCGAGGAGGCGATCGCCTCGATCACCGAGAGCGCGCAGTGGCACGGAGAGCGTGTCGACGGACTCGACGGCACCGCGTTCGAGCCGGGGGAGTACTACCTGACGCTCGCCCGCTGGCAGGACCACGACCCCGCGACGAGGTCGAGCGACTACGCGGGTCAGCAGGTCTACTGGCAGTCGCTGCGGCAGCGTGAGATCGACCTGCTCACGATGCACGACTACCTCTGGCGCTGGGACACCGACTGGTTCTGGTGCTCCCGGGCGTTCGGCGCCCAGCACCCCCTGGTGCGACGGCTCTGGCCGCGACGCCTCCGTCGCTCGGACACCTACCACCGGCTGGTCGGCCTCGACCGCCGCTTCGGGATCATGGACCGGCTCGACAGCAGAGCCGGCCGTCCCCGCCGCGAGCGGGTGGTCCAGGACGTCGAGGTCCCGGTCGAGCGGCTGGGGGAGTTCCTCGCGTGGTTCGACGTCGTCGTCGGGATGCGGCCGGTGTGGCTGTGCCCGCTGCGGGTGCGGGACGTCTCGACGGTGCGTGGCGCGACGAGCGAACGCACGGGGGAAGGTGGCCGGCCGTGGCCGTCGTACCCCCTGGAGCGGGGCCGCACCTACGTCAACGTGGGCTTCTGGGGCGCGGTCCCGGTGGGAGCGGATGCGCCGAACGGACCGCTCAACCGGGCCATCGAGGACAAGGTGGCCGAGCTCGAGGGGCACAAGTCCCTCTACTCCGAGTCCTTCTACGACCCGGAGACCTTCGACCGGCTCTACGACGGGGCCAACCTCGCGGCGACCAAGCTGCGCTACGACCCGGAGAACAGGCTGTCCAGCCTCTACGAGAAGGCGGTGCGACGACGATGACCCAGCTGAGGAACACCAGCGTCCAGACCAAGCTGACGCTTGCGCAGATCTTCGAGTCGCTGCTCGCGCGACCGGTGCCGATCCGGTTCACGGCGTACGACGGCAGCGTCAGCGGTCCTCCGGACGCCCCGGTCGGGCTGAACCTGAAGAACGAGCGCGGCCTGGCCTACCTGGTGACGGCACCCGGCGACCTCGGGTTCTCGCGGGCCTACGTGTCCGGTGACCTGGACGTGCTCGGGGTGCACCCGGGCGACCCCTACGAGGCGATGGTGCTGCTGCTGCGGGCGATGAAGTTCCGTCGGCCCTCGCCGGCCGAGGTGGTCAACCTGCTCCGCTCCATCGGGCTGAGCCAGATGGTCCCGCCCCCGCCGCCACCCCAGGAGCACCTGCCCCGCTGGCGTCGGCTGGTCGAGGGGTTCCGGCACAGCCCCGAGCGCGACGGTCGGGTGATCCAGCACCACTACGACGTCTCCAACCGGTTCTACGAGCTGGTGCTCGGGCCGTCGATGACCTACACCTGTGCGCTCTTCCCCACCGGTGCCGAGAGCCTGGAGGAGGCGCAGCACGCCAAGTACGACCTGGTGTGCCGCAAGCTCGCCCTGCAGCCCGGGCAGCGGCTGCTCGACGTCGGCTGCGGCTGGGGTGCGATGGCGCGGCACGCCGCGCGGGAGTACGGCGTGCGGGCGCTGGGCGTGACGCTCTCGCGTGAGCAGGCGGAATGGGCCACCCGGAAGAACCGCGAGGAGGGGCTGGACCACCTGGTCGAGGTGCGGCACATGGACTACCGCGAGGTGCCCGAGACAGGCTTCGACGCCATCAGCTCCATCGGCCTGACCGAGCACATCGGCGTGGAGAACTACCCGAGCTACTTCTCGCTGCTGCGCAGCAAGCTGGTGCCGGGTGGACGACTGCTCAACCACTGCATCACCCGTCCGGACAACAAGCCGACCCAGACCGGGGCCTTCATCGACCGCTACGTGTTCCCCGACGGGGAGCTGATCGGTTCGGGGAAGATCATCACCGAGGCCCAGGACGCGGGGCTGGAGGTGCACCACGAGGAGAACCTGCGGCCGCACTACGCGATGACGCTGGCCGGGTGGTGCGACAACCTGCGCCGCAACTGGGACGAGTGCGTGGCTGAGGTCGGCGAGGGCACCGCGCGGGTGTGGGGCCTCTACATGGCCGGATCGCGGATGGGCTTCGAGCGCAACGAGATCCAGCTCCACCAGGTGCTCGCCGGTCGCACGCACGATGACGGCCGCAGCGGCTTCCCGTTGCGACCGGACTGGCTCTCCTGAGCCGCTCCGGTCGCCCTGGGTCAGCAGGCGGCTGACGAATCCTCGCTTTCCGCGGACGGGGCGCTCGGTCGCGGGAGATAGTGGGGCCCCCACCCGACCCCGCCTGGAGTTCCCATGCCGTCCGGCCGCCTGCGTGTCCTCCTCGCCTGCCTCCTCGGGCTGGCCACGGTCAGCCTGACCCTCGGTCCGCTCGAGAGCGCCTCGGCGCGTGCCGGGGTGGCTGCGCCGATCGGAAGCGACCGGTTCGTCGCCAAGCGCGACTACCGCGGGGACTTCCCGGATCCGAGCGTGCTGCGCGTCGGCAAGGTCTGGTACGCCTACAGCACCACCACCGCCTCGTTGCACCTGCCGGTCCTGACCTCGACCGACCTCGTTCACTGGCGCGCCGTCGGGGAGGGGATGAAGTCCCCTGCCCGGTGGGCGCAGTCGCGCCGGATCGGCAAGCGACGGTTCGCGACCACGTGGGCCCCGACGGTCGCTCGCTTCGGCAAACGGTTCGTGCACGCCTACGCCACACCGGTACGCCAGCCTGGGCCGCGGAAGATGTGCATCTCGGTCTCCACCTCGAAAAGGCCCGGGCGTGGCTTCGTGGACCGGACGGCGCGGCCGCTGATCTGCCCGCCGAACCGTGGTGCGATCGACCCGCAGTTCTTCACCGCACCGGACGGTGGTCGCTACCTGATCTGGAAGAGCGAGCAGACCGCGTCCCTGCCCAGCCAGCTGTTCAGCACCCGGATCTCCGCCACGGGGACCAAGCTCTACTCGACCCGGTTGCTGCTGACCACCCAGGACCCGTGGGAGGGACGGCTCATCGAGAACCCATCGATGATCGCCTACGCGGGTCGTTACTACCTGTTCTACTCCGGCGCCTCCTATGCCAACGACACCTACGCCACGGGCTACGCGATCTGCGACTCGCCGATGGGGCCGTGCACGCGGGCGTCCACCGAACCGATCCTGGCCACCGGTGGGCGGGTGTCCGGCCCGGGTGGCGGGATGGCGTTCATCGACACCGCCGGCCGGCTCCGCCTGGCCTACGCGGCGTGGGACTTCGGCAACACCGGCTATCCGAAGAGCAGCTCCTGCCTGCGCTCCGCGGCGGGTTGCCCGCAGCGCAAGCTGCACGTGGCCACGCTCGGTGCCGACCGGGCGCCCGAGGCTGCCGGCACCGGCCTGCTCGTCGTGACCGACCGTGGCTAGGCCGCTTCGGCTCGCGGTCGTCGTCCTGGCGGGAGTTCTCCTGGTGTCGGGCCTGACTCCGGCCGTCGCACGGATGGAGCGTCCGGCACCCGCGGGGAGCGACCCGTTCCGCGCGGGCGCCACCTACCGGGGGGACTTCCCCGACCCGACCGTGTGGCGGGTGGGCTCCCGCTACTACGCCACCTCGACCACGATCGCCGCGCTCAACCTGCCGCTGATGAGCTCGACCGACCTGCGCACCTGGACGCCCAAGCCGTCCTCCGACCCGGACCGGCCGTGGCTCAACGACGGCATGGACCAGACCCCGTCGTGGGTGGAGAAGCGCACCACCCAGGGCGGTCGCGTGTTCTCCGCGACCTGGGCGCCGTCGGTGACCCGCATCTTCAACGGCACCTACGTGGCGGCGTACTCCGTGCCGCGCGCGAGCGACGGCCGCCGGTGCATCTCGCTGGCCCGGAGCGGGAACCCCCTCGGGCCGTACGTCGACTCCGGCCCCGGCCCGATCAGCTGTGGCAGCGCCGGCGTGATCGACCCACAGATGTTCGTCGAGCGGGGCGCCATCTGGCTGCTCTACAAGATGGAGGGCGCGCCCGACCGGATCCTGGTCCGGCGGATGAACAAGTACGCCACCGGCTTCGCCGAGGGCAGCCGCAACTACACGCTGCTGGTCCCACGGGAGACGTGGGAGGGTGCCGTGGTGGAGAACCCCGCGATGATGCGGTTCCGTCGCAAGCTCTACCTGTTCTACTCGGGCAACGGCTACGGCAGCGAGCGCTACGCCACCGGCTACGCGCGGTGCCGCTCGGTGACCGGTCCGTGCCGCCGGATGGGCAGGCTGCTGTCCACGAACCGCTACCTGGCCGGCCCCGGTGGGGCGGCGCCGTTCCGGGACACGGCAGGACGCCTGCGCCTCGCCTTCCATGCCTGGCAGCCCGGCAACGTGGGCTACGCCCAGAACGACTCGTGCGCGGGCACGACGAAGGGCTGCGCGCAGCGACGGATGCACATCGCCACGCTCGGCCCCGGTCGTGGCGGGCGGCTCGTGGTGCGCAGCTGGTTCTGAGGGCGCGTCGCGGCCGTCCTCGATGACTTCCCGACCCGCCCGGGAACAGGGGCGTCCCCGGAGCGGATAGCCTTCCGGGGATGACCACCCGGACCCCCTTCGACGCACGCGTGCGCGCTCGACACGTGATCGGTGAGCGCCTGGTCCGCCTGGTGGTCGAGGCGCCGGAGGGCTTCGCCTCCACCGGGCTCCCCGACGAGTGGGTCGCGCTCACGGTGCCCGGTCAGTTCCAGACCCGCTACTACACGGTGCGGTCCTTCGCGGACGGTCTGCTCACCCTGGACGTGGTGGTGCACGACCAGGGCCTGGTGACGGAGTGGGCGCAGACCGACTGCGTAGGCGACCTGGTCGGGATCTCCGCCCCCAAGGGGTCCTTCGAGCTTCCAGCCGATGCGGGGTGGGTGGTGCTGGCCGGTGACCTGACCGCACTGCCCGCGATGGCGCGCATCGCCGAGACCCTCGCCGAGCCCGCGGTCGCCCTGCCGGTGCAGGTGCACGCTGAGGTGCCCGACGGGCCGATGCCCGACTACCTCTCCGGTGAGGTGTCCTGGCACCACGCCGACTTCGGGTCGAGCGAGCTCGCCGCGATCGTGCGCGGGCTCGCGTGGCCCGAGGGCCCCGGCTACTTCTGGATGGCGGGGGAGTCGGCGCAGATGCGTGAGATCCGCCGGTTCCTGCGGCACGACCTCGGCCGGGACACCCGGCACTACGACGTGATGGGCTACTGGAGCGGCAGCCGGGGGAGGCAGGCCCGCAGGGTCGACCCCGGACCGATCTATGCACGGGGCAAGGCGATGGGCCGCAGTGACGATGAGATCTGGGCCGACTATGACAAGGCGAGCGAGGCAACATGACCACCCCGGAGACACAGCCCCACCGGTCCGGGTTCGCCTGCTTCGTGGGTCGACCCAATGCCGGCAAGTCGACGCTGACCAACGCGCTCGTCGGCAGCAAGGTCGTGATCACCAGCTCCAAGCCGCAGACCACGCGGACCGTCGTACGCGGCATCGTGCACCGGCCCGACGCCCAGCTGATCCTGGTCGACACCCCAGGCCTGCACCGCCCGCGCACGTTGCTGGGCGAGCGGCTCAACGACCTGGTCACCAGCACGTGGTCCGAGGTGGACATCGTCGGTGTGTGCTTCCCGGCCAACGAGAAGGTCGGACCGGGGGACCGGTTCATCGTCAACGAGCTGGCCAAGGTCCGTCGCACGATCAAGGTGGCCATCGCGACTAAGACCGACCTCGCGACGCCGGAGCAGATCGGGCAGCACCTGCTCGACATCGCGGCGCTCGGTGTCGAGACCGGCACTGACTGGGCCGAGATCGTGCCGGTCTCGGCCGTCGCCGGTGAGCAGGTCGAGCTGCTGGAGCGGTTGCTGATCGCGATGCTGCCCGAAGGGCCTCCGCTCTACCCGGACGGTGAGCTCTCGGACTCGCCCGAGGAGATCATCGTGGCCGAGCTGATCCGCGAGGCCGCGCTCGAAGGAGTGCGCGACGAGCTGCCGCACTCGATCGCCGTGGTGGTCGAGGAGATGGCCCTCAAGGAGGGACGCCCCGCCGACAAGCCACTGCTGGTCGTGCACGCGAACCTGTTCGTGGAGCGGGACTCGCAGAAGGGCATCGTGATCGGGCACAAGGGGTCTCGCCTGCGCGAGGTGGGCACTGCCGCGCGGCACCAGATCCAGGCGATGCTGGGCACGCCGGTCTACCTCGACCTGCACGTGAAGATCGCCAAGGACTGGCAACGCGACCCCAAGATGCTGCGCCGCCTCGGCTTCTGAGCCGCCTCGGTTCTGGGTCGGCAACACGAGGGCGTGCGAGCGGTCTACCGACGTCTAGTACGAATGATGCATATGCCGCAAAAGGTCGTGACTCGAGGCTGCTGGCGTGTCACCTTCTGAGTGCCCGGGATCGTCCCGGGCCGCGCGTACCGAAGGTGCCCCCGATGTCACTGTCCGACCCCCGCGCACGCAGGCGCGCCTCCGCAGCGGTCGCCATCACGGCCATGCTGGTCACCCTCGGCAGCACGTCGGCCGAGGCGGTCGACCTTCCGTTGCCGACGGTCCCGGGTGTGGAGGTCCCGACGGTCGACCTCGGGCTGGGTGGCACCAGCGCGACGAGTGGCACGCCGGGAACCACCGAGCCGGGAACGATCTTGCCGGGAGCCACCGAGCCGGGAACGTCCGAGCCGGGAACCACCGTGCCGGGCACGACCGTGCCGGAGGTCGTCATCGTGATCGGCGGCGGCGGCACCGGGGGCTCGCAGCCACCCACGTCGCAGAGCCCCGGCTCACCGAGCTCCGGCTCCGCCCCGGCGAGCACCGACCGCGACGGTGACGGTCTCACCGACGCCGACGAGATCCGGATCCACCACACCGATCCCAAGCGCAGGGACACCGACGGGGACGGCCTCTCCGATGGCGCCGAGGTGCACGGCACCCGGATGAACAGCAAGGTGCTCTACGGGCGCAAGAAGTGGGGGGTCATCTTCACGGTGGTCACCAACCCGCGCGTCGCCGACACCGACAAGGACGGCCTCAAGGACGGCGCCGAGGTCCGGGGCTACCGCAACGGCAACCGGATCTTCACCTCGGACCCGCGCCGCGCAGACACCGACCGGGACGGTCTGAGCGACCTGGTGGAGGTCACCGGGAGCGCCAACAGGAAGTTCCGCCGTGCGCCCTCGGACCCGCGCAACTACAACACCGACGGCCGGGGCAGGAGCGACCTGCGCGAGGTGCGCAGGGGCACCGACCCGACCCGCTGACACACGCGACGTCGGTGCTTGGCAGTAGCGTCTCATCGTGACCTGGGACGAGCTCTACGACGACGCCTCCCGCGAACGCCTCCTCGACGAACCGGCGAAGCGGGTCGACGCCCCGGAGCGGACGCCGTTCGAGCGCGACCGCGCCCGGGTCGTGCACTCCGCGTCGCTGCGTCGTCTGGCCGCGAAGACCCAGGTGCTGGGTCCTCAGGCCGACGACTTCGTGCGCAACCGGCTCACGCACAGCCTCGAGGTCGCGCAGGTGGCGCGCGACCTGGCCCACCCGCTCGGCTGCCATCCCGATCTCGCCGAGACGGCTGCCCTGGCCCACGACATGGGTCACCCGCCCTTCGGTCACAACGGGGAGTCGGCACTCGACGTGCTCGCCGAGTCGTGTGGCGGCTTCGAGGGCAACGCCCAGACCCTGCGGATCCTCACCCGGCTGGAGGCGAAGTCGGCGGACTCCGACGGGCGCTCCGTCGGACTCAACCTCACTCGGGCCACCCTCGACGCCTGCACGAAGTACCCATGGCCCCGACCTGCCGTCGCCGAGGCCGGTCACGCGCACGCGACCAGCGGCAAGTTCGGTGTCTACGAGGACGACCGGTTCGTGTTCGACTGGCTGCGCGCCGGAGTGGACGGCCCCCGACGCTGCGTCGAGGCGCAGGTGATGGACTTCGCCGACGACGTGGCCTACTCCGTGCACGACCTCGAGGACGGCGTCGTGGGTGGGCGGATCGACCTCTCGCTGCTCGACCACGGTGACCAGCGGGCGGGGATCTGGCAGACCGTGCGCGAGTGGTACCTCCCGAGCGCGTCCGACGAGTCCCTGGACGACGCGCTGGGCCGGATCCGTGCGGTGACCTCGTGGCCGGGTTCGTCGTACGACGGCAGCAGGCGGGGCCTGGGTGCGCTCAAGAACCTGACCAGCGACCTGATCGGGATCTTCTGCGGCAGCGTCCACCGCGCCACCCAGGACGAGTTCGGCGCCGAGCCGCTGGTGCGGCACCACGCCGACCTGGTGGTGCCCGAGGTGACGGTCCGGGAGATCGCCGTGCTCAAGGGCGTCGCCGCCCACTACGTGATGCGAGCTCAGGACCGGGTCGACCTGATGGAGCGTCAGCGCACCTTGCTGCACGAGCTCTTCGAGGCGATCTGGAAGCGGGGGAGCGACGCGCTGGACCCGGCGCTGCGCGGCGACTTCGCCGAGGCAGCCGACGACCCGGCGCGCAGGCGCGTAGTGGTCGACCAGATCGCCAGCCTCACCGACAGCTCCGCGCTCACCTGGCACCGGGACCTCTGCGGCTGAGGCCGCTTCTCGCCCACTAGGCTCGGCGAGCATGGACGACCCTCTCGTGTGGCTGCCGTTCGACCCAGCGGATCTCGGTGACCTCCCCACCGGCCTGCGCTACCAGCAGGTGGACCCGGACGACCTGCCCGAGAACGGCGACGAGGTCGAGCTCTACGTCCTGCCCTACCGGTTCCGGCCGGCCGACGGCGAGGTGCTCTCCCGGCTGCCGAGGCTACGGGCGGTCCAGACGATGACCGCCGGGGTCGAGCACGTCAGCAGGTTCGTCCCGGACGGTGTGCAGCTGTGCAACGGACGGGGCATCCATGACACCTCGACCGCCGAGCTGGCCGTGGCACTGATCCTGGCCAGCCTGCGGGGGATCCCGGAGTTCGTGCGGGCCCAGGAACAGGCGCGGTGGAGCCCGGAGCGGCGCGAGTCCCTGGCCGACAAGCGGGTGCTGATCGTCGGCTACGGCCAGATCGGTGCCGCGATCGAGTCGCGGATCCTGCCGTTCGAGGCCGAGGTCACCCGGGTGGCCCGACGGGCCCGCGAGGGGGTGCACGCGATCACGGAGCTCCCTGACCTGTTGCCGACGGCCGACGTCGTGGTGCTGATCGTGCCGGGCACCGACGAGACCCGCGGGCTCTTCGACGCAGGCATGCTCGCGAGGATGCGTGACGGTGCGCTGCTGGTGAACGTCTCCCGTGGCGCGGTGGTCGACACCGAGGCCCTGCTGGCCGAGCTCGAGTCCCGTCGGCTGCACGCGGCCCTGGACGTCGTGGACCCGGAGCCGCCGCCGGCCGAGCACCCTCTCTGGCGCGCCCCCAACCTGCTTCTGGTGCCGCACGTGGGCGGCAACAGCAGCGCCATGCAGCCGCGCGCGCTGCGCCTGGTGCGCGAGCAGCTGCACCGCTTCGCCGCGGGGGATCCGCTGGCGAACGTGATGTCGGGGGACTACTAGGTCAGCCGACCGTGTCGACGGCTGCTCAACCCCAGCGGCTGGCGCTGGGACGCATGGCATCGCCCCCGTGGTCCTCCTTCATCTGGCCGAGCTTCCGGCGCATCTGCTCGTAGTGCTCCCGGCCGGACTTGGTGCCGAACAAGTAGCCGACGCCTGCGGCAATCACCAGCAGCTTCTTCATCGCCCCTCCTCGGAGTTCGCCCGCGACTTTGCAGGCTCCTTCGTTTGTACGCCGTCACCGCCGGCCTGTCGACGGATCCGGCGACCGATCGCGATGTCCTCCTCACGCTTCTCGCGTGACTTCTTGATGTTGCGGTCGTCGCGGACGGGCAGCTGGAGCTCGTCCTCGGCGACGATCCCGGCCTCGAGCTGCCTACCGCGTTCGAGCTCCGCGTCCAGCTCGGCGCCGAAGAGCAGGGCGATGTTGGTGATCCACAGGAACAGCAACGCCACCACCACGCCGGCCAGCGACCCGTAGGTCTTGTTGTAGCTGGCGAAGTTGGCCACGTAGAACGAGAACGCGACCGAGGCCAGCGCCCAGACCGAGATCGCGACGGCGGCGCCCACGCTGAGCCAGCGGAACTTCGGCTGCTGCACGTTCGGCGTCGCGTAGTAGAGCATCCCCACGACCAGGACCACGACGACGGCCAGGATCGGCCACTTCACGATCTTCCAGAGCGCGACCGCCTCGCTGCCGAGACCGAGGACACCGCCGATGGACTCCGCCACGGGTCCCGACACGATCAGCATCAGCAGTGCCGTCGCGGCCAGCAGCACCGCGATCACGGTGACCAGCAGCATCGCCGGGCGGAGAACCCAGAACGGGCGACCCTCCTCGATCTCGTAGATGCTGTTCATGGCCCGGCCGAAGGCACCGACGTAGCCCGAGGCCGACCAGAGCGCCGCGAGCACGCCGATGACCAGTCCGAAGCCGGCGGCGTCCGACTCGGCAATCTGGCGCAGTGCCGGCTCGACGGTGCCCAGCATCTCGCTGGACACGAGCGGCTGCATCGTCCGGACGACCGCGTCGACGGACTCCCCGGCCTGCCCCACGACCCCGAGGAGGGACACCAGCGCGAGCGCTGCCGGGAACAGGGCCAGCACGGAGTAGAACACCAGCGCGGCCGCCAGGTCGGTGCACTTGTCGTCGGTGAACTCGTGCACGGTCTTGCGCAGCACGTAGCGCCAGGACCGCAGGCTCAGGTCGGTGGGGTCGTCGATCTTGCGGTCGTCGTCAGGCGGCGGCGGCTTCTCGGGCGACGTGTCGGGGACCGGTGCGGTTCCGTCCCGTTCCTCTGCGCTTCCCGGGTCTCTCGCCTGTGCCGGCCCTTCAGCTGCCGGAGTGTCCGGCTTCTTGCGTCGCCTGGCGACCAGGACCGCCCCCAGCAGGGCGATCGCGCTCGCCGTGACCTTGTTCTGCTTCGTGCTCATCGGTGCTGTCCCCTTCACCGTGGATGGCTCTGCGTGCCGTCATGCCTAGCAGGTGAGCGGTGGCCCCGACCCGTAGACTCCGCCTCGTGGCGGGCCGGATCAGGGAAGAAGACATCGTGGAGGTGCGCGAGAAGGCGCGCATCGACGACGTCGTCTCCTCCTACGTCACGCTTCGCAACGCCGGCGGCGGCTCGATGAAGGGCCTGTGCCCGTTCCACGACGAGAAGTCGCCTTCGTTCCACGTCACCCCGTCGCGCGGTTTCTACCACTGCTTCGGCTGCCAGGCCGGTGGCGACGTGATCAAGTTCGTGATGGAGATGGACGGACTCGGGTTCACCGAGACCGTCGAGCGGTTGGCCGAGAAGTTCGGCGTACAGCTGCGCTACGAGGAGGGCGGGGCACCGAGGCAGCCCAGCGGCCCGCACCGGCCCCGGCTGATCGAGGCGCACAAGCGCGCCGCCGAGTGGTACGCCGAGCAGCTGGCCACACCCGAGGCACTCCAGGCGCGCCAGTTCCTCGACTCCCGTGGTTTCGACGCGGACGCCGCCACCACCTTCGGTGTCGGGTTCTCGCCCCGTGGGGGAGAGGACCTGCTCAAGCACCTGCGCCAGCTCAGCTTCAAGGACGAGGAGCTGGTCACCAGCGGCCTGATCGGGCAGAGCGGCCGCGGCCTCTACGACCGGTTCCGGGGCCGGCTGATGTGGCCGATCCGGGACAGCAGCGGCGACACCATCGGCTTCGGCGCGCGTCGGATCTTCGACGACGACCGGATCGAGGCGAAGTACCTCAACACCCCCGACTCGCCGATCTACAAGAAGAGCCAGGTGCTCTACGGCATCGACCTCGCCCGACGTGAGATCGCCCGCGCCAGCCAGGCGGTGATCGTCGAGGGCTACACCGACGTGATGGCCTGCCACCTCGCCGGGGTCAAGACGGCCGTGGCCACCTGCGGCACCGCCTTCGGTGACGACCACGCCCGGGTGATCCGCCGCCTGCTGCACGACCACGACGAGTTCCGTGGCGAGGTGATCTTCACCTTCGACGGCGACGAGGCGGGGCAGAAGGCCGCGATCCGCGCCTTCGAGGGCGACCAGATCTTCGCCGGCCAGACCTACGTGGCCGTCGAGCCGACGGGGATGGACCCGTGTGACCTGCGCCTGAAGTCGGGAGACGCCGAGGTCCGCGAGCTGGTGGCTCGTCGGGTGCCCCTGTACCGCTTCGTGCTGGCCAACGTGGTCCAGCGCTACGACCTCGACCGCGCGGACGGTCGCGTCGACGCGATGCGCGAGGCGGCCAAGCTGGTCACCGCGATCCGGGACCGCTCCAAGGTCGATGCGTTCTCCCGCGAGCTCGCCGGCATGCTCGGCATCGAGCCGGCCGACGTGCAGCGTGAGGTGCGCCGTGCGGCCGCCCGCGGTGCCGCCCCCCAGCAGCAGGGCACGCCCCCGACCGCACGGGCTGCCGAGCTGCCCGACCCCCGCGACCCGCGGCTGATGCTCGAGCGCGAGACGCTGAAGCTCGTGGTGCAGCACCCCGCCGTCGTCGGCCGGCTGGCGCGCGAGGTGGACGCCGAGGACTTCACACACGGTGCCTACCGTGCCCTGTGGGCCGGCATCCAGGCGGCGGGGGGACCCCCCGCGGCCGACGCCCAGTGGGCCTCCACCCTTCGCGACGCCCAGAGTGACGAACGGCTGCAGTCACTGATCAGCGCGCTCACCGTGGAGCCGCTCTACACCGACAAGGTGCCGGACGCGGCGTACGTCGGCCAGCACGTGCACCGGCTCCGGGAGCTGACCGTGATGCGGCGCATCGCCGACCTGAAGTCCCGGCTGCAGCGCACCAACCCGGTCGAGCACGCAGTCGAGTACAACCGGATGTTCGGCGAGCTGGTGGCCCTCGAGCAGCACCGGCGCAGCCTGCGGGAGCGTGCGCTGGAGAGCCAGCAGTGAGGCTCTTCAACCGTGCCGGGGCGGTCCCCGGGAACGTTCTCCTCCGCGCCGGCCTCGCCCGTGGCGAGAAGGTGCTCGCGCACGCCGAGGCCGTCGACGGCTCCTGGTTGCTGGGCACCCGGGCGCGGCTGGTGCTGCTGCTCACCGACGACGGCGAGTCCCACCAGGTTCGCGGTGTGCCCTGGGAGCAGATCGAGGACGCGGCCTGGGACCGGGAGACCTCAACGCTGCGAGTCGACGAGATCGGCACCTACGGCGAGCCGCGCCCGACGTACTCCTTCGAGATGCACGACCCGGTTCTGCTGCTCCAGCTCGTGCGCGAGCGGGTCACCGCCAGCCTCGTGCTCCAGCGGTGGGTCCCGGTGCGCGGACGACTCGGGTTGAAGGTCATCGGCCGTCGCAGTCCCGTGGGAGGACCGGTGGCATGGATGTACGCCTACGACCCCGGTCTCGATCCTGCCGATCCGGAGGTCGCGGCGGTTGCCGGCGTGGCGTTGGCCGGGGCGCGGGCCGAGGTGGGCGATGCTTCGGGCGACCCGATTTAGCAACTCCACGCGGAGTTGCTAGGGTTTGCGGGCGCGATCCCCTGTAGCTCAATTGGCAGAGCATTCGACTGTTAATCGGAGGGTTGTTGGTTCGAGTCCAACCGGGGGAGCCAGCCAGAAGAGGCCCCTGACCTGCGAGTTCGCAGGTCAGGGGCCTCTTCGGTCTCGGTGTCGCCGTCGTCACACCGGCGCGTGGCCGGATGGATGCGTGGAACTTGGACTTTTCGGGTACACCCTGTGTGCATTCGGCTCGGACCCGAACCACGCGCGACCAGGCTGGTCGGGCACAGAGAGCTGGAGGCATCCGATGGTCTGTCATGAGTAGGACGACCGAGGTCCGGGTCCTCGGTGACCGCTACGAGCTCCACCACCGGCTGGCTTCCGGCGGGATGGCCGACGTCTGGGCGGGCGAGGACCGCGTCCTGTGCCGGCCCGTGGCCGTGAAGCTGATGCGCCCCTCCCTGGACGAGGAGCGGATCTTCGCGCTGCGCTTCCGCGACGAGGCGCTGCACTCAGCCCGGTTGATGCACACCAACATCGCGATGGTGCTCGACTACGGGGAGGACGACGGCACTGCCTACCTGGTGCTCGAGCTCGTGGACGGCCAGCCGCTCTCGGCCGTGGTCCGTGAGCAGGGAGCGCTTCCTGCTCCGCGGGTCCGTTCCATCATCGGGCAGGCGGCCCTCGCCCTCGGGGTGGCGCACGAGGCCCTGGTGGTGCACCGCGACGTCAAGCCCGCCAACATCCTGCTCCGCCGGGACGGCTTGGTGAAGCTGACCGACTTCGGCATCGCCAAGGCCCTCGACGCCTCCGGCCACACGCGTGCGGGAGATCTGCTCGGGACGCCGCACTACCTCAGTCCGGAGCAGGCACTGGGGTCCGCCGCCACGGGTTCGAGCGACCTGTACGCGCTGGGAGTCGTGGCCCACGAGCTGCTCAGCGGCCGCCGGCCCTTCGACGCCGGCACCCCCGTCGCCACGGCGCTCTCGCACGTCCAGCAGCCGCCGCCACCGCTGCCACCGGGTGTGCCCGAGGACCTGGCCGGCGTGATCGAGGACCTGCTGGAGAAGGACCCGGCGCTCCGGCCTCCCAACGCCCGCGCCGTGGCCGTCCGGCTCGGCCTGGCCGACCACGAGATCATCGGGCTCTCCCTCGGCCTCGCCGAGGCGGTCTACGGTGCCCCGACCACTCTCAGGTCGTCCTCCGGCGACGCGGGTCCGCACACCCAGATGGTGGCCGTCAGCTAGTCAACGCCCGGATCGGGCCACCCGTTGCGCATGCCTGCCAGGCGAGGGGGTACGCCGTCACCCATGGCTGCTCGGATCGCGCAACTGACCATCGACGTGCGGGACGTGTCGGCCCAGGCGCGGTTCTGGTCCGAGGCGCTCGACATGGTCGCCGACCTCGGGGACGACGGTGCGGGCAGGCTGAGACCGCAGCCGGGTGCCGGCCAGCAGCCGATCTGGCTGCAGCCGGTGAGCGAGGCCAAGCGGCAGAAGCTCCGGCTGCACCTGGACCTGCGCCCGGTTGACGGCGACGTCGATCGAGAGGTCGCTCGGCTGCTCGCGCTCGGGGCCACCCACGCCGACGTGGGTCAGGCCGCGGACGATCCCCTGGTGGTCCTGGCAGACCCGGAGGGCAACGAGTTCTGCGTGCTCCGCAACGAGCCGTGAACCGGCCGAAGGCCCTTCAGCGGAGGACCATCGGACCTTGTGGACGCCGACGAGGCCCGCCTACCGTCGATGACGAGACGGCTGTCGAACCGTCGTACATCTGAGGGAAGGCGTCGCCATGAACGACGAGGTGGTCACCGAGCTGACAGCGGACGAGTGCTGGGAGTTGCTGCGCGCCGAGGAGTTCGGGCGACTGGCCTACCGACTCGTGGACGAGGTCCACATCACGCCGATCAACTTCGCGGTCGATGGTGACTCCTTGCTCTTCCGGACGGCCGAGGGCAACAAGCTCCTGGCGGTAGCGATGGGGTCAGAGGTGGCTTTCGAGATCGATCGCTTCGGGGCGGACCGGGCCAGCAGCGTCGTGGTCCGGGGCACTGCACGTCTGCTCCCCGAGGACGAAGAACATCGCGCGGAGGACGTCCCGCTGCGGGCGTGGGTGCCGACGCTGAAGTACAACGTGGTGGAGATCGAGCCGAAGGTGGTCTCCGGCCGGACCTTTGCGCTGTCCCCCCTGTGACACCACCTCGCGAGCAGGCTGGGGCTACTCGCCCCAGCCCATCGGGAACACCTCGAACGGGGCGGCATAGGTGACGCCGAGCCGCTGTCCGGCTGGGCGCCCGAAGCCCTCGAGGAACTCGTGCGGGTCCCAGTTCTCCCAGCCGAGGCCGTCGATGTAGGCGCCATGGGCCTTGAGCGACTCCACGCCGAGGTCGAAGGTGTCGGTCGTGTCGACGCCGTGGGCTGCCTGCGGCGAGCCGAACGCCCAGACAGCGCGGACGCCGCCCCACTGCGGGAGCCCGCCCTCGATCTGCTCGGAGAACACCCACCGGTTGCCGGCGTCGCGCACGGCATCGACCACCGCCCTGCCCACGGCGATGTGGTCGGCCTGGTTCAGGTTGGCACCACCCCAGGTCTCGCGGAAGTTGCCGGTCACGACGATGTCGGGTCGGTGTCGACGGATCTCGGCGGTGAGCAGCCGACGCAGCGGGACGCCGTACTCCAGGATGCCGTCGGGCTGGCCGAGGAAGTCCACGGTGTCGACCCCGACGATCCGCGCCGACTCCACCTGCTCGGCCTCGCGCACCACCCGGCACTGGTCGGGGGTGAGGCCGTCGATGCCGGCCTCACCACTGGTCACCATCGTGTAGCCGACCCACTTGCCCTGCGAGGTCCAGCGCGCGACGGCGGCCGCGGCGCCGAACTCCATGTCGTCCGGGTGGGCCACGATGCACAGCGCCCGCCCCCAGCTCTCGTCGAGGCGCTGCCACGGCTCTGGTGTCTCCATGCCTGCGAACCTACGCTCCGCGGGCGACAGCGTGAAGGAACGCACACGGCTTCGAATAGGTCGAGTGCCGGAGCGGCACTACGATTGGCCGGTGAGTGAGACTGCAGAAGCCCCCCGTTTCGACCAGCTGGGGCTCGACCCCAGGATCGAGAAGGTCCTGCGTGACGTCGGTTACGAGACGCCTTCGCCCATCCAGGCCGAGGCGATCCCGCCACTCCTCGCCGGTCAGCACGTCGTCGGTCTCGCCCAGACCGGAACCGGCAAGACCGCCGCGTTCGCGCTGCCGATCCTGTCCCGGATCGACCTGTCGCAGACCACGCCGCAGGTGCTGGTCCTGGCTCCCACGCGTGAGCTCGCGCTGCAGGTCTCCGAGGCGTTCGGCCGCTATGCCGCCCACCTCAAGGGACTGCACGTGCTGCCCGTCTACGGCGGTCAGGGGTACGGCGTCCAGCTGAGCGCCCTGCGTCGCGGCGTGCACGTCGTGGTCGGCACCCCGGGCCGGGTGATGGACCACATCGAGAAGGGCACCCTCGACCTGAGCGAGCTCCGCTTCGTGGTGCTCGACGAGGCCGACGAGATGCTGAACATGGGCTTCGCCGAGGACGTCGAGAAGATCCTGTCGGGCACCCCCGACAGCAAGCAGCTGGCTCTGTTCAGCGCGACGATGCCCGCCCAGATCCGCCGGATCATCAAGAAGTACGCGCCCGGTGCCACCGAGATCACGGTGAAGTCCAAGTCGGGCACGGCCACCAACGTGACCCAGCGCTACCTCAAGGTCGCGCACCCCCAGAAGCTCGACGCCCTCACGCGCATCCTCGAGGTCGAGAACTTCGACGGGATGATCATCTTCGTGCGCACCAAGCAGGCCACCGAGGACCTGGCCGAGCGGCTCCGCGCCCGGGGCTTCGCGGCGACGGCGATCAACGGCGACGTCGCGCAGGACAAGCGCGAGCGCACCATCGACCAGCTCCGCAAGGGCAAGCTCGACATCCTGGTCGCCACCGACGTCGCCGCTCGCGGGCTCGACGTCGACCGGATCAGCCACGTGATCAACCACGACATCCCGACCGACACCGAGTCCTACGTGCACCGCATCGGTCGCACCGGCCGAGCGGGGCGCAGCGGACAGGCGATCTCGTTCGTGACGCCCCGCGAGACCTACCTGCTGAAGTCCATCGAGAAGGCCAACCGGACCACGCTGGTCCAGATGTCCCTGCCCACGGTCGACGACGTCAACGCCTACCGGGTGGCGAAGTTCACCGAGGCGATCACCAAGGCGCTCGGTGACCCGCAGCTCGGTGTGTTCCGCGACCTGGTGCAGTCCTACGAGCAGGAGCACGACGTGCCCGCGGCCGACGTCGCGGCAGCGATCGCCGTGCTCTCCCAGGAGGGCCAGCCGCTGTTCGTCGAGGAGATGCCCGAGCCGGCGGCGCACGAGCGCCGGGAGCGGCGCGAGCCGGCCAGCGGCCTGGTCCGGTGGCGGATCGCCGTGGGCAAGCGCCACCGCGTCGAGCCCCGGCAGATCGTCGGTGCCCTGGCGAACGAGGGCGGGCTCAAGCGCTCGGACTTCGGCCGGATCGACATCAAGCCCGGCTTCTCGCTGGTCGAGCTGCCTCCGGAGCTGTCGGCCGACACCCTGGCCCGGCTCGCTGACACCCGCATCTCCGGTGTCCTGATCGACCTGCAGCTGGACAAGGGACCGGCTCCTCGTCGGTCCGGGCCGCCGCACCGTGAGGGCGGCAGCTTCCGCGAGGGGTCCCGGCCTCCCGGCAAGAAGCCCCGGCACAAGCACGACTGAGATCGCGGAGGACCGAGGACCGAGGATCGGGATTCGGGACCACTGACCGGTTTGTCTGACTTAGGATACGTCGGTGTCTCGGTTTCCCGTCCCCCTCCGGCTGCTGACGGTCCTCGCGTTCCTGATCGGTCTCGGTGGTGTCGCTCCCGCGGCGGCGCTGTCGACCGGCACCTTGCGGATCCTGTTCAACGGTGACTCGATCACGCACGGCTTCAACGGCGACTACACCTACCGCTACTTCGTGGCCAAGGAGTTCCAGCGTCAGGGCGTGGCCGTCGACTTCGTCGGGTCGCGCAGCAAGCCGTTGGTCAAGTCCGGCTACCGCAGTGCCGACTACGCCGTGCCGGACTTCGACAGCGACCACTTCGCCCTCGGCGGAAGCACGCTGGCCCAGAACGCGAGCTGGATCGCGGGCGAGGTCGCGGCCGAGCAGCCTGACGTGGTGGTGGTCGCGGCCGGCGTCAACGACCTTCGCGCCGGCACCAGCCCCAGCGCCGTCGACCAGAGCCTGCGCACCTGGATCGCCAAGGCGAGGTCCGCCAGGCCCACGGTGAGGATCATCGTCTCGCCCGTGCTCGACGCCCGCGACCCCTCGAGGCCCTGGCTGTCGAAGGCGATCGCTGACTACGACCAGATTGCCGCCGGCACGGTCGCCGAGCTGAGCAACGAGCTGTCGCCGGTCACGATGGCCGAGACCAACCGTGGCTGGGACATCGAGCGGCACACCAGCGAGAACCTGCACCCGAGCCCCACCGGGGACACGTTCATCGCGCAACGCCTCGCCGAGGAGTTCCACGACCTCGGAGACCTCCCCGGCCGACCGGACATCTACCGGTGGACGTCGTGGAACCGGCAACCCCGCGTGGGGGTCATCGTGCGGGACCAGCGCGCGACCCTGACCTGGGACGGCCAGGCCCTCGATGGTGCCCGCATCTGGATGCGTCGGGCAGGCTCGTCCCCGTCGTTCCCGGAAACCCGCTACGCCCGCGGCACCATGACGACCTCCCGGCTGGTCCCGGGGGCGACGTACGAGTTCCGCGTCCAGCTGATCCGCGGACGCGTCGCCACCCCCCTCGGCCCCGTCTCGACGACCAGGATTCCCGGCCGCTCCAAGCCTGCGCCCGTGGCCCGGGTGACGGTCACCGGCTCCCGTGTCAGCTGGACAGCCTCCGCGGGCGCCACCCGCTACGTGGTGAAGCTCCACCGCAAGCACGGGCGCTGGTTCACCCGCAGGACGAAGGCGCTCAGTGTGCGCGTCAGCGGCGTCACCCGCGCCAAGGTCTACGCGACGAACCGGGCCGGTCGGTCGGCGGCTCGGGCCGGCTCCCGTTGAGAACCATCTGATTTCGCCCAGATCGGGCGTGCCTTCGGAGTGCCTGGCTCGTTGTGCACCTGAACGTCGAACTTGGAGGCTCCGTGCGTTACGCCGCTCTCGTCCTCGCCACAGTGCCGGCGGGGCCCGCCCCTTTCACGACGGTGCTGCCCTTCCAGGGACCCGTGACCTGAGATGCCGTGCGGCCGCTGCTCGGGACCGGCGCGCGAACGCCGCGCCGTAGCGCCGCACGCTGGTCGTTTCGAGCCGGTATTGTCGAAAGGGCCCAGTCATGCCGCAGCCGCGAAGGGAGCCAGCACGTGAACGCTGCTGCACCTGCGGAAGCGATGAGACGCCGGCTGCCGCCTCAGGCTCGTAGCGTCTCGGAGGCGCGGCGCATCGTGACGCAGTTCCTCGGGACGGTCGGTCGACCTGACCTGGGGGAGACCGCGAGCCTCTTGGTCAGCGAGGTGGTCACGAACGCGGTGCTGCACGCAGGCACGCCGGTGGACCTGTCGCTGTCCTACGACTCGCAGGGCCTCCACGTGCGGGTCGCCGACGGCAGCATCCACATGCCCACGCGCAGGCGCTACGGCGCCACCGCCGGGACGGGCCGCGGCCTGCTCATGCTCGAGGAGCTCGTCGACGACTGGGGAGTCACAGCCCAGATCACAGGCAAGACCGTGTGGTTCAGGCTCTCGTCGGTCGATCCGGCGCTGGTCACCCGCACCACCTCGAGCGGCCCTCGCCACGACACCGGGAACGGGTCGAGCGGTGCCTCGGATCCCGCAGCGCTGCAGGTGGAGCTGCACAACATGCCGCTGCTGCTGCACGCCGCCTGGCGGGAGTACATCGAGACCCTGCTCCGCGAATACCTGCTGGCCACCATCGAGGAGCATCACGTCGACGACGCGATCCAGATGCACGCCCGGGCGACGGCGGCGATCGCCGTGCTCGAGGAGCACATCCCGCGAGCAGACGTGGCCATCCAGCCCGAGCAGCTGATGAAGGACGCCACCGAGCCCCTGGTCTCGGCTGACGTGGTGCGGCTGCCGATGCCACGGGCCGCGGTCGAGGACTTCGAGGTCCTGGACAGGGTGGTCGACGCGGCGCTGCGGCTCGCCGACGAGGGCAGGCTGATGACGCCGCCCAGCCAGCCCGAGATCCGCTCCTTCCGGCGCTGGGTGTGCGCCCAGGTGCTCGACCAGGCCGCCGGGGCACCTCCGGTCGCCTGGTCCATGGATCGTGAGCAGTTCACCCAGCCGGAGCTGCACCTCAGATGGAACCCCGACAAGGTCAACCTGGCCTCGAACGGCTGCATCGGGGCCGACGAGGCGAACCGGATCGTGGCGATCAGCCCAGCCGCCCTCGAGATCCTGGGGTACGACGCCCCTGCCGACATCCTCGGCCGACGCATCGTCGCGATCATCCCGGAGCGGTTCCGCCAGGCACACGTCGCCGGCTTCATGATGTTCCTCAACACGGGGCGACGGCCGCTGATCGGTGTGCCCGTCGAGGTGCCGGCGCTGCGCAGGGACGGCTCCGAGGTGATGGTCGAGCTGTCTGTGAACGTCGAGCCTGCCGGCGACGGCCGGATGGTCTTCGTGGCGGACCTGAAGCTGATCTGAGATCCCCTCGCGCCCCCGAGCTGATCCGGCGACACGCGTCGGTAGGCTCAGCCGCTCCGGGGAGGTAGCTCAGTCGGTTAGAGCAGAGGACTCATAATCCTTGGGTCGTGGGTTCGAGCCCCACCCTCCCTACCAAGCAGAACCGCAGGTCAACCGCTGGTTGGGGTGCGAGCGGAGCGAGCCTCGAAACCGAGGTGGGGCGCTTCGGTCCGCCAGGAGGACGCACGAGCCGCAGCAGCCACGGCGTAGTGCCGGCCGGCGACGTCTTCCGGGTCGTCGTTCAACAGCCCCGGCAGACACCCAACGTCATCACGACCCGGCCCGCGCCCGACGTTCAGGCCCCGCCGGCTTCCTGGGGAGCGGGCATGTCCGCGGCGGCGACGACCGGTCCCCACACCAACAGGGCGAGGAAGGCCAGGGCGCCCGTGATCGCCAGGGTGACCGCGAGGCCGAGGAGCACAGAACCCGTGAGGGCCACCATCACGTAGCCCAGCGCAGAGGCGAAGGCGGCGGTGAGCATGTAGGGCAGCTGGGTGGTGACGTGGGTGATCACGTTGCACCCGGCCCCGGTGGCGCTGAGGATCGTGGTGTCGGAGATCGGTGAGGCGTGGTCGCCCGAGACGGCCCCGGCGAGCACCGCGCCCAGCGTGGGCAGCAGCAGCTCGGGAGCGTCCAGGGAGTTGATGATGCCGCCGGCCAGGGGGATCAGCAGGCCGAAGGAGCCCCAGGAGGTACCGGTGGCGAAGGCCATGGCGGCGGCGAGCAGGAACACGATGGGGACCAGCCAGGACGGGGAGATCGAGGAGCTCTCGATCAGGCTGGCGAGATACTCCCCGGTGCCCAGGGCCTCGATCAGGGCTCCGAGCATCCAGGCGAGGATCAGGATGCTGACCGCGGGCATCATCGACTTCACGCCCTCGAACCAACCGCGGCCGAAGGTGCTGAGGCCGAACTTCGGGTTCTCGGTGGTGTCGCGCGCGTAGTAGTACAGCGCCGCGGCCAGCCCGAGCACTCCGCCGACGATCAGCGCGAACGTGACGTCGGTCGAGGCGAGGATGTCGACCACCGACCACGAGCCTGCGGCCCGCTGACCGGTCCATGCGATGCCGCCGAGAACGCCGACCACCAGCAGGACGAACGGCACGATGAGGGCTAGCTTGGCGCCAGGCCGGTGCACCGGGAGGTCCTCGGCGAGCTGACCGGGGATCTCCTCGCTGGCGTCGAAGGGCTCGCCTTCGAGGATCGCTCGACGCTCCTCGGTGCGCATCGGGCCCAGGTCCAGCTGCATCGTTGCCACCAGGGCGACCAGCAGCAGCGCCGCGAAAGCGTAGAAGTTGGCTCCGGCTGCTTGGAGGAACGCGCCGATGTCGCTCGTGTCCAGCGTGGACGCCGCCACCTCGGTCCCGATCAGGCCCAGAATGAACGCTCCCCAGCTCGAGAACGGTGCAAGCACCGCCACCGGCGCCGCGGTGGAGTCCACCAGGTAGGCCAGCTTGGCCCGGGACACCCGGTGGGTGTCGGTCACGGGCCGGCTGACCTGGCCGACGGCCAGGGCGTTGAAGTAGTCGTCGACGAAGATGGCCACGCCCAGTCCCGCCGGAAGCATGGTCGCCCCGCGGCGGGTCTTGATCTTCACCTGCGCCCACTCGGCGAAGGCGCGGGTGCCTCCCGACATCATGATGAAGGCCGTGATCACGCCGAGCATGAGTGTGAAGATCAGGATGTAGACCTTCGTCGTGTTCATCGCCCCGTCGACCCAGAAGATGTCACTGAAGGCGCCGACGACCTGCTTGAGCGTGCCCCAGGGCGAGAAGCCCTCTATCAGCAGAGCCGCGGTCACGACTCCGAGACCGAGGCTCAGCAGCACCTTGCGGGTGGTGACCACCAAGCCGATGGCCAGCATGGGTGGTGCCAGGGTCAGGATCGGATAGCTGTCGACCATGCGAGCTCCTCCGCGGGGGGTGCACCTGACGCTAGACCCGAAACCCCTTCACCACCACCCGCCCCACGGTTGACGCGAGGCTCGGGACCGGAGGGACCTGCGGGAGATCGCTTCCGCGTGGGTGGACGAGCGTCAACTGGGCATCCGGGGCATCCGGGCAGTTCGGCCAGGCTCGCGGAGACCGAGACCAAGTACGACCCGCACAACGTCTTCCACCGCAACGCGAACATCACACCGTCGTCGGTGTGAGCGTCGCCGTTGCCAGCCGGAGCCGACGCGAGCAGAGTGGCCGGGTGAGCGATACCACGCGGCCCTCGGTGCGGCCGCCTGAGCATCTTGCCGGTGAGGTCACGCTGCGAGCGATCGGCCCGGACGACTGGCGCCTTGAGCAGCAGCTCTCCCACGACCCCGACGTGGTGGCATGGACGCACTATCCGTCCGACATGGACGAGACCCAGGCGCGGCAGCGCATCGACCGCACGAGGCAGCATGCGCTGCTGGGAGCCATGCAGCGCTACGTCGTACTCGATCAGGCGGCGCAGCCCCTTGGGACCTGCGGCATCACCAAGCTGGACACGGAGGCGCCCGAGGTCTTCTACGTGCTGCTGCCGGGTGCGCGAGGTCATGGAGCCGCGACCCACGCTGTCGTCGCGCTCACTGAGTGGGTTCTCGCGCAGGGCTACCGGCAGGTGGTGATCGAGACCATCGTCGGGAACAGTGCGAGCGAGCGGGTGGCGCAACGGGCAGGGTTCGGCCCGGCCGGGCGCCGCGAGGCCGAGCAGCGCGGTGACCGGGTCGTGGTGCGGCGCTGGGTGCGCATCGCCGCGCAGGCGTCAGACGCGCGCCCAGGTCGTGGCTGAGCGTGCCGCCACCCCGACGCCCTCCCGAGGCCACCCGGAGTGCGGGTACGCCGAGGCCCGGTGTGGCGTCCCATCAGGAACGCCACACCGGGCCTGCGAGCCGCGCGCCGTGCTCTCAGCGGCGCAGGTAGACGTAGCCGGTTCCGAGGTAGACGCGGGAGTAGTAGCCGGGGTTGGCGTGGAGGGGGGTGGTGCCGACGAAGTTCTGGGTGAAGGTGCCGGCGCGGAGGCGCAGGTAGTAGTTGCGCCATGGGTAGGTGTTGATGGCGCTGCAACCGTTGGTCCCGGTCCGGTCGTAGGCGACGATGAGCCAGCTGTAGCCGGTCCAGACCTCGACGCTGGTGTCGCGCAGGGCGAAGGGTGCGCCGTAGACGTCCCTGAAGCAGTACGAAACGCTGGTCGCAGCGGCGGCGGGGTGGGCCATGGCGATCATGCCGGTGGCTGCGAGGACGGAGACGAGGGCGGCGGCAGCGAGTCTGCGGACCACGACAGCCAGCGAAGCGGTGCCTCGCCGGAGGAGGCGGCCGACCCGGGGTCGGGTGGCGGGTGCGGGGGTCTGGGGCTGGGTCCGGGTCTGGTTGTTCATGGTCTTGGTCCTCTCGGAAGGTCGGGCTGGTGATGCCGACTCTGTCGAGGGGGGCTTAAAGACCGCTGACGTCCCGCTTAACGCCGTGACCGGGGTCCTCGACGTGTGTGTGGTGAGGAGCCGATGAGGCCATCCAGGCGCAGTCGCGTGGCCGAGGAGGGCGCGCAGCAAGGCGGTCGCTCGACCTGGAACATGACCGCGTACGAGATGTACCCCGGCGTGTCGGTGACGATCGGGATCACGGCCTCACGGGGCTTGGCCTCCAGCTCGTCCCTGTCCTCATCGTGCGTGCAGACGACCGCCCAGCGGGTCTCCCGGCCATAGCCTGCGATGAGCAGTCCCCCGATGACCCGAGCCCCCGCTTCCTGATGCGACCCGTGAGCCTTCAAGTAATCACTACACCTGGTGTTGGAAGTGCAGTGGATGTAGTGTTTGGGGTGTGGCGGACAGACGGACGGTGATCCTCGACGCGGCCATCGAGACGGTGGGCGCGAAGGGCATGCGCAGCCTCACGCACCGGGCAGTGGACGAGGTGGCCTGTCTGCCGGAGGGGTCGACGTCGAACCTGTTCCGGTCCAGGGACGCCTTGCTGGACGGGATCGTCGAGCGGTTCGCGGAGCGGGAGCGTGCTGCCTTCGAGCTGGTCGCCACGGCGGAGATCCCGCTGACCCCGGAGGACCTCGGCCGGGTGCTCGCCCGTGTCGCCATCGGCTCGACGCGCGACAACCGGAGCGTCACGCTGGCGCGCTACGCGCTGCTGGTCGAGGGTGCACTGCGGCCCGCGCTCCAGCGGACGCTCGCCGAGACCGGCGCCAAGGTGAACGCCTGGGGCATCCAGTGGCTGCGGGTCGTCGGGTCGCTGCACCCCGAACGCGACTGCAAGGTCCTGGCCAACTACATCACCGGCCTCGTCCTTCATGAGCTGGCGCATCCGAGCGACGACTTCGACCCCACCGAACCCATCACCGAGCTGATCCAAATGCTTGTGGAGGCGCCATGACTGCGATGACAACCCTCATCCGGAACGAGCGGCTGGCTTTCCTCGACCTGCTGGAGTCGCTGGACGAGGAGCAGTGGCGTACGCCCTCGCTGTGCTCGGCCTGGACCGTCGAGCACGTCGCTGCGCATCTCGCCTGGGCGCCGGCTGCCGGAGTGCTGGAGATGGCTCCAGCTGCGCTCAGAGCCGGCTTCCGGACCAATCGCGTCATCGCCGAGTCGGCGCTCCGCTGGGCCGACCGAGGTCGTCCGGCGATCTTCGACCAGCTGCGCAGGAACATCGAGAGCGATGCGAAGCCCATGGGGATGCCCCGTGTCGCGGCTCTCACCGATGCTGTCGTGCACGGGCTCGACGTGCGGGTTCCGCTCGGACTGCGCCGACCCGTGGACCCGGAGGCCTTCGCGCTGATCGCTGACTGGACCCTGAGCTTGCGGTGGCCGATCGCGGTCGCCATCGGCGGCAGTGTCCGCACACGTCTACGCGGCAACCGTCTGGTCGCCACGGATGTCGACTGGGCCTGGGGCGCAGGAGCGGAGGTTCAGGCACCTGCCGACCAGATTCTCCTCCGGCTCACCGGCCGACACGTCGGACGCGCTACGTGACTCCGCACGTCCGGGATCCCGACGGCGGTCGGACCTTCACCAACACTGGTGGACGCGCCCTACGAACGATCAGCTCATGATCGCGCGTGCGTTGACGACGCGGGGAACGGCCCAGCGGTTGACGAGCTGATCGTTCGGCGGGCGTGCGCGTGCCGCTGCAGTGCGGCCAGGGCGTCAGAGCACGCGGATCCGACGCTTGACCACGGCGCCTTCGAGGCGGGAGCTCGAAGGCACCAGGAAGCGGAACTTGCGCTTGCCCTTGGGCACGTTCGTCAGGGTCGCGTGGGCCACGCCGTTGCGCACCGGCACCTGGCCGAGCAGGCGACCGCGCGAGCGGACCTGCAGCACGCTGGTGATGGCGGGTACGCCGGCCGCGGTCAGCGTCGCATCGATGGTGAGGGTCCGGACGCCGGGCACCGACGTCACCCGGAGGACCGGCCGTCCGCGGACGGGGGACGTGGTGGTGGCGCGCGTGGTGAACGGGTTGTAACCGGGGTGGGTCAGGCGCACCTCCGCAGTCACCAGCGACCCGAGGTCGGCGGCGGTGACCCGGTAGGTCGTCTGGGTCGCTCCGGGCACCGGCACCCCGCCGCGCAGCCACTGCACGGAGACCGCCGGTCTGGGCGAGGCGCCGGGCTGGTTCAGCCTCAGCGTCTGCCCGGGCTGCATGGCACCGGTCACGGTCGGCGGCTCGAGGATGCTCAGCTCACCTGGGGACACCGGCGCGGACTCGGGCGTGGTGACGTCGACGGAGGCGTAGCCCGACTTCACGGCTGTGACCGTTGCGGAGATCCTCTTGCCGACGAGGCTCGGGTCGAGGGTGAGCGTGGACTGGGTGGCACCGGGGACGGGCACGCCGTCGGCGCGCCAGGCATAGCTGATCGAGTCGACCACGGGAGTCCACTCGCCGGACGTGACGCTGAGGGTGCGATCGACCCGGGGCTCTCCGGAGACGGTGGGCGCGGTGGTGTTGCCGAGCACACCGGGCTGCACGGCGCCGCTGGGCGCAGACACGACTGCCGCCGACGGGTAGCCGAGCCGTGAGGCCGTGACCCGGGCGGTGATCCGGCGGTCCACCTGGGCCTGCGTGAGCTTCAGGGTGGACGTGGTCGCACCGGTGATGGCGACGCCGTCCTGCAGCCACTGGTAGGCGAAGGTGGCGTCTGACGGGCTCCACGCACCCGGGGATGCGGTGAGCACCGAACCGGACCTCGAGGTGCCGGTCACGCTCGGCAGGGTGGTGTTGAGGATCTTGGCGTCGTTGAAGTGCACGAAGCCGCTGGGCCAGCCGCTGCTGAGCCGGGTGATCCTGGCCCAGGAGAAGTCCCCGCCCCAGCTGTCCTGCGAGACGATGATCTCGTCGGCGGAGACGACCTTCTCGACGTACGCCACGTGCCCGGAGGAGCCGGCCGGCTTGACCCCGGCCCGCCACCAGGCGATCGCGCCGACCGCGGGGGTGGAGTTCGTGATCTTGCTCATCGAGGTGCCCCAGTAGGTGGCGTTGCCGCCGCCGGACCAGGGACGTGTGTTCGGCAGGCCGCTGCGGACCACGCGGTACGCCGCGTAGTTGGTGCAGTTGTGGCCGCTGTACATCCGCCACCACATGGTCTTGGCCGAGGCGGCATAGCCGCCGTCCGACATCCCGAGCTTGGCGCAGCCGACGTAGCCAGTGCACAGGGTGCTCACCGTGGCGCCCGCCGGGACGGTGCCCGCGGTCACCGTGAGCCCGCCCATCAGGAGGGTGCTCACCACGAACACGACAAAGCGTTTCAACCCGGGCACAGATGGGAGTGTAGTGACGAGAGATCACCCGAGTGGCAGAACCAACAAATCGTCAAGCCGCCACGCCGAAGGGTTCCGGTCAGGTTTTGCTGCTCCGCCCTGGTCGGCGACCGGCGGTCTCCTGGGCGAGCAGCCGCTCGAACAGCTCGACGTACTGGATCAGGTGCCGGTCGCCGAGGAACTCGTCACGGACCCGTTCGTGCGCGGCAGCCCCGAGGCGCCGAGCCAGGTCGGGGTCGCCGAGCAGCGTGACCAGCGCGGCGCCGAAGGCGTTCAGGTCCTGCGGGTCGTCGAGCAGCAGGCCGCTGGTGCCGTGCACGATCTGGTCCTGGATCCCACCGACGCGGGAGGCGATCACCGGCCGGGCCTTCCACATCGGCTCGGTGACCGTCAGGCCGAACCCCTCGACCAGGCTCTTCTGCACGACGACGCTCGCGTGCCGCTGGAGCGCGTTGACCAGGTGGGCGTTCTCGTCGATGTCGTCCATCGGCAGGCTGCAGAGGTGGACGCGGCGACGGACCTCGGGCTCCTGCGCCCGCCACAGAGCCAGGCACTCGTCGAGCACCTCGGCACCCTCGGGGTCGTCACCGACACCGGAGACGTCGGGGCCGACGAGGAGCAGGTGGCTGTCGGAGGGCAGGCGGGAGAGGTAGGCCACGAACCCGGTGAGCACCCCCGCCATGTCCTTGAGGCGGTCCCAGCGACTGACCTGCAGCACCAGCCGGGCGTCCGCCGGCACCTGGTCGGTCTCGAGCATCAGGTTCCCGTGTGGACGCACGGTGCCCGGTGAGCCGTCGCGGCGGACGAACCCGAGCTGACCGCCGTCGGTGACGAAGTCGACGATGCCCGCACGGCGCAGCGAGGCGCGGACGGCGTCGGCAGCCAGCTCCGCGTTCTTGGCCGTGAACGGGTCGAGCGACGGTGGGATCACCCACAGCTGGTCGGGAGGGATCCAGTCCGGCGCGTACACCCGGCGGGAGAAGATCGCGGCTTCGATGGTCATCAGGTAGGGGTGCAGGAAGTCCCAGGCGTCGTCGGTGCGCTCGTTGGGGGTGTCCCGCCCGACGTGGCAGCGCCAGACCACGTGGGCGCCGCTGTCCTCCAGGCCAGCAGCCAGCCCGGCTGTCTGCGGGTCGTGCAGCAGCACGATGTCTCCGGGCTGCACGATCGACCTCAGCTGCACCAGGTTCTCCGCGAGCACGTCCTCGTAGACCCGCCGCTGCTCGTCGCCGAGCGGACCGCCGTCCCCGGCGACGCCGTGCAGGTGGTTGTGCAGCCGCTTGGTCAGGGCGAAGAACTCCGGGGTGCCGTCCAGCACCAGCCACCGGGTGTCCACGTCGGCCCCACGGCCGTAGGCGAGCAGCGCCTGGAGCATCTCGGCGACGCCGCCACCGGTGGCCGTGGCATTGACGTTCCACACGCGCCGGTTGCGCAACAGGGCGTGCGCGGCGACGGCTCGATCCGCCAGCAAGGCCACCCGCTGGGCTCCCAGCAGCGCACCGAGCCGGTCGAGGGGTACGGCGTCGACCGCGATCTCCTGCACCACTCGATGGTGGCACGCGGCATCTGAGAGTTCACGCCCCAGCGTCGGCCGGCGTGGCCCGTGCACCCTGGCATGGGACCATTCCGTCCATGGAGAATGCGCGGCCGATCGAGACCTGGCTGACCGACATGGACGGGGTCCTCGTCCACGAGGAAGACCCGATTCCCGGCGCGAAGGAGTTCATCGAGGCCCTCAAGGAGTCGGGCAAGAAGTTCCTGGTCCTCACCAACAACTCGATCTTCACCCCGCGGGACCTGCGTGCGCGGCTGCTCGCCAGTGGCATCGACGTGCCGGAGAGCGCCATCTGGACCTCGGCCATGGCGACGGCTGACTTCCTGGCCGACCAACGTCCCCACGGCAGCGCGTACGTCGTGGGGGAGGCCGGCATGACCACCGCGCTGCACGACATCGGCTACGTGATGACCGAGCGCGACCCGGACTACGTGGTGCTGGGGGAGACCCGCACCTACTCCTTCGAGGCCATCACCAAGGCGATCCGGATGATCGAGAACGGTGCGCGCTTCATCGCCACCAATCCTGACGTCAGCGGTCCCACGCCCCAGGGCATGGTGCCGGCCACCGGCTCGGTCGCCGCGCTGATCAGCACCGCGACCGGCCGCAAGCCCTACTTCATCGGGAAGCCGAACCCGTTGATGATGCGCAGCGCGCTCAACCGGCTGCAGGCCCATTCGGAGACGACGGTGATGATCGGCGACCGGATGGACACCGACGTCGTCAGCGGTCTCGAGGCCGGTCTGCGCACCGTGCTGGTGATGACGGGATCAACTCGTCCCGACCAGGTGGAGACGTTCCCCTACCGGCCGACGCGGGTGGTCGACTCGATCTCTGACCTGGTGGAGATGGCGCGCCAGCCCACCAGCGAGATGTGAGCCTTCCTCAGTCCTCTTCGGGCTCCGGCTCGCGGGTGTCGGGCACCCGCTCGCGGACGAGGTCCAGCAGTGCTCCGGGGGAGGGCGCGTAGCCCTTCGTGGTGGCTGCCTCCAGGGCCGCCTCGCCCTGCTCGGGGGACATCTCCGGGGGCACCACCAGCAGGCAGAGCTCCTGGCGGTCTGCGGTGCGGAGCATCAGCACGTGGGTGTCGTCGTTCGGGTCGAAGCCGACCTGCACGTAGCCACGGGACACCGGGACCCGCCGGGGCGCGTCGTCCCAGTCCGGGGGTGAGAAGCTCGCGCGCAGGATGCGCGTCCGGTCCGCCGGGAAGTGGTCGACCAGGTCCGCGAGCTCGACGGTCAGGTTCCGCGTCCGCGGCCACCAGCCGCCGTCCAGGGGATGGCTGCCGGGGACCGGGCTCATCCGCAGCCGGAGCCGGGTGGCCTGCGCCTCGGACGTGGGGGTGTTCGGCGCCGACATGGCGTCCGCCTCTCGGCCGTCGCGAAGGCTCCGGGGTGGAGACGACCTCGTCGGACGGTAGGCCCCAAACCTACCTTGCTGGGTCGCGCCGACGTACGGCGGCCGGTGCCGGCGCGCCCCTGCCCGACCTGGCCGGGCGCCGGAGCGCCACTGTCACGTCAAAACATGAAAAAGACTGTGAAAACACAATTCTGTGGGATACGTAACTTTTCGGGGTGCTCTCGGTTGAGCCCGGTGAAGCGAAAGGGGGGATCGACGATGTCGAACTCAAGGATGGGCGCTCTCCAGGCCGCGATCCTGCTCGGGCCCGCACGCTCGAGCTAGTGGCCGTCGGCGTGGGCCGCGTCGCGGATCTCGCCGACCAGCTCCTCGATGACGTCCTCGAGCGTCGCCACACCGACGACCTCCCCGGCCTCATCGAGGACTCGCGCCATGTGCGCCCCCTTGGCCTGCAGCGTCTGGAGGGCGGTGACCAGGGTGTCCGAGGTGTGCACGCGGGCCAGCGACCGGATCCACTTGTCCTCGACCATTCGCGCGCGGCCGTGCGGGTCGGCCTGCAGCACGTCCTTGATGTGCAGGTAGCCCACCAGCGAGCGGTCGTCGCCGAGGACAGGAAACCTGGAGTAGCCGGTGTTGGCGCAGATCAGCTCGACGTCTGAGGCCCGGGCACCGCGCTCGACGGTCTCGATCTGGTCGAGCGGGAGCAGCACGTCGGCCACGGTCCGTGCCGTGAAGCCCAGTGCGCCGGTGAGGCGCTCGTACTCGTGCTGGTCGAGCATCCCCTCGTGACGTGACTCGACGACCATCGCCTCCACCTGCTCCCGGGTGAACGACGACGACACCTCGTCACGCGGCTCGATCCGTAGCAGGCGCAGGACCCCGTTGGCGACCGCGTTCAGCGCCCAGACCACCGGCTTGAGGACGGTGATGACCACCATCATCGGCGGGCCGAAGGCGAGTGCGGCTCGTTCGGGCCCGGCCAGCGCGAGGTTCTTCGGGACCATCTCCCCGAGCACCACGTGCAGGTAGACCACGATGCCCAGCGCGATCGTGAACGCGACCGGGTGCAACCACGCGTCCGGCAGGTGCAGCGCGTGCGCGGCCGGCTCGATCAGGTGCGCGAGCGCCGGTTCGGCGACGGCGCCCAGGCCGAGTGAGCACACCGTGATGCCGAACTGGGCGCCAGCCATCACCAGCGAGACGTTCTCCATCGCGTGCAGGGTGGTGCGAGCCATCGCGGACCCGGCCTGGGCGCGGGGCTCGATCTGGGTGCGCCGCGCCGAGACCAACGCGAACTCCGCGCCCACGAAGAACGCGTTGCCTGCCAGCAGCAGGACACCGACCAGGATCCCGACCTCGGCGCTCATGACGTCCCGCCCTGCGTCGGTGCGGCTCCGGCGGAGCCGCCGGGTTCCTCGCCGTCCTCCGGGACGAGGCGCCTGATCGAGATCCTGTCCACGCGCAACCCGTCCATCCGCTCCACCTGCATCAGCACGTGCTCCTGCACCGGGGCCTCGTCGTCGTCCTCGGGGATCGTCACGGGCAGTGGCACCACGACGCGGTCTCCGCGGACCGGGATCCTGCCCAGCTCTCGCACGAGCAGGCCGGCCACGGTGTCGTAGTTCTCGTCCTGGGGCAGGCTGAGACCGGTGGCGTCGGCCACCTCGTCGGGTCGGAGCAGGCCGGAGAGGCGCCAGGAGCCGTCCGGTCGCTGGCGCAGCCGGATGCCGTAGCGGTCGTGCTCGTCGGAGATGTCGCCGACGATCTCCTCGACGACGTCCTCGAGGGTGACCACGCCGGCCGTGCCGCCGTACTCGTCGGAGACGATCGCCATCTGGAAGCCCTCGCCGCGCAGCAGCGACAGCAGCGGGTCGAGCCGCAGCGACTCGGGGACGAAGGTGGCGTCCACCATCACCTCGCGGACGCGGGTGTGGGCCCGCTCCGACCGGGGCACCGCCACGGCCTGCTTGACGTGCACCGAGCCGACCACGTTGTCCGAGGTGCCCTTGATCACCGGGAACTTGGAGAACCCGGTGGCGCCGGAGAGCTCGATGACCTCGCTGACCGGGTCGCTCTGGTCGACGCACGCCATCTGCACCCGGGGCGTCATGATCTCGCCGGCCGTCCGGGGCCCGAAGGCCACCGAGCGCTGCACCAGGTTGGCGGTCTCGGAGTCGAGGGTGCCCTCGCTCGCCGAGCGCCCGGCGAGCGAGGCGAGCTCGTCGGAGGACCGGGCCGAGCGCAGCTCCTCCTGGGGCTCCACGCCGAAGACGCGCACGACCGCGTTGGCGGAGCCGTTCAGCACCCTGATCGGGTGCTTCATGATCGCGGTGAACCCCCGCTGCCAGCGCTGCGTGGCCTTCGCCGTGGCGAGCGGGAGCGCGATGGCGATGTTCTTGGGGACCAGCTCGCCGAAGACCATGGTCGCCAAGGTGGAGAGGATCAGGGCGAGGGCGAGCGCTGTCGGCATCACCGCCCGGTCAGGCATCCCGAGCGCCGTGAGCGGGTCGTCGATCAGTCGCGCGATCGCGGGCTCGGCGAGAAAGCCGATCGCGAGGTTCGTGACCGTGATGCCGACCTGGGCGCCCGAGAGCTGGGTGGAGAGCGATCGGAGTGCGCGTTGAACTCCCTGGGCCGCCCGGTCGTCGGCCTCGGCGGCCCGGTCCACCTCGGTCCGGTCCACCGTCACCAGGGCGAACTCCGCCGCGACGAAGACGCCACACGCGAGCACGAGCCCGACCGAGATCGCGAGCAGCAGCCATTCCATGCGCCCATTGTGGCGGGTCGACACCGGGACCGGTGCGGGTGGCCGGTGCTATGCCTGCGCAGGTCCACCGAACGGGCGACGAGTCTGGGCGACTTGCCCCCGGCGTTCACCTGGCCGTGAGAGGCTCGACGTACGTCGAACCCGTCGAGGAGGTGAAGCGGTGCTGCGGTTCTCCGGCGTCGCTCTGAGCCACGTCGGCCTGGTGCGCCAGGGCAACGAGGACTCCGGCTTCCTCGGTCCGGGTTGCATGCTCGTCGCCGACGGGGTCGGCGGTGCCGCCGCAGGCGAGGTCGCCTCCGCCACGGCTGCCTACGTCGTCTCCGCCCTCGCCCTGACCGCTCCGGCCGCCGACCCGGTGGCCATGTTGCGCTCCGGGGTGCTGCTCGCCCAGGAGCAGGTCGCCTCGGGGGTGCTCATGGATCCCACCCGCAGCGGCATGGCCACCACGCTCACGGCGGTGGCCACCGACGGCAACCGGTTCGGCATCGCGCACGTGGGGGACTCCCGCGGCTACGTCTTCCGTGACGGACGGCTCACCCGGGTGACCCAGGACCACACCTATGTCCAGCGACTCGTCGACGAGGGCAGCCTGCTGGAAGAGGCCGTGCCCTTCCACCCGTGGCGCAACGTGGTGGTGCGGTGCGTCAACGGCACGCTCACCGAGGGCGGCGACGTCACCTCGCTCAACCTCGTGGCGGGAGACCGAGTGCTGCTGGCCAGTGACGGGCTCACCGATCTCGTGCCCGAGCCGGAGATCGAGCAGCTGCTGGCCCGACACCACGACGACGCTGCGGCGACGGCCCTGCTCGATCGCGCGCTGGCCTACGGCGGTCGGGACAACATCACCTGTCTGCTGGCCACGGTGGTCGACGCACCTGACGTGGCGGCCACCGCCACGCTTGTCGGAGCGCTGCGGGATCCGCAGAACGTCGTGGACGCCGCGGCTGTCCGCATCAGGCACAGCGCCTGAGCCCGCGCCCCTTGCGTGGGAGACTCCGCGCATGAACGAGGTGGTCAGGCCCAGGCTCGAGGGTTCCGTGGCGGTTCGTGACGGCCGTCGGCTCTCGTTCGCGGAGTTCGGGGTCCCACGCGGGGCCGCCATCGTGTGGATGCACGGCACGCCCGGCGCCCGCCGTCAGGTCCCCGTCGAGGCGCGTCGCTACGCCGAGGAGCACGACCTCCGGATCATCGGTGTCGACCGTCCGGGCATCGGCTCGTCGACGCCGCACCTCTACCCCGACATCCTCGACTGGACCGACGACCTCGTCGAGCTCTGCGACGTCCTCGACATCGACACCCTGCGGGTGATCGGCCTGTCCGGAGGCGGTCCCTACGCGCTCGCCGCCGGTGCCGCGCTGCCCGACCGGGTCCACGGTGTCGGGGTGCTCGGGGGAGTGGCCCCGACGGTGGGACCCGACGCGATCCACGGAGGGCTGGTCAGCCTCGCGCCGTACGTCGCTCCGCTGCTCTCGCTCAGCAGGGTGCCGCTGGGGTTCGCCCTGGCCCAGGTCATCCGGCTGGTGCGCCCGGTCGCCGGCCCGATCCTGGACGCCTACGCGGCGTTCCAGCCCCGCGGTGACAAGGACCTGCTGGCCCGTCCGGAGTTCCGGGCGATGTTCCTCGACGACCTGCTCAACGGGGCCAGGTTCCAGGTCAGCGCCCCGCTCGCGGACGTCGTCCTGTTCACCCAGGCCTGGGGCTTCGACGCCGCCGACGTGCAGGTGCCGGTGCACTGGTGGCACGGCGACTCCGACCACATCATCCCGCACGCGCACGGTGCCCACCTGGCCGAGCGACTGCCCCGGGCCACGTTCACCACGATCCACGGCGAGTCCCATCTGGGCGGTCTGGGGGTGGCCACCCGGGTGCTGGACCAGCTGATGGAGCTGGGACCGCGCGCAGTAGTCCGACCTTCTGGGACATAACCGACACGCCGAACCACTCATTTGGCGCGTTTGACTGGTCTGCGGGGCCTGCGTCGGTCACAATGGGCTCACAAGTTCACACGCACCACACGAGGGTCGGACGACCCGCTGCTTGCTTCATCTTTCGAGACCGCTGGGGAAGGCGTATCTCGACGCCGAAGCAGGAGGAGGTCCGTCGTGGCTCGAACAGTTGCTCGTGGAGTGGTCTACATCCACTCGGCGCCGTCCGCGTTGTGCCCACACATCGAGTGGGCCGTGGGGGGCGTGCTTGGCGTTGCCCCACAGGTCGAGTGGACGCCGCAGCCTGCCCAGAGCGGTACCTACCGCACGGAGTACTCCTGGACCGGCGAGCCAGGTGGCGCCGCGGCGATCACCTCGGCCCTGCGCGGGTGGAACCACCTGCGCTTCGAGGTCACCGAGGAGCCGACCAGCGGCACCGAGGGTGCCCGCTTCTGCGCGACCCCGGACCTGGGCGTCTTCCACGCGGTCACCGGGCTGCACGGCGACATCATGATCCCCGAGGACCGGCTCAAGGCGGCCGTGGTCAAGGCGTCGCTCGGCGAGACCACGCTGGAGCTCGAGATCGGCAAGCTGCTCGGCAAGCCCTGGGACGACGAGCTGGAGACGTTCCGGCACGCGGGCGACGGCGTCGCCGTCCGCTGGCTGCACCAGGTGGTCTGAGCAGGAACCGCTGCGTCGTCAGCCCAGCCGGGCTTCGAGATAGGCGACGAGGTCGCGGACCCGCACGAACTCCTTGGCGTCCTCGTCGTCGATCCGGACCGCGAAGTGCCTGGAGGCCCCCACGAGGATCTCCACCATCGACAGCGAGTCGATCCTCAGGTCGTCGACGAAGGTCTGCTCCGGCTGCACCTCGAGGTCGGCTCTGCCCACGACGAGCCGGATGATCCCGGTGAGCCGGGAGAGCACGTCGGCGCCCCGCGCGGCGGGCCGGTCGAACTGAGTGGACATGGGCGAACTCTAGCCAGTCCCGGGCTGGACCGGGCATCCCCTTCGCTCTCACGCGGAGGCTTCCCTGGCCCCAACAGCCCCATCAGGGTTGATGAAACTGGTGCGTATGAACCAGATTGACCAGCATCCGGCGTGGGCATAGTCGAACTGGAACAAGTTCTGGTTGACTTCCGTGCAGTTGCTGCCCACAACACGCCCCAGGAGTGCCCATGCCCCCCGCCCGAGGCACGTCCATCGAGCTGCAGCGCGTGACGATCCATGGGCACGAGCGCGCGTTCGTGAAGGCCGGCGAGGGGCCGGTGCTGCTGCTGCTGCACGGTCTCGGCTGCGACCACACGACCTGGCTGCCGGTGATCGAGGACCTCGCCAAGCACTACACGGTCATCGCGCCCGACCTGCTCGGTCACGGCGTCAGCGCCAAGCCGCGAGCGGACTACTCCGTGGGTGGCTACGCCAACGGGATGCGCGACCTGCTCACGGTGCTCAACATCGACAAGGTGACCGTGGTCGGGCACAGCTTCGGCGGTGGCATCGCGATGCAGTTCGCCTACCAGTTCCCCGAGCGCACGGAGCGGATGATCCTGGTGGCGCCGGGTGGGCTCGGTCCCGAGGTCTCGCCCTTCATCCGGGCGATCACGCTTCCCGGCTTCCACCAGGCGATGGGGATCGCCACGTTGCCCGGCGTCCGACACCTCGGCAAGGCCGGGCTCAGGGCGCTCTCCCGGTCGGGAGTGCCGTCGGCCCGTGACCTCGCGGAGGTCGCCGACATCTACGAGTCGTTCCGGGACCCGCGTGCCCGCGCGGCCATCGCGCACGTCGTGCGCGCCGTGGTCGACATGAAGGGCCAGATCGTCACCATGGTCGACCGGGCCTACCTCACCCAGGCGATGCCGATGCTCGTGGTGTGGGGTGCCGACGACGTGGTCATCCCGGCGAGCCACGCCGAGAACGCCGCGCGGATCGCTCCCGGGGCCGTGGTCGAGATCCTCACCAACAGCGGGCACTTCCCGCACAAGGACCACCCGGACCGGTTCGTGAAGGTCGTGCAGACCTTCATCAGGGCCACCCAGCCGGCGGCGTACCACCGGGGGCGCTGGCGCCAGCTGCTGCGCAACGGGCCAACGGAGCCCTCCAACCGGGCTCAGGCGGGCGAGCAGCCGATGGCGCCGGTCGCACAGCTGCCCGGCCGCCGCGCCTGACGACCGGGCCGGCTCAGCGCAGGCGTGAGTCGGTCTCCTGTGCGCCGGCGGTGAGCGTGCGCGCCGTGGCGACCACGATCACCAGGCCGAGGACGAGCAGGATCGCTCCCAGCCCCTTGAGCAGCGGGTCCAGGTCGGCGGTGACCGGCCAGGACAGCACCAGGCACACCACGCCGACGGCGAGCGGCACGCGGCCACGGCGGAGCGCCGCGAGCAGCGCCCCGCTCGCAGCCTGGGTCACGCGTCGCCGCCCTCCTGCTTGACGTCGGCGACCGCGGTCGGGTCGTCGATGCGGTACTTCGCGAACGCCTCGGCCACGACCTCGGTCTTGACCTCACCGCGCTCGGCGAGCGCACGCAACGCCGCGACGACGATGCTCTCCGCGTCCACCTGGAAGAAGCGCCGGGCAGCCGGGCGCGTGTCGGCGAAGCCGAACCCGTCGGTGCCGAGCACGTGGTAGTCGTTCGGCACCCACTGGGCGATCTGCAGGGGCACCGCGCGCATGAAGTCGCTCACCGCCAGCACCGGGCCGGAGGTCTCTGCCAACGTGCTCGTCACGAACGGGACGGGCGCCTTGTCCGAGGGGTGGTTCAAGGCCCAACGCTCGGTCTCGATCGCCTCCCGGGCGAGCTCGTTCCAGGACGTCACCGACCACAGGTCGGCGGCCACGCCCCAGTCCTCGGCGAGCAGCTCCTGGGCCTTCTGGATCCACGGGAACCCGACGCCGGAGGCGAGGAGCTGGATCCGGGGAGCGTCACCGTTGCCGGAGACCTCGGGTGCGTCGGCGAAGTGGTACATGCCCTTGAGGAGGGCAGCGACGTCGATGCCGTCGGGCTCCTTGGGCATCACCATCGGCTCGTTGTAGACCGTCAGGTAGAAGATGACGTCCTCGCCGCCGGGGTGCTCCTCGCTGACGGTGTACATCCGGCGCAGCCCGTCCTGCATGATGTGCGCGACCTCGTGGGCGAACGCGGGGTCGTAGTGCACGACAGCGGGGTTGGTCGCAGCCAGCAGCGGTGAGTGGCCGTCGGCGTGCTGGAGGCCCTCACCGGTCAGCGTGGTCCGCCCGGCGGTGGCGCCGATCAGGAACCCGCGGGCCAGCTGGTCGGCCATCGCCCAGATCGAGTCGCCGGTGCGCTGGAACCCGAACATCGAGTAGAAGATGTAGAACGGGATCATCACTTCGCCGTGCGTGGAGTACGACGACCCGGCGGCCGTCGCGGAGGCCATCGCGCCCGCCTCGGAGATGCCCTCGTGCAGCATCTGGCCGTCGGTCGCCTCGCGCCACTTCAGCAGCAGCTTGCGGTCGACGGACTCGTAGACCTGGCCGGCCGGGTTGTAGACCTTGGCGCTCGGGAACATCGAGTCCATGCCGAAGGTGCGGTACTCGTCGGGCGCGATCGGCACGATCCGCTGGCCGATCTCGGGGTCCTTCATCCAGTCGCGGAGCAGTCGCACGACCGCCATCGTGGTGGCGATCTTGTTCTTGCCGGAGCCCTGCTTGAGCTCCTTGTAGAGGTCGTCACCGGGGACCTTGAGCGGCTTGGCCCGCACCACGCGCTTGGGCAGCGAGCCACCGAGCTGGCGGCGGCGCTCCATCATGTACTCGATCTCCGGGGAGTCCTTGCCGGGGTGGAAGAAGGGTGCGGTCCCGGTGGAGGCGTAGGCGTCGTCGATGTCCCGGTCGCTCATCGGCAGGTAGAGCCGGTCGCGGAACTTCTTCAGGTCGTCGCTCTTGAGCTTCTTCATCTGGTGGGTGGCGTTCCTGCCCTCGAGGGACTCGATCGTCCAGCCCTTGACGGTGTGCGCCAGGATCACCGTCGGCTGCCCGACGTGCTTGGTGGCGGCGTCGAAGGCGGCGTACACCTTGCGGTAGTCGTGGCCGCCCCGCGGAAGCTTCTCGATCTGCCGGTCGCTCATGTGCTCGACCATCTTGCGCAGTCGCGGGTCGGGACCGAAGAAGTGCTCGCGGTTGTAGGCGCCGTCCTCGACCGAGTAGGTCTGGAAGGCCCCGTCGGGGGTGGAGTTCATCTGGTTCACCAGGACGCCGTCGACGTCCTGGGCGAGCAGCGCGTCCCACTCACGGCCCCAGATCACCTTGACCACGTTCCAGCCGGCGCCGCGGAACTGGGACTCCAGCTCCTGGATGATCTTGCCGTTGCCGCGGACGGGTCCGTCGAGCTGCTGGAGGTTGCAGTTGATGATCCAGGTCAGGTTGTCGAGCTCCTCGCGTGCCGCGACGCCGATGGCGCCCAGCGACTCGGGCTCGGCCATCTCGCCGTCACCGAGGAACGCCCACACCCGCTGCTGCGAGGTGTCCTTGATCCCACGGTTCTGCAGGTAGCGGTTGAACCGCGCCTGGTAGATCGAGTTGATCCCGGTGAGCCCCATCGAGACCGTGGGGAACTCCCAGAACTCCGGCATCAGCCGGGGGTGCGGGTAGGACGGGAGGCCCTTGCCGACACCGTGCTGCACCTCCTGGCGGAAGCGCATCAGCTGGTCCTCGGTGAGTCGACCCTCGAGGTAGGCGCGGGCATAGATCCCGGGGGAGCCGTGGCCCTGGATGTAGATCTGGTCGCCGCCGCCCTCGAAGTCCTTGCCGCGGAAGAAGTGGTTGAAGCCGACCTCGTAGAGGCTGGCTGCCGACTGGTAGGTGGCGATGTGGCCGCCCACCTCGAGCCCGGGGCGGTTCGCGTCGGAGACCATCACCGCCGCGTTCCAGCGGATGAAGGCCCGGATGCGGCGCTCGACGTCCTCGTCGCCGGGGAACCACGGCTCGCGCTCGGGCGGGATCGTGTTGATGTAGTCGGTGCTGCGCAGCGCGGGTACGCCGATCTGCTTCTCGCGCGCTCGCTCGAGCAGGCGGAGCATCAGGTAGCGGGCCCGGTCGCGTCCTCGGTCGCCCACGAGGGCATCGAACGACGCGAGCCAGTCCTCGGTCTCCTCGGGGTCGATGTCCGGGAGCTGGGTCGGCAGTCCTTCGTGGATGACGGACGCGCGGGGGGCCGCCGGGGGCTTCTGCGTGGTGTCTTCGGTGTCGCTCACCAGTTCATCGTGTCACTTCTGCCGGACGGAGAAAATCTACCCACCGGTACCAGTTCCAGCGGCGACCGCGTGAGCGACGAAGGCGGCGGTGTCGAGACCTCGCTGGGCGGGCTCCTCGGCGTACTCGTCGGGGCCGCCGGAGCGCACGCGGACGGCCTCGCGGACCACCCGGTGGAAGTGCTCCGGGTAGTGGGAGAGCGCCCACTGGCCGGCGCCGGACTTGGTGGTCAGGTCGCCGGTCCGGATCAGGTGATGCAACCTGGCGACGCCGAGCACGCACCAGGAGCAGGTGGCCGGGTCCTGGGCCTCGCGCGGCATCGCGCGAAGGGCATCGGCCGTGTCGCCCCAGTAGGTCGACAGGTTCTCGCGGGTGAACGCCAGCAGCCGCTCGGGCTCGGTCCACACGCCGAGCGTCTCCGCACCGGGGCCGCGCACCGAGCCACGACCCTGTGCCAGCTCCTGCCAGGCGACCGGGTTGAGGTCCTCACGGGCCTCGTCCTCGAAGAGCCCGTGGATCACGCAGGGCACGTCCGGGCACAGCTCCGGGTCACGGGTGAGGTCCTCCACCAGCAGGTGCATCCCGTCGAAGGGGATGGACGGGTGCGCGCGGCCGATCCGTTCGTGGCTCGACCGGAGCGCCGCGAGGTCCGACGCCCGTGGGCGTCGCGCCAGTGCGGCGACGAAGTCCACGTCGCTCTGGCCGGGGACCCACTCGCCGAAGCCGAGACCGCCTCGGAGCCAGAGCCCGGTCACCAGTCCGGGGGCCAGTGTGTCGATCGTCGAGAGCCACTCGGCACAGATCTGGCGCACCGGATCGGGGAGTTCCGAGGTGGAAGGCATGCCGGGACGCTAGCGTCTGCCGCAGTCAGCCGCGCCACCTTCCGGGACCGCTCGACGGTCTCGGGCCGGCTTCGGGGTACCCCGGGGTTGCGCCGAACTCGGAGGTCTAGTGGACTACGGGCACCGGAACCACGTGGTCAGCACGGGGGACGCATGAGTTCAACAACGTGAGTGGAGGCAACAGGTGAGCCCGAGCGCAGACCGCGCGGACGTCCAGCTGGGTGAAAGGCTGGGGCTGAAGCCCGGCACTGTCGTGCAGGAGCTCGGCTGGGACGAGGACGTCGACGACTCGATCCGGGTGGCGATCGAGGAGGCCATCGACTCCGACCTCGTCGACGGTGACCACGGTGACGTGGTCGACGTGGTGCTCCTGTGGTGGCGCGACGACGACGGTGACCTGGTGGACGCGCTCGTGGACTCCCTGACCGACCTGGTCCGGGGTGGCGCCATCTGGCTGCTCACCCCCAAGGTGGGCCGGCCCGGAGCCGTGGATGCCTCGGATGTCGCCGAGGCCGCACCGATTGCGGGACTTTCCACGACCACGACCGTTGCAGTGGGCAAGGAGTGGACGGCGACACGTCTCGTGGCGCCGAAGACGCTCTGACCCACCGCACAGGAGGCACCACCCGCATGATCCAGCAGCTGCAGCAGCAGGCTCTCCGCCAGGCCCGCATGGTCAAGGTGATGGCCACCTCGGGGGTGCTGCGTCCCTACGGGCCGTTGACGCTCGCCGGCATCGGCAAGACCGTCCTCCGGTGGGGCATCGGCTTCGCAGGAGGCATCGGTGCCCTCGCCGTCCGCTCCGGTGACGAGGTCGGCCTCGTCGACGAGCTGGGGGAGCTCACCTGGAGGGAGGTCGACGAGCGCTCGACGCGGCTCGCCCACGGCCTGAGGGGCCTCGGGGTGAGCGAGGGCGACAGCGTCGCGGTCCTGTGCCGCAACCATCGCTACTTCCTCGACGTCTCGACGGCGCTCTCCAAGCTCGGCGCGGACATCCTCTACCTGAACACCGCCTTCTCGGCGCCCCAGCTGGGAGAGGTCTGCCAGCGCGAGAAGCCGGCGGCGATCGTCTACGACGAGGAGTTCACCTCGATGGTGGACAAGTCGGGGATCGAGGTGGCGCGGGTGCTGGCCTGGCACGACGGCGAGCCCGGTGACCTCCCCCTGGTGGAGGACCTCATCGAGAACGGGTCCCGGAGCCGGCTGCGCCCACCCGGCCACACCACCCGGCCGGTCATCCTCACCTCCGGCACCACCGGCACGCCCAAGGGCGCACCGCGGGGCGAGGCGGGTCTCGACGGCGCCGTGGCGCTGCTGTCGAAGATGCCGTTCAAGACCGGCGGCACCACCTACATCGCCGCCCCCTTGTTCCACACCTGGGGCTGGGCCCACCTCAACCTGGCGATGCTGCTCGGGTCCAAGATCGTCCTCCGGCGCAAGTTCGACCCCGCCGACTGCCTCGAGACCGTGCAGCAGCACGAGTGCGACGCGCTGATCGTCATCCCGATCATGATGCAGCGGATCATGAAGCTCCCCGAGGACGACCGCGCCGGGGACTTCTCCGGGCTCAGGATCGTGGCGGCTTCGGGCTCGGCCCTGCCCGGCGACCTCGCCACCGAGTGGATGGACGCGTTCGGCGACAACCTCTACAACACCTACGGCTCGACCGAGGTGGCGTGGGCGACGATCGCTCAGCCCGAGGACATGCGCGCAGCCCCCGGGACGGCCGGCCGTCCGCCGTACAACACCGTGGTGCGGATCTTCGACGAGAAGGACCAGGAGGTCTCGGTGGGGACCTCCGGGCGCATCTTCGTCGGCAACACCATGCTGTTCGGCGGCTACACCGGCGACGAGGGCAACGGGGCCGACGGCCGGGGCAAGGAGATGATCGAGGGGCTGATGTCGAGCGGTGACGTCGGGCGGCTCGACGAGCACGGCCGGCTGTTCGTCGAGGGCCGTGACGACGAGATGATCGTCTCCGGCGGCGAGAACGTCTTCCCCAAGGAGGTCGAGGACTGCCTGTCCCGGCACGAGAACGTGCAGGACGTGGCCGCCCTCGGCGTGGACGACGAGGACTTCGGCAAGCGGCTGCGCGCGTTCGTGGTCCGCGACGGCGACGTCGACGAGGACACGCTGAAGGCCTACGTGAAGGACAACCTGGCGCGCTACAAGGTGCCCCGCGAGATCGTCTTCCTCGACGAGCTGCCGCGCAACGCCACCGGCAAGGTCCTCAAGAAGGAGCTCAAGGAGTACGACGACGAGGGCTCATCGACCGGTGGCGCCTGAGCCACGGGAGCCGTTGCCCGGGTGGCCGAGGCCGGCTGGCACGATGGCCGCATGACTCTGGCGATCGGCGACCCGGCACCCGACTTCACCCTCAGGGACCAGCACGGCCAGAAGATCAGCCTCTCGACGTACGCCGGCACCAAGTCGGTGCTGCTGGTGTTCTACCCGTTCGCGTTCAGCGGGATCTGCACCGGTGAGCTGAACGGACTGCGTGACCGGCTCGGGGACTTCGAGACCGACGACAGCACGCTGATGGCTCTGAGCTGCGACCCGATGTACACCCAGCGAGCCGTGGCGGACCGCGACGGCATCTTCTTCCCGCTGCTCAGTGACTACTGGCCACACGGGCAGACGACGCTGGCCTACGGCGTGTTCAACGAGGCGACGGGGGCGCCGGACAGGTCCTCGTTCGTGATCGACAAGGCGGGCCTGGTCAGCTGGGTCACCCACAACGCCAGCGGTGAGCCGAGGGACCTGGACGAGCACGCGACCGCGCTGGCGGCGTCTTTCTAGTTCATTGGGCTCATATTGGGCCCGAAGACTTGGATCTGCGCCGGATCTCCGAGAGACTACAGATGTCGCGCCGCTGGTGACCCGAGACGCCAGCGGCGCGACCTTTCTGTGTCCGGAGCAGGTTGGGCCTCACCGCCCCGCTCCCGTAGTCTGTGCCGGCGTGATCGCCCGGCCGGCTCCGACCCGGGCTCGGCGGCTCACGGGCGCATAGCTCAGCGGTAGAGCACCTCGCTTACAACGAGGTGGTCGCAGGTTCGATCCCTGCTGCGCCCACCAACCGCTCCTGGCAGAGGTCCGCTAGGCGGTCGGAAGCGAGACGCTGAACCGTGCGCCTCGGGGTTCGTTCGGCCGGTAGCTGACCTCGCCGAGGTTGGCCTCGACGAGCCTCCGGGCGATGTAGAGCCCGAAGCCCGTCCCCGACGTGCGTGCTGGCACATCTGCCTCGGCGCGGGAGAACCGTTCGAACATCCGGGGCACGAACTCCTCCGGCACGCCCTGCCCGTGGTCCACGACGTCGAGCCAGACCCGGCCGTCGCTCTCCCCGCTGCTCACCACGACCGGCGCCACGCCGTAGCGGATCGCGTTGCTGACCAGGTTGGTGACGATCTGGCGCAGGTGGAACGGGTCCGTGTGCGCGACCGGCGCCCCGTGGATCTCCACGTCGACCACCTCGCCGCCGTGCACTCCAGCGAGGACGTCCCGCACGACCTCCGCCACGGGAGTGGGCTCCGGACGCCGGGTGATGGTGCCGTTGTCGAGGTTGGCCATCGTGAGGATGTCGTCGATCAGGATGGTCATTCGTGAGGCAGCTGCCTGCGCCGCGGTCAGGTGCTGCACGCGCTGCTCGTCGCTGCTCTCGGACCAGGTGTCCAGCAACAGCTCGAGGTGGCCGGCGATCAGGCCAACCGGCTGGCGGACGTCGTGGCCGACCATGGCGAGGACGTCTGCGTTGATCTCGTTGACGCGGTGGAGCCGTTCGTTGACCTCGGTCATCTGTCGAGCCAGCCGGTTCGTCGCGGTGACGTCCTGCATGATGCCGTTCAGCCTGACCACCGACCCGTCGGCGGCCCGGTCGGCGCGCACGCGGCTGTGCACCTCGCGTACCTGTCCGTCCGGACGCACCAGTCGGTAGTCGGTGTCGTAGCCGTCGCCGACCGCCATCGCACGCTCCGCCGTGCTGAGGAGCCGCTCACGGTCCTGCGGGTGCACCATCTGGGTGAGCCGTTCGTAGGTCGGGGTGAACGAGTCCGGGTGCGTCCCCGTGATGTGGTACATCTGCAGCGACCAGGTGATCTCCCGGGTGGCCGGGTCGAGGTGCCAGCTGCCGAGATCGGCCAGCTCCTGCGCCTCCTCCAGCAGCTGCTGCGACTCCACCCGCGAGGTGATGTCGGTGACCAGGACGAACAGGCCCTGGACCTCCCCGTCGGCCACGTCCGGCACGTAGGAGACCTGCGTGTGCCGGGTGATGCCGTGCCTGTCGACCACCGGGCGCAGGAACTCCTGGGGCTCGCCGCCGAGGGCCAGCTCCACGAACGGCAGGACCCGGTCGTAGTCCTCGGACGTGAGCACCTCCTTCATGTGCAGTCCCACGATCTCGTCCGGGTCCAGCCCGAACCACGTCCGGTAGGCCTCGTTCGCGACGACGAGGTGCAGGTCGCGGTCCCAGCACGAGGCCAGGCCCGGCACGCTGTCGAAGAAGGTGCGCAGGCGTCGATCCTGGGCGCCGCGCGTGGCAGCCCCCGGAGATCGCTCCGGTGCTCGATTCACTGTCCGATTCTCCCCGACCACTGCTTCGGGCACCACGGACATAGGTGCCATATACGAGTCTGGCGAGTCTCGCCCGGACTGGTCCTGCTCGCTATGTTGGCCCTGTCCGTCCCGCGAAGAGAGGCCCCTGCCGTGATCGTTCCGTTCAGCGCGTCCGACTTCCTCGACCGAGCGCTGGCGGTGTACGCCGAGCGCATCGGGATCGTCGACGAGCCCGAGCAGCCGGCGCCCTCCCTGGGCGAGCTCAGCTACGCGCGGGTGGGGGAGCTCGCCGCAGCACAGGCAGCGAGGCTCGACGCGCTGGGGGTCGGGTTCGGGGACCGGGTGGCCTACGTGTCGCACAACAGCGCGCGGCTGTTCACCGCGTTCTTCGGGGTCGCCGGCCACGGCCGGGTCCTGGTGCCGATCAACTTCCGCCTCTCCGCCGAGGAGGTCGGCTACATCGTGGAGCACTCCGGGGCACGGGTGCTCTACGTCGACCCGGAGCTGGAGGACACGCTCAAGGGGGTCGAGTGCGAGCACAAGTTCGTGATCGGCGACGACGAGGACATGTACCTCGAGGGAACCGCGCCCGAGCCGTGGGAGCACGAGGAGAACGCGACCGCGACGATCAACTACACCTCCGGCACGACCGCACGCCCCAAGGGAGTGCAGATCACCCATCGCAACATCTGGACCAACGCGGTCACCTTCGCGCTGCACGCCGGGGTCACCGATCGCGACGTCTACCTGCACACGCTGCCGATGTTCCACGCCAACGGGTGGGGGATGCCGTTCGCGATGACGGGCATGGGGGTCGAGCAGGTGGTGATCCGCAAGATCGACGGAGCCGAGATCCTGCGTCGGGTCGAGAAGCACGGAGTCACCGTGATGTGCGCCGCACCCGCCGTCGTGGCCGCGGTGCTCGAGGCCGCCGAGTCATGGGAGGGCGAGATCCCGGGTCGGGACCGGGTGCGGATCATCGTGGCCGGCGCCCCGCCGCCCACCAAGACCGTGGCCCGGGTCGAGGAGGAGCTCGGGTGGGAGTTCATGCAGATCTATGGCCTGACCGAGACCTCGCCGGTGCTGACCGTGAACCGCACCCGAGCCGAGTGGGACGATCTCGACCCCGAGGAGCGGGCCACCCGCCTCACCCGTGCCGGCCAGCCGGCGATCGGGGTGACCCTGAAGATCGCCGAGGACGGCGAGGTCCTGGCCCGCTCCAACGTGGTGCTGGAGGGGTACTGGGAGCAGCCGGAGGAGTCCGAGGCAGCTCTGCGTGACGGGTGGTTCCACACCGGTGACGGCGGCGCGATCGGCGACGACGGCTACCTGACGATCCAGGACCGCAAGAAGGACGTGATCATCACCGGCGGCGAGAACGTCTCCTCGATCGAGGTCGAGGACGTGATCTTCTCCCACCCCGACGTCGCCGAGGTCGCCGTGATCGGCGTACCCGATGAGAAGTGGGGGGAGACGATCAAGGCTCTGGTGGTGAAGACCGAGGGGTCCGACCTCACCGAGCAGGAGCTGATCGACTACTGCAAGTCCAAGGTGGCGCGCTACAAGGCGCCGTCGTCGGTGGAGTTCCGCGACGAGCTGGCCCGCACCGCGACCGGCAAGCTGCAGAAGTTCAAGCTGCGCCAGGAGTACTGGGAGGGCCGCGAGCGTCAGGTGAACTAGCCTCGCCCCATGCCGACCCTGGGTGACGTCACTGCACTCCTCGACGAGTGGTTCCCGCCGCAGCACGCCGACGACTGGGACGCCGTCGGGCTGGTGTGCGGCGACCCCGACTCGGACGTACGCCGGATCCTGCTGGCCGTCGACCCGGTGACCGCCGTCGCCGAGGAGGCGGTGGCGTTCGGGGCGCAGCTGGTCGTGTGTCACCACCCGCTGTTCCTCAAGGGGGTGCACGGGTTCGCTCCGACCGATCCCAAGGGTCGGGTCGTGCACCGGTTGCTGAGCGCCGGCTGCGGGTTGTTCACCGCCCACACCAACGCGGACTCCCCGGTCGGTGGCGTCTCCGAGTCGCTGGCGCTGGCCCTCGGGCTCCAGGACCTGCGCCCGCTCGAGGCCGACGCCGCGCCGGCCCTGGACAAGATCGTGGTGTTCGCACCCGTCGACGCGGCCGAGAAGGTGCGCGCAGCTCTGGCGACGGCCGGCGCCGGCGCGATCGGCGACTACGACGGCTGCACGTTCACCTCCGCCGGCGAGGGCCGCTTCCGGCCGCTCTCGGGAGCGGCACCGGTCGTCGGCGAGGTCGGTCGGGCCGAGGTCGTCGAGGAGGTGCGCATCGAGACCGTCTGCCCCCGCCCGCTGAGAGAGGCGGCGCTGGCAGCGATGCTGGCGGCACACCCCTACGAGGAGCCCGCCTTCGACGTGCTCGAGATGGCCGTCCTGAGCGACCCGCAGCGCGGCTCCGGCCGGATCGGCAGGCTGGCGCAGCCCCTGACGCTCGAAGAGTTCGCGGACCACGTCGCCGCGGTGCTCCCGGAGACCGCCCACGGGGTGCGCGTCGCCGGTGCCCCGGACGAGGTGGTCGAGACGGTCGGCCTGTGCGGCGGGGCGGGTGACTTCCTGCTCGACCGGGCCCGCCGAGCGGGCGTGGACGTCTACCTGACCTCCGACCTGCGGCACCATCCGGCATCGGAGCTGCGCGAGCACGGTGGCCCGGCGCTCGTCGACGTGGCCCACTGGGCGGCGGAGTCCACCTGGCTGCCGGTGCTCCGGCGTCGGCTGGCGGACGCGCTGGGAGATACGGTGGACGTGCGCGTGAGCGCCGCCAACACCGATCCGTGGACCTTCCGGGCCGCAGGGATCACCAACCACACCAGGAGAATGCTCTGAAAGCCGACCCGTTCGTCCAGCTGAAGCTGCTCGACGTCCAGGAGCTCGACTCCCGGATCGACGCCCTGACCCACCAGCTGACCACGATTCCGGAAGCCGAGCGCCTGCGCGAGCTCGCGGCCCGGCGTACCGCCCTGGCCAACGCCGTGCGCGACCTCAAGATCGCCGTCGACGACCTGACCGCGGAGCAGAAGCGCGCCGACGCGGACGTGGAGCAGGTCAAGGCACGTCGCGTGCGTGACCAGGCCATGGTCGACGGCGGGAAGATCTCCGACCCCAAGGCACTGGAGCGGATGCTCGGTGAGCTCGGTTCGCTCGACCGGCGGATCAGCGACCTCGAGGACGTCGAGATCGAGGTGATGGAGCGACTCGAGACCACCCAGAGCCAGCTCGACGAGAAGAGCGCCGAGCTGGTCGCGATGGACGCCGAGAGCACCGAGCTGCGGCACGCGTTCGAGAAGAAGGCCAGCGAGCTCCAGTCCGAGCTGGCCGACCAGAAGTCCGAGCGGATCACCACCGCGAGCGGGATGCCTGACGACCTGATGGCGCTCTACGAGAAGCTGCGCGCGCACATGGGCGGAGTAGGCGCGGCAGCGCTGCGCCGCCGCGAGTGCGGGGGCTGCCGGCTCACGCTGAACGCCTCCGACCTGTCGATCATCGCGAAGAAGCCGACCGACGAGGTCGTGCGCTGCGAGGAGTGCAACCGGATCCTGGTGCGCACGGGGGAGACGGGTCTGTGACCTCGGCCGGGGCTGGAGCCCCCCGGTCGGTGATCATCGAGGCCGACGGCGGTTCCCGGGGCAACCCGGGGCGCGCGGCCTACGGGGCCGTCCTGAAGGATGCGCAGACCGGTGAGGTCATCGCCGAGCGCGGCGCCACGATCGGCGAGGCCACCAACAACGTCGCCGAGTACCACGGCCTGATCGCCGGCCTCGAGCTCGCGGCCGAGCATGCGCCCGGTGCCGACGTCGAGGCGCGGCTGGACTCCCGGCTCGTGGTCGAGCAGATGCGCGGCAGCTGGAAGATCAAGCACCCGGCCATGAAGGAGCTCGCTGGGCGGGCGACCTCGCTCGCGCCACCGGGGACCACGTTCACGTGGGTGCCGCGCGAGGAGAACGCACACGCCGACCGGCTGGCCAACGAAGCGCTCGACGGGCTGCGCGACGCCGACGGGCCACATGACCTCGCGGCGGGCACGGATGCTGCCGCAACGGGTGCACCGACCCCCGCCGTCGACGCCCCGGCATCGTCCGCCGGCCCGGCGCGCGGCTGGGGACCGCACCGCGGCAAGCCGACCACGCTGGTCCTGGTCCGGCACGGCGTCACCGACCACACGGTCGAGAAGCTGTTCTCGGGCGGTCTGGGCAGCAGCAACCCGCCCCTCAACGACGAGGGTCGTGAACAGGCCCGCGCGACCGGCGAGTGGCTGGCTCCGCTGGCCGGCACCTTCGACGCGCTGGTCTGCTCACCGGTGCGTCGCACCCGCGAGACCGCGGAGATCCTGGCCGGCTTCCTCGATCTCGACATCGAGGAGGAGCACGGCATCGCCGAGATGGAGTTCGGCACCTGGGACGGGATGAGCTTCGTCCAGGTCCATGAGCAGTGGCCCGATGAGATCTCGTCGTGGCTCGGCGACCTCGAGTCGGCCCCGCACGGCGGGGAGTCGTTCCGGGCCGTGGAGAAGCGCGTGCTCGAGGGGCGTGACCGCCTCGTCACGACGTACGCCGGCAGGACCGTCGTCGCGGTCAGCCACGTCACCCCGATCAAGACGCTGGTGGCCGATGCTCTCGGTGCCCCGCTGGAGTCGGTCTACCGGATGGAGCTCGCTCCCGCCTCGGTGACGGTCATCTCCTACTTCCAGGGCGGGCCGATGGGCGACGTCCCGATGGCCAACCTGCGCCTCTTCAACGCCCGACCCACCGAGATCTTCGGATAGTCCGAGGCCCCGAGCCGCGGAGCATCGGGTCTAGGGCCGGCGTCGGGCCACCACGAACGGGGTGCCCGGGCAGACGGTGACCTGCCAGCCGGCACCGGGGTCGCCGGCGAACGCGCGGATCAGGTCACCGGTGACCCAGTCACCGCTCGAGCAGGCAACCACTCGACCCGTGCGGTTCACGACGACGGCACCCTCGTCCAGGCATCCGGCGGCGTCCAGGACCGAGAACAGGTGCTGCTCGAACCAGCGCGCCAGCACGTCGACTCCCGCCACCCCGAGGAACCGGTCACCGTCGAACATGGGCGTGGTGAAGGTCAGTGAGTACTGGTCGGTGCACAGGTAGTCGACGTAGGGCCCGGTGATGGTCGGCTGGCGGGTCTCCTGCGGCTCGGCGAACCAGGCGAGCGTGGTGTAGTCGCGGAAGGTCACCGACGCCGGGTTCAGGTCGGCCGAGAGCCGGGTGGGCTCGCTGCCGTCCTCCGGGCCGGGCAGCCACCACTCGAGCAAGTAGGGGTCGCTGGCGAGGACGTTCGGAGCCACCACGATCCCGGCGCCGGCCAGGGGAGGCACGGTGGTCGCCAGGAGCTCTCGGCACCGTGGCTCGATGGCGAGGTCGGCCCTGCGGGCGTCGGGGCCGCCGAGCGTGTCGATGGTCAGGGCGGCGATGCTGTCCACCTCCGCGAAGCGTTCCTGGCACAGCGCGGTGACGGCAGCGGCCAGCACCTCGACGGCGTCGCTCATCGCGACCTCCTTGCCTCGTTGTGCAGCGGACGCAGCGTCTGCACCAGCTGGTGGACATGATCCTCCAGGTGTGCGCGTGCGTTGCGCGCGTCGCCGTCCGCGACCGCACGGGTGATGTGCGCGTGGGCCAGGGCCGCGTCCTCGCCGCCGCCGGCGTGCGCGTGCGCCAACCAGAGCAGGGGACCGACCTCGGCCTGCAGCGTGATCTCCACGCGCACGAGCCGGGCGGACTGGGCGGCCACGGCCAGCTCGAGGTGGAAGGCCCCCTCGGCGCGCAACCACTCGCTGGACACCCGCCCCAGGCCGACGGTGGGTGCCACCCTGGTCAACCGGGTGACGTCGGCGTCGTCGGCACGCTGGGACGCCAGCGCGGCGCAGGCTCCTCCGACGGACGCGTAGTGGTCGCCGATGTCCCGCAGGTCGCCCTGCCCGAGCTCGCGCAGGCGCTCGAGCAGTGCCGCGCGGCCACCGTCGGTGGGGGAGCGCACGAACGAGCCACCCGTGCGGCCTCGCCGGGTGCGCACCAGGCCGTTGCGGCGCAGCGCGCGCAGGGCCTCACGGACGGTGACGTGAGCGACGCCGAGCTGGTCGGCGAGCTCTGCCTCCGAGGGCAGCAGCAAGCCGTCGGGGAGGACACCGAGGCTGATCGCATCGCCGAGACGTCGGGTGATGGCCTCGGCGCGCCCGGCCGTCTCGAGCGGCGCGAAGACCGCTGCGTAGGTGCCGAGACCCATGGAGAGGTCAGCCACGTGCGCCTCCGCTCTCGAGTGACCGGCGCCTGGCATCCGGCGTGCTGGTGCCGAGAAAAATGACCTTTGATGGGGGTTGCCCTTCAAACATATGGGGCCATACGTTTAAGGACAAGCATCCAGGGTTGCCGTCAAGGAGGCACATGTCCTCGTCAACGACCTCCGGCTCGTCCTCGGGGACACCGGCGATCAGGCTGAGAAGCCTGCGCAAGGAGTTCCACGGGCGTCCGCCGGTGGTGGCGGTCGACGACGTCGACCTGACGGTGCACGCGGGTGAGTTCTTCTCGATGCTGGGGCCTTCCGGGTCGGGCAAGACGACCGTGCTCCGGATGATCGCGGGCTTCGAGCGACCCACCTCGGGCTCGGTCGAGCTCGCTGGCGACGACGTGACCGACAAGGCGCCGTACGAACGCAACGTGAACACCGTCTTCCAGGACTACGCACTCTTCCCGCACATGAGCATCCAACAGAACGTCGAGTACGGCCTGCTGGTCAAGAAGGTCGGCCGGACCGAACGGCGTCAGCGGGCGACCGAGGCCCTCGAGCAGGTGCAGCTGGCATCGCTGGGTGACCGCCGCCCGACCCAGCTCTCCGGCGGCCAGCGGCAACGCGTGGCGCTCGCCCGTGCCCTGGTCAACCAGCCGAAGGTGCTCCTGCTCGACGAGCCGCTCGGTGCCCTCGACCTGAAGCTGCGCGAGCAGATGCAGGTGGAGCTGAAGCAGATCCAGCGCGACGTCGGCATCACCTTCCTGTTCGTCACCCACGACCAGGACGAGGCGCTCACGCTCAGCGACCGGATAGCCGTCTTCAACGACGGGCGGATCGAGCAGGTGGGCACGGCTCGGGAGATCTACGAGCAGCCGGCCAACTCCTTCGTTGCGGGCTTCGTCGGCACCTCCAACCTCCTGCGCGGCGAGCACGCCGAGCGCGTCGCCGGTCGTCGGGGCACCTTCGGGGTCCGGCCAGAGAAGCTGAGCGTCGTCGCGGTCGACGCCGAGACCTCCGACGGCGTCGCGTCCGCCGCCGGCACGGTCTCCGAGGTCGTCTACGCCGGCGCGGTGACGCGGTTCGTCGTCGACCTCGACGGAGGCGGCCGGCTGATCGCCCTGGAGGAGAACGGCCACAGCGCCACGCACGAGCAGTTCCACCGAGGACAGGCGGTCGCCCTGCAGTGGCACCCCGAGCACCTCATCGAGATCCCGGACGACCGGGACCGGTCCTCCGAGCAGCAGCACGGCACCGACCCATCATCAACGGCACTAAGGAGCTCCACGTGAGGACGACCACCAAGCTCGGCGCAGCACTCGTCTGCGCGGCCCTCACCCTGGCGGGGTGTGGATCCGACGACGGCACGACCAAGAAGGGGCCGGGCGGTTTCGCCGTACCGGACCTCAAGCCGCTGGAGAAGCTCGGCGACCCGGAGGGTGAGGTCACGGTGCTCGCCTGGCCCGGCTACGTCGAGGACGGCAGCAACGACCCCGCGGTCGACTGGGTCTCCGACTTCGAGAGCGAGTCCGGCTGCCAGGTCACCATCAAGACGTTCGGCACCTCCGACGAGGCGGTGCAGCTGATGCGCACCGGGCAGTACGACGTCGTCTCGGCCTCGGGAGACGCCACCCTGCGGATGATCGCCGCCGGTGACGTGGAGCCGATGAACACCGACCTGATCAGCAACTACGGCGACATCTTCGACAGCCTCAAGGACCAGAAGTGGAACTCGGTGGAGGGTCAGATGTACGGCGCTCCGCACGGCCGCGGTGCCAACCTGCTGATGTACCGCACCGACCAGGTGAAGCCCGCGCCCGACTCGTGGTCGGCGGTGTTCGACGAGGCTTCGCAGTTCACGGGCAAGGTGACCGCCTACGACTCGCCGATCTACATCGCCGACGCGGCGGTCTACCTGATGGCGACGCAGCCCGACCTCGGGATCAAGGACCCCTACGCCCTCGACGAGAAGCAGCTCGATGCCGCGATCGAGCTGCTCAAGCAGCAGGGCGAGCACGTGGGCGAGTACTGGGCGGACTACCTCAAGGAGGTCCAGGCGTTCAAGAACGGCTCCTCGGTGGTCGGCACGACCTGGCAGGTGATCGCCAACGTCGCCCAGGGGGAGAAGGCCCCGGTCGAGGTGGTGCTGCCGAAGGAAGGTGCCACCGGCTGGTCCGACACCTGGATGGTGGGCGCCAAGAGCAAGCACAAGACCTGTGCCTACAAGCTGATCGACCACCTGGTCTCACCCAAGACGAACGCGGCGATCGCGGAGTACTTCGGGGAGGCGCCGGGCAACCGCCTGGCCTGCAAGGAGACCTCCGACCCGGACCACTGCGCGACGTTCCACGCCGAGGACGAGGACTACTTCTCCCAGGTCTGGTACTGGAACACCCCGATCGAGACGTGCCTCGACGGTCGCACGGACGTGAAGTGCACTGACTACGCGACCTGGACGAAGCGCTGGTCGGAGGTCCGGGGCTGAGTCGCCTCGGCTCGGGGACGCCATGAACCAGCGGAGGACGCCGTACGCGCTCCTGGCAGCGCCGATGACCTGGCTGGTCGTCGCCTACCTGGGTGCGCTGGCGGCGATCTTCGCCACGGCGTTCCTGGCCACCGACCCGTTCACGAACAAGGTGGTGGCGACGTTCACGACCGAGAACTTCACCCAGCTGTTCTCGGCCACCTACGTCCGGATCATCGGCCGCACCCTGGTCATCGCCGCACTGGTGACGGTGCTCTGCGTGGTCGTCGCGGTGCCGTTCGCGTTCTTCATGGCGCGGGTGGTGCCGCGGCGGTGGCGCGGGATCCTGCTGGCTGCCGTCCTGGTGCCGTTGTGGGCCTCCTACCTGGTCAAGGCCTACGCCTGGCGGGCGATGCTGCAACCCCAAGGCGTGGTCGACTCGGTCTTCGGGGGCACGCCCGGCTTCGGCACCGTGGCCGTCGTGCTCACGCTGACCTACCTGTGGCTGCCCTACATGATCCTGCCGGTGTACTCCGGGTTCGAGCGGTTGCCGGAGGCGCACCTCGAGGCGTCGGCGGACCTCGGCGGGTCGGCAGGTACGACGTTCCGGCGGATCGTCCTGCCGTCGCTGAAGCCGTCGATCATCGCGGGCTCGATCTTCACCTTCTCGCTGAGCCTGGGGGACTACATCGCCGTGCAGATCGTCGGCGGCAAGCTGCAGGTGCTCGGCACCGCGGTGCGGCAGAACATCGTCCTGGACCTGCCGTTCGCCGCCGCCATCGGCACCGCCTCGGTGCTGATCATGGTCATCTACCTGACCCTGGCCGGGCGTGCCGGCGCCCTGGACAACCTGTGACCGTCGCGGCGAGAGGAACTCGATGAGACTGAGCGTCTCGACCCGGGTCGGGCTCTGGGTCCTGGCCGCACTCGTGCTGGCGTTCGTCTACGTCCCGCTGGGCGTGGTGACGCTGAACTCCTTCAACGCCGACCGCACCTTCGGTTGGCCGCCGCCGTCGTTCACCACCAAGTGGTGGTCGCTGGCCATGGAGGCGCAGGGGCCGAGGGAGGCGCTGTGGACGTCGGTCAAGGCCGGGCTGGGCGCCACCGCGATCGCCCTCGTCCTGGGCGCGCTGCTCGCACTGGCCCTGACCCGGTTCGACTTCTTCGGCAAGCGGGTGATCAACCTGCTGGTGATCCTGCCGATCGCCCTGCCCGGCATCGTGACCGGCGTCGCCCTGCAGTCGATGATCCAGAACGCCCTGCAGCCGGTGTTCGGGATCAACCCCGGACTGTTCACGATCATCGTCGGGCACGCGACCTTCTGCATCGTGGTGGTGTTCAACAACGTCAGCGCCAGGTTGCGCCGGATGGGGGCCTCGCTCGAGGCCGCGTCGGCCGACCTGGGTGCGCGTCCGTGGCAGACCATGCGCCTGGTCACCTTCCCGCTGCTGCGGTCCTCGCTGGTCGCGGGGGCGGTGCTGGCCTTCGGCCTCAGCTTCGACGAGATCGTGGTGACCACGTTCACGGCAGGTCCGGGCACGCCGACGCTGCCGATCTGGATCTTCAACAACCTGTTCCGGCCCGCCCAGGCGCCGGTCGTCAACGTGGTCGCGGTGGTGCTCGTCGTGATCTCGATCCTGCCCGTCTGGGCGGCACAGCGGCTCAGTGGTGCGGACGCAGCCGAGAGCCGTCTCTGACGGGCTGACCCGCCGGACCGCTCAGACCTCGTCGACGATGACGTCGAGCTGGTGCCCGTGCGGGCCGGGCTCGTGGGCCTCGACCTTCCAGCCGAGGCTGGTGATGGCGTCGGCCAGCCGGCCCGGCGTGGTCGGGGAGGCACCGTCGGTGAGCAGCGCCCGGACCAGACGACCCTTGGTCGCCTTGTTGAAGTGGCTGACCACCTTGCGCTCGGCGCCGACCTGCTGGAGCACCCGCACGGTCGCCACCCGCCGGGCGAGGTCCTTGCCGGGTCGCCAGAACGCCGCATAGGTGCTGGAGCGCAGATCGACCACCAGGCCCCGTCCGGCCGCCTCGCCGACGGTGGCGTCGAGCACCCCACGCCAGTGTGCCGAGACCACGCCGAGCCCGGGGAGGTTCACGCCACCGGCGAGGCGGTAGGACGGGATCCGGTCCCCGGGCCGGACCAGCCCGAACAGCGACGAGGTGATCGCGAGCGACCGCGACGCCCGTCGCCGTGCGGCCGGCTCGAGCGTGGGCAGGTCCAGCGCGTCGTAGAGGACGCCGGTGTAGATCGTGTCGGCGCGAGCGGTGGGACTGGTCAGGAGATCCGCGTTGCGGCGTACGTCATCGGCCTGGGTGGGTCCGAGACCGAGGGTGCGGATCGCCTGCTCCTGATCGCCGGCGCAGAGCTCACGCAGTGCCGTGAGCGCCTGTCCACGCGCCTCGGTCAGGTCGGGGAAGCTCAGCTCCGCGAGGTCGAGCGCCTTGCCGCGCGACGGGGTCGACTTGCCCTCGGAGGGCGGCAGCAGGATCAGCACCGCGCCAGCCTAGGTCGCCACCCTAGGGTGGGCGAGGGCGGTCGGCCGCTGGTGCCGAGACCACGACGAGGAGGAGCCAGTGAGCGTGCGGGTGTTGCGGACCAGGGGTGCCAGCGGCGAGGCGCTGCGCGAGCACATCCTCGAGATCCACCGCGAGCAGGGACTCGAGGCCGACTTCCCGCCCGAGGTCGAGCAGGTGGCTGCCGCGTCAGCCGCGGCAGGCCCGAGGACGCTCACGCGCGCGGACCTGACCCACCTCGAGTTCCTGACCATCGATCCCGAGGGCGCCCTGGACCTCGACCAGGCCATGCACATCGAGGCGGACGGTGCCGGGTACGTCGTCCGCTACGCCATCGCCGACGCGATGGCGTTCGTCGCTGCCGGGGACGCGGTGGACGAGGAGGCGCACCGCCGGGGCGAGTCCCTCTACGGTGCGGACACCAAGATCCCCCTGCACCCCAAGGTGCTCAGTGAGGGTGCTGCCTCGTTGCTGGCGGGGGAGGACCGTCCGGCTTTCGTGTGGACGCTGCGTCTCGACGCGGCCGGTGCCCTCACCGGTGCCGACGTCGTGCGCGCCGTGGTGAGGTCGCGACACAAGCTGGACTACGAGGACGTGCAGCGTGAGCTCAACCGCGCTCCGGCCGGCTCCACGCTGGCGCTGCTGGAGACCGTGGGGAAGCTGCGGATCGCCCAGGAGGCCGAGCGCGGCGGGATCTCGTTGCCGATGCCGTCCCAGGAGATCGACATCGAGGACGGGCGCTGGCGGCTGGAGTACCGCGACATGCTCCCGGTCGAGGCCTGGAACGCGCAGATCTCGCTGCTCACCGGGTTCGCCGCCGCCTCGATCATGATCGAGGGTCGCGTCGGCATCCTGCGGACGCTGCCTCCGGCCCCGGACTTCGCAGTGACCCGGCTTCGACGCACGGCGCGTGCGCTGGGGATCGACTGGCCCGGCGGCCAGGGACATGCCGACTTCATCCGAGCCCTCGACCCCGCACGGCCGGCGCACGCGGCGATGGTGGTGGCGAGCACGTCCCTCCTGCGCGGGGCCGGGTACGCCGCCTTCGAGGGCACGCTGCCGGAGCAGGCCGAGCACGCGGCGCTGGCGTCGTCGTACGCCCATGTCACGGCGCCGCTGCGACGCCTCGTGGACCGCTACGGCCTCGAGGTGTGTGTGGCGCTCTGCGCCGGGGAGTCCGTGCCCGACTGGGTGCTGGAGCGCCTCCCGGAGCTGCCCGAGATCATGCGCTCGTCGAGTCACCGGGCGCGCGCCTACGAGAACGCCGTGCTCAACCTCGTCGAGGCCGAGACGCTCAAGGACCGGGTCGGCGAGACCTTCGAGGGCGTCGTCACCGAGGCGGACAGCGACGACCAGCGCAAGGGCGACGTGATGATCCGGGAACCGGCCGTCGAGGCGAGCGTGAGGTCACAGGAACCACTGCCGGTGGGCGCGGAGGTGACGGTGACGCTGACCGAGGCGGAACCGGCCACCCGGCGGGTCCGTTTCGCCCTGGGGCCACCTGAGTAGGAGTCAGGCCATGGCGGCGTGCGAGTGCGCCGTCGTCGGCGACGTCGAACGGCGAGGGGAGCCGCACCGTGAAGGTGCTGCCCTGTCCCAGGGCCGAGTCGACCTCGATGTGCCCTCCGTGGCGCTCCACGATGCGTTGCACGATGGCGAGCCCGAGTCCGGTTCCGGGGAGTGCCACGGCGACGGGGTTGCTCGAGCGGAAGAACTCCGTGAACAGCTGGGCCTGGTCCTCCTCGGAGATGCCGAGGCCCTCGTCGCGGACGATCAGGACGGCCTGCTCCCCGACCGTCTCGAGGAGGATCTCGACCCGTCGACCACTGGGGGTGTACTTCACCGCGTTGCTGACCAGGTTGTGCACCATCTTGTCGAGCTCCTCGCGCTCGCCCCGCGCCAGCACCCTGCGCTCGGGGCGCCCCACGGAGACCACCAGGCTCTTGTCCGCGGCGGCGAGCGCGGTGAGGGCGACCGCGTCGGCGACGAGCTCCGCGAGGTCGACGGCATCCTGACGCAGCGCCTTGTGGGCGTCGCCGACCTTGCGCAGCAGGAGGAGGTCCTCGATCACCCGGGACATGCGGTCCGAGGCCCGGCCGATCGCGGCGAGTGAGGGACGTGCCTGCTCGTCGATGCTGATCGTCCCGGACTCCAGCATCTCGAGATGTCCAGCCACCGTGGTCAGCGGGCTCTTCAGCTCGTGGGAGACGGTGGCGATCAGCTGGCTCTTGTAGCTGTCGAGGGCCTGGAGCTCGGCGACGAGTGCGTGCTCGCGCTCGAACGTCCGGGCGTTCAGGGCGGCCCGACCGAGGTCGTGGCCGATGTCGAGCAGCGCGGCGCACTCGATGTCGGTCCACTCGCGGGCCGGGTTGCTGCGCATCAGCACCAGGCTGCCCATGCACTCGGGACCGGCGCCGAGTGGCACGAAGACGAGCGAGGCCATCGAGATGCCCCGGAGCATGGCGAGCATCTGCTCGAAGTGAGCGGGCTCCATGTGCGGTGGCGCGGACGTGTTCTCGGCGACCCGCATCACGACCTGGTGGTGCCAGCAGTAGCTCGCTGAGGCCTCCGCGAAGGCGACCACGTCGGGCGGCAGCGCCAGGGTCAGGTCGTCGGGGAGGAACTCGGTCGAGGAGCCGCGGTCGTCGGCGACGGTCTTGATCCAGAGTCGCTGGGCGTCGAAGCCGTCGCGCAGCGTCTGCTCGCTGGCCTTCAGGAGGCCGTCGAGGCTCAGCTGCGCGCTGGTGGTCCGGACGATCTCCTTGACCGTGTCGGCCATCATCACCTGCTCGGCCAGCGACTCACGCTCGACGGAGGCGAGAACGGCGCGGCCGGCCATGCTCGCGAAGCGCTCCAGGACACGTCGGCGGTCGGGGTCGGGTCGTCGGCCGTCGAGCGGCTCGTCGATGGCCAGGGTGCCGCGCAGGACTCCCTGGGCGTCGTACAGCGGGGCGACGAGCATGTCCAGCGGGTGCCAGGCGTCCGGTGCGTCGGAGACGACCACGTTGGGGACCACCCAGCCGTGCCCGTCGTCGCCCTCGCGGTGCGGCACGAACTGCAGCAGGCCCCAGTCCTCCGCGACGGCGAGCTCGTCGAGCATCAGCTGCACCGGGATCCGGGTGCCGATCTCCTCGGGCAGGCCGGTGTCCACCAGCAGCTCCAGATCGTCGCCGCGGCGCACCCTGATGGCGGCCACGGCGAACCCCGCAACCGCGACGACGCCGTCCGCAACCAGCTGCAGATTCTCCAGAAGGGTGTCCGAGGCGCGCAGGATCACGTGTGCCGAGACCGCTCCCGAGAGGTCCGCAGATTGTGACTCAAAACCGTTCATGTCACCCTCCGTGCGGAAACGGTAAGCGACCCGAACCGGCCAGCGCAGCGAAATGCTTGATTTGTTGACCACGGGAGCGTCCTTCCGTCGGAAGGTCGACGGGTTGTCCCCTAGCATGGGGGAGCGGATGGGCTGGCCGGGCGACCGCGTCACCGCGCGGGCAACTGCGTGGTGTCGAGGAAGGTCCGGGCTCCACAGGACAAGGTGGTGGGTAACACCCACCCGGGGCAACCCGCGGGATCAGTGCCACAGAAAACAGACCGCCACCGCTCCTCGGAGCGGGGGTAAGGGTGAAACGGTGGTGCAAGAGACCACCAGCGCGGCGGGAGACCGTCACGGCTAGGCAAACCCCACCTGGAGCAAGACCAGACAGTGAGCGTTCGAGGGCGGTCCGCCCGAGCTCACGGGTAGGTCGCTGGAGGGTGTCGGCAACGGCACCCGGAGATGGATGGTCGCCAACCGGATCGTCGTGAGGCGGTCCGGAGAACAGAACCCGGCCTATGAGCCAGCCCATCCGCACCCGGGTTGCTCCCAGCTCGCCGACCGGGCACTCCGGGTTGCTCCCAGCTCCCCGACCGGGCACTCCGGGTTGCTCGCAGCCCGCCGACCGGGCACTCCGGGTTGCTCAGACGCTCGCCGACCGGGCACCCCGGGTTGCTCAGAGCTCCCCGACCGGGCACTGCCGGCTGCGGCCTCGCGTGCGCCTCAGAACATCACGGTCGGGCGGACCGAGACACCGTCGTGGTTCTCGTGGCCGCACCGGCGGCATCGCACGAAGAACCCGCTGTCGTCATGATCGCCGTACGCGACCTTGACCCACTTGTGTCCACCGAGGAGACACACTGTCCAGCGCTTGTACATGACCGATCACCGCCGCTCGCACATTCCCGTCCACTTCCGAGACTGGAACCTCTGCGCGCGTCTCGTCAATGGCCCGATCGGGCTGGCCCGGGCAGCTGCCGCCTCCCGCCGACCGGGCATCTCGGGTTGCCCGACGTACGCCGAGAGGGCACTCCGGGTTGCCCCAACGACGCTGCGGCAACCCGGAGCGCCCGGTCAGCGAGCCAGGAGCAACCCGGAGTGCCCGGTCGGCGAGCGTGTTTCCTCGAGTGTGCGCGGAGGTCCGCTCCCTGGCTGAGAAGGGCTCCGCGAGGCGTGCCTGGCGGCTAACATCACGGGCCACAGACTCGGGCCCGGGGGCGGGAGGAACCATGAGCGTCGACGGGTATGTCCTGCTGGGTGGGCTCGGCGAGGGGAGGGCCGACACCGTCCCGAAGCCGCACGGCCGAGTGCTCGACCGGCCAGCCGCGCTGAAGGAGCTGCCCGCGCGTGGCGCCGTGCCGGGTGCTCTGCTCCGGATCGTGGAACTGGCCGAGTCGGCGCGGCGATGAGTCTCGACTTCCGTGCGCTCGGTTCGGTGGCGGTCCTGCGCGACGGTCAGCCGCTCGCCCTGGGAGGAGTGAAACGCCGGGCGCTCCTCGCCGTGCTCATGGCGGCGCCCAACCGCGTCGTGTCCACCGCAGCGATCGTCGACGCCGTCTGGGAGGACGAGCCGCCGGCGAGCGTCGGGTCAGCCATCCAGGTCTCGGTCTCGGCGCTCCGCGGACTGCTCGGCGCCGAGATCATCCAGACGGTCCCTCCGGGCTACCGACTGGTGCTGGCCACGGATCAGTCAGATGTCCAGCGGTTCCGTAGCCTCTCCCAGCAGCACGCACAAGCACGCGTCCGTGGGGACTACCGCCTCGCCGCTGATCTGGCCCATCAGGCTCTGGCCGAATGGTCGGGCAGGGCCTACCAGGACCTCGCCGGCCTGCACTTCGCCGATGACCTGGCCGCCCGGCTCGAGGAGGAGCGGTTGGCCACGCTCGCCTCGCGAGTTGAGCTCGACCTGATGCTGGGTCGACATGCGGAGCTCGTGTCGGAGCTCGCTGCGCTCACGGCGGAGCACTCGCTGGCTGAGAGCCTCTGGGGCCACTACATGGTCGCGCTGTACAGGTGCGGGCGCCAGGCCGATGCCCTCGCGGCGTACCGCCGGCTGAGGGAGACCCTGCTCGACGAGCTCGGTCTCGACCCCAGCGCATCTCTGCGAGCGCTCGAGGCCGCGGTGCTGGCGCAGGATCCCCAGCTGGAGTGGCGCCCGCTCGCTGCATCGGAGCTTGCCCTCACCCAACGCGACCCCCTGAAAGGGGTCGCCTGGGTGACACCTGAGGAGGGTGTGCCGGTCGTGGTCCCGACATCGGGTCTCCGGATCGGGCGCGACCCGACCAATGACATCGTGGTGGAGCATCCGCGGGTGAGCAGGCGTCACGCGACTGTCGTGGCCGGCCCCGGGGGATACCTCGTGGTGGACCTGCACTCCACCAACGGCACCCGCCTCAACGGCGACCTGGTCGTCGGTGAGCACGCTCTTGCCGACGGTGACCGGATCACCGTCGGTGAGTCGACTCTGCTGTTCAGCTGTGCTCGGTCCGGTTGAGCGGACAGGCGTCGCACGAGCGGGTGAAGCACCCGCGAGACCGCACACCCGGCCGCCTCTGTACGACGGATGGACCGAGCCAGTGCAACCCGGAGTGCCCGGTCGGCGGAGGTTGAGCAACCCGGAGCGCCCGGTCGGCGAGGTTTGGGCAACCCGGAGTGCCCGGTCGGGGTGCTACTGGAGGCGGGTGACCTGGACGTCGACGAACATCCGGGAGGTGCCGGAGCCGGAGAAGATGCCGGAGAGCGGCTTGACGTCGTTGTAGTCGCGGCCGGTGGCCACGATGACGTGCCGGTTGCCCGGCTCGGTGTCGTTGGTGGGGTCGAAGCCCCGCCAGCCGTCGTCCCACCACTCGACCCAGGCGTGCGACTCGCCGCTGACGGTCTCGCCGATCACCGGCTCGGACCGGGGGTGGAGGTAGCCCGAGACGTAGCGGGTGGGGATGCCGACCGAGCGCAGCGCGCCGATCGCGATGTGCGCCATGTCCTGGCACACTCCCGACTTCTCCGACCACGAGTGGGCCGCGAACGCGTCCACGGTGGTCGACCCGGAGACGTACTTCACCTCCCGGTGGACCAGAGCGCAGATCGCGCGGGCCGCCTCGGCGGGCTTCGCGCTGGCGTCCGCGATCTCGCGGGCCGTGGCGGCCAGGTCGTCGGGGGGAGCGACGCGCTCGGTCAGCTCGAGGTACTCGGTGTGCACGTCGGCCACGGTGCCGTTGCGCACCTCCTCCCAGGTCATCTGGGGACCGGGCTCCGGAGCACGGTTGGTGTGCACGGTCGAGGACGCCGTCACGGTCAGGGACATGTGCGGGTCCAGCACCTCGAACGCAGTCACCTGGGCACCCCAGTAGTCGCGATAGGTGTAGGCCCACGGGGTGGGAGTGACCTCGACGCGCGAGTGGGCGATCACCTGACCAGGGAGGTTCAGCGGCGTCAGCCGGGCCTCGTTGAACGAGGTGTTGGCCTTGCCGTCGTACTCGAAGCCGGTGATGTGGGCGATTCGCAGCTGCATGCTCATCTGGGGGTCCCCTCGGGGTGGTGCGAGATGCGGGCGTCGGTGGGTGCGGTCGTCATGCCCGCACCCCGTGCCACTCGACGGCCTCGGCTCCGGCGAAGTATCGCCTGGTGATCGCGTCGGTCGCCATGGCGCAGGTGCGCTGCAAGCGCTCCATCTCACCGGGCAGGTCGGCCACGTAGTCGCTGAGCGAGCGGTACTCCAGCTCGGCACGGGTCCTGCCGAGCAGCCGTTGTGCCTCGTTCTGGAACCCCGCCCGGGTGCCGGCCGACTCCAGCCGTTCCAGGCTGCGCTCCGCCTGGCTCAGGCCGAACACCACCGATCGCGGGAACAGCCGGTCGAGCAGCAGGAACTCAGCCGCTCCGCGCTCGGTCTCCAGGCCCTTGTAGGTCCGCAGGAACGCCTCGTAGGCGCCGCACGCGCGCAGGGACGTGCCCCACGCCGAGCCCGAGGTGAGCGCTGCGGTCGCGACCAGCCGCGAGGTCATGTCGGCTCGCTCGATCGAACGGCCGAGCATCAGGAACTGGTAGCCCTCGTCCCGGGTCATCGTCGCCTCGGCGATGCCGTTGATCTGGGCGGCGCGGTCCCGCACCCACCGCAGCGCCACCGGCGGGCGCATCGAGCGGAAGTGCCCGGACGGGATCGCCCGGTAGGTGGTGTTCATCGCCTCCCACATCGAGGTGGACAACGTCTCGCGGGCGCGCCGCGCGCTCTCCCGGGCCGCGGCCAGGGTGGCGGCGATCGAGGCGCTGGAGCCGGTGTCGTAGGCCAGCACCCGCAACACCTCGCTGGTGTCGATGGGGGCGCTCTCGTCGAAGTCCACGCCCATGATCGACAGCAGGGTGCGGCAGGTGGTCTCCTCGTCGACGCCCGGGTCCTCCAGGATCAGCTGCGTCTGCACGTCGAGGATGCGCGCCGTGTCCTCGGCCCGCTCGACGTAGCGACCGATCCAGAACAGCGACTGGGCGATCCGGCTCAGCATCCGGCCACCGCCTCGTGGTCGACCCCGGGCGCTTCAGCCGAGGCGGCTTGTTGTTGCTGCTGTTGCTGGTCCTGCTGGGAGGAGAACGTCTCCAGTGCCGGCCCGACGTCCTGCGGTGCGGCGTGGACCTCCACCTTCTCGGGCTCGGGTCGCCCGGGCTGTCGGCCGTGCCCGGCGAGCACCCAGGTGTCCTTGGAGCCGCCGCCGCGCGAGGAGTTCACGATCAGCTCGCCCTCGCCGAGCGCCACCCGGGTCAGGCCGCCGGGCAGCACCCAGACCCGGTTGCCGTCGTTGACCGCGAACGGACGCAGGTCCACGTGCCGCGGCCGCATCATGCCGTTGACGTACGTCGGCACGGTGCTCAGCTGGATCACGGGCTGGGCGATCCACGACCGCGGGTCGGCCAGCACCTTGGTGCGCAGCTCGTCGAGCTCGGCCTTGTCGGCGTGCGGGCCGATCACGATGCCCTTGCCGCCCGAGCCGTCGACGGGCTTGAGGACCAGCTCGTCGAGACGGTCCATCACCTCTTCGCGGTGGTCGGCGTCGCCGAGGCGCCAGGTGTCCACGTTCTTGAGGATGGGCTCCTCGTCGAGGTAGTAGCGGACCAGGTCGGGCAGGTAGGTGTAGACGAGCTTGTCGTCGGCCACCCCGTTGCCGACGGCGTTGGCGATCGTGACGTTGCCGGCCCGCGCGGCGTTCAGCAGTCCCGAGCACCCGAGGAGCGAGTTGCTGCGAAAGTGCACCGGGTCGAGGAAGTCGTCGTCGATGCGGCGGTAGATCACGTGCACCGGCTCGAGACCCTGGGTGGTCCGCATCATCACCCGGCCCCGGCGGCACTCGAGGTCGCGCCCCTCGACCAGCTCGACGCCCATCGTGCGCGCGAGCAGGGCGTGCTCGAAGTAGGCGCCGTTGAAGACGCCGGGGGTCAGCACGACCACGTTGGGGTCGGTGACACCGGCGGGGGCCGCGGCGCGAAGGGCGGTGAGCAGCTTCTGCGGATAGCCGGCGACCGGGCGGATGCGGTGCTCGGCGAAGGTCTCGGGCAGCGCGGCGGCGATGGCCCGACGGTTGGTCATCACGTAGGAGACACCGGACGGCACGCGCACGTTGTCCTCGAGCACCCGGAACTCTCCGTCCGCGTCGCGGATCAGGTCGATGCCGCTGACGTGGATGCGCACGCCGTTGGGCGGCTCGATTCCAGACGCTGCCCGGTGGAAGTGCGAGGAGGTGGTGACCACGCGACGCGGGATGACGCCGTCGTCGAGGACCCGGCCGGCGTCGTAGACGTCGGCGAGGAACTTCTCCAGGGTGTGCACGCGCTGCTGCACGCCCGCCTCGACCGTCGCCCACTGGTCCATCTCGATCACGCGGGGGAGCACGTCGAGCGGGAAGGCCCGCTCCTCGCCGCCGATGTCGAAGGTGACGCCCTGGTCGAGGTAGCTCGACTGGAGCGCGTCCACGCGGGTCTGCAGCTCGCCCTGCCCCATCTCGCGCAAGGAGGGCTGCAGCTGGCTGTAGGGCGTGCGCAGGCCGGAGCCGGGGTCGTACATCTCGTCGTAGGCCGAGCCCATGCCGGTCGCGTAGTCCTCGAAGATGCTGGTCACCCTCTCGACACTAGCGGCCGGTGAGGGGGGCCGGATCAGGGGAGGGTGAGCACCTCGGCGCCGTCGTCGGTGACCAGCAGCGTGTGCTCGAACTGGGCGCTGACCTGCCGGTCGCGGGTCACCACGGTCCAGTTGTCGTCCCACATGTCCCACTCGTGCGTGCCCAGGTTCAGCATCGGCTCGATCGTGAAGGTCATGCCTGTCTCGATGAGGTCGTCGTAGTGCGGGTCGTCGAAGTGCGGGACGACCAGACCGGAGTGGAAGGCGGTGCCGATGCCGTGGCCGGTGAACTCACGGACGACGCCGTAGTCGAACCGCTTGGCGTAGGACTCGATCACCCGGCCGATGACGTTGATCCGGCGGCCCGGCTTCACCGCGTTGATGGCCCGGCGCAGCGCCTCGCGGGTCCGGTCGACGAGGTCGCGCACCTCCTGGGAGACGCCTGGGGTGAGGAAGGTCGCGTTGGTGTCTCCGTGGACCCCGTTGAGGAACGCGGTGATGTCGATGTTCACGATGTCGCCGTCCTGGACCACCGTGCTGTCCGGGATGCCGTGGCAGATGACCTCGTTGACCGAGGCGCACAGTGACTTGGGGAACCCCTTGTAGCCGAGGGTGGAGGGGTAGGCGCCGTGGTCGCAGAGGAACTCGTGGCCGATCCGGTCCAGCTCGTCGGTGGTGACCCCCGGGACCACGTGGGAGCCGACGAGGTCACGGGCCTGGGCGGCCAGCTTGCCGGCGACGCGCATCAGCTCGATGGTCTCGGCGTCCTTGACCTCCGGACCGGTGTACGGCGAGGGGGCCGGCTTGTCGACGTACTCGGGCCGCACGACGTGGCGGGGCACGGGGCGGCGCGGGGAGATCGTCCCTGGGGCTATGGCAGTCACGGGCCCGAGTGTAGTTTCAGCGACATGAGCGAGTTCTGGTACTGCCTCAAGCACCATCGTGTCGAGGGACACGACGGCTGCAAGAACGCCGACCGACTGGGTCCCTACCCCACCGAGGACGACGCGGCGCACGCTCTGGAGAAGGTCCAGGAGCGCAACGAGGAGTGGGACCACGACCCGAAGTGGAATGACGACGTCCTCGAGGACTGAGCGCACCCGCGGCCCACGTCCCCAGCGGGTTCCGCCTTCGGGGTTCGTGGGGTTCGCCGGGCTGGCCTGCGTGCTCTTCCTCGACCTGGCCACCGCACGGGTGGCTCCGTGGTGGGTGACCACGCTGTTCCTGGTCCTGTGGCTGGTGCTGTTCGGCCTCTCCAAGCGCTGGTTCGTCTCACACCCGGCCCGGTTGCCGTGGCTGGCGGCGCTGGCCTTCGTCGCCTGGTTGCCGACGATCACGTTCGGCACCAGGCTGCTCGGCTGGGGAGACTAGCGCAGCCAGGACCTCCGGCTGCCCGGGTCAGGTCATGCAGCCGACCGGCGCCGGGGTCAGGCCCGGGAAGAGCGCGGACGCGGACCGGTCCGGGAAGCGCTTGCCGACCACCTCGGCCAGCACGTTGCGGTAGTCGGTGGTCACCTTGAGGTCTCCGTCGGTCAGGGAGCCGGCGTCCAGGCCGGGCCAGCTGCCGTAGTAGCGGCCACCCTTCACCCCGGCACCGGCGACGAGCATCATGTTGCCCCAACCGTGGTCGAAGCCCTGGTTGCCGTTCTCCGCGACACGACGGCCGAACTCGGAGATCGTCACGACCGTGACCCGCGAGCGCAGGGTGCCGAGGTCGTCCATGAACGCGGCCAGGGACTGCGCGAGTCCCGAGACGTTGCTCTGCATGCTGCCCCACTGGATGGTGCCGTAGCCGGTGTGCAGGTCCCAGTTGCCGGCGTCGATGGCGATCACGTCCGTGCCGACGTCGGCCCGGATCAGCTTGGCGGCGTTCTTCAGCGGCTCCGCGAACGGGGCCGCGTTCCACACGGTGGGGTAGGCCGCGTTCGTGGCGGCCATCGTCTTGAGCTTCTGGCCGGGACCCTTCGAGATCGCGACCGCCTCGGCTGCGCCACTGGCCAGTGGGCCGCGCGCCGGACCCCACGCCGTCTGCAGGGACGCGTAGCGCTGGCTGGCGCGACCGTCGAGGCCGGGCACCTGCAGGTCGGCGAGGTTCCTGGTGGCGAGCGCGGGGCGGTCTCCCAGGAGAGCGGTGGTCGGGAAGTCCATCCCCAGCTGCACGGCGTCGAGACTGCCCGAGGTGCTGCCCATCCCGATCATCCGGTTGATCCATCCCGAGCGCACGGCCGAACCGGGAGCGGCGTCCTCCACCTGCTCGATCGCCGCGAAGTGCGAGCGGTTGGGCACGGCGAGACCTGTTGCCTGGACAGCTGCGAGCTCACCGGAGCTCCACAGCGGCTCGAGTGGCGCCATCGCGGGGTGCAGGCCGAACATCGGGTCCTTGCAGATCAGGGAGCCGACCGGCACCCCGGTCGAGGGCCGGGCCTTGTAGTACGCCGCGTCACCGTGGGGTACGACGACGCCGAGGCCGTCGATGCCGCCACGGAGGCTGATCACCACCAGGGTGTTGCCGCCGGTCGTGCCGGCGAAGGTCGCCTGCATCATCGCGTCGCCGAACATCTGGGTGACGGCCATCGCGCCGCCCACGGCTGCCGCAGACTGGAGCAGCGACCTGCGCGACATGGAGAAGTCCCGGCAGCAGCCGGCCTCGGGATCGGTCATGGTCTGCCTCATGTCGTCATGTGGTCGGGGGTGTCCAGCAGGGCCGTGCACAGCTGCGGGAACATCCACCGGGCCACGGGGTGCTTGGCGTTGATGGTCGTCTCCGGCCTGGCGTCGACGGCCTGGCAGGCCGCCTTGAGCAGCCGGGCGTCGCTCGCTCGACCGAGCCAGGTGCGGCACAGGTGGTCGACGTAGGCGTCGAAGCGCAGCGACGCGACGGGCAGCCAGGAGCCGTACTCCCGGTAGACGGCGTCGTCGGGGTACCAGCCGCCGGCCTGCATCCGGTGCATGTCGTAGGAGGCGAACAGCCGTGAGGCCGATGACCACGGCCGACCGGTGATCGGCGGGCCGTCCGGGCGCGGCCAGGAGAACAGCCGGTCGGCGCCGTGCAGGTAGTTGGCTGCGTTGGCCCAGGAGCGGTTGCTCTTCGCGGCCTGGACGTCGACCTGCAGCGCGCGCGCGGTGGCGACCAGGTCGTCGACCGGCGTGCGCACCTTGAGTCCCTCCGAGCTCAGGAACTCCGGGGACGTGGCGAGCGCCTTGAGCACGACAGCCATGTCGGTGCCGGAGTCGAGGTAGACGGCGGCGAGACGGTTGACCAGCCCGTCCGACGGCGAGTCGGAGACGAAGAACCGCGTCAGCTTGGTCATCAGGTACTTGGCCGTGGCGGGGTGGTGCGCGAGATAGGTCAGGTAGGCAGCGGTCGCGGCCTGGCCGTCGCTGGAGCCGTTCGCGTGCGAGAAGCCGAGCACCTGAACGGGCCCGGTGGTGTGAGCGCCGGTGTCGTAGCGGGGCTCGAAGGTCTTGCCCCAGTCGACGGTGTAGCCGGAGAGCAGGATCGCCGAGGCCTTGACCATCGCCTCGCTGTAGCCGGCGCCCCGACCGACGCTGTGCAGCTCGAGAAGCTCTCGCCCCTGGTTCTCGTTGGGCTTGTTCCGCACCGAGCGGTAGTTGTCCAGGTAGACGCGCATCGCGGGGTGCAGGGAGCACGCGGTGAGGATGTCCTCGAAGCGCCCCACTGCGTGCTCTCGCAGGGTGGCGTCGTAGTCGAAGCGGTAGACCCAGGCACGGTCGTGGCCGATCGGGATGTGCATCACCGACGACCAGAAGTCCACCATCCGCTCGAGGACCGCGCGCTCGGAGTAGACGCGACGCAGGATGGTCCAGTTGCCGAGGTCGTTGCCGTACTGCCAGGCCTTCTTGCCGGTGCCGGCACTGGTCGCGTGCTTCTCTGCTGGGGAGAGGCGCTGGTCGGAGAACCAGCTGTCGATGGCCCCGACCTTGGGGGACTCGGGCACGGTCCCGGGGGACAGCTGGGCCGCCAGCCAGGCCTCCGGGCCGCCGAGCGCACGCAGCTGGGCGAGGCTGCGCGGAGTGAAGCCGGTGCCGAGCCGGTTCAGGTAGAGCCGCTCGCGCGCGGTGGCCACCGGAGCGGCCGTGGACCACGACGACCCGGGCCCGGACGCTGGTTTGGCGGCGGGCTGGGCGGCGGGCTTCACGGCGGGCTTGGCGGCGGGCTCGGCCGCAGTGGCCGGCCGGCGACGCTTGCGCCTCGGCACCCTGTTCCGCACTGGCCGCCTGGGCTGCTTGCGCCGCTTGCGTCGCTTGGTGAAGAAAGGTATCGCCATGGGGGTCCCTACGCCGTGCCTGGGTGGTGTAGAGGAAGTGTGCCTCCGGCGTGACCCTTTTTCCGGCAAATCGTTAGAATTGCCAGAAAACAGACAAAAAGGTTAGTTAGAAGGTGTGCTCCGGGCCCGGAAAGGCACCGGAACGGACCTCGTCGGAGTAGGCCCTCGCCCCTTCGAGCAGTACGCCGCGAACGTCGGCGTACTGCTTGACGAACCGGGCCATCCGGCCGCCGCGCAGCCCGAAGGCGTCCTGCCACACCAGCACCTGGGCGTCACACCCCGCGCCGGCGCCGATCCCGATCGTCGGGATGGTGAGCTCCTTGGTGACCTGCCCGGCCACGTCGCCGGGCACCATCTCCATCACGACCGCGAAGGCGCCGGCCTCCTGGACGGCGTGCGCGTCGGCGAGGATCCGCTCCGCGGCCTCGCCGCGACCCTGGACGCGGTAGCCGCCCAGGGCGTGCTCGCTCTGTGGCGTGAACCCGATGTGCGCCATCACCGGGACACCGCCTCGGCTGAGCAGCTCGATCTGGGGCACCATCTCGCGTCCGCCCTCGAGCTTGATCGCGTGTGCGCCGCCCTCCTTCATGAAGCGGACGGCGGTGTCGTAGGCCTGTTCCGGTGAGCGCTGGTAGGAGCCGAAGGGGAGGTCGCCGACGACCAGCGAGCGACGGACCGACCGGGAGACGCCGCGGGTGAGCGGGATCAGCTCGTCGACCGTCACCGGGAGCGAGGTCTCGTTGCCGTAGACGTTGTTCGACGCGCTGTCGCCGACGAGCAGGATCTCGATGCCTGCCTCGTCGAAGATCTGCGCGGTGTACATGTCGTAGGCCGTGAGCATCGTGAACCGCTCACCGCGCTCCTTCATCTCCCGCAGGTGCTGGGTGCGCACCCGCTTCGTGCCCGGGGTGGGCGCGGGTGCGGCCGAACCGGTCCCGTACGGCGCCGTCTCTTCGCTCATGTGGCAACGCTAGCCCTGCTCGCGGTCCGGCGCGCGTGTGTCCCTGATCACGAAGCACACCGGTCGGGCGGCACCGCAGCGGTCTGGAGTGGCCGGTCGAGGTTCTGTAAGACTGTCGAGGTGGACTTCAACTCGGCCTACGCGCACGGCTTCGCCCGTGTCGCGGCCTGCACGATGCCGGTGGCTCTCGCGGACCCTGCTGCCAACGCCGAGACCGTGCTGGAGCAGGCCCGTGCCTGCCACGACGACGGGGTGGCGGTGGCGCTGTTCCCGGAGCTGTGCCTGTCGGGGTACTCCGCCGAGGACCTCTTCCTCCAGGACGTGCTGCTCGAGGCCGTCGAGTCCGCCGTGGCGCGGATCGTCGCGGAGAGCGCAGACCTGCTGCCGGTCCTCGTCGTGGGGGCGCCGCTGCGCAGTCTGCACCGGCTCTACAACTGTGCGGTGGTGATCCACCGCGGCGAGATCCTGGGCGTGGCCCCCAAGGTGCACCTGCCCAACTACGGCGAGTTCTACGAGAAGCGGCACTTCGCCTCCGGTGGCGGACACTCCGGTGGCCTGATCGAGGTGGCCGGCGCGGAGGTCCCGTTCGGCCCCGACCTGCTGTTCGCCGCCACCGACGTCCCCGGCCTCACCCTGCACGTGGAGATCTGCGAGGACATGTGGGTGCCGGTGCCGCCCAGTGCCAACGCCGCGCTCGCCGGCGCGACCGTGCTGGCCAACCTCTCCGGCTCGCCGATCACCGTGGCCCGAGCCGAGGAGCGTCGGCTGCTGGTGCGCTCCGCCAGCGCCCGCTGCCTGGCGGCGTACCTCTACTCCGCGGCGGGCGAGGGGGAGTCGACGACAGACCTGTCCTGGGACGGTCAGACGATGGTCTACGAGTGCGGCGACCTGCTCGGCGAGACCGACCGCTTCCCCGAGGGGCCGCGGCGCACGGTGGTCGACGTGGACCTCGACCGGATCAGGCAGCGCCGGATCCGTCAGGGCAGCTTCGACGACAACCGGCGCGCCGAGGGCCTGGACACCGCCGCCTTCTCCCGCGTCGACTTCACGCTCGAGGCGCCGGCAGGCGACGTGGGCCTGCGACGCAAGGTGGACCGGTTCCCCTTCGTCCCCGACGACCCCGAGCGGCTGGCGCTCGACTGCTACGAGGCCTACAACATCCAGGTCTCCGGGCTGGAGCAGCGTCTGCGTGCGATCGGTCAGCCCAAGGTGGTCATCGGGGTCTCCGGTGGGCTCGACTCCACCCACGCACTGATCGTCGCTGCCAAGGCGATGGACCGGATGGGTCGCGACCGCAGCGAGATCCTCGCCTTCACCCTGCCCGGCTTCGCCACAGGTGACGCGACGAAGTCCTACGCGACCCGGCTGTGCAAGTCCCTCGGGGTGACCTTCGAGGAGATCGACATCCGCCCGGCCGCGCACCAGATGTTCAGCGACCTGGGTCATCCCTTCGCCGAGGGCGAGGAGGTCTACGACGTGACCTTCGAGAACGTCCAGGCCGGTCTGCGCACCGACTACCTGTTCCGGATCGCCAACCAGCGTCGCGGCATCGTGCTCGGGACCGGGGACCTCTCCGAGCTCGCCCTGGGCTGGTGCACCTACGGCGTCGGTGACCAGATGTCGCACTACACGGTCAACTCCGGGGTGCCGAAGACGCTGATCCAGCACCTGATCCGCTGGGTCATCGACAGCGAGCAGCTCGGCCCCCAGCACGACGAGGTCGGCGAGGTGCTGCTCGCCATCCTGGAGCAGGAGATCACCCCCGAGCTGGTGCCGAGCAAGGACGGCGAGAAGCCGCAGAGCACGGAGGCGGCGGTCGGTCCCTACGCGCTGCAGGACTTCACCCTGTTCCACGTGCTGCACCACGGCCTGCGGCCGAGCAGGATCGCCTTCCTCGCCCAGCACGCCTGGCAGGACGCCGACGCGGGGGAGTGGCCGCCGAACTACCCGCAGGAGAGCCGGCAGGCCTACGACCTCGCCGAGATCCGGCACTGGCTGGAGGTCTTCATCAAGCGCTTCTTCGCCAGCCAGTTCAAGCGCTCGGCGCTGCCCAACGGGCCGAAGGTCAGCTCGGGCGGCACCATGTCGCCCCGCGGCGACTGGCGGATGCCCAGCGACGTCAGTCCCGCAGCCTGGCTGGCCGAGCTCGAGAACGTGCCACGAGACTGATGTCGCCACGCGTGCTCGTCGTCCAGCACCAGGACGACTGCCCTCCCGCCTGGATGGGCACCTGGCTGACGGAGGCCGGGTGCCGGCTCGACGTACGCCGGCCCGGTGCCGGTGACGACCTGCCCGCGGACCTGACCGAGCACGACGCGCTGGTGGTGCTCGGCGGCTCGATGGGAGCCCACGACGACGAGCTCCACGCCTGGCTGGGGCCGACCAAGGCCCTGGTCCGGGAGGCGGCCGAGCACGGCGTGCCCGCCCTGGGCATCTGCCTGGGACACCAGCTCGCTGCTGCGGCGCTGGGTGGGCGGACCGGCCCCAACCCGCGGGGCCAGCAGCTCGGCCTGGTGCCGATGGGCTGGACGGATGCCGCGGAGCAGGACTCGCTCACCAGCGGCCTGGGTGGTTCGGCCGTCGGTGTGTTCTGGAACGACGACGTGGTGCTGCAACAACCACCCGGCACGACGGTGCTCGCCCGGACCCCGGCCGGCGAGGTCCAGGTCGCGCAGTTCGCGCCGACCGTGTGGGGCGTCCAGCTGCACCCCGAGGTCGACGAGCACATCCTCGCCCTGTGGGCCGCCGAGGACCGGCACCGCTACGCCGAGGGCGTGCTCGACGACGTGATCGGGCAGGTGGCCGAAGCGCGAGCGCAGCTGGTCGAGGCATGGCGTCCTCTGGCGCAGCGCTTCGCCGACTCGGCCCGCCGGTGACGGGCTGACCGCGGCCGTCCCGGCCGGCCCCCGATAGGCTCCCGGCATGGGAAAGCAGGAAGACTTCGTTCTCCGCGCACTCGAAGAACGCGACGTCCGGTTCGTGCGACTGTGGTTCACCGACGTGCTCGGCTACCTCAAGTCGGTCTCGGTCGCTCCCGCCGAGCTGGAGAACGCGTTCGACGAGGGCATCGGCTTCGACGGCTCCGCGATCGAGGGCTTCGCCCGGGTCACCGAGGCGGACATGCTCGCCCACCCGGATCCGACGACGTTCCAGCTGCTGCCGTGGCGCGGCGAGACCCCGTCGACCGCGCGGATGTTCTGCGACATCGTGATGCCCGACGGCTCCCCGTCGTACGCCGACCCGCGGTTCGTGCTGAAGCGGACCCTGAAGCGGGCTGCCGAGAAGGGCTTCACGTTCTACACCCACCCCGAGATCGAGTTCTACCTCTTCCAGGGCCGACCCGGCATCGGCGAGGACCCGATCCCGGTCGACCGCAGCGGCTACTTCGACCACACCGCGCAGTCGCGAGGGTCGGACTTCCGCCGTGAGGCGATCAACATGCTCGAGTCGATGGGCATCTCGGTGGAGTTCAGCCACCACGAGGGCGGACCCGGCCAGCAGGAGATCGACCTCCGCTACGCCGACGCACTGTCCACGGCCGACAACATCATGACCTTCCGCACGGTGGTCCGCGAGGTGGCGCTGAGCCAGGGCATCTGGGCCAGCTTCATGCCCAAGCCGTTCACCACCCACCCGGGCTCGGGGATGCACACCCACGTCTCGCTGTTCGAGGGTGACACCAACGCGTTCTTCGAGGCCGGGGCCGAGTACCAGCTCTCCAAGACCGCCCGGCACTTCATCGCCGGGATCCTGCGGCACGCCCACGAGATCACCTGCGTGACCAACCAGTGGGTGAACTCCTACAAGCGGCTGATCGGCGGCGGTGAGGCCCCTTCCTACGTCTCGTGGGGTCACAACAACCGCTCGGCGATGGTGCGGGTGCCGATGTACAAGCCCAACAAGGGCCAGTCCACCCGCATCGAGCTGCGCACGATCGACGCCGCCTGCAACCCCTATCTCGCCTACGCCGTCGTGCTGGCCGCCGGGATGAAGGGTCTCGAGGAGGAGTACGAGCTGCCCCGCGAGGCCGAGGACGACGTCTGGTCCCTCAACGAGCGCGAGCGCAAGGCGCTGGGGCTCGAGCAGCTGCCGAAGAACCTCTACGACGCGATCAAGATCGCCGAGGACTCCGAGCTGCTCGCCGAGACGCTCGGCGAGCACGTCTACGAGTTCTTCCTCCGCAACAAGCGGTCGGAGTGGGAGGAGTACCGCGGTCAGGTCTCCGCCTTCGAGCGCGACCGGATGCTGCCCGTCATCTGAGCACCGCGGGCCACTGATCTGAGTACCTTCGCGGATGTGGGCGACCCTGCCACCGAGCCAGCCTGGGGGCATGGAAACCACCAGCATCCCTGACGTCTCCTCCCCCTTCCGGCTGAGCCGGTCCGCCGCCACCTGGATGGTGTTCGGCGCGGCCGGCATCATCGGCCTGACCGGCGCCGGCCTGGGCGTGTTCGGGCTTTCCCTCGTGGCCGACGACTACTCCACGCGGGGCGAGATGTTCGACGGGCTCGGCGCCGCGTTCGGTTTCGCTGCCTGCCTGGTCGGCGCCGTGCTGCTCGCGGTGGCCGTGACGGTGGCCTGGCTCGCGGTCCGGCACCCCCGCGCGGCCGGCCTGGTCACCGGCGTCTTCGGGACGCTGGTGGCCCTCACGTTCGGCGCGGCCATCGGTGGCCTCGGCTTCGGTGTGTCGTCGGTGGCGCTCCTGGCAGGCATCGTGCTGGCCGGACTCGGCTTCACGGCTGCGACGGGTACGCCGGGGTGAGGATAGATTCGCCCGGTGGCGACCAACGGTGACACGGCCTGGGGAAACCTCGCCCGGCTCGGCTTCGACCCCGGTCATGCCCGGGGCCTGCTCGACGAGCTCGGGGAGGTGGCCCGGCCCATCGTGCCGTTGATCGCCCGCAGCGCGGACCCCGACCAGGCACTCTCGTCGCTGGTCGCCCTGGCGAAGGCCGCCGACGACCCCGCGCGGCTGCTCAGCGAGGTGGCCGACGACGAGGGCACCTCGATGAGGCTGCTCTCGGTGCTCGGGATGAGCCAGGCGCTCGGCGAGCACCTGCGCCGGCACCCGGAGCACTGGCACGAGCTGACCGACCCGACACTGGGCTCGACCCGGCCTGCGGCGTACGCCGTGCGGGAGGGGCTGCTGCGCGCGGTCGGTGCCGACCCCGCCGACCGGGACCCGGTCTCGACGATGGACCACGCCGCGTCGCTGGACGCCTTGAGGGTGGAGTACCGCCGGGTCCTGCTGCGGCTGGCCGCGCGCGACCTCGCCCACCACGTCGGCGTCGACGACGCGGCCGCAGAGCTCTCCGACCTCGCGGCGGGCACGCTCGACGCGGCACTCGCGATCGCCCGCGCCAAGGTGGGTGAGCCGGCTGCGAGCTGCCGGCTCGCCGTGATCGCGATGGGCAAGTGCGGCGGCCACGAGCTGAACTACGTCAGCGACGTCGACGTGATCTTCGTGGCCGAGCCGGTTGCCGGTCACGAGGAGGGGCCGGCGCTGCGAGCCGCCACCCAGCTGGCGTCGACGCTGATGCAGGCCTGTTCCGACCACACCCGCGAGGGCACGATCTGGCCGGTCGACGCCAACCTCCGCCCGGAGGGCTCGTCCGGCCCGCTCGTCCGGACCATCGCGAGCCACAGCGGCTACTACGAGCGCTGGGCCAAGACCTGGGAGTTCCAGGCGCTGCTCAAGGCCCGGCCGGTCGCCGGCGACCTGGCGCTCGGGCGCGAGTACGCCGAGGTGATCACGCCGCTGGTCTGGTCGGCGTCGAAGCGCGAGGGCTTCGTCGAGGAGGTGCAGGCGATGCGCCGCCGCGTGGTCGCGCACATCCCGGCGAGCAAGTCCGAGCGGCAGCTCAAGCTCGGGTCCGGGGGACTGCGTGACGTCGAGTTCGCGGTCCAGCTGCTGCAGCTCGTGCACGGCCGCACCGACGAGCGGGTCCGGGTCCCCGCGACATTGAGTGCCCTGGCCCGGCTGACGGAGGGTGGCTACGTCGGACGCGAGGACGGGCAGTCGCTGCACGACGCCTACAGCTTCCTGCGCACGCTCGAGCACCGGATCCAGCTCTTCCAGCTGCGACGCACCCATGTGGTGCCGCACGAGGAGGCCGCCCTGCGCCGGCTCGGCCGGTCGCTGGGTTACACCCGGGCGCCGATCGAGGAGCTGGACAAGCAGTGGCAGTTCCACCAGCGCGAGGTCCGGCGGCTGCACGAGAAGCTGTTCTACCGACCGTTGCTCTCGGCGGTCGCCCGGGTCAGCGGCGAGGTCCGGCTCAGCGCGGAGGCGGCCCAGGAGCGCTTGGCCGCCCTGGGCTACCTCGACCCGAAGATGGCGCTGCGCCACCTCGAGGCCCTGACGGCCGGAGTGAACCGGACGGCTCAGATCCAGCGCACCCTGCTGCCCGTGATGCTCGAGTGGTTCGCCGACGCGCCGGACCCGGACGCCGGCCTGTTCGGCTTCCGCCGGATGTCGGAGGCACTGGGCAAGACACCCTGGTTCCTTCGGCTGCTGCGCGACGAGGGCGAGGCCGCTCAGCGGTTGGCGCAGGTGCTGGCGACCAGCCGTTACGCCACCGACCTGCTGCAGCGTGAGCCCGAGGGAGTGGCCATCCTGGGGGAGGAGGAGCGGCTCGAGCCGCTCAGCCGCGCCACGATCCAGGCGGAGATGTCTGCGGCCGCCGAGCGCCGGGAGACCTCGCGGGAGGCGGTGCTGGCCATCCGGTCGGTGCGCCGCGGCGAGCTGCTCCGGATCAGCGTCGCCGACCTCTGCGTGCCGTTCGGTGTGGCCGAGGTCGGCTATGCGCTGACCGACATCACCAGCGCCACCCTGGAGGCGACGCTGGAGGCGGTGATCAGGGGAGTCGAGCGGGACCGCGGGGAGAAGATGCCGACCCGGATGGCGATCGTGGCGATGGGCCGCTACGGCGGCTACGAGCTCGGCTACGGCAGCGACGCCGACGTGATGTTCGTGCACGACCCGCTGCCGGGTGCCGATCCGCAGCTGGCCGCGACGATGGCCCAGGCCGTGGCCAACGACGTACGCCAGCTGCTGTCCGAGCAGTCCCGCGACCCGGCTCTCGAGATCGACACCGGGCTGCGTCCCGAGGGCAAGCAGGGGCCGCTGGTCCGCACCCTGGACTCCTACGCCGCCTACTACGGCAAGTGGTCGGCGGTCTGGGAGGCGCAGGCGCTGCTGCGGGCCGCCGCGATCGTGGGCGACGTGGACCTGTGCTCCCGGTTCACGGCCCTGATCGACCCGCTGCGGTTCCCCGAGGAAGGGCTGACCCGCGACGACGTCGTGGAGGTACGCCGCATCAAGGCACGCGTCGACGCCGAGCGGCTGCCACGCGGCGCCGACCCGGCCACGAACTTCAAGCTCGGTCGCGGTGGGCTCTCCGACGTCGAGTGGACCGTGCAGCTGCTCCAGATGGAGCATGCCGGGCGGATGCCCCAGCTGCGCACCACCAAGACGCTCGAGGCGCTGCAGGTCGCCGTGGAGCACGACCTGCTCTCGCTCGCCGACGCCGAGGGGTTGGCCGAGGCGTGGCGGTTCGCCAGCAGGGCGCGCAACGCGACCGTCCAGGTGCGCGGCAAGCCGTCCGACCAGCTGCCCCGAGACGCCCGGGAGCGGGCCGCGGTGGCGGCGATCCTGCAGTACTCGCCGGGGGAGAGCGACGTGATGTTGAACGACTACCTGCGTTGCGCCCGGCGCGCGCGGGGCATCGTGGACCGGGTCTTCTGGAATTAAGGGGAGGGCTTCATTCGGCCATTTGTAAGCTATTATCTTCAGATGACCTCGAAGAAGGCTGACTCTTCAGTGGCCACCCTGATCAGCGACGTGGTGCAGTCCCGGGCCACGCCGGACCGGCCGGCACTGCATGCCAGTCTGGCCCGACTGGTCGCCGAGGGCAACGAGCGGCTCGGCCCGGTCGTGCCGCTGCGGATCACGGTGGGCGACGAGTTCCAGGGCTGCTTCGCCTCGGTGGGCGAGGCGCTGCACGCCAGCCTGTGGCTGGGGCTGCGCGACCCCGACATCGACCTGCGCCACGGCATCGGCTGGGGCGGTGTCACGGTGCTGGCCGAGTCGCCTCGCATCGAGGACGGGCCCGGATGGTGGGCAGCACGCGACGCCATCGAGGCGGTCAAGAGCGATGCCGGCAAGTCGGCTCAGCGGCACCTGCGCACGTCCTACCGGCGAGCCGAGGGGACGGCGCGCTACGCACCTGAGCCGGATGCGGTCAACGCTGCGCTGATGTGTCGCGACCAGATGATCGGGTCGCTCTCGCAACGTTCGCTGCGGCTGCTGCGAGGGACCTTGGCCGGACGGACCCAGGCCGAGCTGGCCGAGGCGGAGGGCATCTCGGCCTCGGCGGTCTCGCAGCGCATACGCAAGGATGGTGTGGCCGTGATCGTCGCGGCCGACGAGCTGCTCAGGAGGGTCCGATGAGCTGGATCGCGGTGCTACTCGTGGGCCTGGCCGTGGCCGACCTCGCCCACTCCATCCGACCTGTCCGGGTGGTCAACGAGTGCACGGGTGCCGCAGTGGCGGTGTTCGTCGGGCTGGCCGCGGGCCTGACCCGCCTCTCCGACGTGCTGGCGCTGGGCGTGATCGCCCTGGTGGTCGTGGTCTGGGGCTACACCGTGACCCAGGCCTTCGGTCGCGGGCGGGCGTGGGTGCCGCTGCTCGTCCTGGGGGTCGCGCTGGTCACCGGCGTACTCACCACCTCGTGGGCGGGCACCGCCGGTGGGCTGCTGGGCGACTGGCTCGACTCGACGCAGGTCCCGGGACTCGTGGGACTCTCCGCGGATCGGGTCCTGCTGCTCACGGGAGCCGTCCTCGTGCAGCTGAGCACGGGCAACGTGATCGTGCGGCTCGTGCTCGCCGCCACCGGCACCACCAACCCGCGCTACGGTGCCGAGCCGGATCCTGACCTGCAGCTCAAGGGTGGGCGGCTGCTGGGCCCGATGGAACGGGTGTTCATCGTCGGGCTCGGACTGGCCGGTCACCTCACCGCGGCGAGCATCGTGATCGCCGCCAAGGGCCTGCTCCGCTTCCCCGAGCTGCAGTCGAAGGGCGAGCAGGTGCGGATCCACCAGCTCACCGAGTACTTCCTCGTCGGCAGCTTCGTCAGCTGGCTGATGGCGCTGTCGTCGTTGGCCGTCCTGATCACCTGACCTGCGCCGGCTCAGCGGGACCGGATGTCTCGACGGTCGAAGACCGGCAGGGCGGCCACCACGAAGACGACGGTGGCGACCACGAGCCAGCCCGCGGACACCGGCAGGTCGGCGCCCAGAGGGCCGTCGGCCAGTGCCTGGTGGAACGGCGAGAGCGGTCGCCACGGCTCCAGGTCCTGCACGAGCAGCCCGAGCACGTAGAGGAGGTAGGCGGCGGCGGCCGCCGTTCCGGCAACACCGAGGGCAGCTGCCCGTCGGCCGGTCGCGGCGCCCACGGAGAGGGCGAGCAGGCCGAACTCGAGCCCGAGCAGCACCATCGCGACTGAGCCGACGGCGATGTCGGCGACCGGGATCGTCATCGCGAAGATGCCGGTGCAGGCCCACAGCGAGACGAACACGACGAGGCCGAGGGCGAGGACCGCAACGGTCAGGGCGGCGGCCTTGTGCAGCACCAGCCGCACCGGAGAGACCGGGGTGAGCAGCAGGACCTCGAGCGTGCCCGACTCCTCCTCGCCGGCCACCATCCGCGCGCCCCGGCTGATGCCGAAGACGATGAAGAGCAGCGGCAGCATCAGGGTGAACAGCTCCGCGTTCATGAAACCTCCGGCGGTGGTGACCGCCTCGAGGTTGAACAGGTCACGCAGCGTCTCTGGGTAGTTCGCCAGGAACTCGTCGAGGTTGGGCATGTCACGCATCGTCGGCCACACCGCGGAGATGGCGACCACGAGCAGCAGCACCCCGCTGCCCCAGCCGAGCAGCGCCCACCGTTGGTCCCTCAGGGTCTTCCAGAACACGTTGCGCAGCATGCGCGTCACTCCTGGTCCTCGTACCAGCCGAGGAAGACCTCTCCGAGGTCCGGCTGATGGGTGACCACGTTCTCGACACCGAACGGCGCCGCAGCCGATAGCAGTGCGGCGGTGGACCCCTCCAGCGAGACGTGGACGGTGTGTCCGGCCAGCTGCAGGTCGCGCACGCCACTCACCCTGCGGAGCTGCTCGAGCGGTGGGGTGCCCACGAAGACGAGGTCGAGGCGGCGTACGGCCTGACGCTTGAGGGCCTCGACCGTGTCGGTCACCACGACGCTGCCGGAGCGGAGGATCGCCACGACGTCGGCGACCGCCTCGACCTCCCCGAGGATGTGCGAGGAGAGGAAGACGGTGCTGCCGTGGTCGCGCGCCTCCCGGACGAGATCGAGGAACTCCCGCTGCACGAGCGGGTCGAGCCCGCTGGTGGGCTCGTCCAGGATCAACAGCTGCGGCTCGTGCATGAACGCCTGGACGATGCCGACCTTCTGCCGGTTGCCGTGGGAGAGCGTGCCGATCCGCCGGTCGAGGTCGAGCCCGAGCCGTTTGGACAGACGCTCGACCAGGGCCCAGTCGACGCCTCCGCGCAGGGCCGAGAGGTAGCGCAGGAACTGTGCGCCGGTCAGGTCCGGGTAGGCGACGAACTCGCCGGGCAGGTAGCCGATGCGCCGCTGGACGGTCTCTCGTTCGCGGACGACGTCGTGCCCCAGCACCTCTGCCCGGCCGCTGGTCGGGCGCATCAGCCCCGCCAGCATCCGGATCGTGGTGGTCTTGCCTGAGCCGTTGGGTCCGAGGTAGCCGAAGACGGTCTGCTGGGCGATGTCCAGGTCGACGCCGTGCAGCGCCTGGGTGCTTCCGTAGCGCTTGCCCAGGTTCCACGACCTGATCGCGCTGATCGCCTCGGTCACGAGCACCTCCCGGTCCCCTCCTTGCTACCCGTCCACGGCAGGCGGGGCGAAGGGACCTAGGTCACCGGTGCCACGGCATCGGTCACCGGGAGCACTTCGGCAGGCAGCTGTCTGGTCAGCGGTCTGGTCAGCGCCGGGTGAGCACCCAGGCCGGCGGCGCGGGTGCCCTCGTCGATCTGTAGGTGCACCGTGAGCGTGGCGAGGTAGAGGTCCTGGCGGGAGGGGAGCGAGGACAGTGAGGGCAATGGGCGCATCGTCGCACCGCGAGCCGGCTGACCCGGGGGGAGGTCAACCGGCCCGCTGCCACGTCCCGGGGCCGCTACGGCACGTCCGGGGGACCCAGGGCTTGGGGCTGCCCGCCCCTGTCGGCGAACGAGAACCGTCAGGAAGATCGAGAAACCCGGACACTCACCGATCGCGTTCAGAGGCGCGAAGCCGGGGTCCGGGGCAGACACCAGTCAAGCACTGTGCGCCGCCGGAGGGAAGGCCGAGGAGCAAGAACTTGTTCCCTGGACTATCCCCGCCTGCAAGCCGCCCCCGCCTGCGCGGACCCGTCAGTGCTCCTAGGCGACGTGCACGGAGGACCAGAACACGGCGACGGCCACGTTGAGCACGCTGAGCGCGAGGATGCCGAAGAACAGGCCGTTGGGGATGCGCTCCTTGCGGGCGTTGGCCATCACCAGTGCGAGCACGACCAGGCCGATGACCAGCTTGACCGCGACCTTGGCGTGGTTGACGTCGGTGTCACCCGCCTCGAGGACTCCCACCAGGCCGAGGCCGGCGAGGAACGCCGTGCCGATCCCGTCCCGCATGGCGCTGTTGACCCGGCGTTCGCTCGCCGAGGCCTGCACGAACAGTCCCCCGAGCAGCGCAGCGAAGCCGAGGATGTGCAGGAACAGCAGGATCTGCCGGAGGATGTCCATGCTCGAAACCTAGCCGAGGGCACGCCGTCGTCCGCGGACGACGCGGGGTCTCAGACGAAGCGCGAGCTGGGCTGCCTGGGATCGGGCTCCTCGGTGACGCGGACCCACGCGCGCGGGGAGTAGATCAGCCGGCGCTCCGGGGTGGTGATGTGCAGCGCGCCGCTGTTGTCGAGGGAGTACCTCGCTCGGTCGTCGAACTCGGTGATCTCGCCGGAGACGAGCTCGATGGTGAAGGCCATGTCCTGAGCCTTGCACGCACACCGTGTGTTCGTCTGCCAGGAGCGTCGCCGGACGGCACACTGAGCGGGTGCCCCGACACTCCTGGCGAGCCGTGCTGCCCCCGGTCATCCTCGTGCTGACCTTCGCGCAGCTCGCCGTGGCCGAGTGGTGGCCGGGGATCGAGAGGTTCGCGGACAAGGCCTTCGGCGCCCGGCTGGTCGCCTACCCGGCGCTGATGCTGCTGGCGCCCGCGATCTGGTGGCTCGCGGCTCGTCGGCGGGATCCGGGGGCGCGGGCGCCGTACGGGGCGTTCTCGCTGATCATGGCCCCGTTCCTGGTGGACGTGACGGGGAACAGCCTGGATCTCTACGACACGGTGGTGTGGTGGGACGACTTCAACCACTTCGCGAACTGGCTTCTGCTGCTGTGGGGGATCGGCCTGCTGGTCGGCGACCGGGTGCGACCGGACTGGGCCCTGGTCGTCATGGTGGCCGGACTCGGCGCGGTCCTGGCCATCGGCTGGGAGCTGGGGGAGTGGTACACGTTCATCCGGCACGGCACCGAGATCGAGACCGCCTACGAGGACACACTGGGCGATCTGGCGCTCGGCACCCTCGGGGCCACCTGTGCGGGCCTGGTGCTGCTCTCCCGCCGCCGGCGGTGACCGCGCTGTGGGACTGCCGGCTCGGGGGCGGCTCCGGGTCTAGCCTGTTGCCCCCGCCGCCCACAGCACTGGAGCCCACATGCCCCTCGCCGCTCGAGACCTGCTGCTCAACCCCGGGACCTACGACCCGGTCCACCTCGATGACGAGTCGCGTCGCATCCTGCGCGCCACCATCGAGCACCTCGAGGGCAGGGGACTGGCGAAGCTGGCCGAGGACTACCACGCCCACTCCTGGTACGCCGAGTTCATCGACTTCGTCGCCAAGGAGCGCGTCTTCGCCACGTTCATGACGCCGACGCGAGATGGGGACGGCGACAAGGACAAGCGGTGGGACACGGCACGGATCGCGGCCATGTCGGAGGTGCTCGGCTTCTACGGGCTGTCGTACTGGTACCCCTGGCAGGTCACCTGCCTGGGCCTCGGTCCTGTCTGGCAGAGCGACAACGCGGTGGCCCGGGCCCGGGCGGCGGCCGCGCTGGACGCGGGGGGCATCGCTGCCTTCGGCCTGTCGGAGCGCGAGCACGGTGCGGACATCTACTCCAGCGACATGGTGCTGACTCCCGACGGCGACGGCGGCTATACCGCCACCGGTGGCAAGTACTACATCGGCAACGGCAACCTCGCCTCCACCGTGTCCGTCTTCGGTCGCGTCGCCGGCACCGAGGGCCAGGACCAGTACGTCTTCTTCTACGCCGACAGCAGCCACCCGAGCTACCACCTGGTGCAGAACGTCGTGCCCAACCAGAACTTCGTCTCGGAGTTCCGGCTGGAGGACTACCCGGTCGCGGCCGAGGACATCCTGCACACCGGTGACGAGGCGTTCAGCGCCGCACTGAACACCGTGAACGTCGGCAAGTTCAACCTGTGCTTCGGGTCGATCGGGCTGGCCACGCACGGCTTCTACGAGGCGATCCAGCACGCCCACAACCGGGTCCTCTACGGCAAGCCGGTCACCGCGATGTCGCACATCCGTGCGGCCTTCGTCGACTCCTACGCCCGGTTGATCGCCATGAAGCTCTTCAGTGACCGCGCGGTCGACTACTTCCGCACCGCCGGCCCTGACGACCGCCGCTACCTGCTCTTCAACCCGGTGACGAAGATGAAGGTCACCACCGAGGGCGAGAAGGTGATGATCCAGCTCGGCGACATCGTCGCCGCCAAGGGTTTCGAGAAGGACAACTTCATCTCGATCGCCAAATACGACGCCACCTGCCTGCCGAGGCTGGAAGGCACCGTGGCGGTCAACCTCGGCCTGGTGCTGAAGTTCATGCCGGCCTACCTGTTCCTGCCCGAGGACCTGCCCGCCGTGCCGACCCGGCACGACGCCGCCGACGACGAGTTCCTGTTCCGCCAGGGCCCGACGCGGGGGCTGTCCAAGGTCCGGTTCCACGACTGGCGCGAGGCGTACGCCGCCGCGCAGGACGTCCCGAACGTCGCGCTCTTCACCGAGCAGGCGGAGGCGTTCGTCCAGCTGCTGCTCACCGCGGCCCCGGACGAGGCCCAGCAGCAGGACATGGACTTCCTGCTGGCGTTGGGCGATCTCTTCACCCTGATCGTCTACGGCCAGCTCATCCTGGAGCAGGCCGAGCTGGTCGACCTCGAGAGCGACGTGCTCGACTCGATCTTCGAGTTCCTGGTCCGTGACTTCTCTGCCGCCGCCATCACGCTGCACGGCAAGACGGCTTCGACGACCGCGCAGCAGGAGTGGGCGCTGGGCGCTGTGCGCAAGCCGGCGGTGGACCCGGACCTGTTCGACCGGGTGTGGAGCCAGGTGGTCGGGCTGGCCGACGCCTACGAGATGACCCCGTAGTCACCGCGACCGCCGGTGACCGTGTCCTGGTCAGAACCGTGAGGCCGGCGGTTCGGTGAGCACGCGCAGCGCGAGGTCGGTGGTGGCCGGCACGCCGAGGTGGCCGACCACCCGGGCGACCCGGTCCGGGTCGAGGGGGAGCAGTCCCGGGGAGCCGGGGACGTCGGGAGTCAGACCGAGGTCGAGGTCCGTGCGCCCGGACATGATCGACATGTTGAACTCGAACCGCTCCCGGGCGGCCGGGTCGGAGAGGCGCTTGAGCAGGCCGGCCCCGATCCGGCGTACCCCTGCCTCCTCGCAGTAGGAGTTGAGCGTCGCCACCAGGCTGACCCCGGCGCAGTGCTCGATGTCGGCCCACACCGCGCGCATCGAGCCCATCTGCGCCAGCAGCACGGGGGCGGTCTTCGCGCCGATGCCCGGCACACCGGGCAGGTTGTCGCTGACGTCCCCGCGCAGCGCGGCGTACTCCAGGTAGTGCTCCGCCGCGATGCCGTAGAGGACGTGCAGCCGGGCCGGGTTGAGCAGCGGGGAGGCGTTGACCCCGCCGTTGATCAGGCGGAGCACCTGGGTCCGCTCGCTGATGTGGGCGAACGAGTCACGGTCGGAGGTGACGATCACGCAGTTCCACCCGCGACTCTCCGCCCATGCCGCCGCGGAGGCGCTGACGTCGTCGGCCTCCAGGCCGGGCGGCGTGAGGGTGCGCAGGCCGAGGGCGTCGAGCAGGGCACCGGCACGCTCCAGCTGGTCGACCAGCGTGGAGTCCTTGACCGCGCGCCCAGCCTTGTACGCCGGGTAGGCCTCCGCGCGCAGGGACGCGGTGCGGTCGTCGAGCCCGAGGAGCACGGCGTCGGGCGCGAACTGGTCGATCACCTCAAGCAGCTGCCGCAGCATGCCGTGCAGGGCCCACGCGGGTCGACCCCCTGCGTCGCGCAGCCCGGACTCGGCCCGCGCGTGGTGGTTGCGGTGCAGCAGCGACGGCGCGTCGACGGCGAGCAGCAGGCGGGAGTCGGGAGGCATGGGCAGGCTCAGCCTACGTAGGACCGCGCGAGGGCGTGGTCGGGCGGTCATTTCGCGTCACCGGCCGTCGTCGTCTAGATTCCGGTCGTGAGCGCCCAGGCCCCTTCCGCAGTCATCTTGATCCGTGCCGAACGATTCGTGCCCAACCCGCACACGGCGGCCGACAACGCCTTCCAGTCCGACGCGCCGGTGGGGCAGTCCGACGACGTCACGTCCGCCCTGGCGCTGGCCGAGATGGATGGCGTCGCCGAGGCCCTGCGAGCGGCCGGTGTGCGGGTGCACGTGTTCGACGACGAGGACCACACCCGACCCGACAGCGTGTTCCCCAACAACTGGCTGTCCACGCACGCAGGAGGCAGCGTCGCGGTCTACCCGATGTATGCCTCCAACCGGCGCCACGAGCGTCGGGCCGACGTCCTGGAGATGCTGAAGTCGTCCTACCGGGTCCAGACGATCGTGGACTACTCGGGCCTCGAGCCCGACGGCATCTTCCTCGAGGGCACGGGCGCGATGGTCCTCGACCACATGTCGCGGGTGGCGTACACGGCGGTGAGCCACCGTGCGGACACCCACGTGCTGGAGCGCTTCTGCACCGACTTCGGCTACGAGCCGATGGCGTTCGAGGCGGTGGACGCCGCGGGCGTGCCGGTCTACCACACCAACGTCATCGCCTGCATCGGCACGGATGTCGCGATGATCGCCCTCGAGATGATCCCCGACGAGGCGCGACGTGCCGCGGTGCGTGAGCGGCTCACCGTCAACGGGCGCAGCGTCGTCGAGCTCACCGAGGAGCAGATCCGCGAGTTCGCCGGCAACGCCGTCGAGCTCTGCGGCCGTACGCCGGACGGCCGACGCCACTACATCATGGTGATGTCGTCGCGTGCCCGTCGCAGCCTGCGACCGGACCAGGTGGCCGTGATCGAGGAGTCGTGCACGATCGTCGACGTGGACATCCCCACCATCGAGCTGGCCGGCGGCTCGGTGCGGTGCATGATCGCCGGGGTCCACCTCGACCGCCGTCGACCCGGTCTCGAGCCCGAGCGCACCCCCGCCGTCGAGGCGATCGACGACACCTCGCAGATGGTCGGCGGCCTCGAGGTCGGCTGACCTCCGTCGAGCCGGCCGGCACCGGGTCGGGGCCGAGTCGCCAAACCACGGACCGGTGCCGTTAATCCTCCTATACTGGATCAAAAGGGGCTAACTTCGCAGTCCCCACGAAACAGTCATGGAGACGTCAGTGGTGGTGGCACGAGTGGTGGAGCCGCGTGGATCACGCGTCCTCAGCCCGGGCCACGAGCGGAGCGGTCGCGTCTCGAAGCTCTACCTGCTCGGTGGCGGGATCCTGCTGGGCTGCTATCTGGTGCTGCCGCCGTTCGCAGGCAGCCCGTGGCTCTTCGAGCTCGTGGGACTGTCCACGGCGGTCGCCATCGCGGTCGGCGTCGCCTGGTATCGCCCCCGACCGATGCTGCCGTGGTTGCTGTTCATCATCGCGCAGGTCCTGTTCCTCACCGGTGACCTGCTGGCCTACAGCTTCGAGCTTCCGTTCCCGTCGGTTTCCGACGGGTTCTACATCGTCTACTACCCGATCCAGGCCGCCGGCCTCCTGCTCCTGATCCGGAGCCGATCCCCGGGCAGGGACCGGGCCAGCCTCCTCGACGCCCTGATCATCGCGGTCGGGTTCGGCCTGCTCTCCTGGGTCTACCTGATCGAGCCGTACACCCTGCACACCGACGAGACCGTGGTCTCACGCCTGGTCTCGATGGCCTACCCGACCATGGACGTGCTGCTCCTGGCCGTGGCGGCTCGGCTGGTCATCGGCAACGGCACCCGACCGCGGGCGCTGTACCTGATGACCGCCAGCATCCTGTGCCTCGTCCTCACCGATGCCGTCTACGGTGCCATCGAGCTGGCGGGCTCCTACGACAAGGGCAGCTGGCTCGACGCCGGCTGGATGTGCACCTACCTCCTGTGGGGCGCCGCAGCGCTGCACCCGTCGATGCGCGCCCTCTCAGCGCGCACTCCGGTCACGGGTGAGTCGCTGAGCAGGCGACGCATCCTGCTGCTGGCGGCCGCCACCCTGATCGCGCCCGCCACCTTGCTGGCGAACAGCCTGTGGCCTGTCGCCGGGTTCAGCATCGTGGTGGCGGCGGTGGCGTCCGCGGTGCTGTTCGTCCTGGTGCTCATCCGGATGCTGGGACTGGTCTCCAGCCTGCGCGAGGCAGTGAGCAGGCACGAACGTGCAGAGCGGCACGAGAAGATCCTGCGTGCCGCTGCGTCGGCGCTGACCGTCGCGCCCGACCGTGCGCACATCTGGCGCGCAGCTGTCGACGGTGCGCACGACCTGGTGCTGGGACTGGCGAACGTCAACATCGCCGTCGAGATCTGGGACCTCGAGACGCCGACCGAGACCGCCATGATCGTGCCCGCCGACTCCGTGATCGTCTCCCTGCGCACCAAGGCCTCCGTGTACGGGCGCCTGGTCGTGACCAGTGGGGGACCGGTTCCCACGGACGTGGCGGACGGCTTGAACACGCTCGGGGCGCAGGTCGCACTCGCCCTGGAGAGCGCAGTGCTCACCGAGGGCCTCAACCGGCAACGCAGCGACTCCCGAGTGGGCGCACTCGTGCAGAACTCCTCCGACGTCATCATGGTGCTCGACGCCGAGCTGGTGATCCGCTACGTCACGCCATCGGTGTCTCGTGTGCTCGGCCACCGTCCGGACAGCCTGGTCGGCACCCCGCTGACCTCGATCCTGGACCCGTCCATGCGGGGTGCGGTCACCCGGCTCTTCTCCCAGCTGGCGAACCGGTCGTTGGTCAGCGCGCGTGCCGAGTGGCGGATGCTCCGCGGCGACGGGCACTTCACCGACGTGGAGACCGTCACCACGGACCTGCTCGAGCACCCGAGCGTCAACGGCATCGTCGTGACCGCACGGGACATCACCGAGCGCAAGGCACTCGAGTCCGGGCTCCAGCGTCACATCCGTGAGCTGGAGGACCTCGACCGCGTCCGGAGCGATTTCGTCGCCACGGTCTCCCACGAGCTGCGCACCCCGCTGACCAGCATCATCGGACAGGTCGAGATCCTGGAGGACGGCGACTACGGCGACCTGTCCACCGGCCAGGCACACGGGCTCGACATCATCGGCCGCAACAGCGAACGGCTGCTCAAGCTGATCGAGGACCTCCTGACGCTCAGCAGCATCGAGTCCGGCGAGCTGGACCTCCATCGCGAACCGACCCCCGTCGTCGGTCTCCTCGACAGCGTGCGCTGCCAGGTGGAGCGGATCGCCATCGCGAAGTCGGTCCAGCTGACTCTCGACTGTGGCGCGGGACTCGACACGGTCATCGCGGACCGCGAGCAGCTCGACCGGGCGCTGCTCAACCTGCTGACGAACGCCATCAAGTTCACCCCCGCGGGCGGAACCGTGTCGATCCAGGCGCGACGGGAGGAGGGAGACCTCGTGCTCACGGTCGCCGACACCGGCGTCGGCATCCCCGAGGACGAGCAGGACGGCCTGTTCACGCGCTTCTTCCGATCCTCGGTCGCGACGCGCCTGGCGATCCAGGGAACCGGGCTCGGGCTGGTGATCGTGAAGCGGATCGTCGAGGAGCACGGAGGCACGGTCTCGATCGTCTCCGCAGCGGACCAGGGAACGACGGTCACCGTCACCATCCCGGCCGGCGACCCTCCGCGGGGTCACGCCGACGCGGCCTGAGCCACCCGGGGTGCGCTACTTGACCTTGATCGTGACCGTGCGGCTGCCGAGGTCGAACCCGCTCTGCAGGACCGGACCCGGGGGCCGGGGGTCGGCCGCTGCGGGAAGGATCCGGAAGGTCACCGCGTAGCTCCTGCCCTTCACCCAGCCGAGCGAGGACGCCTTCAGGTTGGCATGGAAGGAGCCTGCGGACGGGTCGTACTTCGTCAGGTTGGCCACGGTCATCCACTGACTCGTGCCGACCTCGCGCCATCGGACCTGCACGCGGCCGCTGCGCACCAGTCCCTCCGCCGCAGCGTCGGACAGTCGGGTGTTGTCCGCCATGAGGGCCGTCGTCTTCAGCGGCGTGGTCGCGTTGGCGTTCGTGGTCACTGGGCCGGCGCCGACCGGGGACTGGAACGTGGTGATGAAGTACTGCGCCGCCATCACCAAGGGCGTGTCGACGGCCCCGTCGGTGGACATCGTGGCACGGAAGGTCCCGACCACCGCCCGTGCCGTTGCGGTGACCGTGACCCTGGCAAGGCCATCGGCATCGGTCGTCGCCGAAGCCGTTGTCGCCCCGCCGGCGAAGCTCGCACCCGGTGCCCCACTGGGGAGCGTGAAGGTGACCGGCACCCCGGCGACCGGACCGCGCGCATCGGTCAGCGTGGCGCGGAGGCTCGGGAACGCGGTTCCGGCGCGCGTGGTCAGCGGGGTGCCCGAGATGACGACACCAGAGACCACAGTCTCGATCGAGGCGGTGGAGGTGCTGGCTCCGGAGTCGTCGAGGAGGTCGGCCTCGACGGTGAGCCGGCCCGAGGGCATCTGCTGACCGGTCGGCACCCTGAGCTCGACCGATCCGTCGGACGTGGAGGTGAGCGTGTTCTCGAACTGCTGCACTCCGCCGCGAGAAACCTTGAACCGGACGCTCCGACCCGCCACCGGCGCATCCTCGTCATCCTGGACCCTGGCGGTCACTCCCAGCGGGGAGCCGGCGGAGGGCTCGTGCGCGCTCAGCAAGACCGTGGCAGCGCGGGGGCCCTCGATCGTCGCCCGGTAGCCGTCGCCCTCGGCGGTGTCCAAGCCGACGGCACCGATGCCGTTGGCGGCCTGTACGACGAAGCGCAGGTCGGTCACGGACTGTCCGGCGGGCATCGGCATGGTGCCCGACCAGTGGGTCGAGTCGGACGGGTCCTGCGTCAGGTCGAGCGAGCGCCAGTGGCCCACGCCCGAGGCATCCGACCGTCCGGTCCAGGTGACCCAGACCTCCTGCACGCCCGCAGAGGGATCTCCGGTGGCTCGCGTCGAGAACGTGACGACGCCGTCTCGCACCGTGCCCGTCACGGCGCCGATGCTCGGGGGCGCGGCGAGGGCCGGCCTGTTCGAGCCGTAGGAGGTGCTGCCGGCGTCGGAGTAGAAGAGCCTGAGGTCCAGTCCGGAGTAGGCGCGCTCGGTGTTGGTGAGCGCGGCACCGGGGTCGGAACGATACTGCGCGGGCGTGAGGACGAGCGAGGTCCGACCACTGGCCCCGAGCGATCCGAAGTAGTTCGGCGCGGCGAGACGCTGCGGGAAGAACGCGTCGGACTCGAAGGTCGTGTTGGCCGTCGACCCCTCGATGGCGGGGGCGCCGGTCAGTGGCAACAGTCCGCTGGTGTCCCGGTAGTCGCCGCCGCGGAAGCCGACGCCGCGGAGCACCTGGCCCGGCACGGTGACGTTCTCGACCTGCTTGGGAAGCGCGGGCGCGCCCGGCTGGACGCTGACGCCGTCGGCGCCGTTGCGCCAGCTCAGCAGGGCCGGCAGGCCGGGCCCCGCGCCGGAGTCCTTGGTCCCACGGACAGTCGCCGGCGTCACCTCGAGGTCGTCGATCCCGAGACCCAGGGTCGTGCCCGGGCCGCTCGTCACCGGGTCCGGAGCGATCCGTGAGGCATCGGTGCCCAGGGGACTGCGTCCGGGGGCGTCGAACCCGGTCATCGGCAGACCGTAGAGCGTCGCCTGGAGCACGGCCTTCTGGTCGATGCCGGTCACCGTCCCGAGGGTGGCCAGGTAGTCCTGCTTGGCGAGGGCGAGGGCCTTCCCCACGGGCACCGGTCGCGCCCCGGTCGCAGGCCCCTCTCGGAGCCGTCGGGCGATGTCGAGGTAGAGCCGCTCGCTGTACTCGAGGAAGTCGGTGTCGCCGTACTGGTAGCCGGTGCCGCCGATCAGCACTGCGTGCTGCTGGGCCATCCGTTGGGTCCAGTCGGCGGTGTTGGTGACGCCGGGGACGCCGGCCCCGTCGACGATGTTGTAGCCGGAGTGGCAGCCGGCGCTGAGCACGATGGTGTTCTCGAGGATGCCGGCGTGAGCACCGCCGTCGGCCAGGGGGTCCAGCTCGTCGGCGTCGAAGGTCGTGGCGAAGTCTGCGGCCAGGGTGTCGTTGGCGCTGAAGTGACCGGCGAGATAGACGAGGTCGTGGTGGCTGCCCAGCAGCTTGGCCCTGAGGTCGGCCCCGGTCCAGGACTGCTCGTGCGGGGTGCCGGACTCACTGATCAACGTGTCGTTGTCGCCCGGTGACGGGATCGCGGCCTCGAACTCCGCCTGGACGGCGTGAGCCGCATCGGCCAGGAAGTCGTAGCCGGTCACCAGCGACGACGTCGGAGTCGGCAGGGTTCCCCCGGCGAGCCCCAGGTAGTTCGCGATCGTCGACTCGATCTCCTCGGGCGTCTTGACGAGTCGCCCGACGGCCAGATCGGGCACCGGGAGGGTGGCCCCACCGATGGTCACCTCGGTGGAGGAGCCGTAGGCGTCCTGGCTCTGGACCTGGTCCTGGGAGAGGCTGGCGCCGGAGGGGGAGTCGGCGAGCACCGGCGGGACGAACTGGCTCTCCTGCCCCAGTCCCGAGACGTCGGGGTAGCGGAAGAACGGGATCACTTCGTCACCGCCCGCGATCACCACATAGCTGCTGGTGGGGTTGCGGTAGGAGTCGACGACCTGCTTGACCGCGCGGGCGACGAGGTTGACGGCGTACGGACAGGCCGTGTGCGCGGCGACCTGGGCCTGGAGCTGCCGAACCCGCGCGGAGTCGCTCACATCGACGACCACGCCGTCGGTCGACGTCGCCAGGCTGTCCAGCGAGGACAGGTAGGCCGCCTTCTCGGGCGAGCCCGCGGCGAGTCCGAGCTTGTTGGTGTCGGTGACGATCACGGCGCGCGCGTGACTCGTCGTGGGAGCCAGGGTCGGGGTCCCCGAGAAGTCCTCCAGGCCCACACAAGCCTCGCCACCCGTGATGGTGCGCTCGAGCCGGAAAGCGCGGGCGGCGTCGAACACGGTGTCGCCGTGGCCCTGGACGCGGACGTAGAAGTATCCCTCGGTGTTGCCGGTCGAGGCCGACACGGTCTCGGCGCTGGTGCCGGTGTTGGCCGACACCGCCAGCAACGTCTGGTTCTGGGCCGCCGAGAACGCGTCCCTGAAGGCGGGGTCGGAGTCGAGGTCGGGCACGTAGGAGTCGGGGGCGTAGATCCGTGGGGCGTAGATGCGGGGCGCGTAGATCCTGGGGGCATAGATCCGGGGAGCGTAGATCCGTGGGGCATAGATCCTGGGGGCGTAGATCCGGGGCGCGAAGGTGGTGGACGGAAGCGTGTCGGCCGAGGTCGGCACCTTGCTCACGCTCGTGGGGTAGTCGGGGACCTGCGTCTGCGAGCCCGGCGCTCCGGCTGCGGACGCCGCCGCCAGCTGGGTCACCTCGGAGCCGCCTCCCAGACGCTGGAAGGCCGCATCGATGTCGCCGTACAGTGCCAGGTCGTAGTCGGCGGGGAGGCTGCTCAGGTCGACGTTGACCCGCTGGCCGGGCACGACCGGGAAGCGGAACCAGCGGGCCTCGCCGGGCTCGTCGAGGGTGCCGGAGACACCCTCGGCCGGGAGGAGCGTGGCGCCGAGCCACTGCCGGTTGTCCTGACCGATCGTCGGGTCGAGGTAGGCCTTGGTGCTGAGCGTGAACGTGCCCCTCAGGAGGTTGTTGAAGTCGAAGTTGCTGCCGCTGAGGCGGAACCCGTAGCTCTGGCCCGGCTCCACGTTGAACGTGGCCACCCCGCCGTAGAGGAAGCCGTTCGACGGGGTCGTGCAGCAGTTCTGTGGCCCGGCATCGACCAGCGTCGCCACCACCTGACCCTCGACGACCATCTGCAGCGTGGCGGTCACCGCGAACCAGGCGTGCAGACCCTCCCACGTGTAGGGCACCTTGATCGGGCCGGCTGCGCTCGTCCCGGTCGCCGTGGTGGTGAGGGTCCACGACGCGGACCCGGAGTTGTCGGCGTTGTAGGTCATCGACGCGGCCGAGCTGGCGCCGTCCGAGACGGTGACCGCGCCAGGGCCGCTCGCGGTCCAGCCCGCGTCGACCGGACCCGCGGCGGAGGGGCCGGCAGTCAGGACCACCGAACCGATGAGTGCCGTGATGAGTGCCAGGGCCGTCACCAGGCCGCGGCGAGCGTGACCAGGCGAGCGGGGGGGTGGCGTGAACACACTCGATGACACCTGGGTGATGGTGAACATGCTGGGGGTTCCCCCTGAGCGCCCTCGGCGTCACGTCCGGGATGAGCGAGGCTCCCGAGAGCAGGCGCTCAGAGTAGGGCGGCGCGAGCAGGTCGGTCCATAGCCCCGACGGACTACCGACCGAGTAGGCGCTCGGCCCGGAGAACGGTCGCGCCCAGACCGGCGGCGCGACCCGAGCCCGACGCCCGGTCCAGGACCTCGGTCGGCAGGCCGGAGCGCGCAGGTGCCAGGGCGGCCTCCAGGGTCGCCTCGGTCGGCGGGAACCGGGGTGCTCCGATCTCGTCGCGGAGCTGCTCGGCGGCGGCGACCAGCCACACCGCCTCGGCACCCTCCTCGGGGCCGCGCGCGAGCAGCCACAGTGCGATGTCCTCGAACAGATGGGCCAGGGACCAACGATCGTCGCGCTCGGCGTAGGCACGCAGCGCCGAAGCGAAGTGGCCGGCGGATGCGTCCAGGTCCCCGACGTCCCTCGTCACGTTGCCGAGGTTGTGCCGGCCCACCGCCACCACCCATGGGTCTCCGACCTCCTCGGCCAGCGCCTGGGCCTCGAGGAAGCGCTCCAGCGCGAGCCGTAGGTCGCCCCGGACGGTTGCCAGCATGCCCATGTTCGTCAGCGAGACGCTCACGGCACGACGGTCGTCCAGCGCCCGGCGGCGGACGAGCCCCTCCTCGCCGAGCCGCTCGGCCTCGACCAGGTCGCCCTCGTCCTCGGCCACCAGGGCGAGGTTCGTCAGGAGAGCGGCGACTCCCGCCTCGTCCCCGAGGCGCTCGCGCAGGGCCAGGCTTGCCTCGTAGGCCCGCCGGGCGCGGCGCGGATCGCCCTGCTGAGACGCCAGGGTCCCGCGCAGGTGCAGGACACGTGCCCGTGCGGCCTCGTCGCCGATCTCGAGAGATGCGGCCTCGGCCGCGGCCAGCTCCTCCTCGGCCTCGGCGTACCTCCCCTGCTTGCGGGCCAGCTCGGCGCGCGCGGTGCGGCTGCGGGCAACCCCGCCGGGATCCCCCACCGACTCGGCGGACTCCCTGGCCTGCGTCACCGCGCGCTCAGCGGCTGCCCAGTCGCCACCGACCTCCAGCGACTCGGCGAGGTCGAGAAGCACACCGGTGCGCTCGTCGGTCCCCACGAGGGGGAGGACCTTCTCCAGGTAGGCGATCGCCGCCTCGTTCGCATACACCGCCCGAGCAGCCGCCGCCGCCGCACCGAGATAGTGCCGCGCCTTGGGCAGGTTGTCGCTGACGGAGTAGTGGTGGGCGAGGAGAGTGAGGTGTCTGTGTGGGCCGCCCGGCTCCTGCTCGAGCACGTCACCCACCCGGCCGTGCAGCACTGTTCGCACGCTGAAGGGGAGTGCGTCGTAGGCCACGTCGCGCGTCACGGCATGCCCGAACGCGAACCCCCTGTTCGCGGGGTCCTCGAGGGCGATCAGTCGCGTCTCGGTCAGGGCCAGGAGATCGCCGTGCACCGCCGACTCGACACCCAGCTCGGGGTAAGCGGCCGCGACCAGGGGGGAGCGGAACTCGCGACCGATGACGCTGGCGATCTTGACCGCCCGCCGTGGTCCCTCCGCCTGCGCGTCGATCCGGCTGAGCACCAGGCTCTGCAGGCTGGGTGGGAGATCCAAGGCGTCCGGGTCCAGGGAACCGTCGGCGCGGGGCGCGTGTGCCATCACGTAGTCGGTGAGCTGCTCGAGGTAGAAGGCGTTGCCTTCGGCGCGCCCCACGACCGTCTCCACCATCTCCGGCACCGGCTCCCGGCCCACCAGCGCCCGGTGCCGCTCCGTGACCAGTGCCGCCGAGGCCTCCGGCGAGAGCGACTCCAGCACCAGGTCGGTCAGCTGTTCACTCCGCCGGAGGGGGAGCCCGGCCGCCGCAGTTCCGTCGGGACGAGACGTGACCACGAGCAGCAGTGGAGGCGCGCGCGATCGTTCGGGCGAGCCCTCCGAGAAGGTCGCGGGAGAGAGCATCCAGCCAGTGGGCGTCCTCGACGACCAGGGCGACCGCGGCATCGGTGCATCTGGCAGCCAGCAGCCGCCCGAGAAGGTCTTCCAGCGAAGCCTTGCGCAGCTCACCGTCGAAGGAGACGGTCAGCTCGCTGTCCGGCAGCGTCAGCCCCAGCAGGGGGCCGAGCAGGGGGGCACGACCGACGAGCTGTGGGTCCAGGCGTGCGACAGCCGCTGCCACGTCGTTCGCGTCGGTGTGCTCGGGCTCGAGGCCCAGCAGGCTCGTCCACACGTCGCGCCAGCCGGCGTAGCTGGCCTGGCTATCCAGCGGCGTGGCCCCGCCAGTCGCGACCATGACGCCCTCGGCGAGCAGATCCGCCACCAGCTCGGCCACGAGGCGGGACTTGCCGGTGCCGGCCTCCGCCTGCACCACGACCACCTGTCCCTTGCCTGCCCGGGCCAGCCGCCACAGCGCCCGCAACCGGCCCAGCTCCGCGTCGCGTCCGACCATCGAGCCCAAGGGTGCCGGCCCCGTCCCGGAGCGGGGCCGTCCGGAGCGACCCCGCAGCGCCCGGACCGCGACGGGCTGCTGACGGCCCTTCACGGTGATGGCCGGGAGGTCGTCCCAGGCGAACCGCTCGCCGGCGGCCTCGGCGACGTCTCCGTGCACCCACACGCTGTCGGCGGGCGCACGAGCCATCAGGCGGGCGGCGAGGTTGACCGCGTCGCCCAGGCAGCAGAACGTACGCCGCTGGGCGTGGCCGTAGGTGCCGCTGCGCAGGCGTCCCGCGGCGACTCCGACCTGCACGTCGGTCACCGGGACCTCGGCCGCGATCTCGTGGATCCGGATCGCAGCCTCGCACGCCCGCGCGGCGTCGTCCTCGTGGGCGACGGGCGCGCCGAACACGGCGTACAGGTAGGCACCCTTGTCGCCGATGGTCAGCTGCAGCACCGAACCGCCCGCGTCGTCCAGCGCCCGCTGCACCCGCGTCACGAAGTCGTCGAGCACCTGCGGTGCACCCGGATCGACGTCGAAGTCCAGCCCGCCGAACCGCACGAAGATCGGGACCGCTGGTCGGAGGTCGGCCAGGAACTCGCCGCGGCCCGTCACCATCCGGTCCCAGACGGGCGGCAGCAGCCACTGCCTGGTGGTCTCCTCGGGCAGCTCGGGCCAGTCGGACGAGGCCTCGCCGGGCGTCGGTGGATCAACCATGGCGGCCACCACGCCGACCGGCCCGTGGTCGCCCTGGCGGGTCGCGCGCAGGGTCACCCGGCCGCCCAGTGAGGCGATGGCAGCTGCGTCGAGGACGACGTCGCCCGGCAGCGACTCCTGCTCGGCGGCGGCCAGGGAGTCCATCAGCCGGCCGGCCAGCACGTCGATGAGCTGCACGTCGGGATCACCGACGACGAACCGACGTACGTCCCCGACGGCCACGGCGACCTTGACGCCCAGCGTCACGACGAGTCCCCCCGGGGCGGCGATGGTCCCGACCTGGGCCATCACCTCCTGCATGGCAAGTCCGCAGGCCGTGGCACGGACGCCGTCGTCGCCGTCGATCCACGCCGTCACCGCGTCGCCGCTGAAGTACACGACGCTCCCGCCCCACACGTGCAGCGGCTCCAGCAGCGCCGCGAAGATCCGGTCGAGGGTGGCGGTCAGCTCTTCCGCGCCGCGCCGCGCGCCGAGCTCGCGCGCGAGTGCCTCGGTCAGCGGGGTGAAGCCGGAGATGTCGACGAACACGGCGGATCCGTGAGCCAGCAACGGGAGCACCTCACCGCGGGCGAGCGCCCTGCGCCGGTCCCCGGGGATGTACGCCTGGGGATTGTCCCCGCTGAGCAGCTGCGGCATCCACTACCCCCTCGCGCCTCGGATCGCACAGTATCCACACGGCGGGACCGGCGAGGGCAACCATCTGTCGCTCAGCCCGGCGCGCCCTCAGGTGCGTCGACGGGGGCTCCCTCGGGCGCATTCCCGGGCGGCGGCCCGCCCGCCTCTTCGCTGACCTCGCCGTTCAGGCACCGACCGACGAAGGGGTAGGCGTCGGTGATCAGGTAGGCGTACGCGCCGTCGATCGTGGTCCCGTTGCACTCGTCGAGGTCACCGGCGGACTCGTCGAAGACGTAGTCGGAGGTGTAGGTCCCGTCCGGGGTGGTGCCCTCGAGGTCGTCGACCGCCTGCCCGCCGAGCGCGCTGGAGGCCACGCACCCGGTGCCGGTGCGCGGTTCGGTGGAGAGCACGTAGCTCGGCCGGTAGGCACCGGACTTCGAGTAGTACATCAAGAACCCGTCGGCTGCGAAGCCGACGTGGACCAGGTCCTCACCGGAGTCGAAGACGTCGACCATCAGCTCCGAGACGCCGTGGTAGTGGTACTCGCCGTCCGGTTGGACGTGGGCGTTGTTGAAGTCCAGCCCGAGGTCGTAGCTCTGCTGAACAGCCTCGACCCGGTACGTCTCACCGGAAGCGCAGGTGACCGTCTCGGCGGTGCCGGGTTCGAACTTCACGCCGTTGATGGCGACACCGGTGGTGCGGGCCGGGGTGGCCTCGCCGAGGAAGGTCGGTTCGGTCGTGAACGTGTAGGTGTTGTCCTGTGCGGCGATGGTGTTGGGGTTGCCCGCGTTGGGGAAGGTGCCTGTCCTGGTGTCCGGCAGGGCGTTGGTCTTGATGGTGCGGGTGCTGCCCTTGACCGTGGTCGTCACCTGGGTGCCGTACTTCTCGTCGTCGAGCGTGTAGGAGCCCAGGTACTTCGACCCGGCGCCCGCGGAACCGGTGCTGGTGCCGGCCGCCGCGGAGCCGCTGGTGCTCCTGGCGGCGGTAGAGGTGGCCTCACCTCCGCAGGCCGCGAGCAGCGCCGGCGCGGAGAGCGCTCCGAACGAGAGCCAGATCGCGGACCTGCGCGAGACGCGGGGTCTCGCCGGACGGGTGGGGGAGTCGGCGTCGCCGGCGCGCGCGTGGGTGGCGCCTTTCGCATGGGCGTGGGTGGCGTCGGCGGCATGGTCGTGGGTGGCGTCGGAGGCATGGTCGTGGTTGCGCTGCATGGCGGGAAGCCTCCCGGTCGGGACTGTGAGCTGCCTGTGCAGACGCTCTGGAGCCGCCGAGACGTCGCAGATGAACACGCCGGGGCCGCCGAGACGTCGCAGATGAACACGCTGGGGCCGCCGAGACGTCGCAGATGAACACGCTGGGGCCGTCCGTACGCGACGGTTGGAGATCCTCCTCGACATGTCGGCGGAGGCTGGCTGTTCATCTGCGACGTGTCGGCGCAGCTTGGCTGTTCATCTGCGACGTGTCGGCGCAGTTTGGGTGTTCATCTGCGACGTCTCGGCGGGGGCTCCCGTTGTCGGTGGGGGCACCTACGTTGGTCCTGGGCGCCTCGGTGGGCGGGGCAGCGTCGGAAGAGAGTGACATGGAGAGTGACATGGAGACTGGCTTGGACTTCAAGATCGAACTGATCCCGCTGGCCGTCGATGACGTCGAGCGGTCCGTGGAGTTCTACGGCACGGCGCTCGGCTGGAGCGTCGACCACGACGTGACGGTCTCGCCCGAGCTGCGGTTCGTGCAGGTCACGCCGCCGGGGTCGGCGTGCTCCATCTGCTTCGGCACGGGCCTCGAGATGATGCCGGAGGGTTCCACGCAGTTCATCCAGGTCGTCGTGGACGACGTCGAGGCTGCGCGCGTGCTGCTGGTGTCGCGCGGAGTCGAGTGCAGCGCCGTGGACGACCAGCCGTGGGGACGTTTCGTGCGTTTCGACGACCCCGACGGCAACAAGTGGGCGCTCCAGCAGATCGTCGGCGTCGCCTGAGCGCTCCGGCGTCGTCGAGACGTGGCGGCGCGCTTGGCCAGCTCAGCTTTCCGACTGCTGTCGATCCGACGGGACGGCCGCACCGGGAAGGGTCTCCGCGGCCCCGAGCCAGGGCAGCATGGCCAACAGGCTGACCAGGGCGGTGGTCCCGAGGGCCCAGCCGAAGCCGGCCTGGTCCGCGATCACGCCGATCAGGATCGGGCCGATGATCGCGCCGCCGTCCTGCGCCATCTGGAAGGTCGCCAGCACGCTGCCCCCGCTGCGGTCGTTCCCGACCACGTCGGCGACGGTTGCCTGCTGGGCGGGGTTGACCAGGCCGGCGCCGAGTCCGGAAACGGCGGAGAGGACGAGCAGCACCCACAGGCTCCCGCTGAGGCCGAGCAGGCCGAACCCGAGCGCAGTCACGGCCAGACCGGTGATCACCAACGGGCGGCGGCCGACCGAGTCCGCCAGGCGCCCGGCGACCTGGAGGGTGGCGGCGGTGCCGACGGCCGCCACCGCCAGCGCCACCCCGGCGACCCAGGGGCGGTCGTAGACGGTGAGCGCGAACTGCGGCAGCACCGCCACCCGGACCCCGAAGTTGCACCAACCGTTGGCGAAGGCCGAGGCCAGCGCCGCCCGGTAGGCGGAGCTCCCCAGCGCCTCCCGCACGAGCATGGGCGGCTGCGGCGGCCGGTCCACCGACGGTCGCAGGCTCGCTCCGCTCAGCCGGGAGCCGACCACGGCCGCGGCGAGAACCAGCGAGCCGGCGTACACGATGAAGGGGAGGCGGAGGCCGAACGAGGCCAGCAGCCCGCCGAGCACGGGTCCGAGCATGCCGCCGACGAGGAACGCGCTGGCGTAGGCCGACGAGACCCGGCCGCGGATGCCTGCCGGCGCCAAGCGGACCAGCAGAGCCATCGCCGAGACCGTGAACATCGTCGAGCCGAGCCCGCCGAGCCCGCGGAACACCAGCAGCTGCCAGTAGGACTGCGCGAACGCGGTTGCCAGCGAGGACGCGGCCACCACGAGCAGGCCGGTCAGGTAGACCGGTCGCTCGCCCAGCCGGGAGACCAGCGCACCGCCGGCCGGCGCGAACACCAGCCGGAAGAACGCGAACACCGAGACGACCACCGAAGCGGCGGCGACGCCGACGTCGAAGCTGCGGGCGTACGCCGGCAGCACGGGTGCGATCAGGCCGAAGCCGATCGCGATCACGAAGGCCGAGCCGATCAGCACCCAGATCTCGCTCGGGATGGGCGGGCGCTCGACGCTCCGGTTGGCCCCCCGCTCCGCCGCGGTCATGCGCCGCACACCTGTTGGCTCACGAGCAGACACTACGCACCGGCGCCTCCGCACGCCGGTGGGGGCGTCCTGCGCTCAGTCCTCCATGGAGCTCAGGTAGGAGCCCGAGCGCGCGGCGGCGTTGAGGCCGGCCCGGTGCAGCAGCGCCTTCTGGGCGGCGCCGCGGTTGGCCTCGTCCCCGGCCCAGGCGGCCAGCACCGGCGCCTGGAGTGCGCGGCCGAACGAGAAGCTGAGCTCCCACGGCTGTGGACCGCGGCGGTTGAGCGCGTCCAGTCGCGCCGTGGCCTCCCGGTCGCTCTGGCCCCCGGAGAGGAAGACGATGCCCGGCACCGCGGCGGGTACGGCGCGACGCAGCGTCTCGATGGTGGCCGCTGCGATCTCGGTGTCGCTGGCGGGGGTGGTGGAGTCCTGACCGGGCAGCACCATGTTGGGCTTGAGGAGCGTGGCCTCCAGCACCACGCGCTGGTGCGCCAGCTGCTCGTAGACCGCGCGCAACGTGGACTCGGTGACCGTCGCGCACTCCTGCAGCGAGTGGGATCCGTCCATCAGCACCTCCGGCTCCACGATCGGGGTCAGACCGACCTCCTGTGACAGCGCCGCGTAGCGCGCCAGGGCATGTGCGTTCGCCTCGATGCATGCCGTCGTGGGCCGACCTGCGCCGATCCGGATGACAGCACGCCACTTGGCGAACCGGGCGCCGAGAGCGGCGTACTCCTCCAGGCGCGAGCGCAGGCCGTCGAGCCCCTCGGTGACCACCTCGTCCGGGAACCCGGCCAGGGGCCTGATGCCGCCGTCGACCTTGATGCCTGGCACGATCCCCTGGGCGCGCAACACCTCGGTGAACGGGGTCCCGTCGCTGGTGCGCTGCCGGATCGTCTCGTCGAACAGGATCAACCCGCCGATGAACTCGCCGAGACCATCGGTGGTGAAGAGGATCTCGCGGTAGGCGCGTCTCAGCTCCTCAGTCGACTCGAGGCCGACCGCGGCGAGCCGTCTGGCCATCGTGGGGGTGCTCTCGTCGGCGGCGAGGATGCCGCGGTCCGCCCTGGTCAGCGCGGTCGCGGTGTGGATCATCGTCTCGAGTCGCATCTCGGTGGCCTCCTCGGGCTCGGTCCCAGCCTCCTGCGGAAGGGGCACCCGGGCCACGGTCCAAGGTCCCGCCGGCACCGTGACCTCCGGCTCTGCTTCGCCTGTGTCCGAGGTCGCGCATCCTGGGGATGTCTCGCGTCCTACAGGCCGGCGGTCACCTCGACAGGTGCGCCCAGACCGTCTTGCCGTCGAGCTCCACCTGCACGCCCCACTGGTCGGCCAGCGAGTCGATGAGCTGCAGGCCATGGCCTCCGGTGGACTCCGGCCCGAAGTCCGCGAGCCGGGGCATCCGGTGCCCACGGTCGAAGACCTCCACCCTCAGGGACGCCTCGGCCAGCTCCAACCGGATCCGGACCGGCCCGTCGCCTTGCCTGACTGCGTTCGACACCAGCTCCGAGACGACGTAGAGGGTGTTGTCGACGAGGTCGGCGGGCACCGGCAACGCCGCCAGCCAACCGCGTGCCCACCAGCGCGCCAGCGGCACGGACATGGGCTGGGCAGGCAGCGAGCGTTCGACGGCGTGACACGGCTCTCCGTCGGTGGACGGGATGCGTGCCGCCAGGACAGCCACGTCGTCCCCACGATTGCCAGCGGGGATCAGCTCGAGAGCGGCGTCGAGAACAACACCCGGTCGGGCGCCGGCCGGCAGGGCAGCCAGCAGGGCATGGAGCCGACGCACGCCCTCGTCGATGTCCCAGGTGCGAGTCTCCACCAGGCCGTCGGTGTAGAGCAGCAGCACCGAGTCCTCGGACAGCTGGGTGCTGCGCTCGTCCCAACCGTGGCCGATGCCCAACGGCGGACCTGTTTCGACGGTGACCTCTCGCACCGCTGTGCCGCTCGTCGTGGATGTGAGCACCGCGGGCGGGAGATGCCCGGCGCACGCGACGGTGAGCAGCCGGGCGCGGACGTCGACATGGACGATCAACGCGGTGGCCAGCAGGTCGCTGTGCAGCCGGTCGAGGTAGTCGGCGGTGCGCGCCAGGACACCGGCCGGCGAGTGCCCCTCGGAAGCGGACGCCCGCACCACTGTGCGGAGCTGCCCCATGAGAGTCGCTGCCTGCACGTCATGGCCCTGAACGTCGCCCACGACCAGGACCAGCCCCTCGTCCACCTGGATCGCGTCGAACCAGTCGCCGCCCACGTGTACGCCGGGGTCGCCGGTCCGGTAGCGCGCCGCGAGCTCGACCTCTCCGATCCTCGGCGGGACCTCGGGCAACAGGCTCTTCTGGAACGCCAGTGCGAGGGTCCGTTCGGCTGCGAGCTCGCGCGCCATCTCGGCATCGTGGCGGCTGCGCTCGAGGGCCAGCGAAACCGTCCGAACGAGCACCTCGATCAGGGCCCGGTCACTCAGCGACGGCGCGCAGGGCATCGGGTAGTACATGGCGAAAGTGCCCAGCAGCCTGCCGCCGACACCGAAGATCGGGGTCGACCAGCATGCGCGCAGACCAGCCGGGAGCGCCACGTGCTTGTAGTCCTCCCAGAGCGGGTCATGCGCGATGTCCTCGACGATGACCTGGCGTCGGCGGAAGGCTGCCGTCCCGCAGGAGCCCACCGAGGGGCCGATCTCGACGCCGTCGATCGCTTCGCAGTAGTCATCCGGAAGACTCGGTGCGGCACAGTGCCGCAGATGGCGTCCTTCCTCGTCGAGGAGCAGCACGGACGCGGTGAGGCCGGCGCTGGAGACCCGCTCGACGACCCGAAGCAGTGAGTCGAGGGCTTGGCCGATCGTGTAGCCGGCGACCACCCCGGCGAGCAGGTCGAGCTGGGCGGTGAGCAGCTGTGCATCTCGTCCCTCGGCCTGGCGCGCGAGGGGCAGGACGGCGCTCACCGCAACCTCACGCGGGCCGAAGTCGCGCGGGTCAGTCCTGCGGTGTGATCGAGCGTGCCGCTGGGCGCTGCAGTCACGTCTGGCATCGTACGCCGCCCAGGCCGGACGCGTTCAGGATCCTGCTGGCGCCGGGGGTTGGGTGACGAGCCTGAGTCGGGCCGGGGAGTAGCCGCGCTGTGAGGGGTGCACGAACTGGCGCACCAGGGGACCGGGGATCGTCTCGGAAACGACAACCGGGAGATCGGTGTGATCGCCGTCCTCGGCCGGGTCCTCAGCCGCTGCGACGTCCCGGAGCACGGTGCGCCACCCAGGGGCGTCGCGCTCGCTCACAGGGACACGCCTTCGACGTGACAAGCAACCAACACGATGCGAGCTCCCCGGATCAGACGACAGGTTCTCGGCGAAGCCTGCTCCGAGTTCAGCCCGTCCGCAGCCGAACGCAGAACTCTGCCTCGATCGGTCTAGTCGTGCACACCGTCGAGACCCGCGTCCGTCGTGGCTGACGGGGCCGGTTCGGAGCCGGAGCAGGCTCGCCACCGCCAGTCACCGTCGTGATCCTCGAGAAGACCGCTGACCCGGTAGGGCACGGACTCCCGTCCGACGTCGGCAACGGCGGGCCAGGGGTCGACGAACAGCGTCGCGTCGGCCAGCACCGCGAAACCCGTGTCACAGGGGACGACGTGCACGGTGTCGCAACGCCACGAGTAGCGCTCGTCGCGTGCGAACAGCTCGGCCAGGAGCCGACGCAGGTCCGGGAGGCCGACGGCGACCTCCCCGCGTTCGGACCCGGCGTACATGACCTCGCCGTCGGGCGCGAAGCGACTCAGGGCCGACTCGACGTCTCCGGCTGCGAAGTCAGCCCCGAGGGCCTCGATGACGGCAGCGGCCTCTGCCGGGGTCATGTCGGGACGGCCACGGTGTCGCGGTCGGCGAGGACGTGCTGGTGGTCCAGGTCCCGGACACCCGGCACGAACAAGAACCCGAGCGTGATCAGCGCCCCGAGGACGCCGGCCCCGACCAGGGTCTCGCGGGTGCCGAACAAGGCGGCGACGGGCGCGGTGACGGCGAACGACACGGGCACGAGGGAGATCGAGATGAACCAGTCGAAGGACGACACCCGCCCCAGGAGCTCCCCAGGGATCTGCCGCTGCTTCGTCGTCGTCCAGGCCACTGCCCCCAGCGTCTCGAAGCCGCCGACGAGGGCTGCGGCAACCATCGCCTGCCAGTGGGTCTGAGCCAGCCCGTAGCCGGCGACGGCGAGGGTGGCGACGGCCCAGCAGAGGTAGGTGAACGTCATGGTGCTGCGCGGGAGGCCCGTTTGTCCGATCACGAACGCCGCTGCGATGGCTGCCACTCCTCCGGCCGCCAGGATGAGACCGAGGGCGCGTGCGCCGCCGCCGAGGTCGTTCTTGACCAGGTAGGGGAGCAGCACCTCGGTGGGTCCGAGGAACAACAGGTAGGTGAAGGTCGCGGCGAGGAAGGTGGCCCAGAGCCACGACTTGCTGCGCACGAAGGCGAGGCCTTCGCGGAGGTCCGCGATCACCGCCCGCGCGGTCAGCGGTTCGCTCGCCTCGGGCGGGATCCGGGTCAGCTGGAGGAGACACAGTGCTGATGCACCGAAGGTGACCGCGTCCAGCGCGAATGCCCAACCGGCCCCAGCCGTCCCGATCAGCACCCCACCGAGCGCCGGCCCGAGCAGCCACAGCATCGCCGGCCGGACGAACTGGTCGAGGGCGTTGGCCTCCGTGAGGCGGTCCTCCGGGACGAGGTGCGGCACCAAGGCCTCGAACGCGGGCATGAAGAACGCGGACGCGGCGCCGTAGACGACCGCGAACACGACCATGTGCCACAGCTCCAACACACCACTGATCGACAACGTGGCCAGCACCCCGAGGCTGGCGCAACGAACGACGTCGGCCGTGAGCATGACCCGTCGTCGCTCGAACCGGTCGCTGACCACGCCGCCGAACAGCACGAGCACGATCTGCGGCACGGTGAGAGCCACCCCGACGAGGGACATCGAGGCAGGGCTGTTCGACAGCTCATAGGCCTGCCAGACGAGGGCGACCAGCAGCACGCCGTCACCGATCAGCGACAGCGTCATCCCCGTCCACAGCAGGCGAAAGTCGCGGAACCGCAACGGTGCCAGCAACCGCACCCGTGTCGCACGACCTTCGTCGTCGACGACTCCGATCACGTGGCTGGTCGCATCGGGAACCGCTGGGCGAGCTCGCGCAGAACGGTGCAGAGCTGCTCGATCTCGTCGTCGGCGTTGGCAGCGGTCACCTGGACACGGAAGCCCACCTGGTCGCGTGGCACCAGCGGATAGGCGGCCAGCGTGACGTAGATGCCCCGGGAGAACAGGAAGTCCCCGACGGCGTCGATGTCGTCACCACTGGCCAGCGGGATCTCGATGATCGGCAGGCCCGAGGTGTTCGGCGTGGAGAGTCCCAGGGAGTGCACCGTCTCCAGGACCCTGGCGGTCTTGCGATGCAGCTCGGAGCGGATGGCGTCACCGCGGAGGTCGTTGACCTCCATGCCGGCGAGCACCGTCGCCAGCGAGGCAGTCGGTGACGGACCGGAGTAGAGGTACGTCGGGGCGGCGACCTTGATCAGGTTCTTCATCGCGGTCGGGAGCGCGAGGAAGGCCATCAGCGAGGAGTACGCCTTCGAGAATCCGCCCACCAGGACGATGTTGTCGTAGGACTCGTCGAAGTGGCGGACTATTCCGTTGCCGCGGTGACCGTAGCTGAGACCCAGGTCGGGGCGTTCCCCGATGACGCCGAACCCGTGCGCGTCGTCGACATAGAGCAGGGCGCCGTACTCGCGGCACACCTGGGCGAACACCCTCAGGTCCGGCATGTTGCCGGTCATGCTGTTCACACCGTCCATGCAGACCAGACGGGGCAGAGCGGGATCCGCGTCTCTCAGCTGGAGCTCCAGGTCCCACGGGTCGTTGGCGGCGAACCGGGCGAGCGTGGCGCCTCGGCCGCGGGCGATCGAGCAGCCGTCGTAGATGGTCTTGTGAGCCTGGGCGTCCATGAAGATGGTGCCCTGTCCGGCGAGCACCGGGATCACGGTCGAGTGGATCTGGGAGATCGTGGGAAGCACCAGGGTGTCCTGCGCACCCAGCAGATCGGTGAGCCGGTCCTCGATGTCGAGGTAGGGCCGCGGGTTGCCCAGCAGTCGCGACCAGCTCGGGTGCGTGCCCCACTTCGCGATCATCGGTGCGACCGAGTCCATGATCTGCGGGTCGAGGTCGAACCCGAGGTAGTTGCACGAGGCGAAGTCGACGAGCCAGTGGTCTCCGATGCGGATCCTGCGGCCGGCGATCTCCTCGATGACGGCGTCGTACATCGGGTTGGTGCGCCGCAGCCGGTCCAGGTCGTCGAAGTGCCGGCTCGATGAATCAGCCTCGCGGGGAGGGACTAGGGGTTGGGTGGTCACGAGATCGGTTCTCCTTGGGTCGCTGCGAGAGGAGCGCTGTGCGAGCTGGATCAACGCCGGCCGTGCCGTCGCGGGGCTCGCCGAGGCGAAGCAGCGTGGCGGACACGACGCCGCGAGGTGCACGGCGGCGCAGTCGACGAACAGAACCACGGACGCGGTTCGGCAGTCGGCATCCCTGCAGTGTGATTGACCCTCAGGGAAATATCGGCTGTTTGCGGCAATTCGCGTCAGGTGGCTGACACGTAGTCGATGCCGACCGTCGACCCTGACCCCGTGCTGGTGCCGTTGACGAAGATCTTCACGGAGTGGACCGTGTCGCTCAGGGTCCCCGAGGTGAACAGGGTGGCCTTGACGGTGTTCTTGTCGCGCAGGCTCACGTTGCCCAGGAACTTCCCGTCGACGTAGATCGCGGCGGTTCCCGAGGACGGGGACTTGAAGCCGACCACGCTGATCTTCCGTCCGCGCAGGGTGGCGCCGAACCATGCCCTGGTCCCGGAGAATCCGGACGTCTGGTGCTGGGCGTAGTCGTAGGAGCCGCCCCCGGCCGCGCTGGTGCTGATGCGGCGGAAGCCCTGGGTGACGGCCGCCGCTGTCTGCTCCACCCGGGTGCCGCCCACGTCGAAGCGGTCGAGGAGGACCTTGGTGCCGGTCGCGCCGGCGGGACGGGTGCCCTTGACGACCACCTTCAGGGTGTGTGCGGACGAAGTCAGGCTGCTCGTCGACCAGAGGGTGCTCTGGAAGCGCGTCGTGCTCGAGTAGAACGACAGGTTGCTGCGCACCAGTCGGTTGTCGAGGTAGACGTCGGCGTACCCGCCGGCGGGGGTCTGTACCCCGACGATCGAGACGCGGGTGCCGGTGAAGGCGAGGCTCGTGGTCGTGCCCGCGAGGCTGGACACGTCGTAGGAGCCACCACTGGCGGAGCCCGACGTAGCGCGGTCCCAGTGCGCAGAGAACGCGGAGTCGCCGTTCTGCACGACCGTGTAGACGCGACGGGTCGTGGTGGTCGCGACGAGGGGGTTGCCGGCGGCGTCCTCGATGGCGCCGGACAGCTTGATGTCGTAGGACTGCCCGGGGGCCAGCGGCCCGGAGGGGGTCCAGGTGGCATGGGTGCTGTCGGAGACGGCCACCGCACCAGGCACCTGGGTCGACGTGCCCTGCACGAAGACCTCTGAAGCTCGCGCCGCTCACGCCGCTCACCGGCTTGTTGAACGTCGCCGTGACCGGTCCGCGCACCGTCCACGGGTTGGCGGTGGTGATGTTCGCCGTGGGAGCGGTCGAGCTGAACTTGACGCTACGAGCGCTCGAGGTCGAGAGCAGGTTGCCCGCCGCATCGAGGGCCCGCACGCGCCAGTAGTAGGCGCCGTCCTCGATCTGCTCGCGCGGTGACCACGCGGCCATCTGGGTCTCCTGCTGGGTGACCACCGAGCTGAAGGAGGAGGTCGGGCTCAGCTGCCACTGGTACTTCGCGGCACCGGTCACGGGCTCCCACTCGAAGACGGCGGTCGCAGGGCGCACGGTCCGCCCTGCGTCGGGCGCGGAGAGCGTCGGCGGGTCGAGGGTCAGCGTGAACGTGCTGATCGGCGACGAGGACCAGGCGCCACGGTTTCCGTGGGCGTCGATCGCGCGCACCCTCCAGGCGTACTGGCCCGCGGACAGGCCGACCAGGGGAGAGGTGGCGGAGAACTCGGTGTCACCCGAGAAGGCGTCCACGATGGGCTCGGAGAAGTTCGTGTCGCCGTTGGGGGAGATCTGCACCTCGTAGCTCGCGGCGAACTGGGTGGGGGTCCACGAGAGGTAGGGCACGACGTGCACGGTCTCGCCCGTCGCCGGGTAGCTCGGCGTCGGGGCGGTGATCACCTTCTGGATCGTCCTGGTGGGCGACCAGGTGAGCTTGTTGTCGCTGTTGTCGACGGCCTGCACACGCCAGTAGAGCTTGCCGTCGGGGTAGAGCCGGTCACTCGCGGTGTATCGCGTCGCGTCGACGGTGACGTCGTCGACGATCGTGCCCTCGATGAAGTTCGGGTCAGTGGACACCACGAGGTGGTAGTCACGTGGCTCCTGGTGCGAACCGGATGACGCGGTGGTGTGGAAGTCAGCCCAGTCGAAGGTGATCTGGTCGTGGGCGTCGTCCGCCGTGCTCTGCGAGTCGTCGCTGGTGGGTGTGTTCAGCGACACCGGGTCGGAGAACTTCCGGAACGAGCCGGCGTTGCTGCGGGTGGAGGACTGGCTGTCGGGCCCACACCCGTTGAAGGTGCAGGGTTGCACGAACCAGTAGTAGGCCTCGCCTGCCTGGCTGTCCTTGAGTGACTCCCGGGGGGTCAGCTCGGTGTACTGCGTCAGGTAGGTCGAGACCTTGTTGGTGAAGTTGGGGTCGTTGGCGAGCGTCACCAGGTATCGGGTGGCGTTGGGGACCATGTTCCAGCTCAGCGTCGGCGTGTCCGACGTGGTGCAGGACGTGGCGATCGTGCACGGGGTCGGGGGCAGGTAGTCGCCCGACGGCAGCACCATCGAGGGGAACCCGATGTTGAAGGTCCGCGTGGGGCTCGAGCTCAACGAGCCGCCGTCGATGTCGAAGGCCTGCACCCGCCAGGTGTAGCCCGTGTTCGCAGGGATGAGCTCCATGGGTGTGTACGAGGTGAACGGTGTGCTGACAACGGATGCCGTGCCCGCGCCGGCGGCGGTCCTCCAGTAGCGGAGCGTGTAGCTGGCGGCGCCGGTGACCGGAGACCAGGTCAGCGCCGGCATCCGCAGCGAGCTGGAGGCTCGACGCCGGTGACAGCAGACCGATGGTCCCGCTCGGGCTCGCGGGATCGCTCAGTGCGAAGGTGCGCTCCTGGACCGCGCTCGTCAACCCGTCGTGGTCGACCGCTTGCACCGACCAGGTGAAGGGGCCGGCGGTCGGGTCGAGCATCGTGGGCGAGTAGCTCGTGGCGTACGTGGGCGTGGCGTAGTCCGTGATCACACCGTTGTTGTCGATGACCGTCACCAGGTAGTGGTCGGCGTTGGGCACGTGGCTCCACCGCAGGTCCGGCGTCTCGACCGTTGCCCCGTTGCCGGGGGAGGTGATCGTGGGGGTCGTCGGGTCGAACTGGAAGGCCTCCGGGTCGCCGTTGCTCGACCAGACGCCGTACCCCTTGCCGGGGTTCTCGTCGTGCTGGTCGCGGTCCCACGCGCGGACGCGCCAGCGGTAGGTGACGCCCGGCTTCCAGTCGTGGCCCGCCAGCTCGCACCCGGACGGCTGCAGGTCGTTGGGAGGGGGCGTGGCGGCGTCCAAGCGGTCGTTGTAGGGCGTCCAGCGGGTGTGGTTGGTGAAGCAGTGCAGGACGTTGATGCCGTCGGAGACCTCGAGGTCGTAGAACGCTGCCCGGGCTGTCGGTGTCCACTCGAAGGCGATGGATCCGACCGTGGTCGGGTTGCCGGGGCTGGCGGGCGCGGGCGTCACCACGGTGGGTGCGGCGTTCCACTGCCGCGTCACCGAGCTGACGTCGGACCAGGTGCCGGCGTGTCCGGCGGCGTCGAAGGCGCGCACCCGCCAGAAGTAGGAGCCGTTGAGCAGCGGCACGGCCGGTGAGTACGCCGTGGCGAAGGTGGTGACGTCCTTGGTCACGTTGTTGGTCCAGTCGCCGTTGGGGCTGATCTGGATCTGGTAGCTCTTCGCGGCGGCGACCGGGCTCCAGGCGAAATGGGTGTCGACGACTGTGCTGGCGTCGAGCGGCGTCTGCAGCGTCGGCGTCGAGGCCCAGGTGTACTTGAAGGAACGAGGGGTCGACCAGCTGCTGACTGCCTGGGCACCGGACGTCGCGCGGACGCGCCACCAGACCGACGTCCCCGACGTGGCGGGCTCGGTCAGGGCGTACGTCGTGTTGGGGGTCTTGTAGTCAGTTGTGCCCGCCCCGAACGTGTTCGAGTCCGAGACCTGGAGCGTGTAGGACTGAGCGCCGGCGACCGGGTCCCAGGTGAAGACCGCTGACTGGCTGGGAAAGGACAGCACCGCCCCGTTGGCCGGTGAGACCAGGGCCGGCGGGCTCCACGTGTTCAGCAGCTCCCGCGAGCTGGCGAAGCTGCCGACGTTCCCGGCGGCATCGACGGTGGCGACGCGCCAGTAGAGGGCGCCGTTCGGGAGCTGCGCCGTGGGGGTGAAGCGGGTGGAGACCGTGCGCTCGTCGACGAGAGGGGCGTCGAACGAGCTCGAGGTCGAGAGCTCGAACCGATAGCCGCTGGCCCCCGACACACCGCCCCAGGTGAAGACCGGGTTGGCGGTGATGCTCGCGCCTGCGGTGGGGGTGCCGAGGGCCGGCGGCGACAAGGCAGCCGAGGCGGGGGCGACACCGATGAGTGCCGAGCCCGAGGCCACCAAGGCGGCGATGACCAGCGTCGACAGGAGCGATCGTGGGCCGCGACGGCCGGTCCGAAGGTTCTCCATGGTGTGCACGCTCCAAAGCTGTCGTCGACGGCGTCTCCCGAATAGACGCCGACCGGTCGCTTGGAGTATGGACGTTAAGGGCATTTCGGACATGGGTTTCGCGGGAACTTCTGCAAGCTGCTAGTCGATCGAGGCTTGCCCGCGGCGCTGGTCAGGTTCTTCGCCGGTGGCGCGGGGTGGTGGGGACGTCGTACTGGTGTCCGGTGGGGCTGGTCCAGGTGTAGCCGTCGTGGCTGGGTTTGTAGGTCCAGGCGGTGTGGGTCTTGATCCGGTGGTGGGTGCGGCACAAGGGCGCCAGGTTGTGAGCGTTGGTCTGGCCGGGTGGTCCGCCGTCCTCCATCGGGAGGTACTCGGTGATGTGGTCCAGATCGCAGGCCCGGGAGTCCCGGCCGCAGCCGGGGAAGACGCAGTGCGCATCGGTGAGGAGGACCTGTTCGCGCATGGTTGCGGGTGGGTCGTGCCGGTCCACGGCCGCCGTGTCGTCGAGGTCGAGGACCGGGCGCACGGTCACCTTGCCGCCGGTGTCGGTGCACCGGGTCAGCCAGTCGGTGAGCAGCCGGGTGGTGGCTGCACCGAGACGTTCGATGCTGACCGCCCCGGTCTCAGCGGCGAGGTCCTCGGGGCGCAGGTGCAGGTAGAGGTTTGTGGCCCCGCCGTTCTGGGTGGGTGCCGCGCCTTCGCGGCCGGACATCAGGTCCAAGGCGTACTGCGGATCAGCGAGCACCCCGACCGCACGCGCCCGACGGAGGTCGAGCGGGTCGGTGTCACCCAGGGCGTGGAGGTCGTGGGCGATCCGGCGCACGCTGGCGTCGAACAGCTCGGCGTCGGGGGTGTCCAGGAGCATCGAGATCTCGGTGGTGGCCGGGGTGGTGCCATGGCGTAGCCAGACGCCGCGCTTGGCGAGTGCTGCTTCTTCGTCGGCGATCGCTCGGTCGGGGTCGAACCAGAGCCGGGCCTCTTGGACCAGTCGGGCGGCGTGGACCAGCCCGACCCGGTCGGGGGTGGCGGCGATCAGCCGGTCCGCGAACAGGGCTGCGTCCACCGAGAGGTCGCGGGTCTCCCGGGCGATCACCCGCGCCCGCCACGCCGGGACCCGCAGCTCGCGGACCAGGTCCCACAACCGGGGTAGCCGGTGGGCCAGCTCCAACGCGTCACCCACCAGCGAGCGGGCGGCGTCCAGGCTGATCGAGAGCGCGGCGCCGAGGTCGGCGGGCGCGAACTCGGCCACCCACGGGGCACCGGGTCCGGCCAGCGGGGCGGTGGCTTCGCCGTGCAGGTCGACCTCTCCCCAGTGCGCCGGGGTCTCGCCGGTCGGGCAGGGGTGCAGGTGCGCCCACGCCAGGGCCAGCTCCAGCTGCTGGACCGCCGCGGCCTGCTCGACCCGACGAGCGTCCCGGGCACGGTCGATCACCTCGGTGGGGGTGAGGGTTGGTGCCGTGCTCATGGGAAGAACGCTAGCCCCGACCACTGACAATTTCGAGTGTGTGTTCGAGAATGTGGATAGCGCTTCTGCGCCGGTTCGATCAGCCTGGACGAGGAGATCCACCCCACTTGGGGCCGAAGGTCTTCACGGGCTGCACGGTGGGTTGAACTCGCGCCGGTGCGGCGCAGGTCAGGACCCCCGACGGTCCGCGGTGTCACGAGCGGTCGACCTCGCATGGCGGTCGAGTGCCTTGCGCCACATGCGCGCAATGGTCCGGTTCATCGTGTGGTGGAGAAGGAACATCGCGATCTTGTCTCGCGTGCGAACGGGGTGCGTGGTCCACTCGACGTGGACCTGGCTGCCTCCAGGGACTGGTTCGATGCGCATGCTTCCGGCCCCGTCGTCTCCGTGGTTGCTCTCCACCTCCGTCCACCGGATCAGCCTCGGGTCGGACCAGTCGTAGTGGACGACCACCCAGAACGGCACCCGGGGCGACCCCTCGCGGACCACTGCCCAGGTGTCACCGAGCTCACGTACCTCGTAGACCTTGGGGTCGAGCGTCTTGTGCCAGATCTCGAGCCGACGATCGGTGAAGTCCGTCATGGCGCGCAGGACCTGCTGCGGCGAGGCCTTCGTGGTCAGGTCGAATCGCATGCGACTCACGCACCCGCGACGGACACGCCGTGGCGCCGGGTCACCGACATGATCGCCCCCAACGACTCCTCCACGGGCTGGTCGACCGGCACGGAGCTGGCGAAGTCGGCGAAGAAGCGTCCGGCACCGTCGCCGGAGGTGATGGCCACGAAGCGTGCGGTGTCGCCGACGACCTCGAAGGTGCTCGGGGTTCCCGCCGGGAAGACCACGACTTCGCCGGGCTGGACGTCGTACGACGTGCCGCCGACGAGGGCCTTGACCTGGCCCTCGACGAGGTAGAGGACGCCGGTCCACGGTGAGACGTGCGGAGGCGCCATCGGCGCTGGGGGCGCGACCACCTCGAAGACCTCGAAGGCTCCAGCGGCGTCGTGGACGGCGGCCATGGCTACGTGGTCGCCGTCGATCATGCGGTAGTGCCGGCCCTCCCCGGCCCGGACGTGGATGCTGCTCATGGCTCCTCCTCTGGCTCGTGCGAGAAGCATCCGCCCGGGGGAGCGACGGCGGTGCGAGTAGTGCGCTACTCGACTCCGAGCACCTCTGCGAGCGCACTGCGCTCGGAGACGCCGAGCTTGAGGTTCGCTCGGTACAGGTGTCCTTCGACAGTCCGCACCGACAAGGTCAGGCGCTCGGCGATGTGCTTGTTCGACAACCCCTGCGCAGCCAGCGAGGCGATCTCGCGCTCCCGGGCGGAGAGCGGCAGCGGCCTGACCGCGAGCGCCAGTGCTGGGGTGCGAGCGCCGGAGCGGCTGGACAGCTTCTCGGCGAGCGCAGCCGCGGAGAGCGCCGAGCCCTGCCGTCCGTGGCGACGGTGTACGTCGGCCGCCTGGGCCGCCGCGTCGCCGGCGGCGACCAGGTCGCCGAGCAGGTCCCAGGCGCGGGCCGCCTCGACGAGCGCCTCGCCGTCCTGGTCCGCCCAGGCCTGGGCATGAGCCAGCGCCCGCTCGGCGCGAGGGCTCAGTCGGACGAGCGCCTGGAGCTGGGACAGCGCGGAAGTGGCGTCACCGAGCTGGACCGCGGTCTGCCAGGAGAGGACCTCGTAGGCCGGGGAGCTGGTCTCACGGGCGAGCTCGGCCGCGGCGACGGCGTGCCCGAGCGCCTCGGGGATGGCTCCCTCGGCGGCCGCACCCCAGGCGTGCGCAAGGAGGTCGTCGGGGGCGTAGAGCCGATAGGCCGGATGCTGCCGCGCGTCGATGCCGGCGAGGAAGGGCGTCGCCTTGGCCGCCTGGCCGGCCTGCGCGAGGGCCGTGGCCAGCAGCGTGCGGCAGCGGAACCGGAACTCGTGCCCCGAGTCGGCCAACCCGGCCCACGCCTCACGCAGCGGGATCTGCGCGTCACGCACCCTGCCCTCGGCGAGGGCGGCATGCCCGGCGACCACCAGCCCCATCAGCCTTGCGGGTCCGGGGAGGTCGGCCGATGCGGCCCGCATCCGCCCGGCGAGCTCCTGACCCCGCTGCGGGGTCCCGGCGAGGCGGTGCCCGAGCACCTCGAAGTCCGCGAGCCCGAACCCGGGAATGACTGTGGGCACCTTGTCGGCGAAGAGGCCGCCCACCGTCGCGGCCTCGTCGAGCAGTCCGCTGTCCCCGGTGACGGCGGCGGCCGCAGCCACGGCCGAGGCGACCAGGATGCGGGCAAGGTCGTCGGGCAGCTCCTCGTGCAGCAGGGCCGGACCGCGGGTGAGCACCGGTGAGAGCTCGCCGGCCGCGACCGCCAGGGCCAGGGACATGCCGGCGACGTGCAGTGGAAGCGCTCCGGTGGCCTCGGCTGCGGCCAGTGCCAGGCGTGCCTCCTGCGGACGGGCCATCGTGAAGAGGAAGTTTCCGGTGCGGTGGAGCTGCACCAGCGCGTGCCTCCCGGCGTCCGGTGCGCTCGCCGCGAGGTCGCTCAGGATCGCCTCCGCCTCCTCGCCCCGGCTCAGCCAGGACAGGGCCGCCGCGTGCACCACCCGGGCGGTCGGGTCGCCCGCGGCGGCGGCCGCGCGGGCCAACCGCTCGGCCAGTGGCAGGTCGTACATCCGGGTCGCGGCCTCGGCAGCCTGCAGGAACAGCACAGGGTCCGGGGACAGATCGGAGTCGAGGGTGAGCACGGCCTTGGGAATCGGGTCCGGCGCCACGTCCAGGGTCAGCGCGACCCGCCCGCGCAGCCGCCGCGCGCGCAGCGTGCCCATCACTTCGCGGCGGACCTCGCCGTACAGCGGGTGCGCCAGTCGGGCTACCGGCCCGTCGACGCGCACGAGGCCACGGCCCTCGGCCTGTTCGACGTCCGCGGGCGAGGTCAGCTCGGACAGCGTCTGCACCGCCACCGGCTCGGCCAGCGCGACCAGGTCCACGACCTCCTGTACCCCGGCGGCGAGACCGCCGATCTCGCGCTCCAGGAGATCGGCCAGCTGCGGGGAGATCGCAGGCTCGCTGGTCCAGCGCCAGATGCCGCTCGTCACGGCGAACCGGCCCGCCGCAACCTCCCCGGTCAGGAGGTGCCGCAGGAACAACGGGCTGCCCTGGGTCAAGGTCCACAGCCGCTGCGCGGAGGTTGAGTCCACCGGACCTCCGAGCACCCGGGCGACCAGACCTGTCGCGTCGGTGACGCCCAGTGGAGCGAGGTCGAGGCGTGGGAGGTGGTCGTCCTTCCACAGGGACGTCACCGTGTCCGGAGCCGGCTCTCCGGCCCGGAGGGTGACCACGACGGGTGCCAACCGCCGTACCACCACGCGGTGCAGCACGATCGCGGAGTGCTCGTCGAGCAGGTGTGCGTCGTCGACGGCCAGGACCAGTGGCCTCTGCCGGGCGAGCTGGTCCAGCACTCGGCCGATGGTCTCGGCCGCCCCGCCGGGCGGGAGGTCGAGCAGTCCCGCGAAGGCACCCAGAGGGGAGGGGCGGGCGGCCGTGCTGCCGTGTGCCCAGACGACGGTCCGACCCCTGGGCATCGGGACGGCGAGCGCTTCGCGGGCGAGCCGGGTCTTGCCCACGCCGGCCGGTCCGGCCACGACGATCCCCGCCGCACCGTGCCGGATCGCCGCTGCGATGCTGCGCAGCTCCTCGTCCCGGCCGGTCAGCGGCCACGACCGCTTCATCTCGTCAGGCTAGTTGGCCCGGGTCGAGTAGCGCACTACGCGCGATCAGTGGGCCGGTCCGCTCCAGGCTCGGTGCATGAGCACTCGAACGGTCCTGGTCACCGGCGCCTCCCGCGGCATCGGCCGTGCCATCGCTGTCCGCATGGCGAGGGCGGGCTGGCGGGTGTACTGCGGCGTCCGCACCGATGTCGCCGCCAAGGAGCTGGCCGCGGCCTCCGACATGATCACGCCGATCGAGCTCGACGTCACCCTCCCCGAGCACGTGCAGGCGCTCGACCGCGAGCTCCCCGAGCGGCTGGACGCGCTGGTCAACAACGCCGGCATCGTCGTCGCCGGTCCACTCGAGACACTGTCCCCGACCGACATGCGTCGTCAGCTCGACGTCAACCTGATCGGTCCGCTCTCGCTCACCCGGGCCGTGCTGCCTCGGCTGCGTCGGGCCCACGGCCGGGTGGTGTTCATCTCCTCGATCAACGGGCGGGTGTCCTTCCCGTTCACGGGGATCTACAACGCCTCGAAGTACGCCACTGAGGCCGTCGCCGACTGCCTACGTGTCGAGCTGCGCCCCTTCGGTGTCCAGGTCGGCCTCGTGGAGCCGGGCGTCATCGACACAGATCCCTGGCACGAGATGGACCAGATCATCGACGGAATCGAGGCTCGCCTCATCCCCGAGCACCAAGCCCTCTACACGCCACACGTCGCCGGCGAGCGCCAGCTGATCGAGAAGATCCGCAAGAACGCGAAGCCACCCGAGCGGGTCGCCGCGGCCGTCGAGCGCCAGCTCACCCGCCGCCGAATGCGGCCGCGCACCATGGTGGGCGCAGACGCCCGATCGATCCTCCTGATGAAGCTGCTGCTGCCGACCCGCGGCCTCGACGCGGTCTGGAGTCAGGGCATCCAGATCCAGCCGCGGGAGGGAGCGGCCCGATGAAGCCGCCCCCGCCTTGCGGTCTGGCCAGCTCGCACCCTCCCGGCGGGCTCGTCCTCGACATGACGATGGCCCCGGGGGAGTCCCCGGGGCCATCGGTCGATCGAACCTCAGAACTGGATCCGCTGACGACTCAGATGTCGTAGTAGAGCTCGAACTCGTGCGGGTGCGGGCGCTGCTGCACCGGCAGGATCTCGTTGACGCGCTTGTACTCGATCCACGTCTCGATCAGGTCAGGCGTGAAGACGTTGCCCACGGTGAGGAAGTCGTGGTCGGCCTCGAGGGAGTCGAGGACGGCGTTGAGCGAGGTCGGCACCTGGGCGATGTTCGCCATCTCGTCCGGCGGCAGCTCGTAGATGTCCTTGTCCACCGGCTCGGCGGGCTCGATCTTGTTCTGGATGCCGTCGAGGCCGGCCAGCAGCAGCGCCGAGAAGGCGAGGTAGGGGTTGGCCGAGGGGTCGGGGCAGCGGAACTCGATGCGCTTGGCCTTCGGGTTGTTGCCGGTGATCGGGATGCGCACGCACGCCGACCGGTTGCGCTGGCTGTAGACCAGGCTGATCGGCGCCTCGAAGCCCGGCACCAGGCGGTGGTAGGAGTTCACCGTCGGGTTGGTGAACGCCAGCAGCGACGGCGCGTGCTTGAGGATGCCGCCGATGTAGTGGCGGGCCATGTCGGAGAGGCCGGCGTAGCCGGTCTCGTCGTAGAACAGGGGCACGCCCTCGTTCCAGATCGACTGGTGACAGTGCATGCCCGAGCCGTTGTCGCCGAAGATCGGCTTCGGCATGAAGGTCGCGGTCTTGTTGTTGCGCCAGGCCACGTTCTTGACGAGGTACTTGAACTTCATCACGTCGTCGGCGGCCTGGAGCAGCTCGGAGAACCGGTAGTTGATCTCGGCCTGGCCGGCGGTGCCGACCTCGTGGTGGGCGCGCTCGACGTGCAGTCCGGCGCGCTCCATCTCGATCACCATCTCGTCGCGCAGCTCACCGAAGTGGTCGTACGGCGCGACCGGGAAGTAGCCACCCTTGTACTTCACCTTGTAGCCACGGTTGTTGTCCTCGGAGCCGCTGTTCCACGCGCCCGCCTCGGAGTCGATGTGGTAGTAGCCGGCGTTCGCCTTGGTCTCGAACCGCACCGAGTCGAAGACGTAGAACTCCGCCTCGGGGGCGAAGTAGGCGGTGTCGCCGATGCCCGTGCTCTGCATGTAGGCCATCGCCTTGCGCGCGATGTTGCGCGGGTCGCGGGAGTAGGCCTCACCGGTGATCGGATCGTGGATGAAGAAGTTCACCACGAGGGTCTTGGCGACGCGGAACGGGTCGATGTAGGCCGTGGTGGGGTCCGGGAACAGCGACATGTCCGACTCGTGGATCGCCTGGAAGCCGCGGATGGACGAGCCGTCGAAGGCGAGGCCGTCGTCGAAGACCGACTGGTCGAAGGAGGACACAGGCACCGTGAAGTGCTGCATCACACCCGGCAGGTCACAGAAGCGGACGTCGACCATGGCGACGTCCTCGTCCTTGATGTACTTCAGCAGCTCTTCGCTGTTCTGGAACATTCGTCCTCCTTGGCCGCACGCGCGACCGCATGAAAATGGTGAGCGTCGTCGTCTGCAGCGCTGCAACGCGACGACGTGAACCTATGTAAGGGCCGTTGCACGACCGTATCCACTTTGTTTCCGCCATGTAACAGAGGTCCATCTCTGGATGGTCCAGGTGCACCGGAACGGCGGGCACGGGTGGCCGATAGGGTCGGCAGGTGCCCGAACACGCGTCCTGGCTGCGGCGGATCATCGCCCTGATCATCGACTGGGCTGTCAGCACCCTGGTGGCAGTGGGCATCCTCGGTCCTGGCAGCTACCTCGACGACCCGAACAGCGGGTGGGTCGTCCTCGGCATCTTCGCCCTCGAGGTCACGCTGCTCACCACCTTCGCCGCGGGGTCGTTCGGGCAGCTGGTCACGCGGATCAGGGTGCTGAGGACCGATGGCCGGTCGCTGAGCCTGCTCGTCGCGCTGGCCCGCACCATCCTGATCTGCGCGGTGGTGCCGCCGCTCATCTTCAAGCCGGGCACCGGTCGTGGACTGCACGACATGTGGACGGGTTCGGCCACCTACGTCCGTTGAGTCGTCAATCTTCCCCGGGCACTCGCTGACTGGTTTACTGACCTCTGAGTACTAGTTGGGGGACCAAGGCTCGGGAATAGAGGACGAGTGAACTGCAGTTCTTGCGCCCACGAGCTGCCGGACGCAGCGGCATTCTGCTTCAAGTGCGGCGCGCCCCAAGCCGCCCCCACGTGCCACTCCTGCGGCGGTGAGCTGATCAGCGGCGCCGCCTTCTGCTTCAAGTGCGGCTCGCCCGTCAACGGCGCCTCTGCGGAGTCCGCCACCTCGGCGGCGACCGTCCCAGCCCAGCCCGCGACGTCTTCCGCGCCGACCTCCGCGGTGGCGAACGCTCCCAGTGCAGAGCGCCGGCAGACCTCCGTGCTGTTCGCGGACCTGGTCGCCTACACGACGCTGTCGGAGTCCAAGGACACCGAGGACGTGCGCGAGCTGCTCTCGCAGTACTTCGAGGTCTGCTCCAAGGTCGTACGCCGCTACGGCGGCACCGTGGAGAAGTTCATCGGCGACGCCGTCATGGCTGTCTGGGGAGTGCCCACCGCCCACGAGGACGACGCGGAACGTGCCGTTCGCGCCGCGCTCGAGCTGATCGACGCGGTCGCCGACCTCGGCGTCTCCCTCGGGGTGCCCGAGCTGTGCCTGCGCGCCGGAGTCGTCACCGGCGAGGTCGCCGCCAACCTGGGTGCGACCGACCAGGGGATGGTGGCCGGCGACGCCGTGAACACCGCGGCCCGGGTCCAGGGAGCGGCCAAGCCGGGTGAGGTGTGGGTCGACGCAACCACCAGGGCCCTGACCGCCGCGGCCGTCACCCACGTGGACGTCGGGCTGCACGAGCTCAAGGGCAAGGCCGAGCCGATGCAGCTCTACCGCGTCGGCAGCGTGGTCGCCGCCGTCGGCGGCATCCAGCGCGTCGACGGGCTCGAAGCCCCGCTGGCCGGCAGGGACCGCGAGCTGCGGATGGTCAAGGAGCTGTTCCACGCCACCCTCGAGTCCGGGCGCCCCCGGCTGGTGATCCTCGACGGGGAGGCCGGGATCGGCAAGAGCCGCCTTGCCTGGGAGTTCGACAAGTACACCAGCGCGATCGAGCCGATGACCCGCTACCACCGAGGGCGCTGCCTCTCCTACGGCGACGGCGTCGCCTACTGGGCGCTCGCCGAGGCGGTCCGCACGCGCCTCGGTCTGGTCGAGGAGGTGCCGCAGGCCGACCTGTCGAACCACGTGGACCAGGAGCTGCTGGCCCTGGTGCCGGTGGCTGAGGAGCGGGCCTGGCTGGTTCCGCGGCTGGTCGCGCTGGTGGGGGGAGCCCACGGTGAGTTCGCCCGCGAGGACCTGTTCGCGGCGTGGACGACGTTCTTCGAGCGGCTCGGCAACGGAGTCGACGGCGTCGTCCTGGTCATCGACGATGCGCAGCATGCCGACCAGGGATTGATCGACTTCCTCGAGCACCTGGTCTCGAACGCCCACGCCGCGGTCTTCGTCCTGCTGCTGGCGCGGCCCGAGCTGCTCGACGCGCACCCGGCGATCGCGGGACGTCGGGCGACCCGCGTTCCGGTCGAGCCCCTCAACGACGACGCGATGGACCTGCTCGTCGCGGGACTGGTCGAGGGTCTGCCGGACAAGGCCCGGGCGGCCCTGGTGGCCCGGGCCGAGGGCATCCCGCTCTACGCCGTGGAGACCGTGCGCACCCTGATCGACCGGGAGATCGTGCGTCCCGAGGGTGGTCGTTACGTCGTGGCTCCTGGTGCCGCCGTCGATCTCGCGGACGTCGCTGCGCCGCCGTCGCTGCACGCCCTGGTCGCGTCCCGCCTGGACGCGCTCACCGCCGACGAACGTCGGGTGGTGACAGATGCCAGCGTCCTCGGCCTCACCTTCCCGCGTGACGGCATCGAGTTCCTCGCCCGCGACGTGGTGGGCCTGGACGACGTGCTGGCCTCGTTGCAGCGCAAGGAGCTGCTCGGCACCGACAACGACCGGTTCTCCGCGGAGCGGGGACAGTTCCGGTTCGTGCAAGCCGTCGTCCGACAGGTGGCGTACTCCACGCTGAGCCGGCGGGCGCGCAAGGAGCGCCACCTGGCGGTAGCCGATCACCTCCAGTCGACCAGCGAGGGCCAGACCGACCTGAGCATGGTGGCCGCGCAGCACCTGATCGACGCGATCGCGGCAGCCGGGGCCGACGATCCCGACGTAGCCGAGCTGAACCGTCGTGCCGCCGAGCTGCTGCTGGTGGCGGGGGAGCGTGCTGCTCGGCTGGGATCCTACGCCGCAGCGGTTGCAGCGTTCCGGGACGCAGCGAGTCGGATGGACCCCGGCGTGGCTCAGGGGCAGGCGCTGCTCCGCGGGGCGATGACGGCCGACGCGATGATCGACCCGGTGACCACCCTCGAGCTCGGCCTGGCCGCGCGCGAGGCGCTGTCCGAGCACGGCCTCGTCGTCGAGGCAGCAGGTGCCGCCAACCTGGTTGCCAGGTCACACACCGGGCTCGCCCAGCCCCAGGAGGCACTCACCGTTGCCATGGCTGCGTGGGACTCCCTGGTCGGCTCCACAGGCGCCGAGGACACTCAGGCGCGGCTTGCGGTCACCATCTCGCGGGCGATCAGCAAGGTCGAGGTCAACCCGAAGGACGTCATCTGGTACGCCGCCGAGGGACTGCGCCTGGCCGAGGCCTGTGGTGACGCCCAGATCCTGATGGGCGCCATCGGTCACTTCGCCAACTACCAGACGTTCCGAGGCTCCTCGCGGGTCGCCAACGCCCTCTCCGACGAAGTGATCGCGCTGGCCCGCACCCACGGTGAGTGGAAGGCACTCAGCACCAACCTGAGCAACAAGAGTCTCGTCACCCGGGTGAACGACCTGCCGACCGCGGTCGCACTGCTGGAGGAGGCACTGTCGGTCGCCGAGCAGCACGGTCTCGGAGTGTCGAACGTCTACGTGAACATGGCGACCAGCCTCTGGGCGAGCGGGCAGTGGGCAGCGCACGAGCACCTGCTCATGCAGCTCGTCGCGGACTGGGAGACGATTCCGGAGCCGGACCAGATCCTGCTGTACGCCAGCGACGTCTGGCGGATCGGCGCCGGTCACGAGGGGATCCTTCCGGAGAGCACCGGCACCTACGAGGAGCCGAACTGGTGCTCGTGGGACCGGCAGATCAGGGCGCTCCAGGCTGCCGCGAACGGGTCGCCCTCCGAGGCCACGTCCCTTGCGGCCGGAGGGCCTGGCCTTCGCGATCGCCGATGCCGGGCTCACCGACGACTACATCGTGCAGGCTCCGCGGATGATCTGGCTGGCGCTGTCGGCCGACGACGAGGGGCTGGCTCGTGAGATCGCAACGCAGCTGGCCAGCGCTCCCAAGGGACTGGACAGCAACGGTCTGCAGGCCTACGAGCACGTCCTGCGGGGGCTCCTCGGGTTCCGTCCCGGCGGCAAGGACCTGGCCGCTGCCGAGGCGGAGGTGCGGCAGGGCATCGCCGCCCTGGAGACGTACGGCGCGATCCCGGACCGGGCGATCGCGCAGGAGCACCTGGCCCGTTGGCTGATCGACCAGGGTCGCAGCTCGGACGCGGCGCCGCTGATCGAGGCCGCTCGGGCGACGTACGCCGAGCTGGGTGCTCCGGCCTGGCTGGCGCGGATCGACCAGCTCACCCGGGTGGGCTGACCCGCTCCGCCGCCAGGGTCAGCGACCGCGCTGCTGGCCGCGCATGCCCTTCATCGACGTGGGCATCGGGCCCTTGGGCATCGGCACCGCGGAACGGTTGGCGTCCAGCGCCTTGATCCGGGCCAGCACGTCGGTCATCTGGGCGGGCTTGATGTTCTTGCCGAGCTTGGTGACGTGCTTGACCAGCTTGGTCAGCGGCACCTGGCCGGGGTCGTTGCCCACGACGACCTCGTGGATCGGGGTCTCGCTGGCGACGCGTTCGTGCTTGCGACGCTCGGAGGTGAGCAGCGGCCGCAGCCGGTTGACGTTGCCCTCGCCGATCAGCACGATGCCGGGCGGCCCGACGACGCGGGTGACGACGTCCTGCTGCTTGGTGATCGCGATGGCCGGCTCGGTCTTCCAGCCGCGGCGGAGCATGCCGAGGGCAGCAGCGGCGGCACCGGGCTTGCCCTCGATCTGGGTGAAGGCCGCCTTCTGGGCGCGACGCCCGAAGATGATCAGCGCGACCAGGGAGCCGGTGAGCACACCGAAGACGATCGAGAACGCCAGCGTGCCGAAGATCAGCAGCATCACCGCGAAGCCCGCGAGGGCGCCGAGCAGGAAGACGCCCGCGAGGACGAGTCCGATCCGGGGATCGGACTTCTTGGTCATCGCGTAGCTCTGCCGGATCTGCTTGATCCGCCCGGGCTTGTTCGGGTCCTTCGGGGGCTTTGCCTTCTTGGGCTCTTTGGCCATGCCTACTTGCCTCTGCCTGTCTACGACGGATGGTGAGATTGGTGGTGCCAGGAGAGGTCAGTCTCTCAGACGCTCTGCCCGGTCGGTGCCGAGGTTTCCCCCACACCGGACCGGGCGCCTCGTCGCAGGGACGTTGCACCGCGATGGCCCACTTGGGCAGTGCGGTTGACCCGTACGGACTACTCAACTTTGCGGTGCCCAGACCCCCCCACAGTGACCTGCACAGCGGTCCCCGAATGCGTGAGGGTGGGCCCACGCCGTAGGGGCGGCGTGCGTCCATAGGGGGACCAATGCTGCGGATCAATGTCTTCGGAACCACCACTGCCACACTTACGCCACAGTCCAAGAGCGTGTCCGACCTCGGGGGCGCCAAGCCCCGCCAGATCCTGGAGATCCTGGTCCTGGCAGACGGGAGGCCGGTGCCCAAGGACCGCTTGGGCGAGCTCCTGTGGGGCAGCGACCGTCCACGCTCGTGGGTCGGCACGCTGGAGAGCTACGTGAGCCTGCTGCGCCGGCGCCTGGGCTGCACCAAGGGGCGCACCTCTGCGATCAGCACGACCAAGAGCGGTTACCTGCTCGACCTCGACCAGGTGTCGGTCGACCTCCACGAGGTGCGCTCGATGCTGTCCCGTGCGTCCTTTGCAGTCCCCGCATCAGCGGTCCGCTACACGCTTGCGGCCCTCGAGCTTGCCGAGAGCCCGCTCCTGGCCAGCGAGCCGTACGCCGACTGGGCGGTGCGCGAACGAGAGACACTGGCCCACGAGCTGGTCGAGGCGTGCGTGCACGCCTCGGCCCAGGCGTCCAAGGTGCACGACGTCGGTGCAGCCATCACCCTCGCTCGCACAGCGGTGAGGCTGGAGCCGATCGCCGAGGACGCCTGCCGCCAGCTGATGCGCGCGCTGTGGAGCGCCGGCCGACGCGGCGAGGCCCTGCGCTGCTACCACGACCTTCGCGACAAGGTGCTCGAGGAGCTGGCCGTGGAGCCCGGCGAACCGACCCAGACGCTCTACCTCGAGATCCTGCGCGACGAGGCGCCGGCGCAGCCGGTCGGTGAGCAGGGAGCCACGGAGCTTCGCACCCTGCTCGGACTGCTGCGACAGACCCTTGACGCCATTCCCGGCGTCGAGCCGACACTGGGCGACAGTGGACTGTCCTATGCGGCGGTGAAGGCGCTGTCGGCGGGCTAATCCACCTCGCCATGGTCCTCCCCACCGCGAGCGATGGAGGTTAGTCTCCTGTCCGAACAGGGGGACAGGAAACGTCTGAGCGCCTCGGGGGATCCAAACAGGGCTCCACAGAGAACACGATGGGCGTGCTGGTGGTCGATGATCACCGCACGTTCACGGATCTGCTCGCCTTCGCGCTCGAGGGTCAACCGGACCTGACGTGCCTGGGCACGGCACACACCGTCGAGGAGGCGGTCGCTCTCGCGACCAGGCTGGTGCCTGACGTGGTCCTCATGGACGTGCGGGTCGGGGACGGAGACGGCGTCGCCGCGACGGCCGAGCTCACCTCCCGGCTTCCGCAGACGCGGGTCGTGGTGCTGACGGGGCATCCCACTCATTCACTGCTGGAGCGAGCGGCAGCCGCCGGTGCTTGCTGCCTGCTGCCCAAGGACAGCTCTCTCGACGAGGCCCTGACCGCCATTCGCTCCGCGCCACGCAGCGGGTTCGTCGTACACCCGAAGCTGCTGAAGATGCTGATGAGCTCGCGACAGGACCCCGAACCGTCCGTCCCCAGCCTCGCCCCGCGCGAGCATGAGGTGCTCCAGCTGCTCGCCGACGGTGTCGACGTCAGCGGCATCGCGCGGAGGCTGCAGATCTCGGTGAGCACGTGCCGGGGCTACGTACGCGGTGTGTTCACCAAGCTCGACGCCCACTCCCAGATAGAGGCGGTGGCCATCGCGAAACGCCTGGGGCTGGTCGGGTGAGGCCCACTGGGGACTCTGTCGCGCACCTGAGACGCAGACCCGGGGTGGTCCGCCGGGCTGTCGTGCGGTTCACGGTCTGGAGCGTCCTGGCCTTCCTGGTCATCGGCGTCTCCGCGGCCGCCATCGGACACCAGATCGCGAAGGAGGTGGCGCTCGACAACGCCCGTCAGCGGGGGTCGACCGTCGCCCACACAGTGGTCGCCCCCATGGTGAACCGGCGAGTACGCGCCGGTGACCGTGATGCGCTCGAGCAGTTCGACCGCCTGATGGGGGCGCGCCTGTTCGACGGCTCGCTGCGCCACATGAAGGTGTGGAGCAAGGACGGGCGAGTGCTCTGGTCCGACGAGCACATGCTCGTCGGTCGGCGCTTTCCGCTCCCAGGGGAGGTCCGCGAGCTCGTCGGCACCGGCGACGTCCACGCGGAGGTCTCCGACCTCTCCAAGGCGGAGAACGAGACGGAGCGGAGCGAGGGAGAGCTCCTGGAGGTGTACGTCGGTGCCCACGACTCGGAGAACCAGCCTTTCGTGTTCGAGGCCTATCTGACGACCGGCCGCATCCGTGCCTACGAGCGCACCCTCCAGCTGTACATCCTGCCGCTGGCCCTCGGAGGGATGGTCCTCCTCCTGCTCGTCATGCTGCCCCTCGCGGCGTCGCTCGCGCGTGCCGTGGGCAAGGGAGAGGCGGAGCACAGTCGGATGATGCGGCACAGCCTCCTGGTGAGCACCCAGGAGCGCAGGCGCCTCGCCCAGGACCTCCACGACGGGGTGATCGCGAACCTGACCGGGGTCAGCATGGCGCTGCCCGCGGTGGCCGGCCACCTGCCCTCGACCCCGGAGGCGACAAGGGCCGCCGAGATCCTCGCGCAAGCATCGAGCACGCTCCAAGACACCGCCACCGACCTGCGAGGAATGATGACCGAGCTGTACCCCCCGGACCTCGACTCACCCGAGGACCTTGGCCACGCCGTGGAGGACCTGGCACAGACGGTGCGCGAACACGGGACCGAGGTCGAGGTCGTGATACCCCGGCGTCACGACCAGAACCCCGAGACGACCATGTTGGCGTACCGGGTGATGCGCGAGGGACTGCGCAACGTGCTCAAGCACGCGCACGCTGCGCATGCCCGGGTCGAGCTGGGGAGGCGCGGACGACTGGTGCATGTCACCGTCAGAGACGACGGGGTGGGCGTGCGTCCCGACGAGCCTGTTGCCGAGGGGCACCTCGGACTCGAGCTCCTCCGGGACGCCGTGGCGGACTTCGGGGGGGACGTCACGCTGACGCCGCGCCCGGGCGGAGGCACAGTCCTCGACGCCACCTTTCCCCCGATCAGCCTGCCTGACTGACGCCCCAGGGCGCCCCGGGGTCATCAGGAGGGATGCAGCCGGAACGGGGAGCCCGCCCGATCGCCGGCGCCCGCGGCCGGTGGCTGGGCGCGACCCCTTGCCCGGTCAACGCTCCGGCTCCTGCTTGGGCTGTTCTAGGGGTCGCCACCAAGGTTGGCCCCAGCCTGAAGGGTCACGGTGATGTCCACGGAGGGAGACCTGGCGACTCTCTGGTGCGATCAGCGAAGGGAAGCCCCAATGTCCATGAGTCGGCGCAGCATGCTGAAGTTCACCGTCATCGGCGGAGCCGCGGCGGCACTGCCCCTGGAGCGGGTGGCGTTCACCTCCGGATCGAGGAAGAGGTTGCCCGCCAGCAAGCTGCCGGCGTACTTCTCGCAGGCGTTCGCCGTCCCGCCCGTCATCGCCCCGGTGGGCACCCAGAACATCGCCTGCTTCGACGGTGTGACCAGGTCCTACCCCCGCTTCGAGGTGGCGCAGACCTTCGGGGTCGCCGAGATCATCCCCGGGTTCAAGACCCCGGTGTTCGGCTACAACGGGAGCCTGGCCGGCCCCACCTTCCAGATGCAGCACGGCAGTCCGGTCGTGGTGAACCAGACCAACCTGTTGCACCTGCCCCCCGCGGCGCCGTACGCCGATGCGCAGATGCCTTCGCGCTACACCAGTGACCCGCTGCGGCGTTCCACCTCCACGCACCTGCACGGGTCCGCATCGTTGCCGCAGTACGACGGATACGCCTCCGACGTGACCTTCCCAGGACAGGTCAAGAGGTACTTCTACCCGAACAGCCAGGAGGCGCGGACCCTCTGGTACCACGACCACGGCGTGCACCACACCTCGCAGAACGTCTACAACGGTCTGGCAGGCATGTACGTGCTCCATGACGCGCAGGAGCGACAGGCGGGCATCCCACAGGGTCGCTACGACGTGCCGCTGGTCGTCCAGGACGCCATGTTCGGGATGAACGGGGCGCTCGTCTACGACGACAACAGCGAGTCCGGCGTCTTCGGTGACGTGATCCTCGTCAACGGGGTGCCCTGGCCCACCATGCAGGTGGAACCGCGCAAGTATCGGTTCCGCTTCCTCAACGCCTCGGTGTCCAGGTCCTACAAGTGGCGGCTCAGTGACGGCCGCAGCGCGGTCCCGATGACCGTGATCGGGACCGATGCCGGTCTGGTGCCGCAGCCGGTGGTGGTGAACAGCTTCCGTCACGGCATGGCCGAGCGCTACGAGATCGTGATCGACTTCGCGCCCTATGCCCAGAAGCCAGGCAGGGCCCCGGCCCGTCTGGAGCTGAGGAACCTGCTGCCGCCCAACAACATCGACTACGACGGGGTCGAGCAGGCGATGCAGTTCGTCGTGGGGCCGGAGGGGTCAGTCGTGAGCACCGAGAACAACAGTGTTCCCTCGGACTGGCAGAGCCGCGTCCACCCACCGGAGTGCATGACCTGGGACGAGGCGGACCTGATGGCCCGCGGGGTGCCGAGGCGTCGCTTCGACTTCGCCCGGACCGGCGGCCGCTGGACGATCAACCGCGAGACCTGGGAGGACGTCATCGACAGCGGCTACAGGCACTGCCTGGCCGAGCCCGAGTTCGACGCTGTTGAGATCTGGGAGCTGAGGAACACCTCGGGTGGCTGGTTCCACCCGGTGCACATCCACCTCGTCGACTTCCAGGTGCTCTCCCGCAACGGCCGTGCCGCCAAGGTGCTGCCGTACGAGCGGGGACCGAAGGACGTCGTCTACGTCGGTGAGAACGAGACCGTGCGCGTGGCCATGCGCTTCGGGGGGCCCGCGGCTGGTGACGGATGGCCGCGTCCGCGGGGCCGCTACATGATGCACTGCCACAACCTGGCCCACGAGGACCACGACATGATGATGCAGTTCAGTGTGGGCGACCCTGACTACGAGGCCGGCTTCGACCCGATCACGGCGGCCGCCGCCTGGTCGATGTGAAACGTCATGTGCCCCACCGGACCCGAGGCGTCTGGGCGCGACCAGGATCTCATCAACCCCCGAGGGATCCGCGGACCGTCCGGCAGCAATGGTCTTGGCCGGTGGGGCGCATGCGCTGCGGCCGCACTCGCCGGTGTCGCGGCGCTGCTGGTGCTGCGCAGCTTGGTGCTGGAGCCGGTGCGGATTCCGACGTCGAGCATGGCGGGGACGTTGTTGCCCGGTGAGCACGTGCTCGTGGAGAAGCTGGGACGGATCGTGCGGCCATGGCAGCGGGGTGACGTGGTGCTGTTCCGGGCACCGGACAGCGGCACCCTGAGCATCAAGCGTGTCGTCGGCCTGCCGGGGCAGACGGTGGAGATCAGGGACGGGCTGTTGTACGTCGACGGTCACGTGGTGCGAGAGCGCTACGCGACCCCGGATGCCATCGACAGCGTCTACTTCGGTCCGCGCCGGGTGAGCCGTGCGGAGGTCTTCGTGCTCGGGGACAACCGCCGGAACTCACGGGACTCACGTGCCTACGGCGGCGTGCCGGTCTCGAAGATCGAGGGGCGGATCACCGCGGTGCTCTGGCCGCTCGGACGTGCTGGAGGTCTGGGATGAACAGACCCGCACGTTCTGGGATGTGTGCTGGTGGCCTGCTGGTCGCGAGCGCCGCAGCCAGCGTGGCGGTCACGGTGGGCCCGGCTGCCGCCCACACCGAGCTGGTCGGCAGCTCCCCACCGGCCGGAACCACGGTGACGACGGTGCTCCGAGAGGTCTCCCTCGAGTTCGAGGAGCCACCATCGCCGCGAGTTCTGCAGGTCGCCGTGATCGGTCCGGACGGGCGAGACCTGGTCAAGGACGCTCCGCGGCTGTCCGGCAACCGGGTCACCGTGAGCATCCGCAGGCCCACGCAGCCGGGGCGGTACGAGGTCTCCTTTCGCGTTGCCGCGGGGGACGACCATCCGGAGACCGGAAGCGTCGGTTTCAGGATCAGCCGAGAAGGGGCCATGCGCGCCACGGGCTCGACGCAGCCGACGCAGCCGACGCAGCCGGGCGCACGGGCCGGGGCAGGTCCCGAGAGCAGTGGTCCGGCGGTCTCCCCGAGCTTCGCCCGGAGCGACGCGACGGCGCCCCGCGGTGGTGCTGAAAGCACCTGGGCCTGGGCAGCCCTGGGCTGCACACTGCTCGGGCTGGGGGTCAGCGCTCCGCTCGTACGGCGTGCTGTGCGCCGCTCGGGCTCGGCGAGGCTGTCGTGACCATCACGCGTGTCAGCCACGACGAGAGGGCGAGTGCCCGCGCGGAGGTCCATCGCGACGACGGTGGCCGAGCGTGGCCGGGTGTCGGCCCGACCCTGGTCGTCGTGGGGAGTGTCGCTGTGGTGGTCGCACTCCTGCGCAGCGGTCAGACGCCCCGTGCGGCCCCACCGGGCCTGCCGGACGCGGGCGCGGCCATGACGTGGACGGTCCTGGTCTCCAGGTCGGTGATGCGACTGGCCGCCGTGGGCACCGTCGGGTGCCTGCTGACCTCGGCGTGGCTGCTCCCGGCCACTGCCGGTGCCGCATCGGCGGTGAGCCCCGCCGCGCGGCGACTGGCACGGGGATGTGCTGTGTGGGCGGTCGCCTGGCTGCTGGGCACGCTGCTGCTGATGCTCAGCTCCAGCGCTCAGCTGTTGGGCGTCGCCTACCGCGAGGCCCTTGTCTCGGGAGCCGTCTGGGCCTACGTCCCCCAGCTGGCCGAGGGGCGTGGCCTGATGCTCACCCTGCCCCCGGTGATGCTGGTCGCGATGCACGCGTCGAGCGCTCGCCAGCAGCACTCGCTGCGCTGGCTGCTGGTGCCAGCTGTGCTTGCGCTGCTTCCGATGGCGCTCACCGGACATGCCGCGACCTCGGCCGACCACTACCTGGCCACCCAGAGCCTGCTGCTTCACGTCCTGGCGGTCACCTTCTGGGTGGGTGGGTTGTTGGGCCTCGTCCAGCTGCGAGGTCTGGCCACCGACACGCTCGAGCGGGCCGTGCGTCGGTTCTCCGCACTGGCGCTCTGTTGCTTCGTGGTCGTGCTGCTGAGCGGGATCCTGAGCGCGGGCACTCGACTGGGGACCGACCCGCAAGCGTGGAACTCGGCGTACGGGGCGCTCGTCCTGGTCAAGCTCGGCACCCTCAGCGTGCTCGGACTCGCAGGCTGGTGGCACCGGCAACGCACGATTCCCGCGATCGGTGCCGGCAGACGCGGAGCCTTCCGTCGAGTTGCCGTCGCAGAGCTGCTCGTGATGAGCGCCACGACCGGTGTCGCCGTGGTGCTGTCCCGCACGGCTCCACCCGTCCGCCCGGGTTTCGTCGCCTCATCTCATGCCTCGTGGACGGTCGAACCGGGCCTGCCCGAAGTCGGCCTTGTGCCCCTGCTGGCGTTGTGGCGTCCCGAGGCCCTGGTGGTCACGCTGGTCGCCGCTCTCGCGGCGGCTTACGTGGCAACACGGTGGGGCTCTCTCCGCAGCGGCAGAGCCCGGGCTGTGCCTTCGGCAGCCTGGTTCGCGGTCGCACTGGTCGTGCTCCTGTGGGCGTTCACCGGCGGTCCTGCGGTCTACCAGAACGCACTGCTCAGCGGGCACGTCGGCCAGCTGCTCCTGTGCCTGGTGGTGCTGCCACGGTTGCTCGTCCGCGGACTGCAGCACGTGCAGGTGCGCGAACCGGTTGAGCAGCCGTGGCGCCGCTTCTCCGCTGTCCTCCGGGTGACCTCCGACCCGGTGAACTCGGCCCTCCTGGTGGCGCTGTTCCTGGTCGCCGTCTATGCGACCCCGCTGCTCGATCTGTCACTGCGCAGCGCGGTGGTCCATCAGTGCGTGAGCACGGGTGCGCTCGTGGTGGGTTGCGCCTGCCTCAGGTGGAGACGGAGTCCCGGCCCGGCTGGAGCGTCTGGGTCCGGTCGCGTCGTCGCGGTCACGCTGGCCCTCTTCGGCGCGGCGATCCTGAGCAGCCAACACCTCTTGGCGGGGGACTGGTTCTCGTCGCTGCCGCTGGAGTGGACCGACCCCGTGGCCGACCAACGGTTCGCCGGGGCGCTGATGGTCCTCACCGCGGCGGCACTGGCGCTTCTCGAGCGACCTCGCCGCCTCCGTGGTCAGCGTGCCGAGGCGGACCCCGCGGACTCGCGAGCCTCCATCGCCTGTCGGTAGAGCCGACCCGCGCGGTAGGACGAGCGCACCAACGGTCCGGACAGGACCCCGGCGAACCCGATCTCCTCGGCCTCGCCCGCCATCTCGACGAACTCCTCGGGCTTGACCCACCGCTCCACGGGGTGGTGGCGCGGAGAGGGCCGGAGGTACTGCGTGATCGTGATCAGCTCGCACCCGGCCGCGTGCAGGTCGACCAGCGCCTGGTGGATCTCCTCGCGGGTCTCGCCCATGCCCAGGATCAGGTTGGACTTGGTGACCAGCCCGAACTCGCGGGCCTGGGTGATCACATCGAGCGAGCGGTCGTAGCGGAACGCGGGACGGATCCGCTTGAAGATGCGCGGGACCGTCTCCACGTTGTGCGCCAGCACCTCCGGACGGGACTCGAACACCTCGGCGAGCAGGTCCGGCTTCCCGTTGAAGTCGGGGATCAGGTTCTCCACCCCGGTGTCGGGATTGAGCTCGTGGATCGCGCGCACCGTCTCGGCGTACAGCCAGGCGCCGCCGTCGGGCAGGTCGTCACGCGCGACACCGGTGATGGTGGCGTAGCGCAGCTCCATCTTCTGCACCGACTCCGCAACCCGGCGGGGCTCGTCACGGTCCAGCGGGAGCGGCTTGCCGGTGTCGATCTGGCAGAAGTCGCACCGCCGGGTGCACTGGTCGCCGCCGATGAGGAAGGTGGCCTCACGGTCCTCCCAGCACTCGAAGATGTTGGGACACGCGGCTTCCTGGCACACCGTGTGCAGGCCCTCGGACTTCACGAGGTTCTGCAGCTGGGTGTACTGCGGACCCATCTTGGCCCGAGTCTTGATCCACTCCGGCTTGCGCTCGATCGGCGTCTCGGCGTTGCGGGCCTCGAGACGGAGCAGCTTGCGGCCTTCGGGTGCGGCGGTACCGGCCGAGGTCGCTCCAGCGTGCGGGGCGGCTTGTTCAGGCGCTTGAGTCACGTCGGCCACTGTACGTCGCAGACCCCCGCGAGACCGAACCGGGAGCGAGCGCCCTCACACGTCGCTGCGACGGAACCAGACCGCTGAAACCAGCACGGCGACCAGCAGCAGCGCGCCGAGGAACGCGCCCGCCTCCAGGTGCGTCATCACCTGCATCGGGTCGCAGTCCCCGCCGGGTGCGCAGGTGATCGAGGCGTCGAAGTAGCGGTGCGTGGTGGCCAGCCAGCCGAAGGCGTTGTTGCCGACCGACCAGCGGCCGGCGCCCTCGACGGGGAGCAGGTTGACGGCGATCTCACCGCCCACGCTGTAGACGAACAGCAGGGCCAGGGTCGCGACCGTGTGCCGGAACACCATCGTGAGCGCGAACCCGCCCAGAGCCCCGCCCATGCTCAGCGCGACCGCGCGGACGACGTGCCAGACGATGTCGCTGACCTGCGAGGAGGGCACGGTGATGCCCTGCGCCTCGGCGAAACCGGCCATCGCCAGCCAGTAGCCGCTGAGCACCACCAGCGCGACCAGACCGCTGCTGATGGTGACCGCCCCGGCCTTGGCGAACCAGACCCGGCCGCGTCGGCTCTCGAAGATCAGCTGGTTGCTCAGCGAACCGGTCGCCCAGTCGGCGCCGATGAAGGTGCTGCCGGCGATCAGCATCAGGCCGATCAGGATGATCGCCAGTCCGACGCCCTCGCCGTTGAGCAGCGTTGCGAGGTCCAGCGGGGACCGGGGGTAGTAGCTCTCCGCCGTCGGTACCAGAGCCGTCTCGCAGTCGCCGGCCGTCGCCTCGGGGCCGAGGTAGCCCGTGGGGTCCTCGCGGCAGGCGGCCACCTCCTGCTGCAGCTCGGGCCGCTCGCCCTCGAGGTCGGCCTGGGCGGCGGCGTCGGTGCGGTCGGCCTGGCTGAGTGGTCGGGTGTCCCAGGCGCTGACACCCGCGAACGTCACTGCGAGCAGCACGGTGGCCAGCACCAGCAGCGAGATTGCGCGGCGCGACCAGAACCGGTTCAGCTCGACGAGGAGCAGGCGCATCAGGAGTCCTCCTTCGGCCCAGAGGTACCGGCCTCGCTGCTGTCGTGCCCGGTCAGCTTGAGGAAGAACGACTCGAGCGTCGGCCGGATGGCGGTCAGCTCCTGCACGTAGATGCCCCGGTCTGCCAGCAGCTTGGTGAGCTCCTCCGGGTGCTCGTGCCCTTCCACGACGAGGTGGTCCCCGTCGTGGGCCACCGTGTGTCCGGCTGCCTCCAGATGACGCTTGGCAGTGTGGGGATCGGCCACCTCGACGTGGGTTCGGGAGACGCTCTCGCCCAGCAGGTCGTCCACGTTGCCCGATGCGAGCAGCCGGCCCTCACCGACGATCGACACCGAGTGGCACACCTGCTGCACCTCGGCGAGGATGTGCGAGCTCAGCAGCACGGTCACCCCCGACTCGCCGAGATCGCGGATCATGTCCCGGATGGCCCGGATGCCTGCCGGGTCGAGGCCGTTGGTGGGCTCGTCGAGGATCAGCAGGTCCGGGCTCTTCAGCAGGGCGGCCGCCACGGCGAGACGCTGCTTCATCCCGAGGGAGTAGCCGCGGTAGTCCTCCTTGGCGCGGTCCGCGAGACCGACCTGCGCCAGCGCGGAGTCGACCGAGGCGCGCGTGGCACCGATCGAGCTGGCCAGCAACGTCAGGTTCTTGCGCCCGGAGAAGGTGGGGACGAACCGCGGCTCCTCGACGATGGCGCCGACCCGGTCGATCACCTGGGGCAGCTGCGCCGGCACCTGCAGGCCGAAGAGCCTCATCTCGCCCTTCGTCGGACGGGTCAGGCCGAGCAGCATCTTGATGGTGGTGGTCTTGCCGGAGCCGTTGGGCCCGAGGAAGCCGTGCACCCCGCCCGCCGGGACACTGAGGTCGAGGTCGTCCACGGCCACGATCCGGCGTCCGCGGGAGCGGTAGACCTTCCGCAGCCGGGAGGTCTCGATGACCAGCTCAGACACGCCTGTTCCACCTCATGGCATCAAACATCGCAAAGCCCGACCCAACCGCCTCCCTCGACACGCCGCCCGCTCCCGACGCACCTGTGTGGCCCACGGCGGACTCGTGTCAGCGCAGAGCGGCGGCCGGGTCGATCAACCGGGGTGCGCGCCCTGGTTCCGGGCGTGGCTCGTAGTCCGGCGTCGCGTCGTACGGCCCCCAGGCCAGGAGCTTCGTGAGGTGCTTCTCCACACCGGGCACCACCTCGGCGATGGTCACGTCCCGGCCCAGCTCCGCAGACAGGGAGGTCACCCCGGCGTCGGCGATCCCGCACGGCACGAAGCGGTCGTACCACGAGAGGTCCACGTCACAGTTGAGGGCGAACCCGTGCATGGTCACGCCCCGGCTCACCCGGATGCCGATGGCAGCGATCTTGCGCTCCGGCCGGGGGAGCCCGTCGTTCGCCGCACCCGCCTGGAGCCAGACCCCGCTCCGGCCGGGCACCCTCGCCGTCGCGACTCCCAGGTCGGCGCACACGGCGATCAGTGCCTCCTCGAGCCTGCGCACGTAGTCCACGACGAGCACGTGGTCGGGCAGCCGCACGATCGGGTAGCCGACGAGCTGACCCGGTCCGTGGAAGGTGATCTTGCCGCCCCGGTCGACCTCGATCACCGGCGTCCCGTCGCTGGGCCGCTCGTGCGGCTCGGTGCGCTTGCCGGCCGTGTAGACCGGCGAGTGCTCCAGCAGCAGCACGGTGTCGGGGCCGCCGGCCACCACTCCGGCATGCACCTCGCGCTGCCGGTCCCAGGCCTCGAGGTAGTCGGTGGGTTCGTCGGTGAGCCGCTCGAAAACCAGTTCGTTCACTCCACGAGGCTAACCCGTCAACGATCGCCTGTGGACAAGTGATCGCGGCCTCGCGATCGCGGGCAGGCTGGGCGGATGCGGAAGCTGCCGGTCCTCGCCCTGCTCGCGGTCATCCTGTCCCTGGCAGGGTGCGCATCGACCTCCGCCGTGCCGGAGGCCCGGCGACAGGTGGAGCCGGAGAGGACGGTCGAGCCCGTCGAGACCCGCACCCACCTGGTCCGGGCGCTCGAGGTGCTGCACACCTGGGATGCCCGCCGAGCCGCCGCGTGGGCACGTCAGGACGACCGCGCCCTCAAGGCGTTGTACGTCCCGGGCTCGTCGGTGGGTCGCGTCGACGAGCGGTTGCTGCGGGCCTACGCCGACCGCGGCCTCGTGGTGCGTCGCATCCGCACGCAGGTGCTGGCCGTCGAGGTGCTGGACCTCCGCCGCGGGACGCTGCTGCTCCGTGTGCGGGACCGCGTCGCCGGGGGAGCACTCGTGCGGGACGGTCGGGTGCGTCCTCTCCAGCCCACCCGGCCGGTCACCCGAAGGCTCCAGTTCAGGTTGAGGGTCGGGCAGTGGCGGCTGGCTCGTTCCACTGAGGTCACCTGGGCGCGAGGCCCTCACGGACCACAGCGCTGACGTCGCGGTCCTGGAAGGTGAAGCCATCGGCGAGCAGGGCGGCCGGGACCGCGTTCACCGAGCCGAGGAGCTCGTTCGACATCTGGCCGGCAGCGGGACGCAGCACCACGGCGGGCACCCGCAAGATCGCCGGTCGGTGCAGCTGGCGGGCCAGCTCGTCGGTGAACTCCCGGTTGGTCGGAAGCTGCTCGCAGCAGAGGTTGAACGCCCCCCGCGCCTCGCTGGACTCGGCGAGGTGGATCACGGCGTTGACCCAGTCGCGCGTCGAGATCATCGGAACGTACTGCCGACCGTCGCCCAGCGGGCCGCCGAGACCGGCCTTGAACAGCAGCCGCAGTGCCTTCAGCGGCTGGCTGCGACGGTCGTAGACCGGCGAGGTCCGGAGCACGCAGACCCGGGCACCGGCACGCTCGGCGGGCTGGGTGGCCGCCTGCCAGGCCCGGCAGACCCTGGTGAGCAGCGCCTCACCGCGCGAGTCCGCCTCCTCGGTGAGCACCTGCGCCCCGTGGTCGCCGTAGAAGCCGATCCCGTTCTGCGCCAGGAACACCGGCTTGGTGCTGCTGGCCGCGATCGCCTCGGCGAGCACCCCGGTGGTGGTCACCCGGCTGCGCATCAGCTCCTCGGCCCACTTCTTCGAGTGCACGTTGCCGGCCGTCGGCGAGCCCGCCAGGTTCACCACGACGTCGTGGTGGTCGACGACCTCGGTGCCCAGGCCGGCGGTGTACGGGTCCCAGCGGATCTCCCCACGGCGGGGCGGGCGGCGTACCAGCGCGGTCACCTGGTGACCACGTGCCGTGAGCTGCTCGTCCAAGCGGGTGCCGAGGAAGCCGGTCGCACCGGCGATCAGGAAGCGCATGGGACCACCGTGCCATGTGGCCGCGACGACAGCCCGTTGCCCGGTCCGGGCTCTGGAGGAATAGGCTCGCCCCGTGAGTGATTTCGATGTCGTCGTCCTCGGTGCCGGCCCTGGTGGGTACGTCGCCGCAATCCGCGCCTCTCAGCTGGGCCTCAAGGTCGCTGTGATCGAGAAGCAGTACTGGGGAGGTGTCTGCCTCAACGTGGGCTGCATCCCCTCCAAGGCACTGCTGCGCAACGCCGAGCTGGCGCACATCCTGACCCACGAGAAGGACAAGTTCGGGATCACCGGCGACGCATCGATGGACTTCAAGCCGACGCACGCGCGCAGCCGCGAGGTGTCTGACTCCATCGTCAAGGGCGTGCACTTCCTGATGAAGAAGAACAAGATCGAGGAGATCGACGGCTGGGGCACCTTCGTCGACGCCAAGACGATCGAGGTCAAGACCAACGACGGGGAGACCCGCAAGGTCACCGCCGACAACGTGATCATCGCGACCGGTGCCACGACGCGGCTGGTGCCCGGCACCGAGCTCTCCGAGAACGTGGTCACCTACGAGGAGCAGATCCTCACCGACAAGCTGCCCGGCTCGATCGTGATCGCCGGGTCCGGTGCCATCGGCGTCGAGTTCGCCTACGTGATGGTCAACTTCGGCGTCGACGTCACCATCGTCGAGTTCCTCGACCGGATGGTGCCCACCGAGGACGCGGAGATCTCCAAGGAGCTCGCCAAGCACTACAAGAACCTCGGCGTGAAGGTGCTGCTCAAGACCAAGGTCGAGAAGATCGAGGACACCGGCAGCAAGGTGAAGGTCACGGTCAGCAAGGACGGCAAGGAAGAGGTCATCGAGACCGACAAGGTGCTCCAGGCCATCGGGTTCGCCCCGCGGCTCGAGGGCTACGGGCTCGACAAGACCGGCGTGAAGACCACCGATCGAGGCGCGATCGAGGTGGACGCCCGCGGCCGCACCAACGTCGACGGCGTGTGGGCGATCGGTGACGTCACCGGCAAGCTGATGCTGGCGCACACCGCGGAGGCGATGGGCATCGTCACTGCCGAGACGATCGCCGACCACGACACCATCGAGATCGACTTCGACATGATCCCGCGGGCGACGTACTGCCAGCCGCAGATCGCGTCGTTCGGCTACTCCGAGGCCCAGGCCAAGGAGAAGGGCTACGACGTCAAGGTCGCCAAGTTCCCGTTCTCCGCCAACGGCAAGGCGAAGGGTCTGGGGGACACCGCAGGCTTCGTGAAGATCGTGGCCGACGCGACCTACAACGAGATCATCGGCGCGCACCTGATCGGCCCGGACGTCACCGAGCTGCTCCCGGCGCTGACCCTCGCGCAGAAGTGGGACCTGACCGCCGACGAGGTCGCCCGCAACGTGTTCGCGCACCCGACGCTGTCCGAGGCCGTCAAGGAGGCCATCGAGGGCATCGCCGGGCACATGATCCACATGTAGCCCCGGGGGTGCCTGGGGTCAGTCGGCCACCGGACGCCCGAAGGTCACGATCTCGCGCACCTCGGCGGGAGCGTTCGCACCCAGCTCGCGGTCGGGTCTCAGACCCAGCGAGTCGTTGACCACGGCGAACGCCTGACGGACGGCGACGAAGATCGTGATCGCGACGATCTGGGTGTCGTCGTACCCCGCCCGGCGCAGGGCCTCGACGTCGTCCTCGACCGTGGCCGTGGGGTCCGCCGTGACGGCCCGCGCCCATCGGGCCAGGGCCTGCTCGGACTCGCTGAGACCGGTGTCGACTCCCGCCAGCACCCCGGCGGCCAGGCCGGGGTCGGAGACACTGGCCAGCTTGGCGCCCCAGGCGAGGGAGCACGACGAGTCCTGCATGGTCGCGGCCATCGCCGTGATCAGGATGCCGCGCTCACGCACGCTGAGACCGGCCGTCCGGGCCGCCAGGCCGCCCAGGTGCCCCACTCCCTGGTTCGCCTCGGGCACGTGGGCCCACAAGCGGGCGCAGTTCATCACGTAGCCCAGGACGTCGAGGTCGCCGTCGTACATCGCCCGCGCCGCAGGCGTGTCCGGGGCCGCACCGACGAATCCGGTGCCCTCGAGCGGACCGGTCCAGGTGGCGCTCTGCTCGGCGTCGACGCGCGGCTTGCGGGCGGTGTAGCCGACGACGTCGATCGAGGCGCGCAGCGGCAGGCCTTCCCTGACCCGCTCGGTGGCGGTGGCCACGGCAACGCGGTGGAACTCGTCCTCACCGACCGCCTGGATGGCCTCGTACGCCGGACCGGTGGACGCCAGCGCCCGGGCGTAGGCCTCCGGATCGGCGAACTCCCAGAAGAACGGGATCGCCACCCGCTCGACGTCGACGAACCCGTGTCGTGCCAGCAGCTCCTCGCCGACCCCAGGTCGTCCGAGGGCCACCATCGCCGCCTGGTTGGCCACCTTCGGTTCGGCGGCCAGCTTGAACGGGCTCAGCGCCCAGGCGCCGGGGGAGGCCTTGATGTGGCCCCAGACCGTGAACCCGAGACGCCCCCCGGGCACCAGCACCCGGTGCGCCTCGGTGAGCGCGTGCGGGGTGGTGCCCCAGATGCCGCGGCAGCTCATCACCACCTCGAAGCTGCCTCTCCGCCCAGGGCAGCGCCTGCATGTCGCCGACCTGCAGGTCGGCCTCGGGGAGCCGGTCCTGGGCCACCTCGATCAACCGGGGGGACGCGTCGATCCCGGCGCAGACAGCGCCTCGCAGACCGGCCAGCTCGAGCGACAGGCCGGCGCCACAGCCGAGGTCGAGGACCCGGTCACCGTGGTCGATCCGGAGATGGTGATGCAGGGCGGCGTACTCCCGGCACTGGGAGGGCTCGCTGAGGGTCGCGAAGTCGGCGGCTCGCCGTCCCCAGCCCTCGTCGACGAGCTGCCACTGCGTGCGGTCGAGCTCAGCATGCTCCGGTGTCACGGTCATCGGCTCTCCGTCCGTTGCCGTCCCGGCGGGCGCGATCGACAGGAATGGGGCGGCTGTCCTCCGTCCACGCTAGGGCGGCAGCAGCCGCAGGACTACCCGTGAGTCACGAACTGGTATGCCCCACCCACGCCGAGACGTCGCAGATGAACGCCCCGGACACGCCGAGACGTCGCAGATGAACAACTGCCGTGTTCATCTGCGACGTCTCGATGCGTTCTAGCTGTTCATCTGCGACGTGTCGGCGGGGCTTGGAGGTGTCAGACCTCGAACTTGCCCGCTTCCAGGCGGGCCTTGACGTCGCTCAGGAAGCGGGCGGCGTCGGCACCGTCGACGAGTCGGTGGTCGTAGGTGAGGGCCAGGTAGACCATCTGCCGGACCGCGATCGTCTCACCGAGGTTGGCGTCGTCGATCACGACGGCACGCTTCACCACGGACCCGGTGCCCAGGATGGCGACCTGGGGCTGGTTGATGATCGGGGTGTCGAACAGGGCGCCGCGGCTGCCGGTGTTGGTCAGCGTGAACGTGCCGCCGGACAGCTCGTCCGGACCGATCTTGTTGTTGCGCGTCCGGTCGGCGAGGTCGGCGATCTTCTTCGCGAGGCCGGAGATCGACAGGTCGCCGGCGTCCTTGATGACCGGCGTGAGCAGGCCCTTCTCGGTGTCCACCGCGATCGCGATGTTCTCGTGGTCGAAGTAGGTGACCTCACCCTTGTCCACGTCGATCGCAGCGTTCAGCGACGGGTGCACCTTGAGCGCGTCAGCGGCGGCCTTGGCGAAGAACGGCATGAACGACAGCTTCACGCCCTCCCGTGCCAGGAACTCCGCCTTCGCGGCGTCGCGCAGCCGGGACACGGCGGTGACGTCGACCTCGACGACCGTGGTCAGCTGGGCGGCGACCTGCAGCGACTCGACCATGCGCTTGGCGATCACCTTGCGCAGGCGGCTCATCGGCTCGGTCTTGCCACGCAACGGGCTCGGTGCCGCTGCCGCGGGCGAGGCAGCGGCAGCAGGCTTGTCGGCCGCGGCGGGCTCGCTGGCGGACTTGGACGCCTCGGCGGCTGCCAGGACGTCCTGCTTGCGGATCCGGCCACCCACGCCGGTGCCCTCGATGCCGGCGAGGTCCACGCCGTGCTCGGAAGCCATCTTGCGAACCAGCGGCGTCACGTAGGTGCCGCTGTCCGAGGACGACTCTGCCTTCTTCTCCTCGGCCTTGTGCTTCGCCGGGGCCGAGGACTGCTCCTTCGCGGGCTCGGCCTTCTTCTCCGGCTCAGGCTTCTTCTCAGGCTCGGGCTCGGGCTCGGGCTCGGGCTCGGGCTCGGGCTCCGGCTCCGGCTCCGGCTCCGGCTCGGACTCGTCGGAAGCCGACGCGGAACCGTCGCCGATGATGCAGAGCTCGGCGCCGACCTCGACGGTCTCGTCCTCCTCGGCCTTGATCTCCTGGAGCGTGCCGGCGACAGGGGAGGGGATCTCGGTGTCCACCTTGTCCGTGGAGACCTCGAGCAGCGGCTCGTCGACCTCGACGGAGTCACCGACGGACTTCAGCCACCGGGTGATCGTGCCTTCGGTGACCGACTCGCCGAGGGCCGGCAGCGTGACGGCCGTGCCGCCGGAGCCGCCGCTGCTCTTCTTGGCAGCAGGCTTCTCCTCCGCGGCGGGCTCCTCCGCCTCGTCCTCGTCGTCCTCGTCGTCGTCTGCTTCGGCCTCGTCCTCCGCGGCAGCGGGCTCATCGGCCTGCTCCGGCTCCTCGTCAGCGTCGGCCGAGTCGTCGGAGTCGGCAGAGTCGTCGGAGTCGGCAGAGCCGCCGCCCTCGCCCTCGTCGCCGATCACGCACAGCTCGGCGCCGACCTCGACGGTCTCGTCCTCCTCGGCCTTGATCTCCAGCAGCGTGCCGGAGACAGGCGAGGGGATCTCGGTGTCGACCTTGTCCGTGGAGACCTCGAGCAAGGGCTCGTCGACCTCGACGGTGTCGCCTACCTGCTTGAGCCAGCGCGTGATGGTGCCTTCGGTGACGGACTCGCCCAGTGCGGGGAGGTTCACGGGTGTCGACATCGGTTTCCTTCGCTCTTGTGCGTGCGTTCTTGAGTCAGAGAGTTGAGGCTAGACCAGAGTCCAGCAGTTCAGGAGTGCGCGTGCAACGCCTTGCCTGCCAGAGCGAGGTGCGCCTCGCCGAGGGCTTCGTTCTGGGTCGGGTGTGCGTGCACGAGCTGCGCGACGTCCTCGGGGTGGGCGTCCCAGTTGTAGATCAGCTGGGCCTCCCCGATCAGCTCGCCGACCCGAGCGCCCACCATGTGTACGCCGACGACCGGGCCGTCGGTCACCCGGACGAGCTTGACGAAGCCCTGCGTCGCGAGGATCTGGCTCTTGCCGTTGCCGCCCAGGTCATAGGTCAGGGTCTCGACGGCGTCACCGTGCTGCTCGCGGGCCTGCGCCTCGGTGAGACCCACGGAGGCGACCTCGGGCTCGCAGTAGGTCACCCGAGGGATGCCGGTCTCGTCGATGGCGGCGGGGGAGAGCCCAGCCAGCTCCTCGGCGACGAAGACGCCCTGCTGGAAGCCGCGGTGCGCGAGCTGGAGACCGGGAACGATGTCGCCGACGGCATAGACCCCCTCGACGTTGGTCCGGCACCGGGCGTCGGTGGTGACGAAGCCACGCTCCATCGCGATGCCCTGCTCCTCGTAGCCCAGACCGTCGGTCACGGGACCTCGCCCCACAGCGACGAGGAGGAGCTCGGCCTCGAAGGTCTTGCCGCCCTCGACGGTGACCGTCACGCCCGAGTCGGTCGTCTTGACCGACTCGAAGCGGGTGCCGGTCGCGAAGCCGATCTTGCGCTTGCGGAAGGCGCGCTCGAGGGCCTTCGAGGACTGCTCGTCCTCGGCGGGGACCAGGTGCGGCAGCGCCTCGAGGATCGTCACCTCGGCACCGAACGAACGCCAGACGCTGGCGAACTCGCAGCCGATCACACCGCCGCCGAGCACGATCGCGGACGCCGGGACGCTCTCCAGGCGCAGGGCGTGCTCGGAGCTGATCACCCGCTCGCCGTCGAGCTCGAGGCCGGGCAGCGACCGTGAGTAGGAACCCGAGGCGAGCACCACCGCCTTGCCGACGTACGACGTCCCGTCGACCTCGACCGTGCGCGGGCCGGTGAGCCGGCCGGTGCCCTCGATGACGGTGATCCCGCGGCCCTTGATCAGGCCGGTCAGCCCCTTGTAGAGGCGGCTGACGACGCCGTCCTTGTAGGCGTTCACGCCGGGCATGTCGATGCCGTCGAGGGTGGCGCGGACGCCGAACTTCTCCGACTCGCGAGCGGCGTCGGCCACCTCGGCGGCATGCAGCAGCGCCTTGGTCGGGATGCAGCCGACATGCAGGCAGGTGCCGCCGACCTTGTCCTTCTCCACCAGGGCCACGCTCAGCCCCAGCTGGGCCGCGCGCAGCGCGCACGCATAGCCCCCGGACCCCGCTCCCAGGATCACGACATCGAACTCGTTGCCCTCCGGCACGACATCCTCCACTCGCTCGAGTTGTGTGGCCTCATCCAATCACTCCGGACATCGCGCCTCACAACGGACCGGGTTCGTGTGTGGCACGACCGGCGATACAGCACACTTGACCCATGGGTCTGCTGGATCGCTTTCGTGGCCGTGGTCGTCGCACCGGTTCTTCCGGCGCGGGCGGCGGACGGGCCGCGGCCAACGCGGACCAGAAGCACCTGCAGGACTTCATCTCCACGCGCAGGGGTGTCGAGGGCTTCGTCGAGCCCCAGACCGTCGTGACCGACGTGACGCTGCTGCTCGTCGCCCACGACGGCGAGTGGACCCGTCGCCGGGTCCCCTCGGTCAAGTGGGCCCACGACTTCGCGAACCGCAACGGCGTCCCGTCGTACGACGCAGGGCTGGTCGGCATCCCCGACCGGATGCGGGAGTACAACCGCAGCCGTCGGACCAAGCCGCCACGCGTCCGGCGCGACTGGTAGCGCTGGTCCGGGGCTACCCCTCGGGCTGCTGCTCCGCCAGCCCGGCGGCGTAGGCCACGAGAGTGGGGATCGCGTAGCCGGTCGCACCCGACGGCACGTGGCCCCACGGGCCGTGCTCGTTGAAGGCCGGGCCTGCGATGTCGAGGTGCGCCCACGGCTTGTCGCCGACGAACTCGCCGAGGAAGGCCGCGGCGAACAGGGCCGAGCCCCACCGCACCCAGTTGGACTGCAGCACGTCGGCGATCTTGCTCTCGGTGCGCACCGCCTCGCGGCTCTCGTCGGGGATCGGCAGGCGCCACAGCATCTCGCCGCTGGCCTCGGCCGCTGCCGTCAGCGCCGCGACCGGCTCGTCGTCGCCGAACAGCCCCGCCACCTTGTCGCCCAGGGCGACGATGCACGGTCCGGTCAGGGTGGCCACGTCGATGATCGAGTCGTGATCACCCTCCGCGGCCATGGCCAGCGCGTCCGCGAGGATCAGGCGGCCCTCGGCGTCGGTGTTGGTCACCTCGACGGTCTGGCCGTCGTACATCGTCAGGACGTCACCGGGACGCATCGAGTTGCCGGAGACCATGTTCTCGGCCATCGGGGCGTAGGTCGTCACCGCCACCGGGATGCCCAGCTCGGCGATCGCGAAGGTGGCCGCGATGACGGCGGCCGCGCCACCCATGTCGTACTTCATCGTCGCCATCGAGTTGCCCGGCTTGATGGTCAGACCACCCGAGTCGTAGGTCACGCCCTTGCCGACGAAGGCCACGCTGCCCACCGGCTTGTCCGGGGCCCAGGTGAGCTTGACCAGCCGTGGCTGGTTCTCCGAGCCCATGCCGACCCCGAGGATGCCGCCGCAGCCGAGGGACCGGAGCTCGTCGGTGCCGAGCACCTCGATGGTGACCTTCGGCTTGCGTGCCCGTCCCTTGAGGTCCTTGCCGAGGGCGACCACGGCGTCGGCGAAGAGCTCCGGGGTGAGGTCGTTGGGGGGAGTGTTCACCCAGTCGCGCGCCCGGTTGACCAGGCCGCTGACGGTCTGTGCGGCCTCGAGCGCAGCCACGGCGTCCTGACGGCGGGCCGCCTCGCTGAGCACCGAGACCTCGCTGGGCGCGTCGCCGTCAGGGCTCGACTTGTAGCCCGAGTAGGCATAGCTCCCGAGCAGGAACCCGTCGCTCACGGCGCGCACGTGGGGTGCGTCGTGGGCCGGCAGCGCCAGCGACACCGATGCCGCGTTGCCGACGTTGCGGGCCGCGACACCCGCCGCCCGGCGTACGCCCTCGAGGGTGAGCTTCTCCCGGGAGCCGAGCCCCACGAGGAGGAGCTGGTCGGCCTTGATGGTCCCGCCGGTAGGGATCCTCAGCACCTCGCCCTTGTCGCCACGAAAGCCCATCGAGGTGAGCATCGGCCGGAACTTGCGGCCGTAGGCGGCAGCGACCTCCTCGCCGCCGGGACAGGCTTCGAGCTCTCCCTTCGCGGTCCGAGCGACTCCGATGACCACGAGGTCGGTGCGGGTCTTGGCGGGGTTTCCCTTGCGGAGCGTGTACGTCGTCACGATTGGTCATGTTAGGCCCCAGCCCTGGCGCGGCATCGGGTGGTGAGGACTGCGGTAACTTTCCCCCATGTCGCTCATCCACTCGCCGTTGCACGATCGCCATCTCGCGTCCGGGGCGAAGCTCGCCGAGTTCGGTGGCTGGGAGATGCCGCTCGAGTACCCCACGGGTGTCCTCAAGGAGCACGCCGCCGTCCGCGGCGCTGTGGGCGTTTTCGACGTCAGCCACCTCGGCAAGATCATCGTGCGCGGCCCTGGTGCCGTGGACTTCCTGAACGGCTGCCTGACCAACGACCTGGGCCGCATCGGACCCGGAATGGCGCAGTACACCCTGGCCTGCGACGCCGAGACCGGCGGCGTGGTCGACGACCTGATCGCCTACGTCCACGCCCCCGACCACGTGCTGCTGGTGCCGAACGCGGCGAACACCGCGGAGGTGAAGCGGCGCCTGGACCAGCAGGCACCCGAAGGCGTCACGATCTCCGACCAGCACGAGACGCACGTGGTGCTGGCGGTGCAGGGGCCGAGCTCCGACGAGGTCCTCCGTGCCACCGGGCTGCCCGTCGGTCATGACTACATGTCGTTCGAGGTGGCCATGTTCGAGGGTCACGAGGTCGTCGTGTGCCGCACCGGCTACACCGGCGAGCGGGGCTATGAGCTGATCGCCGAGAACGCCGTCGCCCCCGCCCTCTGGGACGCCCTGATGAAAGCGGGGGAGCCGCACGGGATCGTGCCGTGCGGGCTCGGCGCGAGGGACACCCTCCGCCTCGAGATGGGCTACCCGCTGCACGGGCAGGACATCACCATCGGGGTCACGCCCAACCAGGGTCGCCTCGGCTGGGCCGTGGGCTGGTCGAAGCCGGCCTTCTGGGGCAAGGACGTGCTCGCGGCAGAGAAGAAGTCCGGGACCGACGTCATCCTGCGCGGCCTCGTGGCCCAGGGGCGGGGGATAGCGCGGCCCGGGATGAGCGTGCGGCTGAGCGAGGACCACCCCGTCGGACAGGTCACCTCGGGCACGTTCTCGCCGACCCTGCGCAAGGGAATCGCGATGGCCCTGGTCAACTCGGACATCAAGCTGGGTGACGAGGTCTTCGTCGACGTCCGTGGTCGGGCGGAGAGCTTCGTCGTGACCAAGCCGCCCTTCGTGGAGACCGACGTCAAGGCCTGACCGGCACCATCGAACCGAGAGAGGTCACCGTGACCAACACACCCGAGCCCGCGTTCGGCTCACCCATCCGCCAGCAGGAGAGCACTCCCTGGTGGTGGCAGCTGCTCGACGCGGACGGCCGCGTGCTCGAGGCCGAGCGCGCCGAGTTCCCCACCCGCAGTGACGCCGAGACCTGGCTGGGCGAGGCCTATCCCGACCTGGTCGAGGACGGTGCCTCCGCCGTGACCCTCTTCGAGGGCGACCGCGAGGTCTACGGGCCGATGGGCCTCGAGGCCGGCTGAGCCCGGACAGGGCACCGCAGGGCCAGGCGGCTTCAGCGGGGTGCGCCGCCGACCTTCACCCGTGGCTTGGGCATCCGCAGCCAGCGCAGCTGGAGGACACGCAGCATGGCGTAGAAGGTCGCCCCGCGCAGGCTCTCGTCCGGGAACTGCTTGCGCAGCGCTCGCTTGAGCCGGCTGATCATCCACACGGTGTCGACGGCGACGACCAGGATCGTCGTGGTCCACAGCGCGTTGCTGAACTTGAGCAGCTGGTCGTTGCCGGAGTACTGGAGCACCATGATCACCACGAGCAGCGGCAGCAGGAACTCCGCGATGGAGACCCGGGCGTCCACGTAGTTGCGGATGAACTTCTTGACCGGCCCCTGGTCGCGCGCGGGCAGGTACCGCTCGTCGCCGGACCTCATCCCCTGGCGCATCTTGGCGTTGCTCTCGGCCCGACGCTCGCGGAGCAGCTTCGCCGCCGCCTTCTTGTCGACCCCCGCCTTGGCCCGCTCACGACGCGCGGCCTCGGCCTCCTTGCGGGTCGGGGTCGGGCGACCCTTGGCTCCCGGGCCCTTGGGTTCGAGGGTGGTCGACGGGGCGGGTTCGGCTTTGCTGGTACGACGGAACACGGGGCCTTCCGGAGCATGGTGGGACGGATCGCGATTCAGTCCTCAGCCTACCCGGACGTGATGGCGTCACCGGGGCCGAGTCCTGGTCTCGTTCGGCTGGGCTGTGGCGGGTAAGTTGATGCCCATGAGCATGATGAAGCGGATCAGCATGATCTTCCGGGCCAAGGCGAACAAGGCGCTCGACTCTGCCGAGGATCCGCGCGAGACCCTGGACTACAGCTATCAGCGCCAGCTGGAGATGTTGACCAAGGTGCGGCGCGGGGTGGCCGACGTGGCGACGAGCCGCAAGCGGATCGAGCTCCAGGTCAACGGGTTGAAGACGCAGTCCGACAAGCTCACCGCCCAGGCCCAGAAGGCGCTGTCGATGGGTCGCGAGGATCTCGCCAGGGAGGCGCTCGGACGCAAGTCCGCGCTGACCAACCAGCTCGGCGACCTCCAGGCCCAGCACGCGCAGCTGCAGGGCGAGGAGGAGAAGCTCACGCTCGCCGCCCAGCGGCTGCAGGCGAAGGTCGAGTCGTTCCGGACGCGCAAGGAGACCATCAAGGCCACCTACACCGCGGCCGAGGCGCAGACCAGGATCAACGAGGCGTTCTCGGGCATCTCCGAGGAGATGGGCGACGTCGGGATGGCCGTCCAGCGTGCCGAGGACAAGACCCACCAGATGCAGGCCCGCGCCGGTGCGATCGACGAGCTGATCGCCTCGGGTGCGCTCGACGACGCCAGCTCGATCAACCGCGGTGACGACATCAGCCGCGAGCTGGAGTCGATGAGCTCGGAGGCCGACGTCGAGGCCGAGCTCGCGGCCCTCAAGGGCAGCTCCGCACAGGCCATCGACGCACCCGAGACGCCGACCACCCAGCCCACCGAGGCCGCGCCCGATGCGTCCCCGGTCGAGGACGGGAAGCAGTCATGATCGTGCGCATCATGGGCGAGGGGCAGCTCGAGGTGTCGGAGGACCACCTCGGCGCCCTCAACGAGCTCGACGCCGCGGTGGAGTCCGCGGTGGCCGCTGGTGACCAGGACAGCTTCGCCACGTCGCTCGCGCTGCTCCTCGAGGACGTACGCCGCGTCGGCACCCCGCTCCCGGTGGACGCGCTGCACGACTCCGACCTGATCCTGCCGCCGGCGGACGCGACCATCGAGGAAGTTCGTCACCTGCTCGAGGGTGACGGGCTCATCCCGGGCTGAGACGACGTTCATGGCTCGCACTCGTTTCGTCCCCGACACCGGACTGACGCTCCGGATGACCACTGTCATGTTCCTGCTGGGCGGGCTGTTCGTGGCCCTCGTGGTGGGACTGATGTATGCCTTCCCCGGCTATGCCGTGCTGATCGGGTTCGCCGGCATCGGGGTGGCGTTCTTCCAGTGGTGGAACTCCGACAAGTCCGCCCTGCGGGCCATGCGGGCCAGGGTGGTCACCCCGGAGGAGGCGCCCGAGCTGCACGGCATGATCGACCGGCTGTGCGCGATGGCCGACATGCCCAAGCCCAGGGTCGCGATCGCCGACACCGACCTCCCCAACGCGTTCGCGACCGGACGCTCTCCGAACCGGGCTGCCGTGTGTGTCACGACCGGCATCCTGCGCACGCTCGACGCGGAGGAGCTCGAGGCGGTGCTCGCCCACGAGCTGTCCCACGTGGCGCACCGTGACGTCCTGGTGATGACCGTGGCGTCCTCAGCCGGCATCCTGGCCGGTATGCTCACCCGAGGTGCGCAGTTCGGCAGCATGGGCATGGGCCGGTCGCGCAGCAACAACAACGGCGGTGCCATCGGCTTCGTCGCCGTCCTGGTGGTCAGCCTGGTCGTCTACGCGATCAGCTTCCTGCTGCTCCGGCTGCTCTCGCGCTACCGCGAGCTCGCCGCTGACCGTGCGGGCGCCTACCTGACCATGAAGCCCACCGCCCTGGCCTCGGCGCTGACCAAGATCAGCGGGCAGATGAACGCCGTGCCCGAGCGTGACCTGCGTGCTGCCCAGCCGATGAACGCCTTCTTCATCACCCCGGCCGTGCGTGGACTCGCGCTCGGCACGCTGACCGCGACGCACCCGCCGCTCGAGCAGCGTCTCGACCAGCTGGCGAAGATCGCCGCCGGTTTCGGCCAGACGCTCTAGGCGAGGCGGTCGGAAGTGGGACTGTGGGATGCGCTGCGTGGTCAGTCGCGGCCGCGCCAGGCAAACCTGGACGCCCTGTTCGGCGTACCGGCCGCGGCCCTGACGATGGAGGCCGCGCTGGGGATGCTCCCGACGGGCGTGGGCGCGGTGTGCTTCCGTGCCGCCGAGGGTCGCGCGGCGACGACGACGCAGGACGAGGCGGCCGCGTTGGTCTCGGTGGACGGGGGACCGGTCACCGAGAGCAGGATCGACGAGTACGGCTACACCTGGCTCACCGTCAGATCCGACCCCGCGGACACCAGTGGGCTGGTGACCGACCTGCACGCGGTCAACTCGGCGCTGGAGGCCCAGGGGTTCGGGACCGGGCTGCTCTGCTCGACGATCGGGTTCCGTGACGCCGCGGGCGAGCCTGCCTACGTGGTCTACCTCTACAAGCAGGGCACGTTCTACCCCTTCTGCCCCACAGGACCCACGAGTCGCGACACCATCAAGGAGCGCCAGATCCGGGACGCGTTGGGCTCCGACCTGCGGGTGGAGCCGGACACGGGGCGTTGGATGCCCATCTGGGGGATCAGCGCCTAGGTGCGCAGGCCCCTCCCAGGGGCTCAGTCGCGGTGTGACCTGCCGGGCAGGTCCAGCATCCGCTGCAGCGCGACCTTCGCCCACCGCTCGGTCTCGGGGTCGACCTCGATCACGTTGACGACGTTGCCGGCGACCAGCGACTCCAGTGCCCAGACGAGGTGCGGGAGGTCGATCCGGTTCATCGTGGAGCAGTAGCAGACCGTCCGGTCGAGGAAGGCGATGCTCTTGTCCGGGTGGGCGTCAGCCAGGCGCTTGACCAGGTTCAGCTCGGTGCCGATGGCCCACGAGGACCCGGCCGGCGCTGCCTCGATGGTCTTGATGATGAACTCGGTCGACCCGACCAGGTCGGCCTTCGTGACGACCTCGTGGCGGCACTCGGGGTGCACCAGGATCTGCACGTCGGGCAGGTTGGCGCGCAGGGTGTCGATCGTCTCCTCCGAGAAGCGGCCGTGCACCGAGCAGTGGCCCTTCCACAGGATGATCCGCGCCCGCTGGAGCTCCTCGGAGCTGAGCCCCCCACCGGGCAGCAGCGGGTTCCAGACGACACAGTCCTCCAGTGCCAGACCCATCTCCAGCACGGCGGTGTTGCGGCCGAGGTGCTGGTCGGGCAGGAACAGCACCTTGGTGTCGGGACCGTGCTGCTCGAAGGCCCACTCCAAGGCGGTGGCCGCGTTCGAGGACGTGCACACCGCCCCTCCGTGGCGGCCGCAGAAGGCCTTGATGTCCGCGGAGGAGTTCATGTAGGTCACCGGCACGACCTTCTCGGCGACCCCGGCATCGGTGAGTGCGTCCCACGTGTCCTCGACCTGCGCCAGCCGGGCCATGTCGGCCATCGAGCAACCGGCGGCGAGGTCGGGGAGCACGACCTTCTGGTCCGGCCCGGTCAGGATGTCGGCGGACTCCGCCATGAAGTGCACCCCGCAGAAGACGATGAACTCCGCCTCCGGCCGCGCGGCCGCGTCGCGGGCCAGCTTGAACGAGTCACCCGTGACATCGGCGAACTCGATCACCTCGTCGCGCTGGTAGTGGTGTCCCAGCACGAACACGCGCTCGCCCAGGGCGGCCTTGGCAGCGCGGGCGCGCGCGACGAGCGTGGGGTCGGAGGCGGCCGGGAGGTCGCCGGGGCACTCCACGCCGCGCTCCGAGGAACGGTCGGCGCCCTGACCCAGGGGCAGCAGTGGAAGCTCGACTGTCGACATGTTCCGAGTCTCCCATCGGGCCGGCAACACCCACCCGGCAGGATGGGCGCATGCGCGTCGTCTTCGCTCCCGACAAGTTCGCCGGCACCCTCACCGCCCGGGAGGCGGCAGCAGCGATGGCGACCGGGTGGGCGGTGCGCGCCCCCCAGGACGTGCTCGTCGAGGTGCCCATGTCGGACGGTGGTCCCGGGTTCGTTGACGTGCTGCACGCCGCGATGGGCGGCACCCTGCACGCCGTCACCGTCTCCGGCCCGTACGGCGCACCCACGCCGGCCACCATCCTCCGGGTGGGAGGCGACGCCTACCTGGAGAGCGCCCAGGCCGTGGGACTCGACCTGATCGCCCCTGCCGACCGCCGACCTGAGCGGGCCACCTCGCTCGGCGTGGGCGAGATGGTGCGTGCCGCCGTCGAGGCCGGTGCGAAGCGGATCGTCCTGGGCCTGGGTGGCACCGCCACGAACGACGGTGGGGCAGGTCTGCTCGCGGCGCTCGGAGCAACGGCAGACAGCGGCGGAGCCCTGGATCGTGGTCCAGCGGGCCTGGAGAGCCTCGAGTCCGTCGACATCGCCCCGGCCCGAGAGCTGATGGCCGGGGTCGAGCTGGTGCTGGCGAGCGACGTCGACAACCCGCTGCTGGGCATCACCGGCGCCACGAAGACCTACGGACCGCAGAAGGGGCTCCCCGAGGAGCGACTGGTGACGGTGGACGGCTGGCTCCAGCGCTTCGCCGAGCTCACCGACAGAAAGCTGGCCGCGCAGAAGGGCGCCGGTGCCGCGGGCGGACTCGGGTTCGCGTTGATGCTGCTCGGGGCCTCGCGGGTGCCAGGAGTCGACCTCGTCGCCGAAGCCGTCGCGCTGGCAGACATGGTGCGGGGCGCCCACCTCGTCGTCACCGGCGAGGGCGCCTTCGACTTCTCCTCGCGATCCGGGAAGGTCCCCTACGGCGTGGCCGAGGTCGCAGCGGCACACCTGGTGCCGTGCATCGCCCTGGCGGGGCAGGTCCTGGTGGGGTCGCGCGAGATGCGGGCGCTCGGCGTGGAGTCGGCGTACTCGGTGGTCGACCTGGTGGGGGAGGAGCGCGCCCTGGGTGCTCCCGCGGAGTCGCTGGCCGAGCTCGCCGCCCGGACGGCGAGGACCTGGTCGCGCTGACCGGGGGCGATGCCGGGCACCCGCCTCGTGAGATGCGAGGAATAACCGCGGATGTGCGACCATTGACCCTGTAGGAAGAGCACCCCGAGTCAACCTCTGGAGATACACATGACCGAGCAGGTCGACACCGCCCAGGAGACCCGCACCGACGGGATCAACGTCACCGACACCGCCTCTGCCAAGGTCAAGAGCCTGCTCGAGCAGGAAGGCCGCGACGACCTGCAGCTGCGCATCGCCGTGCAGCCCGGTGGTTGCTCCGGTCTGCGCTACCAGCTCTTCTTCGACGAGCGGAACCTCGACGGCGACCTGGTCACCGACTACAACGGCGTCAACGTCGTCGTGGACCGGATGAGCATCCCCTACCTCAACGGCGCGACGATCGACTTCGTCGACACCATCGAGAAGCAGGGCTTCACCATCGACAACCCGAACGCGGGCGGCTCCTGCGCGTGCGGCGACTCGTTCCACTGAGTTCCCTGCGCTGAGCCCGCCGCGACGCGGCGCCGGCCCGGCACGAACGCAAAGAAGTGGCGGTGCCCCTCCGGGGGCACCGCCACTTCTGCGTCTGCTGAGGGATCAGTCGAGGTGGAGGTGCAGCCTCGACGCCAGGTGGGCGGCGGCCTCGCTGACCTCGATCCGCGGCTTGCGCGGAGTGCGCGGGAACTCGTCGAAGTCGAGGGACGGCGCCGGCATGGTCAGGGCCACGTTGTCGATGCGCTGGGTCGGCAGGGAGATGCTGCTGCCACAGGCCGAGCAGTCGTGCCGCATCTGGTCGGCAGGGTCCTGGTCGTGGTAGGCGAGTCGTTCGTAGCTCATGCTGCGACGCTATGGGCTACCAACGGGTATCCCCACGTGTACCGATCGGTAGTGTTCCGGTGTCGCCAGAACCCCACCCGGCCGCAACAATCCAAGGGACGACCATGTCACTCCTGATCGCGGGATCAATCGCCACCGACCACCTGATGACCTTCGGGGGCAAGTTCGCCGACTCGCTGGTGGTGGAGCAGCTGGACAAGCTCTCCGTCTCGTTCCTGGTCGAGGACCTGGAGATCCGTCGCGGCGGGTGCGCCGGCAACATCGCCTTCGGGCTCGGTCGCCTCGGGCTGCGTCCCGTGCTCGTGGGAGCAGCGGGCGAGGACTTCGGGGACTACCGATCCTGGCTGGAGCGCCACGGCGTCGACTGCGACTCGGTGCGGATCTCCGAGGACCTGCACACCGCCCGGTTCGTGTGCACCACCGACGCCACGATGGCCCAGTTCGCCAGCTTCTACCCCGGAGCGATGAGCGAGGCGCGGCTGATCGAGCTCGGCCCCATCGCGCAACGGGTGGGGGAGCCGAGCTTCGTCCTGATCGGGCCGGACGACCCCCAGGGGATGGTCAGGCACACCCAGGAGTGCCGCCAGCGCGGCTACGCGTTCATCGCCGACCCCAGCCAGCAGCTCGCCTTCGGCGAGGGCGAGATGATCCGTGAGCTCGTCGACGGAGCGGCGTACCTGTTCTCCAACGAGTACGAGTCGCACCTGATCCAGTCCAAGACCGGCTGGTCGGCGGCGGAGATCCTCAGCCACGTGGGCACCCAGGTGATCACGCTCGGGGCAGCGGGCGTGCAGATCGTCGGCACCGACCAGGAGACGATCGAGGTCGCGGCGGTGCCCGGCGTGACCGCGGTCGAGCCGACCGGCGTGGGGGACGCGTTCCGCTCCGGGTTCCTGGCCGCGCTGCAGTGGGGGCTCTCCCACGAGACCGCGGCCCAGGTCGGGTGCGTGCTGGCGGCCTACGTCGTCGAGCAGGTCGGCACCCAGGAGTACTCCTTCACCCACGCCCAGTTCGTCGAGCGCCTGGCCACGGCCTACGGCGACGAGGCCGCGGACGTGGTGCGGCCCTTCCTGGTGCCCGAGCTCAGCTGACGCGCCGCACCAGGTAGGTCGGTACGCCGTCTCCGGCCGGCCGCTCACCGACGTACTCCTGGCCGCGCATCCGGCACCACGCCTGGACGTCGACACGGGCGGCCGCGTCGTCGGCCACCACGGCCACCGTGGCGCCGAGGGGCAGGTCGGTGAAGGCCCTGGCCAGCTCGATGATCGGCCGGGGACACGGGGCACCGCGGCAGTCGAGCTCGACCTCGGCGCTGCTCGGCGGGCCGCTCGGCTGCTCAACCATGGGGAGCTCCGGCCTCGGCGCGCAGGCGCGCGACCACCTCGCCGAGCTCGGTGCCCAGCCGGTCGACCTCAGCGGCGCGGGTGTCGCGGTCGAACGAGACCCGGACGTTCCCGTGCGTCAGCGCACCCATCGCGGCCAGGACGTGGCTCGGTTCCAGGCTGCTGGCGGTGCAGGCACTCCCGCTCGCCACGGCGAACCCCCGCCGGTCGAGCTCGGTCACGAGCGCCTCTCCGTCCACGTAGAGACAGGAGAACGCGACGACGTGCGGGAGCCGCTCTCCCGGCGCCAGGAAGACCTCGGTGTCGGGAATCCGCTCCACGGCGGCAGCCAGGGCGGCGGACAGCGCTGTGTGTCGTGCGGACAGGCCGTCGGCCCCGGTCTGCTCGGCCAGGCTGGCGCGCAGCGCGGCAGCTGCGGCGAGGGCCGCCGGCACGTTCTCGAAGCCGGTGCCGCGTTCGTCGGCGCGCTCGTCGGTGGGGAACGGGTTGCGCCACCGGGCCGTGCGACGGACGAGCAGCACACCCACCCCGGCCGGTCCGCCCCATTTGTGCGCCGAGGCCGCTGCGACCGCCCAGCCCGTGGGCAGGGGCAACCGTCCCGCGGACGCGCAGGCGTCCACGAAGAGCGGCGCCTCGACGGCGTCGGCGACCTCCTGGACCGGCTGGACCACCCCCACCTCGGGGTTCGCCGACTGGAGCGCGACCACGGCGACGCGCTCGAGGTCAGGGCTGTTGAACGAGGAGGGGGAGACCCGGCCGTGACCGTCCACCGTCACCGACTGGAACCGCCCGCCGCGGGCTGCGTGCCAGGCGCCGGCGTGCAGGACCGCGGAGTGCTCGACGCTCGAGGCGAGGAGCAGGTCGCCCTGCCGCGCACGGCCCTCGAGCAGGCCCAGGACACCGAGGTGGACGGCGTGGGTGCCGCTGGGGGTGAACGTCACCTCGTCGGTCCGCACGCCGAGGCACTCGGCCACGACAGCCCGGGCGTTGTCCAGCATCAACCGCGCCTCCCGCGCCGGTCGGTGCAGGCGCCGCGGATCGCCGTGACCGCGGTCGAGCGCCTGGAGCAGGACCTCCCGCGCGGCGGGGTGCAGCGGTTGCCCCGATGCGGCGTCGAGGTACGACGCGCTGGGGGGCACATCGGCTGGGCTCACAAGGCGAAACCTACCCGCGCCCTGCCGATGGTCTGGGGGTGTGTCAGTAGTAGGGTTCCCTTGTCCGTTGCTGGTCAGAAGTCCGTGTCTGCTTAGGAAAGGGCTCGTCCGTGAGTCTGAAGCATCCCTTGCGCTTCCGCCGTGTGGCGCTCTTGGGCCTGATGGCCTCGGTGTTGGTCTTCCTCAGCGGCTGTTCCGCCGAGCAAGAGGGCGAGATCAGGCGCCTCGCGATGCCGGTGGCTGCGACTAAGGAAGCCCCGTTCGTGCAGGACCTCTGGATGTGGTCGTGGCTCGCCGCCATGGTCACCGGGGTCATCGTGTGGGGACTGATCTTCTACGCCTCCGTGCGCTACCGCCGCCGCAGCGAGACCGAGATCCCCGTGCAGACGCGCTACAACCTGCCGATCGAGATCTTCTACACGATCGCCCCGATCATGATGGTGATCGTCTTCTTCTACTTCACCCTGGACACCCAGGACAAGGTGCTGCACACCGACGACAACCCGGACCAGACCATCACGGTCGTCGGTCAGCAGTGGTCGTGGACGTTCAACTACAACCTCGGCTACGACAAGGGCAGCGACACCTACGAGCCGGTCGCCGGCAAGGAGGTCGTGCACGAGGGCGGCACCGCCGCAGACCGGCCGACCCTGTGGCTGCTCAAGGACCAGAGCGTCACGATCAACCTGAGCTCGCCCGACGTGATCCACTCGTTCTGGGTGCCCGCGTTCCTGTTCAAGATGGACGTCGTGCCCGGTCGGGCCAACCAGTTCACGATCACCCCGACCCGCGAGGGCACGTTCGACGGACGCTGCGCCGAGCTCTGCGGCGTCTACCACTCGCGGATGCTCTTCAACGTGAAGGTGGTCGAGCAGGCCGAGTACGACGCCCACCTCGCCGACCTGGCCGCCAAGGGCAGCACCGGACCCGCGCTCGGCGCCTCGGAGGTCGACAAGACTCCCGGCCTCGACTCCGAAGACAACACTGGAGGAGAACAGTGACCGCCGTCTCCGATGCCCCCACAGGCACTCGCGTCGCGCCGCCCAACCCCTCGTTGGGCCAGCAGGTGGTGCGCGTGCTCACCACCACCGACCACAAGCTGATCGGCAAGCTCTACCTGGCCACCTCGTTCGCCTGGTTCCTCATCGGCGGCGTGATGGCGCTGCTGATCCGGTCCGAGCTGGCCTTCCCGGGCCAGCAGGTGGTGAACGAGGAGGTCTACAACCAGCTCTTCACCATGCACGGCACGATCATGCTGCTGCTGTTCGCCACTCCGCTCTTCTTCGGCTTCGGCAACGTGCTGATGCCGCTGCAGATCGGGTCGCCGGACGTGGCGTTCCCGCGGCTGAACATGCTGAGCTACTGGTTCTTCCTGTTCGGCTCCCTCATCACCGTCTCCGGCTTCCTCACCCGTGAGGGCGCGGCCGACTTCGGTTGGTTCGCCTACACACCGCTGTCCAACGCCGTGCGCTCGCCAGGCATCGGCGGCGATCTCTGGATCATGGGCCTCTGGCTCGCCGGTCTCGGCACCATCCTGGGTGCGGTCAACTTCATCACCACGATCATCTGCATGCGCGCGCCCGGCATGACGATGTTCCGGATGCCGATCTTCGTGTGGAACACCCTGGTCACCAGCCTGCTGGCCATCATCGTGTTCCCGATCCTGGCCGCCGCGCTGCTCGCCCTGGAGGCGGACCGCCAGCTCGGGGCCCACGTCTTCGACGCCTCCCACGGAGGCGCGATCCTGTGGCAGCACCTGTTCTGGTTCTTCGGGCACCCAGAGGTCTACATCATCGCGCTGCCGTTCTTCGGCATCATCACCGAGATCCTGCCGGTCTTCAGCCGCAAGCCGATCTTCGGCTACGTCGGCCTCGTCGGCGCCACCCTCGGCATCGCCGTCCTGTCCGTCGCGGTCTGGGCGCACCACATGTTCGTCACCGGTGCGGTCGACCTCGCGTTCTTCTCCGGGATGACGTTCCTGATCGCGGTGCCCACCGGCGTCAAGTTCTTCAACTGGATAGGCACGATGTGGGGCGGGTCGATCTCGTTCGACACGCCCATGCTCTGGTCGGTCGGCTTCCTGACCACCTTCCTGTTCGGGGGTCTGACCGGGGTCATCCTCGCCTCGCCTCCGCTGGACTTCCACGTCTCCGACTCCTACTTCGTGGTGGCGCACTTCCACTACGTGGTCTTCGGGACCGTGGTGTTCGCGATGTTCGCCGGCTTCTACTTCTGGTGGCCGAAGATGACCGGCAAGATGCTCGACGAACGGCTCGGCAAGATCCACTTCTGGCTGCTGTTCGTCGGCTTCCACACCACGTTCCTGGTCCAGCACTGGCTGGGTGTCGAGGGGATGCCGCGTCGCTACGCCGACTACGCCGAGTCCGACGGGTTCACCCTGCTCAACCAGATCTCGACGATCGGTGCGTTCCTGCTCGCCTTCTCCACGTTGCCGTTCCTCTACAACGTCTACAAGACGAGCCGGACGCCGAACGTCACCGTGGACGACCCCTGGGGCTGGGGTCGCTCGCTGGAGTGGGCCACGAGCTGCCCGCCGCCCCGGCACAACTTCGTCACCTTGCCCCGGATCAGGTCCGAGTCGCCGGCGTTCGACCTGCACCACCCGGAGATCGCCGCCCTGGAGTACGTCGACAACGACGGGCTCGGTGAGAACGGGTCGTTCTCCGACGCCCCGGATGTCGACGGCCGCCAAGGCACGCTGCGTGGAGAGGGCACTGACCGATGAAGGCCGAGACCTGGATGTTCGGGATCTGCAGCGCGTTCTTCCTGCTGGTGACCCCCGTCTACTGGTTCAGCAGCGGCGACCACACCGGGACGACCGCCCTGGTGATGACGTTCCTGCTCGTGGCGCTGATCACCTTCTACCTCGGCTACCACGCCCGGCGGATGGAGCCCCGTCCGGAGGACCGCAAGGAGGGCGAGATCGCCGATGGTGCTGGCGAGCTCGGCTTCTTCCCGCCGTACAGCTGGTGGCCGCTGTGGTGCGCCCTGTGCCTGGCCGCGATGGCCCTCGGCGTGGCCGTCGGGTGGTGGCTCTTCATCATCGGCACGGCGCTGGGCGCCCTCGCGCTGAGCGGGCTGATCTTCGAGTACTACCGCGGCGAGCACGCCCACTAGTCGCCTCGCCCGGCTCCTGGGCGGGCCGCACGGTGACGTGGGACACGTGGAACTCGCGCGTGTCGTATCTAGGACGTTGTTAACCTGAGCGGGTACTTGCCGTCGACAACTGTGGAGCCCCCTCAATGTTCAGTCGGACCCATCGCGCCCGCCTCTCCCTGGTGGGGCTTGCCCTGGCCCTGACCGCCGTCTCCGCGTGCAGCACCCCGGCCGGCTCGCCAGTCAGCAGCCCGTCCGGCGAACCCAGCAAGGTCGACCGGGAGTCGACGGCGAAGATCTCGAGCAGCGTCCGCCGAGGCGCCAAGAACGTGGGCCTGGAGCGCAAGGTGCGGCTCACGGTCGAGTCCGGAACGTTCGAGGCCGTCCAGGTGACCGGCCCCAAGGGCGCAGCGATCAAGGGCAAGCTCTCCGAGGACAAGACCCGCTGGGTCTCCTCGAGCCGGTTCGAGGCCGACTCCCGCTACCTGGTGACGAGCACCGCGGTCGACGCCGAGGGCCGCGAGAACGCCTACGAGGCCCGCTTCAAGACCCGCGCGCTGAGCCTGGACGAGCAGACCTACCCCAGCTTCGTGCCGGTGGACGGGCAGACGGTCGGGGTCGGCATGCCGGTGATCATCCGCTTCGACGTTCCAGTGAGTGACCAGGCGACCTTCGAGCGGCACCTCGAGGTGGTCAGCCAGCCGGCGCAGGCCGGGGCGTTCCACTGGGTCAGCGACTCCGAGGTGCACTGGCGGCCACGCAAGTACTGGCAACCCGGCACCGACGTCACGGTCACCGCGGACATCGGCGGGGTGCCCGCGGGCAACGGCATCTACGGTCAGAAGGACCGCACGATGAAGTTCCACGTCGGGGACGCCATGGTCAGCAAGGTCGACATGAACACCCACCAGATGCGAGTGTTCCGCAACGGCAAGCAGGTGCGCACGATCCCGATCACCACGGGGGAGCAGCCCAAGTTCACGACCCGCTCGGGCACCAAGGTGATCGTCGAGAAGTTCCGGCACAAGCGGATGAACTCAGAGACGATCGGGATCGACCCGGAGAGCGCCGACGGCTACGACCTCGACGACGTCGAGTACGCCATGCGGGTGACCTACTCCGGTGAGTTCGTGCACGCGGCACCGTGGTCGGTCGCCCAGCAGGGGAGCTCCAACGTCAGCCACGGCTGCACCGGGATGAGCACGTCCAACGCCGAGTGGTTGTACAACAACAGCCGGGTCGGCGACGTCATCGAGTACGGCGGAACCTCCCGGTCCACGTCGCTCACCAACGGATTCGGCGACTGGAACCTCTCCTTCGCCGACTACCGTGCGGGCTCTGCGCTGAGCTGATCGGCGCTCATCGTCCAGGTCGCGCGGACGACCGACGCGACCCCGCAGCCTGCCCCCCGGTGGCGCGGCCCTCCTCCAGTGCGTGCAGGCAGCGCACGGTCCTGGAGGTCTCCACCTCGCCCGGGTCCGGGTAGGTGCCGAACCACCGGTCGGCGGTGCCAGCGGTCGTCACGGTGAACCAGTAGTGCTCGCTCTTGTAGTGGTGCAGCCGGTGGTTGCGCCACACCGCCCGGTAGGCACGCGTGCGGGGGCGATAGTCGCTGTGCACCAGGTAGTGCACCCACTCGTAGGCGAACATCATGGCGCCGACCGCGACCAGGAACGTCGCTCCTGCGGTCGCCGCGGGGAAGAGGAGCACCGCGACCACGACGTACGCCGGGAGCAGCCACAGCTCGACCTGCCAGGGGATGAACACGAGCGGGAGATCGCGCGGGTCGGCATGGTGCGCGCGATGCTTGCGCGAGAGCAGCGAGTCGACCTCGACGACGCCGACCCGGCGTGGACGCCAGTGCAGGATCACCACGTGGACCACCCACTCGATCACGGGGAAGAGCACCACGAGTGCGACGGGAACAGCCAGCTCGGTCCAGTCGAAGCGGAGCAGGGTGGTGCGGTAGCCCACCGACCCCAGCAGGAACGCAGCGATCAACCAGGGCGAGGGGTGGCGCCAGAAGCGTCGCCACGCCTGGGTGAGGGTCTCGGAGGTGCGCCGGTCTCCGGTGATCCTGCTGCGGGACTCGGCAGCGATCCGCTGCTCGTCGGCGGCCAGCCGGGCGTGTGCCCGCGCATCGGTCTCTGGGGTGGGCCTGGACATGGATGCCTCCGGGTGGGGGGTCGGGAACGTTCGGATCGCGGGTGCTGCCCGCACGCTCAGGGGTCCAGCTGCACCATCAACCGGCCGAGTGCCTCGGTGGCGGGCCGCACCAGCGCCTCGGCAGCCGTGCGCGCTGCGTCGACGTCTCCCCGGGCGACGGCCTGGGACAGGGTCCGGTAGGCGTCGAGGTTGTCCACCTCGGTCTCCATCACAGGGCCGAGGGCCGCAATGGCGGGCTCGTAGGCCAGCCTCAGGCTGTTGAACAGCAGCCGGTAGACGATCGAGTCGGCGGCATCGACCACGGCGTCCCAGAACGCCAGGGCAGCGTGCTGCCGGGCGACGGAGTCGCCGGCGGACTCCAGCTCAGCGACGGCAGCGCCCAGCTCGGCTGCGGCCGATGGTCCGGCGGCTGCGGCAGCCGCGGCCGCGACGGTCGGCGCGATCGCCTGGCGTGCCTGCAGGATGCTGAGGCCGACCGAGGGGTCGAGCTGGCCGTCACGCACCAGCAGCCGGGGGAGCAGGTCGAGCCCGGCGACCCGCCTGAAGTCGCGGACCGTGGTCGCCCCACCGTGGCGCACCTCGACCAGACGGGCCTGGGAGAGCCGCTGCAGCGCCTCACGCACGGCTGGGCGGGACACGCCGAGGAGCTCGGCCAGCCGACGTTCGCTGGGCAGGGAGTCACCGGCGGCGAGCTCGCCGTCGACCACCTCGCCGAGCAGCTGGTCGAACACGTCCTCGGGAACGAGGCGGCGGGCAACGGGTTTCAGGGCCATGGCCCGAGACTGCGACACCTGCGACAACTGGTCAAGTGGTCAGACCAGCACTCGGGACAAAGAAGACGGGACCCGTGGCGCACCGGGTCCCGCTCCTGGGTTCCTCAGCTCAGTGCCGGCTCATCTCCTCGCCGGTCACGTCGTGGCGACCGTCGAACTGGTGTCCGTCCGCGGAGCGCCCCTCGAGGGGGAGGTCGTGCTCGTGCTCGATCTCGGCGTGGTGGTGCGCCTCCTCGAGCTCGGCCGCGGTCGGCTTCTGGATGTTGTCGGCGTACCAGAGCCGGGAGAGCCGGGCGCGCAGCTTCTCCAGGGGGCCGGTCGGCGCCTCGACCCCGTTGCGGTCGACCTCGGGTGCGGGGACGAACACCTCGTCGCGGGCCCGGGCGGTGAGCGTGTAGGCACGCTCGGCTGCGAGCGGCAGGTGCCGCTCGGTGTAGCCACCCTGGGCGTCGCGCATGATCACGCCGCTCTCGTAGCCGTGCAACAGCTTCTCGTTGTCCGCGCGCTGCAGCGAGATGCACCAGCGGCGCGTGATCATGAACGCGATCACCGGACCGACGAACACCGCACCTCGCATGAAGTAGGTGATCTGGTTGATGCTCAGGTTCAGCTTGATCGCGATGATGTCGTTGCCGCCCGCGGCCCACATCAGGCCGTAGAACGTCATCAGCGACACCATCAGCGCGGTGCGCGTCGGCGCGTTGCGCGGGCGCTGCAGCAGGTGGTGCTCACGCTTGTCGCCAGTGATCCACGCCTCGAGGAAGGGCAGCATCATCAGGATCGTGAACATCAGGCCGGGCAGCACGATGATCGGCAGGAACACGTTCCAGGACAGGGTCACGCCCCAGAAGTGACTCTCCAGTCCCGGCATGATCCGCAGGGCGCCGTCCGGCCAGCCCATGTACCAGTCCGGCTGGGAGCCCGCGGTGACCTCGGCCGGGTTGTAGGGGCCGTACTTCCAGACCGGGTTGATGCTCATCACCCCGCCCATCAGCGCGAGAACGCCGAAGACCACGAAGAAGAACCCGCCGGCCTTGGCGGCGTACACCGGCAGCATCGGGAAGCCGACGACGTTCTGCTCGGTGCGGCCGGGCCCGGGCCACTGGGTGTGCTTGTGGTAGACGAGCAGCAGCATGTGCGCGGCGATCAGGGCCAGCAGGATGCCCGGGATGAGCAGCACGTGGACCGTGTAGAGCCTCGGGATGATCGAGTCACCCGGGAACTCCCCACCGAAGAGGAAGAACGACATGTAGGTGCCGACCACCGGCATCGACTTCATGAACCCGTCGGCGGCGCGGACGCCGGTGCCGGAGAGCAGGTCGTCGGGGAGCGAGTAGCCGGTGAAGCCCTCGAGCGTGCCCAGGAGCAGCAGCAGCGAGCCGATCACCCAGTTGAGCTCGCGGGGCTTGCGGAACGCGCCGGTGAAGAACACGCGCAGCAGGTGGATCATCATCGAGGCGACGAAGATCGTCGCGGCCCAGTGGTGGATCTGACGCATCAGCAGGCCGGCGCGCACGTCGAAGGAGATGTTCAGCGTGGAGGCCATGGCCTCGGACATCTCGATGCCGCGGAGCTGGTCGTAGGAGCCGTCGTAGACCACCTCGACCATGCTCGGTCGGAACCAGAGCGTCAGGAAGACGCCGGTCAGCAGCAGGACGACGAAGCTCCACAGGGCGATCTCGCCGAGCATGAAGGACCAGTGGTCGGGAAAGACCTTGCGCAGGTTCTTCTTCGCCAGGCCCGCGAGGCCGAGACGCTCGTCGGCCCAGTTGGCGGCGGCCCCGGCCTTGGAGGGCTTGGCGGCCTTCGCAGCCGACTTGCCGTTGGTGGAAGCAATGGTGGACATCTTCAGATCACCCTCGTTCCCAGAAGCTCGGGCCGACTGGCTCGGTGAAGTCGCTGGTCGCGACCAGGTAGCCCTCGTCGTCCAGCGCCAGGGGCAGCTGGGGGAGAGCACGTGCAGCCGGTCCGAAGATCACGCGGCCGTTGTCGGCCAGGTCGAACGTGGACTGGTGGCAGGGGCAGAGCAGGTGGTGGGTCTGCTGCTCCCACAGCGAGATCGGGCAGCCGACGTGGGTGCAGATCTTGGAGTAGCACAGCACTCCCTCGACGCCCCAGTTCTCGCGTCCCTTGGCGGGCGTGATGTCGTCAGGCTGCATCCGCACGACGATCACGGCGGCCTTGGCCTTCTCGACCTGGAGCTCGACGCCGTGGTAGACGGGCTCACCCTCGGCGTTCTCCTCGTAGAACACGGCCGGTTCGCCGTTGACGAGCTGGCCGATCTCCATGTCGGAGAGCTTGATCGGGGTGCCGCTGACGTCCTGGACGACGCGCATCCCCTTCTTCCAGACCGTGTGGTAGAGCTTGTCGCCCGGTAGCGGACCGAGGTCTCGCAGCGCGATGATGGCGGGCAGCCCCAGGGCGGCCATGGCACCCAGCAGGGAGTTGCGGATCAGCGGGCGACGGGCGATGCCCGACTCCTCGGTGCCCTGGCTCAGGGCCGCGAGCGCCACCTCCTTGTCCTCCTCGGAGGAGCCGGCGGGGTGGCGGTACTCGATGATCTCCTCGTCGCCCATCAGCTTGCGGGCCCACTGGATCGTGCCCACGCCGATGAAGAGCAGGGCGAGGCCGAGGGTGAGGCCCAGGGCCAGGTTGGAGGCGCCGAGCCCGAAGATCACGTCGGGGTTGTCGCCGATCTCGAACACGAAGTAGGAGACGCAGAACAGCAGGGTGAAGACCGTGGAGAGGCCGAACATCGAGGCCACCTGGCGCTCGGCGCGCTTCTCGGCCGCCTCGCCGACGTCGGTCGGCCGGGGCAGGTGCTCGGGAAGCCCCGGGTCGGGGATCGGCTCGGTCTCGACCGTGGACAGCTCGTGGGTGTCGCTCATCAGTGGGCCTTCTTCTTCGAGCGGGTGGAGTTGGCAGCGATCCACACCGCTGCTCCGACCAGGCTCCCGATGCCGACGAGCCACCCGAAGAGCCCCTCGGAGACCGGGCCGAGCGAGCCGAGCGTGAACCCGCCGTAGCTGGGGGTCTCCTCGGTCTTCTTCAGGTAGGCGATGATGTCGCGCTTGTCCTCGGGGGTGAGCACCTCGTCGGAGAAGACGGGCATCTGCTGCGGACCGGTGAGCAGGGCCTCATAGATGTGCTTCTCGGAGACCCCGGTCAGCTTGGGGGCGAACCGGCCACGCGGCAGGGCGCCGCCGGCACCGGCGAAGTTGTGGCAGGCCGTGCAGTTGGTGCGGAAGAACTCGCCGCCGCGCACGACGCTCTCGTTCTCCACGTCGGAGACGTCGTAGTCCGACTCGTCCGGGACAGCGGGGCCGGGGCCGAGCGAGGCGACGAACGCAGAAAGGGCCTCGATCTCCTCGGGGGAGTAGACGGCGGGCTTGCGCAGGGCCTGGGTGCCCGGCTGGGCCATCGGCATCCGGCCGGTGCCGACCTGGAAGTCCACGGCGGCGGCACCGACCCCGACCAGCGAGGGGCCGTACTGGCCACCCTTGATCGTGTCGATCCCCTCGGCGTTCTTGCCGTGGCAGGACGAGCAGCCGACGAGGAACAGCGCGCGGCCCTTGGCCACCATGTCGGTGTCGGCCGTGCGCGTCTGGGCTGTGGCGGGCGTGAGGGCGGCGTACATGCCGCCGGTCACCAGCAGCCCGAGCAGCAGCACCAGAGGTGCGGCTACGCGGCTACGACGGCCGACGGACAGTCGGCCGGCGATCCGGTGAGTGATCCTCGAGGTGAGTCGCACCATTCGTCCTATCGGGTCAGTGCTACTTGATCAGGTAGACGGTCGCGAACAGTCCGATCCAGACCACGTCGACGAAGTGCCAGTAGTACGACACGACGATCGCGGTCACGGCCTGCTCGTGGGTGAACTTTCGTGCGATGAGGGTCCGACCGAGCACGAACAGGAAGGCGACCAGCCCTCCGGTCACGTGCAGCCCGTGGAAGCCGGTGGCCAGGTAGAACACGGTGCCGTAGGCCGAGGACTGGATCGTCACGCCCTCGTGCACCAGCTCGGCGTACTCCAGGGCCTGGCCGCCGATGAAGACCGCGCCCATGATGTAGGTCAGCACGAACCACTCGCGCAGCCCCCAGAGCTTGACCTGGAGCAGCGTGCCGGTGCGCCCGACGACACCGTCCTCAGCCTTGAACACGCCCAGCTGGCAGGTCACCGAGGACAGCACCAGGATGATCGTGTTCACGGTGGAGAACGGAACGTTGAGCTTGTCCGTCTCCTGCAGCCACAGCTCTGGGCTGACCGCCCGGATCGTGAAGTAGGCGGCGAACAGCGCCGCGAAGAACATCAGCTCGCTGGATAGCCACACGATGGTGCCAACACTGACCATGCTGGGACGGTCGTGATGCCCATGGAGCCGGGATGCCGGGATAGCCGTTGCAGTCGCCACGGAGTCATTATTGCCTCACCGGGCACCGACGTCACACCTACCCCCGGTGTTTCGCTGTGATCTTGGTTCTAGCCTGTGGGAGTGCCCCCGTTCTCGCCCTCCGCCATCTTCACCGAGTGGGGGCTTCCGCCCGTGCTGACGGTCCTGGTCGTGTGGGTGACCGGGCTCTACCTTTTCGGGGTCTGGCTGCTGCACGAGCGCGGTGACCGGTGGCCCGTGGGGCGCACGCTGACCTTCGTGCTCGGCGGGATGGGCTCGTTCTGGTTCGCCACCAGCTCGGGCGTCGCGGCGTACGACACCACGCTGCTGAGCGTGCACATGGTGCAGCACATGATCCTGTCGATGGCCGTGCCGCTGTTCTGTGCCCTCGGCGCCCCGGTGACACTGGCGCTCCGCACCCTGCCTCGTCGTCCGCGCTCGTGGCTGCTGACGGCGCTGCACTCGCGGGTGGCGCGGGTGCTGACCTTCGCCCCGCTGACGCTGGCCCTCTACGTGGTCAGCCCGTGGGCGCTCTACTTCAGCGGCTGGTACGACGCGACGCTGCACTCGGACCTGCTGCACGAGTTCATGCACGTCCACCTCGTGGCCGTGGGCGTGCTGTTCTTCACGCCGATCCTGGGCATCGACCCGGTGCCCGGCCGGGTCAGCCACCCGTTCCGGCTGCTCATGCTGCTCCTCACACTGCCGTTCCACGCCTTCCTCGGAGTCACGATCATGGGTCAGTCCACGCTGATCGGCGGCGACTGGTACCCGTCGCTGCACGCGTCGATGCCCTGGCTGCCGGACCCGCTGGCGGACCAGCACCTCGCCGGCGGCATCCTCTGGGGCTCGGGCGACCTGATCGGCATCGTGCTGTTCGCGGTGCTGTTCGCGCAGTGGGTCCGCGCGTCCGGACAGGAGGCGCGTCGGGAGGACCGACGCCTGGACCGCCTGGAACGCCTCGAATCCACTTCCCGGCCGCCCGAGGCGAACCGGTAGCATCGCCCGGGTGACCAGCCCCCACACGAACCAGCCCACCTCGCCGCTGAAGGTGCTTCTCTACAGCGACGACGCCGACACCCGGCAGCAGGTGATGCTCGCTCTCGGCAGGCGTCCGCACCCCGACCTCCCGGAGCTGGAGTACGTCGAGGTCGCGACCGAGCCCGTCGTCATCCAGCAGATGGATGCCGGGGGCATCGCGCTCGCGATCCTCGACGGCGAGGCGGTGCCCGCCGGCGGGCTCGGCATCGCCCGGCAGCTCAAGGACGAGATCTTCGACTGCCCGCCGGTGCTCGTGCTCACCGGCCGGGTCCAGGACAACTGGCTCGCGACCTGGTCGCGGGCCGAAGGGGCCGTGTCCCACCCCCTGGACCCGATCGAGCTGGCCGAGAGCGTCATCCGGCTGCTGCGCTCGCGGGTCCCGGCCCAGGGTTGATGAGGGCCTGATGGCCGACACGTCCTGGCCAGAGGTCCTGGGCTCGCTGATCGGCGGCACCGACCTGACCGCGGACCAGACCGCGTGGGCCATGGGTGAGGTGCTGGCCGGGGAGGCCACGCCTGCACAGATCGCCGGCTTCGCGGTCGCGCTGCGCGCCAAGGGCGAGACCATCGACGAGGTCGAGGGACTGGTCGAGGCGATGTACGCCCACGCCACCCCGCTGCCGATCCCGGGGCGGGTCCTCGACGTGGTCGGCACCGGCGGTGACCGGTCGTTCTCGGTGAACATCTCCACGATGGCCGCGATCGTCTCCGCGGGGGCCGGCGTGACGGTCGTCAAGCACGGCAACCGGTCGGCCTCGTCCAAGTCGGGGAGCGCCGACGTCCTCGAGGCGCTCGGCATCCGGATGGACCTGCCCGCGACGCAGGTCGCGCGCGTCGCGCAGGAGGTCGGCATCACCTTCTGCTTCGCGGCCGCGTTCCATCCCGCGCTCCGGTTCGCCGCGGTCCCGCGTCGAGAGCTGGGAGTGGCCACCACGTTCAACTTCCTGGGCCCGATCGCCAACCCGGCGCGCCCCCAGGCCCAGGCGATCGGCTGCGCCGACCGCCGGATGGCGCCCGTGATGGCCGGGGTGTTCGCGCGCCGTGGCGTCGACGCGTGGGTCTTCCGGGGCGACGACGGCCTCGACGAGCTCACCACGACCACCACCTCGAGCCTGTGGGCGGTGACCGACGGAGAGGTCGTCGAGCACACCGTCGACGCGGGTGCGCTCGGAGTCCCGCGGGGCACCGCCGACGGGTTGCGCGGCCAGGATGCGTCCTACAACGCCGACGTCGTACGCCGCCTGCTGGCCGGCGACCACGGCCCGGTGCGCGATGCCGTCCTGCTCAACGCCGGGGCAGCGCTCGCCGTCCACGCCGCCGAGACCGGCACGATCGAGGAGCGCCTGGTGTCCGGGATCGCCCGCGCCACCGAGGCCGTGGACTCCGGCGCCTCGCAGGCGGTGCTCGAGCGCTGGGTGGCTGCCACCCGCTGAGGGCACCCGGTGCCGGCGCTCAGAGCTCCAGCGCCCAGCCTCCGGTGCTCTCGTCGCGGCGGAAGCCCAACCGCTCGTAGTAGGCACCGACCATCCGGGCCGGGGTCAGCACCCGGGAGAAGCCACGCTCCCGCAGCACGTTGCTGCGCCGGAAGACGAACTCGCCCGGAGAGAAGTCGCGGTAGCGAGGCGTGACGTAGTCCAGCTGGACGCGTGCCACACCGTCACCGTCGTCGCGCACGAGCACGACGCCGACGGTCTCGTCGCCGCGCAGGACGAGGAACGCTGCGCGGCCCGGAGCGGCGCCGTCCCAGACCAGGTCGGGCTGGAACTCGAGGATGTCGCTGCCGTGCACCCGCATGACGTGGCGCAGGTAGTCGTCATCCGGCCCGACCTCGACCACGTCGTAGGACGCCTCGTCGTGGCGCGTGCTGACGAGCTTGCGGATGTGCCAGATGTTGATCGCGCACAGGGCGAGGTTCATCGCCACCATCGGCCAGATCTCCAGTGCGGCGTTGAAGCCGGTGAGGATGACGCAGGCGACGAGGTTCAGCACCCGGAACCGCAGCAGCCGTGCCTGCATCACCGAGAAGATCAGGACTGCCGACCCGAACCAGCCGATCAGGTCCAGGACGGACATCTGGGCGGGCCCTCAGTCCAGGCCGAGGGAGAAGGCCGACTCGAGATCGTGCTGGGAGTAGGTGCGGAAGGCGATGTGCGTCTCGGTCTCCAGCACGCCCGGCACCTTGTTGATGGCGTCGGCGACCACTCGCGCGACGTCGTCGTGGTTGCTGACCCGCACGAGCGCGATCAGGTCGATCTGCCCGGTCACGCTGTAGACCTCGCTGACGCCCTCGAGTGCGGCGATGGCCTCGGCCACCTCGGGGATGCGCGCGACGTCGGCCTTGACGAAGACGATGGCGGTGATCATGTGGCCAAGGTATCGCGGCTCGGGCACCGGCACGCGCCCAGGCTCAACCGCGCGCGGGTTGATGGACCGTGGACAGGGTGCGTCGCTCGTCGAAGCGGGTGAGCGATGCTCGCGAGTGCTCGACGGCATCGTGCACGGCGACGTGGCGGGTGGCGCCCCGGACCGGGCAGGTCCACTCGCCGTCGACGTGGACGAGGCGCACGCCTGGTTGCTCCAGCCAGCGCAGGATCTGCTCGGACTCCTCCGCAGTCGCTGACGGCGTGGGGCCGGGTCCACCCGTCACGGTCTCTGCCGACTCGCGCAGCTGGGTGACCCAGTGGCCGGCATGAGCGTCCGGAGGGATGATGCCGGCGGCAGCGAGGCGGCCGTTGCGCACGACGTGCACGGCCCAGCGGTGATCGTCCTCGCGTCGGGCCGCGACCAGCTCGGCGAGCGACGACAGTGCGCCCAGCCGCTGGGTCCGGGCGGCTGCGCGGACGAAGGCGGACAGCCGGTCGCGGTGCACGGCCGCCTCCTCGAACCGTTCGTCGGCGGCGAGTCGGTCCATCCGACTGGTGAGCACCTCCACCACCTCGTCGGCACGGTGCAGCAGGTTCGCCCGCACCGAGGCGACCAGCGCTGCGTAGTCGTCGAGCTCGATGCTCCCGTCGCACGGCGAGAGGCACCGGTCCATCTGGGCGAGCACGCAGGCGGACCTCGTCGGGACGATCGGCAGCCGGTCGCTGCACTGGCGGATCGGAAAGGCCTCGTGCAGCGCGGCCAGGCACTTCTCGGCCGTCTTGCGGGACGCGAACGGACCGAGGTAGTCCGCCCCGTCCTCGGCCACCTTGCGCACCAGGGAGAGGCGCGGCCAGGGCTCCACGGTGAGCTTGAGCCAGTGCACCTTCTCCGGGTTGCGGCTGCGCCGGTTGTAGCGCGGCTTGTGGGCGGCGATCAGGCGCAGCTCGCGCACCCTGGCCTCGAGTGGCGTCGCGCACTCGATGCCGGTGACCGATGCTGCGAGGTTGACCATCTCGCCCATCCGGGACCGGCTCTCCGACGCGGTGAAGTAGGAGCGCACCCTGGTGCGCAGGTCCCGCGACGTGCCGACGTAGAGCACCCGCTGCTGCTCGTCGCGGAAGAGGTAGACGCCGGGGGAGTGCGGCAGGTGCTCGGCCAGGTGGCGCTTGCGGCGAACGGTGGGGCTCACCCGGGACGTGAACGTCTGCAGCTCCTCCAAGGTGTGCACGCCGAGGCCCCCCAGGCGTTCCATCAGGCCGTGCAGCACGTCGACCGTGGCGCGCGCGTCCGAGAGCGCCCGGTGGTTGGGCGTGGTCGTCGAGCCGAAGGCCGCTGCCAGCGAGCTGAGCTTGCAGTTGGGAGCGTCGTCACGGGTGATGACGCGCCTGGCCAGCCGTGCGGTGTCGAGCACCTCGAACCGGGGCCACGGTCGATCCTGCCTGGCCGAGAAGTGCTTGAGGAAGCCGACGTCGAAGGGGGCGTTGTGGGCCACGAGCACCGTGCCCTGCGCGAACTCGAGGAACGCCGGAAGTGCGGACTCGATCGGGGGCGAGCTCGCCACCATCGAGTTCGTGATGCCGGTGAGCACGGCGATGAACGGCGGGATCTGCGCGTGGGGGTTGACCAGCGTCTGGAACTCGCCGAGCACCTCACCACCGCGCACCTTCACCGCACCGATCTCGGTGATCATCGCGCCGCCCTGCACGGAGGCGCCGGTCGTCTCGAGGTCGACCACGCAGAAGGTGATGTCACGCAGGGGACGCCCGAGCTCGTCGAAGCTCATCTGTGCCGTCCACCTGCTCATGACCACGACGCTAGGCAGCGGCACCGACAAAACCCGGCAGGCACGACCGCGCGGACACCTCGGACGGAAACTGTCGGTGCCTGCTGGTGAGGTCGAGAGATCACTTCCCCGCACCACAATGATCGAAGGAGCCCCGAGATGAGCGTTCGCATCGACTGCGACAGCTGCCTGGTCCGTGGACTGTCCTGTCATGACTGCGTGGTGACGGTGCTTCTCGGCCCGCCACCTGAGCTGAGCTTCGACCACGAGGAGGAACGGGCCCTCGACGTGCTCGCCCGATCGGGGCTGGTTCCCCCGCTGCGGATGGTGACCCCGATGGCCGGTCCCGAGGTGGAGTCCGCCTGAGCAGGACAGGCGGCGTGACCCGTGTGGCGCGCGAGCATCACTGTTCCTGCTGAGCCGTGACGTGTCCAAGGACACAGCTCGACTCAGGCGGAGCGGTTTTGGGAGTCCTGGTCTTCTTGCCTACTGTGTTGGGCTGATGGTTCCTGGACAAGCAGACCGACCGGGTCTGCTCGGGAACCGCGCCGAGTTCGAATCGGACAACCCCACCGGGGACGTCCGTGCCGGAGCCGGGGACCCACGTTCCTTGGGGTGAATCCAGCCGAGCACGTCACTGATCCGTGGCGCCGCACGGCCGGTAGGGCTTTCTTTGGGCCCGAACCCGTCAGCTCACCTGGTAGGCGTACAGACAAAGAGGACGACCGCTCGTGCCTGACGGCCGCACACGCACTTTTGCCCGCTACAGCGCCACTCTCACCACAGTGACCTCCCTGCTCGGCCTCGGCCTCGCCACGGCGAGCCCGGCGTCCGCGGCTCCGGTCCCCACGACCATCGCCACGAAAGAGGTCTCCCGCGCAGACATCGACAGCGTGCAGTCCCGCGTCAACCGGCTGTCCCGAGACGCCGACCGGGTCGCGCTGCGCCAGGAGAAGGCCACGAGCTCGCTGCGCCGCTCGCGACGGGAGTTCGACCGGGTCACCACCGGGATCGAGCGTCAGCAGCAGCGGATGAGTGTCCTCCGTGGGGAGGTCGCAGCGATGATCGTCGACCAGTACGACGGCAGTGGCGGTGCGTCCGTCACCGGGCGCGACCTCGACCCCGCCTCGCGGATCATGCTGACCAACGTCACCGTCGTCAGCGAGGACACCGGTGGGCGCGGCCAGCAGCTGGCTGTCACCAGCGAGCGCATGGAGCAGCTCGCCGACCGGCGCGCCGCGGTGGGCCAGCAGCTCAGCGTGGTTGCCGTGCAGGCGAAGGCGCTGCGGGTCCAGGAGCAGAAGGCGTCCGCCCGCGAGGCGCGCGCCGCCGCGGTCCTCGCGGACCTCGAGCAGAAGGCCGCCGCCGAGGAGCGGAAGGCCGCCGCCGAGCGCCTCGCCCGGAGCGGGGGCCCTGCAGTCGCCTACGCCAAGGCCCAGGTCGGCAAGTCCTACGTCTGGGGCGCCGCCGGCCCGAACAGCTTCGACTGCTCGGGGCTGACGATGGCGGCCTACGCCCAGGCCGGCATCAGCCTGCCGCACAACTCCACCGCGCAGTACAATTCGAGCCCGAAGATCTCCGAGAGCGAGCTGCAGCCGGGTGACCTCGTCTTCTACTACAGCCCGATCAGCCACGTGGGCATCTACATCGGCAACGGCCAGGTCGTGAACGCCCTCAACCCCGGTTCCGGCGTCCAGGTGTCTGGCCTGCACGACATGCCCTATGTCGGTGCGGTCCGCCCCGGCTGATCGACGCACGGCCGCTCGCCGAGGATCGGCGAGCGGCGGGTTCCGGCACGCCTGCGCACGCGCGCTGGTGGTCCTGGCGCTCCTGGGGACGACGCTGGCCGGCTGTGGCGGCGAGGTCGATCTCACCCCGCCCGAACCCTCGGCAGGCTCCTCGGCCTCGCGCGGTTCGCTCGCCCAGAAGAGCCTCGACCAGCTCGTGGCCGCGCTCCGGGCCGGCGACGACGTCGACGCCCTGGCCGCGTCCGGCTCGGCAGAGCTCCTCGGCCACATCCAGGCGAACGCCTCCGCGCTGGGCATCGACGACCTGTCGATGCGCTACGTCGACGAGGGGCCGCCGCTGGAGGACCAGGAGCAGTCTCGGCTCGGGCCCGACGCCTGGCGGGCCACGGTGTCCGTCGAGTACCGCTACCGCGGGTTCGACGACGCGTCGGCCCGCATGGAGACGAGCGCGGTCTTCGCGCCGTCCTCCGGATCCGCTCTGATCGCCTCGTTCGGCGGCAGCGACGAGCGCACGCCCCTGTGGCTGGTCGACCGGCTCAGCGTCGTACGCACGGCTCGTTCGCTCGTGGCGGTGGCCGGAGACTCCCCAGGGCGCTTCCCCGGACTGGCCGCAGGTGCCCTGCGCCAGGTCCGCCGAGTGCTGCCCGGGTGGCGTGGGTCGCTCGTGGTGGAGGTGCCCCGGTCCGGCAAGGAGCTCGACGCGGCCCTGAAGTCGCCTCCGGGGCAGTACGACAACATCGCCGGCATCACCACCTCCGCGGACGGCTCGCGGGCGGCTGACGCACCGGTGCGGGTGTTCATCAACCCGGCGGTCTTCGGCAAGCTCAAGAAGCGGGGCGCCCAGGTGGTGATGAGCCACGAGGCGACGCACGTCGCCACCGACGCGACCTTCACCTCGCTGCCGACCTGGCTGCTCGAGGGATTCGCCGACTTCGTCGCCCTGGACGGCACCGGGATCCCGGTGCAGGTCGCAGCCGGCCAGATCCTCGAGCGGATCCGCACCGACGGACTGCCCGCGGACCTGCCCTCGAGCGAGGACCTCTCTCCCAGCGCGACCGGCCTCGGAGCCACCTACGAGGAGGCCTGGCTGGCGTGCACGTCGATCGCGGAGCTCTACGGCACGGCCGGGCTGGTCCGCTTCTACGAACGGGTCGCCTCGGGGGCATCCGCGCAGGAGGCGTTCCGCAGCGAGCTCGGCACCACGCAACGCGCCTTCGTGAAGGCCTGGCGAGCCGACCTGGCTCGCCTTGCCGGGGTGGCACGCTGAGAGAGTGACCGACGACCTCACGTCCCCCGGCTCGTCCCAGCGGGTGCTGCCCGACCCGCCACCGGGACCGTCGCTGCGCCTGTGCCTCTCGCTGGTGCTGCTCGGCGGGATCGCCCTCGCGGTCCTCGGCGCGGTCTTCGTTCCGTGGTCGTGGGTGCCGGGGGGCGAGCTGGTGCCGGTCCGGGGGAGCGAGGTCCTCTCGTCGCGCCAGCTGGACCGCGCCGAGGACTATGCCTCGATGCAGCGCCATCTCGGGTGGTGGAGCCTGGCCGTCTCACTCGTGGTCGGGCTCGGACTGGGCCTCACCCCCGCGGGAGCCCGTCTGGCCCGGCGACTGCGAGGGCCCTGGGTGGTGCGAGCGCTCCTGGCCACCCTCGCGGTGCTGCTGATCGGGAAGGTCGCGACCCTCCCGTTCGCGCTGGGATACCGCCAGAACGCGCTGAGCTACGGGCTCACCGAGCAGGGCATCGCCGGCTGGCTGCGCGACCAGGGAACCTCGCTCCTCGTCGGCTGGGTCTTCTCCGGCGTCCTGGTGCTCCTCGTGGTGGGCTCCGCGAGGTGGTCCCCGCGCCGGTGGCCGGTGCTGGTGGGAGTCGCCGGCGCGCTGCTCACGATGCTGGGCTCCTGGGTCTACCCGGTGGTGGTGGAGCCGCTGTTCAACCAGATCACCCCGCTGGCGGACGGCAGCCTGCGCACCCGGATCCTCGATCTCGCCCAGAAGGAGCAGGTGCCGGTGAAGGACGTGCTCGTGGCCGACGCGTCGCGGCGTACGACCACGCTGAACGCCTACGTCTCGGGGTTCGGGAGCACCCGGCGGGTGGTGCTCTACGACAACCTGGTCAACGACGTTCCCGAGCGCGAGACCCTGGTCGTCGTCGCCCACGAGCTCGGGCACGCGCGCAACCACGATGTGCTCCTGGGCACGACGATGGGAGCGGCGGGGGTCGTGCTCGGCAGCGGCCTGCTCGGAATGCTGCTCCGCCGCCGCTCGGTGCTGGACCGTGCGGGCGTGCGCGATGCCGGGCAGCCGGAGGCGGCGGCTCTGCTGCTGGCCCTGGTCACGGTGTCGACGCTGCTGGCCAGCCCGGTGCAGAACACGGTGAGCCGTGCGGTCGAGGCGCGTGCCGACCGGGAGTCGCTGGCGGCCACGGGGGACTACGCGGGGTTCGAGCAGATGCAGCTGAACCTGGCCATCCGAGCGCTGAGCGACGACGACCCGCCGGCCTGGAGCCAGTTCTGGTTCGGCTCGCACCCGACCGTGCTCCAGCGGATCGGTCTGGCGCGCGCCCTGGAGCGGGCCCGGGAGGCGTCCTAGCAGGGCATGGCTTCGGCAGGCGCGCTGAGCGCGCCTGCCGAAGAGCCCCGATGCGTGCGGTCGGCTGCACGTCGTGGGAGCGGGTGCAGCGAGCTGGTCTGCCGGATCAGCAGGTGGCGGCGGCGGTGGACGAGCCCTGCTTGACGCGGTTGCAGGTGGTCTGGAACGAGTTCTTGATGATGCCGCCGAAGATGAAGACGATCGCGACGATGAGCGCGGCGATGCCGGCGACGAGCAGACCGTACTCGACGGCGGAGGCGCCGTCCTCGTTGCGGTTGCTGGTGGCGTTGCGGAAGAAGTTCAACATGATGGACCCTCTCGTCGAGATGTCGTTGTCGGGTGTTGCCGGTGGTGTGGAGGATGCCGGCCCGGATGGTTCCGAGCAGGCTGGCCGTGTGCGCCCGGCCCCGCCACCCGACGGTGTCAGGGCCGGGCGCAAGGGCTGGCGGCTCACCACCCCCCGGCAGTGCGGATGTCGTGCTCAGGCACATCCGCTGAGGAGCCGCCATGCACGCCTGCGCTCGTGGTAGCGCAGGCAGTTCGTCGGATCTCGCTGCACTGCCGGCTCCAGGAGGCTCCGAGGAGCCTCCTGGAACCAACGGCTAGCGGATCAACAGGTGGCGGCAGCGGTGGACGAGCCCTGCTTGACGCGGTTGCAGGTGGTCTGGAACGAGTTCTTGATGATGCCGCCGAAGATGAAGACGATCGCGACGATGAGCGCGGCGATGCCGGCGACGAGCAGACCGTACTCAACGGCAGATGCGCCGTCCTGGTCGCGAAGCTTGGTGATGTTGCGGATGTACTCGAGCATGGTGTTCCTTCCCTCGGGAACTCGGTGGAGTGGTGCAGCGAGGACCGAGATGGCCCACTGAGGAAAGTATGGCAAAAAGGGACAGATCGGGGCATCATTCATCCGGTTTGATCCATCTGACCCTTATGGGTGGTTTATCACCTAGTCCGATCGGACTACTCCGGACCCGTGGGTCCGCAATCCCTCCGGCTCAGACCGGCGGGGTCACCGAGGTGATCAGCCCCAGGCGCATGGCCGCGACCAGCGCCTGCGCCCGGTTCGCGGCCCCGAGCTTGTCGTAGATCCGGCCGATGTGCGTCTTGGCGGTGGACTCGCTGAGGTAGAGCCGCGCCGCGATGGCGGTCACGCCCAGCCCTTCGGCGAGCAGGTCGAGGACCTGGCGCTCCCGGTCGGAGAGCCGGGGAGCCCCGGAGCTCATCCGGCGCACCATCGCCTCGGCCAGCCCGGTGCAGGCGAAGGTGAGCGGGGCGACCGCGGCCTGTCGCGCCGCACCGACCACTGCGGAGGTGGGTGCGTCCTTCCCGACGAACCCCGACGCTCCGGCGTCCATCGCGGCGAACAGCTGCTCGTCCCCGGCGTACATCGTCAGGACGACGAGGCCGATCGTGCGGCTCTCCTTGCGCAGGGCCCGGACGACGTCAAGGCCCGATCCGTCCGGCAGCCGGACGTCGGTCACCACGACGTCGGGACCGACCTCGCGGGCCAGGCTGATGCCGTCGGCGACCGAACCGGCCTGTCCCGCCACCTCGAAGCCCTCAGCCTGCACGAAGGCGCCGGCGAGACCCTGGCGGATCAGCTCGTGGTCGTCGATCAGCAGAACGGTGGTCATGCGGCGCTCCCGGAGCCGGGGGTCGGCCCGGCCCTCTCGCAGGCTAGCGGGTCGCCGCGCCGACCCGGATGAGCACGCGCGTTCCCGGCCGGTCGGGTGCCGGTTCCTCCACGAGCAGCTCGGCCCCGATGATGCGCGAGCGCTCCATCATGATCTTCAGCCCCTGCGAGTCCTGCTGGGGACGGTGAGCCCGGGTCCCGTCGTCGCCCACCTCGATCTCGGCGTACGGCGAGCGGACCGTGCAGCGCAGCCACAGGTTGGCCGCACCCGAGTGCTTGCGGGCGTTGGCCATCGCCTCCTGGGCGACGCGCAGCAGCTCGTACTCGACGTCACCCGGCAGTCGGGGGCCCTTCTCGTCCAGGGTGACGTGCACGGTCATCGGGGAGGTGGCGCTGACCTGGTTGGCGTACGCCGAGAGGCTCTCGCCGAGGCCGGACCCTCCAGCGATCTCGTGTCGCAGGTCGAAGATCGAGTGCCGCAGCTCGGTGACCACGCGGGTGACCTCCTGACGCAGTTTGGCGATCTGCTCGAGCTGGTGGGGGTCGGAGGCGGATGCGGAGAGGTTGTCCACCAGGTAGCCCAGGGAGGCCACGTCCTGGGCGACGCCGTCGTGCACCTCACGAGCGATGCGCTGTCGCTCCTGGCTCATCGCCGTGTCCCGGACACGACCGAACAGCAGCGCAGCCTGGAGCTGGACGGACTGCCGGGCCAGCCGGCTCCGGAGCTCCAGCGCTTGGGTGGACTCGATGGGCTGCAGCGTCTCCAGGACGAGGACACCGATGATCTCCTCGTTGGCGATCAACGGAAGCGCCACCTGTCGCTCCCGCAGCATCATCGCCTCGTACTCCCAGCACTTCGCCGAGAGCGGTTCGGCCCACGACATCGCGCCGGGCTGGGTGCCCACGGAGTAGCGCAGCGCCACCATCTGGCCGTGCGGCCGGATGAACACTGCGGCGCTCCGGGCCGGCACCTGGGAGTCCGCCTCGTCCATGATCTGCTCGGCGATGCCGACGGCGTCGAGACCGCCGCTGAGCTTGCCCGACAGCGCCTCCAGCCGCCGGATCAGGCCCACCGCGCTCCGGTAGGAGGCGTCGGCGTCGCTCGCGGTGGCCGCGCGCCGCAGCGCAGAGGCCATGAACCCGATGCCGACCGCCGTGGCCAGCCAGGTGAACACGGATCCGGCCAGGGCCCGGTCCCACTCCGCGATGACGAAGACCCAGAGCGCTCCGAGCAGGGCGAACTCTGCGACGGCCACCTGCAACCAGCCGCGCAGCCCCCTGTCCAGGCCACCGATCAGTGCGGGGATGACCAGGTAGGGGAGCACGCTGGCCTGGTGCGGGTAGGTGAACACGGCGATCGCGGCGACAGCGGCGCCCTCCAGCAGGGCCACGTTCGCCTCGGCCACACGGCGGGTCGCTGACACAGCAGTCGCCGTCACAGCCGTCAGACCGACGAGGACGGCGCCCTCGAGGTAGGTCGAGCCCGCCAGCGCGGCCAACGAGGTGAGGGCTGCGATGGTGAACACCCTGGCAGCCAGGGCTGCGCGTCCGACTTCGGTCACGGTCAGAGTTTGCCCGAGAAGCTCTCCATGATCGACATGCCGGCCGGGCCGAGCACTGCGATGAACAGGCAGGGGAGGATGCAGAAGATCAACGGGACCAGGATCTTGACGGGGACCTTCTGGGCCATCTCCTCCGCCCACTGGCGGCGCTTGACCCTGATCTCCGAGGACTGCACCCGCAGGACCTGGCCCACCGGGATGCCGAACGAGTCCGCCTGAACCATGGCACTGACGAACGAACGAAGGTCGGCGAGGTTCGTCCGGTCGGCCAGCGAGCGCAGCGCCTCCGAGCGACCACGTCCGATCTGCATCTCCTGCAGCATCCGGGCGAACTCCTCGGCCAGCGGGCCATCGGTGTTCCGTGCGACCTGGGCGCACGCGGCGTCGAAGCCGAGACCCGACTCGACAGAGATCGTGAGCAGGTCGATCGCGTCAGGCAGTGCTCGTTGCAGCAGCTCGGAACGTTCGAAGGTCTTCTGGTGGAGGTACATGTTCGGTGACATGTAGCCCGCGAGCGAGGCCAGCACCACGAAGCCCATCGTGGGCAGGAAGCCGAGCTGCATCGCCAGGGCGAGCACGAGCGAGGCCACGAGGGCGGCGCCGAAGCCGGCCACCTTGCCGGCCATGACGCGCTCGACGGTCCACCCGAACGGGTTGCCTGCCATCTCCAGCTTGGTCCGGATGCGCTCGCTGGCGTCCTCCGGTGTGAGCCGGCGGCCCATCCGCTGGGTGCGCGAGAGCAACGGGAACAGCACCCGGTCCGTGAAGGTGGAGTCCAGCTCGCGCTTCATCTCCTCCGGAGCCGCCGTGAGCGCCTCCAGGACGGCGATGGAGCGGTTCACGCCGCTCCGCTCCTTGGTGAGGCCGCCGACGGAGGCGAAGACCACGAAGAGGGCGACGAAGATCATCGCGAAGCCCGCAGGCAGGATCAGGGTCATTACAGGTCCACCTTTGCGACCTTGGACATCCAGAAGACACCGACGCCGAGGAGCATGGCCATGGTGCCGCAGAGGATGAAGCCCATGGGTGTGGTGTACAGCGGCCTGACGTACTCAGGCTTGGTCAGCGTCAGGTAGAGCAGGAACCCGGGCGGCAGGCCGCCGAGGATGTACGCCGACAGGCGACCCTCCGCAGACAGCGCACGGACGTGCCGGCGCAGGAACTCGCGTTCGCGCAGCGTGGCGGCGACGGTGAGCAACAGCTCGGCCAGGTTGCCGCCGACCTCCCGCTGGATGCGGATCGCCATCACCACCCACCCGAAGTCGCGACTCTCCATCCGCTCGGCCACACCCTCGAGCGCGTCCTCGATGCCCACGCCGAGCCGGCTCTCGATGACGACGCGACGGAACTCGCTGCTGATCGGCTCGGCACCCTCGCGCACGATGGTGTCGATGGACTGCGCCAGCGAGAGTCCCGCGGAGAGGCTGCCCGACATCAGCTGCAGGGTGTCCGGCAGCGCAGAGCCGAACGCCTTGAGCCGCTTGCTGCGCTTGAGCTTCAGCGAGATGCCGGGCCCGATGATGGCAGCCACGATGAACAGGGCCCCGATGACCAGGTTGCCCGCCCCGAAGAGCACCCCGAGCAGACCGCCGGCGACGATGATCGCGCCGCGCATCAGCAGCCACTCGGCGGGACGCAGCGAGAGGCCGGCCGCCTCGAGGCTGTGCGCCAGGCGGGCCTCGAGGTTCTTGTTGTTGGACAGGGCTCGTTCGGCGACCTGGCGCGCCTGACCGGCGAGGGCGGCCTGTGGAGTCGCGTCCTTGCGTGGCCCCGGCTTGCCGGCGACCGCCATCACGCCGTAGGCCTGGACGTGCTCGGCCAGGGTCAGCTCGGAGACGATCTTGCGCGAGCCTGTTGCGAGCAGCGCGATCACACCGAGCAGCCCGACGGCGATGGCCCCGATCGCGACGTACATCACGGTGCGGGACAGGGTCAGGGGGCCGGAGGTGACGGGGCGCGGCATCGCCTGCTTGGCCTTCGCCAGCTCGATGTCGGCGGCCGACTGCACCGGGACGTACGCCGCCGCGGTGAACTCGCTCGCGGCTGTGGGGACGGTGACCTGCACGTTGGAGCTGGTCTGGTCGAATCCGGCCGGCAGCTCGGCCGTCACCACGATCTGACGCGCCAGCGCGTCGGCCTCCTTGGCGAAGGCGGCGGTGAGGGCCGCAGGGTCCGCCGTGGTGAAGACGGTTCCCTTGCCGGCGGCGGCGATCTCGTTCAGGGGCTTGTTCGCCTCGTCACCGACCTGGAGGGACACCACGTCGACACTGACGTCGGCCTTCTCGATCTGGGACAGGACGTCGGCCAACGCGGTCTTGGTGGTGTCCTTGCCGTCCGAGAGCAGCAGGATCTTGCGCTGGCCCGAGTCCTCACCTGCGGGACCGGCTGCCTCGATGGCGCCGAGGACCCCGTCGTAGAGCGAGGTCTTGAGGGTCAGCTCGAGGCCGGCGACCGCGGCCTGGGCGGACTTGCGGTCCAGCGTCGGGGGGACGACGAGCTTGACCACGCTGTCGAAGCTGAGCACTCCGACCTTGACGTTGGCCGGCACGGTCGAGAGATAGGTCAGGGCGGCCTTCTTGGCCTCGTTGATCCTGGCTCCCCGCATGCTGGCGCTGGTGTCTATCGCCAGGATCGACGTGCGTTCGACGGCGCTGCTCTCGGACGCGGCGTCGGCCTGCGAGGCGACCTGCTCACCGTTGATGGTGACCGTGACGTCATCGAGCGTGACCTCGTCCGTCCCCGGCACCGAGACGAGGAGCCGGACAGCCCCCTCGGTGGGCATCGCGTGGTCGATCGCCGCACTGTCCTCGGCGCTCGCGGGACTCGTGCTCCACAGGCTCAGGGCGAGCCCGGCCAGCAGCACACCGGCGATCGTGCGGGTCCCGCGCCGGGCCCCTCGCGTCATCGGAAGTCCGTGGTGGCGAAGACCCTCGGGTCGACGGACACGTTGTTGTGCTGCATCTTCTCGAGGAACTTCGGCCGCAGCCCGGTGGCCTTGAGCGAACCGAGCGAGCGCCCCTCGGAGTCGAAACCCGCAGAGTTGTCGAACAGGAAGATGTCCTGGAGCGTGATCACGTCACCCTCCATCCGCTCCACCTCGGTCACGTGGGTGATCCGGCGGGTGCCGTCCTTGAGTCGCGCCTGGTGCACGATGAGGTCGACTGCGGAGGCCACCTGCTCGCGGATCGCGCGCACGGGAAGATCCATGCCGGCCATCAGGACCAGGGTCTCGAGCCGAGAGCACGTGTCCCGGGGGCCGTTGGAGTGGACCGTACAGATCGAGCCGTCGTGGCCGGTGTTCATCGCCTGGAGCATGTCCAGGGCCGAGGAGTCACGGACCTCGCCGACGACGATGCGGTCGGGCCGCATGCGCAGGGCGTTGCGGACCAGGTCGCGGATGGTCACCGCGCCCTTGCCCTCGATGTTCGAGGGGCGTGACTCCAGTCGGACCACGTGGTCCTGCTTGAGCTGGAGCTCGGCTGCGTCCTCGATAGTGACGATGCGCTCGTCGCTGGGGATGAAGGACGAGAGGACGTTCAGGGTCGTCGTCTTCCCGGCGCCGGTTCCGCCGGAGACGACCACGTTCAGCCGACCCCGGACGCAGGCGTCCAGGAAGTCGGCGGTGCGGTCGCTCAGCGAGCCGAAGCGGATCAGGTCGTTGACCGTCAGCGGGTCGGCGGCGAACTTGCGGATGGTCAGCGTGCTGCCGTCGATGGCCAACGGCGGGACCACGGCGTTCACACGGCTGCCGTCTGGAAGTCGCGCGTCCACCATGGGGGAGGACTCGTCGACCCGGCGCCCGATCCGAGAGACGATCTTGTCGATCGTCCTGCGCAGGTGCGCCTCGTCCTTGAACTTGCCGTCGACCTTGACCAGCTTGCCCTTGCGCTCGAGCCAGATGCTGAACGGCCCGTTGACCATCACCTCGGCCACGTCGACGTCACGGAGGTATGCCTCGAGCGGACCGTAGCCCAGGATGTCGTCGGAGATGTCCTGGGTGATCCGCTCCCGGTCGCCCCTGGTCAGCGGTCGGTTGGTCCCGGCCAGCACGTCGGCGAGGACGACCCGCACCCTGGACTCGAGCTCGGCGGCGTCGAGGTCGGCGTCGTAGAGCTGGGGGCCGAGCTGCTGGAGCAGCTCGCTGTGCACGCTCTCCTTGAGGTCCTCGAACCGGTCCTTGGCCGCCTCCGACCGGGCGCTCGCGGGCGCTGAGGAGGTCGTGATGGCGGAACGGCCATTGCTCGACGACTGACCGTTGGAGCTCGACGGTGCGGTCGTCCCACCCGCGTCGGCGTCGCCGCCGGCGTGGGACGGAGCTGCGCCGGCCGCTGCGTCGAGCGGCTCGGTGGGCGCCTCACCGCGATGCTTGGAGGCATCCCCGCCGCCGTTGGAACCGCGTCCCTGGTTGGTCTGGTTGAGTGCGGCAAGCCGCTCGCTGAGACTGCTCATCGCACTTCCTAGTGCTTCTTCTGGCGGCCGAAGAGGCCACGCTTGGCTGGGACGGGCGACTTGACCTTGGCCAGGTCGCCGGCCAGCTCCAGGGCGAGCCCGAGGATGGCCTTGGACACCGGGTGCTCCGGCTTGGAGAGGACGATCGGCAGGCCGTGGTTGGTGGCGCTGGCCACGGCCGTGGAGCTCGGCAGGGCCGTGGAGATCTTCATCCCGAGGATCTCCTCGACGTTGGCCGGCGAGAGACCGACCTCCTCGTCAGCCCGGTTGAGGATCAGGTGCCGGTGCTTCGGGACGAGGTTCAGCAGGTCGAGGGTCTCGATCGCCACCTTGGTGTTCTTGACCGTGGGCACGTCCAGGGTCGCGACGATGACGCACTCGTCGGTCTCGTCGAAAGCGCCGAGGACCTGGTCGTCGAAGCCGGGAGGGGTGTCGATCATGATGAAGTCGAAGTGGTGCCGCAGCGTCTGGATGACCTTGCGCACCAGCTGGGCCGAGATCCGGTCCCTGCCCTCCGGGTGGGTGGGAGCGGCGAGGATCGTCAGGGAGCTCTCGTGCCGGGTGAGCAGCGTCTCGAGCATCGCGTAGTCCAGGTCGTCCTCGGACTCTGCGGCCTCCGCGATCGTGTGCGTGGGCACCAGCTGCATCGTGATGGCGACATCGCCGAAGGCGAGGTCGAGGTCCACGACGCAGACCCTGGCCCCGCTCACGGAGAGCGCAACCCCCAGATTGACGGTCATCGTGGTCTTGCCGACCCCACCCTTGGGGGAGAAGACCGTGATCACGGTGCCCTCCCGGTCCCCGTCGCCGCCGGCGGTGGGGCCGTTGATGGCCTCCCAGGTGCCCTTGGCGCGGCTCACGGCCGTGCCGAGAGCCGCCTGGTCGTCAGCGGCGACGACCGCACCGATGCCTGCCTGCATCGCCTGGGCGAACAGGCCGGGCTCGAGCTCGTGCCTGATCAGCACGACGCTCGTGGCGGGGTGCGTGGTGCGAACGTGCTCGGCCAGCGACGTCGCTGCCAGCATCTCGAGGGTGGGGCCAAGCACCACGACGTAGTCCCCCCGACCGTTGAGCAACGCATCCAGGTCCTCGGGTCGCGCAACGGAGTGCGAGCCAGTGGGGAGGGCGGTGACCAGGACACCAGCGGTCGTGTTGTCGCCCTCGACGAGGATCGGCATCGGGTTCCCTTTCTTGAAGATTGCTGGGGGGTCAGCGGAAGAGGTTGGTCTCGTTGACGCCCGCCGAGGGCGCGACCTGTGAGTCCTCGTTGAGAAGACCGAAGGACAGCTCACCGTTGGAGCTGGCGTACAGCACCTTCTCGGCCTCTGCCTGGTTGAGCGCGACGGTGAGCAGCGTCTTGGGGAGCTGGTCGACCGTCTGGGCGCCGTCGGCGCCGGTCGTCGTGGAGGCGACCATCGTGGTCGTGCCGGCCCCGATGACCTGCACGTTCGGGAGCAGCAGCCGGGTGAACGCCCCGCCGCCGCCGTTGCCGTTCATGAAGATCGCGACCTTGTCGCCGGGGTTGACGAATCCGGCAACGCGCGCCGGGTCGCTCAGGTTGATCGAGATGGCGAGCTTGCCCTTGGGGATCGTCAGCCCGCTCGTCGCACCGGTGGCGCCGAACTTGGAGCTGATCAGCTGCTCGCCCGGGTAGATGGCGGTGACTGCTACCTTCCCGGCGACCGACTCCGTGCCGGTCAGGGCATCGGGCAGCAGGTCCTTCTGGGCGACGGAGCTCGTCTCGATCTTGCCGGCGGCCTGGGCGGCCTCGACCGTCTCACCGGCAGGGATCTGCTTGACCACACGGAGGACCTGGACGGCCCCGTAACGCTCGTCGGCGCGGGTGTCGGCGCCGCGGACGTACAAGAACACGAGGAGCGTGCCGAGCGCTGCGACGACTGCCGCAACGATGAGCAGAGCTTTTCTGCGATCCATGGACGGTTGCCTATCTCATTCGTGGAGGAACCCGGGCTTCCAGCCTCGGCTCCCGCTGGCACCGTGGGACAACATGTGTTGCACGGCATGAGACAGATTGCCGCACCCGAGTCCGTTTTGTACGCCGAATCGGAATAGTCCATATGAACTGGTCAAAACGCCCGCCCGAAGGCGGTCCACGTGGCGCCGTTCCGGGTGGTGGCTCAGCGCTGGTAGAGCGCCTCCACGTCGTCGCGGTGCTCCCGCATGACGACCCCTCGCTTGAGCTTGAGGCTGGGCGTCAGCTGCCCGCCCTCCTCGGTCCAGGTGTCCGGCAGCACCGTGAAACCGCGGATGGACTCCGCCTTGGACACGGCCTTGTTCGCCGCGTCCACCGCAGCCTGGATCTCGGTGCGGAGGTCGGGGTCGTCCACGAGCTCGGATACCCGGCTGGGCTTGCCGTGCTGCTGCGCCCAGGCAGGGAGCGTCTCGGAGTCCAACGTCACCAGGGCGGCGATGAACGGCTGTCCGTCGCCGACCACGATGCACTGGTCGATGAGCGGGTGGGCGCGGAGCTGGTCCTCGAGCACGGCAGGCGCGACGTTCTTGCCGCCGGCGGTGACGAGGATCTCCTTCTTGCGGCCGGTGATCCGGACGAAGCCCTCCTCGTCGATCTCGCCGACGTCGCCGGTGTGGAACCACCCCTTGGAGTCGACCGTCTCGGCGCTCGCGTCGTCGTTGCGCCAGTACCCCGGGAACACCTGGCCGCCCCGGAACAGGAGCTCCCCGTCGTCGGCGACGCGGACGCTGGTGCCCTGGAGCGGACGGCCGACCGTCCCCATCTTCTGTGCGTCCGGCAGGTTGGCGGTGAGGGCAGCGGTGGTCTCGCTGAGCCCGTAGCCCTCGAGCACGTTGATCCCGATGCCGCGGTAGAAGTGCCCGAGCCGTTCGCCGAGCGGGGCACCACCGGAGATCGCGTGCGTGCAACGCCCCCCGAGGGCGGCTCGCAGCCGGGCATAGACCAACCGGTCGAACAGCCGGTGCTGGGCGCGGACGGCGAGGCCGGGCCGGCCTGACTCCTGACCCCGGGACCACGCGATGGCGGTGTCTGCGGCCCGGGCGAAGACCTTGCCCTTGCCGTCAGCCACGGCACGCTGGGAGGCGGTGTTGAACACCTTCTCGAAGACCCGGGGGACAGCGAGGATGAAGGTGGGCCGGAAGCTCTCGAGGTCGTCGAGCAGGTGCCTGATGCCGGCCGAGTGGCCCATCCGCACCCGTGCCCGGACGCAGCCGACCTGGATGACGCGGGCGAAGACGTGCGCGAGCGGCAGGAACAACAAGGTGGCAGGAGCGGGGGAGTCCCCATCCGTGGAGGGCTCGAAGAGCTGGTGCAGGTCGGCGACGGCGACGCTCAGCTCAAACATGAAGTTCCCGTGCGTGAGCATGCATCCCTTGGGCCGCCCGGTCGTTCCCGACGTGTAGATCAAGGTGGCCAGGTCGGCCGGACCGGCCTGGCTCCGGCGACGCTCCAGCTCGTCGTCGCCGACGTCGGCACCGAGCGTCCGCAGCACGCCCAGGCCGTTGCCCTCGATCGACCACACGTGATGCAGCTCGGTGAGGCCGTCGCGGATCTCCTTGACCCGCGAGGTGTGCTCGGGGGTCTCGGCGATGACCGCGCGGGCACCGGAGTCGGCCAGGATCCACTCGACCTGGCTGGCGCTCGAGGTCTCGTAGACGGGCACGGTCACGGCGCCCGCGAACCAGATCGCGTAGTCCACGACCGTCCACTCGTAGCGGGTCCGTGAGATCAGGCCCACGCGGTCGCCGGGTTCGATGCCGGCGGCGATCAGGCCCTTGGCCACCGAGCGCACGTCCTCGAGGAACTCCACGGTGGTGACGTCGGTCCAGGTGCTCCCGGTCCGCCGCGAGAAGACGGCTGCGTCGGGATGCTCAGCGGCGTTCGTGACTACGTCGTCGGTCAGGTTGCCCGTCGACGGGACACTGACCTGCTGGGCAGTGGAGTACTCACGCACGCTGCACCTCTCGGGGGACGGGACTGGACTGCACGGTACCGGTAGCGGTGGGTGCCGGCGCGCCTGCGTGAGGCTCATCCGGAGGCCGCGCGTCCGTTAGCCTTGACCGGCCGGTGCTGCCGGCACCACGAGTCACCCCGCCAGACCAGCCTTGCCAGACCAGCCTTGCCAGACCCGCCCCTCCCAGACCCGCCTCCGCAGTCAGGATCCACACCCATGGCCGAGCAGACCACCTCCAGCATCATCATCGACGCCACTCCGGCCGAGGTGATGGCAGTGATCGCCGACTTCCCCGCCTACCCGGAGTGGGCCCAGGGCATGAAGCAGGCCGAGGTGGTCGAGGAGGGTCCGGCCGGTCGCGCCCGCAAGGTGCACTTCGAGCTCGAGGCGACCCCGATCAAGGACTCCTACACCCTCTCCTACGACTGGCAGGGCGATGCAGCCGTCCGCTGGGACCTGGTCGAGGGCAAGATGTTGAAGTCGATGCAGGGTGCCTACGAGCTGCGCGAGCGCGAGTCGGGGACCGAGGTCACCTACCGGCTGGCCGTCGACCTCAGCATCCCGATGATCGGGATGCTGCGCCGCAAGGCGGAGAAGGTCATCATCGACACCGCGTTGAAGGGCTTGAAGAAGCGCGTCGAGTCGCTGGGCTGAGCGCCGATGACTGTGCGCATCATCCTGTTCACCGGCAAGGGTGGGGTCGGGAAGACGACCAGCGCCGCAGGGACCGCAGCGCTGGCGGCCCGGGCCGGCCAGCGCACCCTGGTGCTCTCGACGGACGCAGCGCACTCGCTCGGCGACGCCTTCGGACTGGCGCCGCTCGGGTCCGAGCCGGTCGAGGTCGCCACAGACCTGTGGGTCCACCAGGTCGACGCCCAACGCCGGTTCGAACGGTCCTGGGGCGAGATCCAGGGCTACCTGCTCTCCGTCCTCGATGCGGCGGGAGTGGACCCGATCACTGCTGAGGAGCTGACCGTGATCCCGGGCGCCGAGGAGGTGCTCGCCCTGCTCGAGCTGCGCAACCACGCCGTCAGCGAGCAGTGGGACGTGATCATCGTCGACTGCGCTCCGACCGCCGAGACGCTGCGACTGCTGGCGCTCCCGGAGGCGCTCGGCTGGTACATGAGCCGCGTCTTCGGTGTGCAGCGGCGAGTGGTCCGGGCGCTGCGCCCGGTGCTGACTCGCGCCGCCGGCGTGCCGATGCCCGAGGACTCGGTGTTCGACGCGGTCGAACGGCTGCACCGCGACCTCGAGCAGGTGCAGCAGATCCTGAGCGAGAAGGACTCGACCGTCCGACTGGTGCTCACGCCGGAGGCGGTCGTGGTGGCCGAGGCAAGACGCTCGCTGACCACACTGTCGCTCTACGGCTACCGGGTCGACGGGGTGATCGCCAACCGGGTGTTCCCCGAGGGCGAGGGCGACGACTGGCGCGCGGGCTGGGTCGCCGCGCAGCAGAACGTCCTGGCCGAGGTGCGGCAGTCCTTCGCCGACCTGCCGGTGTGGAAGTCGCCCTACAGCGGCGGCGAGCCGGTGGGCGTGGACGCGCTCGCACGGTTCGCGGAGACGGCGTACGACGGCGCCGACCCGCTGGACGCGCCCACGGGTGAAGGTCCGATGACGATCTCCCGGACGAGCACCGGCGCGGTGCTGCGGATCGCGCTGCCGTTCGCCCAGCAGCAGGACGTGGACCTCGCCCGGCACGGCGACGAGCTGGTGGTCACCGTGGGCTCCTACCGCCGGCTGCTGTCGCTGCCGACGGCGCTGCGCCGCCACACGGTCGCCGCGGCGCGCGTGGAGGACGGGTCGCTGCAGGTACGGTTCCGGTTCGAGCAGGAGGAGCAGGCGTGAGCGACGCAGGTGATGGCGGGCGGGGGCACGGGGGCAGTCCCACCGACTCCGGGGAATCCGGGGAATCCGGGCACGGCGCCGGGGCGGACGAGCCGGTCGGCAGCGTCGGCGAGGAGGCGGCGAAGCTGCTGGGGGCACTCTCCGGGTGGGCACGTGACCAGGGAGCCGACTACGCAGGCACGGCTGCCGGAGCCGCCGGCGCCTTCGCGCAGGGCCTCAACGACGTCAACGAGCACCTAGCCACCGGGAGCGCCGACTGCCGCTACTGCCCCGTGTGCCAGGTCATCCACGTCGTCCGGCAGACCAGCCCGGAGGTTCGTGCCCACCTGACCCTGGCCGCCAGCTCGCTGATGCAGGCCGCGGCTGGGTTGCTGGCCACGCAGACCCCGCAGCAGAAGCCGAGCTCGGTGGAGAAGATCGACCTCGACTCCGGAACCGGCTGGGAGGACGACCAATGAGCCTGACCGTGGGGGTGGACGTCGGCGGGACGAAGATCTCGGCGGGCGTGCTCGACGAGCACGGGGAGATCGTCGCGCGCGACCGCACGGAGTCGCCGGCCACCGACGCGAGCGAGATCGTCCGGACGATCGGCCAGCTGGTGCGGTCCCTCACCACCGGCCGGGAGGTCGAGGCGGTGGGTGTCTGCGCCGCCGGCTTCGTGGACAAGGAGCGCGCCAAGGTCGTCTTCGCCCCCAATCTCGCCTGGCGTGACGAGCCGCTCAAGGCCCGTCTCCAGGACGAGCTGGGTCTGCCGGTCGTCGTCGAGAACGACGCCAACGCCGCAGCCTGGGGCGAGTTCACCTTCGGGGCGGGCGAGGACGTGGAGAACCTGCTCCTGCTGACGATCGGGACGGGCGTCGGCGGCGGCGTGGTCCTGGACGGCGAGCTGGTGCGCGGCGGATTCGGGATGGGTGGCGAGGTGGGCCACATCCAGATGGTGCCGGACGGTGTGCTCTGCGGATGCGGCAACCTCGGCTGCCTGGAGTCCTACGGCTCGGGCAACGCGCTTGTGCGGATGACGCACGAGGCGGCTCTCGCCGAGCCGGACGGGGCGCGTGCGCTCATCGAGGAGGCCGGGGGCGCGGTGTCCGCGATCAACGGGCCGATGATCTCCCGTGCCGCCGCGGACGGTGACCCCTTCGCGGTCGCCCGTCTCGCTGAGCTCGGTGACTGGATCGGGCAGGGCATCGCGACGCTGACGGCGGTGCTGGACCCGAACGTCGTGGTGATCGGGGGCGGCGTGAGCGAGGCCGGAGCACTGCTGCTCGACCCCGTCCGCGCCAGCTTCGAACGTCACCTGACCGGTCGCGGCCACCGCCCGGTGCTCGAGATCCGGCAGGCACAGCTGGGCAACACGGGTGGCATCGTCGGTGTGGCGGACCTCGCGAGACGCCGGTGAGCGAACGGCCGCCCGCCGCCCGGGGGGACATGGTCAGCAGATCCATCCGCTGGATGCCGTACGTCCTGCTCGCCGGCCTGCTGGGTGGGCTGGTGCGCTGGGTGAGCCCGGCGGTGTCCAACCCGGACACGTTCTTCCACCTGCGCTTCGGGCACGAGTTCCTCAGCGGCGACTGGTCCCTGTGGAACCCCGGCCACGTCACCGACTTCGGGCAGCGCGACTGGGTGCCGACCCAGTGGGCCAGCCAGATGCTGATGGCTGCCTTCGAGTCGGTCTTCGGCCTCCCCGGGGTGGTCTGGCTCAGCGGGACCGCGGTGCTGGTGACCGTGACGGCCGTCTTCGTCATCGCCAGGAGGTACGCCGACCCGCTGCCGTCGGTCCTGGTCACCATCCTGGCGGTGCTCGCGATCAGTGTGAACCTCACGGGGCGGCCCCAGGTGGCCAGCTACCTGCTGATCCTGGTGATCACCCACGCCTGGCTGCGCACGGCGCAGGACCTGCGTCCGCGCTGGTGGCTGATCGCCGCGACGTGGGCCTGGGCCTCACTCCACGGGATGTGGCCGATCGGTGCCGTCATCGGGCTGGTCGTGGTGCTCGGGATCGCCCTCGACAACCGGGACCGGCTGGGTGAGCTCCGGCCGGTGCTGCTGCGGTTGCTGGCGGTGCCGCTGCTGTCGCTGGTCGCGGCCGGCCTGACCCCAGTGGGACCCAGGCTCTACGGCGCCGTGCTGCTCGTCGGCGGACGCGCCAAGTTCCACGACGAGTGGTCCCCGACGGACTTCCACGAGCGCGAGCCCGCCGTGGTGGCGGTCGTGATCGTGCTGATCCTGGTGATCTGGTTGCGCGGTCGCCGTCCCGACTGGGTCCACCTGCTCCTCCTGCTGCTCGCGGCAGGGTGGAGCGCCTACGCGTTCCGAACCGTGCCGGTCGCGGTGATGATCACCGTGCCGCTCTTCGCGGCGGCGCTGCAGAGCCTCCTGGGCACCTCGCGGCCCGGACCCCGCCGGGAGCGGACGGTCGTGGGCTCGCTCCTGCTGACCGCGGTGGTGCTGCTCGCGGTCGTGGTGCCGGTGACCGCTGATCGTGCGGCGAGGGTGCCGAGCTGGGTCGACCCCGCGCTCGACCGGCTGCCGGCGGGGACGGCGATCCTGGACAGCGGATCCTTCGGTGGTTACCTGATGTGGCGGCACCCGGAGCTCGCCCCGACCTCCGACGGCTACACCGACGCCTACACGACGAAGTACCTCCAGGACCAGCTCGACATCGTGGAGCTGCGCCGCGGGTGGGACGTGCTGTTGCGCACGTACGGCGCCCGCTACGCGCTGCTGCCGACCCGGGCGAAGCTCGCCTACGCCCTCGTCAGGTTCGAGGACTGGAAGGTGCTGCATGCCTCCGAGGGCCTGACCTTGCTCGAGGCTCCCGAGGGCTGGGGCGGATGACGCCGTCGATCGGTGTCGACATCGGAGGCACGAAGGTCCTCGCCGCCGTCGTGGACGCGAGCGGCCGGCTGGTCGACACCGAGACGACGAACACGCCGGGACGCGGCCGCGGCGCCGAGCGTGCGACCGTGGGCGAGGTCGAGGACGCGCTCGTCGAGGTCGTCTCCGTGCTCACCGGGCGGCACGGCAGGAGCACGGTGGGCATCGCGGCAGCAGGCTTCGTCGACGCGACGGGTGAGCGGGTGCGGTTCGCCCCGCACCTCCCGTGGCGCGACGAGCCCCTGGCCGCTCGGCTCTCGGAGCGGCTCGCAGACCGGCTGAGCGGACGCGTCCTGGTCGAGAACGACGCCAACGCCGCGCTCTGGGCCGAGACCAGGTTCGGTGCCGCCCGCGCGGCGCATGCCGTGGTGATGCTGACCCTCGGCACCGGCATCGGGGGCGCCCTCCTCGTCGATGGCCGGCTGCACCGCGGCCACAACGGCATGGCCGGGGAGTTCGGACACATGCAGGTGGTCCCCGACGGACGCGAGTGCGAGTGCGGGCGACGCGGGTGCTGGGAGCAGTACTGCTCGGGCCGGGCGCTCGCCAGGGTGGCGGCAGCGGCGGGATCGGAGCTGTCCGGGCCGGACCTCACCGCGGCCGCGCAGGCCGGTGACCCCGCGGCAGCCGCGGCGTACGCCGAGGTGGGCCGGTGGCTCGGCGTCGGGGCGGCGAACGTGGTCGCTGCGTTCGACCCCGAGCTGGTGGTCGTGGGCGGCGGGGTGTCGGCTGCGGGCGAGCTGTTGCTCGGCCCGGCCCGCGCCGCGCTGGCCGAGAGCCTGGTCGGCGCCGGGCACCGCAGCATGCCCGCGCTGGTGCTCGCCGAGCTCGGCCCGCTGGCAGGGGTGGTCGGTGTCGCCGACCAGGCCCGCGCACAGGGGACGGAACCCGAGGCTCAGACCCGGCGGTAGGAGGGCGAGAGCTCCATCGCGAGCTGCTCCAGGAACAGCCCGACGTCGGTGACGATGCCACGCGCCTGCGACGACCCACGGTCGGCGAGCTTGGTGACCGTCGCCGGGTTGATGTCCACGCAGACCAGGGGCACGCTCGCCGGGAGGATGTTCCCGGTCGCCACCGAGTGCAGCATCGTGGCGACCATCAGGCAGAACCCGGCGTCGGTGAGCTTGGCCCGCATCGCGCGCTGTCCGTCGATCACGTCGGTGTAGACGTCCGGCAGCGGGCCGTCGTCGCGCACCGACCCGACGAGGACGAACTCCTTGTCGTGGGTCACCAGTGCGTGCATGATCCCGCTCGTCAGCACGCCCTGCTCCACGGCCTCGCGGATCGACCCCGCCTTGCGGATCGTGTTGATCGCCCGGATGTGGTGCTCGTGGCCGTGCTCGACACCCTGCCCGCGGGCCAGGTCGACGCCGAGGGACGTGCCGTAGAGCGCGGACTCGATGTCATGGGTGGCCAGCGCGTTGCCCGCGAAGAGGACGTCGACGAAACCGGCCTCGACCAGCGCGACCATGGCCGGCGCCGCACCCGTGTGGACCACGCCGGGCCCACCGACCCAGAGCACCTTCTTGCCGGCAGCCTTGGCCTCGCGCATGCCGTCGGCCACCTGGCGCACGAGCACGGCCTGCGGCTTCTCGCTGGAGACGTCTGACTCCATGAAGCCGAAGTCGCCACCGGCCTTGGTGACGATCGGCACGGTCACCTTGATGCCAGAGGCGCCGCACACGACGTTCATGCCGGCACGGACGTCGGCCATCGGCAGCGTGCGAACCGTCAGGTCGGCGCCCTCGCCGTCGACGATCAGCCCGCAGTCCATCTCCGGGTTCTGCACCTCCACCCAGTGCCCGTCGATGCGGACGTGGGTGACCAGGTTGGTGCTGGAGTAGAAGCCGTCGGGGAACACTCCGTCGCGCTCGGCCCTGGTGACCTCGGCCTCGCCGGGGTCGACCTGGTTGACGCCGTGGGTCTGGAGCCGCATCAGGATGCGCTGGAGGTTCTCCTCGTCGTCGTCGGAGACGTTGATCCGGGCGTAGGAGACGTCGTCGGCGCCGTGGCCGATCTCGAACTTCTCGACCGTGTAGTCGCCGCCGTACTCGCCGATGTCGTTGAGCACCCGCGACAGCGACGCAGTGTCGATCAGGTGGCCGCTGATCTCGACGATCTCGTTGTGGGACATGTGTTCCTTCCGGGCGTGAAAAGCGTCAGGGGGCGGTGGCTAGAGCCTGGCCCCGTCGTCGGGGCCCCCGTCATGACCGGGCTGCATCGAGGCGACCAGGAAGACGAATCCGCCGACGAACCAGACCATGAGTAGCAGACCAAGCCACGAGGGGAGGTCGAGACCCGCCACGAGTGCGACGAGGACGAAGGTCGGCACCCCGAACAGGCCCATCCAGGCGAGCAGCCGGGGCGGCTCCGGGCGGGGCAGCGGCGGGGGAGGCGGGGGCACGAAGTGGTCCTCGGGGTCGAACGTCCCGGCACCCTCGTCGTGGTCCTCGGCATCGATGATCGCGCGCGGGGACCCCGGAACCTCGATCTCCGGCTCCTCGGTCGCCGGCACCTCGACGTCCGTGTCGTCGACCGGGGGCCGCTCGCCGTAGTTCTCCACGATGGCGCGCCAGATGGCGTCCTGACGGGCGAGCTCGTCCTCGGGCTGGTCGTTGCCAGGCCCGTCGTTCCCAGGCCCGTCGTTCCCGGGCCCGTCGTCCCCGGCCGAGGGTGGGTCCGAGGGCGGAGCCTCGTCGGCGAGGCCGTCCGGACGGGTGTCCGGAGCCGCGTCGTCGTCGGGGTCGGGAGACGAGGTCATGGTCCCGCTCAGCCCTCGGAGACGGCGCGGGTGATCCGCTGGATGAACTCGGCCGAGCCCTCGAAGATCGCCGGAGCGTCGTTGTCGAGCGTCGCCACGTGGTAGCTGTTCTCGAGCATCACCTCGCGGACGTCGGACGAGCCGAGGCTCGAGAGGATCGTGCGCGCGGAGGAGGGGTCGACGACATGGTCCTCCGCGGAGCGGAACAGGACGACAGGGCAGGTCACCCGGTGCAGGTCGTTGCGCAGGACCTTGTAGCCCTGGAACATCGAGTCGGCGGCCCGGAGCGGGGTCCGGGCGTAGCCGTACTCCTCGATGCCGGGCTTCTTGATGTCGTTGGCGATGCCGGGAAGCGACGGGAGCAGGTGCTTGATCACCGGCAGCAGCTTCACGTCGAGGCGGGCGCTCCCGACGGCGGGGTTGACCAGGACCAGACCCGCGACCCGGTCGGGGTTGTCGGCCGCGAGGCGCAGCGCCAGGCCTCCGCCCATGGACAGGCCGCAGACCACGACCGTGTCGACCTGGTTGCTGAGCGCCTCGAAGGCGCGGGTGATCTCGGCGTACCAGTCGACCCAGGTGGTGGTGTTCATGTCCTGCCAGCTGGTGCCGTGGCCGGGCAGCCGGGGGACCGACACTGCGTACCCCTGCTTGGCGAGGTACTCGCCCCACGGGGTGACCGAGGCGGGAGAGCCGGTGAAGCCGTGGCTGATCAGGACCCCGACCCGTCCGTTCGGCGAGGCGGAGTCCCCGTCGGAGTGGAACGGCTCGGCGAGGGGATGGACGGTCAAGGGAGAACTCCAGGGGCGCGGGTCGAGAGGGGGAGGCGTGGTCATCGTGTCACGAGGGTCCACGTCGGGCCAGCGCGCCAGACCGGTCGATCCCGGGGCCGCGGTGCCATAAGGTGCCACCTGAGAGGAAGGTGGCCAGATTGTTCTACTGGTTCCTGAAGTGGATCGCCATCGGTCCCCTTCTGCGGGTGGTGTTCCGCCCGCGCGTCACGGGCTCGGAGAACGTGCCGGAGACCGGCCCCGCCATCCTTGCCAGCAACCACCTCTCCTACGCCGACTGGCTGTTCATGCCGCTCACGCTCACGCGCCGGGTGACGTTCGTCGCCAAGGCCGAGTACTTCAACACCCCCGGTGTGAAGGGCTGGTTCCAGAAGCGCTTCTTCTCCGGCTCCGGTCAGGTGCCGATCGACCGCTCGGGCGCCACGGCAGCGGAGGGCGCGCTCGCGGCCGCCAAGAAGGTGCTCGGCGAGGGGGACCTCTTCGGCATCTACCCCGAGGGCACCCGATCCCACGACGGCAGGCTCTACCGCGGCAAGACGGGCGTTGCCCGCCTCGCGCTGGAGACCCGGGTGCCGGTGATCCCCGTCGCGGTCGTCGGCACGGACGTCGTGGCGCCCCCCGGCAAGAAGTTCGGCTCGTTCACCCGCCCGGTCGTCCGGTTCGGCACCCCGCTGGACTTCAGCCGCTACGAGGGGATGGAGAACGACCGCTACATCCTGCGGTCGATCACCGACGAGATCATGTACGAGATCATGCGGCTCTCGGGCCAGGAGTACGTCGACAAGTACGCCGCCGTCGCCAAGGACGAGCAGCGGAAGGCCGAGAAGGAAGCCGCCGCGAATCCCGCCGAGAGCGGCCCGGACGCGAAGGCCTCCTGACTCGTGACCACCCCGGAGCGGGTGGGCGTCGAGCCCCACGGCCCGGTGCAGGACACCATGTTGCGCGCCCTCGCGGTGCTGCGCTTCGTGGTGCTCGTGAATGCGGTGGTGCTCTACGCCATCCGGTACACCCGCTACGACCATCCGGTAGCGGGCTGGCTGGTGATGGGGCTGCTGGCCGGGTGGACCGGGTTCGTGGTGTGGGCGTACGCCGCTCCGCATCGTCGGCGGGCCTGGTTGCTCGGCAGCGACCTGGTCGTCGCAGTGGTGGCGATCGGCGTCTCGCCGTACGTCAAGGGGGCGGGGCTGAACGCCACCCTGCCGGGTTTCTGGGTGATGGGCGTGGTGCTCGCCTGGGCGATCGTGTGGCGGTGGCGGGGAGGGCTCGTCGCGGCGATCGTGGTCTCTGCGGCGGACCTGGCGATCAGGGACGAGCTCACGCAGAAGGCCTACGGCAACATCTTCCTGCTGGTTCTCGGCGGCGCGATCGTGGGCTTCCTCTCCGAGGTGCTCCAGCAGACCGCCGCCCAGCGTGACCGGGCCGAACGCGCCGCCGCGGCCGCCGAGGAGCGGCAGCGGCTCGCGCGCGTGGTGCACGACGGCGTGCTCCAGGTGCTCGCCCTGGTGCAGCGCCGGGCCCCCGACCTCGGTCCCGAGGGCGCGGAGCTGGGACAGCTGGCGGGGGAGCAGGAGGTGCGCCTGCGGGGACTGGTCCAGCATGACTCCCGGCAGGTCGTGGCCCCTCTCGGGGACCGCGACCTCGCCCGGCTGCTGTCGTCCTTGCAGACCTCGCGGGTGCACGTCGTCGTGCCCGGCACGGACGTGGTGCTGCCGGCCGAGGCGGCCGGCGAGGTGCTGGCCGCCGTGGAGTCCTGCCTCAGCAACGTGCGGCACCACGTCGGCCGTGACGCCGAGGCGTGGGTGCTGCTCGAGGACCTCGGCGACCACTGGGTCGTCTCCGTGCGCGACGACGGCCCCGGGATCCCCGAAGGCCGTCTCGAGGAGTCGGCGGCCGAGGGACGGCTCGGTGTGCGCCAGTCGATCGTCGGACGGATGAACGATCTGGGCGGCAGCGCCGCGGTGCACTCCGTGCCGGGGCAGGGCACCGAGTGGGAGCTCACCCTGCCCAAGGCAGGCTGGGCCTCGTGAGCATCCACTCCGAGCACCCTTTCCTCGACCCCTCCGCCGACCCGGTCCGCCAGCTGCGTGGTCGGCTGGGTGGTGCCGTGACGCTGTGGACCAGCGGGGACGACTCGGGCCACGGCTCGCGTGCCGGGCTGACGGTGTCCTCGGTGATGGTGGCCGGTGGCGAGCCCGGGCGTGTGCTCGCCCTGATCGACCCCGACTCCGACCTCCGGGACGTGCTCGAGGACACCGGCCGTGCCGTCGTACACCTGCTGAGGTGGGAGCACCGGGACCTCGCCGAGGCCTTCGCCGGCCAGATGCCTGCCCCCGGCGGCCCGTTCACGACGGGCCAGTGGGAGCAGACGGCCCACGGACCACGGCTCGCTTCCGCGCTGTCCTGGGCGTCGGTCGAGGTGGAGTCCGTCACCGACGTCGGCTGGTCGGTCCTGGTGACAGCCACGATCGTCGAGGTCACCGTGGGGGAGGACGACGCGCCGCTGGAGCACCGACGGGGTCGCTACCTGCGCCCGGGTGAGGTCGGCTGAGCCTGTCGCAGCCAGTTGGTGCGCACACCCCTTTGCTTCGCAGGGGCCGTCCTCAGGGTTCGAACTGGTGCTCGAAACTGTCGGTGGTCGGTGGTCGAATGGATCCATGAGCAGCCAGCTCCTGGGCCGGTCGCACCCGGTCACCGACTTCGCCGCACGACTGCGTGCCCGGCTCACCGACCTGACCTCGGTGGCGACCTGGTCGATGACCCCGGCCCAGCAGCGGGCAGCGCTGGTCGACCTGGCCACCGCCAAGGCGCAGCTCGCTGCCCTGGAGCTCCGGGTGCTGGGCGAGGCCGAGCGCTCCGGTGCCGGGGACCCCGAGGCCGCCGCGTCGGCGGCGGACTGGGTCGCGGTCGAGACCCGACAGACCCGGATCAGCACCCGCTCCGACCTCAAGCTCGCCCAGGCCCTTGAGCACCATGAGGTGGTCGCGACCGCGATGGGGGTGGGGGCGGTGAACCCGGCCCAGGCGCGGGCGATCGTGAAGGCGTTGGACCGGCTCCCCACGTCTGGTGAGTTCGCGATCAGCGCGGAGCAGCGGCTCCGGGCTGAGGAGCACCTGGTCGGGCTCGCGGCCGACTACGACGCGAAAGCACTTGCGGTGCTGGGGTTGCGGATCTTCGAGGTGATCGCCCCCGAGGTCGCCGAGCGGTTCGAGGGCCGCGAGCTGGAGGCGATGGAGGCGGCTGCGTTGCGGCGTACCACCTTCGAGATGGCTGAGGACGACGAGGGCACCTGCCACGGCCGGTTCCGGATCCCCGTCCTGCACGGCCAGATGCTCCGCAAGATGCTCCAGTCCCTGACACCCCCGTCCTCGGACCGGTCCCAGCGGCTGCCCGGCAACGTCGAGCACGGGCAAGCGTTCTGCGCTCTGCTCGAACGCATCCCCGCCGAGACCCTGCCCAAGTCGGGCGGCTGCTCGGCCACCGTGGTGGTCACGATGACCCTGGACCAGCTCCTCACGGGGCTGGGTGCCGCGGGGTTGGACACCGGTGGCCGGATCTCCGCTGGTGAGGCGCGGCGGTTGGCGTGCACCGCCGGGATCATCCCGGTCGTCCTCGGCGGGAGGTCCCAGGTCCTCGACGTCGGCCGGAGACGCCGGTTCCACTCCGAGGCCCAACGCATCGCGCTGATCACCCGCGACGGCGGCTGCACCGCCCAGGACTGCGACCGACCCCCAGCGATGTGCCACGCCCACCACGACATCGCCTGGTCGGCCGGCGGGCCCACCGACCTCGCCCACGGCCGCCTGCTCTGCGGGCACCACCACCGCCGCATCCACGACCCCAGCTATGAGACGACCCACCATCCCAACGGCGAAGTCAGCTTCCACCGACGGACGTAGACCGGCCCCCGGGAAAGGGAGTCACACGCGAACGACGTTCTGGACCCAAGTGGACCGACATCGCGCAGACGGACACCCCTGCCACTCGTTGAGACATCCGCAGGCTCCATCTCGATCGGAGTGAGCTCGGCGCTTAGTTGCACTGGCATGCCGATGAGCGGATAGGGATTGGGCTCGAATCACATGCCGCCGAGGCCGCTGAAGTCGCCGCGCTTGCGGTCGTACTGCGCGGCAGAGATCATGTCGGCACTCGTGGTGGATCTCCGCCCAGGGCCGTAGGCGATGCGGTTGCCGATCATCTCGGCGAAGTAGACCAAGGCACCCAGGAGGATGAGGCCCGCTACGCCGATGGCGACAGTCATAGTTCATTGTGCACCCGTTGCGGGAGCTCTGCTTGGATCGGCAGTCAAAACTTCTCAAGACCCCGCGCCGACGACACTACTAGCAGCCGCGAGGCCGCTCATGCCGCTGATCGTTGCGGTTGTTGAACTTGGCTCTGGAAGCAGCAACGCCGAACCAACCGAGGTCGCACCAACGACTAGCGAGGTTCTCCATCCGAGTGGGCGCGCATCACTCAGGCGGGCAACCCTGCCAGTCGTTGGGACAACGGCAACCCCATCTGCATCAGAGTGAGCTGTGCGCGTAGGTGCCTGACACCTTCCGAGCTCGGGGGTTCTTCTCCTCGGCGTCACTCCATCAGCTCGACCCACTTCGATCGCCACGCCGGCGGCTCCCACGGCTCGGTGACGTAGATCCGCTCCCGAAACACCCTGCCGTCCTCGAACTCCATGATTCCGGCCAGCATCATCGGCACTCCGTCGTCGTACTGCATCGTGTACTCGTTGATCCACAGGTTGCCGCTCCCGATGGTCCGCTGAACCTCCAACCTCAGTCTTGTTGGGTAGGCCGAACGGAAAGCAAGGATGTTCGCTCGTCCGCGAATCCGCTCGCGGCCCTGAGGGAACTCGAGGACCGCGTCCTCGGCGTAGATGGCCGCCGAGCGCGCCTGATCCTCCGGGGTCGCGTCAAGGCCCTGGGGCGCAGCGAAATGCTCCTCGATCTGCCGCCGGATCCGTGAGTCGTCCATGACCTCATGCTGTCCCGGAGCCCCTGCCCTGGCAAGGATGAGGTCGTCCGCCCATGCCGGTCAGCGTGCGGTGGTGGAACCTGGCTGAGGAGGCAGCGATGGTCACCCGCAGGCGTCGTCCCAACGAGTGGCGAGGTTCTCGATCCAGGTCGGCCTACATCACTCAGGCGGGCAACCCTGCCGGTCTTCCAGAGCTCCGCAGGCGCTGAGTCGCTGATCAACCAGCGCCGGGTCACGACAGGACGGAGCTCCTCCACAGCGGGCGAGCAACCGTTCCAGCTGCTCCGGGAGCGAGTCACTGCCGCTCTGGGCTCGTAGCAGGCGCCTTGCGTGGTCGTTCGCTGGAGTCGACGAGACCACCGGAGCCGGCATCGATGAGCAGTCAGCCACCGGACCAGAGGCGAGCGCCTCGGAGGCACCTTGTGCCCGGGAGCACACGCCCATGACGCTGGTCGTGCCGTTGTAGGACTCGGTTCGGTCATCCCCCTGCCTCGAGCGCCACGACCCCGACGAGGATGAGCACGAGACCGACTGACTGGCGACGGCTGAGCCTGTCGCCGAAGAACGCGGCTCCGCCGAGGGCAGCGAAGGCTATCCCCGCGCCGGTCCACAACGAGTATGCGACCCCCAACGGCATCCCGGCTTCGATCGCCCTGCCGACCGGCAGGATCGAACCGACCAGGCCGGCGTACGCGCCCACGGCGAGCGCACGGCGCCGTAGACCGTCTGAGGCTCGTAGCGCGAGGAGACCTGCGCACTGCAGGACGATGCCCGCGGCGATCCACGCGCCGGCGCTCACGAGCGATCCATCTGGAGCAGGACGGCGCCGATCCCGAGCACCAGGATGCCCCCGACCTGCATCAGGCTGAGGTCCTCGTTGAAGGCGACCAGGCTGAGCAGGGTGGCGGCGATCAGTCCCGATGCGGTGAGTACGCCGTAGGCCACACCGAGGCCCATTCCACGTTGGAGCACCCTCCCGAAGATCGCGATGCTGCCCCCGTAGAAGAGCACGGCGCCCACCACGAACAGCGGCCGCGTCAGACCCTCAGAGAGCCGCAACGATGCGGTGCCCGCCACTTCGCCGGCAACAGAGACCGCGAGCAACAGTGAGGTGGGCACCACCCTGGTCGCGAGCGCGGGCTGAGTTCTCACCGGGCAACGGTACAGACCGGCCGTGTCCCCGACCGGAAGCTCGTGTGGGCTCGAGTCGTGCGTTGTACGACGCTTGTCACCGGGACAGCGGTGGCAACTCGTGTTCTTGCGCGAGCCGGTCGACCTCTGCGAGCACACGGTCGGCACACGGACCCACCAGCGCCCGCAGTGCGTCACTCCATTGCTCCTGGGCGTAGGAGCAGTCGAGGTAGAGGTCTCTGGCGTGTTCGAGCGCGGGACGGTGCTCTGGTGGCAGTGCGGAGATGGCCCAGTCCGCGGCGGCGTCCTTCGACCGGATCTGGCCGGTGGCGAGCGTGCTCCAGACTCGTGCCAACGTGAGCAGGACGTTGCGGGTGTCGCTCTCCAGGTCGTCGATCAAGCCGGGTGTGCCCGCCACGGTGGCCCGGATCAGGTCGGGATGCGGGACCGGGTCGAGGACCTGTGCCGGGGGTGGACCCGCCAGGGGACGACCGCCGGCCAGAGTCATGGTGACCAGGAGGGCGAGATCGGTCATCGGGTGCGCCTGAGGGACCTCACCGGCCTCGTACGCCGCGCGCTGCCACTCGCCGTACAGGAAGTCTGCGGTCGGCGGGTACCGCCACGGCCGGACCTCGGACTGGACGACCACGACGATCTCGACGGGACGGGCACGGTTTCGTGAGCCAGAGATGCCGAGCAGACCGTTCAGCAGCGACTGTCGCTGCTCCTGGTCCAGCGGTCGCCGGGACACGACCAGGACGTCCAGATCGCTGGCCGGCTTGAGACCACCGAGCACAGCCGAACCGTGCAGGTAGGTGCCGATCGCGGTGGGGCCGAGCACTCCGTCGACCAACGTGACGATCTCGTAGGTCTGGTCCACTCGAGCAGTCTCTCAGGCCGCTGTGCAGCACTCACGGGACGACGAGGCTGGTCGGGTCGCTCACGGAACGCGCGACGTGGTTCGGGTCCCTACGTGCGAGTCGCCGCGCAACTCGGGGTCAGGCGGGTAGCCCGGGGAGGTCGTCGATGCTGACGGCGTTCCTCTCGGCGCGGTATCGAGCCATGCCCTCGGTCCCCTTCTTCTCGGCGTGCAAGCGGATCAGGTCGCGTTCGCCGGTCATCTCCATGACCGGCACGCCCCAGCCGCAGGAGTCACTGACTCTGGTCACGTCCACGATGATCACCGCTCGGGTGCTGGGGTGGGTCGGGTGGAGCGCTGCGACCTCGTCGAACGCGGGCTCACCGGGCAGTGAGACAGACCCTCGCCCGTGCAGCCGTACGATCCGCGGCCGGCTGTCGAACGAGTTGAACATCAGGCACACGCGGGCGTTCTCACGCAGGTGCGCGATCGTCTCCACCCCGCTGCCTGTGTAGTCGACCCAACCGACGCGGTGCTCGTCCAGGACCGAGAAGGAGTCGTGTCCGCGAGGTGACATGTTGACGTGCCCGTCGGCGCTGAGAGGTGCCGTCGCGACGAACCACATGGGTTGCGCCTCGATCCACGACTTCAGATCCGCGTCGATGGAGTCGAAGATCTTTCCCACGCGGGAAGGGTACAGATGCGTTCCCTGGTGTTGTCGCACGCACGGTCGAACAGTCCAGCGGCACCGCGGACGAAACCGAGCTCCATCGGGGTCCGTCAGCGGCCCTTCCGCGACGACCTCGTGCGGCATACTCCATCTCCATGAGCACAGGCAGTCGCGGTCACGATGGGAGTGACCCCACGGCCACCTCGGACGCCCGGTCCCGAACGAGGACCTGGCTGTTCGCTTCGGCCCGAGCTCTGAAAAGGGTCGTGGCATGGGCGGTCGACCGGATCGGGTTCCTCGCCCCCTGACGGCCGAGCTCCCTGCAGAGATCCCACCGCGTCCCGGAGTCGGCGACTCGACCAACTTCTGTTTGTACAAACGCCAGTTGGTAGTAGCCTCTTGCCAGGAGGTGCGCCATGACCGACACCGCGACCCCGCTGGATCAGACGTTCCACGCGCTGGCTGACCCGAACCGCCGAGCCATCCTCTCGCTCGTCCGTCACGAGCGTCGCGCGGTCGGCGACATCGCGAAGGTGCTGGGCCTCTCCCAGCAGATCGTGTCCCACCACTTGAAGGTCCTGCGGGGCGCCGGCCTGGTCACGGGTTCGCGCTCCGGGACTCGCCACCTGTTCGCGGTGCGCGTGGAGGGACTCGCCGTTGGCAAGGGGTTCTTCGACGACTTCTGGCCCGAGCGGTTGAACGCGCTGAAGCGGGCGGTGGAGTCGTCCACGGAGCGTGGCGATGGCTGAGCACCGGTCCTCCATCGAGATCGATGCCGCTCCCGACGCGGTGTTCGAGTTCTTCATGACCGATGCAGGGATCACCGCGTGGATGGGGCAATGGGCATCGGTCAACCCGGTGCCCGGCGGGGAGTTCGCGGTCGACATCGCCGGCTACCCCGTGCGGGGCACGTTCCTCGAGGTCGATCCACCCCGCCGGCTGACGGTCTCCTGGGGGTTCGCCGGCAACGAGAGCCTCCCCCCTGGGGCGTCCACGGTGTCCTTCGAGCTGACGCCGAGCACGGACGGCACCCGGGTCGAGGTCGTCCACACAGACCTCCCCGAGGAGAGCGTTGCCGGCCACATCGCCGGGTGGGACCACTTCCTGCCCCGGCTGGCACGAACCGTTGCAGGTGAGGACCTCCCACCCGACACCTGGGCACCCCTGACCACTGACTACCGAGATGAGCAATGAGCGCCGTGCACCGAGCACCGAGCACCAACCCACCAGGAGGAGCCGCCATGTCGAACACGAGCGAGGACGCACTGACAACGGTGCTGGCCTATCACCACGCCTGGAGCACAGGTGACGTCGATCATGCCCTGACCTTCGTCTCGGACCAGGTCCGCTGCTTCGCGCCCGATGAGGACGTGACCACGAAGAGCGACTGGCGTGGCTATCTGACCAGGTTCCTGCCGATGCTCACCGGCGCACCCGAGCACGCCCGGATGAGCGACGGAAGTCGGGTCGCGCTGTGGTACTTCCCGCAGACGGCAGTCACGAAGACAACGTTGGCCAGCGAGCTGTTCACTGTCGATGAGGGTCAGATTGTCGAGATCCGCCTCGCCTTCGACCGGCTCGGCTACGTCCCGCCCGCAGCGCCACCGACCTGACACCAGCCCCGGCTGACGACCGGACGAGCAGCAGCCAGAGGCACGGGAGTGCGGCCCGGGCTAGGTGCGCCACCGCCTGATCTTGCCCCCTTCGGCAGGCTCCTAGTACTCCGCGCCTCTGCGCCACGACATCTCCTGCAGCTCGAGGGTGTTGCCGTCGGGATCGGAGAAGTCCGCACCTCTGACGCCGCCCCCGAAGTCCTGGATCTCGCCGACCTGCACGCCTCGGCGGATGAGCTCGGCGCGAGCCTCGGTGATGTCCTCCACCACCAGGTGCAGGCCCCTGACGCTGCCCGGTTCTCCCGCGTAGGCATCCAGGCCTGTCCCGAACCCGACCGAGCAGCCAGAGCCCTCGGGTGTCAGCTGGACGACGCGGACGCCCTCACTGGGCCGCACGTCGAAGTCCTTCTTGAAGCCGAGCTGGTCGGCATAGAACGTGATGGCTCGGTCCACGTCCGAGACCGGGAGCGGGATCAGCTCCAGCCGCATCTGCATCGGGGTCCTCCTTGGCCGATCTTCGTCCGCTCGATGGTTCCACACGGCGGCCGTCCCTGGCCCGTGCGAACCGCGCGCCCAGACCGTCGCCGACCTAGACCGCGCCGAGCCGGCTGATGACCTGCACCCGTCGCCGGGAGCAGCATGAACGAGTTGCGCCGCCAACGAGTGGCGACGCCCGAGAGATCGAGGAGTGGGTCCCATTGTCCAGTTCACTTTGGCGCCGTCCGAGGCGCTCCGCCGTGATGATGATCGTGATGCTGCTGGCCGTGTTCGCGGTCGGTCCTGCCGCTTCCGCCGATGCCCGGCGCGGGCACGGCCACCACCACGGGCGGCACATCCAGCACTTCATCATCCTGAGCAGTGACCCCGACGAGAACGCGACCTCGGTCGTGGTCGCGAAGGGGCGGATCCACGCCAAGGGCACCGACACCCAGGTGAGCGAGACCATGGACACGTTCACCTTCCCGCGCGGGTCCCTGTCGATCACCCACAAGCCGAAGAAGGAGGGGAAGTTCCGACAGGACCAGGTCACCTGTCACTTCGTCTACACCGAACGCGGCACCTACAAGGTCAAGAGCGGGACCGGTGCCTACGCACGGGCCCACGGTCACGGCCGCTACTCGCTCAGGGCTACAGGAGTGGGCTGCAGCGAGACCGACCCGCCTGAGGTGTTCCTGCTCGAGGTTCACGCGCACGGCCCCCTGCACTACTGAGCCGGCCCGACCAGCGCCCCTTGACCGGTGGTCAAGGGGCGCTGGCCCGAACGCGGCAGCCGAACGCCTCAGTGCTGCGCCGTGCCGTGGGGTACGAGTTCGACGACGGGATCACCTGGCGGAGTACGCAGCCAAGGGGGACCGGATGTGCTTCACCGGTCCCGAGAGCACCTACCTGGCGATCAGCAGCAGGCCGCACGGTGGTCGCACCCAGCGGGTGCTCGGCACCGGCGCGTGCGACTGCACCAGCGGTGCGGTCGTGCTGCGTGAGACGGCCGGTGGGGAGGGCGTCCTGCAGGAGGAGGTGGTGACGGGTCAGGGTGTCGTGGACCAGATCCCGGAGCTCGCGCAACGGCCCGTCGAGGCTCACCTGCTGGGGGCGGCCCATCGCCGGAGAGCGAACAGTCCCGGCAGCAGCAGGGTGAGGAACACGACTCCGGCCACGCGGTCACCCACGTCGGAGCCGAAGGCCAGGAGCATCGCCCCGACGAGCACGAAGGGGGAGGAGAGCACGACCATCACCCAGAAGACCGCCCGCTGCACGGGACGGGACCGGACCGGCCGCTGCAGACCACCAAGGCCCTGGAGAACGGCGTCGAGCTCACCGTGGGTCCTGGCGCTCAGCGCGCCGTCCGTGCGCTGCTCGAGCTCGGTCGACGAGAGTCGGCCCTGGGAGAAGGCCTCTGACAAGAGACGCACGGCCGAGTCCCGCTCGGCGTCGGAGGCCAGGAGCTCGTCTCGGGAGGCTGCTGCGGCCGCGTGCCGTGCGGCGCTCGCCGACCACCGCGAGGCGATGAACTCGGTGACGACGCTCAGATCGATGGTCGGGACCCGGTTGCCGGTGCTCTCGGCGGCCCGGTCCTCGCGCAGACGGGCGGTCGTCAGCAAACCGGCCCGCGTCGGCGTCACGGAGCCATCCCTGACCTCCACCAGACCGGCTTCCACGAGGCGCCCGACCGCCTGGTGGACGGTCTCGGCCGGTTGGCCGAGCCGCTGGGCAAGGGGGACCACCTCGTTCCCCGCAGGCGTGAGTGCCGCCAGGACGAGGAGGTCGACCTCGTCTGAACGGGATTGGCTCGCCACGTCGAGAAGGCTAGCTGCGGGTGGTGGCCCCTGTTCGGGAAATCGGCAGCACGCCACGCCATCTCGGGAGGGACGTGTGAAGGGAGGCGGGCAGCGCCCCGACGGGGATGTCGCAAACCCTCCCGACGACGAGGGCACGGAGACTAGGGTTCGGCGCGTGAGCGAAGCGCTGCGGGTGATGGTGGTCGACGACCACCCCATGTGGCGCGAGGGCGTGGCCCGGGACCTCACCGAGGCCGGTCTGGTGGTGGTGGCCACGGCCGCGGACGGCGCCGAGGCGATCCGGCGCTTTCCGGCGGCCAAGCCCGACGTGCTCGTCCTCGACCTGCAGATCCCCGAGCCCAACGGGGTGGCGGTCACCGCCGAGGTGGTGCGGCTGAACCCCGCTGTCCGGGTGCTGATCCTGTCGGCGAGCGGAGAGCAGCAGGACGTGCTGGAGGCGGTGAAGGCGGGGGCCACCGGCTATCTGGTGAAGTCCGCCTCCCGGGAGGAGCTGCTGGACGCCGTACGCCGTGTCGCCCTGGGCGACACCGTGTTCACACCGGGGCTCGCGGGACTGGTCCTGGGGGAGTACCGCCGTCTCTCCGACACGCCGAGCGACCCGGACCGGGGCGACACGCCGAGGCTCACCGACCGCGAGACCGAGGTGCTGCGCCTCGTCGCCAAGGGGATGTCCTACAAGCAGATCGCCGAGCGGCTGTTCCTCTCGCACCGCACCGTGCAGAACCACGTCCAGAACACGCTGCGCAAGCTGCAGCTGCACAACCGGGTCCAGCTGGTCCGCTACGCCATCGAACAGGGTCTCGACGACCCCGACGACTAGGGCCCGAGCGGCGCCGATCTCCGGACTCCCGGACGGGAAGAACCTGGCGTTGGGTAGCGTTGCATCGCATACGCCGCGATAAGGAGCAGGACATGGGTCAGGGAACGCTGTTGTTCCGCGCTTCGCTCGGTGACGTTCTGCGTGCCGAGCGGATGCGCCAGGGGATGACGCTGCGCGAGCTCTCGTCCCTGGCCCGGGTGAGTCTCGGCTACATCTCGGAGATCGAGCGCGGCCAGAAGGAAGCGTCCTCCGAGCTGCTCGCTGCTCTCTGCGAGGCGCTGGACGTGCCGCTCTCCGGCGTGCTCCGTGAGGTCAGCGACTACGTCGCGGCCGAGGAGATCGCCCTCGAGATGGTCACGGCGCCCGCATCGCCCGGCGCCGTCGTCGCCTCCGCCGCCTGACCGTCGGCCCCAGTCTCGCCCGTGATCAGCGGGAGCACGCTCAGCTGACGCCGACCGCCTTCTCCAGAGCGTTCAGCTCGTCGTCCATGTGCACGAGCAGACGCTGCAGGTGCGGCACGCTGCGACGGCACCCGGTCAGCCCGAAGTCCATGTCGTCGGCGTAGCTGTTGCAGGTGATGTTCAGCGCCATCCCGTTGATCGGGATCGACAGGGGATAGGTGCCGACCAGCTTGGCGCCGTTGAGGTACTGCGTCTGCTTCGGCCCGGGGACGTTGCTGATGATCAGGTTGAACGGCGGCCGGATGATGCCCTGCAGCCGCAGCAGCGGGGTGATGATCGACGGGGCCATGCCCAGTGCGCTCATCGCCATGATCTGCAGCGGCGTCATCGAGCTGAGCGCTTCCTTGCCCGTCCTCATCGAGGCGTGGATGGAGGCCAGCCGGTCGCCCGGGTCGGTCAGGTCGGTGCCGAGCTTGACCATCACCGCGCCGACCGCGTTGCCGCCGGCGGCGGAGGCCGACTGCGACTGCTTGGCGTTCAGGCCGACGGGGACCATCGAGACCAGCGTCGAGTCCGGGAGCGCGTTGTGCTCGATCAGGTAGCTGCGGATCGCGCCCGAGCACATCGCCAGCACCACGTCGTTGAGGGTGGTGCCGCTTGCCCGGCCGATCGCCCGGAGCCGCTCCAACGGCCATCCCTGGGCCGCGAACCGTCGTGATCCGGTGATCGTGGTGTTCAGCATCGTGCGTGGGGCGTAGAGAGAGAGCGCCGAGGTCTCGTTGCGCAGGCCGTGCTTGAGGGTCTTGACCAGGGCCGAGGGCATCCCGGCGGCGTCGGCGGTGATGCCGAGCGCCGTGCGCATCGCGTCGAGGGGGATGTCGGCGAGGCTGGTCTCGGCCTGGGCGCGCACCTTCTTGGACCTGGCGTCGGGTCGCGCGGCCCACATCGGGGGCATGTCGCGCTTGTCGGGGTCGGTGGTCATCACGCTCTGCATCAGCCGCATAGCGGAGACGCCGTCGACCAGGGAGTGGTGGACCTTGGTGTACATCGCCACCCGGCCGTCGCGCATCCCCTCGATCAGGTGCGCCTCCCACAGCGGACGCTCGCGGGCGAGGCGGGTGCTGTGCAGGCGCGAGCACAGGTCGAGCAGCTCGCGCACGCGGCCGGGCTTGGGCAGGGCGCTGTGCCGGACGTGGTACTCGATGTCGAAGCTCTCGTCCTGCGCCCAGGCCCACTGCCCGGCGGTGCTGATGCCGCGGGTCGGGCGCTTGAGGAACAGCGGTGCGATCTCGTCGACCTGGGACATCGACGCGTAGAGCTTGCGGACATAGTCGCGCGGCGCATCGGCGGGCTTCTCGAAGAGCTGGAGGCCACCGACGTGCATGGGCATCTGCCGGTTCTCGGCGAACAGGAACGCTGCGGATGTCGGGTCGATCGGAACCACCACGGGTCAGGCCTCTCTGTTGTCCCCGAACCTGTCGACGTCGCTCTGGGATCGCTCGATCCTCGCGTGTTTGCCTCTCGTTGAACAGCCGGCACCAGGGTGAGCCGGACATCTCGCCGGACATCTCGCCGGACATCTCGCCGGGCGTGAGGCGTGGACGTGACCGACGCGACGTTCGGGCCGGGTATAGGTTCGCCGGGCAGGGGCCGGATGTGCCCGCGAACCCCACCCCGGAGGTCACATGTCGGAATCCAGCCGCACCCGTGCAGGTCATGACTACGTCATCGTGGGAGCCGGCAGTGCGGGCGCAGTCCTGGCGGCGCGGCTGAGCGAGGATCCCGCGGTCCGGGTGCTGCTGCTGGAGGCCGGACCCGAGCCGGACGCCGACGAGATCTCGATCCCGGCGGCGTTCCCCACGCTGTTCCGCACCAAGTGGGACTGGAACTACCAGACCACCGGGCAGAAGCAGCTGCACAACCGGCGGGCCGACTGGCCCCGGATGAAGGCGCTCGGCGGCTGCTCCTCGATGAACGCGATGATCTACATCCGCGGCAACGCCGCCGACTACGACTCCTGGCGCGACGAGTACGGCGCCACCGGCTGGGGGTACGACGACGTGCTGCCCTACTTCGTCCGCTCCGAGGGCAACACCCGCCTCGACTCGCCGTACCACGGCCAGGACGGTCCGCTGCACGTCGAGGACCGGAAGTACACCCACGAGCTGACCGACCTCTGGGTGGAGAGCGCCGTGAGCGCCGGGATGAAGCCGACCGACGACTTCAACGGGGCCGACCAGGAGGGGGCGGGGCGCTACCAGGTCACCTGCCGCAACGGCCGGCGATGGTCGGTGAACGACGGCTACCTCAAGCCGGCCCTGGCCCGGGAGAACCTCGACGTGGTGACGGGTGCGTTCGTCACGCGGATCGTGGTCGCGGGGGAGCGCGCCACCGGGGTGACCTACCGTCTCGCCGGCCGTGAGATCACCGTGGGCGCCCAGCGCGAGGTGCTGCTGTGCGGCGGGGCGGTGAACAGCCCGCACCTGCTGATGCTCTCCGGCATCGGGCCGGCGACACACCTGCGTGAGCACGGGATCGACGTCGTCGCCGACCTGGCCGGCGTCGGCCAGCGGCTGCAGGACCATCCGGTGGTGCCGATGATCTGGCACACCCGCGGCACCACCGACCTGGCCGAGGCGTCCAACGTGCGCAACCTGGTGCGCTGGAAGGCCCGGGGGACCGGTCCGCTCTCCTCCAACGTGGGCGAGGGCGGCGGCTTCCTCAGGACGCGTGACGACCTGGCCGCACCCGACATGCAGTACCACATCGCTCCCTCCGGGTTCTACGACAACGGGCTGCACGAACCCACCCGGAGGATGTTCACGGCGGCGCCCACGCTGGTCTCGGTCCGCAGCCGGGGCACCCTGCGCCTCCGCTCGTCCGACCCGACCTGGCAGCCCGCCATCGACGCGGCGTACTTCGACGACGGGGCCGACCTGGACGCGATGCTCGCCGGCATGAAGCGGCTCTGGGCGATCACCCAGCAAGGCCCGCTGGCCCGCTACCTGGAGTCGCCGTGGCGGCTGCCGGACGACCCCACCGACGACGACTTCGTGGAGCACCTGCGCAACAACGCGCAGACGCTCTACCACCCGGTCTCGACCTGCGCCATGGGCAGCGGTGAGGACTCGGTCGTCGACCCCGAGCTGCGGGTGCGCGGCATCGAGGGGCTGCGGGTGGTCGACGCCTCGGTGATGCCGGCAGTCCCGCGTGGCAACACCAACGCCCCCACCGTCATGGTGGCCGAGAAGGCCGCCGACCTGATCAGGAGCTCCCGATGACCACCGACGTGCACGCCCCGGAGGCGGCCACGGCCGCTGCCGAGACCTTCGACTCGCTCAGCCCCCGCAACGGTGACGTGGCCGGCACCTATCCCCGGCACACCGCGACGGACGTGGAGGCGGCCGTCGCGAGGGCTCGCGAGGGTGCCGCATGGTGGTCCGCCCTCACCTTCGACGAGCGTGCCGAGATCCTGACCTCCTGGACGGGTGTGATCACCCGGCGGATGGCCCAGCTCGCGGAGGTCATCCATCAGGAGACGGGCAAGCCGCACAGCGACGCCACGCTCGAGATCGCGCTGGCCCTCGACCACCTCGCGTGGGCGGGCAAGCACGCCCGCAAGGTGCTCGGACGCCACAAGGTGTCGGCCGGTCTCCTGATGGCCAACCAGGCGGCGACCGTGGAGTACCGCCCGCTCGGGGTGATCGGCGTGATCGGCCCGTGGAACTACCCCGTGTTCACCCCGATGGGCTCGATCGCCTACGCCCTCGCCGCAGGCAACGCGGTGGTGTTCAAGCCCAGCGAGCTGACACCGGGCGTCGGCGTCTGGCTCGCCGCCACGTTCGCGGAGGTGGTCCCCGACCACGACGTCTTCCAGGTCGTCACCGGACTCGGCGAGACCGGTGCCGCGCTCTGCCGCTCCGGAGTGCACAAGGTGGCCTTCACCGGGTCGACCGCCACCGGCAAGGCCGTGATGGCGGCCTGCGCGGAGACGCTCACCCCGGTGCTGATCGAGGCCGGCGGCAAGGACGCCGTGATCGTCGACGAGGACGCCGACCTCGATGCCGCGGCCGATGCCGCGCTGTGGGGCGCCTGCTCGAACGCGGGCCAGACCTGTCTCGGCGTGGAGCGGGTCTACGTCCACGAACGGGTCTACGACGCGTTCCTGTCCCGGCTGGTTGACCAGGCGCGGGACCTGAGGGCCGATGACAGCCTCGGCTCCCAGCTCGGCCCGATCACGATGCCCAGTCAGCTCGGCATCATCCGGTCGCACATCGAGGACGCTCTCGCCCACGGTGGTCGCGCCGTCCTCGGCGGACCAGCGGCGGTCGGTGACCGGTTCGTCCAGCCCACGATCCTGGTCGACGTACCCGAGGAGTCCCTGGCGGTGCAGGAGGAGACCTTCGGTCCGACGGTGACCGTCACCCGCGTCCGGGACATGGACGAGGCGGTCGCCAAGGTCAACGGCACCCGCTACGGCCTCGGGTCCACGGTCTTCGGTCAGGCGCGGGCCATGGAGATCGCAGGCCGGCTGCGTGCGGGGATGACCGCTGTGAACGGGGTGATCACCTTCGCGGGGATCCCTGCGCTTCCCTTCGGCGGCGTGGGCGACTCCGGGTTCGGACGGATCCACGGCGCGGACGGGCTCAAGGAGTTCACCTACGCCAAGGCGATCGCCCGGCAACGGTTCAAGCCGGTGCTCGCGCTGACGACATTCAAGCGGACGGCGAAGGCAGACAGCCAGCTGACCCAGATCATCACGATGCTGCACGGCCGTGGATCCACGCTCGAGCCGTAGTCCGCGGCGGCAGCTCTCGAGGGCTGGCGCTGCGGCTGCCCCGCACCTGGGGCTCGCGGTCACTGCAGGGAGGACCTCGTTGCGGCAGCGACGGGCCCGCCTGGTGGCGAAGTCGTGGCAGGTGGGGCAGTGTGCGGTCGCCGCGGGTGTTGCCTGGACCGTGGCCGCCGACGTCTTCGGGCACCCGGTCCCGTTCTTCGCGCCCATCGCCGCGGTCGTGAGTCTCGGGACCTCCTACGGCCAGCGATTCAGGCGGGTCGCCGAGGTGACCGTCGGTGTCGCCCTGGGTGTCCTCGTCGGCGACGTGCTCACGCACTACCTGGGGTCGGGCGGGTGGCAGATAGCCCTGATCGTCAGTCTGGCGATGGGCACGGCCCTGCTGCTCAGCCCGGGCGTGCTGTTCGTCAACCAGGCGGCGGTGCAGGCGATCGTCGTCAGCACCCTGGTGCCGACGCCGGGCGCTGCCTTCATCCGGTGGACCGATGCCCTCATCGGCGGTGCGGTCGCGCTGGTGGCGGCCGCCGTCGTGCCGCGCGCGCCGCTGCGACGACCGCGCGAGCAGGCTGCGGTCGTGGTGCGCAAGATCTCCGCGCTGCTGCGCGCCGCTGCGCAGAGCATCCTCGACGGAGACGTCGAGCGCTCGATGACGGTGCTGCGGGACGCCCGCTCCACCGACGAGCTCGTGATCGAGCTGCGTGCGGCCTCGGACGAGGGGATCTCGGTGGTCCGCTCGTCGCCGTTCCGTCGCCGACATCGCGGCCGCGTGCGCGCGATGGCCGAGCTGGTCGAGCCCCTCGACTTCGCGCTGCGCAACACCCGGGTGCTGGTCCGCAGGGTGGCGGTGGCCGCCTACCGGCGCGAGCCGATCCCGACGGCGTACGCCGCGCTGCTGGACGACCTGGCGGAGCTCACCGACGCGATCGCCGACGAGCTCGCGGCGGACCGGGTCGCCGAGACGGTGCGGGGCCGGCTGATCGCCCTCGGCCGGGCCAGCTCGCAGGTCGAGCGTTCGACCGACCTGTCGGCCGAAGTGGTGCTCGCGCAGATCAGGTCGCTGGTGGCGGACCTGCTCGCGGTCACCGGGATGGATCCGCTGGAGGCGACCGACCAGATCCCGCCGATCACCGCCTGACGCGCCGGCGACTGCCCGCTCAGAGCTCGCGCACGACGGAGTCGACCACGGCGACGAGGTCGCCGTGGGTGCGCGCGGCCACGCCGAGCTGGCGCTGGTAGGAGGCGCCGACCCGGGGGATCTCGCGGACCAGCTCCAGGTCGGCCGCGCAGCCCAGCCGCTCCGCCACGGGTGCGAGCCGCTCGAGCAGCTGCTCGAGGTCGTCGAGCAGCAGGCACTCGTTGGACTGGTCGTCGAGGATGATCCAGGCGTCCAGTCCGTAGCGCGCGGCGCGCCACTTGTTCTCCTGGACGTGCCACGGGGGCATCGTGGGCAGCTGCTCGCCCCGGTCGAGCCTTTCGGAGAGGTCGACGACCAGGCAGTGCGTGAGCGCCACGAGGGCACGCATCTCGGTCAGCGTGGAGACGCCGTCGGCGATCCGCACCTCGACCGTGCCGAGGTGCGGGGCCGGGCGCACGTCCCACCTGATCTCGTCGATCTCCTCGATCACGCCGGTGGTGATCAGGTCCTCCGCGTAGGCCTCGAAGTCGTCCCAGGCCTCGAACTGGAAGGGCAGCCCTGCAGTGGGCAGCTGCTGGAACATCATGGCCCGGTTGCTTGCGTAGCCGGTGTCCGTCCCCGCCCAGATCGGGGAGGACGCGCTCAGCGCGAGCAGGTGCGGGTACCACTTGAGCAAGGCGGAGACGATCGGGATCGCGTGCTCGCGGCGTACGCCGACATGGACGTGCACCCCCCAGATCAGCATCTGACGCCCCCACCACTGCGTGCGGGCGATCAGCTCCTCGTAGCGGTGGCCGGGGGTGAGCAGCTGGTGGGACCACTCGGCGAACGGGTGCGTCCCGGCGCTGTAGAGGTCGACGTCGAGCTCGTCGGCCAGTGGACGGACCAGGTCGAGCATCGCGGACAGCTCGTCGACGGCCTCCGCGGTGTTATGACAGATCCCGGTGGTCAGCTCGACCGTGTTGCGCAGCAGCTCCTTGTGGATCCGCGGCTGGGGCCCGTGTCGCTCGGAGACGAGGTCGAACAGCTCGGACGCCGCGTTGACGAGATCGCGCGACCGCTTGTCGACCAGCGCGAACTCCCACTCGACGCCGAGCGTCGGGCCGTTCGAGGCGGCGAAGTCGATGGGCACAGGCTCATCGTTCCACGGGCAGGTGCCGCTGGGTCAGGGCGATGGGCTCCCGGAGGGCTGGGCGGCGTTCTGCCGACGCGCGAAGGAGCCGTCGGCGTTGCGGTAGCCGTGCCCGCCGATCACGTAGACCACGTAGCCACCGCCGGCCTTCTCGACCTGCAGGGAGACGTGCTTGCCCGCCAGCCCGGCGAACTCGTCGGCGTTGGTCTCCACGGTGCCGTCGCCGTCGTAGTCGGCGTCCGCGCGGTCCCCGCGGGTGCCCCCGGGGCCGAGGTCGAGCGAGGTCGCGCCGAGGCAGTAGCCGTTGCCGCAGTCGTGCCACTGCCCCTCGACCTGGACCAGCTGGGGACCGGTGGGGGTGGGTGCGGGCGGTGAAGGCTTGGGTTGGGGCTTCGGCTCCGGCTTCGGCGTCGGCGTGACGGGGAGCCGGGGTGGGTGCCGCCTGGTGGAGCGGCGCCTTCGGCGAGCGGTGCTTCTTGGACGTGGGCTTCTTCGGGGCCGACTTCTTGCGACCCGGCTTGTCGTGACCCTTGCGCCGGTCGGCCTCGTCGGGTGGGGGAGGCGGCGACGGCAGCGCGAACACGCCGCTCTGGTAGCCCGCGTCGAAGGCCAGGACGAGATCGACGTAGTAGTCGGAGTGGTTGTAGCGGAAGGCGGCCCTTGCCTTGCCCGCGGCGTCGGCCAGGCTCCCGCCGGCACCGCACAGGTAGACCGCGGAGCCCAGGGCACTGTCGTCGATGTCGTCGGGGTTCATCTGGCCGTCGCCGTCCCCGTCGCGGGCGACCTCGCGCCACGTGCCGGGCAGGAACTGCATCTGGCCGACTGCGCGGTCCCAGACCTTGTCCCGGTCCAGGGTGCCGTTGTCGGTGTCGCGGATGGCCGCGAACGGCCCGGCCCCGTCGAGCTGGGGTCCCCGGATCTCAGGCCGCGAGACGCCGTCGGAGCCCAGCTGCGCCCCGCCATAGCGCCCGTGGTTCGACTCCACCCGGCCGATGGCCGCGAGCATGGTCCAGGAGATGTCGCAGCCGGGGTCGGCAGTGGCCATCACCTTCTCGGCGTGGTGGTAGGCGCGCAGGGCGGCGTCCGGCACGTCGTTGGTGCCCGTGCTGCTGATCTCGAAGAACTGGGTGTCGCTGCGTCGGCCCGGACCGGGGCGGCGTGCCTTGGTGCCCTGGCCCCAGACGAGGACGCTGCCGGGCTGCACCAGCTGGGGCGAGGTCAGCTGCCAGTAGAAGCCGTTCTCGAGGACGGTCGTGTCCACGGGCGGGGTCGCCCGCCCGTCCGTGGATGAGCCGTTGTCGAGTGAGCTGGCATCCAGGGAGCTGGCGTCGCCTCCGGGGACGATCGACGCTGTCGCGGCGACTCCGGTCACGGCCAGGGCCGAGGAGAGGAGCAGGGTGCTGGGGAGCGCCCAGAAGTGCTTCATGGTGGAGGTGCCTCTTCGAGATCGGGGGTCTGCTCCGCCCAGCCTAAAGAGTCAAAACGCTCATATCGGCCAGGAAGCCGTGAAACGCCCAAAGTAGTTGAAATTCGGTTGAACTGGACTAGACCTGTCGAGGCGCAGACCGCGCCGTCGGTGCGCCCTTCAGCCCTGACGCAGGCGGCCCAGCCACTCCCGGTGGATGCCGTCGAAGGGTGCGCTGCCGGTCTCCACGGCAGCCAGCACCTGCTGACAGCTCTGGACCGCGCCCTCGATGATCTCGTCCGGGTAGCCGAGCGAGATCCGGTGGCTGGCGAACTCGTCCTCGTCGTCGACCCACACCCGCCCGGTGGTGCCGCGGATCACGTCCAGGTCGAGGTCCACCGCGCGGACCAGCTCTGGGCCGTGCCACACCGCCGGAGTCGCGATGTCCACGTAGGTGTCGAACGGGCGCTGCGCGTCGTCCCCGTAGAACGTCGCGAGGAACCAGGCGTCGTGAGGCACCAGCGTGACGTGGTCAGCCGCCGCGTGGAAGGCCCGCACCGGGCTGGCCAGCAGGGTGCCCTCGGTGATGCCGACCCAGGTGCCGTGCGAGTCGGTGCCGAGGTGGCGCCCGTCGAACTCCCAGTGGGGGGCGTCGGGCCACTTGCGGCACTCGACGCGGACGGGCCGCGACATGGGCCCGAGGATACGTTGACCGACGTGACTGCCGAACAGGTTCCGACCTTTGACCACATCCGGCGCGCGGCGGAGCTGATCGCCCCGCGGGTGCGGCGTACGCCCGTGGTGGAGGTGGGTGCCGGCGCCGGCCTGGGAGCGGGGGTGGTGACCCTCAAGCTCGAGCTGCTGCAGCACTCGGGCTCGTTCAAGGCGCGCGGGGCGTTCCACAGCGTGCTCGCCGCCCCGGAGCGCCCCCGGGAGCTGGTGGCCGCCTCGGGCGGCAACCACGGGCTCGCGGTGGCGTACGCCGGCCACGCGCTCGGCATTCCGACCAGGATCTTCGTTCCGGCCACGGCCCCGGCGGTGAAGGTCAGCGCGATCGCCGCGCTCGGCGCACAGGTCAGCCAGCTCGGCACGACCTACGCCGAGGCGATGGAGGCCAGCCGCGAGGCGGCGGCCACCCCGGGAGCGCTGGCCCTGCACGCCTACGACTCGTGGGGCACCGTGACCGGACAGGGCACCCTCGGCCTCGAGCTCGCGGAGCAGGTGCCCGACGTGGACACCGTGCTGGTCGCCGTGGGTGGAGGAGGGCTGATGGCCGGGGTGACCACGGCGTTGGCCGGAGCGCTGCCCGAGGTCCGGGTCGTGGGGGTGGAGCCGGAGCGGTGCCCCGCGTTCCACGCCGCTGTCGCCGCAGACGCACCCGTCACCGTGGACGTGGCGGGAGTCGCGGCAGACGCGCTCGGCGCCTCCCGGCTCGGGGACATCGCGTTCTCGGTGGCCCGGACCCACCAGGTCGTCTCGGTCCTCGTCAGCGACGAGGAGATCGTCGGCGCGCGGCAGGCGCTGTGGCGCGACCTGCGCCTGGCTCCCGAGCCGGGCGGAGCGACGGCGTTCGCCGCCCTCCTCGGCGGCCGTTACCGGCCCGAGGCGGGGGAGCGCGTCTGCGCCATCGTGTGCGGCGGCAACGCGGATCCTGCCGGGCTCTCCTAGCCGCTCACCCGCGACGTCTCGGAGCCGGGCCGGCGTTCATCTGCGACGTGTCGGTGCCGGATCGCTGTTCATCTGCGACGTGTCGGCGTGCGGGCATCGTCCTCGGGGCGAGCCGGGCGACAACGTCCTGGTAGTAGGAGCCGGTGAGCTCTGGCGAAGTGGTGGATCAGGTGCGCGTCGATGCCCACCAGCAGGCGGGCCCGCCCGGAGAGCGCACCGTCGATGATGATCCGTGCCGCCTTGTCGGCCGGCATCCGGGCCAGCTTGCGCTCGAAGAGCGAGTCGAGAGCGGCTGCGTCCTGGCTCGCGGTCTTGCGCCCGTTGCGCGAGATGCCGGTCTTGATCCCGCCGGGGTGCACGCAGGTGACCCCGACCTGGTGACCGCTGATCAGCATCTCCTCACGCAGTGCCTCGGTGAAGCCGCGCACGGCGTACTTCGTGGCGTTGTACGCCGTCTGGCCGGGCATGCTGATCAGGCCGAACAGGCTGGAGATGTTGATCAGGTGACCGTCGCCGGAGGCGATCAGGTGTGGCAGGAACTCCTTGGTGCCGTTGACGACGCCGGTGAGGTTCACCCCGATGATCCAGTCGAAGTCCTCGTAGGACATCTCCTCGAAGTCGCCGGTGACGGTGACACCGGCGTTGTTCACCACCATGTTGACGCGCCCGAACTGCTCGGCCACCGCGGTCGCCCACTCGGCGACAGCCGCCCGGTCGGAGACGTCCACGACGTCACTGCGCAGCTCGCGGACCCCCGCTGCCTTGAGCAGGTCCACGGTCTCGGCGAGCCCCTCGGCGTTCCAGTCGGACACGGCCACCAGTGCGCCCCGGCCGGCGGCGACGAGCGCCATCTCGCGCCCCATGCCGGAGCCCGCGCCGGTGATGACCACTACCTTGTCCTCGAGCGACTTCATGCGACGTTCTCCTCGAGGTGTGCGGGCGCGTCCTCACTGGCGGTGACGACGTACTGGTCCGGGTCGAAGCTGCGGAGCAGCTGGCGGAACGTGAAGGTGGTGCGGGGCCACAACGTGGTGTTGCGGCCGTGGTCGTCGAGGTACCAGCTGGCGCAGCCGCCGGTGTTCCACACGGTGCGCTGCATCCGGCGCTGGATGTCAGCGTTCCAGGCGTCCTGCACCTCCGGGCGCGGCTCGACCGTGGCGATCCGGCGCTCGCCCATGGTGCTCAGCGCCGAGAGGATGTAGGCGATCTGGCTCTCGATGATGAAGACCATCGAGGAGTGGCCCAGCCCGGTGTTCGGACCGGCGATCATGAACAGGTTGGGGAAGCCGGCGATCGTGGTGCCCTTGTGGGCGGCCATGCCGTGCTCGCGCCAGGCGTCGGCCAGGGTGCGGCCGTTGCGTCCCTTGATGTGCTGGGCGATCGGCTGCTCGGTGATCTGGAAGCCCGTCGCCACGACGATGGCGTCGACCTCGCGAACGGTGCCGTCGGCGGTGACGATGCCGGTTGCGGTGATCCTCGTGATCGGGTCGGTGACCAGGTCGACGTGCTCCTTCTCCAGCGCTGGGTAGTAGTCGTTGGAGATCAGGATGCGCTTGCACCCCATCGCGAAGTCGGGCGTCACGGTCGCGCGCAGGGCCGGGTCGGAGATGCCGCGCTCGATGTTCTGCAGCGCCAGCCTCTTCGCGGGCGCAGCGAGGTTGGCGTTCACCGTGAAGGCGGGCACGAAGGTCTCGCGGCCCCAGTAGATGCCGGTGCGGTAGGCCCGCTGGACCAGCGGGAGGTAGCGGAAGGCGAGCTTCTCGATCGTGGAGTACTCGCGGTCCTTGCGTGGCATCACCCAGGGCGCTGTCCGCTGGTAGACGTCGAGGTGGCTGACCTGCTTGGCGACCTCGGGAACGATCTGGATCGACGACGCACCGGTGCCGATCACGGCCACACGCTTGCCGGTCAGGTCGTAGTCATGGTTCCAGCGCGCGGTGTGGAAGGTCTCGCCCGCGAAGGAGTCCAGGCCGTCGATCTCCGGGAGCTTCGGCTCCGAGAGCCCACCGGAGCCGGTGATCACCACTTCGGCGGTGACGGTTCCGTGGTCGGTGGACACCTCCCAGAGGCGGGCCTCCTCGTCCCAGGCGAGGTCCTCGACGCTGACGCCGAACCGGAACCGGTCGAGCACGCCGGACTCCTGCGCGGTGCGCTCGAGGTATGCCTGGATCTCCGGCTGGGGTGAGAACGAGCGCGACCAGTCCGGGTTGGGCGCGAAGCTGAACGAGTAGAGCTGGCTGGGGACGTCGCAGGCCGCCCCGGGGTAGGTGTTGTCGCGCCAGGTGCCGCCCACGGTGTGGCCGCGCTCGAGCACCAGGAAGTCGGTGTAGCCGTTCTCCTGGAGCTTGATCGCCGAGCCGAGCCCGGCGAAGCCGGCTCCCACCACGAGGGTGTGCACGTGGTCGGGCAGGGCGATCGGGCTGGAGCTGCTCTGGGTCATGCGCTGAACTCTACAAAATATTGAATCAGCGTCAATAGCGTTGTTGAAACAAGTTCAGTAAGATCGGACACATGTCCACCACCCCACGCGTGCGGATGACCCCGGACGGTCGCCGCGAGCAGCTGCTGGAGCTCGGCGTCCGGCTCTTCGCCACGCGCTCCCTGGAGGACCTGTCCATCGAGACCCTCGCCGAGCAGGCCGGGATCTCCCGCGGGCTGCTCTACCACTACTTCGGTGGCAAGCAGGAGTTCCACACAGCCGTCGTACGCCGGGCCGCCGACGACCTCCTGCGCGTGACCGCACCCACCGGTGAGGGCCCGGCCCTCGAGCAGCTCGCCGGGTCGCTCGCGCGCTACGTCGACTACGTCACCGAGAACTACCAGGGCTTCGTCTCGCTGCTGCGGGGCGCCTCCGGCGGGCACGACGAGCTGCGCGAGATCTACGAGGAGTCCCGGGCCGCACTGACCGAACGGCTCTTCCAGGCGCCGGCCGCCGACGAGGCTGCTGCGATCGGCCTGGTGGACACGCCCGCCGCCCGGCTCGTGGTGCGGGGCTGGGCGGCGTTCGTGGAGGAAGTCGTCCTGGAGTGGGTGCGCGACCCCCGCGGGATCAGCCGCGACGAGCTGCTGCTCACGATCTCCACGTCGCTCCCGGCGCTGCTCGACCCCGGCCCCCGGGGCTGAGCCCACCTCAGGCCCAGGTGGAGCAGCACGAGGCCGGCGTGGAGGCCACGCCGGGTGGGCGGGCTAGCGGGGCAGCGTGACGGTGAACGTGGTGCTGCCCGGACGTGACGAGACCGTCGCGGTGCCACCGAGGGCCTGCATGATCGCCTGGACCATCGAGAGGCCCAGCCCGGCGCCACCGGACGCGCGGGTCCGCGAGCTGTCTCCGCGGGTGAACCTCTCGAAGGCACGGTCGGCGAGCCCGTCGGGTAGCCCCGGGCCGTTGTCGTGCACGCTGACCTGCACGTGGTCGCCGAGCGCGAGTGCCGACACGCTGACCGTCGTCCCGGGCGGCGTGTGGTTCCTGGCGTTGCCGAGCAGGTTGGTCATCACCTGGTGCAACCGCCGCTCGTCGCCGAGGACCGTCACCGGCTCCGCGGGCAGGTCCAGCTGCCACCGGTGGTCGGGGCCGAGGACCCGGCTGTCCGCGACGGTCTCCAGGAGCAGCCGGGTCACGTCGACCTCGGTGCGCTCCAGCGGCCGCCCCGAGTCCAGACGGGCCAGCAGCAACAGGTCCTCGACAAGTCCCGACATCCGGTCCGCCTCGGTCTCGACCTTGGCGAGGGCCGCGGACAGGGCCACCGGGTCGTCCGGCGTACGACGGGAGAGCTCCGCGTAACCGTGGATGGTGGCGAGCGGGGTGCGCAGCTCGTGGGAGGCGTCGCCGACGAACTGTCGCACCTGCTGCTCGCTGCGGTGGCGCGCCTCCAGCGAGGTCTCGACGTGGGCGAGCAGCGTGTTCAACGCCGAGCCCATCTGACCGACCTCGGTGCGCTCGTCGGTCAGGTGGTGGGGCACCCGCTCCGTCAGGTCGATCGCCCCGGAGGCCAGTGGCAGCTCGGCGACCGTGCGTGCGGTCGAGGCCACCTCGGTGAGTGGACGCAGCTGGCGGCGCACGAGCACCGTGCCGAGCCCTCCTGCCGCCAGCAGGCCGAGCAGGGTGAGCAGTGCCTCGTAGCCGATCAGCGCGGCGATCGTCTTGTCGACCTCGCGCGTCGGCAGGCCGCTGACCAGGACTCTCCCGCCAGGGTTGGCCACCGCGGTCAGGCGGTAGTCGCCGGCGGCACGCAGGTGGAGACCGTGCACCCCACCGTCGAGCGGCACCTCGGCCAGCTGCCGCAGGGCAGCCTCGGAGAGCACGCGCTGGCCACCGGCCTGCTCGGTGAGCACGACCCCGTAGGAGGTGCCGGACGCGGCGCCCGGGGTGATCACCGCGATCAACGTCCCGGGACCCTGGTTGCTCGGAGCCGGACGCGGGCTGCGGCGATCCCGGTCGCCGTCACCGTCACCTGCCCGTTGCACGGAGGAGAGGACGTCCGCGTCGAGCCGTTGCATCAGCGAGGCGCGGATCGCCAACGTGGCGATCGCCGCGATCAGCAGGGAGACCACCGCGACCAGGGCCACCGCGGTGACCACCAGGCGGGCCGTGAGGGTGCGCGGCCGCAGCTGGGCGGGGCGCAGCTGCCGCAGGCGCGCGATGCGCAGCTGCCGCGTGAGTCGCTGGATGCGCGGGTTCTCGCTCAGCGACTCACTGCGCATGTGCGGGCTCGGTGGGCTTCAGGACGTAGCCGGCGCCACGCATGGTGTGGATCATCGGCTCGCGACCGGCGTCGATCTTCTTGCGCAGGTAGGAGATGTAGAGCTCGACCACGTTGGCCTGCCCCCCGAAGTCGTAGTTCCAGACCCTGTCGAGGATCTGCGCCTTGCTGAGAACTCGCCGCGGGTTTCGCATCAAGAAGCGGAGCAGCTCGAACTCGGTCGCCGTCAACGAGATCTCCTCACCACCCCGGGTGACCTCGTGGCTGTCCTCGTCAAGGGTCAGGTCTCCCACGGACAGAGCCGCGTCGGTCGCGACCTGCTGGGCTCCGGACCGGCGCATCAGCGCTCGCAGGCGGGCCACCACCTCCTCCAGGGAGAACGGCTTGGTGACGTAGTCGTCGCCGCCGGCGGTCAGGCCCGCGACCCGGTCCTCGAGGGAGTCACGGGCGGTGAGGAACAGCACGGGTACGTCGGGCTGGTCGCTGCGCATCCGGCGCAGCACCTCCATCCCGTCGAAGTCGGGGAGCATCATGTCCAGGACGACGGCGTCGGGTCGCTGGGCCTTGGCCGTGCTCACCGCCTTGCTTCCGGTCAGGGCGACCTCGACGTCCCAGCCCTCGTAGCGCAGCGCCATCCGCAGCAGCTCGGCGATGTTCTCCTCGTCGTCGACGACGAGGACCCGCAGCGGGGTGCCGTCCCTGCGGGTGAGTTCGGGACCAGTGCTCTTCATGGCTCCACTGTGTCGGCCCGGACCGAGGGAAGTCCATGACGAGCCTGTGCGTTGCCTGTGTGTTCCAGGCGGTCGCGGGCAGGACGCGGACTCATTCCTCGTTCACAGCACCACCACAGGGAGACCGTCGATGATGGGTCCATGAGCGAACAGCCTCCCGACTCCCACCCGAACCGCCCGTCCGACCCCGAACCCCCGGCCGGCAACGAGGCGACCCAGTCGATCCCGGCAGACCCCGGTCCCGCGGGGGAGCCCCGGTCGCGCTGGAGGCGCATCCAGGATCGGGTCTGGTCGTTCCGTGCGGTGCTCGCCGTAGCGCTCGCCTCGCTCATCGTCGGCGGCCTGGGAGGTGCAGCGATCGCCGGCCTCACGGGCGACGACGACGGTCGAGGCGGCGGCCACGGCAGGTTCGAGCGTGGGGACGCCGACGGCAGGAAGGACGGGCGCCGCGGCCACCGCGACTTCGGTCACCGCGACTTCGGACGCCGCGGGCAGGGTCAGGGCCAGTGGGGCCAGGACGGCCCTCCCGGCGTACCCTCGCCGACGCCCTCGCCGGCACAGCCGACCCCCTCGAGCTGAGGCCCGGCCCGGCATCGCCGAGCCGGTTCCGACCGGGTCGGCTTGGCCCGGGGTCGACGTGCCCGCCACAATGGCGAGGCTGTGCGCATCCACTTCCCTCCCGACCTGCCGGTCTCGGCCCGTCGTGACGACATCGCCGAGGCGATCCGCGACCACCAGGTCGTGATCGTCGCGGGCGAGACCGGGTCGGGCAAGACCACCCAGCTGCCGAAGATCTGCCTCGCGCTCGGCCGGGGGGACCCCTCCGCGCCAGGCGGCGGGATGATCGGTCACACCCAGCCCCGCAGGATCGCCGCGCGCAGCGTCGCCGAGCGGATCGCCGAGGAGCTGGGCACCGAGCTCGGCGACAGCGTGGGCTACCAGGTCCGCTTCACCGATCGCACGTCCGGGCGCAGTCGCGTCAAGGTGATGACGGACGGCATCCTGCTGGCCGAGCTGCAGCACGATCGGCAGCTCGAGCGCTACGACACCCTGATCATCGACGAGGCGCACGAGCGCAGCCTGAACATCGACTTTATCCTGGGCTACCTCAAGCGGCTGCTGCCCCGCCGACCCGACCTGAAGGTCGTGATCACCTCGGCGACGATCGATCCCGAGCGGTTCGCGGCCCACTTCACCGACCCCCGAGGAAGGCCGGCGCCGATCATCGAGGTGTCCGGCCGGACCTTCCCGGTGGAGGTGCGCTACCGCCCGCTCCTCGAGGAGTCCTACGAGGACGACGAAGGTGAGCCGGTCCAGCGGGACCAGACCGAGGCGATCGAGGACGCCGTCAAGGAGCTGCTGGCGGACACCGACGGCGACATCCTGGTGTTCCTGCCCGGCGAGCGCGAGATCCGCGACACCGCCGACGTGCTGGCACGAACCGCCGAACAGGCCGGACCCGGTCGCCGCGGCTTCGACATCGTCCCGCTCTACTCCCGGCTCTCGGCCGCTGAGCAGCACCGCGTCTTCGAACGCCACACCCGCAGGCGCGTGGTGCTCTCCACCAACGTGGCCGAGACGTCGCTGACCGTGCCGGGGATCTCCGCGGTGATCGACACCGGGCTCGCCCGGGTCAGCCGATGGTCGTCGCGCACCAAGGTGCAACGGCTGCCGATCGAGCCGATCAGCCAGGCGTCGGCGCAGCAACGGTCCGGTCGGTGCGGTCGGGTCGAGGCAGGCATCGCCATCCGGCTCTACAGCGAGGAGGACTTCCTCGCGCGGGCCGAGTTCACCGAGCCGGAGATCCTGCGGACCTCCCTGGCCAGCGTGATCCTGCAGATGACGTCACTCGGGCTCGGTCAGGTCGAGCGGTTCCCGTTCCTCGACCCTCCCGACAACCGGGCGGTCCGGGCCGGCGTACAGCTGCTCGAGGAGCTCGGGGCCCTCGCTCCGTCCGCCCGAGGTGGTGGCCCACGACTCACCGGTGTCGGGCGCAGGCTCGCGCGGCTGCCGATCGACCCGCGGCTGGCCCGGATGATCGTGGAGGCCGATCGGCTCGGCTGCCTGCGCGACGTGCTGGTGATCACCGCCGCTCTCTCCATCCAGGACCCGCGGGAGCGTCCGGCCGAGCAGCAGGCCCGCGCCGACCAGCTGCACGCCCGGTTCAAGGACCCGCGCTCGGACTTCATGGCGTGGCTCAACCTCTGGCGACACCTGAGGAAGCAGCAGCAGGAGATGGGGTCGAGTGCCTTCCGGCGGCTCTGCCGCGAGGAGCACCTGAACTACCTGCGCGTCCGCGAGTGGCAGGACTTCGAGTCGCAGCTGCGGCAGGTGGCCAAGCAGGTGGGACTCAAGCCGGGAGGGGGCACCGGCGCCGGCGCCACCCCGGACGAGGACCGGATCCACCAGGCGCTGCTGTCCGGTCTGCTCTCGCACATCGGCCTGCGCGACACCGACCGGCGCGACTACCTCGGCGCGCGGGGCGCCCGGTTCGCGATCTTCCCCGGGTCGGGCCTGTTCAAGTCCCAGCCGTCCTTCGTGATGTCGGCCGAGCTGGTGGAGACCTCACGCCTGTGGGGACGGCAGAACGCCGCCGTCGACCCGGTCTGGGCAGAGCAGCTCGGCGGCGACCTCGTCAAGCGGACCTACTCCGAGCCGCACTGGTCGAAGAAGCGCGCCTCCGCGCTCGCCCACGAGCGGGTCACCCTGTACGGCGTACCGCTCGTCGCCGACCGGGTGGTTCCCCTGGGCCGGCACCAGCCCGACGTCGCCCGTGAGCTGTTCATCCGGCACGCGCTGGTGCAGGGGGAGTGGCACACCCGGCACCGCTTCTTCGACACCAACCGGCGACTGCTGGAGGAGGCGGAGGAGCTCGAGCACCGGGCTCGCCGCCGCGACATCGTGGTGGACGAGGAGACCCTGTTCGACTTCTACGAGGCGCGCGTGCCCGCCGAGGTCGTCTCCGGTGCGCACTTCGACACCTGGTGGAAGCAGGAGCGCCGTGTCAATCCGGACCTGCTGACCTTCGAACCGTCCATGCTGGTGCACCGGAGCGTGGAGGAGATCGGCGCCGGCGACTTCCCCGACCAGTGGCACGACGGCGCGATGACACTGCCGCTGCGCTACCACTACGAGCCCGGGCACGAGGCCGACGGCGTCACCATCGACGTGCCCCTCGCCACCCTGAACACCGTTGGGGCGGCACCGTTCACGTGGAACGTGCCGGGGTTGCGCCACGACCTGGTCACCGCTCTGATCAGGTCGCTGCCCAAGCAGCTGCGGGTGAACTTCGTCCCCGCCCCGGACGTCGCCCGCCGGTTCCTGACGGCTGTGCCTCCCGGCGAGGAGCCACTGGTTCCCGCGCTGTCGCGCTACCTGCGCTCGCTGACCGGGGTGCACGTCCCCGAGGACGCCTGGGCCTGGGACAAGGTGCCGGACCATCTCCGGCCGACCTTCCGGGTGCTCGACGAGCACGGCCGCCAGATCGGCACCGGCAAGGACCTCGAGGCACTCAAGCAGCCGTTGAAGCCGTCCTTCGACCGCGCCCTGCGCGAGGTCGCCGACGAGTCCGGGCTGGCGGCGACCGGGCAGACGGAGTGGACCTTCGGCTCCATCGAGCCCTCCTTCAGCCAGACCCGGGCCGGGCACGAGGTGCGCGGGTTCCCCTCCCTGGTCGACGAGGGCAGCACGGTCGGGCTCCGCGTCGTCGGCTCCGAGCAGGAGCAGGAGGCGCTGCACCGGCTCGGAGTGCGCCGGCTGCTGCTCCTCTGCGTTCCCTCACCCGCCTCCAGGCTGCTCGACGGACTGGACAACAGCGCCAAGCTCGGGCTGGCGGCCTCGCCGTACCCACACGTGCGTTCGCTGATCGAGGACTGCGTGGTCGCCGCGGCCGGAGACCTGGTCGACAGCAGGCCCGGGGTTCGCGACCCCTCTGCCTTCGCGGAGCTGGTCGAGGAAGCCCGCATCGAGCTGCCTGCGGCGGCCGCTGCGGTGCTGGACCAGGTGCTCCGGGTGCTGGCCGAGTGGCGGCCGGTGGAGAAGTCGCTGCACGGACGCGTGGAGATGTCCGCCCTGCCGGCGATGGCCGACCTCAGGGCGCAGCTCGCTCGGTTGGTGCACCCGGGCTTCGTCAGCGAGGCCGGTGTCGCGGTCCTCAGGGAGTACCCCCGCTACCTGCGCGCCATGGCCCTGCGGGTGGAGCGGCTGCCGGACCTGGCCAGGGACCGGGAGCTGATGGACCGGGTCCAGGTGCTGCAGCAGGCCTGGTTGCACCGCATCGAGGCGCTGCCCGAGGGACGCCCACCGGGTGCAGACCTGCGGCGGGTGCGCTGGATGCTCGAGGAGTACCGCGTCAGCCTGTGGGCCCAGCAGCTGGGCACCGCACAGCCCGTCTCGGACGCCAGGATCCGCAAGGCCCTGGGCTGAGCATCACAGGTACGGCCTGGCCGCGGCCAGCACCGCCTCGAAGGTCTTGCGGGGAAGCGCGGCACCCTCGCGGCGCACGGCCGTGGCGTCGAGCCGGAGCACCCGGTTGAGCCGCACCTCGCTGGGCCGTCGCCTGGCGTCCCACGCCCCGGTGCCGATGTCCATCCACTCACGACCGTCCCGGGACTCCTGGGCGGCGTCGAGGTCGTGGTCGCGTGAGGTCAACGCGAGAGCGAGCAGCTCCCCGTCGTGCTCCCCGATCACCAGGACCGGCCGGTCCTTGCCGCGAGTCGGGTCCTCCTCGTAGGGGACCCAGGTCCACACGACCTCACCCGGATCGGGGTGACCGTCTGCACGCGGGGCGTAGCGGAACCGCTTGAGGACGGGACCGACCGCACGGACCCGGGGGAGCCGGAACTTCATCGTCGCACCTCGCGCCTGGGGCGGATCGGGAGCTTGGTGCGCCGGACCGGGAGCGCCTCACGGCGCGTGGCCGCTCGAAGCGGCTTTTATTGGGACCCGGGGCTGCCACGGTCCGGCGCACGCCCGACTCTACAAGCCGGGTGGGCGGAGCGGGCGGATAGTCAGCCCAGCGCGCCGTTCAGCTCCAGGTGGGCGGCCCGTTCGAGCTGGTCGGCGAGCGTCACCAGCCGCGAGGCCGCGAGGTCGGTCGCGTAGGACGACTCCTCGACCGAAGGGCCGGCGTGACCGCCGTGCACCCGTCCGGCGGCAGTCACCCGGGCGAATGCGGCGGCGCGGAACAGGGTGTCGGCGAAGTCGCCGACGACGACCCCGCTGAGCACTTCGTCGACCAGGGCCCGGACCTCCACGGGGCCGGGGGGATCGACGACTCCGGAGATCACCTCGGCGACCGGCACGTGCGGGCGGCCGCGCTCGAACTCCGTCGCGGCACGCTGCGGGTCGGCGTACACCCAGGTGCGGAGCAGGTAGAGCCTCCACAGCGAGCCGGCGAGCGAGTCCGCCGGTGCCCCGGACCAGAGCTCTGCCAGGGTCTCGAGGCCCTCGGAGTCGGCGAGGTGCACCACTCGTGCGACCAGCGCCTCGTCGGTGCGGCCGTGCGCGCCGCGCACCAGGGCCGTGGCCGCACGGTCGGCGGCCTCGCTGAGCGTCGCCGGGTCCACGTCCCCCTCGATCGACTCGAAGTGCTGGGCACCCGGGAGTCGAGGGCGGTGGTGGCGGCGCTCGGTCATGGTCAGCCCAGTTTCACAGCCGCCGCCAAGACGGCCAGCTCCATCGGGTCCATGCCCTCGTCGTAGTTGTGGTCCTGACCGTCGTGGTCCATCCGGATCAGGGTCAGCCGGGTCCCCGATGCGGCGAGCCCCAGCGCGTGGAAGTGGCCGGTGCCGTCACGGACGTACCTGACCAGGTAGTGCCAGCCAGTGCCGGTGCTGACGGGGACGTCGGTGATCGACCCGACCTTGACCTTCTTGCCCGGCACGCGGCCGGCGCAGTCGCGCTGCCACGCGGCCACGACCTTGCCCGCACGCACGGCGTTCTGGGCGTCCGGGAACTCGGCGACCTGCTGGCCGGCCGCGTCGCCTCCCGGGGTGTCGAAGGTGCGCTCGACGACGTCCAGCGCGCCGATGGAGAGCAGGTCGAACTTCTGGCACAGGCCGAAGGAGTCGGATCCTGCCGGCCCGGTGTCCCGCTCGTCCCAGGCCGAGGAGTCGTTGAGCTGTGGCATCTCCGGGCCGGTGAGCAGGGCCTGCTCGATCGTGCGCGGAGGCTTGCTCTGCTCCGGCTGGGTCGGCTCGGAGGGGGTGGGGGTGGGGGACACCGTCGGGGTGGGGTCGGTGGGCTCGGACGGTGTCGCCGTGGCAGGGCCCCCGGTGGTGCCGGAGCCCTGCTGCGAGCTGGGCTCGTCGTCGCGCGAGATCGAGCAGCCGGCGAGCGCGCCGGTGGAGACGACCGCACTGGCGGCCAGGGCGGCGACGGCAGTGCGGATCCGGGTCGAAGGCATGACGTCAGCGTAGAGGTGACCGGCCCTGGGGGACCGCGGGTCAGCATGCAACGGCGTGTCCCGATATCGTGGCGGCCCACCTGGCTTGCAGGTCGGTACCCAGGTCGGGCGGAAGGGGTCGGGAACACAGATGGTGGTCGGATCAGCAGCACGGGGTGCCGTCGCCGGCCTCGCCGCACTCGCCGTGCTCGCGTCGGGGTGCTCCTCCACGGTCTCCGCGCCGAAACCGACGCCCTCGCCGGACACCGGTGTGAAGTCCACGCTCACCCTGGCGGTCTACGGGGCCCGCCCCGTGCTGGACGCCTACGCCGAGATCGCCGCGCGCTTCTCGGTGACCCACCCGGAGACCAAGGTCAAGCTGCAGCCCTATCCCACGCACGATGCCGCCCTCGCGGGGCTGCGCACCGCGCAGGCGGCCGGGAACCCGCCGGACCTGTTCCTGATGGATCACGACGACCTGTCCGAGTTCACGGCCGGCAAGGCCCTGCAGCCCGTCGACGCGCTGCTCGCGGAGCGTCAGGTCGACTTCGGGGACGGCTACACCCGCAGCGGGCTCGAGGCGTTCAGCGCCGACTCGGCGCTGCAGTGCATGCCGCTGGACGTCTCCCCGCTGGTCGTCTACTACAACCCGAAGCTGATCGAGCTCGACCCGATCGCGGAGCCCGGGGCGAACGCAGTCTCCCAGGAGGACGGCTGGTCGCTCGAGGAGTTCGGCCGCGCGGCGCTGCAGCCGCGTGCGCCGGGACAGCGGGGCCTCTACATCGCGCCCGACCTCGAGCAGACTGCACCCTTCGTGTGGTCGGGCGGAGGCGAGGTGGTCGACGACGACGAGGACCCGACCCGACTGATGCTCTCCGAGGGCACCTCGGCGGACGCCATGCGCCAGCTGCTCGAGCTGGTGCGCGACCCGGCGCTCACCTTCAGCCAGACCGCCCTGGCCCGGCGGTCGGCCCTGGAGCGCTTCAAGGACGGTGAGCTCGGCATGCTGCTGGGCTACCGCGACCTCACTCCCGAGCTCCGCGACCACCCCGACCTGATCTTCGACGTGATGCCGTTGCCCAAGATCTCCAGTGGCGCGACCAGCGCGACGATGTCCGGCCTGTGCATCTCCTCGGCGTCGGAGCAGCCCGGCCACGCTGCCGACCTGCTGGCCGAGGTGATCTCCGAGGAGGGCGCAGCCACGCTGGCCAAGACCGGCTACGTGATGCCCTCGAACCTCAGCGTTCTCAACGACGACGCCTTCCTGCAGAGCGGCAAGCGCCCGTTGCACGCCGGCGTCTTCGGTCGCGAGGTGCGCGACATCAGGCTGCTGCCCAGCACCCCGAGCTGGCCGCTGGTGCGCGACGCCGCCGCGGCCTCCCTGGCCCAGCTGTTCTACCAGCCGGTGATCCTGCCGCTGGAGGCCAAGCTGGCAGCGATCGACGACGCCTCCGAGCCGTTGTTCGCCGCGACCACGCCGACCGGGCCGACCGCGAAGCCGTCTGCCTCTCCCTGAGACGCGGCTCAGGACCTGGGTGGCGCCGACTCGAGAATGGCGCGGGTGATCATCGGCGCCATGATCTCGATCTGCCACCTGCGGGCGCCGAGGGCCTGAAGCTCCGCGACCACCGCGGACTCCATGTCCGCGGCATCCGCCGACGGTGGCTTCCAGAGGACCCGACGCAGGTAGTCCGGCGTCAGGAGGTTCTCCACCGGGACCTTGCGCTGCTCCGCGAACTGGGTCACCAGCTCGCGGGCGGCCAGCAACCGTGCCGCAGCGACGGCGTCACGCTCGGCCCAGACTCGTGGCGCAGGGGGGCCGTCGGAACGGATCGTCAGTGGGGGCAGCTCGGAGTCGCGCAGCGAGCGCGCCGTCTCGAGCGCGGCGAGCCAGCGGTCGGCGTAGCGCCGGGCACCGCGTCCGTGGAAGCCCGGGGTCTCGAGCAACGACGGCACCGTGGTCGGCAGGGCGTTCGCCGCGATGATCATCGAGGCGTCGGGGATCAGCCGTCCGGGGGTGGTGTCCCGCTGCTGGGCGATCTCGTCACGGGTGGTCCAGAGCTCGCGCACCGCGGCCAGCGCGCGGCGGCCCTTGGCCTTGTGGATCCCGGAGGTACGCCGCCACGGGTCCACCCGAGGAGGCGGGACGTGGTCGATCAGGTGCTGGAACTCCTGCGCGGCCCAGTCGTCCTTGCCGGACTCGACCAGCTCGGCCGCGATCACGTCGCGCAGCTCGACCAGAACCTCGACGTCGAGGGCGGCGTACTCGAGCCAGGGCCGGGGGAGTGGCCGCTTGGACCAGTCGACGGCCGAGTGCTCCTTGCGCATCCGGGCGCCCATGATCACCTCGACCAGCGTGGCCAGCCCGACGCGTGGGTAGCCGAGCAGCCGGGCGGCGAGCTCGGTGTCGAAGAGCCGGGTCGGCACCATCCCGATCTCGCGCAGGCAGGGGAGGTCCTGGCTCGCGGCGTGCAGGATCCACTCGGTGTCGCCGATGGCCTCGTCGAGCGGCCGCATCGACTCGTGGGCGATCGGGTCGATCAGCGCAGTGCCGGATCCTTCGCGGCGCAGCTGGATGAGGTAGGCCCGCTGGGAGTAGCGGTAGCCGGAAGCACGCTCGGCGTCGAGTGCGATCGGACCCGTGCCGGCCGAGACGCGGGCAACCACGTCCGCGAGCTGGGACTCGGTCTCGATGATCTCCGGAAGGCCGTCGCGCAGGGTCAGGAGCGGGGCCGGCGGTGCTTCCGGTGCCTCCGGCGCCTCCGCCTCCTGCTCGGCTGAGGCGTCCTCGGGGGTGCTGATCTCGTCGGGCTCGGGAGGTTCGATGTTGCCTGCGGCCATCAGACCGGGCCGCGTTGTCCGCGTCGCGACGGCATGGTGGCCACGCCCTCGGGGACCGGTGGCAGGCCGACGGCTGTGCACAGCAGCTCGCCCCACGCCTCGACGTGCGACGTGAGGTCACCCACCGGCGACCAGGACGCCCTGATCTCCAGCTGGGCCGACGGGGCCTCCTCGGACATCCCACCGAAGCTCTCGGAGCTGACACAGGTGACGCTGCCCGACGGGGCGACGTACTCGGCACCGTGGGCCTCGAGCGCCTCGGTGAGCCAGCTCCAGCCGACGCCGGCGAGCATGGGATCGGTGACCAGCTCGGGGTCGATCTCGGCTCGTGCGTAGGCGACGCACCGGAAGGTGCCCTGCCAGGCGTCGTTGCCCGCGGGGTCGTGGAGGACCACGATCCGGCCCGAGCCGACCTCCTCGCCTGCGACGGTCACGTCGGCCGACAGCGCGGCGGCGAAGGGCGCGATGCGCTGGGGTGCCGGCATCGCCTCGACGAAGAGCTCGGCCCGGAACTTCGAGCTCCGGAGCTGCGCCACGGCGCGCTCGAACTCAGGGGGAGCCGGGGGTGGCTCGATGCGTGGCTGATCGGATGCCGCCATGGCCTCAGGTTAGGCCGACGCGGCGCTCCCCGGGGAAAAGACTCGCCGCCTGACCTGCGAAGATCAGGGACATGCCCGCCGCATCCACGACCAACGCGGACCTGCACGACTCCGCCTTCCTGCGCGCCGCCCGCAGCGAGCCGACCCCGCACACGCCGGTGTGGTTCATGCGGCAGGCAGGTCGCTCGCTGCCGGAGTACCTCAAGGTGCGTGAGGGCATCACGATGCTCGACTCGTGCATGCGCCCCGAGCTCGTCGTGGAGATCACGCTGCAGCCGGTCCGCCGGTACGGCGTGGACGCGGCCATCTTCTTCTCCGACATCGTGCTCCCGCTCAAGGCCGTCGGGGTGGACCTCGACATCGTTCCCGGCGTCGGGCCGGTGGTGGCCGACCCGGTGCGCACGCTCGCCGACGTCGAGGCGATCCCCGACCTGACCCCCGAGCACGTCCCGTTCATCACCGAGGCCGTGCGGGGACTCGTGGGCGAGCTGGGCAACACCCCGCTGATCGGCTTCGCCGGTGCACCGTTCACCGTGGCGTCGTACCTCGTCGAGGGGGGGCCGTCCAAGGAGCACGCGAAGACCAAGGCGCTGATGTTCGGTGCACCGGACGTGTGGGAGGCGCTGATGCGCAAGATCTCCGGCATCGCCGCGGCCTACCTCGAGGTGCAGGTCGACGCCGGCGCCTCTGCCGTGCAGCTGTTCGACTCCTGGGCCGGTGCGGTCACGCGTCAGGACTACCGCACGCACGTGCAGCCCTGGTCCGCCGAGGTGCTGGCTCGGATCGGCAGCACCGGTGTGCCCCGGATCCACTTCGGGGTCGGCACCGGCGAGATCCTCGACCTGATGGGGGAGGCCGGCGCCGATGTCGTCGGCATCGACTGGCGGGTTCCCCTGGCGGCCGGCATCGAGCGCGTCGGTGGCCGCGCGGTGCAGGGCAACCTCGACCCGACCCTGGTGTTCGCGCCGACCGAGGTGATGCTGGACCGCGCCCGGGAGGTGCTCGACGCCGGCACCGCCGCCCCCGGCCACATCTTCAACCTCGGTCACGGCGTGATCCCCTCGACCGACCCGGACCAGCTGGCCCGGCTCACCGCCTTCGTGCAGGAGCACTCGGCCCGCTGACTCGACGCGCTGACTGGGCCCAGAACCCGTTCAGGACTCGGTGGGAGCGGGCACCACGGCGGGTGCCACCGAGCGGCGACGCCTGATCAGCACCCAGAGCGGCGCGCCGAGCACGAGGACCAGCAGGGCGAAGGGCAGCACGGCGCCGGCAGCGGTGAGCAGCACCACGGTCGATGCCGTCAGCGCCTTCCAGCCCTGCCCGAGCCCGGCCAGGAAGCCACGGACCTCGTCCTCGCCCGCGGGTGTCCCCGTGGTCAGGAAGACGGTGATGGTGCTCAACGAGGTCTGGTCGTCGAGCCAGGCCTGCTGCGACTTCAGGGAGTCCAGGTCCGCCTGCCGCCTGGCCAGGTCGGACTCGATGGTGATGATGTCGCCCAGCTCGGTGGCCCGGCCCAGCAGCAGCTCGATCTGCTTGATGCTGCGCTCCGCGGCGCGCACGCGGGCGGCGTTGTCGAGAACCTGGGTCGTGACGTCCTCGGACTTCCGGCTCTGGTGCTGCACCTGACCGACCCGCCCGAGCGCGGTCATCGCCTCGGAGAAGCGCGGCGTGGGCACCCGCAGGGTGAGGCTCGAGTCGATCATCCGGCCGTGCTCGTTGCTGTCGGTCTGCTCGTCGGCCACGATGCCCTGCCATCCGCTGACGAGCCCCATCACCTCGGAGCGGGCTCGTCCGAGGTTGTCCGACCGGATGGAGATCTGTCCGGTCGAGATCACGGCCCGGGACAGGGCCGCCACCGTGGTCGCGCGCTTGTCGCTGCCGGCTGACTGCTTGGCGCTGTCGGTGGGCGCTGCGTCGTCCTGCGCGGTCTCGCGGTCAGCTCTCGAGCTCATGGCACTGGTCGACCCGGCATCGCTGTCGGCGGAGGAGAGCGAGCTGCCGAGACGGCAGCCACCGAGGGCGAGCAGGGCCACGAGCAGCAGGACGGGGACGGCCCAGGCGGTCCGGAGTTTCGATGTCATGGGTCTGTGACGCCGCGCACACGCGTTCGGTTCCACCGACCCCTGTGCGAGTCTTTTCGCGTGCCCGACTCCCCAGCGCTGCTGCGCATCGCCGTCGTCGGCGGCGGCGTCGCCGGACTGGCGGCTGCTCAGCGGCTGCACCGCGACCTGCCCGGGGCCGAGGTGACCGTCTTCGAGTCCGCACCGCGTCTGGGTGGCAGCCTGCTCACCGCCGAGGTCGGCGGCGTGGTCGTCGACGTCGGGGCCGAGGCGATGCTGAACCGTCGACCCGAGGCGGTCGGCCTGGCCCGTGAGATCGGACTCGCAGACGACCTGGTCCACCCGGCGACGACGTCGGCGAACCTGTGGACCCGCGGCCACCTGGTGCCGATGCCGCGCACCATGATGGGCGTCCCGCTCGACCTCCGCGGTCTCGACGGGATCATCTCGGCCAAGGGTCTCGCCCGCGCAGCGATGGACACCGTGCTGCCCGCGACCGAGCTGGGAGACCGTGACATCAGCGTCGGTGACCTGGTCGAGGAGCGCCTGGGCCGCGAGGTCGTCGACCGGCTCGTGGAACCGCTGCTCGGCGGCGTGTACGCCGGCCACGCCCGGATGCTCTCCGCCCGCGCGGCCGTGCCCCAGATGGTCGCGCTCCTGGAGCGGGACCGATCGCTCGTGCGGGCCGCGGCCGCCGCGACCACGCCCCCCGACCCGGCGAACGACGTCCCCGTCTTCGCCGGCCTGCGGGGGGGAGTCGGCCGGCTGCCGGCGGAGCTGGCCCGGGCCTCGGCCGCCGCGGTGCGCACGGGCGCGACCGTGCGTGACCTGGCCCGGCGCCCGGGCGGCGGCTGGAACCTCGTCGTCGGCTCGACGCATGCGCCCGAGGTGGTGCAGGTGGACGCCGTGGTGCTGGCGACCCCCGCCCGCGCCACGGCGCGGCTGCTGAGCGACGTCGCCCCGGGCGCGGCACTGACCCTGGCCCGGCTGGAGTACGCGTCGATGGCGATCGTCACCCTGGCGTTCCCGGCGGCCGGCTTCCCCGAGCTCCCTGGGTCCGGCTTCCTGGTCCCTCCGGTGGACGGCCGCTCGGTCAAGGCGGCGACGTTCTCCTTCGCCAAGTGGGCCTGGGTCCGCGACGCGGGCGCGGCCGAGGGCGAGCAGATGCTGCTGCTCCGCTGCTCGTTGGGTCGGCACCGCGAGGAGCACGTGCTGCAGGTCCCGGACGCCGAGCTGGTCGAGGTCGCCCTGCGGGACCTCACCGACGCCACCGGTCTCTCGGTGCGCCCTGCCGACGCGCACGTCCAGCGGTGGGGCGGTGCCCTGCCGCAGTACGCCGTGGGCCACCTCGACCGGGTCGCAGCCGTGCGCCGCGACCTCTCGCTGCTGCCGGGGATCGCGGTCTGCGGCTCGGCGTACGACGGACTGGGGATCCCCGCCTGCATCGCCTCCGCCCACCTCGCCGCCGCCAAGATCCTCGCCGACACGTCGCAGATGAACACGCAGAGCGCGCCGAGACGTCGCAGATGAGCAACCCGCGCCACCCGGCTCATGCCCCGGTTGTCAGAATGGGTGCATGACCCGCACTCCCGTGAAGAAGGCTCGCGAGCTCAACGACACCATCCGCTACACGATGTGGTCGGTGTTCAGCCTCCGCGACGTCCTGGGCGAGCAGGCCGACCGGCAGGCCGAGGCGGTCGAGGTCGACGAGCTGGTCGCCAAGCTCGAGGCCGACGACACCGTGGTGCGCGGGTTCTACGACCTCGGCGGGCTGCGGGCAGACGCCGACCTGATGGTGTGGTGGCACGCGGAGACGGTCGAGCAGGTCCAGGCCGCCTACCACCGCTTCCGTCGTACGACGTTCGGTCGGCGGCTCGACCCGGTCTGGTCGCAGGTCGCGCTGCACCGGCCCGCGGAGTTCAACAAGAGCCACATCCCGGCGTTCCTGGCCGGCGAGGAGGCGCACGACTACATCTGCGTCTACCCGTTCGTCCGCTCCTACGAGTGGTACCTCCTCGAGGACTCCGAGCGGCGGCGGCTGCTGGCCGAGCACGGCCAGATGGCGCGCGACTACCCCGACGTGCGCGCGAACACGGTGGCCAGCTTCGCCCTCGGCGACTACGAGTGGATCCTGGCCTTCGAGGCCGCGGAGATGCACCGGATCGTCGACCTGATGCGCCACCTGCGCGGGTCGGAGACCCGCCGTCACGTGCGCGAGGAAGTGCCGTTCTACACGGGGCGACGCCGGGCGCCGCGCGAGCTGCTCGACGCGCTGCCCTGATCGACCCTGGGCGCTGCTGACCTGTCCCGTCGAGAGGGCACCCAAGGTTGGCCCGGATGCGCCGAGAGGGCACCCGTGGTTGCTCCGACCCGGTGTCGACAACCCGGAGTGCCCGGTCGGCGTACCCCGGGCAACCCGGAGTGCCCGGTCGGCGTACCCCGGGCAACCCGGAGTGCCCGGTCGGCGGTGGGGGCTACTCGGTGGGCGTGAGCTTCATCGACACCGAGTTGATGCAGTAGCGCTGGTCGGTCGGGGTGCCGTAGCCCTCACCCTCGAAGACGTGTCCGAGGTGCGAGCCGCAGTTGGCGCAGCGGACCTCGGTGCGCAGGCTGCCGGTGGACCGGTCCTCGAGGTACTCGACGCGCTCCTCGGCCAGCGGCGCGTAGAAGGACGGCCACCCGCAGTGCGAGTCGAACTTGGTGTCGGAGCGGAACAGCTCCGCGTCGCACGCACGGCAGCTGTAGACACCGGTGGTCTTGGTGTCGGTGTACTCACCGACGAACGGCCGCTCGGTGCCGGCCTCGCGCAGCACGTGGAACTCCTCGGGCGAAAGCTCCGCGCGCCACTCGGCGTCGCTCTTGGTGACCTCATAGCTCATGGCCCAAATGTAGTGACCACTTCAAGCGTCGGTTCGTGGGCAGGGGGTTGACGCGAGTCAGTGAACACCTGTTCACTGACGCTTTCGGGAGCGCACACCACGAGGACGGGTACGGATGGTTGCAGGAAGCGTCACGACACAGGTCGCCCACGTGCTGGGGCGGCGCGGCGCCTGGGACCGGGCCCGCCGCGTCGGCACCCGACTGACCACCCCGCTGCACCCCGACGACTACCTGTCGTTGATCAATCCGCTGTGGACCGCGCGTGAGCTGCGCGGCCGGGTCGAGGAGGTGGTCCCGGAGACCGAGGACGCCGCCACGATCGTGATCCGGCCCGGCTGGGGCTGGCGCTTCGACCACCAGCCCGGTCAGTACGTCGGCATCGGGATCCAGGTCGAAGGCAAGTTCCACTGGCGCTCCTACTCGGTGAGCTCGGTGCCACAGCGTGCGGGCCGCACGATCGCGATCACCGTGCGAGCGATGCCCGAGGGCTTCCTCTCCGAGCACCTGGTCTCCGGCCTGGCCCCCGGCACGATCATCCGGCTCGCGGCGCCGAGCGGTGACTTCGTGCTGCCGGACCCACCACCGCCGCAGATCCTGTTCCTGGTCGGTGGCAGCGGCATCACCCCGGTGATGGCGATGCTCCGCACGCTCGACCGCCGCGGCACCATGCCCGACGTCGTCCTCGCCTACAGCTCACCGACGCGAGACCGGATGATCTTCCGCGACGAGCTGGTCGCGCTGGGTGAGAAGCACGCGGGCTTCCGGCTGCACGAGCGCCACACCGACTCCGACGGCATCCTGGAGATGCAGGACCTCGACCGCATCTGCCCCGACTGGCAGGAGCGGCAGACGTGGGCCTGCGGTCCCGGGCCGATGCTCGACGCCGCCGCGGACCACTGGGAACAAGCCGGGCTCGAGGATGCCCTCCACCTCGAGCGGTTCACCCTCGAGCTCGGCGGCAACGGTGCCGAGGGCGGCACGATCACGTTCCGCAACTCCAACAAGTCCATCGAGGCCGACGGCGCCACCAGCGTGATGGAGGCAGGGGAGCAGGCCGGAGTCGGCATGCCCTACGGCTGCCGGATGGGGATCTGCCACACCTGCACCCTCACCCTCGTCGAGGGCACCGTGCGCGACCTGCGCAGCGGGGACGAGACCTCCGGCCCCAACGAACCCATCCAGACCTGCGTCACGGCAGCAGCCGGCGACTGCACGCTCGACATCTGATCACTCGACATCTGACCCACCCGACACATCCACTCGGAGGAACCCGCATGGCCATCGCCGACGTCAAGGAGTACACCCACCTCACCACGGAGGAGGTGGAGGAGCTCGGCCGCGAGCTCGACGCGATCCGCGCCGACATCGAGGAGTCGCGCGGGGACAGCGACGCGGCGTACATCAACCGGATGATCCGGATCCAGCGCGGCCTTGCCGCTGCCGGGCGGGTCACGCTGTTCGCGAGCCGCTACCGGCCGGCCTTCGTCGCCGGCGCCGCGATGCTCGGCGTTGCCAAGATCCTGGAGAACATGGAGATCGGGCACAACGTGATGCACGGGCAGTGGGACTGGATGAACGATCCCGAGATCCACTCCAGCACCTGGGAGTGGGACACCGCCCAGCCGGCCGAGCAGTGGAAGCACTCGCACAACTACGTGCACCACCAGTTCACCAACGTCCTCGGCTTCGACAACGACATCGGGTACGGCGTCCTGCGGATGGCGCGCGAGCAGAAGTGGCACCCGGCCAACCTCGGGCAGCCCGTCTACAACGCGCTGCTCGCCTCGCTGTTCCAGTGGGGCGTCGCCCTGCACGACCTCGACCTCGAGGCGATCCGCACGGGCAAGAAGGACCCGAAGCTGATGAAGAAGCAGCTGCGGCAGATCGGGCGCAAGATCCGCCGCCAGATCGGCAAGGACTACCTGTTCTTCCCGGCGCTGACCGGACCGGCGTTCGCGCACACCGCCGCGGCCAACGCGTCCGCGAACCTGATGCGCAACCTGTGGTCCTACATGATCATCTTCTGCGGACACTTCCCGGACGGAGCGCTGCACTTCACCGAGGAGGAGGTGGAGGACGAGAGCCGCGCGGAGTGGTACCTCCGGCAGATGCTCGGCTCGGCGAACTTCACCGGCGGACCGCTGCTGCACGTCATGTCCGGCAACCTCGGCTACCAGATCGAGCACCACCTGTTCCCCGACCTGCCGAGCAACCGCTACGCCGAGATCAGCGAGCGGGTGCGGCCGCTGTGCGAGAAGTACGGCATCCCCTACACGACCGGGCCGCTGCACCGGCAGTACGGCCAGGCGCTGCGCACGATCATGAAGCTGTCGCTGCCGAACCGTCTCACCGACCCCGACCGGCGCGACTACCCGGGCACTCCCGAGGTCCCGCGCGGTCGGCGCCGCGATGACGAGCGACCGGTCCGGCGCCAGGAGACGGGTGCCTGGACCTCACGGGCCTCCGCGTGAGCGGCGCGGCAGCGCAGGTGCCGCCGGACCTGCCGTTCGCGAGTCGGGGCGACCTGGGCCTGGACCGGCGCAGGGTCACCCAGTGCGCGCTGAGCCGGATCTGCGGCGTGTGCGGGGAGAGCCTCGTTCGTCCCATCGCGTTGCTCGGCAGTCCTGCCGAGGCAGCGCGGAACGCCTTCCACTTCCCTCCCGCACACCTCGCGTGCGCCCGGTCCGCCCTGGCGTCGTGGGGAGCCAGGTCGGCCACGGCCCTCGGCCAGGCGTCCCGACCGGACAGCTGGGCTCTCGTGACGACCTCCGGTTTCGAGTTCGTCCGCCCCGCACGGGAGGACGAGGACCGCCGCGCCGTGTTCTCGCCGAACGCGGCGGTCTCGGCCCAGGACGTCGCGGGCTGACCGCTCGGCTGTCAGGATCGCCGGGTGGAGGACTACCGGCGGTCGGGCCGCATCGTCGGGATCGACCTCGCCCGGTTCTTCGCCCTCGCGGGGATGATGGCCGTCCACATCCTCCCGGAGTTCGAGTACGGCACGGGTGACCTCACCCTGGCACAGTCGGTTGCCGGCGGGCGTGCCTCCGCCCTGTTCGCGGTCCTCGCGGGCGTCAGCCTGGCGCTGACGACGGGTCGGACGCGACCGGTCCGTGGGCGCGCCTTCGCCGCAGCTGCGGTGGGGATCGCCGTCCGCGCCGTGGTGATCGCCGCGATCGGGCTGGCGCTGGGGGAGCTCGAGTCCGGGGTCGCGGTGATCCTCACCTACTACGCCGCTCTGTTCCTGCTGGGCATCCCGTTCCTGGTGCTGCGCGCCCGGTGGCTGTTCGCGCTCGCGGCGGGGTGGCTGGTGCTCTCCCCGGTGCTCGCCCAGGCCGTACGACGGGTCCTGCCCGAGCGCGGGTTCGACAACCCGAGCGTCGGGATGCTGCAGGATCCGGTCCGGCTTCTCGGGGAGCTGACCTTCACCGGGTTCTACCCGGCGGTGCCGTGGCTGACCTATCTGCTGGTCGGCCTGGCGCTGGGGCGGACGGACCTCACGCGACGGAGGGCTCCGGTGGCGCTGGCCGCAGCGGGGGGCGCGTTGGTGACCGTGTCGGTCCTCACCTCCGCCGTCCTGCTCCGACGTCCCGGTGTGAAGCTCGAGCTGGCCGAGTCGGTCGGCACCTTCGGGGACCTGGACCGGTCGCTCGCCGCCGGCTTCCCCGGCAGCACGCCCACGGACTCCTGGTGGTGGCTGGCCGTCCGGGCACCGCACACGGCCACGCCGCTCGACCTGGCACAGACGGTCGGCAGTGCGCTGCTGGTGATCGCGGCCTGCCTGGTGGTGGGCCGGCTGCTCCCGTCCCTGACCGCGGTGCTGTTCGGTGCCGGCGCGATGACCCTGACCCTCTACACGGTCCATGTGGTGCTGCGAGCCACCTTCTGGGACGGCGAGACCACGTCGACGTACGCCGGGCAGATCGCGGCAGCCCTCGCCGTCGGCGCCCTCTTCGCCCTGGCGCACCGCAAGGGGCCACTCGAGTCGGCTGTCGGGGCGCTCAGCGGGGCTGCCCGGCGCCGGGTCGCCGTCTAGGGTCTCCTCATGGCCACCCCAGCGACCACGGTCGATGCCGACGGGCAGAGCGTGCGCGTCTCCAGCCCGGACCGGGTGATCTACCCCGCCACGGAGATCACGGCCGAGGTCAGCAAGCTCCAGGTCGTGGAGTACTACCTCAGTGTCGCCGACGGGATCATGCGCGCCCTGCGGGACCGCCCGGTGGCGCTGGAGCGGTGGACGAGCGGGGTGCACGAAGGCATCAAGCTCGCCACCGGGCGCGGCGACAAGAGCGACGCGTTCTACAGCAAACGGGTGCCCAAGGGCGCCCCGGAGTACGTCGAGACGACCCGGGTGGTGTTCCCGAGCGGTCGACCGGCCGACGAGGTCTGCGTCACCAACCTGGCCACCGTCGCGTGGTGCGCGCAGATGGGCACGATCACCTTCCACCCCTGGCCGACCCGCAGCAGCGACAACGACCACCCCGACGAGCTGCGCATCGACCTCGACCCGCAGCCCGGAACGACCTTCACCGACGCGGTCCGGGTCGCCGGGCTGGCGCGTGAGCTGCTCGAGGAGCACGGCATCACGGGCTACGCCAAGACCAGCGGCAACAGGGGAGTGCACATCTACGTCCGGATCGAGCCGCGCTGGGACTTCGTCGACGTCCGGCACGCGGCAATCGGGTTCGGGCGTGAGCTGGAGAAGCGCGACGCCGGCGTGACCACCAAGTGGTGGAAGGAGGAGCGCGGCGAGCGGATCTTCGTCGACTTCAACCAGAACTCGCGCGACCGCACCATCGCCTCGGCGTACTCCCTGCGTCCGCAGGCGGGCGCCACCGTCTCCACCCCGGTCACCTGGGACGAGCTGGCCGAGGTGACCGACCCTCGCGTGTTCAACCTGTTCACGGTCCCGGAGCGGATGGCGGTCGGAGACCCGTGGGCCGGTATCGACGAGGTCGCCCACTCCCTCGAGCCGCTGCTCGCGCTCTACGAGGCGTCCGGCGAGGGCGAGGCCAACTACCCGCCCGACTACCCGAAGATGCCGGGGGAGCCGCCGAGGGTGCAGCCCTCGAAGAAGGTCGCCGCGCACTGGAACGAGCAGGGCGAGCGCATCGAGGACTGACGCTGCCGAGTCAGCGGCCGACGGTGGTCTCGTAGACCAGCAGCTCGGTGCCGAGACCCTCGTTGCCGTCGTCCGGGGCGGCGAACATCCGCAGGGTGCCGCGGGCCTGCTCCAGCGCGACCGGGTTGCGGGTGATCACGTGCCCGGCCGCGGAGAACAGGGGCACCGGCACCTCGTGCAGCACGCGATCGTCCGTGAGGCTGGTCAGGGCGAGACCGCCGAGCTCGTAGGGGATCCCGGTCGGCGAGGCGAGACCGGTGATGCCGCTGCACAGCTGCGTCCCCGCGCCGGAGTAGGCACAGTCCTGGTAGTCGAGCACGTGGTCGGGGTTGGCCGCGCTCGCGACGAGCCGGCCGTCGGGGCGCCAGGTGAACAGGCTCCGCGATCCCCAGCTGACCCCGTGCACGCGGCCGGTCCGCCGGTCCCGGACCACGCCCCCGACATGGTCTGCGTGCCGGAAGGCCTCGGTCGCGACCAGCGTCGAGGGGTCCACGCGGTAGACGATCGACCGGCTGTGCGGCCGGTACTCCGCGACCGGGACCCAGACGTCGTGGCCGTCGTAGTCGATCCCGCCGGGGTGGTAGACCGAGCCCTCGCCGAGACGGACGTCCTCGACCAGCTCGCCCTCACGGGTCATCACGATCAGGTGACCGACGCCCCGGCCGGTGCTGCGGTCGGAGCCGTCCCGCGGCGACGGGTACTTCACCGGCGGCTCCGTGACCTCGACGGCTGACATGAAGATCCGGTCGCCGACGAGGGCGAAGCCCTGCGGGTGGTAGGTCGGGAAGTCGAGGCGCGTCCGGCGAGTCAGCTGCCAGCCGGTGGTGCGGTCAACCTGCCGGAACGACTCGGCGTACGACGACAGGCGACCGCCACCACCGCCGTCGGGGCCGCGGGAGGCGGCCAGTGCAGATCCGGCGCCGAGCAGGGTCAGGGACAGGACGGCGGCAAGCGCCAGACGGGTCCTGGGCATGGGGACTCCCGATGGGTGAGGGGGTGGACACCTCGACCGTCGCGGGACAGGACGACCCGGCGGTGTGCTCCACGGAGCCGGCCGACGGCTCCCGGATGAACCGCGGATGAACGGCCCTCAGCCCTGCAGGTGGCTGACCGCAGCCCAGCCCGGGTCGTGCATGTCGTGCACGCTGGCCTTGCCCTCGTCCCACGCCTTCGCGGCCGTCTTGAGCGTGGGCAGCAGGTCGGCGGTGGAGTCGACGTAGAGGTGCAGCGTGCGGACGCCGGCGTGGCTCAGGTGCGCCACCACCCGGCCCCGCAGCCCGAGGGCGCCCTCGAGGTGGTCCTCGAAGCCGCGCAGCGACTCCAGGGACGGGCCGTCGGGCAGGCCGTCAGCGGTGCGGTGGGCATAGGGGAGCGAGAGGGACACGTAGGTGTCGAGGTGCGGCGCCGTGAGCGGGTGCAGCGGCGACTGGGCCATCGCCAGCAGCGGTCCCTCGGGGGTCTCGCCGCGCAGCATCAGCCAGCGGGGTCGGCCGTCTGCGTCGAGGCGCTGCTCCTTGAGGTCGTGTACGGCGGACCGCAGCGCGCGCAGGCCGAAACCGTCCAGCGGCGGGAACTCGACCGGCACCACCTCGCCGAGCCAGAGCTCGGTGTCGACCTCGCCGAGCGCGGCATCGAGGGCGAGGAAGGTGACCTGGGTGCGCGCCTCGGCCGGCAGTTCGGCGAAGACCGGGTGGTGGACCTGGACGTCGAGGCGACCGTCGACCATGCGCGCGGCGACGGAGACCCGGCCGAGGTCGATGCCGGGCTTCCCGGCAGCGTCCAGGACTGCGGTCTCGGGGTCCTTCATCGGGGGACGCGTGTCCAGGAAGGCCCACTGCTCGTCGGCAGCGGGGGCGGCCAGGATGAGTCTGCGCGCCGTCGCGCGCAACGCCGGATCGCCCTCGGCGGTGATCACCAGGACGTGCTCGGAGGTCTCCCCGGGTGCGAGCTCCCAGCCGAGCTCGCCGAGCTGCTGCACCTGAGCCGCCATCGCGGTGGTGAAGCGTGCGGGGTCGGTCCCGTCGATGCTTCGTTCCGCCGCGGCCCGTCCTTGGTCGGTCCACCACTGCCAGAAGGCAGCCACGGTCGCGTCTGCTCCGTGGCCGGAGCGTCGTGAGAAGAGGGCCACGTCAGAACCCGGAGATCCCTTCGCCCTCGCCGGCCTGCTCGTCGAAGTTCTCGTGCTCCAGCAGGTGGAGGACGGGGACCCCGAGCTTGCGACGGGCGCGCGAGGTCCAGTCGACGTGGAAGAACTCGCTGATGACGTGCGGTCGCGTCAGGATGATCACCTCGCGGGCGTCGACCTCCTTGACCTTGTCCACCAGGGCGGTGATCGGGTCGTTCGTGACCGGCTCGCCGACGGCCTGGCCCCCGGCTGCCTCGATCGCCTGCACGGTGGCGTCCACCCCCGCGCGGCAGTGGTCCAGCAGCTCCCGACGCAGCCCCTCGAAGTCCGCGTCGCCCACCGCGACGGCCGGGGTGGCGAGCACCTCGCCGGTCGCCAGGGATCCCATCGCGGTCTCCACCCGCGAGGAGGCGTCCTCCACGGGCAGCAGCACGTGGTAGCGAACTGTCTCCTCGATCTCCTCGTGCAGGCTGCGCACGTTCAGTGCATCTGTGGCTGTGAACGGCTGCTCGACGAGCAGGATGACGTCGTACTCACTCATCACACACCTCCGGAGGGGTTCATACCCAACACTTTAGTGAGGTCATAGCTGACCGGCTGCTCCAGTTGCTCGTATCCGCACGACTCCGGGTCCCGGTCGGGTCGCCAGCGCTTGAAATGTGCCGTGTGCCGGAACCGGCGGCCCTCCATCGCGTCGTACTTCACCTCGAGGACAAGCTCGGGCCGCAACGGTGTGAAGGACAGGTCCTTGCCGGCGCTCCAGCGGCTCTGGGTGCCGGGCACCCGGTCGGGATTGGCGATCGCCCACTCCTGCGCGCCCTCCATCCAGCTGCCCCAGGGGTGCTCGGTGATGTCGCACTCGAGCGGCTTCAGCTCCTCGAGCAGCTCGGCACGTCGCGCAGCCGTGAACGACGCCGAGACGCCGACGTGCTGGAGCTTCCCGTCGGCGTAGAGCCCGAGCAGCATCGAGCCCAGCAGCGGCTTCTCCTGGGTCGAGGTCTTGTGCAGCCGGTAGCCCGCGACGACCACGTCGGCGGTCCGCTCGTGCTTGATCTTGAGCATCGTGCGCGCGTTGGGCTGGTAGGTCGCAGCGAGCGGCTTGGCGATCACGCCGTCCAGCCCGGCCCCCTCGAACTCCTCGAACCACGACTGCGCCTCGTCGACGTCCGTCGTGGTGCGAGTGAGGTACGTCGGCCCGGTCAGCCCACCCAGCTCGGCCTCCATCCTGGCTCGCCGCTCCGAGAAAGGCCGGTGGACCAGGGAGTCGTCACCGGACGCCAGCATGTCGAAGGCCACGAAGGAGGCCGGTGTCTTCTCCGCCAGCATCGTCACCCGCGAGTCTGCCGGGTGGATCCGCTCCTGGAGGACCTCGAACTCGAGGCGCGACCCGATCGCCACGAACAGCTCGCCGTCGAGCACGCACCGGGCAGGAAGCTGCTCGCGCATGGCGGCCACCACCTCGGGGAAGTAGCGGGTCAGTGGCTTGGTGTTGCGCGAGGTCAGCTCGACCTCGTCACCGTCCTTGAAGACGAGGCACCTGAAACCATCCCACTTCGGCTCGAAGCTCAGGCCGCCGTCGAACTTCGCGGGGTCCGGGATCCCCTTCACCGCCTTGGCGAGCATCGGTTGCACGGGCGGCATCACGGGGAGATCCATGGCTCGACCGTAGACGGGCGTGGTTGCCGCAGCCAGCACCAGGGACACCGACTTCACCTCGTCCCCCGTGATGCGACATGCTCGGCCCATGACCTACACCGTCACCGACCAGCTCAGGCTGCCCCGGGGCCCGGTCTCGCTCTCGGACCTCGACGCCGCGGACACCTCCGCCTTCGACGGAACGAAGAAGCAGGCCGTCAAGGCGCTCAGCGACCTCGGCGAGGAGCTCGCCGACCTGCAGGAGCGGATGTACGCCGACGCCTACACCGGCGGCTCCCGGCGGCTGCTGCTCGTCCTCCAGGGCATGGACACCTCCGGCAAGGGCGGTGTCGTCGACCACGCGTTGGGGTTGTTCAGCCCCAACGGGTTCCGGCTGACGTCGTTCAAGAAGCCGACCGAGGAGGAGCTGTCCCACGACTTCCTGTGGCGCATCGAGAAGGCGCTCCCGGACGCCGGCATGATCGGGGTCTTCGACCGCTCTCACTACGAGGACGTGCTGGTCGTCAAGGTGCACGAGCTGGTCGACGCGGCCGAGGTCGAGCGCCGCTATGAGGCGATCAACGAGTTCGAGAAGGCGCTCGTGGACTCCGGCACCGTCGTGATCAAGTGCATGCTGCACGTCTCCGCGGACATGCAGGCGGAGCGGTTGCGCGCGCGCCTCGACGAGCCGGACAAGCAGTGGAAGTTCAAACCAGGCGACATCGACGAGCGCCGCCACTGGCGCGACTACGAGCGGGCCTACGAGGTCGCGCTGGAGCGCTGCAACACCGAGGCTGCCCCCTGGTACGTCATCCCCAGCGACCACAAGTGGTATCGCAACTGGGCGGTCGGACAGCTGCTCGCCGAGGCCCTGCGCGGCATGCACCTTGACTGGCCCGAGCCGTCGTACGACGTGGCGGAGCAGCGCGCACGGCTGGACGAGTCGGGTCCCCGCAGTTGAGGACGGTGCGCGCCACCCGCTACGTCACCCCGCTGCGCGAAGGTGGTTCGCTGCCCGGGGTGATCGAGGCCGACGACCTCGGCACCTACGTCTGCAAGTTCCGCGGCGCCGGCCAGGGCGTGCGGGTGCTGGTGGCCGAAGTGGTCGTCGCGGGCGTGGCGCGGCTGGTCGACGTGCCGGTGCCGGACCTGGTCGGGGTCGATCTCGCGGCCGAGATCGGCCGCTACGAGGCCGACGAGGAGGTGCAGGACCTGCTCAACGCCAGCCTGGGCCTGAACCTCGGCGTGGACCTGCTCCCGGGTGCGTTCGGCTACGACAGCGGGCTCGAGCCCGACCGTGAGCTCGCGGGCCGGATCCTGTGGCTGGACTCGCTGTGCGCCAACGTCGACCGCTCCTGGCGCAACCCCAACCTGCTCGTCTGGCGGGGGGCGCTGTTCGCCATCGACCACGGCGCCGCGCTCTACTTCCACCACGCCTGGCCCGGCGGCGCGGGCACCCCTGAGCGGTTCGCCGGTCAGGCCTACGACCTGAGCGAGCACATCCTGCGGCACTACGCAGCCGAGGCCGCGGCCCAGCACGACGAGCTCGCCGCGCGGGTCACCCCCGCGGCGCTCGAGCATGTGCTCGCCGAGGTCCCCGACGAGTGGCTCGAGCCGGCACCCGGTGTCGAGACCCCCGACGCGGTGCGGGCCCGCTACTCCGCGCACCTGCTGGCGCGGCTCGCCGCCCCGAGTGTCTGGCTGCCGACGACGGGGGAGGTGGCGTGAAGGGCTACCAGTACGTCGCGCTGCGGTGCGTCCCCCGCGTGGACCGCGAGGAGTTCGTCAACGTCGGGGTGGTGCTCTACTGCCACGCCGAGGACTTCCTCGGCTCGGCGTTCGCGCTCGACGAGGCCCGGCTGCGCGCCCTGCACCCCGACGTCGACGTCGAGGCCGTGCGGCACGCGCTCGCGGCGGTGGAGCAGGTCTGCCGTGGGGAGGCGCACATCGACTTCGGCGTCGGGTCGCGGGCGACGGCCTACGGCACCCGAGAGGGGCGGGACGACCAGAGCACGCGCTTCGGCTTCCTGCGGGCGCCGCGCAGCACCGTCGTACAACCTGGGCCGGTGCACGGCGGTCTCACCGACGACCCCGCGGCCGAGCTCGCACGCCTCCTGCGCGCGTTGGTGAGCTGAGGATGCGCGACCTCTTCACCCGGCTGGAGTCCTACGGCGAGCGGTTCCGGCTCGAGCAGGGTCTCGACCCCGCCCTGGACTGGATCGCGTGCGACCGGTTGCTGGATGCGGACTCCGAGGAGCTGGGGCGGGTCCTGGAGGCCGAGCGGGTGGCCAGCGGACAGGTGTCCGACCACGCCACCGCCCTGACCGTGATCGCGGTCTACGCGGGCACCGTCACCGTCTCGGCGCTGCTGGCCTGGGCTCTGGACGAGGGCGTCATCGACGTACGTCCCGGCAACGTCGCGGTGCGGCTCTCCGACCACCACGGCTTCGAGTCCGTGGGGTTGCGGGAGCCGCGGGTCGTGGACGCCTCGGTGGACACCCTGGTCTCGTGGGTGCTCGACGAGCACCTGCTCCCGCTGACCGAGGCGATGCACCGTCGCACCCGCGCCTCGCGGCGACAGCTGCTCGGGGGCGTCGCCCAAGGATGCTCGGCGGCGTTCACGATCGCGAGCAGAAAGGGTGACGTGGACGGGATCGAGCGGGCCTGGCAGCGTTTCCTGGCCGCGTCGGACTGCGGCCTGGAGAAGCTGGGCGACGTGGTCCGCCTGCGCGAGGGCGAGCGCGAGGGACTCTTCTACCTCCGCAACACCTGCTGCCTCTACTACACCTCCGCCGAGGCCGAGACCTGCGCCAGCTGCTGCCTGCTCGGCGTGGACGAACGCATCGAGAGCTACCGCACCTTCCTCCGCGAGACGCCCTAGAACCCCGCCGACACGTCGCAGATGAACACGCAAAGCACGCCGACACGTCGCAGATGAACACGCAGAAGGCGCCGACACGTCGCAGATGAACACGCAGAACGCGCCGACACGTCGCAGATGAACACCCGCGTTGTTCATCTGCGACGTCTCGGCGGCCTGTTGTTGTTCATCTGCGACGTCTCGGCGGCCTGTCGTTGTTCATCTGCGACGTCTCGGCGAATCGGGTCAGACGGGGACCAGCTCGACGGCGCCCACGGCGTAGCGCGCGAGAATGGTCCTGGCGAGCTCGGGGTCGCAGCCCAGCGGGGCCGAGACTGCGACCGCACCGGCCTCGACGGCCAGCTCGGCAGCCCGGTCGGGCAGCAGCCCCGGTGCCAGGAACAAGGAGGCGACGGCCACGTGCCGACGGCCCTCGGCGCGGAAGGCGCGGACGGCCTCACCGGTGGCGGGGGGAGCCGCCGACGCGAACGCCGCGGTGACCGGCAGCCTGTGCCGGGCGCCCCACACCCGGGCGAGGCGGGCCACTGCCTGGTTGGCGAGAGCGTTGGAGGAGCCGGCCGCGGCCAGCACCAATGCGTCCAGCTCGCGCACCCGTGCGTCGCGCAGGGCCTCGCGCAGGCGCCGGTCCAGGACGTCGAGGAAGCTGGGCTCGAGTCCCAGGATCCCGGAGACACGGATCTGCAGGCCGGGGTGGCGCTCGGAGGCGAGTGCCGCGGCTCGGGGGACGTCGACCTGGGCGTGGTAGGCGTTGTTGAGCAGCAGGGGTACGACGACGATCTCGTCGAACCCGGCGCGGACGAGCCGGTCGACGACCTTGCCGAACTCGGGCTTGGACAGCTCGAGGAAGGCCGGCTCGATGCGCAGGTCAGGGCGCATCTTGCGGGTCTCGGCGACGAGCGCCTTGATGGTGGCGGCCGAACGTGGGTCGCGGCTGCCGTGGGCGAGGGTGATCAGCGCTGGAGCGGTCATGAAGATCCGTCTCCCTTCGAGCTCGTGCTCCGGGCTCCGTCTTCGTTGACGGGGTGGCCCTCGGCGATGGTGGTGACCCGGTGCATGGGTGGGTTCATGGGTGGGTTCATTGGTGGATGCCGCACTCGGTCTTGTTCCTGCCGGACCAGCGACCGCTGCGCGGGTCCTCACCGGGCGCGACCCGCTTGGTGCACGGGAAGCAGCCGATCGACGGGTAGCCGTCGTACTGCAGCGGGTTCACGAGGATCCCGTGCTCGTCGATGTAGGTCTCCACGTCCTCGTCCGACCAGCGGGCGAGCGGCGAGACCTTGACCTTCTGCTTCTTCTCGTCCCAGCCGACGACCGGGGCGATCACCCGGTTGTGGGTCTCGGCCCGACGCAGGCCGGTCGCCCAGGCGTCGTACTCCGCCAGGCCGGCGGCCAGGGGCTGCACCTTGCGCAGGGCGCAGCAGAGGTCGGGGTCACGCAGGAACAGGTCCTTGCCGTACGCCGCATCCTGCTCGGCCACGGTCTGCACCGGTGTCAGGTTGAGCAGCGTGACGGGCAGCGTCGCCTCCACCGCGTCGCGGGTGCCGATGGTCTCGGGGAAGTGGTAGCCGGTGTCGAGGAAGACCACGGAGATCCCGGGAGCCACCTTCGAGGCCAGGTGCGAGAGCACCCCGTCGCTCATCGAGGAGGTCACGCAGAACCGAGCTCCGAAGGTCGCCACGGCCCACTCGATGATGTCCTCGGCCGGGGCCAGCTCGAGCTCGGCGCCGACGTGAGACACGATCTCGCGGAGCTCGTCGGTGCTGCGACCGAGCGTGTCCGAGCCACGGCGAGCGCGCGCAGCGAGGGTCGTGGGCGCGGTCACCGCTGGGCCCCGCTGTCGTGGGCCGGAGCCGGAGTCGTGCTGGTCGGCGACCGCAGCTGAGCGATCATCGACAACCGGAAGGCGCGCAGGCAGGCCCGGCACTCCCAGGCGCCGTGCTTCGACTCGGTGCTTCCGTCGGCCGCCTCCGTCTCGTGCGGACGGAGGTCCTCGTCACCGCAGTAGGGGCACTGGAAGGGCACGGCGCGTCCGGACATCTCAGAGCACCTTCTCGCCACGGAGCAGGATCTCGTCGGCCCGGACGGCCCACGCGGCGAAGCTCTCGTCGCCCTCGCGGTCGGCCAGGAAGTTGGTCACCACGGTGGTGATGTAGTCGTCGAGCCCGACGCTGGTGACCTTGTGGGCACGCAGCTTCTTGCCGAAGGCGGTGGTGAGCCCCAGGCTGCCGCCCAGGTGCACCTGGAAGCCCTCGACCTGCTCGCCCTGGTCGTCGAGGACCAGCTGGCCCTTGAGCCCGATGTCGGCGACCTGGGTGCGCGCGCAGGCGTTCGGGCAGCCGTTGACGTTGACGCTGATCGGTGTCTCGAGGTCGGGGAAGCGCTTCTCCAGCTCGCCGACGAGCGAGATCGCCCGTTCCTTGGTGTCCACGATCGCCAGCTTGCAGAACTCGATGCCGGTGCAGGCCATCGTCGAGCGACGCCAGCTCGACGGTCGGGCCTGCAGGCCGATCGCGTCCAGATCGGCGACCATCGCCTCGATCTGCGCCTCCTCGACGCCGAGCACGACGATCTTCTGCTGGGCGGTGAACCTGGCGCCAAGGGCGCCGTACTTCTCGACGACGTCGCCCAGCGAGGTCAGCGTGGCACCGTTGATGCGGCCGGCCACGGGGGCGACGCCGAGGTAGAACCGGCCGTCCTTCTGCCGGTGCACGCCGATGTGGTCGCCACCGTCCGACGTCGCCTCGGGGGAGGGGCCGTCGACGAGCCTGCGGTGGAGGTACTCCTGCTCCAGCACCTCGCGGAACCTCTCCACGCCCCAGTCGGCGACGAGGAACTTCAACCGAGCACGGGAGCGCAGGCGGCGGTAGCCGTAGTCACGGAAGACGGAGATCACGGCCTCCCACGCATCGGCCACCTCCTCCAGCGGGATCCAGACGCCGAGCTTCTGAGCCAGCATGGGGTTGGTGGACAGGCCGCCCCCGACCCAGAGGTCGAACCCGGGGCCGTGCTCGGGGTGCACCGTGCCGACGAACGAGACGTCGTTGACCGACGGCACGCAGTCGAGGCTCGGGTGGCCGCTGGCCGAGGTCTTGAACTTCCGCGGGAGGTTGGAGTACGCCGGATCCCCGATGAACCGTCGCTTGATCTCCTCGAGCGCCGGGGTCGCGTCGATGATCTCGTCGGCGGCCACTCCCGCAACCGGCGAGCCGAGGAACGGGCGGGGGGAGTCGCCGCAGGCCTCCACGCTCGACATCCCGACGGCATCGAGACGGTCCCAGATCTCGGGCACGTTCTCGACCTCGATCCAGTGGTACTGGATGTTCTGCCGGTCGGTGACGTCAGCCGTGCCTCGCGCGAAGTCGGTCGAGATGCCGCCGAGGGTGCGCAGCTGGTCGGGGCCGAGCAGGGCGCCGTCGCTGCGGACCCGCAGCATGAAGAACTCGGCGTCCAGCTCCTCCTCGGCGACCGTTGCCGTCTTGCCGCCGTCGAAGCCGGATGCCCGCTGCGTGTAGAGGCCCATCCACCGGAACCGGCCGCGCAGGTCGGCGGGATCGATCGAGGCGAAGCCGCGCTTGGAGTAGATGTTGATGATCCGGGCGCGGACGTTGAGCGGGTTGTCGTCCTTCTTGGACTGCTCGTTCTTGTTCAGGGGCTCGCTGTAGCCGAGGGCCCACTGGCCCTCGCCGCGCTTGGGGCGCGGGCGGCCGGAGCGACCGGTGGCGCCCTCGGTCGGGGCGCTACGGGGCGACGGGGAAGTGGTGGTGCCGGGCGAAGGGGGTGCGATGCTCATCAGTCACTGGTCCTGGGTTCAGGGGCCGGACGACGTCACGCGACAACGGTGTCGGGACGTGCAGCTCAGCCAGGCGGCGGGAAAACCGAGAAGGTTCAGGGCCGTCGAGGACACATCGCGCTGCGCGTACGACCGAGGTCCACGTGGCGCCGTGCCACGAGCCAGGTCGACGTTGCAGAGCTGATCATGCGATGAGTCTCAGGTTCCGGACACCCGTTCCACAAACGCAAATCTCATGGGGTGAGACGGCTGTCCGGAATGTGGATGGCGCTGGCCGCCGCCGGCACCCCATTGACGGGGTCCCCTAGGGTGTGGCCATGAGCGATGTGACGACCCCCGGATCGGTCCCTGCAGGCGTGGATGGCGGGTCGGAGGCCCTCGCCAAGACCGTGTCCACGGCCTATGACGCCGTGCTCGAGGTGATCGCCGCGATCGAGCCCCGTGTGGCGCAGGCCACACGGCAGGAGCTCGCCGACCAACGGAGCTCGCTCAAGCTGATCGCCTCCGAGAACTACGCCTCGCCGGCCGTGCTGCTGACGATGGGCACCTGGTTCAGCGACAAGTACGCCGAGGGGACGGTCGGCCACCGCTTCTACGCGGCCTGCCAGAACGTCGACACCGTGGAGGCGCTGGCCGCCGAGCACGCTCGTGAGCTGTTCGGCGCGCCGTATGCCTACGTGCAGCCGCACTCCGGCATCGACGCCAACCTGGTGGCCTACTGGTCGATCCTGGCGAACCGCGTCGAGACGCCCGCGCTGGCGAAGTTCCAGGCGAAGAACGTGAGCGAGCTCTCGGAGGCCGACTGGGAGACCGTCCGGCACGAGCTCGGCAACCAGCGCCTGCTCGGCATGTCCCTGGACGCAGGCGGCCACCTGACGCACGGATTCCGGCCCAACATCAGCGGCAAGATGTTCCACCAGCAGCAGTACGGCACCGACCCCGAGACCGGGCTGCTCGACTACGACGCCGTGGCCGCCAAGGCCCGCGAGTTCAAGCCGCTCGTGCTGGTCGCGGGCTACTCCGCCTACCCCCGCCGCGTGAACTTCGCCAAGATGCGCGAGATCGCTGACGAGGTGGGCGCAGTGCTGATGGTGGACATGGCGCACTTCGCCGGTCTGGTGGCCGGGAAGGTCTTCACCGGCGAGGAGGACCCGGTCCCGTTCGCGCACGTCACGACGACGACCACCCACAAGTCGCTGCGCGGACCGCGCGGTGGCCTCGTGCTGGCGCAGGAGGAGTTCGCCGCGGACGTCGACCGTGGCTGCCCGATGGTGCTGGGTGGCCCGCTATCGCACGTGATGGCCGCGAAGGCCGTCGCGCTGGCCGAGGCCCGCCAGCCCGCGTTCCAGGCCTACGCGCAGAGCATCGCCGACAACGCGAAGTCGCTGGCGGACGGGTTCCTCTCCCGGGGAGCGTCCCTGGTCACGGGCGGCACGGACAACCACATCGTGCTGCTGGACGTGTCCTCCTACGGCCTCTCCGGACGACAGGCCGAGTCGGCGCTGCTCGACGCCGGCGTCGTGACCAACCGCAACTCGGTCCCGCGTGATCCCAACGGCGCCTGGTACACCAGCGGCATCCGCTTCGGCACCCCGGCGCTCACCACGCGGGGCTTCGGCAAGGACGAGTTCGACAAGGTCGCAGAGCTGGTGGTCGAGGTGCTGTCCAACACCAGCGCCGGCACCAACAAGGCCGGTGCGCCGTCGAAGGCGACGTACGCCACGAAGGACGGCGTCGCCGAGCGCGTGCACGCGCAGGCCGGCGAGCTGCTCGACAAGCACCCGCTCTACCCGGGTCTCGTCCTGAGCTGACGCCGGGCTTGTTTCGCGGTCCGTGCCCCCGGGCATGGTCCGCCAGACCCGGCAAGCCCATCTCGGAAGGTCCTCCCATGAGCACGAGCTCCGACGCGTCTGCACGCCCGGCGAGATCCCGCAGGGACCGCACCCACTACCTCTACGTGGCAGTCATCATCGCCGTCGCTCTCGGCATCGTGGTCGGCTTCCTCGCTCCGGAGCTCGCCGCTCAGCTCGGCTGGATCGGCAAGGCGTTCGTGGCGTTGATCAAGATGATGATCCAGCCGGTCATCTTCTGCACGCTCGTGCTCGGTGTCGGCTCGGTGCGCAGCGCGGCCAGCGTCGGCAAGGTCGGGGGCCTCGCGCTGGGCTACTTCCTGCTGATGTCGACGGTCGCCCTGGGCATCGGGCTGGGCGTGGGCAACCTGATCGAGCCCGGCAAGGGTCTGAACCTCTCCGACGACGTCGCCAAGGAGGGCGCCGCCCAGGCAGCCGGGGCCGGGTCCACCACGGACTTCATCCTCGGCATCGTGCCGGACTCGCTGTTCTCGGCGCTCACGTCGGGAGAGGTCCTCCAGACGCTCCTCGTGGCGCTGCTCGTCGGCTTCGCCCTGCAGATGATGGGTCGTGCCGGCGAGCCGATCCTGGTCGGGATCGGTCACCTGCAGCGGCTGGTGTTCCGGGTGCTGGCGATGATCATGTGGGCCGCGCCGGTCGGAGCCTTCGGTGCGATCGCAGCCGTGGTGGGGGAGACCGGGGTCGACGCACTGAAGAGCCTGGCCGTGATCATGCTGGCGTTCTACCTCACCTGCGTGATCTTCATCTTCGTGGTGCTCGGCACCCTGCTCAGGCTGGTCACCGGCGTGAACGTGTGGAGCCTGTTCCGCTACCTGGCACGCGAGTTCCTGCTGATCCTGTCCACCTCGTCCTCCGAGTCGGCACTGCCCAGGTTGATCGCCAAGATGGAGCACGCCGGCGTGGACAGGACGACGGTCGGCGTCGTGGTCCCGACGGGCTACTCGTTCAACCTCGACGGCACCGCGATCTACCTCACGATGGCCTCGATCTTCATCGCCGACGCCATGGGCAAGCCACTGGCCATCGGCGAGCAGGTGTCCCTGCTGCTGTTCATGGTGATCGCCTCCAAGGGGGCGGCCGGTGTGACCGGTGCCGGACTGGCCACGCTCGCCGGGGGCCTCGCCTCGCACCGCCCCGACCTGCTCGACGGCGTGGGGCTGATCGTCGGTATCGACCGGTTCATGTCCGAGGCTCGGGCTCTGACCAACTTCGCCGGGAACTCCGTGGCCACGGTGCTGGTCGCGCACTGGACAGGGACGCTCAACCGGCAGCAGCTCGACCAGGTCCTGGCCGGCGACGACCCGTTCGACGAGACCACGATGCTCGACGAGGACCACTCCGAGGGCGATCGTGCCAAGCGGATCGAGGGAGTCGACGCCGCGACCTGACCCCGTCCCGGGCACGGCCGATCCCGACCACCGGCTTGCGGCTCAGGCGGTGGCGTCGAGGAGGTCCAGGCTGAACCGGGTGATCGTGGCGCGCTCCCGGGCCAACGCGACCAGCCCGTCGGTGATCGGCTCGTCCAGGAGCTCGACGGGCAGCGCGGACAGCCCGGTGAAGAGCAGCAGCTGCACCGCGTGCGCGCGGCGTACCGTCGCCAGTGGCAGCTCGTGGCCCTCCGCGCCGAGGCCCTCCAGGTAGGCGGGCAGGATCACGCCCTCGAGCTCCGCCAGCCCGGACGCGGACGACAGCCCCAGCTGCGCGTCGCCGACCAGCAGCTGTGCCAGGTCGAAGCCGACCGGCTGCAGGGTCCAGAACCCGAAGTCGATCAGGACGAACCCGTCGCCGTGCGCCGGCAGGAGCAGGTTGTTCGGGCACGCGTCCCCGTGGCTGGTCATCATCGGGAACGCCACCAGCTCCTCGGTCAGGTCCGCCGCGCGGTCGGCAGCGTCCTCCAGCCGGGCGCGCAGCTCGTGGTCGAAGGATCCCGCGACCAGGGGGTGCTCCCAGACCCGCGGATCCCGCAGCATCCGCAGCACCTGCAGCTCGAGTCTCCCGGTCAGGTAGTCCCGCACGCCGAAGTCATGGGCACCGACCTTGGCCAGCTCGCGCACGGAGGCGCTGCCGGCCAGCCGGCCCAGGAGGTACGCCGCCCGGGCGTAGCACGCGGTGTCCCACGCGGTGGCGGTCGCGGTGTGGATCACCTCGAGCCACATGCTGGCGGACAGCTCGTCGAGGTCGAAGACCCCCAGTGCGCGGGGCATGCGCAGCCCGTCCGGCAGCCGGGTGCGCAGATCCGAGCGATAGACGAGCGGCTCGGTGCGCCACGGGACGCTGGCCGCTGCCGACGGCTGGAACTCCGGCGGCACCAGGTCGAACATCGGGGACCGCGTCCACGACTGCACGTGCTTGACGAAGAGCTCGAACGGCATCAGGTAGTCCTCGGACTCGGCCGTGCCGCGCACCCAGTAGCGACCCGCCGTGGTGATGGACGGCTGGGAGTACTCGACCGGCTCGACGACGCAGTCGAGCACGGAGGTCGCGTGCGCGGGCGTGCCGAGCAGCTCCGCGACCATCACCTGGAGCTGCTCGTCGGTGACGTCAGCCGGTCCGAGGGCGCTGCGATCCTGCACCTGACTCCACCTGTCGAGGACGATTGGTCACTCGACGGTGCTCCTGCGGGCTGCCGGTCGTCAAGACGCCGGCCAGTCGACTCCGGTGAGCTCAGAGCACCGAACGGTAGACGTCCAGCGTCTGTTGCGCGATCGCCGACCAGCTGAAGTGCTCCTGGGCTCGCGCTCTGCCTGCCAGGCCGCGCTCGCGTGCGCGCTCGGAGTCGTCGACGGCCTCCACGAGCGCAGCGGCGAAGTCGGCGACGTACTGGTCGGGGTCGAGCGGCGTTCCGGTGCCGTCGTCGGCCTGCTCGATCGGGACCAGCCAACCGGTCTCGCCGTCGACGACCACCTCGGGGATGCCGCCGGTCGCGGTGGCCACCACAGCCGTCTCGCAGGCCATCGCCTCGAGGTTGACGATGCCGAGGGGCTCGTAGATGGAGGGACACGCGAACACGGTGGCGGCGGTGAGCAACGTGACCACGTCGGCCCGCGGCAGCATCTCGCGAATCCACACGACGCCTTCGCGCTCGGCGGCCAGGCCGTCGACCAGCCCCTGCACCTCGGCCTCGATCTCGGGGGTGTCGGGCGCGCCTGCGCACAGCACCAGCTGCACCTCCGGAGGCAGCTCGGCCGCCGCACGCAGGAACAGCGGGAGGCCCTTCTGACGCGTGATCCTGCCGACGAAGATCACGCTCGGACGGTTGGGGTCGACGCCGAGCTCACGGACCCGCCGGGGCGCGTGCACCGGGGCCCAGTCATGGGTGTCGATGCCGTTGTGCACCATCCGCACCCGCGCCGGGTCGATGGCGGGGTAGCTGCGCAGGATGTCCGCGCGCATCGCCGCACTCACGGCGATCACGGCATCGGCACCCTCGTAGGCCGTGCGCTCGGCCCAGCTCGAGACGGCGTACCCACCGCCGAGCTGCTCGGCCTTCCACGGCCGCATCGGCTCGAGGCTGTGGGCGCTGACCACGTGCGGAACACCGTGCAGCAGCTTGGCGAGATGGCCGGCCATGTTGGCGTACCAGGTGTGCGAGTGGACTAGATCGGTTCCCTCACATCCGGCGACCATCTGCAGGTCCACACCGAGAGTGCGGATCGCGGCATTGCCCCCGGCCAGCTCCACCGGGTCGGCGTACCCGGTGGTCCCCGCCTCGTCACGAGGACTGCCGAAGCAGTGCACCCGTGCGTCGGTGCCGTCGACGGCACGCAGCGCGCGCACCAGCTCGGCGACGTGAACGCCTGCGCCTCCGTAGACCTCGGGTGGGTACTCGCGGGAGAGGACATCGATACGCATGGAACGAACCTACCCACCGAAGGTGCTCGACCGCTGCTGCGGACCCCACTAGGTTCGTGTCATGAGCCGTTCCCCGAGCCGCAAGAACGTCCTGGCGATCGTCCTGGCCGGAGGTGAGGGCAAACGGTTGATGCCACTCACGGCCGACCGAGCCAAGCCGGCTGTGCCCTTCGGCGGCATCTACCGGCTGATCGACTTCGCTCTGTCCAACGTCGTGAACTCGCGCTACCTCAAGGTCGTCGTGCTCACCCAGTACAAGTCGCACAGCCTCGACCGGCACGTGACGACGACCTGGCGGATGTCCACCCTGCTCGGCAACTACGTGACACCCGTCCCGGCACAGCAGCGAGTCGGCAAGCGCTGGTACCTCGGCAGCGCCGACGCGATCTTCCAGTCGCTGAACCTGCTCAACGACGAGCGGCCCGACATCGTGGTGGTGGTCGGTGCCGACCACGTCTACCGGATGGACTTCTCCCAGATGGTCGACGCTCATGTGGAGTCCGGCGCCGGGTGCACGGTCGCGGCGATCCGCCAGCCGATCGAGCTCGCCGACCAGTTCGGCGTGATCGACATGGACCCCGCGTCCCCGGAGCGGATCCGGGCCTTCTTGGAGAAGCCCACGGACCCCGTGGGCCTCCCGGACTCACCGCACGAGGTGCTGGCCTCGATGGGCAACTACGTCTTCGACGCCGAGGCGCTCAGGGATGCGGTCACCCGCGACGCCGAGCTGGAGCGGTCCAAGCACGACATGGGCGGCGACATCGTGCCGTGGTTCGTCGACCGCACCGAGTCGGCCGTCTACGACTACAAGGACAACGTCGTCCCGGGGTCCAACGACCGCGACCGCGGCTACTGGCGCGACGTCGGAACCATGCGGTCCTACTACGACGCGCACATGGACCTGGTCGCACCGCTGCCGGTGTTCAACCTCTACAACAACGAGTGGCCGATCTACACCAGCTACGGGCCGCAGCCGCCGGCCAAGCTGGTCGAGGGCCACGACGGCACCGCGACCTCGACGTTCAACTCGATCCTGTCCCCGGGTGTGGTGGTCACCGGCGGGTCGATCAGCAAGTCCGTGCTCTCGCCGGCCTGCTACGTCGACTCCGGCGCCGAGGTCTCCGACTCGGTGCTGCTGCCCGGTGTCCGGATCGGAGCGGGAGCGGTGGTGCGCAACGCGATCATCGACAAGAACGTGATCGTCCCGCCGGGAGCACGCATCGGCGTCTCCGAGGAGGAGGACCGTGCCCGTGGCTTCTCGGTGGAGGACGGGCTGACGGTCCTCGCCAAGGACCAGGTCGTCCCACCGCCCACCAAGGACTGATCCCGGTGAGCACCGAAGACGCCGCCGCCCGCGCCGGGACCACAGCGCTGCCCGCGGACCTCGTGGACGTGGCCCACCTCGTCACCGCCTACTACACCGGCGTTCCCGACCCCGAGAACGTCGACGAGCAGGTCGCCTTCGGCACGAGCGGCCACCGCGGGTCCAGCCTCCGGACGTCGTTCAACGAGACGCACATCCTGGCCACCACCCAGGCGATCTGCGACTACCGCCGCGAGCAGGGGTACGACGGACCGCTGTTCATCGGGCGGGACACCCACGGGCTCTCCGAGCCGGCCTGGGCCACGGCGCTCGAGGTGCTAGTCGCCAACGACGTGACCGTGCTGGTCGACGACCGGGACGGCTACACGCCGACACCTGGCGTCTCGCACGCGATCCTGCGCGCCAACCGGGGGAGGACCAGCGGACTCTCGGACGGCATCGTGGTCACGCCCTCGCACAATCCCCCGGCCGACGGCGGCTTCAAGTACAACCCGCCACACGGCGGACCCGCCGACTCCGACGCCACCAGCGTGATCGCCGACCGGGCCAACGAGCTGATCCGCTCGGGGCTGGCCGGAGTGCTGCGGATCCCGTTCACCCGGGCCCGCGCTGCGGTCTCGGGCTACGACTTCCTGGGGACCTACGTGGACGACCTCCCCCAGGTGCTCGACCTCGAGCGTGTGCGCGAGGCGGGGGTGCGGATCGGCGCCGACCCGCTCGGTGGTGCCAGCGTCGGCTACTGGGGCGAGATCGCCGAGCGGCACGGGCTCGACCTCACCGTGGTGAACCCCCTGGTCGACGCGACGTGGCGCTTCATGACGCTGGACTGGGACGGCAAGATCCGGATGGACTGCTCCTCGCCGTCCGCGATGGCCTCGTTGATCAGTCGCAAGGACGACTACGACATCGCCACCGGGAACGACGCCGACGCCGACCGGCACGGCATCGTCACCCCGGACGCCGGCCTGATGAACCCGAACCACTTCCTCGCGGTGGCGATCGGCTACCTCTTCGGTGGCAACCGTCCCGGCTGGCCCGACTCGGCGCGCATCGGCAAGACCTTGGTGTCCTCCTCGATGATCGACCGGGTGGCCACCTCGCTGGGGCGGCCGATGGTCGAGGTGCCGGTCGGGTTCAAGTGGTTCGTGCCCGGCCTGATCGACGGGTCGTTCGGCTTCGGTGGCGAGGAGTCGGCCGGGGCCTCGTTCCTCCGCCGGGACGGCAGCACCTGGACCACCGACAAGGACGGCATCATCCTGGCCCTGCTGGCCTCGGAGATCCTCGCGGTGACCGGTCGCTCACCGAGCCAGCACTACGCCGACCTGGTGGCCCAGCACGGCGAACCGGCGTACGCCCGGGTGGACGCGCCGGCGGACCGCGCGCAGAAGGCCAAGCTCGCAGCCCTGTCGCCGCAGGACGTGACGGCGACCGAGCTTGCCGGGGAGCCGATCATCGACAAGCTCACCGAGGCCCCGGGCAACGGCGCGAAGATCGGCGGGCTGAAGGTGACCACCGACTCTGCCTGGTTCGCCGCGCGTCCCAGCGGAACCGAGGACGTCTACAAGATCTACGCCGAGTCGTTCAAGGGACCCGAGCACCTGGCCGCGGTGCAGGCCGCCGCCCGCGAGGTGGTCTCCGCCGCTCTCGGCTAGCCCAGGACCGGTGTGGTCCGGTCCACGATCGCACGCAGGTCGGTGCCGACCGGGAGCGTCCCGAGCGTCCCGTTGTAGTCACCGCCGAGACGAGTCGCGCAGAAGGCGTCCGCGATCTGGTGAGGCCCGAAGCGCACCAGCAGGGAGGCCTGCAGGCAGGCGGCCATCTGGCCGGCCACGCGGCGGGCGGACAGCTCCAGGGTGGTCGTGTCCGCCAGCATCGTCAGCACGCCCTCGATCGCCCGGTCCAGGCGCGGGTCCTCACCCGCAGCGAGTCCGACCTCGGTCAGCCACGCCTCGAGCACCTCCGGCTCCCTGCCCAGCGCGCGCAGCACGTCGAGGGCGTTCACGTTGCCCGACCCCTCCCAGATGGAGTTCAGCGGGGACTCGCGGAAGAGCAACGGCATCCCGGACTCCTCGACGTAGCCGTTGCCCCCAAGGCACTCCAGGGCCTCCGCCACCATCATCGGCGTGCGCTTGCACACCCAGAACTTCGCGAGCGGCAGTGCGATCCGGCGCAAGGCGGCCTCGTGCGGGTCCGAGCGGTTGTCGACGGCTGCTGCGAGCCGGATCGCGACGGCGGTGGCGGCCTCGGACTCCACGGCCAGGTCCGCGATCACGTTCTGCATCAACGGCTTGTCGGCCAGGAGCCCGCCGAACGCCGAGCGATGGGCGACGTGCCACGAGGCCTCGGCCAGGGCGTGCCGCATCAGCGAGGCCGACCCGATCACGCAGTCGAGGCGGGTGGCGGCGACCATCTCGATGATGGTGCGCACCCCGCGCCCCTCGTCACCCAGACGCTGCGCCCAGGTGCCGTGGAACTCCAGCTCGGACGACGCGTTCGACCTGTTGCCGAGCTTGTCCTTGAGGCGTACGACGTCGAGCCGGTTGCGCTCGCCGGAGGGGAGCACGCGGGGGACCAGGAAGCAGCTCATCCCACCGGGGGCCTGCGCCAGGACCAGGAACACGTCGTTCATCGGCGCGGAGGTGAACCACTTGTGGCCGTGCAGGGTGTACTCGCCGTCGACCGAGGTCGATCGCGCCTCGGTCTCGTTGGCGCGTACGTCGGACCCACCCTGCTTCTCCGTCATTCCCATGCCGGCCAGGGCGCCGGTCTTCTCGGCGATCGGTCGCAGGCCGAAGTCGTAGGAGGTCGAGGCGAGCTTCGGGGTCCACTCCTTGGCGATCGCGTCGTCGGTGCGCAGGGCCGGGATCGAGGCGTAGGTCATCGAGATGGGGCATCCGTGCCCGGGCTCGGTCTGCCAGGCGAAGAAGCCGGCGGCGCGTCGTACGTGCGCGTGCGGGCTGTCCGACTCCCACGGGGCCGCCTGGAGTCCGTGACCGATCCCGCGCTCCAGCAGCCAGTGCCACGAGGGATGGAAGCGGACCTCGTCGACCCGGTTCCCGTAGCGGTCGAAGGGGACCAGCTCGGGGTGGAACTCGTTCGCGAGCATGCCGTGCTCGCGGGCCTCGGCCGAGCCGGCCTCGTCGCCGAGGGCAACCAGGTCGCTGACCACGTCGGCGGACGCATGCCGGGTCACGGCCTCCACGAGCGCGACATCGGAGGTGACCGTGTTGTGACCCACAAGCGGGGGCGGCTGGTTGCGGGCTACGCGGTTGTCGAACGTCATGGCCTTACCGTAGATGCCATGGCAGCCGTGAGCAGTGCGCGTCACCCGGCGCGGACGCTTTCCTGGGGGCGGTTCCGTGCCTCCGTGTGGCGATTGATCGTGTCCACGGTCGGGACCTGCATGCGCAACCGCGTGACCGGCCTGGCGGCCGAGGCTGCGTTCTTCGCGGTGCTGTCGCTCCCACCGCTGATCTTCGCGCTGGCCGGCTCGATCGGCTACATCTTCGCCCAGTTCAGCGACAGCCAGATCGACGAGGTGCGCGACCTGGTCCTGACCCTGGCCGGACAGGCGCTGACACCGCAGACGGTCGACAGCATCATCAAGCCGACCCTGAACGAGGTGCTCAGCGGCGGCGGCCGCTACGACGTCGTCTCGATCGGTTTCATCCTCGCCCTGTGGTCCGGTTCGCGGGCCCTGAACGTCTTCGTCGACACGATCACGATCATGTACGGACTCGGTGGCCACCGCGGCATCGTCCGCACGCGGGCGCTCTCGTTCCTGCTCTACGTGCTCGGCATGATCACCGGCGTCGTCACGATCCCGTTGATCGTGGCTGGGCCCACGCTGGTGGCGAAGTGGCTGCCCAGCGAGCTGGAGGTGCTGAACAGCCTGTACTGGCCGACGGTCCTGGTGATGTGCACCTGCTTCCTGGCCACGCTCTACCACGTCTCCGTGCCCGTGCGGACCGCCTGGCGCTACAACCTCCCGGGCGCCGTCTTCACGATGTTCTGCTGGATCTTCGGGTCCGCGCTGCTCCGGCTGGTGCTGGTCGGGACGGCCTCGGGATCGACCTCGATCTACGGTCCGCTCGCGGCACCGATAGCCGTGCTGCTCTGGCTCTACCTGCTCTCGATCGCGGTCCTGATCGGGGCGGCGCTGAACGCTGCCTTCGACCAGATCTGGCCACAGAAGGAGCTGACCTCCGCCCGCCTCGAACGGCTCCGTCGGCTCAAGCTGGAGAACGTGCTGCCGTGGCGCACCTCGCTCGAACGGGCGGCCACCGAGGAGGAGCGCTCCGCCGAGGCCAGCGATCCCGGCGCAGATGCACCGACCGGTGCAGAGGCCGGTGCAGAGCCGTCGGCGGCCGACAAGCCGTCCGGGACGGCCGCGACCTGACGCGAAACCCGAGTGCGTGGCGATGCCCCCCGGCGTAGATTTCCGGCATGAACGGAGTGGTTCCTTGACCGCGGCGGGCGCACCCCGTGTGGACGTCGAGGTCGGCTGCGTCCTCGACCGTGAGGTCGGCGTGCTCGTGGTGCTGACCGACAGCGGACCGGTGCGCACCTCCTTCGGCGCGCGGATGCTGGGTGAGCTCGCCCGGGACCGGTCACGGGTTCCGGAGCCGGGGGAGTGGGTCGTCGTCCGGCGCTGGCACGACGGTCCGGTCACCGTGGAAGAGATCCTGCAACGTCCCGCCGGCCCACCGCTCGCTCCGGTGCTTCCCCTGCGCCGACCGATCCCGCGCCGGACCCGCCCCTGACCGATTCCGTCGTCCGGTCCGGTCTCTGCGAACGAGGGTCGCTGCCACGTCTGCCCCGACCCCCGTGCGATGCTGCACCCGTGGGAAACGTGACCCTGCCGACTCCGGTGTTCCTGGCCGGTGGCGCCCTGTGCCTCGTGGCCGGCTACCTGGTCGGCTCCGTGGTCGGACCCGACACTCCCGAGCGAACCACCGGCACGGTCGTCAGCTTCGACACCACGAAGTCGCGCCTGTGCCTCGAGGGTGACGCGATCACCGACCAGGAGGGCGTCGACGCCGACGGGCGGCTGTGCGGCACGCTGCGCACGTCGCCGAACGCGCAGCAGCCGGAGAAGGGTGACGAGTTCCGCTTCGTGTCGGTGCGGACCTCCGCTGTGGTGGGTGGCGCGACCAAGCAGCAGATCGTGATCTACGGCGACGTGGTGGACTGAGGTCCTCCGTGGCAGACGACACCACCGCGCCGGGCTTCGCCGGCCTGCTGAAGCTCCCGGCGCCCACGCGTTCGCCCTGGTGGGAGCTGACCCGTCGCCTGCTGATGGCAGTCGGGATCCTGGCCTTCACCGTGCTGCTCGTCTGGATCGACAGGGACGGCTATCGCGACAGCGCCCCCGGGGACCACAAGGTCGACCTGATCGACGCGATCTACTACACGACGGTCACGCTGAGCACGACCGGGTACGGCGACATCGCGCCGTACACCCCGCCCGCCAGGCTGATCAACGCGTTCCTGATCACCCCGCTTCGCATCGCCTTCCTGGTGCTGCTGATCGGGACCACCCTCGAAGTGCTCGCCTCGCAGGGGCGAGAGATGTTCCGGGTTGCCCGGTGGAGGAAGAACATGGACCAGCACGTCGTCGTGATCGGCTACGGGACCAAGGGACGCAGCGCCGTGGACACCCTCGTGAACAACGGGACGTCCAGGGACTCCGTGGTGGTGGTCGACCCGGGCACGGTGGCGCAGGAGGAGGCCCATGCCGACGGGTTGGCGGTGGTCACCGGAGACGCGACCCGGCGCGAGGTGCTCCGCCGTGCCGGTGTCGAGCACGCGCAGCAGGTGATCATCACCACCGCGCGCGACGACACCACGGTCCTGGCGACGCTGACCGTCCGGCAGCTCAACCCCGACGCCTACATCGTGGCCGCGGTCCGGGAACAGGACAACGTGCCGCTGGTCCGGCAGAGCGGCGCCGACTCGGTGATCACCTCCTCCGAGGCGGTCGGGCGACTCCTGGGGCTCTCGTCCTACTCCCCGAACCTCGGAGCGGTGATGGAGGACCTGCTCACCTACGGCGAGGGACTCGAGGTGGCCGAGCGTGACCTGCTGGTCAGCGAGGTGGGCAAGGCGCCACAGTCCGTGCCGGACCAGGTGATCGCCGTGGTGCGCGACGAGAAGGTCTACCGCTACTTCGACCCCTCCGTGACCCTGCTCGCCCGCGGCGACAGGCTGATCGTCGTTCGTCCCTCCCGGGAGCTGCCCTGGGCTCCGAGGCCGGGCACGCACGACGAGGACGGTGCGGGAGACGACGACTGAGATTCGGCTGCGCCCGTAGGCTGGGACATGCAGAATGACCGTGACTGGGCCGGACAGATCTGGAGATGACGTGAAGAGCACCGCCAAGCGCGTGGTGGTCGAGGGTGCTGGATGGATCCTCGTTCTTCTCGGCATTGCGGCCCTGGTCCTTCCCGGCCCGGGGCTGCTGGCGCTGTTCGCCGGAGTCGCCCTCCTCGCCACGCAGTACGAGTGGGCGGAGCGCCGCCTGGAGCCGGTCAAGGTCCGAGCGCTGCAGGCCTCGGCCGACAGTGTGCGCACCTGGCCACGCATCGTCGGCTCCGTGGTCGGAGTCACCTGGCTGGTCGGCCTCGGCAGCTACTGGGTCACCGACCCCTCGGCCCCCGGGTGGTGGCCCCTCCGCGAGTCCTGGTGGCTCCCCGGCGGTCTTGCCACGGGCGTGTCCCTGATCGCGTCGGGACTCATCGCAGGCGCCATGGTCGGCTACAGCTATCGCCACTTCCGAGGCACGGTGGGGGCCCCGCAGGCGGCATCGGACCACCCCGCGTCGAGCGGTCAGAGCTGACCGGGTCACCCCACTGTCGGTGCCGGGAGCAATGATCACTCCCATGCGCGGGGGTCATGGAAGCAGTGGGCACGGCACCCTCGCGGAGCGCACCGGTGCCGCGGTGCAGGGCAGCGCCGGGTCGCGGCCGTCGAGTCCTGCCCGGCACTGCCACGTTGCCGGTGGTCCCAGCCTGCTCGTGGAGTGGCGGCAGCGAGCCGGTGGCTGGGAGGGGCGGGTGCTCAGCGTGCTGTGGCTCGAGGCGGTGGGCTGGGCGACGGTCGAGCGTTGGTTGCCGGCCCACGAGATCGAGTCGCCGTGAGAGCATGGCTGTTGTCGCGCAGTCGCTCCGCCAGCAGGCTGTGCGGCCCGCCGTCGGGCTCGAGCACACGGGTCAGCAGCGGATTGGCGACCCCGGGCCCCAGACCCCGGTCCGGGATTCGTCCTGCTCGACCCGAGGCGCGGCCCACCTGCGAGCGGAGGCAGAGCAGATGACGATGCGGATGTCGATGGCGTTCCTCGTGGTCGGCGGTGCGCTGCTGCTGCTCGGGCTGGTGCTGCTCCTGGCGGTGCCACAGACCGGCCTGGTCACCTGCGTGATCGCGCTGCTGCACCTGCTCGTCGGACTGGTGATGCGGCGGCGTGAGCGAAAGCGCGCACCCGGTCGTTGAGCCGGGTCCGGTGCGATGCCGGTCGCAGCGCGATCAGGCGGCTGCGGCGTCGACAACCACGTCGTGGCAGCCGCAGATGGAGTCGGCACTCTCGCCCGGGGCCAGCTCGTAGCCACACAGCAGCGGGAACGGCACCCGGGCCCGCAGCTTGTTCCAGCAGTCCTCGAGCTCCAGGGCCAGGTGGTCGTCGTGCCGTCGCCAGTACAGGTCGACGATCTCGCCGAACACCCTGATCCCGGCCCAGCGGCTGCGGACCTGCTCGACGGTCTGCCCGATCATGGCCTCGAAGCGGTCGCGATCGATGTGCCGGTTGTTCGGGAGGTCCGCATGGAGCTCCTCGGCGTCCAACCGGAAGTACTGCCTGCGACGGATCGCCAGGTGTGGGTCGATGCCGATGGCCTGCAGACCCTCCTCGACCATCTTGTGGTGCTCCGTGGTGGCGGCCACCAGGACGGCTTCACCGGAGGCCAGCCCGTTGGCGGCGTAGGCGACCATGTGCTCGGTCAGGGCCTGTGGGTCGCCGGTCCAGAAGGCAACCGCGTGGCCGGCAGGAGCGACGTCGACCGCGATCGGCTCGGACGCGACCGGGATCGCGGGCAGGGTTGCGGTGAACCGGGTGCCGTCCACCGGGAGGTACTCGATGGTTCCGCCCATCACCTCGCACAGCTGGCGGACGATCGACAGGCCCAGGCCGCTTCCGCCGAGGCCGGACGAGGTCGTCCCCTGGACGTAGGCGTCGAAGAGCGTGCTGCGCAGTCCTTCGGGAATCCCTGGCCCGTCGTCGCTGACGCACAGGCGCACGGAGGCGCCGTCGAGGACCGCGCTGACCAGGATGTTCGGGCCGCCGTAGCGCAGAGCGTTGGTGAGCAGGTTGTCCAGGACCTGGGTGACCCGCAGGCGGTCTGCGATCACGACCGCGTCATCGGGGACGTCCACCGTGATCGAGCCGCCATCCCGGCCGATGTCGTCCAGCACCTCGCCGCACACGTCGGCCAGGGGCACCCGCTGGAGCGAGAGGTCCAGCTCGCCGCGTTCGGCGAGATGGGACGTGGAGAGGTCGCCGAGCAGATGCACCAGCATCTCGCTGCGCCGGGCGAGCATCTCGGTCAGGTGGTCCACCGCGGCCGGTGTGAGCTGTCCACGCCCGCCGTGCAGCTCCGCGGCAGCCCCACGCAGAACCATCGCGGTGTTCTGCATGTCGTGGATCAGCTGCGCCTCGACGTCCTTCATCGATGACTCTCCCTCCCCAGGGACAGCCCATTCTACCGCCGTTTCGGAGCCTTTGACCGGCCGCGACGGCCAGTTGTCCACCTTGCCAGTGAATGTCCATGAGCGGGTGCTGCCGTCCGAGCCGTCGGTTCGCGGCCTTTCCCCGACAGCGCCGGCCGCGGCGACCACGCCTGGACGACCAGTGGGCGCGGACCGTTCCGGCCTGCGCAGCAGGGGAGCGGCCGGTGTGGCGCACGTCTCGTTTGGCGACCTCCGAAAACGGTGAACGCGCGCCTGTCGGACGCGTAGCGTTCTCCTTCGAGATCAGGTCACGTGTCCCGGCAGACAAGCAAGACGGCGGACCGAAGTCATCCCCACACCCATCCCCTCGCTCGATTGTGGTTGCCCCATGTCTGTCGCCGTTGCCCTCGGCCTCCTTGCGTCCTCGTTGTCCCTCTACGCCCCGGTTCCCCAGATCGTGCGTGCCGTCCGCACCCGGTCGACCGAGGGAGTCTCGTGGAACTCGCTCGTGCTCAGCCTGATGACGTTCACCATGTGGGTGGTCTACGCCGTCGCGGTGGCCGACGCCATCCAGATCATCAACAACTCCCTGGCGTTCGTCCTCCTGGTGGCGATGGCTCTTGCGGTCTTCCGCGCCGGGGGAGGGGGCCCCTCGTGGGTCGCTGTGGTGGGGGTTCTCCTCACAGGCGCCCTGTCCCTCGTGCTCGTGGACATGACCAACTCGTTCACGCTGGCGATGGTGGGCACCCTGATCAGCTCGGGCCGGCTGCTGCCACAGACCAGGCTGGCCGTCTCAGGCGCGCCGTTGTGGGGTCTGTGCCCGTGGTCGACGCTGCTGGCCTGGCTGGCAATGGCGGCCTGGGTCGCCTACGGGTGTGTCGTCGGCGACCATGGCGTGGCCGTCTGCAGCGCCGTGGCGCTGTCGATGCAGTCCGCGATCGTGGCCTACCGGTTGCCGGCGCGCCGGACCCTGGACTCGTTGGCCGGTGGGCGCCTCGGTGGCGGGGTGGCGCAGCTGGTCTCGCCGGCCTCGGTGAGGTTCCCCTACCGAGGCAGCTACAAGCTCGCGGCCTGACCCGACGACGGCCTCACGGTGCGCCGGCACTCTCGGCGCCGGCCACGGAGGGGTGCTCCACCTGCGTGCGCATGGTCACGCGCGTGCGGTCGGGCCGGAAGTAGTCGTGCGCGAACTCCACGGGCGTTCCGTCGGCGGCGTACGACGTCCTGGTGATCAGCAACAACGAGTCATCCACCGCCACGCCGAGGAGCTCCGCCTGCTGGGGGGTTGCCTTGACCGGTTCGATGATCTCGTCGGCAGCGAACGGTGCCCGTCCGAACGCGCGCTCCATCACGGCGTAGAGCGAGTCCGTCAGATCCATGGCGAGCAGTCCCGGGAACACAGCAGCCGGGACGTGTGTCTCCTCCAGGGTGATCGCGTCCCCGTTGGCCGACCTGACCCGGATGATCTCGTGGGCCTGCTGACCCCGCCGCAGCCGCAGCGCAGCCTGCACCTCGGGAGTCGGCCGCTTCGTGGTTGCCCGCACCACGTGGGCGCCGGCCTCGACGTGGGCGCGAAGCATCTGCTCGGTGAAACCCGAGAGGCCGCCGAGGTTGAAGTCGAAGCGCGGGCTGGCGACGAAGCTCCCCCCGAACCGGCCACGGCGACGTTCCAGCAGGCCTTTGGCCTCCACGCTCGCGAGGGCCTGCCGCAGGGTCATCCGGCTCACCCCGATCGCCGCGGCCATCTCGACCTCCGCAGGCAGCTTGTCGCCGGCCCTGAGCCTGCGAGAGCTGATCAGCCGCTCGAGCCAGTACGCGATCCGGGCGTGCTGGGGCAGGTCGCTGTCCTCGGTGAGGTCAGGTCGCCGTGCCAGCACCTGGTCGTCCATGCCCAGCACCCTCATCGCGGGCTCACAGCTCGACGCCGTCGAGGAGGTGCTCGCCGAGCTCGGGCACGACCGCGTCCGCCAGGTCGGCCAGCATTGCCGGAGAGTCCGGGCCGACCACGGCGATGCAGGTCATGCCTGCGCGCTTCGCAGCCAGGACGCCGGGCACCGAGTCCTCGAACACGAGGGTGTCCCCCGGGTCCCGCTCGAGCAGCTCGGCACCCTGGAGGAAGCCGTCGGGGTGCGGCTTGCCGTTCTGCACGTCCTCCTCGGTGACCAGGAGGTCGATCATCAGGCCCGCCTCGCAGTTCGTCAGCACGGCGAGGACGTCCTCGCGCTGCGCCCCCGTGACCACGGCGATCGGGACCTGGGCGGTGAACAGCCGTCGTACCAGTGCGGTGGCCTGCGCGGTGATGGGGGAGTGCTCGGCCACGATCTCCTTGTAGCGGGTACGCCGCAGCACGAGGAGCTCCTCGGTCAAGGAGGGGTCGTGGCCGACCTGGTCCTCGACGACCTTCTCGACGATCTCTCGGTCGCTGTGACCCAGCAGCTGGGTGCGGTAGTGGTCGGCAGACATCTCCCAGCCGAACCGCTCAGCGAAGATCTCGCCGAAGATCCGCGCCAGGATCGGCTCGTCGTCGGAGAGGGTGCCGTTGAAGTCGAAGATGACGGCGCGACGCGGGTTGTCCGCCCAGGCGCGCAACAGCTCCGCGGTCGAGCGGGCGGAGCCCTGGGGGCGGTGGGACATGGCGGTTGGACTCCTTGCCGGGAACATCGGGTCCGTCTGCCGACGACGGTCACCCGAGCACTGTTGAGCAGCAACGGTCAATAGTCTAGTCCTTTGGGCATGGAGACCGAAAGGCTGCTGTAAGAGCACACCCGATGCAGGCGGGATGTTGGTCCAAAGGTATGGACCTTTGGACGCAGGCGATCTACGTTGTCAGCACCAGTCCATCCGGGCCGGTCGCCAGCAGCGACCGGACCGCAGACCTGGCCGACAGCCTGGTCCGACACAGAGGTAGTGATGTCGTCCTTCTCCCTGACCGACCTCGAGCTCGAGGCGATCTTCGACCAGATCCCGGCGCTGGCGCGGCAGCCGCGTGAACTGGAGGAGCTGTCGGGGGGCCTGACCAACCGGAACATGAAGGTGACCACTCCCGACGGGGTGTTCGTGGCACGTTGCTCCGGCCGCAACGCCGAGGTCCTGGGAATCGATCGCGACGTCGAGCACCGCAACTCGCAGGCCGCGGCCGAAGCCGGCGTCGGGGCGCCGATCATCGACTACCGGCCGGATCTCGGTGTCCTCGTGATCGGCTTCATCGAGGGCACGACACTGTCCAGGGACGACTTCGCCCGGCCCGGCATCGTGGCGCGCGTCGCCAAGGCGTGTCGGAGCCTGCACGACGGGCCGAGGTTCATCGGCGAGTTCGACATGTTCCAGCGCCAGGCCGGCTACCTCGACACCTGCCGAAGCGCGGGATACCGAGTCCCCGCCGACTACCTCGAGCACGTCGTCAAGTTCGAGCGGATCCGCCGGGCGCTCGCCGTCCGGACCGAGCCCACCGTGCCGTGCAACAACGACCTACTCGCCGAGAACTTCGTCGACGACGGCTCGAAGATCTGGCTGATCGACTACGAGTACTCCGGCAACAACGACGCCTGCTTCGAGCTCGGCAACATCTGGAGCGAGTCACACCTCAGCCTCGAGCAGCTCGAGGAGCTCGTCACGGTGTACTACGGCCGGCCGTCGCCGACCAAGGTGGCCCGGGCACGGCTGCAGGGCGCCGTGGCGAGGTACGGCTGGACGCTGTGGGGCTGCATCCAGAACGCCGTCAGCCCGCTCGAGTTCGACTTCTGGGAATGGGCGCTGGAGCGCTACGACGGCGCCGTGGCCGAGATGGACGGTCCCGACTTCGAGACCCTTCTGGCTGACGTACAGCTCGCCGACCCCACCACGAGCACCACCACCGGCTGACTGCCCAGCCCCCGACATCCACCGCCACCGACCCGACAACGGAGACCAACCAGTCATGTCACGCCAGCCCATCCCGGAGCGAGCCCAGGTCGTCATCATCGGCGGTGGTGTCATCGGGACCAGCGTCGCCTACCACCTCACCAAGCTCGGCTGGACCGATGTGGTCCTGCTCGAGCAGGGGCACCTCTCCTCGGGCACGACGTGGCACGCCGCCGGTCTCGTCGGTCAGCTGCGAGCCTCCGAGAGCGGCACCCGCCTGGTCCAGTACTCCACCGAGCTCTACGCCGAGCTCGAGGCCGAGACGGGGCTGTCCGCGGGGTATCGCCAGTGCGGAGGCGTGACGGTGGCCCGGACACCGGAGCGGATGGTGCAGCTCCAGCGGACCGCGGCCACCGCGGAGGCGTTCGACCTCGAGTGCGAGCTGATGACACCGGCCGAGGCCCTCTCCCGCTACCCGGTGATGCAGGTGGACGACCTCGTCGGGGCCATCTGGCTGCCCGGAGACGGCAAGGCCAACCCGACCGACCTGACCAACGCTCTGGCGAAGGGGGCGCGGATGCGCGGTGCCCGCGTGCACGAGAGAGTCCGTGTCACGGGCATCACGACCGAGCGCGGACGCGTCACCGGCGTGGAGTACGACGGCGGAACGATCGAGGCCGAGGTGGTGGTCAACTGCGCAGGGCAGTGGGCCAAGCAGGTCGGGGCGATGGCCGGTGTCAACGTGCCGCTCCACTCTGCGGAGCACTTCTACGTGGTCACCGAGCCGTTCGACGGGGTGCACCCGGACCTGCCGGTGCTGCGCGACCCGGACGGCTACACCTACTTCAAGGAGGAGGTCGGCGGGCTCGTCGTCGGCGGCTTCGAACCGGAGGCCAAGCCGTGGGTCTCGCCGGACCAGATTCCCTACCCGTTCGAGTTCCAGCTCCTCGAGGAGGACTGGGACCACTTCTCCATCCTGATGGAGAACGCCGTCCTGCGCGTCCCCGCGCTGGAGCAGACCGGCATCCGCAAGTTCTACAACGGCCCTGAGTCCTTCACACCGGACAACCAGTTCATCCTGGGAGAGGCGCCCGAGCTTGCGAGCTTCTTCGTCGGTGCGGGGTTCAACTCGGTCGGCATCGCCTCCGCGGGCGGTGCCGGGCGCGCTCTGGCGGAGTGGATCGACAGCGGGGAGGCCAGCAGCGACCTCACCGCCGTGGACATCCGCAGGTTCGCTCCCTTCAACGGCAACGTGCACTGGCTGCACGACCGCGTCAGCGAGATACTCGGCCTGCACTACGAGATCCCCTGGCCCAATCGCGAGATGAAGACCGCGCGGCCCTTTCGCCGCTCACCCGTGCACCACCTGCTGGTGGAGGCCAACGCCAACTTCGGCAGCCGGATGGGCTGGGAACGGGCGAACTTCTTCGCACCGTCAGGTGCGTCCCCCGAGATCGAGTACTCCTGGGGCAAGCAGAACTGGCTGCCCTGGTCCGCCGCTGAGCAGACCAACACCCGCGCCAACGTGACGGTCTTCGACCAGACGTCCTTCTCCAAGTACGTCCTCAAGGGTCCCGACGCGGAGGCTGCACTGCAATGGCTGTGCACCGCCGACGTGGCGGTGCCCGTCGGGCGCTCGGTCTACACCGGCATGCTCAACGCACGCGGCACCTACGAGTCCGACGTCACCGTGACGCGGGTGGCCGAGGACGAGTACCTCATCGTCTCCAGCGCAGCGACCACCGAGCGGGACAAGGACCACATCCGCAAGAACCTTCCGGAGGCCACGGCCGCGACCCTGTTCGACGTCACGTCTGCGATGGCGGTCTTCGGGGTCATGGGACCACGTTCACGCGACCTGCTCAGCAGGCTCACGCGGGCCGACCTGTCCGACGCTGCGTTCGGCTTCGGGGACAGCCGAACGATCGAGCTCGGCTACTCGACCGTGCGGGCCACCCGGATCACCTACGTGGGCGAGCTCGGGTGGGAGCTGTACGTCCCGGCCGAGTTCGCCGTGGGCGTCTACGAGGAGCTGCTGGCGGTGGGCGCCGACCTCGGGGTGGCTCGCGGCGGGTACTACGCGATCGAGTCGATGCGCCTGGAGAAGGGATACCGCGCCTTCGGGCGCGAGCTCACCCCGGACCACAACCCCGTCGAGGCCGGCCTGCTGTTCGCGTGCAAGCTGAAGACCGACATCCCTTTCCTGGGCCGAGAAGCCGTCGAGAAGGCCCGGGCCGAAGGCCCGCGACGCAAGCTCGTGTCCTTCCAGGTGGGAGAGAGCGACCCGATGCTGTGGGGTGGCGAGCTCGTGCTGCGCGACGGCGTCGCCGCGGGACAGGTGACGTCGGCGGCCTGGGCGGAGACCCTGGGATCCTGCGCCGGGCTCGCCTACGTCTGGTCGGCCGACGGCGGACCCGTCGATGCGGACTGGGTGCGCGCCGGAGGCTACGAGGTGAACGTCGGTGGGCAGCTCCATCCGATCACGGTCTCGTTGCGGCCGCTGTTCGATCCCGGCAACGAACGCGTCCGCAGCTGACCACGCGCCCTCGGGTCGCCCGGCTCCGACGCGCCGCCCCCGCGGTCTAGATGACACGTTGACGCGCCAGCGGTGCGGGCGCAGGGTCGGAGGTATCCCGCGGTGTCACCCGGGCATCGCCCGCTCGTAGGAGTTGTTCGCCGTGTTCGTGCGAAGCAGCATCATCCAGACCAGACCCGAGACCATCGACGCCGGCATCGAGTTCGTCAGCCAGGCCGTCATGCCTGCCCTCGACTCGATGCCGGGCTGCCTCGGGTTGTCCATGCTCGTCGACCGTGACAACGGCCGGTGCATCGTCACCTCGTCCTGGAAGACCGAGGACGAGATGCTCCGGTCCGAGGACGCCATCAAGCCGCTCCGCGACCAGGCCGTCGAGCTCCTCGGTGCGCCGGCCGAGGTCAAGCTCTGGGAGGTCGCGGTGATGCACCGAGAGTCGCCGGCGCCACCGGACGCCTGGGCCCGGCTCACGTGGATGAAGGTCGATCCGCCAGGTCTCGAGCACGCGGTCGAGGTGTTCAGGATCGGTGCGCTGCCGACCATCGAGGCCATGCCCGGGTTCTGCAGCGCCAGCCTGATGATCAACAGGTCCACCGGTGAGGCGGTGAGCACGGTCACGTTCGACGGGCCCGAGCACCTGGCCGCTGGTCGCGACCGGGGACGCGCGATCCGGGACAAGGCCACCAAGGAGGCCCGGGCCGGGGTGACCCGCGTGGAGGAGTGCCAGCTCGCCCACGCCCACCTGCACGTCCCGGAGCTGGTCTGAGGGGCCCGGCCCTGCTCCGCCACTGGGCCACTTCGGACAGGACCACCGAGGGGGACTCTTTCTCGCCGTGGCCGCACAGGTCTAGTCTCCGGGCATGAGCGCGCTGGAACGACACAACGTGATCGTGCGTGGGCGAGTCGACGGCCAGCCGATGGTCTTCGCGCACGGCTTCGGCTGTGACCAGCACATGTGGCGTCACGTGACGCCGGCCTTCGAGGACCGTTTCCGGGTGATCCTCTACGACCACGCAGGGTGTGGAGGGGCCGACCCGGCGGCGTACGACCCGGTCAGGCACGGTTCGCTGCAGGGCTACGCCGACGACCTCGTCGAGATCTGCCGTGACCTCGACGTGCACGGCGGCGTGTTCGTGGGTCACTCGGTGTCCTCGATGATCGGCCTGCTGGCCGATCTCGCCGACGACGACCTCTTCGCCAAGCTGGTGATGGTGGGTCCGTCGCCGCGCTACATCGACGACGAGGGATACGTGGGCGGTTTCACGGCTGCCGACGTCGACGAGCTGCTCGACTCACTGGGGAGCAACTACCTCGGCTGGTCCAGTGCGATGGCGCCCGTGATCATGGGGAACGAGTCGCGACCCGAGCTCGGCGCGGAGCTGACCGAGAGCTTCTGCCGCAGCGACCCCGATGTGGCCCGTCGTTTCGCGGAGGTCACGTTCCGTTCGGACAACCGTGCCGACCTTCCGCGCACCACGACTCCGACACTGGTGCTGCAGTGCCAGAGCGACGTCATCGCCCCCGTCTCCGTGGGGCAGTACGTCGCAGACACGATGCCGAACGCCACGATGACGCTGCTGGAAGCCAGCGGCCACTGCCCCAACCTCAGTGCGCCCGAGGAGACGATCGCGGCCATGACCCCCTTCGTGATGGGCCTCGAGGCCGCGAGTCGATGAGCGCTGCGGCCAGCGCGTCCACCACCGCGGCATTCGACGCGGCGCTCCTCGAGGACGACCCGCAGAAGCTCTACGACAGCGCGCCGTGCGGCTACCTGACGACGGCGCCCGACGGCACGGTCGTCAAGGCGAACAGGACGTTCCTCTCCCTCCTCGGCTTCGCGGCGGACGAGGTGGTCGGCACGAGGGCGTTCGTTGAGCTGCTGACGGCCGGCGGGAGGATCTACCACGAGACGCACTACGCACCCATGCTGCGGCTCCAGGGCCGGGTGCGAGAGGTGGCCTTCGACATGGTGCGCCGCGACGGAAGCAGGCTGCCGGTGCTGGTGAACGCCGTGCTCGAGCGTGACCGGACCGGGGAGCCCGTCCGGGTCCGGATCGCCGTCTTCGACGCCACCCATCGCCGCGAGTACGAGCGTGAGCTGTGGCGTGCGAAGGAACGCGCCGAGCTCTCCGAGCATCGTGCCCGAGCACTGGCTCGCACGCTCCAGGCCACGCTGATCCCGCCGGCTCCACCGAGCATCCCGGACCTCGAGGTCTCCACGGCCTACCGCCCCGCGGGCAACGGCGAGGAGGTCGGCGGTGACTTCTACGACATCTTCCAGATCAGTGCCGGCGACTGGGTGGTGGCCCTGGGCGACGTCTGCGGGAAGGGTGTCGACGCCGCCATCGTCACGGCACTGGTGCGACACACCATCCGGGCCCTGGCGGTCGGGCTGCACAAGCCGAGCGAGGTGCTCACGGCGCTCAACACCGTGCTCCTCATGCACCCGACCGGCCGGTTCAGCACGGTGGTCCTGCTCAGGCTGCGACAGGACGAGCAGGGCTGGTCGGTGACGATGTCGACCGGTGGCCATCCGCTGCCGCTCCATGTGCGCGCGGGCGAGGTTCGCCAGCTGGGCGTCCCCGGCTCGCTGATCGGTGTCCTCGAGGAGATCGAGGTCCACGACGGCGAGTTCAGGCTGGATCCGGGCGACCTCCTGGTGGTCCACACAGACGGGGTGACCGAGGCCCGGCGCGACCGTGAGTTCTACGGCGAGGAGCGGCTCCTCCGGGCCGTCGTCGAGCTCAGCGCGCACGAGCACCCGGCCGGCGCGCTGCTCCAGGAAGTCATGGATTTCCAGGGCCGTCGCGCGCGCGACGACATCGCGGTGGTGTCCATCCGCGTGCCCGGGTGACCCGACGGGCAGGGTCCAACGGCCCTGCCGTGGCTTCCGCGGCGGTGTGAGGCTGACGGCCTGGGGCGCAGCAGGTCGCACGCTGCGCGGAAGCGAGGTGACCAGGTGGCGGTGCCGACGGCCCCATCGCGAGACGACCCCGCCGGACGGGCAGCGGGAGTGGCCACCCACGGGCTGGCGGCCCACGAGGTGGTGCTGCTTCTGCAGACGGACCCGCACCGGGGGCTGAGCCACGACGAGGTCCTCAGGCGGCTGGATCAGTTCGGCCCGAACGCCCTGCCGGCGGGCAAGGGGGCCGGGGTGCTGCTCCGCCTCGCGCGGCAGGTGCACAACCCGTTGATCTACGTCCTGCTCGCCGCCGGCGCCATCACCCTGTCCTTGGGGGAGTACGTCGACTCGAGCGTCATCTTCGCGGTGGTGGTCGTCAACGCCACGCTGGGCTACCTGCAGGAGTCCAAGGCCGAAGCCGCTCTCGAAGGGCTGCGAGACCTGGTCACCACCCTGGCGCGTGTGGTGCGTGACGGGGTGGAAGGCATGGTGCCTTCCGAGGACCTGGTCCCGGGAGACCTGGTGCGCTTCGAGGCGGGGGACAAGATGCCTGCGGACATCAGGCTGCTGGAGGCCACGGAGCTTCGCGTCGACGAATCGGCGCTCACTGGTGAGTCCGTGCCGGTGTCCAAGGGTGAGGTGGTGCTGCCGGACGCGACTCCGGTGGCCGATCGGCGCAACATGGGCTACTCCGGCACCAAGGTCGTCTCTGGCAGCGGCATCGGGATCTCGGTGGCGACCGGTGGCGAGACCGAGCTGGGTGAGATCCACCGGCTGGTCGGGGCGGCAGAGCCACTGGCCACCCCGCTGACGCGCAAGCTGACGAGCTTCAGCAAGCTGCTCACCGTCGGGATCCTGGCACTGGCGGCCGTGACGTTCGCGATCGGCGTGCTGCGGGGCAACGACGCGGCGGAGACCTTCACGGCCGCGATCGCGCTGGCCGTCGGTGCGATCCCCGAGGGCCTCCCGGCAGCCGTCACCATCACCTTGGCGATCGGGGTCTCGCGGATGGCGAGACGTCGCGCGGTGATCCGTCGGCTACCTGCCGTCGAGACGCTGGGCAGCACCACCGTGATCTGCTCGGACAAGACCGGGACACTGACCGAGAACCAGATGACCGTGAGGACCGTGTGGACCGTCGACGGAACATTCGAGGCCAGCGGCACCGGCTACTCGCCGGAAGGCAGCCTGCGCTCCAGCGACGAGCCGCGGGTGTCACCCGAGTCCAGTCAGGCTCTGCGCTGGTGCCTGCTGGTCGGTGGCCAGTGCAACGACGCGGCCCTGGTCCACGAGGCCGACCTGTGGGGCATCGTCGGTGACCCCACCGAGGCAGCGATGCTGGTGGTGGCCGGCAAGGCGGGTCTGGACCGCGACGAGACCGCCGCTGCGTTCCCCCGCACCAGCACCATCCCGTTCAGCTCGGACAGGCAGTACATGGCCACCGAGCACCGCGACCGCGAGTCCGGGGATCGAGTCCTGCTGGTCAAGGGCGGTGTCGAGCGGGTCACGGAGCTGTGTGCCGACCAGATGCGTGCCGACGGGGGCCTCGAACCCATCGACAGGGCTTGCGTGCTCCATGCTGCCGACGCACTGGCCCACGGCGGGCTGCGGGTGCTGGCCACCGCGATGCGACGTGCATCCGCACGGGACGACCTGTCCGAGGGGACCTACGAGGGGACACTGGTGTTCACCGGTCTGCAGGCGATGCTCGACCCGGCCCGTCCGGGGGCCGTGGCGGCGGTGCGGGCCTGTCGCCTGGCGGGCATCTCGGTCCGGATGATCACCGGCGACCATGCTGCTACCGCGGCGGCGATCGCGCGAGAGGTGGGGCTGCTCGATGACGACGACACCGTGCAGCCGATCCTGACTGGGGCAGAGCTGCGGGTCGCGACGGCGGACGAGTACGCCGACCTGGTCGATCGCGCCATCGTCTTCGCACGGGTCTCCCCGGAGCAGAAGCTGCGTCTGGTGGAGGCTCTGCAGGCTCGCGGGCACGTCGTGGCCATGACGGGGGACGGCGTCAACGACGCTCCCGCGCTGCACCAGGCAGACATCGGGATCGCCATGGGCCGCAGTGGCACCGAGGTGGCCAAGGACGCCGCGGACATGGTCCTGGTCGACGACGACTTCGCCACGATCGAGGCCGCCGTCGAGGAGGGCCGCGGGGTGTTCGACAACCTGACCAAGTTCATTGCCTGGACCCTGCCGACCAACATCGGTGAGGGCCTGGTGATCCTGGTGGCGATCGTGGCCGGCTCCGCGCTGCCGATCCTGCCGACCCAGATCCTGTGGATCAACATGAGCACCGCGGTGGCGCTGGGTCTGATGCTCGCCTTCGAGCCCAAGGAGGCCGACATCATGACCCGCCCCCCGCGCGACCCGCACCAGCCGCTGCTCGACCGAGCCCTGATGATCAGGATCCTGCTGGTGTCCACCTTGCTGGTGGCGGGCTCGTGGTGGCTGTTCAGCTGGGAGGTCGCGCACGGTGCCTCTCTCCCCGAGGCACGCACGGCAGCGATGAACGTCTTCGTCGTCGTGGAGGCGTTCTACCTGTTCAGCTGCCGTTCGCTCACGCGTTCGGCCTGGAGCATAGGGCTCTTGTCCAACCGGTGGCTGGTCGTGGGCGTGACCGTCCAGGCGGTCGGGCAGGCTCTGATCACCTACCTGCCCGCGATGAACGTCGTCTTCCGCACTGCCCCGCTCGACGGGGACGTCTGGCTGCGCATCCTGGCCATCGCGACGGTGGCCTCCGTCGTCGTCGCCGTTCACAAGAGGATCCAGGCCCGGCATTGAGTGCCCTTCGGTCGGAGTGACCCGAGGCGCCGCCCGGCGTCGGCAACTTCCCGTTTCCTCCCGTTGCCGGGGTTCACTCCCTGGCACTAGCCTCAATATCGGGTGGCGGAACGGGGTCCGCGTCTAGGAAATGGCGGGGACGGTAGTCCATGCCGGGATGCGCCACTTGATCACTCAAGGGGGCAGTCAGCATGGCCGAGACACCGCAGCGCAAGACAGCCAAGAAGAGCACGTCGCGAGCGAAGAAGCCGGAAGACGCCGAGAACCCGGAGCTGCTCAGCTCCGACGAGGTCGGCACCGCCATCATCACCGGGCTCAGCTTCGGGGCCAAGGCGGTCCAGTACGCAGTCGTCGACGGACGCGCGATCTTCGAGGGAGACATCGACCTCGGCAGCATCGAGGACGTGCAGCAGAGCACCTCCGTGATGCGTGGCATCACCATCGCCGAGGGCGTGACCCTGCCCGGAAGCCAGTTCCGCTGGCCGGGTGGCGTCGTGCCGTATGAGATCGACTCCGGCATGCCGGACCAGCAACGGGTCAGTGATGCGATCGCCCACTGGGAAGCGAACACCGTGATCAGGTTCGTGCTGCGCACGTCCGCCAACGCCGGGAGCCACCCGAACTTCGTGCACTTCATGCACGGAGGCGGCTGCTCCTCGGCCGTCGGCATGCGCGGCGGCCGGCAGGACATCTCGCTCGGCACCGGGTGCGACGCCGGCCGGGCCATCCACGAGATCGGGCACGCCGTGGGGCTCTGGCACGAGCAGAGCCGCGAGGACCGGGACATGTTCGTGTCGATCCAGTGGCAGAACATCCAGGCCGGCAAGGAGCACAACTTCAACCAGCACATCACTGACGGTGATGACGTCGGCGCCTACGACTACGGCTCGATCATGCACTACGAGCGCAATGCCTTCACCAAGAACGGGCAGCCGACCATCATCCCCACCAACCCGGCCAGCGCCCAGATCGGGCAGCGCGTGGCGCTGAGCCAGGGCGACCGCGACGCGGTCGCCAGCATGTACGGCGCACCGGTGGTTCCGCCGACGAAGAACTGGATCGACCCGCCCGGGGGATTCGTCAAGAAGGTCCGCGACGACGGCCCCGGAGGGGGATTCGTCAAGAAGATCCGCGACGACCGTCCCCCCGTCAAGCACCTCGTCGACCCGCCGCCCCGGTTCAAGAAGATCCGCGACGACATCGGTCCGGCTCCGATCAAGAAGGTCCAGGACGACCTCCCGGTCGTCGTACAGCCTGGCCGGCCCGACCCGGGCCCGCTGATCCGGCCCGGTCGGTTCGGCGGTGGCGGGCTCTCACCCTTCCTGCTCGGCACCGGCCACCATGCGGGCGTAGGCGGGACGGACCCGTCCGGGACCGCAGAGTTCGCCGCGGCTGCCGACGAGGCGCTCCAGAGCGCTGCAGCGGCCGTGGACGAGGCGCGACGCAACGTGGTGGCCCTGCAGACCGCCCTGACCGGTGCGACCTCGGAGCTGGCCCGGGCCCAGGAGGACTACGAGGCAGTGGTGGCTGCCATCCAGTCGTCGTGACGACGTGATCCTGCTCGTCTCGCACGCGGCGGACGACCACCTGGCGCCTGTGCTCTCGGAGCTGGACCGCCTGGGCAGCGAGGCGGTCGTCCTGGACACCTCACAGCTTCCCGCCACGGCGGGGGTCGCGGCCGCCCACGCGGTGGAGGGGGACAGCTGGCGCCTTCGGCTGCCCGACCGTGGCTGGCTCGACCTCGCGGAGTGCGGGGCCGGGTGGTGGCGACGGGCCCTGCCTCCAGAGCCCGACCCACGGGTGCTCGACCCGGCACAGGCGGCCTGGGCGGTCAACGAGACCTACGAGGCGATGTCGGGATTCTGGGACGCGGTTCCGATCACCTGGGTGAGTCCGCCGCGTGCCATCGAGAGCTCGATGATGAAGACCTGGCAGCTGCCGGCCGCCCGATCGGCCGGGCTCGAGGTCCCTCAGACCCTGATCACGAGCGACCCGGACGAGGCGCGGGCCTTCATCGACCGTCTCGGGATGGGTCGGGTCATCTGCAAGGCGTTCTCAGCGACCGAGGAGCTCTGGCGCGAGACGAGGATGATCGGACCGGGCGAGTACCACATCCTCGACCACGTCGCCGTCGCGCCGGTGATCTTCCAGGAGTTCGTTCCGGCGGCCGTCGACCTGCGGATCATCGTGGTCGGGGAGGAGTTCTTCGTCGCGGCCATCCACTCGCAGGAGCTGCCGTACGCCCTGGACTTCCGGCTGTTCCTGGAGAGTGGCAACGGCGTCCGGATGAGCCCGACGACGTTGCCCGACGAGGTGACCGACGGGCTGCTGCGCCTGCTCAAGCGAGCCGGACTGCGCTACGGCGCCATCGACATGCGGCTGACACCGGACGGGCGCTACGTGTTCCTCGAGATCAACCCCGCCGGACAGTGGCGATTCGTGGAGGATGTGACCGGGCAGCCGATCACGGCCGCGATGGCTCGGCTGCTGACCGATCTCGACCAGGCGCGATCAGCATAGGAGCGGCTCGGTCGGCCCGGCTGCCGCTCGAACTCCCGTTCACCAGGCTTCGCCCAGACAAGGAGACATCCGATGGCGCTGGTCACGGTTCGGATCGAGTGGCCGGAGTCGCTGCCGGTGCTGCCCGAGGGTGCACGGGCCCGGGTCACGGTGGAGGACTCGACGAACGCTGACGCATCCTCGGTGGTCGTCGCCGAGGCCACACTGCGCGACCTCGTCCCCGGCCGCGAGACGCTGGCCGAGCTCGAGGTGGAGGAGGTCGACCAGAGGTCTGACCTCACGGTGCGGGTGCACGTCACCGCTGGCGAGCGCCGGGTCCGCGGCATCGAGGCCGGAGACCTCGTCTCGACCCAGTCGCACCCGGTCCTGACCCACGGTCACGGCGACTCGGTGGTCGTGCCGCTCCGTGTGGTCGGGGGCTGAGGAGTGCTCAGGCGGCGCGGGACGGCGTCAGACGACGCGCGATGCTGCGCAGGGCCTGGCTGCTGTCGCGCTGGACGGTCAGGCGGGCGACCTTCTTGTCGTAGGCCTTGCCGAGGCGCGCTGCGGTCATGTCGTCCTCACGGATGAGGGCAGTGCGGATCAGACCGGAGTAGTAGTTGTTCATCTGGTTGAGCTTCTCGTCGTAGGACATGGATCCCTTTCTCGTTGGTAGGACCAGTCTCCCAGCCAGAATGGAACGATCCAAGTTTAGGGGCAATGAGTTCCGACACAGTGGACACGGTCGGCCGGCACCTGGCAACACCGGCTTCCGCGGGGCTCGTCCACCGCCGTGAGGGCCTTGCCCCGGCGGAGCATGCGGCGCATGGTGGAAGCAACCGGCCGGTGGAGGTGTGCAGTGCGAGCGAACCAGGGTGACCAGCTGGTCATCGAGAGCAGGACGGTGGATGCGCCCCGCAGGGTGGGAGAGGTCCTCGAGGTCCACGGTGAGGACGGCGCCCCGCCGTACGTCGTGCGCTGGGCCGACGGGCACGAGGGGCTGATGTTCCCTGGAGCGGACGCGCACGTCGTGCCCAAGGCCCCGGCCTGAACTCAGATCGCGGGTCCCGCTGAGCGGTCACCAGCGGGCGGGCATGATGCTGCCATGACCTCGGACCAGCAGCACGGTGTCGCCTTCCCGGACTCAGGCGACGGTCGTCGCAGCACCGCCGCGCTGGGGCGTGCTGCGTTGGCAGACGCCCTGCGCTCCGTCGACCCGACCGGCGCCCGAGCGGCCGAGCAGGAGACCAACTGGCGTGGCGGTTACCTCGCGCACTTCCGTCGAGCCGTGGAGGCCGGCCTGGACTCGCGGTCCGCGGCGCTCGGCATCGCTGGCGACGGCCTCGGCTCCATGCGCGATCGGATGCGGGTGGTCGGTCCCGGTGGGGACGAGATCCGACTGGCCGAATGGACGTCGAGCGGCGAGCTGGGGCATGCCGAGGTGCACGGGACGTCGGCTGCCGAGACCGAGCTGTCGCTGCCCTACCAGGGCGCTCGCCTGCGCGGCGACGAGCTGCACCGCCAGCTCGATGCCTGGGCGGTCGCCGGGGTCATCGAGCCGTCCGTGGCCGAGGCGGTGCGCACCGTGATGAAGAACCCCGCCTGGTTGCGGGCAGAGGAGCACACCATTGCGGTGCTCGGCGCCGGCGCCGAGATGGGGCCGCTCCAGGCGCTGCTGCGGTGGGGCGCCCGTGTGGCTGCGGTCGACCTCCCCGACCCGCAGATCTGGCGCCGGGTGCTCGACACGGCAGCGGGTGGCGCCGGGACAGTGCTCCTGCCGGTCCCAGCGGGGACCTCGGGGGCCGACCACACCCGCGCGGGGGCCGACCTCATCGCCGACGCCCCCGCCGTCGCCCAGTGGCTCTCGTCCATCGAGGGCGGTCTCGTCGTCGGGAACTACGTCTACGCGGACGGTGCCACGAACGTGCGCGTCTCCGTGGCCGTCGACGAGCTCACCACGCGCCTGCTCGCCGAGCGTGACGACGTCGCCCTGGCCTTCCTGGCCACTCCCACGGACGTCTTCGCGGTGCCGGCCGACGCGGTTCGGCAGTCCACCGAGGCGTACGAGTCCCGCTCGGTCAGGGCCAAGATGCTCGGGCGCCCGCTGCGGGCGGCCAGCGCCGGACGCCTGATGCGGCGGTCCTACGCCCCCGGTTCGGACCCGGGCATCAACGACAGCCTGGTGCCCCAGCAGGGACCCAACTACGTGCTGGCAAAGCGGCTCCAGCGCTGGCGGGCGACCGTCGCCCGGGACGCCGGCAGGACGGTGTCGATGAACGTGGCCCCACCCACCCGGACACGTTCGGTGGTGAAGAACCGTGCGCTGGCCGCGGCGTACGCCGGCGCGCACCGGTTCGGTGTCGAGGTCTTCGAGCCCGCGACGTCCAACGTGCTGATGGCCGCCCTGCTCGTCCACGACCTGCACACCGACGGCGGACCCAAGCACGAGCATCCCTGGCAGGACGAGGCGTACGCCGCCGCGCACGGCGGTCTCTGGCGCGCGCCCTACGCACCCCGCAGCGCGCTCGGGCTGGCCGCCCTGCTCGGGTACGCCGCCGCCAGGGGCTGAGTCAGCGCCGGGGGCTCAGCGCCCGCGGCCGGACCCGGTCACAGCCCGAAGGCGACCGCCAGGTCGGGGGCGGTGGCTCCCTCGCCGAGCGGAGTCACGCCCAGGACGTGCGCGACGTAGCGCGTCAGGGAGTAGTGGGTGAGGGGTTCGTCGACCACCTTGTGCGACAGCGCGGGGGTCAGCACCGAGGTCAGGACGGTGTTGTCTGACGACCCGTCGTCCTCGTCGGCGGTCACCACCACGACGAGGTTCCCGCTGGTGAAGTCCTTGCTCGCGAGCACCGGTGCCAGCTGTGCACGGAGCCAGTCGTCGGCGACGGGGAGCGAGCCGTCATGACCGTCGTGAGCGAGGTCGGGGATCAGGAAGCCCACGTTCGGCAGGGCGTCGGCCGCGGCGTCCTCGACGAACCGGGGGAGCGGCACGTCGTGCACGCGGCAGTCGTCCGCGCCCCGCGAGAAGTACGTCCACGGGTTGTGCCGCACGGCATACGGCTGGGTTCCGGCCGAGGCGTCCTCGGGGTAGCAGCTCTCCGGCATCGACTCGGCATAGGTGGCTGCGGTCCTGCCGGTGCCGATCGCCTGGTCGAAGACGGACGAGGCGTCGCCCACGTCCCTTCGGTGCTCGGCAGGGGAGTGGTCGTCGGTGATGCCGAACGTCGATCCACCCGCGATCGCCAGGTAGTTGGGCAGGCTGGGGTGGGTGACGGCCCGCCACCGGGTGGCGTAGGCGTACTCGTCCGACAGACCGGCGAGATAGGGCATCGCGCTCCGCATCTCGGCCAGTGAGTGGTTCTCCTCGATCACGACGAGCACCTTCGACGGCGACGACACCGACGGCGCCTTCCTGGCCGAGCCGGCCGACTGGTCGGTCGGCGGGTCGGTGCCGGTCCCGGCCTCGCGACCCGTGGCGCATCCCGCAAGCAGCGCCGCCGTCGCCAGTGCCAAGCACATCGTCCGGGACGCTCTCATGTCGTCACGCTAGCTGGGGGACGGGTGCAGGAGGGCGCGCTCCAGCTCCGAGACCCGCTCGCCGAACGTCCGCCGGTCGTGCTCCGGATGGTCGGCCCCGCTGAAGGCGTTGCCGAGAAGCCCGACCTGCTCGGCGAGGTGGACGCGCAGCTCCGGGGACCGCGCATGCCGCCCGATGCGGCCCGCGAAGTTCAGGGTCGCGTGCATCACGGCGGGCGATCCGGTGGCGTACCAGCGCATGTTGTCCAGGACCAGGTCGACCAGCTCGGTGGCCGAGAAGCCGGGCGCGAAGACGCGCAGCCTCCCGTCCTCGTCGACGCGCGCAGGCGAGGGCTCGGGACGCGAGACGAGCGCGGCCAGCCCGGTGGAGAGGTCGTCGAGCGCGTTCATCGCCGTGAACGGGTCGTTGGTGCCGGGCGACAGCGCCCGCACGGCCATCTCGGTCAGCTGCTGCACCGCGAACTCGACGTCCTGGAACGGACTTCGGGCGTTGGCGATCTGGAACGACGAGCGCACCGCGGACTCGATCTCCTCGGTGGCCCGTTCAGAGGGGTGGATCACGACCAGCACCGTGTCCTCCAGGACGTACTCTCCGGGCCGCACCTGGAGCGCCAGGAGAACGTCGTGCCGGCGGGCCAGCTCGAAGAGCTCGTCCGCGTGCAGCGACTGGAGGTACCCCGGCGCCCCGGCCTGCACGGGCGTGCCCGGCTGCTCGAGGTCGGTGGGACCGGAGCGCGCGGCGCCGTCCGCCGGGGCGCCGTGGTGTCCCACCTGCTCGGGGTACATCCGGTCGACGGTCTGTCGCAGGTCCGATCGCAGTGAGCTCGCCAGGGTCGAGATCTGGATGGAGTCGCTGATGTGGTGGATGAAGTAGACGAGCACAGCGACGTTGGCCATGCCGAGGAGCACTGCCACGTTGACCGCGAGGTGCGGGACGAAGACTGCCGCGGCGTCCGCGGTCGGGTCGCCGAGGGTGCGCACCGAGCGCAGCACGAGCAGGCTGTAGAGGAACGTGGCGACGTAGACCCCGAGCACGACCTGGTTGCCGCGGTCTGCCATGAAGTTGCGGACCAGGCGGGGGCCGTAGCTCGAGGAGGTCAGGGCCAGCACCGCGATCGTGATCGAGAAGGTGGTGCCGGCGACGCTCAGGCTCGCCGATGCGATGGCGCCGAGGATGTCGCGGCTGCCGCTCTCACCCACCCGGAAGACGATCGCGTTGGCCCAGGCGGGCAGGGCACCCACGTCGAACCGGTGGTCGATCGCGATCAGGGCTTCAGCGAGCAGCACGGCGAGGACGCACATCGTCGCGGGGACGAACCAGAATCGCTCGCGGAGACGCTTCAGGAGGTTCATCCGGCGAGTCTGCCAGTCACGTCCGCCTCGCAGCCGCACTTCGGACCGGGATGCTGCCAAACTCGTCCCGACCTGCCCTCGGCGGAAGGATCCGCGCATGGACGTCCCGGTGCTCGTGCTCTGCTTCGCCGCCCTGCTGGTGGTGGGGGTGCTGATCTCGGAGACGGCGCATCGCACCGTGCTCTCCACGGCCGTGCTGTTCCTGGCGGCGGGCTTCGTCCTGGGGCCCGGGGTGCTGGACGTGCTCCACGTCGACGTGGGGGATCCTGGCGTCTCCGTGCTGGCGGAGCTCGCGCTGTTCTCGGTGCTCTACAGCGACGGCATGAAGGTCGGGCTGTCCGACCTGCGGAGAGCGTGGCGGCTGCCGGGTCGTGCGCTCCTGCTCGGTCTGCCGCTCACCCTCCTGCTCACGGCGGCCGGGGCGCACTGGATCGCCGGTCTGCCGTGGCTCGAGTCGTTGTTGCTGGGTGCCGTGCTGTCCCCGACGGATCCGGTCTTCGCAGCCGCCATCGTCGGGCGCAGCGAGGTGCCCGCCCGGCTGCGTGGGCTTCTCAACGTCGAGTCCGGCATCAACGACGGTCTCGCGCTCCCGATCGTGCTGGTGCTCCTGGCCGCAACGGGCGGGATCGAGGCAAGCGGCTGGGTGCTGGCGGAGGAGCTGGCCCTCGGCATCGCCATCGGTGCGGCGGTGCCGGCCGCGGTCCTGGCCCTGGAACGGCTGCCCTTCCTGGCCTCGGTCAAGAGCCACGAACCGTTGCTGCCCGCGGCGATCGGACTCCTGGTGCTGGGACTGTGCCTGGTCACGCACGCCAACCTGTTCCTGGGTGCGTTCACGGCGGGCATCGTGGTCGCCAGCGTCGCTCCGGAGTTCAAGCGGGAGTTCGAGGAGCTGGGGGAGCTGGTCGCCGAGCAGCTGAAGCTGGTGGCGATCCTGGTCTTCGGGGCCCTGATCACACCCGCGTTCCTGTTCCAGGAGACCCCCTGGACGGGCTGGGTCTTCGCGGTGCTGGCGCTGGTGCTCGCCCGCCCGGTCGCGTTGCTGATCTCCTTCGCCGGCTCCGGACTGGCCATGCGCGAGCAGGCAGCGGCGATGTGGTTCGGCCCCAAGGGATTCGCCTCGGTGGTCTACGGGCTGATCGTGCTGGAGTCGGGCATCGCGCTGTCCGACGAGCTGTTCCACCTGGTGGGGATCACGATCGCGTTCTCGATCCTGGCCCACTCCTCGACCGATGTGCTGGTGGCACGTCAGTTCGTCGAGAAGGAGGCTGTCGCCTGACCGGCGGGGTCAGGGAGCACCCAGCTGGCCGGTGAGCCGGCCGTGCATGTTCGCGCTGCCCTCGTTGAGACCACGGATCTCCACCGACTTGCCCTTGGAGCGGTACTTCGTCTCGATGGCATCCAGGGCCGCGACCGTGGAGGCGTCCCACACGTGGGAGCTGCTCAGGTCGATCACGACCCGTTCGGGGTCCAGGACGTACTCGAACTGGGTGTAGAGGTCGTTGCTGGAGGCGAAGAACAGCTCGCCGGTCACCGTGTAGACGGCGTGCACCGAGCCGTCCGGGTCCTCCACGACCGTGCGGTGCGTCTCGGCGAGGTGCGCCACCCGGCGAGCGAAGAGGGTCATCGCCACCAGCACACCCACGATCACGCCGATGGCCAGGTTGTGCGTGGCGACGACCACGATCACGGTCGAGGCCATCACCGTCGTCTCGCTCTTCGGCATCCGGCGCAGCGTGGAGGGCTGGACGCTGTGCCAGTCGAAGGTGCCGACGGCCACCATGATCATCACGGCCACGAGGGCGGCCATCGGGATCAACGCGACGATGTCGCCGAACCCGACGACGAGGATCAGCAGGAAGACGCCGGCCAGGAACGTCGAGATCCGGGTGCGCGCGCCAGAGGCCTTCACGTTGATCATCGTCTGGCCGATCATCGCGCAACCGCCCATGCCGCCGAAGAAGCCGGTGATGATGTTGGCCGCACCCTGCCCCCACGCCTCGCGGGTCTTCTCCGAGTGCGTGTCGGTGATGTCGTCGACCAGCTTCGCGGTCAGCAGCGACTCGAGCAGGCCGACCAGCGCCATCGCCAGGGCGTACGGCGCGATGATCTTCAACGTCTCGAGGGTCATCGGCACGTCCGGGAAGAACAGGCTGGGCAGGCTGTCCGGCAGCTGCCCCTCGTCACCGACGTCGGGAAGAGTCAGGCCGGTGGCCAGCGCCACGCCGGTGATCAGCACGATGGCGACGAGCGGGGAGGGCACCACCTTGGTGACCCGGGGCAGCAGCACGATGATCGCGATCCCGACGGCGACCATCGGGTAGACCAAAGCCGGCACGCCGAGCAGGTGCGGCACCTGGGCCATGAAGATCAAGATCGCCAGGGCGTTCACGAAGCCGACCATCACCGAGCGCGGGATGAACCGCATCAGCCGGGCGACGCCGGCCACACCGAGCAGCACCTGGATCAGCCCGCCCAGCAGAACCGTCGCGATCAGGTAGTCCATGCCGTAGTCGCGCATCACCGGAGCGATCACCAACGCGATCGCTCCGGTCGCCGCGGAGATCATCGCCGGCCGGCCACCGAGGAACGAGATCGACACCGCCATCGTGAACGAGGCGAACAGCCCCACCCGCGGGTCGACACCGGCGATGATCGAGAACGAGATCGCCTCCGGGATCAGCGCGAGGGCCACGACCAGGCCGGCGACCACCTCGATCCAGAGCCGGCGCGGGCTGCGCAGCGCAGCACGCACCGAGATGCTCTCCAGCGGCGTGGGTGTGTCCGTGGTGCTCATGGGATCTCCGTCCAGGTGACGCGGGCAGGCGCCGTCCGGCTCGTCGTGGATGCTCTCCTCGACCGATGGGGGGCTGGTCGAGGTCTCCGGACCGGGCCACGCGGAGGGGCCGCGCAGCGTGGGTGCCAGGGAAGACTGGGGCGCACTCTACCCTCACGTGAGGGTAGGGTTGAAATTCGAACGAAACGAGAGGGAGGCGCGTGCGCAGGAACCCCGAGGGCGGGCCGTCGATGCAGATCGGCGAGGTCGCCGACCGCACCGGGCTGTCGCTGCGGACGCTTCGCCACTACGACGAGGTGGGTCTGCTGCAGCCGTCGGCCCGCAGCGAGGGTGGCTTCCGCCTCTACACCGAGGACGACCTCGAGCGACTGATGGTGATCCGGCGGATGAAGCCGCTCGGGTTCAGCCTGGAGGACATGGTCGAGGTGATGGAGCTGCTCACGTCCCTGCGGGAGCCCGGCGCCGTCAGCGACCTGCCATCCCTGCGCCAGCGGCTGCACGCCTACGTGGACGAGGCAGCGGCACGTCGGACCCGGCTGGCCGAGCAGCTGGCGATGGCCGACGAGTTCATCGGCCTCCTCGGCAGGCAGGCCGCTGGATAGCTCGCTGCGACGTGCGGCAGCATCGTGACCGAGAGCATCCGGCGAAAGGCTGAAGCACCATGGCGAACTCGGCATCCCCACGACCTGCTCACGGAGCGGCTCAGAGCCCGTTGGGCCTGTTCGGCACCGACGCCCTGATCGCGGAGGACGACCGGGCGATCCGGGACACGGTCCGGCGCCACGTCGAGGAGAAGCTCAGGCCGCACATCGCCGACTGGTACGAGTCGGGGTCGGTGCCGGCCCGAGAGCTGACCCGCGAGCTCGGGTCCCTCGGCGTGCTCGGCATGCACCTCGAGGGCTACGGCTGCGCCGGGACGAGCGCCGTCGCCTACGGATTGGCGTGCATGGAGCTGGAGGCGGGCGACTCCGGGCTGCGGTCCCTGGTCAGCGTCCAGGGCTCGTTGGCGATGTTCGCGATCTGGAAGCACGGGTCCGAGGAGCAGAAGCAGGAGTGGCTGCCGCAGATGGCAGCAGGCGAGGCGATCGGCTGCTTCGGCCTGACCGAGCCCGACTTCGGCTCCGACCCGGGTGGCATGCGCACCTACGCGCGCCGGGACGGCGACGACTGGGTGCTCAACGGCACCAAGATGTGGATCACGAACGGCTCGGTGGCCGATGTCGCTGTGGTGTGGGCCCGGACCGACGACCGGATCCGGGGTTTCGTCGTACCCACGCGGACACCGGGGTTCTCCGCTCCGCAGATCACGCGGAAGATGTCGCTGCGGGCCTCGGTCACCTCGGAGCTGGTACTCGAGGACGTACGCCTTCCGGGCTCGGCCGTGCTGCCCGAGGTCTCCGGGCTCGCCGGACCGCTCAGCTGTCTGACCGAGGCCCGGTTCGGGATCATCTTCGGCTCGATCGGCGCGGCCCGGGACTGTCTCGAGACCGCGTTGGCCTACGCAGCGGAGCGGGAGATCTTCGCCAGGCCGCTGGCGGGCTACCAGCTGACCCAGGCCAAGCTCGCCGACATGACACTGGAGCTCGGCAAGGCGATGCTGCTGGCGCTGCACCTCGGTGCGCTCAAGGACGCAGGCACCCTGCGCCCGGAGCAGGTGAGTCTCGGCAAGCTGAACAACGTGCGTGAGGCGATCGCGATCGCGCGCGAGTGCCGCACGCTGCTGGGTGCTGCCGGGATCACGCTGGAGTACCCGATCATGCGCCACGCGAACAACCTGGAGTCGGTGCTGACCTACGAGGGCACCTCCGAGGTGCACCAGCTCGTCATCGGTCAGGCGCTCACCGGGCAGTCCGCGTTCCGCTGACGGACTCCGCCGGGTGCCGGTCGGCCTCGAGGTCGACCCCGGAAGTCTCTCGAGCGACGAGGACGCACCCGGCGCTCAGCGCCAGCATCGCCACGACGTAGGCGGAGACGGCCAGGGACGTGTCGAAGTGGTCCAGCAGGGCGACCGAGATCAACGGCGCCACGGCACCGCCGAGGATGCCCGCGAGCTGGTAGCCCATGGACGCGCCGGAGTAGCGCACCTCGGTCGGGAACATCTCGGCGATGAACGCGGCCTGGGGGCCGTACATCGCAGCGTGGAGCACGAGCGCCACCACCGTGCCGAGCACGATCAGGGGAAGGCTCTCGGTGTCCAGCAGCGCGAAGAAGGCGAACACCCAGGCTCCGGCCCCGGCGAGCCCAGCGAGATAGACGGGCCGTCGACCGACCCGGTCGGAGAGCGCGCCGAAGGCGGGGATGAACAGCACCTGGACGCCTGCGGCGATCAGCACTGCGGTCAGTGCCCAGCTGTCCGGCAGACCGAGATAGGTCGCCAGGTAGGTCGTGATGAACAGCACGAAGGAGTAGAACGCGACGTCGACCCCGATCCGGGAGCCCACCGCGAGCAGCACCCGACGCGGGTAGCGGCGGAGCAGCTCCACGACCGGTGCGCGTGCCACGGTGTCGCGCTCGGCGGCCTGCTGGAACAACGGGCTCTCGGCGATCGTGAGCCGGATCCACAGCCCGACCAGGACCAGGATCCCGCTCAGCAGGAACGCGACCCGCCACCCCCAGGACTCGAACGCGGCCTCGCTGGTGAGGGCGGCCGTGAGCGCCAGCACGCCGTTGGCGAGGAGCAGACCGATCGGCACCCCGAGCTGCGGCCAGCTGGCGTTCAGCCCACGGCTCCGGGGCGTTCCCGACTCCAGCGTCATCAGCACGGCGCCGCCCCACTCACCGCCCAGGCCGAGCCCCTGGACGAACCGCAGCGCCACCAGCAGGAGTGGCGCCCACACGCCGATCGTGGCGTAGCCGGGCATCAGCCCGACCGCGAAGGTGCTGATGCCCATGAGCAGCAGCGTCACCACCAGGACGTTCTTGCGACCCACCTTGTCGCCGTAGTGTCCGAACACGACCCCACCCAGCGGCCGCGCCACGAAGCCGACCGCATAGGTGGCGAACGCCAGCAGGGTGCCGGTGAGCGGCTCGAAGCTCGGGAAGAACACCTTGTTGAACACCAGCGCGGACGCGGTGCCGTAGATGAAGAAGTCGTACCACTCCAGTGAGGTGCCGATCAGGCTCGCGACGACGATGCGGCGCACGGAGGAGGGCGCGGACGCAGGAGGGGGTGGCTGCTGGTCGGTCGCGGTCATCCGAGACTCCCGGGATCGTGGCGGGCCGCTCGTGCGGACTCAGTGGCTGGCTACCCACGGGTGCCGGCCCGGAAACCTCAGTCGCCGGCCTCCGCTGCCAGTCGGCGCAGGTCCAGCACGACCAGCTTGCCCCGACCGAGTCGGACCAGCCCCTGGTCGGCGTAGTCGTTGAGCACCTTGGTGGTCGACTCCCTGGAGGTGCCGACCAGCGCAGCGAGCTGTTCATGGGTCAGCGAGACCTGGGGACGGCCGGTCAACGTGCGGGTCTGCTCGCCCTCGACGAGCAGGCACAGCGTGGTGGCGATGCGCTGCGCAACGCTCTTGAACACGGTGTCGGAGAGCCGCCGCTCCAGATGGGTGACCCGGTTGCCCAGGATCTCCGAGATGCGGGCCGCGATGCGTGCGTCGGAGAGCAGGAAGCGCTGCACGTCGGCACGGGTCATCACACAAACGGTGACCGGGTCCAGGGCCTCGGCGAAGCTGTCGTGCATCTGCTGTCCCAGGACGAGCATCTCGCCGAAGACCGTCCCCGGCGCCAGGATCGCCGTGGTCAGCGCCCGGCCGTCGGCGGAGACCCGGAAGATCCGCACGCGTCCGTCCTTGAGGATGAACAACGTCTCCGAAGGCTCCGGCGGGGAGAACAGCAGCTCACCCGCGGCGAACTGCCTCATCGGTGCCGCGGTGGCGATGGCGGCCATCTCGTCGGGGGAGAGGTCGGCGAAGATGTCGACCTCGGACATGCACCAGTGGTTCTCGCTCCCAGCCTCCCGACGCTCCACGTCCGCCAGCTCCTCACGACGTCCGGGGGACCACGGTGTCGTCCTGCGCGGGTCGACATCGGCGAGGCCCCCCACGAGACAGTATGTCGCGACGGCCACGCTCGGCCCGGTCAGCGGCGGCTCGGCAGCGACGGACATGTTCAGCCCACGAGCTCGGCGACCTTCGCCGCGAGGACGTCGTCGTCGACATAGCCGTCGACGACCGGCTCACCGGCTGCGTTCAGGACGAGGTAGCTGCTCTGGGCGGTCACGCTGAAGTGGCGCCACACCGCACCCGGCACGTCCACCAGGTGGGTCGGGCCGTCCACCTGCTCGGCGAAGTCGCGGATGTCGGCCTCGTCGGCGAGGCCGCCCACGGCCACGACGTTGACCTGGTCGGCGTACTTCTGGGCGAGCTTGCTGACCCCGGGCGCTTGTGCCCGGCAGGTGGGGCACCACGGCGCCCAGAACCACAGCACCGTGGGCTTCCCGGCGAGCTGCTTGCCCTCGAAGGTGCTGCCGTCGAGCGTGCTCGCTGTGAAGTCGAGGCTCACCGGCTCGACGTTGGACGCCGGCTGGGCGTCGGTGGTCACCTGCGCCCCGGTCGAGCCGCAGCCGGCCAGCGCGAGGAGCGCTCCGGCCAGGAGGACAGCGAGGATCTTCGGGCGCATCGGTGCCTCCGTGACATGTCGGTCCCATCAGTGTGCCCGCCTCCTGGGCACCGCTCGGTGACGGCGCTCACAGACGGGTGCGCTCGGCCGCGCCCATGCTGGGGGACGATGCGGTGATCGGCCGCACTCGTGGACGGCTCGGGCAGAGCACCGAGGAGGCAAGGAACGTGGGCACACACCGTCTGGCGCTGATGCTGGCCGGGCTGCTGACCGCCGTGACGGCCTGCTCCGCGAGCGGGGGTGGGACCGAGCCGGCCGGGCCCGCGGCCACGGGTGAGGTCGTCACAGTCACCCAGGTGGAGCCCGGACCGCGTGAGCGAGGGCCCTCGGCGCTCGAGAACCGCTCCGACAAGAGGTTCCCCGACCCCTTGATCGACCCCGACGACATCATGTCCGGCGGCCCCGCCCCGGACGGCATCCCGCCGATCGACGAGCCGGCCTTCGAGCGCGCCCGCACGGTGGAGTGGCTCGGCGACGGCGAGGCGGTGCTGTCGCTGACGGTGGAGGGTGAGACGCGGGCCTACCCGCTGCAGGTGATGACCTGGCACGAGATCGTCAACGACACCGTCGGCGGTGTGCCCGTGGCGGTGACCTACTGCCCGCTGTGCAACTCCGGTGTCGCCTTCGAGCGCGAGGTCGGCGACCGGGTGTTCTCCTTCGGCGCCTCCGGGATGCTGTACGCCGACAACCTGGTGATGTACGACCGGCAGACCGAGTCGCTGTGGCCGCAGCTGACGGGGCAGGCGTCCGTCGGTGTGCTGACCGGGACGAAGCTCGTGGCCATCCCGATGGGGACCGTCTCCTGGAGCGAGTTCCGGATGGCCAACCCGGACGCTCTCGTGCTCTCGCGCGACACCGGTTTCGAGCGCCCCTACGGTCGAAACCCCTACGAGGGTTACGACGACCCCGAGGGAGGGCTGCTCTTCGACCTCCCCGGCAAACCCGACGACCGGCTGGCGGTGAAGGAGCGGGTCATCGGGATCGGCGACACGGGCGACAGCGTCGCGGTGGTTCGAGACTCGCTTGTCGACCGGCCTCCGCAGGAGCTCGAGCTCGACGGCAGGCCCGTCGTGCTGCTGCACCGGCCCGGACAGGTCTCAGCGCTGGGCGGTCGCGAGATCTCGGGTGGAGCCGACATCGGCACGGTCGGCGTCTACGACCCCGTGCTCGACGGTCGACACCTGCACTTCGTCGCCGACGCCGACGGGTTCCGCGACCAGGAGACCGGGAGCACCTGGGACGTGCTGGGACGCGCGAGGACGGGCCCGCTCGAGGGCAAGAGCCTCGAGCCGGTGCGGCACCTGGACACCTTCTGGTTCGCCTGGGTGACCTTCCACCCCGAGACCGCGCTGCTGCGCGCACCGTTCGAGGACCAGCAGTGAGCCCACGGGGACTGTGGCGACGTTGGGCGCTGGCCACCCGTCCGGTCCATCCGGTGACCGAGCGGGTGCTGCGCGAGCGATGGGCGGCCCTGCCCCCGGGGGCGCGTACCCCCGCTCAGGTCCTGGGACGCAATGCGGTGGGCTGCGAGGGCACGCACGGCGTCTTTCCGAAGTGCAACCTGACCTGCAGTCCGTGCTACCACTCGCGCGACGCCAACAAGGTCCGGACCGACGGGGCGCACACCCTCGCGCGCGTCGAGGAGCAGCTCTCCCTGCTCGAGCAGCTTCGCGGCCCGCGGGCGCACGCCCAGCTGATCGGGGGCGAGGTGAGTCTGCTCGACCCTGACGACCACGCGGCTGCACTGCTCAGCATGCGCGCCCACGGGCGCGAGCCGATGTCGATGACCCACGGGGACTTCGGCGCCGACTACCTCCGGGCCCTGGCACTCGGACCGGACGGCCGCCCGCGCCTGCCGCGCCTGTCGTTCGCCGCGCACTTCGACTCGTTGATGCGGGGCCGTCGGAGCATCCCGCGGCCGACCAGAGAGAGCGAGCTCAACCCGTTCCGGGCAGCGTTCGTGGAGATGTTCCGGCAGCTCCACAGCGAGCACGGAGTCGCCTCGTACCTGGCGCACAACATGACGGTCACTCACGAGAACATCGACCAGGTCGCCGAGGTGACCCGAGACGTCAGCGCGATGGGCTACTCGATGCTGTCGTTCCAGCCGGCGGCGCACGTCGGCGACGAGCGCCGCTGGCGGGGCGACTACACGGTGAGCATCGACGACGTGTGGCACCAGATCGAGGCAGGACTCGGCCAGCGTGTCGCTTGGGAGGCACTGCAGTTCGGTGACCCGCGCTGCAACCGGACGGCGTTCGGCGTACGGGTCGAGAGGCGCTGGGTCGCCATGTTCGACCCGGACTCACCGGCGGACCTCGCGACGCGCGACCGGGCCCTGGCCCACTTCGGGGGGATCAGCTTCGGCGGCACGCCGGCTCCCTTGTTGGTCGTGAAGCTGCTGCGGGTGCTGCTCCGCCACCCCGGTGACCTCCTGCTGGCAGCGGGCTGGCTGTGGCGGATGGGCCGCCGCGCAGGGGGTTGGGTCCGGGTGGCGGGAGCCTTGCGTCGTCGCAGCGTGGTTCCGCTGACCTACGTGGTGCACAGCTTCATGGACGCCGACGTCGTCGCGCCGGCGTGGGAGCTGTTGCGCGCCGGGCACGAGGCCGAGGACCCAGCCGTGCGCGCGGCCCAGGAGCGGCTGCAGGCCTGCACCTACGCCATGGCGCACCCGGAGACCGGGGAGCTCGTGCCCGCCTGTGTGCAGCACAGCGTGCTCGACCCGGGGGAGAACGCGAGCCTGCGGGAGCTGCTGCCGCTCACCGTCCTCTGAGTCACCAGGCTCGGTCCGAGCCACGACCGTACGACCGCGTAGGCGAAGCAGCTCCGGCCCCGAGGGTCAGGCCTCGCGGAGGGAGACCAGCCCACCCAGGCAGTCGGCGACCTCATCGAGGGAGTCGCGGTGCTCCGGCCTGAGCTGGAGACAGCGGCTGATCAGGGCCAGCAGGCTGCGACTGGAAGCGTCGGGACGTTGGACCAGCAGCCGCAACGTCTCGCCCAGCCCGCGTGGATCCTCATGGGTCCGGCCGGTCAGCGCATGGTGCAGCACCGCGCCCAGGCCCCAGACGTCCGTTGCCGCGGTCTGCCACTCGCCGTTGGCCTGCTCCGGGGACCGGTACCCCCGGGTACCCGATCCGGCGCGAACCGGTCCGGGAGGGCCGGACAGGCTCAGGTCGATCACCTTGGCGGCGCCGGCTTCGAGGACGATGTTGCCCGGTGTGAGGTCTCCGTGGACGCAGTCGTGGAGGTGCAGGTACCGCAGCGCCGAGGCCAGCTGCGCCCCGAGCGTCGCGACGTCGTGAGTCGCGAGACGGGTGTGCTCGTCGAGCACGCTGCCGAGGTCGGGACCTGTCAGGGTCTCCATCACCACCGCCACCTGCGGGTCCTCGATGACCTCGTAGGCACGGACCAGGTGCGGGTGGGCCAGGTCGCGGAGAGTCGCGCCCTCTCGGCGGAGGAAGAACGCGGTGTGCGACTCGATGACGCGATCAGGTCGCACCACCTTGACGATGCACCGTGCCTGCCGGTCACGACTCCACGCGTCGTACACGTCGAGGCGGTTGCCCCGGCGCAGGTGGGCCACGACGTCATATCCGGGCACGACCTCGGCACCGGCCAGGACCACGGCCGGTTCCCCCTGCTCCAGCTGCTCGGTCATGCGGTCGCCGACTCCAGTCGAGCGTCCAGCACGGTCACGTCGGAGACGATGCGTCCGCTGTCCAGCGTGATCACACGATCCGCGATCTCGAGCGCGATCGGGTCATGGGTGACGATGATCGTCGTACGCCCCCGAGCGTTGCTCCCGCACAGCGGCTGGAGGACGCGCCGGGCACTGTCCGGGTCGAGTCCCGCCGTCGGCTCGTCGAGCAGCAGGAGCGGGCTGTTGCGCAGGAACGCTCGCGCGATCGAGAGTCGCTGGCGCTGTCCGCCCGAGAGCGTCCGAGCCTTCTGCCCCAACGTGGTCGCGTAACCCTCGGGCAGTGCCAGGATGAAGTCCTCCGCGGCAGCAGCCCTGGCCGCGGCCTCCACTTCTGCTTGATCGGCCCCGTGCCTGGCGAAGGCGATGTTCTCGTAGACGGACGCGTCGAGCAGCGCGATCTCCTGGGGTACCAGCGAGACTGCTTCGCGTACCGAGTGCAGGGTGACCTCGCGCAGGTCCTGCCCCCCGATCCGGACCGCCCCGTGGTCGGGATCGAGCGCCCGGAGGAGCAGCTTCACGAGCGTGGACTTCCCCGCACCGCTGGGTCCGACGACCGCCACCACGCTGTCTGGCTCGAGCCGCAGCGTCACGTCGCACAGGGCGGGCCGACTCGCCCCGGGGTAGGTGACGCTGACGTGGTCGAGGGTCAGCGCACAGCTGTCCTGACGCAGCTCCTCGGCGTCGTCCCGCTCCGGAGGCGGCGTCTCGTCCAGCAGCTCCGCGATCCGCTCGCACCCTGCGGCGTCGGTGAGTGCGCCGGGGATCAGCGAGGCCAGCGAGCGCATCGGGCGGTACAGCTGCACCATCAGGGTCAGGAAGGCCATCAGCCCACCGAGAGTCAACCGTCCCGACGCGAGGGACTGCGTACCCAGCACGATGACCGTGAGCACACCGACCAGCTCGGCGATGTCCACCACCGGGGAGAAGACCGCGCGGACGCGACTGGCCGCGAGCGCCGCCGCCCGGATGCCGAGGTTCTCCTGCAGGTACTTGCTGGTGGCATCGGTCTGTCGGTTGAACGTCTGGACGAGCGGGGCGTTGCCCAGGTGCTCCTCGGTCATCGCCGACAGCGACCCCCCACGTCGCCGTTGTTCCCGCGCGGTCAGCTTGATCAGCCTGGAGAACTTGTGGGAGACGAACCAGAAGATCGGGATGACCACGAGCGAGACCACGGTCAGCCAGGCGTCGAGCAGGAGCAGTGCGGTGAGGTAGAACACGCAGGTGAGCACGGTCGAGATCCCCGACCGCACCGTGCCGATCATGAAGCTCTGGACCGCCGCTGAGTCGCCGGTGATCCGCATCATCGAGTCGCCGAGACGACGGCGGTCGTGCACCTCCTGGGGCAGGGAGAGGACGTGGCTGAACACCCGGGTGCGCAGGTGCGTGAGGAAGGTGTGGTTCAGCCAGGTCGACAGGTAGGAGTTCGCTCCGGACAGCACCCCGGAGAGCACCGCCAACCCGACGTAGGCGGCGCTGATCCACACCAGCGGCCCCAGGTCGGCGGGTACGAGGACGTCGTCCACGACGTACTTGAACAGCCCGATCTCGACGATGGTGATGGCCGAGATGACCGCTGACAGGGCAGTGCTGAGCAGGACCTTCCAGCGCAGTGGTCGTACGTCGGGCCAGAACCGCTGCCACGCCTCGCGCAGGGTCAAGGTGGGAGAGGCGTGCACCAGGGCGTTGTCGGCGCTCGGCGGCTCGAGGAAGCGGCGGGTGAACGCGGTCAGCCAGGAGACGCGAGCACGCCGGCGCTCCCGGCGCGACCATCGGTGTGATGGACGCGCCGCAGAGCGCCGGCGTCGGTGTTCCACGCTGCGTTTCTGTCCCTCGTGCGTCAGGACGAGCCGCCGCCGCCGCAGCCACAGCTGCAGTGGCCGCCGTGCCCGCCGCCGCTGCGCGACTTGCTGGACTTGCTGGACTTGCTGGACTTGCTGGACTTGCTCGACTTGCTGCTCTTGCCGCCGCCACACTTGGCCGGCTTCACGGCCTTGACGAGTCCTGAACGTCCCATGGTCTGCTCCTTTGCTGATTGGTCGGAGGGCAACCGTCTGCCCGCCTGGAAGGTGCCTGAGCCGCCACGTTCGTCCGAGGCATCAGAGAGGACAAGACTGGTGCTGCGCCTCTTCATCGGGTTATCGCGTGCGCACGGTGTCGTCCACGAGCGGGTTTGATACATCGCGACCCCGAGCGGCAGCCACAGCCGTACATCCGGTCTAGTCGCGCGAGTCCCCGGTGGACCTCGCCAGACCCCGGTGGGCCTCGCCAGGATTCGTCCTCGGTCGGCTCAGTCACGCGCCAGGCTGCCGAGGACGTCGATGGCCCGGGCCTTGGGCCGGTCCTTCGGGGTCAGCTTCCTGGCCGTCTTGGTCACTGCCTCCACGATGTGCTTCGCATCCTTGTGACGGCCGCGCGCCTCGATCAGGGCCACTTGGCCGGCGACCAGCGGAGCGGCGATCGACGTGCCGCTCCACCAGGCGTAGCCACCACCCGGCACCGGCCCGGCGATCCGCTCGCCCGGTGCGGCCACGTCGACCCAGTCCCCGGACGTGGAGAAGTCCGCCAGCCGGGACTCGTCCTCGGCGAGGGCGTTCACCGCGATGACGTCGCCGTGCGCGGCGGGGTACTGGTGGTCATCGGTTCCGGCGTTGCCCGCGGCAGCCACGATCACCACCCCCTGCTTGGCAGCCCGCTTGAGAGCGTCGTCGAGCATGTCCGAACCGGGCTTGACCGCGGTTCCGAAACTCATGTTGATCACGCCGGCACCGGCCTGGACTGCGTCGTCTATGGCCTGCGCCACGACGAAGGTGTTTCCCTGACCGTCGCTGTCCAGCACACGTAGGGGGAGCACGCGGGCGTCCGGAGCCACCAGGGTCACCAAGCCGCTGATGAAGGTGCCGTGACCGAAGGACTCGTCCACGTGCCCGTCCCCGTCGTCGTCGAGGCCGTTGCGTTCCTCGTCGGAGTCCGCATCGTCCTCCACATAGTCCCAGCCACGCAGCACCTTCGTGGCGAGGGCTGGGTGGGATGCGACCCCGGTGTCGAGAACGGCCACGATCTGCCCGGCACCGGTGGAGGTCTCGTGTGCGCGGTCGAGGTGCAGCGCGCGGACGGCCGGCTGGCTACGCCAGGCAGCGGGGTCCTGCCCCGCCTCGGCCGGTGGGCCCGACGGCCACGCGTGGAACCGACCGTCGGAGACCTCGGTGTCGTAGTCCGGCTCGGCGTTCAGCACCCCGTCCGCGCGCTCGAGCTGTCCCGCGAGCTTCTTCGCCCACTTCTTGTCGGCGCAGAACTCCGGGTCGGTGGAACGCACCAGGCTGATCCCCCGGGAGGGGACCAGGTTGCGAGACACCTGGACCGGGTAGGCGTCGAGCACCTCATTGAGGCTGTGCCCGCCGGCCACGTCCATCTTCACCACCACCTGCGCCCGATCCGAGGTCGCGCAGGTCTTGGCCGCCTGGGCGGCTCCACCGGCGGTGAGCAGCGCCGTGCACAAGAACGTGGCGGTCGACGTGGTCAGCAGCGTTCGGCGGGCGGTGGGACGCAACATGTCATCTCCGGAGGTTGTAGGAGCCGGCTGGGGCCGTGACGTAGGTGAACGGCGCCCAGTGGAAGGGGTGCGGATGCTGACGGGCTGTCGAGATCTGTGCGATGCGCAAGGCAGCGGCGGGGTCGTGGCCCTTCACCAGGTGTTCGTACAGCGACGACATCAGCTCCGCGGTCACGTCGTCGTCGACCACCCACTGGCTCACGACCAGTCCCGAGGCGCCTGCCGCCAGGAAGGCCCAGGCCAGACCGACGGGTTCCGCCGTGCTCCCTCCCTGACGTCCCGACTCGCAGGCGCTGAGCACTACCAGGGTTCCTCGTAGGTCGAGCTCGAGGATCTCGGCGGCGCTCACCCAACGGTCGGCCAGCTGGAGCGAGGAGAACAACGGGTTGCCCGAGTGGTACAGCCCGTGACAGGCGAGGTGCAGCACCTGTGCGTCCGTGGCACCGGCGAGCAGCACCTCAGCCGTGGCGGGGTCCCCGAGATGCACGGTCGCAGCGCGCAGGTGACCGCTCACGGCCGCCACCTCGGCTCCGACGCGAGGAGATCTCTCGTCGGGTACGCCGAGCACCAGCGCCCTCGCCCGGGCCACGTCCACCGTCTCGAGGCTGACGGCCGACGTCGGAGAGACCGTCAGGCTCCATCTGGCCACGAGCGGGCCAGCCCCGTCGTCGAGGGCGTGGAAGGGGACCTCGAGAAGGCTGCGGTGGGGTACCACGAGCAGGTGACCCCCGGCAGGTCCGGCGAGCCGCTCCACGACGGGCGCCACCAGCAGGTGGTACAACCGCCGCAGGCTGGCCTGTGCCGTTGCGAGCAGCGCCTGTCCGACTCGCTCGGTGAAACCGGCTCCGATGCGAAACCGGCTCCACTGGGCAGCAAGGCGCTCGAGCTCCCTGCTCACGAGCGGCATGACCGGCCCCAGCCGGTGGGCTGTGGTGCGGCCGTCGTGGACGACGAAGGCGATCACGTCGTCGCCCGAGACGTGGTAGCTCAGGGTCCGGGTCGACGTGCGGGTGGGTGCCGTGCTGTCGGCGGAGGAGCCACCTGCCGAAGCAGCGTGCTCGTCTCGCCGAGGTGCAGCGGAGCCGTCGTCCGGACCGGCCCGCCGGCGATCACGCGGCCCCAGCGTGCCGTCGACGAGGTCGACCAGGGTGGACGCCTTTGCCCGGTCACTGACCTGGAGTGCCTCCTCCAGGTCACCCGGACCGGCTCGTTGCACGAGAACGTCGAGCAGCTCGTCGTGGGCCGCCAGGCGGTGGGTGAGGAAGGCACGCGTGAGGCTCTGGTCGGCGAGGTGCCAGGCGTGTTGCTCCACCTCGTCGACGGCTCTGCGGAGGAGCGCGATCGCCTCGTCGAGGCGAGACTCACGACGGAGCCTTCTGGCGGAACCGTGCAGCTGCGGCAGCCTGACCTGAGGAAGATCCAGCGACTCCGAAAGCCGTTCCGCCCGGTCGAGGTGGGTGCCGCTGATGTCCGGGTCGTCCACGGTGCGGGCCAACCACAGCTCTGCCACTGCGAGGTCCACCAACCAGGAGCCCGCAGCCAGCTGCTCGACCGCTTGCTCGCCCAGGACAACTGCGTCAGGGCGCCGGCCCTGGAGCAGCAGGAGCTCCGCCTGGGCGAGCCCCACGAGCGCCCGGCGGTGCCGGTCACCGACCTCGTCGAAGAGCCCGGCTGCCAGGTCGAGCTGCTCCTCGCACTCGGGCAGGTGTCCCGCGGCCAGCTGGGCCAGGGCCAGGGTGAATCGCGCAGCGGCTGCGTCGTGGGTCATGCCTGCCTCGCTCGCGCGGGCCGCCCCTTCGGCCGCCTCGGCCAGGGCCTCGTCGACCAGGCCGATCGTCAGGGACAGCTCGGCTGCGGTGACCTGCAACCGCACCGACTCGGCCTCGGCTCCCAGCTCGTCCAGACGCGGACGAGCCACCTTGATCGCGTCCAGCGCCGCGAGGAGCTCGCCCAGCTGCTGGTGTGCCTGGGCGACATGACCCAGACACTTGGCAGCCCACAACCGGTCGTCCGCACGCTCGAAGCGGTCAGCGGCGTCGAGCAGGACCTCGAGCGCCTCACGGCCGCGACCGAGCTCCAGCAGCTCGATGCCGCGGTTGGCCAGGGGACGAGCGGTCTCCGCCTCCAGCCCGAGGGAGGAGTAGGTGGTGGCGGCCTGACCGTAGGCCTCCAGCGCGCGCTGGTGGTCCCCGAGGTAGCCGCGCGCGACACCGAGGTTCTCCAGGAGCGCAGCGCGCAGCCAGCGGTGCAGGTCCTGCTCGTCGCCGGCGGGTTCGACCAGGGCGAGGGCCTCGAGGCTCTCCTCGCCGACCACAGCTGCCTCAGCGTGCCTGCCCAGGTCGTCGAGGATCGCCATGCGCCCCAGAGCAGTGCGCAGCGACAACAGCTGCCGGCCGCTGTGCCACCACAGGGCACGGGCTTCGTCGATGAGCGCCAGGCCTCGGTCCAGCGCGCCCCTGTCGGCGAGCACGCGTGCCTGGAGGTAGCGGGCGCGGGCAGCGACGCCCGGCTCAGCGTGGCCTGCGGCCTCTGCGCACAGCTGCGACAACAACTCGGCGGCCGTCGGATCGTGGTGCACCAGGTCCTCGACGCGGTCGAGGACCCACTCGAGCCCCTCGGTGCTGTCGAGCCCCTCGCGGCGCAGGTACGCCATCCGGTCCGACTGCCCCGAGAGCTCGAGCAGGTTGGCGACCGCGGTCTCCGGCCGGTCCGTGGTCGTCATCGGGTCACTGTTCCTCGCGGAGGTCCAGGGGTGCGGTGATCACGATCTGGCTGTTGGTCACGCGCAGCTCGGTGGCGTGGTCAGGTACCGACGCGAGGCCGAAGCGCCCGAGCTCGTCACCGTCGACGGTTCGCTCAACGAAACCGGGCCCGCTGGCGCTGGCCTCGAACACGCTTCCCTGCTCTGCCGAGGTGACCAGCACCTGGCCCTCCAGGCGGACCCGCGAACCGCCCAGACGGTGCACGTCGAGCACCACCTCCGCCGCCGGTGTGGTCCAGGCGAGGTGCAGCACGCCGTCGAGCCCGTCGACACCTCGGACACCGACCAGCGCCAGGTCCTGCCGGCTGTCGAAGATCGGGGTCGCCACCAGCTCCGTCGGCGCAGTAGCGGGATACTCCCGGGTTGCATGCCGGAGCTCGAACTGCCGACGCAGGTTCTGTCGCACGATCGGTGGGACGTCGGAGACCCTGGTAGCGCGGGTGGCAGCCAGGAAGCTCGCCAGCCACTGCACCGTCCCGAGGGTTCGGGCATCTCCGTCGGCGACCTCCTGCTCGAGAGCGGCTGCGGCCCCCGGGTCCAGGCGACCCTCCAGCCAGTCGAGCAGCTCGGCGAGCTCCGGACGGTCACCAGGACGACGTCGGGTCATCGGTCGGACTCGTCCAGGACGTGGCGCAGCCGTTCCAGGCAGCGCGCCCTCGTGGGGCCGATCGAGCCGACCGGACGACGCAGCCGTGCTGCCACCTCGGCGTACGTCGGCTCCGCCGGGTCGAGGTAGAGGGCTATCAGGAGCCCCCGGCATGGCTCCTCGAGCCGCTGCAGTCCCGCGTGCACCCAGTCCGACCTCTCCCAGTCACCGACCGGATCCGCGAGCTGGTGGTCCAGCCCGGTGGACTGGACCGGGGCAGTCGGCTGGCGGTCGCGCTGCTTGCGGATCCGCCAGGCACAGCGACGGGCCACGGTCACCAACCAGGTCACCAGGCGGTGACCTTCACGGAGGTCGTCGATCGAGTCCAGCAGGGCCACGAACGTCGACTGGGTCGCGTCGGCGGCATCGTCGCGGTCCAGCCCGCTGCGCAGGGCAACGCCGAAGACCAGCCGCTCGTAGCGGGAGACCAGCTGGTCCCAGGCCTGGCCGTCGCCGCGTCGACAGTCCGCAAGGAGCTTGGCGTCAGAGGTGGAGAACACCCAGGTGGGTTGCCCCCGTCCCAACAGGTCCGAGGTGACCGAGCCTGGCTTCAGCTCGACGGCCGTCCTGGTCGTTCCCGTGTCCGGTTGCATCCACGCCCCCCTTGCCGCGCTGGGCCCACCCGCATCCGTTGACGGGAAGGCCGATTCGGATGCTAGCCCCGAAATGCGAGACGTGAGCGGGTCGAAAGACCCTGACCTTCAGACGTGCCGCGACCCTGGCGCATTCTCGGTCGTCGTGATATCGCCTCAGCCGTCGACCAACGCAGCCCTGGCCGACTCGAGTCGCGCCACCGGGATCCGGAAGGGTGAGCAGGATACGTAGTCGAGACCCACCTCGTCGAAGAAGTGGATCGACGCGGGATCGCCGCCGTGCTCCCCACAGACGCCGAGATGCAGGTCTGCTCGCGCCTCCCGCCCGGCCTCCACCGCCTGCCGGATCAGCCCGCCGACACCCTGCACGTCCAGGGACTCGAACGGCGAGACCGCGAAAATCCCCCGCTCCAGGTAGGTGCCGAAGAAGGACCCCTCGACGTCGTCGCGGGAGAACCCCCAGGTCATCTGGGTGAGGTCGTTGGTGCCGAAGGAGAAGAACTCGGCTGCCTCGGCGATCTCCCCGGCCGTCACCACCGCGCGGGGGAGCTCGATCATCGTGCCGACCTTGAACGACAGATGGGTGTCGTTCTCTTCCTGCACCTGCTTCGCCATCTCGGTGATGTCGGCCTTGACCAGAGCAAGCTCGTGCACCGACCCGACAAGCGGGATCATGATCTCCGGCTGCGGGTCGCCGCCCGCCTTGAGCCGGATGGCAGCGGCCTCGAGGATCGCCCTGGTCTGCATGGCGAACAGACCCGGGATCGCGATGCCGAGGCGGACGCCGCGCAGACCCAGCATGGGGTTCTCCTCGTGCAGCCGCTTCACAGTGGTCAGCAGCGTGGTGGCGCGCTCGTCATGGTGGCCGCGCTCATCGGCGAGCGCGACGTCGACCGACAGCGATGGTGTAGTCGGGCAGGAACTCGTGCAGGGGCGGGTCGATCAGCCGGATGGTCACCGGCAGCCCGTCCATCGCCTCGAGCACGCCGACGAAGTCGTCGCGCTGCATCGGCAGCAGCTCGGCCAGCGCTGCCTCCTGCGCCTCGTGGACCGTCGGCCAGGATGAGGTGCTCGACGAGCTCCTTGCGGTCACCGAGGAACATGTGCTCGGTGCGGCACAGAGCCGATGCCCTGGGCGCCGAAGCGGCGGGCCCGCGCCGCATCCTCGGGAGTGTCGGCGTTCGCGCGCACCGCCATCCGACGGGTGTTGTCGGCATGCTCCATCAGCCGGGCCACGGCGGCCACGAGCTCGTCACCCTCAGCGGCCAGGTCGCCCTCGAAGTGCCGCACCACCAGGGAGTCCATGGTCGGCACCGCGCCGATGAAGATCTCACCCGTGGTGCCGTCGATCGAGAGGACGTCACCCTCCGAGACGACGACGCCGTCCGCGGTCGTGAACCGCTTCTGCTTCAGGTCGACCTCGAGTGAGTCGGCGCCACAGACGCAGGTCCGTCCCATTCCCCTCGCCACGACGGCGGCGTGCGAGGTCTTCCCACCACGGCTGGTGAGCACACCCCGTGCGGCCACGATTCCCCGCAGGTCGTCCGGGGTGGTCTCGCGTCGCACCAGGATGACGTCCTCGCCAGCTTCTGCCCAGGCGGCGGCGGTGGCGGAGTCGAAGACGGCCTTTCCCACGGCCGCGCCCGGCGAGGCGTTCATGCCCGACGCGATGAGCGTGCGCTCGGCGCCCTCGTCGAAGCGCGGGAACATCATCTGGGCGAGCTGCTCGCCGGTCACCCGCCGCAGTGCCTCGTCGAGGTCGATCAGGCCCTGGTCGACCAGCTGGACCGCGATCTTGAACGCGGCGGCCGCGGTGCGCTTGCCGACACGCGTCTGCAGCATCCAGAGCTTGCCCCGCTCGATCGTGAACTCGATGTCGCACAGGTCCTGGTAGTGCAGCTCGAGCTTCTCCATGATGGCGAGCAGCTCGTCGTACGACGCCTTGTCGATGTGCTCGAGGTCGGCGAGCGACACCGTGTTGCGGAGGCCGGCGACGACGTCCTCTCCCTGGGCGTTCTGCAGGTAGTCGCCGTAGATGCCCTGCGAACCGGACGCGGGGTCGCGAGTGAAGGCGACCCCGGATCCCGAGTCCATCCCACCGTTGCCGAAGACCATCGAGCAGATGTTCACGGCCGTGCCGAGGTCGTGGGGGATCCGCTCCCGCTGCCGGTAGAGCACCGCGCGCTCGGTGTTCCAGGAGCCGAAGACCGCGCGGATGGCGAGGTCCATCTGCTCCCGGGGGTCCTGCGGGAACTCGCGACCGCTCTCCTTCCGGATCGTGTCCTTGTAGGTGGCCACCAGCTCGCGCAGGTCGTCGGCGGTCAGGTCGAGGTCGTCCTTGGCGCCGCGTCGCTCCTTGAGGTCGTCCAGTGCGTCGCCGAAGGCCGATCCCTCGATGCCGAGCACGGTGCTCCCGAACATGTGCAGCAGACGGCGGTAGGAGTCGAGCGCGAACCGCTCGTCACCTCCCGCCATGTCGGCCAGCCCCCGCACCGACTCATCGTTCAGGCCGACGTTGAGCACCGTCTCCATCATCCCGGGCATCGACACGGCTGCTCCGGAGCGCACCGAGACCAGCAGGGGGTCCTCCGGGTCGCCCAGGCGCTTGCCACGCGCGCGCTCCAGTGCTTCGAGGTGGGCTGAGACCTCCTCGTCCAGACCCTCCGGTGGCTCGCCAGACTCCATGTAGGCGCGGCACGCCTCGGTGCTGATGGTGAACCCCGGTGGCACCGGAAGCCCGAGCTTCGTCATCTCGGCCAGGTTGGCACCCTTGCCACCGAGCAGCTGCTTCTGCTCCATGCCGCCTTCGTCGAAGTCAAAGACGTAGCCCATGCACCCACACTCCCTCGAGTCTCGTCCGCCGCCCGCCCGGCCGGCTGCGTGCCGGGCCGTGTCGCCGGCCCGACTCCATGTATGGCCCATATCCGGCGCGAGGTCCAGTACCCAAGGTCCTCAGTACCCCCCGAGCCTGTCGGCATCCGATCGTGGCCGGCAACGTCGGGTCTGCTCCTCTCACAGAGAATTCTCAGCCGGCTGCCACCACCTGCGACGCATGATGGAGGCATGAGCCCCCTCACAGGTCGACCGAGTGTTCGCTGGCTGGTGCCCGTCCTCGTGGCGACGGTCCTGGCACTCGGGGGCTCGGCCATCGGCGCGATGCGCGCCGTGGCCCGGGACCAGCTGCCGGACAGGACGGCGGCGGAGCTGCTGGTCGACGTCCAGAAGGCCGATCTCGTCGGCCTCTCCGGCACCATCGAGCTGAACTCGGAGCTCGGACTGCCCACCCTGCCCGGCCTGGGGGGAGGCAGCTCCGAGATGTCGTCGCTGGTGGCCGGGTCGCACAAGCTCCGGCTCTGGTACGCCGACCCCGAGCACGTGCGGGTGGCGCTGCTGGGCTCGCTCGGTGAGTCGGACGTGGTCCGCAACGGCACCGACCTGTGGACCTGGTCGAGCAACGACAAGACCGCCACCCACCGCACCCTCGAGCCGTCCGGGAAGGGCGCCGCCCCGAAGACACTGCCGAAGACGCTGCCGATGACTCCGCAACAGGCAGCCGAGATGGCCCTCTCGGCCCTCGAGCCCACCACCAGGGTCAGCACCGACGGGACCGCGGTCGTCGCGGGACGACCGGCCTACGAGCTCGTGCTCGAGCCACGTGACAGCACGTCCCTGGTCGGATCGGTGCGGATCGCCGTCGACGGCGAGACCCACGTGCCCACCCGGGTCCAGGTCACGGCGGCGGGAGCGAGCGATCCCGCCTTCGAGGTCGGGTTCACGGCGTTCGACCCCACCGAGCCGGCCGGCTCCCGGTTCGACTTCACCCCGCCGCCAGGCACCGAGGTCACCGAGGCTGACGCTCACGAACGTGGCCACAAGGCGCCCGCCGACTCGGCCGAGAGCGACGCCGCGAAGTCGGAAGGGGCCGACCGCCAGCAGCGTGTGGTGGGCACCGGTTGGTCCTCAGTCGTGGTCGCCGAGCTTCCGGCAGTCGCGGCCGGTTCGGACCGAGGCGACGCCCTGGCCGGTCAGGTGCTCGAGAGCCTGCCCAGGGTCAGCGGGGACTGGGGCAGTGGTCGACTGCTCAGGAGCACGCTGTTCTCGGTGCTGGTCACCGACGACGGACGGGTCGCAGCCGGTGCCGTGGCCCCGGACCAGCTCTACCGGGCGCTCTCGGCTCCGTGAACGACGCAGCCGTCGTCACCTCCGGGCTGACCAAGCGGTTCAAGCACCAGGTGGCGGTGGACTCCCTCGATCTTCGGGTCCCCACCGGGTCGGTCTACGGGTTCCTGGGGCCCAACGGGTCCGGCAAGACCACCACCATCCGGATGCTCCTGGGGCTGATCGCCCCGAGTGAGGGCACCGTCGAGGTCCTGGGCCGACCCATGCCCTCGAGCTCCGGGGACGTGCTGCAGCGGGTGGGCGCGCTGGTCGAGGGCCCGGCGTTCCACCCCTACCTCAGCGGCAGGGACAACCTCGGCCGGCTCGACGCAGCCGACCGGACCGGTGACCCCGCGACGTCGAGGGCCCGCGTCGCCGAGGCACTCGACCGCGTGGGCCTGCTCGGCGCAGCCGGCAAGCGCTACCGTGCCTACTCGCTCGGGATGAGGCAACGGCTCGCCATCGCGAGCGCGCTCCTGCGCCCGCGCGACCTGCTGGTGCTCGACGAGCCCACCAACGGTCTCGATCCACAGGGCACGCGGGAGGTGCGCTCACTGATCGGTTCGCTGGCCGAGGGCGGCGTCACCGTCCTGGTGTCCAGCCACCTGTTGTCCGAGGTCGAGCAGATGTGCAGCCACATCGGCGTGATGCACGCCGGTCGGCTCGTCGCCCAGGGCACCGCCGCCGAGGTGCGTGCGGGCAACGAGGCCCGCGCCACCGTCGAGACCGACCAGACTGCGGCGGCCGCGGGGATCATGGCCGAGCTCGGGCTGACCGACGTCGTCGTGCTCGAAGGCGTGAGCGTGAGCGCGCTGCTGCGTGAGGTGCCGCCGGAGAAGATCGTCAGCGCTTGCGTCCACCAGGGGGTGCCGGTGCTCGGGTTCCGGGTCGCTGCGCCCTCGCTCGAGGACGTCTTCGTGAGCCTGACGGGGGAGGGCTTCGATGTCAGCGGCTGACACCGGCGTACCCCTGGTCAGAGACGGGTCACGGCGAGTTCCGCGGGCGTCGTCACGATTCCTCCGCTCGGAGCTGCGGCTGGTCTTTCGTCGGCGCCGCAACCTCGCGGGCCTGCTGGTGCTGGCTGCGGTGCCGGTGTTCATCGCCATCGCGGTCAAGGTGGGATCTCCCGGACGTGGCGGCGACGGCCCCCAGTTCCTGTCCTCGGTGACGGAGAACGGCCTGTTCGTCGCCCTGACCGCCCTCACCGTCGAGCTCGGCCTGTTCCTGCCGCTCGCGGTGGCCACGGTCTCCGGTGACGCCATCGCCGGAGAGGCCAACATCGGCACGCTGAGGTACCTGCTCACGGTGCCGGTCGAGCGGGCCCGACTGCTCGCGGTGAAGTACGCCGCTGTCGTGGTCTTCACGATGGCGGCCACCCTCACCGTCACCGTCACCGGCATCGTGATGGGCCTCGCCCTGTTCGGCGGCGGCGACCTGACCCTGCTCTCCGCGACCCAGGTCGGGTTCGCCGACGGCTTGCTCCGCGTGCTCGCAGCGACGCTCTACATCACGATCGGTCTGGTCGCCCTCGCTGCCGTGGGGCTGTTCTTCTCGACGCTGACCGAGCAGCCGATCGGTGCCATGATCGCCACGGTGCTGTTCAGCACGGCCAGCTACATCCTCGACAGCATCCCGCAGGTCGCCTGGCTGCACCCGTTCCTGATCACGCACCACTGGGTCGCGTTCGGCGACCTGTTCCGCTCGCCCGTCGCGTGGGACGCGATGCAGAGCGGCGCCTATCTCGCTCTCGCCTACGCGATCGTGTTCTGGCTGGCTGCCTGGGCGCGGCTCACCACCAAGGACATCACCAGCTGACCTGTGCGCTCGCACACCGGCGTGTCCGGCCCGGGTGGATTGTCAGGTTGGAGTCAGCACCGCTCCCGGACAGTGGCGCGCATGACGACAACCACGACTCAGGCTCAGGGCCTCCGCAGGCAGATGTTGAACAAGGTCCCCGAGGTGACCGTGTACTTCTGGATCATCAAGATCCTGTGCACCACCGTGGGGGAGAGCTTCGCCGACTACATCAACGAGACGCTCGGGTTCGGTCTGGCGAACACGACCCTGGTGTTCTCCGCGGCACTGATCGCCGTGCTGATCGTGCAGTTCCGACTCAACCGCTACGTCCCCAGCGTCTACTGGCTCGCGGTCGTGCTGATCAGCGTGGTGGGCACGCTGCTGACCGACAACCTCACCGACGGCCAGGGCGTGCCGCTGTGGCTGAGCTCCACGGTCTTCGCGCTCCTCCTCGCCGGCGTCTTCGGTGTCTGGTACGCCCGCGAGCGCACGCTCTCGATCCACTCGATCGTCACCACCCCGCGTGAAGCCTTCTACTGGCTCACCGTGCTGGTCACGTTCGCGCTGGGCACCGCGGTGGGCGACTGGACGCTCGAGCTGACCGGCTGGTCGGCAGGTGCCTCGGTGATGCTGCCGCTCGGACTGATCGCGACCGTGCTCGCGGCCTGGAAGCTCGGGGCCGGCCCGGTGCTGAGCTTCTGGCTCGCCTACATCCTGACCCGTCCGCTCGGCGCCAACATCGGTGACTTCCTGGCCTCGCCCAGGGGCGACGGCGGCCTGGGCCTCGGCACCCTCGGCACCAGCGTGCTGTTCCTCGGGACGATCACCGCCGTCGTGGTCTTCCTGACCAGGACCCACAGGGACCAGACCGAGCTCGTTCGGCCGGCAAGCCGCTGACCATGCGTCGTCAGGCTGGCGACAGGTGGCCGGAGGCACTCTCGAGTGGAGAGGCTCCACGGCCACCGGTTCGTGCTCGACGTGACGCCTCCGCCGCAGAGAGGAAACCATGATGGACGATCGCTTCGTGAGGGTCCTGGTAGTCACCGAACAGGCAGATCCGCCAGGTGACCTGCTCGAGGCGATCCGCGCGCGCAGCGAGTCCGAGGCGGCCACCTTCCGGGTGGTCGTGCCGAACCCGGCGCGAGCCGAGATCCACCTGCTGCATCCGCAGCGCCACGCCAAGGCTCTGGAGGCCGAGATCGTCCTGTTCGACTCGCTGCCGAAGATCGAGGCGGCTGTCGGCCGCCGGGTGATCGGGTCCGTCTCGGTGCGGCACGACGTGATGGATGCGATCGAGGAGATCATCTACAGCGAGCCCGTCGACGAGATCATGCTGTCGGTCGCCCCGCACGGGGTCGCGTCCTGGTTCCATCAGGACCTGCCGCACCGGCTGCGTCACCTCGGTCTACCGGTGACCGTCGTGGGCGACAACGCGTGACCCCGTGCCACGGCACCCTGCGTCGGGCCGGCACGCCGTCGGCTGCCCGCGCCTTGCCCGGAGCACTGATCAGCCCGCATCTCAACCCTTCTCGACCGACTTGTCTGCACCGTTTCGTACCGGTTTAGACCAGTCAGCAGACGCCGTGGGCCACCCGGGTCAATATCCATGGCCCATTCGGACTATTTGGGCGTGTTGCCCTCGCAGACATATCGGTCAGGGCGTCTCATGGAGGAGAGGGAATCCGAGGGAGAAGTCATGATCACAACAGAGGCCGCGCTGTACGGCGGCACGCAGGCAAGTGGGTCCGGTGTCGCCGTCGTGACGGTGTGCAGCTGCGGCCAGGAGATCGGCGACAACAGGCGCGAGCACTGCCCGCGGTGTGGTTGCTGCCTGAACTGAAACACCCGCGGATAAGGTGACCTCCGAGGATCAGTCAGGAGGCACCGTGGCCCGGCAGCCGGACGGCGGCAGCACCTCCCAGGTGTGGACGCTCCCCAACATCATCAGCATGGTGCGGATGGCTGGCGTACCCCTGTTCCTGTGGCTCGTCATCGGCCCCGAGGCGGACCTGTGGGCGATCGTCGTCCTGATGCTCTCCGGGGTCAGCGACTGGCTCGACGGCTACCTCGCCCGACGCCTGAACCAGATGTCCAAGCTGGGGGAGATCCTCGACCCCGTCGCAGATCGGCTCTACATCCTCGCGGCCGTCGTGGGGTTGCTCTACCGCGACATCATGCCGTGGTGGGTGGCGGTGCTGCTTCCGGCACGCGACCTGTTCCTGTGGGGTCTGGTGCCGTTCCTGCGCACCCGCGGCTACTCGGCCCTCCCGGTGCACTACCTCGGGAAGGCCGCTACGGCGGCGCTGCTGTACTCCTTCCCGATGCTGTTCCTCGGCGACGGGGACGGGGCGGTCTCGACCCTTGCCGAGGTCTTCGGATGGGCGTTCGCGATCTGGGGGATCGGGCTCTACTGGTGGGCCGGGCTGCTGTACGCCTGGCAGGTCCGCAAGCTGATGGCCGACCGGGACCGCCGCGCCCCGAGCCTGACGGAGGGCTGAGCCGATGTCGGCGAACCAGAAGCCTGCCGCGACCGGGCAGGCGCCTGCCCAGCGGCTGCCTCCGCAGGCGACGATGGGACTCCTGGACTACCTCACGACCCACACCCTCGACGAGGACTACGCGTTCGTCTCGGAGCAGAAGCGGCAGCCGTCGGGCGGCCCTCCGACCCGCCGCATCGGGGTGGTCGGGGCGGTGATGATGGCCGTCTTCGCAGTCCTCCTGGTGACCGCGGCTGCGCAGACCTCCCGCAACTCGGTCAGCGACGAGCGCGAGCGCCGTGCGCTCGCCAGTCAGGTCAACTCTGCCCGCACCGGCCTGGAAGCCGCCCGGTCGCGCCTGGAGCAGCTCGAGGCCGAGGCGGCCACACTCGAGAAGCAGCAGCTGAGCAACGACGTCTCCGCCCAGGGTGTGCTCGAGACCATCGAGCTGCTGGGCATGAAGGCCGGGACCATCCCCGTACGCGGGCCGGGGGTCAGGGTGGTCGCGGACGACGCCCCGGGAGCGGACAGCGCGCGCAACCAGGTGCTCGACAGCGACCTGCAGAAGCTCGTCAACGGCCTGTGGGAGGCGGGGGCGGAGGCCATCGCGCTCAACGGCCAGCGGCTGACCAACCTGAGCACGATCCGGCTGGCCGGAACGGCGATCACCGTCAACTCCCGGTCGCTGAGGCGTCCCTACGTGGTCACCGCGATCGGCAACCAAGACACGCTCCCCGCACGTTTCGCGGAAACCTCCAGTGGTCAGGCATGGTTGGACCTGCAACGCGAGGTCGGCCTCCAGCTGACCATCACGCCGGTGCCCAATCTCCAGCTGCCGGGCACCGAGGTCTCGCTGCGCTACGCCAACCAGGAGCAGGTAGGAGGTCCGTCATGATCGCCATCATCGGGCTGGTCGTCGGCGTCGTGCTCGGTCTGGTCCTGACCCCCGACGTCCCCCTGGCCCTCGAGCCCTACCTCCCGATCGCCGTGGTGGCCGCGCTCGACGCCGTCTTCGGAGCCTTCCGGGCGTTCCTCGACGGGATCTTCGACGACAAGGTCTTCGTCATCTCGTTCATCAGCAACGTGTTGATCGCCGCGGTGATCGTGTTCCTCGGTGACAAGCTCGGGGTCGGTGCCCAGCTCTCCACCGGTGTCGTCGTGGTGCTCGGCATCCGGATCTTCTCCAACGTCGCGGCGATCCGCCGCCACCTCTTCCACGCCTGAGCTGACGTGACCACTCCCGAGCCTCCCGTGAGCAGCCCACCGTCCGTGGCGGCCGATGCCGGCATCGACCGGGTCCGCCGCTCGTTCTTCTCGCCCTCGCGGGGGCAGGCGGTGGTTGCCGTGCTGGTCGGAGTGCTCGCGTTCGCGGCCGTGACCCAGGCGCGGATCGCGGGTCAGGACGACACCTATGCCGGCCTGCGCCAGGGCGAGCTGATCCAGGCGCTCAACGGCCTCCAGGCCGCCTCCCGGAAGGCCGAGCGGGACATCGCTGACCTCGAGCTCACCCGGGACCGGCTGCGGAGCAGCACCCAGCGACGGGTCGCGGCCCTGGAGCAGGCGCGGTCCGACCTCCGCACGCTCGCGGTCCTGGCCGGGACGGTGCCTGCCACCGGGCCCGGCATCCGGATCACGGTGACCGACCCGGAGATGCGGCTCAGCCTGACCCACCTGCTCGACGGCGTCGAGGAGCTGCGCAACGCCGGCGTCGAGGCGATGGAGATCAACGACCGGGTCCGGGTGATCGCCCAGACCTCCTTCGAGGACGACCCCGACGGGATCCGCGTCGACGGCGTGCTCCTGCGCTCGCCCTACGTCATCGACGCGATCGGGAACCCCGACACGCTGTCCGGAGCCTTGCAGTTCCAGGACGGCTTCGCCGACGATGTCCAGTCCGAGTCCGGTTCGGTGTCGATCAAGAAGTCCGACCGCATCGAGGTCACCGTCACCCGGACTCCCGCAAAGCCCCGGTACGCCGAGCCGCTGCCCGGGCAGTAACCTGCCGGAGTGCGCCTGCCGGACCTCGGTCGGCGCCCCCGGGCAACAACGAGGAGCATCGTGATTCCCGAAGACCTGAAGTACACCTCAGAGCACGAGTGGCTGCGGGAGCCCGGCCAGACGGAGGGTTCGGTGCGCGTCGGCATCACCGACTTCGCCCAGGACGCCCTCGGCGACATCGTCTTCGTCCAGCTGCCCGAGGTCGGCGAGACCGTGGCCTCCGGCGCAGTCGTGGGTGAGCTCGAGTCCACCAAGTCCGTCAGCGAGGTCTACGCGCCCCTCGGCGGCGAGATCGTCGCGCGCAACGAGGCACTGGACGCCACCCCCGAGCTGGTCAACACCGACCCCTACGGCGACGGCTGGCTCTTCGAGATCGTCGCGGACAACAGCGGCGGCGCCGAGCTGCTGGATGCCGCGGCCTACCAGACCAGCATCGAGAGCTGACCGCTGCGACGACTCCGGCCTTCGGGCCGGAAACTGTCCGGCGTTGTGGTCGGACCCGTTGACCCGCGCTGATAGGTTGGCGCCAGAACCCTGACCCTGCACCAACGCTTCAGGGTTCTGGGGTCACCACGCAGCTCGGTGACCGCACCGCCATCACGCCGGACCGGACAGACTGGGAGATCCTCGACATGCCCTATTGCTCGCAGTGCGGGAGCCAGAACTCGGACAACGCTCGGTTCTGCTCGCAATGTGGCACTCCGCTGGCCGCGAAGGCCAGCGAGCCGAACCCGAGTGACTCGACCGCGACCATCACCTTCGGCGCGCCGCCCAAGGCCGACGCCGACGAGCGGGCCTCGCTGAACACCGCTGACGCGGCCGCCGTCGACGCGCTTCCTGCTGGCAGCGCCCTCCTGGTGGTGCAGCGCGGGCCGGGTGCGGGCAGCCGCTACCTGCTCGACACGGATCTCTCGACCGTGGGTCGGCACCCGGAGAGCGACATCTTCCTCGACGACATCACCGTCTCGCGACGCCATGTCGAGTTCCGTCGCGAGGGCAGCGCCTTCCGGGTCCACGACGTGGGCAGCCTGAACGGCACCTACCTCAACGGCGACCGGGTCGATGACGCCGAGCTGCAGAACGGCGACGAGGTCCGCATCGGCAAGTTCCGCCTGATCTTCTTCGCCAGCGACGCAAAGGACAGCTGAACCGTGCGCCAGGCGGCCCAGAAGGTCGGCCGGATCACGATCGGGCAGGCAGTCGCCGACCTGAAGGCGGAGTTCCCGGACGCCGACATCAAGGAGTCGAAGATCCGGCACCTCGAGAACGAGGGCCTCGTCGAGCCGGAGCGGACGCCCTCGGGCTACCGCAAGTACTCCGTGGACGACATGGAGAAGCTGCGCTACATCATCCGGGCCCAGCGTGAGCACTACCTGCCGCTGCGCGTCATCAAGGAGCACCTCGAGGCGCTCGACCGCGGCCTGGAGCCGCCGCCGGTCAGCGGGTCCCCGAGCATCCCGGGCGCACTGCTGGCCAACCCGGCACCGGGAGTCGAGTCGCTGCTCTCGGCCTCGGCCGACGTCCGGATCTCCCGGCGCGAGCTGGTCAAGACCGCCGAGATCACCGAGGAGACCCTGGACGCACTGGAGAACTTCGGCCTGGTGCGCCCGCGGGTCGGGTCCAAGCACTACGACGCCGACGCCCTGGTGATCGCCAAGGTGGCCGGCGAGCTCGCGGCGTACGGCCTGGAGCCCCGGCACCTGCGTGCGTTCAAGACCGCGGCCGACCGCGAGGTCGGCCTGATGGAGCAGGTCGTCTCGCCGATCCGGCGAAGTCGTGAGGACGGCGCCGAGGGCCGCGCTGCCCAGATGATGGACGAGATGGCGGTCCTCTCGGTGCGGCTGCACGCGGTGCTGGTGAAGGCCGGGCTCCGCTCGCTGCGCTGACCGGGCGAGCAGTAGTCTGATGGAGTGCTAGAGGTCGAGGTCGTCGGAGTCAGGGTCGAGATGCCCTCCAACCAGCCCATCGTGCTGCTGCGGGAGCTGATGGGGGAGCGCTACCTCCCCATCTGGATCGGGGCCGTGGAGGCGACGGCGATCGCCTTCGCCCAGCAGGGCGTGGTGCCGCCCAGACCGCTCACCCACGACCTGTTGCGCGACGTGCTCGAGGCGACCGGCAACGAGGTCAGCGAGATCCGGATCACCGAGATGCGCGACAACGTCTTCTACGCCTCCCTGGTGCTCGCCTCGGGGGTGGTGGTGAGCGCCCGTCCCTCGGACTCCATCGCGCTCGCGCTGCGCACGGGCTCGAAGATCGTCTGCTCCGAGGAGGTCCTCGAGGACGCTGGCATCCTGGTGCCGGACGAGCAGGAGGACGAGGTGGAGAAGTTCCGCGAGTTCCTCGACCACGTCTCGCCCGAGGACTTCGACAAGGGCCAGGCCTGAGCTCACGCCTGCGGCAGGCGTCACCCTCAAGTTCTACTTGAAGGTTATGGCGACACGCCGGGCGCGTTCTTGCTCAACCCTCAACCGGGGGTTTACCTTCGCAATGTCTTCGCTGTAACTCCACGGCTGCGATTCTCCTGACTCCGGTCGGGCCGGAACGCCACAGCCACCCTTCTTGGGGGTTACGCTCAGTGAAGGAGACTTCGGAGGTAACAGTGGGCACCAAGAACGGCGACAGTGGCGCAGGCGTCACCGCAGCGCACGACCCGCAGGTGGACCAGGCAGCGCTCGACGCCGCAGGCGAGCAGGGACTGCTCTTCGACGACGACGTCTCCACGCTCCCGCACGACCTCGGCTACCGCGGTCCGACCGCCTGCAACGCGGCCGGCATCACCTACCGCCAGCTCGACTACTGGGCCCGCACCGGGCTGGTGGAGCCCACCGTCCGCAGTGCGACCGGGTCCGGGACACAGCGGCTCTACGGCTTCCGCGACATCCTGCTGCTCAAGGTGATCAAGCGTCTCCTCGACGCCGGGATCTCGCTGCAGCAGATCCGCACCGCCGTGGCCCACCTGCGGGCTCGCGGCACCGACGACCTGACCCGCGTCACGCTGATGAGCGACGGCGCCAGCGTCTACGAGTGCACCAGCGACCACGAGGTCATCGACCTGCTCCAGGGCGGCCAGGGTGTCTTCGGGATCGCCATCGGCGGGGTGTGGCGCGAGATCGAGGGCACCCTCTCCGACCTGCCCTCCGAACGTACCGCCGAGTCCGAGACCGAGACCGCGTCGGCCGACGACGAGCTCTCCGCGCGGCGCAAGTCCCGCGCGATCAGCTGACGCCACGCGACACCGGCTCCGCCCACAGTCCACTCCAGCCCCGGCCCGCGCACCTGCGGTGACCGGGGCTGGTACTTTTGCGTTGCTGACAATCCCGTACGGGAGAGTCCCCGGCGCCCGATGCCTGCTCACCTTCAGGGGCGACGACGAACCGGGGCGCCGAAGGGGCAAGCCATCCCCGCAACCTCTCAGGCGCAAGGACCGTACGGGCTGGCACTCTGAAGGGATCCCAGGATCCTGACTGAGGGGGACAGCCTCACGACCACATTCATCCTCAGGGAGTGACATGTCAGACGCCACGCTTGCCGACGCCCTCGAAGGGCGCCCCTTCCGCGAGCGGCACATCGGTCCGGACGAGCAGCAGATCACCGAGATGCTCAAGGTCCTCGGCGTCAGCAGCCTCGAGGCGCTGATGGACGACGCGGTGCCGGGACGGATCCGCTCCTCGGGGCTGGCGCTGCCCCCCGCGGCCAGCGAGCGAGAGACCGCTGCCGAGCTCCGACGGCTGGCCGCGATGAACAACCCCCTGGTCCCGATGATCGGGCTGGGCTACCACGGCACGGTGACCCCGCCGGTGGTCCGGCGCAACGTGCTCGAGGACCCCTCCTGGTACACCGCCTACACGCCGTACCAGCCCGAGATCAGCCAGGGACGTCTCGAGGCGCTGCTGAACTTCCAGACCATGGTGGCCGACCTGACCGGCCTGCCCACCTCCAACGCCTCCCTGCTGGACGAGGGCACCGCTGCCGCCGAGGCGATGACGTTGGTCCGCCGGGCCACCCCCAAGGTCAACGGTCCCTTCGTCGTCGACGCCGATGCGCTGCCCCAGACGATCGAGGTCGTCCGCACCCGCGCCCGAGGCATGGGCATCGAGGTTCTGGTCGCCGACCTGTCCGAGGGCCTGCCGGACGGTGAGCTCAGCGGCGTCCTGGTGCAGTACCCGGGCGCCTCCGGCCGGGTGCAGGACCCGCGGTCGGTGATCGAGGCAGCGCACGAGCGCGGAGCCCTGGCCGTGGTCGCTGCCGACCTGCTGGCGCTCACGCTGCTGGAGTCGCCGGGCACCCTCGGGGCCGACGTCGCTGTCGGCTCCTCGCAGCGGTTCGGCGTCCCGCTGTTCTACGGCGGCCCGCATGCCGGGTTCATGTCCGTGCGCACCGGGCTGGAGCGGCACCTCCCCGGACGCCTGGTGGGAGTGTCCGTCGACTCGGCCGGCCGACCCGCCTACCGCCTCTCGCTGCAGACGCGGGAGCAGCACATCCGCCGGGACCGGGCCACGTCCAACATCTGCACCGCCCAGGTGCTGCTCGCGGTCGTCGCGTCGATGTACGCCGTCTACCACGGCCCCGACGGGCTCCGGGAGATCGCTCGCTCGGTCCACGCCCAGGCAGTCGCCCTGGCGGGCCGGCTGCGGGCCGGGGGAGTGGAGGTCGTCCACGACGGGTTCTTCGACACCCTTCTCGCGAGGGTGCCGGGTCGCGCGGCCGAGGTCGTCGCGGCAGCCCACGACGCCGGGGTGCACCTGCGTCTCGTCGACGTGGACCACGTCGGGATGAGCACCAGCGAGGTGACCGACACCGACGTGCTCGAGCTCGTGCTGGAGGCGTTCGGCGTCTCCACCACATCGAGCAGCGGCAGCAGGATCGGCTCCGACAGCGTCGCTGAGGCACTTCCCGAGGGGTTGCGTCGCTCGACCGACTTCCTGACCCACGAGGTGTTCAACTCGCACCGGTCCGAGACCTCGATGCTGCGCTACCTGCGTCGGCTCTCGGCACGCGACTACGCGCTGGACCGGGGGATGATCCCGCTGGGCTCGTGCACGATGAAGCTCAACGCGACCACCGAGATGGAGCCGGTCAGCCTCCCCGGTTTCGCCGACCTGCACCCGTTCGCACCCGCCGAGGACGCGATGGGCTACCGCGTGCTGATCCAGCAGCTCGAGTCCTGGCTGTGCGCCGTCACCGGCTACGACCGCGTCTCGATCCAGCCGAACGCCGGCTCACAGGGCGAGCTGGCCGGGCTGCTGGCGATCCGTGGCTACCACGAGGCCAACGGTGACGGTGAGCGCAACGTGTGCCTGATCCCGTCGTCGGCCCACGGCACCAACGCGGCGTCGGCGGTGATGGCGGGGATGAAGGTCGTCGTGGTGAAGTCCGCCGCTGACGGCTCGGTCGACATGGCGGACCTGGCCGAGCAGTGTGCCAGGCACCGGGACACCCTCGCGGCGATCATGGTCACCTACCCCTCCACGCACGGCGCCTACGAGGACACGATCTCGGAGCTGTGCGAGATGGTGCACGAGGCCGGCGGTCAGGTCTACGTCGACGGCGCCAACCTGAACGCGCTGCTCGGCTATGCCAAGCCGGGCGAGTTCGGTGGCGACGTCTCGCACCTGAACCTGCACAAGACCTTCTGCATCCCGCACGGCGGAGGCGGACCCGGCGTGGGCCCGGTCGGGGTGCGCGAGCACCTGGCGCCGTACCTGCCCACCCATGCCATGCACCCCGAGGCCGACAAGCGAGAGGGCATCGGGCCGATCAGCGCCGCCCCCTACGGGTCTGCGGGCATCCTGCCGATCTCGTGGGCCTACGTGCGGATGATGGGGGCCGAGGGCCTCACCGACGCCACGGCCGTGGCCGTGCTCGCGGCCAACTACATCGCCCAGCGGCTCCAGGAGCACTTCCCGGTGCTCTACCGCGGGCACAACGACCGGGTCGCGCACGAGTGCATCCTGGACGTGCGCGGACTGGCCAAGGCAAGTGGCGTGACTGTCGACGACGTGGCCAAGCGGCTCATCGACTACGGCTTCCACGCCCCCACGATGAGCTTCCCGGTCGCTGGCACGCTGATGGTCGAGCCCACCGAGAGCGAGGACCTCGGCGAGCTGGACAGGTTCTGTGCCGCGATGATCGCCATCCGTGGCGAGATCGCCCGCGTCGAGGCGGGGGAGTGGACTCCCGAGGGCTCTCCGCTGCGCGGCGCCCCACACACGGCGGCGGCCATGCTGGCGCCGGCCGGAGACGCGGAGTACTCCGCAGAGGTGGCGCTCTTCCCCAACGGGCCCGATCCGGACAAGTACTGGCCGCCGGTGGGCCGGGTGGACCAGGCCTTCGGGGACCGCAACCTGGTCTGCTCGTGCCCGCCGCCCGAGGCGTTCGCCTGACCTGCGGGTCGACGATGCCCATGGATCCCGCGTCTCGAGTCCGGCACTTCCAGGCTGTCCTGGACAGGTACCAGGCGGAGCGTCGGTTGCCCTCGATCGTGGCCGGTGTCCTCTCGGGGGGTGAGCTGGCGTGGTCGGGGACGGCCGGCGCGCCCACCACCACCGACCGTCAGTACCGGATCGGGTCGATCACCAAGACGATCACCGCCGTGCTCGTGATGCAGTGCCTCGAGGACGACCTGCTGGCGCTCGAGGACCCCGTCGGCCGGTTCATCCCGGAGACCGGCTACGGCGCGGCCACCGTGCGCTCGTTGCTCGCGCACGTCTCGGGGATGCAGAGCGAACCGGTCGGTCCGTGGTGGGAACGTTCGCCGGGCGTCTCGATCGACGAGGTGCTGGCCGCCAACGACGGATCAGGGGCGGTGTTCGGTCCGGAAGAGCACTACCACTACAGCAACCTGGGCTACGCGCTGCTGGGCGAGGCGGTGGCCCGGCTCCGTGGGCGGGCCTGGGTGGAGCTGGTGCAGGAGCGCGTGCTCGATCCGCTCGGCATGTCGCGGACGTCGTACCTTCCGGAGCCGCCGTACGCACCCGGCCTGAGCGTGCACCACCTCGCGGGCACGCTCACCGAGGAGCCGCTGCACGACACGGGCGCGATGGCACCGGCCGGTCAGCTGTGGAGCACGCTGGAGGATCTCGCCCGGTTCGGCGCCTTCCTCGGCGAGGGTGACCCTGCCGTGCTCGACCCCGCGACCCTGTCGGCGATGCGTCGGCCCGTGCCGCCGGCGCTCGAGTACGGGCTCGGCCTGCGGCTGGTGCCGCATGCCGACGGTGTGCTCTGCGGCCACACAGGCTCGATGCCCGGGTTCCAGGCCACGGTCTTCACCGACCCGCTCAACCACGTCGGGGTGGTGGCGCTGACGAACTCCACCACCGGCTTCTCCGGCGGCGAGCTGGCGCTGGCCCTGCTCTCCGGCCGCACCCCCGGTCGGATGGAGCCCTGGGTGCCGACCAAGGAGGTGCCGTCGTGGGCCCGGGAGCTGCTCGGCTACTGGCACTGGGGCAACTCGGCCTACGAGCTGCGCTGGAACAACGAGCGCCTGGAGTGGCGCGACCTGGCCAGGGGAGCGGTGGCGGAGCAGTTCGGCATGGTGGCCGGGCGCGTGGTGGGACTCGCGGGGTACCACCACGGCGAGACCCTGCACGTCGTACGTCGCGACGACGGGACCGTCGACCACCTCGACTGCGCCTCGTTCGTCTACACCCGTGAGCCCTACCCGCAGGGCCCCTGAGGTCAGAGGGCCTGCGAGACCGAGCTCATGTTGAAGTCCGGGATCCGCAGCGCCGGCGTCGCGGTCCGCGAGAACTGGTCCTCGCCCCACTCCCGGGAGAAGCTGGGCCCGGTCGCCGATGCGTGGGAGAACCGGGCGAGCAGGTCGACCGGGCTCTCGTTGAACCGGTAGTTGTTCACCGCCCCGGTGATCTCACCACCCTCGACCCGGTAGACCCCGTCGCGGGTGAGGCCGGTGAGGAGGAGCGTCTGCGGGTCCACCTCGCGGATGTACCAGAGACAGGTCAGCAGCAGTCCGTCATCCATGCCGGCGACGAGGTCGGCCTCGGTGCCCGAGCCGCCTGCGACGTCCAGGACGAGGTTGTCGATCGCCGGTGTGGTCGGCAGACCGGTCAGCTGGGCCGTGTGCCGCGTCTGGATCAGCGAGGTGAGGCGACCGTCCCGGATCCAGTCCGTGGGTGCCAGCGGAAGACCGTTGTCGTAGACGCTGCTGCGGTCAGAGGACCCGCTCGCCTCGACGAAGGGGGCACACTCCAGCCGTGGGTAGGCGGGGTCGCTGTAGAGCCGGACCGACTCGTTGACCATCTGGTCGCCGATCCGGGTCCCGCCCCCCGGACGGGAGTAGACCGTCTGCCCGTCGGCACTGTCCAGCGCGCCCATCGTCCAGTACGCGTAGATCATCAGGTCGGAGACCGCGGTCGGCGGCAGGATCGTGTCGTAGCGCCCGGCGGGGAGGTCGATCCGGCGCTCGCCCCAGGACAGCCTGGTGCCGAGGTCGGCGGTCATCCGTGCCGCGTCCACGTCGGTGAAGTCGTGGGTGGCGCCGCCGACCCAGGCGCTGTTGGTCAGGGCCGTGTCCTTGGCGGTGCAGCCGTAGTGGCCGGTGGGCTGCACGTGACGCAGCCGCAGCCCCGTCGAGGATCCGATGTAGGTCGTGGTCATCTCGTGGTAGACGAAGCCGTAGAGGATGCGCTGCTCGGCCTCGGACTGCTTGAAGGCGTCGCCGAGCTGCTCCGCGAACTGCTCGAACACCTGGATCGAGGTCTCGGCGGGCGGGTCGGCCCAGTCCCGGCCGTCCTCTCCGGTGAGCAGCTCCGCTCGGTCCTCGGCCGGCTCCGCGAGCGAGGCAGCCCGGTCGGCGCGCTCGACGATGACCGCGACCTGCTCCAGGGTCGCCGCGGTGCCGCTGACCGACGCGTTGCCGGCGCCGCGGAAGGCGATCACGGTCACGTCCACCTCGTGCATCACGCCGTTGGTGGTCAGGGTGTTGTTGGCCCACCGCAGGTTGGCGCTGGTGGAGTCGTTGATGATCGCGATGCACTGGTCGGAGGTGGATGAGTCCAGCGCGTGCTCGACCATCGCCTGGGGGCGGATCTGCATCAGGCAGTCCCTTCCTGGGTGGTGTTCAGGATGCGGATGTCGCGGAACAGCGTCGAGGGGCAGCCGTGGCTGACGGCCGCCACCTGTCCCGGCTGGGCCTTGCCACAGTTCATCGCCCCGCCGAGCTCGTAGGTCTGGGGCCCGCCCACGGCCTCCATCGAGCCCCAGAAGTCGGTCGTGGTGGCCTGGTAGGCCACGTCGCGAAGCTGTCCTCGCAGCTGGCCGTCCTCGATGGCGTAGAAGCGCTGGGCGGTGAACTGGAAGTTGTAGCGCTGCATGTCGATCGACCAGGACCTGTCACCGACCACGTAGATCCCGCGCTCTACCCGGCCGATCAGCTCCTCGGTGTCCGGCCCGTCAGGATCGGGTTGGAGCGACACGTTGGCCATCCGCTGGATCGGGATGTGGCCGGGGGAGTCGGCGTACGCGCAACCGTTGGAGCGGCCGTCGTTGAGGTCGGCGCCGAACGTGTGGGCCATTGCCCGGTCGAGCTGGTAGCCCACCAGGACACCGTCACGAACGATGTCCCACGACTGCGTCGCGACCCCCTCGTCGTCGTAGCCGACCGTGGAGAGGCCGTGCTCGGTGGTGCGGTCAGCCACCACGTTCATCACCGGCGAGCCGTACTGCAGCGTGCCCAGCTTGTCGTAGGTGGCGAACGAGGTTCCCGCGTAGTTGGCCTCGTAGCCGAGCGCCCGGTCGAGCTCGGTGGCGTGACCGATCGACTCGTGGATGGTCAGCCAGAGGTTCGACGGGTGGATCACCAGGTCGTAGCTGCCCGGTTCGACCGAGGGCGCAGCGAGCTTGGCCCGCAACAGCTCCGGCAGCTGGGCGCGCTCGGCGGCGAAGTCGAAGAAGTCGCCGGTGAAGTACTCCCAGCCGCGGGCGACGGGTGGCGCGATCGTGCGCATCGAGTCGAAGGCGCCGGTCTCGGCGCTGCTGCCGTGCGCTTCGAGGTTCGGCTCGACGCGCACTCGCTGCTGGGTGATCGAGGACCCGGCGAGGTCGGCGTAGTACTTGTTCTCCTGCACCTGGAGGAGTCGCCCGCTCGCGTGGTCGACACCGTCGGCTGCCACGAGCTCACGGGTCCAGCCGCTCAGCAGGTCGACCTTCTCGGCGAGAGGCACCTCGAAGGGGTTCAGCTCGTAGGCGCCGACCCAGGTGACGTCCTTGTAGACCGGCTCGGGGGCCAGCTCGACGGGACTGGTCGTCATCCTGGCGGCGACCCGGGCGACGGTGACGGCCGTCTCCGCGATCCGCACCGCCTCGGACTCGGAAAGGGCGATGCCGGAGGCGAAACCCCAGGCGCCGTCGAGGACGACGCGCACCGCGAAGCCGAGGTCGTCGCCGTCCTGGGCGCCCTCCAGAGCACCGTCGCGGACGGAGAAGTACTGGTAGCGGTTGCGCTCGAGCCGGAACTCGGCGTGGGTCACGCCGAAGTCGCGGGCCCGCTCCAGGGCCACCTGGCCGAGTCGCTCGTAGGGCAGCGCAAGGAACGTCGGATCGATGTCGTTCTGTGCCATGCGGAGACCCTATGGGCTAGCTGTTCATCAGGTGCGCGCGGAGGGTGGAGCCACGCCGGGCCTTGTGCACCTCGAGCTGTGCCGGCACCCGGTTGCGCAGCTCGGCGACGTGGCTGACCAGCCCGACCACCCGGCCGCCGTCACGAAGGGCGTCCAGGGTGTCCATCACCCCGTCGAGCGTGGCGGCGTCGAGCGCGCCGAAGCCCTCGTCGATGAACAGGCTGTCCAGCTGGGTCCCCCCGGCCTCGTGCGTGACCGTGTCGGCCAGACCCAGGGCCAGGGCCAGGGAGACCAGGAACGTCTCGCCTCCGGAGAGGGTCGCCGGATCCCGGTGTTTCCCGCTCCACTCGTCCCGAACCCGGAGACTCAGCCCCCCACGCTGCTCCCCGGCGCCCTTCTCGTCGGTCTGCTCCAGCGTGAACCGCTCGTCGGTCATCTGGGCCAGCCGCTCGTTGGCGGACGCGACGACCTGGCGCAGCCGCTCGGACAGGACGTACGCCGAGAGCCTCATCTTGAGCTGGTTGTCGGCACTGCGGCCCTCCACCAGCGAGGCCAGCCCGGCGACCACGGCATGCTCGCGGCGCACCGGGTCCCACGACTTCAGCTCCCGGCCGAGCTCCGAGCACAGCGCCGTCATCCGGGCGACCCTCGTCGCCGCGTGCTGGTGGTCCGCGTGCACCCGGTCACGCTCTGCACCGGCCGTGCGGGCCGCCTCGGCGAGCGCAGTCAGGTCGGGGGCAACCTGGGACAGCGCGGCAGCGACGTCCGGCTCGTCCAGCACGTTGGTCGCGGCCGTCCGGCGGGCGCGACGGGCGTCCAGCTCGGCGACCCCGGCAGCGGCCCGCTCACCCGGGAGCACCGCTCGCAGCGCATCGTCGAGCGACCCGAAGCCGGCTGCCTGTGCTGCCTCCTGCGCCGCGGCCGCCGCGAGGTCGAGCTCGTGCACGGCCCGCTCGTGGGCGGTCAACGCGGAGGCGGCGTGCTCCAGCCGGGAGACCCGCTCGGTGTGCAGCTCCACCAGCGACGCGACCGAGCCAGCCTCCGGGTGCCCGGCCAGCAGCCCGTCGAGCTCGGCGGCGAGGAGGGCGGAGCGCCGCTGCGAATCGACCTGCTGCTGGATCCTGGCCTCGCGGGTGGCGCGGGCACTGGCCAGCTCGGCGGTGAGGATGCGGTCGCGGTCCTCGGCACCGACGAGCTCGGCCTCGAGTGAACCGACCCGGACACCGGCTCGGGTGGCGTCGTCGACACCGGCGGAGGCAGCGTCGCGAGCGATCAGCCAGTGCTCGGGCTCCTCGCCGTGGCTGCGCAGCCGGGCCGCTTCCAGCTGTGCCTCGAGGGCCGAGACCAGCTCGCGCACCGTCTGTCGCTCGAACTCCGCGTCCTCGTGCTCCTGGCGCGCGGCATCCTCGTCGGCCCGGCTCACGGGCGTGGCCGCGGTGGCGGGGGCGGGGTGCTGGGCGCTGCCGCACACGGGACAGGAGCAGCCGACCGCGAGACTGCCGGCGAGCTCCGCGGCCATCCCCGAGATCCGCTGCTCACGCAGGTCGAGGTGCTGCTCGCGCAGGCGCTGTGACTTCTCGGTGGCCCCGGCCAGGCGCTCGAGCGCCGTCGCGAGCTGAGGCGTCAGGTCCCGGACCTGCTGTGCGGCGGCCAGGCCTGCGGTGGCGGCGGCGAGCGCTGCCCGGTGGGTCTCGAGCGCGTTGGCGGCGACCCGGGTCCGGGAGAGCAACGGCCCCAGCTGCGCCCGCTGCTCGCCGATGCGCTCGTGCTCCTCCTCGTGCGCCGCGATCTGGCGCTCCAGCCGGGCCAGCTGTGCGGCGAGCGAGCGCAGCCGGGCACGCTCGTCGTGCAGCTCTCGCTCGCGCGGCAGCCAGGACTCGGCCACGGCGCGTGCCTCGTTGGCGGTCCGTGCGGCGTCGCTCAGCGCGAGCGGCCGCACCTGGTCCGCCGGCAGCCCCAGGAGCTCAGCGACTCCGGCTGCCCGCTCGTCGGCCGCTGCCTTGGCCTCGGCAGCCGAGGAGGTGGCCTGCTCGGTGCGCAGGGCCAGCTGCAGCACCGACCCGGCCCGCCGGTGCGCGTCGAGCGAGGCAGCGAGCGCGGCCTCGTCGTCGGCCGTGCGGTCGAGGTCCTCGAGGGCGGTGCGCGCGCTCTCGCCGCGCTCGCGCGCCCGAGCTGTCTGCCGGCCGTCCTCCCACGCGCTCGTGGCCTCGTGATGCAGCTCGGTGGCCCCGGCCAGGGCAGCGGTCAGCTCCACGTGCCGGGAGGCGGTCTCAGCGGTGAGGGAACCGGTCCAGCCGTGCAAGGACCCGTCGTCGACGATCGGGTCGAGGTCGTCCATCTCCCACTCGGTGGGGACGGCGGTGCCGGCCGCCTCCTGGATCCGGTTGACGACACCGGCTGCGCGGTCGTGGCAGACCTGGCTGCGTCGCCGCAGCTCGCCGCGACGCTCGGTCAGCCACCGCTCGACCTCCTCGAAGCGCCTCGTCCGGAAGAGCCGCTGCAGCACGGCGTGACGCTCGGCGGAGCTGGCCCGCAAGAAGGCCTGGAAGCGACCCTGCGGCAGCATCGCCACCTGCGTGAACTGGGTGCAGGTCATCCCGAGGAGGCTGGTCACCAGCTGCCCGGACTCGTCGAGCCGGTTGCTCAACAACACCCAGTCGCCGTCCCGGAGCTCCTCGACCAGCACGTGCGCCTGCACCCGCACCGACCCGACCCCCCGGCGCTTGGGGCGGTCCCAGGCGGGGGAGCGGGTGAACCGGAAGCTGCGGTCCCCGATGCTGAAGCTGAGCACGACCAGGGGCTCGGCCGAGGCGTCCGCCTGGTCGCTGCGCAGGTGCCGGGCACTGTGCCGGTCGCCCGGGACCTCGCCGTAGAGCGCGAAGCAGATGGCGTCCAGGACGCTGGTCTTGCCCGCGCCGGTGTCGCCGGTGAGCAGGAAGAGCCCGGTCGACGCCAGCTCGTCGAAGTCCACCACCACGGTGTCGACGAACGGGCCGAACGCCGTGATCGAGAGCTCGTGCAGTCTCATCGGCCGCTCACCACGGCATCGCGGCCGACCACGAGGTCGGGGTCTTCGGTGCAGCACTCGAGGGCGGTGCGCAGCAGCTCTGCCTCCTCCGGGCTCGCCGGAGCTCCGCGCACGTGCTCGACGAAGTCGAGTGCGATCTCGTGGGCGGACTTGCCCGCCGTCGGTGGCCGGTCTGCGGCCTGCCCGCCGCCGGCCGGCGCGAACCGCAGCGCCAGCGTGTGCCGGAACCGGGACCTGAGCTGCTCCATGGCGCGCACGGGCCGAACCGGGTCGGTGAGAGTGACCTGCACCCACGCCTGCTCGTGCACGGCGAAGGAGGGCTCGGCGAGCAGCTGCTCCAGTGTCCCCTCCAGACAGGCGAGCGGCCGCACGACCGGTGCAGCGACGAAGCGTGCGTCGACCAGGCCGTCGGCGTCGAGGTCGACGAGCCAGGAGCCCTTCACGTGGGCGGCCTCGGAGAACGAGTAGGCCACCGGGGAGCCGCTGTAGCGGACCGAGTCGGACAACGTCGCACGACCGTGCAGGTGCCCGAGCGCGGTGTAGTCGATCCCCTCGAACAGCGAGACGGGCACCATCGAGATCCCACCGACCGCGATGTCGCGCTCGCTGTCGCTGGGCAGCCCGCCGGCGACGAACGCGTGGGCCAGCACGACCGAGCGGGTGCCGGCGGGCCGGGTGCCCAGGTCGGCGCGGATCCGCCGCATGGCCTCGGCCAGCGCCGCGTGGTGGGAGCGGGTCGACAGGCCCCAGGCAGTGCGCAGCACGTCGGGCTCGAGGTAGGGGATGCCGTAGACCGCCACGCACCCGTGCTCGTCATCGAGCAGCACCGGCTCGGCGACCCGGCCGGCATCCGTGCGCAGGTGCACCCCGGCCGCGTCGACCAGACGCGAGCTGAAGCCGAGTCGCCTGGCCGAGTCGTGGTTGCCGCTGGTCACGACGACCCGGGCGCGGGAGGCAGCGAGCCGGGTGAAGGCGTCGTCGGCCATCGCCACGGCGTCGACCGGCGGCAGGGCACGGTCATAGATGTCACCCGCCACGACGACGAGGTCGACCTCCTCGGAGGCGACGGTGTCGATCAGGTGGTCGAGGTAGGCAGCCTGCGCGGCGAGGAGGTCCTCGCCGTGGAACGACCGGCCCAGGTGCCAGTCGGAGGTGTGCAGGATGCGCATGTGGCCACGCTAGGAGAGCGCACCGACAGAACCCTCCCTCACACGCCGACCCGGTCCGCCCCGGCGTACACCACAAAGCGCTCCGAGCGGGTGAAGCCGATCAGGATCAGCCCGGCGTCCTGTGCCAGGGACAGCGCCAGGGAGGTCGGTGCGCCCACGGCGACGAGGGCGCCGACGCCGGACACGACAGCCTTCTGCACCAGCTCGAAGCCGATCCGGCCGCTCAGGACCAGCACCGGAGGAACGGGGGACTGGGTGAGGATCCGTGAGCCGACCGCCTTGTCCACGGCGTTGTGCCTGCCCACGTCCTCGCGTACGACGACCGAGGTGCCGTCCGACTCGAAGAGGCCGGCAGCGTGCAGGCCGCCGGTGCGGTCGAACCCCGGCTGGTCGCGACGCAGCCGGTCGGGCAGCTCGTGCACCAGTGACTCGTCGAGCCGGAGGGTGGGCCGGTCGGGGGAGTGGCCGGCAGCGGCCAGCACGTCGCGGACGGTGTCGGTCCCGCAGACACCGCACGCCGAGTTGACCAGGCGGGCCGCCGGCAGCGCCAGCGGGGGAGAGGCGAGCTCGACCGTGACCACGTTGAACTCCTCGAGCTCGGAGAGCGTGGTGTCGGTGCAGTAGCGCACGGCGGTCACGGCGTCGGGGGTGGTCACGCCCTCGTGCACCAACCAGCCGGCGGCGAGCTCGAAGTCGTGACCGGGCGTCCGCATCGTGACGGCGACCCGCTGGCTCGAGCCTCCGGGCCGGCCGACCCGGATCTCCAGCGGCTCCTCGGTGACGACCCGGTCCTCGTGCTCGAGGCGTACGCCGTCCCGGTGCTCCACCACGCGCGTGCGCACCGACGGACCCGGACGGCGTGCCTTCGTCGACCTCACGCTTGCGACTCTAGACGCGGGCTGGTCGGGGACTACGGTTGAGGCATGCCGGAACCTGCGAGCGCCCGACTGCGTCCCATCCCCATGCCTCGCTCATCGACGCCCCGCCCCCTCGCCGTCGCCACGGCGAGCCTCGCCGCCACACTGCTGCTCGCCGCCTGCGGCTCTGCGGAGCAGTCCGCCAGTGGGCCGGCCAGCCCTTCTGCGGGCCAGTCCTCCGGCAACCAGGTGGACGGCGGGAAGGTCGGCCGCTGCCCGGCCGACGCGCCCGCCGTGAAGGGTGCCCGCACCGTGGCCGAGATCGATCTCGACGGGGACGGTCGACCCGAACCGGTCAGGCTCACCGCTGCGGACAGCGCCTGCCCGAGCCTCGTCTTCGCCCAGGTGGGAGATGCCTACCTCGCCGGCCAGCTGCCCCTGGACGGACCACCGCTGAGCAGCGCCTTCGGCGTGCAGGTGCCGGGCGAGACCGGCGAGCTGCTCGTCACCCGCCAGAACCACCCGCGCGGCGGGTTCCAGCTCCGCCTCTTCGTCCCCGGCACCGACGAGCTCGCCGAGCTCGAGGTGGACGGCCAGTCGCTGGTGCCGTTCGCGGCGACCGACGTCCAGGAGCACCCACTGAGCATCGACTGCACCGAGGGGGGTCTCGTCGTGACCGAGGCCGTCGCCCACGAGCCGCCCGGCGTCATCTTCGCCTGGGACGTGCGCCGCACGACGTACGCACTCGACGGGACCGTGGTCACCCCCGGTCCGACCGAGGAGATCGCGGACAACGTGCTGCCGGCACAGCTGGAGAAGAAGTACCCCGAGCTGGTCAAGCACGCGGCCTTCCCCACCTGCCGCTGAGAAGCGCAGCGGGACGCCAGCCGGACGGGCCAGTGGGCCGACACTCCGGATGACGTCCCGCCGGACGCGCAGTGTGAGGGGTCAGGCGACCCTGGTCTTCGGTGCGGTCTCGGCTGTCTTGCCTGCGTCACGTTCGACGACGTCGCCGAGGGCCTCGTCGATGCGCTTCATCAGCTCGTCGGGGATCCGCACGCCGGCGGCCTTGACGTTCTCGCTGACCTGCTCGGGCCGCGAGGCGCCGACCAGCGCGGCAGCGACGTTGTCGTTCTGGAGCACCCAGGCGATCGCGAGCTGCGCCATGGTCAGGTCGAGCTCCTTCGCCACCGGCTGGAGCTCCTGCACACGGGTCAGGACGTCGTCCTCCATGAAGCGCTTGATCATGTCGGCGCCGCCCTTCTCGTCGGTGGCGCGTGAACCTGCCGGCGGGGCCTGCCCGGGCAGGTACTTGCCACTGAGCACGCCCTGCGCGATCGGCGACCAGACGATCTGGGAGACACCGAGCTCGGCGCAGGTCGGCACCACCTCGTCCTCGATCACCCGCCACAGCATGGAGTACTGCGGCTGCGAGGAGATCAGCTGGAAGCCGAGCTCCTTCGACAGTGCGTGGCCGGCCCGGATCTGCTCGGCGGTCCACTCGCTGACGCCGATGTAGAGCGCCTTGCCCTGCCGGACGATGTCGGCGAACGCCTGCATCGTCTCCTCGAGCGGGGTCTCGGTGTCGAAGCGGTGGGCCTGGTAGAGGTCCACGTAGTCGGTCTGCAGGCGCGACAGCGACCCGTCGATCGACTCCATGATGTGCTTGCGCGAGAGCCCGGTGTCGTTCTTGCCGCGCGGGCCGGTCGGCCAGTAGACCTTCGTGAAGATCTCCAGCGACTCACGACGTTCGCCCTTGAGCGCGTCGCCGAGCACCTTCTCCGCCGCGGTGTTCGCATAGGCATCAGCGGTGTCGAAGGTGCTGATGCCCTCGTCGAGAGCTGCGCGCACGCACTGGGTGGCGACGTCGTTCTCGACCTGTGAGCCGTGGGTGAGCCAGTTGCCGTAGGTGATCTCCGAGATCTTCAGACCGGAGTTGCCGAGGTATCGAAATTCCATGGGGCCGACATTACGGGTGTGGCCATGACGGGCGCCGGGGCAGCCCTACTTGACCGAGGTGATCGTCACCGGCTCCTTGGGCGCCACCCCGTCGGCAGCATTGCCCTGGGCAGCGATCGACTGCACGACCTTGAGGCCCGCGGCACTCATCCGGCCGAACACGGTGTACGCCGCCGGCAGCAGCGAGTCCTGGTAGACGAGGAAGAACTGCGACCCGTTGGTGTTGGCGCCCGCGTTCGCCATCGCCACCGTGCCGGCGGTGTAGGTGCAGACCTCCTGACCGCTCTGCGGGTCGACCTGGCCGGTGCACGGCTGCAGCCGTGCGTCGTCGGGAACGAGCTCGTCCCCGAACTCGTACCCCGGTCCGCCCGAGCCCGACGCGGACGGGTCACCGCACTGCAGCACCGACAGCCCACCGGTGGTGAGCCGGTGACACATCGTGTTGTCGAAGTAGCCCTGCTTGGCCAGCGACACGAAGGAGTTCACCGTGCAGGGTGCCTTGTCGGCGTCGAGGCTGACCTTGACGTCGCCCTTGTCGGTGGCGATCGTCAGCTCGGTGGGCGCGTCCTTGACCGGGTCTCCCGGAGGCGGGTCGACCTCCTTGCTGGCCGCTCCCTGCTCGTTGTAGGAGCACGCAGAGTCCTCGGCCTTGGGCGTGGTGGTGGACTCACTTCCACAGGCCGCGGTGAACGCAAGCAGCGGAACGAGGGCGAGGGCGGCGAGGCGGCGTGGCGAATTCACGCGGCCGATCGTAACGACCGTCAGAGCGCCAGCAGCTGGAGGTATGCCATTCCGAGAACACCGCGGTAGCCCTGGAGGTAGCCCGAACGCTGCCCGTCCGCGCGCTTGCGCACCTCCTCGGCGTCCGGGTGGTCGGGCTCGTGGGCAGCGAGCCAGTGTGCGAACCGGGCGGTGAAGCCCGACTCGAAGTAGTCCCACTCCTCCTGGCTCGCCTCGCCGACCCCGACCACGGCGAAGCCGGAGGTCGTGGCGAGCTCGACCAGCTCGGCCAGCCCCAGGAACTCGTCGGCGCGACCGGAAAGGGGAGTGGTCGCCTCGAACGTGGGGGAGCGCGACCAGATCCCGTCGCTGAAGACGACCCGGGCACCTCGGCTGACACGGGACCTGATCGCCGCGAGCGCGGAGCCGTAGTCGAGCGGTTGCCCTTCCTCCACGGCGCGTCCCCACACCTGGCTGGCTCCGATCGCGACGAGGGCGTCGACCGGGGTGGGCCCGGCCGCGACCCCGTCGGTGGCCAGGAAGGTCGCCCGCTCGCCCAGGCCCCGCTCCTCGGCACGTCGGCAGGCCTCCGCGATGCGGGCCTCGTCGAGGTCGACCCCGATCACCCGGGCCCGAGGGGCGGCCGCGGAGACCCGGAGCGCGAGCTCACCCCAACCGCACCCGACATCGAGCAGGGTGCCCCCGTCCTCGAGTCCGGCGGCCAGCCAGCTCACGAGCTGGTCGGCACGCTGCTCCGACATCGGGCTCAGGAAGGTCAGGTCGTCGTGCAGCGGGGGAAGGTCGATGCTCACGCATGCAGGCTACGACGTGAGATGCCGTACTTGCGCGCCACGATGCCCTCGACCAGCGAGCGGGGCAGCGCGCGGCTCAAGGCGAAGGCCACCCCGGCGTTGCTCCCGACGGCGTAGAGGGGCTCCGGCTCATCCGCCTCGATCGCGCGCAGGATCGTCCGGGCCACCCGCACCGCGGCGATGCCCTCCTTCTCGTTGCGGTCCAGCACCTTGAGCATGCCGCGGAACGACCGGTCGTGGGGCGACCCGTCCGCGATGTAGCGGGTGCGTCGGGCGCTGATCCCGGTCCGGACCGAGCCCGGCTCCACCGTGCACAGCCACACGCCGAACGGTGCCATCTCCAGCCTGGCCGCGGTGGCCAGGCCCTTGATGGCGGCCTTGGTGGCGACGTAGGAGGACCGGTAGGCGAGCGGGAAGCTGGCCAGCATCGAACCGACCATGACCACCCGCCCGTAGCCTCGACGCCGCATCCCGGGCAGGAGCAGCTGGGTGAGGTGGGCCGGCCCGATCACGTTGAGGTGGAACACCCGCTCCAGCGCACCGATGGGCAGGTCCTCCAGAGGTCCGCTCTGCGACTCCCCGGCGTTGTTCACCAGGATGTCGATGTGGTGGCCCTCGGCGTTGAGGGCCGTCACGAACCCCTCGATGTTGTGCAGGTCGGTGAGGTCCAGCTCGCGATAGACGACACCGTCGAGTCGCGACTCGGGCGGGATGGCATGGGGGTGCCGGCTGGTCCCGACCACGCGGTGCCCCCGCTCGAGCAGCATCCGTGCGGTGGCCAGACCGATGCCCGAGGTGGCTCCGGTGACGAGGGCGGTGCGTGGACTCATGTCGCTCCCTCCAGTCGTCGACAGGGAGTACGCAGCTTCACGATGCCACGACGACGGCTGATGGGGGAGTACCCGTCTGGGTCATCTGGGACACCCCGGAGGGCGATGGCAGCGCCCTGTGAGAGCCTCGGGGCCATGAGTCGCTCGGAGATGTTCCCCTTCGCCTTCGCCCCCGCCTACCGCCTGGCCGCGTTGCCGTTCGGGATCACCCCGCGGACGACCTGGGTGCACGTGACCGAGCACGAGCTGCACGTGCGCTACGGCCTCTGGCAGCTGCGCACGCCGCTCAGCAACGTGGCGGGCGTCGAGGTGTCGGGCGACTTCGCGTTCCTCAAGACCGCCGGCCCGCCGCGCCTGTCATTGAGCGACCGCGGGGTCTCGTTCACCACCAACGGCGAGAGCGCGCTGTGTGTCGAGTTCCACCAGCCCGTTGCCGGGATCGACCCGACCCGGATGATCAAGCACCCGAACGCCACCATCTCGGTGGCGGACCCCGAGGGGCTCAAGCGGGCACTCACCCGGACCTGACTGCCAAAATATGACTATTCGGGCATATTGCGCAAACGGCCGGGCAGCCGTAGCGTGAGGCCCGAGCACCGCGCCCTCGGACGCGGTGCTCGCCATTTCCGCCTGCAGATCGCCCCCCGGGCGGAGCCTCAGGCGGGGTTCGTCTCGGCGTACCGCTGGGCCTTCGCGAGCTGGGTGCGAAGCAGCTCGGCCGTCGCCGGGCGACCGGCCGGGGGAGGCCAGCTCATCGGTGTGCCCTCGGGCAGGTAGAGGAACGCGTAGGCCGCGGTGTCGCGCTGGAACCGCCAGCCCTCGGAGAGCGGCCCGACGTCGTAGGCGTCGTAGCCGAGGCGGTCGATCAGGTCGCTGGCGGCCTTCTTGGCGTCGTCGTCGTCACCAGCGATCGCCAGCACCGAGCGCTCCGGGCTGCCGGAGGGGCGGGCCAGCTGGGCCAGGTGCCCGAAGTAGATGTTGTTGAACGCCTTGACGACCTTCGAGTCGGGCAGGTGTGCCTGGAGCAGCTCGCTGACGGTCGTGGACTCGTCGTCGAGCTCGGCGATGTTGCCGTCACGCTCGGGGTAGTAGTTGTTCGTGTCGAGCACGACCTTGCCGCGCAACGGCCCGACCGGGACCTCCCGGTAGTTCTTCAACGGCACGGTCACCACGACCACGTCGCCGGCCTCGGCCGCCTCGGCGGCCGTCGCGGCGCGCGCGAGCGGGCCCAGGTCCGCGACCAGGTCGGCCAGCGTCTCCGGTCCGCGGCTGTTGCTCAGCACCACCTCGATGCCGGCGTCGACAGCCAGTCGTGCCACGGTGCTGCCGATGTTGCCGCTTCCGATCAATCCCAGTGTCGTCATGGGGGAGGAACCTGTTGTAGCCACCTGGAATTCCTCGGTTCGCTCACGGTGAACGTCACAGGGGGCGGTGGAGATCGACCGCGACCGGGTTCCGACGGCACCGGTAGCGTCGTCGAGGTGGACCCTCGAGAGCTCCTGGCAGCGGAACGGGCGCAGACCCTCGAGCGGTTGAGCAGGCTCCGCGAGGACCACGCGGGAGTCGTGGCGGCGACCCGCGACGCCAACAGCGACGACGAGCACGACCCGGAGGGGCAGACGATCGCCTACGAACGCTCGCAGATCGGCGCGTTGGTGCGCCAGGCCGAGCAGCACCTCGCCGAGATCGACGCGGCGGTCCTGCGCGTCGGCGCCGGGGAGTACGGCGCCTGCGAGTCCTGCGGCGGAGCCATCACGCCGGGCCGCCTCGAGGCGCGGCCGACTGCGCGATCGTGCATCGGCTGCGCGACCAGGGGCTGAAGCGATGAGTCACGTCACCGGCACGGGTCACCAGTGACAGTGTCGGGGTCAGAGACGAAAGGGTTCACCATGACTGAGGCTGGGAAGACCGTCGTGCGGGTGAGCGACGACGTGCACCTGTGCGCCGAGGTCATCGGCCAGCGCACCGATCCCGCCCTGGTGCTGATCGGGGGCGCGACGTGGTCGATGGACTGGTGGGACGACCAGCTGTGTCAGCAGCTGGCCGACCGCGGACGACTGGTGGTGCGCTACGACCAGCGCGACACAGGCCGCTCGACCAGCTATCCGGCCGGTTCACCCGGTTACACCGGAGCAGACCTGGTGGGCGATGTCGTCGCCGTGCTCGACGGCATCGGGATCGACCGAGCGCACCTCGTCGGGCTCTCCATGGGCGGCGGTGTCGCCCAGCGGGTGGCCATCGAGCACCGTGACCGGGTCGCCACCCTCACCCTGATCTCGACGAGTCCGATCGACGATGGGATCGAGGGCCTGCCCGGACCCACCCCTGAGATCCAGGCGACGTTCTCGAGCGACGCACCCGCGCCCGCCTGGGGTGACCGGGAGGCGGTGATCGACTGGGTCGTCGAGGGCGAGCGCCCGTACGCAGGGCCTCGCGACTTCTCGGAGTCGAGGCTCCGGGAGCTGGCGGCGCGAGCCTTCGACCGCACGAGCGACATGGCAGCCAGCATGACCAACCACTTCGTGCTGGACGACGGAGGCGCCGAAGGCCTGCGACTCAGCGAGCTCGCCGGCGTTCCGACACTGGTCCTGCACGGCACTGCGGACCCGATGTTCCCGCCGGCCCACGGCAGGGCGCTCGCCGAGTCCATCCCTGGGGCGCGGCTCATCGAGCTGGACGGTGTGGGTCACCAGCTGCCTCCGGTGCGCACCTGGGACCTGGTGGTGGGGGCCATCGTCGAGCACACCGCCCCGGGGTGAGGGACCGGGAGAGGGGGCGGCCCCGATACTACTTGACATAATGTACCTTATCGGCGATACAGTTGAAGTCACTGACAGGGGCAGCGTCGGGGATGCTCACCCGTAAAAATGTCAGTCCTCGGTGCTTGGATCGACCTGTGAGCGGCCAGCCGATCGACCCCCGCAGCACCACCGGATCCGGTGGTCTCGCGGGCGAGCTCGCGGCGGTGCGCGCGCGGATGCGGATGCGGACCACGACTCTGTGGGCAGCCCGCCCGAGGGCTGAGCTGATGGACGCTGTCGCCGAGGTCGAGGCACTCAAGTCGACCCTGGACGCCCTGGAGCTGGCGATGGTCCGCGAGCTCGACGCCACCCACGCCGTCAAGGAAGCCGGCTGGGCCTCGACCCAGGACTACGTCACCTGCGTCGCCGGTGGCCACAAGGGCACCGGACCCGCCACAGTGCGCCTCGCGAAAGCCGTCGAGGAACCGGTGCTCGCGCCGGTCGGCGTGGCGCTGGCCCACGGGTGGCTCTCCACCGCCAAGGCACAGGTCATCCACCGCGCCATCGACACCCTCCCCGGAGACCCCGACCTGCGCCGCCGCGGCGTCCAGGTCCTCCTGGCCGAGGCCAAAGGACTGGACGCGACCGAGCTCAGGAAGCTCACCCACCGACTCCTCGCCCCTGGTCGACCCAGACGGTGAGGACCGGCACGCCGAGCGCGAGCTGGACCGCCTCGAACGCGCCGCCCACCTCAACCGGCACCTCACCATCACCGACGACCAGTGCGGCGGCGCCTGGATCAAAGGCCGCTGCACCACCGAGGACGCCGCCTTCATGAAAGCCACCCTGATCCCCCTCGCCGCACCCCAACCCACCACCGGACCGGTGTGCGACCCGACCACCTGCGACATCCCGGGGTGCGGCCACGACGGCCGCGACCCCCGCGACCACGGCGCCCGGCTGCTCGACGCCCTGGTCGAGGGCTGCCGACGGCTCCAGAGCGCCGACCTGCTGCCCGAGTCCCATGGCGCCGTCCCGCGACTCACCCTGACCATGACGCTTGCGGACCTCCAGCAGCTCTCCGGGCTCGGCACCACCGAGACCGGGGAACAGCTCTCCCCCGCGACCCTGCGCCGACTGGCCTGCGACGCCGAGATCATCCCCGCCGTCCTCGACGGACAGTCCGAAGTCCTCGACGTCGGCCGCCTCCGACGGCTCACCACCGCAGCTATCTGGAAAGCCCTCGTCGACCCGCGACCAGCACTGCCGCTTCCCGAACTGCTCACGCCCACCACTCATGTGCCACGCCCACCACCTCGAACACTGGGCCGACGGCGGGGCAACGTCGCTGACCAACATGATCCTGCTCTGCAGACACCACCACCGACTCATCCACGCCCGACCCTGGACCATCCGAAGAACCGCACCCAACGACTACGAGTTCGACCCACCAGACGACATCCGCCGCCACCGCGTCAGCAGCAGACCACCACCCGACGACTGATCACCGCGTGCACGCCGGCGTCGGGCAGAAAACAGTTGCCCACACACACGCCTGAGGGAGAACGCCGATCCTTCAGAGGTCGGCGGTCTCCTAGGGCTGCTCCTCGATCGTGTGCATCGCAGCCTCTTCCGCGCTCGCACCGGCTCCGTCGATGCCCTCGTCCTCGGCGTACATCTCCGAGTCGACATCCGCGTGCGATCCCTGGTCCGGAGCCATCAGCCGGCCGGTGCGTCGGTCACCGACCTCACGGGACGCGTCGGTGTCTGCTTCGTCAGGATCGTCGTCGTCGCCGGCCCCGGCCCAGACCTCGGGCTCCTCGTCGGCCAGACGCTCGTCGAGCGTCTCCCCGTCAGGATGCCGCAGGTGCGCGGGCTCGAACTCGGGTGGTGAGTAGCCCTCGTCGAGCACGTCGTCGACGCCGCGATCGTCCAGGGAGTCCTCGGGCTGCAGCTGGTCTTCGCTCATGTCCTGACCGTACGCCGTTGCGCTGAACCAGAGCTCTCAGCAGGCCGGCTCGAACAGGGAGTCCGCCAGGTCGAGCAGCAGGGTGACCGAGCCGCCCTTGACCACGTAGCAGTCCGCGCCGAGCTCGAGTGCCTTCGCCTCGAGGGTGGCCTGGTTGAACCCGGACAGGACGATCACGCGCACGCCCGGCACAGCCGCCCGGATGAGCGGCAGGGCCTCCAGGCCGTCCATCCGCGGCATCGCCATGTCCAGCAGGACCAGCTCGGGCTGGAGCCGGGCGGCCAGCTCCACGGCGGACAGCCCGTCGGCGGCCTCACCCACGACCAGGAACCCCTCGCGGCGGTTCAAGCGCAGCCGGAGGATCTCCCGAAGGTCGTCGGCGTCGTCGACGACGAGGACGGTGTGACGTGGACCGTTCATGAGCGCTCCTCCACGGTCCGGCGCATGGGCACGGCTGCCGGAGCCATCCGGACCAGGTCGCCGGCCTGCAGCTCTTCCCCGTCCAACGGTTCGAGGAGGTCGTCCATCATCGCGCGAGCTGCCGACAGGGTCCCGTGCAGATACGCGGCGGCGCTGCCGAGCTGCTCGTCGTCGAGGGCGTAGGTGGCAGCCACCAGTCCCTGCACCACGTTGTCGTTGATCTCCAGGGCCTGCCGCCGCCGCAGGTTCACCTCGCCGAGCCGAGCCGCCATGGCCTCGCCGTCGAGCCGGGTGCGCGCGTCACGCAGGAACACTGCCTCGAGTCCCCCGTCGTCGGTCCCGGCATCGATGCCGGGCGGCACGTGCACGATCGTCAGGTCGAGCAGCAGGTCGGCGCCGGCCAGATCCCGGGCCGGGACCGAGGTGGACCCGCCGTCGGGCCAGCTGGGCACGAGGTCGGGGATCCGGTGGCCCCGGGCGTCCCCACCGAGCAGCTGCGTGGCGCGGCCGTTGGCCTCGACCACGCGATGGTCCTCGTCGAGGACGAGGATCGCGTCCGGTGCGGCATCGACCAGACCCTGGAAGCGGGCAGCGGTGTGGGCACGCTCCTCCTCGGCGAGAACTCGGTCGGTGATGTCGACGCAGGTGCCACGCATCCGCACCGGGACCCCCTCCTCGTCCATGTGCACCTGGCCGTTGGAGGACAGGTGGCGCACCTCCCCGTTGGGGCGGACGATGCGCTCGATCATCTTGTAGGGCTCACCGCTGGCGTACGCCTGCTGGTGGACCCCGCTGATCCGCTCACGGTCGTCCGGGTGGATCAACGACAGGAACTTCTCGTAGGAGGCGTTGAAGGAACGCGGCTCATGGCCATAGATGCGGTACAGCTGGTCCGACCAGGTGTTCGTGTCCGTGGCGATGTGCCAGTCGTAGTCCCCCATGTTCGCCAGCTTCTGGGCGTTGTCCATCCGGGCCACGACGTCCGTGAGCTCGCTCTCCGCGAGAGCACGCGTCAGCGCGCCTTCGAGAGTGGCCAGCGCCAGCGCAAGCGCCTCCCAGTGCTCGGGGTGCTCGTCCTGCCAGGCGAGGACGAGGAGCCCCGTTGCGCCCGGCAATCGGCGCACACTGACCTTGCTGATCCCGGTGCGCGCCCAGCCGGACGGCACCTCGACGGCCAGCGTGATCGGCTCGCTGTCATTCATCAGGTGGTGCATGGGGGTGTCGTCGAGGTCGGCCCCGACGCGTGCGCTGACGTGCACACCGTCGAGGTTTCGCCCGAGCACGAAGCCTGCTCGCGCGTCAGCGATGTCCAGCACCGCGGGCAGGGCCGTGTCGAGGAGCTGGTGCGGGTCGCTCTCCGTGGCGATCTGCTGCGCGAACGCGAGCAGCCGCTCCAGCTGGGAGGAGGTGTCCATGCCTGGCTTCCTGTCGGGTCGCCGGCCTGCGCGCCCGCGGCGGGCGCGCCAACGACACCGGTGACGATTGGTTAAGACCCTAGGAGGAGGGCAGACGCAATGATCGCCACGAAGGCGGACAAAAGAGGCGCTCGTCAGTCAGGTTGAGACGTAGGTACTAGTGCGCGTGAACCGGTGGACTAGCGACGGTGAGCGGTTCAGCTGCTCAGCCACCGCCGACCCACGCCGGGAACCCACCGGTTCCGCGACCGACTCACACCTCGAGGTAGACCTTGATCGCGCGTCGCTCGTCCATGGCGCGGTATCCCTCGGCAACCTCGTCCAGCGGCAGCCGCAGGTCGAAGACCAGGCCCGGGTCGACCGTTCCGGACGTGACCAGGTCGAGCAGCTCGGGAAGGTAGCGACGCACCGGGGCCACGCCACCGGCCAGCCCGACGTTCTTGCCGAACATCCGCGACACCGGGAGCTGCACGCCGTGCGGTACGCCGACGAAGCCCACCGTGGAACCGGCCCGCGCCGAGCCGAAGGCCTGCATCATCGAGTCGTTGGTGCCGACACACTCGAGCACCGCGTCGGCGCCGACGCCGCCGGTCATCTCCTTGATCCGTGCCGCGCCCTCCTTGCCCCGCTCGGCCACGATGTCGGTGGCGCCGAACTGTCGGGCGATCTGCTGGCGCTGCTCGTGCCGCGACATCGCCACCACCCGCTCGGCGCCCATCTGGGCTGCCGCGAGCACGGCGCACAGGCCGACCGCGCCGTCACCGACGACGACCACCGTGTCACCCGGCTTGACCCCGGCCGCGACGGCGCAGTGCCACCCGGTCGGGAAGACGTCGGAGAGGGTGAGCAGCGACGGCAGCATGGACTCGTCGGGCATTCCGTCGGTCTTGACGAGGCTTCCCTCCGCCTGGCTGACCCGGACGTACTCGCCCTGTCCCCCAGTGGTGAAGTTGCCGTTCTCACAGGCCGACTGGACGCCGGCCTGGCAGTTCGGGCAGGTGTTGTCGCTGTGGCAGAACGGGACGATCACGAAGTCACCGGGCTTGAAGGACCGGACCTCGCTGCCGACCTCCTCGACGACGCCGACCATCTCGTGGCCGATGGTGTCGCCGGGGGTGATGTCGTTCTCACCGCGGTAGGGCCAGAGGTCCGATCCGCAGATGCACCCGGCCGTCACCTTGATGACGGCGTCGGTGGGCTGGTCGATGGTGGGCGTGGGCCGCTCTTCGAGACGGATGTCGCGGGGGCCGTGAATGGTGGTGACTCGCATGACACGCATCCTGACAGACCGGGTCCTATCTCATATCTGAGATACAGTCCAGCGCGTGACCGTGGACTATCTGGGACGTATTGGCAACCTGATCCGGGACGCGCGCAAGCACCGCGGCTGGACCCAGCAGCAGCTGGCCGACGTGCTCGGCACCAGCCAGAGCGCGGTGAACCGGATCGAGCGGGGCCACCAGAACCTGTCCCTGGACATGCTGGCCCGCATCGGTGAGGCCCTGGACTCCCCCCTGGTCAGCATCGGCCAGGGGCCGACGCACCTGCGGGTGACCGGGCCGACGACGCTGAGCGGCTCGATCGAGGTGAAGACGTCGAAGAACGCCGGTGTGGCGCTGCTGTGTGCCTCCCTGCTGAACCGTGGACGGACCACGCTGCGTCGGGTCGCCCGGATCGAGGAGGTCAACCGGCTGCTGGAGGTGCTGGAGAGCCTGGGCGTGCAGGCCCGCTGGCTCAACGCCGACAACGACCTCGAGATCACTCCCCCCGCTGACCTGGACCTGAGCCGCATCGACGCCGAGGCCGCCCGGCGCACCCGCTCGATCATCATGTTCCTGGGCCCGTTGATGCACCGCTCGAGCGACTTCGAGCTGCCCTACGCAGGTGGCTGCGACCTCGGCTCGCGCACCGTGGAGCCGCACATGACCGCCCTGCGGCCGTTCGGGTTGCAGGTCAAGGCCACCGAGGGCAGCTATCACGCGACCGTCGAGCCGGGCATCACCCCGACCAGGCCGATCGTGCTGATCGAGCGCGGCGACACGGTCACCGAGAACGCTCTGATGGGTGCGGCGCTGTGCTCCACCACGACGGTGATCCGCAACGCCAGCTCGAACTACATGGTCCAGGACCTGTGCTTCTTCCTGCAGAAGCTCGGCGTGCGGATCGAGGGCATCGGCACCACCACGCTCACCGTCACCGGCTGCACGAGCATCGACGTCGACGTCGACTACTCACCGAGCGAGGACCCGATCGAGGCGATGTCGCTGCTCGCGGCCGCGATCGTGACCGACTCGGAGATCACCGTGCGCCGGGTGCCGATCGAGTTCATGGAGATCGAGCTGGCCGTCCTCGAGGAGATGGGCTTCCACTACACCCGCTCCGAGGAGTACCTCGCCGCCAACGGACGCACGCGACTCGTCGACATCACCACCGAGCACTCGATGCTCCGCTCCCCCATCGACAAGATCCACCCGATGCCGTTCCCGGGCCTGAACATCGACAACCTGCCGTTCTTCGCGGTCATCGCGGCCACGGCCCAGGGCCAGACGATGCTGCACGACTGGGTCTACGAGAACCGAGCGATCTACCTCACCGAGCTGAACAAGCTCGGCGGTCGGGTCACGCTGATGGACCCGCACCGCGTGATGATCGAGGGCCCCACCCGCTGGTCGGGCGCGGAGGTCGTCTGTCCCCCCGCGTTGCGCCCCGCCGTCGTCATCCTGCTGGCGATGCTCGCCTCCAAGGGCACCTCGGTGCTCCGGTCGACGTACGTCATCTCCCGCGGCTACGAGGGCCTGGCGGAGCGGCTCAACGAGATCGGTGCCCAGATCGAGACGTTCCACGACCTCTGAGCGAGGTCATGGCCTACGTCCCGGGCGGTCCCGCTCAGCCCCGGAACAGCCCGTCGATGTAGGAGCTGGCACGCGCGCTGCGCGGTGGTGCGGTCATGTCGGCGGTGATCCGGGGCAGCTGGGCTGTGTCGGTGGAGCGGTGTGTGTGCCAGTCGTTCTCGGCCTCGATCAGGCTGCCCAGATCGGCACGATCGAGGAACACGCCCTGGCAGGACCCGCACTGCCGGACCCGCACGCGGCCGTGGGACCTCTCGTCCATCGCGCCTTCGCACTTGGGGCAGGTCATCGTGTCCATGCTCCGCACGTTACTCCTGGCCCTCATCCGGCCTGAGTAGGAACGCGGATGGCTCCGCGGCGATTCGCAGGGCAGCATCGAGGGATGCCGGGCGATACTTCTGCGGTGACCGCGGACCGCGCACCTGGACCGGGCTCCACCCCGGTGACCGGGTACGCGTTCCTGGACGCAGCGCTCGAGCAACCCGGCTCCGTGATCGCGATGGCGCACCGCGGCGGAGCGCGACACCCGGAGATCCCCGGGACCGAGAACACCCTGCACGCGTTCCGACACGCGGCAGCACTCGGCTACCGCTACCTCGAGACCGACGTGCACACCACACGTGACGGCGTGCTGCTGGCCTTCCACGACGAGGCGCTCGACCGGGTCACCGACCTGAGCGGGCGGCTCGCCGAGATGTCGGCGGCCGAGGTCGCCCGAGCCCGGATCAACCTCGAGCACCAGGTCCCCACGATGGCGCAGCTGCTCGAGGAGTTCCCCACCTGCCGGTTCAACATCGACCTCAAGGCGCCCGCCGCGGTGCAGCCCCTGGTGACGCTGCTCGACCGCACCAGCAGTCATGACCGGGTCTGCGTCGGGTCGTTCTCGCAGCGTCGGCTCGACGCGTTCCGCCGGGCCACCGGCGGTCGGGTGGCCACCTCCGCCGCACCGGCCGAGGTCGCCCTGTTCATGGCGCTGCCCGCGGGGCGCGCGGCCCGGTTCGCCACTCGCCGACGGGTCAGCGCCCTGCAGGTTCCGCACCGCCGTGGCCCCCTGCCGGTGGTCACCCCGGGGTTGGTTCGTCGTGCCCACGCGGCTCGGGCCCATGTGCACGTGTGGACCGTCGACGAGCCTCGCGAGATGGTCGAGCTGCTCGACATGGGTGTCGACGGACTGATCACCGACCGCACCGACGTGCTCAAGGAAGTCCTGGTCCGGCGCGAACAATGGATGGAGCACACGTGAGCGATCCCATCACCACCACCGAGCTGACCCCTCGTGAGCGCGCGCGGGAACAGCGGGCCTGGTACTGGTACGACTGGGCCAACTCGGCCTACGTGACGACGATCGCCACGGTTCTCTTCGCCCCCTACCTGACCTCGGTCGCCGAGCAGGCCGCCTGCGGCTTCGTCGGCGACGAGACCCGCAAGTGCACCGAGAACCTGCAGATCCTCGGCCTCGGGGTCTCCCCCGGGTCGCTGATCTTCTACGTCGTCACGATCGCCACGATCGGCTCGGCCCTGGTGCTGCCGGTCGTCGGCGCGCACGCCGACCGCAGCCCGCAGAAGCGACGGCTGATGGGCCGCTACGCCTGGACCGGGGCGGCGTTCGCGGCGCTGATGTTCTTCGTCACAGGCTCCAACTGGGAGCTCGGTGCCGCGCTGCTCTTCGGGGCCAACATCATGCTGGGCGCCTCCCTGGTGGTCTACGACGCGATCCTGTGCGACATCTCCACGGTCGACGAGCGCGACCACGTCTCCTCCCGCGGCTGGGCGCTCGGCTACCTCGGCGGTGGACTCCTGCTGGCGGTCAACCTGGCCATCGTGACCCTGCACGACAGCCTCGGGATGACCACCGCGATGGCGGTGCGGGTCAGCCTGCTCTCGGCAGCCGCCTGGTGGGCGGCGTTCACGCTGATCCCCTACCTCGGCGTCCGCGACCGGCCACCGGTCGGGAAGGTCCCCGAGCCGGGCAACCTGGTGCGCCAGAGCTTCGGCCAGCTCGGTCACACCCTCAAGGACCTGCGCAACTACCCGGTCACGCTCACCTTCCTGCTCGCCTACCTGTTCTACAACGACGGCATCCAGACCGTGATCGCCTCCGCCTCGGTGTACGGCGAGAAGGAGCTCGGCTTCGAGACCAGCGTGCTGATCGCGACCATCCTGCTGGTGCAGTTCGTCGCCTTCTTCGGGGCGCTGATCTTCGGCAAGCTCGCTGGGCGCTACGGCAGTCGCTCGATCATCCTGGGAGGGCTGGTCGTCTGGATGGTCGTGGTGACCGCTGGCTACTTCCTCCCCGAGAACAACATCGGACTATTCCTCGCCCTCGCCACCGGCATCGGGCTGGTGCTCGGTGGCACCCAGGCACTGTCCCGCTCCTTCTTCAGCCTGCTGATCCCGCGTGGCAAGGAAGCCGAGTACTTCAGCCTCTATCAGGCCTGCGAGCGCGGGACGAGCTGGCTGGGCACGCTCGTGTTCGGAGTGGTGCACCAGCTGGCCGACTCCTACCGGCCCGCGATCTTCGCGCTGATCATGTTCTTCGTCGTCGGCGGCCTGCTGCTGTGGCGGGTGGACGCGCGTCGTGGAATCGCCGAGGCGGGGAACGCCCAACCCAGCGTTGTGTGAGGGGCGGTATGGTGGGGTTACACGCCTTGCCGGGAATCCTCGGAGGGTGTCGATCGTTCAGACAGATGACGCCGTCCGACATGGCGACGCCGTCGCAACACCGAATCCACCCGACCGGCGCTCACGCCCGGCTTGCTTAACCGTTCCCCGAAGCGGTACGCATGAGGGGTACCACATCCCGCGCCCCTCAGGTCGTGGGTGCAAAGTTTTTGGAGGTTCTCATGGGAGAACGCACGCTACGTGGAGCCCGTCTCGGCGGCCAGAGCTTCGAGGACGAGCGCGGCATCGAGTTCGCCGCTCGCCAGCAGGTCGGCTACCGCTGCTCGCACGGTCACGAGTTCGAGATCACGATGTCAGTCGAGGCCGACGTGCCCGCTCGCTGGGAGTGCCCGCGTTGCGGCGCCGAAGGCAAGAGCATGTCCGGCATCGAGCCGGAGCTGAAGGCCGAGAAGCCGGTCCGCACGCACTGGGACATGCTGCTCGAGCGCCGCTCGATCAAGGAGCTCGAGGACATCCTCACCGAGCGCCTCGAGCTGCTCCGGGGCGGCGAGATCGGTCCTGCACACCTGCACCGCGCCAGCGCCCGCAAGAAGAAGGCGCCCGCCGCACGCTGAGCTGTCAGCGGGGCGGCTCCGGCCCCTCGTCGACCACCTCGCCCTGGACCACCCCGTTGTCGGGGCCCGGTCCAGGGCGTTGTTGCGTGTCAGCCCCGGTGGCGCCTCCCGGGAAGGTCGCCCCCACGAGCCGGCGCCCGATGAGATCGGCGAGCAGCCGCCGACCGACCGGCCGCGTGACGGGCAGGATCAGCAGGATCCCGAACACGTCGGTGACGAAGCCCGGGGTCAGCATCAACGTCCCGCCGACCAGGATGAGCATGCCGTCGGCAAGCTCCCGCGTAGGCATCCGATGCTGTTGCAGCGCCGTCCGGAGCGCGTGCCAGGCGCGAGCGCCCTCGCGCTTGACCAGCCAGGCGCCGATCAGGCTGTCCACCACCAGCAGGAGAATCGTCCACCACGCGCCGATCACCTGCCCGATCTGGACGATCACGAAGATCTCGGTCAGCGGCACCACCACGAAGGCGACCAGAAGCAGCCACCACCGGAACCCGCGATTCGTCGACGCACTCATGTGGGGTTCAACGCCCCGGACGGGACTGCTGTTCCGAACCGAACCGCAGCAGCGCTGAGCGGATGCGCTGCCGGCGCTCCGCCAGGCCCCAGCGGGTGATCCGCTTCAACGACTCGGTCGCGACCCGGGAGCTCATCTTGGAGTCGCCCCGGACACGCTCCACGAACTCGATCGGCACCTCGACCACACGCATCCCGTCCTGCAGGGTCCGGAACGCGAGGTCGGCCTGGAACACGTAGCCCAGCGACGCGACCGTGTCGAGGTCGATCCGCTCCAGCGTCGTACGCCGGAACAGGCGGTATCCGGCCGTGGCGTCGTGGACGTCGATGCCCAGCAGGAGCCGGGTGTAGAGGTTTCCACCTCTCGAGAGCAGCTCTCGGCTCAACGGCCAGTTGACGATGCTCCCACCCGCGATCCAGCGTGAGCCGATCACCAGGTCGGCGTGGTCCAGGGCATCGAGGAGCCGGTGCAGCTGCTCGGGCTGGTGGGAGCCGTCGGCGTCCATCTCCCCGATCACGTCGTAGCCGCGTTCCAGGGCCACCCGGAAGCCGTGCAGGTAGGCAGCGCCGAGGCCCTGCTTCTGGCTGCGGTGGAGCACGCTGACCCGCGGGTCCGAGGCAGCCAGCTCGTCGGCGATCGCCCCGGTGCCGTCTGGTGAGCTGTCATCGACCACCAGCACGTCCACGGCCGGCTGCGCGGCGTGCAGCCGGTCCAGCAGCACCTCGAGGTTGAGCGCCTCGTTGTAGGTCGGGACGACCATCAGCACCCGTCCGAGGCCGGGAACGCCGGAGTCAGCCATGTGAGGAACCTATCGGGGCAGCCCCACCATCCGGCGGACCCCCGCGGAGCCGGGACCTGGCGAAGGGGGGAACGGAGGGGGCCCCGGTCCGGAGACCGGGGCGTCACTCACACGTGAGGCAGGGCGGGGGGAGCCTGGTGACCTTCGGACCGCCCACGCCCTGGCCGGCTGCCAGCGTCGTGAGCGTTGTCTACTGGACGCCTCACTCCCCCCGTGTCCTCCCGTCAGGACCACGATGGCCGACCCGCCAATGTGCGGCACCGACACCATCATGGCGAGATGGCGCGGGACGCAACCGTCGGACATGTGACTGACGTTCTGCCCGGAGCAACTCGACGACCCTCCCGCCTCCCTGAAGCCATGTCAATACCCCACAGAGCCCGACAGATCGCACGAAAGCGCAGGTCAGCGCAAGATTGACGGGGCACCGGCGGGGCAGGCCAATTTTGCGGCTTTTCTCAGGTACCGGCGTGTCGGACAGGACACGCCGTCACTGGTCCAGCCGTTTCTGGACCACTACCGTCCCGGTGGCCCTGGTCGCGACGAGCGGCTCCTCGAGCATCCGCGCGGCTGACTCCGCGCCCGGACGGGCCGCACCGCGGGCAACCACCGACAGCACGAACTGCATCTCCCGGGAACGGGAGCCGACCCGCACCAGCGTGGCGCTCGCCTCGACCACGTCGCCCGCCCGGACCGCGGCTTCGAACTGCACGTCGGAGTAGGAGGCGAAGAGCCCCTCGTCGCCGTCGGTCATGATGCACATCTCGGTGGCCACGTCGCCGAACAGCCCCAGGCCCCAGGCGCCGTCCACGAGGTTGCCGGCGTAGTGGGCGTGGGAGTAGGGCACGTAGCGACGGTGCACCACGCGGGCGCCGACGACGGGCCCGCTGACCGGCCCGCTGACCGGCCCGCTGACCGGCTCGCCGGCCGGCGTGCCGGGGGTGTCCCTGGTGCTCTCGCTCATGAGGCCTTCCCCGGTGTCGTGACGAGACGGTGCACCAGGAAGCTGGCCACCTCCCCGGGCGTCGTACCGCGGCTGAACACCCGGTCGACCCCCAGCTCCGCTGACATGGTCTCGTCGAACCGGGGTCCGCCGACCACGAGCAGCGGTCGCCGCGCCGGCGGGAACGCCTCCCGGAACGCCGCCGACATCTCGCGCGTGTTCAGCAGGTGGGCGTCGCGCTGCGTGACCACCTGGGAGACCAGGACGGCGTCCGCCTTCTCGGCCACGGCGCGCTCCACCAGCTGCGGCACCGAGACCTGGGCGCCGAGGTTGACCACCTTCAGCTCGCGGTAGTACTCCAGCCCCTTCTCCCCCGCGAAGCCCTTGATGTTCAGGATCGCGTCGATGCCCACCGTGTGCGCGTCGGTACCGATGCACCCACCCACCACGACCATCCGGCGCCGCAGCGCCCGCTTCACCGCCGCGTTCACCTCCTTGGGCGTGAGCAGCTCGTAGTCCCGCTCGATCACCTCGACCGTCGACGGGTCCACCAGGTGGTTCACCCGGCCGTAGACGACGAAGAAGGTGAAGTCCGGCCCCATCGGCTTGGCGTGCACCACCAGCGCCGGGTCCATCCCCATCTTGTTGGCCAGCTGCACCGCTGACCCCTCGGCCACCTTGGAGTGCGGCATCGGCAGCGTGAAGGACAGCTGCACCATGCCGTCCCCGGTGGTGTCCCCGTAGGGCCGCAGCAGGCGCTTGTCCTCGACCGGACTCGTCTTGTCGGTGGTGGGGCTTGTCGAAACCACTCAGGCCTCCAGGATCTCGGTCGCGGGGTTGTAGTACGACGAGGACTTCTTCGCCACGCCCTCCAGGCCACGGCCGGCGTCGGCCGGGCGCTTCATCAGCCCGAAGGTGCCGTCGGCGATGGCGTCGAGCAGGCCGTGGTCGTGCTCCACGATCCGACCGAGCAGGTCGATCGACTCCCCCAGCACCCGACGAGCGCGCTGGGCGATGAAGCCGTCCGGGGCGGGCCGGAAGTCCTCGTGCAGGGCGCCCGCGGCCTCCATCACGTAGCGCACGTTCTGCAGTGCGAGGTCACGATCGCTGATCCACGGCGTCACCACGGCCTCGGTCATCATCCCGACCAGCAGGATGCCCTGACCGGTCAGCGCCCCTGCGAGGTTGAAGAAGCCGTCCAGCAGGTAGCCCCGGAACACGTCGCCGGTCATGTGCCGCGTCGGCGGCATCCACTTCAGCGGCGCCTTGGGGAACAGCTCGCGCGCGAGCAGCGCGTGCGCGAGCTCGAGCCGGAAGGAGTCAGGCAGCTCGGGGTTGATCTCGAAGGCGTGGCCCAGTCCGAGCTGCCAGTCCTCGAGCCCGGCCTCCTTGGCGAAGTACTCGTTGAGCAGCTGGCTGGTGGTGACCGTGTGCGCCGCTTCCACCGCGTCGTCGGTGGTGAGGTAGTTGTCCTCGCCCGTGTTGATGATGATGCCCGCGCGGGCGTGCACCTGCCGGCTGAACCGCTGGTCGACGAAGGTGCGCACCGGGTTGATGTCGCGGAAGAGGATGCCGTACATCGAGTCGTTCAGCATCATGTCGAGGCGCTCGAGGCCCGCGAGCGCAGCGATCTCGGGCATGCACAGCCCGCTCGCGTAGTTGGTCAGGCGCACGTAGCGGCCCAGCTCCCGGCTGGACTCGTCGAGCGCGGCGCGCATCAGGCGGAAGTTCTCCTGGGTCGCGTAGGTGCCGGCGAAGCCCTCGCGGGTGGCCCCCTCGGGCACGTAGTCGAGCAGCGACTGCCCCGTCGAGCGGATCACCGCGATCACGTCGGCGCCCTCCCGGGCTGCCTGCTGCGCCTGCGGGATGTCCTCGTAGATGTCGCCGGTCGCCACGATCAGGTAGATCCACGGTTGGCGGGGGGCGTCACCGATGCGCTTGACCAGCCGCTCGCGCTCGGTGCGCCGGGCGTCGATGCGGCGTACGCCTGCGCCGACCTGCTTGCGCGACGCGGTGCGTGCCTTCTGGGCGTCCCTGCCCTCCGGCATCCGGAACCTGGCAGAGCCTGCCGACGCCTTCTGGGCCAGCGTCGACAGGTCCTCGGCCTCGCCCCGCAGCAACGCGTCCCAGACGGGCAGCGCCAGCCCGTGCTCGAGGCCCACGTCGGCGCGGACCGCGTCAGCGAGCCGGTTGACCCAGGGGGTGCCGTCCGGGTCGGCGCCGGCCAGTCCGGCCAGCCGCAGCGTCGCCCGCTCCACGGAGACGGTCGTGTGTGCCTGCGCCAGCTTGACGATCGGTCGCCCGACCTTGCGGGCGAGGGCCCGCGCCTGCCGCACGGTGGCCGGGTCGAGGTCGAGCTTCTTCTCGGGGGGAGCCATCACAGCCTCCTCTCGAAGAGCCCACGCACGCCGGCGTCGGTCCGGATGATGTCGAGCGCCAGGTCGGCGTGCCCGGGCACGTAGCCGTTGCCCACGATCATGGTCACGTCGGCGGCAAGCCCCTCGGCGCCCAGTGCCGCAGCACTGAACGAGGTCGCCATCGAGAAGAAGATGACCGTTCCACCGTCTGCGGTGGCAAGGATCGCGCCGCCCTCGCAACCCGGCACGTCGACACACACGATCGTCAGGTCCGCCGGACCGCCGGCGGCGGCCACGGCGTCACGCAGTGCCACCGGGTCCCGGGCGTCGCAGACGACGACCTGGTCGGCCAGGCCGGTCGGTTCCAGCAGGTCCGCCTCACCCTGATGGGGGACGACGGCCAGCACTCGCCGGGCGCCGGCGCGACGAGCCGCCGCGAGGCACAGCGATCCGGACTTGCCGGCACCACCGATCACGACGACGACCGGCTCGGAGTAGCGCGCGACATGGCGCTGGACCAGGGCCGGGGCACCGCAGACGTCCATCACCGACAGCGCGAGGGGGCCGGAGAGGTCCTCGGGCAGCTTGGCCGCGATGCTGCGACCGAACAGGATCGCGTGACCGTCCACGGGCACCTGCTCGCTGCGACCGTCCCAACCGGCGAGGCCGTCCTCGATGACCAGCGGGGTCAGGGTCAGCGAGACCAGGGTGGCGATCCGGTCCCCCACGGCGAGGCCGAGCGGGGACCCCTCCCCCACCTCCTCGACCGTGCCGACCAGCATCCCGCCCGAGCCGGTCACCGGGTTGTGCATCTTGCCCCGGGCGCTGACGATCTCGAGGACCTCACCGCGCACGGCGTCCCCGTCGCCGTCGTGCTTGGCCTCGAGCTGACGGAAGGACGCCGCGTCGAGGTTGAGCCGCTCCACGCGCACCCGGACCTCGTCGTCGCGGATCACCGGGTCGGTGTCCAGGCGCTGGGCCGCCTGGGGCAGCACACCGGCCGGTTCGAGCACCCGGTGCATCCCCACCGGGTCCCCTGTCATGCGTCCCACAGGCGAAACCTTCCTGTCATACTTGATTCGAACGGGAAATCGTGCGGCGCGCTAGTTGGACTGCCGCAAGATTATGTTCATACTGTCGCAGGTAGGGCATGCGTCACACAACCAAGCGCGCGGGGCGCGCCGCAGGAGGAACCATGAGCATCGAGACGTCCATCGCTTCTCTCGTCGAGGGCGAGACCGGCCAGCCCTATCCCTACCGGCACACCGAGCTGGTCGAACCCGACTGGACCCGGTTCCCCGGCTGGAAGGACGTCACCACCGAGGAGTGGGAGAGCGTCCAGTGGCAGCGCTCGCACTGCGTGAAGAACCTCCGCCAGCTGCGCGCCCTGCTCGGCGACCTCGTCGACGAGCGGTTCTACGCCGACCTGGAGCGCGACCAGACCGAGCGCGCGACGATGTCGATGCTCGTGCCCCCACAGATGATGAACACGATGGCCCCGCACGCCACACCGGCCGGGCCGGGCTCGCTCACGGACGCGTTCTACGCCGACCCCGTGCGCCACTACATGATCCCGGTCTTCTCGGACCGCCGCACCGACTGGCCCTCGCACCCGCACTCCAGCCGCGACTCGCTGCACGAGCACGACATGTGGGCGGCCGAGGGACTCACCCACCGCTACCCCACCAAGGTGCTCGCCGAGCTGCTCCCGACCTGCCCGCAGTACTGCGGGCACTGCACCCGGATGGACCTGGTCGGCAACTCCACCCCGACGGTGGAGAAGCTGAAGTTCCTCGGGAAGCCGGTCGACCGGCACGCAGAGATGATCGACTACCTGCGCCGCACCCCCGAGGTCCGCGACGTGGTCGTCTCCGGTGGCGACGTCGCCAACATGCCCTGGCCACGCCTCGAGGAGTTCCTCGTCAAGGTGATGGAGGTCGACAACATCCGCGACATCCGGCTCGCGACCAAGGCGCTGATGGGGCTGCCGCAGCACTGGCTCCAGGACGAGGTCCGCGCCGGGATGGAGCGCGTCTCGACGATCGCGCGCAAGCGTGGCGTCTCGCTCGCGCTGCACACCCACGTGAACCACGCGAACTCGGTGACCCCGTTGGTGGCGCGCGCCTCCGCGGCGATGTTCGAGGCCGGGGTGCGCGACGTGCGCAACCAGGGCGTGCTGCTCGACGGCGTCAACGCGGACCCGCACGCGCTGCTGGATCTCTGCTTCCGGCTGCTCGACGGGGCGCAGATCATGCCCTACTACTTCTACATGTGCGACATGATCCCGGCCTCGGAGCACTGGCGGGTCTCGGTGGCCGACGCGCAGCGGCTCCAGCACCACATCATGGGATACCTGCCCGGGTTCGCCACGCCACGGATCGTCTGCGACGTGCCCTTCGTCGGCAAGCGCTGGGTGCACCAGGTCTCCTCCTACGACGAGGTGCGCGGCATCTCCCACTGGACCAAGAACTACCGCACCTCCATCGAGTCGGCCGACCCGGACGCGCTGACCCGCACCTACGAGTACTACGACCCGATCCACACCCTGCCCGCCGAGGGCCAGGCGTGGTGGGCCAGGCAGGCTCAGGAGACCCACCCGGTGGGCTGACCCGATTGGGGAGGGATGTCTAGAGTCTGCGCATGCCGCGACTTCGCACGGTGTCCCCCTCATCAGCTGGTTTCTCGCGCCGGCGCGCAGGATCCGGCTTCGTCTTCCTCGACCAGCAGGGCAACCGGATCACCGACCCCGACGTGGTCGAGCGGATCCGGTCGCTGGCGATCCCGCCCGCCTGGCAGGACGTCTGGATCTCGCCGTACCCCAACGGGCACATCCAGGCGGTGGGCACCGACGCCGCCGGACGCAAGCAGTACCTCTACCACCCGGACTGGCGGGTCAAGCGCGACAAGATGAAGTTCGACCGGGTGCTCCAGGCCGCGGCCAGGCTGCCCGCCGCGCGGCGCGCCATCGCGCGCGACCTGGCCCGCGAGGGGATGCCGCTCGAGCGCGCCGACGCCGTGGCGGTGCGGCTGCTGGACCTGGGGTACTTCCGGATCGGCAGTGACTGCTACGCCGACAGCAACGGCTCGTTCGGGCTGACGACCCTGGAGAAGCGGCACGTCCGCAAGCAGCGGGACAGGATGGTGTTCCGGTTCGAGGGCAAGTCCGGCATCGAGCACAGCATCGAGATCGACGACCCCGACGTGGTCGATGCGCTCGAGCAGCTGCGTCGGCGTCGCGGGGGCACGGCACGGCTGCTGGCCTACCAGGAGAAGCGTCGGTGGCGTGACCTCGACTCGGCAGCGGTGAACCTCTACCTCAGCGGGCACCTCGAGGAGCTGACCGCGAAGGACTTCCGGACCTGGCACGCGACCGTGCTCGCCGCGGCTGCGCTGGCCGCCTCCGAAGAACCCGGGGACACCAAGGCGTCCCGGCGTCGGGCGGTGAAGGCGGCGGTGGCCGAGGTGGCGGAGTACCTCGGCAACACCCCCACCATCGCCCGGAACTCCTACATCGACCCCCGGGTCATCGACCTCTACGAGAACGGCACCACGATCGACCCCACCGTCCTCACCCGCCCCCGCTCCCCCGCCGCACGTCAGCGGGCGCTCGAGGCGGCCGTGCTGGAGCTGCTGCGCTGAGTTCCGCGGTTTCCCACGGTCCCGTGGGAAACCCGAGCTTCCCGTGCTTTGCAAAGGACGGGAAGCTGGAGTTTCGTACGGGAAGCTGGGGCGCAAGTGACGTCTTTCGAGGCGTACGCCGATGACTCGGCCGCCTGTGGGAGGTCACCATGGGTATCACCCAGATCCGGGAGGACCTCATGGATCAGATCATCCCCACGCTGTGGATCAACGGCGGCCAGGTCGAGGAGGCCGCACAGTTCTACTGCTCGCTCTTCGAGGGCAGCCGGGTCACCGGCAGCAACGACTACGGCCCCGAGGCCGGCGAGTGGGCCGGTCAGAAGATGGTCGTCCGCTTCGAGCTGGCCGGTCAGCCCTATGTCGCCCTCGACGGCGGCGGGACCACCTTCACGCCCAACGAGTCCGTCTCCTTCTCCGTGGGCTGCGACAGCCAGGACGAGGTCGACCGACTCTGGGCCGCGCTGGCCGACGGGGGCGAGCCGGGACCGTGCGGCTGGATCAAGGACCGCTACGGCTTCAGCTGGCAGGTGACCCCGACGGCGCTCTACCAGATGCTCGACGACCCTGACCCGGCCAAGGTGCAGCGGGTGACGGCTGCCTTCCTGGCGGTCAACGGCCGCCAGTACGACATCGCCGAGCTCGAGGCGGCCTTCGAGGGACGCTAGTGCGTCGGGCGGTTCTCGTACGGCGTGGAGAGCACGATCGTCGTCCGGGTGGAGACGTTGGCCGCCGCACGGATCCGGGCGAGCAGCTCCTCGAGGTCGATCGGGCTCGAGACGCGCACCTTGAGGATGTAGGACTCGTCCCCCGCCACCGACCAGCAGGACTCGATCTCGTTGATGGCCCGGAGCCGCTCGGGATAGTCGTCGGGCTCGGAGACGTCGAACGGCCTGATCGAGACGAACGCGGTCAGCGGCTTCCCCGCGGCGGCGTGGTCGATCGACGCGCCGTACCCGAGGATCAGGCCGCGCTCCTCGAGGCGCTTCACGCGCTGGTGCACCGCGCTCGTCGACAGGCCGGTGGCCTTGCCGAGGTCGGTGTACGACATCCGGCCGTCCTCGGCGAGCAGTCCGAGGATCTGTCGATCGATCTTCTCCACGGGCAGCAGCCTAGTCACCGCCGTCCCTCCGACGGGACCCGCGACCTCCGGCACGTCGTGACGACACGCCAACACCTCTAACTCCACTGACTTAGTTGACTATGCGAATCCCGTGTGCTTTTCTCTACTGAGTCACTAGACAAACTCATTGCTGCCTGACACGACGACGACTCCCTCCCGGCGTCGCGTCCCTTCCGAAGGGTGCACCCCCATGCGCAACCTCATCGTGCTCGGCTTCGTCGGCCTGCTGGCCCAGCTGATCGACGGCTCGCTCGGCATGGCCTACGGCGTGACCTCCTCCACGCTGCTGATCGCCGCCGGTGTGGCGCCGGCCGCGGCGTCGGCCGCCATCCACTTCTCTGAGATCGGTACGACGCTGGTCTCGGGCTTCTCCCACCACAAGCTCGGCAACGTCGACTGGCGCACGGTCAGCATCATCGCGGTGCCCGGGGGCGTCGGCGCGTTCGTCGGGGCGACGGTGCTGGCCAACCTCGACGGTGCCACGGCCAAGCCCTGGGTCGCGACGCTGCTGCTCGGCCTCGGCGTCTACGTGATCTGGCGCTTCCTGGCTCTGGGTGGTCGCCGGCCGCAGTTCAAGGGCAAGCTCTCGGCGCGCTTCCTGGTCCCGGTCGGGGTCGTCGGCGGCCTGATGGACGCCATCGGTGGCGGTGGCTGGGGACCTGTCGGGACGACCGCCCTGCTCTCCTCGGGTCGCCTGGAGCCGCGCAAGGTGATCGGCTCGATCGACACCTCCGAGTTCGTCGTGGCCGTGGCCGGCTCGGTCGGGTTCCTGCTCGCGCTCGGCAGCCAGGGCATCAACTTCGCCTACGCCGGCGCCCTGATGGCCGGCGGTGTGATCGCCGCACCGTTCGCTGCCTGGCTGGTCAGGCACCTCGCCGCACGCGTCCTCGGAGTCGGCGCCGGTGGCCTGATCGTGCTCACCAACAGCAAGACGATCGTGGAGTCGCTCGGAGGATCGGGGACGACGGTGCTCGCGGTGGCGGCGACCGTCCTCGTCGTCTGGATCTCGCTGCTCGTCGGAGCCGTGCGGCAGGAGCGGGCCGCACGTGAGATCGAGGAGCTCGAGTCGGCCCTGGTCTGAGGCTTGGGCACGCGGCCCCGCCCCTGTCGCGGGGGCCGGGCCGCGTGCATCTGTCCATCGGACCGCATTGTGTAGTTCTCTGACAGACTTGGTTCATGCGAGTTTCCGCGAAGACCGACTACGCCCTGCGTGCGCTGATCGAGCTGGCGGGCCGCACGGACGGTGGCGCGGTCAAGGCCGAGGAGCTCGCCCACCTCCAGGACATCCCGCAGGGCTTCCTGCAGGCGATCCTGGCGGACCTGCGCCGCGCCGGTGTCGTGATGAGCCAGCGCGGTCAGGCCGGGGGGTGGCGGATGGAGCGGGACCCCGAGTCGGTCACCGTCGCCGACGTGATGCGCGCCGTGGACGGTCCCCTGGTGAGCGTGTACGGCGTACGCCCCGAGGCGGTGAGGTACAACGAGTCGGCCGCGGTCCTCCAGCAGGTCTGGGTAGCGGCCCGCAGCAGCCTGCGCGAGGTGCTCGAGGACGTCACGATCCGGGCACTGGCCGACGGAGCCCTCAGCGACGACGTGCTCGCCCGCACCCGGGACCAGGACGCCTGGGAGCCGCACTGAGCAGCCTCCGACCTGCGGCCCGACGACGGTCCTAGGGTGACCGTGTGACCGACGAGAACCCGCGCCTGATGCTGCTCGACACCGCCTCGCTCTACTTCCGTGCGTTCTTCGGCGTGCCGGAGAGCGTGCAGGCCCCGGACGGTACCCCGGTGAACGCGGTGCGAGGGCTGCTGGACTTCATCTCGCGCCTGGTCGGCGAGTACCAGCCGACCCATCTCGCCTGCTGCTGGGACAACGACTGGCGGCCGCAGTGGCGCGTCGACCTGATCCCGACGTACAAGTCCCACCGGGTGGTCGCCCCACGACCCCACGCACCGGACATCGAGGAGGTCCCCGACCCGCTCGAGCAGCAGATCCCGATCATCGTGGCCGCGTTGGAGGCGTTCGGCATCGCGATCGTCGGCGCCGACCACTACGAGGCCGACGACGTGATCGGCACGCTCGCCACCGACGCCGGGATGCCGGTCGACATCGTGACCGGCGACCGTGACCTCTTCCAGCTCATCGACGACGACGCCGAGGTGCGGGTGCTCTACACCGCGCGGGGTGTCGGCAAGCACGAGCGGATCACGCACTCCGTGCTGCGGGAGAAGTACGACGTCGACCCCGACCAGTACGCCGCCTTCGCCACCCTGCGCGGCGACGCCTCCGACGGCCTTCCCGGTGTCGCCGGCGTGGGCGACAAGACCGCCGCTGTGCTGCTCAACAGGTTCGGTGACCTGGACTCGATCGTCGCTGCGGCGCTGGACCCCGACGGCGACATGGGGCCGGGTCCGCGGGGGAAGATCAAGGCCTCGCTGGCCTATCTCGAGGTGGCCCCGAAGGTGGTCGCCGTCGCGCGTGACATCGACCTCGGCACGCGAGACCTGACGCTGCCCCGCTCCCCCGCCGACCCCGAGATGCTGGCGGCGATCGCCGAGCAGTGGGGCCTGACCAGCCCGGTCGAGCGGCTCCTGGAGACCCTGGCCCGCTGAGCGGCGTACCCCGCTGACCTGGCGAGGGTTGTGGACGCTTCGGGGGCGGAACAAGCCTTGATGAGCGTCCATAACCCCGATTTACATGCGCTTTGCTGCTACTCACTCACCGAGGAGTAGGCGACCACGCCGCGGCGCAGGCGGGAGGAGGTCTGGCGGGCGACCTTGCGAAGTGCCGGGTCCGTGGTGGCGTCGGCGACCTGGTCGGCGAGGTCGAGGAGCTGCTTGACCCAGCGGACGAAGTCGCCGGCGGCGAGGTCGGTGGCGTCGAGGATGTCGTCGAGCTCGTCGCCCTCGGCCCAGCGGTACGCCGCCCAGGCGAACCCGAGGTCGGGCTCGTGCAGCTGGTCGAGGTGGTGCTCCCGCTCCAGGGCGTCGAGGTCGGACCAGATCGAGACCATGTCGGCCAGCACCTGCTTCACCGCTCCGCCGGGCAGGCGCGGGGGCGCAGCGTCGTCAGGGCGGCGCGACTCGTAGACGAGCGTGGAGAGCACCGCGGCCAGCCCGGAGGGGTCCAGGTCGTCCCACAGGCCCGCGCGCAGCGACTCGGCGGTGAGCAGGTCCATCTCGTTGTAGATCCGCATCAGGGTCCGGCCGCGCTCGCTCACCCGCGACTCGCCGCCCTCGCCCTCGAGGTAGCCCAGGGCCGTGAGCACGTCGCAGACCCGGTCGAAGTGCCGGGCGATGGTGTTGGTGCGCTGCTCGATGCGCCGCTTCAGCGTCCGGGCGTCCCGGTCGAGCTTGAACCACCGCTCGGCCCACCGGGCGTGCTCCTCGCGGTCGGGGCAGCCGTGGCAGGGGTGCTGCCGCAGCTCGCGACGGAGGCTCTCGATCCGGCTGTCCTCGAGCGGGTTGTGCGTCGCCGGGCCGCGACCGGCGCGCTTGCCGGGCGGGGGCGGGGCGAACCCGTGGGTGCGGTTGCTCAGCGTGGAGGCCAGGTCGCGGCGCGCCTTGGGGTCGCGGCCGTTGAAGTTCTTCGGGATCTTCACCCGGGTGATCGACGCGACCGGGGTCGGGAAGTCGGCCAGGCTGAGCCGGCGCGCGTGCCGGCCCGCCGTGAGCACGTAGGGACGCGGCCCCTCGCGGTCGGCGCGGGTGCCGGGGTCCAGGACCACGGCCATCCCGGAGAACCGGCCGGACGGCACCTCGATCACGTCACCGGGCCGCAGCGACTCCAGCGAGTCGACGACCTCCTGGCGGCTGTCGGCCCGGCGCGACTTCACCAGGTTCTTCTCGGTGTCGGAGAGACGGTGCCGCAGCGCGGCGTACTCCATGAAGTCGCCCAGGTGGCAGCTGGCGGCCTCGGTGTAGCCCGCGAGCGCGTTCTCGCTCTTGGCGAGCTGACGGGCGAGCCCGACGACGGCCTTGTCGGCCTGGAACTGCGCGAACGAGGACTCCAGCAGCTCACGCGTGCGCTCCCGGCCGAACTGGTGCACCAGGTTCACCGCCATGTTGTACGACGGCCGGAACGACGACTTGAGCGGATAGGTGCGGGTCGACGCGAGGCCCGCCACGGCCTTGGGGTCGAAGCCCTGCTGCCAGAGCACGACACCATGCCCCTCGACGTCGATGCCGCGGCGGCCGGCGCGGCCGGTGAGCTGGGTGTACTCCCCCGGCGTGATGTCGGCATGGGTCTCGCCGTTCCACTTCGACAGCTTCTCGATGACCACCGAGCGCGCCGGCATGTTGATGCCCAGGGCCAGCGTCTCGGTCGCGAAGACCACCCGGCACAGCCCGCGCAGGAACAGCTCCTCCACGCACTCCTTGAAGCTGGGCAGCATCCCGGCATGGTGCGAGGCGATCCCGCGGGTGAGGCCGTCGAGGAACTCGGGGTAGCCGAGCACCTGGAGGTCCTCCTTGGGGATGTTCGCGCACCGCTCCTCGACGAAGGCGAAGATCTCGTCACGCTCGGCGGGGGTGGTCAGCTTGAGGTTGGCGTTGAGGCACTGCTGGACGGCGGCGTCACAGCCCACCCGGCTGAAGATGAACACGATGGCCGGCAGCAGCCCGGCCCGGTCGAGCTGCTGGACCACGTCGCTCCGGCTGGGGGTCCACGCCGCACGGGCGTTGCCGGGTCCCTGGTTGGGACGCCGTCCACCCCGGGCCGGGCGACGGTCCTTCATCCGACCGCGCGCCCAGTCGTCGCGTGCCACCCGGACCAGCTCGGGGTTGACCTGGGGCTCGCGGTGCGACTCGTGGTAGTCGGCGGGGTCGGTGCCGGCCTCGTCGGCGAACAGGTCATACATCCGGCGCCCCACCACGACGTGCTGGTAGAGCGGCACCGGCCGCCGCTCCTCGACGATGGTGGTGGTCTCCCCGCGCACGGTGCCGAGCCACTCGCCGAACTCCTCGGCGTTGCTGACCGTGGCCGAGAGCGAGGCCAGGGCGACGGACTCGGGGAGGTGGATGATCACTTCCTCCCAGACGGCACCGCGCATCCGGTCGGCGAGGTAGTGCACCTCGTCCATCACCACGAAGCCGAGGCCCTCGAGGGTGCGCGAGCCGGCGTAGAGCATGTTGCGCAGCACCTCGGTGGTCATCACGACCACGGGAGCCTCGCCGTTGATGCTGTTGTCACCGGTCAGCAGTCCGACGTTCTCGGCGCCGTAGCGCCTGGCCAGGTCGTTGAACTTCTGGTTCGACAAGGCCTTGATCGGTGTCGTGTAGAACGCCTTGCGGCCGCTCTCCAGGGCCAGGTGCACGGCGAACTCGCCGACGATGGTCTTCCCGGACCCCGTAGGCGCCGCCACGAGCACCGACCGTCCGTCCTCGAGCTCACGGCAGGCACGCAGCTGGAAGTCGTCGAGCTCGAAGGCCTGCCGGGAGGCGAAGTCGGCCAGGCGCGGGTGCACCTGGTTCCGTCGGGAGCGGGCGTAGCGCTCAGCGGGACTCCGTTCGGAGCCCGTCTCGGCGTCGGCGTCGGGTTGGCTCGACATCGCTCAGGGCACCAGCACTCGAAGCGCGAGCGGCGCCACCTCGACGGTGACCGGGAGGGTCTCCATCCGCTCCCCGTCGGCGTACGCCGTGACGCCCGGCGCCGCGATGGTGATCTTCTTCGCGAGATGGTGTCGGTAGTCGGGGTGCTGGACGTGGGTGCCCTTGAACAGCTTGGGGTAGGTCCGGACCAGCTCGATCTTGGTCATCGGCCGGATGATCACCACGTCCAGCAGGCCGTCGTCGAGCACCGCCCCCTCGGTGATCCGCAGCCCCCCGCCGAACGAGGGCCCGTTGCCGACGGCGACCATCATCGCCTCGAAGCGCTGCTGCTCACCGTCGATGTCGACGACGTAGGAGATCGGCTTGAAGGTGCGCAGCTCGGCGATCGTGGCCAGGTTGTAGCGCATCTGACCCTTCGGCCAGGTCATCTGGTTGGCCCGCTCGGTGACGATCGCGTCGAAGCCCGCCGCCAGCACCGTGACGAAGTACTTCGACCCGATCCGCGCCAGGTCGATGCGCCGCTCCTTGCCGCCGATCACGACGTCGGTCGCGGCCGCGGTGTCCTTGCGCGGGATGTCGAAGTAGCGGGCCACGTCGTTGCCCGTGCCGGCCGGGATCAGACCCAGCCGGGTCTCGCTGTCGGCCAGCGCCTGGACGGCGAGGTGCACCATCCCGTCGCCTCCGACGACCACGAGGGACTGCACCCCGTCCGAGACGCACTGGCGAGCGAGGTCGAGTGCCTCGTCGGCGTCACGCCCCACCAGGTTGCGGACCACGAAACCTGCGTCCCGCAGCCGCGGCAGCACCTCGTTGACGGTCGAGGCACCCTTGCCCTTGCCCGAGGTGGGGTTGGTGAGGAGCGCGATCTCTTGCGGCACGGGTTGAACCCTATCTGTCGCAGTGCGTTGGGCAGTGGCTACAGCGGCGAGGCGGCGTCGTCGTCCCAGGTCTCGGCGGCAGCACGCTTGCGCCGACGGTCGACCAGCCGGGCGATCAGCTCGGAGACGAACATCAGGAGCATCATCGGGATCGCGAGCATCAGCATGGAGAAGGGGTCCGTCGAGGGGGTGGCGACCGCCGCGAAGACGAACACGCCGACGATGATCCACGGCCGGTGCTGCCCGATCGCCTTTCCGGACACGACTCCGGCGAGGTTGAGCAGGATGACGAACAGCGGGATCTCGAAGGCGATCCCGAACACCAGCAGCATCCTGGTGATGAACGAGAAGAAGTCGCCGAACTCGGTCAGCTGCTCGAGGCCGCTGGGGGTGAACCCGATCAGCGTGGCGATCCCCTTGGGCAGCACGTAGTAGCCGGCCGCGACACCCGCGATGAACAACGGGCCCGCCGTCACGGCGAAGATCCGGCTCCACATCCGCTCGTTGCGGTGCAGGCCCGGCACGATGAACGACCAGATCTCGTAGAGCCACAGCGGTGAGGTCGAGACGATCCCCGCGATGCCGCACAGCTTCAGCTGCAGCAGCAGTGGACTGCCGACGCCGGTGATGACCGCCCGGGTGGTGGTCTTCGCACCGAGCAGCTCGCGCGCCTGGTTGTAGGGCTCGAAGATCAGCTGGAAGAGCTGGTCGTAGAAGAACAGCGCGATGATCGTGGCGACGACGAGGTAGACGGTGACGCGCATGACGCGGGCACGGAGCTCGCGGAAATGGTCACCGAGCGACATCCTGCCGCCCTCACCGATCGGGTCACGAGGGCGGCCACGAAACAGCTCGATGACACCACCGAGGGACACTTCTTGCTCGTTCGGCGCTCAGCGAGAGCCGGGCGCGTCGGTGTCGCCGGGACGGGGGTCGGCCTGCCGATCCGTCTCGCCCACGGTGCTGTTGCGGGCATCGATCTCCCGCTGCTCCTGGCTCTTGTCGTCGTCATCGTCCATCAGGCCCTTGGTCTCGGCCTTGAAGATGCGCAGGGCGCGACCGCTGCCACGGGCGAGCTCCGGCAGCTTCTTGGCGCCGAAGAGGAGGACCAGCACCGCGAAGATGATGATCAGCTCGGGCGGGCCGATGCCGAGTGCCTGCGGGATGACGAGCGCATTGGTCATGTCGCCCATGCTACGCCGTACCTCCACGCGGCCCTGGGTGCCGGGCCGTGGCGGCCTCGGTCACTGGCCACGGGCGGTCTCAGCGGGACGACTCGTAGAGCGCCAACGTCGCCCGGGCCGTGCGCGCCACCTCGTCACCCAGCTCCGGAGGAGAGACCACGACCACGGCGGGAGCGAGCCGCAGCGCGAGCCGGACCAGCCACCGAGGGTCACCGACCCGCAGGGTGGCCTCCAGCCGGCCCTCCCCCAGCTCCCTGGTGCCGTCGACCGGGTAGTAGTCCGCCACCCAGCGCGCATGCCGCTCGAGGTGGACCACCACGACCACGTCGTCCGGTCCCGGCTCGAACAGGCCCGCCGAGAGGTCCCGCGGAGTCAGGTCGTGGTCGCTGCGAGGCTCGTCGACCACCTCCACGGCGTGCATCCGGTCCAGCCGGAAGAGCCGGCGCGCCTGGGCGACGTGGCACCACGCGTCCAGGTAGTCGTGGCCGTCGCTGCTCAGCAGGGCAACCGGGTCCACGGTCCGCTGGGTGGTCTCGTCGCGGGTGGGGACGTAGTAGTCGAGCCGGGCCTGGCGGTTGCCGGTGATCGCCTGTTCGAGCACGGCGGCATGGGTCTGGGCGAGTGGGCTGCGCGGCAGGTGCAGCTCGACCCGGGGTGGTGCGGTCCCCGTCGCGGCGGCCTCCTCCAGCTTGGCCAGACATCGGTCGATCACGTCGTGGGAGGCCTCGGGGCTGCCCTCGCGCAGGGCACGGAGCGCCACGATCAGGGCGGAGGCCTCCGAGCTGCCGAGGCGCACCGGTCGGGCCAGGAAGTCGGCGTTCTCGATCCGGACGACGCCGTCGGGATCCTCCTCGATGGCCTCGAAGTCGACGTCGATCATCTTGTCCGGGGTCAGACCCGGCAGGCCACACATCCACAGGACCTTGAGGTCCTTCATGATCTGCTCGGCAGGTACGCCGAAGTCGGACGCGACCTCGGTCATCGAGACGTCCTCGCGGCTCTGCAGGTAGGGCACCAGGGCCAGCAGCCGCGAGACCTGTTCGCGAGCGCCGCTCATCGTCCTGCTCCGGCGACGGCCTCGAGGCGGTCGCGCACTGCTGCGCGCAGCTCGGGCGGGGAGACCACGACCACCGCCTCCGCGAAGCCCAGGAGCTCGCCCGCGAAGTCCGACTCGGACACGTAGGGCACCTCGAGACGGTCCCAGCTCGGCAACCCGTCGGGTCCTGCCGCCTGCGTGGCATCGACTGCCGCGCGCCGTCGCAGCCCGACGGCTGCGCCCGGTCTGGCGAGGACCACGGCGGTCCGGTCAGGCTGTCGCGGCGTCAGGGACTGCGACAGCGAGCGCAGGTCGGTGCCCTCGGGCACGGTGAACGACCCCGGCGCGCCGGTCGGCGTGACCGGCGAGACGATCCGGCTCAGCCGGAACATCCGCGGCTCCTTGCGGTCGGTGTCCAGCCCGGCGACGTACCAGCGCCCCTGAGCCGTGATCACGCCCCACGGCTCGAGGTGTCGGGTCGAGGCGTCCTTCTGCCCGGCTCTGCTGTAGTCGAACTCCACCGGGGTCCGGTGCACCGTTGCCTGCCACATCGACTCGAACGCCGGCTCCTCGGCGGCCAGGGTGGGCTGCACCTGGTCGAGCTGTTCCCGGTCGAAGCTCAGCCCGGCGGCCTTGAGCTTGACCAGGGCGTCGGAGGTCGCCGCGGCGAGACCCGCGTGGCGCCACACCCGCGCTGCGAGTCCGAGCACCGCCACCTCCTCGGCGGTGAAGTCGATCGAGGGGAGCTCGAACGCGTCCCGCTTGATCCGGTAGCCCTGCTCGTCCTCGAAGAACTTGTCGACGAAGCCGGTCTCCAGCGGGATGCCCAGCGCACGGAGGTCGTCCTTGTCCCGCTCGAACATCCGGTCGAAGGCCTCGTCGCTGCTTGCCCGATAGGGCTCCATCAGCCCCCGGATCTGCTCCTTGGTGGTGTAGTTGCGCGCCACCAGGAGCAGGATCACGAGGTTGAGCAGCCGTTCGGACTTCGCTGCGGACACGTTCCTGCTCGCCCGCTCAGCCGACGCCGAGGACGTCGACGACGAAGACCAGCGTCGAGTTGGCGGGGATGTCGCCCTGGGCGTCGGGCCCGTAGGCGAGGTCAGGGGGGCAGATCAGCATCACCCGGGCCCCTGCGCGCTGCCCGGCCAGACCCTGGTCCCAGGCCTTGATCACGCTGGAGAGCCCGATGGAGACGGTCGCAGGCTCCTTGGTGTAGGTCTCGTCGAAGGGCTTCTTGCCACCCCAGACGGCGCCGAAGTAGTCGACGGCCACCCGGGCCGGGCTCGTGATCTCCGGGCCGGTGCCGGCCCGCAAGGGCACCACCACGAGCTTCTTGGGCTTGGCCCTGCCGGCGAAGTCGAACCCGACCGGCACACCGCCCCGCTCGACCAGCTTGGGAGCTGTGGCGGGCGCCGGGACGGCGGCTCCGTCCGGACCGTCGAGCACGGTGGTGGGGTCGGTGGAGAGGATGTCCACGACCATCACCACCGGGTCGCCGCCCTCGATGCCGATCTGGGGCGCGCCGCCCTCGCCGTAGGCGTCGTCGGAGGTCGAGGCCACGACGACCCTGCTGTCTGCCTGCTTGCCCAGCAGCGCCTTCGCCAGCGAGGGGAACAGCCCCTCCCCCAGCTTCACCTCGAGTGGCCGCTGCCCCTCGTCGTGCGTGGAGATCGCGGTCTTCCCGGTGCGGGCGTCGCTCAACGTCAGGTGCAGGATCGTGGTCGAGTCCGCCGCCACCTTGGCACCGTCCCCCGGCTCGAGGGTCCACGACGTGCTCTCGGCGACCTCGAGTGGATCGGCGATCTTGATCGTCGGGGTCTCCCCGAAGGCGCCGCTGACCTCGATCTGGTCACGGAGGGTCGGGCTGGCGTCCTTGGTCTCGCTCGTCCCGCAGGCCGAAGCGGTGACCACCAGTGCCAGCAGGACAGCGGTGGCTCGGTGGAGCTGGGTCACATTCCCTCAATCAGTCGTTCGACACGCTCGTCGTGCGAGCGGAAGGGGTCCTTGCACAGCACGGTGCGCTGCGCCTGGTCGTTCAGCTTCAGGTGGACCCAGTCGACGGTGAAGTCGCGTCGACGCTCCTGGGCACGCTTGATGAAATTACCGCGGAGCCGGGCGCGAGTGGTCTGCGGGGGCACCGACTTCGCCCGGTAGATCGCCAGGTCGTTGGTGACCCGCTTGACCGCACCGCGCTTCTCCAGAAGGTAGTAGAGCCCGCGGTCGCGGTGGATGTCGTGGTAGGCGAGGTCGAGCTGTGCGACCCGCGGGTGGCCCAGCGGCAGGCCGTGCTTGGCGCGGTAGCGGTCGATCAGCTTCCACTTGATCACCCAGTCGATCTCCCGCTCGACCAGTGACAGGTCGCCGGAGTCGACGGCCTTCAGCCCGCGTTCCCACAGGTCGAGGGACTGCTCGATCACCGGGGTGCGCAGCTCACGACGGTCGACGAAGTCACGCACCCGGGAGAGGTACTCGCCCTGGATGTCGAGCACGCTGGCCTCGCGGCCGTTGGCCAGCCGCACCTTGCGACGACCGGACATGTCGTGCGAGATCTCGCGGATCGCGCGGATCGGGTTCTCCAGGGTGAGGTCGCGCATCACCACGCCCTCCTCGATCATCCGCAGCACCAGGTCGCAGCTGGCCACCTTGAGCATGGTCGTGGTCTCGCTCATGTTGGAGTCCCCGACGATCACGTGCAGGCGGCGGAACCGCTCGGCGTCGGCGTGCGGCTCGTCGCGGGTGTTGATGATCGGCCGGGAGCGGGTGGTGGCGCTGGAGACGCCCTCCCAGATGTGCTCGGCCCGCTGGCTCACCGAGTACGACGCCCCCCGCGGCGTCTGGGTGACCTTGCCGGCACCGCAGATGATCTGCCGGGTGACCAGGAACGGGATCAGGACGTCGGCGAGGCGGCTGAACTCACCCTGGCGGCTGACCAGGTAGTTCTCGTGGCAGCCGTAGGAGTTGCCCGCGCTGTCGGTGTTGTTCTTGAACAGGTAGATGTCGCCGGAGATGCCCTCGTCGCGCAGCCGCCGCTCGGCGTCCATCAGCAGGCCCTCGAGGACCCGCTCCCCCGCCTTGTCGTGCGTCACCAGGTCGACGATGTCGTCGCACTCGGGGGTGGCGTACTCGGGGTGGCTCCCGACGTCGAGGTAGAGCCGGGCGCCGTTGGCCAGGAAGACGTTGCTGCTGCGGCCCCAGCTGACGACCTTGCGGAACAGGTAGCGGGCGACCTCGTCCGGCGAGAGACGCCGCTGCCCCTTGAAGGTGCACGTGACGCCGTACTCGTTCTCGATACCGAAGATTCGTCGGTCCACTTGCACAGACTAGGGCTTGGCCCCCAATCGGCGACCGTTGTTCGCGGTGCGGCGCCGCGAGGATCAGGGAGCGACCGGCGGCTCGTCCTCGGGCGAGGCGCTGGAGCCGGGCTCCGCCGGGTCGGCCTCGGCGGGCTGCGCCGGCCCGATGGCGGTGGCGACCTCGCCCATGACCCCGGTCAGCTCGGCGGCCAGCAGCCGCTTGAACTTCCGCTCCTGGGTGCGGGTCCGGTCCAGCACGGCTACCTCCAGGTCGCGGGCGGGGATGTCACGGTGGCCGGTCTCGTTGTGCCCGAGCGCGGCACCGCCCAGCTTGAGGGCCTCGTCACGGGACATTCCGGGTGCGTAGCGCTCCTCGAGGTAGGACGTCACCGACTCCGCTGCACCGCCCATCACGGCGAAGTCGTGCTCCTCGACGACCTGGCCGTCGAAGGTCAGCCGGAAGACCTGATCCTCCTCGGGCGTGTCGCCGACCTCGGCGACGAAGATCTCGATCTCGTAGGGCTTCTCCCCGCCACTGGAGAAGATCGTGCCCAGGGTCTGGGCGTAGGCGTTGGCCAGTCCGCGGCCGGTCACGTCGCGACGGTCGTAGGAGTAGCCACGCATGTCCGCGAGCCGGACACCGGCGATGCGGAGGTTCTCGAACTCGTTGTACCGCCCGACCGCTGCGAAGGCGATCCGGTCGTAGATCTCGCTGACCTTGTGCAGTGCGGCGGAGGGGTTCTCCGAGATGAACAGCACGCCGTCGGCGTAGCGCAGGACGGCGACCGAACGACCGCGGGCAATGCCCTTGCGCGCGAAGTCGGCCCGGTCCTTCATCAGCTGCTCGGGCGAGACGTAGAACGGCATGGTCATGTGGTGCTGCTCCTCAGGTCAGGGGGGCCGAAGGGCCATCAGGGCGCTGGAGGCGACCGGCGATGACCTGGTCCGCGATCTCGGCGACCGTCTCCTGCGCGAGCCGGACATGGCCCTCGGGAGTGATCACGCTGACCACGGGAAAGATCCGGCGGGTCAGGTCGGGGCCACCGGTGGCGGAGTCGTCGTCCGCGGCGTCGTACAGCGCCTGCACGATGGCCGTGACGCACTGCGTCTGGTCGAAGTCGTCCCGGTAGAGCTTCTTCAGCGACCCACGCGCGAACATCGAGCCGGAACCGACCGAGTGGAAGGCCGTCTCCTCGTAGCGACCACCGGTCACGTCGTAGGAGAAGATCCGTCCCTGACGAGCGACCAGGTCGTAGCCGGCGAACAGCGGGACCACGGCCAGCCCCTGCATGGCCATGCCGAGGTTGCCGCGGATCAGCGCAGAGAGCCGGTTCGCCTTGCCGTCGATCGAGAGCGTGGTGCCCTCGATCTTCTCGTAGTGCTCGAGCTCGGTCTGGAAGAGCCGCACCATCTCCACCGCGAGTCCCGCGGTGCCGGCGATGCCCACGACGGAGAACTCGTCGGCCGGGAACACCTTCTCGATGTCGCGCTGGGCGATGATGTTGCCCATCGTGGCGCGCCGGTCGCCCGCCATCACCACACCCCCCGGGAAGGTGGCGGCGACGATGGTGGTCGCGTGCGGCGCGAGCGCTGCCGCATCGCCAGCGGGCAGCACCCGCCGTGAGGGCAACAGCTCCGGCGAGACAGACCCGACGAACTCCGCGAACGAGGACGTGCCCGGGGTCATGAAGGAGTGGGGCAGGCGGGCATCACTCATGGAGGGTCACTGCCCACCCTTCTGGATGAACGACTTCACGAAGTCCTCGGCGTTCGTCTCGAGGACGTCGTCGATGTCCTCGAGAATCGCGTCGATGTCCTCGTCGAGCTGCTCCTTGCGTTCGGTGACGGCGTCGGCGGGCGCGGGTGCTGCGTCTGCCGGCTCCTCGTCCTCATGGGACTTGCGCGGTTGCTTGTGCTCCTGGGCCATCGCGACCTCCTTCTACGTCGTTGTCTCGACCCTATCCAGTAGCCGCACCCGAGGTGCTCGAACACACCACTTTCGTGGGCACCCGAAGGGCGTGCCTGCGCTCGGCTCGCCTCCCACAAACCATGACGAATCCGTGATGCCATGGCCGCGACCCGCTAGCTCTTGTGAAGAGGAACGATGTCCCTCCTGCTCGAGGCCTTCCCCTGCGGCAGGCCAACTCTGCGCGCCAGCGTCCCGCTGGCGGTCCTGGTGACCGTGCTCGCCATGGTGGCGGTGCTGGTGCCACCCGCCGACCCCGCTGAGGCGGCGACCGCCCCCTCGTCCGCGCACGTCGTCACGAAGAAGCCGCGCAAGCCCGAGCCCCCACGAGCCAGCTCTCCCAAGCCCAGCAAGCCCAAGCCCGCCAAGCCCAAGCCCAAGCCCGCCAAGCCGACCAGTCTGGTGGGGAAGCCCCCGAGGAACTACGTGGTCCCGGGTGGCAGCTACTTCAGCTACCCCAACCGGGGCAAGCGGGAGCGCCAGGCGATCCGCAGACGCGTGCTGTTCACGATCCAGGGGGTGTGGGGCGGTCGGCGCAGCTCCCAGGGCATCCCGCTGCCGGGCAACGGCACCATCCGGATAGCGACCTGGTCCTTCGACGACTGGGCCGTGGCCAGGGCGCTGGTGGCGGCACACCGACGCGGTGCGAGCGTCCAGGTCATCGCAGCGAAGGGGCGCAACAACGACCACCCGGCCTGGCGGTGGCTGCGCAAGAAGCTCGGCAAGCGGCTCTACCGTCCCGGCTCCTCCCGCACGGCGCCGATGCACAGCTTCGCCCGGGTGTGCGGCGGGTCGTGCCGCGGCCCCGGGGGGACCCCCCACTCGAAGTACATGCTCTTCGACAACGTCGGAGCCGGGCACGCCCGGCACGTGACGGTGCAGACCTCGATGAACCTGACGGCCATGGCGTTCTACGGCCAGTGGAACCAGGCCCAGGTGATGCACTCCAAGCGCGTCTACGACGACTTCCACACCATCTTCCGCGAGTCCAGCCTGGCCAGACGACTCGCGAACCCCTACCACGCGAAGGCCTTCGGGCCGGTCACCAACTACTTCTTCCCGCGACCGTGGGCTTGGCCGTCCCAGGACCCCGTGATGCAGAACCTGAACGCGGTCGCGTGCACCGGCGCCACCGCGGGTGGCACCGGCCGGACGACGATCCGGGTGATCCAGTACGCCATCTACGGCTCCCGCGGCGTCTGGATCGCCAAGAAGCTGCGCGCCCTGTGGGAGGCCGGCTGTGACGTCGCCATCATCTACTCGGTCAGCAGCCGTCCGGTGCTCAAGGTGCTGCGCAGCAAGTCGGGCCGCGGCGCCATCCCGATGCGGCAGTCCGTCGAGCGCGACCGGTGGGGGAACATCGTCAAGTACAACCACAGCAAGTGGATGACGATCGTCGGCCACTGGGCCAGGTCCCCCGCTTCCTACGTGTCCCTCAGCGGGTCCGCGAACTGGGCCAACATGGCCTTCGCCGGCGACGAGCAGATGCAGCGGGTCCAGAGCCGCCCCGAGGCGCTGAAGTACCTCGGCGCCTTCGCCAAGACCTGGCAGCAGGAGAGCTCGAACCGGCCGAGGTTCGGCCGGGTGCTGCCCTTCGGCCGGACCGTCGCCCCGTTCCTCGACCCGATGGTCGATCCGCACCTCGCTGCCGCTCCGGCGGGCGAGCCGGTCTTCGGGCGCGGCGTCTACCGCTTTCTCACCGAGGACTGAGCCAGCAGGGCGGGCGCCCCTTCTCAGCGCCGGGTGAGCGCCTCGAACAGCCCGAGCGCGGTGTCGTGGCTGTCCAGCAGCGCACCGACGTGGGCCTTGCTCCCCCGCAGCGGATCGATCGTCGGCACCCGCTGCAGTGACTCGTGTCCGGGGAGGTCGAAGATGACCGAGTCCCACGACGCTGCGGCGATGTTGTCGGCGTACTTGCTCAGGCAGCGGCCGCGGAAGTAGGCCCGCGTGTCCTCGGGCGGCTCGTGCATCGCCTCCTCGACGCCGGCGTCATCGACGAGGCGCTTCATCCGGCCGAGCTTGACCAGCCGGTGGTAGAGGCCCTTCTCGGGCCGCAGGTCGGCGTACTGGAGGTCGATCAGGTGCAGCTTCGCGTCCGACCACTCCAACCCGTCCCGCTCGCGGTAGGAGTTGAGGAGCTTGAGCTTTGCCACCCAGTCGAGCTCGTCGGCACACTCGAACGGGTCGCGCTCGAGGCGGGTCAGCACCGACTCCCACCGGGCCAGCACGTCCAGGGTCTGGTCGTCGGTCTCACCGCCCCGGCGCTCGGCGATGTAGCGCTGCACGAGGTGGAAGTACTCCCACTGCAGCTGGACGGCGGTCATCTTGCGTCCGTCCCCCACCTCCAGCAGGTGCTTGAGGGTCGAGTCGTGCGAGACCTCCTTGAGCGAGGCCACCGGCCGGGACACGCTCAGGTCGGTCGTCAGGAACCGGTCCTCGATCATCGTGAGGACCAGGGCCGCAGTGCCCACCTTGAGGTAGGTGGAGATCTCGGAGAGGTTCGCGTCGCCGATGATGACGTGCAGGCGGCGGTACTTCTCGGGGTCGGCGTGCGGCTCGTCGCGGGTGTTGATGATCGGCCGCTTGAGTGTCGTCTCGAGCCCGACCTCGACCTCGAAGTAGTCCGCGCGCTGGCTGAGCTGGAACCCTTCCCCGTTGCCGTCCTGGCCCAGGCCCACCCGGCCGGCGCCACAGACCACCTGCCGGCTGACGAAGAACGGCGTCAGGTGCCGCACGATGTCGCCGAACGGGGTGGAGCGGCGCACCAGGTAGTTCTCGTGCGACCCGTAGGAGGCGCCCTTGTTGTCGGTGTTGTTCTTGTAGAGGAGCAGGTCTCCCTCACTGGGGTTGGAGGCGAACCGGGTCGCGTCCAGGGCGATCTGCTCCCCCGCCTTGTCCCAGCGGACGATGTCGAGGGGCGTGGTGCACTCGGGAGTGGAGTACTCCGGGTGGGCGTGGTCCACGTAGAGCCGGGCACCGTTGGTCAGGATCACGTTCGCCAGGCCGAGGTCCTCGTCGGTGAGCTGGCTCGCATCGGCCAGGTCCCGGGACATGTCGAACCCGCGCGCGTCGCGCAGCGGCGACTCCTCCTCGAAGTCCCACCGTGCCCGGCGTGCCTTGAGGGTGGCGGTGGCGTAGGCGTTCACGAGCCGCGTGCTGGCCACCATCGGGTTGGCGTGCGGATGCCCCTGCACCGAAATGCCGAACTCGGTCTCGGTCCCCATGACCCTGCGAACACTCACTGGTCCACCGTACGTGTGGTCAAGGGCTAGACCGGCTCGACGTCCGGCCCCGGGGTGGCCCGATCCGTCCGTGTTAGGTTTTCCGGGCTTCGAAGCATGATGCCAACCCACTGTTTTCTGGGGGAAACTGCATGACCTTCCGTCGCACGGCCGCACTGGTGACAGGGATCCTGGTGCTCGCCAGCACCCTCAGCGTCGTCGGAACGGCGTCCGCATCCCCGTCCCCACGCACCGCCACCCCGCAGCAGCCTTCGGTCGCGGTTCGCTCGCTCAGTGGGCAACCCTCGCGCAACTACGCCATCCCCTCGGGCGTCCACTTCGCCTTCCCGAACAAGGGCAAGCGCGCGAAGGTCGCCATCCGCAACCGCGTGCTGTTCACGGTGCAGAGCGTCTGGGGCGGGGTCCGTGACCGCAACCGGCTGCCGATGCCGGGCAACGGCACGATCAGGATCGCGACCTGGTCGTTCAAGGACATGACGATGGCCAAGGCCCTCTACGCAGCCCACCGACGCGGCGTCAGCGTCCAGGTGGTCGCCGCCCAGGGTGCCAACAAGAAGAACCGCCCCTGGAAGTGGCTCAAGCGCAAGCTCGGCCAGCGCTACTACAAGCCCGGAGTGGTCGGGTCCTCGGAGAAGGTGAGCTTCGCTCGCGACTGTCGGGGGTCCTGCCGCGGACGAGGCGGCACGCCGCACTCGAAGTTCTTCCTCTTCGACAACGTCGGCAGCGCTCACCAGCGCCACATCTCGGTCCAGTCGTCGATGAACCTGACCAGGTTCGGCTACACCGGGCAGTGGAACCACGCTCAGGTCATCCGGTCCACTCCGGTCTACGAAGACTTCATGAGGGTCTACCGCGAGATGCGGATCAACCGCCCGAACCCCGCGCCCTACAGGAAGTACGTCTCCAGCAACGTCACCACCCTGTTCTTCCCCCTGCCGGGGGCCACCGCCTCGAGCGACCCCGTGATGCAGGCCCTGAACCAGACCCGCTGCACCGGGGCCACGTCCGGCGGGACGAGCGCCGGACGGACCCGGATCCGGATCATCCAGTACGCCATCTACGACACCCGCGGCCTGTGGCTCTCCAAGAAGCTGCGCGCGCTGTGGCAGGCGGGCTGTGACGTGCGGATCATCTACTCGCTGGCCACGAGGCCGGTCCTGAGCATCCTGCGCAGCACCTCCGGCCGCGGCGCCATCCCGATGAAGCAGTCGGTGATCCGCAACCGCCGGGGCGAGATCGTGAAGTACAACCACAGCAAGTACATGACGATCACCGGCAACTGGGGCGGCTCGACGGGCAGCTGGATCAGCCACTCGGGTTCCGCCAACTGGAGCAACGCCGCGTTCTACGCCGACGAGCAGATGCAGCAGATCAACGGCTACGGGACCGCCCGGCAGTTCCTGGTGAACTTCGACCAGACGTGGCGGCAGCGCACCTCGCGAGCCCCCTCCTTCAGGGGCTCGTCCAGGGAGGCCCGCCTGGCGTCGAACCAGATCGCGTTCGGCAAGGGCGAGTACAAGCACCTGACGCCGTACGGCGACTAGTCCACGACCTCCGGAGCGCGGCGTCTTCACTGCTCATTCCGGGACTTGCTAGACGTGACCGTGTTAGATTTCGGTGGCCTCGAACGTGGGCAGCCAGATCTTTTTCATGGGGGAACGCCAGTCATGTCCATGCGTCGACGCCTCGGTCTCGCGACCGCAATCCTGGTGCTCGCGAGCCCGGTGGGGCTGGCGGGCTCCCCGCTCGCGTCCCCCTCGGCCGCAGCCGTCTCCCCGGCCGCAGGCAAGCCCAAGCCGAAGCCACCGACAGTGGCCGGGCAGCCACCACGCAACTACGTGATGCCGGCGGGTGCACGCTTCGCGTTCCCCAACCGCAGCAAGGCTGAGAAGTTCACCATCAGGTCCAGCGTCCTGCTCACCATCCAGAGCACCTGGGGCGGGTTGCGCGACGCGAACCGGCTGCCGATCGAGGGGAACGGCAGCATCCGGCTCGCGACGTGGTCGTTCAACGACATGGCAGTCGCCAAGGCACTCGTCGCCGCGCACAAGCGCGGGGTCAGCGTCCAGATCATCGCCGCCCAGAGCGCCAACGCGGACCGACGTCCCTGGAAGTACCTCAAGCGCCAGCTGGGCCAGCGCTACTTCCTGCCTGGTGTCACCGGCTCCTCGGACCGGGTCAGCTTCGCCCGGGAGTGTCGTGGCTCCTGTCGGGGCCGGGGTGGCACGCCGCACTCGAAGTTCTTCCTCTTCGACAACGTGGGCAGCGCTCACGCCCGCAACGTCGTCATGCAGACCTCGATGAACCTGACTCAGTTCGGCTACCAGGGGCAGTGGAACTTCGCCCAGGTGGTGCGCTCGGCCGAGGTGTACGCCGGGTTCCTGAACGTCTACCGGGAGATGCGGTTCAACACGCCCAACGCGGCGCCGTACCGCGTCTACAACGTCGGAGCGATCACCAGCCTCTTCTTCCCGCTGCCCGGAGCCAGTGCCGTGACCGACCCGGTGATGGAGGTGCTCAACCAGGTCAAGTGCACCGGGTCGACGACCGGGGCCGCCCGCACCCGGATCCGGATCATCAACTACTCCATCTACGACACCCGCGGCACCTGGATCGCGAAGCGGCTCCGCAAGCTCTGGGACCAGGGCTGCGACATCAAGTTCATCTACTCGCTGTCCACCCGGCCGGTGATGGGCATCCTGCGCAGCGGGGCCGGACGCGGCGCCATCCCGGTAAAGCAGTCCGTGATCCTCAACTCCAAGAAGGAGATCGTCAAGTACAACCACAGCAAGTACATGACGATCTCCGGCGTCTACGGCACGAACACCAACGCCTGGCTCACCCTGGCGGGCTCCAGCAACTGGAGCAACGCCGGCTTCTCCTCCGACGAGCAGATGCAGCTGATCACCGGCTACGGCACCGCGCGCGCCTACATGCTCAACTTCGACAAGACCTGGGCGCAGAAGAGCTCGCGAGCACCGGGCTTCTTCAAGGTCGCGGAGGCACGGATGCTGCCCAACGGCCAGCCCGCGTTCGGTCAGGGTGCGCTGAAGTACATGAACCCCTACGGCGACTGAAGCCTCGCAACACAGCAAGAAGGGCGCCGACCAGTGGTCGGCGCCCTTCTTGCGGTCCGGGTGCGGTTCAGAGGTACTGGCCGGTGTTCGCCACGGTGTCGATCGACCGACCCGCCTCGGTGCCCTGCTTGCCGGTGATGAGGGTGCGGATGAAGACGATCCGCTCACCCTTCTTGCCGGAGATCCGCGCCCAGTCGTCGGGGTTGGTGGTGTTGGGCAGGTCCTCGTTCTCCTTGAACTCGTCCACGCACGCCTGCAGCATGTGCTGGACGCGCATGCCCGGCTGGTTGTGCTCGATGACCTCCTTGATGGCCATCTTCTTCGCACGGTCGACGATGTTCTGGATCATCGCGCCGGAGTTGAAGTCCTTGAAGTACAGGATCTCCTTGTCCCCGTTGGCATAGGTCACCTCGAGGAAGCGGTTCTCCTCGGTCTCGGTGTACATCCGTTCGACGGTCGCCTGGATCATGCCGGCGACGCACGCATCCCGGTCCCCGCCGAACTCCGCGAGGTCGGCGACGTGCAGCGGCAGGGAGGCAGTGAGGTACTTGGAGAAGATGTCCCGGGCGGCCTCGGCGTCGGGACGCTCGATCTTGATCTTCACGTCGAGCCGGCCGGGTCGCAGGATCGCCGGGTCGATCATGTCCTCGCGGTTGGAGGCGCCGATGACCAGCACGTTCTCCAGCCCCTCGACACCGTCGATCTCGGAGAGCAGCTGCGGCACGATCGTGTTCTCCACGTCTGAGGAGACGCCGGACCCGCGGGTGCGGAACAGCGAGTCCATCTCGTCGAAGAAGACGATCACCGGGGTGCCCTCGCTGGCCTTCTCGCGGGCTCGCTGGAAGACCAGGCGGATGTGGCGCTCGGTCTCGCCGACGTACTTGTTGAGCAGCTCGGGGCCCTTGATGTTCAAGAAGAACGAGCGGCCGCTCTGACCGGTCTTCTCGGCGACCTTCTTGGCCAGGGAGTTGGCCACGGCCTTGGCGATGAGCGTCTTGCCGCAACCGGGCGGACCGTAGAGCAGGACGCCCTTCGGCGGCTTCAGCTCGTAGTCCTTGAACAGCTCGGGGTGCAGGTACGGGAGCTCGACGGCGTCACGGATCTGGTCGATCTGGCCGGCCAGTCCACCGATCGAGCTGTAGTCGATGTCGGGGACCTCTTCGAGCACGAGCTCCTCGACCTCGGACTTGGGCACCTTCTCGTAGACGTAGCCGGACTTGGCGTCGAGGAGCAGCGAGTCCCCGGCCCGCAGAGTCACCTCGCGCAGCGGCTCCGCCAGCCGGACCACCCGCTCCTCGTCGGCGTTCGCGATGACCAGCACCCGGTCCCCGTCGGCCAGGAGCTCCTTGAACATCACCACCTCGCCGACTTCCTCGAACTCCATCGCGGCGACGACGTTGAGGGCCTCGTTGAGCATGACCTCCTGGCCCCGGGTGAGCTCGTCGAGCTCGACGGAGGGGCTGACGTTCACCCGGAGCTTGCGCCCGCTGGTGAACACGTCCACGGAGTCGTCCTCGTTGCGCTTGAGGAACGTGCCGAAGCCGGTCGGCGGCTGCGCCAGCCGGTCGACCTCCTCCTTGAGGGTCACGATCTGGTCACGGGCCTCACGCAGCGTCTGGGCAAGACGCTCGTTCTGGGACGTGACGGCGGAGAGGGAACGCTGGGCGTCCACGAGCCGCTGGTCGAGAGCACGCGCACTGACGGGAGAGTCGGCAAGCCTCCGACGCAGATCTGCCACCTCGGCCTCGAGGAAGGAGACCTGGTTCAGCAGCTGGGCGGTCGTCGGTCCTTGTTCGGCGCCTGGGTCGGGCACGTGAACCACCTCCGTGGACTGTGTCTGGTTTTCGACCCTACTCGTCCAGAGGCACATGCCAAGTCGTTATGGCCGTGTCTCATCGATCGGGTTGTCGACGCCGTCCTGGGGCGGGAGGCCCACCGGGCGCGGGCCGTCGTAGTCGACACCGTAGGCACCCGGGGCAGGCCGCCGCTTCTTGACCGGGGCGGAGTTGCCCGGGGCCATCCGTCGAGCGGTCACCAGGAAACCGGTGTGGCCGTTCATCTTGTGACCCGGTCGCACCGCCAGCCCCTCGACGTGCCAGTCCCGCACCAGGGTCTCCCACGGCTGCGGCTCGGTGAACTCCCCGTGCGCCCGCAGCGTCTCGACCACCTTGCCGAGCTGGGTGGTCGTGGCCACGTAGGCGACCACGATCCCGCCGGGCGTCAGCGCGTCGGCGACGACGTCGATGCACTCCCAGGGGGCCAGCATGTCGAGAACGACCCGGTCGACGGTGCCCGGGCCCACGGCCGCGGGCAGCTCCTCCACCAGGTCGCCGACGGTCAGGGACCAGGCCGGGTGCGCCCCACCGAAGAACTGCTCGACGTTGCGCCGCGCGACGTCGGCGAAGTCCTCGCGCCGCTCGAAGGAGACCAGCTCACCGGTGGGTCCCACTGCCCGCAGCAGGGAGCAGCTCAGTGCTCCGGAGCCCGCACCGGCCTCGACGACCCGCGCGCCCGGGAACATGTCGGCCATGGCCACGATCTGGGCGGCGTCCTTGGGGTAGACGACGGCCGCTCCCCGGGGCATCGACACGACGAACTCGCTGAGCAGCGGCCGGAAGACGAGGTACTCGCCCCCGGACGTCGAGGTGATCGTGAAGCCCTCGTCGCGCCCGATGATGTCGTCGTGCGAGAGGCCACCCCGGTTGGTGTGGAAGCTCTTGCCGGGCTCGAGGCAGATGTTGTGCCGGCGCCCCTTGGCGTCGATCAGCCGCACCCACTCCCCCTCGCTCAGCGGCCCGCGGCGTACGCCGGACCAGTCGCTCGACGTGGCTGTTGTGTCGTTCACCTTGCAGCGCCCTCCTCGAAGGCTCGGTCCACGTCGGCGGCGGTCAGCACGCCGAGAATGGTCCCATCTGTCTCCACCAGGACGTATTCCTCGGCGGGTGTGCTGGTCATGGCCCGAACGAGCTCCTCGCCCGAGATGTCGGCGCCGAGCACCAGCCCGTCCTCGATCGTCCGTGCGACGGAGATGACCGGGACCCAGGGCCGGCGCTCCTCGGGCACGGCGAGCAGCGAGGCCTCGCTGACCACGCCGCTGAGCTGGTCGTCGCCGCCGTGCAGCACGATCGCTCCGGCACCGACCTCCTGCGCCCTGCGAACCGCCTCGCTGATGGTCACCTGGTCGGGCACCGCGACCACGCGTCGGGCCAGCGGACGTGCCTTCAGGGCGGGCAGTCGTCGCCTCACCCGGGCACTGACCATGGAGGCGGTGGCACCCGACCACAGGAACGAGGCGATCACGAACGCGACCAGGTAGTCGAACACGTCGGGGCGCGTCCCGAGCCAGGCGCTGGAGGCCACCGGCCAGGCCAGGACGAGCAGCCCGGCGACCCGGCCGCCCCAGGCGGCCACGATGGTTCCGCTGTGCATGTTGCCGGTGGCCTTCCAGACGGCCGCGCGCAGCACCCTGCCGCCGTCCAGGGGCAGGCCCGGAACGAGGTTGAGCACGCCGACCACGAGGTTCGCGCCTGCAAGACCCTGGACGGCGAGATAGATCAGGCCCCCCGGGGTGACGGTGAGCAGGACGAGCGCGAGCAGACCGACGGCGATCGAGGTCAGGGGGCCGACCACGGCGATCTTGAACTCCTCACCCGGCGTTCGGGTCTCGGAGTCGATCTCGGTGGCGCCGCCGAGGAAGTGCAGGCTGATCGAGCGCACGCCCAGGCCGTAGCGCTGGGCCATCAGGGCGTGCGAGATCTCGTGAAGCAGCACGGAGAGGTACAGGAGCACCGCGAACGCGACGCCGGCGACGTACTTCAGCGCACCCAGCCCCGGCTGGACCTGCTCGACCCGCGGTGCGAGCAGGAAGGCGATCAGGATCGCGACCAGGACCCATGACGAGCGCACGAGCACGTCGACGCCGCGGATCGTCCCGATCCGCAAGGTTCCCCTCGGGTACGGCTCACGGGCCGGCGGCGTGCCTGTTCCTCGGTCCGAACCGCCGGGTCTGCCGTCTCCACTCACGCCTCAACGCTAGCGCGCGCAGAACCTGTCGGACCGGCGACCTACTGTGTGGCCATGGACGACGGTGGGGTAGTGCCCCTGGAGCCGAGGATCGGCACCCCGGTCGACGGCGAGAAGGTTCTGGGTGCCCTGTCTCCCAGCCGTGCGGGCGACTTCCGCACCTGTCCCCTGCTCTACCGCCTGCGCACCATCGACCGGCTGCCCGAGGAGCCCTCGCCGCTCGCCGTGCGGGGCACCGTGGTGCACAAGGTGCTCGAGGACCTCTTCGACCTCCCGGCAGCGCACCGGACCCCGGAGCGCGCGGAGGGGATGATCCAGGGCGCCTGGGAGCTCGTGCTCGACGCGGAGCCCGAGCTGGCCACGATGTTCGCGGGCGACGGACCCGGCATCACCGAGTGGCTCGCCTCGTGCCGGCAGAGTCTGCGCGGCTACTTCGACCTCGAGGACCCCACCCGGCTCGAGCCGGCCGAGCGTGAGGTCTATGTCGAGGCTCTGCTCGACTCCAGGCTGCTGCTCCGGGGCTTCGTCGACCGCATCGACGTCGCTCCCGACGGGGCGCTGCGCGTGGTGGACTACAAGACCGGTCGCTCCCCGCGCGAGGGTTTCGAGGGCAGGGCCCTGTTCCAGATGCGCTTCTACGCGCTGGTGATCTGGCGCACCCGGGGCGTGGTCCCCGCGCTGCTGCAGCTGATCTACCTCGGCGACGGCCAGGTGGTCAGCTACCGCCCCGACGAGCAGGACCTGCTGGCGACCGAGCGCCTGGTGGAGGCGCTGTGGCGGGCCATCGAGACCGCGCGCACCACCGGGGAGTGGTTGCCCAGCCCGGGCGCCGCCTGCCAGTGGTGCAGCTTCCAGGCGCACTGCCCGGAGTTCGGCCACGAGCCACCGCCGCTGCCCGCCCCCATGAGCCAGCCCGTGAGCCAGCCAGTGCAGCCAGTGAGCCAGCCAGTGAGCGCGCCGGCGGGCGAGCCGTGAGTCAGGCGTGCAGCCCGGCGAGGTCGTGCGGCGTCAGACCCTCCAGGGTGTCCCGGTGGACCCGGCGGGGTCCGGTGGGCACCGCGACGTGGTTGGGCACCACCAGCACGTCGCACCCGGCGGCCTCGGCCGAGGCCGCACCGGTGGCGGAGTCCTCGATCGCCAGCGTCTGCGCCGGTTCCAGGCCGAGCAGCTCGGCCGCGCGGAGGTAGGGCTCCGGGTGTGGCTTGCCGTGAGCGACCTCGTCCCCGCAGACCAGCTCGACGAACGAGCCGGCCGGCAGCGCCGCGACGACCGGCTCCACGAACCGCCGCCACGACATGGTCACCAGGACACACGGGACCTCGAGCTCGACCAGCGCGGCCAGCAGCTCGCGCGCGCCGGGGCGCCACGGGACCGACTGCGTCACCAGCGCGACGACGCCGTCGAGGAGCTCGTCGACGATCTGCCGCGGCGTCCGGTCGATGCCCATGTGCTCGCGCATGTAGGTGGCGGAGTCGATCAGGTCTCCACCGACGACGGCCAGGCCGTGCTCGTGCGACCACGTGCCGCCGTACTTCTCGGCCAGCGCGAACTCGCACTGCATCCAGTACGGCTCGGTGTCCACCAGGGTGCCGTCCATGTCCCACAGCACGGCCGCGGGGTGGCGCAGGGCCGACCCGCCCGCCGGTCGCACGGCCTCGTCGATCCTCGCCATCAGTCCTCCGGGTCGTAGCCGAGGTTCGGCGAGAGCCAGCGCTCGGCCTCGGCGAGGGTCCAGCCCTTGCGCTCGGCGTAGGACTCCACCTGGTCGCGAGCGATCCGGCCGACCACGAAGTACTGCGACTGCGGGTGTGAGAAGTACCAGCCGCTGACCGCGGCCCCCGGCCACATCGCCATCGAGTCGGTGAGCTCGATCCCGGTGGAGGCCTCGACGTCCAGCAGCTCCCACAGGGTGCGCTTCTCGGTGTGCTCGGGGCAGGCCGGGTAACCGGGTGCGGGGCGGATGCCGGTGTACTTCTCACCGAGCAGCGCGTCACTGTCCAGCGCCTCACCCTCGGCGTAGCCCCAGAACTCGGTGCGCACCCGCTCGTGCAACCGCTCGGCAAAGGCCTCCGCGAGCCGGTCGGCCAGCGACTCGAGCAGGATCGCGCTGTAGTCGTCCAGCGCCTCCTTGAACTCCATGATCTTCGCCTGGCTGCCCAGCCCGGCGGTGACGGCGAACGCGCCCACGTGATCGGCGAGCCCGGTCTCGCGCGGCGCGACGTAGTCGCCCAGGGAACGGTTCGGCACGCCCTCGCGGTGCTCGCCCTGCTGCCTCAGGTTGTGCAGCGTGGTGAGCACCTCGGAGCGGTCGGTGTCGCGGTAGACCTCGATGTCGTCGCCGACGGCGGCGGCCGGGAAGAACCCGATCACGCCGTTCGCGGTGAGCCACTTCTCCTTGATGATCCGGTCGAGCATCTCCTGCGCGTCGTCGTACAGCTTGCGGGCGGTCTCGCCCGACGCCGGGTTGTTCAGGATGTCGGGGAACTTCCCCTTCATCTCCCAGGCGTTGAAGAAGGGCTGCCAGTCGATGTACTCGCGCAGCTCGGCGAGGTCGTAGTCCTCGAGGACCCGCGTGCTGGGTGCCCCCATGGCCGGCACGGGCGGGACGTAGGACGACCAGTCGACCGGCGTCCGGTTGGCCCGGGCGTCCTCGAAGGTGAGCAGCGGACGGTCGTTCTTGGCCGCGTGCCGCTGGCGCAGCGAGTCGTAGTCGGCCTTCGTGTCCGCGAGCAGCTTGCCTCGCTGGTCCTCGGAGAGCAGCGCAGCGGCGACCGGGACCGACCGCGAGGCGTCCTTCACCCAGAGGACGGGGCCCTTGTAGCGCGGCGTCACCTTGACCGCGGTGTGGGCGCGGGAGGTGGTGGCGCCACCGATGAGCAGCGGGATCGTGAACCCCTGGCGCTCCATCTCGCTGGCGAAGTGGACCATCTCGTCCAGCGAGGGCGTGATCAGCCCGGACAGGCCGATCAGGTCGGCGCCGACCTCGCGGGCCGTGTCCAGGATCTTCTGGGCGGGGACCATCACACCGAGGTCGATGACCTCGTAGTTGTTGCACTGCAGGACCACGCCGACGATGTTCTTGCCGATGTCGTGGACGTCGCCCTTCACGGTCGCCATCACGATGGTGCCGTTGGTGTCCTTGGCGGTGGCGTACTCCGGCTTGTCGAGCTTCTCCTGCTCGATGAACGGGATCAGGTGGGCAACCGCCTTCTTCATCACGCGCGCGGACTTCACCACCTGGGGCAGGAACATCTTGCCGGCACCGAACAGGTCGCCCACGACGTTCATGCCATCCATCAGCGGACCCTCGATCACCTCGATCGGGCGGCCACCTCGGGCTTCGATCTCCACGCGCAGCGCCTCGGTGTCCTCGACCGCGAACGTGTCGATGCCCTTGACGAGAGCGTGGGTGATCCGCTCGCTGACGGGCAGCGAGCGCCACTCGCTGACCGACTCCTCCTGCTTCTCACCGGACCTGTTGTGCTGCTCGGCGATCTCCAGCAACCGCTCGGCCGCGTCGTCGCGCCGGTTGAGGATCACGTCCTCGATGCGCTCGCGGAGCTCGGGCTCGATCTCGTCGTAGACCACCAGGGCCCCGGCGTTGACGATGCCCATGGTCAGCCCCGCCCGGATGGCGTGGAAGAGGAACACCGAGTGGATCGCCTCACGCACCGGGTTGTTGCCCCGGAACGAGAACGACACGTTCGAGATGCCCCCGGAGACCAGCGCGCCGGGCAGGTTCTGCTTGATCCAGCGGGTGGCCTCGATGAAGTCCACGCCGTAGTTGGCGTGCTCCTCGATGCCGGTCGCCACCGCGAACGCGTTCGGGTCGAAGATGATGTCCTCGGCAGGGAAGCCCACCTCGTCCACCAGGATCCGGTAGGCGCGCTCGCAGATCTGCTTGCGCCGCTCGAGGTTGTCGGCCTGGCCGTCCTCGTCGAAGGCCATCACGACCACCGCTGCGCCGTACTTGCGACAGAGGCGGGCGTGCTCCCGGAACTTGTCCTCGCCCTCCTTCATGGAGATGGAGTTCACGATCGGCTTGCCCTGGACGCAGCGCAGGCCGGCCTCGATGACCTCCCACTTGGAGGAGTCGATCATCATCGGGACGCGGCTGATGTCGGGTTCGCTGGCGATCAGCTTGGTGAAGCGGTCCATGGCCGCGACGCCGTCGATCATCCCCTCGTCCATGTTGACGTCGATGATCTGGGCGCCGTTCTCCACCTGCTGGGCGGCGACCGAGAGACCGCTGTCGTAGTCGCCGGCCTTGATCAGGTTGCGGAACTTCGCGGAGCCGGTGATGTTGGTGCGCTCGCCGATGTTGACGAACAGCGAGTCGTCGTCGATCGTCAGCGGCTCGAGGCCGGACAGGCGCATCGCCGGGCTCGGCCGTGCGGGCTCACGGGGCGGCTGGCCGTCGACGACCGCCGCGAGGCGGGCGATGTGCGCCGGTGTGGTGCCGCAGCACCCGCCGACGAGGTTGACCAGTCCCGCCTCGGTGAACTCCGCGAGCACCGTCGACATCTGGTCGGGGGTCTCGTCGTACTCCCCGAACGCGTTCGGCAGCCCGGCGTTCGGGTAGCAGGACACGAAGGCGTCGGCGACGCGCGACAGCTCGGCGAGGTAGGGGCGGATCTCCGCGGCGCCCAGCGCGCAGTTCAGCCCGACGGCCAGCGGGCGGGCGTGCCGCACGGAGTTCCAGAAGGCCTCGGTGACCTGGCCGGACAGCGTCCGACCGGAGGCGTCGGTGATGGTGCCCGACAGGATCACCGGCCAGCGGCGTCCCCGCTCCTCGAACATCGTCTCGAGCGCGAAGATCGCGGCCTTCGCGTTCAGGGTGTCGAAGATCGTCTCCACCAGGAGCAGGTCGGCGCCGCCGTCCACCAGGCCCGCCGCCTGCTCGGCGTAGGCCTCGGCGAGCTGCTCGAAGGAGATGTTGCGAAAGCCCGGGTCGTTCACGTCGGGCGAGATGGACGCGGTCCGGTTCGTCGGGCCGAGCCCGCCGGCCACGAAGCGGGGTCGTGCGGGGTCTGCCGCGGTGGCCTCGTCGGCCGCCTCGCGTGCCAGCCGCGCCGACTCGTAGTTCATCTCGTAGGCGAGCGCCTCCATGCCGTAGTCGGCCTGGGAGATCTGCTGCGCGTTGAAGGTGTTGGTGGCGACGATGTCCGCCCCGGCCGCGAGGTACTCCGCGTGGATCGAGCGGATGATGTCGGGCTGGGTCAGGCTGAGCAGGTCACTGTTGCCGCGTACGTCGCTGTCCCAGTCTGCGAAGCGCTCGCCGCGGTAGCCGCTCTCGTCGAGGCCGTGTCCCTGGATCATCGTGCCCATCGCGCCGTCGATGACCAGGATCCGCTCACGCAGCAGGCCGGTCAGGAGCTCGCTCGCGTCAGGGCGCGCCCGAGAGGGTCGCTCGTCGTTGCTGGGACTGCTCACAGGTGCATCTCCGATGTCGTTGCCAGGACAAGACTAAGCAGTCCGGGTGCCTTCGCCGGACTGCTTTCACATGGTGGCAGGTCGATGGTCGGCACGCGATCCGCAGCGGAGGCGTGGCTCGACGTCCTAGGGTTGGCTCGTGATCGAGATCGAGGAGGTGCCGGACCTCGTCAGCCCGGTTCTGGTGGCGGCGTTCGAGGGCTGGAACGACGCGGCCGCAGCGGCCACCGGGGTGGTCGACCACCTGATCGACGTCTGGGCGGCGGAGCTGGTCGCGGTGGTGGACCCGGAGGAGTTCTACGACTTCCAGGTGAACCGTCCGATGATCGGCACCACCGACCAGGGCATGCGCCGGATCACCTGGCCGACGACGCAGGTCTACGTCGCCCACCCGCCCGGTGCTCATCGCGACGTCGTTCTCGTCCGGGGCATCGAGCCGAGCATGAGGTGGCGCCAGTTCTGCGCCGAGCTGCTCGCCGTGGCCGACGAGCTGGGCGTCGAGCTGGTGGTCACCCTGGGCGCGCTGCTCGCCGAGACCCCGCACACCCGACCGATCCAGGTCAGCGGCACCGCCACCGAGCTGGACCTCGAGGACCGGCTCAAGCTGGAGCCGGCGACGTACGAGGGACCGACCGGGATCATCGGGGTGCTCCAGGACGCCTGCGACCGGGTGGACGTGCCTGCGGTGTCGTTCTGGGCCGCGGTCCCCCACTACCTCCCCCAGCCGCCCTGCCCGAAGGCGACGCTCGCCCTCGTCGTGCAGATCGAGGACCTGCTCGAGACGAGCATCCCGCTGGGTGATCTTCCCGAGGACAGCCGGGCCTGGGAGCGCGGCGTGGCCGAGCTCGCCGAGGAGGACGAGGACGTGGCGGAGTACGTCCGCAACCTCGAGGAGAGCCAGGACGCGGCCGAGCTGCCCGAGGCGAGCGGTGAGGCCATCGCGCGCGAGTTCGAGCGCTACCTCAAGCGTCGGCACCGTCCCGAGGAGTAGGCCCCCCGCCCTCGGACCCCCGGCACCCTTGGCTGGGTCAGAGCCGGATGCCGAGTGCTGCGTCGACCAGGGTGCGGATGACGTCGCCCGCCCCCGGCTCGGAGTCGTCGCCGAAGTCGGTCGAGTTGGCCCAGTGGTCGAGCAGTCGCAGCGCGAACGGTGCGTCCAGGTCGTTGGCCAGCGCAGCCAGGACGTCCTGGACCACTGCCCCCGTGGGAGCGCCGGCCGGACGGGAGACAGCGCCACGCCACTTGTCCAGGCGGGCACCGGCCGCGGCCACGTCGGCGTCGTCCCAGTGCCAGTCGTCGCGGTAGTGGTGTCCCAGCAGGACCAGCCGGATCACCATCGGGTCGAGGCCGCTCTCGCGCAGCCGGGAGACCAGGACCAGGTTGCCCTTGGACTTGGACATCTTCTCGCCGTCCAGCCCCACCATGCCCGCGTGCACGTAGGCCCGGGCGAACCGCGCCTCGGGGTCGGCCACCTGCGCCTCCGAGGCGCTCATCTCGTGGTGCGGGAAGGCGAGGTCGCTGCCACCCCCCTGCACGTCGATGGCAGAGCCGAGGTGCACCCGGGCGATCGCCGAGCACTCGATGTGCCACCCGGGACGTCCGCGACCGAACGGCGAATCCCAGGCCGGCTCACCCGGACGCTCGGCCTGCCAGAGCAGGCAGTCCAACGGGTCCTTCTTGCCGGGCCGGTCGGGGTCTCCCCCGCGCTCACCGAAGACGGCGAGCATCCGCTCGCGGGTCAGGCCGGACACCTCGCCGAACGTGGGGTCGCGGGTGACCGAGAAGTAGAGGTCCCCCTCCACGTCGTACACGCTGCCTGCAGCCTGGAGCAGCTCGACCATCTCCAGCACGAACGGGATCGACTCCACGGCGCCCACGTAGGCGTCGGGCGCGAGCACCTGGAGCGCCTCCATGTCGGTGCGGAACAGCTCGGTCTCGCGCTCGGCGAGCTCGGTCCACTCCTCACCGGTCGCGTTGGCGCGCTCGAGCAGCGGGTCGTCGACGTCGGTGACGTTCTGCACGTAACGGACCTCGTGGCCCGCCGAGCGCCAGGCGCGGTTGAGCAGGTCGAAGGCGACGTAGGTCGCGGCGTGGCCCATGTGGGTGGCGTCGTACGGCGTGATCCCGCAGACGTACATCCGCGCGGGACCGGCCAGCGGCGTCACGTCGCGCAGGGCACCGGTGGCCGTGTCGAAGACCCGCACGGCAGGCCCGAGCACCCCTTCGGGCAGGGCTGGGATGCCGGCAGCACCGCCGGGTGAGGTCCACGCACGCATGCCGCCGAGCCTATCCGTCCGGTTCAGAAGGGCGGCCACGGGATGGAGGGCCACCCACTGCTCGCCATCGGGAACACCCCGGACGAGAGCAACCGCTCGCAGCGCCGGCCGACGGCGTGGATCTCCCGCTCGGTCAGCAGCGGCTCGAGGGCCGCACACAGGTCCCCCTCGAGCCCGGCCACCACAGACTCGACACCGGCGCGCTCGGGCTCGGTGAGGCGCTGGCCGGCCCACCCCCACAGGACGGTCCGCAGCTTGTCCTCGGTGTGGAAGCACACGCCGTGGTCGACCCCGTAGCGATGGCCGTCAGCCATGGGCAGCACGTGGCCGCCCTTGCGGTCGGTGTTGTTGGTGATGATGTCGAAGATCGCCATCCGCCGCAGTGGCGCTGAGTCCTCGTGGACCAGCATGACCGGCTCGTCCCGCGCGCCCGCGGCGTCGAGGACGTGCAGGAACCCGGCCGGCACAGTGCCTTCGGGGAGGACGTCGACGGGGTCGGGCGTGCCGGGGGCGCTCTCCACCGGCTCCATCCACAGCTGCACCATCCCCGGCCCGGCGGGACCGGCGCGGAGCACCGTGGGGGGCACGACGTTCCACCCGAGGTGGTCGGAGACGACCCAGGCGGCGTACTCGCGCTCGGCCAGGGTGCCGTCGGTGAAGTCCCACAGCGGGCGCTCCCCCGAGCACGGCTTGTAGACGCACTGCGGCCCGTCCTCGCCCAGCCGGGCCAGGAAGGTGTGGTTGGAGGCAGGCATGATCCTGCCGACGACCTCGAGCTGGTGGTCGAGCAGGTCGGGCAGGTCTGGAGCCGTCACGACGATCAGGCGTGGGTACGCCGGAAGCCGTTGGCCCGCGGGCACAGGTGCCCGTCCGGGTCCAGCGGCCCGCCACAGAAGGGACAGGGGGCGCGTCCGGCGGACACCACGGACTCCGCCCGGGTGGCGAACGAGCGCGCCATCGCCGGCGGCATCCGGACGAGCAGCACCTCGGTGGGCTCCGGCTCCTCGATCGGCAGGTCGATCAGCTCCTGCTCCGCGGCCTCGACCGGCAGCTCGACCTCGACCTCGACCACCGGGAAGACCTCGATCACGACCCGCTCGTCGTCGGCGTCCCAGGACAGCGTGATGGTGCCTGCCCGGAACTCCTCCTCGATCGGCTGGTCGAGCGGCTCGTTGTCGATCAGCGCGACCGGGGTGATCGCCGGCACGGTGGCGCGCGCTGCGTCGGTCTCGATCAGCTCGTCGAGCAGCTCGGCGACCCGCTCTCCCAGGATCTGCACCTGCTGCTTCTCCAGGGCCACCGAGGTGACCTGGGCCCCGGCCCGGGCCTGGAGGAAGAAGGTGCGGCTGCCGGGCTCGCCGACGGTCCCGGGCACGAAGCGCTCGGGCGGGTCGAAGCGATGGATGACCGGCATGTCCCGAGCCTAGGGGTTGGCCGAAGCCTTGCGCGTCGAGGGACCGGCGCCGCCTCCCACGACGGCATCTGCGGAACGTCGCCCTCGGCGTGCGGGCTTGCGGGCAAGGTGCGCCAGCGAGCCCGAGCTCGAGTTCATCGTGTGCACGAACGCCCGGTGGGGCGTGTAGGTCACCACGGACAGGCTCGCCGGGTCGACGATGATCCGCTGGAAGGCGTCGAGGTGCATCCCCAGCGCGTCGGCGAGGACGGCCTTGATCACGTCACCGTGCGAGACCGCCAGCCAGACGGCATGATCACCGGTCTCCGCCTCCAGGACTGCGTCCCTCTCACGGATGGCACTCACCGCCCTCGCGGACATCTCCTGGAGTGACTCACCGCCGGGGAACCGTGCCGCCGAGGGCTGCACCTGGACGGTCCGCCAGAGGCTCTCCTTGGCCAGCTTCTTCAGCTCGAGCCCGGTCCAGTCCCCGTAGTCACACTCCAGCAGGCGCTTGTCGGCCAGCGCGCGGCTCCCTGGAGCCAGCAGCTTCGCGGTCTGGCGGCAACGCTCCAGCGGGCTGGTCACCACGGCGGCCAGGTCCAGACCGACCAGGCGCTCGGCCGCAGCCCCGGCCTGGTCGGTGCCCGTGTCGTCGAGGTGCACGCCCTTGGTGCGCCCGGCGAGCACGCCGGTGGCGTTGGCAGCGGTGCGTCCGTGCCGCGCCAGGATCACAGTGGCCATGCTGGGGAGCCTACGGGTCGTAGCCTGCTCACGTGATCGTGGACAACGCGCTGTACCGCCGAGGCGAACGAGTCGAGCTCGGCCTGGACACCCATGACCTCGCCGGCGTCCGCGCCCGGGTCACCGAGCAGGGCGACTTCGTCTGGGTCGGGCTGCACGACCCCACCAGCGAGGAGCTGGAGTCGGTCGCTGCGCTCTACGACCTGCACGAGCTCGCTGTCGAGGACGCGATCAGCGCCCACCAGCGCCCCAAGGTGGAGCGCTACGCGGACTCGCTGTTCATGGTGCTCAAGACGCTCTGGTACGTCGACGAGGAGGATGCGGTCGAGACCGGTGAGATCAGCATCTTCGTGGGTCACGAGTTCGTGGTCACGGTCCGGCACGGCTCGGGTGGCGCGCTCAGCGAGGCCCGTCTGCGGCTCGAAGGCATGAGCGCCGTCCTGGCCCACGGCCCGTCGGCAGTCGTGTACGCCGTCTGCGACCAGGTCGTGGACCGCTACGAGGAAGTCGCCGGGTCGCTCCAGGAGGACGTGGACGAGGTCGAGGAGTCGGTGTTCTCCACCGAGCGCACCAACGACTCCGCCCGAATCTACGTGCTCAAGCGGGAGCTCGCCGAGATGAGGCGTGCGGTGCTGCCCCTGCGCGAGCCGATGAACCGGTTCTCGGCCGGTTCCGTGCCGGGCATCCACGCCGACTCGGGCCCCTACTTCCGCGACGTCGCGGATCACCTGGCGCGCGTCGCCGAGGCCATCGACACCCTGGACTCGCTGCTCTCGAGCGCGTTCGAGGCGCACCTGGCCCAGATCTCGATCCAGCAGAACGACGACATGCGGCGGATCTCCGCGGCGGTCGGGCTGGTCGCCGCCCCCGCGCTGGTCGGCAGCGTCTACGGGATGAACTTCGACCACATGCCCGAGCTGCACTGGACCTTCGGCTACCCGTTCGCGCTGCTGCTGATGTTCAGTGCCTCGCTGACCGTGTTCATCATCAGCAGGCGCGCCGGCTGGCTGTGAGGAGGCCTATGCGGAGAGCACGCCTGCTGACAGCAGTCCGAGGGTGAGCAGCCCCAGGGCCACCCGGTAGATCACGAACGGGATGTAGGAGCGCGTCGCGACGTACCGCAGCAGCCAGGCGATCGCGGAGTAGCCGACCACGAACGAGACCACGGTCGCCACGATCGTGGGACCCCAGCCGTAGGCGTTGGTGCCGTTGGGGATCTCCTTGAGCTCGAACAGGCCCGCGCCGACGACGGCGGGGATGGCCAGGAGGAACGCGAACCGGGTGGCGGCCTCGCGGCCGAGACCGAGGAACAGACCCATCGAGATGGTGGCGCCTGATCGGGAGACACCGGGGACGAGGGCCATCGCCTGCGCCAGGCCCATCAGGATCGCATCACGCATCGAGAGGCTCTTGATGCCGCGCAAACCCGTGGAGAGCCGGTCCGCGACCCCGAGCACCAGGCCGAGCAGGATCAGGGCAGCGGCGATGATCCACAGGTTCCGCAGGTCCCGCTCGATGACGTCCTTCAGCAGGATGCCCAGGATCACGATCGGCAGTGACCCGACGATCACGTACCAGCCCATGCGGGCATCGATGTGCCCGCGGTACTCCGGCTGGAACAGGGACCGGACCCACGCCGACCCGATCCGCCAGATGTCCTTGCGGAAGAAGATCAGGACCGCGAGCTCGGTGCCGATCTGGATCACGGCGGTGAAGGCGGCACCGGGGTCCCCCCACCCGAACCACTCGGGGAAGATCCGCAGGTGAGCGCTGCTCGAGATCGGCAGGAACTCGGTCAGACCCTGGATCAGTCCTAGGACAACAGCCTTGAGGAAGTCGAGCACCGGGCAAGTGTAGGGACGAGCAGCCGGGCCGGCGCGCGGCCGGCCCCCACCGGCGAGCCGTGCGTGCCCGGCAGGGCCCGGCTGGATACCGTTTCGAGCATGCAGCAGAGGTTTCTCGGCGCCACCGGTCTCTCGGTCTCCCGCCTCGGCCTGGGCACCATGACCTGGGGGCGGGACACCGACGAGCACGAGGCCCGGGAGCAGCTGGTGGCGTTCGTGGAGGCCGGTGGCACGCTGGTCGACACCGCGGCCGGCTACACCGACGGTGACTCCGAGCGGCTGATCGGGTCCTTCATCGGCGACGTGTGCTCGCGCGACGAGATCGTGATCGCCACCAAGGCGGGCATCAGCCGTCGGGGCGGCGAACGTGTCGTCAACGCCTCCCGCGGCCACCTGATCAGCACCCTGGACGCCTCCCTGAAGCGGCTGGCCGTCGACCATGTCGACCTCTGGCAGGTGCACACCTGGGTCGAGGATGCGCCGCTGGAGGAGACCTTGTCCGCGCTGGACTACGCCGTGGCGACGGGCCGCGCCTCCTACGTCGGCGTCAGCAACTACACCGGTTGGCAGTCTGCCCAGGCTGCGTCGTGGCAGCGCGCGGTCCCCGGCCGGGCCCCGTTGGCCGCCAACCAGGTCGAGTACTCCCTGCTGAACCGCTCAGTCGAGGCCGAGGTCGTCCCTGCAGCCCGGGCCCTGGGCCTGGGGATCCTGCCGTGGTCGCCGCTGGGGCGCGGCGTGCTCACCGGCAAGTATCGCGGCGGGACCCCGGCCGACTCGCGCGCGGCGTCCCCGCACTTCTCGACGTTCGTCGGGCGCTACCTCGGGGAGTCCTCGCAGCGCATCGTCGAGGCAGTCGTCCGTGCCGCCGACGGCCTCGGCATCACGCCGCTCGAGGTGGCGCTGGCCTGGGTCCGCGACCGACCCGGGGTCACGGCCCCGATCCTCGGAGCCCGCACCGCGGCGCAGCTGCGCGGCTCGCTGGGCGTCGAGGACGTGGAGCTTCCCGTCGAGATCGCTCAGGCCCTCGAAGACGTCTCAGCCGACCTGGAGGTGACCGTATGACATCGATGAAGGCCCGCTTGCAGCAGAGCCGGGTGCTGCGTCCCGGCGTCGAGTACGAGTACGACCGGCTGCTGATCTCCCGCGACCACTCCCGCAACAGCGTCACCCGGATGCTCGTGGAGCGCGCCGAGCAGGGCGGCTGGGAGCTGGCCAGGCTGCGACTGTCCCCCGACGGCACCCGGCGGGTGCACCTCCGCCGGCGCATCATCCGTCAGTCGATGGCGGGGATGTTCTAGCTCAGAGCTTCCCGAGGAACCGGTCGAGCACGCGGGCCCCGAACTCGAGCGCGTCCACCGGGACCCGTTCGTCGACCCCGTGGAAGAGCGCGGTGAAGTCGAGCTCCTCGGGCAGGCGCAGTGGCGCGAACCCGAACGCGCGCATGCCGAGGTCGGCGAAGTACTTCGCGTCGGTTCCCCCGCTCATCAGGTACGGCGCCACCAGAGCGTCCGGGTCCTCCTCGAGCAGCGACGCGGTCATCGCGTCGGCCATCTCTCCGTCGTACGCCGTCTCGAGGCCGGGCATCATCGTGCTGAACTCGATGTCCACGTCGGGGCCGGCGAGCTCCCGGAGCGTCGCCAGGAAGTCGTCCTGGTGCCCGGGGAGGAACCGTCCGTCGATCTGCGCGCTGGCGTGGCCCGGGACCACGTTCACCTTGTAGCCGGCGTCGAGCATCGTCGGGTTGGTCGTGTGCCGGATGACTGCGCTGAGCATGCGCGCGGCCGGCCCGAACTCCTCCACGAGTGCCTCGGCGTTCTCCGGCGTCGCCTCGGTCCCGGCCAGCTCGGCGACCGCCCCGAGCAGCACCCGCATCGTCGGGGTCAGCACGACCGGCCACTCGTGCCGCCCGATCCGTGCTACCGCCTCGGCCAGGGTCGTCACGGCGTTGTCGGGGTGGCGCATGGAACCGTGACCGGCGTTGCCGTTGGCGGTCAGACGCATCCACGCCATCCCCTTCTCGGCCGCCTCGATCAGGTAGAGCCGTCGCCCTCGCACCGTGGTGGAGAAGCCACCGACCTCCCCCACGGCGTAGGTGCAGCCCTCGAACCACTCCCGGTGCGCACGCACGAGTGGGCCGGCGCCCTTGGTTCCGCCCGCCTCCTCGTCCGCGGTGAAGCACAGCACCAGCGGCCGGTCCGGCACGATGCCGGCCCGCGCCCTGGCCCGCACGGTGGAGAGGAGCATCGCGTCGAAGTCCTTCATGTCGACCGCCCCACGACCCCAGACCTGGCCGTCCTGGACCTCGCCGCTGAAGGGGTGCACCGTCCAGTCGGCGGCATCGGCCGGCACGACGTCGAGGTGTCCGTGCATCAGGACCGGGTCCCCGGTGGAGCCACCCCAGCGGGCCAGCACGTTGGTGCGGCCGGGCTCGGCCTCGAACAGCTCGGTGGCGATGCCGACCTCCTCGAGGAGCGCGGCGACGTGCTCGGCCGCCTTCCGCTCCCCAGGGCCCTCCTGGTCGCCGTAGTTGGTGGTGTCGATCCGGATCAGGTCACGACAGATCTCGGTGACCTCGGCAGCGGGGTCATAGGCCAGGCTCTCGGCGACGTCGCTCATGGGAGCCATCCTGCCGCAGCGCCGGAGAAGCAGGCCCGTGGGTGGGGGGCCAGGCTCAGTGCAGGTGGCGGACGCTCGCGCTCGGGGTCATCGGACGAGGATCCATCCACCGGACCCGGCCGTCGGCGCTGAGCACGCCCAGCTGCAGGACCTCGGCGATCGGCCGGCTCTTCACGGCCTCCCACGACTTGGCGTGCTGCCAGCTCTCCTCGAAGACCTGGATCTCCAGGATCGTGGTGCCGGCTCTGGACCGACCGACCGTGCGCTCGCACCAGGCACGCGCCGAGCCCATGTCCGGCCATCTGCGCTCCACGACCACATCCTCGAAGCCGTCGTCCTCGGGGACACGCATCTGCAGCCGCCCGAGCGCAGTCGTGCCGATCGAGGTCACCGAGAAGGTGGAGCCAGGTCTGGTGTCCATGGTGCAGAGGCTAAGGGTCGCCCTCCGGTGGAGCACCAATCGCCGCCGCCGAGTCGACGACCTGTCTAGCCCGGACAGGCCGATGGGACAGGTCCCGGCTGGGACCTGCCCCATCGGCGGGCACGTTCGCCTACTTGGTGAAGGCGTCCTTCACGTTGCCGGCGGCGTCCTTGATGTTCTCCACGCCGTCCTTGATCGAGGCCGAGACCTGGTCGGCCTTGCCCTCGTTCTCGAGGTCCTCGTTGCCGACCGCGCTACCGGTGGTCTCCTTGACCTTGCCCTTGGCGTTCTCGAAGGAGTTGCTGGCCTTGTCGTCTGCACCCATGACGGGTCCTCTCGTTGGTTCGGCTCTGGCTTCGATCGAGGTCCACCTACCCGCTCCGAGACCGGTTCATGTTTGTGACCTTCGTCGCGCCAGCGCCCGAGCTGAGCGTGGACACTTCCCCCGGGTGTGACCGCGCTAACAGTTTGCTAGCACTCGGTTTGCACTTCAGCGACCAGCTTTGGCCTACTGGAGTGGTGCCGCGCTAGCAAAAGGCAGCGCCGCACGTAGTAACCGAAGCCGGTGTGGGAAGCGCCCACTGCTCGTCACCTCGCCGGTGTGCCCCCGAGGAAAGACCTCCGACGAGCAGCGAGGCACCACGTGGTGCCGGCTCTCGGGAGCCACCTCTTCGCGGCGCACCGAGGAATCCCGAGGCCATGCCCACCATCTCCAAGCTCCGTCGCGTCGCCGCTCCCGCCCTGCTCGGCGGGCTCCTCGCGACGACGACACTCGTCAGCGCATCTCCGGCGCAGGCAGCCCTGCCCACCGCGGTGATGCCCGTTCGCATCGTTCCCGGCGTCGTCCTCGAGGCCAAGCCGTGGACGTTGCCCGTCCGCGGCTACCGGCTGACCGGTCGGTTCGGTCAGTCGAGCGGACTGTGGGCACGCACCCACACCGGTCTGGACTTCGCGGCTCCTGAGGGCGCCGAGATCCGTTCGATCGCGCCGGGCGTGGTGGTCTCCGCCGGCTACGACGGCTCCTACGGCAACAAGACCGCCGTCCGGCTCGAGGACGGAACGGTGCTCTGGTACGCCCACCAGAGCTCCATCGGAGTCTCCGTCGGCCAGCGCGTCGACCAGGGCCAGGTGCTGGGCCACGTCGGCTCCACCGGCAACGTCACCGGCCCGCACCTCCACCTCGAGGTGCGCCCCGGCGACGGCGACCCGATCGACCCGCAGTCCTGGCTCGTCGAGCACGGCGTCACCCCCTGACCCACCCGACCCACCGCACCCACCGACGCAGCCGCTCCCGGGCCGGCTGCGTCGTGGTGCGTGGGGACGCGTGCCACCGACCGGGCACCCGAGGTTGGAAGAACCACGCCGACCGGGCACCCAAGGTTGGAAGAACCACGCCGAGAGGGCACCCGAGGTTGGAACCAGCAACCCGGAGTGCCCGGTCGGCGAAGGTTGCGGACGCCGAGCCCCTCGGCGTCAGCGCCGGTCAGGCAGCCGGCGGCTGGTTCGCGGCAGTGTCCTTGCAGTCCTCGTAGGCGGCCCGGGCGTCGCGCAAGGTGACCTTCGCGGCCTCGAACCCTGCCTTGGCCTGGGTGCGCTCGGTCTTGATCTCTGCCACCAGGGCGCGTCGCGAGTGCGCGAGGCGCGCCGCAGCACGGGCATCCTTCGCGGCAGCCTTGAACTCCTCCCTCAGGGACTTGCGCTCGGCCTTGTCGCGGGACGCGGCAGCCCGCTTGCGCACGTCCTTGAGCTGGCGCAGGGCCACTCGCAGCTCGGTCCGAGCCTCCTTGCGCTGCATCGCGAGCACCTTGTTCATCGGGCCGTGGATGGCGGTGAAGGCGCGCCGCGCCTGCACCAGGGCGTTCTGGGCGTCGTGGTGCGCCGTGGCCTCGGCGGAGCAGGTGTCCGAGGAGGTGGTGGTGGCGGCGTCCGCCGAGGCAACGCCTGTGGCCCCTCCGGTCAGGACGAGCACCGACAGTGCTCCGGAGACGACGGCTCTGCGCATGGTGTGGCTCATGGGGCTCTCCTGGTGCTCGACGACGTCGCGAGGCAGCGCGACACCCCCACCGTAGTCCGGAATGCCGGTTTTAGTGCATGTTTCTGAGGGCAAGCGGCTGGCCTCCCGGCAGCCGGCGACCCGGCCGGGAAAGCAGACACCGGAGCCCTGACCTGCAGGACTCCGGTGCATCTGATCTGTGTCCGAGGGGGGACTTGAACCCCCACCCCCTAATACGGGGACTAGCACCTCAAGCTAGCGCGTCTACCTATTCCGCCACCCGGACGAGCGGGGGAAAGACTAGCAAGGCGGACGCGGAACGAGTAATCGGGTCCGGCCCCAGCGGTCGTCACCAACCCGCAGGCAGCGGCCGCCCCTCGGCGAAGCCGGCCGGCGACTGCACACCGATCACGGCGCGGTCGGCGAACTCGGCCAGGTCGTGCGCGCCGGCGTACGTCGCCGCGGACCGTACGCCGGAGCAGATCTCGTCGACGAGGTCCTCCACACCGGGCCGCTTCGGGTCCAGGAACATCCGCGACGACGAGATGCCCTCCTCGTAGAGACCCTTGCGGGCACGCTCGAACTGGCTGTCGGTAGAGGTGCGGTTCGCGACCGCACGGGCCGAGGCCATCCCGAAGCTCTCCTTGTAGGGACGACCGTCGGTGCCGACCTGCAGGTCCCCCGGGGACTCGTGGGTGCCGGCGAACCAGGACCCGATCATCACCTGGGAGGCGCCGGCGGCCAGGGCCAGCGCGACGTCGCGGGGATGCCGCACTCCCCCGTCGGCCCACACGTGCTTGCCGTGCTGCCGGGCTGCCTCGACGCACTCGACCACGGCACTGAACTGCGGCCTGCCGACGCCGGTCATCATCCGGGTGGTGCACATGGCGCCGGGACCAACGCCGACCTTGACGATGTCGGCTCCGGCCTCGATGAGGTCGTGCACCCCGTCGGCCGAGACGACGTTGCCGGCCACGACCGGAACACCGGGGTTCTGCGAGCGGACCGCTGCCAGCGCCTCGACCATCCGCTCCTGGTGACCGTGGGCGGTGTCCACCACCAGGCAGTCGACACCGATGTCGAGCAGCCTCCGGGTCTTGCCGGCGACATCACCGTTGACGCCGATCGCGGCGGCCACGCGCAGTCGGCCGTGTCCGTCCAGCGCGGGCGGGTAGATCGTGGACCGCAGCGCTCCCGTGCGGGTGAGGATGCCGACCAGGCCACCGTCGTCGTCGACCGCTGGCGCGAGCCGGTGCCGCGTCGAGGCCAGGACGTCGAACGCCTCGCGCGGACCCATGCTCGCCTTGAGGGTGACCATGTCGGTGGTCATCACGTCACCGACCTGGGTGAACCGGTCCACGCCGAGGCAGTCGGCCTCGGTGATCACCCCCACGGGGCGACCTCCGTCGATCACGACGGCCGCCCGATGGGCACGCTTCGGGAGCAGCGCGAGGGCGTCGCTGACCGGGTGTGTCGGGCTGAGCGTGATCGGGGTCTCGAAGACGGGGTGGCGTCCCTTCACCCAGGTGACCACCTCCTCGACGATGTCGAGCGGGATGTCCTGGGGCAGGACGCTGAACCCTCCGCGTCGCGCGATCGTCTCGGCCATCCGGCGGCCGGAGACCGCCGTCATGTTGGCCACCACGAGCGGGATGGTCGTCCCGGTGCCGTCGCCCGAGGCCAGGTCGACGTCGTAGCGGGAGGTGACCCCGGAGCGTCGCGGCACCATGAACACGTCGTCGTAGGTCAGGTCATAGGGTGGCCGGATGTCAGAGAGGAATCGCACGGGAGACGAATCTACCGGCTCCCCGTCCGGCCCCCGGGCGACCGTCGGCGTCGCACCCGGGCGGGTGAACCTCATCGGCGAGCACGTCGACTACAACGGCGGTCGCTGCCTGCCCATCGCGCTGACCCGGACGACCTCGGCGCGCATCTCGGTGCGCGACGACGACGCGCTCCGGATCGTCAGCGGTGACCGGGCGTGGGAGGGTCACGTCGATGCGCTGGAGGACGCCGACACCTGGGTCCTCTACGTCGCTGGGGTCCTCCTCGCTCTCGACGTGGAGCGGGGTCTGGAGATCGAGATCTCCAGCGACGTCCCTGTCGGTGCCGGACTGTCGAGCTCGGCCGCACTCGAGTGCAGCGTGGCCACGGCGGTCAACGTCGCACTCGGACTGGGCCGCTCCCCCGACGAGCTGGTGGCTGCCTGCATGCGAGCCGAGGGTGAGACCGTCGGCGCTCCCACCGGCGGGCTCGACCAGACGATCTCGGTGTACGCCGAGCCGGAGCACGCGATGCTGCTCGACTTCGCCACCGGGGGCCGTGAGCAGGTTCCCTTCGCTCCGGAGCCGCACGGCCTCTCGTTGCTGGTGATCAACACCCGCGTGAGCCACGAGCTGGCTGACGGCGGCTACGGGTCGCGACGGGCGGAGTGCGACGAGGCAGCCGGACTCCTGGGCGTCCACCACCTCTGCGAGGCCCCTGGATGGGAGGGACTCCCGGCACCACTCGATCGTCGTACCCGACACGTGCTCAGCGAGGTGGCCCGCGTCGACGCCTTCGTGCAGGCGCTGCGGGCCGACGACTGGTCCCCCCTCGGCGCGCTCATGGACGCCTCGCACGCCTCGCTCCGTGACGACTTCGAGGTCTCCTGCGAGGAGCTCGACGTGGCCGTCGAGTCGGCCAGGAGCGCAGGAGCCACGGGCGCCCGGATGACCGGCGGCGGCTTCGGCGGCTCGGCGATCGCGCTGGTGCCGACGGCACTGGTCGACGAGGTCCGGCACGCCGTGACAGCCACCTTCCTCGAGCACGGCTGGGTCGAGCCGGAGCTCTTCCTCGCCGCTCCCGGTGCCGGCGCCCGCGTGCAGGAGCCCGGCGCGGGCGCCTGAGTTGTCCGGGAGGCTCACCAGATGTCCGGCCCGGAACGGTCGGTGCGCTAGACCGCCGGACCGCTGATGCTGGTCGGACCGGCCCCGACGGATCGAGACTGCGACGGTGCGGGGGGGTCCTACGCTTGGGGAGGCATCATGGTGCAGTTCGGCAGGCCGATGAAGGCAGCGACGATGTTCACGGGGTTGGTGACGGGGCTGGTCACGGCGGTGGCGATGCCGACGGCCGCGGTGGCTCACACCGGTGGCCCACCCGGTGCTGCCCACGTGGTCACGGGTGGGCTCGACGGACCGTTCGGGCTTGCCCGGCTCGGTCGGCACGGGTTCGTCGTGGCCGAGAACGTCACAGGAGAGGTGACCAAGATCGACCGTCGTGGTCGCCAGCGGGTCCTGGTCTCCGACGCCGCCGGCGTGGCGGGAGTGGCCGCGAGCCACCGCTGGGTCTTCTCGGTCATCGGCGGACCCAACGAGGAGGGCGCACCGCCGGCGGGTGCCTACCCTCCGTCATCGGTGCTGCGGACCAACCTCCGGACGGGCCGTACCAAGGTGATCGCCGACCTGCTGAAGTACGAGCTCAAGCACAACCCTGACGGACAGGTGCAGCTCGTCGACGGAAAGCCGGTCGACTCCCTGTCGAACCCGTTCTCGATGACCAAGTACGGCCGTGGGCTGCTGGTGGCCGATGGCGGCGCCAACGACGTGCTCCTGGTCAACCCCCGCACCGGCCGGGTCCGCACGTTCTTCGTCCCTCCGACCGTCAAGGACGTGCCTGCCTGCCTCGAGCCTGGCGCCCAGGCGAACCCGGGCACCGTCGGCTGCGACCCGGTGCCGACCGGCGTCACCGTCGCGCGCGGGAGCGTCTACGTCAGCACCCTGGGTGCCGAGGTTCCGGGCGCCGGGCGCGTGTACAAGCTCCACCGGCGCACCGGCAAGGTGCAGCGGGTCTGGAAGAACCTGGACGGCCCCACCGGGATCGCGGTCGGTCGTGACGGGTCCATCTACGTCTCGCAGGTGCTCGAGGGGTTGCCGGAGGGTGAGGGTCCGCCGCCCCCCGGCTTCGACCCGGCGGACGTCGGGCAGATCACCAGGATCGCCCGCAACGGGCGCCGGACGGTGGCCCAGGTGACGATGCCGACCGGTCTGCTGATGCACCGCGGGCGCCTCTACTCCACCGCCTGGAGCGTGGCGTTCTTCTTCGGCATGGAGCACGCCGGACAGGTCGTCAAGGTCAGGCGCGGCGCGTTCCACTGAGGCGAGGCGACGGGCCCGGGGTGCGTGCACCTCGGGTCCGTCGTCGCGTCACTTGAGCTGGGCGGAGGTGAGGTTCAGCAGCCGCCGGGCGACGATCAGCTGCTGGATCTGCTGGGTGCCCTCGAAGATGTCGAGGATCTTGGAGTCGCGACCCCACTTCTCCAGCAGCTCGACCTCCGAGTAGCCGAAGGTGCCGGCGAGCTCGACGCAGCGCAGGGTGACGTCGGAGCCGACCCGGCCGGCCTTGGCCTTCGCCATCGAGGCCTCCATCGAGTTCGGCACCCGGTTGTCGGCCATCCACGCCGACTGCAGGGTCAGCAGGTACGCCGCCTCCCAGTCCGCCTCGAGCTGGAGGAAGGTCGCCGCCGCGGCGGACTGGCTCAGCGCCGGCTTGTCGTAGTCGATCTCGACACCCGCCTCCGAGAGGATCTCGCGGGTCAGGTCCAGCGACGCCTTGGCGCAGCCAACGGCCATCGCCGCGACCAGCGGCCGGGTGTTGTCGAAGGTCGCCATCGCTCCGGCGAAGCCCTGCTTGGGGTCGACCTCGGCCGAGCCGAGGAGGTTCTCCGCCGGGACACGGCAGTCGGTGAAGGTGATCGCGGCCGTGTCGGAGGCACGGATGCCGAGCTTGTGCTCGAGCCGCTCGACCTTCATCCCCGGGGTGCCCTTCTCGACCACGAACGACTTGATCGCAGCGCGGCCGAGGCTCTTGTCCAGGGTGGCCCACACGACCACGCTGTCCGCGCGCTCACCGGAGGTGACGTAGATCTTCTCGCCGTTGATGACGTACTCGTCACCGTCCTTGATCGCGGTGGTGGTGATGTTCGCCGAGTCGGACCCGGTGCCCGGCTCGGTGATCGCCATCGCGGCCCAGGTGCCGGCGAACCGCTCCGACTGCTCGTCGTTGGCCACCGAGGCGATGGCGGAGTTGCCCAGGCCCTGGCGCGGCATCGACAGCAGCAGGCCGACGTCGCCCCAGCACATCTCCATGATGGACAGGGCGGAGGCGAGGTTGGCGCCGTTCTTGTTGCCCGGCTTCTCCACCACCTTCTCGTCGCGGCGTACCCCGGCAGCACCGGCGCCGCCTGAGGCACCTGACTCCGAGATGCCGTCGATCATCGCGGCGAGCATGTCGAGCTCCTTGGGGTAGGAGTGCTCGGCCTCGTCGTACTTGCGCGAGATCGGACGCAGCATGTTCATCGCGACCTGGTGGGCCTGGTCGACCAGCGGGCGGATCTTCTTGGGGGTCTCGAGGTTGATCATGGTTGTTCTCCTTGGTGACGACGTGGTCTCGGAACGGCTCAACCGGCGTCGCTCACACCAGGACGGCTCCTTCCATCAGTCCGATGGCGCGCAGGTCGCGGTACCACCGCTCCACGGGGTGCTCCTTGACGAAGCCGTGCCCGCCGAGGAGCTGGACGCCGTCGAGGCCGATCTGCATGCCGCGCTCGGCGCAGAGCCGTCTCGCGAGCGCGATCTCCCGCTCGGCCGACTTGCCCTGGGCGACCCTGCTGGCGGCCCGGTAGGTGACCAGGCGCATCCCCTGCAGCTCGATCGCGATGTTGGCGACCATGAACGCCACCGACTGGCGGTGGGCGATCGGCTCGCCGAACGCGTGCCGCTCCTTGACGTAGGGGGTCACGTAGTCGAGGACCGCCTGGCCGGTGCCGACGGCCAGCGCACACCACGCGAGCCGCGAGAAGCGCACGCACTCGAGGTAGTCCTCGGCGTCGCCGAGGAGCGCGATCGACTCCACGGCCACGTCGTTGAGGACCAGACGGGTGAGACTGGCTGCGCGCAGACCCATCGACGGGTCCGACTCGATGGTGATGCCGGCCGTCGCGGACTCGACGATGAACAGCTGCGGGCGACCGTCGAGCTCGGCCCCGACGACGAACAGCTCGGCCTCGGCGCCTCGGACGACCCCGGACTTCACGCCGTTCAGGACATAGCCGTCACCTCGCTTGACGGCCGTGGCCGCCGGCGTGGTCGGGTCGAAGAGCGCGGTCGGCTCGGCCAGGGCGAGTGCAGCGCTCGGAACCTCGTCGCCGGTGAAGGCAGGAAGGTAGGTGGCCTGCTGCTCCTCGGTGCCCCACAACGACAGCGCGGTGGCGACGGCGCCGGGTGCCAGCGCAGCGACGGCGATGCCCATGTCTCCCGCCGCCAGTGCCTCGTGCACGAGCGTGCCGGCCATCGCGGACCGCTCGGTGGCGATGCCGCCGAGGTCCTCGGGCACTCCCAGGATCGGCAGCCCGATCTCCAGCGAGGCGGAGAGCAGCTCTTGGGGGGTGGCGCACTCCTCGTTGGCCTCAGCCGCAGCGGGGCGCACCATCTCGGCGGCGAAGTCCCCCACCACGTCGGCCAGCATCTGCTCGTCCTCACCGGGGGTGAGGTCGAACAGCCCGGTGTTCGGGATCGCGGGGACGCGCGAGCCGCGGGTCGCCCGGCCGGCGCGCTTGAAGCTGCGGCTCACCGTCGCCACGGTGCGGAACCCGGCACTGGTCACGCGGTAGACGCTGCGCTCGCTGGCCTTGCGGAGGCCGAGCGAGTCGAGGATGTCGCTGGAGGCGAGCCGGCTCAGCGCGGCGACGGCCAGGCCGATCGGGTCGCGCTTCTCGGTGTCGGAGAGGCCGTGCCGGCCACCAGCCCGGAGCAGGCTCCAGGGAAGACGCTGTGGCTCGTTCGTGGGGTTGGAGGACATGGTCAAAAATGTAACTCCGAGTTACACATTGCGCCACACCTGCGGTACGTGTCGCGGGTCACGCATAGGATTCTGCTCATGCCAGGCGTCGACATCCCACCCATCTCCCCCGATTCGGTCGACCTGCCCACCGGCGGGGCCGTGCGTCCCGTCGTGCGCTGGGGCCAGGACGTGATGCACCGTCCGGCGCGCGCCGTGACGGCGTACGACGAGGAGCTGCGCGCGCTGGTCGCCGACATGGTCGCCACGATGTACGCCGCCCAGGGAGTCGGCCTGGCCGCGTGCCAGATCGGGGTCGATCTCGCCGTGTTCGTCTTCGACTGCCCGGACGAGGACGGCGCCCTGCACCGCGGCATCGTCTGCAACCCGGTGCTCGAGCTGCCCGAGGGGCGCCAACGCGTGCTCGACGAGGACGACGAGGGATGCCTGTCCTACCCGGGCGCCTTCGTGGAGTGCGCCCGACCCGACTGGGCCCGCGTCACCGGCCACGGCCTGGACGGAGAACCGGTCACCTACGAGGGCGACGGACTGCTCGCCCGGTGCCTGCAGCACGAGTCCGACCACATCCGTGGCACCGTGTTCGGCGACCGGCTCAACGACCGGGCACGCAAGAAGCTGCGCAAGCAGATGGAGGCCGTGGCGGAGGACTACCCGCCGGCCTGGCCGGTCGGCATCGAGCTGGGGGACGACGCAGCGCTCCGCTGAGCCGGCGCGTTCGGCTTGCGCAGCCGCCACATCGGCAGGTCGACGTGCACCCTGGTGCCCACCCCGAGCTCGCTCTCGATGGCCAGGTGGCCCTGCTGGTCCTCGACGAGCGCGCGGACGCTGGCCAGGCCGAGACCCGTGCCCCCGTCGTCCTGCGCCAGCCGGCCGCGGGCGAACTCGTCGAAGATCGAGTCGAGGTCACCGGGATCGATGCCGCGCCCCTGGTCGGCCACCGTGAGCCGGACCCATTCCGGCTGCGGCACGCTGAACGTCACCTGCACCGCGCTGGAGGGCACCGAGTACTTCAGTGCGTTGACGAGCAGGTTGGTCACCACCCGGTGCATGGCGACTCCGTCGGCCCGCGCCATCGCGACGTCTTCGGCAACCAGGACGCGGGAGGCGGCCAGCTCGGGTGGCAGGTCCTGGGCAGCGGACCGGGCGACCTGGCCGACGTCGATGTCACCCAGGACCAGCACGGCATGGTCGGCCCGCTGCCTGGCGAACTGCACCAGCCCCTCCACCATGACCAGGAGCCGGTCGGTGCTGGACTCCGCCCGGTCGATCAGGCTCTCCCGCTCCTCCGGGGTCGCGTCGCGGAGCAGCTCCACGAAGCCCTTGATGGCCGTCAGCGGGGTCCGGAAGTCGTGGTCGAACGCGGCGTAGAAGGCGTCCTGGGCCGCCTCCCGCTCCTTGAGCTCGGTGCGGTCGCGAGTGACCTTGACGTAGCCGCCGAGCTCCCCGCCCTCACGGTGCCGGGCGGTGATCACGACGTCGCCCCAGAACCGGGTGCCGTCCTTGCGCACTCGCCATCCCGTGTGCTCCACCCGCCCGCTCTCTCTGGCCTGCCCCAGCAGCCTCGACGGCAGCCCGGCCTGCCGATCCTCCTCGGTGTAGAACATCGAGAAGTTCCGGCCGATCGCCTCTGAGGCGGTGTACCCCTTGGTGCGCTCGGCGCCGAGGTTCCAGGTCACGATGACGCCCTGCGGGTCCAGGGCGATGATGGCGTAGTCGACCACCTCGCCGACGAGCTCGTCGAGGGAGAGCGGTTCCTGCGACGATCCCCGTCCCACTCGATCAGGGTACGGCGAAATCACCCGGTTGGGCCGGTGTCTCTGTGGGCGACCACGTAGCACGCCACTGCCGTCGCCGCGGCCACGTTGAGCGAGTCGATTCCGGCACGCATCGGGATCACGGCGCACCGGTTCGCTGCGCTCTCCCACCGCGCGGAGAGCCCGTGCCCCTCGGAGCCGAGCACGAGCGCGATCTTCTCCAGCCCGCGCACGGCCTGACCGAGCTCCACCGACCCCTCGGTCAGCGACAGGGCGACCGTGGTGAACCCGTACGCCTCGAGCTGCGGCAGCGCGTCGTACCAGTCGGGGAGCCGCGTCCACGGCAGCGCGAAGACCGCCCCCATGGCCACCTTGATCGAGCGTCGGTACAGCGGGTCCGCACACCGCGGGGCCAGCAGCACCCCGTCGATCCCGAGCGCGGCGGCCGAGCGGAAGATCGCCCCGATGTTCGTGTGGTCCACGATGTCCTCGCAGACCACGACCGTGCTGGCCCCGGCGAGCACCTCCTCGACCGAGCGCAGCGGGCCACGGGCGAACGAGGCCAGCGCACCGCGGTGGACGTGGAACCCGGTCACCTGCTCCGCGAGCTTCTCCGAGACCACGAGGCAGGGGGCCGCGGAGGCTTCCAGCACGGGAGCGAGCCCCTCCAGCCAGCGTGGCGCCATCAGGAACGACCGTGCGGCGAACCCCGCCTCGGCAGCCCGCCGAACGACCTTCGCGCCCTCCGCCAGGAACAGGCCGTGCTCGGCCTCGATGGACTGCCGCAGGTGCACGTCGCGCAGGTGTCGGTAGTCATCGAGTCGGGGGTCGTCCGGGTCGGTGATCTCGACGTACGTCGTCATCCTCTGTCGACTTCGGTCGGGTAGGCGTCCGGGTGGGCCACCGCGACGACCTCGCCGACCACGATGATCGCCGGTGGCTGGACGCGCTCGTCCACCACCGCGGCCGAGAGGCTGCCCAGGGTGGTCAGCACGGTCCGCTCGGTGGGCATGGTGCCGTCGCAGATGATCGCCACGGGCGTGCCCGCCGGTCGTCCCCCGCGCAGCAGGACCTCGGCGATCAGCGGCGCGTTGTCGACCGCCATCATCAGCACCAGGGTGCCCCGGAGCCTGGCCAGCGCTCCCCACTGCACCAGCGACTCCGGGTGACCGGGAGGCAGGTGTCCGGTGACGATGCTCAGCTCGTGCGCGACACCGCGGTGGGTCACCGGGATGCCGGCCATCGCCGCCACGGCGAGCGGACTGCTGATGCCGGGGATCACGGTCACGGCGACGCCTGCCTCGCGACAGGCCAGCACCTCCTCGTAGCCACGGCCGAAGACGAAGCTGTCACCGCCCTTGAACCGCGCCACGCGGCGGCCACCCAACGCTGCCTCGACGATGATCCGGTTGATCTGCTCCTGCGTGGTGGAGCGCCCACGCGGGAGCTTGGCGACGTCGATGATCTCGGTGTCGCTGGGCAGCTCGGCGAGCAGCTCACGTGGCGCGAGCCGGTCCGCCACGACCAGGTCTGCCTCCATCAGCGCCTTCCGCCCGGCGACCGAGATCAGCTCAGGGTCTCCAGGCCCACCCCCGACCAGCACCACCCCGGGCGCTCGCACGCCGGGCTGCCGCGCCGTGATCGAACCGTCCCGGAGACCGGCGACGATGTCGTCGCGCACCCCCGCCGAACGGCGAGGGTTGCGGTCGGCGGCCGCGCTGCCCATCACCGCGACGGTCACGCCGCCGTGGCTGCCCACGGCTGGCGTGAACGCGGTGGCCGCGTGGGCGTCGTCGGCCCGCACGCAGAAGATCCGCTGCTGCTCCGCGAGCTCACTGACGCGCCTGTTCACCGCGACGTCGTCGGTCGCAGCCATCACGTACCACGCAGCGTCGAGGTCTGAGTCCTCGAATCCCCGAGCCAGCCAGGTGACCTCGCCGGAGCCGACCAGACCCTCGATCGCGGGCGTCACCTCGGGCGAGACCAGGTGCACGTCGGCCGCCGCGGCGAGGAACGTCGGCACCCGCCGTTGGGCCACGTTCCCGCCGCCGACCACCAGCACCTTGCGCCCGGCCAGGCGCAGCCCTGCGGGGTACGTCGGTGCGTCGTCGGCCGGCTCAGGAGGGGTGCTCACCGGACCATTGTGCGGACTCCTGGCCCCGGGGAGGTTTCGTGCGCCCACCTGCCGGACTACCTTGGCCCGCATGAGTCTCGAGCGCCCCGTGCACCCCGACCCCTACGACCTGCTGCCCACGGTCCCGTCCTTCACCGTGACCAGCGCCGACGTCACCGACGGCGCTCCCCTCAAGGACGACCAGGTCAACGGTGCCGGGGACACCTCGCCCCAGCTCTCGTGGAGCGACGTGCCCGAGGGCACGAAGAGCTTCACGGTCACCTGCTTCGACCCCGACGCCCCCACCCCGTCGGGCTTCTGGCACTGGGTGCTGGTGGACCTGCCCGCCGACGTGACCTCGCTGGACGCGGGGGCCGGCGCGGAAGGCGCCGACCTGCCCGGCAACGCCTTCATGTGCCGCAACGACGGGGGCACCAAGGCGTTCATGGGTGCTGCTCCCCCAGAGGGCGACCAGCCCCACCGCTACTACTTCGTGGTGCACGCCGTGCAGGAGGAGAAGCTCGGGGTGGACTCCGACGCCTCCCCCGCCGTGGTCAGCTTCAACCTCGCGTTCAAGACCGCCGGTCGGGCCATCCTGCACGGCACCTACCAGCACTGAGCGCCTCGATCCGCATGTAAATCGGGGTTATGGACGCTCATCAAGGCCTCTGCCGGCCCGGAACCGTCCACAACCCTCGCCAGGAACCCGATCGAGCCGTGACAGGATCGCCGCCATGCCCGACTGGGAGGACGACGTCCTCGGCTCGCCGTACCTCTCCGAGACGCTGCGCCTGCGCCCGGACGACGAGGGCGAGGTCGTGGCCACCCTCGTGCACCGACCGGCCGATGGCGGCACCGGCAAGGCAGTGCTGCACGTCCACGGGTTCTGCGACTACTTCTTCCAGACGTCGGCGGCCGACTTCTGGGTCGAGCGCGGCTACGACTTCTACGCGCTCGATCTGCGCAAGTACGGCCGTTCGCTGCGTCCGCACCAGACGCCGAACTACGTCGACGACCTGAGCACCTACTACGAGGAGCTCGACGCGGCCTACGCGCAGATCTCGCGCGACCACGACCACGTCGTGCTCTCGGCGCACTCCACGGGTGGGCTGACCGTGCCGCTGTGGCTGCACGACCGCCGGCACCCGGTCGCCGGAGTGTTCCTGAACGCGCCGTGGATCGACATGCACGGCGACGCCTTCACCAGGCTGGTGGCGATGCCGGCCATCGAGCACCTCGGCCGGCTGCAGCCGAAGCGGCTCGTCCCCCGAGACGTGGACGGTTCCTACACCCGCAGCCTGCACCGCGACTTCCTCGGCGAGTGGGACTTCGACCTGGCCTGGAAACCGGAGACCTCGTTCCCGGTGTACGCCGGCTGGATCAAGGCCGTGCGGACGGGCCAGGCCCGGATCGCGAGGGGCCTGGAGATCGCGGCGCCGGTGCTGCTGGTCAGCTCGACCCGCTCGTCCGCTCCCACCTCGGAGGCCGACCCGGACCTGATGTGCACCGACGTCGTGCTCGACGTCGAGCGGATGCGCCGCCGTGCGGTTCAGCTCTCCCGGCACGTGACGCTCGCCCAGGTGCCCGGCGCCCTGCACGACGTGACGCTCTCCCCCGAGCCGGCCCGGTCGCGGGTCTTCGATGAGATGGACCGCTTCCTGACGGCGTACGTCGACCAATAGGGTCGCGTCATGGACACCATCTCCGGACTCGCCATGGGCCGCATGGCCATCGGCACCCTCTCCCTGATCTCCCCCCGTCTCGCAGCCAAGATGTTCCTGCTGGACCCGAGCGCGAACCCCCAGCTCTCGCTGGTCACGCGACTGTTCGGCTCGCGCGAGCTCGCCCTCGGCGCGATCACGATGGTGTCCTCCGGCGCCGCTCGCAAGCGGCTGGTCACGGTCGGGATCGCGGTCGACGGTGCCGACACGTTCAGCGGTCTTGCTGCTGCCGCCTCGGGCGTGCTTCCCAGGACCGCGGGACTGCTGTTCGCAGCCGCAGCCGCGGGTGCCGTCGCAGCGGGCGTGGTCGGGCTCGACGACGTCTGACCTCACGTCTCCCGTTGTGGGACGTCAGAGCAGGAACGCCGCGATGGCGACGACCCCCACCAGCACGATCACGGCGCGGAGCACGTTGGGTGGCAGGCGCCGCCCGACGGTGGCCCCGATCTGCCCGCCGACGACCGAGCCGATCGCGATCAGCCCGGCGGCCCCCCAGTTGACGTCGGCCACGAAGATGAAGATCACCGCAGCGACGGCGTTGACGACCAGGGCCAGCACATTCTTGGTGGCATTGTGCCGCTGCATCGAGTCGGCCACCCCGATGCCGAGGATCGCCATCAGCAGCACGCCCTGGGCGGCGCCGAAGTAGCCGCCGTACACACCGGCGAGCGCCACGGCCGGCCAGACCCACCACGCTCCGTGCTCGGCCAGGCCACCGCGCATCTCGGCGCGGGCGGCGACCCTCTTCGAGATGCGCGGGCCCAGGACGACCAGCACGCAGCCGAGCAGGATCAGCACCGGGACGATGGTGTCGAAGGCCGCGGACGGCAGTACGAGGAGCAGCACTGCTCCGACGACCCCGCCGACCAGCGACGCCACTCCGAGACGGAGCAGGCGAGCCCGCTGACCGACGAGCTCGCGCCGATAGCCGATCACCCCGGAGACGCCACCGGGCGCGAGCCCGATCGTGTTGGAGACGTTGGCCGTCACCGGCGGGATGCCGAACGCGAGCAGGGTCGGGAACGTGATCAGCGTTCCCGACCCGACTACGGTGTTGATCGTTCCTGCCGCCACCCCGGCCAGCAGGATGGCGACGACTTCCAGTGGGCTCACTGAGGGGCGGGGGCCTCACCGGTCGGGTCGCCGGGGTCGGTGCGAGGCGTGTCAGCGCGGGGTGTGAGGTCACCGCTGGCGGACCGTGCAGACTCCTCGGCCGCAGCGATCGCCTTCTGGACCTCCTCGTGCGCACTCGACAGGTCCGGAGTGGTGCTGGGGTCGAGAGTGGGCACCTCGACCCGCTTGCGCGGACCGTCGACCTTCTTCGGGATGCCAGCCACCTCGTGCACCGCGGAGCCGAGCCCTTCGAGCGCCCTGGTGATCTCCGAGGGGACCACCCAGACCTTGTTGGCCGAGCCTTCGGCGATCTTCGGCATCATCTGGAGGTACTGGTAGGCCAGCAGCGCCTGGTCCGGCTGTCCGTCGTGGATGGCCTGGAACACCGTCTGGATGGCCTGCCCCTCGCCCTGAGCCTTGAGGATGGCGGCCTCACGGTTGGCCTGGGCACGCAGGATCAGCGCCTCCCGGTCACCCTCGGCGTTCAGGATGGCGGCCTGCTTGTTGCCCTCGGCGGTGAGGATGGCGGACTGGCGCTGACCCTCGGCGGTGAGGATCACGGCGCGCTTGTCGCGGTCGGCGCGCATCTGCTTCTCCATCGAGTCCTTGATGGAGGGCGGCGGGTCGATGCCCTTGATCTCCACCCGGCCGACCCGGATGCCCCAGCGTCCGGTGGCCTCGTCGAGGACGAGCGAGAGCCCCTGGTTGATCTCCCCGCGGGAGGTCAGCGTCTGCTCGAGCGTCATGCCACCGACGATGTTGCGCATGGTGGTCATCGTGAGCTGCTCGACGGCGGAGATGTAGTTCGCGATCTCGTAGGTCGCGGACACCGGGTCGGTCACCTGGAAGTAGATGACCGTGTCGATCGAGACGACCAGGTTGTCCTCGGTGATCACCGGCTGCGGCGGGAACGAGACGACCTGCTCACGGATGTCGATGACATAGCGGACCCGGTCGACGAACGGGGTGACCACGTTGAGTCCCGGCTGGAGGGTGGTGCGGTACTTGCCGAACCGCTCGACGATTCCGGCGCGCGCCTGCGGGATGATCCGGATCGTCTTCGCCAGGACGAGCACGACGAAGACCAGGAACAGACCGAACAGGATGAGGATCTCTTGACCCATCGTGACGACTCTTTTCTGCAGTGGTTCCCGGGACCGTCAGGACCCGAGCTGGTGAGCGCGCAGCACGTAGGCCGTCGCGCCCTTGATCTGTACGACGTCCACGATCGCGCCCGGCTCGATGCGGTCGTCCTCGTCGTAGGGCTCCGCGGTCCACTCCTCGCCGCCGATCTTCACCCGCCCGGGGCTGCCGTGGGCGAGCTCGCGCAGGACGGTGGCGTGCTTCCCGATCAGCGCGTCGGCCCCGACCCGGAGGTCAGGTCCGCTGTGCAGGCGACGTACGACGCCGGGGCGGATGACCCCGAGCAGCCCCACGGCCGAGACGAGCGCCATGGTGACCTGGAGGGCGAGCGGGCCACCGACGAGGTCCGTGACGGCACCGACGAGGGCACCACCGGCGAGCATCACCAGGAACAGGTCGAGGCTGATCAGCTCGAGGGCGCCGAGCGCGACGGACAGGGCGATCCAGCCCGCCCACATGTGGTCGCTCAGCCATTCCATGGTCCGACCCTATCCAACCGATGGCAAAGCCCGGGTCCGCCGACGCGCTGAATAGCGGCCGTCCTCCTCGTGCAGCGACAACCGCATCCCGAAGGTCTCGCTGAGCACCTTCGCGGTCATCACCTCGGGCAGCGGGCCGGCGGCGACGACGCGACCCTCGCGCATCAGCAGGGCGTGCGTGAACCCGGGTGGGATCTCCTCGACATGGTGCGAGACGAGGATCGTGGCCGGAGCGTACTCGTCCAGCGCGAGCCGGGAGAGCGTCGCGACGAGGTCCTCGCGGCCGCCGAGGTCGAGCCCCGCGGCAGGTTCGTCCAGGATGAGCAGCTCGGGGTCGGTCATCAGCGCCCGGGCGATCTGGACCCGCTTGCGCTCACCCTCGCTGAGGGTGCCGAAGGTGCGGTCCCGCAAGGCGCCCGCACCGACCTCCACGAGCAGCTCGGCGGCCCGGTCGTGGTCCAGCTCGTCGTAGTGCTCGCGCCAGCGCCCGACCACGCCGTACGACGCGGACACCACCACGTCCCGGACGATCTCGTCGCGCGGGATCCGCTCGGCGACGGCGGCACTCGTCCAGCCGATCCGTGGACGCAGCTCGAAGACGTCGACGGTGCCGACGACCTCACCCAGGATGCCGACGACCCCGGAGGTCGGGTGGATCTGCGCCGAGCAGAGCTGCATCAGCGTGGTCTTGCCGGCACCGTTCGGGCCGAGGATCACCCAGCGTTCGTCCTCCTCGACCGCCCAGTCGACATCGTCGAGAAGGAGAGCCTGACCTCTCTGGACGGTGACGGACGCGAGCTCGATAACGGCGTTCACAGGGGGACCTCAGAGGCGGGTCGAGAGCGGGTGTGGTCGCGGTCAACCTACCGGGCGGGCCGGCCGGCGCCGCGCGCGACGTGCTCTCCTAGGCTGCCCGGGTGAGCTCCCTCCCGGCGTCCGCCGTCCTCGCCAGCTGGCTGGGCGCGGTCCGTGCCGGGCATGCGGGTCCGGACGACCTCGCCGCTGCCGTCCGGGGAGACGACCCCCGTCACCTGGTCGCCGGGATGCCCGGCCACGAGGTCCTCGAGCTGCACCAGCTGCCCGCGGCGCTCAGCGGCCCGATCACCCTGGCGCTGCCCGCGCCCGGCGACCCGGTGGGCCTCGGCGGGCCGCCGGAGCTCACCTACGCCGCGATGGAGGCGGCCGAGGCAGTCGTCTCCGGGGCGGTGGGGCTGGTGCCGCAGGTCGACGCGCGGACGGTGGTGTGGCGCGCGTTTCCCGCCGACCCGGTGCCGTGGGTCGACGAGCGGGAGACCGCCTCGGAGCTGCGGATCGCCCTCGCCGACGTCACGCGCCGCCTCGTCGACCTCGACGTCGCCGCCTGGCAGCCGGACATCCCCGACCTCCTGCTGAACCTGCGGCACCGGGCGCCACTGCCCCTCCCGCCCGGGTACGACGCGCGCCGGGTCGAGACCGTCGAGCGGGCGGTGCTGTGCCTCGACATCCTCGAGCTGGCCAGGGTCAGCGACGGCGGGGCGGTGACGTCCTACGAGATGGACCGGAGAAGGGTCGCGCTGGCCGACCTGGACCGCGCCGCACGCAGGGCCCTCGTGGGCGCGTGCTCCGCACCGGGCTAACCTCGTGCCGTGCTGGAGGAGACCCGCGAACCGACGCGGACACTGTTGATCACGCTCACCGGCAAGGACCGACCGGGCGTGACCTCGCTGGTCTTCGACACCCTGGCGCAGTTCTCGGTCGAGGTGCTCGACATCGAGCAGATCGTGCTGCGTCGCCGGCTCATCCTCGGCGTGCTCGTCACGGCACCTCGCGACTGGAAGCCGCTGCGCGCCGCGATGCGAGGGGTTGCCGTCGAGCTGGACATGACCATCGACATCGACCAGGGCTCGGGTGACAACCGCCGCCGACCGGAGGGTCGCAGCCACGTCACCGTGCTCGGCACACCGCTCAGGTCGAACGCGATGGCAGCCATCGCGGGCCGGATCGCCGACACCGGCGCCAACATCGACCGGATCGAGCGGATGGCGCGCTACCCGATCACGGCGATCGACCTGCACGTCTCCGGCGTCTCGCCGGCCCGGCTGCGCGACATCCTCACCAGGGAGGCGACGCTCCAGGGCGTCGACATCGCGGTGCAGCCCGCCAACCTGCTGCGCCGCGGCATGCGGCTGATCGTGATGGACGTCGACTCGACCCTGATCCAGGGCGAGGTGATCGAGATGCTGGCGGCGCACGCGGGTTGCGAGCGTGAGGTCGCCCGGGTGACCGAGCTGGCGATGCGCGGCGAGATCGACTTCGCGCAGAGCCTTCGCGACCGGGTCGCCCTGCTGGCTGGCCTCGACGCCGGCGCCCTCGACCAGGTCTACGACGATCTCGTGCTCTCCCCCGGCGCCCGCACGACCGTGCGCGTCCTGAAGCGGCTGGGCTACCGGTTCGCGATCGTGAGCGGCGGCTTCTCCCAGCTGACCGACCGGCTGGCCGCGGACCTCGGGATCGACTTCGCGATCGCCAACGAGCTCGAGATCGCCGGCGGCAGGCTCACCGGCCGGGTCGTCGGCGACATCGTGGACCGGGCGGGCAAGGCGGCGGCGCTGCGCCGGTTCGCGGCCGCGTCGGGCATCCCGGTCAGCGCGACCATCGCCATCGGCGATGGTGCGAACGACCTCGACATGCTCAACGCCGCCGGGCTCGGGATCGCGTTCAACGCCAAGCCGGTGGTGCAGGAGGCGGCCCACACGGCCGTGAACGTGCCCTACATGGATGCCGTGCTCTACCTGCTCGGCATCAGTCGCGAGGAGGTCGTCGCCGCGGACGCGGCCGACGGCATCACCACACCCGAGCCAACCCTCTGACCCACGGGGCTGCCGGGTTCACGACCGCTCGCTCACCCCTGGCCGACGTGGAAAGCGACCAGGTGGCCGGTCGAGGCACCCACCTCGGACCACGGCACCGAGACCTCGAGAACGGCCAGGGCACAGGTCGGGAAGCCCGCGCTCAGGGCACGGAACGCTCCCGGGTCGGGGTCGCCGTCGTCGAGGAGGTGGGCCAGCGAGGCCGCCGTCGGGTTGTGCCCGACGTAGAGAACCACCTCGGCGTCCGCAGGCACCTCCCGGAGCAGGTCCAGGGCGCTGTCAGCGGTCGCCGTGTAGACCGCGTCCTGCACGGCGGGCTCCGCCGTGGACCCCGACCCCTCGGCCACGGCCCGCCAGGTCTGCCGGGTCCGGGTCGCCGACGAGACCAGCGCATGCGTCGGGACGAAGCCGTGTACCGCCAGCCAGGCTCCGGCGGCGGCAGCGTCACGGTGGCCACGCTCGGTGAGCCTGCGCCGGTGGTCCTCGTCGGAGTACGGCTCGGCCTTGCCGTGCCGCATCACGATCAGCAGACGCCGTCCCCCTTCGGAGGGAACCGATGAAGAGGGGCTCACTCGCGCAATATCTCACCCTCTAGGCTGCGTGTCATGCCAATGGGTGCCCAGAGCGGCGAAGGTGACCTTCTCGTCATCGGAGGAGCCGAGGACAAGCTCGGCAAGCGGGCGGTGCTCGGCGAGTTCGTCGCACGCGCTGGTGGGAGCGACGCCCGGATCGCAGTGATTCCCACCGCCTCGTCGCTCGGGCCGGAGATCATCGAGGTCTACGACGCCCTGTTCACCCGCCTCGGAGCGGCCGAGGTGTACGGCGTACGCCCGGAGGATCGCGCCCAGGCGTCGGACCCGGCCGTGGTCGGCGAACTGGAGCGCGCGACCGGCATCTTCATGACCGGCGGCAACCAGCTCAAGCTGTCCACGGTGATCGCCGGGACGCCCTTCGGCGACGAGATCCTGGCGGCGCGGAACCGCGGCGTCACCATCGCCGGCACCTCCGCTGGAGCCAGCATCCAGTCCTCGCACATGGTCGCCTTCGGCCCCGGCGGCTCGACCCCCAAGCAGCGGATGACCCAGGTCGCGGCCGGTCTCGGCCTGGTCGGCAACTGCGTGATCGACCAGCACTTCGCCCAGCGCAACCGCTACGGCCGGCTGCTGATGATCGTGTCGCAGAGCCCACAGCTGCTCGGCATGGGCGTCGACGAGGACACCGCCGCTGTGATCTCGCGCACGGAGGACGGCGACGTCCTGCAGGTCGTGGGTCGCGGTTCGGTGACGCTCCTGGACGGCAGCACGATGGTCACCAACGCTCACGAGGCCCGTGAGCGCAGGCCGATCCTCGCCTCGGGCGTGGTCCTGCACGTCCTCCCAGACGGCTCCAGGTTCAACATGACCACCCGCACCCTGATCCCCACCGACCAGCCGGTCGACCCAGCCGCAGCCGACGAACTGGCGTCAGCCAACCGTGACCTGCGCAAGATGGCCCGAGACATCGCAGCCGCGGACATCTCTCCGTCGGTGCTGCGCCGCCGAGTTGCTCGACGAACCAGAGGAGTCACCCAGTGACCGAGAGCGCCCAGCAGACCGCGGCGAACGACCGGACGAGCGCGCGCAACAGCGGCGGCCGTCCGACCGCGGACCTCGCCATCATCGAGACGCGCGTCTACCGGGGCGCCAACGTCTGGTCCTACGACAAGGCCATCCACCTGGTCGTCGACCTGGGCGTGCTCGAGGAGTACCCCACCAACACGATCCCCGGCTTCACCGACAACCTGCTGGACGTCCTGCCCGGGCTGCGCGAGCACTCCTGCTCGCGCGGCAAACGAGGCGGCTTCGTCGAGCGGCTGCACGAGGGCACCTGGCTCGGCCACGTCGCCGAGCACGTCGCGCTGTCGCTGCAGCAGGTCGTGGGCCACGACATCCGACGTGGCAAGACCCGCGGGGTGAAGGGCCAGAAGGGCCACTACAACATCATCTTCGGCTACGTCGACGAGCAGGTCGGGCTCGAGGCCGCTCGTCTCGCCGTACGCCTCGTCAACCACCTGGTCGAGGCCGACCCCGACTTCGACTTCCCCGACGAGCTCGACGCCTTCATCCTGCGCGCGCAGCGCACGGCCTTCGGCCCGTCGACCCAGGCCATCATCGACGAGGCCGTCTCCCGCGACATCCCGTGGATCCGGCTGAACAAGCACTCGCTGGTGCAGCTCGGCCAGGGCGTCCACGCCAAGCGGATCCGCGCGACGATGACCTCGGAGACCAGCTCGATCGCGGTGGACATCGCCTCGGACAAGGACCTCACCACCCGCCTGCTGGGGGCTGCCGGACTGCCGGTTCCCAAGCAGGAGTCCGTGCGCACGGCCGACCAGGCCGTGACCGTCGCCAAGCGCATCGGCTACCCCGTCGTGGTCAAGCCGCTCGACGGCAACCACGGCCGCGGGGTGTGCCTCGACCTGCAGAGCGAGACCGACGTCCGCGAGGCCTTCGAGGTCGCCCGCGACCAGTCCCGAGGCGGCTGGGTGATCGTCGAGTCGATGGTCACGGGCAAGGACTACCGCTGCCTGATCATCGACGGCAAGGTCGCCGCGATCGCCGAGCGCGTTCCGGCACATGTCGTCGGGGACGGCACCAGCACCGTGCAGCAGCTGGTCGACCTCACCAACGCCGACCCGCGACGCGGGGTCGGCCACGAGAAGATCCTCACCCGGATCAAGATCAACGCCGCCGCCGAGGAGGTGCTGGCCGGGCAGGGCCATGACCTCACCTCCGTCCCCGAACAGGGCGAGATGGTCAAGCTGGCGCTCACCGGCAACATGTCGACGGGCGGCATCTCCATCGACCGCACCCTCGAGGCGCACCCGGAGAACGCCGAGATCGCCGAGGAGGCGGCCCGGATGATCGGGCTGGACATCGCCGGCATCGACTTCATCTGCCCGGACATCACCCAGCCGGTCCGCGAGACCGGGGGCGCGATCTGCGAGGTCAACGCGGCCCCGGGCTTCCGGATGCACACCCACCCGACCATCGGCGAGCCGCAGTTCATCTCCAAGCCGGTCGTGGACATGCTGTTCCCGCCGGGCACTCCCAGCCGGATCCCGATCGTGGCCGTCACCGGCACCAACGGCAAGACCACGACGAGCCGGATGATCAGCCACATCTTCAAGGGGATGGGCCGCAAGGTCGGGATGACCTCCACCGACGGCGTCGTGATCGACGAGCGGCTGCTGATCCGCTCCGACGCCTCGGGCCCCCGCAGCGCTCGCATGGTGCTGCAGAACCCCCGCGTCGACTTCGCGGTCTTCGAGGTCGCCCGTGGCGGCATCCTGCGTGAGGGCCTCGGCTACGAGCGCAACGACGTCGCCGTGGTCCTCAACGTCCAGCCGGACCACCTCGGCCTCCGGGGCATCGACACCGTCGAGCAGCTGGCCGACGTGAAGGCCGTGCTGGTCGAGGCGGTTCCCCGTGACGGCCACGCCGTGCTGAACGCGGACGACCCGCTGGTGCGGGAGATGCGCCGCCGCTGCTCGGGGCAGGTTGTCTGGTTCTCGATGGCCGAACCCGGCTCCGACGAGCGCGACATGATCGACGCGCACTGCCGCCGAGGTGGCAAGGCGCTGGTGCTGCAGCCGACCGAACGTGGCGAGATGATCGTGGTCCGGCACGGTGGCCGGGACATGCAGCTCGCGTTCACGCACCTGCTGCCGGCGACGTTCTCCGGCCGGGCGCGGATGAACGTGCAGAACGCGCTGGCCGCGGCCGCCGCCGCCTTCGCCGCGGGCGCACCCCTGCACGACATCCGCCAGGGGCTGCGGACGTTCTCGACGAGCTACTACCTCTCCCCCGGTCGCCTCAACGAGATCGAGGTCAACGGGGTCAACGTGATCATCGACTACTGCCACAACGCGCCGGGCATGCGGATGCTCGGCGACTTCGTGGACCGGCTCGGCGAGAGCCTGGACTCCGGCGTCGAGCTCGGCAAGCCCTCACGCATCGGCGTCATCGCCACCGCGGGCGACCGTCGCGACGAGGACATGCGTGAGCTCGGCGAGGTCGCAGCACAGCACTTCGACGTGGTCGTCGTGCGTGAGGACGAGGCCCTGCGCCGGCGCAAGCGCGGCGAGACCTCGGGCCTGGTGGCCGAGGGCGTACGCCGGGCCATGGAGAACGGCGCCCGCTGCAAGCAGGTCGAGGTCATCGTCGAGGAGACCGAGGCGGTGCGGCACGCGATGAGCCGGGCCAACTACGGCGACCTCGTCATCTTGTGCGTCGACAAGCACCAGGCGGTGATGGCCGAGCTCGAGGAGTGGTCGCCGCACGCGCAGGCAGGTGCGTCACCGGCCGGCGACGACACCCACGTCGCCGACCCGGACTACACGCCGCCGTCGGAGTCCCCGGCCGGGGGCTCCTCCGAGGCCTGAGCCTTCTTGGCGCTCCGGCGCGAGGACGTGCTCTTCTTGGCCGCAGGTCGGTCCTCGGCGGGTCCCGACGCCTTCCGGGCAGCGCTGCGTCGCTTGAGGCGGACCCACAGCTGACCCTGGCCCGAGGCAGCCTTCACCGTCTTGGTCTCCAGGAACGGCTGCTCCCTCACGAGGTCGCTGAGCTTGGCGAAGCCGTAGGTGCGTGAGTCGAAGGACGGGTCGGTGCGGTTCAGGTGGCTGCCGAGGGCACCGAGCGTCGACCAGTCGTCGTCATCGGTCGCCGTCCGGTTCAGCGCCTTGGCGAGCATGCTCTCCAGGGCGCCCTTGTCCTTGACGGGCTCCGTCTCGGCCGTGGCGGCCCCGGACGCCTCGGTGGCCCCCGACCCGGACTGCTTCCCGGCAGCCGGCGGCGGCGAGCTGTCGCCGCGCAGCACCTCCACGAACGTGAACTTGTCGCAGGCGTCCCGGAAGGCCTGCGGGGTCTTCCGGGCACCGACGCCGTAGACGGTCATCCCCGACTCTCGGAGCCTGGTGGCCAGTCGGGTGAAGTCGCTGTCGCTGGAGACGAGGACGAAGCCGTCGAGGTTGCCCGCGTAGAGCAGGTCCATGGCGTCGATGATCAGCGCGGAGTCGGTGGAGTTCTTCCCGGTCGTGTAGGCGAACTGCTGCATGGGCGCGATCGCGTGCGCGTGCAGCTGCTCCTTCCAGCCGTTGAGGTTGGAGGTGGTCCAGTCGCCGTAGGCCCGCTTGACGGTCAAGGTGCCGTAGCCGGCGAGCTCGTCGAAGACGTCCTTGGCGACCTTGGCCGAGACGTTGTCGGCGTCGATCAGTACGGCGAGCCGACGGGTGTCGTCGCTCATGGGATGTCCCTCTCCTCGATGGTGGTGGAGTCCTCGATGCGGCCCACACCACGCAGGCCGAACAACGAGATGAGCCCTCCGAGGGCCAGCATGCCCGATGCGAGCAGCATTGCCCGGTGATAGCCCTCCGTCAGTGCCAGCGGGTCACGGTACTGCTCCCCCGCGAGCCCGACCAGGGCGGGCAGCGCGGCCACCGCCAGCAGCGACCCGGTGCGGGCCACGGCATTGTTGACGCCGCTGGCGATCCCGGCGTGCCGGTCCGGCGCGGCCGCCAGGACGGCCACGGTGAGCGGCGAGACCAGCGTGGTGATCCCGAGGGCGAACACCAGCACGCCTGGGAACACGTCACGCCAGTAGGTCGACTCCGCGTCGACGCCGCGGAGCAGGAACACCCCCACGGCGCACACGAGCGGGCCGAGGGTCAGCGGCAGCCGTGGACCCGTCCGGGCGAACAGCACCGAGGCGCGTGACGACAGCAGCAGCATCACCACGACGGTCGGCAGCGTGGACACGCCCGCGGCGACGGCGCCGTACCCCACGGTGACCTGCAGCTGGAGCACCAGGAAGAACAGCACCGCACCCAAGGCCCCGTAGACGAGCAGGGTCATCAGGTTCGCGGCGCTGAAGACCCGCGACCTGAACAGGTGCAACGGCACCATCGCGTGCGGGCGGCGCTCCATTGACAGGAACACGGCCGTCGCGCCGACGGCCACGGCCACGCCGAGCACCAGCACGACCCCGCCGAGGCCCCGCCAGGACGTCAGCAGGTAGGTGGTGGTCCCGAGGGCCACGATCCCTGCCAGCGCCCCTGGTAGGTCGAACCGGTGGTTCGACCCCAGTTTCGACTCGTCGCGGGACTCCGGCAGGTAGCGGCCCAGGAACAGCACCAGGGCACACAGGGGCAGGTTGATCGCGAAGATCCAGCGCCAGCCGGCGTTCTCCACGAGGAAGCCTCCCAGGAACGGCCCGAGCGCCATCGCGATGCCCGCCAGCCCGGCCCAGGTGCCGATCGCGGCCGGCCTGTCCTCCCTGCGGAAGCTGCCCTGGATCAGGGCCAGGGCCCCCGGGGTGAGCAGGGCGGCAGCGACGCCCTGCAGCACGCGGAACACCGCCAGCTGGACCGGCGACTGGGCGAACGCGCACAGCGCGCTCCCGAGCGCGAAGCCGGCGATCCCGAACAGGTACACCCGTCGGCGGCCGAGCCGGTCACCGAGGGCCCCGCCGACCAGGATCAGCGAGGCCAGGCTGAGCAGGTAGCCGTTGGAGATCCACTGCAGCTCGGCGAGCGAGGCGTCGAGGTCCAGCCCGATCCTGCGGAGCGCGATGTTGACCACGGTGCCGTCGAGCATGGCGATGCCCGAGCCCACCGTGACCGTGGCGAGGGTGACCCTGCCGCGGGTGGAGCTGAGCGCCAGCAGCTCAGTCGGGGGCTGCGGCACGAGCCACCTTCGCCCGGAGCTCTTCCGGCGAGTCCGGGGTGGCCCCTGCCGAAGCGAGCCAGTCGTAGACCTGCTGGCGCTCGGCGTGGCACATCAGGCCCACGACGTCGCCGGGGTCGGCCAGGGCGACCAGGGCCTGCAACGCCTCGAGCTCGGTGGGATAGGAGTCGATGTCGGTGACCCCGACGCGTTCGGCCCCGGCGCGCAGCAGCTGGTCGAGCTCCTCCATGCTGCGGCCGCGCAGGTAGTGCTGCTTGTGGCCGATGGCCACCAGGTCGGAGTCCCGCGCCGCGATCTCCCCGAGCAGCTCGATGAGGTCGTCCTGCCGGTCGCCGACGGCACCGAGACCGAGGAGGAGCCGCCGACCGGGCGCACGGACCCCGCGCATGATCTCGATCATCGCCTCGAGGCCGGCCTCGTTGTGGGCCAGGTCCATCACCACCGAGACCTCCCCCAGGGTGAAGAAGTTCATCCGGCCGGGGTTGTGCTCGGCGTCCGGCAGGAACGAGGTCAGGCCCGCGACGACGTGCTTGCGGTCGATCCCGGCAGCGAGGGCTGCCGAGGCCGCAGCGAGGGCGTTCTCGACGTTGAAGCGCGACAGCCCGCTGAGGGTCATCGGCACGTCGGCCACCTCGACCAGGAGGTCGGTCCGGTGTCCGTCCAGCACCGTGATCCAGCCGTCGATGACGGTCGTGGCGCGCCCACCGTGCGCGAGCACCTCGCGCAGCGCGGGCGAGTCCGGGTCGCGGGTGAAGACCCACGGCCGGGCCGGAGTGCTGTTCCGCATCGCGAAGACACGCGGGTCGTCGGCGTTGAGCACCGCCCAACCGGACTTCTTGGTGATCCGGGGCACGACGCCCTTGACCTCGGCGAGCTGGTCGACCGTGTCGATGCCCTGATGGCCCAGGTGGTCGGCAGTGACGTTCGTGACGACGGAGACGTCGTTGCTGACCAACCCGATGCCCTTGAGCAGGATCCCTCCGCGGGCGGTCTCCGTGACCGCGAAGTCCACCTCCCGGTAGGCCAGGATCCGGCCGGCGCCGGACGGCCCGGAGTAGTCGCCCGCCTCGACCATCTCGCCGTCGATGTAGATGCCGTCGGTGTTGGACCAGCCGACGAGGTGCCCCGACTCCCGGGCGATGTGGGCGATCATCCGGGACGTGGTGGTCTTGCCGTTCGTGCCGGTGACCGCGACGACGGGGACGCGCGGACGGATCGTGGTCGGCCCCGGGCCACGCTCCACGGCCGTCACCCGACGCGCCGCCTCCACGACCAGCGTGGCCACCTCGGCCGTGCCGAGGCCGTCGATCACCGACGCGACCGCCTCACCGAGCGCGCGGGCGCGGTTGCGGTCGCGCCACGGGTAGGCCACCACGATCTGCTCCGGATCGGAGGTGGGGCGCACCCGGATCCCGAGCCGCGTGGTGCCCGAGGCCGCCGCGATCCGTCGTACGAGGGTGGTGACCAGCCTGGTCAGGGAGCGCTGCCGGAAGCCGCTCGACGGCGCTCCGGCACGGAGCGAGGCGATGCCGAGGCCCCGCGCCAGGTGGCGCAGCTCGGCCTCCGGCGCCCTGGCCAGCGCTCCGACGTCGAGGGTCAGCTTGATCGCGGCTCGGGGGAAGTACAGGTTCGGGCCCTCCAGGACCCGCAGCTCCAGCAGGGCGGTCACGGGGGTGGTCAGTCGTCCTCGAGGCGGAAGCCGACCTTGAGACCGACCTGGAAGTGCTCGACGGCGCCGTCCTTGACCTGGCCGCGCACCTGGGTGACCTCGAACCAGTCGAGGTGGCGCAAGGTCCGGGCGGCGCGCTCGACGCCGTTGCGGATGGCCTGGTCGATCCCGTCGGGAGAGGTGCCGACGATCTCGGAGACGCGATAGGTGCGGTTGGACATCGGCGATCACTCCTGTGCTTCGGGGTCTGGACCAGCCAAGGATGCCACGCCTGCGTTGGGCGGTCTGCACCCCCGACGTAGGCTGATGGGTGTGGCAGCACCACACCGGGCGCGACGCGGGACCGAGGCGATCCGCATCACCACGGCCCCCACCAGCCATCACGACGACATCGACCGTCGGCGACGCCGCTACGTCTTCTCGATGGGCGTGCGCACCCTCTGCTTCATCGGAGCGGTCGTCGTCGGCGACGGCTGGCTGCGTTGGGTGCTGGTCGCTGGTGCCTTCATCCTCCCGTACGTCGCCGTCGTGATGGCGAACTCGGCCAGCCCCCGCATCGAGGGTGCCGATCTGGTGCCACCGACCGGGGGCCACCGGGAGCTGGGACCGTGAGCGAGCCCGTCGACGAGGGACCGGCCGTCTGCTCGGCCAAGGGGTGCCAGGCCCCTGCCGTCCACGACCTGCGGTGGAACAACCCCAAGCTGCACACCCCGGACCGTCGCAAGATCTGGCTGGCCTGCGACGAGCACCGCACGAGCCTCTCCGACTTCCTGGCAGCGCGGAACTTCCTGCGGGAGGTCTCCCCGCACCGTCCGGCCTGAGCGACGAGCCCTGGGCGAAGGGCCGAGGCTCAGCCGCCGATGGCGGACATCGGCCGGGTCGGCTGCAGGAACGTCGTGTCGTCGATGCCGTGGCCAGGACGCTTGGTCATCATCGCGAGTCGCCACTGGTCGGCGATCTCCTGGTCGTCAGCGTCACCTCGCAGTGCGGCGCGCAGGTCGGACTCCTGGCGGGCGAACAGGCAGTTGCGGACCTGACCGTCGGCGGTGAGCCGGACACGGTCACAGTCCCCGCAGAAGGGCCGGGTGACCGAGGCGATGACGCCGACCTTGACCGGTCCACCGTCGACCAGGAACGTCTCGGCAGGCGCGCTGCCACGGTGCTCGGGGTCGGGGGTGAGCGTGAACTGGCTCTCCAGGGACGCGAAGATCTCCTCCGCCGTGACCATTCCCTCGCGCGACCAGCCGTGCTGGGCGTCAAGGGGCATCTGCTCGATGATGCGCAGCTCGAAGCCCCTCTCGACGCACCAGCCGAGCAGCTCGGCGGCGAGGTGGTCGTTGACGCCGCGCAGGAGCACCGCGTTGACCTTCACCGGGGTCAGCCCGGCCGCCTTCGCGGCCTCGAGCCCGGCGAGCACGTCGTGGAGCCGGTCGCGCCTGGTGATCTCGAGGAACACGTCGCGGCGGATGGTGTCGAGGCTGACGTTGACCCGGTCGAGCCCGGCGGCCGCCAGCGTCTCGGCTGTGCGTGCCAGCCCCAGCGCGTTGGTGGTCAGCGAGACCTCCGGGGTGGGTTGGAGGGCCTTGGTGCGCCTGACGATGTCCGGGAGGCCACGGCGCAGGAGAGGCTCTCCCCCGGTGAACCTCACCTCGCGGATCCCGAGGTGCTCCACGCCGATGCCGACGAGGCGGACGACCTCGTCGTCGGTGAGCGTCTCCTCCGTCGGAAGCCAGTCCAGCCCCTCCGCGGGCATGCAGTAGTTGCACCGCAGGTTGCACCGGTCCGTGAGCGAGACGCGCAGATCCGTCGCCACGCGCCCGAAGGTGTCGACCAGTCCGTTGCTGCCCGTAGATGTCGTCACCCGGCCAGTCTAGGGACTGGGTCCACGAACTAGTCTCGCTGCGTGAGATTCCTGCTGAGCCGCCGCTGGCTGGTCTTCGCCCTCGTGGTGGCCGCACTGGTGTGGCTGGCCCTCCAGCTCGGTCAGTGGCAGTTCCACCGGCTCGACGACCGCCGGCAGGAGAACACCCTGGTCGCGACGAACCTGGCGCTCGCTCCCGTCCCCGTGGACGAGGTTCTCTCGCCCGATCGGGCTCCGAGCCCGGCCGACGAGTGGCGCCGGGTGACGGTGCACGGGACCTGGGACGACGAGCACACCGTCGTGCTGAAGTACCAGACCCGGGATGCCGGCGCCGGGATCGACGTGATCACGCCACTGGTGACCGCCAGCGGAGCCGCGGTGCTGGTGGACCGTGGCTGGATGTCCACAGGGAACACCGGTGGCAGCCGCCCCGACCTGCCGCCCGTCGTGGAGGGACAGGTCACCGTCACCGGCTGGGTACGCCGCGACGCGGAGGGTGGCGCGACCCGTGTCAGCGAGCTCGCCACCCGAGCGGTGTCCTCGACCCGGATCGCCGAGGTCGTGCCGTACCCGCTCTACCGCGGGTTCCTCGATCTCGCCCGGCAGAGCCCACCTCCGGCCCAGGAGCTGGCCCCGATCGAGCTGCCGGACGACACCAGCAACGGACCCCACTTCTTCTACGGCCTGCAGTGGTGGTTCTTCGGCGCCCTCGCCGCCTTCGGCTTCTGCTACCTCGCGTGGGACGAGTTCCGGCAGCGCCGTGGCCGACGCACCTCACAGCGCGCGGAGCATCCCGCCGTCCACGGGCAGCATCACGCCGGTCACGAACGATGACGCCGGGCTGAGCAGGAAGGCCGCCGCCGTGCCGAACTCGTCGGGCCGTCCGTAGCGGCCCAGCGGGATGCCGGCGATCGCACGTGCCCGGGCCGCCTCGGCGTCGCCGGTGGCGGCGTCCAGCTCGTCGACCCGTTGGGTCCCGACCCTGCCCGGGAGCAGCCCGTTGACCCGGATGTCGCGCGGACCGAGCTCGTCGGCCATCGTCTTGGCGGCCATCGCGAGCCCCGGGCGCAGTCCGTTGGACACCGCGAGGTTGGCCAGCGGCGCCCGGACCGAGCTGGAGAGCACGAAGGCGATCGAGCCGGGGCCCTCGATGGCGTTCGCCACGGTCCTGGCGACACGCAGGCCACCCACGAAGACTGATTCGAAGCTGCTGGTCCACGCCTCGTCCGGGGTGCCCATCACGGTGCCGGTCGGTGGGCCCCCGACCGACACCAGCGCTCCGTCGAGCCGACCCCAGGTGTCCAGGGCGGCCTCCACGACCTGGCGCGCGGAGTCGGGGTCGGCGTTGTCCGCGACGACCGCGACGGCGTTGGCTCCCAGCTCGGCCGCCGCGACGTCCAGGGAGTCCCTGGTGCGACCGGAGAGCACCACGCGGGCGCCCTCGTCCACGAGAACCTGCGCGGTGGCACGACCGAGGCCACGTGCTCCACCGGTGACGACATAGACGCGATCGGCAAGTCCGAGATCCATCCCGCAAACCTAGCCAACCGGGTTCGGCTGCGTCGCGTCCTCCTGGAACTGGGTGCGGTAGAGGTCGGCGTAGAGGCCACCTTCGGCCAGCAGCTGGCTGTGCGTCCCTCGTTGCACGATCCGGCCGTCCTGGACCACCAGGATCAGGTCGGCGTTGCGCACGGTGGACAGCCGGTGGGCGATCACCAGCGACGTGCGGCCTTCCAGGGCCTCGTCGAGAGCGCGCTGCACGAAGTACTCCGACTCGGAGTCCAGGTGCGCGGTCGCCTCGTCGAGCACGACGATCCCGGGAGCCTTGAGCAGCAGGCGCGCGATCGCCAGCCGCTGGCGCTCACCACCTGAGAGCCGGTAGCCACGGTCGCCGACGACGGTGTCGAGTCCGTCGGCCATCGCTCGCACCACCGAGGCGATCCGCGCGGAGTCGAGCGCCGCCCAGATCTGCTCGTCGGTGACGCCCGGCGCGGCATAGCGCAGGTTCTCGCGGATCGTGTCGTGGAACATGTGCGCGTCCTGGGTGACGTAGCCGACCGCGTCCTCCAGCGACTGCAGGGTCACGTCACGGACGTCCTCGCCACCGACGAGGACCCGTCCGGAGGTGACGTCGTAGAGCCTGGCCACCAGGTGCGTCATCGTGGTCTTGCCTGCACCGGAGGGGCCAACCAGTGCGATCATCTGGCCGGGCTCGGCCACGAAGCTGACCTCGTGCAGCACCGGCCCGCTCTCGCGCTTCTCCACCCGGGCCACGGCCTCGAGACTGGCGAGGGAGACCTCGTCCGCACGGGGGTAGCTGAAGTCGACGCGGTCGAACTCGACCCTGGTCGAGTGCGCGGGCAGGGCAGCGGCACCGGGCTTCTCCACGACGGTCGAGGGCAGGTCGAGGACCTCGAAGACGCGGTCGAAGCTGACCAGGGCGGTCATCACGTCGATCCTGACGTTGGAGAGTCCCTGCAGTGGGCCCAGGAGCCGAAGCAGCAGCGTGGCGAGCGCGATCAAGGTCCCCGGCGTGAGGGTGCCGTCGATGGCGAGCGTGCCGCCGATGCCGTAGACGAGCGCCGTGGCCAGCGCCGGGATCAGCATCATCACGGCCATGAACACGCGGGTGACCAGCGAGATGCGTACGCCGAGGTCACGGACGACGCCGGCCTTCTGGGCGTACTTCGCGTCCTCCTCCTCGCGGCGACCGAAGAGCTTGAGCAGCAGCGCGCCACCCACGTTGAAGCGCTCGGTCATCATGTTGCCCAGGTCGGCGTTGCCGTCCATCTGGTTGCGCGTGAGGCCGCTGATGCGCTGGCCCACCCATCGCGAGGCGATCAGCAGCAACGGGAACAGTGCCAGGCAGGCAAGCGTGATCTGCCAGCTCAGCGCCAGCATGGTGATGCCGACGACGACCACGCTGATCGCGTTGGACACCGTGCTCGACAGGGTCGAGGTGAAGGCACGCTGCGCCCCGATGACGTCGTTGTTGAGCCGGGAGACGAGGGCGCCGGTCTGGGTGCGGGTGAAGAACGCCAGCGACATCCGCTGCACGTGGGCGAACACCTTGGTGCGCAGGTCGAAGATCAGGCTCTCGCCGATCCGGGAGGACAGGTAGCCCGATCCGACGCCGAGCAACGCGTCGAGGACCGCGACCCCCGCCATGGCCAGGGCGAGCACGACCACGAGGCCGGTGTTGCCCTGGAGCACTCCGTCGTCGAGCAGGTGCTTGACCAGCAACGGGTTCGCCACCACGAGGCCTGCGTCGAGGACGACGAAGACGAGGAAGCCGGCGATCAGCCGCTTGTGCGGGACGGCAAAGCCTGCGACCCGACGCACCGTCTCTCGAGTCAGCTTCTGCTCGACGACCGACGGGTCGCGGCGCATCGAACGCATCAGCATGCCGGGGTGCATGGAGCTCATCGGCGCCCCCTTTCCTAGAGCCGGGCGGACCCGGCGAGTGCGCGGAACCGGCGGAGCTGCGCCTGGCGTTCTGCCAGTCGCTGCCCGTCGAGGTCTCGTGCACCAGCCCCCTGCAGGAGCGCCTTCGTCTCCCGCACGGCGCCGGCACTCGTGTCCACGAGAGCCGCGACCAGGTCCGAGGTGGTGGCCTCGAGCTCGGCCCGAGGAACGACGGCGGTGGCGAGGCCCAGCTCTCTGGCCTCGACAGCGTCGACGAACCTCGCGGTCGCACAGATCTCCAGTGCCCGCGCATAGCCAACAAGGTCCACCAGTGGTTTTGTTCCCGCCAGGTCCGGCACCAGGCCGAGGGCCGGCTCCTTCATGCAGAACGAGGCGTCATCGGCGACCACCCGCAGGTCGCACGCCAGCGCGAGCTGGAACCCGGCGCCGATCGCGTAGCCGTGCACGGCAGCGACCGAGACGACCTGCGGGTCGGCCAGCCAGGTGAAACCCTGCTGGAAGCCGTCGATGGCGGCCAGCACGTCGTCGTCGCCCGCCGACATCAGCTCGTGCACGGACTCCTCGCCCTCGACGCCGTCCGGGCCGAGGAGGCGGGTGTCGATGCCGGCCGAGAAGCAGTCGCCCGCCCCCCGGACCACCACCACACGCACGTCGTCGGGCAGCTCTGCTCCGATCGCCGCCAGGGCATGCCACATCCGCGGGGTCTGGCTGTTGCGGCGCTCCGGCCTGTCGAGCGTGACGGTCAGGACCGGTCCGATCACCGAGACCGCCAGGCCCGCGGCGCTCAGCTCGGCGGTGGGAGGAAGTGCCATGATCCGAACTCTAGGCTGAGCACCGTGTTGACTGACGCGATGAGCCCCACCGAGGACACCGAGACCTCCGACGCGCGGCCCCGGGGCCGGATGCTCCGGCGTGCCCTGGTGCTGCTGGTCCTCCTGGCGCTGGTGCTCTTCGGTGGCGGCGGGTGGTACTTCTCCTCCCTGATCCATGCGGACGGACTGGAGGTCAAGGAGTACGCGGTCGTCAAGGACCTGGCCCTCACCCCCTCGTCGGACGGCACCGTGGCGATCAGGTCGGAGGACGCCGTGGAGATGAGGATGATCACGGCACCGTCGACCTACGGCGTGGAGTGGTCCGGTGGCTACGGGCAGGTCTCCGGTCCTGTCGTAGCCCGGGAGGAGGGCGAGGTCGTCCGCCGGTTCGAGGTGCTCACCGGGGCGTCCCCGGAGCAGGACACACCAGCGAGCCTGGAGCTGGGAGCCTTTCCCGACGACCCGGACCACTCGCTGGGACCGCGGGCTACCGAGGTCGCCTACACCTCCCCGGCCGGCGAGTTCCCGGCCTGGTACGTCCCCGGCAAGGACGTCGAGCAGAAGCGGTGGGCGATCCTGGTGCACGGCAAGGGTGGCACCCGGACCGAGATGTACCGGATGGCGCTGAGCACCGTGGCGAGGGGCCTGCCCACGCTGGACATCAGCTACCGCAACGACGTCGGCCTGCCGCGAGACCCTTCCGGCTACTACCAGTACGGCAGGACGGAGTGGCGTGACCTGGAGGGCGCGATCGCCTACGCCGCCAACCAGGGCGCCGAGCAGGTGGTGCTCGGCGGTGACAGCATGGGCGGCGGGATCATCGCCTCCTACCTGCAACGCCGCGAACCCTCCACCACGGCACCCGAGGTCGTCGGGCTGATCCTGGACGCCCCGATGCTCGACTTCGCCGAGACGGTGCGCTTCGGCGCAGAGCAGCTCGACCTGCCCCTCCCCGGACCCGCGCGGGAGGCGTTGACCTGGACCGCCCTGCACCTCGCGTCCGTCAGGTTCGACATCGACTGGGGCGCCGTGGACTACCTGGACCGCTCGTCGTGGCTGAGCGTCCCCACGCTCCTGTTCCACGGGACCGCCGACACCACGGTGCCGATCGCGACCAGCCGTGAGCTGGCCGCGGACCACCCTGACCTGGTCACACTGGTCGAGCTCCCAGGCGTCGAGCACGTCCGCTCGTGGAACCACGGCCCCGAGGCCTACGACACGGCGATCGGCTCGTTCCTGGACCGCGTCTGACCTGTCGGGCCGCTCGACCTCAGGCCAGGGAGATGAGGTCCGCGTAGTCCGGGGTCCAGTGGTCCTCGACGCCGTCGGGCAGGATCAGCACCCGGTCCGGCTCGAGGGCGTGCACGGCCCCCTCGTCGTGGGTCACCAGCACGATGGCCCCGGCGTACGCCCTGATCGCGCCGAGCACCTCCTCGCGGGAGGCGGGGTCCAGGTTGTTCGTCGGCTCGTCCAGAAGCAGGACGTTGGCGCTGGAGACCACCAGGATCGACAGCGCGAGCCGGGTCTTCTCACCGCCGGAGAGCACGTGCGCGGGCTTGGTGGCGTCATCCCCGGAGAACAGGAAGGACCCCAGCACGGACCGGGCCTCGGTGTCGGTGAGCTGCGGTGCGGCCGCGTGCAGGTTCTGCAGCACGGTCATCGAGCCGTCGAGGGTCTCGTGCTCCTGCGCGTAGTAGCCGATCTTGAGCCCGTGTCCCGGCTCCACCTGCCCGGTGTCGGCCCGGTCGACCCCGGCCAGGATCCGCAGCAGCGTGGTCTTGCCGGCACCGTTGAGGCCGAGGATGACGACCCTGCTGCCCTTGTCGATGGCAAGGTCGACGTCGGTGAACACCTCGAGCGACCCGTAGGTCTTCGACAGCCCGCTGGCCGTCAGTGGCGTCTTGCCGCACGGTGCGGGCGCGGGGAACTTGATCCGGGCGACGCGGTCGGCCTTGCGCTCGCCCTCGATGCCCTCCATCAGCTTCTCCGCGCGCTTGAGCATCGACTGGGCCGCCTGGGCCTTGGTGGCCTTGGCGCGCATCTTGTTCGCCTGGTCCGTGAGCGTCTTCGCCTTGCTCTCGGCGTTCATCCGCTCGCGCTTGCGACGCTTCTCGTCGGTCTCGCGCTGCGCGAGGTAGGCCTTCCAGCCGATGTTGTAGATGTCGATCGTGGCCCGGTTGGCGTCGAGGTGGAGCACCCGGTTGACGCAGGCGTCGAGGAGCTCGACGTCGTGGGAGATGACCACCAGGCCACCCTTGTGGTTGCGGAGGAAGTCCCGCAGCCAGACGATCGAGTCGGCGTCGAGGTGGTTGGTGGGCTCGTCGAGCAGCAGCGTCTCCGCGCCGGAGAACAGGATCCGGGCGAGCTCGACACGACGGCGTTGACCGCCGGAGAGCGTGCGCAGAGGCTGGTCCATCAGCCGGTCGGCGATGCCGATCGAGGAGGCGATCTGGGCGGCCTCGGCCTCGGCCGCGTAGCCGCCGGCGGCATGCAGCGCAGCCTCGGCCTTCTCGTAGCGCTGCATCGCCCGGTCACGGATGTAGTCGTCGTCGCTGCCCATGTCGGTCTCCGCCTCGCGGAGCCGGCGTACGACGGTGTCCAGGCCACGCGCCGAGAGGATCCGGTCGCGGGAGAGCACCTCGGGGTCACCGGTGCGCGGGTCCTGGGGCAGGTAGCCGATGGACCCCGACGACGTCACGGAGCCGCTGGCGGGCAATGCCTCGCCGGCCAGGATCTTGGTGAGCGTGGTCTTCCCCGCTCCGTTGCGGCCGACGAGGCCGATCCGGTCGCCGGCGGCGATCCGGAAGGACACGTCGCCCATCAGCAGGCGCGCGCCGGCGCGGACATCGAGCTTGGAGACAGTGATCAAGACAGGCTTTCCAAAGAAGGTGGCGACGCCGCCTCATGGGGGCGGGTCCGGGGGGTACCCCCAGTGCCGGTGCTGGCTAGTCTACGAGGCCACCCGGGCGAAAGGGACATCGATGCGCTTCAACCCACGGGCGAGGATCGACCGGAGCCAGATCCAGGCGCGCTCGGGCGGCGGCCGGGGCTCCGGGATGCGGCTGCCGCTCCCCGGCGGGGGTGGCGGCAAGGTCGGCCTCGGCACGGTCGTGGTCGCGGTCCTGTTCGTGGTGCTCACCCAGTTCACCGACCTGAGCATGCCGGGAATCGACACGGGCGGCGACGGCTCCGGCGCCACGGCGAGCCAGTGCCGGACCGGCACCGACGCCAACGCCTCGGACGCCTGCGCGACCGACCTGTTCACCAACTCGGTCCAGGAGTACTGGAGCAGGACCCTCCCCGAGCAGGCGGGCGAGCAGTACGACGTCGTCCAGACCGTGCGTTTCCAGGGCTCGACCGACTCCGCGTGCGGGCGCGCCAGTGCGGAGATGGGGCCGTTCTACTGCCCCAACGACCAGCTGGTCTACCTCGACACCACGTTCTTCGACGACATGCTCGAGGGACGGCTCGGCGCGGAGGGCGGCCCGTTCGCGATCGGCTACGTGATCGCGCACGAGTACGGCCACCACGTGGAGGACCAGCTCGGGATCCTGGGCCGGATCCGCGACCGGCAGGGCCCGCGCAGCGACGCCGTCCGGGTCGAGCTGATGGCGGACTGCCTCGCAGGGATGTGGGCGGCAGGTGCGCAGCAGACCACGGACAGCCAGGGGCAGACGATCATCTCGGACCTGACCGAGCAGGACGTCCGCCGGGCGATCGACGCCGCGCAGGCGGTCGGCGACGACCGGATCCAGAAGCGGAGCTCGGGCCGTGTCGACACCGACTCGTTCACCCACGGGTCGGCCGAGCAGCGGGTGCGCTGGTTCAACCGGGGGATGTCCCAGCGCAGCCTCGAGAGCTGCGACACGTTCTCGGCCGGCAGCCTCTGAGGCACCCGCGGGCGAGGTGACCGTCCAGTAATCCCCCACGTCGCGGCGCTCACCGTGCCGTGGGCCACAATGACTCCCATGTCTGTGCACACCGAGTCCAACCCCACCGACGCCGCACTGCTGGCGGACCTCCGGGAGCAGGTGCTCGAGCGTGGGGTCCCGCTGGAGGAGGCCCAGATCCTCACGGTGCTGACGTCCTCCGACGAGCTCCTCCCCGACCTCCTGGCGCTCGCCCACGACGTCCGGATGAAGTGGTGCGGGCCCGAGGTCGAGGTCGAGGGGATCGTGTCGATCAAGACGGGGGGCTGCCCCGAGGACTGTCACTTCTGCAGCCAGAGCGGCCAGTTCACCTCCCCCGTCCGCTCGGTGTGGCTGAACATCCCCGAGCTGGTCAAGGCCGCCGAGCAGACGGCCGCCACCGGCGCGAGCGAGTTCTGCATCGTCGCTGCCGTGCGCGGTCCCGACGAGCGCCTGATGACCCAGATGCGTGCCGGGGTCAAGGCGATCAAGGAGGCGGTCGACATCGAGGTCGCAGCCTCGTTGGGGATGCTCACCCAGGAGCAGGTCGACGACCTGGTGGACATGGGCATCCACCGCTACAACCACAACCTCGAGACCGCGCGCTCCTACTTCCCCCAGGTGGTGACCACGCACTCCTGGGAGGAGCGCTGGGACACCTGCGAGATGGTGCGCGCCTCGGGGATGGAGCTGTGCTGCGGTTGCCTGGTCGGCATGGGTGAGACCGTCGAGCAGCGGGCCGAGCTCGCCGCCCAGCTCGGTGAGCTGCAGCCGGACGAGGTCCCGCTGAACTTCCTCAACCCCCGACCGGGCACGCCGTTCGGCGACCTTCCCCTGATGGACAGCAAGGACGCGCTGCGCACCATCGCGGCGTTCCGGCTGGCCCTGCCTCGCACGATCCTGCGCTACGCCGGCGGTCGCGAGCTCACCCTGGGCGACCTCGGCACCCGCGAGGGGCTGCTGGGCGGCATCAACGCGGTCATCGTGGGCAACTACCTGACCACCCTGGGCCGCGACCCCGAGGACGACCTGGCGCTGCTCACCGACCTGAAGATGCCGATCAAGGCGTTGAGTGAGTCGATCTGAGCCCATGGCCACCGATCAGGGCTTCTGCGGGCACTGCGGTGGGGAGCTCGCGGCAGGCTCCCACGACGCGTGCTCGGCGCGCCTCGAGCTCGAGCCTCCCCGGTTCTGCGCCAGCTGCCGCCGACGGATGGTGGTGCAGGTGACCCCGCGCACGTGGACGGCCACGTGCGTCGAGCACGGGACCACCACCGGTGGCTGAGCAGCCGGCACTGCTCGACTGGGACCGCGCGCACCTGTGGCATCCCTACTCGTCCGCGACGTCGCCCACCGCCGTCCGGGAGGTCGAGTCCGCGAGCGGCGTACGCCTGAGGCTGCGCAGCTCGACCGGCCCGCGGTCGGGGGAGCTCGTGGAGGTCGTCGACGCGATGTCCTCGTGGTGGTGCGCCGTCAACGGCTACACCGTCCCCGAGCTCGATGCCGCCGCCGCCGACCAGCTGTCCCGGATGTCGCACGTGATGTTCGGGGGCCTCACGCACCGCCCGGCCGTCGAGCTGGGACGCCGTCTGGTCGACCTGATCGGCCTCGAGCACGTCTTCCTCGCCGACTCCGGGTCCGTCTCGGTCGAGGTCGCCATGAAGATGGCGTGGCAGGCCCACGCCGGCGCCACGCCGGGTGCCGGGTTGCAGCGCACCCGGATGTTCACGATCCGCGGCGGCTACCACGGCGACACGTTCTCCCCCATGAGCGTGTGCGACCCCGACGGCGGCATGCACTCGATGTACGGCGGGCTGGTGCCCGAGCACGTCTTCGCACCCCGCCCACCCGGGGGTCTGCACCGAACGGCGGACGACCCCGAGGTGCTCGTGTGGGAGGCCGAGACGCGCGCGCTCTACGAACGGCATGCCGACGAGATCGCGGCAGTGATCATCGAGCCCGTGCTCCAGGGAGCCGGAGGCATGTGGGTCTACCCCGGCCGGTGTGCTGACTTCCTGGCCCGTCTCGCCCGGGAGCACGGCGCCCTGGTCATCCACGACGAGATCGCCACCGGCTTCTGGCGCACCGGACCCGCGTTCGCCGGGCTGCACGGCACCGAGCGCCCCGACATCGTCTGCGTCGGCAAGGCGCTCACCGGTGGCTACCTCACGCTGGCTGCCGTCCTGTGCACCGCCGACGTGGCCCGGCGGGTCAGCGACTCCCCCGCCGGGGCGATGATGCACGGCCCCACCTTCATGGCCAACCCGCTCGCGTGCGCGATCGCGAGCGCCAACCTCGACCTGCTCGAGCACCGCGACGCCGCCGGTCTCGTGGAGCGGATCGGCCGGGAGCTCGGCACCGGTCTGGCGCCGGCCAGGGAGCTGGGGTCGGTCGTCGAGGTCCGCACGATCGGCGCCGTCGGGGTGATCGAGCTCGACCAGCCGGTCGACGTCGCGCGGGTGACCGAGGCCGCCCTGGAGCGCGGCGTGTGGGTGCGCCCGTTCCGCAACCTCGTCTACACGATGCCCCCCTACGTGACCACCACCGCCGACGTCGCCACGATCACCGATGCGCTGGTCGGTGCGGTGGCGGAGGTCCACGGATGAGCAGGAGCACCCGATGACCGCGTTCGACGACTGGCTGCTGGCCGAGGAGCAGGAGCGCGCACGCGTCGGCCTGACCCGTCGACTGGTCACCCGCCATCCCGACGAGGGCACGATCGACCTAGCCGGCAACGACTACCTCGGGCTCTCCCGGCACCAGGCGGTCGTCGAGGGTGGCGTCACGGCACTGCGGGACCTCGGCGCCGGTGCCGGCGCCTCACGGCTGGTCACGGGCACCATGCCCATCCACGACCGGCTCGAGGCCGGACTGGCAGCGTTCACCGGCTTCCCCGCCGCGTTGGTGTTCTCGACCGGCTACCACGCCAACCTCTCCGTCATCTCCGCGCTCGCGGACGCCGACACCCTCGTGGTCTCGGACGCCCACGTGCACGCCTCCATGATCGACGGCTGCCGGCTGGCCCGGGCGGCCGTGCAGGTCGTGCCGCACAACGACGTGGCCGCGGTCGATGCCGCCCTGGCAGGTCGCAGCCAGACCCGGGCGATGGTGCTGGTCGAGACGATCTACTCGGTCCTCGGTGACGCGGCGCCGGTGGCAGCCCTGGCCGAGGTGTGCGCAGCGCGCGGCGCCGTCCTGGTCGCTGACGAGGCGCACGCACTGGGCGTGGCCGGCGAGGGCGGCCGCGGCCTGCTGCACGCGGCCCAGCTGTCCGACCGCACCGATGTGGTGGCCACCCTGACGCTGAGCAAGTCGCTGGGCGCGCAGGGAGGAGCGGTGCTGTCCTCCCCCGCGGTCCGCGAGCACCTGGTGAACCGCGCCCGGCCGTTCATCTACGACACCGGCCTCGCCCCCGCCCCGGCCGGCTCGGCCCTGGCTGCCCTGGGCGTGCTCGCCTCCGAGCCCGAGCGCGCCGTCCGGGTGTGCGAGGTGGCGCGGCTGCTCGCGGAGGCCTGTGGCATCGAGCCACCTGCCGGCGCCGTGCTGGCGGTCCCGATGCCCGGACCGCTCGAGGCACTGGCCGCCGTCGAGAAGGCCGCGCTGGCCGGCGTACGCATCGGCTGCTTCCGACCTCCCTCGACCCCCGACGGCATCTCCCGGCTGAGACTCACCGCGCACGCCCACCTGAGCGACGACGAGGTCGGCCGAGCCGTCGAGGTGCTGGTGAGCCTGCTGTGACGGTGCTGTTCGTCACCGGCACCGACACCGGCGTGGGCAAGACCGTGGCCACGGCCGCCCTCGCCGCCACCCGCCTGTCCCGGGGACAGCGCGTCGCCGTCGTGAAGCCGGCCCAGACCGGGGTCCTGCCCGACCAGGACGGCGACCTGGCCGAGGTACGCCGCCTGGCGGGAGCCGTCTCCTGCTACGAGGGAGTCCGTCTGCCCGACCCGCTCGCACCCGACGCCGCCGCGCGCGTCGCCGGGATGGAGCTGCCCGACCTGGAGACGCAGACCGGCCTCGTCGACGCAGCCGCCCGGGGGCACGACCTCACCCTGGTCGAGGGCGCGGGCGGGGTGCTGGTCAACCTCGGCCACTCCTGGAACCTGCTCGACCTCGCGGACCGCGTGCGGCTGTCGGGCCACGACGTGGGCTTCGTGGTGGTGGCCCGGGGTGGCCTGGGCACCCTGAACCACTCGGCACTCACCGTCCGCGCGATCGAGTCCCGCAGTCTGCGCGTGCTGGGCACGGTGATCGGCTCCTGGCCGGCGGAGCCTGACCTCGCCACGGAGCAGAACCTGCTCGACCTGCCGCTCCTGACCGGCGTGCCGGTGCTCGGCAAGGTCCCCGCTGGGGCGGCGCTCCTGAACGTGGCCGAGTTCCGCAGCAAGTCACCGGACTGGCTGCCCGCGCTGTGAGCCTTGGAGCCGTGCACCATCATGGTGCGAGCAGGACGAGGCCTGCCACGTCCGCCCCGAGGAGCCACCCATGACCGTCGCAGCCCGCCTGATCACGACCCGGGCCCCACGTCGACCCGAGGGTGTCGTCGTGGTGCTCCACGGCGGAGCGGCTCGTCGCGAGCGGGCACTGGTGAGCGCGACGCAGCTCTCGGTGCTCCGCATGGTTCCGATCGCGCACCGGATCGCCCGCGCGGGCGATGGACGGCTCGCCGTTCTCCGGCTGCTGAACTCGACCCGCGGTTGGGAGCGCGCACACACGCCGGTCGATGACGTCACCTGGGCGCTCGGCGAGCTGCGCGAGCGCTTCGGCGACCTGCCGACCTCCCTGGTCGGGCACTCGCTGGGGGGTCGGGCGGCCTTGCTCGGAGCCGATCACGCGGAGGTGCGCAGTGTCGTGGCGCTGAACCCCTGGATCCACGCCCGGGACCGGGTCGACCTGGGGGGACGCCCTGCGCTCGTCGTGCACGGCACCGACGACCGGGTCGCCGAGCCGGTGCGCTCCGAGGAGCTGATCCGCAAGCTGGCCGGGACCGGTCGGGTGGGCTACCTCCGGGTGAACGGGGGCAGGCACGCGATGCTCCGGCACCGGGGCGTCTTCGAGGGCGCCGCGGCCGACTTCGTGCGGGCCACACTGCTCGGGGACGAGGTCCGCGGCCCGGTGGCCGACCTGCTGGCCGGTGAGCCCGTGGTGACCGTCTGAGACGTGCCGGCTAGGGGCCGGGGCTCGCGCTGGGCGAGGCGTTGATGCTGGCCAGGTCCTGGGGCGAGTAGCAGGCCTGGGTCATCTCCTGGAACGGCTTGGTGAACCCTCCACTCACCTCCTCCAGGCTCTTGTAGTAGGTCCGCGCGGCCCGGTTCTGCGCCTTGGTGTCCTCGCTGTCGAAGCGCCCCAGGATCTCCGCCACCCTGCTACTGAGCCCGGTGAAGGTCACCTGCGCCTCGCCCAGCGAGGTGACGCACTCCGGGGGGAACTCCCGGCCGGCCAGACGGCCGAACTCGGCCGCGAGGTCGCCCAGAGCACTCGCGACCGGCTCGAGCAACGCGTGCAGGCACGTCCGGTAGGGCCCTGGTCCCCGCTCCGCTGCCTTGTTGCAGGCTTGCACCTGCTTGTCGTCCACAGCCTTGGCGCCCGCCTGCGTGGCCTTGCCGGCGATGGCGTTGATCGAGTCCGACTCGGTCTGGGTGAAGTAGGTGACGCCCGGGGGGTTCGATGCCCCGTCCGAGGGCTGCGGCGTGACGCCGCCCGTCTTCGCGTCTCCCGCCTTCCCGTCCGCGGACCCAGGGGTGGATCCCGAGGAACCACAGCCGCTGCCCAGGAGCAGGACCGACAGGGTGACCAGCAGGAGTCGACGCACTCACCGAGCGTGACGTCACGAGATGAGGAACGTCAATGCCCAGATCGGGTCATTGCGGGCTCAGCCGACAAGGTGCTCGATCTGCGGGAACTGCCGCTGCAGGGCACGCAGGTGCGGAGCCACCGCAGGGTGGCGGTACTTGCCCGCCAGGGCGCCTTCGCCCCTGGCGGCCTGGGCCAGGGCCCACTCGGCCCGGGCGAGCACGGTGTACACCGCGGTGACCCGCGCGGCCAGCAGGATCCCCTCCCGGTCCGCGCCCGGCCCGGCACCGTCGATGAACGAGTCGGCCAGCACGTCGAACTCCTCGCGGCTCGACAGCGCGTAGTAGCCGAGGTCGCTGCCGATCGGGCCGACGCCGGCACACTGCCAGTCGAGCGCGACGACAGCCTCTCCCCTGGTCGAGGAGAAGTTGGCCGGCACGGCGTCGCCGTGGAGCCGCCCGACAGGGAGGTCGCCGCAGCGCGCCAGCCAGTGGCCCCTGCGCTGCCAGAGCCGCTCGGCGACGTCGGCCAGGGTCGTCCGCGCGAGGGTCGGCCATCCGCCACGGTCCTCGGCCATCTCGAGCCGGTCGGCCAGGAGTCGACGGGTCGCCCAGTGGGGGGTGGTGTGGACGGCCCCGGCGAAACGGCCGAGCGCCCGGGCGACGAACAACCCCGACGGCGGTGTCCCCTCCTCCTCGCGGGTCCAGATCGTGACCCCCTCGTCGTCCTCCTCCACGGGACCGAACTCCGGGGGGACCAGCCCCGGGCCGTCGACGGGCCCCGGGTCGAGAGCGATCTCGACCTCACGACGCCAGTACCCCACGTAGGTCGGGTCGGTGTGTGCCCGCGAGCGCGGCTCCGGCGCCGTCAACCGCTTCACCACCCAGCGGTCCCCACCGGCCACGGCCAGCCAGAGGCCGGCGGAGGCCGGGCCCCCCGCCCCCCGAAGGGGCTGCCACGCAGGCTCGGGCTGCCACATGGCTGCTCCCGTCGGTCCACTGAGGCGTTGGTCACGGCCATCCTGACAGAGCAGGGCGTTCCGCGAGGTTGGCCACGACGTCGCTGGGTACGACTGCGCACGATGCGCACGACCGACCCCGACCCAGCGAGGACGTCATGACCCTACCGACTGATCGGTGCTGAGGCGGCTTTCAGACGCTCTCGGGCTTGAGGTCGATGTCCACCATCAGCTCGCCGGCCAGCTGCTCGAGCGAGTCGCGCAGCGAGTCGAGCGACAGCTCCGGAGGGGCGGTCAGCACCGCGTTCACCTCGAAGAGCGGATCCGCCGACATGGGCGCGCTCATGGTGGTCGTCTCCATCTCCTGGATGCTCACGCGGTGGCGCGCCAGCGCGTGGGAGACCTCGTGGACGATCCCCGGTCGGTCGTGGCCCACCAGGTGGAGCGAGAGCAGGGTGCCCTCGACCTGGTCGCTCTCCCCCGGAGCGACCTCGGCCGTGACGTCCAGCAGTCCCTCGGCCTTGAGCGGCTCGAGGTCGGCGAGGAAGCCGTCGGTGCGGTTGTCAGGCACGGTCACGACCACGATCCCGGCGAACTTCCCGGCGAGGTGCGACATGTGGCTGTGGTGCCAGCTGCCGCCGTGGGTGAGCACTGCGCCGGAGAGCGTGTCCACCAGGCCGGAGCGGTCGTTGCCGATCATCGTGAGCACGAGCGTCGTCATGTCGCCCAGTGTGGCAGTGCCGGCCGGGGTGGGCTCGGGGACCCGTTCAGGGCGCGTCGGTCACGGTGACAGCGACGGCGCTGCCGTCGGCGACTGCCTGCTCGAGCACGCCCCGTCGCGGATCGGGCACGGCGAGCCACGGCTCGACCCGGAGGGACTCGAGGTGCCGCAGCCGCTGGTCCTGCAGCACCTGCTCGACGGCCACCCGGTCACCACCGCAGACCAGGGCGGAAAGTGTCCCGGTGAGGATCCGGTGCGCGTGGCCGGCTGCCGCCTCGTAGGCCGCCCGGGCCTGGTTGTCCCGGCGCCGTGCGAACCGTTGCTGGCTCTGGCCGCCGGCCTTCGTCCGGCCCTGCACGTGCCGCTGGCCGACCTTGGACTCGACGGTGCGCTCTCCGGCCAGCCGTGCGACGGCGAACCCGCCCTTCCGGACCAGCAGGACGCCCCACAGGGCCGGCGGAGCGCAGGAGTCGGCGAAGAGCGCCGGATCGGGTGGTCCGTCGTACGACCTGGCGAACGGGGGACGCGCCTCGAATGTGCTCCCGTCCGGGGCGACACCGGTCAAGGCCCCGGACCGGACACCGAGCACGGGGTCGCCGTGTCGCCCGGCGAAGTTCTGCACCCAGCGGGGCAGCCGCGCCACCGGCACGAGGACGTCGGTCATCTCGGCTTCAGCTCACCCGACGGGCGGTGCAGGCGCTCGAGCGGCTCGGAGTCATCCACCCCGGCACCGTACGTGATCAGACGTTGAACCCCAGGGCCCGCAGCTGCTCGCGGCCGTCGTCGGTGATCTTGTCGGGGCCCCACGGCGGCATCCACACCCAGTTGATGGTCACGTCGCCGACGAGACCCTCCAGCGCGGAGTTCGTCTGGTCCTGGATCACGTCGGTGAGGGGGCACGCCGCCGAGGTGAGCGTCATGTCGAGCACCGCGTTCGAGTGCTCGTCGATGTGCACGTCGTAGACGAGACCCAGGTCGACCACGTTGATCCCCAGCTCGGGGTCGACGACGTCCTTCATCGCCTCGAAGACGTCGTCCTTGGTGGCAGTGGCAGTGCCGCCACCGGTGGCCTCGGGCACCTCGGGGAGGTCGGTGTTGTCGTGCTGCGTGTCGGTCATGAGTCCTCCTTGGAAACGACCTCGTGGGAAAGAACCTGGGCAGTGGCGTCCTTGAACGCCATCCAGGAGAGCAGGGCGCACTTGATCCGGGCGGGGAACTTGGCGACCCCGGCGAACGCGATCGCGTCCTCGAGGACCTCCTCGTCGGGTTCCACGTTGCCACGACCGTGCATCAGTGCGACGAACGCGTCCAACGTCTCGAACGCCTGCGCGACCGGCTGGCCGATGACCAGGTCGGTCATCACCGAGGTGGCCGCCTGGCTGATCGAGCAGCCCTCGGCGTCGTAGGAGACATCACCGACGGTCTCGCTGCCGGGCTCACCCTCGAGGTGCACGCGAAGGGTGAGCTCGTCACCGCAGGTGGGGTTGACGTGGTGCACCTCAGCCTCGAACGGCTCCCGAAGGCCCGCGTTGAGCGGGCTGCGGTAGTGGTCGAGGATGATCTCCTGGTAGAGGGAGTCGAGGTCCATTCAGGCCACCTTGAAGTAGGACTTGGTGTGGTTCAGCCCCTCGATCAGGGCGTCGATCTCCTGCGGCGTCGTGTAGAGGTACGACGAGGCGCGGGTCGAGCTCTGGACGCCGAACCTCTTGTGCGCCGGCTTCGCGCAGTGGTGCCCGGCCCGGACCGCGATCCCCCGGCTGTCGAGCAGCTGCGCGACGTCGTGGGGGTGCACGCCGTCGAGCTCGAAGGACACGGCTCCGCCCCGCATCGTGGGGTCGAGCGGACCCAGCACGGTGACCCCACCGACGCTGGCCAGACCCTCCAGCAGGTAGCCGGTGACGGCCTGCTCGTGGCGGTGGATGTTCTCCAGGCCGATCTCGGTGAGGTAGTCCACGGCGGCACCGAGGCCCACGGCCTCGACGATCGGCGGGGTGCCTGCCTCGAACCGGTGCGGGATCCCGGCGTAGGTCGACTTCTCCATCGACACGGTCGCGATCATCTCGCCGCCACCGAGGAACGGCGGCAGCTGACCCAGCAGGTCGGCCTTGCCCCAGAGCACGCCGATCCCGGTGGGTCCGGTGACCTTGTGCCCGGTGAAGGCGAGGAAGTCGGCGTCGATCGCCTGCACGTCCACCGGGAGCTGCGGAGCCGCCTGGCTGGCGTCGACGACCACCAGCGCGCCCACCTCGTGGGCACGACGGGCGATCTCGGCGACGGGGTTGATCGTGCCGAGCATGTTGGAGACCCACGTCAGCGCGACCACCTTGGTGTTCGGGGTGATCACCTCGTCGATGTTCGACAGGTCGAGCTGGCCGTCGTCGGTCAGCCCGAACCAGCGCAGCTCCGCGCCCTTGCGCTCGGTGAGCAGCTGCCACGGCACGATGTTGGAGTGGTGCTCCATCTCGGTGATCACCACGCGGTCACCCGCGGTGACCTCGAGCGGACCGGACCACGCCATCGTGTTGGCCACCAGGTTCAGGGCCTCGGAGGCGTTCTTGGTGAAGATGACCTCGTCCCGCGACGGCGCGTTGATGAACGCCGCCACCTTGTCCCGGGCCTCCTCGAACGCGGCCGAGGACTCGGCACCGAGCTGGTGCATGGCGCGCGCGACGTTCGCGTTGTGCCGCTCGAGGTGGTCGACCATCGAGTCGATCACCACCTGCGGCTTCTGCGAGGTGTTGGCGCTGTCGAGGTAGACCAGCGGGAAGCCTCCGCTGAGCCGACGCCCGAGGATGGGGAAGTCCTTGCGGATGACGTCCAGCCCGGGCAGCAGACCGGTGAAGGCAGTCAGGTCGGACATGGTCAGACCGCAGCCGTTGCGTACTTGTCGTAGCCCTCGGCCTCGAGCTGGTCCGCGAGCTCCGGGCCACCCTCCTCGACCATGCGACCGTTGACGAAGACGTGCACGAAGTCGGGGGTGATGTAGCGCAGGATCCGGGTGTAGTGGGTGATCAGCAGGACACCCTTGTCGCCCTTCGCCTTGAACCGGTTCACGCCCTCGGAGACGATCTTCAGCGCGTCGATGTCGAGGCCGGAGTCGGTCTCGTCGAGCACAGCGACCTTGGGGTCGAGCAGCTCGAGCTGCACGATCTCGTGGCGCTTCTTCTCGCCGCCGGAGAACCCCTCGTTGACGTTGCGGGTGGCGAAGGCCTTGTCCATGCTGACCCGGTCCATCGCCTCGTTGACGTCCTTGACCCAGTGACGCAGCTTGGGCGCCTCTCCGTCGATGGCGGTCTTGGCCGTCCGCAGGAAGTTGGACACCGAGACGCCCGGCACCTCGACGGGGTACTGCATCGCGAGGAACAGCCCCGCGCGCGCCCGCTCGTCGACGCTCATCGCGAGCACGTCGACGCCGTCCAGCGTGATCGAGCCCCGGGTGACGGTGTACTTCGGGTGCCCGGCGATCGAGTAGGCCAGGGTGGACTTGCCCGAGCCGTTGGGTCCCATGATCGCGTGGGTCTCGCCGTCCCTGATCGTCAGGTTGACGCCCTTGAGGATCTCCTTGAAGCCCTCGGAGCCCCCGTCCTCGTCGGATGCCGCGACCGCGACGTGCAGGTCCTTGATCTCCAGCGTTGCCATGCTTGCTCCTTGAATCGTTGAGTCTGTGGTGGTCAGCCCGCGAGGGGCGAGTCGATGTCGATCAGTACGTCGTCGCCGTCGACCTTCACGGGGAAGACCGGGACCGGCTCGGTGGCCGGGAGTCCCGTGGGCTTGCCGGTGCGCAGGTCGAAGCGCGAGCCGTGCAGGAAGCACTCGATCGTGCAGTCCTCGACGTCACCGTCGGAGAGCGGCACAGCTGCGTGGCTGCACTCGTCCTCGATGGCGAAGATCTCGTTGTCGTGGCGGACGAGCGCGACCGCGAGGCCGTCGACCTCGACGCGCACCGGGCTGCTGTCCGGCAGCTCGGAGACGGCGCACACGCGCTGGTAGCTCATCCGGTGATCCTCCGGACGTTCTTGGCGAGCTCCGTCTCCACGGTGAGGACCAGCTGCTCCTCGAGCTCGGGGACGCCGATCTTGCGGATCAGGTCGTTGAAGAACCCGTGCACGACCAGGCGGCGCGCCTCGGACTCCTCGATCCCGCGCGAGCGCAGGTAGAACAGCTGGTTGTCGTCGAAGCGGCCGGTGGCCGAGGCGTGCCCGGCCCCCTTGATCTCGCCGGTCTCGATCTCCAGGTTGGGCACCGAGTCGGCCTGGCAGCCGTCGGTGAGCACCAGGTTGCGGTTCTCCTCGTAGGTCTCGATGCCTTCGGCCTCCTTGCGGATCAGCACGTTGCCGATCCACACGGCGTGGGCTCCCTGGCCCTGCAGCGCACCCTTGTAGACCACGTTGCTGCGGGTCTGCGGAGCGTTGTGGTCCACGAAGAGACGGTGCTCGATGTGCTGGCCCTCGTCGGCGAAGTACATGCCGAGCATCTCGACCGAGCCACCAGGGCCGGCGTAGTCCGCGGTGGTGTCGTGGCGTACGACGTCGCCACCGAACGAGACGGCCACGTGCCGCAGGGTCGCGTCGCGACCGACCCGAGCGTGCTGGGTGGAGTGGTGCACGGCGTCGTCGGCCCAGTCCTGCACCGTGACGACCGTGAGCTCGGCACTGTCGCCGACGATGATCTCGACGTTCTCCACGAGCGTCGCGGTGCCGGCGAAGCGGAGCACCACCGTGGACCTGGAGAAGGCGCCGGCGCGAATCACGAGGTGTCCGGCTGAGGCGACCTCGTTGCCGGTGCCCGTCACGGTGACGGTGGTGGCCTCGGCGCCGGTGTGCTCCTCGGGCACGTCGACCAGGAACAGCGACTGCGCCGCGTGCCAGGCTCGCGCGCTGACCCGGTCCGGGGGGACCAGGCCGGACGTGCCGCGCGACTCGTGGTCGACACCGACCCGCTCGGCGGTCACGCCGGGGGCGGCGTGCACCTCCACCTCGAAGGCGTCGCCGTCGAGCGCCGCGTCGGCGTGGATGCCCCGCAGCCGCTTGAGCGGCGTGAAGCGCCACACCTCCTCGCGGCCGGTGGGCACGGAGTGGTCGGCGAGGTCGAAGGAGCCCTCGGGGTGCAGGTGGCTGAGCACCCGGTCGGGGCCCATCTCGAGCGCGTCGCGCACAGATTCGGTAACAGTCACAGTCTCTTGGCTTCCTGGCTTTCTAGGGTGATCCGGGGCGCGCCGCGGCGGGACCGGTCCGACGCCGCCCGGCGGGTCGTGGATGGGACTGGCCCCCGCGGAGCGAGGAGCGAGTGGAGCGGGTGGTTGGGCCGCCGCTGTGTCCAGCGGCGTCCCGGGCGCCCCGAGGGGCGAAGGTCACCCGACAGCCCCCTCCATCTGCATCTCGATCAGGCGGTTGAGCTCGAGGGCGTACTCCATCGGCAGCTCCTTGGCGATCGGCTCGACGAAACCGCGGACGATCATCGCCATCGCCTCGTCCTCGGCCATGCCGCGCGACATCAGGTAGAACAGCTGGTCGTCGGAGACCTTGGAGACGCTCGCCTCGTGGCCCATCGACACGTCGTCCTCGCGGATGTCCACGTAGGGGTAGGTGTCCGAGCGGCTGATCTGGTCGACCAGGAGCGCGTCGCACAGCACGTTGCTCTTCGAGCCGTGGGCACCCTCGTTGATCTGGATCAGCCCGCGGTACGACGTACGGCCACCACCGCGGGCCACCGACTTCGACAGGATCGAGCTGGACGTGTTGGGTGCGGCGTGCACCATCTTGGCGCCGGCGTCCTGGTGCTGCCCCTCGCCCGCGAACGCGATCGAGAGCGTCTCGCCCTTGGCGTGCTCGCCCATCAGGTAGATGGCGGGGTACTTCATGGTCACCTTCGACCCGATGTTGCCGTCCACCCACTCCATCGTCGCCCCGGCCTCGCAGGTCGCGCGCTTGGTGACGAGGTTGTAGACGTTGTTCGACCAGTTCTGGATGGTCGTGTAGCGGACGCGGGCGCCCTTCTTCACGATGATCTCGACCACTGCGGAGTGCAGCGAGTCGGAGCTGTAGATCGGCGCCGTGCAGCCCTCGACGTAGTGCACGTAGGAGTCCTCGTCGGCGATGATCAGCGTCCGCTCGAACTGGCCCATGTTCTCGGTGTTGATCCGGAAGTAGGCCTGCAGCGGGATCTCGACGTGGACGCCCTTGGGGACGTAGATGAACGAGCCGCCCGACCACACAGCGGTGTTGAGTGCGGAGAACTTGTTGTCACCGACGGGGATGACGGTGCCGAAGTACTCCTGGAAGATCTCCGGGTGCTCCTTGAGCGCGGTGTCGGTGTCCAGGAACAGCACGCCCTGGGCCTCGAGCTCCTCGTTGATCGCGTGGTAGACGACCTCGGACTCGTACTGGGCGGCGACGCCGGAGACGAGGCGGGCCTTCTCGGCCTCGGGGATGCCGAGCTTGTCGTAGGTGTTCTTGATGTCCTCGGGCAGGTCGTCCCAGGTCTGGGCCTGCTTCTCGGTGGACCGCACGAAGTACTTGATGTTGTCGAAGTCGATGCCGCCGAGGTCCGAGCCCCACTTGGGCATCGGCTTGCGGCCGAAGAGCTTGAGGCCCTTCAGGCGCAGGTCGAGCATCCACTGCGGCTCGCTCTTGAGCGAGGAGATGTTGCGGACGACGTCTTCGCTCAGCCCACGCTTGGCGGTGGCGCCGACGTCGTTCTTGTCGGACCAGCCGAACTCGTAGCGGCCAATGCCCTTCAGCTCCGGGTTCAGCTCTTCGATCGAGGTCACTTGGCCACCTTCTCTGCGGTCGACTTCTGGGGGTCTGGGATACAGGTCGTGCACACGCCGTCGCCGTGGGCGATGGTCGCGAGTCGCTGGACGTGACGGCCGAGGACCCGGCTGATGGCCTCGGTCTCGGCCTCGCACAGCTGGGGGAACTCATGGGCCACGTGGGCCACCGGGCAGTGCTGCTGGCACAGCTGCTCACCCACCGGCAGGTCACGGACCGCTGCGGCATAGCCCTGCTCGCTGAAGACCTGGGCGAGCGCCTCCACCGGACGCAGGTCCGGGTTGGCCTCGACGATGCCGGCGAAGCTGGTCTCGATGAACTCGACCCGCTTCTGGGCGAAGGCACGCACTGCCTCCTCGCCCCCGGTCTCGGCCAGGAACCGCATCGCCTGCACGGCGAGGTCGTCGTACTGCTGGTCGAACAGGTCACGGCCGTGCTCGGTGAGCGCGAAGACCTTGGCCGGTCGGCCACGTCCCCGCACTGCGGTGCTGCGCGGTTCGCGCTGCTCCAGCGCTCCGTCCTCGATCAGCTGGTCGAGGTGGCGGCGTACTGCGGCGGGCGTCAGCTCGAGCCGTTCGGCCATCGCTGCTGCCGTGGAAGGTCCGTTGACCAGGATCGACCGCACGACGCGCTGACGCGTCGGGTGGTCGTGCTGGCTGATTTCCACAACGTCAGTGTGCCCTTATTGGTGCAGGGCTTTCAAATAAGGCTCACCTAACCTGGTCTGTGCCGTTCCATCCCTTCGGGCACTCCCCCTGGACGACCGCAGGCCCTATGTTCGAATCATGGACATCTCAGCGCTGCTCGGAGACCAATTCGGCAGGATCCGTGACCTCTACGTCGACGTGGCGTCCGATCTCACGCCGGAGGCCGCTCACCGGCGTCCGGACGGGGTCGGGAACCCGATCGCCTGGCTGCTGTGGCACACCGCCCGGGTGCAGGACGACCACGTCGCCGGCCTGACCGGCGGTGCCCAGGTCTGGCACCAGGGGTGGGCAGAGCGCTTCGACCTGCCGTTCGACCGGGACGCCATCGGCTACGGGCACACCTCCGAGGACGTGGACCGCGTCCGGATCGAGGACCTCTCCGAGCTCGTCGCCTACCAGGAGGAGGTGCACCGGCTCAGCCTCGCCTACGTGGAGCGGGCCGACGGCGATGAGCTCAGCCGCGTCATCGACTTCAACTGGGACCCGCCGGTGACCGCCGGCGTCCGGCTGGTCAGTCTGCTCGGGGACTGCGTGCAGCACCTGGGCCAGGCGGCCTATCTCAAGGGCCTGCCCTCGGTCACCGCGGAGGCGCGTCCGTAGAATCTGCAGGTGCCCGACTCGCCCGCCTCCTCCCCTGCCGTGCAGGTGACCGGACTGGTGATGCGCTACGGCGACAAGGTGGCCGTGGACGGGCTCGACCTCACGGTCGACCGACACACGATCACCGCCGTGCTCGGGCCCAACGGCGCCGGCAAGACCACCACCCTGGAGACCTGCGAGGGCTACCGGAAGCCGCACGGCGGCACGGTGTCGGTCCTGGGTCTCGACCCCCAACGGCAGCGCCGCGAGCTGCTCCCCCGCATCGGCGTCATGCTCCAGGACGGCGGTGCCTGGTCGGGCGTCCGGGCCATGGAGATGCTGCGCCACATCGCCCGGCTGCACGCCCACCCGCTCGACGTCGACGCGCTCGGCGAGCGCCTGGGCCTCGGTGACTGCGGCCGCACCCCCTACCGCCGACTCTCCGGTGGCCAGCAGCAGCGACTCAAGCTGGCGCTGGCTGTCGTCGGCCGCCCCGAGCTGGTCTTCGTCGACGAGCCCACCGCCGGGATGGACCCCGCCGCCCGCCGCACGACCTGGGAGCTGCTCCAGGAGATGCGCGGAGACGGCGTGACGGTCGTGCTGACCACCCACCACATGGACGAGGCCGAGCGGCTGGCCGACCGGATCCACATCATCGACCGCGGCCGGACGATCGCCTCGGGCACGCCGGTCGAGCTGATCCGAGGCGGCACCTCCACGATCCGTCTCGTGGTCACCAAGCCCTTCCCTGCAGGTGCTCCGGACCTGCTCCAGGAGGCCCTGGGCCACCGGCTCGAGGTCCGCACGATCAGCGAGGTCAGCCTGCTGATCACCGGGCCCGCTGACAGCACCACCCTCGCCCGGGTCTCGGCGTGGTGCGAGCAGCAGGGGGTGCTGCCCGAGTCGCTGAACCTCGGCCAGCGCACCCTCGAGGACGTCTTCCTCGAGCTCACCGGCCGGGAGCTGGTGCCGTGAGCACCTCCCAGACCTTCACCCCACGCCCCGGCGCCGCGCCGCTGCACCGCCAGGTGCTCGCCCAGGCGGCGATGGAGACCCGGCTGCTGCTGCGCAACGGTGAGCAGCTGCTCCTGGCCGTGGTGATCCCGGTCATCGTGCTGATCGGCGGCGTCCAGGGCGCCGAGCACCTCGGGCTGACGTTCACGCGCCGTCCCGTCGACGTGTTCGCGCCCGGGGTGCTGGCACTGGCGGTGATGTCGACGGCGTTCACCTCGCTCGCGATCGCCACCGGCTTCGAGCGGCGCTACGGCGTGATCAAGCGGCTCGGCTCCTCCCCCCTCCCCCGGTCCGGCCTCCTCCTCGGCAAGGTGGGGGCGCTGCTGCTGGTCGAGGCCATGCAGATCCTGGTCATCTCCGGCGTCGCGCTCGGCCTGGGCTGGGACCCGCACGCCTCCTTCTTCGCCGCCGTGCTGGCTGTGGTCGCCGGCACTGCCGCGTTCGCGGCGCTGGGACTCTTCGTCGCCGGCGTGCTGCGGGCCGAGGCGACACTGGCGGCGGCCAACCTCGTCTACCTGCTGCTGATGGCCGGCGGCGCCGTCGTACTCCCCTCGACGGCGTACGGCGCCTTCGGCGGCGTCACCCGGCTGCTGCCCTCCGGCGCCCTCGGCGACACCCTGCGCCAGGCGTTCTGGTCCGGGGGGATCCAGTGGGCCTCGTTGCTGGTGCTCCTCGCCTGGGCCGCGATCGGCACCCTTCTGACTGCGAGGACCTTCAAGTGGGAATGACCTTGACCGACCTCGGCAGACGCCGCTGGCTGCGCCGGCTCGGCTGGGCGAGCCTGGTCGCCAACATCGGCATCGTGCTGACCGGCGGAGCGGTCCGCCTGACCGCCTCCGGGCTCGGCTGCCCCACGTGGCCGCGCTGCACCGAGGAGTCCTTCACCCCGCACGGTGAGCTGGACTACCACTCGGCGATCGAGTTCGGGAACCGGATGCTGACCTTCGTGCTGGTCGCGATCGCGGTGGCGACGTTCGTCAGTGCCTGGCAGTCCGGGCGGCGCGACCTGCGCCGGATCGCGCTGTGGCTCGCGCTCGGCATCCCGGCCCAGGCAGTCATCGGGGGGATCACCGTGCTCACCGACCTGAACCCGTGGATCGTGTCCTTCCACCTGCTCGTCTCGCTGGCGATCATCAGCCTGGCAGTGCTCTACCTCCACCGGATCGACGTGCCGGCGCGCCCGCACGCCGGGGAGCGGGCGACAGCGGGCGTCTCGAGACCACTGCTCGTCCTCGCCTGGGCGACGTACGCCGCGGCGTGGGTAGTGCTCTACCTCGGCACCGTCGTCACCGGTTCGGGCCCGCACGCCGGCGACCTCGACTCGCCCCGCAACGGCCTCGACCCCCTCCAGCTCTCCCAGCTGCACGCCGACTTCGTGTTCCTGCTCGTCGGCCTGACGATCGCACTGGCGATCCTGCACCCGACCCGCGCCACCGGGACGCTCCTTGCGGTCGAGCTCGCGCAGGGCCTGATCGGGTTCGTGCAGTACTACACCGACCTGCCCGTGGTGCTCGTCGGGTTCCACCTCCTCGGCGCGGCGCTGGTCTCGGCTGCCGTGACGTGGGTGGTCATCGAGGTCCGTCAGCCCGGCGGTCTGGCGCAGTCGCGGCCGCGGGAGCCGGAGCACGCCTGACAGTGCGTTCACCAGTCCGCTGGTCTGCGCGTCGATGCACGCTGCCACGCCATGATGCGAGACTGGCGCGATGGACTGGTATCTGCCCGAGGGCTCGCTGGAGTCCCTGCCCCTCCTCAGGCGCGAGCTCGTCGCCTACCTGAAGCGGCACGGCGAGCCGGGAAGCGACTTCGACGCGGCCGAGCTCGTGGTCGCCGAGTCGGTCGGCAACGCGGTCCGGCACACGAGGGGCCCGGTGTGGGTGTCGCTCACGTGGAGGGCCACGAACCCCCAGATGTCGGTCTACGACCTCGGGCCGGGCTTCGACCCCGCCCCCGTCAGGAGGACGACGACCCCCGCCGAGCTGGGATCGGGCCCTGACCCGGTCGACCTGGAGTCGCTGCCCGAGTCGGGGCGAGGCCTGTACATCATCTCGGAGCTGGCCCCGAGCATGGAGAGCCGCGAGCGCTCCGGTGAGGGCCTGGTCCTCTCGATGGTCCTGCCGGTGTCGCGGCCCGCCGCCCTGGACCACGACCCGCCTCGGCGTCTCTCCGCAGCGCTGCCGAGGCTGGATGAGTCGCTGCCCGACGGGGCGTTCGGAAAGGAGTCCTTCTTGAGGGCGCTGGTCGTCCAGCTGGCGCAGGCCATCGAGGTCCAGCACGGGCAGGACGCCGCCGACGCGGCGGTCGCGCAGGTGGGCACCGACGTCGGCGGTCAGATGGAGGACGAGTTCCGTGCCGCAATGACGATCACCGAGCGGATGACCCCGGAGCAGATGGGTGCCTGCTACGTGCGCCTCAAGCACGCCATCGATGGTGGCTTCCGCGTGCTGGAGGCAACTCCTGAGCGCATCGTGCTGGTCAACGACCGTTGCCCGTTCGGCCCGGCAGTGCAGCAGGCACCCTCGCTCTGCCGGATGACCTCCAGCGTTTTCGGGGGAATCGCCGCGCGCAACAGCGAAGGCGGTGCCTCGGTGTTGCTCGAGGAGAGGATCGCGGTGGGCGATCCCGGTTGTCGAGTCACCGTCCAGCTGAACGTGCCCGAGGCCACAGCAGCCCCCGAGGCGCACCACTACGCCGCTCCCCTGCCCTGACGACGGCGCGGTTCCTGACCGCCGCCCGCGGCCCGTTCCGGCGGTCGGCGTGCGCGGCCTCTGGTGTGCAGCATCAAGCCCGGCGACCGGAGTCCCACGTGGCACCGGGTTCGACGGGGGGCTGCACGAGGCGCGAGTGTGCTCGCGACAGGACTCCTTGTACCGTCCGATCGAGGAAGGATCGATCATGACTCCGACGAGCCAGGCGTGGAAGACCGTTCCCCTGGATGGAGACTACGGTCTGCCCGGTCTACGACCCCGAGGTGAGGTGGACTGGACCCGGCACCTGCACACGGCTGACATTGCCGGATCCAGCATGCACTACGTGGACTACGGCGATGCTCACCCGGACGGGCTGGTCTTCGTGCTGGCGCACGGCCTCGGAGGTCGCTGGCAGCACTGGACGGAGAACATTCCCGAGCTGGCCGAGCACGGTCGTGTCATCGCCATCGATCTGCCGGGCTTCGGCCGCTCGGGGCCGCCGCCAGGTGCCTACTCCATTGATGCCTTCGCGGACGCTGTTGCCGAGCTGGTCGAGCACCTGAACCTGCCCAGGGTCGTCTTCGTCGGGCATTCGCTCGGCGGGCCGCTGGCCGTACGCTTTGCTCACCGTCATCCCGAGCTGGTCGACGCGGTCATCCTCGCCGCCGGCACCGTGCAGGCATTCGCCGCCGCACTCGGCAGGCAGCGCGCCGGTTTCCACGTGCTCAGACGGCCCGCGGCTAGCGTGGCGACCTACTTCGAGGTACTCACGGCGGGACTGCCCGCCCCAGCGTTCGTCCGCAGCCAACTCATCAGACGCCCGCTACTACGCCGCCTCTTCCTGTGGCCGTACCTGCACCGTCCGCAGGCGTTGCCGTCCACCAGCGTCGCACTGCTCGTGGACGGAATCGGCGCCCGCGGCGTCCTACCCACCGCCCGAGCAGCCGGCAGCCTGCGCCAGGAGCAGTGGGTGACCCCGGTCAGCTGTCCGGTGCTCGCGATCGGCGCCGACCACGACCTGATCTCCCCGTTGACCGAGCTGGCGAAGTTCGCCGAGTCCGTGCCCAGCGCCCGCACCGTCGTCCTGGAAGGCACCGGACACATGGTCATGCTCGAACGGGCAAGCGCCTTCACCGCTGAGGTCGTCAAGTTCGCCAAACGGCCGGAGCAGGCACTGTGACGACCGGTCAGACCGTCTCACTCGCCGCTACCCAGCCGCTACCGAGAGCCGCACGTTCGTCGTAGCTGGCCCAGTCAGCTTCGCTGACCCTGCATCGCAGAGGGCAATCTCCACCAGCGGGCGTCTGCGAGCACGGCGCCGAGGGCGACCAGGGCGGCGAGGGCGAGCGTGACCCAGCCGAAGGCGCTGTGGTCCCAACCGGCGGGCGTGGTGGTGCCGTAGGGGAAGACGGACAGATGGCTGTCCAGCGGGCGCAGCAGCGCCCACGCCGTGGTCGTGGGGACGACCGCCGTGGCGAACCTCAGCCCCGGCGACGCCTCCCCGCCCGAACGTCGCCAGCTGGCGTACGCCGCACCGGCCAGGCACGCCGCGACACCCTGGAACCAGATCTCGTCGCGGTGCTCGAACGTGGCCCCTGCGCCCGCGTGGAGCACGACGGCCGTCCACACCCCCAGGAGCGTCAACGGCCCGGGGCTGCGCGCCATCGTGCGCCAGGCGATCCCCCGGGGGGCTGCGTCGACGACGGCGGCGGACGTTTCGTCGAAGCACCAAGCCGTCGCACCTGCCAGGAGCCCGATCGCCGTCCCCTCGAGCGGCCACAGGACCCACGGATTCCAACGGACGAGCTCCATCAGTACTACGACCAGGCCTGCCGCCAGGGCGACCCGTGTCCACGGGACTGCCCTGGCGACGTAGACGGTCATCAGCAGCTGGGGCAGGGGATGGGGTTCACGAGCACGTCGGGGTAGCCGACGAACATGGTCAGCACACCGAGCACCAGCGCGAGCCCGACCAACCCGAGCGCGACCTTGCGCAGCCGGGCCCGGTCGGACTCGGGATCGTGGAGGACGGCGACCACGAGGCCGAGCGCACACACGACAACCAGGTAGAGCACCCAGATGAACGGGTTGCCGGGCGCCGTCTTGAAGTGGATGGATCCGTCGGGGTCGGCGCCCCAGCCGAGCTGGCCGAGGAAGTAGGTCCAGAACCAGAACACCCGGTAGGGCTGGCCCCCGGCGAAGTTGCCCTGCAACATGATCGTGACCAGGACCAGCAGCACCGAGGCGATCGCAGCCACGCCACGCTTGGGCAGGTATCGCGCGAGCAACAGCCCGAGTAGCGGTCCACCCACCGCGGAGATGACGCCGTCGCCGAACATCTCGGCGTTGACGAACAGGTCGCTCACGCCGGGAGGGACGATCCACTCCTGCGGGGGCCGGACGTACCACGCGACGACGGCGGCGATGTAGGCGACCATCGCCGCCGAGAGCGGCACCACGATCGCGCTCGCCAGCGCTAGCGTGCGGGTGCGCTCCGGTACGGCGACCGCGCCGGCCGCCTCCGCAGCCCGGTCGGAGCGACGGGTCAGCCCGAACATCACCACCAGGCCGAGGACCCCGAGCATCACCCCAGGCCCGATCATGTAGCCGGCGGCAGAGCCGGCCTCGTCCCAGGCGAACGCCGAGACCACCACCAAGGCGGTCATCGCGGTGCCGAACCAGAACAGCTTGTGCCGGAGATAGTTGCGGATCTCCTGACGGGCGAGGACGCCCAGCGTGGAGCCCGTCTCGTAGGTGGTGCTCATCGTGTGACTCCTTGTGGTGTGTGCCGCTCCGAGCGGAGCAGCAGGTACGCGTCCTCGACCGACGGGTCGACGACTGAGGAGTCGGGAGCGGGCTGCCCCCCGACGGACCGGACCAGCCCGGTTCCGGTCTTCCAGGTCTGGACGGCGCCGCTGGTGGCGGCGGGTCCGAGGTGGACACGACCGGCTGCCGTGGCCAGGAGCTCGGGCACCGTGCCGTCGAAGCGAATGGCTCCGGCATCGATGACGAGCACTCGATCACACAGGGCCGAGACGTCCTCGGTCTGGTGCGTCGAGATCAGCACCGTCCCTGCCAGGCCGGAGAGAAGGCCACGCAGGGAGGCGCGCTGTTCGGGGTCGAGCCCGGTGGTGGGCTCATCGAGGATGAGCAGCTCGGGCGAGCCGATGAGGGCCTGGGCGATGGCGAGCCGTCGGCGCTGCCCCCCGGACAGCTTCACGATCTTCATGGCGCCCCGGTCGCCGAGGTGGACGAGGTCCAGCACCCGGTGCACCTCGGTGTGGCGCCTGCCCTTGTCCTTCCACTCCTTGAGCACCGCGAGGTAGTCCAAGAAGGCGAAGGCCGTCATCCCGCGCGGGAACATGACCTCCTGCGGGCAGTAGCCGATCCGCCGTCGGGCCTCGACACGCTCCGCGTGGGACTCGGTGACGTCGAAGCCGGCGACCACGATCCGCCCGCTGCTCGGCGTCAGCGCGGTCGACAGCAGGCGCAGCATCGTGGTCTTCCCCGCGCCGTTCGGCCCCAGCAGGCCCACCACCCCGCGCTGCAGGTCGAGGGTCGTCGGCCGTAGTGCCGGAGCACGGCCGTACTTCTTGGACACTCCCTCGAACGAGGCGATGGCGCTCACAGCTCTCCTCCCTGCAGGCGAAGGGTCGAGGTGCGCAGCACCAACGCGAGCACGAGCACACCGGCCGTCAGCACGAAGCCGACCTGTCCGACGAACGTCGTCAGCACATCGACCCGGTCGTCGGCACGGAGCAGTGCGACCACCGTCAGCCAGGCCGACGCGACCAACACACCGGTCACCCACGCCTCGAACCACGTGAGCAGCACGAGCGCTGCGAGCGTGAGTCCGAGCGAGGGCGCGAGCCAAGCCACGACGAGGTCGTCCATGTTCGGCACGACGAGCCCGATCGCCACCGTGGCCGGCACCGCGACTGCGAGAGCGGCGGTCGCCCGGAGCAAGGCGAGCCGAAGCTTGCTGTAGGGAGTGGTGGCCATCAGCTCACGCAGCGGATCGAGGGCGTCGTACGACGTCACCACCGCCAGCACGGGAATCAGCGGGGCGAGTGCCAGGAACGCCGCGTCGCGGCTGGCCTGGCCCAGACCCACCAGCCCCACGATGCAGGCGGACGCGACCGCGAGGCCGACGGCGACCGTCCACGGGACCACGAACGCGTCCGCGGCGGAGACGACCACGGCGTCATCAGGTGCGACGCGGAGCCGCTCCATGGCCCGCTGCGGCAGCGACGGGGCAGGAGCGGAGACCGTGGCACGTACGCCGGACCACACCACTTCTGCGGTCCCGGTGGGGACCTGGGACCTCGCTGACGAGCGGCATTCATGACATCCGACCAGGTGGGACTCGACGCTCAGCTCGGCGGCCGGCTCCAGCCGCCCCGCGGCGTAGGCCTCCCAGACTGGAGCAGCGATGTGCCAGGTCATGATCGTGCCTCCAACGAGATCAGCTGCTCGCGCAGCTTCGACTTCGCGATTCGGACGCGGCTCTTGACCGTGCCCTGTGGGATGCCGAGGAGATGGGCCGACTCCCTCGTGGTGAGCCCGTCGATCACCGTCGCCTGCAACACCTGCCGCAGCTCCGGCGAGAGCGAGCGCAGGGCCTCGCCGACCGATCCGTGCTCGACCGCGACCAGCAGCTCGTCCTCCGCGCTGCGCACGGCCGGAGACAGGGCCGAGAGCATCCGGCTCTCCATGGGCACCGGCTCAGCTCGCTTGCGCAGCCGGGAGACCAGCTGGCGGATCGCGATCCCCCACAGCCACGCACCCACGTCCCCGTCGCCCCGGAACGAGCGCGAGCTCCGCCAGACCGCGACGAACGCGTCGTGCAGCGCCTCGGCCGCCAGGTCCTCATCCGCAGTCCGCCGACGCAATCTCAGCAGCAGCCACGCCGAATGCCGCTCCACCAGCTCACGCAAGGCAAGCTCGTCACCCTGGGCGATCAGCCCCAGGAGCTCGCAGTCGGAGAGGTGTTGCACAAACACACTGTCGCGTGTGGCAGGCGAATCGGATCACGATGGGCGGAACTTTCTCCGTCAACGTCTCGCAGATGGCTACGCGACCGGATCGGCCATCCACCCCCGGCGCGGCTGCGACCAGCTGTCAGGACGAGTTCTCTACCGTTCGGCTGCGGAGTGCGGCTGCCATCGCGAAGCGGTCGGCTCTGTGGACAAGCTGGAGCGAAGCCATGCCGTGGAGCGGCGTGGAGACTGCCGACCTGGCTGAACTCCACCAAGATGGCACCGAAGAAGCTTCTCCACATCTTCGAACACGCACTCGAAACTGTCGGTGCTCAGGTCTAGCGTTGGTTCCATGAGCACGGCACCCACCCTCACCCCCACCGAGGTGATCGAGCGTGCCCGCAACGCCCGCACCCAGGCCAAGCGAGCGGCTGCCGAGGAGCTCGAGCTGGCCCTGGCGTGGGCGCACCTGCACCCGTGCCCGGCCGATGAGACCCCCGCGCACTGGGGGGAGGTCGACCTGCACGGCGAAGCCACGGCACCTCTGGCAGGGCCTGGTGCTCCGTGGGTGGCCGAGTTCGCCCCCGCCGATCTCGGTGCCGCGCTGGGGATCAGCCTCGATGCCGCCCGGTCGCTCATCGGGGACGCGTTGGAGCTGGCTCACCGGCTGCCGCGGCTCTGGGACCTGGTCCGCGACCTGCGGGTTCCCGCGTGGCGGGCCAGGGTGATCGCTCGGGAGACCCGCGACCTCTCGGTCGACGCAGCCCTGTTCGCGGACCAGCTGATCGCCGCCACCCCCGACCGGATCGGGCTGGTCAACGCCGCCCGCCTGGTCCAGGAAGCACGGCTCTGGTTCGACCCCGACCGCGCGATCGCCGACGAAGAGGCAGCACTCGCCAAGCGCGGTGTCTGGGTCCGCCCGGGTGCCACCCCGGCGACCACCGAGATCTCGATGCTCCTGGACACCCCCGACGCCGAGCTGTTCGACGCCAGCGTGCGCCGGATCGCCCACGACCTCCACGCCCTGGGTGACACCGACCCGCTCGACCTCCGCAGGGCGCGTGCGGTCGGGGTGCTCGCCGACCCGCAGTACGCCCTGGACCTGATGTCCGGCCGCGAAGGCGCCGCCCCCACCCAGAACGGCGGGGTCGCAAACCTCTACCTGCACCTGCGCCCCGAGGACCTGGCCACCGACCAGACCGGCGCGGTCACCATCGAACGCCTCGGTGCCGCCACCACCCGGCTGCTCACCGACTGGCTCACCCGGTGGAACAGCACCGGCGGCAAGATCCTGGTCCGCCCGGTCCTCGACCTCGACGACCCGACCGCCGTGGACCGGCACGACCCACCCGAGAAGATGCGCGAACAAGTCCTTCTCGCCGACGCGCACTGCGTCTTCCCCGGCTGCGGACGTGACTCCCGGGCCTGCGATCTGGACCACATCACCGAGTACCTCCCGATGGAAGACGGCGGCCCACCGGGCCAGACCCGGCCAGAGAACCTCGCGCCGTTGTGCCGCACCCACCACCGGATCAAGACCCACACCGCCTGGACCTACAAACGCAACCACGACGGCTACACCTGGACCTCGCCCACCGGACACCAGTACGACGTCCCCACCACCCCGCGCCACCGGCGAAGAACCTGACCAGCAGCTCACTCCCCCACAGTCGAGCTGCGGCGGCGGGTCGCACGGATCCAACGCCCGCACCGAGGCGGTGAGTCCTTCCGCCCCCTTGCGCGCTGGCCCTGTCGTCCTGGGTTGCGTCGATCCTGCACGGCTCCCGAGCCTGCGGCGTGCGACGTGGCCCGGGCGACGTGACTTCCACGAGTCACAAGCTGTCCGGCGCCGGTCTCAGCCGTTGAGCACAGTCCTCATGGTCCGCCTCCCCGCCTCAAGACCGGCGGATGCCCCGCAAACAGAGGTAGCCCACCATCCACAGCTCGCCGACGGTGGCGGGTGCGGTCAACAGGTCGACGGCGAGGCCGGCATCGGGGAGCAGATAGCTGAGGAGCGCGTTCGCGACGTACCCCACGCCGCCGATCATCAGGATCCAGCCCAGCAGGCCGGGCATCCAGGCAGACCGTCGCGCGAGCCAGCCCATGGGAACCAGCCAGAGGCCGAAGAAGATTCCGCCGAGGAGCCACAGGTGGCCGCTCACGACGTACAGCAGCTGGACGGTGGCGGCCGCCCCACCACTGACGGTCAGCGTGGCGTCCTGGCTGACGTCGAGCGCTGTCGCGAGCATGGCCGCGCTGCCGAGGATCGCCACCGAGTTGACGAGGCCGAACGCGGCGACCGAGCCGGCGGCGAACGCGTTCACGCTCCTGAAGAGGCGAAAGAACCACAGTGCGACGAGCGCCTGCGTGATCACGATGCCCGCCTCGATCACGATGCCGAGCCGCGCCAGGGTCTCGTGCTGGGTCAGGTTGGCCAAGGTCGCCGCGGGGTCGTCGGCGACAAAGAGCTGGCCGCGGACCAGCACGAAGCCGAGCAGCCCGGTGACGGCCAGCCCGAGGTAGAGCAGGCCGGTGATGCGTGCCGTGCGGACCAGCTCGATCGAGGTCGCCTCGGGTGGTGAGCTGTTGGCGGCGGTGACGGTCATCGAAAGCCACCTCTCTCGTTGCAGCCCGCGTGCGTTCACTGTAGTGCGCTGGATCGATAGGTCATGGAGTGTTGCCCCACGCCGCACCGTCCGCCCATGTCTCCGGCGGATGGACAGAACGCGATGAGGTTCGTCCCAGCACTTTCGATCGACACCGCTCGCTCAGAACAAGCGGCTCCTAGGCTGCGATCAAGCTGACCCGCGGATGCGGGCCATTGCTCGCCGAGAAGGAGAACATCGTGACTGACACTCCAGCAGGCTGGTACGACGACGGTTCGGGGACCGGGAGCAAGCGTTGGTGGGATGGCCAGACCTGGACGGACAACTACCAACAACAACCTGCCGGCGGCGGAATCGCTGGCGCTGTCCGCAGGATCGAGGAAAGCGTGACGGCTGGGGGCCAACCTCGTCCCGCGGCGCAGGGCGCAAGCTACGTCGTGCTTCAGATCATCCTGAAGGAGAAGATGTGGGGCACGGGGTCGGGCAACCTCACGGAGCTGGAGAACGCACTCAACGCCCAGGCTTCACTGGGGTACCGACTTCACACCATCACTACGGCTTCCTCTGGCAGCAAGGGCCTCGGTGGCGGTGACCGGATTCAGGCGACGATGGTCTTCGAGAAGATCACGTAGCCCATTCCCGCCCTGGAGGTGAAGATCGGGTCCCGAACTGATTGCGTGGCTGGGGCAGCAGACAGTTCTCGGTGCAGGCGATATCTGCCGAGGCTCCCGTGTCCCCTCTCCTCGGCCCGACACGCGGCCCCGCTTCACGCAACCCAATGACCCTCAGGCCCGTGAGTGAACCTGGCGCCGGAGGTGGCACTTCGGCATAGTGAGGAGCCAGACGACCGGGATGGACGGCCGGGCCCCGAGCGCCGGTCGACACACCAGGGAGACGCGATGGCCGAAGCCACACTCGTTGTCAGCGGCCTGACCAAGAGCTACGGCGACCTCCGGGCTGTCGACGACCTGTCGTTCGAGGTGGCTCCTGGCGAGACCTTCGGGCTCCTCGGCCCGAACGGCGCCGGCAAGACCACCAGCATCTCCATGATCTGCGGGCTGCTGTCCGCCGACGCGGGCAGCGTGCAGATCCAGGGCGTCACCATCCGTCCCGGCTCGACCGCCGGACGCGAGCTCATCGGCTACGTCCCCCAGCAGCTGGCCCTCTACCCCGACCTCAGCGGCCACGACAACCTGGCCTTCTTCGCCCGGCTCTACGGCCTCCGGGGGGCCGCGGCCAAGACCCGGATCGACCAGACACTGGAGGTCGTCGGTCTCGCGGACCGGGCCGGTGATCAGGTCGAGGAGTACTCCGGAGGCATGCAGCGGCGGCTCAACATCGCGGCCGGTCTCCTGCACCGTCCCCAGCTGCTGATCCTTGACGAGCCCACGGTCGGCATCGACCCGCAGAGCCGCAACGCGATCCTCGAGGCCGTGGCAGCCCTCGGCGAGAGCGGCATGAGCGTGCTCTACACGACCCACTACATGGAGGAGGCCGAGCGCCTCTGCCGCCGGGTCGGCATCGTCGACCACGGCAGGATGCTGGCGTGCGGCACCCGGCGCGAGCTGGTGTCTCTGGTCGACGAGCACGACCAGGTGACGGTCCGTGTGGACGGCGATGCCGATGCGGCGGTCGCCACTCTGAGCGCACTGCCCGGCGTGATCTCCGCGAGCGCCACCGACCACCGCGAGGTCCTCTGCATGGTGGCCGAAGCCTCCAGCCTGCTGCCACAGCTGGTCGGCGCGCTGGCCTCCAGCGACATCAGGGTGACCGACCTGCGCGTGCAGGAACCGTCCCTCGACTCGGTGTTCCTGCACATCACCGGCACCGCGCTGCGCGACTAGGAGTCGCGATGATCATCGGCTTCCTCCTCGCGCGCGACCTGAGGGCGCGGCTGCGCGACCGGTCCGCGCTGGTGCTCGCGATTCTCGCGCCTGCGGCTCTGATCACCGTGCTCTCGCTGCTTGTCTCCGGGCCCGACGCCGAAGCCGTGCCCGTGGGCCTGTCCGGCGACCAGGGCAGCGTGGTCCTCACCGCCCTTCGTCAAGGACCCCTCGCAGCGCTCGCCGAGGACGGCACGATCGAGCTCGAGGAGTACGCCGACCACGGCTCGCTCCAGCAGGCCGTGACGGACGGCGAGGTCGACGCAGGGATCGCCGTAGGCAACGACGGGGTGACGGTGTTCCGTGATCCGGGCAGGATCGTCGGCGGCGCGATCAGCGAGGCGGTCGCCCGCTCGACCGTCCTGACCGTGGACGGTGTCCGGCAGGCGGTCGTGGCGACCCAGTCGCTCGGCACCAGCCCGGACGCTCAGGCGCTCGCCAGAGCGATCACCTCGGGCACGCCGACCGCTCGCGTGGTCGACTCGGCCGAGACCAGCACCGGCATCAACCCCAAGACCCAGCTGGCCGCGGGGATGGCGACCTTCTTCCTCTTCTTCGCCGTGCAGTTCGGGGTCCTCGGGCTGCTCCAGGAGCGCCGCGAGGGGACGCTTCCCCGACTGCTGGTGGCACCGATCGCTCCGTGGCAGGTGCTGGTCGCCAAGCTGCTGGTCAGCTTCGTGATCGGCGTCGCGTCCATGACCTTCTTGTTGCTGTTCTCCTCGCTGCTTCTCGGAGCCGAGTTCGGCAACCTGTTCGGTGTCGCCCTCCTCGTGCTCACCGGCGTGCTGGCGGCCGTCTCGACGGTCACGTTGGTCGGCGGCCTCGCGAAGACACCCGCCCAGGCCGGTGCGCTGCAGAGCGGCCTGGCACTGGGGCTGGGCATCGTGGGCGGAGCGTTCTTCTCGATGGCCCGCGCCGGAGGAGTCGCGGCCGTCGCCACCCGGCTCACGCCGCACTTCTGGTTCAACGAAGGACTGGTCCGGCTCACCGGAGGCCGCGACTGGACCGCGGCGCTGGAACCCGTGGCAGCACTGCTGCTCTTCAGTGCGGTGGTCGGGATCCCCGGGCTGCTGCTGGCACGCCGGACGGTGCGGCCGTGAACCTCCAGCCGGACGCGGTCACTGCCATCGTCGTCGCCAACCTGCGCCGGCTGGTCCAGGACCGTGCGAACTACTTCTTCATCGTCGCGCTCCCCCTGATCATCGTGTTCGCGCTCGGGGTCGCCATCGGCGGCACCACCGAGTACCGCGTCGGCGTCGTCGATCCCTCCCCCTCGGCGACCACGCAGGGGGTGACCGACCGGATCGCGGCCCTCGACAACGTCACCATCGTCCGGGTCGAGGACCAGGCGACGCTGCGAGACGACGTGGCCCGCCGCACCCTGGACGTCGGCTGGGTGGTGGAGGAGCAGGCCGAGGTGACGACGTACGTCTGGCACTCCCCCGGCGCCGGCGACGGACTCGAGCTGCGAACCGTCCTCACCTCAGCGGTGCAGGAGACCGGCGTGCGCGACCAGGTGGTGACCGCCGTGGCCGACGCCGCCGGAGTCGACGCGGCGGCCGCCGAGGACGCGGTCAAGGCGAGCGAGACAGTGGTCCCGGCCACCACCGTGACCGTCGACGACCTCGGCGAGGACACCGACCCTGCCGCCGGCATCCAGGCCGTGCTGGCGGCCGGAGAGCTCTCGCTGTTCATCTTTCTCACCTCGCTCACCGGCGCCGGCTACCTGCTCACCACCCGCCAGCTCGGAGTCACCCGACGGATGCGAGCCGCCCCGGTGTCCGTCTCCGCGATCGTCGCCGGAGAGGCGATCAGCCGGTTCCTGGTCGCCATGATCCAGGCCGCCATCGTGTTCTTCGGCAGCATGTTGCTCTTCGGCGTCGACTGGCGCGCGCCCTTGGCCGTGGGATTGCTCTGCGTGGCGATGTCGCTCGTCGGCACCGGCGCGGCCATGCTCCTCGGCACCGTCGGGCGCAACGAGCAGCAGGTGCTCTCGGTCTCGCTGCTCCTCGGGCTCGTGCTCGCGGCACTCGGTGGGTCGATGCAGCCCCTGGAGTTCTTCCCGAGCGCGATGCGGACGATCGCCTTCGTCACCCCGCACGCCTGGATGAACGACGCCATGTGGCGGGTCCTCGTCGACGGGGCCGGGCTGGCTGACGTGTGGCAGGCGCTGCTCGTGCTGACTGCCGCCGGACTGGCCCTGCTGGGCGCCGCCTCGGCGATGCTGGCCCGGACCCTGCGCTGACCCGGGTCAGCGACACGGCTGGCGCCCACGGGTCAGGAGGACCCTGCCCCGGGGTCCGCCAGGACGTCTCGCCACGAGTGCTGCGGGGCGTAGCCGAGGAGCTCGCGGGCCTTGTCGATGGAGTAGAACGTGTCGTCACGCCCGATCTCCCGGCGCACCTCGACCCCCTCGTAGAAGCGCTCGCGAACCTCCTCGGTGGTCGCCGCGACCGACATGTCTGCGTTGGCGACGTTGAAGACCTCGTAGCCCAGCCCGTCGACCTCCAGACAACGCTGCACCATCTGGGCGAGGTCACGGGTGTCGATGTAGGCAAAGACGTTGCGGCGTCGCAGCGAGGCGTCGGCGAGGAAGTCCGGGAACAGCTCGGCGTACTCGTGCGGCTCGATGACGTTGTTGATCCGCAGGCCGTAGACGTCAGCACCAGTGCGGGCCTGGAACGAGCGGGCCGTCACCTCGTTGGCCACCTTGGACATCGCATAGGAGTCCTCGGGGACGGTCGGATGGTCCTCGTCGACCGGCAGGTACTGCGGCCGCCGCTCGCCCTGGGCGAAGCAGATCCCGTAGGTCGTCTCCGAGGAGGCGAACACGATCTTGCGGACGCCCAGCCGGGTCGCTGCCTCCAGCACGTTGTAGGTGCTGAGCACGTTCGCGGCGTACGTCGACGCGTCCGAGGTGAGCAGGATCCGCGGCACCGCGGCGAAGTGCACGACAGCGTCATAGCTGGGCTTCTCGACGAGCTCGAGCTCGTCGAAGGTCGCCAGCCCCGCGAGGGCCGAGTAGGTCTGACCGGCATCGGTGAGGTCGATCCGCAGGTCGGCGATGTCCGAGTGGCCCAACGGGGCGAGATCGGCGTTGGTGACCTGGTGACCCTGCTCGGCCAGGTGGGCCGCGACGTGCTTGCCGGCCTTGCCGCTGCCGCCGGTGAAGAAGATGCGCATGACCCGATCCAACCACCGCCAGGGTCGGCTCGCCGCGCTCGGCCTGCAGCCGGCCACGCACCCATGGCGCTCCCCGTCGCCCTGCCACAGGACCAGCCGGCCCGAGTCGAGGCGGTGCGCAGACCGCCTCCGGTCTAGTACGGCGGGGAGCGCAGGGCGTTACGTTGGAATGGTCGGGTGCACGTTTGCCGACGAACCTCTCGGCGACGTTGAGCCGTCACCCCATGGGTGATGGGGACCCGAGGAGGCCGCACATGAGACCCACGCAGACCCATGATGCAACCGGCGCCGACGGCGGCGTCATCGCTGGCACTGTCCTCGGCGAGGGACCCCCGCTCGTCTTCATCCACGGCGTGACCGGTGATGGCGACCTCGACTGGAAGCCGGTGGCGGAGCACCTGGCCGAGCAGTTCACCTGCTACCTGCCCAGCACCCGGGGCCGCGGGCGCAGTGACGATCATCCCGACCACAGCATCCATGCGATGGTCGAGGACATGACGGCGTACGTCGCCAGCGTCGGGGAACCAACCGGTGTCGCAGGGTGGTCGAGCGGTGCCGGCTTTGCCCTGGGCGTCGCGGCACGGTCCGACGCCGTTGCCGGTGTGGCGGTCGTGGACCCTCCGGCCAGACTCGCCGCGTCCGTGGAGGAGGAGCAGGCCTCGGACTTCCTGGCCGTCACGCGCGTGGTGGAGCTGGCCGCCGACGGGGAGCTGAGGGAGGCGGCGCGCACCTTCCTGGGCATGGTGATGAACGAGCGTGAGATCACTGCCCTGGGCGACGCGGGCTACTTCGAGGCGGCCCGGCACTACGTCCCGCAGATGCTCCACCAGATCCAGAGCGTGACCGCTGAAGACATGGCGGCTCTCGAGGACCCCGCCGAGCTGAGCTCCATCTCGTCTCCGGTGCTGGTGATGGGCGGGACGGAATCACCGCCGTTCTTCCGACGCAGCGCGACCTACCTCGGCGACCACCTCGTCGACTCCCGGTTCCAGGACATCGCTGGTGCGGGACATGCGGCCCCACTGACACACGCCCCAGTGCTCGCGAGGGCGCTCGCCGGCTTCTTCGAACCTCGCTGAGTCCACCGGACGCCGCGAGCACTGGCTCACGTCACTGCGACTCCGCCGGCTCGGCCTCGAGCTGCGCCTCGTCCGCGGCTGTCTCGGCGATCTCGGCGACCCGCACCGTCGCGGCCCTCACCGCCTGGGGTCGCACCACCGGGCCCACGGCTCCGCTCGGGGCGGTTCGCTCGGCCGGCACCGGACTCGTCGCGCTCTTGTCCGAGGCGAAGGCCGCCGTCACGGTGCGCAGCGCCTCGGTCAGCTCGCCGGGGATCACGAAGTAGCCGTTGCCGTTCTCGGCGAGCCTAGGAAGCATCTCGAGGTACTTGTAGGCGAGCACCTTCGGGTCGGCGTCGTTCGCGTGCACCGACTGGAACACCCGCTCCAGCGCCGTCGCCTCACCGTCGGCCTCGAGGATCATCGCCTGCTGGCGTCCCTCGGCCTCGAGGATCATCTTGCTTCGGGTGCCCTCCGCGGTGAGGACGAGCGACTGCCGCTCCCCCTCGGCGTGCAGGATCACCGCACGCTTGTCGCGCTCGGCCCGCATCTGCTTCTCCATGGCCTCCTTGATGCTGGTCGGGGGGTCGATCTCCTTGATCTCCACCCGGTTCACCCGGATCCCCCACTTGCCCGTGGCTTCGTCGAGCACTTCGCGCAGCCTGATGTTGATGGTCTCCCGCGACGTGAGCGTGCTCTCGAGGTCCATCGATCCGATCAGGTTCCGCAGCGTCGTGACGGTGAGGTGGTCGATCGCCTGCAGATAGCTCACCACCTCGTACGCCGCCGCCCGTGGGTCGGTGATCTGGTAGTAGAGGACCGTGTCGATGGAGACCACCAGGTTGTCCTCGGTGATCACCGGCTTCGGCGCCGAGGAGTAGACGTGCTCGCGGACGTCGAGCTTGGTGTTCACCCGGTCGACGAACGGGATGATCAGGTTGAAGCCGGGTTGCAGGGTCCTCTGGTAGCGGCCGAACCTCTCGATGTTGTAGCGCCTGGCCTGCGGGACGATCCGAATCGCCGAGGCCACCACGAAGGCGACGAGGGCTGCGAGAATCGCGATCGATATCAACAGTTCCATCGTGCTCACCCTTCACTGGGCCGGGGTTCCGGCAACGCCTCACGCGGATGCACGAGGGCGGTGGCGCCATCGATCTCGAACACGTCGACACGCACCCCCGGCGGGATCACCAGGTCCTCGTCGTACGGGCGCGCCGACCACTCCTCCCCGGAGAGGTGCACCAGTCCACCGGTCGCGCTGACCTCGCGGGTGACCACAGCCGAGCGGCCGACCAGGGCGTCGCTGCCCTCCCGCCAGGTCGGCGGGCGCGCGAGCTGGCGCTTGGCGATCGGGCGGACTGCCACGAGTCCGACCCCGCCGGTGACGGCGAAGGCGATGAGCTGGACGGTGATCGGGGCCCCGAGACCGGCAGCGACCGACGCGACGAGGGCTGCGCTCGCCAACAGGCCGAACACCAGCGTCAGCGTGGAGAACTCCGCCACGCCGAGGACAACCGCTGCTACCAGCCAGAACACCCACATGAGATCACCCATCCGCCCGGGATGTTCATCCATCCTACGGGCGCGACCGAAAACCGACCCTCGAGAGTTCCGGAACAGGGCGGGTCGGGCTCAGCTCCAGGCGAGCGCCTGGTCCAGGTCGCGCTGCAGGTCCGCGACGTCCTCGAGGCCGATCGAGAGCCGGACGATGTCGGCGGACGGGCGCGCCTCGGGCGACACCGGGCGGTGGGTCAGGGCGGCCGGGTGCTGGATCAACGAGTCCACGCCTCCGAGCGAGACCGCGTGCGTGAACAACCGCACCTTGCTGGTGGCTCGCGCGGCGTGGTCGTACCCGCCGGTGAGCTGGATCGCGAGCATCGCCCCCGGGCCGCGCATCTGGCGACCGACCAGTCCCAGCGGGTCGCAGTCCGGGATCTGCGGGTAGAACACCCGCTTCACCGCGGGGTGGCTGGACAACCAGGCGGCGGTCTTCTGGGCGGACTCCTGCTGCGCCCGAACCCGCAGGGGCAGGGTGCTGAGGCCGCGGTGCAGCAGGTAGGCCCCGAGGGGATGCATCAGGGCACCCGTGACCGCGCGGACCCGGCGCAGGGCGGCTGCCCACCCGGCGTTGCAGGCCACCACGCCGCCGACCGTGTCGCCGTGCCCGCCGAGGTACTTCGTCGCGCTGTGCAGCACCAGGGTGGCGCCCTCGAGCGCGGGGTTCTGCAGCACCGGGGTGGCGAAGGTGTTGTCCACGAGGACCGGTCGGCCGTCCGCAGCGGCAACGACCGCTCGGATGTCGACCAGCTCGAGTGTCGGGTTGGCCGGGGTCTCCAGGACGACCAGGCAGGTGTCCGCACGCACGGACGCGGCGACCTCGTCGGGGGCGCAGTACGTCACCTCGACGCCGAGCAGCCCCGAGGCGAGCAGGTGGTCGGTGCCGCCGTAGAGCGGGCGCACGGCGACGATGTGGGAGCCGCCGGTCTCGGCCTTCACCGCGAGGATGGACGCACTCATCGCCGCCATGCCCGAGGAGAACGCGACGCTCTCGGCGGTCCGCTCCAAGATGGCCAGCGCGGACTCGAACCGGGCGACGGTCGGGTTCCACAGCCGTGCGTAGACGTTCCCGCCCTCGGCCGTGGGGTGGCCCCCGGTCGCCATGGCCTCGTACGACGCCCCGCCGTGGTCGAGATCCGGCAGCGGGCTCGTGGAGGACAGGTCGAGCGGGAGGGCGTGCACGCCCAGCTCGGCGAGGTCTTCGCGGCCGGCGTGCACGGCGAGGGAGTCGAGGGCAAGAGTGTCGTCCATACCCCGCAGGATCCGTCGTTCTGCGAGAATCTGGGAGTTCTGTCGAAGAACCTGACGCCGTAGACCGCAATCCTGCCATTTCATGGAGATCGAGCCGTGCCGAGTGCCGCCAAGCCGAAGAAGCCTCCGACCGATTCCCCGCGGATCCTGGACGCTGTCGACCGCCGGATCATCTCCGAGCTGCTGACCAACGGCCGGCTCACCAACGCCGCGCTCGCCAAGCGCACCGGGATCGCTGAATCCACCTGCATCCACCGCGTCCGAGCCTTGCGCGACTCCGGGGTGATCAAGGGCTTCCACGCGGAGATCGACCTCGGTGCCCTGGGGCTGCCGATGCAGGCGGTGGTCAAGGTGCGCCTCGGCACCCACAACCGTGACGAGGTCAACCGTTTCCACGCCACCCTCTCGGCGATCCCGGGAGTCCTGACGATCTTCCACGTGGCCGGCGAGGACGACTACCTCCTGCATGTCGCGGTCGAGTCCTCGCAGGCGCTGCGCGACCTGGTCCTCGAGCACGTGACGGTGCACCCGGTCGTGCGGCACACCGAGACCCAGCTCGTCTTCGGGGTCATCCCGGCGGCCGGGGTGTCCCTGTAGGCCGGTTGCCGAACTAGGGTCGAGCGCATGCACGAACACAAGCGATTCGATGACGAGGCAGCGACGTGGGACGACGATCCGGGCCACGAGAAACGGCAGGTGGCGGTGGCCAGGGCCATCGAGGATGCCGTGGACCTGAACCAGCGGATGCGGGCGGTCGACGTCGGCGGGGGTACGGGTCGGTTGAGCATCCTGCTCGCTGACCGGGTCGGCTCCGCCGTGGTGACCGACCCCTCGGCCGGGATGGTGCAGGTGGCACGGGAGCGGATCGAAGCGGCAGGACTCAGTGACCGGCTGCGCGCCGTCCAGGCCGACCTGACGACGGACCGGCTCGACGGGTCCTACGACGTGGTGTGGAGCTCCATGGCGTTGCACCACGTGCGGGACCTCGATGGGCTGTTGCGCTCCCTGGGGGCGCTCCTGGTCGACGGTGGTCGGCTGGCCGTCGCGGACCTGGACGAGGATCCCGACGGCGCCTTCCACGCCGACAAGGCGGACTTCGACGGACACCACGGATTCAACAGGGAACGCCTCACCGAGCAGCTGACCCGGGCGGGCTTCGCCGACGTCGACTTCGCTGACGCCACGACCATCATGAAGGGCGACCGCGAGTTCGGCGTGTTCCTGTGCACCGCGACCAAGGGGGCTTGAAGCCGCCCGCTGACAGCGGCAACACCCCTGGCTCCAGACCGTGCGCCGTGAGGCCGCCACGCTGACGACAGGTCACGTTCTCCGGGCCAGGTCGCGGTGGTGGGCGTACCAGTCGCTGTGGAACACCTCGCCCGGGTCGTAGCGCCGCTTGAGCGCGAGGAAGTCGGGGAACTGGGGGTAGCAGGCAAGCAGCTGTTCGCGGTGCGCCCACCGGTGGTAGGTCAGGTAGTAGCTGCCGTCCCGTGCGATGGCGAGGTCGATCAGTCGCCGGAATGCCGTCGCCGATCCTTCGATGCCTGCCTGCGTGTGCGGTGTGTGCAGGTTGAACACCACGCAGGCGTAGGCCTGACGCGCCCAGGGCAGGTAGGTGTCCGGGTCCACCTCGGTGAAGCGCACGGTGCCGTAGATCAGGTCAGCCTCGACCTGGCGGAGCTCCTCGGCCGCAGCTGCCATGAAGTCCGCCAGCCGGTGCCGGGGGACGTAGACCTCGGTGATCATCTCCGTGCCGGGTTCCACAGCACCCAGCCGACGGTCCAGCTCCTCGTGGTAGTCGTCCAGGTAGACGGCCAGCTGGTGTTCGTCCGACCAGTAGATCTGGCCCGAGGTGGCGAGGTAGTGCTGCGCGTACAGGTCGAACGCTCGGCTCTTGTCCACGTGGGCCAGCACCAGCAGTCCCTGCCAGTCATCAGCCCCGAACGCCAGCTGCCGTCGGGGAATGGGTCGGTCGGCCTCCACCGGCCGGTAGCAGGAGAACACCCCTCGGCGGAGGAAGTCCGGCGAGCCCGGGTCGATGGCGAACTGGAAGTCGCCGTAGCGGAACCCGGCGCGCACCCTTCCCTCCACGGCTCCGACCAGGTCGTCCACGGTGATGACCTCGACGATCCGCTGCAGCTTCTGACGGCGTACCAGCCGTAGCGTGACCGAGTAGATCGCGCCGAACAGCCCGTAGCCGCCGATCACGAGAGAGAACAGCTCACGGTTGCACGTCCGGCTGCACGTGCGGAGCGCGCCGTCCGCGGTCACGACGCGCAGCGACTCCACGTCGGAGACGATCGGGCCCATCGCCAGGCCGCGTCCGTGGCAGTTGGCCGACACCGACCCTCCGATGGTGAAGCGGTTGGCGCCGGTCTGCTTCTGCGCGATGCTCCACTGCTCGGTCTCACCCCGCTGTGCCCGGTGCAGGTGATCGACGAGCTCGGGCCACTCGATGCCGGCCTCCACCTCTACCAGTCCGCGCTTCCGATCCAGGTGGAGCACGCGGGACATGCCACGGGTGTCCAGCACGGTGCCACCGGAGGTGAACTGCTGACCGCCCATCGCGTGCCGCCCGCCCGCCACGGCGATCCGCCCGCCATGCCCCCGGGACACGGCGGCGCGCAGGGAGGACATGGATGTCACCGGGAGCAGCGCCGCCGCGCGGGTGGGGTTGAGACGAGAGTGGACGTCGTTGAGGACGGCCGCGACACCCCCCGTCAGCTCGCCTGCGGCGGGAGTCGGGCTCGGGGGGCTGTGGAGGTCCGTCATGCGGATGAGCCTGTCGGGTGCCGTGGCCCCTGCCATCCGTCCCTTCACTCGGGCAGACCAGGTACTGGTACTCAGTTCGCGTCCCTCGAAGACCATCGTGGGGCGTCACGACCGGACGGCCATGACAGATGTCATGCGCAGGTCGTGACAACTCCCCCGGGGCTCATGGCGCGCTGACCTCGAAGGTGGTGGCATGACCACACCAGCACTCAGAGCGATCGGCCTGACGAAGCACTTCCGGGGACAGGACGGCCAGACCATCACCGCGGTGGACGGCATCGACCTGACCATCGGCTCCGGCGAGATCGTCGCCTTCCTCGGTCCGAACGGAGCCGGCAAGACCACGACGGTGGACATGTTCCTCGGGCTGACCTCGCCGACCAGCGGGACGATCGAGGTGTACGGCGAGACCCCCCACCGCGCTGTCGTGGACGGGCGGGTCTCCGCGGTGATGCAGACCGGGGGGCTGCTTCCCGACTTCACGGTGAGAGAGACGATCCGCGCGATCGCAGCCCTGCACGGGCGGCCCGAGCGCGTCGATGTCGTCATCGAGCGTGCCGGGCTGGGCCCGCTCGCCGACAGGCTGGTGAGGGCCTGCTCAGGTGGCGAGCAGCAGCGGCTGAAGTTCGCCCTGGCGCTCGTTCCCGACCCCGACCTGGTCATCCTGGACGAGCCGACGACCGGCATGGACGTGAGCGCGCGCCAGGAGTTCTGGGACACCATGCGCGCCGACGCGGCAGACGGTCGCACCATCGTCTTCGCCACCCACTACCTCGCCGAGGCCGACGCGTTCGCCGACCGCACGGTGCTGATGGCGCGCGGCCGGATCCGGGCCGACGGACCGACCGCCGAGGTGCGTGCGGCGTACGGCGGCCAGACGATGACCTTCCGCCCGCCCACGGAGGTCGTGGGCGTCCACGGCATCGACCAGGCCTGGCTCGACGAGGTCCGCAAGGCCGTCGCTCCGCTCGGCGTCACCGATCTCGAGGTGGCCAGTGCCAGCCTCGAGGCCGCGTTCCTCGCCCTGACCGGACCAGAACCGACCAGCACCGAACCGACCAGCACCGAACCGACCGGCGCCGAGGAGGCCCTGCGATGAGCACCACGACGAACACCCTGGACCCGGCGGCCACCAGTCCACGGCCGGCACGACCCCTGGCGATCACCTATGCCGGCCTCGACCTGAAGCGACAGCTGCGCGACAAGATGGGGATGTTCTTCATCGTGGCACTGCCGGCGTTCTTGTTCTTCGTGTTCGGCATGGGCGACGACGAGGCGTACGGCAGCGCCAACGTCGCGATGTACGTCATGGTCTCGATGGCGGCGTACGGCGCGGTCACGGCCACCACCACCGTCGCCGGGTCCGCGGCGACCGAGCAGACGATGGGATGGGGACGGCAGATCGCTCTGACGCCCCTGCCCTCGTTGGCCTTCGTAGTGATCAAGACGGGAGTGGCGATGTCGGTCGCGGCCGTACCGATCGCGCTGATCTACGCGATCGGCGCGGCCACCGGATCCTCCGGGAACGCGTTCGACTGGCTCGCCAGCGCTGGCATCGTGTGGCTCGGCTCGGCCCTGTTCGCGGTCTACGGGCTGGCGATCTGCCTCATCTTCAAGGGCGAGAACGCCTCCGGCGTCGCGTCCGGGCTGATCGTGATCATGAGCTTCCTCGGCAACGTCTTCACGCCCATGGACGGCATCATGCTGGAGTTCGGCCGATTCACCCCGCTCTACGGCTACGCCGGGCTGGCCCGCTACCCGATCTCGGAGGGCTACCTGCCCATCGACGCCGGGCACGACTCGGTGTGGCTGTTGCTCGCTAACGTGTGCACGTGGACGGTGATCTTCGCGGCGCTGGCGGTCTGGGGGCTGCGCCGACGCCGGGAGCGGGTGTGAGCGACCTCCGCTTCACCACGAGCTCGTCTCGCACCCCGTGGGAGCGGTGGGCGTGGGTGGTCGCGGCGATCTGGTTGGTCTTCCTCGCCTACCCGGTGATCGAGACCCTCGAGACCGACACGTCGGCACCGGTCAAGGGGCTCACCCTGGCGCTGATCACGGCGTACGCGGTCGTCTACCTGCTGGGGTGGGGCGTGTGGCGCGAGCACGCGCTGAAGATCTGGTTCGTGATGCTGCTCCTCGCCCTGGCAACCGTGCCGGTGATCGGGATCGAGGCCATCGGGCTCACCCCCTACCTCGGAGCGTTCTCCGCACTGATGGTGCCGGCGCCGTGGTGGAAGTGGACCACGGCCATCAGTGCCCTGCTGCCGGTGCTCTCGCTGATCGGCGGCGACTTCCCGGCCTTCTTCTTCCTGCTGGTGTGGCCCCTCATCGGGTTCTTCACCGCGATGCGGGTGTTCTCCGAGCTCGAGCGGAAGTCCGAGGACGCCCGCGCGGAGATGGCGTTGGTGGCGGAGCGGGATCGGGTCGCCCGCGACGTGCACGACGTGCTCGGTCACTCGTTGACGGCACTCTCGATCAAGGCCGAGCTCGCCGCCCGGCTCATCGACGTCGACCCCGCACGGGCCCGCACCGAGCTCGAGTCGATCCAGGAGACCGCCCGGCAGGCGCTCGCGGAGGTCCGATCGACCGTCGGCGGCCTGCGGGCGGCCAACCTCGAGGCCGAGCTGGCCGCCGCGCCGCGCGTGCTCGCCGACGCCGGCATCGAGACGCGGCTGGTCGGCACCGTCGCCGACACCGACCCGCGGCACCGCACCCTGCTGGCCTGGGTGCTTCGAGAGTCGGTGACGAACGTGGTCCGGCACGCAGGCGCGTCCACGGTGACGATCGAGCTCTCCTCGACCGGGCTGGTCGTCGCCGACGACGGCACCGGCTTCAGGACCGACGAGGGTCAGGACGGCAACGGGCTGCGCGGCATGCGCGAACGCGTGTCGGCGGCCGGAGGCACCCTCCACCTCCCAGCGGGCGCCGGAACCCGCGTGGAGGTCGTGCTCCCGTGATCCGGATCCTGCTGGCCGACGACCAGGCGCTCGTCCGTGGCGCGCTCGCTGCACTGCTGGACCTCGAGACCGACCTCGACGTGGTCGCCCAGGTCGGCCGGGGCGACGAGGTGGTGACCGCTGCCCGCGCCTCGCGCGCCGACGTGTGCCTGCTCGACATCGAGATGCCGGGCCTCACCGGTCTCGAGGTGGCCGAGCAGCTCCGCGCCGAGCTGCCGGCCGTGCGGTCCCTGATCGTGACCACCTTCGGGCGGCCGGGCTACGTGCGCCGCGCCCTCGACGCCGGCGCCGCCGGCTTCCTGATCAAGGACACCCCCGCGCGCGAGCTCGCGGACGCCGTACGCCGCGTCCACGCCGGCCTGCGCGTCGTGGACCCGAACCTGGCGGCCGAGTCGCTGATGTCCGGCCCGTCGCCGCTCACCACCCGGGAGGCCGAGATCCTGCTCCTCGCGACAGACGGTTCACCGGTGGCGGTGATCGCCGCTCGCGCCCACCTCTCCGTCGGCACCGTCCGCAACCACCTCTCGGCCGCGATCGGCAAGACAGGCGCGTCGACCAGGGTCGAGGCCGCGCGGGTCGCCCAGTCGAACGGGTGGATCTGATCCGGTCCCAGGGCTGATACTCAGGCCCATGCCCATGCACGCCGACGCACGATCGCCGCGATGACGCGCAGGGTCGCCGGCGTACTTCGAGACACCTCGGCTGCAGGTGCGTGGCTTCACGAACGACGACATCGAGCCGTTCGTGTCCTACCGCGCCGACCCCGAGGTCGCGCGCTACCAGAGCTGGAGCGACTACACCCTCGAGCAGGGTCGGTCGTTCGTGGCGTCGCTCCAGGGCAGTGATCCCGGTGTGCCCGGGGAGTGGTCCCAGTTCGCGCTCGAAGCCCGCTCGACCGGCACGCTGGTCGGTGACCTGGCCCTGCGCGTCGACGAGGAGGAGCCGCGCCAGGCCGAGGTGGGCTTCACGCTCGGTCGCGCGCACCAGGGCGAGGGCCTGGCGACCGAGGCACTCAGCGGATTCCTCGACTGGCTCTTCCCGACGTTCGGGCTGCACCGCATCATCGCCGTGACCGACGCGCTGAACGCGCCGGCCGCCCGACTGCTCGAGCGGGTCGGCATGCGGCAGGAGGCCCATTTCATCGACAACATCTTCTTCAAGGGTGCCTGGGGCAGCGAGTTCCTCTACGCCGTCCTCGAGGAGGAGCGGGCGAGCCGAGAATCCGGCGCCTACAAGACGTTCCCGGCTCCCGGGCTGTAGGACGCCGCCACGACTGAGTCCGCGATCAGGGTCGAGCACTGCACCACACCAGAGAACTCCGCGGTTCCCGCGTCGACCGTCACCGAGCCTGCGGAGCCGCTGATGGTGGTGGCGGTCAGCGAGACCTCAGCGGCCGCGTTGATCTCGATGCCGGACGAGGACAATCGGATCGAGTTGCCGTTCTCGTCGGCGATCTCCACCGGCGCAGACACCCCCGTCGCCAGGACGCCGACGACGTAAGGGCTGGCCAGCTCCCCGCCCTCGAACCCGACGAGCACCTCCTCACCGACCTGCGGGCGAGCCCCGACATCGCGAAGCGTGGGCGCCCAGGCCAGCGGGGCGCCAGGGAGCGAGGGCATGCTCACCTGCAGCCGTCCACCTTCTAGGGGGTCGGCGGCGTCGACCACGGTGGCCCGGTAGAGGCCCGGGTGGCGACGCGCCTGACGTCGACGCAGCAAACGACCTGGCAATGGAGTCATGCCCACCAGTGTCTGACTCGACCGGCCGCACGTCGAGCAAGGTGGTCGCGTCCGGAGGGTTCCCATGACGCGCCATAGCCCACTTGGGCCGTGCAGGACGGCCGCAGGTTTGCGAGCATCGAGTGCATGAAGCGCCTACTGGTCTGCTGCGACGGGACATGGAACAAGCCGGACAGCCAGACGATCACCAACGTCGAGAAGATGGCTCGAACGGCGCAGAGCGACCCCGGCGCCACCGGTGGCGTCCACCAGCTCGTGTACTACGTCAGCGGGGTCGGCGCCGGCAGCTACGCCGCCGACAGGCTCCTGGGCGGCGCGTTCGGGTTCGGGCTTTTCCACAACGTGATCGCCAGCTACCGGTTCCTCGCCCAGAACTACGAACCGGGCGACGAGATCTTCATCGTCGGCTTCAGCCGCGGTGCCTACACAGCGCGCTCGGTGGCCGGCATGGTCGGGCGCGTGGGGCTGCTCACCAAGCTGGCTCTCGTCGAGGAGCGACTGCCCGCGGCGGTCCACCTGTACCAGCGGAAGGATCCGCCAGGAGGCGCCTTCGGGGCCAGTGTCGAGGAGTTCAAGCACGACCACTGCCATCCGGCCAAGGTCAGCTTCCTCGGTGTCTTCGACACGGTGGGCGCCCTCGGCGTGCCGGGCTTCATGAGGCACGCGCCCCGTTTCCACGACATCCAGCTGAGCAGCCAGGTGCTGCGCGCCCGGCACGCCATGGCGATCGACGAGACCCGGCTGAAGTTCGCACCCACGTTCTGGGAGGCCCCAGAGGAACCCTCGGGGGCTCCTACGGAGGACGAGCGGGTCAAGCAGGTGTGGTTCGAGGGGGCGCACTCCGACGTCGGCGGTGGCTACCGCGAGACCGGCCTCTCGGACACCTCGCTGCTGTGGATGGCGCGCGAAGCCCATGAGGCCGGTCTCGTCTTCGACGTGCCGCTGCTGAGTCACTACGTCGGCAGCGGTTCCGACCCGGTCCGGCACAATCCGCTCAACCGGATGTACAAGGTCGACAACCTGCTTCTGGGCGCGAAGCTGAGGCGCAACGCGAAGAAGGCGGCGAGCGCGTTCGAGGGCGGACTGCGCCGCCTCACCACCAGGCGCGCCTTGTCCGTCCGGGTGGCGAGCAGCGCCGTCACCCACCTCCAGGGAGGTGGGTACGAGCCGGCGAACCTCAGGGCCATGGCGGGCGCGACCAACGGGTTCGAAGGCATCGTGGAACCGGTCATCGCGCTTCCGGAGCGGGGCGTGGACCTGACGGCCCTGGGCAGCCCTCCGACCTGACCCGCATGAACCACCTTTCCTGCCGGTCCCGCTCGACGGCCCGCCCGGGGTCGGGCCAGACCGATGACTTCGCGACGGTGGGGTGGTCCATAGTGTCGACGAACGCAACGTGATGGGCGGGGAGCAGCAGTGACGCAGATGGTGAGGGTCCACAACTTCACGGTGTCCAGCGACGGGTACGCCGCCGGGGAGGGCCAGAGCCTCGAGCGTCCCTTCGGTCACGCTGACCCAGGCGTCCTCATGAGCTGGGCCTTCGGCACGGCGAGCTGGCCCAACCGGACAGACCACGGCGGCAGCCGCGGGCTGAACGACTATCTGGTCCGGGAGTTCCACCGCAACATCGGTGCCGAGATCATGGGACGCAACAAGTTCGGCCCCCAGCGTGGCCCGTGGGAGGACCACGAGTGGCAGGGCTGGTGGGGGCAGGACCCGCCCTTCCACACCCCGGTCTTCGTCATGACCAACCACGAGCGGCCCTCGTTCACGCTGTCCGACACGACCTTCCACTTCGTGAGCGGCGACCCGGCAAGCGTGCTGGGCGTCGCCCTCGAAGCCGCCGACGGCAAGGACGTCCGTCTCGGCGGTGGCGCCAACACCGTGCGGCAGTTCCTCGATGCCGGACTCATCGACACGCTCCACGTCGCGGTCGCGCCCGTGGAGCTCGGGGCCGGATCCCGGCTGTGGGTCTCCCCCGACGAGCTCCTCGACCGCTACCACCGCGACGTGGTGCCCAGTCCGAACGGTGTCGTCCACCACCTGTTCTGGCGCGACTGAGCGGGCCTGGCGCGCAGCTCGAATCAGGAGGTGGAGCAGCACCGCGGTGCTGCCCACCAACACGGGCAGTGTGCACCACCTCGCTCAAAGCGCCCCGGTAGACCTCGCCCGCCAAAGTTGCCTTGAGGACATGCAGTGGCAGAGCCCGGCCGGGTGGTCAACACGTCTACCTCGGGCGGCCACTCACGGCGAGACTCGCGCCGAGACCGATCATCGCTAAACCGCCAACGCCGGTCATTGCCTCGAGTCGCCTCCGTGAACCAGCCAGCCAGCCTCGGGCTCGGCTGGCGGTCAGCGCCCAAACGACGTCCGTGGCCAACGTGATGACAAACACCAGCATCCCGAGGAGGAGCATAGGGAGCGAGGCATTCGTCGAGCCGCGATCCGTGAACTGGGGCAGTGCCGCAGCCAGAAACACGATCATCTTGGGATTCGTGGCGCCCACCGCAAATCCTTCTCGCCACACCTTGATCGAGCGCGTCGTTGCAGGTTCGGGCTCAGTGGAGGGCTGGACCCGTCTGTGTCGGATGGCCTGCACTCCGAGGTACACCAGGTAGGCGCCGCCAGCCAGCTTCACGAGTGTGAACGCGGTGATGGAGGAGGTCAGCAAGGCACCCAGCCCCACGGCAACCGCGATGACCTGCAGGTACACGCCGAGCGCGTTCCCCAGCACCGACAACAGAGCCGCTCGACGACCCAGGTTCAACGCCCGGCTGACGGTGAACAGCACGCTTGGACCGGGGATCGCCACTAGCACGAGCGTGAGGAGGGCAAATCCTAGGAAGTGCTCGGTCGACGGCATGATTCAGGCGGCGAAGGCGTCGTCGCGGTCGCCACGGGCGGCTTTGCCCGTGACCTGGGTCTGCTCCGTGCCACACCAGCACGTGAACGTGACCACGATGCCGTCCTCGGTGTTGGCCAGCGACGTGATCTGGCTCGGGAAGATGAGCACTCGGCTGGCGCACACCTGGCAGTTGTTGTCGAACATCGTTGACCCTTCGTAGATCAGTGGCGTGGGCCAATCATCTCTGCTGGACATCTCTAGGGGTAGCCTCTCTTTCCAGCATCACTCAAAGGAGATGCCTATGCTTTCTCTGCATCAGCTGCGCTGCTTCCTGGCCACCTACGAGCACGGCTCACTGACCGCTGCGGCAGAGGAGCTCGGCTACGCGCAACCGTCGGTGTCCGAACAAGTCCGGGGCCTCGAGAAGACGCTCGGCGTGCCGCTGTTCCAACGGGTCGGGCGGGGGGTCGTACCAACCACGCTCGCCGACACCCTCCGTCCTTACGCCGAGCAGGCGATCGCCGCGGCCGAGGAGGCGCGGCGGGCAGTGAAGAGCGCGGTATCGCTGGAGAGCGGGACCATCCGCTTCGGGATGTTCGGCTCTGCACGGTTGTACGCCGGCGCCCAGATCGTCGCCGACGTGCTCGAGCGCTATCCCGGCGTCAGGGTGGAGCTGATCGGCCAGCACTCCAACGAGGTGCAGGAACAACTACGGCGCGGGCACCTTGAGGCGGCGATGATCGCCGCCGCCAGCGTGCAAAGCGAGGGGCTGATCGTGATCCCGGTGGCCCGCGACGAGCTCGTCTACATCTCGGCCGACCGCGAGCGACTCACGTCGCCCATGACCGCGGCGCGGCTCGCGAAGGCGTCCCTGATCATGCCGGAGACGACGTGGCGTTCCAGCGACTCAGTTCGGATCGTGCTGCGCCGCTTCCTGCACGAAGCCGGCCACAACCCGCAGACCCGGATCGAGGTTGAGGAGGTGGAGACAGCGGTCGACCTGGTCGGCCGCGGGTTCGGCGACTCGGTCATCCCCCGCGGTGTCGCCGAACAGCTCATCCCGCAGCTGGCGCCGCACGTCGGCTACGTCTCGCTGCGCCCCAAGCAGTACGACGTGATGGCGATCGTGCACCGAACGGGCGCGGTGCTGTCACCCGCGGCCCAGCTGATGATCGAGCTGGCGACCAAGCACATCCAGTCGATTACACAGCCGGTCTGAGTTGTGGCCTGCACGGCCGGAACGCGTAAACCAGACAGCACATGACCTCCATCGTGGAACAAGAGGCACCCACGGGACCTATGGGGTCACACTGAGCGAGTCCCGCTGGCACCATCCACCGCAAGCGGCAATCAGTATGCATGTGGCTACATCCCCCTGGCCTGGCGTGCGAGCCTCGGACCTACGAGAGCTGAACTAACTGTCATTCCACCGCGATGGCGTGCGCTCGCGGCCGTGCTGCATTCCACCGCGTTAGGTGTTTACATCCGGATCCGCGGGGCATCGAGAGAGCGGTCGCCATCCGCCATCGTGTGCGCCCCTCTGGCTCCGCAGGGCAGGCTAGCCGAATGGAACATCGTTACACGCTGACCGTGACCTGGACCGGCAACACCGGGGACGGCACCCTCACCTACCGCGGGTACAAACGTGCGCACAAGGTGACGGCCGAAGGGCCGCCCGAGTTGCTGGGCTCGGCGGACCGCACATTCCACGGCGAGCGCGAGCGGTGGAACCCGGAACAGCTGCTTCTCGCCTCACTCTCCCAGTGCCACATGTTGTCTTACCTCCACGTCTGCGTTGGTGCGGGTGTCGTCGTGACCCACTACGTCGACCGCCCGACCGGCTCGATGAAGACCGAGAGCGACGGAAGCGGACGGTTCACGGAAGTCGTGCTGCGTCCGGAGGTCACGGTCACCGACCACAGCATGGTTGAGGCGGCGACGGAGGCGCACGACCGTGCCAACGAGCTGTGCTTCATTGCCAACAGCGTCAACTTCCGCGTTCGCCATGAACCGTCCGTCAAATCCTCGCTCTAGCCCGCAACCCCCCGCATCCGCACTGCTGATGCCCCCAACAAGGTCGCTGATCCGCGGCGTGGGACCTGCAGGGCGAGTCGCACCGCCGCGTGCTGAAGTGCCTCGCACCTGGGGCCACGTCGGCTGGAAAGACGGCCGAGAGCAGGTCGGGAAGACCTAGATGGCGCCTGGTGACGAAGACCGACGCTGCAGGACGAGCACGACCGCCAGCGGCCACAACGCCTGCGCCCCGGCGACGACCCGCTCGCTCAGGCCCAGCAGGTCACCCTCGCCGAGCTCCAGCGTCAACCAGCCGAGCAGCGCGAGTAGGCCGATGGAGGCCCAGCGGCCACCTGCCTTCGTCGGTAGACCCGAGAAGGCGGGCCAGAGGGCCAGTGCCACGAAGCTCACCGTCGCCGCGGGCAGGTGACCGGCAGAAGGTTGCGGGAACGCCGCGACCAGCGCCGCGGTCACCCCACCTACCGCGAGCACCACCCGGCCGCCCGTGGCCGACTCCTCGAGCCCAGCTGCGGTGGCGACGTGGGCGCCACCGAGCACGACCAGCGCGGTGGTCATCACACAACGGTCGTCAGCACCGTGTGCGGCCAACGCGCTGATCGTCTCGCGCACCTGATCAAACCCGTCCCGCTGGCGGGCCGCGGCAAGCAGCCAACCACCAATCAGAGCGGTCGGAGCCAGTCCGGCCGAGAACGGCACCCATCTGCGCATGCGAGGAGTATGCCGGTCGTTCGCACGGGTCCCGACCAGCAGGCTGATGGACCCCGGGTAGGCGCGTCCTAGCACCGCGAGTCGGCATCCGGAAGGCGTCCGGAACTGCCGAAGAGCGAGCGGTCGTATCAGTGGGCCAGCTTGAGGCCGACCACGCAACCGATCAGGCCGACGATGAGCGCTACCTTCACAAGGCTCACCGACTCCGACCCGGTGACCATCCCGAACGCGACTGTCAGAGCCGCACCAATCCCGACCCACACGGCATACGCGGTCCCAACCGGGAGACTTCGCATCGCGTAAGCCAGGCCGCCCATGCTGAGCACCAGTCCGACCAAGAAGACGAGGGACGGTGTGAGCCGCGAGAACCCCTCCGACTTGCCGAGGGCTACCGCCCACACGGCTTCGAGAACACCAGAGACAACGAGAATCAACCACGCCATGACGGACTCCTGTCGGCCGTCTTGTCGCGTTCCGGGTACGGCTCCGTCGTCCGGCGAGCCTCATCGGCTCGTAGGCCGAGGATCTCACACGTCCATTGCGAGAGCACATTCGCGGATACCTGCTCTATTCGCACAGTGCGCGGGCAAGCCGAGCTGCCCGCGCACTGCTGATGGTGGCGCGCATCTGCACGCTCATGCCGCTGTCGGTGCGTTGCGTCCGACCACGTCGCGATTCGCGCGGTTAACGGGGGTGCGTCTCTCCACCGCTGATGGGCTATCGCGCTCGAATTGTCCGGCCCGCCTTGCGGTTGGCGAACGAGCGAGCCCCAGACCTGGACGACCTGATCGATGACGCACCCGAACAAGCCCTGCGAAACGCCAGAGCCTCGGCCCCAAACTGGGCCGAGGCTCTGGCGTGTGGATCGTTCAGCGACAGGGTCCCCCCGCACGGACGTAGGCGCACCCCAGCGCTCCGCCGCCGCTCCCTGACGAGCAGTCGGCGCATCTCGCTTGCGCGGGGGCTGCGAGCAGCGACGTCGCGAGGAAGGCGCCGACAACGGCGCTCATAGCAAACCTGCCAATTCTGAACATCTAATCCTCCGAATTGTTGTGTTGATCCTGACACGCTACTTTTCAGGCCTTCGCCATACAAGGACACGATCTCCATATCCCTCACGCGCACACGTAAAATGTCCCGGTCAAGCCCGGTGGTCCAATTTCGACATCTGATCCTTCGTGCTTTCAAATCAGACCGGGATGTCCTGCAGGGTCAGTTCGTTGGCCACCTTCTCCTGGCCGGTGACTTAGGTGTCGATTTCGACCGGGCGAGGACCTCGACGGCCAACCGGACATGGCGATCAGAGCGGACGGGGGCCTGCGTCATACCGCCGCCTGCCGAACGGGTCGAGATGACCGGGCACGCCGATGGACGGTCAGACGCAATCGTCATCAGCTGTTTCGAAACCCGGCTCGACACCTTGTGGGAGGGCCGCGAAGAGGAAGACACTTGCCGTACGGAAATGGAATGTAGGTGACGTGCATCGGAGGGACGTCTTGAACAACCTCAAGCGGTTCACCGTTTGCAAATTGGCGGGTCACAAGTGGCTGACGATCGGCTATCCGCGGGGGTCGGACGGCGAGGCTGCAGGCACCTTTTTACGCTGTCAGCGGTGTGCCAAGGAGGACCATGACGCAGGGACAGTGGCCCGCGGAGGCGGCAGCTTGTTCTAGTGGGGGCTCCGCGTCCCGTGCCCGGAGGTTCGCGCGCGGATCTGCCACACAGTGTGCGACGCCTTCCATCGCACTGACAGCGACATCCTTGAGGTTGCCCAGACCAAAGCGACCGGTCTACTTTGCGAGAGTGGCGCAGCGCGGTCACGTCGCGGTCACGTCGCGGTCTTCTGTCTGGTCTGTCTCGCAATGACCGGATGCGCGTCCGACCGCCCATCTGCTGGTCCCACGGCGGCGGAATCCTCAGTAACCCAAGACGCCAGCGTCGTAGAGGGCAACTTCGACGTCGGCGGGCACAGCCTCTTCATGAGCTGTCATGGCACGGGGTCCCCCACGGTGGTTTACCTGCATGGGGCCATCACCCACGAGGGCATCGATCCGCAGATCAACGCAGCCCGGATACAGGACGAGCTCAGCGATGAGTACCGGGTCTGCGTCTACGACCGGCGCAACGTCGCCAAGAGTGCCGAGGTCGACTCGGTACAGAAGCCCGCGGACGCCATTCACGATCTGCGCCAGCTCCTGACGACCGCGGAGATCGAGCCGCCCTATGTGCTCCTCGGAGCATCTTTCGGGGGCCTGTTGGCGTATCTCGATGCCAACCAGTACCCAGACGAGGTGGTCGGCCTGGTCCTTCTCGTCGCCATGTTCCCCGACGAGCTGAGTCTCGAGCACTTGTTCGCGCCAGCCGATCGGCTCAAGGCGATCATGTCCGACCAGGAGGCGAACGGTCTCGAGCGCATGAGCCAGTACCGCGCGCTGGCGGCGGCGCAGCGCTACATCGGCAAAGAGCCCAAGATCCCGATGATCTACTTGGAGTCGGAGAGTGAGGGGTACGACGACAACTCGTTCTCGAGCCCGGAGTACCGGAGGCAGGTAGACGACGTCCTGGCGGGATACGTTCATCGGTTCTCGCCCGGAATCTTGCGAAAAGTCGATGCTCCACACTTCATGGAGACGGTGATCTCCGAGGAGATAGCAGCCGCCGTTCGACAAGTGTCGGCTGCCTCGAACGACTAGCCGCACCATCCCCTGCACGCGTGCAGGGGATGGGAGAACACGTACGAGCTCACCGCTGCAGTTGTGGACGGCCAAAGTGCGGGTTACCCCTGACGCAGCACTCGGTAGATGGTCTCGGACTTCGGCGCCGGTCGTGGTACGTCGTGCCAGCCGATCTCGTCGGCCTTCTTCGCGATTGCGGCCTTCACCTCGGCGACGTCGACATCATCATCAAAGAAGGCGATCGACAACCCATCTCCGGTCGCGGGGTCGATGAGGTGGTACGCGTCCAGCACCCCCGGAACCCCTGTGGCGGCATCGATGACCCACTGGCGGTCGTCATCGGGCATCGGCTCCCAAACGGCAATGCGCGCGATCACGGCTCGCCTCCTGTGCATGTCAAGCCCAATGTAGTAGCGAGGGAAGCTCCAGGGTGCTGTCGAGGCGCGTCTTTTCACCGCGAAGGCGGTCACGGCCTACCGCCGCGAGCCGAACGCACGGATCCTGTGCATGATGCCGCGACCCGCGCCGGCTCATTCCGTAGTGATGATGCTCGACACCATGTCGAGCCGCGCCCAGGGGCAACATCAGGCCATACCTGAGGATCAGCAACGGAGCGAGTACCGAAACCTGATCGACGCGTTGGTGGAGGAGTGTCCAGACGGGAAGGGCCAGGCTTACGAGAGTGCAATTCACGACACGCTTCGAGTCCTCAATAACAACGAGGTCTCGCCCTTCGACGACGCCTGCGAACGTGCTACTTTCCACGGCTTCATGGGTCGGCTCAAGACGGATTGGGCGTGGCCTGGGTGACGCCCTCGCCCGGACTTCTCGCTGGACGCACGCTTCTGGCTCCAGCGAGCCTGCGCCGCTCGCCTACTAGTCGAGAAACTGCTTGAGGTCGTAGTTATCGACGGTCTCGGCGTGCACCCGTGGGCTGATCCCGGAGTTGTTCTCGAGGTCAGGATCGGCTCCGCTCGCGAGCAACACACGAATGACTTCGCCGTTTCCGTCGCGAAAGTTGAGCGGCGCCATGCTCAGGGGGGTCTTCCCAAAGCGATCGCGTGCGTCGACCTCGGCTCCCGACGACAGCAGCGCTCGAGCAGTATCAGCGTGCTGTCCCTGGGCGGCGAAGTGCAGTGCGCTGTGGCCACCGGCCCGATCGATCCGGTTCACATCCGCGCCATCGTCGATCAGTTCAATCACGCGGGTCAGAGTCGCCGCCGAGTGCCGCGTAGTGCAATGCGCTTCTACTCGCCCGATCCAAGTCCTGCTTCACGTAGTGATGGTCGCACTCATCGAGCCGCGAGCCGCGCGCAGCATGGACGCGACTTCCCGCCGCGAATGCGTCACCGTGAGCATCCGGATATGCCGCTGATCGTGCGGTGGTGCACCCTGCGAAACCAACATGATCCTGCTCTGCGGCCACCATCACCGACTCATCCACGCCCGACCGTGGACGATCCGAAGGACCGCAGCCAACGACTACGACTTCGACCCCCCAGACGACATCCGCACCAGGCGAGCTGTGCCCGCTGTGCGGGTGGCGGAGGCGAAGATCGTGACCGCCCGGTCTCCCCGCGCACGGGTCCGGGCTGGCATGGTGATGAGTGATGACCGACGAGACCCCCGCACCCAAGCTGCACATCGATTGGTACAGGACGCTCGCGGGCGCCTTGGCGGCGATGTCCTCAGCCGTGCTCCTGTCCACCCTCGGCGCCGCCGGGACCCTTATCGGCGCTGCCGTCGGGAGCCTCGCCGCCACCATCGGGACGGCCGTCTACGCGCAGGGGCTGGTCAAGAGCAAGGAGAAGGTCGCCCGGGCGCAGGAGACCGCAAGGTTGAAGGTCGGCGTCGCGCAGGCCGAGGTGCGCCGTGCCCGCCGCTCGGGTTCCGGCGGTGCGAGCGCCCAGGACCATCTCGTGCATGCCGAGGAACAGCTCGCCGAGGCCGAGGCCGATCTGGACGACGCGATCGACGGTGGCCACGACCGCGGCGACAGCCCCGAAGACGAGGTCCTCGAGGGTTTCCCCGAGAAGGGAGTCAGACCCGGGTGGCGCGAGCGCCTTGCCCTGCTGCCGTGGAAGCGGATCGCGTTGTCCGCGGCCGCCGCGTTCGTCGTGGCGCTGGTCGCGATCGCGGTGTTCGAGCTGGTCTCCGGGCGCAGCGTGTCCTCCTACACCGGTGGCAGCGACCGCGACAGCAGCTCGACGTTCACCGGGGGCAACGACACCAAGGAGCAGGGGCCCGACCAGCAGGCGCCGGACCCGGTCCCGACCGACTCGCCGGACACCACGGACGCCCCCGAGTCGGCGACGCCGAGCGACGAGCCCTCAGCTGAGCTCACCATCGAGCCCAGCCAGTCGCCCGAGGAGCCCGCCTTGCCGGATCCGAGCGCGCTCCCGTCGGAGTGACCCCACCCGCGGTCACTCCTCCAGATGGCCCGTCGCGGGGTCGATCTGCGCGAGGAAGGACCGGATCTGCTCACGGTGCTCATCAGTGGACCAGTGCGGGGTCGGGCTGACTCCGAACCCGTATCCCTGGTTCGGCCCGGTCAGCCACGTGTAGCTCGTGCCGCCGTACTCATCAGGACGCAGCTCGAACACCTCGCCGTCGACCTCGAGGGCTACGGCGGCACCCGAGTCGCTCTCAGGACGCGGGGCCACACCGGGAACCGGGATCGGGTCTCCTGTCATCTGCTGAGCAGGACCGCGAGCCCGGTGCTGATGCCGGTGGCGACGAGCGCCACGACGAGGACGAGTGCGACGAGCTTGGTGTTCACTGCTGCTCCCATGGCCGGGTGTGACTGCCATCCCGGTTGAACCCGGGGGAAACAGACATCGTGATGCTGTCGCCGGTCACGCCGGCACAGGCGTGCTTCGGTTGTCCCACTCGATCAGCGTACGTCGTACTGGCGCGGGTGCCGTCCATGCCCGCACCAGCTGCGGACCTGCGCGTTGCTGCCCGAAGCCCTGTCCCCCTGTGGTGGAATGTCCCTTGTTGAAGCAGCCACGACGAGGAGAGTCCATGCCCGCACGACGGCGTCCCGCACAGCTGGGAACGCTGCTCGCGACCCTCCTCCTGGCCTCCGCCTGCGGGAGCCAGGAGCCCGAGCCGCTCACGGCGATGGAGCCCGAGGTCCCGGCCGACCTCTGCGCCACCGTGCCGGCCGCGCTGCGACAAGGACTGGTGGCGAACGCCACCTCCGACCCCACCGGCAACCCGACCGCCGCGTGCTCGCTGCGCTCCGCCGACGGCGCATCAACGCAGGTCAGGGCGGTGGTCACCTGGGTCCAGGCCACCGACGACGCCTCGGCGGACGAGATCCTGGACAGCCAGTGCCGGGCCATCGACGGCACCGAGCTCGCCCAGCAGGCGAGCTTCGCCGCCAAGGGCGCCGACCGCGCCTGTGCGGCCGGATCCAAGGCGGACGGCGCCGACAGCGCCACGCTGGCCGGCGTCACCGGCCGCGAGGTCATCGTGGTGCGACTCAGCTCGAAGCCCGCTGCCGGTGAGCCTGCGCTGAAGCGGGGCACGAAGATGATCGAGGGCGTGCTCGCAGCCCTCGCCAGCTGACCGGTCGAGCAGCCCGCGAGCCGGGTGCCGGATCGGGCGCAGTCAGCGCTTGATCAGCGGGTCGAGTGCGACCGCGACGAACAGCAGCGAGAGATACATGTTCGACCAGTGGAACAGCCGCATCGGCCGCACCTCGGCGAGATCGTTGCTGCGCCGGGAGCGCTGCCACATCAGGTGCGCCTCGAGCAGGAAACCCGCACCGAGCACCACCGCCACGATCGGGTAGAGGATGCCGGTGCCGGCCACGGGCCACAGCGCCAGGGACGTCGCGACCATCACCCACGAGTAGGCCACGATCTGGCGCGAGACGCCCTCGGCGTCCTTGACGACGGGGAGCATCGGGACGTCGACCCGGGCGTAGTCCTCGCGGTAGCGCATGGCCAGCGCCCACGTGTGCGGCGGAGTCCAGAAGAACACCACCATGAACAGCACCACCGGCGGCCACGCCAGCTCGTTGGTGACGGCGGTCCAGCCGATGAGCGTCGGGAAGCAGCCCGCGAGGCCGCCCCACACGATGTTCTGGGTGGTACGCCGCTTGAGCAGCATCGTGTAGCCGAAGAGGTAGAACGCACTGGCCCCGAGAGCCAGCCCGGAGGACAGCCAGTTGACGAAGAACCCGAGGACCAGCGTGGAGACGACCATCAGGGTCAGCCCGAAGACCAGGGCTGCGCGCGGCGTGACGATGTGCCGGGGCAGCGCGCGCCGGCGCGTGCGGCGCATGTGCTCGTCGATGTCCCGGTCGTAGACGCAGTTCAGCGCGTTGGCACTGCCCGCCGAGAGGGTTCCACCGACGACGGTCGCCACCACCAGCCACAGCGGCGGCACCCCACGCTGGGCGAAGAACATCACCGGGACCGTGGTCAGCAGCAGCAGCTCGATCACGCGGGGCTTGGTCAGCCCCACGTAGGCGCCGAGGACGTCCCGCAACGTCGTCTCGCCCGTGGAGGTTCCGTTGACGGACACCTCGGAGTCGAGCGCGGTCACCAGGCCTCGCCTTCAGCACCCTGACCAACAGGGTGGATCGTGGATCGGGAACGGGGGGTACAGACCGGGCGAGTCTATCGCCGGGGCGGGCAGAGCGACGAACCGACCGGGGTGACCTCGGCTGCATCCGCGCACTAGGCTCGATTCCGTAGAGACGTGAGACCGATGAGAGGAACCACCCGACGTGCCCACAGAAGCCCACCTCGACTGGACCGAGCTCGATGACCGTGCCGTCGACACCGCACGAGTACTCGCCATGGACGCAGTGCAGAAGGTGGGCAACGGTCACCCTGGCACCGCGATGAGCCTCGCCCCTGCGGCGTACCTCCTCTTCCAGAAGGTGATGCGGCACGACCCCGCCGATCCCGACTGGATCTCGCGGGACCGGTTCGTGCTCTCCTGCGGCCACTCCAGTCTGACCCTCTATATCCAGCTCTACCTCGGAGGCTGGGGGCTGGAGCTCGAGGACCTCAAGGCGCTACGGACCTGGGGCAGCAAGACCCCCGGCCACCCGGAGTACGGCCACACCGCCGGCGTCGAGACCACCACCGGTCCCCTGGGCCAGGGCATCGGCAACGCGGTCGGCATGGCGATGGCTGCCCGCAAGCAGCGCGGCCTGCTCCACCCCGAGGCGCCTGAGGGTGAGTCGCCGTTCGACCACCGCATCTACGCCCTGTGCTCCGACGGTGACATGCAGGAGGGCGTCAGCGCCGAGGCCTCCTCGATCGCCGGCACCCAGAAGCTCGGCAACCTGACCGTGATCTACGACGACAACCAGATCTCGATCGAGGACGACACCAACATCGCCTTCAACGAGGACGTCGCTGCGCGCTACCGCGCCTACGGCTGGCACGTGCAGACCGTCGACTGGACCAACGACGGCAAGGAGTACAAGGAGGACGTCGCGGCCCTGCACAAGGCGATCCGCGCGGCCGAGAAGGTCACCGACCAGCCGAGCTTCATCGTGCTGCGCACGATCATCGCCTGGCCCGCCCCCAACGCCCAGGGCACCGGCGAGTCGCACGGCTCGGCCCTCGGCGCCGACGAGGTCGCCGCGACGAAGAAGGTGCTCGGGTTCGACCCCGAGCAGACCTTCGAGGTGGCCGCCGACGTCATCGAGCACACCCGCCAGCTCCGCGAGCGTGGCGCTGTCGACGGCGCCACCTGGGACGACCAGCTGGCCGAGTGGGCCAAGCGCTACCCGAAGCGGTTCGAGCTGCTCCAGCGACTGCGCGAGCGCAAGCTCCCCGAGGGCTGGGCGGCGGACCTGCCGACCTTCCCCGCCGACGAGAAGGGGATGGCCACCCGCAAGGCGTCGGGCGCCGTGATCCAGGCCATCGCCAAGACCGTGCCCGAGCTGTGGGGCGGCTCGGCCGACCTGGCCGGCTCGAACAACACCACCATCGAGAACGCCCCCTCGTTCATCCCCGAGGAGCGCTCCAGCAAGATGTGGAAGGGCGACCCCTACAACGGCCGCGTGCTCCACTTCGGCATCCGTGAGCACGGCATGGGCGCGATCATGAACGGCATCGCCGCGCACGGCGGCACCCGCGTCTTCGGCGGCACGTTCCTGACGTTCTCCGACTACATGCGTGGCGCCGTCCGGCTGGCCGCGGTGATGCAGCTGCCGGTGACCTACGTCTGGACCCACGACTCCATCGGGCTCGGCGAGGACGGCCCCACGCACCAGCCCGTCGAGCACCTCGCCGCACTGCGCGCCATCCCCGGCCTGGACATCGTGCGTCCCGCGGACGCCAACGAGACCACCGCCTGCTGGCAGGCAGTGATGGAGCACACCGACCGGCCCGCCGGCATGGTGCTCACCCGGCAGAACGTGCCGGTCTTCCCCCGCGGTGAGGGCGGCTTCGCGGACACCAGCAACGTCAGCAAGGGCGGCTACGTGCTGCTCGACGCGGAGAGCGGCACCCCTGACGTGGTGCTGGTCGGCACCGGCTCCGAGGTGCAGCTCGCCGTGCAGGCACGCGAGATCCTCGCGGAGAAGGGCATCGCCGCCCGGGTCGTCTCGATGCCGTGCCGCGAGTGGTTCGACGCCCAGACGCCGGCCTACCGCGAGACCGTGATCCCACCGACGCTCAAGGCCCGCGTCGCGGTCGAGGCGGGGATCGCCATGGGCTGGCGCGAGATCGTCGGCGACCACGGGCGCATCGTCTCCCTGGAGCACTACGGCGCATCCGCCGACTACGCCCGCATCTACCGCGAGTTCGGGATCACCGCCGAGGCCGTCGCCGCCGCCGCGGAGGACAGCATCCGAGTGGCGACCGGCTGACCCATCGGGCCGACCCGCGCCCGACACCGCCCACGCAGTCTCGACACAGGAGGAAGAAATGACCCATCACCTGCAGAAGCTCACGGAGGCTGGGGTCTCCATCTGGCTCGACGACCTCTCCCGGGATCGCCTCGAGACCGGCAACCTCGCCGACCTCGTCAAGAACGACTTCATCGTGGGCGTCACGACGAACCCGTCGATCTTCGCCGCCGCGCTCGGAGAGGGTGAGCGGTACGACGACCAGGTGCGCCAGCTCGCCGCGGAGGGCGCCGACGTCGACCGCACGGTCTTCGCACTGACCACCACCGACGTACGCAATGCCTGCGACGTGATGCGCCCGGTGTTCGACGCCACGAACGGGGTCGACGGCCGCGTGTCGATCGAGGTGGCCCCCGACCTCGCGCACGACACCGACGCCACCCTCGAGTCGGCCCGCGAGCTGTGGAAGGAGGTGGACCGACCCAACCTGTTCATCAAGATCCCGGCCACCACCGAGGGCGCCCCGGCGATCACGGACACCCTGGGTGAGGGCATCAGCGTCAACGTCACCCTGATCTTCGGGCTGGACCGCTACCAGGGCGTGATGGAGGCCTACGTGGCCGGGCTGGAGAAGGCCCTCGAGGCCGGTCGCGACCTCTCCGAGATCCACTCGGTCGCGTCGTTCTTCGTCTCCCGCGTCGACAGCGAGATCGACAACCGGCTGAACAAGACCGGCGCCTCCGACGACCTGCTCGGCAAGGCAGGCGTGGCCAACGCGCGTCTCGCCTACGAGGCCTACGAGAAGTTCTTCTCCGGCGAGCGCTGGGAGAAGCTGGCCGCCGCCGGCGCCAACCGGCAGCGTCCGCTCTGGGCGTCCACGGGCGTGAAGAACCCCAAGTACCGCGACACGATGTACGTCGTCGACCTCGTCGTCGAGAACACCGTGAACACCATGCCCGAGAAGACGCTCGAGGCGGTCAAGGACCACGGCGAGATCATCGGCGACCAGGTGCGACCCAACTACGAGGACGCGCGCCAGGTGATGAAGGACCTCGCCGAGGCAGGCATCGACTACGACGACGTGATCGCCACCCTCGAGCAGGAGGGGGTGCAGAAGTTCGTGGCCTCGTGGAACGAGCTGCTCGAAACGGTGCGCGTCAACCTGGAGGCCGCCCGCGAGGGGGCAGCACAGTGACCGACTGGAGCACCACCTCGGGCAAGGACTTCGAGCTCTTCTTCGGCTACCGCGACGAGCAGGCCTTCTCCACAGCCGTCGAGGACCTCGTCGAGGCGCGGGTCGCCTCCGGGATCGCCAACCGTGACGCGACCCTCTGGGGCCCGGACGCCGAGGACGAGGCCGGCAAGCGCCTCGCCTGGGTCGCCCTCGCCGAGGAGTCGCGTTCGCTCGTCGCAGAGATCGTGGGCCTGCGCGACGTGCTGGCCGACCGCGGTCTCGACCACGTGGTGCTCTGCGGCATGGGCGGCTCCTCGCTCGCGCCGGAGGTCATCTGCGCCACCCACGGGGTGCCGCTCACCGTGCTGGACTCCTCGGACCCCGACTACGTGCGGCGTGCGGTGAACGACCGGTTGGAGCGCACCATCGTGGTCGTCTCCAGCAAGTCCGGCGGCACGGTCGAGACCGACAGCCAGAAGCGCGCCTACGAGCAGGCGTTCCGGGACGCCGACCTCGAACCGGCCGCGCACATCATCGTGGTCACCGACCCCGGCTCCCCGCTCGACCAGGCTGCCGCCGAGGCCGGCTACCGGGTCTTCCACGCCGACCCCGACGTCGGGGGACGCTACTCCGCGCTGACCGCGTTCGGCCTGGTGCCCAGCGGTCTGGCCGGCGCCGACATCGGCCGGCTGCTCGACGAGGCGACCGCGATCTCGCCGCACCTCGAGACTGACGACGTGGACAACCCGGCGCTGCGTCTCGGCGCCCTCCTCGGCGTGGCCAACGCCGCAGGGGTGGACAAGATGGTGCTGGCCGACAAGCAGTCCGGCATCCCCGGCTTCGGGGACTGGGCCGAGCAGCTGGTCGCCGAGTCGACCGGCAAGCACGGCTCGGGCATCCTGCCCGTCGTGGTGCCCTCGCTCGACGCACCCAACTTCTCCCCGAGCACCCCCGACGAGGTGCTGGTCACCATCGGCCCCGGGGTGCACATGGACGCTCCGCCCGTGTCCGGCTGGGGCGCCGCGATCGACGCACCACTGGGCGCCCAGGTGCTGCTGTGGGAGTACGCCACCGTCGTGGCGGGGCGCATCATCGGGATCAACCCCTTCGACCAGCCCGACGTGGAGAGCGCCAAGAACGCCGCCCGCAACATGCTGGACGGCGGCGGCTCGGTCCCGTCCCCGGCCTTCACCGAGGGCGCTGTCGAGGTGTTCGCGACCGAGGGCCTGCTCTCCGGCGAGAACACCGTCGCCGGAGCCGTTCAGGCACTGCTCGACCAGCTCGACGACGAGACCGGCTACCTCGCCGTGATGGCCTACCTCGACCGGGAGCGGGACAGCGCGCTGGCCGACGTACGCGAGTCCCTGGCCCGGCGCACGGGTCGACCCACCACGTTCGGCTGGGGGCCGCGGTTCCTGCACTCGACCGGGCAGTACCACAAGGGCGGACCGGCCACCGGGGTCTACCTGCAGCTGACCGGTGAGCCGATCGAGGATCTCGCGATCTCCGGACGGCCGTTCACCTTCGGCGGCTTCATCAGCGCCCAGGCGATCGGGGACGCCAACGTGCTGGCCGACCACGGACGCCCCGTGCTCCGGCTCCACCTCACCGACCACGAAGCCGGGCTCGCCGCTGTGCGCCAGGTCCTCGGGTGAGCGCCACCGACGACCAGCGTCCGGACTGGAGCAACCCCCTCCGCGACCCCAGAGACCGACGGCTGCCGCGCATCGCGGGACCCAGCGGACTGGTGCTGTTCGGGGTCACCGGTGACCTCGCCCGCAAGAAGGTGATGCCGGCGATCTACGACCTCGCCAACCGTGGCCTGCTGCCACCGGGCTTCAGCCTGGTCGGCTACGCCCGGCGTGAGTGGGAGGACCAGGACTTCGCACAGATCGTGCACGACTCGGTGCGCGAGCACGCGCGCACCGAGTTCCGGGAGGAGGTCTGGCGCCAGCTGTCCGAGGGCTTCCGGTTCGTGCAGGGCGACTTCGGGGACGACGCCGCCTTCGAGAAGCTGCGCCGCACGATCGAGGAGCTCGACCAGGCCCGCGGCACCTGCGGCAACCACGCGTTCTACCTCTCGATCCCGCCGCGCTTCTTCGGCGACGTGATCGACCAGCTCGAGGAGCACGGGCTCAGCGACGGCGGCGACCACGCGTGGCGCCGAGTCGTGGTGGAGAAGCCGTTCGGCCACGACCTCGAGTCGGCGCGTGAGCTGAACACGGTCATCAACCGGGTCTTCCCGCCGGAGTCGGTGTTCCGGATCGACCACTACCTCGGCAAGGAGACGGTGCAGAACATCCTCGCGATGCGCTTCGCCAACAACCTGTTCGAGCCGATCTGGAACGCGAACTACGTCGACCACGTGCAGATCACCATGGCCGAGGACATCGGCATCGGTGGCCGCGCGGGGTACTACGACGGCATCGGTGCAGCCCGCGACGTCATCCAGAACCACCTGCTGCAGCTGATGGCCCTGGTCGCGATGGAGGAGCCTGTCTCCTTCGACGCCGAGAGCCTGCGGATCGAGAAGCAGAAGGTGCTCTCCTCCGTCGTACTCCCCCGCCGGCTGGACCTGAACACCGCTCGCGGGCAGTACGCCGCAGGGTGGGCCGGCGGCGAGAAGGTCCACGGCTACCTCGACGAGGACGACATCGAGGCGAGCTCGACCACCGAGACGTTCGCCGCCATCCGGCTCGATGTCGAGACCCGTCGCTGGGCGGGGGTGCCGTTCTACCTGCGCACCGGCAAGCGCCTCGGTCGTCGGGTGACCGAGGTCGCCGTGGTGTTCAAGAGGGCCCCGCACCTGCCGTTCGCCGAGACCGCGACCGAGGACCTCACCCACAACGCGGTGGTCTTCAGGATCCAGCCCGATGAGGGAATCACGATGCGGTTCGGCTCCAAGGTCCCCGGGACGGCGATGGAGATCCGCGACGTCAACATGGACTTCGCCTACGGCGGTTCGTTCACCGAGGCCAGCCCCGAGGCCTACGAGCGACTGATCCTCGACGTCCTGCTCGGCGACCCGCCGCTGTTCCCCCAGCAGCGCGAGGTCGAGCTGTCCTGGCAGATCCTCGACCCCGTGCTCGAGCACTGGGCCAAGCAGGACGCCGCCGGCAAGGTCGAGGTCGAGCAGTACGAGTCCGGCCAATGGGGTCCGGAGTCCGCGCACGCGATGCTGGCCCGCGACGGCCGGGTCTGGAGACGCCCATGATCGAGCTCACCGACACCAACTCAGCCGGCATCGCTGCCGAGCTGGTCAAGGCCCGCAAGCAGGCCGGTTCTCCCGCGATGGGCATGGTGATGACGCTCGTGGTGGTCGTCGACGAGGACGAGTCGCACGACGCCATGGAGGCAGCCCGTGCCGCGTCGAAGGAGCACCCTGCCCGCGTGCTCGGCGTGATCCTGGGCGATGCCCGCGGCACCTCCGTGGTCAACGCGCAGGTCGGCACCGGGTCGGGGTGGAGCGGCGAGACCGCTCTGATCCGCCTCAGTGGCGAGGTGGCCAAGCACCCCGAGTCCGTGGTGCTGCCCCTGCTCCTGCCCGACTCCCCGGTGGCAGCGTGGTGGCCGGCCGACCCGCCGCAGGATCCTGCCGCCGACCCGCTGGGTGCCCTGGCGCAGCGGCGGATCACCGACGCCGCCGCGGCGACGCGCGCCAAGACCAAGGCGATCCACCACCAGTGCTCGTCGTACGCCCCGGGGAACACCGACCTGGCGTGGACCCGGATCACGCCGTGGCGCGCGCTGCTCGCCGCAGCCCTGGACCAGGATCGCGTGAAGGTCACCTCCGCCTCGGTCACAGGAGAGCGGGTGAGCCCGAGCGCCGAGCTCCTGGTGGCCTGGCTCTCCGACCGGCTCAAGGTCAAGGTGGAGCGTCACAACTCCGAGGGCCCGGGGATCACCGAGGTGGTGCTCCGGACGAGGTCCGGCGACATCAGCATCAGTCGCGCCGACGGCAAGCTGGCCTCGTTCGCCTCGCCCGGCCAGCCCGACCGTCCGGTCGCGTTGAAGCGACGCTCGGTCCCCGAGCTGCTGGCCGAGGAGCTCCGGCACCTCGACGAGGACGAGACCTACGCCGCCACCGCGCGACGCCTGGTGAAGCTGGCCGCGAAGTGACCGAGGTCGCCGTCTCCCCCGACGCAGAGTCACTGGCCACCGCCGTCGCGGAGGCGCTGCTCGAGCGGTTGGCCGCCATCCAGGCAGAGGGGCGGGCGCCGTCCGTCGTACTCACCGGGGGCACGATCGCCAACCAGGTCTACCGCGCCATGGCGGCGTCGGCGACCGGGGCGGTCGACTGGATGCAGGTCGACTTCTGGTGGGGCGACGAGCGCTACGTGCCGGCAGACTCCTCGGACCGCAACGACCGGGCAGCCGAGCTCGACCTGCTGGACGCCGTCGGGGCCGACCCGGCCCGCGTGCACGCGATGCCCGCCCGCGACGAGGCACACACCGACGTGGAGATGGCTGCCGCGGAGTACGCCGAGCTGGTGCGCAGCCACGCCGGCAGCGACTTCGACCTGGTGCTGCTCGGCGTCGGTCCGGACGGGCACGTCGCGTCCTTGTTCCCGGGCTTCCCGCAGCTGGACCTGCTCGACGACGTCGCCGTGCCGGTCACCGGCTCCCCCAAGCCTCCGCCGGAGCGGATCACCCTGACCTTCCCGACCCTGAACCGGGCGCGCGAGGTCTGGTTCCTGGTCTCGGGTGCGGAGAAGGCGACGGCAGTCGCCCGCGCCCTGGCCGACACCGGTTCGGTCCAGGAGACCCCGGCGCGCGGCATCACCGTGCAGAACGCCATCTGGTGGCTCGACGAGCCCGCCGCCTCTGCCCTCTAGCCCGCCGACCGGGCACCCGGGTTGCTGACAGCACCCCGACCGGGCACCCAAGGTTGCTGACAGCACCCCGACCGGGCACCCAGGGTTGCTGACAGCACCCCGACCGGGCACTCAGGGTTTCCGACGGAGTCCGTTGGTCGGCGTCCACAACACCCGCTTGCGGGCACGTTCGAAGCCATTGCGCAGGACGGCCGGCGGGAAGCCCTTGGGTCCGTAGACGTCCTCCTTGGTGAATACGTCGATGTCCCATCCCCTTTCGTGACTGAGCCACTCCCGTCGTGCTGCGTCGTGGGCACGATCCTTCGGGCTGGTGTGGAAGTCCTCTCCGTCGTACTCGGCGCAGTAGCCGATCTCCGGCAGGGTGATGTCGAGCCGATAGACGGGAGCCCCGGCGTCGTCGTACTCCCAGAACTGGAGGACGGGCGTCGGCAGGCCGGCGTCGTACCAGTACAGCCGGAGGGCAGACTCCGCCACCGACTCCGCGAGTCCGTCCCCGAGCGGTGCCAGCGCGCGCAGCTGGCGCACCCCTCGATAGCCACGGAACCGCTCGATCTCCGCGAGGAGCACCTCGTGTGGAACGCCGATGCGCAGGAAGCCGTCGATCGCTGCCATGGCGTCGAACCGTCGCAGCAGCCGGCCCAGGTCGAGGGCCGTTCGCAGGGCCGTGGTGACCTGGACGCCGTGGATGACCGTGCGGTCCGTCGGCAGCAATCCACGACGACCGGCGGCTACCCCTGGTCTGCGCACCCTGGTGTCATCGGTGTGGAAGACGCTGATCGGGGGCACGGCGTTGAGAGCGCCGCGAGGGAGCACGTCGACGCCGTGCAGCCAGGCAGCGGTGCGATCGGTGATCACGGCCGTCTCCGGGATCACGAGCCCGAGCGCCTTCGCACGGGTCTCGATGCTGTCGGGCGCCTGTGCTGCGACGTACACCTCGCGAAGCAGGGGTCGCACGAGGCCGGACTTGACCAGCGAACGGAGCCGTTGGCGAGTCACACCCCACGCCGTGGCCTGATGCATCGTGAACGGTTCGTCCAAGGGCAGTGGGCAGTGCGCACCCAGGAACAGACGCCGAGAGTCCAGCCAGTCAGTGGTCATCCGACGATGATGCGGACAATCGTGGCGGAGCCAACCCGCTATCCACAGGCTGCTCGCCCACCAACCCGGAGCGCCCGGTCACGGCATCTTCAGCAACCCGGAGCGCCCGGTCAGCGCATCTCCACCAACCCGGAGCGCCCGGTCGGCGGGGTCAGAAGATGATGTCGCCGCTCTTGCGGCGGGCGCGCAGGGTGGACAGGGCCTCGTTCAGGATGTCCTTGGCCTCGGTCTCGGAGCGGCGCTCCTTCACGTAGGCCAGGTGCGTCTTGTAGGGCTCCACCTTGGGTGCCGGAGGCGGGTTGTCGCTGTCCAGGCTGGCCGGGAGGCCACAGCTCGGGCAGTCCCACGTCTCCGGAGCCAGCGCCTCGACCGCGAACGCGATCAGGGTGCGGTGCTCGTTGGCACAGAAATAGGTGACGTTCTGGCGTGGCGCAGCATCACCGCGCTCCGCCTCCCCCATGGGGCCCGCGCCAACCCGGCTGCCACGAATGGCGCTTCCTCCGCCTGCCACTGTGGGACTCCTTCGAGGTCGTTGATCAGTTGCCGGTCTTGAGCAACAGCCCGAGACCAACGACGCATGCGGCCCACACCAGGCCGATGCCGACCGTGATCCGGTCGAGGTTGCGCTCGGCCACGGACGATCCGCCGAGACCACTCGAGACGCCACCACCGAACATGTCGGAGAGCCCGCCGCCGCGCCCCTTGTGGAGGAGCACCAGCAGGATCATGAGCAGGCTCGAGATGACGAGCAAGACCTCGAAGACGATAACCACGGAGTGGAGCCTAACTGATCAGGCGCGCGGATCAGAGGACGGGCATGTCGTAGAACCGACAGATGCCGCCGAACTCGTCGGCCTGGAGGCTCGCGCCGCCCACCAGACACCCGTCCACGTCGGTCTGTTGCATGATGCCCGCGACGTTGGCGGACTTGACCGAACCGCCGTAGAGCACCCGGATGCCCGCCGCGGCGGCCTCGCCGGCCGTCTCCGCCACACGGGCACGGATCGCCGCGCAGACCTCCTGCGCGTCGTCGGGCGTGGCGACCTCGCCGGTGCCGATGGCCCACACCGGCTCGTACGCCACCACCAGGTCGGCCAGCTGCTCCGGGGTGAACCCGGCCAGGGAGCCGTCCACCTGCGCCAGCGTGTGCTCGACCTGGCGACCCTCCTTGCGAACCTCGAGACCCTCGCCCACGCACACGATGGGGGTCATCCCCGCCGCCAGCGCCTTGTGCGCCTTGGCGTTGACCAGGGCGTCGTCCTCGCCGTGGTGCTCACGTCGCTCGGAGTGCCCCACGACGACGTAGGAGCAACCGAGCTTGGCCAGCATGGCGGCCGAGATCTCGCCGGTGTAGGCGCCGTCGTCGTGCACGGACACGTCCTGCGCTCCGTAGCGGATCTGCAGCCGGTCCCCGTCGACCATGGTCTGCACGCTGCGGATGTCGGTGTACGGCGGGACGACGACGACCTCGACCCGCGAGTAGTCGTGCTTCTTGTCCGACAGCGTCCACGCCAGCTTCTGCACCAGGACGACGGCCTCCTGGTGGTTCAGGTTCATCTTCCAGTTGCCGGCCATCAGCGGCGTGCGAGTGGTCTTCGTCATGCGGGTGCTCCAGATCGTGGTTGTGGTAGGGCGCGGGAGGCTCAGCCGAGCACGTCGATGCCGGGCAGGGACTTGCCCTCGAGATACTCGAGGCTGGCACCGCCACCCGTGGAGATGTGCCCGAAGGCGGTCTCGGCGAAGCCGAGCTGGCGTACGGCGGCCGCGGAGTCGCCGCCACCGACGACGGACAGGCCGTCGACCTCGGTGAGGGCCTGGGCCACTGCCCTGGTGCCACCAGAGAACGCCGGGAACTCGAAGACGCCCATCGGGCCGTTCCAGAACACCGTGCGGGCCTGCTTGATCGCGTCCGCGAACGCCGCGGCCGTCTCCGGCCCGATGTCGAGACCGATCTGGTCCGCGGGCATCGCATCGACCGCGACCGTGGTCGCCGGTGCGTCGGCGTTGAACTCCGGGGCGACGACGACGTCGGTGGGCAGCACGATCTCCACACCGGTCTCCGCCGAGCGGCGCAGGTAGTCGCGACACACCTCGACCTGGTCCTGCTCGAGCAGGCTCAGGCCGACCTCGTGGCCCTGGGCGGCAAGGAAGGTGAACACCATGCCACCGCCGATGAGCAGCTTGTCCGCCTTGCCGAGCAGGTTGTCGATGACCGCGAGCTTGTCGCTGACCTTGGAGCCGCCGAGCACGACCACGTAGGGCCGCTCCGGCTCCGTGGTCAGCCTGCGCAGCACCTCGATCTCACCGTGCACCAGGCCACCCATCGCGTGCGGCAGGCGCTGTGCGACGTCGTACACGCTGGCCTGCTTGCGGTGCACGACACCGAAGCCGTCGCTGACGAAGGCATCGCCGAGGGCGGCGAGCTGGTCGGCGAACGCAGCCCGCTCCGCGTCGTCCTTGCTGGTCTCGCCCGGGTTGAAGCGCACGTTCTCGAGCACGGCTACCTCACCGTTGCCCAGACCGCCGACCACCTCCTGCGCGGACTCCCCCACCGTGTCGGTGGCGAAGCGCACCTCGGCGCCGAGAAGCTCACCGAGCCGCGCCGCCACCGGCCCGAGGGAGTACGCCGCGTCGGGCGCGCCCTTGGGTCGGCCGAGGTGCGCCATCACGACGACCCTGGCGCCGCTGTCCGCCAGCGCCCGGATCGTCGGCACGCTCGCGCGGATGCGACCGTCGTCGGTGATGGTGTCGCCGTCCAGCGGCACGTTCAGGTCCGAGCGGACCAGCACGCGCTTGCCGGTGAGGTCGCCGAGCTCTTCGATCGTCGCGCTCACGCCGTGCTGGCCGTTCAGAGCGTGGCGCCGACGTGGGTGATCAGGTCGGCGAGGCGGTTGGAGTAGCCCCACTCGTTGTCGTACCAGCCGATGACCTTGACCTGGTTGCCGATCACCTTGGTCAGCGGGGCGTCGAAGATGCACGACGCCGGGTCGGTGACGATGTCGGAGGAGACCAGGGGGTCCTCGGAGTAGCGCAGGAAGCGCCCGTCGGCGGCAGCCTTGATGGCAGCGTTGACCTCCTCGACTGAGGTCTCCCGACCGGCCTCGAAGGTGAGGTCGGTGGCCGACCCGGTGGGCACGGGGACGCGGATGGCGAAGCCGTCCAGCTTGCCCTTCAGCTCGGGCAGGACCAGACCGATCGCCTTGGCCGCGCCGGTCGAGGTCGGCACCATGTTGATCGCGGCGGCGCGGGCACGACGGGGGTCCTTGTGGATGTTGTCCTGGAGGTTCTGGTCCGCGGTGTAGGCGTGGATCGTGGTCATCAGGCCCTTGACGATGCCGAACTCGTCGTTGAGCGCCTTCGCCATCGGCGCCAGACAGTTCGTGGTGCAGGACGCGTTCGAGATGACGGTGTGCCGCTCGGGGTCGTAGTCCTCGTGGTTGACGCCCATCACCACGGTGAAGTCGTCGTTGGTCGCGGGGGCGGAGATGATGACCTTCTTGGCACCTGCGTCGACGTGCGCGCGGGCCTTGTTGGCGTCGGTGAAGAAGCCGGTCGACTCCACCACGACGTCGACGCCGAGGTCACCCCACTTCAGGTTGGCGGGGTCGCGCTCGGCGAACGTCATGATCTTCTGGTCGCCGACCGAGATGTACTCATCGGTCGAGGACACCTCGGCGTCGAGGCGACCGAGGATCGAGTCGAACTTGAGCAGGTGTGCGAGGGACTTGTTGTCGGTGAGGTCGTTGACGCCGACGATCTCGATGTCGGCGCCCGATGAGCGCACGGCGCGGAAGAAGTTGCGGCCGATGCGGCCGAAGCCGTTGATACCTACGCGGACAGTCACAGCGATGTCTCCTGGTCAGGAATGAGGTTCGGAGCATCGACCCTATCGCCCTCGGCGGACCTCCCGAAGTCGCGTCCGCGGTACCTGCCGGTAACCGGCCGGCGTGCTGCTCAGGCCTCTTCAGCCAGCATGTCCGGCGTCAGCGACGCCTCCGTGTCGGGAATTCCGAGGTCCTCGGCGCGCTTGTCGGCCATCGCGAGGAGCCGACGGATCCGGCCGGCGATGGCGTCCTTGGTGAGCACCGGGTCGCTCAGCTGGCCGAGCTCCTCCAGCGAGGCCTGCTTGTGCTCCAGCCGCAGTCGGCCCGCCTGGCTGAGATGGTCCGGAATGTCCTCGCCGAGGATCTCCAGGGCACGCTCCACCCGGGCACCGGCTGCGACCGCAGCACGGGCGGACCGGCGCAGGTTGGCGTCGTCGAAGTTGGCCAGCCGGTTGGCGGTCGCTCGGACCTCGCGACGCATCCGTCGCTCCTCCCACGCCAGCAGGGACTCGTGGGCGCCGAGACGGGTGAGCAGCTGGCCGATGGCGTCGCCGTCCCGGATGACCACCCGATCGACACCACGCACCTCGCGCGCCTTGGCCGAGATGCCGAGCCGGCGCGCCGAGCCGACCAGCGCCAGGGCCGCCTCGGGCCCGGGGCAGGTGACCTCCAGGGAGCTCGAGCGACCGGGCTCGGTCAGCGAGCCGTGGGCGAGGAACGCACCCCGCCAGGCGGCCACGGCGTCACAGCCGGAACCGTTGACGACGACGGGCGGCAGACCGCGCACCGGCCGGTTGCGCTGGTCGATCAGACCGGTCTGACGGGCGAGCGACTCACCGTCGCGCACCACCCGGACGATGTAGCGGGTACCCCGCCGGATGCCACTGCCCTTGAGCAGCACCACCTCGGGCTGGTGACCGAAGACCTCGGCGATGTCCTTGCGCATCCGACGGGCCGCGGCACCGGTGTCCAGCTCCGCTTCCACCACGATGCCCCCGTTGACCAGGTGGAGCGCGTCGGCGAAGCGGAGCATCGCGGACACCTCCGCCTTGCGGCAACAGGTCTTGGTCACTGTGGTGCTGGCCAGTTCTGCTTTCACCTGTGCCGTCATCGCCATGTCGTCACCTTATGTCGCCCCGAAGACCGCCGCGTACGCGGAGCCAAGTTTTTGCGGATCATGCACCCCCGGCCGATCGGACGCGACGTCGGCCACCTGGAGCTGGGCCCCCGCCGCGATCACGGTCTCCCGGAGCCGGTCCCCGTCGTGGACCGCGGACGGGTCCACCAGCACGGTGTGGATCTGCAGGTCCGGAGCGAACTGGAGGAGCACGTCGAGATGGTCGGCGAGGTCGTACCCACGGGTCTCGTCGAGGTGCGGTTCGAGGTTCATCGCGACCACCACCCGGGCGGTGGTGCGGCACAGCGCATCGCGCAGCTCGGGCACCAGCAGGTGCGGGATCACGCTGGAGTACCAGGACCCCGGGCCGATCACGACCCAGTCCGCGGAGCCGATGGCCTCCAGCGCCTCCGGGCAGGCGGCGGCGTCCGGTGGCACCAGCCGCACCGAGAGGACCTTCCCCGAGGTGGTGGCCACCGCGACCTGACCGCGGACGGTCGAGACCTCGTCGGGGTCGTCGCCGGCCCCCCGGACCTCGGCCACGATGTCCAGCGAGGACAGCGCCATCGGCAGCACGCGGCCCCTGGCACCCAGCAGTCCCGCCACCCAGTCGAGGCCGGAGACGTGGTCGTGCAGGAGGTCCCACAGCGTGACGATGAGCAGGTTCCCCATGGAGTGCCCGTCCATCTCCCCGTCGGAGGAGAAACGGTGCTGCAGCACCCGTGCCCAGGTCTGCCCCCAGCGGTCGTCCCCGCACAGAGCGGCCAGAGCCATCCGGAGATCTCCCGGGGGCAGGACGCCGAACTCGTCTCGGAGCCGGCCGGAGGAGCCACCGTTGTCCGCCACGGTGACGACAGCGGTCAGGTCCGTGCTCACCTGGCGCAGTGCCGTGAGGGAGGAGGCCAGTCCGTGCCCTCCGCCCAACGCCACGATCGCGGGATCAGATGTCGGCCGCATCAGCGCCTACTCCCGACCCAGGTCGCGATGCGTGGCCTCGGCCTCGAGACCGGTGCTGCGCAGCCGGGCCGCGATCTCCTCCGACATCGCCACGCTGCGGTGCTTGCCGCCCGTGCAGCCGATCGCGACGGTCATGAAGCGCTTGCCCTCGCGCAGGTAGCCGTCGCCGACGGTCTCGATCACCGGCAGGTAGCGCTCCAGGAACTCCTGGGCGTCCGGCCGGTCCTTGACGTACGCCGCCACGTCGGCGTCCTGGCCGGTGAGGTGCTTGAGCTCGGGCACCCAGAACGGGTTCGGCAGGAACCGCATGTCGGCCAGCAGGTCGGCATCCACCGGCACGCCGTACTTGAAGCCGAAGCTGACCACGGTGATCTGCAGCTGCACCGTGTCCGGGGTGCCGAACGCCCTGGCCACCTTGTCCTTGAGCTGGTGGACGTTCAGGGGCGTGGTGTCGATGACCAGGTCGGCGTCGCCACGCAGCTCGGCCATCACCGCGCGCTCGCGCTGGATCCCGACGAGCAGCCGACCGGTTCCCTGCAGCGGGTGCGGGCGGCGGGCCGCCTCCTGTCGCCGCACCAGGATGTCGTCGTCGGCCTCGAGGTAGAGCAACGTGGTCCGCCGGGTCGGGAAGTGCCGGGCCAGCTCCTCACGCAGCGACTCGAAGAAGACGCCGGCGCGCACGTCCACGACGGCCGCGACCGGCAGGTGGACACCCTGCTTCTCGTCGATGAGCCGCACCACGTCACCGACGAGCTCCGGCGGGAGGTTGTCCACCACGAAGTACCCGAGGTCCTCCAGCTCCTTCGCGGCGGTGCTGCGACCGGCCCCGGTCATGCCGGTCACCACGACGAGCTCACCCAGCGTCTCCATCAGTGCTCCTCGATCTCGCCGGTCGCCGTGTTGACGGAGGTCGGCCTCGGCGAGGATGCGACTGCCTCCGCGATCGCCGCGGCCGTCCGCGTGCCGATGCCGGGCACCTCGGCGATCTCCTCGATGGTCGCAGCCCGGAGCTTGCGCAGTGACCCGAAGTGCTTGATCAGTGTCCTGCGCCGCACCTCGCCGAGGCCCGAGACGTCGTCGAGCATGCTCTCGACCATGGTCTTGGATCGCCGGGAGCGGTGGTGCGTGATCGCGAACCGGTGGGCCTCGTCGCGGATCCGCTGCAGCAGGTAGAGCCCCTCGCTCGAGCGCGGCAGGATCACCGGGTCCGGGTCGCCGGGCACCCAGACCTCCTCCAGCCGCTTCGCGAGGCCGCAGAGCGGGATGTCGTCGATCCCGAGCTCGTCGAGGGCGCGCTGGGCCGCGGCCACCTGGGGCGGACCGCCGTCGACCACGACGAGGCCGGGCACGTAGGCGAACTTGCGCGGCCGCCCCGTCTCCGGGTCGACGAGCATGGGGCCGCGGTCGTCGGGGTCGATCTCACCACCGCTCAGGTCCGGGGTGTCCATCCGCTCGTCGAGCAGGCGCCGGAACCGCCTGGAGATCACCTCGTGCATCGAGGCGACGTCGTTCTGGCCGTCCACCCCGCGGATCACGAACCGGCGGTACTCGCTCTTGCGGGCCAGGCCGTCCTCGAAGACGACCATGGAGGCCACCACCTCGGTCCCCTGGAGGTTGGAGACGTCGTAGCACTCGATCCGCAGCGGCGCCGTGGGGAGCTCGAGGGCCTCCTGGATCTCCTCGAGTGCCTTGTTGCGCACCGTCAGGTCGCTGGCCCGCTTGGTCTTGTGCAGCGCGAGGGACTGCTGCGCGTTCTTGGCCACCGTCTCCTGGAGCGATCGCTTGTCCCCGCGGCGGGGAACCCGGATGGACACCTTGCTGCCCCTGCTCTCGGTGAGCAGCTGCTCGAAGGTCGAGGCGTCCTCGGGCATCGCGGGCACCAGGATCTCGCGCGGGATCGCATCTCCGTCCTCGCCGGCGTAGAGCTGGAGCAGGAACTCCCCCACCAGACCGGCGGTGTCGATGTCCTCGACGCGGTCGGCGACCCAGCCCCGCTGCCCGCGGATGCGTCCCGAGCGGACGTGGAAGATCTGGACGGCCACCTCGAGCGGGTCCTCGGCGAGGGCGATCACGTCGGCGTCGGTGCCGTCGCCGAACACGACGGCCTGCTTCTCCAGCGCCTTGTTCAGCGCGCCGAGATCATCGCGCAGCCGGGCAGCCCGTTCGTAGTCCTGTGCCTCGGAGGCGGCGTACATCTCGCGCTGGATGCGCTTCACGAAACCTTCGGTGCGACCACCCATGAAGTCGGCGAAGTCCTCGGCGATGCGCAGGTGCTCGTCGGCGTCCACCCTGCCGACGCACGGCGCCGCACACTTCTCGATGTAGCCCAGGAGGCAGGGTCGTCCGATCTGCGCGGACCGCTTGAACACCCCGTTGCTGCACGATCGCATCGGGAAGACGCGCAGCAGCAGGTCCACCGTCTCGCGGATGGCCCAGGCGTGGCTGTAGGGGCCGAAGTACCTGACGCCCTTCTTCTTCGCACCCCGTCCCACCATCACCCGTGGGAACTCCTCGTTCATGGTGATCGCCAGCCACGGGTAGGACTTGTCGTCGCGGTACTTCACGTTGAAGCGCGGGTCGTACTCCTTGATCCAGGAGTACTCCAGCTGCAGCGCCTCCACCTCGGTGCCGACGACCGTCCACTCGACGGAGGCGGCGGTGGTCACCATCGTGGCGGTGCGCGGGTGCAGGTTGCCGAGGTCCTGGAAGTACGACGACAGCCTGGCACGCAGGCTCTTCGCCTTGCCGACGTAGACGACCCGCCCGTCCTTGTCGCGAAAGCGGTAGACACCGGGCTGAGTGGGGATCGACCCCGGTTTGGGACGATAGGTAGAGGGGTCGGCCACACCGCAACCCTACGAGGCGACTGTCAGGACTGCGCCCTGGCCGGCAGGACCTCACCCGGCGGCAGCTGGCGCTGCACCAGCGCGTTGGCGACTTCCCCGATCTTCCGGTTGTGTCCCCTGCTGTACTTGCGCAGCTCTGCGAAGGCCACATCCATCCCGACGCCGCCGAACTCGGCCAGGACGCCCTTCGCCTGCTCGATCGACACGCGTGTGGTGAGGGCCTGCTTGAGCTGCTCGGCCTCCACCGAGGCCCGGTGCGTCGACCGCTGCTGGAGGATCCCGATCGTCGCCATGTCCGCCAAGGACTGACCGACCTCGAGGTCGTTGGCGCTCAGCTGAGCATGATCACCGAACAGGTTCAAGGCGCCGATGACCTCGCCCCGCAGCCGCAGCGGCATCGCATGCACGGAGCCGAAGCCGAGGCTCGTCGCCAGCCGGGAGAACCTCGGCCACCGCTGCCCGGACGCGGTGAGGTCCTCCACGGAGACGGGAGCACCGGTCTGGACGCACTCGAGGCACGGTCCGCCCTCGGTGCTCTGCAGCTGGAACAGCTCGAGCAACCTCGTCGACTCGCTGGTCGAGGCCAGCAGCTGGGCGTCGTTGCTCTCGTCGAGCAGGAGCAGTCCCGCCTGGTCGACCGGCAGCACCTCCACCACGGTGTGCACCAGCTGATCGAGGACGTCCACGACGTCGAAGTCGTCGACCAGGGTGTCGGCGAGCGCGACGAAACGACGAGCCAGCACCGCGTCGCGGCTGAGTTGCGAGTCGTTCATGTCCTTCTCCCTCTACCCAACATACGCCTACGGCCAACGACGTCCCGGGCCAGATCGGTCAGGGTGAGGCCCTCGGCGAAGGCAGTGGCACGGAGGAGCGCCATCGCCTCCACGATGGAGACCTCCAGCTGCATCATCACCATCCCGGAAGCCTGGTGGAACAGAGCGCTGCCGGCGATCGTGATCCGTCCGTCCTGTCCGGATTCGTCCGCGGGGGTGATCCGGAGGGATTCCTCCAGACCGGCCAGCACCTGCACGATGTCGTCGACAGCGGCGAGCGCGACGCCGAGCTGTGGCGTGCTCAGGTCGCCCGGCCGCCGGCGGTAGAGGCCGAGGGTGCCCAGGACCTCGGTGCTGGCCCTGATCGGGAACGTGAACAGCCCCCGCACGCCGAGGCCCCCTGCCTCCTTGACGAAGAAGGGCCACTGCTCGCTGCTGGCTGCACCAGCGTCCGCCAGGTCGGGCACCAGGACCGGGGCGAGCGACGCGACGGCGTCGAGCGCGGGGCCCTCACCCAGCGCCGACTGAGCGTCATCGAGATCCTGGGCCAGAGCGTCGGTGGTGCTGAGCAACACCCGGGTGCCCTCGGAGGAGACCAGGCTCACGGAGCCACCATCGGTGAGGGTCGACGCGACGCACGCCTCGCACAGACGTCGTACCCGACCACTGGCCGTGTCGGCGCCATCGGCGGAAGCCATCCGGTTTCCTTTCCCCGGCGCCCCGTCACGCCTGCTGCCACCCTACTCGGGTCCGTCCCTGGCTGAGGGAGCGCCACCGTGCTCTAATGGTGAGGGAGGCGAGGTTTGTCGCCATAAGCGCACCAGCACCGCCCACCACTCGGGACAGCAGCCTGGACCCCGCTGCACGCACCGGCACCCATCCGGCATGCGACAAGGGGAATCCATGACCACGCTCCAGCCCGGCTCCACCTTCCCCGACGGTCCCGCCCGCATGATCCCGGCGGCCGACGTGCGCATCGGCACCGAGACGCTCGCAGCTGCGTCGCGGGTGCTCGCCTCAGGTTGGGTGAGCAACGGCCCGGAGGTCGAGGCCTTCGAGAGCGAGTTCCGCGCACACGTCACGGCTCGAAGCGCCGTGGCCGTCTCCTCCGGTGTGACGGCCCTCGAGCTGGCGCTGCGCTCGCTCGGACTGCCCCCCGGCAGTCGGGTTCTCATCTCGGCGCTCACCTCCCCCAGCGTCGTCCAGTCCACGGTCCGCGCCGGACTGCGCCCGGTCCTCATGGATGTCTCATCGGAGACCGGCCTGCCGACCCCCGACCTGGTGAGTCGGTCCGTGGCAGCAGGTCCGCGCGGTGGCGGGTCGCCACGAGGCATGGTGATCGCGCACTGGGCAGGGAACCCCGCGAACATCCGGCCACTCGCCGACGCCGCCGGGCTCGACCTCGACTTCGTCGTCGAGGACGCCACGCAGGCACTCGGCGCCCAGCTGGGGGAACAGCAGGTCGGCGGGCAGCGCACGGTCTGCTTCAGCTTCTACGCAACCCGCAACCTGCCGATCGGCGAGGGCGGCATGGTCACCACGGACAACCCCGACCGGGCGGCGTGGATCAGGACGGCGCGACTGCACGGCCGTTACCCGGACTCCTTCCATCGCGCACCGCTGCTGCAGTCACGGCGTGGCCGGGGCCTGAGCGAGGGAGGGCTCGACTCGACGTTGACCGACCTGAGCGCGGCCGTCGGACGCGAGCAGCTGAGGCACCTGGCGCAGTGGCAGCAGCAGCGATCTGCCCTCGCCAGCAGGTACGACGAGCGGCTGGCCGGCCTGCCGGGAGTGCGGTCCCCGGCTCGTCCCGCCCCCGAGACCGGCCGGCACGCATGGCACCACTACCCGGTCCGGATCGACCATCCGTCGGTGAGCCGGGAGGCGGTGCTCCGCGCGCTTGCCGTCGCAGGGGTGGCCACCGCTGACCGCGACGTGCCGGTGCATCAGCTCAGCTACTGCCGTGGCGTGTGCGAGATGCCCGCCGACGGCCTTCCGGGAGCGGACCTGCTCGCCTCCCAGCTGGTCTCGCTGCCGATCTACCCCCGGCTCCCGGCCAACGCCGCGGACCGGGTGGCCTCAGCGTTCACCGCACTGCTCGGGTGACGCTCAGCCGATCACGATCTCGTCACCCTCGACGCTGATGCTCAGCTCGGTCAACGGCTCGGTGGCCGGCCCCTTCGCCACCGTGCCGTCCTTGACGAAGAACCTGCTGCCGTGGCAGCTGCACTCGATCTCCTGGCCGTCCAGCTCGGTGATCGGGCACTGACGATGGGTGCAGATCGTGCTGAACGCCTTGAAGTCACCCTCGGTCGGCTGGCTGACCATGGTCTTCTCGTCGGGATAGATCTTGGCGCCTCCCACCGGGACCTCGGAGGTCTTGCCGATCGGGCCGGACGAGGTCGTGGAGCCGTCGCCGCCACCGTTGTCGTCAACGGATGCGTCATCCGAGCCGCAGGCAGCGAGCAGCGGCGTCCCGAGGCCGATACCGACGATTCCTCCGAGCAGCAGGCGACGCGAGGCTTCCGGGTTCCTTGGCTGTGTCACGGTTCCTCCAGCACGTTGCGGGGCTCGGTCCTCCACGCTAGCGCTTGCGTGCGCGGCCGGCGGCCGGTGCGCGGCGAGTCACGCCGGAGGCGGCCTCCGGAGTCCGGGCCGTGCCCTCGAGCAGCGGCTTGAGGAACTCACCGGTGAAGCTGTCCGGGTGCGCAGCCACCTGCTCGGGAGTGCCGGTGGCGACGACGGTGCCGCCCTTGTTGCCACCGGACGGGCCCATGTCGACGATCCAGTCGGCCGTCTTGATCACGTCGAGGTTGTGCTCGATCACCAGCACGGTGTTGCCCTTGTCGACCAGGCTGGACAGCACTCCGAGCAGCTTGCGGATGTCCTCGAAGTGCAGGCCGGTGGTGGGCTCGTCCAGGACGTAGACGGTGCGCCCCGTCGACCGCTTCTGCAGCTCGCTGGCCAGCTTGACCCGCTGGGCCTCGCCACCGGAGAGCGTGGTGGCGGGCTGGCCGAGGCGCACGTAGCCGAGCCCGACTTCGACGAGGGTCTTGAGGTGCCGCGCGATCGGCGGGATCGCGGCGAAGAACTCGACGCCTTCCTCGATGGGCATGTCCAGGACGTCCGCGATCGTCTTGCCCTTGTAGTGGACCTCGAGGGTCTCGCGGTTGTAGCGGGCACCGTGGCAGACCTCGCAGGGCACGTAGACGTCCGGCAGGAAGTTCATCTCGATCTTGATCGTGCCGTCTCCGGAGCACGCCTCACAGCGACCTCCCTTGACGTTGAACGAGAACCGACCCTGCAGGTAGCCGCGCATCTTCGCCTCGGGGGTCGAGGCGAAGAGCTTGCGGACGTGGTCGAAGACGCCGGTGTAGGTCGCCGGGTTGGAGCGGGGCGTGCGCCCGATCGGCGACTGGTCGACGTGGATGACCTTGTCGACGTCCTCCACACCGGTGATCTTGCGGTGCCGGCCCGGAACCGTGCGGGAGTTGTAGATCTGCTTGGCGAGCGAGGTGTAGAGGATGTCGTTGACGAGGGTCGACTTGCCGGAGCCGGAGACACCGGTGACGGCCACGAAGCAGCCCAGCGGGAACGCGACGTCGACGTTCTTCAGGTTGTTCTCGTAGGCCCCGAGGACCTTCAGCTCCCGGCCCGGCGTCGGCGGGCGACGTACGGCGGGCACCGGGATCGACTTGCGACCGGAGAGGTAGAGACCGGTCTCGGAGTCGCGGTGCTTGAGCAGCTGCTTCACGGTGCCCGAGTGCACGACCTGACCGCCGTGCTCACCGGCACCCGGGCCGATGTCGACGACCCAGTCGGCCGCCATGATCGTCTCCTCGTCGTGCTCCACCACGATCAGCGTGTTGCCCAGCTCCTTGAGGCGCACCAGCGTCTCGATCAGACGCTTGTTGTCGCGTTGGTGCAGCCCGATGCTGGGCTCGTCGAGCACGTAGAGGACGCCCACCAGACCGGCGCCGATCTGCGTGGCCAGACGGATCCGCTGCGCCTCGCCTCCGCTCAGCGTGGCCGAGGGCCGGTCGAGCGAGAGGTAGTCGAGACCGACGTCGAGCAGGAAGCGCAGCCGCTCCTGGATCTCCTTGAGCACCCGCTCGGCGATCTGGCGCTCCCGCACGGACAGCTCGAGCTCGGCGAGGTAGTCGGCGGTCTCGTTGATCGGCAGCGCGCAGACCTCGGCGATGTTCATCCCGCCGGCCGCCTTGTCACCCAGCGTGACGGCCATCGAGACCGGCTTCAGCCGGGTGCCGCGGCACGACGGGCAGGGCACCTCCCGCATGAAGCCTTCGTAGCGGTCCCGGCTGGTGTCGGTCTCGGCCTCACGGTGACGTCGCTCGATGTAGGGCCGGACGCCCTCGAAGTTGGTGTAGTAGGACCGCTCGCGGCCGTAGCGGTTGGTGTGCCGGACGTGGACCTTGGTCGGGTGACCCTCGAGGATCGCCTTGCGCCCCTTGGCGGGCAGGTCCTGCCAGGCGGTGTTCAGGTCGAAGCCGAGCTCGTCACCGAGGGCACCCAGCAACCGGGTGAAGTAGTCGCTGACGTGGGCACCGGACCAAGGACCGATGACCCCCTCACCGAGGGTCGCGCCCGGGTCGGAGACGACCAGCTCCGGGTCGACCTCCATCCGGGTGCCGATGCCGTGACAGGCGACGCAGGCCCCGAAGGGCGAGTTGAACGAGAACGAGCGCGGCTCGAGCTCGTCGGTCTCGATGTCGTGCTCGTTGGGACACGCCATCTTCTCGGAGAAGCGCATCTCCTTGTGAGGGTCCTTGGCATCGAGGTCCACGAGGTCCAGCAGCACCAGGCCCGAGGCCAGGTTGAGCGCGGTCTCGATGGAGTCGGTGAGCCGTCGCTTCGACGACGGCTTGGCGGCCAGCCGGTCGATGACCACCTCGATCGTGTGCTTCTTCTGCTTGTCCAGCTTGGGCGGTCCGTCGATCATGTCCGCGAGCTGAACGGTCTCACCGTTGACCCGAGCGCGGCTGAATCCCTGGGACTGCAGGCTCCGGAACAGCTCGACGTACTCACCCTTGCGGCCACGGATCACCGGGGCGAGCACCTGGAAGCGGGTGCCTTCCTCCAGCTGGAGGATCCGGTCGACGATCTGCTGCGGCGTCTGGCGCTCGATCGGGGCCCCGCACTGGGGGCAGTGCGGGCGGCCGGCGCGGGCATAGAGCAGCCGCAGGTAGTCGTAGACCTCGGTGATGGTGCCGACGGTCGAGCGGGGGTTCTTCGAGGTGGACTTCTGGTCGATCGACACCGCCGGGCTCAGGCCCTCGATGAAGTCGACGTCCGGCTTGTCCATCTGTCCCAGGAACTGCCGGGCGTACGCCGAGAGCGACTCGACGTAGCGGCGCTGACCTTCGGCGAAGATCGTGTCGAACGCCAGGCTGGACTTCCCCGAGCCGGAGAGCCCGGTGAACACGATCAGTGAGTCGCGGGGCAGGTCGAGAGAGACGTCCTTGAGGTTGTGCTCGCGCGCGCCTCTGATGACCAGCTGATCAGCCACGGATGAGACCCCTGGAGTGTGTGCGGAATGGTTCGAACAAGTGTTCGCTCATCCTAACGGATATCACAAGCCGCCCCGCGGGCGGCCGAAGCGCTGCCGAGCGACAACGCTTAGGCTCTCCCCCCGTGGCCCCCTTACACAAACTCATCGACCGCGCTGCGGTGTCCGCCGTGGCCGTCAGCGCGCTGCCGAGCGCCGTCGCAGCCGTGACGGGTCGCCGACGCACCGCCGCTGCCCTGGCCTCCCTGCCGCTCGGCGTCGCAGCGTTCTTCCGTGACCCGGGTCGCTCCCCCGACCTGGCTGCCCTGGACCCCGACGTCGTGGTCGCGCCCGCCGACGGCAAGGTGATGTACGTCGGACCGGCCCAGGTGGGCGTGGCTCCCCCCGGCCAGTGGCAGCAGGTGAGCATCTTCCTGTCCCTGTTCGACGTGCACATCAACCGCACTCCCTACGGCGGGCTGGTCGAGGACGTGACCTACCGCCCCGGCAAGTGGCACGCCGCCTACCGGTTCGAGAGCGCGACCGAGAACGAGCGCAGTGAGATCACCGTGAGCCAGACCGTCGACGGCGAGGTCCGGCGGGTGGTCTTCCGGCAGATCGTCGGGCTGGTCGCACGACGCGTGGTCACTCGGGTGCAGCCCGGGGACGAGGTCCTCACCGGTCAGCGCATCGGCCTGATGAAGTTCGGCTCCCGGATGGACGTGTTCGTACCGTCCCACGTGCAGGTACTCGCCGCCGAGGGCGACCGCACGGTCGGTGGCGACACCGTGATCGCCCGCTGGCCGTCGTCGGCCGCCGAACCTGCGAGCTCCCACTGACCCGCGACCCGGAGAAGCCCGGCCGCCGGCTGCTGGACCGGTGGCGGCTGCAGTCACCCTCCGGTGCCGAGGTCGTCTCGCTGCGCCAGCTCGGCCCCAAGGAACGGCTGCGCGTCACCGCACCGAGCATGTTCACCACCGGGAACATGGCGTGCGGCTTCTCCGCGATCCTGCTGGCGTTCAGCGACCAGTTCTACTGGGCCGCCGTGGTGCTGGCCGGGGCGATCGTCCTGGACATCGCCGACGGCGCCGTCGCCCGGCTGGTCGGCGCGACCTCCCCCTTCGGCATCCAGCTGGACTCGCTCGCGGACCTGGTGTCCTTCGGCCTCGCACCGGCCGTCCTGGTGCACACCTGGGCGCTCCCCGAGAACCCCGTGATCGCCTGGCTGTCGGCCTTCTTCTGGCTCGCCTGCGCCGCGTTCAGGCTGGCGCGGTTCAACGTGACGGTCGACCCGATGGCCGACAAGAAGTACTTCGTCGGGCTGCCCAGCCCCGGCGCGGCACTGGTGGTGATCGCCACGATCTTCGCGCTGCGCACCCCCGATCGCGGCCCGTGGATGCTGGTTCCGGTCGCGGTCAGCGTGGTGCCCGCCCTGCTGATGATCACCACCGTGCGCTTTCGGTCCTTCCGTGGCCTGCTCGCCCCCAAGACCACGCAGGCCACCCGGATCACCACGGTCCTCGGCCTCGCCCTGGTCGCCGGGCTGGTCATCGACGCCTCCACCACCGGGCTGGTCGTGGCCTGCACCTACCTGCTGACCGCCCCCCTGGGCGTGGTCACCGCGCCTCTACGGGCCCGGATCTTCGGGCCCGAGTCGGTCGCCCCGCCCCGCGCGCGGCTGCAGTCGGTGTTCCTGCCGATCACCGACAACGAGGACTGAGACCATGGGTCCATGGAGACCTCGAGGGACCCGGGTGACCTGAGCGGCCTGGCCGCGTCCGACCAGGCCTGGATCCGCACCGTCGACGCACTGACCGACGCCGAGCTGGCCGCCCCGTCGCTGCTGCCGGGCTGGAGCCGGGCCCACGTGGTCGCGCACGTCGCGCTGAACGGCGAGGCCGTCGCCCGCGTGCTGGACGGGATCGTGCACGACCGACCTGTGGCGATGTACGAGTCGAACGAGCAGCGCGACGTGGACATCGAGGAGCTGGCCCGGGCCGAGCCGAGCGAGCTGAGGGGACGTGTCCTCGCCGCGACCACGACGTTCTCGGACGCAGTCGCCGCCCTGGGCGACCAGCACTGGTCCGCCTCCATGGACCGGCTTCCCGGTGGTCCGTCCTGGCCGCTGACGGGCGTCGTGGCGACCCGCAGGCGCGAGGTGGAGGTCCACCACGCCGACCTCGGTGCGGCGTACGACCGGACCGGCTGGCCGGCCGACTTCGTGCGCGAGCTGCTGGACGTGGTGACCCTCGACCAGGCGGCGTCCGGTCCGTTCGCGGTGCACGCCACCGACCTCGACCAGGGCTGGGTGGTGGGCGGCTCCGGTGGTCCGCACGTCCGAGGGACCGGGGCGGATCTCGGCTGGTGGCTGATCGGCCGTGGAGCCGGAACAGGGCTGTCCTGTGACGCAGGTGAGCTTCCAGAGCTCGGCCCGTGGCGGCGGGTCGTCACCCCTCGGCAGTGATGCTCACCAGCCCATCGTGCCGGGCTCGCCCTTGAAGGGGCCCACGACCTCAGGTGTGATCCAGCCTCCGTAGAAGCCTCCGGGCTGTGGGAGGACGAGCCGCCGTCCACCAGGCACCGGTCGACGAGCCGGGGCATCACCGCGACCGCGTGCGCCAGCTCGTCGAAACCACGTGTCGGGACCGGATAGGTCCAGGCAGCCCGGTGGGCAACGACGTCTCCGGCCACGAGGTCGAAGTACGCCGCCTCGCCCTTCCACTCGCACCAGCTGGAACCCGCGACGGGTTGCAGCGCCCCGTCGACGAACGAGTCGCGCGGCAGGTAGTAGGTGGGCGGATGACTCGTCTCCAGCACCCGCCAGCCACCAGCGGTGCGGGCAACCACCTGACCGCCGAGCTCGACCTCGATCGACACCGAGGTGCGCTCGAGCCGTGGTGGACGTGGATAGTCCCAGACGGACTCCTGCCCTGGACCAGCCTTGTCGGGCTTCGGATGCGGCATGCCCCGAGCCTAGGCTGGGACCCATGGCGATGAGCATCGGCGACAGCGGCCCCTACTCCGGCGAGGTCTCCCCCGGCGGCCCGCCCGATGTGCGCGAGCTCGCCGAGATGGTGGTCACGAAGCTGGCCGTCGACACAGACATGTCGAACAACTGCTACCTGCTCCGCTGCCGGGCCACCGACGAGCAGGTGCTGATCGACGCTGCGGCCGAGCCCGAGAAGCTGCGCCGGCTGGTCGGCTCCTCCGGCCTCACCCGGATCATCACCACCCACCAGCACTGGGACCACCACCGGGCCCTCGCCGACCTGGTCGCGGCGACGGGTGCCGTGGTCGTCGCCGGCGCGCGGGACGCGGCGGCGATCACCGAGCAGACCGGGGTCCCCGTGGACGACGCCGTGGCGCACGGCGACACCGTCGAGTTCGGCAACATCAGGCTCGAGGTGATCCACCTCGTCGGGCACACGCCCGGTTCGATCGCCCTGCTCTACGACGACCCGGAGGGGACCCCCCACCTGTGGACCGGGGACAGCCTGTTCCCGGGCGGCGTCGGCAACACCTTCGGCGACGAGGACGCGTTCAAGACGCTCCTCGAGGAGGTCGGCACGAAGGTGTTCGACCGCCTGCCGGACGAGACCTGGTTCTATCCCGGCCACGGCAACGACTCGGTGCTGGGCCGGGAGCGGCCGCACCTGGAGGAGTGGCGCGCCAGGGGGTGGTGAACCACCTCTTGCGGATCGTCCACGCCTGAGCGCAGACTCGAAGAAGTCTCGGACTGACCGGATCGGAGGTCAGGACGTGAGTGGCGTACGCAGCCTGGTGGCGCTCCTCACCGGGGCGGTCTTGTGCCTGACCACGATCTCGTGCTCGGACCCCACCCGGTCGGGCCCGGACACCCGACCCGTTCGCGTCGTGGACCGCGGTGGGCTTCTCTCCGACATCAACGAGGAGCTGTCCCTGTTCGAGGGTCACGAGACGTTGCGCGCCGTGCTGGTCCACGTCGGTGGCAGGCCGTTCGTGGAGGAGTACCTCGACTGGCCGAAAGCGAGCTACCTGAGCATCGGCAGCATCACGGTCCCCGTGGTGACGTCACTCGTGGGCATCGCCATCGGGGAAGGCCTGATCTCCGGAGTCGACGAGAGCCTCGCCGAGCTCCTTCCGGAGCACCGCGGCGAGATGCGGGCCGACGTTGCCCGGACCACGCTGCACGACCTGCTCACGATGTCTGGCGGGATGGCCTCCTCCTACCGTGACCCACCCGCAGGTTTCACCGACGTCTCGGACCCGACGGCCGGCATCCTGCAAGCAGCCGACAACCCGCCGGGCAAGTACTTCGACTACTCCAACCAGGGTGCGCACCTGCTCTCCGCAGTGCTGGCGGAGGCCACCGGGATGCCCGTCCTCGACTACGCGAGAACCCGGTTGTTCGACCCCCTGGGCATCGACACCCGCCCGGCGTACCAGGGCCGGGCCGTGCCGGCCGACGTCGCGGCGTACAGCAAGGCCGGTTTCGCCTGGCCGGTGGACGCGACGGGGCTGAACACCGGCTGGGACCACCTCAAGCTGCGCCCCGGGGACCTGGTGAAGCTCGGACAGCTGTACCTCGACAAGGGAACCTGGCACGGACGGCAGCTGATCCCGAGGGCCTGGGTGGCGCAGGCCACCAGCCCGCAGCGCACGGACCTCGGCCCGGACGCGGACTTCGTGGGCGCCAACGGCTGGGGCTACGGCTGGTGGACCGCCGAGGTCGACGGCGCGCCGGCCTGGATCTCCGGGGGCGAGAACGGGCAGCTGCTCGAGGTCCTCCCCAGCCGGTCCCTCGTGGTCGTCGTCGCCAGTGAGTCGGACCCCCTCAACCGGGAGATCGCCGTCACGCCGGGGAACCTTGCCTTCATGGTGGCGCATGACGTCGCGCCCAAGTTCGCTCCCTGAGCCCCGGACGCGCACCTTCGAACGGCTCACCCGTTGTAGGAGATCCTCAGCCTCTCGCTCGCCGGCAGCGACTGGCAGACCAGGCGGATCCCGTCGGCGAGGTCGGCCTCACCGAGGACCTCGTTTCGCCTGAGCCGCACCTCGCCCTCGAGGACGACGCAGGCGCAGGCACTGCAGTTCCCCTCGCGGCAGGAGAACGGAGCATCGACGCCCTTCTCCTCGAGGAACTCCAGGAGGACCCTGTCGCCCTGCCAGTCGTCGAATCGATGGCGCTGGCCGTCGAGCTCGACCTCGACGGAGATCGGCCCGGTGATCTCCGTGGCGTCGTCGTCCTCGTGGTCGTCGGCCTCCGCCAGCGTCCTTGCGGCCGTCTGCATCTCCTCCACGTCACCGAACGGGTTTCCGCCCAGGGAGATGAACTTCTCCTGATGCCTGCGCTCGCGGGGGAAGCCGAGCTCCTTGAGCGCGGCCACGGCGGCCTTCATGAACGGTCCGGGGCCGCAGACGAACGCGGTGAAGCTCTCGAAGTACGCCGCGAACGACTGGAGCTGCGCCTGCGTGGGCAGTCCCTGGACGGACTCGAGCCAGTGCACGACGACCAGCCGGTCGGGGTAGGTGGCCGACAGCTCGGCCAGCTCGCGCGAGAAGATCACCGACTGCTGGTCCCTGTTGGCGTAGAACAGCACGACCTTGCCGCGGCCCTTCTCCAGCGCAGTGCGGGTGATCGACATGATCGGCGTGATGCCGGAGCCCCCGGCGAACAGGAGCAGGTCGGCCTCCGCGTCACGCGGCGTGAAGATCCCGCTCGGAGGGAGCACGCGCAGCGTCGCGCCGGCGCCCAGGTTGTCGCAGATCCAGTTCGAGGCGTAGCCGCCGGCGGTGCGCTTCACGGTGATCTGGTGGCGCCCTGTGTGCGGCGCCGACGAGAGCGAGTAGCACCGGGCAGCGAGGCCCGCCTGGTCGCTCGGCACGGCCACGGTCAGGAACTGGCCCGGCGTGTAGGCGAACTCGTCGGCGAGGTGGTTGGGCACCTCGAACACGAAAGAGCAGGCGTCCGCGGTCTCCTCGACCACGTCGAGGACCTTGAGCACAAAGGACTCAGTGGCCATCTTCGGCTCCGATCTGCAGCTTGTCGTCGCGACACCCGCGCGATCGATGCAGGAGCGTAGCCTCCGTGCCCCACGGGACCGAGGTGTGGTGCTGGCCGCCCCTCTTCGTGGTGCAGGCTCCACGACGCCGATGAAGGCCCCGCGCCTTCGCCGAGAATCGCCCGCCGAGGCTCACCGGCGGCTAGCCTCCGGTGATGAGCACGATCCGGCTCGTCACGCTGACGGACGAGCACTTCCCCGCCATGCGTAGGACGCTCGCCGACCCCGAGGTGATGCGGTTCACCCGCGCCCCCGACCCCATGCCCGAGAACTGGCTCGAGGGGTGGCTGCCGCAGTTCGACGGATCCCGCCGAGCCGCCTGGGCCATCCTCGAGGGGGAGGAGTTCGTCGGGTACGCCGTGACCGGCCCGATCAACCGCGCCGACCTCGAGTGCGAGCTCGGCTATGCCATCTCCCCCTGGGGCCGCGGCCGCGGGATCGCCACGGAGACGCTGGTCCAGCTCAGTCGGTGGGCCTTTGCCGAGGGGATGCAACGGGTGACCGCACTGATCTCGGTGGACAACCCGGCATCGTCCAGGGTGGCGGAGAAGGCGGGCTACACCCTCGAGGGCGTCCTCCGCTCGGTGCACCACCGCAACGGACACCGCGGCGACCTGCAGTGCTGGTCGCTGCTCCCGGGTGAGCTGGGACCACTGGACGGGTGAACCCCGGGTGAACGCTGACCGTCCGGAGCAAAGTCAAACCGTTCCGGGTGTGACCTGGCTGCTGCTGCGTCGTTTGATGAGGCATGCCCAACACCTACTTCGCCCACGGGGTCGCCTCCGGCGATCCCCGTCCGAGCTCCGTGGTGCTGTGGACTCGGGTCACACCCACTGCCGCCAGCAAGCCGGGCTCCGGTGCCGGACCCCTGGCCACCGTGCGCTGGCAGGTGTCGACCACGAGCACGTTCCGCCGGATCGTGAGCTCCGGGAAGGTCCGCACCGGTCCTGACCGCGACCACACCGTCAAGGTGGACGCCACCGGGCTCAAGCCCGGGACGACCTACTACTACCGGTTCAGCTACGGCAAGCACCGCAGCCGTCCCGGACGCACCCGCACCGCCCCGGCGACCACCTCGTCGCCGGCCAACCTCCGGTTCGGCGTCGTCTCGTGCTCCAACCTGCAGGCGGGCTGGTTCAGTGCCTACCGTCACCTCGCCGATCGAAACGACCTGCACGCTGTGCTCCACCTCGGTGACTACATCTACGAGTACGGCCCTGGCGAGTACGGCTACGGCCAGCAGGACAAGGACATCCGGACCCACGAGCCCGAGCACGAGATCCTCTCGCTCGCCGACTACCGGCAGCGACACGCGCAGTACAAGCGGGACGCGGACCTCCAGCGCCTGCACGCCAAGTACGCGTTCATCAACACCTGGGACGACCACGAGTCGGCCAACGACTCCTACAAGGACGGCGCCGAGAACCACAGCGCGACGAGGGCAGCTGGGCAGCGCGGCGCGCCGCGAGCCACCGCGCCTACGACGAGTGGATGCCGACGCGGATGTCCGGCACCGCCGCCCTCGGTGACGGCACCCAGCTCTACCGCCGGCTCCGGTTCGGTGACCTCGCCGAGATCAGCCTGCTCGACCTGCGGACCTACCGCGACAAGCAGTTCGCCGCCCAGGTCGACCCCGAGCAGGGCAACCCGGACCGCACCATCACCGGCCGGGCCCAGATGGACTGGCTCAAGGCGTCCCTGTCCGAGAAGGCCGTGCAGTGGAAGGTGGTCGGCAACCCCGTGATGATCACGCCGGTCACCGTCGCCGGCATCCCCCGTGACCTGATCAAGCCGGTGAACGACACGGTCGGACTGTTCCCGCCCGACGGGCAGCCCTACAACGTCGACCAGTGGGACGGGTACACCGACGACCGTCGCGAGGTCTTCGAGCACCTGCGCGACAACGGCGTCACCGACACGCTCTTCGTGACCGGCGACATCCACTCGGGCTGGGCCTGCGACCTGCCGGCCGACAAGGCCACCTATGCGGGAACACGGAACTCGGTCGGGGTGGAGTTCGTCGGCTCCTCGGTGACCTCGAACAACCTCAAGGACATCACCGGTCATCCGCGTCGCACGACCAGCGTCGCCGTCGAGGAGACCTTCAAGGCGAACAACCCGCACATCAAGTACCTCAACTTCGACGACCACGGCTTCTCGGTCCTCGACATCACCGCGAAGCGAGCACAGATGGACTGGTACATCATCGGAGACCGCGCCGACAAGGCGACGGGGCTCTCCTGGACGACCTCCTTCGCCACCACGGCGGGCAGTCAGACCGTCCGCCAGGTCGAGAACCCGGTGGGTGCCTGATGGCCGGCATGCGGGCGGACCGGCGTACGGTCCTGAAGGTCGCCGGCGTCTCCGGTGCCGCACTCGTCTTCTCCTCCGCGGCAGGCGCCTCCGTGCCGGCATCGGCCGGCACCAGTCGGAAGCGCGCCTACGTGGTGGTCATCGACGGGTGCCGCCCCGGTGAGATCGACGCGATGTCGAACCTCAAGGCGCTGCGTGACACCGGCACCTGGTACCCCGCCGCCCGGTCGCTCCCGGTGATGGAGACCATCCCCAACCACGTGATGATGATGACCGGGGTCCGGCCCGCTCGAAGCGGCATCCCGGCGAACAAGATCTACGACCGTGCCGAGGGTGCGCTCCGCGACTGCGACCGTCCGACGGACATCCTGGTCACCACGTTCGTCGAGCAGCTCAACGCCACCGGGCGCACGACCGGCACGGTGCTCTCCAAGGAGTATCTCTACTCGGTGTTCGGCGAGCGGGCCACGCACCGGTGGGAGCCCTTTCCGGTGGTCCCGGTGTCCGGGCACTCACCCGACGCGGCCACCATGGAGGCCACGCTGGCGATGGTCGACGAGTTCGACCCCGACCTCGTGTTCGTCAACCTCGGCGACGTGGACCGCGTCGGACACTCGGACCTGACCGGGACCACCCTCAAGGCCGCACGGACGGCCGCCCTGGCCTCGACCAACGCGCAGGTGGGCCGCTTCGTCGACATGCTCAAGTCCTCGGGGCGATGGGACAGCTCGATGATCATCGTGCTCGCCGACCACTCGATGGACTGGTCCGTGCCGCACCAGACGATCAGCCTGACCAAGGCCTTCGACGCGGACCCGACTCTCAAGGGCAGCTTCCAGATCGCCCAGAACGGCGGCGCGGACCTCGTCTACTGGACCGGCTCGTCCGCCGCACGCTCGGCGGCGGTCGCCAGGATGCGCGAGCTCTCGCTGGCCACGCCCGGCGTCTTCGAGGCGCACGTGGTGGACCAGACGCCGAGCCTGCGTCTCGGCCCCAACGCAGGTGACCTGGTGGTGTTCTGCAAGGCCGGCTGGCGCTTCAGCGACCCGGGACCGCAGAGCAACCCGATCCCCGGCAACCACGGGCACCCGGCCTCCGAGCCGATCCCGTTCTTCATCGGCGGTGGCTCGACCGCCGTGCGTCGGGGCATCGCCCGGTCGGCGAGGGCGCACACCATGGACGTCGCGCCCACGCTCGGCACCTACTTCGGTGTGCCGGCCCCCTCCACCGGCTGGGAGGGCAGGTCGCGCCTGTGAGTGTCCTCCCGGCTGTTCAGGTCTAGCCTGCCGAAGGAGGAGGTGTGGCGATGGATGTTCGTGAGCTGGTTGCCGCTCACTACGGCGGGGGCGACCTCAGCGAGACGCTGCTGCGTGCGCTCTCCGACGCCGGCGTGGATACGAGCTCTCTGGCACCCGAGGACCTGTTCCCGCTGGACCAGCTGCACGTGGGCGGCGCCCCGGCCACCAGGCACGTCCTCGAGCAGCTCGAGCTGCGACCTGACCTGCGCGTCCTCGACGTCGGTTGCGGCATCGGCGGCACGGCACGGATGGCTGCCCTGGCGGGTGCCCGGGTCACCGGGATCGACCTGACGCCGGAGTTCGTCGACGCTGCCTCGCGGCTGACCGAGGCGGTGGGTCTGGGCGACCGGGTCTCCTACCTCACCACACCGGGCGAGTCCGTGCCGCTCGAGGACGCCTCGATGGATGCGGCGGTGATGATCCACGTCGGGATGAACGTGCCCCGCAAGACGATCGTGTTCGCCCAGGTGCGCCGCGTGCTCGTGCCCGGTGGCAGGTTCGTGCTGTTCGACCAGATGCGCACCGGGACCGCCGAGCTGCCCTACCCGCTGCCCTGGGCCGACGACCAGCGCTCGTCCTTCGTCGAGAGCCTGGAGGAGTACGTCGTACACCTGGAGGCCGCGGGCTTCACGGTCGAGGACGTCGAGGACCGCACATCGGCGTCGGCGCAGCCACCTCCGCCCGGATCCCTGTCACCCGCGACGGTCTTCGGCTCCGCGTTCGTCAAGCGGATCGGCAACAACGTCGCGGCGACACGGGCCGGCGAGCTGGGAGCGTTCCTGGTCGTGGCGCGGGCCTAGGGCGACCGGGGCGCCGCAGGACCGCTCACCCAGCAGCTTGGCCCTGGGCGAAGGCGGCCAGCGCCTGCACGCCTTCGGGGGGCAGCGTCAGCGCGCCCTCGCTGCCGGGGTTGATCGCCAGCCAGAGCGCGTCGTCGGGCCAGTTGGCCGCCAGCTCCGCCAGCGGCAGCCCGACCGCGGACTGGGGACTCGCACCCGCTGTCACGAGAGCCTCCTCGGAGGTGAAGACGGGCACGTACTGGGTGCCGTCCTGCTCGATCACCGGGATGGCGATGGCACCTTCGGGAGGCGTCTCCCCCTCGCTCAGGCCCTCCTGAGGCAGGTAGGCGACGCTGGCAGCGAGTGCCTGGAGCATCGCCTGCGTGTCGACCTCCTCCGAGGCAGCAGCTGTGCCGGCGTCGTCGACGGGCTGGGGGTCGGGAGTCGTGTCGCTCATGGTCGTTCCTCTCCTGGAGCTCGTCCTGGGCGAAACGGCAACCGTAGCGGGGCCGGCCAAGGACGCCGGGTCCAGCCGTCGAGCAGCGGCACACCTTGAATCCGTTGGCCGAGAGTTACATGATTACTTCATTACAACTTGGAGGAGTCATGACCACACACACCCAGATCCGGAGCTGGCTGCACGGCCGGCTGCCCGACGCCTGGTTCACCGGTCCGGCCGAGGTGACGATCGACCGCGAGGAGATCCTCGTGCTCGGCACGCTGCCGACACCGGAAGGCGTCGATGGCGAACCCGACGGCGCCGAGATGACCGAGGCTGCCCACGGCCGCATCTCCCGGTTCCGGGAGGACACCCGGGACGAGCGGATCGCCATCGCCCGCGAGGCGGAACACCGGTTCGGACGCAAGATCGCCTGGGGCGCCGAGTGCGGTCCGGTCAGCGGAGTGTTCACCAACCTGGCGGTGCCGGTGATGACCCGGCTGCGCCAGCGGGAGCGCCTGGTGCTGGACACCCTCGTCGAGGCCGGTGTAGCGCGCAGCCGCGCCGACGCTCTCGCCTGGTGCGTCCGGCTCGTCGGCGAGCACGCCGAGGACTGGCTGGAGCAGCTCCGGGAGGCGATGACCGGCGTGCAGCACCTGCGCGAGGAGGGCCCGGGCACCGGGTCCTAGGGTCCGGCCCAGGTGGTCCCGGTCGGCTCGTCCGGGCCGAGGTTCGTCATCAACGGAGCCGCACCAGCGGCTCTGACTCAGCCGAGCAGTCCCAGGATCGACCTGGCTCGCCGGAGGGCCAGGCTCGCGCCCGCACGGATGGTCGCCGGGGCGCCGAGCTCGTCGAGCAGCGGCGCCCGCATCCGGGTCCAGGCGGCGTCGCTGGGCAGGGGCGCCTCGGGGCTGCTCCCGGGCTCCCCCAGAGCACGCCTCATCGCGTCGCGGACCCCGAGCAGAGGCTCTCCGTCCTGGGGAACCCACGTGTGCCCGGGCCGGCAGACCATGTCCTCGCGCAGGCTCTCGATCAGTGCAGCGACCGTCCAGAACGGCGCAGCCGACATGGCTGCGGTGCCCAGGCTGACCAGAGACGTCGGGATCGGCAGGGTGGGGACGCGCACCCGCAGCAGACCGGATGCTCGCGAGCACTCAGCCAGCAGCCGGGCGTAGGGCAGCACGTCCGGGCCGCCGATGTCCACGGCACCAGTGAGCCGGTCGTCCGCGAAGGCCTCGACCATGGCGCGCAGGACGTCGCTCACCGCGATCGGCTGCACCCGGTGCTCCAGCCAGCTGGGCACCGGCTGCACCAGCAGCAGGGTGGCCAGCTGGCGGATCACCTCGAAGGAGGTGGACCCCGCTCCGAGCACGACCCCTGCCCGCAGCGACAGCACGGTGAGCTCGTCGGACCCGGCCTGGTCCAGCACCTGCTCGACCTCGAGGCGCGATGCGAGGTGCCGCGACAGGTCCTGCGAAGGCACGTCCGGCACCAGTCCGGAGAGGTAGACGATGCGGCGTACCCCACTGGCGCGGGCCTCGTCCCGGACCACTTCCGCGCCGACCCGGTCCCGGTCCTCGAACGACCGCGTGTTCAGCGAGTGGACCAGGTAGCAGATCGCCTCGACACCGGCCACCGCCGTGCGCACCTCGTCGGGGTCGGTGACGTCGCAGCGCGCCCACTCCACCTGGTCACCCCAGGCGTACCGCTCGGGAACCGGCTCCGAAGAGGACGCGGCAACCACGTCGTGCCCGGCCTCGATCAGGGCGGGCACCAGCCGGGATCCCACGTAACCGGTTGCTCCCAGGACGAGGATCCGCACGCGTCACTCCCCCAGGTGGTGCAGCAGGTTGGTCGCGAACCGGCGTCCCATCAGGGCCATCACGGCGCGCATGCCGGTCTCGACGGCCGGACGGGCCAGCCTGCCGAACGGCAGGTCCACCGTGACCGCCAGCGCGATCGAGACGTGGGTCCCGGTGCCACGTTCCTCGAGGATGTACTCACCCTCGACCGCGCTGTGCTCCTCGGCACGCTCGGCATCGTGCTTGAAGCCGATGCGACGAGGCTCGTCGAACGTCATCACCTCGGTGAAGGTGGTGCCGATCGATCGACCGAGGATCGGGATCCGCGCCACGTTCCAGCGCCAGCGGTCACCGTCGACGTCGATCCGGTGCAGGTAGGGGGTCAGCACCGGCAGCAGCTCGGGGTCGCTCAGCGCCTCCCAGATCTTCTCCCGGGACGACTTCAGGGTCGCCTCGGAGCTGGTCTTCGCGGTGAAGAGCGTCATGGTTCTCCTCGTCCTTCCGGGCCGTTCTCAGACGTCGTCGGCCAACCTATCCCCGGCTACCTTGAGGCCATGGCTGAGGTCACCCTTCGCGCACACGGCCGCGCCCCCGTCGCGGTGGCGTGGGCGCGGTACGCCGACCCGGAGCTGTGGTCGACGTGGGCCCCGCAGATCCAGCGCGTCGAGACCTCGATGCGGCGGCTGAGCGTCGGCGGCTCGGGGACCGTGCGCGCGGGGCTCCTGTCCAGGCCGACGATCGGTGTGGGCTTCGAGATCCTCACGGTCGACGAGCCGGCCCGCGAGTGGTCCTGGGTGGCACACCTCGGACCGCTGCGGCTGCACCTGGAGCACGGCGTCACCGCCCACCTCACTGGCTCGTCGACCTGGCTGCGCGTGCACGGGCCGCTTCCGCTGGTCCTGGCCTACGTGCCGGTGGCACGACTCGCCCTCACCCGTCTGGTCGCGGAGGTCCCACCGCCGGGTGATCTGTCCTAGGCTGAGCCCCCAACGACTGCTCGGAGGACATCATGCCCACCTACGTCTGGCTGCTGCTCTGGGGTGTTCTGATCGCGGGTGTGATCCTCCTGGTGATCCGCGAGAGGTCGAGCGGCCGTCGCGGCCCCGAGGACGTCGACCGCATGAGTCACGAGGCAAGTCGCGAGGCCGGGATGAACCGGGACGCACGTGGTCCCAACGGCGGCGCCTCGCTGTGGGGCGGCTGACCCCTCCTGACCGGAGGCCGGCTCCGGGGTCACAGCCCCGGCGACCGGGTCCGCACGGCTGCGGCGTGCCCACGGCTAGTGCCTTCGCTGGAAGGCGAGCTCGCGGCCGACCACTCGGTAGCCCAGCCGCTCGTTCACCGCGATCATGTGTGCGTTCGACTCCGCGTTCCAGGTGTCGATCGACTCCACCTGCGGCTCCTGCTCCTCGAGCCAGCGCATCAGGTCGGCCTTGAGCAGCAGACCGAGCCGGTGACCGCGATGGGCCTGCGTCACCGCGGTGTCGTGCTGGTGCGCGAGGGTGGGGGTCTCGGCATCGACGACGACCACCGTGTGACCGGCCAGCTCCCCGGAAGCGCGATGCACCGCCACCACCCGGTAGAGCCTGAAGCCCGAGTCGAGGGTCACCGTCTCGTAGCGCCGGACCCGCTCCACGGGAAAGTGCTCGTCCTCGATGTCGAGGTCATCGGTGGGCGCGTCGTTGATCGCCTCGGTCAGGACGGCCAACCGGTCCAGCAACGCCTCCGGTGTCCGGCCCGCGAACCGTCGCAGCTCGTAGCCGGCCGCGTGGGGTGAGGCCTCCTCCGCCACCTGGGTGACCAGGCCGGGCGGCAGCTGTCGCGGGCGCACCACGCGGCACGCATCGGTGGCCGCGAGCTCGTAGTCATGGCGATCGGCGAACGCAGTGGTGGCCGGCAGGTCCCAGCCCTCGGCGCCGACCTTGGTCCGACCGACCGACCGACTGATCTGCTCGGCCCGGGCCAGCAGCTCCGAGCCGTGGCCACGCCGGCGGTACGCCGGGTCGACGCACACCCCGAGCCACGCGAGGTCGACGTTGTCCCACTCCCCGAGCTCGATCTGCGCCACCGCCACCGCCGTCTCCCCCACCCGACCGAGCAGGTGCCGCGCCGGGCTCCCGTCCCAGCCGTGGCGCACCTCCATCAGCCGGCGGTACGTCGTCAGCGGCGGCAACCAGGGGCTGTCCACGGCGGCCGCCGCGTTGAGGACCAACCGACCCGCCTCCACGGCGTCGGGGTCCTCGGCGGTGTACTCCGCGATCTCCACCCCTCCAGCGTGATCTGCCGGCACCGCTCTGTCGAACAGGTTTCCCGCGCGCCCTGGACCGCCCGTGGCTCAGATGAACAGCAGCTGCGCGCCCTGCGTCATCTCGATGAAGTCGGCAGCGCTGATCACGCCCTCGACCTCCTCGTAGAGGTCCTCGGGCTGGAGGTGCTGCATGTCCGCCGACATCCGGCAACCCCACAGGTGACCTCCTGAGTCGGCGATCTGCTGGAGGAACTCCGGCACCTCGGGCACCCCGACCTCGGCGATCGACTTCTTCAGCTGGTGGGTGGCCATGGCCGTCATGCCGGGCAGTCCCCCGATGCCTTGGGGCATGTGGGTGGAGGTGTTGCCCAGCATCGTGAACTTCAGCTTGCCCATGGTCTTGGGGTTGATCATGTCGAAGCCCCAGAAGGTGAAGAACAAGTGCGTCTCCACGCCCTCACCAAGAGCTGCGTTGGCAAGGACCAGCGCTGGGTAGGCCATGTCCAGGTTGCCCTTGGAACAGATGATGGCGAGCTTCCTGTCCTGTGCGTCATCATCGAACATCGGCACGATCGGAGCGGTTTCGGTGGTGGTCATGGTCGGTCTCCTCGTCGGTCACACACAGCCGCGGGGCTTGGGCAGCCCGGCGATGTAGGCCATCTTCTTGGCCGGCTTCTTGGGGAACAGCGCGAACAGCTGCTTGGTGGGGATGCCGCCGAGCGTCGAGACCCGGCGCAGGGTCGCGGTCTCGCCGTGCTCGGGGAAGTCGCTGCGCAGGAACCTGATCGCCGCCCATCCCGGATCGGTCAGCTGCACGCCGATCTGGGCGGCCAGGACGCCCGCGAGCTCCTCGTTCCATTGGTCGTAGGAGGTCATGAACCCCTCGTCATCGACGTTGATCTCGTGTCCTGCGATGGTGGTGGTCGGCATCTCAGGCCCCTTTCCTCTCGTGGTCGGCGGGAACCCTCTTCCCGCGCATGGACATGTGGGCGGGCAGCGGAACCGGTCGCCCGGGCAGCAGCACGTTCCAGTAGATCCAGCGGAACGCCAGCTTGCCGAGGTGGTTCGCCCGGGTCTCCTTGAGCAGGTCCATCGGGCCGACCACCGGCAGCGGGTACTTGCCGGGAAGCGGCTCGGTCTCGTAGTTGAAGTCGATCAGCAGCGCCTTGTCGTCCCCCGACTCCACGAAGCAGTTCGCGTGGCCGTCGAACGAGCCCGTCATCGGCTTGCCCTCGATGTGCTGGAGGAAGTTGCCGACGAGGATCTCCGCCGCGAAGTGCGCCACCGACCCCGCCTTGGAGGCTGGGATGTCGCTGGCGTCGCCGATGGCGAAGATGTTGTCCCGTGCCTTCGAGAGCAGCGTGTGCGGATCGACGGGCACGTAGTTGAGCTCGTCACCCAGCCCGGAGCGGGCCACGAAGTCGGCGCCCATGTTCAGCGGCACGGTCACCAGCAGGTCGAACGGGATCTCGCGCTCGTCGTACGACGTGAGCACCTTGCGGTCCTGGTCGATGCTCTCGACCAGGAAGTCCGGCTCGACGTGCACCTTGCGCTCGTCGAGCATCCCGCCCAGGTGGTCGGAGGCAACCGGCTTGGTGAACGCACCGTCCAGGGGGGTCACATACACCAGCTCCACCCGGTCGCGTAGGCCCCGGCGGCGCAGCCACGACTCGACCAGGAAGGTGAACTCCAGCGGCGCGACCGGGCACTTGATGGGCATCTCGGTCACGTGCACGACCAGCCTGCCACCCTCGAACTCGGGCAGCGCCGCAGCCAGCGCCGCAGCACCGTCGAGCGTGTAGAAGTCGAAGATGCTGCGCTGCCACTCCGGGCCCAGCATCCCGGGAGTCTGGTCAGGCCGCGGCGTGGTTCCCGTCGCGATCACCAGCTGGTCATAGTGAAGCTCGCGACCGTCCTCCAGGAGCACGCGGTCGCCACCCGGGTCGACCCGGTCGATCCCACCGATGACCAGGTCCACCCCGTCGGTGAGCAGCTCCCGACGGGACCTGACCAGCTGCTCGGGCCGGTAGTCGCCGAACGGCAGGAGCAGATAGCCCGGCTGGTACTGGTGCGCGTCGTCCTGGTCGACGACCTTGATGCTCCAGTCCTGCAGGTCCAGCTTGACGCGCAGCCGGTTGGCCACGATCGTGCCGGCGGTGCCACCACCCAGGATGACGAGATTCCTCATCGGGACTCCTTCTAGTCGGTCACGTCACGCTAGGTTCGAGATGGCTGCTGCTTCGAGAGCCATAGGTCCCGCGATGGCATGACCTTGGGAGGTACGTCGTCCGGTCGCGCGTCCCGGCCGGTTCAGCTCACGCGGCCTGCCGGTGGACCGGCGGGGTGGGATTCGTCATACCGCGTGGGCCGAACACGCTGCTAGCGTCCGCCCCATGCGCAGCGCCAAGGACTTCTTCGCCCCTCTCGCCGTCGGAGCCCCCGACCCCCTCCACGAGATCCCCGCCCGCCCCTCGCGAGCGATCCACTTCTTCGACCCCGGCAACCCCAAGATGGCCGCCAAGGTCCCGGACATGGTCGGCAGCACCGATGTTCTCCTCGGCAACCTCGAGGACGCGGTCAAGGCGGAGAACAAGGAGACCGCGCGCGCGGGTCTGGTGAAGATCGGTCAGGAGGTCGACTTCGGACCGACCCAGTTCTGGACCCGGATCAACGCGCTGGACTCCCCGTGGGTGCTCGACGACCTGACCACGCTCGTCCCCGCCATCGGCGACAACCTCGACGTGATCATGGTTCCGAAGGTCCAGGGAGCCGAGGACATCCACTACATCGACCGGCTGCTCGCCCAGCTCGAGGCCAAGGCCGGGCTCGAGAAGCCGCTGCTCGTGCACGCGATCCTCGAGACCGCCCGCGGCGTGGCCAACGTCGAGGAGATCTGCGGCGCGAGCCCCCGGATGCAGGGCCTGTCGCTCGGGCCCGCGGACCTCGCGGCGGACCGCCGGATGAAGACCACCCGGGTCGGCGGCGGCCACCCCGGCTACCTGGTCCGGCAGGATCCCACCGACGGCGACATCGAGGGCCCGCGGACGACCTACCAGCAGGACCTGTGGCACTACACGATCGCCCGGATGGTCGACGCCTGCGCGATGCACGGGATCTTCCCGTACTACGGCCCGTTCGGCGACATCGCCGACACGGTCGCGTGCGAGGACCAGTTCCGCAACGCGTTCCTGCTCGGCTGCGTCGGTGCGTGGTCGCTGCACCCCAAGCAGATCTCGATCGCCAACCGGGTGTTCAGCCCGTCGGTCGAGGACGTCACCCACGCCCGACGCGTGATCGCGGCCATGGGCGACGGCACCGGGGCGGTGATGCTCGACGGCAAGATGGAGGACGACGCCTCGGTCAAGCAGTGCCGTGTGATGGTCGCGCTGGCCGACGAGCTCGCCGCGATCGACCCCGAGCTGAAGAAGCAGTACGACGCGATCGAGGTCGGCCAGTGAGTGCAGCGACCTTCCGCCCTCGTCGGTCGGTCCTCTACATGCCGTCCTCCAACGGGCGCGCCCTGGAGAAGGCGAAGTCGATCCCCTGCGACGGCTTGATCCTCGACCTCGAGGACGCCGTCGCCCCCGACGCCAAGCCCGGGGCGCGCGACGCCGCCTGTGCCGCGGTGGGTTCGGGTGAGTACGGCAGCCGCGAGCTGACCATCCGGATCAACGGCGCCGACACCGAGTGGCACGCGGCCGACATGGCCGCGGCCTGTGCGGCCGGTCCGGACGCGATCGTGGTCCCGAAGGTCGACTCGGCCGATGCCGTGCTCCAGCTGGTCGAGGCGATGGCCGGTCACGACGCCCCTGAGCACACCAAGCTGTGGGCGATGGTTGAGACGCCCTACGCGATGCTGCACGCCGAGGAGATCGCCTCGGCCGCCGACCGGCTGACCGTGCTCGTGATGGGCACCAACGACCTTGCCAAGGAGCTGTACGCCGAGCACGTGCCCGGTCGTCAGCCACTGCTCACCGGGCTGTCCCTCGCCCTGCTGGCGGCACGGGCCACCGGCAAGGCCATCATCGACGGCGTCTACAACGACGTGAAGAACACCGAGGGCTTCCTCGCGGAGTGCCAGCAGGGTCGCGAGATGGGCTTCGACGGCAAGACCCTGATCCATCCCGGCCAGGTGGAGGGGGCCAACGAGGCGTTCGCCCCCTCGCAGCAGGCTGTCGAGGACGCCCGGGGCATCTTGCAGGCGTGGGAGGACGGCAAGGGTTCCGGCGTGGTCACCTACAACGGCAGGATGATCGAGAATCTGCACGTCGAGTCGGCCCAGCGGACCCTGACGATGCACGAGGCGATCGCCGAGCGCGGTTGACGGTCCGCCCACGCCGCCCAGTCCGCACGCGTGCTAGTCCACCTTCAGCGGAAGATCGACGGTGAAGGTCGACCCGAGCAGGTGCGCCGACTCGACCGCAATGGCGCCGCCATGGCTCCTGACGATCGACTCGACGATCGTCAGGCCGAGTCCCGACCCCTGGATCGCATTCTCGTGGGCGGTCGAGGACCTGAAGAAGCGCTTGAAGAGCTGGGACTGTTCTGCCTGGGGAATCCCCAGACCGTTGTCACTTACCTCGATGCGCGCCTGATCGTCCACGATGCGCAGCGTGCACCTGACCCACCCGCCGTCCTGGGTGAACTTCACGGCGTTGCCGACCAGGTTCAGGACCAGCGTCTCCAGGCTGGTGAGATCCCCGGCCACCATCACTGGGCCCGGGGGTGTCACGAACTCGACGTCCAGACGGCGAGCCGCAACGATCGGCTCCAGCGACGCCTGCGCCGCCGAGATGATCTGACCCAGGTCCACCGGCAGCTGCACGGAGCGGACGGCCCCCGCCTCCAGACTGGAGAGGGTCAGCAAGTCGTCGGCCAGGGCAGTCAACCTCTCGCTGCTGCGACCGATCGCCTGGACGAACCGCTTCTGGTTCACGCTCAGGGAACCCGCGACATCGTCCTGGAGCAGCTCGACGAACCCCGAGATGCTGGTCATCGGGGTTCGCAGCTCATGGCTCACCGTGGCGACGAAGTCCGCCTTGACCTGGCGCGCCCGGGCGTTGAGCAGATAGGCGGTCGTCACGTCCGCGAGGGTCTGCGCTGTCGTCATGTCCTGGTCGCCGAGGGCGCCGGTCGTGGTTCGGTAGAGGTCCAGTGCCCCCAGGCACTGCCCGTCGTTGCGTAGGGGGAAGGTGAAGACCGCGACGAGCCCCTCGGCGATCGCGGCGTCGCGGAACCTGGGAAACCGGTCGTCCTCGACCAGGTTCGTGATCGAGATCGACCGGTCTGTCTCGTAGGCGGCGATGCACGGTCCCTCGTCGAGCGCCGACTGCAGGTGTTCGTAGCGCACGGCCGATTCATCCGAACCGGCGACGGTCCGCGGGACCATGGTCGGAGAGATCAGCGCGACGCCCGCAGCGTCGATCGGGAGGATGTCCACGATGCGGCACACCAAGTGGTCCAGGATTCCCTGGATCGGGAAGTCGGTCACCAGCGTCCGGGCGAACTCGCTGAGCACATCAGCCAAGTGGTCGTCGGTGCGACGCATTCCCGCCCCCAGGCGTTGCGATATTCCCGCGGGGTCTGGGCGGCGTGGTGGTGTGACGTGGTCGTTCTCGAACAGGATACGCCCGTAGGCCGGCGACACCCCGGTCCGGCGCTACTCCGGCGCCGCTACCTCGTCCGGGGCCTGCGGCTCGCGACCGTGGTCGGGACAGTCCGGGTTCGGGCAGAAGTCGACCATCACCATCTCGCCGGGATGCAGCTCGACGGAGTTCCGGTTGGTCTTGTCGAAGTCGATCACCCCGCGTTGCAGCTCGGTGCTGCAGGTCGGGCACGCGTGTGGCCACTGGGTGTCGTCCGCCGTGGGCTGCTCCATGCCAGCACTGTAGCGCCGGCGGCGTTCACCCGGACTGTCCGAGCAGCTGCTGGTGGAACTCCCGCTCGAGGTGCTGCACCCAGGCAGCGGGGTCGGAGTGCAGCACCCGCTCCTCGCTGAGCACGACGACCCGCCAGCCGGCTCCCTGCAGGACGACGAGGTCGGCAGCACAGACCTGATCGGCCAGAGCAGCCCCGAACTGGTGGGACGGCACGGCCAGGCTCAGCCGGACCAGGCGGCCACCGGCACAGACGACCATCCCCGGGACAGGCGTCGGCAGCTGCGCGCCGTTCCAGTGCAGCCGGAGTGACGACTCGGCCGACCCGGTTGCCCGGGCATCGGCCTGCGCCGCCAGAGCTCTGAGCTGACCGGCCCCTGGAAGACCGGCGAACCGGGGTACCTCGGCGAGCAGCTCGGTCTGCGTGAACTCGCCGCTCGCCAGGAGCAGGTCGAGTGCACCCAGAGCACGGTCCGGGCGCAGCAGCCGGCCGAGGTCGAGGGCGGTGCGCAACCTCGTGGTCAGGCACAGCGAGCCTGTCCGGCTGAGGTCGCGCGGATCGAGCCGTCGAGCCGTAGCCGCGCCTCGACGAGCCGTGGACACGACCTCGAGCGGCACCGGGCTGCCCATCACGTCCGGGGGCAGCTGCGCGCCGTGCACCCAGGCGGCCGTCCGGTCGACGGCCACCGCACCACTGCGCAGCGCCAGGGAGACGGCCGCGGCCCTGATGCCCTCGGAGTCGGGGACATCGGTTGCGACGTACACCCCGCGGAGGAGGCGACGGCAGGTGCCGGCGAGCAGCATCCGTTGCACAGCTGCGCGACCAAGGCCGGCCCGGCGCGCCATCGCGTTGGTGAACGGGGCGTCCAGCGGGAGCAGGGAGGGCGGCGGGCCGAGTGGCAGGGTCTGGTCCATCCGGACAGGCTCGCCCCCCAGCACCTCTCGCGTCGAACGACGATCCACAGGGGGTCGCCTCACCAGGGAACGGCGACGAGCTCCTCGTGGCAGCCGCACACCGGCTGCGCGCGCTCGCTGCGTCCGGTCAGCGACTGGCGCACCGCCGGCGCGACCAGCGGCACCAGCTCGTCGATGTCCAGGGAGGCGATCGGCTCCACCTCGAGCACGTAGCGGATCATCGCGAGCCCGATCAGCTGGGAGCCCACGAGCTCCACGCGCACCGCGGAGGTCTTCACCCCGGTCGCACGCGCGACCGGGTGGAGCACGACCCGGTTGACCAGCGCATAGAAGCGGCGGCCGGCGCCGGCGTTGCTGACGCTGGAGCGCACCAGAGCCAGCACGCGACGCTGGGTGCGGGGGTTCTCGCAGAGCAGCAGGAACCGCCGGAGCAGCCGCTCGGTGTAGTCGTCCGACTCCCCCGCTGCGGCCATGTGTCCAGCCTGCCAGAGGACTACTGCGGTTGGGTGTAGGCGCCGCGACTGAACAGCAGGGGTGTCGCTGAGCCGGTCTGTGAGCCGGTCCCGTCACCGGTGGCGAGCGTCCTGACGCGGCCCACGACGATGTAGTGGTCCCCGGCCTCGTGGACGTTCTCGATCGAGCAGTCGACGTAGCCGAGGACACCATCGAGGACGGGCGCCCCCAACGGCGAGGCCTTCCACCCGACGCCCTCGAACTTCTCCGTCCCCTTGGTCGCCATGCCGTCGGAGAGGTCCCGCTGCTCGGCAGAGAGGATGTTCACGCAGAAGTGACTCGCGGCGCGCATCAGCGGCCAGCCGCGCGACGTCTTCGCCGGGCAGAACATCACCAGTGGCGGCTCGAGGGACACGCTGGAGAACGACTGGCAGGTCATCCCCACCGGCTCGGATCCCGAGATCGAGGTGATCACGGTGACGCCGGTGCAGAACAGGCCGAGCACCTCCCGGAAGCTCCGGGCGCGTTCGGCGGCCTCCGGGTCGTCGCTGGCGATCGGGGTGTGCTCGCCGAGGCGCAGCTCGAAGTCGTCGCCGGTGCCGCGGAGAGACGTGATCAGCTCCTGGCTCGGCCACGCCTCACGCGCCTCCGGCCGCATTCCGTCGGGAATCTCCGAGGAGGGTCCGGAAGTGGGCATGGGTGCATGCATACCAGCGGTGGCACGGTCGCTGGTCACTGGCCACCGAAGACGTGACCCGAGTAGGACCACGCAGTGCGCTGCCGCGCGACCGTCGTGACGCTCGGCGCCCCCACGGCGTTACGATGCGCGCCATGTCGAACATGTGGAAGACCATCGCCGCAGAGCGCGGCGCGCTCGCCGACGATCTCGTCGGTCTCTCGGAGAAGGAGTGGTCGGCCCGCTCGCTGTGCCAGGGCTGGACTGTCGAGGACGCCCTCGCCCACATGACCTCCACTGCCGCGATGACGCCGGCGAAGTTCTTCGGCGCCTTCCTGGGCGCCGGGTTCGACTTCGCCAAGTTCGCGGAGCGCGGGATCGCTCGCCACCGCGGCAGCTCACCGGCGGAGACCCTGGAGAACTTCCGCGCCCAGCAGCACTCGACGTCCTCGCCCCCCGGACCGAAGCTCTCGTGGCTCGGCGAGACGATCGTGCACGCGGAGGACATCCGTCGCCCGCTCGGTATCAGGCACACCTACCCGACCGACGCCGTTGTCTCGGTGCTGGACTTCTTCAAGGGATCGAACACGCTCCTCGGCACCAAGGACCGCATCTCCGGCCTCACCCTGAGGGCGACCGACACCGACTGGTCGCACGGCTCCGGGCCGCTGGTCGAAGGTCCGGTCCTGTCACTGCTGATGGGCGCCACCGGACGGGTGTCGGCCCTCGACGAGCTCACCGGCGAGGGCGTGGCGACGCTGCGGGAGCGCAGCGCCTGAGGCTCAGTCATCGGCCCCCGCTCAGCACGCGGCTGCGGGAGCCGAAAGGCACGTGTCGAACGGCACGATGCGGGCTGTCGAGGAATGCCATGGCCCGAGGTCCTGTTGGAGCAGGAGTACCGCATCCCCGAACTGCATCAGGAGACCCTTGTGAGCTCGATCCTCTTCGTCGTCACGGCAGCCCGTCACTGGACCCTCAAGGACGGCACCGAGCACCCCACCGGCTTCTGGGCCGAAGAGCTCGTGGCCCCCTACCGCGCGTTCACCGCCGCCGGCCATGACGTGGACATCGCCACCCCCGGCGGCGTGGTCCCGGTCGTCGACCAGGGCAGCCTCGGAGCCGACGCGAACGGCGGCCAGGACAACGCGGACGCCGTCGAGAAGCACCTCGCCGAGATCAGCCAGCTCGAGCAGCCGCTCAAGCTCGAGGACGTCGACCTCGACGACTACGCCGCGGTGTTCTACCCCGGCGGTCACGGCCCGATGGAGGACCTGGCGGTCGACGCTGACTCCGGTCGCCTCCTCGCCCGCACCCTGGAGTCCGGCAAGCCGCTGGGCATCGTCTGCCACGCGCCCGCTGCCCTGCTGGCCACGGTCGACACCGATGGTCGCTCGCCCTTCGCGGGCTACCGCGCGACCGCGTTCACCAACGCCGAGGAGACCCAGGCGGGTCTGGCCGACAAGGCCTCCTGGCTGCTGCAGGACCGCCTCGTGGAGCTCGGCGTCGACTTCGACGAGGCCGACCCGTGGTCGGTCAACGTGGTCGTGGACCGCAACCTGTTCACCGGCCAGAACCCGGCATCCTCCGGCCCGCTGGCGGAGCGGATGCTGACGGCTCTCTGAGCCGATCCGAACCTGGGACCCCGCTCAGTCGGCGCTGCTCAGCGAGGACACGAACTCCAGCTTGTCCAGCACCATGTGCGGGATGACGAAGGGGTAGAGATCCTCGTGGCCCATGCTGCGGTTGATCATGTTCAGCGCCACGCTGAGCGGGACCCAGATCCCCATCACCACGTCGCGGAAGCTGCTGAACGACGTGACCGTCCCGACGGTCGCCAGGCCGTACTCGGAGGCGGTCTGGATGGTGTCGCAGATGTGCATGTAGTGCGCCCAGGTCTCGGCGAAGTCCTCGAAGGGGTGCATGGTCGCGTAGCTGGAGATGTACGACGACTCCCATCCCTCCGGGGGACCCTCGGCGTAGTGCCGGTCGATCTCGGCCTGGTAGTCCTTGGTCTCGTCACCGAAGAGCCTGCGGCACTCCTCGACCAGCGCGTCGTCTGAGACGAGCTGCCACTGGTAGTAGTGACCGACCTCGTGCCGGAAGTGCCCCAGCATCGTGCGGTAGGGCTCGCCGAGCTTCTCCCGGATCTTCTCGCGGTGGGCCATCTGGCTCTCGGCCAGGTCGATGGTGATCAGACCGTTCGCGTGTCCGATGACGACGTTCTTCTCGACGCTGCTCAGCAGGTCGAACGCGAGGCCGTTCTCGGGGTCGGTCAGCTTGTCGACCACCGGGAAGCCCAGCGTGTCCAGCTCGAAGACCAGCCGCCGCTTGGCCCGCTCGGCAGCCGGGTAGTTCTCGATCCCGACGGCGTCGTCGTCGTTCGGACGGGTGCGGGTCAGGTCGCAGCTGAAGCACTGACCCCCCTGCTCGGTCGTCAGCCACACGCAACCTGAGAGCTTGAGGTTGCGGCAGACGTACCACTGGTGCCCGGACCCGTCCACGTAGCGCCCGTCGTCGTCCACCGGCACCAGGGCTCGTTCAACGCGGGAGAAACCGAGCCGGGAACCGCACGAGACGCACACCGAGTTCTCGAAGTGCAGGGGGTTGTCACAGCTACGACAGCGGAAGGCCTTCACCGGAGTAGCCTTCCACAGCGTCCCAACCTCATGCATGGCACCATCACCGCATGTCCTCACTGGAGAGCTGGACCGTGCGTGAGCACTCCTTCGCCGGAGTCGCTCATCCCGTCTTCCGGAAGGGCACCGGGCCGGGTGTGGTCGTGATCCACGAGATCCCGGGGATGACCCCACAGGTGATCCGGTTCGCCGAGGAGGTCGTGGCCGCCGGGTTCACCGTGGCGATGCCGCAGCTGTTCGGCACCCCGGGAGCCCGGATCGGCGTCGGCAGCCTCGCCGGCGCCTTCAGGCAGGTGTGCGTGAGCCGGGAGTTCACCAAGCTCGCCACCGGTGTCACCGCACCGATCGCCGGCTGGTTGCGCAGCCTGGCGCGCGAGCTGCACGACGAGCTGGGCGGACCCGGCGTCGGCGCGATCGGGATGTGCTTCACCGGTGGCTTCGCGCTCGCGATGATGGTCGACACCTCGGTGGCCGCCCCTGTCCTCGCGCAGCCCTCGGCGCCGTTCGCCGTGGGCGGGAAGCGTGCGGCCGACCTCAACCTGAGCCCCAGCGACCTCGCGGCCGTCAAGGCGCGCGCAGCAGCGGGATGTCAGGTCCTCGGCCTGCGGTTCAAGGGCGACCCGATGGTCGGCAAGCGCTTCGAGACCCTCACCCGCGAGCTCGGCGACGCCTTCATCAAGGTCGAGTTCGAGGGGCACCGGCACTCCACCGTGACCACCCACCGCCGGCAGGAGGGCGTCGACCGGGTGCTGGCCTTCTTCGCCGAGAAGCTGGACGCACCCTCCTGAGCCTCGTCAGCGTCTGGGATCCGGCCAGCCGTCGTGGTGGGCGTGCACGCGCACCTCGAAGTCCCGGTCTCCGTAGGTGGCGATCAGCGTGGGCAGGCGCGGGTCCTCGAAGGCCGCGTGCACCTGCTCGGCATCCATCACCCATCCCTCGACGCGGTGCCGCCAGTGGCACAGCACCAGCACCCCGTCCGGCTCCAGGGCGGAGGCGATCCGGTCGACGAGGAGCTCGAGCTCGGCCGGGCTGAGGAAGTAGCCCACCTCGGAGACCACGATCAGGTCGAAGGCGGCGCCCTGCGGCCAGTCGTGCGGCACGTCGAGCTCGGCCACCGTGACCGACTCGACGTCCTGGAAACGGTGGTGCGCCGCCGACAGGGCTGACGGGGACCGGTCGACGGCGAGCACCTGCTTGGAGCGCGTGCCGAGTGCCTGCGCCAGGGCACCGGTCGAGCACCCGATCTCGAGCGTGCGGTCGAAGCCAGGTCGAGGAAGCATGGCCAGGACCAGGTCGCGCTTGCGCCGCTCGTACCACCGCGACTCGACCCCCCAGGGATCCTCCGTGGTCTGGTGCACCCGGTCGAGGGAGTCGTCCGGGCAGAGCGCCCCGGGAGTGCGCACGAAGTGCTCCTGGCCGTCGGCGAAGTGCGCCAGGAGCTCGGGCGTCAGCAGGGTCTGGTCACCCTCGAGGTCCGAGAGCGGAGCCACCTGGCTGGCGTGCGCGCGCACGGCCCGCCCCTTGGCGAGCACCGCGTGCTCGTCGAGAACGAACCGCTGCAGCAGCGTCCACGGCGCGGCGTCGGGTTCTCCCCAGTGCCAGAACCAGACGGGGTACTCCCACAGGTCCGCCCCGGTGCGCCGGGCCGCAGCCGCGGCTGCCCGGCCGGCAGCCTCGTGGTCCGGGTGACCGTCGCGCCGCCAGGGCGCCACGATCACGGTCCCGCGGCCGTCCCCGACTGCCTCGACGAGCCGCGCCGTCAGGTGATCCTGCTGCTCGGCCACCCGGCCGTCGAAGAGCTCCAGCCGGTGGACCTGGTCCACCCCGAGCTCCCGGGCCGCGCGCCGGCCCTCCTCGGCCCGCATCACTGCGAGGTCCTCGGGTGTGTGGGTCGGGGAGTCCGGGTGGCTGCCTTCACCATCGGTGGCGCACAGGATCTGCACGTCCAGGCCGCGCCGGACGGCCGTCGCCACCAGACCACCGGCGCCGAGGGTCTCGTCGTCGGGATGGGCTGCGAGGACGACCAGACGATCGATCCCGTCGAGGTCGATGGACTCGACGGAGCCCCAGGAATCGTGGCGTCGCCACACGATGGCCGGCGTGCCTGGCCCGAGACTGGTGAAGCTGCGCTGATCGTCGTGGTTCACCACCATGACCACTCTCCTTGTGTGCTGTCGTCCAGGGTCGACCTGCCGAGCACGGCTGCGTCCCGCTCGGCATGGTGCTGTCGGAGGTACAAGGTCAGGTCGCCTACCCTGCGGGCGTGCTGCTCCTCGTGTGCGAGCGGTGCCGGTCCGAGGGCGTGACCCGCGCGCAGGAGGATCTCCTCGGCGGAGTCGGCCACGGTGTGCCGCACCCGGAGGGCGAGGCGGTTCGCTGCCGCAGGACTCACGACGGACCCGTCCACGACCGTCGCCGCGTCCACGAGCACGGCACGCGCTCGGGCCAGGGCCACGTCCACGGCACCGAGGTGCGCCAGCGCGATCTGGTCCGGCTCGCGGGCCAGCGCCGCCTCCCGCATCCGGCGCGCCACCGCCACGGCGCCGCCGTACCAGACCGCAGCCACGCCGATGCCACCCCAGGCGAAGCCTGGTCGCTCCAGGTACCACCCGGGCTCCCCGACGGGAACGGCCGCGACATCGGAGAACGAGAGTCCGGTGCTCCGCACCTGGGTCAGTCCGCGGGCCGCCCACGGGACCGGGGCCGCCATGGCGTCGACCCCCGGGCTGCGAAGGTCCACGAGGAACAGTCCCCTGCGCTCCCGGTCCACCCACGCCGTGACCAGAGCGTGAGTCACCCGGTCGGCCAGCGAGCACCAAGGCTTGTCGCCACTCAGCCTCCAGCCGTCACCGGTGGGACCCGCCTGCAGTCGTGCACCCCCCTCGGCTGCGTAGACCCCCCAGACAGCCTCGGGAGGAAGCTCGATCGGCGCCGGTCGCTGCTCACGATGCGCTTCGTGCAGGATCGCCAGCGCGTCGAGGTGCGGCTCCACGACTCGGGCCACCGTCAGGTCCGCGGCGCCGAGCGTGGCAAGACTCTCCCACCGCCTCAGCGTCTCGCCCTCGGCGAGAGCAGGCACCACGGTCCCCAGGTGCCGGGCGAGACCGAGCGCTCGATCCAGGTCGGACCCGGCTGCCTCCCGCGCACGGGCCGCCAGGTCCGTCAGCCCGGCAACTGCTGTCGGCGACGCCTGCGCGGAGGTCCCCAGGGCGACCACGCACTCACGGTCGTCCACCTGACTCTCCGCCTTTCGTCCTGCTGGATCGGGCACCCTGCCCAGTACCCAGGGGCACAGGACCTGACCCGTCGGTCTCACCGGGCAGCGAGGAACTCCAACGCCTGCCGGTAGCCGTCGATCCCCTGGCCGGTGATCTCCCTGGCGGCGTACGCCGTGACCACGGAATGGTGCCGGAACTCCTCCGGACGTGACTTGGGGTCGCTGATGTGCACCTCCACCAGCGGCGCGGTCAGCTGCGCGCACGCGTCGAGGAGGGCGTAGGAGTAGTGCGTCCACGCAGCTGCGTTCAGCACGACGGGGCACTGGTCGTCGGCGGCGGCGTTGAGCCAGTCGAGGAGCTCGCCCTCGTGGTTGGTCTGCCTGACCTCGACGTCGAGACCCAGGTCCGCTCCCCAGCCGAGGCAGAGGTCCGCCAGCTCCGCGTGGGTGGTGGTGCCGTAGACCTCCGGCTGGCGGCGGCCGAGGCGACCGAGGTTGGGGCCGTTCAGCACGAGCACCTTCACGGGGTCACCCCCCGCAGATGGTCGTACGCCGCACGCAGGACCGACTCGTCGGGATCGCTCAGCACGGCCGGTGCCGCGATCCGGTCCAGGACGACGAACCGCAGCTGCGCCCCGCGAGCCTTCTTGTCCACGCGCATCGTGGCCAGCAGGTCCTCGAAGCACCGGGACTCGAGAGGGAAGATCTCCGGGGGCAGGTCCGCGAACGTGGTCGGCAGGCCCACGGAGGCCAGCACCGTGGTGTGCCGCTGCGCTGTCGCGTCGTCGAGACGCCCCGTCAACCGCGCCAGCTCCGCGACGAAGACCATCCCGAGCGCCACCGCCTCGCCATGGCGCACGCGGTAGCCGGAGCCCTTCTCGATGGCGTGCGCCATCGTGTGCCCGTAGTTCAGCGTCTCGCGACCGGGGTGACCGTCGGCGCCGCCCGTCTCCTTGAGGTCGTCGACGACGACGTCGATCTTGACCCGGATGGCGCGTTCGACGAGCTCGCGCAGCTGCTCCGACCCGGGGTCCCGCACGGTGGCCGGGTGCGACTCGACGAGGTCGAGGATCACCGGGTCCGCGATGAAGCCGCACTTGACCACCTCGCCCAGCCCGGCCACCAGCTCGGCGGCTGGGAGGCCGGCCAGGGCGTCGAGGTCGCAGATCACGCCGGCAGGCTCGTGGAACGACCCGACGAGGTTCTTCCCGGCGCCCGTGTTCATCCCGGTCTTCCCGCCGACCGCCGCGTCCACCATCGCCAGCAGCGTGGTGGGCACGTGCACCACCCGGACACCGCGCAGCCAGGTGGCGGCGATGAAGCCGCCCATGTCGGTGGTCGCGCCCCCACCGACGGTGACCACCGCGTCGGAGCGGGTGAACCCGGCGGCGCCCAGTCGCTCCCACGCCTGCACCGCCACCTCGGCGGTCTTCGCGGCCTCACCGTCCGGCAGCGGAAGGCGCAGCACCTGGACGGAGTCGCCGAGGTGCGTGACCACGCGGTCGACCAGGGCGGTGAGCGCCTCGGGGTGGCAGAGCGCCACCCGACGCGCGCCCGCGCCGAGCATCATGGGCAGCTCGTCGATGACGTCGTTCCCGATCACCACGTCATAGGGCGACGCCCCGCCGACGTGCAGCCTGGTGCGCTCAGCCATGGTGGTCGTCCCGCACCTGCTCCTGCGCCTCGTCGGCCTCGACGACCGCCCGCACGACCTCGACGACCTGGTCGACCCGGAGCCCGTCGGTGTCCACGACATGGGTCGCGACGGCCTCGTAGACAGGGGCGCGCTCGTCGATCAGCTGCTTGATCCGGCCGCGGACGTTGCCGAGCAGCAGCGGCCGGGAGACGCCGAGCCCGACCCGCTTGGCGGCGTCCGAGAGGCCGACGCGGAGGAACACCACCCGGTGGCCGGCCAAGGCTGCCTGGGTGGCCTCGTCCTGCACGGCCCCGCCACCGAGGGCGAGCACGCCGTCGTGGGTGGCGAGCGCGTCGGCGACCGCTGCCCGCTCGAGCTCACGGAAGTGCGGCTCCCCGGAGTCGACGAAGATGTCGGAGACCGAGCGGCCCTCCGCGGCCTCGATGTCGTGGTCGGTGTCCCGGAACGCCACCCCCCAGGCCTGGGCCAGCCTGCGTCCGACGCTGGACTTGCCCGAGCCCATCGTGCCGACGAGGACCAGCCTCGGACGACTCACCTGTACCTCAGCGTGGCCAGGTAGCTGTCGACGTTGCGGCGGGTCTCGGTCACCGAGTCCCCACCGAACTTCTCGAGCACCGCATCGGCCAGGACCAGCGCGACCATGGCCTCGGCCACGATGCCGGCCGCCGGGACCGCACAGACGTCGGAGCGCTGGTGGTGGGCGACAGTGGCCTCGCCGGTGCTGACGTCGACGGTGCGCAGTGCGCGCGGGACCGTCGCGATCGGCTTCATCGCCGCGCGGACCCGGAGCACCTCACCGGTGGACATGCCACCCTCGGTGCCGCCCGAGCGACCCGTCGTACGCCGCAGGACACCGTCCTCGGTGACGATCTCGTCGTGCGCCTGCGAGCCCGGGGTGGCCGCGAGCTCGAAGCCGTCGCCGACCTCGACGCCCTTGATCGCCTGGATGCCCATCAGGGCACCGGCGAGCCGGGCGTCCAGGCGCCGGTCCCAGTGCACGTGGGAGCCGAGCCCGGGCGGGAGACCGTGCACGACCACCTCGACGACGCCACCGAGGGTGTCGCCGTCCTTGTGGGCCTGGTCGATCCGCTCGACCATCAGCTTGGAGGCGTCGGCGTCCAGGCAGCGCACAGGGTCCTCGTCGAGGTGGGCCACGTCGTCGGCGCCCGGCACCGAACCGGCGGGGGCCGGGACACCGCCGAGCTCCACGACGTGCGAGACCAGGCGCGCGCCGGTGGCCTGCTCCAGGAAGGCCGAGGCGACGCGCCCGAGGGCGACCCTAGCTGCGGTCTCACGGGCGGAGGCGCGCTCGAGGATGGGGCGGGCCTCGTCGAAGTCGTACTTCTGCATGCCGACCAGGTCGGCGTGTCCGGGGCGCGGGCGGGTCAGGGGCGCGTTGCGGGCCATCGCGTCGAGCTCGGCCTGGTCGACCGGGTCGGCCGACATCACCTGCTCCCACTTGGGCCACTCGGTGTTGCCGACCTCGATCGCGATCGGGCCGCCCTGGGTGCGGCCGTGCCGGACGCCACCGGTGATCCTGACCGCGTCCTGCTCGAACTTCATCCGGGCACCGCGGCCGTAGCCGAGGCGTCGACGGGCGAGGGCGTCGGCGATGTCGGCAGACGTCACCTGCACATGGGCGGGAAGTCCTTCGAGGATCGCGGTGAGCGAGGGTCCGTGGGACTCCCCCGCAGTGAGCCAGCGCAGCATGGCGTCAGTCTTTCACGCAGCCCGTCGCGTCCCTGCGCTGCCGTCAGTAGCCGAGACTTCGTGCCAGCGCCGGTCCCACCACCACGGCGAGGGCGGCGCCGACCAGCATGAACGGCCCGTAGGGGAAGCGGCGACGCAGGCTGCGGTGCACCAGGCCCAGGACCACGCCCCCGATGCCGCCCACGAACACCATCAGACCCAGCCCCATCGCCAGCTGCGCCCACCCGAGGTAGCCGAGCGCCGGGCCGAGCACGCGCGCGAGGCGCACGTCTCCGAAGCCCCACGCCCCGAGCACCCACCAGAAGCCCCAGAACCAGCCGCCGATGACCAGCCAGCCCCACCCGGCCCGGTAGAGCGAGTCCAGGTCGTGGTCGATCCAGGCGGCCAGCGGGATCAGCACGGCGAGCAGCGCGTAGGTCGGGTGGATGATCCGGTTCGGCAACAAGGTGGTGCGCCAGTCGATGACCAGCAGGACCACCCCGATCGGCACCAGCGGCACCAGGTAGAGCAGCGCCCCCGTCCACCCCAGGGCCAGCCCGAAAGCACCGCCGACCAGGCCGGACCACAGCGCCACCCAGGTGCCCAGGTGGCGGCGGGCCGCGATGTCGACGTAGAGCTCCTTCGACGGGGCCGGCGGCAGCTTCCCGGCGAACGCCTTCGGCTCTCCGTCGGTGCCGCCCGCTTCGGAGTCCTCGACCGGCTCCGGCCCCGGCTCCGGTTCCGGCAGCCGGGCGATGAGTGCCGGCGCGAACCGGCCCAGGGCGGCGCACGCCACCAGGCAGGCCAGTGCGGCCTGGAGGTGGTCGGGTTCGAGCCAGCGCATGCGCCGAGGCTAGGGGATGCTCAGCCGGGCCCGTGGGAGTTCTGCACACCCCTGCGCGCCAGCTCCGCCGCGCCCGCCTGCCGAAGCAGGTCGACCGGGACTGTGCGGCCGGTCATCAGCTGCACCTGCAGCGCCGCCTGGTGTGCCAGCAGGTCCAGCCCCGAGACCAGTGTGCGGGCGGAGTCCCTGGCCGAGGCGGCGAGCGGCGTCGGCCACGGGTCGTAGACGACCTCGAAGAGCGCGGGAACCCGTGCGCAGGCCTCGACCAGCTCAGGCGTCTGCGCCACGGCGGGCACTGTGGAGACGACGACGTCGGCGTCGAGCACCCCGGCTCGCTCGATCAGGTCGACCCGGATCTCGGGGGGCCTAGGGTGTCCGACGACGGCCGCCAGCGTCTCCTCGGCCCGGGCGGGGTCGCGCACGAGCAACGTGGCCGTCGTACACCCCAGCTCGGCGAGGGCGAGCAGCACCGAGGCAGCCGTGGCGCCGCCGCCGATGACCACGGCCGAACGTGGCGCATCCGGGAGCCGCTCACGCAGTGCCGCCGCGGCACCGGGGATGTCGGTGTTGTGGCCGTGCCGGGCACCGTCGGACAGCACGACGGTGTTCGCGACCCCGGAGAGCCGTGCCCAGTCGTCGAGAGAGCCGAGCATCGGCACGACCGTGCGCTTCAACGGCATCGTCAGGGACAGCCCGCGCCAGGTGTCGTCCAGCCCGCCGAGGAAAGCCTCGAGACCCTCGGACTCCACCTCGACGGCGTCGTAGCTCCAGTCCAGCCCCAGCCGGGCGTAGGCCGCCCGGTGCAGCGCCGGTGACAGCGAGTGGACGATCGGCGAGCCGAGCACGGCACAGCGCATCATCGCCGCGACTCAGCAGTCCTCGCTGGTCTGGCAGTACTTCCGGAGCTTGGCGACCCACTTGTTGTGCTCTTCCAACGTCACCGAGAAGCGCGTCGTCTTCGCCTCGTAGTCCGGCACGAAGAAGAGCCAGTTGCCCTCAGCAGGGCTGAGTGCCGCCTCGATGGTCTCCTTGCCGGGTGAGCCGATCGGCCCCGGTGGCAGCCCGGCGTGCACGTAGGTGTTGTAGAGCGAGGTGTTCGAGCGCTCGGCAGCCGTGGTCCACACGTCCCCCTTGCGCTTGCTCACGTAGGCCACCGTGGAGTCGAGCTGGAGCGGCATGTCGTTCTCGAGCCGGTTGTAGAGCACCCGCGCGACCTTGGGGTAGTCCTCGGCCACGTTGGCCTCGTACTCGATGATGCTGGCCACGGTGAGCACCTCCTCGGGGGTGAGGCCGAGCTTCGCACCGCGGGCCTTGACGTCGAGCTCCTCCTCGACCGCGACGCTCTTCGCGACCATCTGGCTGAGCAACCCGACCGCGGTCTGCTTCGGAGGAACCGAGTAGGTGGCCGGGAACAGGAAGCCCTCGGGGTTGCCCTCGGCCTCGGCGGGAAGCCCGATCGACTTCGGGTTCGCCAGGGCCTGCGTGACGGCTCGCCGGGTGATGTCGGTCTTGGCGACGATGGTGTCGACGATCTGGCGGACCCGGGCTCCCTCGGGGACCACGACCAGGCTCTGCAGCAGGTTGGCCGGGTCGATCAGCACCTCGAGCGCCTCGCTGGCCTTCATCTTCTTGCGCAGCTGGTAGTAGCCGACCTGGATGTTGCGGGACTTCTCCTCCGAACGGGCCGCCTGGGTGAACGCGTCCACGCTCTGCACCACGCCCTGCTTCTTCAGGTCACGGGCGATCGCGGAGGACGATGCACCGGCCTCGACCTGGTAGATCACCGAGCCGGTGCCGGGTCCGGGGTAGTCCGGAGACGGAGCCAGCCGCGAGCTGATCTCGTCGTAGGCGTAGCGACCCCCGAAGAAGAGACCACCGAGCAGGATGGCCAGCACCACGAGCACCGGCAGGCAGCCCTGCCCGCGGCGCCGACGGGGGGCCTCCTCGGCGAACCCGTGGTCGGTGAAGCCCTCATCGCCCACCGCGTCGTCGGCGGCCCCCTCCACGATGGGCTCGTCCACGATGGGCTCGTCCACGATGGGCTCGTCCACGACCGTCTCGTCAGCGGGGAAGGCTTCGTGCTCGGGCTCGCCGTCGGGGCCCTGGCCGGGGTGCGTCAACGCGTCGTCCTACTCGCTCGTGCCCTCGGGCGGGACCACCTCGCCGGCGAGCCTGCCGGTCTGCCGTTCCCGCTCCAGAGCTCCCTGCAAGATCACCACGGCGGCGGCCTGGTCGACCACTGCGCGGCGCTTCTTGCCCTTGCGTCCCTGTGCCCGGAGCTGCCCTTCGGCGGTCACGGTGCTCAGGCGTTCGTCACACAGCCGGACCGGGACCGGTTGGACCCGGTTCGACAGCTCGCGAGCGAATAGTCGTACCTTACCGGCCGAGGGTCCCTCACCCCCGGACATCGAGCGCGGCAGCCCCACGTAGACGCGCGACGCGCCGAGCTCGGTGACCAGCGCTGCGATCCGGTCGAGGTCACCCTCCCCGCGCGCCACGGTCTCGACCGGCGTCGCCAGGATGCCGTAGGGATCGCTGCTCGCCACCCCGATTCGGGCGTCCCCAGGATCGATCCCCAGGCGTACGCCGGCCAGCTGGTCGTCCATGTCCGGGATCAGCTGCCGGTCCGTCCGGATGCCAGGTCGTGCCGGATCGCCACGAGCGCCTCGCCGATCTTGCCCGCATCGGTGCCACCGCCCTGCGCGACGTCGTCCTTCCCGCCGCCCTTTCCTCCGAGAACGGTGGAGGCAGCGCGCACCAGCGCGTTGGCCGACAGACCCGCCGCACGACCCTGGTCGTTGACCGCGACCACGACCGACGGCTTGCCGCCCGCCGCGCCGATGATCGCCACGACGCCGGGTCGGTCGCCGGGCATCCGGTTGCGGATGTCCAGGGCGAGCGTCCGCACGTCTCCGCCGCCGGCCCCCGCTGCCTCGTGGCCGACGAACAGCACACCGGAGACGTCCTCGGCTCCAGCTGCGAGCTGGCCGCCCGCGGCGAGGAGCTGCTGGAGCCGGACCTTCTCGATCTCCTTCTCGGCCACCCGCAGGCGCTCGACGATGTCGTTGACGCGTTCGGGCAGCTGTTCGGGGCGCACCTTGAGCGCATCGCTCAGCTGGGCGACGAGCACGTGCTCGCGGGCCAGGAAGCGGTAGGCGTCCCCACCGACCAGCGCCTCGACCCGACGCACGCCGGAGCCGATCGAGCTCTCACCCAGCAGCTTGACCACGCCGAGCTGGCCCGACCGCTGTGCGTGCGTGCCTCCGCAGAGCTCGCGGGCCCAGTCACCGACCGAGATCACGCGGACGGTGTCGCCGTACTTCTCACCGAAGAGCGCCATCGCCCCGGAGCGCACCGCCTCCTCCTGCGTCATCGTCTCCGCGTGCACGCCGAGGTCGGCGATGACCAGGTCGTTGACCCGCGCCTCCACGTCCTGCATCGCCGACTCCGGCACCGAGCCGGTGGCGGAGAAGTCGAAGCGGAAGCGGCCAGGGGAGTTCTCCGAGCCGGCCTGGGTCGCCGTCTCGCCGAGGGCCTCCCGGAACGCCTTGTGCACCATGTGGGTCGCGGTGTGCGACCGGCTGATCGAGCGTCGCCGCTCGACGTCGACGAGCGCCTGCGCGTGGCCACCGACGGACACCTCGCCCATGAGCACCCGCGCCTTGTGCACGACCAGTCCACCGATCGGTGACTGCACGTCGTACACCTCGAGGCGCGAGCCGTTGTCGAGCTCGATGACGCCCTGGTCGGCGAGCTGGCCACCGCCCTCGGCGTAGAACGGCGTCCGGTCGAGCACCAGCTCGATCTCCGCGCCCTCACCCGCCGACTGCACCGTGGTCCCGCCACTGACGATGCCCCGGACCGCGGCCTCGCTGACCACCTCGGAGTAGCCGGTGAACTCCACGGCGTGCCCGATCGTGTCCGCGATGTCGCGGTAGGAGCCGGTCGCGGCGTGCTGGCCCTTCTTGGAGCGGGCGTCGGCCTTGGCGCGCTCGCGCTGCTCCCCCATCAGGCGCCGGAAGCCGGCCTCGTCGACCGAGAGCCCCTTCTCCGAGGCCATCTCCAGGGTCAGGTCGATCGGGAACCCGTAGGTGTCGTGCAGCGCGAACGCCTTGTCGCCGGAGAGCACCGAGCCGCCGCTGGAACGCACCTCGGAGGCGGCCGTGTCGAAGATCGTGGTCCCGGTGCGCAGCGTGGAGCGGAACGCCTCCTCCTCGGCGAACGCGACCGTGGAGATCCGTTCCCAGTCGGCGAGCAGCGCGGGGTAGCCCTCGGACATCTTGTCGCGGCTCACCGGGAACAGCTCGGGCAGCGCCCGGTCCTCGTAGCCGAGCAGCCGCACCGAGCGCACTGCTCGGCGCAGCAGCCGGCGCAGCACGTAGCCCCGCGACTCGTTGCCGGGCGTGACACCGTCACCGATCAGCATCATCGAGCTGCGGATGTGGTCCGCGATCACCCGGAACCGCACGTCGTCCTCGTGCCCCTGGGCACCACCGGCGCCGTAGCGGCGACCGGTGAGCTCCTCGGTCTTCGCGATGACGGGGTACATCACGTCGATCTCGTACATGTTCTCGACGCCCTGCAGCAGGAACGCGACCCGCTCCAGGCCCATGCCGGTGTCGATGTTGCGCTTCGGCAGCGAGCCGGCGATGTCGAAGTCCGACTTCGACCGGACGTCGCTGAGCTCGTCCTGCATGAAGACCAGGTTCCAGATCTCCAGGTAGCGGTCCTCGAGAGCTGGGTCCATGTCGGTGCCCATGGACTCCCAGTCGGCCTCCGGGCCGTATTCAGGGCCGCGGTCGTAGAGGATCTCCGAGCACGGTCCGCCGGGACCGGGGACGCCCATCGACCAGTAGTTCTCCTTGGGACCGAGCTTGACGATGCGGTGCTCGGGGAGACCGGTGACCTTCTGCCACAGTGCCAGGGCCTCGTCGTCGCCGTGCAGGACCGACGGCCAGAGCCGACTCTCCTCCAGGCCCCAGCCGCCGTCGGCCACGGGCTTGGTGACCAGGTCCCACGCGAGCTCGATGGCGCCCTGCTTGAAGTAGTCGCCGAAGCTGAAGTTGCCGCACATCTCGAAGAACGTGCCGTGCCGGGCAGTCTTGCCGACGTCCTCGATGTCGGGCGTGCGCACGCACTTCTGGACGCTGACCGCGCGGGTGTACGACGGGGTCTCCTGGCCGAGGAAGTACGGCTTGAAGGGGACCATGCCGGCGTTGACGAACAGCAGGTTCGGGTCCGGCACGAGCAGCGACGCCGAGGGCACCGCCGTGTGGCCGGCCGCCTCGAAGTGCGCAATGAAGCGTCGGCGGATCTCGGCTGTGTCCATCAGTTGGTGTCCTCCAGGGGGCGGGTGGGACTCATCGCGAGCTCGCGTGGTCCATCAAGCGTCATCCCGAGCTGCTCTCGCAACCGGGTTTCCTTCTCGTCCATGCCGGCACGCACCTCGTCGGCGAACAGCTGGGCCCCGACCGCGAGCCCGGACAGCCGGTCGCGAAGCCCCTCCGGCGTGAACGCCTCCACGGCACGACGGGCCTTGACCATGGCGTAGACACCGGCGCCGGCCCCGGCGACGAACCAGACGGTGCGGTTCATGCGGCGCGTTCCTCGGCCTGCATCCGACGCCAGGCCTGCTTCGTCTCTCGTCTGCGCTGCTTGCGGGCGCGGCGTACCTCACGCCGCATCTCGAACCAGATCTTGTTGCGCGACTCGGCCGAGAGCGCACGGCGCAGCCCGTGCGCGAACGCGACGGTCCTGACGAGCGGCTCGCCGACCGCAGCGCTGAGCACCACGGAGTCGGCGATCGTGGGGGTGCGCTCCGGTGTGCCCGCGTCGGTGATGACGTACGCCGGGTCGTCGACCCGCACCATCTCCGCTGACGCGCGCTCCAGCTGCTCGCTCAGGGCGTCGAGGCGGGCGTGCAGCTCGGCCGTCTCGGCCCGGGCCAGGGCCAGCTGGCGACGCGACTCCGCGCGGGTGTGGACGAGCAGCACGATCACCACACCCAGAAGGAGGAGCCCCGCCGCGGCGGCCGCAACGATGCTCGCGAATTCCCATGGGACCCGACCCTACCTGCCCCGGATGATCCGTCGGATCCGCTCCCACCGCTCCTTGACCGAGGCCTCGGCACCGAGGCTGGTCGGCTGGTAGTACTCGGCGTCCAGCACCACGTCCGGGGCGTACTGCTGCTCGGCGATGCCGAAGGGCGCGTCATGGGAGTACTGGTAGCCCTTCCCGTGGCCCAGCTTCTTCGAACCGCCGTAGTGGGCGTCCCGGAGATGGGGCGGCACCGGGCCGATCTTGCCGGCCCTCACGTCGGCGCCCGCGGACTCGATGGCTCTGGTGACCGCGTTGGACTTCGGAGCCAGCGCCAGAGCGATCGTGGCCTGGGCCAGGTTCAGCCGACCCTCTGGCATCCCGATCATCTGCACCGCCTGCGCCGCGGCGACCGCGGTGGTCAGGGCCGTGGGGTCGGCCAACCCGATGTCCTCGCTGGCCAGGATCACCAGACGGCGGGCGATGAAGCGCGGGTCCTCCCCCGCCTCCACCATCCGGGCCAGGTAGTGCAGCGCGGCGTCGGCGTCGGAGCCGCGGATGGACTTGATGAACGCACTCGTGACGTCGTAGTGCTGATCACCCTGGCGGTCGTAGCGCACCGCTGCGCGGTCCACCGCGGTCTCGGTCGTGGCCAGGTCCACCACGGCCGGCCCCTCCTCGTGGGCCGAGCTGTTGGAGACCGCCGCACCGGCAGCGGCCTCCAGGTAGGTCAGCGACCGACGGGCGTCACCGCCGGCGAGGCGCACGAGGTGCTCGAGGGCCTCCTCCTCGAGGGTCACCTGGCCGGCCAGGCCGCGTGGGTCGGTGAGCGCCCGCTCGACGACCCCGCGGACGTCGTCGTCGGTCAGCGGCTCGAGGGTCAGCAGCAGCGACCGGGACAGCAGCGGCGAGATCACCGAGAAGAACGGGTTCTCCGTGGTGGCAGCGACCAGGGTGACCCAGCGGTTCTCCACCCCCGGCAGCAGGGCATCCTGCTGCGCCTTGGTGAAGCGATGGACCTCGTCGACGAACAGCACCGTCTCCTGGCCCGAGGAGACCAGCCGGGAGCGCGCGCCGTCGATGGCGGCCCGCACCTCCTTGACGCCCGCGGCGACCGCGGAGACCTCCACGAAGTGCCGGTTGGTGACCCCGGAGACGATCGAGGCGATCGTCGTCTTCCCGGTCCCGGGCGGACCCCACAGCAGCAGCGACATCGGCTGGTCACCCTCGACCAGGCGGCGCAGCGGTGCACCGGGGGCCAGCAGGTGCTGCTGGCCGACGAGCTCGTCGAGGTCGCGGGGGCGCATCCGCACCGCGAGCGGCGCCGAGTGGTGCGTGTTGCCCGCGAGCGTGCCTCCGGAGGCGGCCACACCAGAGGATGCGGCACCCGGGGCCTGCCCGGGTCCGTCGTACGCGAAGAGGCCGTCCACGCCGCCGAGACTAACGGGGACGTCCCCGGGTCAGGAGACGCCCACCCGGGCGATGAGCTCGTCGCGGGCCAGGCGCCGACGCTGCTGCTCGGCCGGGTCGGGCACCGGGACCGCGGAGACCAGCCGCTGCGTGTAGGCGTGCTGCGGGTTGCGGACGATCTGGTCCCGCTCGCCCACCTCGACGAGCTTGCCCTTGTGCATGACCGCGATCCGGGAGGCCAGGATCTCCACCACCCCGAGGTCGTGGCTGATGAACAGGCAGCCGAAGCCTTGCTCTCGCTGCAGCTCCTGGAACAGCTCGAGCACCCGGGCCTGCACCGACACGTCGAGCGCCGAGGTGGGCTCGTCGGCGACCAGAAGGTCGGGCTCGAGCGCGAGAGCGCGCGCGATGCCGACCCGCTGGCGCTGACCACCGGAGAGCTCGTGGGGGTAGCGGTTGCGGAAGCCGCGCTGCAGGTGCACCTTGTCGAGCAGTTGCTCGACCTCGGTGTCGAGCTCCTTGCCCTTGAGGTTGCGGTGCAGGAAGAGGGGCTCCCCGATCGACTCCCCCACGGGAAGCCGCGGGTTCAGCGACGAACCGGGGTCCTGGAACACGATGCCGACCTTGTCGCGCATCGGCCGCAGGTCCTTGGGCTTGGCGCCCTTCATCTGGAGGCCGGACACCTCGAGGCTGCCACCGGCCACCGGCAGCAACCCGAGTGCCGCGCGCCCGATGGTGGTCTTGCCCGAGCCGGACTCGCCCACGAGGCCGACGACCTCGCCCCGGCTGATCGTCAGGGAGACCCCGTCGACCGCCCGGAACACCGGCTGGTTGCCACGCTTGGGGTACTCGAGCACCAGGTCCTCGGCCACGAAGATGGGCTGACGGGACTCGACACGCGCGGCCTCGCGGTCACGGTCGGTTCGCTCCTGCGCCTCCGCCACGCTGACCGTGCCGAAGTGCGGCACGGCGCCGAGCAGCTGCTGGGTGTAGGGGTGCTGCGGCGAGTTGAAGATCTGGTCGGCGGTTCCCGACTCGACGATCCGTCCGTGCTGCATCACCACGATCCGGTCCGCCATGTCGGCGACCACGCCCATGTCGTGGGTGATCAGCAGGACGCCCGCGTTGACGCGCTCGCGCAGGTCGCGCATCAGCTTGAGGATCTCTGCCTGCACGGTGACGTCGAGTGCCGTCGTGGGCTCGTCGGCGATCAGCAGCTGCGGCTCGCACGCCAGCGCCTGGGCGATCATCGCGCGCTGCCGCTGCCCGCCGGAGAGCTGGTGCGGGAACGCGTCGAAACGGCGCTCCGGCTCCGGGATCTCCACCATCGTGAGCAGCTCGATGGCTCGTGCCTTGGCCTGCTTGGGCGAGACGTCGAAGTGCGAGCGGATCGTCTCCACGATCTGGAAACCGATCGTGTAGACCGGGTTCATCGCGGTCATCGGCTCCTGGAAGATCACCGCGATCTCCTTGCCGCGGATCCGGCGCATCCCGGCCCCGGTCAGCCCGACGAGCTCCTGGCCCTTCAGCTTGGCGCTGCCGGTGGCGCGACCGTTGCCGGGCAGCAGTCCGAGCAGCGACATCGAGGACTGGGTCTTGCCGGAGCCGGACTCGCCGACGATCGCCAGGACCTCGCCGGCGTCGACGTGGTAGCTGACGTCGATCGCGGCGGGGAACCAGTCACCGTCGACGTAGAAGGCGACGTTTAGGTCGGTGACCTCCAGGATCGGCCCGTCCTCGTCGGGGACGACAGGCTGGCTCGGGTCCTGGGCGAGACCGCCGGTGGGAGTGCTCACGAGTTGCCTTTCGGTCCTGCGGCCGGCGCCGGCACCGCATCTGTCAGGGTGACGCCATGGGTCCGACCGTGCGAATGAGATCCCGCGCCACTCAGACGATGGGCGCGCTGATGGTCCTGGCCGCCGTGCTCGGCCTCGGCTCGGCGCTGGTCGACGGGACCGACACGTTGCTGCAGTACGCCGGGCCCCTGGTGCTGTTCGGGCTGCTCGGCTGGGCCGCCTTCTGGCAGCCCTACGTGGAGGTCTCCGACGGTGGCGTGGTGGTGGCCAACACGCTGCGCACCGTGGAGGTGCCCTGGCCGGCCGTCGAGAGCGTCGAGGGCCGCTACGGTCTGCGCCTGGTCACGGCGTACGGCTCGGTCAACGCGTGGGCGGGCCAGGCACCGGCCGGCCGGCAGCGTGCGCGCGGCGAGGAGGGTGTCACCGCCCGCGCCGTGTCCGAGCGTCTGGATGCGCTGCGCGAGGCGGGGCACCTGGATGACGCGCGCCTGGAGCGACCACGGCTGCGCACGGTGTGGCACCGCCCCCTGATCACGGCGATGGTGGCTCTGGTGGTGGCCTCCGCCGTCCTGCCCCTGCTGGCCTGACCACGAGGTGCCGGACGACCGGGCGGTCACCGGCGGTCCTCGTCGGTCACGGGCGACCCGCCGGACGACGGCTTCGCGCCCTGCAGCAGCGCCTGGCGCATCTTGCGCGCCGAGGGCACCCGCTTCTGCCGGGGGTCGAAGGCGTCGCGCAGCCCGTCGCCGATGAAGTTCACCGACAGGGCGATCAGGACGATGAACAGACCGGGCCACCAGAACAGCCAGGGACGCGTCGAGAAGGCCGACTGGTACTGCGAGATCATCGTGCCCAGGGAGACGTCGGGCGACTTGATCCCGAAGCCGAGGTAGCTCAGCGCCGTCTCCAGCAGGACTGCCTGGGACGCCAGCAGCGTGGTGTTGACGATGATCACGCCCATGGCGTTGGGGATCATGTGCTTGGCCATGATCCGGAAGCTGCTCGCCCCGGCCACCTTGGCCGCGTCCACGAACTCGCGCTCGCGGAGGCTGAGGAACTCGCCGCGAACGAGTCGGGCGAGCGTCGTCCAGGTGATGGCACCGAGCGCCACGGCCAGCCAGAAGGCACCGGCCGAACCGGCGAAGTTGCCCAGCACCGCACCGATCACGATGACGGGGAACGTCAGGAACAGGTCGGTGAGACGCATCAGGGCGTTGTCGATCCAGCCACGGAAGTAGCCCGAGACGGCGCCGACGACCATCCCGATCGCCGCCGCGATGACGCTGATCACGATCATCACGTTCAGGGAGGTCTGGGTGCCCTTCATCGTGCGCGCGAAGATGTCGCGGCCGATCTCGTCCTGCCCGAACGGGTGGTTCCCGATCCGGAAGCCGTCCCCGCCGAGCCACGAAGGCAGGCTCAGGGTCGGCGAACCGCGGTTCTCGACGGCTCCGAGCTTGATCGGGTCGAACTTCCACCAGCCGGGGAGGCCGAACGCGCCGATGGAGGAGTAGGCGATCAGCGCGACCATCACGAGCGCGAACAGGCCGGCCAGGGCGCCGCGGTGGCGCAGGAACCGTCGGCGGACGATCTGGCCCTGGGAGAGGCCCTCGACGTCCTTGAGCTCGATCGCGTTCTCGAGGTTCTCGCCTGCGTCCTGCGAGGTGCTGCCGTTGTCGTCAGAGGTGCTCATGCTGCCACCCGGATCCTTGGGTCGAGAACGGCGTAGATCAGGTCGGCCACCAGGTTGGCGATCACAGCCAGGATCGCCACGATCACGATGTAGGCCATCACCGGATCCTGTTGCGCGTCGCGGAGCGAGACCACGAACAGCCGGCCCATCCCGAACCAGCCGAACACGGTCTCGGTGATGATCGCGCCACCGAGCAGCGTGATGATGTCGATGGGGACGATCGAGGCCAGTGGCAGCAGCGCGTTGCGGAAGGCGTGCCGCATCACGACCGTGCGCTCGGTCAGGCCCTTGGACCGGGCCGTGCGGATGTAGTCGGCGTTCATCACCTCGAGCATCGAGGCCCGCGAGTAGCGCGTGTAGGACGCGAACGAGATCAGGATCAGCGTCGCCGTGGGCAGCAGCAGGTGGGTGGCCAGGTCGAGGGTCTGGACCCAGAAGTCGCCCTGCAGGTTGGGAGTGGAGCTGCCGATCGTGGCGATCGGGCGACCCTTGATCGACTGGTTGTTGTTGTAGGACGTCCAGCTCTGCAGCAGCCTGTCGGCGAAGAGCGTCATCGAGACCGGCACCGCGGTCAGTGCCGCCGTGCGTGCCGAGCGGGTGCGGTCGGGACCGCCCCAGGCCAGCCCGATCCCGGCGCTGACCGCCAGGCCGAGGAGGAACAGTCCCATCACCAGGGGCCAGCCGAGGATCCCGGCGCTGCGGGCGTACTGCCAGAAGAACAGCAGCGGCAGCCAGAGCACGGAGGCCAGGACCGCCACGGAGAGTGCGGAGTAGAGCGCCTTGCGGTTGCGCAGGCCGGTGCTCAGCCCGGTGATGGCGAACGCCCAGCCGATCGAGGTCACGACGATCATCACGATGCCGATCGACGGGGACTTGAACCAGTCGGTGAGGCTCAGGTAGGTCATCAGACCTGCGGTGACCGCGGCGCTGGCCGCGAAGTTGCGCAACCGTGCGCGTCTCTCCCCGGCGGCCGCGGCGCTGACGATCACGCCCACCACGAGCGAGACGACCACGATCGTCGACCAGGCGATGTGGGGGTCGGCGAGGAAGTTGTTGAAGTCGATGGCCAGGAAGACCTTCGCCAGGACCGCCACCCAGAAGATCGGCAGCGAGTAGAGCAGGAACGACAGGAAGGTGACGCCGTAGTCGAATCCGGAGTACTGGCGAAGGGCGCCCACGATGCCGACGAGCACCCCGAGCACGATCGCGAGCACGGTCGCTGCGGTGACCAGCTGGATCGTGGTGACCACGGCCCCCTGGAGCAACGAGGTGACCTGCTGGTTGGTCTTCCAGTTCTCACCGAGGTCGCAGCTGCCGACCAGGCAGCCGGAGGCGCCCTTGAGCCAGCCCAGGTAGCGGGAGAACACCGATTCGTCCAGATGGAGCTCGGCGATCCGGTTGGAGATCTGCTGTGCCTTGTTCGGGGCGGTGCTGGTGCGGAGGTCCGCCAGGGGGTCGATCGAGATGTCGACTAGGACGTACATGATCACGGTGGAGATCAGCACCACCAGCAGCGACATCAACAGCCGCTTGACGAGAAAGACAACCATCCGGGAGACCAGACCTCTGTGGGGAGATGTTGCGCTGACAGATCACGTGGTGGGTACCGCCGCTGAGCGACAGTACCCACCACATGGGTGTTCTGGGAGATGCCTGATCAGTTGATCAGTTGATCAGTCGATCAGTTGCCGGGAATCTTCCAGTCCCAGAAGCCGTAGAACATCGTCGGCGACAGGACGGCGGGCTTGACGTTCTCCACCCGGGTCTTGTTCGAGATGGTGGCACCCGGGAACTGGAACACGGTCAGGCCGATCGCGTCCTCGAACAGGATCTTCTCGATCTCCAGCTGGAGCTCGAGCTGCTTGGCCTCGTCCGGGGTGACGATGAGCTCGTCGAACAGCGCGTCGACCTCCTTGTTGGAGTAGCCGATCAGGTTGTTGATCCCACCGGTGACGAAGGTCGCCTGGTCGGAGCTCACACCGGTGCTGGTCGACTGCCAACCGAAGAACACGGCGTCGTAGGTGCCGTCGCCGAGCTTCTCGCCCCACTTGGCGCTCTTCTTGTCGATCAGGTTGAAGCCCGCGGCCTTCAGGGCCGGCTTGTAGAGCTGGAACTCGTTCTCGCGACGGACGTTGCCCTCGGCGTACATCATGCGCACGTCGACGGGCGTCTTGACGCCGGCCTTCTTCAGCAGGTCAAGCGACTTGGCCGGGTCGACCTCGGCGTACTCGGAGGAGCCGTTCTGCGCCACGAGCTCGTCGTAGCCGGGGGTGCCGGCGGTGCGCAGGAAGGAGTTGCGGACCTGGGCCTCGGGGTTGACGGGCTTGATCAGCTTGTCGACGACCTCCTGGCGCGGGATGCCGTGCAGGAACGCCTGACGCACGAGCAGCGCCTTGGCCTTGTCGCCGCCGTAGCTGGCCGGGTCGAACGGGCCCTTGTTGTTGAAGACCAGGTCGACGTGCTCGTAGGTGCCCTCTTCGCCGGTCTCGATGGCCGCGTTGTCGACCTTCTCCGCCGCCTCGATGAGGTCGGTGGTGACCTGCGGCGAGAACATGTCGATCTCACCGTTCTGGAGCGCCTGGATCTGCGCCATCGGGTCCTCGTTCCACCGGACCGTCAGCTGGTCGATGGCACCCTGGTGCTCACCCTTGTAGTCAGGGTTCTTCTCCAGGGTCATGAAGTCGTTCTCCTGGAAGTCCTTCATCAGGTAGGCGCCGTTGGAGAGCGCGAGGGACTTGTCGTCCGGCATCTTGGTGTAGTCGAAGCCGGTGTTCCAGAACTCCGAGATCTTCGCCAGTGCGGCGGCGTCCTCGTCCTGGATCGCCTTGACCAGCGCGTCCTTGGCCTGCTGCGCGTCATCGATGCCCAGGGCCTTCATGGCCACCACGTGCGCGGGAACTCCGATGGACATGTCGATCGCCCAGTCGGCGAACGGCTTGTCGTAGACCAGCGTCATGGTCTTGTTGTCGTCCGCGATCTCCGGCGTGGCCGTGACGAGCGCCAGACCCGGGCTCGAGGTGTCGAAGTAGACCTTGCCCTTGGTGTTCTTGGGCAGGCCGGTCGCCTCGTCGGTCTTGACCTGGTCAGCCTTGATGGTGTTGCGGTTGCCGCTGAAGGCAGCCCACGACAGGAGCATGTCGGCTGCGTCGACGGGCGTGCCGTCGGACCACTTGACGTCGTCGGCCAGCGTGTACTTGACCGTCAACGGGTCGTCGCTGGTCTTCTCGTAGGTGCCGAACGACGTGTTCGCCTTCAGCTCCGCGTTCTCGTCGTAGAACCAGAACTGGTCGTTCATGAGGTACTTGAGGTTCGCGTTTGCGGTCGCGTTGCCGTTCGAGGTGTCGCTGTTGTACGAGTAGAACGGCTGGTTCCAGCCGAGGTTCAGCGACGTCTTCTGCTTGCTGTCACCGTTGCCCTCATCAGCACTGGGTGTGCCGCAGGCCGTGGCCGCGAGGCTCAGCGCCGCGATCACCGCCCCGGCTGCGAACATGCGCTTGCTTCTCACGAATTTCCTCCTCGATGCGTCCCGCCCCTGATGGCAGGACCGACGGATCATCAGCCAGGTACCCGGCTGGACAAAGTGACACTAGACACAACCAGCGAGCATCTTTAACCCCCGACGCGGCATTAAGGCCCGATCGTTACCAGAGCGCGACTATTCGGGAAGGTCCTCGCCCGTCGATGCGGCCGCGCCGGCCTGGACGACCGGCTTGGCGTCCACCCCGGCCTCCTTGCGCTGCTCCGGCGAGATCGGGGCCGGCGCCGCGGTCAGCGGGTCGTACCCGCCACCGCTCTTCGGGAACGCGATCACCTCGCGGATCGAGTCGGCACCGCTCAGCAGGGCGCAGATCCGGTCCCAGCCGAAGGCGATGCCGCCGTGGGGCGGTGCACCGAAGGCGAACGCGTCGAGCAGGAAGCCGAACTTCTCCTGCGCGGAGGCCTCGTCGAGACCCATCAGCGCGAACACGCGCTTCTGGACGTCGCTGCGGTGGATCCGGATCGAGCCGCCGCCGATCTCGTTGCCGTTGCAGACGATGTCGTAGGCCCATGCCTCGGCGTTGCCCGGGTCCTGGTCGAAGCCCTCCAGGTCCTTGGGGCTGGTGAAGGCGTGGTGCACGGCCGTCCAGGCGCCGCTCCCCACAGCGACGTCACCGGCAGCAGTGGCGTCGGCTGCGGGCTCGAACAGGGGCGCGTCGACCACCCAGACGAAGCTCCAGGCGCTCTCGTCGATCAGGCCACCTCGCCGGCCGATCTCCAGGCGGGCGGCGCCGAGCAGCGCCCGGCTGCTCTTGACCGGACCGGCTGCGAAGAAGATGCAGTCTCCCGGCTCGGCACCGACGTGGCCCGCGATGCCGGCCTTCTCCTCGTCGCTGATGTTCTTGGCCACGGGGCCGGTCAGCTCACCGTCCTCCTTGACCAGCAGGTAGGCGAGGCCGCGGGCGCCACGCTGCTTGGCCCACTCCTGCCAGGCGTCGAGCTGCTTGCGCGGCTGGCTCGCGCCCCCGGGCATCACCACTGCACCGACGTACTCCGACTGGAAGACCCGGAACGGGGTGTCCTCGGAAGAACTCGGTGCACTCCACGAGCTCCTGACCCATCCGCAGGTCGGGCTTGTCGGAGCCGAACCGCGCCATCGCGTCGGCGTAGGTCAGGCGCGGGAGCGGGGTCGGTACGTCATAGCCGATCAGCGCCCACAGCGCGGAGAGGATCTCCTCGGTCAGGGCGATCACGTCGTCCTGCTCGACGAAGCTCATCTCGATGTCGAGCTGGGTGAACTCCGGCTGCCGGTCGGCCCGGAAGTCCTCGTCGCGGTAGCACCGCGCGATCTGGTAGTAGCGCTCCATGCCGGCCACCATCAGCAGCTGCTTGAACAGCTGGGGGCTCTGCGGCAGGGCGTACCAGCTGCCCGGCTGGAGGCGGGCCGGGACCAGGAAGTCGCGGGCGCCCTCCGGGGTGGAGCGCGTCAGCGTCGGGGTCTCGACCTCGACGAAGTCGTGCCGGTCCAGGACGTCGCGGGCGGCCTTGTTCACCTTGCTGCGCAGGCGCAGCGCGGCGTTCGGGCCGCTGCGGCGCAGGTCGAGGTAGCGGTGACGCAGCCGGGCCTCCTCACCCACCTCGACGTGCTCGTCGATCGGGAACGGGAGCGGAGCCGCCTCGCTGAGCACGACGACGTCGGTCGCGATGACCTCGATCTCGCCGGTCGGCAGGTTGGGGTTCTGGTTGCCCTCGGGGCGCCGGCTGACCGTGCCGGTGATCTTGAGGCAGTACTCGCTGCGCAGGTTGTGGGCGACGGCCTCGTCCCGGATCACGACCTGGACCACGCCGCTGGCCTCGCGCAGGTCGATGAAGGCCACTCCCCCGTGGTCACGGCGACGCGCGACCCATCCGGCGAGGGTGACTTCGGTGTCGACGTCGCCGGGCCGAAGGCTGCCGGCGTCGTGGGTGCGGATCACTGTTGCTCCTGTTCGTTGCTTCGGACGCGCGGTTGCAGGTCTTCGACCGGCGGCGTCCATGTCGTGAGGTCCACAGCGGACTGCTCGCCGCTGCGGATGTCCTTGATCTCGGGCTCTCCACCCGTGAGATCGGGGAACAGGACGAAGGGAATCCCCCGTCGTTCTGCGTGCTTGATCTGCTTGCCGAACTTGGCCGCGGTCGGGGCGACCTCGCACGGCACCCCGTTGGCTCGGAGCCGGTCGGCCAGCGTGTTGCTCTGCGCCCGGCTGTCCTCGCCGACCACGGCCACGAGCACGGCGCTCGGGACCGAGCGGTCCGCCACCACCGCGCCGCGGTTCAGCAGCGGCACCAGCAGCCGGCTGACACCGAGCGAGATGCCGACGCCGGGGTACGTCGTACGCCCGTCGCTGGCGAGGGCGTCGTAGCGCCCACCGGAGCAGATCGAGCCGAGGCTCTCGTAGCCGTGCAACCGGGTCTCGAACACGGTGCCGGTGTAGTAGTCGAGGCCGCGCGCGATCTTGAGGTCGGCGACGATCTCGACGCGATCGGTGACGAGCGGGGCACAGCCCTCGATGACCGCAGCCAGCTCGGCCAGGCCCTGGTCGAGGAGCTCGTGCTCGACGCCGAGGGCCCGCACCTGCTCCACGAAGGAGGTGTCGGCGGTGCTGATCCGCGCCAGCGCCAGGCAGCTCTCCGCCTGGGCGGCACTCAGGCCGGCGTCCTCCACGAGCAGCGTGGCCACCCGTTCCTCCGGCAGCTTGTCCAGCTTGTCCACCGCCCGCATGACCGCGTCGAGGTCCGTGGCGCCCAGTCCGGTGTAGAAGCCCTGGATCAGCTTGCGGTTGTTCACCTGGAGGCGGAAGCCGGGCAGGAAGTCGAGACCGCCGAGCGCGTCCAGCATCACCCGCGCGACCTCCACGTCGTGGTGGAAGTCGAGGGTGTCGCGTCCGATGACGTCGATGTCGGCCTGGGTGAACTCGCGGAACCGGCCCTCCTGGGGCCGCTCCCCGCGCCAGACCTTCTGGATCTGGTAGCGGCGGAACGGGAACTCGAGCTTGCCGGCGTTCTCCAGCACGTAGCGCGCGAACGGCACCGTGAGGTCGAAGTGCAGACCGAGCGAGCTCGCCTGGCCGGTGTCGCCCTCCTCGCCCTGGAGCCGGCGCAGCACGTAGACCTCCTTGGAGGTCTCCCCCTTGCGCAGCAGCTGGTCCAGCGGCTCGACCGCCCGGGTCTCGATTCCGGCGAAGCCGTGCAGCTCGAAGGTGCGCGCCAACCGGGCCAGCACCTGCGTCTCGACGAAGCGCTGGGCGGGCAGGAACTCGGGGAACCCGCTCAGCGGGGTGGGACGGGCCATCTCAGAGTCCCCGGGTGACCGGGTTGGTGGAGGCGTGGTCGTCGCCCTCGAGGAGGTCGAGCAGGAACGGGTTGGTGGCGCGCTCGCGACCGATGCTGGTCTGCTCGCCGTGGCCGGGCAGCACCACGATGTCGTCGGGCAGGGTGAGCACCTTCTCGCGCAGGCTGCGCAGCATCGTCGGGTGGTCTCCCCCGGGCAGGTCGGTGCGGCCGATCGAGCCCTGGAAGAGCAGGTCGCCGGAGAACATCAGCTCGGAGATGTCCGGTCCCCCGGTCACCTCGTCGTACGGCGTGCGGAAGGTGACCGAGCCCTCGGTGTGCCCGGGGGTGTGGTCGACCACGAACCTCAGACCCGCGAGCTCGAGGGTCTGGGCGTCCGCGAGCTCCTCGACGCGGTCCGGCTCGGCGAAGGTGTACTTGCCGCCCAGCAGCATCGCGGTGGTCTCCGCCGACATCCCGGCCATCGGGTTCGCCAGCAGGTGGCGGTCGCGCGGGTGAATCCAGGCGGTGGCGTCGTAGGTGCCGGCAACGGGGGCGACGCACCACATGTGGTCGACGTGGCCGTGGGTCACCAGCACCGCGACGGGCTTGAGGTTGTGCTCACGGACCACCTGTGCGACACCGTCGGCCGCGTCCTTGCCGGGGTCGATGACGACGCACTCCGTGCCGGGCCCGGTCGCGGCGACGTAACAGTTGGTGCCCCACGGTCCGGCCGGGAAGCCTGCGATCAGCACCTTTTCGTCTCCTGCGTCGGGGGTCTGGGGCAGTGCCACCCTACTGGCCCGGAAACCTCGCGCCGGCATGCGTACGATGAGGCGACGCTGAACCGCATCACCGGACAACGCAGAAGCAGGTGTAGCAACGTGACCGCGCAGGGCAACTCCCCCGTCGATGGTGACCAGGACCAGCCTCCCACCGAGGTGCCAGACGTGACCCCGGAGGTGAGCGCCGAGGAAGCTCCGGAGGCGACCACCGAAGCGACCCCGGAGGCCGTCCCCGAGGCGAGCACCGAGACGACGTCGGAATCGGCCCCGGAGACCAGCACCGAGGCGACCCCGGAACCGGCCCCGGCTCCCACTCCGGCAGCCCACCCTGTCCCGAGGCCCGTCCCGAAGCCGATGGCCAAGCCGGTCGTTGCTGCACCTGCCGGACCGTCCGCCAGCGACTGGGGCCGAGTCGCGGAGGACGGCACCGTCTACGTCCGCACGCCCGAGGGCGAGCGTGCGGTCGGTCAGTACCCCGAGGGCACGCCCGACGAGGCGCTGGCGTTCTTCACCCGCCGCTTCGAGGCACTGGAGTTCGAGGTGCAGCTGCTGGAGCAGCGCGTGCGCTCCGAGGCACTCAGCCCCGACGAGGCATCTGAGTCCATCAAGCAGGTGGCCGCCCAGCTGGTCGAGCCGAACGCGGTCGGCGACCTGGTCGGGCTCAGTGCCCGGCTGGACGCGCTGGGACCGCTGATCGGCCTGCAGCGCAGCAAGCGCCGCGAGGAGCGCGCCCGTCGCGTCGAGCAGTCGCGCGCCCGCAAGGAGCAGATCGTCACCGAGGCCGAGAAGATCGCTACCGGCAAGGACTGGCGCAACGGGGTGAACCGGCTCCGCGACCTGCTGGAGGAGTGGAAGGCGCTCCCGCGCCTCGACAAGAAGACCGACGATCAGCTCTGGCACCGGTTCTCGGGTGCCCGGACGGCGTACACCCGCCGCCGCAAGGCGCACTTCAACGAGCTCAACGAGGTGCGCGAGGGCGCGAGGGTGATCAAGGAGAAGCTCCTCAAGGAGGCGGAGTCGCTCAGCGACTCGACCGAGTGGGGCCCGACGTCCAGCCGCTACCGCGCGCTGATGCAGGACTGGAAGGCTGCCGGCGCCGCTCCGCGCGACGTCGAAGAGCAGCTCTGGCAGCGCTTCCGCGCGGCGCAGGACGCGTTCTTCTCCGCCCGCGAGGCCGCGAACGCCGAGGAGAACAAGGAGTTCGAGGCCAATGCGGCCAAGAAGCTCGAGCTGCTCGTCGAGGCCGAAGCACTGCTGCCGATCAAGGACATCGACGCCGCCAAGCGTGCTTTCCGCGACATCAGCGAGCGCTGGGACGCCGCCGGGAAGGTGCCCCGCGACCAGATGAAGTCGCTCGAGGGACGCATTCGCCAGGTCGAGCAGGCGATCCGCTCCGTCGAGGACGAGAAGTGGAAGCGCAGCGACCCGGAGAAGTCCGCCCGCGCCGACGACATGCTCGGCCAGCTCGAGCGCGCCATCGCCACCATCGAGGCGGACCTCGAGAAGGCCCGCAGCGAGGGCAACCCGAGGAAGATCAAGGACCTCGAGGAGAACCTCGCCTCCCGCCGATCCTTCCTCGAGATGGCCCAACGAGCGGCCAACGAGTTCTCCTAGTCCCCACCCACTGTCCCCCGACCGGGCACTCCGGGTTGTTCGCAGTCCCCCGACCGGGCACTCCGGGTTGCTCGTAGTCCCCCGACCGGGCACTCCGGGTTGTTCGCAGTCCGCCGACCGGGCACTCCGGGTTGCTCGTAGTCCCCCGACCGGGCACCCCGGGTTGCTCGTAGTCCCCCGACCGGGCACCCCGGGTTGCTCGTAGTCCGCCGACCGGGCACTCCGGGTTGCTCGCAGTCCCCCGACAGGGCACCCAAGGTTGCCCACACCCCCTCGACCGGGCACTCCGGGTTGCTCCTCGTATGTCGCCTGGTCAACCTGAGCTGCCCGGTCGACGTACTCCCAGCAACCAGAGCTGCCCGGTGGGCGTACTCCCGGCAACCTGAGCTGCCCGGTCGGCGCACTCCTGGCAACCAAAGCTGCCCGGTCGACGCGCGCCCAGCAACCCGCAGTGCCCGGTCGGCGTGCTCCTGGCAACCAGAGCTGCCCGGTGGGCGTGCTCCCGGCAACCAGAGCTGCCCGGTGGGCATGCTCGCGGCAACCTGAGCTGCCCGGTCGGCGTGCTCCCGGGTCAGTGGGTGACGCGGTAGGCGTCGAAGACGCCGTCGACCTGGCGCACCGCCTTGAGGATGGCGCCGAGGTGCTTGGGGTCGCCCATCTCGAAGGAGAACTTGCTCTTGGCCACTCGGTCGCGGCCGGTCGTCAGGCTCGCGGAGAGGATGTTCACGTGCTGGTCGGAGAGCACCATGGTGATGTCGGAGAGCAGCCGGGCCCGGTCGAGGGCGTCGACCATGATCTGCACCAGGAACGTCGACTGAGACGTCGGTGCCCACTCGATGTCCGCGAGCCGTTCGGGCTGGCCGAGCAGCGAGGTGGCATTGGTGCAGTCGCGGCGGTGCACCGAGATCCCGTCACCACGGGTGACGAAGCCCAGGATCTCGTCCCCGGGCACAGGGGTGCAGCAACGGGCGAGCTTCACCAGCACGTCGGTGACGCCCTTGACCACCACCCCGGAGTCGTGGGTGGCCTGACCCCGACGCCTGGGCCGGGTGATCGTCACGGCCTCGGCGAGGTCCTCGGCGGCACCGGCGTCCCCGCCCGCCACCTCGATGACCTTGCGGACCACGGTCTGGGCGCCGAGGTTGCCCTCGCCCACTGCTGCATAGAGGGCGGAGACGTCCGGGAGACGCAGCTCGCTCGCGACCTGGGTGAGCGACTCGTGGGTCATCACCCGCTTCAGCGGGAGGCCCTCCTTGCGGAGCAGCCGACCGATCTGCTCCTTGCCGTGGTCGATGGCTTCCTCGCGCCGTTCCTTGGTGAACCAGTGCCGGATCTTGCTCCGGGCGCGCGGAGACTTCACGAACGTCAGCCAGTCACGGGTCGGTCCGGCGTTGGGCGACTTGGAGGTGAAGACCTCGACCACGTCGCCGTGCTCGAGCACCGACTCCAGCGGCACCAACCGGCCGTTGACGCGGGCCCCGATCGTGTGGTGCCCGACCTCGGTGTGGATCGCGTAGGCGAAGTCGACCGGCGTCGAACCGGTCGGCAGCCCCATCACGTCTCCGCGCGGGGTGAACACGAAGACCTCGGAGCTGTTGATCTCGAAACGCAGCGAGTCGAGGAACTCCCCCGGGTCGACCACCTCGTTCTGCCAGTCGAGCAGCTGGCGCAGCCACAGCATCTCGGAGTCGGTCGCCGCCTTGTCCGTGTCGACCCCGGCGCGGACGTCCTCCTTGTACTTCCAGTGCGCCGCGACGCCGTACTCGGCGCGACGGTGCATCGCGGTCGTCCGGATCTGCATCTCCACCGGCTTGCCGAACGGGCCGATCACCGTGGTGTGCAGTGACTGGTACATGTTGAACTTCGGCATCGCGACGTAGTCCTTGAACCGGCCCGGCAGCGGGTTCCAGCGGTTGTGCAGCACCCCGAGGACGCCGTAGCAGTCGGGGTCGTCGTCGACCAGGATCCGGATGCCGACCAGGTCGTAGATGTCGGAGAACTCACGGCGGCCGTGGATCATCTTCTGGTAGATCGAGTAGTAGTGCTTGGGCCGACCGGTCACCCGCGCATTGATCCGGGCAGCCCGCAGGTCGCCCTCGACCTGCTTGATCACCTGGGTCAGGAACTGGTCGCGAGACGGCGCCCGCTCCGCCACCAGCCGGACGATCTCGTCGTAGATCTTGGGGTGCATGGTCGCGAAGGCGAGGTCCTCCAGCTCCCACTTGAGCGTGTTCATGCCCAGGCGGTGAGCCAGGGGTGCGTAGATCTCGAGGGTCTCGCGGGACTTGCGCTCCTGCGTCTCGGCCTTGACGTAGCGCAGGGTCCGCATGTTGTGCAGCCGGTCGGCGAGCTTGATGACCAGGACCCGGATGTCCTTGCTCATCGCCACGATCATCTTGCGGATGGTCTCGGCCTGCGCGGAGTCGCCGTACTTGACCTTGTCCAGCTTGGTGACGCCGTCGACCAGCGCGGCCACCTCGTCGCCGAAGTCCGCGCGCAGCGCGTCCAGGGTGTACGGCGTGTCCTCGACCGTGTCGTGGAGCAGGGCCGCCACCAGGGTCGGCTCGGTCATGCCGATGTCGGCGAGGATCGTGGTCACGGCCAGCGGGTGGGTGATGTAGGGATCACCGCTCTTGCGCGACTGGCCACGGTGGTGCTTCTCGGCCGTCTCGTAGGCCCGCTCGAGCAGCGCCAGGTCTGCCTTGGGGTGGTTGGCGCGGACCGTGCGGAAGAGCGGCTCGAGCACCGGGTTGCCGACCTGCCGGCTGGTGCCGATGCGCGCGAGACGGGCTCGCACGCCACGACCGGTCAGGGACGGAGCGCGGTCCGCTGCGGGGGCAGGCTCGGTCGCGGGCTCCACCACAACGGGGTCGTCGCCCATGTCCCTCCCCTCGCACGCTCGCGAAACATCAATTTCCAGTCTAGGGCGTGCCAGGAGGTGGTGGGTTCAGACGGTGTGCAGCACCGTCAGCGGGGTATCCCCCACCGCCTCGCGGCCCGCCAGGAAGCTCAGCTCCAGCAGCACCGCCAGAGCATGGACCACCGCTCCGGCCTCCCCGATCAGCTGGGCGGTCGCGCGGGCAGTGCCGCCGGTGGCGAGCACGTCGTCGATCACCAGCACCCGCTCCCCCGCGTTCAGGGCATCGGTGTGCATCTCGAGGGTCTCCTGGCCGTACTCCAGCTCATAGCTGACCGCACGGGTGGTCCACGGCAGCTTGCCGGGCTTGCGCACCGGCACGAACCCGACCCCGAGGGCCAGGGCCACCGGAGCCGCCAGGATGAACCCCCGGGCCTCCATGCCGACGACCTTGTCCACGACCACGGTCCCGTCGCCGTCGCGACCTGCTGCGGCCAACGCACCCACGACGGCGGTGAACGCCTCGTGGTGGTCGAGGAGCGGCGTGATGTCCTTGAACGTGACCCCCGCCTTGGGGAAGTCGGGGATGTCCCTGACCAGGGACCCGATCAGGTCGCTGAGCCGGTCCACGCTCACGCCCGAGCTCACTTGCCGCGCCGGGAGCGAGGCTCGCGGGTGGGCTGGTTGCGCTTGGAGGCGCCCGACTCGCGCACCGGCGCCTTCGCATCGGGTACGACGCGTCCCGTGCCGGATGCCTCCGGACGGCGGGGTGGCATCTTCGGCGACGAGGCACGTGGCTCGTCCTCGTAGGGCTCCTCGTCCGCGTCTGCGTAACCACCCACCGGCGCCTGGTCGGTGAACGGCACGTCGGCGTAGCGGTCGACGCTGCGCCTCGAGCGGGCCCGGGCACGCGCGTCAGACTCGGTGATCTGCTTCTCCCGTGACTTCAGCTGCACCGCGAGCGGCGTGGCGATGAAGATCGAGGAGTAGGCACCCGCGGCCATGCCGACGAACAGCGACAGGGCGAGGTCCTTCAGGGCACCCGAGCCGAGGGTGGCCACACCGACGTAGAGGATCGCGCCGACCGGCAGCAGCGCGACGATCGAGGTGTTGATCGAGCGCACCAGCGTCTGGTTGACGGCGAGGTTGGCCAGCTCGGCATAGGTCTTGCTGCTCTGCCGGACCGACTTGGTGTTCTCGCGCACCTTGTCGAAGACGACCACGGTGTCGTAGAGCGAGAACCCCAGGATCGTCAGCAGCCCGGTCACCGTGGCTGGGCTGACCTCGAAGCCGGAGAGCGAGTAGATGCCGATCGTGATCACGACGTCGTGCGCGAGCGCCACCAGGGCGGCGACCGACATCTTCCACTCCCGGAAGTAGGCCCAGATGAACAGCACCACCAGGATCAGGAACACGACCAGCCCGGTCAACGCGCGCTTGGCGACCTGCTCACCCCAGCTCGCGCCGACGTCCTGGGTCGAGATGTCGTTCTTCGCGTCGACGCCGACCGCGTCCGCGATGACCTGCGAGACCTGCAGTGCGTCGTCGGTGCCCAGCTCCCCGGTCTGCACGCGGATGGAGTCGGTGCCCGAGGTGTTCACGATCGGGGCGGTCGCCGCCTCGACGCCGGAGTCGGCCACCGCCGTGCGGATCTTGTCGACGTTGTCCTGGGTGACCTGGTTGGCCGGGAGGCTGACGTTGTACTCGACGCCGCCCTGGAACTCGATGCCGAAGTTGAGTCCCTTGAAGTAGAGCCCCGACACCGCGAGCACCACGATCACACCGGAGATGGCGTACCAGAGGAGCTTGCGGCCGACGAAGTCGATCGAGACCTCGCCCTCGTAGAGCGCGTTGCCGAGCCTGCTCATCTTGCCCATCAGGCACTCCCTCCGACGAGACGTGCGTCATGGGTGAGGTGGTCGACTCCGAGCGTCTCACGCGAGAGGCCCGAGAACCGGTGGCCGGTGTTGAAGAAGGAACGACGCGCGAGCAGCGTCATCGTCGGCTTGGTGAAGTAGAAGAACACCGCCACGTCGATGAGCGTGCTGATGCCGAGCGCGAACGCGAAGCCGCGCACCACGCCGATGGCGAAGATGTAGAGAACCACCGCCGCGAGCAGCGACACGGCATCGGCCGCCAGGCAGGTGTTCCTGGCCCGGGCCCAGCCCGTCTCGACCGCCACCCGCATGGACCGGCCGTCTCGCATCTCGTCACGTATTCGCTCGAAGTAGACGATGAACGAGTCCGCCGTGATGCCCACCGCCACGATCAGCCCGGCGATGCCCGGGAGCGTCAGCGTGAAGCCGGCTGCCTTGGCCAGCACCAGCACGACGCCGTACGTCGTCCCGGCGGCCACGAGCAACGACAAGATCACCACGACGCCCAGGCCGCGGTAGTAGAGCAGGCAGTAGAGCATCACGATCGCCAGACCGACGATGCCGGCGAAGATGCCCGCGGAGAGCTGGTTGCCGGCCAGCGAGGGCCCGATCGTCTCGATCGTGGGCTTGTCGAACTTGATCGGCAGCGCGCCGTACTTCAGCGAGTTGGCCAGCGAGCTGGCCTCGGCCTCGGTGAAGTCGCCGGTGATCTGGGCGTTTCCGTCCAGGATCGGCTCGTTGACTCCGGCGTAGGAGATCACCTTGCCGTCAAGCACGATCGCGAAGGTGCCACCGTTGCGGTTCAGGGCGGTGGTGGTGTCACCGAACACCCGGCGGGCACTGCTCTTGAAGCCGAGGTTCACGGCCCAGCCGACGCCGTTCTGCGGGGTGCCGTAGGAGGCCGAGCTGAGCTCGGTGCCCTCGATCAGCGACTTCGACAGCAGGAACTTCAGACCGTCCTCGTTGCACGCGATCAGCGGCTTGCTCGGGTCGTCGGCCGTGGGCGCCGCCTCCTCGCCGGGAGGCGGGCACTGGAACTCCGAGAGCTTCTGCAGCCACTCGACCCCGGGGTCCTGGGACCAGGCGAGCGGGTCGTCGACGGAGGCACCCTTCTGGGTGAGCTGCGGCTGGCCCTGGTTGGGGTCGGTCGGCTCGGGGGGCGCGGTCGCCGCGGGGGCCTGCGTGGGGTTCGGCTCGGTCGTGGAGTCGGCCGCGAACGGCGCCGGGCGCGGGTTGGCCTTCGGGCTCTCGCTGGCACCGGCCGAGGGCTTCGCCGTGGGAGCCGGCGACGGGCTGCCGGAGGGCTCACCGGACGGCTGCGAACTGGGGTCGGGCTGAGGGGTGCCGGGCTGCGGTTGACCGGCCACCAGCCGGAAGCGCAGCTGGGCGGTGCGCTTGACCGCATCGACGAGGTCGGTGCGGTTCTTGCCCGGGATCTCGACGATGATGTTGCGGTCGCCCTGGGTGGAGACCGCGGCCTCGGCGACGCCGCTGCCGTTCACGCGGGCGTCGATGATGCTCGCGGCCTGCTTGAGCTTGGTCTGGTCGATGCTCTGGTTCGAGGTGATCGCCGAGAGGGTGATCCGGGTGCCGCCCTCGAGGTCGAGACCGAGCCGCGGCTTCCACGTCTGGCCGAGAGCGGCCAGACCGTAGATGACGAGGATGGTCAGCCCGAATATGAGCAGCGTCCGTGTGGGACGGGGCGTCTTCTTCGCCACGGGGTGTTTCTCCTCAGTCCTGGGTCTGGGACGCGTCGTCGCCCGGTTCGTCGACGGAAGCCGGCGCGAGCTCGTCCACCTTGCGCACGACGACCTGGCGGGCCACCGTGAGCACCGTGCCGGGGGCGACCTCGAGCTCGACCTTCGTGTCGTTCAACGCTCGCACGGTGCCGAAGATCCCCGCGGACAGGATGACCTCGTCCCCGATGCTGAGCTCACTCTGGAGCCGCTGGACTTGACGTTGCTGGTTGCGAGCGGGACGCATGACGATTGCCCAGAAGGCGAGCATGGCCACGACGATCACGAGCAGCTGCGCGTAGGCAGGCACGACAGACATCTCCAAGGGAAGGGAACAGGTCCTGGGGAGCCGTGAATCCGACGTCGAGCCATGGCTCGGGCGCGGTCAGGCCACCGACTGTGCAGTGTAACGGCCGTCACGACCTCAATCGGACTCCGACCCGAACAAAGGGTCATCTACTCCCGTTCCGGGCGGTGCGGCGAGGCCCAGGTGGGCCCAGGCCGCGCGAGTCGCCACCCGGCCACGCGGGGTGCGTGCGAGCAGGCCCTGGCGCACCAGGAACGGCTCGGCCACCTCCTCGACGGTCTCGCGCTCCTCCCCCACGGCGACCGCCAGCGTGCTCACGCCGACGGGACCGCCACCGAACCTCCGGCACAGCACGTCGAGGACAGCCCGGTCGAGCCGGTCGAGTCCAGACTCGTCGACCTCGAAGAGCTCGAGCGCGGCACGCGCCAGCGCGAGGGTGACGACACCGTCGGCTCGCACCTGGGCGAAGTCGCGCACCCGCCGCAGCAGCCGGTTGGCGATCCGGGGGGTGCCCCGCGAGCGCAGCGAGATCTCGCGCGCTCCGTCTCCCCGCAGCGCCACGTCGAGCAGGCCGGCCGACCGGCGGACGATCCGCTCGAGGTCCTCGGGCTCGTAGAACTCCAGGCGGGCGGTGAAGCCGAACCGGTCACGCAGCGGGCTGGGCAGCAGTCCGGCCCGGGTGGTGGCACCGACGAGCGTGAACGGCGGGATCTCCAGCGGGATCGCGGTCGCACCGGGGCCTTTTCCGATGACCACGTCGACGCGGAAGTCCTCCATCGCCATGTAGAGCATCTCCTCGGCCGGGCGAGACATGCGATGGATCTCGTCGACGAAGAGCACGTCGCCCTCGTTCAACCCCGAGAGGATCGCGGCCAGGTCCCCGGCGTGGGTGATCGCGGGACCACTGGTCAGGCGCAGCGGGGCGTTCATCTCCGCGGCGATGATCATCGCCAGCGTCGTCTTGCCCAGGCCCGGGGGGCCGCTCATCAGCACGTGATCAGGCACCCGCTGTCGCGCACGCGCCGCCTCGAGGAGCAGCGAGAGCTGCTCGCGGACCCGTTCCTGCCCGACGACCTCGTCGAGCGTGCGCGGACGCAGTGCGGCCTCGACCACCCGCTCCTCACCGTCGGCGCCGGAGTCTGTCACCGGCATGCTGGTCAGGTAGGCCATCTCGGCCGCCTCGAGCTCGGACTCGTTCACCGGCTCAGGCCTTGCTCAGCGTGCGCAGGGCGGCACGCAGCAGCCGAGCCACGTCGGGCGCGGCCATCTCGCTGGCCTCGGGGGTGACGGCGTCCACGGCCCGGTCGGCCTCGCGGGCCGACCAGCCGAGACCAACGAGACCTGCCTGCACCTGCGACTGCCAGCCCTGAGCAACCTGGGCCACCGAGTTCACGTGGGCGCTCGCGGATCCCACCGGGCCGATGCGGTCCTTGAGCTCGAGGATGATCCGCTGCGCGCCCTTCTGACCGATCCCGGGGATCGAGGTCAGCGTCTTGACGTCCTCGGTGCTGACCGCGCGACGCAGCGCCTCCGGCCGCTGGACCGCCAGCATCGCCTGGGCGAGCTTGGGGCCGACGCCGCTGGCGGTCTGGACGAGCTCGAACATCTGCTTCTCGTCGTCGTCGACGAAGCCGAACAGCGTCAGCGAGTCCTCCCGGACCACCATGCTCGTGGGGAGCGTCGCCTCGGCACCCACGCGCAGCCCGGCGATCGTGTCGGGGGTGCACTGGAGCTCCAGCCCCACGCCACCCACCTCGAGGACCACCGATGTCAGGCCCACGGCCGCGACCCGACCTCGCACGAACGCGATCATCGCCGGGCCCCGGTCACGGCGGCCTGGGCGGCCACGGCTGCTGCGAGCCGGTTGGTGGCGCCGCCACGCCAGATGTGACAGATCGCCAGGGCCAAGGCGTCGGCGGCGTCCGCCGGCTTCGGCATCTCCGCGAGTCGCAGCAACCGGGTCACCATCGCGCCGACCTGGGCCTTGTCCGCACGACCGCTGCCGGTGACGGCGGCCTTGACCTCGCTGGGGGTGTGCAGGGCCACGGGCAGCCCGCGGCGTGCGGCCACCAGCAGGGCGATGCCGCTGGCCTGGGCGGTGCCCATCACCGTCTTGACGTTGAGCTGGCTGAACACCCGCTCCACGGCCACGGCGTCGGGACTGGTGGCGTCCAGCCACTGCTCGAGGCCGGCCTCGAGCAGGCACAGCCGCTCAGCGACGGGCATCTCGGCGCTGGTGCGCACCACGCCGACGTCGACGAGCGACAGCGGCTTGCCGATCGACCCCTCGATCACACCCACCCCGCACCTGGTCAGTCCGGGGTCGATGCCCAGCACGCGCATGCCTACTCCTCGATCGTCCGAACACCTGTTCGCACCACGCTAACCGGGCCGGTCGGTGCGGGAGGGGTACGACGCGCCGGGCGGCGTACGTCGGCTCAGGCGTCGAGCGCAGCCATCACGTCGTCGGGGACGTCGAAGTTGGCGAAGACGTTCTGCACGTCGTCGAGGTCCTCGAGGGCCTCCATCAGCCGGAACACCTTGCCGGCGCCGTCCGCGTCGAGCTCGACCTGCATGCTCGGGACGAAGGACGCGTCGGCGGAGTCGTAGTCGACACCGGCTGCCTGCAGCGCGGTGCGCACGGCGACCAGGTCCGTCGCCTCGCTGATCACCTCGAAGGAGTCACCGAGGTCGTTCACGTCCTCGGCGCCCGCCTCCAGGGTGGCCTCGAGGACGTCGTCCTCGGAGACCTTCCGGTCCTCCTGCTCGACGGGCACGATCACGACACCCTTGCGGTTGAACATGTAGGAGACCGAGCCGGGATCGGCCAGCGAGCCGCCGTTGCGGGTCATCGCCGTCCTGACCTCCATCGCGGCACGGTTCTTGTTGTCGGTCAGGCACTCGATGAGGAAGGCGACCCCGTTGGGGCCGTAGCCCTCGTACATGATCGTGAGGTAGTCCGCGCCCCCGGCCTCGGCACCGGAACCACGCTTGACGGCGCGGTCGATGTTGTCGTTGGGGACCGAGGACTTCTTGGCCTTCTGGATGGCGTCGTAGAGCGTCGGGTTGCCGGAGATGTCGCCACCGCCCATGCGCGCGGCTACCTCGATGTTCTTGATCAGCTTCGCGAACATCTTGCCGCGGCGAGCGTCGACGACAGCCTTCTTGTGCTTGGTCGTTGCCCACTTGGAGTGGCCTGACATCAGCGACTTCCTTCCCTGCGGTGTTCTGCGACGAGATCGCAGAAGAGCTGGTGGATGCGCAGGTCCGATCCCACCTCGGGGTGGAACGACGTCGCCATCACCGGGCCCTGCCGGATCGCCACGATCCTACCCACGGCCTCCGGCTCGGCTGCGGGCCCGGGACCTACGCGGGCGAGCACCTCGACCTCGGGACCGGCCCGCTCGACCCACGGCGCACGGATGAACACCGCATGCACCGGGTCGTCGAGCCCGGCGAAGTCGACGTCGCCCTCGAAGGAGTGGACCTGCCGGCCGAAGGCGTTGCGGCGGACGGTGATGTCCAGCCCGCCGAGGGTCTCCTGGTCGGCGGTGCCGTCCTCGACCTCCTGGGCCAGCATGATCATGCCCGCGCAGGTGCCGAACGCCGGCAGGCCGGTGGCGATGCGCTGCTGGAGCGGCTCGAAGAGCTCGAAGATCCGGGCCAGCTTGGCCATCGTCGTGGACTCGCCGCCCGGGATGACGATGCCGTCGCAGTCGTCGAGCTCCGCTGGGCGGCGTACCGGGTGGGCGGCCACGCCCAGGGACGCCAGCGCCGCGAGGTGCTCGCGCACGTCGCCCTGGAGAGCGAGCACACCGATCGTGGGACGGTCGTTCACACCGGAAAACTACGGCAGCGGTCTGTCGGGGTGGGTGCGGGGTGGGACCGGCCGCGGTCAGGCGACCGCACCACAGGAGACGCCGAGGCCGAGCAGGGTCACGGTGACGCGCTGCGTGGTCGCCACCGACTGCCAGGCCCCGTTGGGCGCGGGCAGCCGCGCGACCAGACGGATGTCGTAGGGCTGGTTGAGCACCGTGCTCAGCAGCGAGCTGTTGAAGTCGACCGCTCGGGTGACGCCGAGGTCGACGACAGCCAGCGCCTGTCCGGTCTGCACGATGGTCGCGCTGTAGGCCAGGGCGTGAGGCAGCGACACCGCAGCGAACACGATCCGGGCCGTCTTCGTCTCGAGGGCGGTCCCGGTGACGATGCACGAGATGACGGACGGCTTGGTCACCGTGTGCGCGGTGTACGACGCCCCGGTCACCGGCACGGCGTCGGTCCACGGAGCCGCCCAGGTCGGGCCGACCTGTCCCGGCCCCAGCACCGACCCCCCGACGAGGACCACCAGCACTCCCCCGCTGACCACGGCGCGGCGGTCGCGCCGACGGACCGGCCGACGGTGCCGACCCGGGGCGGGAGGCTCCATCAGCTCCGGACGCAGCAGCAGGAGGACCAGCAGCCCGACCAGCACGGTGAGTGCCGTCAGACCGAGGGGGCCGGTGACTGTCCCCACGACGTAGCCGACACCGGGGAGGTCGGCGACCACCCGGTCGACGGACTGCTGTCGGTAGGGACGCGGGTCCACGGCCGCGTTGGCGTCTCCCCGGAGCACCAGCTCGCCGCCCCGGGCGGCAACCACGCGATGGGTGACCCGGTCACCGGAGTCGCCGGTGACCGTGACCACCTGTCCCGCCCGGACGTCGCCCACGGGCACCCGGTGGGTGAGCACGAGCGAGCCCGACCCCATCGTCGGCTCCATCGAGCCGGACCGGAGGAAGTAGGCGCGCAGGCCCACGACCGGCCCCAGGACGGTGAGCACGACGCAGAGCACACCCAGCAGCGCTGTCAGGGACAGGAGGTGGCCCACGAGGCGGCGCGGGAGCGGCATCAGCCGACGTCCGAGGTCCCGGTGGCGGTCAGCGCGAGGACCGCGGTGCGGCCCTGGAGGGTCGAGGGTGCATCGGCAGCGAGCTCCACCTTCACGCACAGGCTGTCGGTGGTCGCCGCTGCCAGCGGACCCTGGAGCGCCAGCACCGCTGTCGAGGTCACGGTGGTGAGAGCGACCGATGCCACCAGGACCGACCCGCCGGTGCAGGTGGCCGTGCTCCCGGAGCCGGACCGGGTGCCGTTGCGCACGATCGTGAGGCGCAGGGCCGCCGCGGTCCCGTAGGCCGACGCGTCGGCGCCGGTGAGTCCCCCGGAGACGGCGTAGCGCAACGGCGCGGTGCCGTGGTTGCGGACCGTGACCACCTCGGCCGACGCGCTCCCCGGCACCATCTGGGGCATCGCCAGCGTCGTGGTCGCCGCGGTGTCCGCACCGTTGACCTGCAGGTCGAGGGTTCCGGAGGTGAAGGTGCCACCGCTGATCGGCACGCTGTCGGTCCAGAAGGCGAACGAGCCCCCGGTGAAGGCCATCGCGAGGACGCCGAGGCCGAGGGCGGCCCGCACCCGGACCGAGCCGAGCGACCGGCCCTGTCGTCGTTGAGCGCGGTGCTCAGACATGTGCGGGTGCTCGCGTCGGCTCCGGCGACGTCCTGCGGGCCCGTCGCCGCCACCCTCGGACGGCGACCGAGGCGGCGTACCCCAGGAGGCCGAAGGCGACCACCACGGAGACCAGCTGCCGGCGCGCGGGGTCGAGCACGGCGCCGAGGTGGCCGAGCCACGGAACGGCGTACCACCGCTCTCCCCGGATCTGCGCCGGCAGGACCCAGGTGCGGTCCGCGACCGCGTTGGCGTCACCGCGGGTCCGGAACACCGGCTTGCCCTCGCGGTCGCTGCTGATCGCGACGACGCGGTGGGTGACGACCTCCGGCTCGCCCGAGACGAGCTGGTAGGTGACCACCTGGCCCACGGTGATCCGCTCCGCAGGCACGGGACGTACGACGACCAGCGTGCCCGGCGGCATCCCCGGGGACATCGAGCCGGTGAGGATCACGTAGGGGGTGGCGCCGGCGACGCGCGGGACGAGCACGCCCGCCGCCAGCGCGCCGACGAATCCGAGCGTGACCATCCACCCGAGGACGGGGACCGTCCACCGGGCGACGCGCCGCACCCTCGTCCTGACCCGCATCGGCTCAGTCGTGGACCTGTTCGGCGGTGAGGGTCAGGTCGTCGAGGACGGTGCTGGCGCCCATGTTCCCGGTCTCGGCGCTGCTCCACGTCACCGAGACCTCGGCGCGCAGGGTCTGCCCGTTGTTGGCGTCGGTGAACTCGGTGGCCGCCGCGCCGTTGACCTGCACCGCGCTGACAGCGGCACCCAGGTTGCCACCGAAGCTGCCACCGGCCCCGCTGAAGCTCGGGCTGGACACCCCGACGGTGGCGCGGAGGTGGTTGCCCACCGCGGTGATCGTGTAGCTGCAGACGCGCGTGAGCACGTCGCCGGGCACCAGCGGGTCCCCGGTGAGGTAGGTCTGCCCCGGGATCTCGGCGGCATCGAGCTGCCAGGCGCCGCAGCCGATGTTGGTGGCGTCGGTGGTGAGCGCCAGCGTGCCGGCGTTGAGGTCGCCACCGCCGACCGACTCGGTGTCGGTCCAGTAGGCCAGCGAACCGGCTCCGCCGAGCAGCAGTGCCGCTCCTGTCACAGCGGCCAGGGCCGCCTTCGTCGACTCGCGCATCGAGCCCCTTCCACGGTGAGCGTGCTCAGTTGCACACGCACACCATGGTGTGGCCGAATCGGGTAAACGGAACGGTTACGTCCGGAAATAGGACCAATGTCCTAGCCGGCAGGGGCTCGGAACGCACAGGGTCCCGGTGGGATGCCTCCCCCGCGGCGGCACCCCACCGGGACACCCGGTGCATGGACCGACCCCGAAGGCCGGCCTGGTGCTCATCCTGACGGAAAGAACGGACAGAACGTCGGATTTCCGACAAATATCCCTAAACGGGCTATCTCGACGGGGCTACCAACCGCGCTCGGAGAGCCGGTGCGGCTGCGGGAGCTCCTCGACGTTGATCCCGACCATGGCCTCACCCAGGCCCCGGGAGACCTTGGCGACGACGTCCGGGTCGTCGAAGAACGTGGTCGCCTTGACGATGGCCTCGGCCCGCTCGGCCGGGTTGCCGGACTTGAAGATCCCGGAGCCCACGAACACGCCCTCGGCGCCGAGCTGCATCATCATCGCGGCGTCCGCCGGGGTGGCGATGCCGCCTGCGGTGAACAGCACGACGGGGAGCTTGCCGTTCACCGCGACCTCCTTGACGAGGTCGTACGGCGCCTGAAGCTCCTTGGCGGCGACGTACAGCTCGTCCTCCGCCAGCGAACCGAGACGACGGATCTCGCCGCGGATGGTGCGCATGTGCATCACCGCGTTGGACACGTCACCGGTGCCGGCCTCGCCCTTGGAGCGGATCATCGCCGCGCCCTCGGTGATCCGGCGCAGCGCCTCGCCGAGGTTGGTGGCACCGCAGACGAAGGGGACCGTGAACGCCCACTTCTCGATGTGGTTGGCGTAGTCCGCCGGGGTGAGCACCTCGGACTCGTCGACGTAGTCGACACCCAGGCTCTGCAGCACCTGAGCCTCGACGAAGTGGCCGATCCGGGCCTTGGCCATCACCGGGATGGAAACGGCCTCGATGATCGAGTCGATCATGTCGGGGTCGCTCATCCGGGAGACGCCGCCCTGCGCACGGATGTCCGCGGGAACGCGCTCGAGAGCCATCACCGCGACGGCGCCGGCGTCCTCGGCGATCTTTGCCTGCTCGGCGGTGACCACGTCCATGATCACGCCGCCCTTGAGCATCTCGGCCATGCCGCGCTTCACGCGCGAGGTGCCGCGCTCCGGGGCGCTCTGGGGAAGGGAGGAAGGGATGTCAGCCATGTGCGAATCGTACGTCCGCCAGGACCGTGCTCAGGACGCGGGCGTCTCGTCGAGCGCTTGCCGGCGCACCATCAGCACGCGCTGGACCACGGTGATCGTGATCGCGATCGAGAGCGCCCAGATCGTGACGTACATCAGCTCGGGCACGTCGAAGAGTGCACCGAGACCGGTCATCACCAGGATCGCCACCAACCGGTCGGCCCGCTCGGCGATGCCTCCCTTGGCCGTGAGACCGAGCGACTCGGCCCTGGCCCGGGCATAGCTGGTGACGCTGCCCATCACCAGGCAGTAGAGCGAGAGGCACAGGTAGAGGTAGCTGTCCCCCGGGCCTGCGAAGTAGAGCACCAGTCCGCCGAAGATCGCGGCGTCCCCGACGCGGTCGAGGGTGGAGTCGAAGAATGCGCCGAACTTCGAGGAGCGACCCGTCTGCCGGGCCATCGCCCCGTCGATCAGGTCGCTGAACACGAAGGCGGTGATCACCAGCACCCCGGTGAGCAGCTTGCCCTGGGGGAAGAACACCAGTGCGCCCGCGGCCACCCCCAGGGTGCCCACCAGCGTCACCACGTCGGGACTGATCCCGAGCCTGATGAAGGTGTTGACGAACGGCGCCAGCACGACGCCCTGCCAGAAGTCCTTGAACCTGTCCAACATGAGATGAGGAGGCTACCGCCCGCCCCCGGGCCCGCCGACGGGCAGGGCGTACTGTCACGGCAGGACACCATTTCGGCGTCCACGAGGGAGCCCCCCAATGAGCGACAAGTCGCCACGCCAGGCCATGACCAAGAAGACCGGCAAGTCCATCAAGGAGAAGCGCGCCGCCAAGCGCGGCGTGGCGGAGGAGTCCTCTATCGTCGTCAAGGGCGCTTCGCCGGGCAAGAAGCGCTGAGACTGCTGCCCGGAGCGCTCCTCACCCGGTCGGGATCACACCAGCTCGGGAACCCGCAGGTGCGCGATCACGAGATCGAACTCCTCGACGTCGACGACGTCGACGCCGGCATCCCGGGCCCCTGACTCGCGGAGCGCCCAGGCGCGGTCACGACTGGCATCCATCGCCGCGCGCGAGTCGTACGTCGCGGTGCTGCAGGCCCGTCCGCCCTGCCGGTCGACGAGGAGGCTGGCGCTGCCGAAGCCCTCCAGGGTCTCCATCTCCGGGAGCATCGCCTCGCCGTAGAGCCTGATCCCCCGGTCGACGTCGCCGTGGTCGAGGCGCATCCAGGTGACCCGGCAGCACGAGCCTGCAGTGGCCTCGTGCTCACGGTGCATCACGGCCACCTCCCAGGACTCGACGCGCGGTGCGCCGCCGAGGATCTCTCCCCCACGCCGACGCAGCGGCGCGAGGTGCAGGTCGCTGGATCCCATGGCCTCCTCGGAGAGCCACGAGCTGGTGACGATGCACTGCCCTGTGTCCCGCTCGACGAGCATCGAGAGGCCGACGCAACCGTCCAGTCCCGTCACGGCGGGCAGGACCTCGTCGCGCACGTAGGCGATCCCGGCGTCCATCGCCTCGGGGTCGCCGATGATGGTCGTGGAGCGTGCGAACATCGCGGCACCTCCTGCTCAGCGGCAGCGCCCCGGCGGCGTCGCCAGACACCTCCCACCCTGCTCCCGACCGCGCCGTTGCGCAATGGCTACCAGGCGTCAGCCAGCAGGCTGCGGGTGCTCTGCAACAGCTCGGGCATCGCGCGGGTCTGGGCCACCACCGGCATGAAGTTCTGGTCCCCCGCCCACCGGGGCACGACGTGCTGGTGCAGGTGCGCGGCGATCCCGGCCCCCGCGATCGCCCCCTGGTTCATCCCGATGTTGAAGCCGTGCACGCCCGAGACCCCACGCAGTGTGGTCATCGCCCGCTTGGTCAGCGCCGCGATCTCCTCGACCTCCGCGTCCGTGGTGTCGGTGTAGTCAGCGATGTGCCGGTAGGGACAGACCATCAGGTGGCCGGGCGCGTAGGGGTAGAGGTTCAGCACGACGTACGCCGCCTCCCCGCGGTGCACGACGAGACCCTCCGCGTCCTCGAGACCGGGGATCCGGCAGAACGGGCACTCCTTGGCCGAGTCGTCAGCGGGCTTGCTCTCCCCCCGGATGTAGGCCATCCGGTGCGGGGTCCACAGCCGGTCGAGGGCGTCCGGGCTCCCGACGCCGTCCTGGTGCACGTGCTCGTCCACGCGGCTCAGACCTGGCTGCGGGAGGCGACCGCCTCGGCGACTCGGGCGATGGCCTCGCCCACCGGGACTCCGTTGTCCTGGCGTCCGTCGCGGTAGCGGAAGGACACCGCACCGGCCTCGATGTCCTCGCTCCCCGCGATCATCATGAAGGGCACCTTCTGCAGCTGGGCGTTGCGGATCTTCTTCTGCATCCGGTCGTCGGAGTCGTCGACCTCGACGCGGAGGCCCTGCGCCCGCATCTTCCGGGCCACGTCGTGGAGGTAGTCGGCGTGCACGTCCGCGATCGGGATCCCCTGGACCTGGACCGGGGCGAGCCAGGGCGGGAACGCGCCCGCGTAGTGCTCCACGAGCACCCCGAAGAACCGCTCGATCGAGCCGAACTTCGCGGAGTGGATCATCACGGGCTGCTGGCGCGAGCCGTCGCTCCCCTGGAACTCCAGCCCGAAGCGGGCCGGCTGGTTGAAGTCGTACTGGATGGTCGACATCTGCCAGGTGCGGCCGATCGCGTCCCGGGCCTGGACGGAGATCTTGGGGCCGTAGAAGGCGGCACCGCCCGGGTCGGCGACCAGGTCCAGGCCGGACTCGATGGCCACGTCCTCGAGGATCTTGGTGGCGACGGCCCAGTCCTCCTCGGAGCCGACGAACTTCTCCGAGGTGTCGTCCCGTGTGGACAGCTCGAGGTAGTAGTCGTCGAGACCGAAGTCCTTGAGCAGGCTGAGCACGAAGTTCAGCAGGTGCTTGATCTCCTCCGGCGCCTGCTCGGGGGTGCAGTAGGAGTGCGAGTCGTCCTGGGTCATCCCCCGGACCCGGGTGAGCCCGTGCACCACGCCGGACTTCTCGAAGCGGTAGACCGACCCGAACTCGAAGAGCCGCAGCGGCAGCTCGCGGTAGGACCGCCCGCGCGACCTGAAGATCAGGTTGTGCATCGGGCAGTTCATCGCCTTGAGGTAGTAGTCGGTCCCCTCCATCTGCATCGGCGGGAACATGGTGTCCGCGTAGTAGGGCAGGTGCCCGGAGGTCTCGAAGAGCCCCTGCTTGGAGATGTGCGGCGTCCCGACGTACTGGAAGCCCTCCTCGATGTGGCGGGCGCGGACGTAGTCCTCCATCTCGCGCTTGATCACCCCACCCTTGGGGTGGAAGACCGCCATGCCGGACCCGATCTCGTCGGGGAAGCTGAACAGGTCCAGCTCGCGACCGAGCTTGCGGTGGTCGCGTCGCTCGGCCTCCTCGAGTCGGTGCAGGTGCTCGTCCAGCGCCTCCTTGGTCTCCCAGGCGGTGCCGTAGATGCGTTGGAGCTGCTTGTTCTTCTCGTTGCCCCGCCAGTACGCCGCAGCCGAGCGCATCAGCTTGAACGCCGGGATGCGCTTGGTGGTGGGCAGGTGCGGACCGCGGCAGAGGTCCTTCCAGGCCACCTCCCCCTTGCGGTTGATGTTGTCGTAGATGGTCAGCTCGCCAGCCCCGACCTCGGCGCTGGCCCCCTCGGCGGCATCCGCCGCGGACCCCTTGAGGCCGATCAGCTCGAGCTTGTAGGGCTCCCCGGCGAGCTCCTCGCGCGCCTCGTCGTCGCTGAGCGGGCGACGCGAGAAGCGCTGGTTCTCCTTGACGATCTTGCGCATCCGGGCCTCGATCTTGTCGAGGTCCTCTGGCACGAAGGGGGTCTCGACGTCGAAGTCGTAGTAGAAGCCGTTCTCCACCGGCGGCCCGATGCCCAGCTTGGCGTCGGGGAACAGCTCCTGCACGGCCTGGGCCATCACGTGAGCGGTGGAGTGGCGCAGGATGTCGCGGCCGTCGGCGCTGTCGATGGCGACCGGCTCGACCTCGTCCCCGTCACTGAGCTCGTGGGCCAGGTCCCGCAGTGCGCCTCCGACACGGGCGGCGATGACCTCGGGGGTCTCGGAGAACAGCTCCCAGGCCTTGGTGCCGGTCGCCACCGTCCGGTCATCGCGCGCGTCGGCGTGGACGAGGACGACATTGATGTCGGACACGAGGTTGGCTCCCTGGGGTGGTGGCACGTCGGTGGTGTGCGCCGATGGGCGGACCGAACGATCGTATCGACGGCCCGTCGATTCGTCCTACCGGGTTTGCCACCGGCGTTGACCTCAACTCGGGTTCAGGTTCTAGCCTCCCCGGATGAGCTCTCCCTCGAAGCCTTCCCGCTACCGGTCGACAGTCAACTCGCACGTCATGGTCGACGATGCCGACCACGCCATCAGGTTCTACTCAGACGCCTTCGGTGCCGTTGAGGTGTTCCGCGTCGCGCGTCCCGATGGTTCGGTGCTGCACGCCGAGCTGGCAGTCGAAGGCTCGGTGTTCATGGTGGGTGACGCCGCTCCGCCGTTCACGACCCCCACGGCTGGCGGGACCGCAGTGGTGCTGCACGCATACGTCGAGGACGTCGACGGGCTGAGGGACCGATGCGTGCGCGCGGGCGTGGAGGTCCTGCAGGAACCAACCGACATGTTCTACGGCGACGCAGCCTGATGGTCCGTGATCCCTTCGGACATGTGTGGGTGTTCCTGACGCACCTCGAGGATCTCGAGCCGGCCGAGATCCAGCGGCGGGGCGTCGGGCTCCTTGCGGCAGCAACCCCCTGACCCCCTCAGGGAGAGAGCCGTCGTCGGGTGGGCAGCTCCGCGGCCGGCCCCGTCTCCGTCATCGGCTGGGTCTCGGCAGACAGGCGTCGACCCAGCCGGCCCGCCCAGGGTGCCGCCGTGACCCCGTGGGCGAACACGCTGGCCAGGACCGTCCAGGCCGCGGCGGTCACGATCGTCTCCGCGGCGGACGACTGGGCCTCCTGTGAGACGAGCAGCGCGAACAGGATCGAGGCCAGCCCGCGTGGACCGAACCAGCCCAGGAACAGGCGTGTCTCCAGAAGGGTGCCGCTGCCGAGCATGGCCAGCAGGACCGGGACCATCCGCACCACGGTGAGGGAGGCCAGCACGTAGAGGGCGACCTGCCAGGACAGCTGGTCGAGCACCGGTCCTGCGACCACGGCTCCGAAGATGAGGAAGGTGATCGCGCTGAGCAGCTCACCCTCGTCCTCACTGAAGTCCTGGACGTTGCTGCAGTGCGTGCGGGCCACCTGACCGAACGCGAGCCCCGCGGTGAACGCGGCGATGAAGCCGTTTCCACCCAGCAGCGACGACAGCGAGTACGCCGCGACCGCCACCGAGATCGCCGCGAGCTGCCGGTAGACGCCCTCGACGGCCCCGGCAGCGGCCCTCATGTCGAGGAGCTTGCCTCCCAGCATCCCGATGCCCACTCCGACCAGCAGCCCGAACCCGACCTGCTCGGCCGCCAGCGTCACCCAGTCGGACGCTCCACCTGTCTCCTCCGCGACGACGAGGGCGAGCAGGACGGTGACCACCGGGACCGCGACGCCGTCGTTGAGCCCGCTCTCCACGTTGAGGGCCTGCCGCACCCGCACCGGGAGCCGGGTGTCGCTCACCACGGCCTGGCCGAGTGCCGCGTCGGTCGGGGCGAGCACCGCCGCGAGCAGGAAGGCCTCGGCGATCCCCAGGGAGGGAACGATCAACAGGGCGGCTCCCGCGCCGGCCAGGATCGTCAGCGGCATCCCGATCCCGAGCAGCCGGCCAGGCAGTGCCGCCTGCCGCCTCAACGCGCGCAGGTCGATCCGGATGGCGTCGGTGAACAGCACCAGGACGAGCGTGGCCTCGACCAGGATCGAGACCGCCTCGTCGCCGAGCTCGAGGTCGAACAGGCCGAGGCCGCCGGTGCCGACGATCAGCCCGATGGTCGTGAACACCATCGGGGCAGTCACCGGGGAGAGCGCGAGCCTGCCCGAGATCATCGCGAAGCCGAGCACGGACAGGGCCACGAGCAGCAGCTCGGCCATGGCGGCGCCCCCTCCCGTGACGGTTCCGTCCACCCTAGGGGTCTGGACGCACCAGCGGCCGCCTCCCTGAGTGGGAGACGGCCGCTGCGTGTGAGTCTCGTGGGCGATACTGGGTTCGAACCAGTGACCTCTTCGGTGTGAACGAAGCGCGCTACCACTGCGCCAATCGCCCCACGATGATTCCCGCACCCGCCCTGACTGCGGACCCGGTGCGCGAGAAACCTTAGCGCAGGTGCGCGGGCCTCCACACACCCCCCTCCGGAGGCCGAACCAGGGCACTTCTCCCTTATCGCGGACACTGGCGAGAGTCACTTAACGACACGACGTGACTAGACCATTGCGCTATCAAAATAGACCAGCAGCGTGGAGAACCTAGACCAGTCGAGGGATTAATCGGACATATTGGAACTTCCCCTGTCCCTAACCCAGATCGATGCGCAGAATCTGTTCATCGCGTGGAGGGCGCGGTGGGGTTTCTGGAGGGGGACCCCACGAATGACAAGGGAGTTTCGATGAAGCAGACGAAGACAGCACAGGTTGTTACGGAGAGTGTCGAGCTCGAGTTCGTGGACCCGCAGGGGGAAGCGTCCTCGATCGAGGCAGACCTGGTCTTCGACCCGGCCGACCCGTATGCCATCACGATGGTGTTTCGGACCGGCGTGCAGGAAGTCCTCTGGACATTCGGCCGGGAACTGCTCGTCGATGGTCGCTACGAGCCCACGGGTGACGGTGACGTCCACGTGTGGCCGTGCCTGAGCTCGGACGGCAGTGCCGTGGTGATCATCGAGCTGTGCTCCCCCGATGGCGAGCTGCTCGTCCAGGCAGCTACCCGCGGCATCGACCGGTTCGTGACGGCCATGCTCGGCTCGGTGCCCGACGGCCAGGAGAGCTCCTTCGTCAACTTCGACGACGAGCTCGCCGCGCTCCTCAGCGTCTGACGCAACCGAAGCTCCTGCTGGAGAGCCTCGGCCCGCTACGGGTCGGGGCTCTCTGCTTCCCTGCTCGACCAGAGCTCCATCAGCCTGGTGGTGACCGGTCCGGGAGCCGGCAGGTCGCGGTCGTCGAGACGGTGCACCGGCTGCACGTCTCGCGTCGTCGACATCAAGAAGATCTCCTCGGCGGTGTCCAGCACCCCGATCGGCTCGTCCACCTCCACCACGTCGGACCACTCGATGAGCAGGTCCCGGGTCACGCCGGCGAGACAGCCCGCCGCCAGCGTCGGCGTGCGCACCTCTCCCCCGACCACGTAGCCGACGTTGGATCCCGTCCCCTCGCACAGGTGGCCGGCGAGGTTGGCGAAGATCGCCTCGGTGGCGCCGTGCTTGGCGGCCTCGGCCAGGGCGACGACGTTCTCGGCGTACGACGTGGACTTGACGCCGGCCAGCGCGCCGCGTTCGTTCCTCGGCCACGGCACCCGCGCCACCGCCGTGCTGGCAGCGGCGGCATCCATCGGTGCCGCGACGACCACCATCGTGGGATCGGCGTGGCCGCGCCCCGACCCCAGCGGCGCCGGGCCGCCGGTGTAGGTCATCCGGATCCGGCCGCGCGGCAGGTGCTCGAGCGCCAGCACCTCGTCGACAGCGGCGCGGAACACCTCGATGTCGGGCACCGGCAGCCCGAGGGCTGCAGCAGAGCGCTGGAGCCGCGCCAGGTGCCGTGTCAGGGCGAACGGTCGCCCGTCCACGACCTTGATCGCCTCGAAGACCCCGTCCCCCACCGTCAGTCCGTGATCGGTGACACCGATCGCCGGACCGAGCGGATCCTGGAGGACCTGACCGTTCACCCACGAGTGCATGTGCCCGAGATTAGCCCGTCAGTACGGGGGTTTTGCCCCGACCGACGCGCGGGAGGTCCCCCGAGTTTGTGCCTGTCCGCACTTCGGCTATGGTTTCCCTCGCACCGCAGGAAGATCGGCGGTCGCAAGCGGACGTAGCTCAGTTGGTAGAGCACAACCTTGCCAAGGTTGAGGTCGCGAGTTCGAGCCTCGTCGTCCGCTCGGAGAAGTTAGAAGCCGGAGCCTCCACGGTGGGTTGGCCGAGAGGCGAGGCAACGGACTGCAAATCCGTCTACACGGGTTCAAATCCCGTACCCACCTCGAAACTCAATAGCTAGGGCGATTGGCGCAGTGGTAGCGCGCTTCCCTGACACGGAAGAGGTCACTGGTTCAAACCCAGTATCGCCCACAGAGAAGCAGCAGGTCAGAGGCCCCTTCGGGGGCCTCTTTCCGTTTCAGGAGCATGCGACCCGTCAGAGGTGTCCTGCTGCCCTCGCCACGACGCGAAGCACCCCCAGCGCGCGTCAGCCGGGCCAGACGTCCAGGACATCGAGGTTGTAGAAGGTGGGCGGCCCATCGCAGAGCTCGCCCATCCGCGCGGCGAAGGATGCCGTCTCGGGGCGGTTGGAGTTCTCCATCGCCGCTTCCTCAGAATCGAACTCGACGATGTTGATGTAGGTGTTGGGTCGGTCTCGGTCGGCGGCGAACGTCCCCCGAAGAACCAGTCCGGCGTCGGCTTGGTCCCGCACCTCGTCCCCGAGCTTCCTCACCTCATCGATGCGCGTTGTCGTGAACTCGATGATCTGCACAAATCCAGCCATGCGCTCTCCCGGTGGCGGTTCGGTTCGCCGTAGCGTCGCGCAGACCGCGCATGGGCCGCAAGGGGGCCCGCGCCAGCCCGGTCGACCACTGCTGACGCGGCTCCGCATGGCGACCCGACTGCCACCGCTCAGTCGACGTGGGAAGGTGCGGGCGGCTCAGTGCAGGACGGTGACGTGCCCGTTCTCGACGTGCCAGCGCTGGTCGAGGCGGACGTTGTCCAGCAGCCGGCGGTCGTGCGAGACGAGCAGCAACGCCCCGTCGTAGCTCTCCAGTGCCTGCTCGAGCTGCTCGATCGCGGGCAGGTCGAGATGGTTCGTCGGCTCGTCCAGCACGAGCAGGTTCACCCCGCGGACCTGCAGCAGCGCCAGGGCGGCTCGGGTGCGCTCCCCCGGCGACAGCCGACCCACCGGGCTGATGACCTGGTCCCCCCTGAGCCCGAACTTCGCCAGCAGGGTGCGCAGCTCCACCGGCGCCACGTCCGGGACCGCCACCTCGAAGGCGGCCCCGAGGGGCAGCTCCTCGGCCAGCCCCGTGCGCAGCTGGTCGATCTCGCCGACCGCGACTCGGGCACCCATCGTCGCGGTGCCCTCGTCGGGCCTGGTCCGACCGAGCATGAGGCGCAGCAACGTGGTCTTGCCGGCACCGTTGGGCCCGGTGATGCCGATCCGGTCCCGGGCGTTGACCTGCGCGGAGACCGGGCCGAGACGGAAGTCGCCATGCCGCACGGAGGCCTGGTTGAGGGTGGCGACGACGGTGCTCGACCGGGGTGCGGCACCGATGCTGAACTGAAGCACCCACTCCTTGCGGGGTTCCTCGACCTCGACGAGCTGAGCGATCCGCGACTCCATCTGTCGCACCTTCTGAGCCTGCTTCTCCGAGGACTCGACGCTGGCCTTGCGGCGGATCTTGTCGTTGTCGGGGGCCTTCTTGATCGCGTTGCGCACACCCTGTGAGCTCCACTCGCGCTGGGTCCGGGCACGCCCCACCAGGTCGGCCTTCTTGTCCGAGAACGCCTCGTAGGCCTCGCGTGCGTGCCGGCGCGCCACCTCGCGTTCGTCGAGGAAGGCGTCGTAGCCGCCGTCGTACACCGACACCGCACGCTGTGCGAGGTCCAGCTCGACGACCCGGGTGACACAGCGCGAGAGGAACTCCCTGTCGTGGGACACCATCACTACCCCACCGCGGAGCCCACGCACGAAGGACTCCAGCCGCTCCAGTCCCTCGAGGTCGAGGTCGTTGGTCGGCTCGTCGAGCAGCACGATGTCGAACCGGCTGAGCAGCAGAGCGACGAGCGCGGCCCGCGCCGCCTGTCCACCCGACAGCGAAGTCATCAACGCGTCGGGGCCGAGCGTCAGACCGAGGTCGGCGAGCATCGGGGCGATCCGCTCGTCGAGGTCCGCGGCACCGCTGGCCATCCAGCGGTCGAACGCTGTCGCGTAGGCGTCCTCCGCCCCGGGCGCAGCGGCCCCGAGTGCGTCAGCCGCGGCCTCCATCGCCGCGGTCGCTTCAGTGGCTCCGGTACGCCGCGCTACGTAGGCGCCGACGGTCTCACCCGCGACACGCTCGTGCTCCTGGGGCAGCCAGCCGAGAAATGCGTCCGAAGGCGCGGTGGAGACACTGCCGGCGAGTGGCTGGTCGAGCCCGGCGAGCAGTCGCAACAAGGTGGTCTTGCCGGCCCCGTTGGCCCCCACCACGCCGACCACGTCACCCGGCGCCACGGTCAGGTCGAGCGCCTCGAACAGCGCGCGGTTCGCATGGCCCCCGGAGAGGTCCTTGGCCACCAGGGTTGCGGTCACCGCCACAGCCTAGGGCCGGGTGCGCGCCGTCCCTACGGCGCGCCACTCCCCCTCGCGGTGAGGCGAGCCCGGGTCAGCCGACCAGGTGAGGATGCGCCTCGGCACGTTGCTGGAAAGCCAGGATGGCGGGGTTCATGACCCGCCCGTCCAGGATCTCGATCGAGCGGGTCAGGGTCTCGCTGGCGGCCCAGGAGGCGCGCCCCTCCAGCACCGGCCGCAGGAACGGGATCAGGGCCGAGCTGTTCTCCCACGTCGCCGAGGCCCACAGGTAGGACGGGCTGTGGTCGACGGCGTAGTAGTGCACCCGCCCAGCGACCTCGAACATCGGGTCGTCGAACGTGGTCGGCCGGGCCCAGCTGAACCCCATGCCCTCGTCGCACGACACGTCGACCACGAGGCTGCCGCGCCGGAAGCCGGCAAGGTCCTCGGTGGTCAGGTAGGTCAACGGCGCGGCTGTGTCCTGCAGGGTGCAGTTGACGATGATGTCGTTCTCCGCGAGGTACGGCGCCAGTGGCACCCGCCCCCGCTCGGTGATCACGCAGGTCGAGGTCGGGTCGTCCGGGTCGTGGTCGAGCTGACGGATCCGGACCGAGTGGATCGGGGACCCCACCGCGGCGACACCCCTGTTCGTGAGCACGGCGACTTCGCTGACACCGTGCGCGTTCAGCGCGGTCACGGCGCCCCGGGCTGTGGCACCGAAGCCGATCACGATCGCGCTGAGTCGTCGCCCGTAGTCGCCGGTCGTTCCGATCAGCTCCAGGGCCTGGAGGACCGAGCAGTACCCGGCCATCTCGTTGTTCTTGTGGAAGACGTGCAGCCCCACGGCGCCGTCGGAGGTCCAGTGGTTCATCGCCTCGAAGGCCATCAGGGTCAGCTCCCGGTCGATGGCCAGCTGCGTCAGGGCGGTGTCCTGCACACAGTGCGGCCAACCCCAGAGGACCTGTCCTGGGTGCATCGCTGCCACGTCCTCGTGCTGCGGCTTGGGCAGCAGCACCACCTCTGCCCCGGCCAGGATCTCCTCGCGCGACGCGAAACCGGCCACCGCGCCGGCCAGCTCGGCGTCGGGGATCCCGAACCTCTCGGCGTACCCGTGCTCCAGCGTGATCCGGGCGCGTAGGTCTGGCTCGAGGTGGACCAGGTGCTCAGGGTGGAGCGGAAGTCGGCGTTCGTTCTCCTTGGCCGAGGTGCCGATGACCCCGAGGCTCAGAAGGGTCACGCGGCGCCACTCCGCGGCGACTTGTCGCTCATGGGGGCTCCTTGGTCGGAAGCCTGGATGGCTTCGCTCTGCCACACTACGTTGGTCGAACTGAACCGGCCGCACGACGCCGGCCCTGCGCGGAGGATGTCTTTCTTGACCATGCTGGCTTCTCGGGACCGTCTGCCGCGGTTGTTGCCCTTCCTGCGTTGGCGTTCCATGGTCACCAGGACCAGCACGCGCTTCGACCTGGTCGCGGGCCTGACTGGTGCCCTGATCGTGCTGCCGCAGGGCGTGGCCTTCGCGACCATTGCCGGGCTGCCCCCCGAGTTCGGCCTCTACACGGCGATGGTGCCGGCCGTGATCGCAGCGTTCTTCGGTTCCAGCTGGCACCTGGTCACCGGCCCCACCACGGCGATCTCCATTGCGGTCTTCGCCTCCGTGTCGCCCTTGGCCGAGCCGGGATCGGCTGACTACATCGGGCTGGTCCTGACGCTGACCTTCCTCACCGGGGTGTTCCAGCTCGTGATGGGCCTGGCTCGGCTGGGCGTCCTGGTCAACTTCATCTCCCACACCGTGGTCATCGGCTTCACCGCCGGCGCCGCGGTCCTGATCGCGACCAGCCAGGTCAAGCACTTCCTGGGCCTGGATCTGGAGCGTGGACTGGACTTCCACGAGGTGGTCTACGAGTCCGCGAGGCGGGTCCAGGACATCAACCCCTACGTGACGACGGTGGCGGTCGCCACGCTGGCCTCGGGGATAGTTCTGCGCCGGGTGCTGCCGAAGCTGCACATGATCCTGGCCCTGGTCGTGGGCAGCCTCACCGCGGTGGTGCTGGACCGCATCGCGGGAGCCGGCGTCACCGACATCTCCACGGTGGGCGCACTGTCCGCCGGACTGCCACCTTTCCACCTCCCCGACTTCTCGCTCGGCGCCGTCGGACACGTCGTGTTCCCGGCCCTGGTGGTCACCATGCTCGGCCTCACCGAAGCGGTGTCCATCGCCCGCTCCCTCGCGGTGAAGTCCGAGCAACGCATCGACGGCAACCAGGAGTTCATCGGGCAGGGTCTGGCCAACGTGGTCGGCAGCTTCTTCTCCTGCTATGCAGCGAGCGGCTCGTTCAACCGCAGCGGGGTGAACTACGCGGCCGGTGCGCGGACGCCGCTGGCCGCGGTCTATGCCTCCGTCTTCCTGATCCTGATCCTGACCGCCGTTGCGTCCCTGGCGGCGTACCTGCCCACGGCGGCGATGGCAGGGCTGCTGTTCCTCGTGGCCTACGGCCTGATCGACTTCCACCACATCAGGTCGATCCTGCACACCAGCCGTCCGGAGAGCGCGGTCCTGGTGGTCACGTTCGTGGGCACGCTGCTCGATCTGGAGAAGGGCATCTTCCTCGGGATCCTGCTGTCCCTGATGCTCTACCTCTCACGCACCTCGCGGCCCGAGATGGCACCGATCGTGCCCGACCCCGACCCGACCAGCTACTACTACGTCCCCGCCGACGGACAGGCCGAGTGCCCGCAGTACAAGATGGTCAGGATCCACGGCTCCCTCTTCTTCGGGGCGGTGCACCACGTGCAAGGTGAGCTTCACCGGATCGACGAGGAGAACCCGCAGCAGCGGCACGTCATGCTGGCCACGCGCGGGATGAACTTCGCCGACGTCGCCGGCGCGGAGATGCTCAGCCAGGAGGCGAAACGGCGCCGGAAGCTGGGTGGTGGGCTCTACCTCTACCGGGTGCAGGCCGGGGTGCGCGAGCTGCTGGAGCACGGGAACTACGTCGAGGCCATCGGCGAGGAGAACCTCTTTCCCACGAAGTCGCACCCGATCGACACCGTCTACCCCAAGCTCGACCCCGAGATCTGCCGCAGCTGCACGGCACGGATCTTCCCGCAGTGCCACGTGGCGCTGCCCAACGGTGAGCCGAGACGAGACTGACCCGCGGTCGGCGGTGGCTCAGCTCTCACCGAGCGAGCCGGCAGCCAACCGGTAGCCGCTCGGCTGCGAGAACTCCGCGCTGACCGCGAACCTGTCACCACGGACCAGCGTGTGTCGCCACTCCAGCGCGCGGGGCCCGTCGAAGCTCGAGCGCTCGATGGCCAGCGCGGCGACGCCGGCGGGCATCTCCAGCAAGAGCCGCTCAGCGCGGGTCGGCACGACGGCCCGGAGGTGTTCGCTCCCCCCGGTCGGAGTGACGCCGCACCGCAGCCGCAGCTCGTCGTAGAGCGCCGTCTCGGTGAAGTCTGCGTCCAGCAACGGCTCTGCGACGCTCGCCGGAAGCCACACCCGGTCCAGCGCCAGTGGACTGTCGCCTGCGAGGCGAAGGCGCGCGAGGTAGAACAGCGGCGTGGACCCCTCCAGGCCCAGCCGTTCCGCGACGACTGCGTCCGCCCGGATCTCCTGTGCCCGGACGAGGCTGCGCTGGCTCTGGCCGACCGACCCCACGGCTGCGAACAGGCTGTAGAGGGTGCCCATCGGCTGGTCGATCTCGGCGGGGCCGGTCAACCGCGAGGTCCGCCCCCGCTCTCCGGAGACCACCCCCGCCTCCCGCAGCCTGCGAAGGGCCTCCCGCACGGTGTGCCGGCTGACGGCGTACTCCTCGACGAGCGTCAGCTCGCCGGGGAACTCATCAGTGAAGTCCCCGACGCGCACCCGTCGCACCAGGTCGGCGTGCACCTGCTCCCACAAGGGCGTCTCCAGGGCGCGGTCCACCGGCATCGGGCCGGAGCGGAGCCGGCGGCCGCGGGATCTCCTCATGGGCCAGACCTCCCCGAGCACCTCATGACAGGGGCGCGTCCCGGAGCTTGAGCACGTCGATCAGGAACCGGGCCGCGCCGCCGCCCTCGGTCAGGGCGAGCTCGAGCGCGTCCGGGACGTTCAGCTCGGTCGCCAGGAGCCGGAGCACCTCGCGACGCGCAGCTCTGGAGTCTGCGGGAGCTCCCGCAGCGCCGTGCAGCCGCTCGAGCACCGCGGCGGACTCGACGAACTCCTCGTCGACGCACTCCCACGGCTGGTCCCAGACCCGGTTGAGCAGGGCCAGACGCACCGCCTGGCCGGGGTGACGCTGAAGCACCTCTCCGATCAGGACGAGGTTGCCGGTGGACTTCGCCATCTTCTCCCCCGCCAGCCGCACCTCCCCGACGTGCACGACGGCACGGGCGAACGGGGTCACTCCGGTGGCCGCCTCGACCATGGCCGACTGGTAGGCGTGGTGTGGGAACTCCAGGTCAGCGCCACCGACCAGCACGTCGATCGAGCTGCCCAGGCAGGCCATCGCCATCGCGGCACACTCCGCGTGCCAGCCAGGTCGACCCCAGCCCCACGGGCTCGGCCAGGCGGGATGCTCCTCTGCGGAGGGGCGCCAGATGGCGACGTCGAACGGCGAGTCGTGACCGGGCACGTCGTTCTGGTCGCCGAACTCGCGGGAGGCCGCCAGCGCCGTCTCCTCGTCGATCCCTGCGGCTGCGGGCACGCCTTCGCCGCGGAAGTAGACGTAGCCGTCGCGCTCGTAGGCAGCCCCCGCATCGAGCAGCGCGGTGGCCAGTCGCTGCACCGGTCGGATGAATCCGCGTGCGTGCGGAGACATGTCGGGCAGCGCCGCCGACAGGGCGCGCATGTCCCGGTCGAAGAGGAACTCCTGGGTCAGCGCGAAGTCGTCGTAGTACTTGCCACGAAGTCGTGCCGCCGCCGTGAGCACGTCGTCGACGTCCGTCACGTTGCGGCAGGTCACCGCGTCCACCCCGGTGGCGTGGGCCAGCGACGCGATCAGGTCGGCCCACACGAAGGTGGAGGCGTGACCCATGTGCGTCACGTCGTACGGCGTGATGCCGCAGGTGTAGACCCGCAACGGCCCAGGGGTGAGCAACGAGTGGCCCGCCAGGGTCAGCGGGAGAGCACGGGGAGAGTCGACCGGATAGCGGCCGGCGGTGCCCACGACACTGGGGAGGGTTGAGTCGGCGAATCGAGCCGTTGGGGAGGACACCCTCCGAGTGTGCCACCGAGTGCCCCGGTCAGGCACGCATCGCAGCACCCGAACACACCCTTGCCTGACCCGGATCCTGGTCGTACGGTGGCGAAAATGTCCGGTCATATCGGAGGTGCACACGGATGCTCAACGTAGAGGTCATCGACACCAGTGAGCTCGGGGATCGCAGCTATGTCGTCCACGACGGGAGCACGGCCCTGGTCGTCGATCCACAGCGCGACATCGACCGGGTCCAGGCCGTTCTCGACGAGCACGACCTCACCCTGGCAGCGGTGCTGGAGACACACATCCACAACGACTACCTGACCGGCGGCCTCGAGCTCGCCCGTCAGACGGGTGCCGACTACCTGGTCTGCGCCGACGACGACGTCTCCTTCGAGCGCCGGCCGGTATCGGATGGTGACACGCTCACCTACGGGCCGCTCGAGGTCCGCGTGATCGCCACGCCAGGACACACCCACACCCACCTCTCCTACGCCGTCGCCCACCGTGATGACGCCGAAGACGTGGCCGTGTTCACCGGCGGCTCCCTGCTCTACGGCAGCGTCGGGCGCACGGACCTGCTCGGAGAGGATGACACCGACGAGCTCACCCGGGCCCAGTTCCGCTCTGCCCGCAAGCTCGTGTCGCTGCTGCCCGACGCCGCCGAGGTCTACCCGACGCACGGCTTCGGGAGCTTCTGCTCCTCCGGCTCGGCCGCCGGCGGGGACAGCTCCACCATCGGGGAGGAGAAGAAGCGCAACGACGCCCTGACCGAGGAAGACGAGGACGCGTTCGTCGCCCAGCTGGTCGCGAACCTCACCGCCTACCCCGCGTACTACGCACACATGGGTGCCCGCAACGCGGAAGGCCCCGGCCCGATCGACCTGAGTCCCCCCGAGACCGTCGACGCGGACGAGCTGCGCCGGCGCGTGGACGCAGGCGAGTGGGTAGTGGACCTGCGGGACCGGAAGGTCTACCCCACGGGCCACCTCCGCGGCAGCATCGGCATCGACCTCGGTGGGCAGTTCGCCACCTACCTCGGCTGGCTGATGCCCTGGGGAACGGCCGTCACGCTCATCGGCGAGTCGGCAGACCAGGTCTCCGACGCCCAGCGTGAGCTGGTGCGGATCGGCATCGACCGCCCAGCGGGGGCAGCGGCCGGCGAGGTCAGCTCCCTGGTTCCTGACGAGGAGCTCGCCGACTACCCGGTGGTCACGTTCGAGGACCTGGCGGAGAAGCTGGCCGACACCCCCGGTGGTGAGGGTTCACCCACCGTCCTGGACGTACGCCGCGACGACGAGCGGGCCGACGACGCGATCCCGGGATCGAGCCACATCCCGATCCACTCCCTGCTGGACCGCATGAACGAGGTGCCGGACGGGACGCTCTGGGTGCACTGCGCCAGCGGATACCGCGCTTCCATCTGCGCGAGCCTGCTGGCCCGCGCCGGTCATGACGTCGTGCTCATCGACGACGACTTCGACAAGGCGGTCAAGCTGGGCCTGACCGGCTCGTCGGACTGACGCCGGTCAGCTCTTCTTGATCAGGTAGCGGTAGACGCCGTCCTCGACCGAGCTGTCCAGCAGCTCGTTGCCGGTGTCCTTGGCCCATGAGGGGATGTCGCTCTGCGAGCCGCCGTCCGTGGCTTCCACCAGCATGGTCTGGCCCGGGCTGAGCCCCTTGATGCCCCGCGAGGTCAGCAGCACGGGCATCGGGCACTTCTGTCCCTTGGCGTCGACGGTCACGTCTGCGTTCTGGTCCATCACACTTCTCCGTTCAGGTCGACCGGCGAGCCGGTCAGGGGCGGTCAGATGAAGAGGTTGATCTGGGAGCGGCTCATCTCCGAGAGTGCGGTCGCGGCGCCCACCGGGTCGCCCAAGCCGTCGATGAGCTGGTCGCCGCGCAGGCCCATCAGCTCCATCGTCATCTCGCACGGCCACAGGTTCACCCCGAGCTCCTGGCACATGCCGAGCAGCTCCTTGGGGCTGGCGACCTTGTTGTCGCGGGCGAGCTTCTTCATCATCCAGGCGCCCGCGCCGCCCATGTTCAGCTTGGACAGCTTCATGTGGCTGACCCCGGGGCGGTTCATGCCCGCCAGCGCCTTGGTCATCGCGTTGGTGCCGGTGATCCGGACGTCGTCCTGGACCAGGGGGAACAGACCCCAGAAGGTGAAGAAGATCGTCGTCTTCATGCCGTACGCCGCACCTGTCGACCCGAGGATCAGGGTGGGCCAGATCTTGTCGAGATCACCGCTCCACGCGACGATCGTCATGCTCTGCGGCATTTCTTCCTCGTGGGTGGCATCACTCATGGTCGAGTCCTCCGGCGAAATCGTGAAGGGGCGAATCGTGAGGGATTGCCCTGTGGTGCGCGTCACACTACATTCGGATTCACGCATACAACAAGGCCCGTGACCGCATCTTGTCCGGACAATCTGCAACCGCTCTCGCGCGCAGGGTCCGAGACGCCACGAGGAAGAGGACGAAACGCATGGAAGCCTGGACCATCTCTCCGCGCGAGCTCCACGACGAGATCGCGCGCGGCACCATCCCCGAGATCCTCGACGTCCGCAACAGTGACGAGTTCGAGGCCCAGAGGCTCGAGGGCAGACGCGCGGTGCCGACGCGACACGCGCCGGTCTACGACGTCCTGGAGGAACCCGAGCGGTTCGCCGCGGACACCCTCGACGGGGCGGTCGTCGTGTGCGGGCACGGCAACGGATCAGCCATGGTCGTCCAGGAGTTCAGCGCGGTGGGCAAGGAGGCGCGGTCCCTGGCGGGAGGGATGGATGCCTGGGCGCAGCTCCTGGTGCCGGTCGAGCTGGAGGGACTCCCGGAACCGGCGCGCGCCTGGCAGCTGCAACGCCCCGCCAAGGGCTGCCTGTCCTACGTGATCGGTGTCCCTGGCGAGAGCTGCATCGTGGTGGACCCTGCCCGGCACCACGCGCCCTACCTCGACCTGGCGAGGGCTCATGAGATGTCGGTGACGCACGTGATCGACACCCACGTGCACGCCGACCACATCAGCGGCGGGCCGACGCTGGCCGAGCACCTCGGCGTCGAGTACCACCTCCCCCCGGAGGACAGCGCCGAGGAGATCCCCTTCCCCAACCGCCCCCTCGAGGACGGCGAGGAGCTGAGGCTGGGGGAAGGCACCGTCGTCCGCGCCCTGACGATGCATCTCCCCGGCCACACTCCTGGCACCACGGCGCTCCTGGTGGGTGAGCGGCTGCTGCTGGTCGGGGACACCGTCTTCGTGCGCGGTCTGGGTCGTCCGGACCTCACCGGGCAGGCCGAGGACCTGGCCCGCTCGCTGTTCCGCAGCGTCCACGACCGGCTCGAGCCGCTCGATCCGGACACGGTGATCGCTCCTGCCCACTGGTCGAGCCCGCAGGAGTTCAACGAGTCGGGCGCGGTGGCGGCGACGCTGCGGCAGGTCTTCGAGGCCACGCTGCTCAACGAGCAGGCCATCGAGCGCTTCGTCGAGGAGATCGTCGCGACGCTCCCCGACGCCCCGGCCACCTATGACACGATTCGGCTGGTGAACGCCGGACTGTTGCAGCCGCCGGAGGACGAGCTGCTCGTGCTCGACGTCGGACGCAACCAGTGCGCAGCGTCCACCTCGCTGACCTGACCGGACCCAGCCAAGGAGTCGCCCGTGTCCCCTGAGAGTGCTCCGCAAGCGCCGCGTTCCGGCAAGCGCCAAGAGGTCGGGGAGGACCCGGACTACCGGTTCACGTTGGCGAACGAGCGGACCTTCCTGGCGTGGGTGCGGACCGCCCTGGCCCTGATGGCCGCCGGTGTCGCGGTGATCCGGTTCGTCCCGGGCCTGAGCCTGATGCGGCACGGGCTGGGCTTCCTGCTGATCGGACTCGGAGGATTCCTGGCCGCGATCTCCTACCGTCACTGGCGCGGCAACGAGCGCGCCATGCGTCTGGGTCAGCAGCTGCCCCGCTCCTTCGTCCCGCGACTGGTGGCCTCCTCACTCGTGCTGGCCGCACTGGTGGCGTTGGCGCTGGTCATCGTCGACCTGGTCGACTGATGCCGACACCGCGATGGGTCCGAGGCACTGACCGCCAGGTCCCCCACCACGACGCCGGGCTGCAGGCCGAACGCACCTCCATGGCCTGGCAACGCACGGCGCTCGGGGTCGGCGCGGTCTCCGCGCTGCTGCTCCACGAGACGGGAGGTCGGCTCCTCGCCGCGCTGCCGGGCATCCTGGGACTGGCGGGCGCAACCATCCTCCTGGTGCTCACCGAGGTGCGCTACGAGTACACCGTGCATCATGTCGGTGCAGGCCGCGACCCGGTGGCGGCTCCCATCGTCGCGGTCCTGGCCGGCACCGTGACCATGTTGGCCGTGCTGACCATCGCGCTGATCATCGTCGAGGGTTGACATCGACGGCGCGCACCTGCGGACGGACGCGGCAGTGGCAGCGAGGCGCGCCCCTGCCCGTCGTACGGTAGGGAGATGAGCAACGCGAACGAGGCACTCGAGGCCCAGACCCGCGAGCTGTACGAACACGTGTGCAAGGCGATCGCCCATCCGAAGCGGCTGATGATCATCAGCGTGCTGGGCAGCGACGAGCTCAGCGTGGGTGACATCGCGGACTCGTTGGGAATGAGCCAGTCGAACGCGAGCCAGCACCTCGCTGTCCTGCGCGACGGTGGCATGGTGACGACCCGACGGGCGGGCACCACCGTCTACTACTCCCTGCGCAGCGACAAGATCCTCCGGGCGATCGACCTGATGCGAGCGTTCCTCGCCGAGCAGCAGACGACGTCGGCCTCCGTCACACCGCCCAAGATGAAAAGCATCTTCCTCGGCTGAGGACGCAGCGGGCCGCCCGTGAACCGGCTGCGCCGGGTCACCTCGCCCGGCGCAGCCGGGACCTCACGCGATCACGGCGTCGATGGTCTTCTTCAGGGCGCTCGGCTGGGACGGCTTGCGCGGCGCGGTCTTCCTCGCCTCGGCCATCTCGGCACCGAGCTCCTGGAGCACCTTGCGCCCGAGGCCCGCCCTGACCTTCGGGAACCACTCCTTCTCCTCCTCGTCGATGTGGTGGTCGACGTTCTCGATCAGCACCGTGGTCTTCGCCACGAACCTCTCGTCCTCGGGACGCATCCCCGCGAGCTCCACCACCAGGAGGTCGGCCACGTGGTGCTCCTCGTAGGACTCCAGGATGTCGTCCTCGAGCTCGGGCATCAGCTCGCGGACGCGGGGGTACATCACCTCGTTCTCGAGGTAGGTGTGCACGGTCAGCAGCTCGATCAGCCTCTCGACCAGCTTTCCTTTGGTCTTCAGGGCGTTGTCCCCTGCACTGCGGAACTCGCGAAAGACCTTCCGGATCTCCTGGTGGTCGTTCTTCAGCATCACGATCGCGTCGCTGGACATGGTGCTCCTCTGGGGAATTCGGGTGGTGGGCGAGAGCCTTGTACCCCGCCACCCCCGACGTCACTCCTCGGACCGCAGGTGCTTCTCGATCGCTCCGATGATCTCCGGCCGCAGCCGTGCGGCGGGGATCACCGCGTCGACCGATCCCACCTCGACCGCGCGGTGGATGTCGTGGATGCCGTCGAACTCCGCCGCGACCTCGCTGATCTTCTCGGCCCGCGTCGCGGCCCGCAGCTCGGACTGCTCGACCACCAGGGCGATCCGCTCCGATCCGGTCGCCGCGGCGATGCGCTCGTCGAGGTCACGCATGGCCGGGCTGGCGGCCGTGCGCTTGTCCACCTCGCCGGTGAAGACCACGGCGGCCGCCGGAGCACCGCCGATCACCGAGGCGAACGAGCCCTCCAGCGCCAGCACGGTCATCTGCGGGTTGAGCTGCTTGGAGAACACGACGAAGGCACCTCCGTGGTAGCGGGAGATGACCGTGAACACGATCGGGCCACGGAAGTTGACGATCGCGCGACCGATCTCCGCGCCGTACTCCAGCTGGAGGTTGCGCATCGACTCCGGTGACCCGTCGAACCCCGAGAGGTTCGCCAGCACGACCAGGGGCCGGTTGCCGCTGGCCGTGTTGATCGCACGCGCGGCCTTCTTCGACGACCGCGGGAACAGCGTCCCGGCCGTGTAGGTGTCCGGCCCGTCGGTGGGCGGGTACCCGACGCGGCGCACCGAGCGTGACTCGATGCCGAGCAGACAGACGGGGTAGCCGCCGATGTGAGCGTCCTGCACGACCGCGGTGTCCGCGTCGGCCATGCCCGCCCATCGTTCGAGCGTGGCATGGTCCTGGTCCGCCACGGCTCGCATCACCGTGCGGATGTCGAAGGCCTTCTTGCGGTCCGGGTTCGAGCTCGCGGAGAAGATCTCCCCGACGGTGCTGAAGTCGCTGCCCTCCACCACGTGGGGGTACGACGAGATGTCGCGATCGTCAGCGTCGGTGGTGGGGACGCGGCGCGGCCCCTCCTCGCCCGGCACGACGTAGGTGTGCTCGTAGTGCGCCATCAGCACGTCGACCGCACCGGACAGGTCGGGTGCCCAGTACTGCGCCTGCCCGTTCGGCCCCATCACGCGGTCGTAGCCGCCGATGCCGTAGTTGTCCTCGGCGGAGACCCCACCGGAGAAGTCCAGCGACTGCTTGCCGGTCAGCACCATGGCGCTGTCCGGGGTCATCACCAGGATCCCCTTGGTGTGCATCAGCATCGTCGCCTCGGCGTTCCAGTAGGGCTGGGCGCCGACGTTGATGCCAGCGACGACGACGTTGATCTCGCCACCGTCCTGGGTGAACTCGACGATCCGGCGCAGCGCCTTGGCGACCCAGTCCATGTTCTCGGTCCCGGAGTCCATCGAGATCCGGGCACCAGCGGAGAGCGCGAACCACTCGACGGGGACCTGCATCCGCTCCGCGAGGTCGATCGCCGCGATCACCCGTAGGCACTCGGGCTCGGCGACCGAGCCCAGCGACTTGGTGGGATCGCCGCAGAGCACGACCCTGGTCACGCCCTCGGGGTGCGCCTCGGTGGGGGTGGTCACCACCGCCGCGAGGATTCCCGCCTTGTTGAGACCTCGGGGCCGGTCCACCGGGACCAGGGCGCCGGTGTCGTCGAGGTCGTGCTCGACCAGGGTCCCACCGGGGCCGGTGAGCACGGAGGTGAGCTCGTAGGGGTAGACGAGGCCGCGACGGCGCGACCGGACCACCTTGGAGGCGTAGTCGTCGAGCGGCTGGAGCAGCTCGGTCGGCGGCTCCTCGATGCTGGAGGCCACGCCCGCTCCCGGCTGGGAGCTGAAGCGAACGGCCACAGCGACCGGTTCCGAACCGGCGACGGCGACCCGCCCCTGGGCCACGACCTCCTCGACTCCCGCCCCGTCGGTCAGGGGGCTGATCTTGGTGCCCAGCGCGGTCAGACCGGCCTCGTCGACGTCGACGACGGGCCAGACGTGGACCCAGACGTGGTTCATGTCCAGCTTCGCCCCCGCGGCGCCGCGAGCCACGCGGGCGCGACGGATCGCCTCGAGACAGTTCTCCACGGCTCGCTCCGCGTGCGGCAGCGCCGTGACGGTGCCGTTCTCGTCGCGCACGACGGACATCTGCCGCACCTGGGCGAGGGCCACCAGCCGCCGGTCGGCCGGGTTCCCCGGGGCGACACACTCGTAGAGCAGCACGTCCTCGGGTGCCGAGACCCGGGTCACGGTGAAGTTGCGCAGCCGCCACAGGTTCAGGCGGCGCCCGACCATCGGGTGCACCCCGCGGGTGAGGTCGTCCTCGGCCACGGCGCCGTCCCCGGTCGGACGGAACACGTAGTAGCCGACCGGCCGTTCGGCGCCCTGGCAGACGGCCACGCAGATGCGTCGTACGTCCTGGGCGACGGGGAGCTCCGAGAGCAGGCCGAGCAGCCGGTCGCTCGCGGCGTCGGCCTCCTCAGGCGCCTCGGGCCAGCGCAGGTACAGGTCGACCACCGCCTCCTCACCGGCCGCACGAGTGCTGACGTGGCCGGTGAGCGAGGCGACGAGCTCGCTGTCCGCGTCGGCGAGGTCCGCGACGGTGCCGACCATCGACACCAGCCGGGTGGGCCGGTCGTCCAGGGTGTAGCTCGCGACCACGGCGGGCCGCTGCCCGGACTCGATCGTCTCCAGGCCCTGCAGGTCGTACTCACGGTAGTGGCGCCGCGCGAGCACCTCGAGCATCGGCTCGTGCTCGGGTACGCCGCTCTCCAGCCGCTCGGCGAGGAACCGGACTATCTGCTCGGGGATGGCAGCCAGAGCCTCGACGCGTTCCGCCCGGTCGGCGAGACCGCCGTTGGCGGCCAGAGCCGTGAGCTGGTCCCGGACCCCCGCCAGCACGTCGGAGCGCTCCGCGTCGACGGCAGGCTGGTCGAACCAGCGGAAGCGCACGCTGCGGGCCAGGTCTCCGATCACCGGGAACCTCAGCTGGGTCACTCGCCCGAGTCGCTCGAGCAGCAACCGCGCCGGGCCGATCAGCGCGCCGGACGGCGGCGTCTCGTCGATCCAGCACCCCAGGATGGCCGAGACGAGCGCGACCTCGGGGGTCGAGCGCTGCTGGGCGAGGAAGATCCGGAACACCGCCTCCTCCATCGCCGGGGTGCGCTCCAGGTCGTTGACGCCGTAGTGCGCCAGGACCCGGCACAACCGCTCGCGGAACTGCTCGGGCAGTCCCCCGCGGTCCGCGTCCAGGCTCTGCAGGAACGTGTGGAAGTGCTCACGCGAGCTGTGCACGCGCAGCTCGGTGTGCCGGTCCTCGTCGACCGGCCGGTTGCGGCTCAGCTCGGCGAGATCCGCGAAGATCGACAGCAGCGAGAGCTCGCCGGCGACCACTGACTCGCCCTCGGCGCGCACCTGGTCGCGCAGGGAGAGGTACTGCGAGAGCGCGGCGTCCTGGTCCTCCGGCGGGACGTCGTAGCCGAGCACGACCGCGGTCAGAGCGGTCAGCGCGCGCTGACCCCGGACGGCGGGTGCGGCACTCTCGTCGGCGGCGGGCAGGTCGAGGGCGGGACCGGCGTCCGCGACCGTCTCCTCCTCCTCCTCGCCGAGGGCCTCGAGCTTGATCAGCGCGCTGCCGGTCTCCACCTGGCTGCCGGTGCTCACGAGCAGCTCCTTGACCCGTGCGGGGAAGGGCGCGTGGATCACCGTCTCCATCTTCATCGACTCCAGCACGACCACCGCCGCGCCCTGCTCGACCTCGGCACCGACCGCCACCGGGGTGGCGACGACGAGCGCTGGCGCCGGGGAGCGCAGTACGCCACCCTCGTCGCGGCTGACGCGGTGCGCCACTCCGTTGACCTCGACCAGGGTGGTCGGGCCGTGGATGGCGGTGACCAGGTGATACCTCTGGCCGCCGACCACCAGACGCCGGCGTACGTCGTCGACGACCTCCGTCTCGACGTCCAGGGTCTGCGCGATGCCGCCGGCGTTGACGCTGACGCGGTAGCAGCCGGGGCCGGTGTTGACGGTCGAGACCTGGTAGGAGACCCCGCGCAGCTTGAGCTCCACGGGACGGCCCGCCTGGTGCGAGGCGCTCGGACGTCCTCCGCGGGCGGTCTCCAGGAGGTGGGCGGTCTCGATCCGGACCCTGTCGACGTAGGCCTCGATGGCGGCGGCGACGACGGCTATCCCTGCGTGGGCGTGGCTCGCGAGCCGTCCCTCGGCACGGACCCGGTCGATCCAGCCGGTGTCGGCCCAGCCGCCCCGGCCGTCCACGACCTCGGGCTGCGCGAGCAGGTCCAGGACGAAGCTCTTGTTGCAGGCGCCGCCCTCGATCACGACGGTGGTCGAGCTCATCGCCCGGCGTAGCCGCGCCAGCGCCTCGTCGCGGGTGCGGCCGTAGGCGATGACCTTGGCGATCATCGAGTCGAAGTCGGGCGGGATGGTGTCTCCCTCGGCGACCCCGGTGTCGACCCGGATGCCCGGGCCGGAGGGGAGGTCGAGGACGGCGATCCGCCCGGGTGAGGGTGCGAAGTCACGGTCGGGGTCCTCGGCGTTGAGCCGCGCCTCCACCGCGTGCCCCTTCTCGCCGGGCTTCTCCCCCTCGAGGCGACCCCCCTGGGCCACCTGGATCTGGGCCTTGACGAGGTCGACGTCGGTCGTCATCTCGGTGATCGAGTGCTCCACCTGGAGCCGGGTGTTGACCTCGAGGAACGCGAACGTCTTCTCGCCGGGGTGGTAGAGGAACTCCACGGTGCCGGCTCCGACGTACCCCACAGCCAGGGCGAGCCGCTCCGCGGCGACCTTGAGCTCCTCGGTCTGCGTGGGGCTCAGCAACGGCGAGGAGGACTCCTCGATGACCTTCTGGTTGCGGCGCTGGATCGAGCAGTCGCGTACCCCGAGCGCCCAGGCGGTTCCGTGGGCGTCGGCGATCAGCTGGACCTCGACGTGGCGCGCACCCGTCACCAGGCGCTCGAGGAACAGGGTGCCGTTGCCGAAGGCGCGCTGGGCCTCGTCGCTGGTGCGCTGGAAGGCGTCCTCGAGGTCGGCCGGCGCGGCCACCATCCGGATCCCGCGGCCGCCGCCACCGGCGGTGGCCTTGAGCATCAGCGGGTAGCCGATGTCCTTCGCCGCAGCCAGGGCACCTTCGAGCGTGTCCACGGCCCCGCGGCTCCACGGCGCGACCGGCACACCGACCTCCTCGGCGATCAGCTTCGAGCCGATCTTGTCCCCGAGCTGGCGCATCGCCTCGGCGCTGGGGCCGATGAAGGTCACCCCGAGCTTGTCGCAGAGGTCGACGAACGACGGGTCCTCGGCCACGAAGCCCCAACCCGGCCACGCGGCGTCCGCGCCGGTCTCGATCAGGGCCTGCTCCAGCACACCGAGGTCGAGGTAGGGACGGGCCGAGGCGGGCCCCAGGTCGTAGGCCAGGTCGGCCTCGCGCACGAACATGGCGTTGGCCTCACCGGAGGTGTACAGCGCCACCGTCTGGATCTGCTCCGCGCCGATGGCGTTGAGCTCGCGAACCGCGTGGATCAGCCGCATTGCGGCTTCACCACGATTGACGATCGCGATACGGGCGAACGACATGCTGACCTCCGGATAGGCAAAACGCGAGGCTAGTCTCGCACTTTCCTGCCTAACCTCCCATGCCTCGGGGGTTACGGGCGAGTCACATGTGTCCCGCGCGTCGTCAGGGTCCCCCGCGCGGCCTCCGAGGAGCGGCTCTCAGAGTCTCGGGAAGAGCCGGTTGGACGACTCGCCCACCTCGTGGATCGACTTGGCCCTTCCCACGATGAGCCTGTCCGGCTTGCGCACGACGGACCTGTTCTTGTCGGGGTAGTCGAACTGCGACAGCAGGAGGCGGATCGCCTCCAGTCGGGCACGCTTCTTGTCGTTGCTCTTGATCACCGTCCACGGGGCGTGCCGGGTGTCGGTGTAGAAGAACATCGCCTCCTTGGCCTCGGTGTAGGCCTGCCACTTGTCGATGCTCGCGCGGTCCGTGTCCGACAGCTTCCACTGCTTGACCGGGTCCTGAGAGCGGGACGCGAACCGAGCGGCCTGCTCGGCCTGGCTGACCGAGAACCAGAGCTTGATCAGGTGGGTCCCGGAGTCCACCAGCATCCGCTCGAACTCGGGGCAGGAGCGCATGAACTCCAGGTACTGCTCCGGCGTGCAGAAGTCGAGCACCCGCTCGACTCCGGCACGGTTGTACCAGGACCGGTCGAACAGGACGATCTCGCCGCCGGTCGGCAGGTGGGCGACGTAGCGTTGGAAGTACCACTGGCTCTTCTCGACGTCTGTGGGCACCGGGAGGGCCACCACGCGTGCTCCACGGGGGTTCAGGTGCTCGGTGAAGCGCTTGATCGAGCCTCCCTTGCCGGCCGCGTCTCGGCCCTCGAACAGGACGGCGACCTTCTGGCCGGTGTCCTTGATCCACATCTGCAGCTTGAGCAGCTCGATCTGCAGGTCCCGCTTGGACCGTTCGTAGGGGCGGCGACCGATCTTCTTGTCGTAGGGATAGCCCTCCTGCCACGCGGGTCTGACGACCGGGTGCGGCGCTTCGCCCTGCACCTGCGTTGCCTCGCGCAGCTCGACGAGCTCATCGAGCTCGTGCTTGTCGTAGCCGGCCAACGCCGGGTCTGCGTCGTACTCCGCGTCCGCGCCCCTGGTCATGCACGTGTCCCTTCGGTGATACCGCGTCTCGACAACGTGGTCCGACCACCCAAGATCGCGTGCGCGCCTCGACATCGACAGGGCCATGTGTCACCTCGAAGTCGGGACCCCCGGGACGCCGGGGCCGACCAAGGTCCCGGAACGACCAGACGTCCCGGGACCTTGGAGATGCTGGTGCCGACGAGATCGGGGCGCGTCAGGCCACCATGCCGTGCGGATCGATGACGTACTTCCTGGCGGAGCCGGCGTCGAACTCCTGGTAGCCCCGCGGAGCCTCGTCGAGGCTGATCGTGACCGCGTTGACCGCCTTCGCGATCTGCGCCTTGTCGGCGAGGATCATGTTCATCAGCTGGCGGTTGTACCGCTTCACCGGACACTGCCCGGTGACCAGGACGTGCGACTTGGCCCATCCCAGCCCCAGTCGCACCCCGATCTGCCCCTGCTGGGCGTTCTCGTCGATGCCGCCGGGGTCCCCGGTGACATAGAGGCCGGGGATGCCCAGCGACGCGCCTGCCCGGGACACCGACATGATGTCGTTGAGCACGGTGGCGGGGGCCTCCTCAGCGCCCTCCCCGTGGCCACGCGCCTCGAAGCCGACCGCGTCCACCGACGCGTCGACCTCGCGCTCCCCCAGGATCTGCTCGATCAGGTCCGCGAGGTCGTCGCCCTTGCTCAGGTCGACCGTCTCGCAGCCGAAGCTCCGGGCCTGCTCGAGCCGGTCGGGGTTCATGTCACCGACGATGACGGCCGAAGCTCCCAGCAGCTGCGCGGAATGGGCTGCGGCCAGGCCCACCGGACCGGCCCCAGCGACGTAGACGGTCGAACCGGTGGTGACCCCGGCGGTGTAGGCGCCGTGGTAGCCGGTGGGGAAGATGTCGGAGAGCATCGTCAGGTCGAGGATCTTCTCCAGCGCGGCGTCGCGGTCGGGGAACTTGAGCAGGTTGAAGTCCGCGAACGGGACCATCACGTACTCCGCCTGTCCGCCGTGCCAGCCACCCATGTCGACGTACCCGTAGGCCGCGCCCGCCCTGGCCGGGTTGACGTTCAGACAGATGCCGGTCTTGCCCTCGTTGCACATCCGGCATCGGCCGCACGCGATGTTGAACGGCACCGAGCAGATGTCGCCCTCCTTGACGAAGAGCACGTCATCGCCGACCTCGACCACCTCGCCGGTGATCTCGTGCCCGAGGGTCTGACCGACGGGTGCCGTGGTCCGACCCCGCACCATGTGCTGGTCGCTGCCACAGATGTTGGTGGTCACCAGCTTGAGGATCACCGCGTGCGGCGCCTTCTGCTTGATCCCCATCCCGCTCGCGACCTCCTTGGGGATCTCGAGCTTGGGGTAGTCGATGGACTCCACGGCTACCTCGCCGGGGCCCTTGTAGACAACGATCCGGTTCTCAGGCATCTGCACTCCTCACGACTCCCGAGACGGGAGCATCCGACGTCGACGGTGTTGACGCCCGTGTGACGTGGGTCACGGGCAGGTGTGCTTCACACAAGCACGCAGCCCGACGGCAGACAAGGACGAGTCAGCTGACGAGGACGACTCCCATCATCCCTCGGTCCTCGTGGTCGAGGACGTGACAGTGGTAGACGGTGCGACCTCCGTAGTCGTCGAAGGCGATGCGTACTGCCGCCTCCCCACGGGCCGGGACGTTGACGACGTCGAGCCACGTGGGACTCGTCACCGGCCTGCCGTTCACTCTGAGGAGCTGCATCGGCCAGACGTGCAGGTGGAAGGGGTGGTCCATCGTGCTGTCGTTGCGGATGGTCCACTCCTCGATCGCGCCGAGCGTGACGTCCTGGTCCACGCGGTCGGCGTCGAACTCCTTGCCGTCGATCGTGAACCTCATCCCCCGCTGGCCTCCGCCGCCCATCATGGCGCCGCCCATCCCCATCTGGAACGTGAGCACCCGGCGGCGCGAGACCTCGCTGCTCCGCAGGTCGCGGGGTGCGGGTTGCTGGGGCAACGGGTCGAGCTCACGCTGGGTCGAGCCACGCACGTCGAACGTCGCCAGATGGACCGGACGGTCGCTGCGGGACCCGGCACCACGACCCATCATCTCGCCCCGGTCGAACGGTTCGGCTCGCAGCACGCTGCGGCCACGGCGTGCCGTCACGACGAGGTCTGCGCGGTTCCCGGGTGCAAGCAGGACCTTCTCGGTGGTCGGCGGCTCCGCAAGCCGACCGGAGTCTCTCCCGAGAAGCTGCACCAGCTGGCCGTCGAGGCCCAGCGAGAGGTACCTGGAGCTGCACGCATTGACCACGCGCCAGCGTTCCCGCTCCCCCGGGCGGGCCTCGAGCACCGGGGCGGCCTGGCCGTTGACCAGCACCAGACTCCCCTCACGGCCCATCATCTGCTCCATGTCGGACGGGGTGAGGATCTGACCGGACCCGTCCAGGCTGATGTCGGAGACCACCATCACCCGCTCCCGAGTCACCGGGACGCTGTTGTCGATGTCCTCGACGATGATGGCCCCGTAGAGACCGCCGAACAGCTGCCCGGCGACCGTCCCGTGGTGGTGGGGGTGGTACCAGTACACGCCGGGAGGATGATCGCCAGGCAGCTGGTACTCGTAGGAGAACGAGTCGCCGGGATCGACCACGACGAAGACGTTGTCGCCGTTGCCCTCGGGAGAGACGTGCAACCCGTGCACGTGCAGGTTCGTCGGCGCCTCGAGCCGGTTGGCCAGGTCGATCCGCAACGTGTCGCCCGGCCTGACGCGCAGTGTCGGACCGGGCAGTCCTCCGTTGTAGCCGAGCGTGGTGGCGCTGCGACCGGCGATCTGATGAGTCCCTGTCGCCGCTTCCAGCTGCACACTGAGCAGGCCGTCCCGACTGGCCATCACCCCGGGCTCCTGGAGGGGCTCACCGGTCACGGCGTCCAGCGTCGTGGTCGACCCCATCCAGTAGAGGCCCCCGCCGCCGACGGCCGTGCCGAGCAGGCCGAGGCCACCCAGGGTGAGCGCGGTCCTGCGGTCGATCGGCTGCATCAGGGGCTTTCTCCGAGAACCCGAAGTCGTTCCTGGTAGTCGTCAGTTCCGAGCTCGCCACGCGCGTACCGCTCGTCCAAGAGCCGCCTTGCCGGAGAAGCCGGCGGGCTCGAGTCACCACTCGGCCCTTCACCGCGGCTGCCAGCGCCACGGAGTCCGCCTCCCAGCACCCGGACGACGACGACGAGGAGCAGCACCACCCCCACCATCAGGAGTGCACCGAAGATCATCCAGCCGGCCCCGCCAGCTCCACCGCTGCCCGTCATGGTGATTCCCTTCCACTGAATGTTCGTATACCCCCTGGGGGTATAGCGTAGTTCGCGGACCCAAGCGCAGGACGCGTGGCACTCGCAGCCGGGTGGCCTACCAGGGCGAGGTGACGTAGTCCTTGAGGAAGACTCCGTGCACGTCCTCGCCGGCCTCGCCACGGACGATCGGGTCGTAGACCCGGGCGGCCCCGTCGACCAGGTCCAGGGGGGCCTTGAACCCCTCGCTCGCCAGCCGCACCTTCGTCTGGTGCGGGCGTTCGTCGGTGATCCAGCCGGTGTCGACCGCGGTCATCAAGATGCCGTCGGACTCCAGCATCTCCCCCGCGCTGGTCCGGGTGAGCATGTTCAGGGCGGCCTTCGACATGTTCGTGTGCGGATGGCCGGGGCCCTTGTAGCGCCGCCCGAACTGGCCCTCCATGGCTGAGACGTTGACGACGTAGGTCCGTCGTGCGGGCGAGGCGGCGAGGGCGGGGCGCAGGCGGCTGATCAGGATGAACGGCGCCGTCTGGTTGCACAGCTGCACCTCGAGCAGCTCGAGCTCGCCGACCTCTCCGATCCCCTGCACCCAGGAGTTCGTGTCCACCACGTCGGGGACGAGGCCACCGGCGTCGATCCGGTTCAGGTCCGCGGATCCGGCGGTCAGTGCCTCGGCGGTCAGGCGAGCCGCCGCGGCACCCTCGGTCTCCAGGACCGGGTGCGCGTCGACCGACCCGACCAGCGCCGCCGGGTGGAGGTCGCTGGCGTGCCCGAACGCGGCCAGCTCCGGGCCACCGTTCTCGTGCTGGAGCTCCGGTGGCAACGGCGTCTGCTCGGCCCGCGCCAGCGGTGCGTAGGCGCCCGGGGACCGGCGGACCGTCTGGGCCGCGTTGTTGACCAGGATGTCGAGTGGTCCTCGTGAGCGCACGTCGTCGGCCAGGGCGATCACCTGCGCAGGGTCGCGCAGGTCGATGCCCACCACCCGCAGTCGGTGCAGCCAGTCGACGCTGTCCGGGAGCTGGGCGAAGCGGCGTACGGCGTCGTGGGGGAACCGGGTGGTGATGGTGAGCTCGGCGCCGTCACGCAGGAGGCGCAGGGCGATGTACATCCCGATCTTGGCCCGGCCGCCCGTGAGCAGTGCGCGACGCCCGGTGAGGTCGGTGCGCGCGTCGCGCTTGGCGTGGCTGAGGGCCGCGCAGTCGGGGCAGAGCTGGTGGTAGAACGCGTCGACGTCGGCGTACTTCTGCTTGCACATGTAGCAGGCGCGGGCGACCAGGAGCCTGCCCGCCGTCGCCCCCCTGGCACTGGAGGTGAGCGGCAGTCCGGCGGTCTCGTCGTCGATCCGCGCAGCCGAACCGGTGGCCGTCAGCTCGACGACTGCGCGGTCCGTGGCCGCAACCGCTCGTCGGCGGACGCGACGGCGCTCGACCTTGGCAGCCTTGAAGAACCCCGCGGAGGCTCGGCGCAGAGCGACGAAGGCGGGATCGGCCGGGTCGAGCTCACTCGCCTCACCGAGGACCCGCAGTGCCACCTCGAGCTCGTCCTGGTTCACCCGCAAAGTATCGCCGCTGCCACCAGGAGCCCCGACACCGCCCACGAGCGCTCGTCCTCGGCAGCCGGCCGTCCGCGCCGGAGTCCGCCGCCTCGAGCCCACCACGCGGCACCGCACGCCTGGCGGCCACTGCCGAGGCGCTGATACCCCGCCGATACCCGACCGGACGACGATCGATACCCGCTTCGCGCCACCGAGCGGGCGGGCCTGGGCTCGGAGGGAGCAGACCATGCGACAGATCAGGGAGCTGACCGCGGCGCTGGCATCGCTCGTGCTGCTCGCCGCCTGCGGGCCCGCCGACCTGGAGGAGCAGCAGGAACCGCCCCGGAGGGGCGACAAGACGGTGGACGAGTGGCCGTGGCAGCCCGGAGGGGTCGCGCCGCGTTCGCCGGAGCCGCTCGTCGACTACCTGGTCATCGATGCGTCCCACAGGTCCGGGCCGGGCCTCTGGGCTCTCAGAGCAGCCGGGGACCCCGACGCCCCGATGGCGCTCTTCGACGTCCCTGCGGGGTTCGAGGGGCACGAGCTGTGGATCTGGAACGACCAGGGACCGCGTCGGTTCGGACAGCTGTCGTACTGGAGCCCCTCGCGCGTCCTGGTGGACCCGTGCGACCCCGACGAGTCGTCCCCGCCCCTCGGCCCGACCGTGGAGGACCTCGCTGCCGCGCTCGCCGCCCAGCGCCACACCACCACGACCGAGCCGATCCCCGTCGAGCTGGCCGGCCATCGCGGGCTCTACCTGGAGCTGACCCCCTCGGGCAAGGGAATGTGCGCCCCGGCAGGTGAGCTGCAGATCTTCGAGGCAGGCAGCCCCACGGAGGGCCGCGTCATGGCGTGGCCGGCCACCGATCGCTACTGGCTCCTCGACGTCGGTGGCCATCGGGTCGTCCTCACTGCCATGACGATCAGGAGAGCCACCAGGGAGACGGTCGCTCTCTTCACCGGCCTGGTCGAGGCGACCACGTTCGTCGAGGCCGAGTCGGACTAGACGGCGACTACTCGGTCGTCGACCCGGCGGCGCGTCGGGCCAGGTGCACGGTGCAGGACGACTCACCTCGGGTGAGCGGGTTCGGGAACGTGACCACCTGGGCCGTGACGTCGACGAACACACGGCCCAGCGCGGTCATGAAGGCGTCGTCGGGCGGGTCGTCGGACCACACTCCCAGCACCCCACCCGGTGAGAGGAACTCGCGCATCCGCTCCAGGCCGGCCACCGTGTAGAAGGGACGGTGACTCTCGTCGAGGACGTGGCTCGGCGTGTGGTCGACGTCGAGGAGCACCGCGTCGAACCGCTCACCGGTGACCCCCGGCGCGTCGGCCCGACCGGCGACGACCGCGAAGAAGTCGGCGTGGGTCAGCACCGTGCGCGGGTCGTCCATCAGCCCCTCCGAGACCGGCAGCAGCCCGCGTCGGTGCCAGTCGATCACCGGCCCGAGCGCCTCGACCACGTTCACCGACGCGACCCGAGGGTCCTCCAGCGCCGTCACCGCGGTGTACCCGAGGCCCAGTCCACCCACCAGGACGCGCCAGCCCTCTCCGTCGAGCATCGAGAGCCCGACCCGGCTGAGCTCGCTCTCGGAGGCGGTGAAGGCGGTCGACATCAGGTACTCGTCGTCAAGCTTCGCCTCGAAGACCTCACCGAGCACGCTGTCCAGGCGGCGGCGCAGGCTGATCGCGCCGATCGGGGTCTGCTGCCAGTCGAGTTCTTCCAGTCGCCGTGTCACCGGCCAAGCCTAGGTCGTACGAAGGCTCAGACCGTCCCCGGTCAGGCCGGCCGGGCCGGGTCCGAAGCGGCGTGCGCCGCACCCTGCTCGAAGAACTGGATCAGGGTGGTGACGTCGGGAAGCTCGGTCAGTGGCCGCGCAGCGCCGAAGGCCTCGTTCCAGAAGTCCCCCTCGCGGGGAGTCCACGGGCCGACGTAGGCGTAGGGCACGTCCAGGTGTCCGTCCCCCGGCGAGACGCCGAAGTTGACCTCGTCGAGCGTGATCCCGAGGTCGAAGTGCTCGGGCCACAGCACCGGGTCCTCGTCGGGTGCGAGCGCGCGCAACGCCGCGTCGCCGCGGCCGAAGGCCTCCGCGATCACCGCGACCGCCTCCGGATCGACCGACACCGGGTCGTCGAGAGGGTGGTCCGGCCCGTCGGCATAGACGTCGCGGAGGTCGCGGGCCTCGACGTCCACGGCTGCTGCCAGCTCGGCGCACGTGGCGGTCAACGGGAACCGCGCCCGCCCGACGACGAGGTCGGTTCCCTCCACGCGCAGGTCGGGCGCAGCACAGGTCCCGAAACCTCCGGGCGTGACCTTGAGCCGGATGGTGCCGCTGGCGGCGTACTGCGGGCCGGCGAGCACGAACTCGGCCACGGCGTGCAGCGCACGACGCGTCCGGACCAGGTCAGCTGTCTCCACGCGAACCTCCCGGTGGCACGGCGATGTCGAACTTCAGACCCGAGGAGCCCTCGCCCTGCCCTGCCTGCTTGCGCCTGCCCACCCACAGCACGGTACCGCCGCTGCTGGTCCTGGCGAGCTGGAAGCGCCGCGTGACCACGACGCCGTCACGGGGGATCTCCTCCTCGGCGATCCGCAACCGGTCGGTGCGGACGTCACCCCCAGGATCCGCGCGCAGGATCAGGCCGCGTGGATGGGCGAGGTCGGAGTCGTCGAACGGAGCTTCGCCGGCGCGGTGGAACGGGATCATCGGCCGACGCTCCAGCTCCGTGGCGAACCGCGCCAGGGAGCCCTGGGTGGGCAGCGGGACCGACACGAAGGGCATCCAGTGGTCGGGAACCGGGGTCATCAGGCGATAGACGATCGACGCGTCCTCGAGGTCCTCCGGGTCCACCCGACGCAGCACCCGGCTCTCGACCAGCCCTCGCCTCACCGGCTCGCCACTCGGGCCCTGGACGATGCGCTCGACGCCCCAGACCAGGTTGGCCATCTCGTCCCGGAACAGGGCAACCTCCTCCAGTGGTGGACCCTCCAGCGCGTGGCGCACCGTCGCCGGGAGGAAGAACACGTCCGCGAGCGACGACCGGTCGTCGACCGGCGTGTTCTGGAAGACGGTCCACCCGCTGCGACCGACGTCCCGCGAGGGCTGGACCTCGACCACGACGCCGAAGGTGTCGGACACCGTGAGCCGGTGCACCCGGGCGACGTCGCCGTAGCCCAGCTTGACCGGGAGCAGGAACCAGTCGTTGCCGAACACGAGCGAGAACTCCACGAGCGCGAGCCGAGCCAGGTCGGTGGCACCGGCCTTCGTCCCGCCCAGGTAGACCTGGGCGTCCTCGAAGGCCCACAGCCGGTCGCTGGGCATGCCTGGGTACTTCACCGGCGTGGGGATCAGCCGCTGCCAGATCGGTTCCGCGGCGACCGCGGCGGTGGGCTCCCCGAGGGTCGGGGCGGCGGCTGCATCGACGGAGTACCAGTCCAACGTGCCGCCGACGTACTCGTCGGCCCGCAGGACGACGTCGCCGCTCGACAGGACTGCCTGGGCACCGAAGGCGTACTCCAGGCGATGCGGGTCCCACGAGCTGCCGACCGGCGCCGCCACGTAGGCACCGACCCAGGCCAGCCACCGGTCGAAGAGCTTGCGCAGGGCCGTCCTCCGGGGGTCGGTGGCCGCTGCCGAGCGCAACGACGGCGGAAGACTGCGCACCCGCCCACCGGGACCCCGGCGGGCGCCCATGTCCGCGGCGGCAGCAGATCCGTCGGGCACGCGCCCACGGGTGACTCGACGACGGGAGGCGCCGACGGGGTCGGACTCCCCGTCCAGCTCCCCGCGGAGCGGCCACTCGGTGAGAATGGCCTGCTCGACCTTGCGGGTCACGCCCTGGGGCAGGCCGCTCCCCCGCACCAGCCGGAGGAGCTGCATGCCCATCTCGGTGCGCACCCGTTCGGGAAGCACCGTGGGTGACTCGGCCTCGACCGCGACCTCGAGCGGGAGCTCGGCGCCCGGCAGGTCCACGGCCCCTGCGCGCGGATCCGGGTCACCCGACAGCGAACCGGGGTGGAACCGGGCGAGCGGCCCGCGCTCACCGTGCACCTCGGCGGAGATCGGTGACCCACCGTCCTCACCGCGCAGCTCCTCGAACTGCCACTGCCGGCCGACCATCCAGAGCGGATCCGCGATCTGCATCTCCAGACCTGGCCCGAGGTCGCCGCTGCTCAGGTTCACCGGCTCGAGCCGGGAGTAGGAGATGATCGAGGGCTGGATCTTGAGCTGTGCCTCGCGGGCCAGCAGCTCGGTCACGTTGAGGTCGGGCACGGTCAGGCCTTCCCGAGAACGTCGGCGAACCGCGTCAGCACACCCAGGGCGTCCGCCCGGGTGACGAGGTCCTTGAGCGAGAGCGACGGGACGTCATGGGTGTAGTCGTCAGCGAGGTAGAGCGCAGGCAGGAACGACCCGAGCGGAGCCAGCTCGGCAGAGGAGAGCATCCGCAGCTTCGCGAGGTCGGCGGCCTCGTTCACGGTGTCGAGCAGCAGGTCGAAGGACCACTTGCCCGGACGAGCGGCCGGGTGCACCGCGAGGAGGACGCTCTGCGGAGCCCTGGCTCCGGGAGCGTCGTAGTGGAAGGTCACCGCGGTCGTCTCGGTCTCTGCCGGAATGGTCTCGGTCCACGCGTCGACCAGCACCCCGGCGAAGGACTTGCGCGGGTTGAAAGGGGCCCACGAGTGCAGCACCAGTGCGACGGAGCCCTCCGGCGGCAGCACCTTGCGCACGTCGGGCGCCTTGCCGGTGGTGTCGAGCGGCAACGCCACCCAGGGCGCGCCCGCCCGGTGCGGAAGCTGCACCACCCCCAGCTGGGCGGCGACATCGGTGCCTGCGACCTCGGCGTGCAGCATCAGCCCGGCCATGCCTTCGAGCTCGGGGCGCACGAGCGAGTAGCGCTGCAGCCAGCCGGCGGTCCTGGTGGCGTCGTCACGGAGCAGGCTGCCACGATCGCCCAACGACGCCTCGACCGGCGCGGGGTCGGCCAGCAGCCACCGCGGCAGAACCGGCTGGGCGGCGCCCAGAAGCAGCTGGAGCAGCTCGGTGTGACGCACCATCTGCGACTCCTCGGCGTCGGGCAGTGGCGCACTCGCCTCCTCCGCCGCTCGCTCGTCGAGAAGGAGGAGTCGCTCACGGACCTCATCGGTCTGGGCAGCCAGCACCGTGAGCGCCTCGGGGTGGCTGCCCGGAACCCGGGGCAGCGCGTCCGGGCCGTCGAAGGCGACCGCGTCCAGGAGCGCCCGCAGCCGCTGGGGGGTCGTCGAGGCATCCCGGAGACGGACCAACGTCGCCCGCAGCGCTGCTCGCGTGGCTTGCACGCGTCCCACCAGCTCGACGAGGTCGGGCGTTCCGGGGGACCCCAGTCCGGCACCCAGGTCCGTGCCCGGGACGAAGTCGTGCGCACTGAGCGGACTGGTCCTGGCGACCGTGCCGACCCACTCGCCGATCGTCTCGAGCAGCCCCAGACCGCCGGTCGCTCCGGCAGGCCCCTCGTCATGGAGCTCGAGGCTCGCCTCGACACCGGCAGGGGCCTGGTCGGCGAGCGCCAGCGCGATGCGCTGCTGCAGCTCGGTCGGGCGGTCCTGCCCGGTACGCCGAGTCGCGAGTGCCGCAGCGAGCGGGCCCAGCCCGAGATCCGCGAGCGTGACCGGGGACAGCACCGTGGCCACCCCCTCGGCGTCGACCAGTGAACCGGTGAAGGCCCAGTCGGTGGGCTTGCCCAGGAGCTGCGCGGCCCAGGCGTCGAGCAACGGCTCAGCCGCGCCGCGCGCGTCCCGGGGCCAGCCCGGTGGCAACGCCGCATCCTGCAAGGTGATCGCCACCCGGTGGGCCACCGTGGCGCCCGACCGGGGCGAGCCGATGAAGTCGAGCTCGGGGGCGAGCCCGTGCCGGTCGTGCGCGGCCAGGGCCGCCCCCGACCGTTCGAGGTTGCCCAGCACCGCCTGGTGGACGCTCTCGGCGACGAGCAGGTCGCTCACCGCGTCATAGCTGTCGAAGACGTCGTCGATGACCCCGGCAAGATCGCGCTCGTCGTTGCCCGGGAACGAGCCCCCCACCTCTGACTTCTCCCGGATCTCCTGGAGCACCGCCGCGCGGTCGTCACGCCACCGGTCGAGCAGGGCGACACCGTCGACCACATCGCGGGCGGCCAGCACCTCCACCGAGTCACCGGGAGCGACGGACGGACCGCTGAGCGGCGCGGTCCGGCGCATCGGCATCTGGTAGCGCATCAGGGTCAGGCGCTTCTCGCGCAGCCCCCGCTCCAGCCGGTAGCCGAGCAGGGCGGCGAGGCGCTGCCCCTGGGCCACCCCCTCGAGCAGCCAGCGCGCGCGGCGTACCCGCTCGGAGGTGACCTGCAGGTCGAAGACCTCTCCGTCCTCACCGCGGTTGGCCAACCTGCCGTTGCGCAGCAGCGCCGTGCTCGCCGCGTGCGCGAGCGACGGGGTGTGCACGAAGCCCAGGCTCTCCGCCGCCGGACCGGTGTCGCGCCCGAGGTCCTCGACGAAGCCCCAGCAGCCGATGTGCACCCCGGTCGGCGTCGACACCCGACGCTCGGCGAGCCGGGCGGTCGCCAGGCCGGTGAACCATGCGTCGAGCCGGGTGGAGAGCAGATCGAGGTAGCCGCGGAACGCCCACTCCAGCTCGTCGGCGGGCGCGGCTGACAGGGCCAGCACCGCCTCGCGGTGGTGGGCCAGCCAGTACGCCGGGTCGGTGGGTGCACCGAGGAGGGCGGTGAGGTCCACCAGCCGCTCGGCGAGCTGAGTCGTCACGAACTGGCCCAGCGGGAGCGTCGGGGAGACCTGCGGGACCACCGCGTCCGCGAGCTGTCGTCCGGAGCGGAAGTCGAGCCCTGCCGGCGGGACAGCGGACACGGGCTCCACGCGGGCGGACTCGACCGGCGGGATCGAGAGTCGGCTGAGCGCCGCGAGGTTCACCAGCTCGGTGGCGCTCACGCTGACGCGGTCGGCGACCGTCCTGAGCGCGCACCGGTCGAGCTCCTCGACCGCACTGTGGGCGACCATCGCCTCGAGCAGGGCGATCGAGTCCTCCCGGAGGTTCAGCGCCGTGCGTCCCAGGGGGTCCAGGGTCAGCGCAGCGATCTCCGCCAGGTAGCCGGTCGGGCCTTCCTCGTCATCCGGGCGTTTGACCAGGGGCACCGGGAGCGGGTGGTCCTTGCCGTGGGTCAGCTCCATCAGCCGGGTCGAGCGGGTGACTCCGAGCCCAGCGGACATGGCCGTGGTCCAGGTGCGCTGCCAGTCGCTGAGCACGGTCCACTGCTGGCTGATGTTCTTGCGCAGGAACGGACCCGTGATCGCCCGGAACCGGAACGTCCACGGGACGGGCGTCCGCTGGAGCAGCTGCAGGAGGACCGTGTCGACGTCCTGCTCCTCCCCGGCCCGACGCAGGTGCGGTACCTCGGCGACGGCGGGCCAGACGATCCCCCGCATCAGGGAGGCGACCCTGTGCACGAGCTCCTCGGCCGCAGCGCCGCCCGGGTCGTAGCGGCGTGAGCTGACGACCGGGAGCACGCCGTACGGCTGGGCGCCGACCCGCAGCACGGGCAGGGGGCCGCTGGCGAACACGTGCCGGCGGGTGAACTCGCGCAGGTCTGCCTCCACCTGGGGGTTGCCCGCGGCCAACGGGTCGAGCATGTCGGTGATGTAGGTGCCGGCCGTTCCGCACCACAGCGCGTCGGTCAGCGCGGCCGACCAGGCGTGCTCGCGCGAGGTGGCTCCGGGGAGCCCGTCCAGCGAGGAAGCGGGCAGCCCGAGCGCAGTCGCGAGGCGTACGCCGGCCGACCACTCGTCCCCGGCCACGACGGCCGCGGCGGGATCGAGGGCGACAGCCTCCTCGTCGGCGCTGCTGGTGAAGCCGGCGCGGCTCTCGGAGGTGTTGTTGGTCGCGGTGCCCTGCCCCACGAACCCGAGGTGGCCCGAGTAGCGCTGGGACTCCAGCAGCGTGCCGAGCGAGGCGGCGGCCTGCTCCGGCCGCTGGGTCCAGTCCACACCGAGCACCACGAGCCGCTCCACCCCCGCGGCCAGGGAGGCGTCCTCGACCTCGATCAGCACTCCCGCCTCGCGGGCCGCCTGCACGTCGTGCATCCACGCGGTGCCCTGGTCGACGGGCAGGTCACCCGGCGTCGCGGCCCTCTTCAGGTTCCGCGGGTCCGGACCGACCGCCAGCGTGTCCGGCACCGACCGCTCCCCCCACCGACGAAAGCGCTCCACCCACTGACCGTCCTGGCGGGCCAGCCCCACGACGCAGAACCGGTCCGGCAGGGCCGTCGCCACCGGCGGCCGGTTCCACGTGGAGGCTCGGGCCGGGACCTGCGGGAACGCGGGAGCACCGTCGAGGGGCGCGTTGGCCGGCCGCATCGCCGACACCAGGTAGGACGCCCGACCGGGTCGGAACTTGGTGGTGAGACGCCGCCAGGCGTCGGTGGCGGCATCGAGGTCGTCCAGCCCGGCCGCCCAGCGCTCGGTCCAGTACCACTGGGCTGCGGTCAGCTCGTCGGGCGTGAAGGCCGGGTCGTGGGTGTTCACGTGCAGCTGGTCCGGGAACACCCGGACGCGCAGCTTGGTGGGCCCGTCGAAGCGGGTCTCGATCCGGACCGGCAGCATCGCCACCGGGTGGTCGCCGTCGAGCGTCGCGGTCAGGATCTCCGGGGTGAGCCGGTCCACCAACCCGTCTGCGGTCCGGGCGATCTCGGCGAGCTGGTTGTCCCGCTCGCGCCGCCGCGTCTCGAGGTCGGCCTCGGCACGCTCGATGCGAGCGGCCAGGTTCTCGGCGCGGGTCTGGTCGCCCGTCTCGAGGAGCCTGGCTCGTCGCTCGACGAGCGCCGCCCGCGACAGCAGCAGCTTCTCCAGGGCCTGGTCGTGACGGGCGACCGTGTCGCGGCCGCGCGCGAACACCCGCAGCTCCTCGGCGATGTCCGGGTCGGCCATCAGATCCCCCTCACCAGGTGGCGCGCGTGCACGAGCAGCTTGAACGGCCGCTGGAAGAGGGCTGCCGCGACACCGTCGGCCTGGCCCACCGATCCCCCGATGGGCACGCCGCTCAGCTTCCGGTGCGTGAGCTGCTGGCCGGGGAGGACGCCGACCTGGTCCCACGCCACCTCGTCCCACCTCGTCGGCGGGTCCTTGGTGGGGGTCACGTCGAACCCGAACCGTGGTTCGGTCACCGGTTCCATCAGTCCGAAGAACCACCCTTCGCCGTCGGTGAGGTCGCGGTTCACCAGCGGGAAGCCGAAGAACGACACGTCCGGGTCGAACTGGCCGGCGAACACGGGCAAGAGCAGGTCCTCGGGCGCCAGGCTGGGTCGCTGTGGCCCGTTCCCGGCGCGTACGGCGCGCACCGCGACCGCGTTGGTGCGCGGGTAGCGGCGCAGCAGCTCTCCGCGCACCATCAGCACCAGGTTGCCCAGCGGGTCCGTGGTCTGCACGGGGAGGTCGCTGCGGCTTCCGCGGGGCCCCCAGGTGTGGATCTCGTCGATGTCGGGGCGGGCGTCGGTCCGCTTCCAGAACTTCCGCCAGGGCGTGCCGCGGCTGTCCGTGGGATAGCTCCGCCAGAGCAGCTCCCGGCTGGTCTCGTGGTTGAGGCCCCCCATGAACCCGGCGATGAAGCGGGGGTTGGTCTCGAGCAGGGTCACCGAGTCCGGGGGCACCTCGTCGACACCGGGACAGAACCAGTCACGGTCGTAGGCCACGAGGTACTGGTAGGCGGGAAGCTCCAGGACGGGGTAGGTCATCACGCGGTCGAAGAGCCGCGGCAGCCGCCACTCCGGAACCAGGGTGGGGTCGGCCAGGAGCGCCGCCAGCCCGTGGTCCGCGATCCTGATCATGGTGTCCAGCCGGGCGGGGTGGACCGTGCGCGGGTCGCTGCGCACGAGGGTGGCGGAGACGGCTTCGGAGATCGGGAAGGCGACCAGGTGCGGCACCACGGCGTCCTCGGCGGCCACGGTTCGTCGGCCGAGCTCCGCGACCGCCACCTCGAAGCGACTGATCGCCGCCGGCTCGAGGACCAGGGGCGGCATCGTCACGGTCATGCCAGGGTCGACGGGGGCGACGACCACACCCCCGTGGCCGAGCTGACCACCACCGGGCAGCACGGCGATCTCGCCGGCGCCCGCCCCGGGGCGCAACCGGACCACTGGCGGCTCCACCAGCACCCCGCCGGGACGCACGGTCAGCGGGGCGATCGACCCGGCGGGGAGCCGCCCGATCAGCTCCCCCACCTCTCCGGCTCCCCCGTGCAGACGATCGTCCAGTCGCGCGATGGTCACGTTGGGGCGCCCCGTGCGGGTGAGCACGACGACCTCGCCGCCACCGCGCACCGCAAGCGGTCGCACGACGATGGATCCACCCGCCTCGATCAGGAACCCCGCTCCCCCGGGGCGCTCACCTGCCGTGGTGAGCACGAGGTCGAGCACGCCCTCCGAGGACCCGGTCAGCAGGTCGGTGAGCTGGGCAGCCTGACCGGCCGGCTGCCCGACCAGTCGTCCCTCCAGCTGGGCTCCCGCGATGGTCCGGGCGGCCCCGAGGTGGACCGAGGTCACCATCCCCGTCGTACGCAGGTCGGGGCGTGGGCGCACCAGCTCGCTGGTCGGCGGCAACGTCGTGGTCGACAGCGCCCGGGACGCAGCCCGCAGGGCGGTGGCCCCGGCTCGATCCACGGTGACAGCCACGCCGAGGCGCTCCAGGCTGACCGTCCCGTCGGCCCCCGCGGACGGGATGGTGACACCTAGTCCGTCCAGCGCAGGGACCGCGAAGCGGGTGGCGTCCAGGTCGGCACGCCCTTCGGCCAGGCTCGACACCAGCCGCTCGCCCGCCCTGCGCACCGCGGTCGTCACCTCGACGGACCCGGCGCGCCGCGCCACCCCGGCCAGCACCCGCCCCCGCGCAGAGGTGTAGCGACGCATGGCGGCGTCGTTCGCCCGGTCCGGGAACGAGGTGGGGGCCACGGCGGCCGGCAGGCTCCGAGCGCCCACGAGCGTCCGGTCCGCCAGCGGCGCGGTGAGCTGGAGCAGACGTCCCACCGGGAGCGGCTCGAGGTGGCGGGCGTGGAACCGGAGGCCGACCTCCAGGCTCAGCCTGGCGCGGGACAGGGCCGACTCGGTGGCGATCACGTCACCGACCTGCTGCCACGCGGCCTCCATCACGTCCTCCTGGAACTTGCGCATCACCTCGGCACCCAGACCGGCCGCCACCCGACAGCGCGGGTCGAGGTTGAGCTCCCGGAACCACTCGTCGTCGCCGTCCCCGACCGTCGTGCGTCGGATGTGGGCACCGGCGTACACCGGTGGCCCCAGGGCCTCCGACTCACCAGTGGCCTCTCCGTCGAGCTTTCCGTCCGCGGCGTCGGCCAGCAGCGCCCCCACTGCCTGGAGCTTGTTGCGGATGACCCCGGACACCTCGCCCAGGCTGGGGTCCGGCACCGGTGGGTCCGCCGTCGTTCGCGCGACCTCTGGGGCCTGCAGCGCGCCGTCCATGTCCAGGAAGCGGTCCGGGTCGCCGTCCGGCAGGTCGACGAAACCCGACGCGTCGCCGATGTGCATCCGCACCCGTCCGATGCGGGCGCTGGCCTCGTACGGCTTCAGCCGCCGGGCGAGCGACTCGAAGTCTCCTTGCGGCCCGGTCTGGAAGCTCCAGTGGTGGTAGACCGGGAGCAGGACGCTGTCAGGTGCCGTCCAGGCCGGCGACAGGTCCCCAGGAGCCGGCTCCTGACCCAGTCCGCGCACGACGCCGGCGTCGAAGGCGGGTACGACGCAGGCGATCCAGCGCGCGTCGGGTTCCAGTCGTCGGGGGCACACCAGCCGGGAGACGTTCCGGTTCGGGTGGTCGGCCAGCGCCTGCCCGACCGCCGCCGCCGTCGGGCCGGAGTCCTCGTCGAGCAGCTGGGCGTGCGCCCACGCCCAGGAGTCCTCGAGGTCCGGCAGCTCGCCTGCCGCCCCGGAGTCGATCCGGAGCACCGGCAGGCCCGGGCCCTGCGGCACCGAGACGGAGACGCCGGGCCGGTCCCGGACGACCACGAGGACGAGCCACGGCGGCAGGTGGCCCGACGTGGGCACCCCGATGGGGGTGAACAACCACGGCAGCTCCGGCTGGTCGAAGTCGATGGTGGCCAGATAGTTGGGCTCGACGTTCGTGGACCCGGGACGCGGGATCGTGCGCACCACGACCGCAGGGTCGAGCCCGACCACGTCGCCGGGACCGTGCAGGGTCGCCGACGTCGGCGCCGGTCCCGCACCTGCCACCATCACCGTGACGTCCACCCGGGCGCGAGCGGGGATCGCCGCGCCGCTGGCAGTGTCCGGGATGGCCGCGGAGAGCCCCCGCCGGGACCAGGGCAGGAAGCGGTAGACGGTCGCGCTCATCGGACGACCTCGAACGCCTCGACGACCAGGCCGCCGCTGGTGCCGGCGACCTTGGAGGCGATGGCCTCGGAGGAGACCGGTCCCGCAGTCACGGAGACCTGCTCGGCCAGGGTGAGGCGCTCGACCACCACCAGCGGCGGCTCCTGGATGGCCACCTTGACCGTGCCGGGGTGCAGCTGTTCCGAGGCTGCCCTGACGGAGAGGGCGGCGGCACCGAAGCCGGAGAGTGCCATCGCCGTCTCGGGAGCGAGAGCCTCGAGGTAGCGCGAGGCGACCTTGAAGTAGAGGTTCAGCTCGGGCTCCGGCTCGAGGATCTGGACCTCGTAGTCGGCCGGGACCGTCACACCACCGGTGGGCACGCGGTAGTCCGTGGCACCGATCACGACACCGCTGGTGAAGGTCTCGAAGGAGCGCCCCTCCAGCTTCTGCTGCTCGGTGAGCTCCATGAACTGCCCGCGAGCGAAGTGGTCGGTCACCGTGGACCACGCGGCCGCGGCACCGCTCCCCACGATCACCGACTCGATGCCGAAGGTCGCCTTGACCTCGGTGATCGGGGTGGACCCCAGCCGGTCGATCTCCACGTCCATGGGCACGGCCTTCTGTGCCACCGTGACCAACCCGAGTGGGTGAGCGAGGACCAGGCCGGGTGGGGTCTTGGCGAGGGTCACCAGCGCATTGCCCCCGATCGGCTGACCCGGCAGCATCCGGTCGGGGTTCTTCAGCTCGCGCAGCAGCGTCGACGCCGCGCTCTCCGCGTCGGCGGTGACAGCCGGAGCACTGCCCCAGTGCTCGTCGAAGCCGATCTCGTAGTCCCACCAGAGGATCGAGAAGCTGAAGTGCCCCTTGGCCCGCCACTCCCCCGGACCCTGCAGGGTCATCACCACCCGGACGGAGGCGATGTCCTCGCCGAAGGCCTCGAGCTTGACCTGGAACTGAAGCTCGGCGACGAAGCAGAACCTCGGTCTCAGGAACAGCAGGGCGTCGAAGGACAGGTGGCCACTGATCGAGGCCACCTCGATGTCGGCGGAGAGCTCGATCTTCCAACCGCCCTGCACGCTGTTGCTGGTGATGGCGAAGTAGGTCTCGTTGCGCAGCTTCAGCGGCCCGATCCCGAAGGAGACGGCCATCCGGTCGAGCTTGTCGGGCACGCCACGTGGGACGTCCTTGAAGGCGGGGTGGAAGCCCCCGGCGGAGAGCACGAAGGACGGCTCGTCCCCGAAGCGCATGGCCAGCACCATCTCGCCGGTCAGGTTCAGCTTGGCGAAGCCCTCGATGCCGACGAACGAGTCACGCAGCCGTGCGCGGATCAGCAGGAACTTGTCCGGCGCGTCGTAGAAGCCGACCACGTCGACGAGGAGCTTCACGATCGCCGGAACCCCGAGGTCCCTGGGCGGCAGCTGCACCAGGACCTGTCCGAGCAGGATCACCCGGGTCAGCTCTGCGGGTGCTTGACCGCCGAGTGCGTTGCGCACCTCGAAGACGAAGCCGATCCGCGCGTAGACGATCGCGGGCTTGGAGAAGGAGAACTCCGCCATCAGGCCGACGAGCAGGCTGTCGGGCTCGACCGGGAACAGCTGCTTGTACCGGTTGATGATCCGGGGCGCGTCCGCAACGGGGTTCTCCGGGAACAGGATGTCGTCCAGGGCCCCGGTCCTCATGCCGGCCGTCAGGGCGTCGAGGTCTGCACGGTGGTGCAGTCCGACCATCCCGGCGACCCCCGACCAGAAGATGCCGAAGGCGATGTGGATGTCGAACTGTGCGTAGACGAAGACCAGCAGCGACCAGCCGTCCGAGCCGTCGGGTCGCTTCGTCGTCACCAGCGCCAGTGCCTTGATGCTGAAGGTCAGCGCCTTGAGCTCCAGCGCCCCGGCGTACTCCCCCTTCACGGGGTCGATGTAGAGGTAGCCCCCGCCCTTGAGCGGACCGACCTCCAGGGCGAGGCCGATCCCCTTCGGCGGCAGGAACCTGACGAGGTCGCCGACGTCGTCGATCCCGTGCGCGATCGCACCGAGGTCGATGGCCGTGCCGATCTTGTCGACCGAGGCCTGGAAGGGCCCCAGCTGGAGCGAGAAGCCGCCCCGGATCTCGAGGACGGGCTCGGCTCCGAGGCTCAGCTCCAGCGCGAGGGACTGGACCGTGAACACCCCGAACAGCGAGGCGGCCACCGGCAGGTCGACCTTGAGCCCGGTGCCGCCGTCGAAGCGGATCCCGTGGCTGGTGTCGCCGAGCAGGCCCAGCTCGAACGGCACCTCGACCACGCCTCCCGGCAGCTTGGACAAGAACCCGTCGCCGTCGGACAGGGCGATGACGAGCTTGCCCCCGCGCAGGTGCGCCTTGAACCCGGCATGGTCTGCACCCACCTCCACCCCGTAGGAGAAGCTGCCGATCTCCAAGCGGCTGCCGGCCGCCGAGCCGAAGACCAGGAACGGCTTCTTCTGGTCCTCCGGCTCCTCCTCACCGGGCTGCGGTGGCCGGGGGCGAACCTCGATGTCGACCGACGGGAGCGCCGGACCGAACGCCTGGAAGTCCGGGTCGTCCCAGCTGAACCGGAAGAACAGCGCGAAGGCTCCGTTGGCGCCGATCGAGGTGGCGTACTGCACCGATCCGACGTCGTGCACGAGCTCGAGCTCGGCTCCCATGCTGATCATCAGGCCCGGACCGCCGTGGGCCCTCGGGACCGGGATCACGGTGAGCATCGGCTTGGTCGGACTCCCGATGTCGAAGGCGACACTGAGGGCACGTGAGGCGACGATGACGGCTTCGACGTCCGAGCCGGGCTCGGGGTCCCAGCCGTACATCGGATCGATGGTTCCGCCGATCGGTGCGACCAGCCGGTCCAACCCGACGACCACACCGGCGGCCGCAGCGGAGAGACGGTCGACCAGCGCGTCGGCCTCGGCAGCACCGGCTTCGCCGCGCAACGCCTTGGACACGATCGCAGGGTCGAGCTGAGCGATGATCTCGTCCTCCTCGAGAACCATCCCGAGGATCACGCAGAGGGCGTACCCGCTGGGGTTGCGCACGCGCAGCGAGTCCGCGACCCACACCTTGAAGACCAGCCACAGGACGTCCCACTCGTCGGTCCCGTCGGTCTTCACCGACTCGGCGAACACCTGCAACGTCGTCACCAGCGCCTTGATCTCGGCGATGGTCTGCGCCAGCGCCTCCTTGTCGAGGTTCGCGGCCTCCTTGCCGATCAGCTCGTGGATCTTCTGCTGCTGGGCGGACCCCTCGACCGCCGGGGGCGGCACCTGCGCTGCCGTGGGGTCGAGCCCGAGATCGAGCAGGATCTCGTTGCGGATCTGCTCGTCGGCCAGCTTCTCTGCGAGCCACTGGTGCAGGTCGTTGGCCCAGCCGAGGAGGGTCTGGAAGACGTTCTTGGACTCCTTCTTCTTCTCCTCGGCCATCAGCTTGTCCTCAGCACGGGCGCTGCCGGCGCGGGGCTCGGGGCGAAGGGCACGGTGTGCTCGGTGAACGCGTCGCCGGTCTCGTCGTCCGCGCTGGAGAGAAGCGTGTGCGAGACGCGGTAGTCCGAGCCGTCCCTGACGAAGGAGACCAGCCCGTAGTTGTTGCGGAACACCATCAGCCGCAGCGGATCCTTGGGGGCCGCCGCCAGGTGCGCGTGCTTGACCGCGATGTCGGTGTAGGCCGCCAGCGTGTCGGGCGTGCCCACCCAGGTGAGCACCGGCACCTCGGGGGCACCGGCCGGGAGGGCGGTCCGCGGCCGCTCGTCACGCACCACCTCGGCCCGCCAGCGCCAGTCCGGTGGCTTGCTGACCGTGGTCCCCGCCGGCCAGCCCTGGGCCGGCAGGATCGACGGCTTGCGCAGCATCCGACCGCGTCGACCCGGCCGGATCGAGGCACCACCCGGGAGCACCACCCCGTGCTCGGCGTCCCACCCGATCCGCTCGCAGGGCAGGCCACGGAGCAGCTGCTGGCCGATGCGCAGCGTCCGCAGGAGGCCGCGCATCTTCTCGCTCGGCTGGTTGCGGGCCGCCGAGGCGGTGCACTGCACGATGCGGGAGTCGAGCGTCAGGTCGTCCTTGCCCCAGTAGTCCAGGAACAGCGTGCTGGCGAAGTGGACGTCACCGGACAGCACCACCACCCGGCGGTAGCCCCCCAGCCTGCGCAGGAGCTGCTCGTGGTGGACCTCGTCGGCGCGCCAGCCCTCCATGTCCTTGTGCTCGGAGCCCACCAGGCCGGTGACCTTGCCCGGCTTCGCCTTCTCCTTGCCCCGGATGTGGGTGTCCAGGTCGAAGTACATCGCCGCACCCGGCTGGCCGATCGACTCGAAGATCCGGGGGAACAGCACGGGGACCGGTGAGATCACCACCAGCAGCTCGCGTCCGTCCGTGAACGGCCCGGCCGGCAGCTGGGCGTCCAGGCTGGTCCCCAGGAGCTTCGGTGGGGCGTTCCCGGTCCCGGCGAACGTGCGCCTGGTGCGGGTGTCGAGCACCCGCACCGTGTACGTCGGCCCGGGGACCTCGTAGTTGAACACCGCCTTCGGCACGGCGCTCGCGGAGGCCAGGCCCACCAGGCCGTCGACCTTGTCCAGCAGGGCCACGCCAGGTTCGGCCAGGGCCCCGGCCATCGCACTGACCGCAGCGAGCAGCAGCTCGTTGGGATGTCGCTGGCTCTCCGGCGGTTCCACCGGGTTGCCCTGCCCGTCGAGGACGGTGTCGTGGCGGAAGGTCCTGGGGTCGTTCCCCCACCCCTGGAAGACCGTGTAGGCCAGGAGCCCGTTGCGGATCACCGCGCGTCCGAAGTCGCTGTTCGTGACGCGCATCCGCCAACGCGGGGAGATGTTCCAGTCGTCGGTGATCTCGTGGTCGTCGAAGATCATGTAGGTGGGGACGTTGGCGAGCACCCGCGCGACCTTGGGCACCGCGTCGCGCCAGACCTCGACGCGGGCCCGTTCCTCGACCGCCTTCGAGAGGTGGCTGTGGCCCTTCTTGTCGGTCTTGGTCTTCCAGTCCTCGGTGGTGCCGTAGGTGTCCTCCCACAGCGTCGCGTGGGTCTCGGCCTGGTTCGTCGGCGGCTCAGTGAACAGGTCCTCCGCCTCGGGGAGTGTGCGCCATGCCGCCGGGCTGAACGCCACGCAGTACATCGCCGCGAACTCGCCGTAGGTGAGCAGGTGGTTGTGCCCGTCCGTGGTCGTGAACTTCCCCAGGGCACGCACCGTGTCCTGTCGCCGCAGTGCCGGGAAGTTCGCCAGCGTGGCGTCGAGCCGCTCCGCGCCCACCGGCAGCTTCTCCGGGCCGACGAGGTCGCGGCCCAGCTCCGAGAGCATCGGCAACAGCACTGCGCCCACGTCGTCGGCATAGATCTGGTCGCCGGTCAGGAAGAGCTGCTGTGGCGCCCGATCGAGGTCGGAGATCCCCTCCTTGACCAGGTCGTCGAGCCAGGCCAGGGCATCGGGGCCCGGGCCGTTGGACTTCCGGCACGACGTGTGGGCGATGCGCAGGCCCTCGACGTCAGGGGAAGGCGTCACGTAGCTGGGCAGCACGTCTGTCGCGTGACCGAGCATGAGAGCCCTGGGCACCGCGGTGGTGCTGCCGTCCTTGAGCATGCCCAGCGCTCTCAGCCCCTGGGTCTGCCCGTCTGCGGTGACGACGACGTCGTAGGAGTGCCGGGTCAACGGGGGTGCTCCGGCAACCTCGGCGTCCACCACGACCACGTGCAGGTTGGCACCACAGGAGCGCGTGGCCTGCTCCTTCGAACCGACCTCCGGCAGGTCGGCCGTGCCGTCGCCGGTGGACGTGGCGCGGCCCCGGAACACCTTCAGCGTGACCGATCCCGGCTTGCTGAGGGCGAGCCAGACCGACACCCGCTCAGCGTCCACGCGGCGCAGGACAGGACCCGCAAGCACGAGGGGTAGCTCAGCCATCGGTGCCCTCCGCGGCGTCCCCGACAGCGGCGCGGAGCCCCTGGGGACCAAGAACGCCTTCCGTCGTTCACCTTGGCGTCCGGAGATGTCTGTTGGCAAGGGTCTGCAGGTGCCTCGCGACCACGGTCCAGACCAGGACGGTCAGGGCTCCTGGTCACCGTCCGCCTGGTCGGCCGCGACCTCGAACACCGAGGAGCCGTAGATGTCCTCCGCGCGCAAGGTCGTCAAGTCCTCACGGGTGAGAGGGCGTCTGAGCTCCACCAGCCTGCGGGCCTGGCGCAACCTGGCTCGTTCGACTGCGTTGCGCACGCTCCGCGCGTTGGAGAACTGCGGCCGCTTCATCCGCAGCTCCAGGTACTCCGAGAACGCCTGACGAGCCTCGTCGTCGAAACGGAAGTTCTCAGCCGCCACCATGAGGTCGGCGATCTCCACGAGATCGGGGTGGGTGTAGTCCTCGAACCCGATGTGGTGCGGCACCCGCGAGGACAACCCCGGGTTGGCCGCGAAGAACGTGGCCATCCGGTCGGGGTAGCCGGCGAAGATCACGACCAGGCTTCCGCGCTCGTTCTCCATCTCGGTCAACAGGATCTCGATGACCTCCTGTCCGTAGTCGCGCTCGTTCTCGGGACGGAACAGGTAGTAGGCCTCGTCGATGAAGAGCACACCACCGGCCGCGCGCGCGATCGCCTCCTTGGTCTTGGGTGCCGTGTGGCCGATGAACTGGCCGACGAGGTCGTCGCGGGTGACGGTGTGCATGTGCGGCGTCCGGATGTAGCCCAGCGCGTGCAGGATCTCGGCCATCCGCAGAGCCACCGTCGTCTTCCCGGTGCCCGGCCCACCGGTGAAGCTCATGTGCAGCGTCGGTTGCGACGACGACAGCCCGAACCGGTGCCGGGCCCGATCGACCAGCAGCAGCGAGGCGATCTCGCGCACCCGCCGCTTCACCGGCCCGAGGCCGACCAGCTCGCTCTCGAGCTTGGCCAGCGTCTCCTCCACCCGACCGGCCGCCTCGTCTCGCGACAGGTCCAGCTCGGCGTCGTCAGCCAGGGTTTCGAGCTCGGCCGGTTCCGCCGATCCGCTGTCGTTCTGGGCCGCGTCCTGCGCGGCCTCCTGCACTTCACCCTGGGTGCCGACCTGTGCGGGCGTCTCCACGACTGAGACACCCTCGGCACCGGGCCGGTAGTGCCCGAACTCGGTGTGGGCCATCCGACATCCTCCTTCGGCTCTGCAGATGGACGGGGTGCACGGAACCGGTCAGTACCGCTCCCCCGTGGGGCGTTGGGTCGAGTACGGCGTGAAGCCGTACCGCTGGGTGCGGTCCTGGCCCTCGATGCGGGTCAGCAGCATTCCCGGCTCCGAGTCGGGGCTGTGCACCAGGAAGTGCATCGCCGTCGTCTGGCGGCCCAGGGACGCGTCGTAGGCGAGCACCCGGATGTAGTGCTGCGGGAAGGTCGCCCGGCACTCGTTGATCTGGGTCAGCACCCCGTCGGGTTCGGTGAGGTCGAACATCGGCAGGCCCCACATCTCCCAGTACACGTTGCGGGGATGCGGGTCGTCGCTGTACTCGATCGAGACCGGCCAGCCCTGCTTGAGCGCGTAGCGCACCTGGTCGCCGATCTCCTCGTCGGTGAGGTCGGGCAGGTAGGAGAATGTTCCGTGGCGAAGCTTCATGGGTCGACTCCTCAGGCGGTCGCGGTGGGGGTGGGCACGCTGTCCGGCGCGTCGGTGCTGGTGTAGTCGAAGGTCACGTCTCCCCAGGTGGCGAGAGCGACCTCGAGCGGTCGCGAGGTCTTCGAGGCGTTCTTGAGGATGTCCGGCCCCTCCCGCAGCAGGTCCCGACCCTCGTTGCGTGCCTTGACCACGGTCTCGAGGGCGACCCGGTTCGCCTCGGCACCGGCCGCGATGCCCAACGGGTGACCGATGGTGCCTCCCCCGAACTGGAGGATGACGTCGTTGTCGAACAGGTCCAGCAGCTGGTGCATCTGCCCGGCGTGGATGCCACCGGAGGCCACCGGCATCACCCCGGGCATCGAGGCCCAGTCCTGGTCGAAGAAGATGCCGTTCTCCAGGTTCCTGGGCAGGTGGTCCTCCCGCAGGGTGTCGTAGAACCCGCGGGTGGTGGCCGGGTCACCCTCCAGCTTGCCCACGACGGTGCCCGCGTGGACGTGGTCGACCCCCATCAGCCGGCACCACTTGGCGATCACGCGGAAGCTCACACCGTGGGTCTTCTGCCTGGTGTAGGTCGAGTGACCGGCTCGGTGCAGGTGGAGCAGGACGCCGTTCTGCCGGGCCCAGTGGGCCATCGACTGGATCGCGGTGTACCCGATGGTGAGGTCGATCATCACCACGACGCTGCCGAGCTCCTTGGCGAATTCCGCCCGGCGGTACATCTCCTCCATGGTCCCGGCGGTGACGTTGAGGTAGTGGCCCTTCAGCTCGCCGGTCTCGGCGGTCGCCTTGTTCACCCCCTCCATGCAGTAGAGGAAGCGGTCGCGCCAGCGCATGAACGGCTGGCTGTTGATGTTCTCGTCGTCCTTGGTGAAGTCGAGACCACCCCGGCAGGCTTCGTAGACCACGCGTCCGTAGTTGCGCGCCGACAGCCCGAGCTTGGGCTTGATGGTCGCGCCCAGGAGCGGTCGGCCGTACTTGTTGAGCATCTCCCGTTCCATCACGGTGCCGTGGGCGGGTCCCTGGAAGGTCTTGGTGTACGCCACGGGGATCCGCATGTCCTCCAGGCGCAGCGCCTTGAGGGGCTTGAACCCGAAGACGTTGCCGATGATCGAGGAGGTCAGGTTGGCGATGGATCCTTCCTCGAACAGGTCGATGTCGTAGGCGATGTAGGCGAAGTACTCACCGGGGCGCCCCGGCACCTCGTCGACTCGGTACGCCTTGGCCTGGTAGTGCGTGTTCGCGGTCAGCCGGTCGGTCCACACCACCGTCCAGGTGGCCGTGCTCGACTCCCCCGCGACCGCCGCAGCAGCCTCGATCGGGTCCACCCCCTCCTGCGGGGTGACCCGGAAGACGGCCAGGATGTCGGTCGGCTTGACCTCGTAGTCGGGGTTCCAGTAGCCCATGCCGGCGTAGCTCTGCACGCCTGGGGTCCAGCGGCCCCGCGGCTTCTCGGACTCGTCGGCGACCAGCTCGGGCCGCGTTCCCTTCTCGGTGACCGTCATGGGCGGTGTTCCTCTCTCGACGTCGGTTTCGTGTCCTCAGTCTTGATCGAGGATTGTTGAGGGACAAGCGAGTCTTTGGCGTATTCCGTTGAGCAATGACTAAACTGTGCAGATGACCTCCGCTCATCCGGACGCGGCCACGTGGGGCCGGCTGAAGTCCTTCCTCGCGGTGCACGACGCCGGCAGCGTCAGTGCCGCGGCCGAGCGGCTGCACGTCACGCCATCGGCGGTCTCGACAGCGGTGTCGGCCCTCGAGAACGCCTTGGGGACCCAGCTGTTCGGCAAGCACGGCCGTGGCGTCAGGCCGACCAGCGCCGGCGACACGTTTGCGACCTACTCCCGATCGCTCCTCGGGCTGCTGGACGAGGCCACCGCGGCCGTGCGACAGGCCGACCGAGGCCGTCTGCGCATCGGGGCCGTCGCGACCGCGAGCGAGTACCTCCTGCCTGGACTGATGGCGGGCTTCGTGCGGCGCCATCCATTGGTGGAGCTCTCGTTGTCCGTGCTTCCGCGCGACGAGCTGTTCGCCAGCGCAGCGCACCACGAGGTGGATGTCGTGCTCGCCGGACGGCCGCCCATGGGATCGAGCCTGGAGACGCACGCCCGCCGCCCCAACCGGTTGGCAGTCGTCGGACGACCGGGAGCGGACCCGAGCCGGAGCACGTGGTTGCTCACCGGGGAGGGCTCTGGCACCCGCACCGCGACCCTGTCCCTGCTCACGGAGCTCCAGCTCACGCCGCCCCTGCTGACCTTGGGCACCTCGGGCGCCGTCATCGCCGCTGCCCGCGAGGGTCTGGGCATCACCCTGGCCCACGAGGAGGCGGTGCGCGACCTGCTCCGCGCCGGGGACCTGACGACGTACCCGATACCGGGCACCCCCATGGAACGTCCCTGGCACCTGTCCACCGGGCCGGCTCCCTCGGCGGCCACGACCCTGTTCCTCAGCTACGTCAGCAGCGCGTCTCTCGCCGGCAGCGCGGCCTTCACACCGGAGATCCCCCGCAGGGGTGAGGACCGCTGAGCCAGGAGGTTGGACGGTGGCGGATACCGCCACTAGCAGAGGACGACCATGACAGTCATCGAACAAGCACGGCAGCTCTCGACCACGGCGCACCGACTCACGGGGGAGCGCCGCGGGATCCTGGCCGCCGACGAGAGCATCGTCACGATGTCGAGACGCCTCGAGGCCCAGTCCGTCATCGCCGACGAGACCAGTCGACGCGACTACCGGGAGATGCTGCTGACCGCCCCCGGGCTCGCGGACACGATCAGCGGGATCATCTGGTGCGACGAGACCTTCGGGCAGGAGCTCTCGGACGGTCGGGCATTCCCCGACGCCGCACATGAGCTGGGGATCCTGCCCGGCATCAAGGTCGACACCGGCACCGTTCCCCTGGAGGGCACCGACGGCGCCCTGCTGACCAGAGGACTGGAGGGTCTCTCCGAGCGACTCGCCTCCTATGCCGAGCGCGGGGCTGCATTCGCCAAGTGGCGGGCCGTCTTCGACGTCGACACGATCACCCCGCACAGCGCACGTGTCAATGCCGAGTCACTCGCCCGCTACGCCGAGCAGTGCCAGCGGCACGGCATCGTGCCGATCGTCGAGCCGGAGGTGCTCGCCGACGGTGCGCACGACCTGGTGGCGACCGCCAAGGCGACAACCCTGGCGCTGTCCACCGTGTTCGAGGAGCTACAGGCAGCCGAGGTCGACCTCCACGGCATCGTGCTCAAGCCGAACTTCGTGGCACCGGGACTGGCCTGCCAGCAGGTCTCGGCGCGCACGGTGGCCACCGTGACCCGGGACGTCCTCGGCAAGTCGGTCCCGGACACCGTGAGCGGCATCGCGTTCCTCTCGGGCGGTCACAGCTCGAAGGACGCCTGCGCCTTCCTCGAGGAGCTCAACCACGTCGGCGGTGCCCCCTGGGCCCTGACCTTCTCGTTCGGTCGGGCTCTGGTCAGCGACGCTCTCGCAGCGTGGCAGGGACAGGCCCGTCTGGTACCCGAAGGACACCGGGCGCTGCTGGCCAACTGCGAACGGGCCGCGTCGTCCCTGCGCTGAACGAGATCACCCAGGCCGCTCGGCCCGTCCTTGGAGCGGCAGCTCGACCAGCAGCGTGGTGCCGCGGCCCGGCATAGACTCGACGCGGAGCGCCGCTTCGACGAGGGCACACCGCTCGGCGATCGAGGAGAGGCCGAAGTGCTGGGGCATGTTCGTCCACGCGCTGCGTACGTCGCTCCTCCGGGTCGAACCCGACGCCGTCGTCGGTGCAGCCGAGCACGACTGAGTCCCCCACTCGTCTCAAGGACAACACGATGCGATCGGCCTGCGCGTGCTTGACGGCGTTCCCGATGGCTTCCTGCGCGATCCGGAACAGGGCCGCTGCCGCGTGATCAGGGACGTCGCGGAACGACTCGTCCGGATCGACCACCAGATCAAGCGTCGGCGCGCGGTCCCCCGTCGCCATGTGTGCGAGGGACTCGAGTGCGGCACCGAGTCCCAGGTCGCCGAGAACGAGACTGTGCAGTCCCGAGATGGCGGTACGGGTCTGCTGGTAGGCCAGATCGGCGAGCACGCGAGCGGAGCTGACCTCGGCCTTCGCCCTCTCGGCCAGGCTCGCGCGCTCGCGCATCCCGTCTGCGGCGGCAAGGCTGGAGACCGACAGCGCCGCCGCGGACAGCTGGAAGGACATCGATGCCAGGGCGGTGGCCACCCCGTCGTGCAGATCGTGGGCGATCCGCCGTCTCTCTGCCTCCTGGGCGGAGATGGCAGCCTCGATCAGCCGGTCGCGCTCACTGCGGTGGTGGTGCGCCTGACGCCACAGCTGATCTGCATGGAGCGCGAGCCCCATCAGTGCGGCGTGTGGCGCGGCCAGTGCCAGATCCTGACGGCTGAACGGACGCGCCGGGGAGCGATGGAAGGCCAGCACGCCTGCCACGGTGTCCTGCACCCCGAGGGCCGGAAGGCAAAGGCGCGCGATCGTCTGTCCCTCCTCCAGGCCCAACAGCTGCCGGTGGATGGGGTTGCGGGGCGAGTCCGCCTCCAGCAGCACAGGCTCCGCGTTGCGAGCGACCAGGCCGGTCACCCCGAAGCCGATGGGGATCCGAAGGAGCGGGGCGACCGACGGGTTCGTCGGCCACACCTCGTGGACGGCCAGATCTGACCCGTCGACGCCCAGCACCACGACCCCGTCCGCCTCCAGGAGGGTCGCGAGCTCCGTGTGCCGTGGGGTGGAGAGTCACCGGAACAGGCCTTCTCGAAGTGCCACCGCCATCGCAGCGCTGCGGTCGGTGACGCCCAGCTTCCGGTACAACGCCCGGATGTGCGTCTTCACGGTGTCGTCGCTGACGACGAGCTTGGCTGCGATCGCCTTGTTGGAGTGACCCGAGACGACCAGGTCCAGGACCTCCGACTCACGTTGGGTCAACCCCAGGTGTGCACCGGGCCAGAACTCTCCGGCCTGGAGCCGGGCAGCGGAGAGCGCCACCCGCCCGGCCAGGAGCGGGTCGATGACGGTCTCCCCGTCGCGAACCAGGCGCAGGTGCTCGACCAGCTCACCACCGTCGATGCGCTTGAGGATGTAGCCGGCTGCGCCGGCACGCATCGCCTGGAAGAGGTAGTGCTCGTCGTCGTAGACCGTGAGCATGACGACCTTGACGCCTGGGTGTCGCGAGGTCACCTCGCGACAGAGGTCGAGCCCGCTCTCGCCACCGATGCGGACGTCGGAGAGCACGATGTCCGGCAGCTCCTCCGCGACCAGCCTCAGGGCGTGCTCGGCGGTCCTCGCAGAGGCAACCACCGTGACCTCGTCCGGGAAGTGCTCCAGCATGGCGCGCAGGCCCTGCAGCACCATCTCGTGGTCGTCGACGAGGACCAGGCGCAGGGGTGGCAGCACCGGCCCATCGTAGGGGTGCGACATCCGGTTTGCGGAGATCTCACCCCGGCTGCCACCCAGAAGGGTGAGTGCGTCGACGGATCGACACGCTGGACTGGTCGCCTCGACCAGAGAGGCCGTGAGATGACACCGAACCGACCGTTGATCGTTCCGTCCGTGCTCCCTGCCGACCTCGCGAACCTGGGAGCTGAAGTGGCCGCTCTCTGTGCCGCAGGTGTCGACCGGATCCAGTGGGACGTGATGGATGGCGTGTTCGTCCCCAACCTCACCTTCGGTGCCGACGTGATCGCTGCGGCCCGTGCAGCACAGCAGCGTCGGCTTCGAGGCCCACCTGATGGTCGCCGACCCTGACCAGCTCCTCGGGCGGTACGTCGACGCGGGCTGCGAGCTCGTGATCGTGCATGCGGAGGCGTGCACCCACCTGCATCGCACCCTGGGCCGGATCCGGGACCTGGGCGCGCGAAGCGGCGTCGCGCTGAACCCGCACACTCCGGCGACCGAGGTGGCGCACGTTCTCGCCGAGACGGACATGGTCCTGGCCATGACCGTGAACCCGGGCTTCGGTGGCCAGGCCTACATCTCGGCGGTCGAGCCCAAGATCACCGCAGCTGCGACGCATGATCGACGACTGCGGACTGCCGATCGAGCTGGAGGTCGACGGCGGGATCACGGACGTGACCATCGTCGGGGCCGCCGCTGCGGGAGCGGACGTGTTCATCAGCGGCTCCTGGTTGTACGGCTTCGGCGAGGGCAAACGCGCAGCCAGCGACCTGCTCCGCTCGCTGGCACGCACGAAGGAGGCCGCATGACCACCCTGACCGAGCCGTTCGGGGCCTGCATCGACCCCGCCACCGACGAGTCGGCCATCGCCACCATCCGGTTCCTTGCCGCTGACATGGTCGAGGCCGCGAGCTCCGGACACCCCGGGATGCCCATGGGGGCTGCGCCGATGGCGTGGGTCCTGTGGAGCCGGCATCTGCGCCACGACCCGCAGCACCCGAACTGGCCGGACCGGGACCGCTTCGTGCTCTCTGCCGGTCATGGATCGGCCCTGCTCTACGCCCTGCTGCACATGTTCGGCTACGACCTGCCGATGGCCGAGCTGAAGGCGTTTCGGCAGCTGGGTTCCCGCACACCCGGCCACCCCGAGTTCGGACACACGCCTGGCGTCGAGACGACCACCGGACCACTCGGACAGGGTCTCGCCATGGCAGTGGGTCTCGCGCTCGGCGAGCGGATGACCGCCGCCCGCTATCCCGAGGTCACCGACCACCACACCTTCGCCATCGTCGGCGACGGCTGTCTGATGGAGGGTGTGTCCCACGAGGCCGCGTCACTGGCCGGCCATCTCGGCCTCGGCCGGCTCGTCGTGCTGTGGGACGACAACGGCATCACCATCGACGGCGGCACCGAGATGTCCACGAGCGACGACCAGCTCGCTCGGTTCGCTGCCTATGGATGGCACGTGCAGTCGGTCTCGGACGGCACGGACGTCACGGCGATCGACGAGGCGATCCGCGCGGCGAAGACCGACACACGACCCAGCTTCATCGGGGTTCGCACGGTGATCGGACACGGTGCACCGGGTGTCGAGGGCACGAGCAAGGCCCATGGCTCCCCTCTCGGCAAGGACGTCCTCCGGATGACCAAGGAGGCGATCGGGTGGACGCTGCCGCCCTTCTCGGTTCCCGACGACGTCGCCGAGGCGTGCAGCGCCCTGGCTCGCCGAGGCGCTGACCAGCGCTCCTCGTGGCTGCAGGCTCACGCCGCCTTCGAGCGAACGGCGCCGCGGCGAGCCGCGGTGCTCCGCCGAACCTGGGAGCGCAGGCTGCCCGACGACCTGGGCGCGACCCTCGCCCCGGTGGACCGAGACCGTGTGCGGGCGACGCGCCAGACGTCGCAGGACTGCCTGTCCGCGCTCGCCGACGCGCTGCCCGAGCTGGTCGGTGGTTCGGCCGATCTCGCCGGGTCCACAGGGACCGCGACCACCACGACCATGGTCACCCGCGACGACTTCGCCGGTTCGGGGATCTCCTTCGGCATCCGTGAGTTCGCGATGGCAGCGGTCCTCAACGGACTCTCCCTGCACGGCGGCTTCCGTCCGTTCGGCAGCACGTTCCTGGTGTTCAGCGACTACCTGCGGCCCGCGCTGCGGCTGGCATGCCTGATGAGGCAGCCGGTGATCTACGTGCTGACCCACGACTCGGTCGCCGTCGGCGAGGACGGTCCCACCCACCAGCCGGTCGAGCACGTGGAGTCGCTGCGGTTGATCCCTGGCCTCCAGGTCCTGCGACCAGCAGACGGACGCGAGACCGTCGAGGCCTGGCGGCTCGCTCTCGAACGCACTGACGGCCCCACGGCGCTGATCCTCACCCGGCAGTCGGTCCCGCCCCACAGATCCTCGACGCCGGAGCCTGCAGAGGTCGACGTCGAGATCGTGGCCACCGGTTCGGAGGTGGCCCTCGCCGCCGAGGTCGCCACCAGGCTCCAGGACGTGGGCGTGACGGCCCGGGTCGTCTCCGCGATGGATCGGTCGACCTACCAGCCCGACCGCTCGGTGCCCCGGATCAGTCTCGAAGCAGGTGTCACCTCCGGTTGGCGCGGCCTGGTGAACCTGCCGATCGGTATCGACGAGTTCGGAGCGTCCGGGCCGGGCGACGCCGTACAGGCCCACTTCGGCCTGAGCGCCGAGCCGATCACCGCGCAGGTCCGCAAGCTGCTCGGGAGCCAATCAGATTTCTCTCACCAGGAGGCGTGATGCCAGACAAGACCCTGCGGATGACCCGCTCGGAGCCCGGCGCGGTCCGCCCTGTGATGCTGGCGATCGCAGGCGACTCGGCGGCCGGCAAGACGACTCTCGCCAAGGGACTGGTCGAAGCACTCGGCGAGGACCGGTGCACGTCGGTCTGCGTCGACGACTACCACCGGTACGACCGCGAGGAGCGCAAGTCCAAGCCCTTCACGCCCCTGCACCCAGACTGCAACCACCTCGACATCATGGAGCAGCACCTGCAGCTCCTGGCGCTCGGCCGACCGATCCTCAAGCCGGTGTACGAACACGCCACCGGCAGCTTCACCAGGCCCGTCTACGTCGAAGCTCGTGAGTTCGTCATCGTGGAGGGCCTCCATCCACTGGCCACGAAGCTGTCACGCGCCTGCTTCGACGTCACCGCCTTCCTGGACCCACCGGAGGAGATCCGGCGGACGTGGAAGATCGATCGGGACTGTGGCAAGCGCGGCTACACCCCGGAACAGGTCGTCGCCGACCTCGAGCGAAGGGAGCCCGAGTCCGAGGCCTACATCCGGCCTCAGCGACGGCACGCCGACATCGTGGCGCGGTTCGCCCCGATCCCGACGCGTGACGATCCTCCAGGCACGCCGCTGTCCGCCGAGCTGCTGCTGCGTCCGACGATCAAGCACCCGTCGCTCTCCTCGGTGTTGACCGACGACAACCGGACGGCGATGCACCTCAAGATCATGCGTGACGCCGATGGCACGCCCACTGACTGCCTTCACATCCACGGCCACGCATCGGTGGAGGAGGCACGGCAGCTCGAGAAGATCATCTGGTCCGAGCTCGGAGTCGAGGGCGGCACCCCTGATGGGCCTGGGCCGGATCGCCGAGGGCCAACGAAGCGAACCGCTGGCCCTCACCCAGCTGATCCTGCTCTACCACCTGCTCGCGGCACGGCGGGATGCGGCATGAGGCACGAGCCGCCCGACAGCAACCTCGCGCTCGAGCTGGTCCGTGTCACCGAGGCTGCTGCCATGGCCTCCGGGCGCTGGGCTGGTCGTGGCGACAAGGAAGGAGGTGACGCTGCCGCGGTCGACGCCATGCGCGCCCTGATCGCCTCGGTGACGATGGACGGTGTCGTGGTCATCGGTGAGGGCGAGAAGGACGAGGCTCCGATGCTGTTCAACGGTGAGGCCGTCGGGAGCGGCCGCGGACCCGGCTGCGACGTCGCCGTCGACCCCGTCGACGGCACCACGCTGCTGGCCAAGGGTCAGCCGAACGCCGTGTCCGTGATCGCAGTGGCACCCCGGGGCGCGATGTACGACCCGTCGGCAGTGTTCTACATGGACAAGCTGGTGGTGGGTCCCGACGCGACGGGAGTGGTGGACCTCGACGCTCCTGTCGCGGACAACGTCGCCGCGGTCGCGAAGGCCAAGGGCGGCAGCCCGCGAGATGTCACCGTCGTGGTGCTGGAGCGGCCGCGCCACGACGCGCTCGTCGAGGAGATCCGCGCGACCGGAGCACGGATCCGGTTCATTCCCGACGGTGACGTCGCCGGGGCGATCATGGCGGCTCGTCCCAGCACCGGGGTGGACATGCTGATGGGGGTGGGCGGGACGCCTGAAGGGGTGATCGCAGCAGCCGCACTCACCTGTCTCGGGGGCGAGATCTACGGTCGGCTGCAACCGGCTTCCGAGGACGAGCGGCGACGGGCCCACGAGGCCGACCTCGACCTCGGTGCCGTTCTCACGGCGGTGGACCTGGTGGGCAGCAGCAACGTGTTCTTCTGCGCCACCGGCATCACGGACGGCGAGCTGTTGCCGGGGGTGCGGTACGCGCGAGGACGGATCGAGACCTCCTCCCTCGTGATGAGGTCCAAGTCAGGCACGATCCGGGAGCTGCACTCCACCCATCGTCTCGATCGGCTGGGGGCCTACTCCGCCGTCGACTACGGCTTCGGGGAGGTGGGGTCGTGACGTCCGCGCGTCTGGTGGCCGCGATCTTCGACGTGGACGGCACCCTCGTCGACAGCGAGCGTGATGGCCATCGCATCGCCTTCAATCGCGCCTTCGAGCGGCTGGGGATGAGCGACCAGTGGGACGTCGCCACGTACGGCGGGCTGCTCTCGGTCACCGGCGGTCGACCCCGGCTGGTCCACTACCTGAGGTCTCAGGGACGAACGGATGAGGATGCCGGGAAGCTGGCGGACCGGTTGCACTCGTTGAAGACCGACATCATGCGTGAGCTGGTGGAGGCCGGCGCCGTACCGGCCCGCCCGGGTGCGCGTCAGGTCCTCGAGCAGCTCAGCGACGCCGGAGTGGAGCTCCACGTGGCCACCACCGGCTCTCGCGACTGGGTCGAACCCCTGCTGGATCGACACTTCTGCACGGTCGAGTTCAAGAGCGTTCTCACGGGGTCGGAGGTGCACGACCTCAAGCCCGACCCTGCGGTCTACCTGGAGGTGCTGCGACGCTCGGGCCACCGGGCCTCGCAGTGCGTTGCGATCGAGGACTCCGAGGCGGGGGTCGGCGCGGCGGTTGCGGCCGGTCTGCGCTGCGTCGCCGTCACCAACGACTACACGGTCGAGCACGACCTGTCCGCGGCTGCACACATCGGCACGGGCCTCGACGACCCCACCGTGGTCGACTGGCTGCTCGAGCAGGCAGGCGTGGGGTGCTGAAGTCCACCGACGAGCCGCTGAGCCGCTTCCACGATCTCGTGATGCTCGACCTGGACGGTGTCGTCTACCGCGGATCTGTTGCGGTTCCTGGCGCACCCGAGGCGCTCGCCGCACTCAGCGCCAAGAGGCTCCGACGCGCCTTCTTGACCAACAACGCCGCTCGCCCGCCCCACGCGGTAGCCGCACACCTCGACCGCCTGGGCATCCCTGCGACCTACGAGGACGTGTTCACCTCGGCCCAGGCGGCTGCTCGAATCATGCAACGTCTCGTCGAGCCCGGCGCGCGGGTGCTGGCGTTGGCTGGCCCGGGAGTTCACCTGGCACTCGACGAGTGCGGGCTGGAGGCGGTGACCTCGACCCAGGACAACCCGGTGGCCGTGGTCACCGGATTCGGGCCGGAGCTCACCTGGAAGGAGCTGATGCGCGGGGCGATCCTGCTTCGCACCGGGGTTCCCTGGGTCGCGTCCAACACCGACATGACGGTCCCGACCGCCTTCGGCCTCGGACCGGGACATGGGGCGTTGGTGCGTCTGTTGAGCGACTTCGCGGGCCGGGAGCCACTGGTGGCCGGCAAGCCGAACTACGGCCTCTTCGACGAGGTGCTGTCCCGCACCGGTGGCCAGCGCCCTCTGATGGTCGGTGACCGCCTCGACACCGACATCCGAGGAGCGACCGCGGCGGGGATCGACTCCCTTCTGGTGCTCACCGGAGTGACGGGTCTCCACGAGCTCGTGGCCGCGTCGCCCCCGGACCGCCCGTCCTACATCTCCTCCGACCTGGGAGGACTGCTGCGTCCCCACCTGCCAGTGACGTGCTCCCGGGGAAGCTGGGTCTCGGACGGGTGGAGCGTCCAGGTGGAGGGGAACGCCTTGAGGGTCACCGGGCACGGCAGCGTCGATGCCTGGTGGCGTGGGGTGGCCGCCGCGGCGTGGAGCCACCTCGACGAGACCTGCCGACGTGTGGATGTGACCGGCGTCGTACCTCCTGCCTGAGCCACGGCGCGTTCACCGTCGGCATCGGAGGGACGGGACCCTAGAGTCGCCCCATGCCACTCTCCCCCCACGTGCCGGACCTGGCGGCGATGGACATGCTGCTGAGCGTCGCACGCCACGGAAGCATGGGACGAGCGGCCGAGGAGCACGGCGTGACCCAACCTGCGGTGAGCTCGCGCATCCGGCGCATGGAGCGCCTGCTGGGGGTCGCGCTGATCGAGCGCACGACGAACGGGTCCGCCCTGACCGGGGCCGGCAGCCTCGTCGTGGAGTGGGCTCGTGACGTCGTGGAGTCCGCGGCCGCTCTCGAGCGAGGGGTGGAGGCTCTGCGAGGACAGGCTCAGGCCCGGCTCCGCATCGCCGCAAGCATGACCGTGGCCGAGTACCTCATGCCTGCCTGGTTGATGACCGCCCACCGAGAGGATCCGGAGCTGGCCATCGCGCTGGAGCTGGCGAACTCCACCGAGGTGGCGCGTCGGGTGACCACCGGCCAGGCCGACCTCGGGTACGTCGAGGGGCTACCCCGCACGAGCGGTCTGCGGGCGACCACGGTCGCTCGTGACGAGCTGCTCGTGGTGGTCGCACGAGACCACCCGTGGGCACGACCCACTGCCCGGGTCACCGCCCGCGAGCTCGCTCAGACCCCGCTGATCCAGCGGGAGCCGGGCTCAGGCACCCGGTGGACCCTGGACCGAGCGATGCAGCAGACCCTGGGCAAGGTCGACCTCGCCCCTCCGATGATGGAGCTGTCTTCCACCACTGCCATCAAGGCGGCAGCCCAGAACGGCCTGGCGCCGGCGGTGATCAGCTCCCTTGCCGTCGCCGACGCTCTCGAGCTCGGTCATCTGGTCGCGGTGCAGGTCGAGGGCCTCGACCTGCGGCGCGCACTGCAGGCGGTCTGGCCCGCGGGCCGCCCCCTGCTCGGCTCGGCCAGGACGTTCGTCGGCCTGTCCCGTCGCGCCCACCAGCAACGGCCACGACGACCAACCTGATCCGGTCCCCACAGCTGCGGTGGATGGACCAGCCCGTGCACGTCGGAGGTCAGACGGCGATCAGACCGGCGTGAGCGACAGCGAACGACCCACCAGCGAACGGCGCACCGGTCGCAACCGGGAGGCCACCTCGTCCAGTGCCCGCGCCGAAGGCGAGCCGGGTGCGGACACCACCACGGGAACACCCCGGTCGCCGCCCTCACGCAGCGCCAGGTCGAGCGGCACCTGACCGAGCAGCGGTACGTCGAGCTCGGTGGCCAGCTGCTGCCCTCCTCCGCTGCCGAAGAGCTTGCTCTCTGTCCCGCACGAGTCGCACACGGCCGCAGACATGTTCTCCACCACGCCGGCCACCGGCATCCCGACGTCGCGGGCCATCAGCCCGACCCGGGTCGCCACGGTGCGGGCAGCAGGCTGCGGCGTGGTGACCACCAGCAGGGAGGCCTCCTCCAGCAGCTCCAGGACCGACAACGTGACGTCGCCCGTGCCGGGTGGCAGGTCGAGGATGAGGACGTCGAGGTCTCCCCAGTGCACCTCGTGGATGAACTGCGTCAGAGCCTTGTGCAGCATCGGCCCGCGCCACACGATCGGGGTCTCGTCCTCGACCAGGAAGCCCAGTGACATCAGCCGCACACCGTGCGCCTGCACCGGCAGCATCGTCTCGTAGAGCGCCACCGGGCTCTGGTGCACGCCGAAGAGCTGCGGCACCGAGTAGCCCCACACGTCGGCGTCGAGCAGACCGACCGACTTGCCCTGCGCTGCGAGGGAGACCGCGAGGTTGGCCGCCACCGTCGACTTGCCCACACCGCCCTTGCCGCTGGCGACCGCGTAGATGGCGTTCGCGTTCGTGGCGCCGACCTGGTGGCCCTCGACCATGAAGCGGGCCGCTGTGTCGCGGCGCTCCCGCTCGCTCATCACCGAGAACTCGACCCGCACGTCCACCTCGCCCGTGGCCGCCTGTACGGCGGAAGTGACGTCACGCGCCAGCCGGTCCCGCATCGGGCACGCCTCGGTGGTCAGTGCGATCTCCACCTCGACGTCCCCGCGTCGGTCGACGTCGACGCGGCGCACCATGGTCAGCTCGGCCAGCGGTCGCTCGAGCTCCGGGTCCAGGACGCTGCCCACCGCCTCGGCGATGGCGTCGCGGTCTCGCTGTCGTCTCACTGCTCCCCCTCCAGGGCTGCTGCCAGGACGGTCGCGGTGGACTCTGCCCTGGCTCTCCACCAGTCGGTGGTCGGGTCGGCACCGTGCTCACGGTGGATCTGCGCCCAGGCCCGGGCACGCTCTGCCAACCAGCCCAACGTAGCGGGCGCGTCCTGCTCCAGCATGGCTCGGAGCGCATAACGACGCTCACCGCGGCGGAACCCGACTCCGGCGACGGCCGCACCGGCCTGCAGGTCCCGCTGGCTCAGCACGACCCCTGAGCGCACCGGGGCGACCATGGCGTCCAGCAGCTCGTCCACCGAGTCCTCTGCCGACAGCGGCGCCGGCGCTTCCCGCAGCGCCAGCGGCAGCAACGGCGCCGGCGTGGAGCGCTCGTGCTCCTCGATCACGGCATCCAGGGTCAGCGTCGCCCACTCGGCCAGGGTGGAGACCTTCAGGTCGGACACTGCGCGCAGGTAGGCCGGCACCCACGGCCAGAGATGCTCGTGCAGGAGCGCCTGCCGCGAGGTGCGCAGCTGCTCGACCGAGCGCTCGTTGCCGGCCGTCGACTCGGCCAGGCCGAGCTCGGCGTAGAGCATCAGCAGCGCGCCCAGGTGATCTGCGTCTTCCGGTGCGCTCAGCCCCAGCGCACGCCAGAACCCGCCCACCCGGTCCAGCCCCTCGCCGCCCAGCTTGCCCTCGGCCCCGAGGTAGATGGCAGCGTGCGGTGGCAGACCGAGCACGAAGACCTCGGTGTGCTCGGCACCGGTCGCCGGAGCCAGCCCGAGGGCGTGCCAGACCGGCTCGTTGCCCGGCGGAGGGGTCAACACCACCGACCCGAGGGCGCGGAGCAGCTCGTAGCGCTCCCGGGGCTCGACTGCTGCCTCTGACGTCGTGGCGGCGCTCATGTCTCGATCGTGGCGCTGTCGAGCGCGAACGTGTCGGCGCTCGGCTTGAGCGGACGCATCAGCCAGTGCGGTCGACGGGTCCCGTCCGGCGAGATGTGACCAGCCGGTCGGGTGCGGGCCATCCAGTCGTCGTAGACCGCGCTCGCCTTGCTCGTGTCCACGCTGATGTCACCGGCACGGTCGTCGGGCCCGGCCTTGACGACCCGGACCGCCTGGTGCCAGCAGTGCATGCCCGAGATCGGGTCCGGGTGCACCGGGAAGATGAGGTTCTGGTGCACGCCCGTGTCGCTCCACCAGATCCGTTGGGTGTCCGGGTCGCTCGACTCGTGCGGCTCGACGTTGCGCAACCGCCGCATCGTCCAGTCGTTGCCCTCGCGCTGGAGGTCGACGGTGGCCATCATGCCGCCGGCACCACCTGCCTGGTTGTCCGGACGCCATCGACCCATGTGGTGGGAGCAGGCGACCACGCCGGGGCGGATGCCCTCGGTGATCCAGACCTTGGCCACGAAGTAGCCGATGTCGGACTGCACCCGCACCAGGTCCCCGGTGCGCTCGACGCCCAGTCGGGCCGAGTCCTGCGGGTGGATCCAGACCGGGTTGGTGTGCGCCAGCTCGTCGAGCCACTTGGAGTTGGCCGAGCGGGTGTGGATCTGGGTGGGAAGCCGGAAGGTCGAGAGCAGCACCATCTGGTCCTCGGCCAGCTCGTCGGGGTGCACGTGGCTCTTGAGGTAGCCCGGGATCGCCTGTTCCGGCCACCCCCATCCCGCGAGGGTGGAGGAGTAGAACTCCAGCTTGCCCGACGGTGTCGGGAAACCGGTGCGTACGACGCCGTCGACCATCACACCGACCGGGCGGCGCCCGTCGTCGTCGGGACCGGGGGCACCGACCGGAGCCATGTTCACGACCGGGGGCTTCTCCGTGGCGGTGAAGACCCGACCCTGCGGTGTGACGTTGAGGTCTTCCAGCTCCTCGTCTCGGATCTGTGCGGTGTACACCGCACCCTGGCCCTTGGTGATCTCGAAGGCGCCGTACCGACGCATGAACTCCAGGGGGGTGAGGCCCTCGGCGGCTGCCTTCTCCGGCAGGCCGGGCACGGAGTTCTCGAACATCCAGCCGTAGTACTCATCCACCGAGAGCTTCGTGCCGGGCTCGGCCTTGGACTCGTGGTACTGCCGGATCCCGAGGCTGCCGTCGGGGTCGATCCGCCAGGACAGCTCGATCCAGAACTCGTTCTCCTCCCAGACCTCGCCGGGGTTGACCTGGCGGCTGTCGGTGATCGTCTCCCCCAGTCGCTCTCGCGCGGCACGCAGCACCGGTTGCCGGAAGCCCACCCACTGGCCGTCGTACTGCTCGTAGGAGTGGGTGTCGTGCCGTTCGGAGCTGTGCCCCATCGGCAGCACGAAGTCGGCGAGGTAGGCGGACTCGTTCCAGGTGGGGGTGAGCGAGACGAAGCAACCGATCTTCTGCTCGTCGGTCAGCACCTCCATCCACGACATGCCGTCGGGGTTGGTCCACACCGGGTTGTAGACCCGGATGAAGTAGGTGTCGAGCTTGCCGCGACCCTCCTTGAGGAAGTGTGGCAGCAGGAACGACATCTCGTTCTGCGCCAGCGGGAACTCCGTCGGCCAGGTCAGCTGCTGCCACACACCAGGGTGCGGCGGCGTGTAGATGGGCTTGGGGACGAACTTGTTCCAGGAGTTGGCGAACAGGCCACCCTCGGTCCCGATCGCACCCAGCAGGGCGGAGATCAGCACCAACGTGCGGGTGATCTGCCAGCCGCCGAGGTTCGCGGCGGCCGCCGAGCGCCAGATGTGGGAGGAGAAGCGGGTGCCGGCCTGAGCCACCGTCTCCGCGACCTCGGCGATCGTGGCGGCGTCGATGCCGGACTCCTGGGCGGCGTACTCGAAGGTGAACTCCGAGTACATCGTGGCCAGCTCGGCCTCGAACGCCTCGAACGTGGCCGGCAGGTCGGGGCGGCACGCCTCGAGGTACTCCTGCCAGTTCCACCACTTCCGCACGAACTCGCGGTCGTAGCGGCCGGTGGCGATCAGGTGCTGGGCGACCGCCAGGTTGATGGCCGCCTCGCTGCCGGGCTGGGGCGAGAGCCAGTGGTCGGCGTGCGTCGCGGTGTTGGAGAGCCTGGTGTCGAGCACGATCACCTTGGCGCCGTTGGCACGCGCCTCGGTGATGCGCTGGGCGTGCGGGTTGAAGTAGTGCCCGGTCTCCAGGTGCGAGCTGATCAGGTAGATCACCTTGGCGTTGGCGTGGTCCGGGCTCGGGCGGTCTGCGCCCATCCAGAACTGGTAGCCGGCTCGCCCCCCGCTCGAGCAGACGTTGGTGTGCGAGTTGTGGCCGTCCACGCCCCAGCTGGCGAGCACCCGCTCGGTGAAGCCGTCCTCACCGGGGCGCCCGATGTGCACCATGATCTCGTTCTGGCGCTCCTCGATGATCGCCTTGCGGAGCCGCTCGCCGAGCGTGTCGAGCACCTCGTCCCACGACACCCGCTCCCACTGCCCCTCGCCGCGCTCCCCCACCCGACGCAACGGGTAGAGGATCCGGTCGGGGTCGGTGACCTGGTTGATCGTCGCCGGGCCCTTGGCGCAGTTGCGCCCTCGACTGCCGGGGTGCTCGGGGTTGCCCTCGAACTTGCGGACGTGAAGGTCGTCGCGGTCGACGTAGGCCAGCAGGCCACAGGCCGACTCGCAGTTGAAGCAGGTGGTGGGCACCAGCATGTAGTGGTGCTCCTCGCGGCGCGGCCACGCCCGGGAGTCCAGGTCCACCCAGTCGTCCCAGCGCTCCTTGGGCGGGAAGGCAGCCAGATGGATGCCGCTCGCGCCCTGGTAGAACGTCTCGCCACGAGCCTCGACGTCCTTGCGGGCCGCGGAGACTCGGCGAGCCCGCTCCGTCAGGGACACGCGGTTGGCCTTCTTTGACGGCATCGGGTCTTCCTCCTCAAGCCAGTGGAACGGATTGGCCGGCCTGGACGTAGGCGTGCTCGTGCGCCAGCAGGCCGATCAGGGCGAACGGGACCGCGACCACACCGATCACGGGTGCGGCGACCGAGACGAGCACGCCCACCAGCCCGACGCGGTAGTAGGTCGCGTACTTGCCACTGGTCATCTCGTGCCCGGCCAGCCGCGCGTGCGCGGTCACGTGCGGCAACGTGGTCTCGCTCCACACCAGCAGCAGGTGGGCGATCGCAGAGATCGCCAGGACGATCTCCAGAGCGCGGACTGCTGAGTCGTCGCCATTCGCCACCTCGAACGGCAACAGCGAGGCCGAGCCGGCCAGGACTGCCTGCACCGCGAGGTGTGCGGGGAGCAGCGGGCTCTGCCAGAGGTCGCGTGCCTTGGCCTGGGCGAAGAGGTAGGCGGTGTAGACGGCGGTCGCCAAGCCCGTCACCGCCCCGATGACACCGATCACCTGCTGACTCGTCCGCATGTCGAGCACGCCCACCACCAGCGCCGCGAACGCCGCGGCACCGAAGGCGCCGATGATGAACGATCCGCGCACCAGCCAGCTTCGCCACTGGTGCCGGGTGAAGATCAGCCAGAACCGGAACGGATGCTTGAGATCCCAGATCAACAGCACGCCCGTGATGCCGAGGAACACCAGCGCCAGCACCGGTGCGACGTAGCGGGTCACCGGGTCGTCCCACGACATCAGCCCGGTGAACGCGAACAGGATCGCCACCATGAACGCACCTGCAGCGATGCTCTTCGTCCACGTGTAGAGGCTCACCCGCCAGCCCCACGGGGCGTAGTGCGGGATGTCGTAGGAGAGCAACGCGGCCGCGGAGGACCGTGCACCCTCCGGGTGACCGCCGGGCACCAGCTGCGGGTCCGGGGGGCCCTGCGTCGACCAGGCATAGAGCCCACCGTCGGGCCGTTGCGACCCGAGCGGGTCCAACGTCGCCTGGTGGGCGCCGAGGTAGAACAGCCCTGGACCGGTCTCCTTCTCGGGGCGCCTCACCAGGGCGGGCTGCCGCTTGACGGCCTGAGCGACCTTCGAGTTCGGGTCGTTCATGTCCCCGACCAGGATGGCCTCGGTGGGGCAGACGGTGACGCAGGCCGGTTCGAGCCCACCGTCGATGCGGTGGGCGCAGAAGTTGCACTTCTCCGCCGAGTGGTCCTCGGGGTTGATGAAGATGGCGTCGTACGGACAAGCCGCCATGCAGGCCTTGCAGCCGATGCAGATGCTCTTGTCGAAGTCGACGATGCCGTCGGGACGTTTGTACATCGCCTCCGTGGGACAGGCGGTGACGCAGGGCGCGTCCGTGCACTGGTTGCACCGCGTCACCTGGAACGCTCGTCGGACCTGCGGGAACTCCCCGACGTCCACGGACTTCACGTAGGTGCGCGTGACGCCGAGCGGCACCTCGTTCTCGCTCTTGCACGCAGTGGTGCAGGCATGGCACCCGATGCAGCGGGTCTGGTCCAGCACCTTCAGCCATCTGACGGGGCGTTCAACGACATCGACCATGACAGCAGCGTAGGTATCGGGAGAGATGTGCGCTATGGGGTGATCCCCAAGAATGCTTGGCGTACCCCAAAACCAGGCTTGGGTCTGCGGGTACGTCGGATCAGTCATCATCGAGCCGAGCGGAGAGGAGTGACAGATGACCGAGGAGCAGACCACGGTGGACGACCGGGAAGGAAAGGAGGTCGACGCCGGCACGGAGGCGGTGCTCGACTACCGCTTCACGCTGGCCAACGAACGCACCTTTCTCGCGTGGATGCGAACCTGTCTGGCCCTGATGGCTGCAGCCGTCGCCCTCATCCAGTTTGCTCCGGACCTGGGGTCCGCCGCGTTCCGTGAGACGTCTGGACTGTTCTTCGCGCTGTTGGCGATGGCCACGGCAGCTGGCGGGCTGGTCAGGTGGCTGCTGGTGCAGCGAGCCATGAGCGCCGGCCACCACCTCAAGCGCGGCGCTCTTCCGACCGTGGTCGCGCTCGGTCTGGCCGTCGTCGGGCTGGCGCTTGCGGTCGTGCTCTCGCGTGCCCTGCTGGGATGAGGTCACCAGCGCTTGATCCCGGGCTTCAGCGGGAGCGCACAACCCTGGCGTGGACGCGCACCACCCTCGGCGTCCTCGTCAACGGCGTGCTGGTCCTCGTCCGGCACGAGCGGGCGTTCCCGCTCGGAGTCTCTGCCTTTCTCGCGTGCCAGTGCCTGCTCGTCGCAGCCGTTGCCATGGCGGCAGGCCTGCGAAGGTCACGGATCGAGCAGCAGCCCGACGACCAACTCAGCTCGGCGACCGTGCCGGTCCTCGCACTGGGCTCCAGCATGCTGATCCTCGCAACGTCGCTGTTCACCGCCATCGCCGCCTACGGGTGAGCCAGCGTCACTGCACGGGCATGCCGATCAGGGCGAACCAGCCGGACATCACCAGGATGATGTAGAGGTTCCCGATGAGCGAGAAGGTGCCTCCGAACACCAGGATCTCGCGCCAGGAGATCTTGGCAGCCTGGGTGGCGATCAAGATCGCGACCGCTGAGACGGGCACGAACACGGCCACATTCAGACAGTTGACGATGATCACCGAGAACGGCACCACGTTGAAGTCGAAGGAGTCCGCGAGACCGATGGAGAGCGGGACGAACACAGCCGCCATGGCTCCCCCACTGAGGATGCCGGCCCGCGCCACGTGCAGTCCTGCTACCGAGATCAGCATCACCAGGAGGCTGTTGGTCACGCCCCAGGTCTTGATCGGGGCCACCAACCCGTCCGCCGCCCAGGTCACGACCCCGAACTTGAAGAGCAGGTTGCCGAGGCTGATCGCTCCGCCGATCAGGAAGAGCATGCCCCACATGACGCTGCCGACGTAGTCCTTCAGGTCCAGGCCCATGCCGGGGAAGAACAGGAGCCCCACCATGATCAGGGTCGCCATCCCCGTGGAGATCCCCGTCAGGGCCTCGGTGGTCCACAGTCCGAAGGCGATCGCGATGCAGATCAGCGTCCACACCTCACCGCGACTGATCGAGCCCATCTCCGCCCGCATGCGCGGCATCACGGTGGTCACGTTCGGCAGGTTCACCGATGCCATCCCGAAGCGCCGCTTCACCATGAAGTAGGCCAGCGGGATCAGGCCCCACAGGGGAAGGTTCCACCAGAGCCAGTCCAGCCAGGTGATGTTGACTCCCTGCCCGGCCAGGGTGCCTTTGAGCACGAGGTTGGGAACCCCCGCAGTGAGGAACAGCATCCCCCCGAGCAACGGGACCAGCCCGGCCACGGCGAGGATCATTCCCTGGTTGGCCCGCTCCAGCCCCGGGGGCTTCTTCTCACCCTCGGAGATCTCGCCCAGACAACGCGAGATGGGCAGGAACATCGCGGTCTCCGCCACCGTGGGCAAGATGGCGTGCAGGGATGCTCCGGCACCCATCAGGGCGGCCATGATGCGGTCGGCCCGGGTCGAACGCACGCTCGCGACGATGGCGAAGGCGATCCTCTTGCCGAGCCCGGTCTGGATCATCACCGCGACGAGGACGAACGCGCCCAGGATCAGGAAGAAGGTGTCGGACACGAACGCGTTGAAGGCGACCGGGATCTCGTCGGCGACGCCCGGCGCAGTGGGCAGGTCTGCCAGCACCACGAGCAGCATCGGCGAGCACAGACCGACGACGAGACCCGGAAGCGCCTCGGTGGCGAGGCAGAGCACGAAGAACACGAAGATGCCGAGCAACGTCTGTGCTGCCGTGACCAGTGAATCGGGCGCAGCCGCGTCGGTCTTGTTGGCGGCCTGGAACATGCTCTGCACGGCATCCGCGAGCCCAGGCAGGGTCGGCCCCAGCCGGCCGTAGCCGATTGCCACGACGCCGACCAGCAGGGCAGCGATCCGGGCCGGAGTCAGCTGAGTCCGCCACGCCGGCACCGGCCTCTCGGCCTTCGCCCGCCGTGGGCGAGCCTGCTCCCCACTCTGGGCGCTTCGAATGGAAACACTCATGTCCCGCTCCGCTCTGTGGCCTCGACGACGGCACGCAGGTCGGCCCGTGTGGCGTACGTCACTTACCAGCCACCGTGAGCCGCCGGACCTGAGGGGGACAAGGCATGGCGACGTTGCACTTGAGGTTGAACGCTGTTTAGCCGACCGCAACAACCACTCCGCGAGTCGGCTACTGGCCCCCTCAGGGGCGAACTGGCACAGTGACCACCGTGACCGACACCACACGTCACACGGGGCCGGCCGAAGACACCTTCCCGAGTGCGGGCACCACAGCCGAGCGGATGCTGGTGGCACCTCGAGCGGCGGTAGGCCTCGGAGTGATGGCCTCCTCGCTGTTCATCCCCGACGTACACACCGGGCTGATGCTGGCGTGCGCCGTGGCATTCCTCGCCACCACTGCAGTGGCACGGCACCGGCTCGCCGAAGGTGATCGCGGCGCATTCGTGTGGACCTCCCTGGCCGACGCCGCCACCTGTACAGCCTTCCTTGCCGTGACCATGCAGGTCCCCTTCGCTCCCAGCGCGATGCTGTTCCCGTTGCTCGCCTTCGAGCTCGGCCTCAAGCACGGTCAACGAGGTAGTGCAGTAGCCGTGGTGCTGCTCGCGTCGGCGATCGGGGTGCGCAGCTGGGAGCGTCGAGCGACCTTCTCCGAGATGCCCCGGCTCTGGTTGATCGGGCTGCTGCTTGCCGCGACCGGGGTCTTCATCTGGATCGCCGGGACGATTCGCGAACAGCTCGCGGCACGCGCCGCAGCCGACCTCGACAGGAAGCGGCTCGCCGGACTCCTGCACGACACCGTGGCAGGGGTCCTGGCCGAGGCCGGTATCGGCCCCGACGATCGTGAGCACCTCTCCCTGATGACGCTCGTGGACGAGGCCGCCGAGCATCCGGAGGTGATGACGAAGGTCAACCGCCAGATCGCCGCCTGGGTCACTCCCCGGCAGGGCGCGCCCGGGATGGGGCCGCTCTCACCACGCGAGCTCGAGGTGCTCGAGCTCCTCGCGTCGGGCGTGAAGGACCGCGAGATCGCCGGTCGGCTGTTCCTGTCCCAGGGGACGATCCGGGTGCACGTCTCCCACATCGTGCACAAGCTGGACGTCGGCGACCGAGCTGCGGCCGTCGCCTGGTTCCACGAGCAGAACGGTGCCGGCTGACGCCTCGTTCAACTTCCGTTTGAACGGCCTGGGACGTGGCTGTGTATTGACCTGAACTGCGAGCTGGTGGGCAGCCTGAGTGGGTACACCACACCTGAGTGGGTACACGACAGCTGAGCCGAACAAGGAGCATCTATGACGGCCGAACTGACCGGGATCCAGCGCATGACGACACTCCAGGTGCCCGGGGTGCCAGCGGGGGTCGAGACGTACCAGATCTCCACCCCGGGCCTGGGAGACCACAGCTACCTGATCACCAGTGGCGGACGGGCAGCCCTGATCGACCCGCAACGGGACCTCGACCGGTTCGAGGCCGGCCTCGCGGAGGTGAACGCTCCCCTCGCGATGATCATGGAGACGCACGTGCACAACGACTACGTCAGCGGCGGCCGGGCCATGGCCCTGCGCCACGGCGCCACTCACGTGCTCCCCGCCGATGCCGGCTACACCTTCGACCACCACGCAGTGCGCGACGAGGACGAGATGCCCTTCGGCGACCTCACCATCCGGGCGCTGCACACCCCGGGCCACACGCCGCACCACACCAGCTACGCCGTGCTCGACGGCGACACGCCCCTGCTGATCTTCTCCGGCGGTTGTGTCCTGGTCGCGTCCTGCGGACGGACGGACCTCGTCAGCCCGGAGATGACCGAGGAGCTCACACGTCGGCAGTACCGCTCCGCTCAGCGCATCCTGTCGATGCCGAAGGCCATGACGATCGGCCCCACTCACGGGGCTGGGTCCTTCTGCGCGGCGTCGGCGGCGAGCGCGGACACCTTCACCGACGTGGGCACCGAGCTGACCCGAAACCCCGCGGCGCTCGCGCGTGACGAGCAGGACTTCGTCGACACCCAGCTCGCCGGTCTCCTCGCCTACCCCTCCTACTACTCCCAGATGGCGGGCCTGAACAAGGGCGGTGCGGAGGGCTGGGAGCCGAGCGAGCTGCCGGCGCTCGGCCCCGACGACATCCACCGCGTGATGGAGCAGGGCACCGTCGTCATCGACGGCCGCTCGCGTGAGGAGTTCGCCCGGGCCCACGTGCCGGGATCGGTGAACATCGAGATGGACGCCCAGTTCTCGACCTACGTCGGCTGGCTGTTCCCGTTCGGCACCGAGTTCGCCGTCATCCTGCCGGCCGGCACGGACCCGATGGAGCCTGTCCGTCAGTGCGCCCGCATCGGGGTCACGTCGATCGTGGGCTACCTCGAGGGTGGCTTCGAGGCTTGGCAGGACGCCGGCCGCGACACCCGCTCCTACGACGTGATCGACGTGGAGGAGCTGCGCAAGCTGCAGGACGGTGGAGCGCGCGTGCTCGACGTACGCCAGGACCTCGAGTGGTCTGACGGCCACGTCCCGGACGCCGTCCACATCCACATCCCGGACGTCCCGGAGCGGGCCGACGAGCTGAACGGGGGCGAGGGCACCGTCTACGTGATGTGCCGCACCGGTCACCGCGCCAGCATCGCGACCAGCATCCTCGACTCCCGTGGCGTACCAGCCGTGCTGGTGGACGGTGGCTTCCCGGACTGGGTGGAGAACGGCTACCCCGTGGACCACTCCGACTGAGTGCCCAGCAGGTACCCGACCTACGACGAGAGGTGGACCAAGTGACGCACTACCGGGCTGTCTTCCAGGTCTCCGATGCCGACCCTGCGTTCCATGAGCAGGTCCTGCGCAACGTACGCAACACCGCGGCCGACCTCGGCCAGGACGCCGAGGTGGCCGTGGTGACCCACGGCCCCGGACTGCAGCTGGCCATCGGTGCCACGGGGTGGACCGACCAGGTGGCAGAGCTGGTGGAGAGTGGCGTCGAGGTGATGGCCTGCCGCAACACCATGCAGCGGCTGGGGATCGAGCCCGAGCAGCTGCTGCCGGGAGTGGAGATGGTGTCCGCCGGGATCGGCGAGATCGTGCGTCGTCAGCAGGACGGGTGGGCATATGTCCGAGCGTGACGCGCCCGTGGACCTGACCGTCCCTCCGATGGACGACGTCGTCGACCTGCACGGCGACCCCTGCGCCGCAGAGCTGGTGCTGTTCATGAACGGCAACCAGTTCATGGCGATGGATGACCTGGTGGCCGCCTTCTGCGCAGAACGCCCAGAGGTCGCACACGTGTTCTTCGAGACGATCCCCCCCGGCAAGCTCGTGGAGCAGACCCTGAACGGTCGGCTCCGGATCGGCAACCTGGTGCTCAGCGTCCGACCCGACGTGGTCGCCGCCGGTCCGCGAGCGCTCCAGCCGCTGGTGGACCGAGGACTGCTGGAGGAGCCCCGCGACTACACCAGCAACGACCTGGCGATCCTCGTTGCCGCCGGCAATCCGCTGGACATCCAGGGATGGGCAGATCTGGCCCGGGCCGACGTCCGGGTCGCCATGCCCAACCTGCAGTTCGAGGGTGTGGCCGAGCTGATCGCAGATGCCATCGAGAAGACCTGTGGCTCCGAGGTTCGGCAGCAGGTCTTCGAGGGCAAGGCCCATGACGGCAGCACCCGGTTCACCGACATCCACCACCGCGAGAGCGCTCGCTGGCTCGCGGATGGCGAGGTGGACGCCTGCCCTGTGTGGTCGACGGAGGCCCGCTACCACTGTGAGGTGCTTGGAGCGGACATGCACACCGTCACGATCCCGTCGGAGGAGAACACGGTCGGGCGTTACGCATTGGCCGTGGTGCGGGGGTGCGCGCACCCGGAGGCGGCAAGGCAGTTCGTCGACTTCATGGTCAGCGGCGCCGGAAGAGACGTCTATCGCGACTACGGGTTCGCCCCACCGGTCGAGCCCGCACCCGTGTGAGACCCACACACGAACCCGATGCGGGTCCGCACAGGTGAACCCCACCCCATGAAAGGAGCGTCATGACCGCCGAGCGCCACAAGAACGCATCCCGAATGATTGATCCCTCCGAGCTGCACCGCCATCTGCGCGACAAGTCGGTGCGGGTCATCGACGTACGCACACCAGCCGAGTTCGAGGCCGCACACATCGAGGACTCCTACAACGTGCCGCTCGGCCTGTTGCGCAAGCACAGCAGCGAGCTGGTCCGGCACCTCGACGACGATGTGGTCCTGATGTGTCTTTCCGGTGCCCGGTCCGCTCAGGCGCAGGAGGCGCTCGGGCAAGCCGGGCTGCCCAACCTCAGGGTTCTCGACGGTGGCCTGAACGGCTGGCGGGCAGAGGGTCACGAGGTGGTGGAGGGTCGCCAGACCTGGGACCTGGAGCGACAGGTGAGGTTCACCGCCGGGTCGATCGTCGCCGCTGCCGTGATCGGCAGCGTGGTCCAGCCACCGCTCAAGTGGCTCGCCGCCGGCGTGGGCGGGGGCCTCGTCTTCGCCGCAGTGAGCAACACCTGCGCGATGGGCTCGGTCCTGATGAAGATGCCGTGGAACAACGGCAACCAGACCGTGTCGTTCGACGATGTCGTCGAGCGGCTGGCCAACGGCCAACGAGAGCTGGCGTCGGTCGGCTGACTGGTTCCCACCAGAGCCAGCCTCGGAGCGGTCGGATCCGAGCGACGGAGAGGTCAGAGAGCCGACTGACCTCTCCAGTGCGACCGCTGCCGACTCAGGTCACGCACGCCCCTTGAGCATCAGGTTCCAGTAGAGGAACGGCAGCCCGTAGCGCTTGAGGTACCACATGTCGCGGCGTTCCCTGGTGGTGTCGATGAACGGGAACGTGGGCGCCGGTTCCATCGTGTAGTCGAACTCAGCGAGCAGCATCTTGTTGCGCGCGGTCGTGATCGGGCACGAGGCGTACCCGTCGTAGGACCCGGTGGGCGTCTTGCCTGCCATCGTGGACATGAGGTTCTCGACCACCACGGGCGCCTGCTTGCGGATGGCGGCACCCGTCTTGGAGTTGGGCGTCGAACCCGCGTCCCCCAGGGCATAGACGTTCGGGTAGCGCGTGTGGAGCATCGTGTGCTTGTCGACCGTGACGTAGCCGGCGGGGCTGTCCGGGTCCGACAAGCTGGTGGCCTTGATCCAGTCGGGCGCCGACTGCGGCGGCACGACGTGCATGAAGTCGTAGTCGATCGACTCCTTGGTCCCCGCCGCATTGTCTGCCACGACGACCTGCTTGCCGACCGCATCGATCTCGACGGCCTCGGAGGACTTCCGCACCTCGATGCCGTAGTGCTTCACGACCCGCTCGAGCTCCTCAGCGAACACCGGCACGCCGAACATGCCGGGCGTGGGAAGAACCATGACCACGCGAATGTCGTTCAGGACATGCTGTTGGCGCCAGTAGTCGGCAGCCAGGTAGGCGATCTTCTGCGGCGCCCCGGCGCACTTGATCGGGCCTGCAGGCATGGTGAACACAGCGGTACCGGAGCGCATGGTCTGGATGGCTGCCCAGGTCTTCGGGGCGAGGTCGGCGGAGTAGTTCGTCGAGACGAACGGCGAGTCGAGGGCCTCGGACATGCCAGGGATCTTGGCCCAGTCGAGCTGGATGCCCGGGCAGACGACCAGGTAGTCGTAGCCGAGGGTGACCCCCTTCGCCGTGGTGACGGTGTTCGCGTCCGGGTCGATGCCCTCACCGGCATCCTGGATCCAGTCGACGCCCTTGGGAATGAGCTTGCCCATCGGCCGGGCGCTGGCTGCCAACGGGGCCCGCCCACCGCCGACGAGGGTCCACAGCGGCTGGTAGTAGTGCGTCTGGGCCGGGTCGAGCAGCCCGATGCTCTTCACTCCCTTGTGCGCCAGCCGGGCAGCGACACTGATGCCGGCGCTACCGGCGCCGATGATGAGCACCTCGTAGTGGCTCTTCGCCATGTCTGTTCTCCTCGTCACGTCTGGTGGATGTTCAGCTGCTCCTGCATTGCTCTGACCTGGCTGCGGCCCGGTGGGGGTCCACGCACCGGCTGGGCGGGGCGAGCTCCACGACCTGATGTTCCCGTGCCCCCATCGTCCCCCGTCCATGCCAGGAGATCCACCTCAACCGGCCGCCTTGCCGACCGTGAGCAGGACTGCGGAGTCCTCGACTGCCTCGAGGGAGTGGCGGGAGTCGGGGATGGTGATCAGGTCGCCAGGCGACCCGTTCCACCGGTTCTCCCCCGCCACGAGTGTCACGCGGCCGTGCAGCACCTGCAGCGTGGCTTCTCCGGGGTTCTCGTGCTCGTCCAGGTTGCTGCCGGCGCGCAGGGCGATCAGGGTCTGGCGCAGGACGTGCTCGTGCCCGCCGTACACCGTGTGGGCGCTTCGACCGCTCGATGCCGTCCTCGCCGTCTCGAGATGGTGCCGCACCAGCGCGGTCAGTGACTCCTTCTGCATGTGCTCTCCTCTGCTCGCGGGCATGGTTGCCGGGCCCTCAGCCCACCCTGTCCCAGCCGCGTCGTGGTCGGTGGCTGCCGAGCTGGGTGTCGTCGCGGCTTCGGTAGACGATGTAGGGACGGGTGAGATAGCCCAGCGGTGCGCTGAAGACGTGGACCAGCCGGGTGAAGGGCCACAGCGCGAAGAGCCCGAAGGCGACGAGCGCGTGCAGCTGGAAGCCGAGCGGGGCGTCCGCCATCAGGGACGCGTCCGGCTGGAAGGCCAGGAACGAGCGGTACCAGACCGACACTCCCTCCCGGTAGTTGTACTCACCACCGATGGTCAGGATCGAGCCGGCGATCGTGTTCCACATGCCGAGCACGATGACGACGCCCAGGAAGGCGTACATCACCTTGTCCATCACCGTGGTCGCCGAGAAGACCGGACCGGTGGTGCGCCGGCGGTAGATCAGGATCGCCATGCCGACCACGGTCATCACCCCGGCGACGAGCCCACCCCCCACCGCCAGCACGTGGTAGGTGCGCTCGCTGATGCCCACAGCGTCCGTCCACGACTGCGGCACCAGCAGGCCGATCACGTGACCCGCCACCACGCCGAGCATTCCGAAGTGGAACAGCGGGCTCCCGATGCGCAGCAGGCGGCTCTCGTAGAGCTGGGAGGAGCGCGTGGTCCAGCCGAACTTGTCGTAGCGGTAGCGCCACAGGTGCCCGACCACGAACGTCGTGAGGCAGAGGTAGGGGAAGACGACGAAGAGGAACTGGCTCATCTGCGGGCTCCCGGGAACGACGGCATGGGCAGAGACGTGGTCCCGGGTGCGGTGCTGCCGGCTGCGCCGGGGCTGAACTGGGGATCGGCGAAGGGGGCGAGTCCCACTTCCTCCTCGGGAGGGCCAACGGCCGCGAGACGACGTACGGCGTCGCGCTCGTCACCGCGCAGGGGCGGCAGCGTCGACGTCACCGCATCGAGGAGCACGGCCCACGGCGAGCCCATGTCGCGCAGCGAGAGGCGCAGCAGCTCGAGCCCGGCCCGGTGGTCGAGCATCAGGTCACGCCCCAGGGCCGGGTCCCCCGTGGCGGCGAACTCGAGGACGACGCACAGGTGGTCGGGCAGCTCGGCGTCGCCGAGCTCGAAGCCGGCGGAGAGATAGGTCTGCTTGAAGCGCAGCAGCGCCATCCCGCGTTTGCGGGTGTCCCCGTGGGCGAAGTAGGTCAGGAAGAGGTTGCAGCGCCGACGGCTGTCGAAGGTCTCGACATAGTCGGCCTGGAGCACCGGCAACGGCGTGGACTCGAGGTGCACCAGGAAGGACCGGAGCGAGGCCCCGATCGCGGCCGGCAAGCCCCACGACGCCGACCGGAGCAGCTCGACCCGCGCGAGCAGGTCCTCGTCCGGGTAGTCGAGGAGCAGCGAGACCGACTGCCACACGATCGTCAGCTGTCCCGGCGGAAGGGTCGGCTTCGGACGACGGCCGCTCACGAGTCCGCGCCCTTCGGGGGGAACAGTCCGGGCGGCGACCCCTTGCCGTCCCAGTTCAGCAGGTTGACCGTTGCCCCCTTGTCCTCCGGACCGGCGAGCGAGTCGGAGGTCTGCCGGTCCCGGAGCATCTGGAAGTTCTCGACCGCGATGGGCGTGGGCGCACCCGAGCCCTCACCGAAGAGGTCCTGCTGTCCCCCGCCGTACTCCGAGACCGAGCACTCGGTGGCCAGCTCCTCCAGGGAGTGGGCCTGCTCGGCGTGCGCTGACGGGATGACGTAGCGCTCGTCGTACTTGGCGATCGCGAGGAGCCGGTACATGTCGTACATCTCCTCCTCGGTCATGCCAACGGCCTCCGGGATGGACCCGTCGGGCGCGCGACCCATGTTGATGTCGCGCATGTAGCAGCGCATGGCGGCGAGCTTCCTCAGCACCGCGTCGACCGGCACCACGTCGCCGGCGGTGAAGAGCTCGGCGAGGTACTCGACCGGGATCCGGAGCGCGTCGATCGCGGCGAAGAGGTTGCCCGTGTCCTCGGCGTCCTCCCCGGTCTCCGCGACGACCTCGACCACCGGCGAGAGCGGTGGGATGTACCAGACCATCGGCATCGTCCGGTATTCGGGGTGGAGAGGAAGCGCCACCTTGTAGGTGTTGATGAGCGCGTAGATCGGGGAGCGCTGGGCGGCGTCGATCCAGTCTCTGGCGATGCCGGCCCGCTCCGCCTCCCGGATCACCTCGGGGTCCGACGGATCGAGGAAGACGTCGCGCTGTGCCTCGTAGAGACCCTGGTCGTCGGTGGTCGAGGCAGCCTCGAGGACCTTGTCGGCGTCGTAGAGCATCAGGCCGATGTAGCGCAGCCGACCGACACAGGTCTCCGAGCAGACCGTGGGGAGTCCGACCTCGATGCGCGGGAAGCAGAACGTGCACTTCTCGGCCTTGCCGGTGCGGTGGTTGAAGTAGACCTTCTTGTAGGGACAGCCCGAGACACACATCCGCCAGCCGCGGCACTTGTCCTGGTCGACCAGGACGATGCCGTCCTCCTCGCGCTTGTAGATCGCGCCGCTCGGACAGGACGCGGCGCACGAGGGGTTGAGGCAGTGCTCGCAGATGCGCGGCAGGTAGAACATGAAGGTCTGCTCGAACTCGAACTTCACCTTGTCGGCGATCTTCTTGAGCATCGGGTCACGGTGGGCCGTGGCGGTGGAGCCGCCGAGGTCGTCGTCCCAGTTGGCCGACCACTCGATCTTCATGTTCTCCCCCGAGATCAGCGACTTCGGGCGCGCTACCGGGGTGTGCTCCTGAGCGGGGGCGTCGGTGAGTGTGGCGTAGTCGTAGGTCCACGGCTCGTAGTACTCGCCGATCGAGGGCAGCTTGGGGTTCGAGAAGATCGTGAGCAGCTTCTTGAACCGCCCCCCGGCCTTGAGCTTGAGCCGGCCGCGCGTGTTCAGCTCCCAGCCGCCCTGCCACTTCTCCTGGTCCTCGTAGGTGCGCGGGTAGCCGAGGCCGGGGCGGGTCTCGACGTTGTTGAACCAGACGTACTCGGTGCCCGAGCGGTTGGTCCACGCCTGTTTGCAGGTCACCGAGCAGGTGTGGCACCCGATGCACTTGTCGAGGTTCATCACCATCGCCATCTGCGCCATGACCTTCATCAGTACGTCACGTCCTGGCTGCGCTTGCGGATGATGGTGACCTCGTCACGCTGGTTGCCGGTGGGGCCGAGGTAGTTGAACGCGAAGCAGAGCTGGCCGTAGCCACCGATCAGGTGAGAGGGCTTCACCAGCAGCCGGGTGAGCGAGTTGTGGATGCCACCGCGCTTGCCCGAGGTCTCCGCCAACGGGACGTCGATCAGCCGGTCCTGGGCGTGGTACATGTACACCGTCCCTTCCGGCATCCGGTGCGAGACGATCGCCCGGGCCACCACGACCCCGTTGCGGTTGACGGCCTCGATCCAGTCGTTGTCGACGATCCCGACCTTGGCTGCGTCGCGGTCGCTCATCCAGATGTTCTGGCCACCGCGCGACAGCGACAGCATGAACAGGTTGTCCTGGTACTCCGAGTGGATCGACCACTTGTTGTGCGGGGTCAGGTAGCGGACGGTGATCCCCTCGACCTGGTCGCCCGCGCCGTCGGAGACGGTGCCCAGGGCGGGCTCTGCGAACAGGGCTGCCATGTTGAGCGGTGGCCGGTAGACCGGCAGGCCCTCGCCGAGCTCGGTCATCCAGTCGTGGTCGAGGTAGAAGTGCATCCGTCCGGTCAGCGTGTGCCAGGGCTTCTTGCGTTCGACGTTGATCGTGAACGGCGAGTAGCGGCGCCCGCCGGTCTCGGAGCCCGACCACTCCGGTGAGGTGATCACCGGAACGGGTGGGCCCTGGGTGTCGGCGAAGGTGATCTGCTTGCCCTCGTGCTCCTCCGCGAGGTCGGCCAGTCGTACGCCGGTGCGCTTCTCCAGGGTCTTGAAGCCCTGCGTGGCCAGGTGCCCGTTGGTAGTCCCGGACATCGCCAGGATCGCCTCGCAGACGTGTACGTCGCGCTTCAGCGTGGGACGACCATCGGCCACGCCGCCACGGACGGCGCCGTTCTTGGCCCGGAGGAGGTCGACCTGCTTGCTGAGCTCGAAGGTCACGCCCTTGGTGGTCGCCCCGAGGCTGTCGACCAGTGGCCCGAGCGCGTTCATCTTCTCGGCCACAGCGCCGAAGTCGCGCTCCACCTCGACGAGCTTGGGCATGGTGACCCCTGGGATCGGCTCGCACTCCCCCTTCTTCCAGTCGCGGACTACGCCGTGCGGGTTGGCCATCGCGTCAGGCGTGTCGTGGGTCAGCGCCACGGCGACCACGTCCTTGCGGACGCCGAGGTGGGTAGCGGCCAGCTCGCTGAACCTCTCCGCGATCGTCTGCCACGCGTCCCAGTCGGTGCGGGTCTGCCACGGCGGTGCGATGGCGGGATTGAACGAGTGCACGAAGGGATGCATGTCGGTGGTGCTGAGGTCGTGCTTCTCGTACCAGGTGGCCGCTGGCAGGACGACGTCGGAGAAGATCGTGGTGCTGGTCTGGCGGAAGTCGATCGTCATCAGCAGGTCGAGCTTGCCCTCCGGCGCCTCCTCTCTCCACCGCACGTCGACCGGACGCCGGTCCTCGGGCGTCTCGGTCGCGCGCAGCGAGGAGTCGGTGCCCAGCAGGTGCTTGAGGAAGTACTCGTTGCCCTTGCCCGAGGAGCCGAGCAGGTTGGCACGCCAGATGGAGAGAATCCGCGGGTAGTTGCCAGGGGCGTCGGGATCCTCTCCGGCGAAGTCGAGGTTGCCGGACTTGAGCTGCTCGACGACGTACTCCCCCACCGGCTTGCCGGCGGTGGCCGCGTCGTCACTGAGGTCGAGCGGGTTGCGGTCGAACGTGGGGTACGACGGCATCCAGCCCATCCGGGCGCTCTGGGCGATGACGTCGGCGGTCGACCTGCCCGCCAGCTGCCCCTTGCCTGTGGTCGCCGAGAGGGTGTCGGCCCCGAACTGGTCGTAGCGGAACTGGTCGGTGTGGAGATACCAGAACGCGGTCTGGATCATGTTGCGCGGCGGCCGGTTCCAGTCCAGCGCGTTGGCGATCTGGGTGTAGCCCGTGATCGGGCGCACCTTCTCCTGGCCGACGTAGTGGGCCCAGCCGCCGCCGTTCACGCCCTGGCAGCCAGTGAGGTTGGTGAGGGTGAGGAACGCGCGGTAGATGGTGTCGGAGTGGAACCAGTGGTTGGTGCCCGCGCCCATCACGATCATCGAGCGACCCTTGGACTCCTCCGCGTTCGCGGCGAACTCGCGCCCGATCCGGGCGGCGGTGGCTGCGGGCACGCCCGTGATCGCCTCCTGCCAGGCAGGGGTGTACGGCGACTGCGCATCGTCGTACCCGGTGGCCCAGGTGCCCGGGAGTCCGGGACGCGCCACGCCGTACTGCGCCATCAGGAGGTCGAAGACGGTGGTGACGAGGTGCCCGCCTACGCGACGCACCGGCACGCCGCGCGGGAGGTCCGCTGCTGCGCCGTCGGGGGTGTCGAACCGCGGCATCCGGACGACGACATGCTCCTCCGCGGTCTCGAGCAGGGACAGGGCCGGGTCGACGTCTCCGAGCTCGAGATTCCACTTGCCGACGCCGGCCTCGCCGTAGCGGTGACCCAGGGAGCCGTTCGGGACGACGGGCTCACCGGTCCGCGAGTCGATGAGCACGGTCTTGAACGCAGCGTTCTCCTCGCCCACGTGATCGGCGAGGTCGGCGGCGGTCAGGAACTTGCCGGCCGTGTACTCCCCCTCGGTCACCTCCTCGAGGCGGACCAGATGGGGCAGGTCGGTGTAGGTCTTCACGTAGTCGGTGAAGTACGGCGTGACACGGTCGGCGAAGAACTCCTTGAGCACCACGTGGCCCATCGCCATCGCCAGGGCCGCGTCAGTGCCAGGCCTGGCCGGCAGCCACTCGTCGGCGAACTTCACGTTGTCCGCGTAGTCGGGTGACACCGCGATCACCTTCTGGCCGCGGTAGCGAGCCTCGGTCATCCAGTGCGCGTCCGGGGTGCGCGTGACGGGCAGGTTGGAGCCCCACATGATCAGGTAGCCGGCGTTCCACCAGTCACCCGACTCGGGGACGTCGGTCTGGTCGCCGAACACCTGCGGTGAGGCGACCGGGAGGTCGGCGTACCAGTCGTAGAAGCTCAGCATCGAACCCCCGATGAGGTTCACGAACCGCGCACCCGAGGCGTGCGAGACCATCGACATCGCCGGGATCGGCGAGAACCCGGCCACCCGGTCCGGCCCGTACTTCTTGATCGTGTGCACGTGCGCTGCGGCGATGATCTCGCTGGCCTCCTCCCAGGTGGCCCTGACCAGCCCGCCCTTGCCGCGCGCGGACTTGTACGCCTTCGCACGTTGGGGGTTCTCGACGATGTGCTCCCACGCCTTCACCGGGTCACCGCCGTGCTGGGACTTCGCCTCCCGGAACATCTGGAGCAGGACGCCGCGGACGTAGGGGTAGCGGACCCGGGTCGGCGAGTAGGTGTACCAGGAGAACGCCGCACCCCTGGGGCATCCGCGGGGCTCGTACTCCGGGGAGTCCGGACCGACTGACGGGTAGTCGGTCTGCTGGGTCTCCCAGGTGATGATCCCGTCCTTGACGTAGACCTTCCACGAGCAGGAGCCCGTGCAGTTCACGCCGTGGGTGGAGCGGACGACCTTGTCATGACTCCAGCGGTCCCGGTAGAAGTCGTCGGCCTGGCGCCCACCCCGCTTCGTCAGGGTCCTGAGGTCCTCGGAGACCTCACCCCTGGTGAAGTAGCGGCGGGTGCGCAGCAGCGCGTCACTCAGCGGCCCGTCCAGGCCCGGCTGATCTGGGTGCTTCGACACGGTACTCATGCTTCCGCCAGCTCCTCGTCGTGCCGACGTTCGGTCCCACGCACGATGGTCAGGGTCAGCACGAGCGTGAGGGCGGCGGTCGCCGACAGCAGCAGCAGACCGATCGCGTAGGAGTCGGTGACCCCGTAGATGTAACCCATGATCAGCGGTGGGACGAAGCCACCGAGGCCGCCCGCAGCGCCCACCAGGCCGGTCACGCCACCCACCCGCGACGGGTCGGTGACCTTGGCGATCAGAGCGAAGGTGGCCCCGGTGCCGGAGCCCAGCGCCATCGCCATCGCCAGGAAGGCGATGGTGCCCACGAAGTCCAGGGCAGGCGTCGTGGACGCGATCGCCGCGCAGACCACCACCGTGGCGTATCCCCCGGCCAGGACCGGGATCGGTCCGAGCCGGTCGGCGAGCCAGCCTCCGACAGGCCGCATGATCACGGCGAGGACCACGAAACCGGCCATCCGGTTGGCCGCGTCGGCGGGAGTGAGGCCGTAGGCAGTCTTGAGGTAGGCGGGCAGGTAGACCGAGAACGCCACGTACCCTCCGAAGGCAACTGCGTACAGGACGCAGGCCTGCCAGGTGATCGGCAGACGCGCATTAGCCTTGAGTCGCGTCGCGAGGGACGACGTCGGTGTCTTGCGACCGGGGGCGTCCTCGAGCAGCAGCCACGCCACGACCGCGAAGACCACCAGCGCGGTGGCCGCGAACAGGAACGGGGCCTTGTCCCCCACGTTGGTGTAGAGCTTGACGGTCGTGAGTGCACTGATCGCCGTGCCACCCATGCCCGCTCCGAAGATCCCCACCGCCAAGCCTCTGCGGTCCGGTGGGAACCAGGCGTTGACGAACGGGACGCCGACGGCGAACGACGTTCCCGAGATGCCGAGGAAGAACCCACCGATCAGCAGCGCCACGAAGTTCGTCTGCCCGTAGAAGCCGATGAAGAGGGTGGGCACGACGGTGACGAGAGAGACGATCACGAACATCTCTCGCCCGCCGTACTTGTCCGTCAACGCCCCGACGGGGATCCGGCCGAGGGAGCCGACGAAGACCGGCACGGCCACGATCAGGGAAACCTGCCACTCGCTGAGGTTCCCCAAGGTGCCGTTCTCGCGGAACACCGGACCGAGCGGACTGAGCAGTGCCCAGGCCCAGAAGTTGATCGCGAACCCGATGGTGGCAAGTCCCAGCATCAGCCACGGGGACCGTGCTCCCGAGCCGGTCTGGTGCCCGGAGGTCAACGGAGCCGTCACTCTCGTGCTCTTCGCGCGGGTTGCGCGTGCCCCGCGCTGGCTCGCCGCGGCTCACGTGTCCTGCGGTCGGGCCGGCAGGTTGCGACGACCTCGTCGTTCACGTCCGGTCTCCTCACTCTTCCGCCGGCGATAGCGGTGCCGCGCGAAATCAAGTACAGGCGAACCCACGAGAAAGGGTGAGGGTCGAAGGTCACACGATTCCGAGCCGTGCAGCCCACTCTCCCTCGTGCTTCGATCGACTCGACTCGACAATGATTGAAGATTTCTTCATGTGTTAAAGTTCGCAAGTCAGGCCGACAACGAAAGGTGGCATCTGCCCGTGGACAACGTCCCGCTGTACGAGGCGAAGGCCGACCTCTTCCGCACGCTCGGTCACCCGGTCCGGATCCGGGTTCTGGAGCTCCTCCAGGACGGCCCGCGGCCCGTGCACGACCTGCTTTCGGAGATCGCTGTCGAGGCGTCCAACCTGTCGCACCAGCTGGCGGTGCTGCGGCGTGCCGGGCTCGTCCGGTCCTCACGCGAGGGTGCCACCGTCCTGTACCGCCTGGCCACACCGGACGTCGCCCAGCTTCTCCTTCACGGGCGACGGATACTTCTCGCCGTGTCGGCCGAGCAGCACGGGGTCCTCGCCGACCTCCGTGACTCAGCGAACTCGGTGTGAAGCCGTCCCACACCCCCGAGCCCGGCCACGGAGCGCGATCGGTCCTCAGCCAACGTCTCGGCGCTCTCCTCCCCAACAAGCCCGATCTCGTCGCCATGCGCAAGAACCCCAAGCAGGATCTGCTCGCGGGACTGACCGTGGCCGTCGTGGCGCTGCCCCTGGCGCTGGCGTTCGGTGTCGCCTCGGGGCTCGGTGCACAGGCTGGTCTGGCCACTGCCGTGGTTGCGGGGATCGTCGCAGCAGTGTTCGGGGGCTCGAACCTCCAGGTGTCCGGGCCCACCGGCGCGATGACCGTCGTACTGGTTCCGGTGGTGCACCAACATGGCGTTCCCGGTGTCCTGATGGTCGGCCTTCTGGCGGGAATCGTCCTGGTCGCCATGGCGGTGGCACGGCTCGGTCGCTATGTCCGCTACCTGCCGGTGCCTGTCATCGAAGGCTTCACCGCCGGGATCGCCGTGGTCATCGCCCTGCAACAGGTGCCCGCCGCTCTCGGAGTGGCAGACGCCTCCGGGGACAAGGTCTGGGCGATCGCTGCGGACGCCGTACGCCGCTTCGCCGCGCACCCGGAGGTCGCTCCGTTGCTCATCGCCTTGTCGGTGACAACGCTGATGCTTGCCGGCGCACGATGGCGACCCGGGGTGCCCTTCTCGCTCGTCGGCGTCGTCGTGGTCACCGTTCTCGCGCAGGTGCTCGACCTCAAGGTGGCGTCGCTGGGCCATCTGCCGGCCGGGTTGCCGGCTCCGTCGCTCGCCTTCGTGGACCTCGGTGCCATCAGCTCGCTGGCCTCCGCCGCGCTGGCGGTGGCCGCCCTCGCCGCCCTGGAGAGCCTGCTGTGTGCCACCGTCGCTGACGGCATGACCGTCAACGAGCGGCACGACCCGGACCGGGAGCTGTTCGGGCAAGGCCTGGCGAACATGGTCGTGCCGATGTTCGGGGGTGTTCCCGCGACCGCCGCCATCGCGCGGACGGCGGTCAACGTGCGTGCTGGAGCGAGCTCGCGACTCGCGGCCGTGACCCACTCCCTGGTGCTGCTGGTCATGGTCCTTGCAGCCGCTCCCCTTGTCGCCGACGTCCCGCTGGCCGCACTGGCCGGCGTGCTGTTCGCCACCTGCGTGCGGATGGTCGAGGCCGGCTCGTTGCTCGCCCTCGTCCGTTCGACCCGCTCCGACGCCATCATCGTCGGCCTGACCTTCTCGGTGACCGTCGCAGTCGACCTCGTCACGGCGGTCGGTGTCGGAGTGTCGGTCGCCGTGATCCTGGCCCTGCGATCGGTCGCGCGCAGTGCACGGATCGACCAGGTTCCCCTGGAGTCCGGCGATCACACCGAGGAGGAGCACGCGCTCCTGAGCGAGCACATCGTTGCCTATCGCATTGACGGCCCCCTCTTCTTCGGGGCTGCACATCGTCTCCTGCTGGAGCTGCCCGACATCGTCGACGTCCGCGTCGTCATCCTTCGGATGTCGCGCGTCACGACGATGGACGCCACCGGTGCGCACGTGCTGGGCGACGCCATCACGAGGCTCGAGCGCCGCGGCATCGTGGTCCTGCTCTCAGGCATAGAGCCCGGTCACGAGGAGGTGCTGGGCTCGCTGGGGATCGCAGGCGCCCTCCACAGCAAGGGGCGCATCATGCCCGACACCCCTTCCGCGATCAGCCACGCACGCCAGCTGCTCAACCGGCTGCCGGAAACGATCGAGGACGCGAAACCCGCCTGACCGCCGCCCACCGGCCGAGACGTGATCAACACCCTCGGCATCGCGATCAAGCTCGGCCTCACCACCCGACAGCTCAAGTCCGCTGCCGCGGCGTACCCCACCGTCGGGTCCGACCTGGGCGCGATGCTCTAGACCTCTGGCTCGGCGTGCCGTTGGTCAGCTTCGAGACACCGCCACCCCTCAGGCCCGCTCGTCGACGGCGATGGGGGCGCCGGGCGAACCGCGCGGCCGCCGGGACAGAATCCACGACATGGACCTGGACGCCGTACTGGAGGAGATCTGCGCAGAGGTGGCGCCGCACGTCGGCTCGGGAGCAGTCGCCGACTACATCCCTGGTCTCGCCCTCGTCGACCCCGACCAGTTCGGCATGGTCGTCGCCATGAACGACGGCCAGGTCCACGCGGCGGGGAGCTCTGACACCCGCTTCTCGGTGCAGAGCATCTCCAAGGTCTTCAGCCTCGCGCTGGTGCTGGCGCACGACAGCGACGAGATCTGGCGGAGGGTGTCGCGCGAGCCCTCTGGCAACCCGTTCAACTCGCTGCTGCACCTCGACCAGGAGCACGGTCGGCCGCGCAACCCCTTCATCAACGCCGGCGCCCTGGTCGTGACCGACCGGCTGCACCGGGTGACCGGCGACGCCGCCGCAGCCATGCGCGACCTGGTGCGGCGCGAGAGCGGCAACCCGGACATCGACGGGGATCCCGTGATCGCCCGCTCCGAGAGCGAACGGGGACACCGCATCGCGGCCATGGCCCACCTGCTCGCCAGCTACGACAACTTGGAGTGCACCGTGGATGAGGTCCTCGAGCAGTACTTCTGGCAGTGCTCACTGTCGATGAGCTGTCGCGAGGTGGCGCTCACCGCTGGCCTGCTGGCCAGGCACGGCGTCCTGTCGGACGGGAGCCGGATCCTCTCCTCGAGCCAGACCAAGCGGATCAACGCGGTGATGCTCACGTGCGGCACCTACGACGCCGCGGGAGAGTTCGCCTACCGCGTCGGGCTTCCCGGCAAGAGCGGGGTCGGCGGCGGCATCCTCGCCGTGATCCCGAACGTGTGCACGATCTGCGTATGGAGCCCCGGGCTGAGCGCGTCCGGCAACTCCACGGCCGGGCTGGCAGCACTGGACCTCTTCACCACCCGGACCGGGTGGTCGATCTTCTAGTCCGGGCCGTCCAGGGCGCGCCGGCCCTCGGGCCGGGGTGGCAGGATCGAGGTTGTGCGCAACTTCTCCCGCGTGCTGACCACCGCCCAGCATCAGGGTGGCCGGTTCCTCCATGTCGACGACAAGTCCGACCGCCCTGGGGACGGGCCACGCATGCATCGCGCTGCACTCCGAGCCGGACTGCTCGCCGGCGCCGTCTTCGGGGCGACGGCGTGCGGGGCCGGCTCTCCACCGCCGAGCGCGACGCCCTCGACCTCGGCGTCCGCCACGACGTCCTCGATCTCCCCCAGCGCCTCACCCGATGTTCCCGGGAGCAACACCATGACCCCCGAAGCGCCCAGCAAGGCCGAGCAGGCCGACCTCGACAGGCAGCTCCGCGACGCCGCGTGGGACAACCGCGTCAAACGCGCGCGCGCCCTGATCGCCCGCGGTGCCGACGTCAACGCCAAGGACGACACCCAGCAGTCGGCCTACCTGATCGCGACCAGCGAGGGCTACCTCGACCTGCTCGACCTGGCCCTGGCACACGGGGCTCGGGTGGACGACAAGGACAGCTGGAACGGCACCGGCCTGATCCGGGCCGCCGAACGTGGACACGCCCTGGTGGTCGGTCGGCTCCTCCAGGCAGGGATCGACCGGGACCACGTGAACCGGATCGGCTACCAGGCGATCCACGAGGCCGTCTGGCTGGGTGAGAACACGAGCACCTACGTCGACACCATCCGCGCACTGGTCGCCGGGGGCGCCGTCCTGGACCGCCCCTCGGTGCGGGAGAAGCTCACGCCACTGCAGATGGCGCGGGAGCGCGGCTACCCGGCACTGGCGTCGACCTTGGCGGCCGCACTCGAACAGACCCGCGTCCCCAGCCCGAACGCTGTTCTGCTGAGAGCAGCCCGCACCGGGGATGCCGACCTGGTTGCCCGGGCCCTCCGAGCCGGTGCCGACATCGAGAGCCGTGACGGCCTGCAGCGCAGTGCTCTGCTGCTCGCGGTCACCCACGACCGCGTCGAGGTGGCACGGCTCCTCGTGGCCATGGGAGGCGACCCCGACGCGTTGGACCACCAGCACGACACGCCGTGGTTGGTCACCGGGGTGACCGGGAGCGTCCAGATGCTCGAGGCGCTCCTCCCCGCGAAACCTGATCTGGGCATCCTCAACCGCTACGGCGGCACCTCGCTCATCCCGGCCAGCGAGCGGGGCCACGTCGACTACGTACGCCGCGTGCTCGCGACCGGGATCCACGTCGACCACGTCAACCGGCTCGGCTGGACCGCGCTCCTCGAAGCCGTCGTCCTCGGGGACGGAGGCCCGGCACACCAGGAGATCGTCCGCCTCCTGCTCGCTGCTGGTGCGGACCGGTCCATCCCCGACAAGGACGGAGTCACAGCGCTCGAGCACGCGCGGAGCCGGGGACACTCCGCCCTCGTCCGTCTGCTGTCACAGGAGAGCTAGAACGGGAGGTGCGGTTCCCGTGAGCGCCGGTGTGGCCAGGACGGCGAAGCGCCGTGGGTCAGGTCTCCCCTCGCGGCACCTGGACCTCGGTCGTCCACCGGTCGCGTCGCTCCTCCTCTGACTGCTCCCACCAGGGAGTGCCCCGCTCGCCGAGCGCCACCTTGGCTGCCTGCACGCCGGCGCGCGCGGCGTGTTCCTCGTCGGTGCCGCGGGTGCGGCGTACTTCCCGTCGCCAGGCCATCAGCACGCTGGTGAGCTCCTTGCGCCGGTCTTCGGGGATGGCCGGATCGGTGGCACGCCATCGGCGACCCTCGATCACCAAGTAGCGACCGTCGGGGGTGACCTCAGGTGACTCACGCACCCGGTCGACCCTAGACGATGACCCGCTCAGAAGACGTCCGTGCGACGCAGCCGACGCGGCCGCCCGTCGGGGTCGTGCAGCAGGGCGTACGGCACGGTGGCAACCGCGCGAGCCAGCGGCCCCAGAGCGGGAGGCTCGAGCCTGCGCAGACGCCCCGGCGGTCGGGGACCGGTCCGGCCACCGTCGTGCCACGCATCCAGGCGGGCCGCGCTCGCCGCGTAGGTCGCGTACATGTCTGCCGGTTCCAGCCAGTCGGCCTCGGCAGCAGCCAGATCATCGACCTCTCGGTCCAGGTGCTCGGCAGCCAGGGTGAGTCGGAGGCGGCGGGCGAACTCGCCCTCCTGGTCGATGATGACCGCGGAGAGCTCCGAGTCGTGGGTCCACGAGCGCCGGTTGAAGTTGTCGGAGCCGATCGTGGTCCAGGTGTCGTCGATGATGCAGGCCTTGGCGTGCACGTAGACCGGGGTGCTCGCATGGTTCTCCAGACCGTAGATCGCGACCCGGTCGGGAGCCATCCGCACCAGGTCCTGCATCGCCCGCCGCTGACCCTCTCGCTGAGGCAGCCGACCGAAGACACCTTCCAGGTCGGAGTACATCGGCACCACCCCGATGATGAACAGGTCCGGGTGTTGCTCCAGCGCCGCGCCGAGCGTCCGGGCGACGTGGTGCCCCCACAGGTACTGGTCCTCCACGTAGATCAACCGACGCGCGCGCTCGATCGCCTTGGTGTAACCGCGCGCGACACTCCTCTCCCCACCTCGGGCGAAGGGGTAGTCCCTGCTGGACGGCAGGTCGGGGTAGGTCCGCAGCAGCTGAACCACGTGTGTCCCACCGGGGACAGGAGGCGGTGGGGGGAGCTGCGCCGGGAGCGCGCTCGGAGTGACAGGTGTGCTGCGACGTCGCAGTCCCCACCAGCGACGGGGACTGCCGTCCAGCGGAGCGGGGTCCTCCCAGCGCTCCCGGAAGACCGTCTCGACATCGTGCACGGCCGGCCCGGAGATCGCGGCCTGGATGTCGTGCCACGGCGGGGTGGTGCCGTACTCCGTGGCCATCTCGAAGGACTGAGGGTCACCGCCATGGGCGCCGTCGTCGCGGCGGGAGTGGCACAGGTCGATACCGCCGACGTACGCCACGTCGCGCGCCGCGTCGTCCCGATGCCGCAGCACCACCAGCTTCTGGTGGTGCGAGCCACGCTGCCGGACCCGCATGTCGAGCCACGCCTCGACGCCGTGTGCCCGCAGTCGCGCCCCGAACTCGGCGTTGTCGCCTTCGGCGTCGGCCACGGCTGCGACCTTGGAGTGCCAGAGGAGACCCCGGACGTCGACCCCTCGGGCGGCAGCCCGTCCCAGCACGGTCAGGACCTCGCTGCCCGGCTCGCCCGTGAGACGCTCGTCGGCGTCACCCTGCCAGTCGGCGAAGACGATGGCATCACCCGCGCGGGTGGCCTCGATGCGGTCGTAGAGCTCGGCGAAGTAGGTCGCGCCATGGATCAGCGGCCGCACCTGGTTTCCCGCCGACCACGCCCGGCCCGGGTGGGCATCGTCGAGCCTGGTCTGCCCGTTGCCACGCTCGGCGGGAGTCAGCAGCCACTCGGAGGCGTCATCCAGATCACGCACCCACACACCTTGGCACAGAGCCGTGCCGGTCGAGCCGCCGCCGCATGGCACGCGCGGCTTCGTGCTCGACATGTGCTGTGCAACGCGACGTAGGGTCATAGCCGCCGAAGCAGCAGCTTTCAGCGAGTCCAACCGGGCGAAGCCGAGCATGTCGCACTAGCGTGCGACGAATGGTCGCCCGATCCTGATCCAGCGCCTGACCCTCCGATGTGATCCCAAGGACGAGGAGTGCCGCTCATGCCCAGTGCCAACCAGAGCTCGAAGGAAAGGTCGTCAGGGCTCTCAGCCGTGATGAGGCCGATCAACTCCGTCGTCGAGCGGTTCATCCCCAGTGCCCTGGTCTTCGCCATCGTGCTGACCTTCATCGTGGCGATCCTCGCGCTGATCCTGACCGAGACCGGCCCGGTCGACGTCGTCAAGGGCTGGGGCGAGGGCCTGTCAGGCCTGCTGGCCTTCATGACGCAGATGGCGCTGATCCTGCTGCTCGGCCACACCCTGGCCAACACAGGCCCGGTGCGGAGGTTGTTGGCATCGCTGGGTGGGCTCCCCAAGACCGCGCTCCAGGCCTATCTCTTCGTCTTCCTGGTGGCCGCCGTCGCGTGTCTGATCACCTGGGGCCTCGGCCTGGTGGTCGGCGTGCTGCTGGCCGTGGAGGTCGCCAAGCAAGGTCGCGAGAAGGGACTGAACCTGCACTTCCCGATGCTGGTGGCGGCGGGCTACTCCGGCTATGTCATCTGGCACATGGGCTACTCCGGCTCGGGCACCCTGGCCGCAGCAACCGAGGGCTCGTTCATCGCCGAACAGCTCGGCGAGACCATCCCGATCAGCGAGACCACCTTCGCCTGGTGGAACCTCGTCACGATCCTCGCCACGATCCTCGTGGTGGGCGTCGGGCTCGCCCTGGTGGCCCCACGTGCAGGAGACAAGATCACCGAGTTGAAGGCTGACGCCCGATTCGACGACGATGTGGTCGTCTACGACGAGGTGGTCACCCCGGCTGATCGACTCGATGCCAGCCGCGTCGTCACCTTGCTCGTCGGCCTGGCACTCGTCGCCTACCTGGTCATCCACTACGCGGAGGGCGGCACCGCGACCCTCGACATCGTCAACTGGACGTTTCTCGCCCTGATCTTCCTGCTGGTACGCAACCCACTCGAACTGATCGGTCTCGTCAAGAACGCCGCCTCGAACGTGGGTGAGATCCTCCTCCAGTTCCCCTTGTACGCCGGGATCATGGGGATCATGGCCACCTCGGGGCTGATCACGGTCTTCTCCGACTTCATGGTCGAGACCGCCGGACCTTCGACCTTCGGGGTGCTGGTCTTCCTCTCCGCCGGGGTGGTCAACTTCTTCGTGCCGTCCGGTGGCGGTCAGTTCGCCGTCCAGGGACCGGTGATGCTCGACGCCGGGGGCCGGTTGGGTGTGGACCCGTCGGTGACGATCATGGCCATTGCCTACGGCGACCAGTGGACCAACATGATCCAGCCCTTCTGGGCGCTGCCGGTGCTGGCCATCTCGGGGCTGAAGATCCGCGACATCCTCGGCTACACCATGATCACGCTCATCGCTTCAGGCCTGGTCTTCACGACGACGTTGTTCTTCCTCGGTCTCGGGAACTAGCTGTTCTCCGCCGACTCGTCCCTGTCGAGTGCAGCCGACAACCGGTGGATCCCTGTCGACATTTCTGCGGAACCGTAAAGTCTGGTTCACGTGGCCCCGCCGAGTCGGAGCCCGACGACCCCCTGAGGAGCTGAGGACGAGTTGAAGATCCTGGTGACTGGCGCGACCGGCTACGTCGGCGGACGGCTGGTGCCCGTGCTGCTCGGTCGCGGCCACGACGTGCGCACCACCACGAGCAGCCCCGACCGCGAGCAGCCGTGGTGGGGCGACCGCGTGGAGACCGTCGTGATGGACGCGCTCGACCCCGACCAGGTCGCCTCCGCCTGCGAGGGCGTCGACGCGGTGTACTACCTGATCCACGGGATGGGCGGCGACGACTTCGCCGAGACCGACCTCCGGGCCGCCACCAACTTCGCGGCCGGCGTGCGCGCCCACGGCGTCGAACGGGTCGTGTATCTCTCCGGGGTCGTCCCGGACGTCGACGAGTCCGAGCTCTCCGAACACATCACGTCCCGGCTGGCGGTCGAGCGGGCGCTGATCGACCTGCCCGCGACCGTGGTCGTGCTGCGCGCTGCTGTGCTCCTCGGCAGCGGGTCCACCTCGTTCGAGATCATCCGCCAGGTCAGCGAACGGATGCCCGTGCACACCGTGCCGTCGTGGATGGACTCCATGGTGCAGCCGATCGCGATCGTCGACGTGCTCGAGGCGCTGGTCGGCGCGCTGGCGTACGACGGCCCCTCGCGTCACTTCGACGTGGGCGGCCCCGACAGGCTGCGCTACGGCGCGTTGCTCGAGGAGTACACCGATCACGCAGGCCTCGAGCGCCCGCAGGTCAACGTGCCGCTGTTGCCGACAGCGCTCGTCGGCACCCTGGTCGGCAGCCTCACCGACGTGCCCCGGCCGACGGTCGAGGCACTGGTCGAGAGCCTGCACCACGACATGGTCGCCATGGACGACGACTTCCAGACGATGCTGCTACCTGTTGGACACCGCCTCGTGGGACTGGACGAGGCCCTGGGCCGCTCGCTCGCGTCACAGGCGGCGGCACCGGAGGACGCGGACCCGATGGGGCCGCTGCCGCAGGACCCCGCCTGGGCCAGCGGAGGCGACGACCGGCCCGCACTGGCCAAGGTGGTCGACGCGGTCAAGGACGTGCTGCCGGACTCCTGATCGGCGGACCATCACGCCGGGAGCGCACGACTCTCGGCAGGTCCGGTCACCGCTAGTGGACCTCCGGGACCTCGAGGACCTCCTGCCGGAGGCCGAGCGACCCGATCGCGGCGAGGATCAGGAGCGTGCCCACCGTTGCGGCGAGGGTCAGCGTCTCTCCGAGCAGCAGGACGGCGATCACGACGGCGGTCACGGGCTCGAGGAGGGTGGCCACCGCGGCCGACCCGGGAGCGGTGGTGCGCAGCCCCGCGAAGAGCAGGACGTAGGCCAGAGCCATCGTGACAACGCCGAGGTAGGCGAGCCCAGCCCACGTCGCGGTGTCCGTGGCGACCAGCGAGTCCCCCCGCACGAGCCCCATCGTCAGGGCGGCGGGCACCATGATCGACGCGGCCACGACCATGGTGCCGGTGGCGACGGGCACGGCGTCGTGCCCCCGGGAGACGGAGCTGCCGACCTCCGCGGAGAGCGCGAAGGCGGTGCCCGAAGCCAGCGCTGCGAGGACACCCAGCGTCGGCGCCGAGCCGTGGCTGTCGCCGCCGACGAGGCTGACCAGCGCCAGACCAGCGACACCCATCGACACCGTGACCAGCTGCGCCGTTCCCGGCACCCGTCGCCGATGCACGCTGTGCAGCAGGAGCAGCAGCACCGGCGCAGAGCCCAGCGCGACCACGGTCGCCACGCTGACCCCCGCGGCCAGGACAGCCACGAAGAAGAGGAGCTGGAAGGCGGTGGTGAGTGCGCCCATCGCGAGGATCCGGATCGGGTGCGCGTGCACCAGGGCGACGCAGGCGCCGAGCTGTCCACGGATGAGGACCACGGCAGCAAGCGTCACCACCGCTGCGGCAGCACGCCAGCCACTCATCGTCAGCACGGACAGCATCGACCGCCCGTGCACCAGGTCCACCGCCGGCCCGATGGTCCCCCAGATGACTCCGGCAGCGCAGACCAGCGCGAGGCCGCGCCCCCGGCCCGCGTGGCCAACCTCGCCTGCCTCGACCCTCATGCTGGTGATGCTGCCAGCACACGGGAGGAGTGCCCGACGCGGCGTCCGATGTCCGCCAGCAGGATGCCCCAACACGATGGGACGCCGTGGCATTCATTGCCTACGACCGAGGCGCCCACTGTGGCGCTTCCACGTCAGAACAAGAACCGCCTCTGACCCGCCAGCACCCGCCCCGGGGCGGATCGCCGCCCTAGGATCGGGAATGGATGACCACCATCGGACATCCAGCGAAGTGCAGCAGCTGGTGGGTCACTGACCCTACGGCGAGGCCGTGGAAACCGCCTCGCCCGCGCGAGCCCACGACCACGAGGTCGGCCTTGTGCGTGGCATCGGTCAGCACCGGTACGGGATCCAGCCGATGGACGTGCACCTCGACCACAACGTCGGGGTACCGCACGCGCAGTGGCGCAACCTGGTCCTCCACCTGCCGGCGTCGTTCAGCGACCTCTTCGTTGTCTTCTGGCAGCGGGCGCAGCAGGTGTCGGGGCCATCCCTGGGGCAGGCCAAGAGCGCTGACCACTCGCAGTCGCGCCTCGCGCAAGGAAGCCTCCTCGAACGCGTACTCGAGGGCCCGGTCGGAGTCGGTGGACCCGTCAATGCCGGCGACGACGCGGCGGTGTCCGGCTGAGGCGTGCCCGACCACGACCACCGGACAAGGCGCGTGGCCGACCAGTTGCAGTGCCGTGGAGCCCATCAGCATGTTGCCGACGTCTTCGCCCTTGGCGCCCAGCACCACACTGTGCGCGTCTTCCGCCTCGGCGAGAAGCACCTGCGTGGGCGTGCCACTCGGCAGGTGGGTGGTGACCACCAGGTCCGGGTAGGCCTCGCGGACCAGCGAGGCCGCCTCCTCGACGGCAGTGTCACCATGGCGCTCGGCTTCCGCAAACCGCCCTGGAGGGAAGAGCGGGATGTCGCCCTCCCAGCGCGGCAGGGTGTGGATCAGCCGAAGCGAACAACCTCGTAGGGCTGCGTCGTGCGCGGCCCACAGCACCGCTCGCAGACTCCGGCCCGAGCCGTCCACCCCGACCACGATCGGCTTCGTCATCCTTGCCCCCTTCCGGCCATTCGCCGCGTTCGCGTCGAACGGCCACCTCACGCCCAGTACAGACAGCCGCAGGTGTGCCGAGTAGAGCCGAAAGGCCCCGAACGGCCAGCCTCCGACCCGAGCTCGCCGTCACTTTGGCGCTCAGTCCTGGTCGTCTAGGGTGTCGGCGTACTGCTTCTCGACCTGGGCGACCCGCTCGTCGAGGTTGCCAGCGGTCCAGTCGGCGGTCGGCACCGGCGGGAGCACCTGAACGCGCACGGTGCCCGGCGTGAGGATCATCGAGCGGGCTGGCATGATCTCGCCGGCGTTGCGGATGACCACGGGCACCATCGGCACCCGTGCCTGCATCGCGAGGTGGAAGGCGCCCTTCTTGAACGGCAGCAGCTTCGGTGTGGGCGAGCGGGTGCCCTCGGGGGCGATCACCAGCGACGTGCCCGACTTCAGGCTCTCGAGGGCCGGCGCGAGCGCCTCGCGGGCGGCGACCCTGTCGGTGCGGTCGACGTAGGCGACGTCGGCGAGCCAGCCCATCGCGGCGAAGGTGGGGTCCTTGGCCAGCTCCTTCTTGGCGACACCGGTGAAGTCGCGTCGCAGGAGCGCGGCGAGGATCACCACGTCGAGCTGGCTCTGGTGGTTGAAGACGAAGACCGCCGGTCGTGAGAGCCAGAGGTTCTCCTGACCCTCGACCTCCAGCGAGACGCCGGCGCCGGCGAGCGCGAGCTCGGAGCTGATCGCGGCGGCCACCGTGAGCGCCGTACGCCGGTCCCGGTTGAGCAGCCCCATCCCCAACCCGGCTGCGACCCCCGTGGCCAGGCCAGCGAAGGAGGCGGCCGAACGGACCACGTTGCCCGGGGTGAGGCGTCGCTGCCGGTGCAGCCGATGCACCGGCCAGCCACGCTCCCCCGCCGCTCGGGTCAGGGTGCTGTCGGCGTTGAGGGGGCGAGGGCGCCCCACGGTCTCGAGGTAGAAGACGTCCTCTCCCCCGTTGCCGTAGGCGTAGGACTCGGTGAGGTCCAGGCCCCTCTCCTCGGCGAAGGCCAGCACGGCCGCGGCCTTGCCGGGGCCCCAGAGGATCGGCCCGTCCACCTGTCCGGTGACGATGCCGTCGAGGGTCTCGACCTCCGTGACGAGCAGGTGCTCGATGTCCAGGTCCTCCGCGGCGGCCTGCGCCTGGAACCTCGTGGCCGAGGAGGCCAGAGCGACCGTGTGACCGGCGCGCAGGTGGGCCCGGACGAGTCGGCGGGCGTCGGGGAAGAGCTGGCCCGAGATCCGTGACCGGAAGAGCTGCTGACCCATCTCCTCCAGGTCGGTCAGGGCGGTGCCACGCAGCGCGCCGAGAGCGACACCCACGAGGCGGGTGACGTCGTGCCCCCGCTGCTGCATGTTGAAGACCTCGACCAGGGTGCCGAGCAGCTCCTGCGGGCTCACCGCCCTGCTCGCCAGCCGCTGCCGGAAGTAGAGCGCCGCGGAGTAGCCATGGATCAGGGTGCCGTCGAAGTCGAAGAACGCACCGACCTCGGGGCCCTGCGGTCCCGCTGCCACGGCGGCGAGGAGGTCGTCGATGTCAGCCACGGATCAGTCCTTCAGGGCGAGGGAGCGGACCACGCCGATGGCGTCGACGGCTGCGGCCAGCTCGTCGGCGAAGTGTTGGCGCGACTGGCGCAGCTCGTCGCCCCCCGGGCCCAGGAGCCCGCGGTTGCCGGCGAGCTTGAGCGTGCCGCCCATCAGGTCCTTCGAGATCGACTCCGGTGAGTGCAGGTCCTGCTGCAACCACCGCTGGTGGGCGACCCCGAGGCTCTCGGCGATCAGCCCGTCGCGGTCCAGCGGGGCGGCGGGCTCCCGGGTGACCAGTCGATCTGCCACCACGGAGTAGGCCTCCAGGAACGGCCCGATCACCCGGTGGGCCAGGAGCAGGTGGGAGCCCGCGAGCCGCTCGGTGATCTCGCTCGTGGCAACGCTCTCCTCGGACCAGCCGGGACGCAACAGGTCGGTCTCGTAGCGCAGCTGGGTGTCGAACTCGCGCTTGGTCGCGAAGAAGAACTCGTACTTGAGCAGGTCGCGCAGGGCGAGGGCGCGCTTCCAGGTGGCAGCGACGACGTCGACGTCGGCGGCGGGATCCTCCTCGGCGGCCTGGACCAGCGCCACCTCGAGGATCGCGCGGTCGATGAAGTAGTGGGTGACGGTGTTGCGGTAGAACGCGGCCTCGTGCTGCCGGTCCGGTGCGATGGCGTAGACGGGTTCCAGCCCGCCGGCGTACTCGACCACGACGCCCTCGCGCACCAGCGTCGCCAGCGCCTTGCGCAGACCCTCGGGGCGACCGAGGTCGACGTCCGCGGTGAGTGGAAGCTGGCGGTGCCGCACGTAGGCGACGAGCGGTTCCAGGACGCCGAGCGTCTCGGCGAGGGTCATCGCCCGACCGTCGTTGTCGAGCAGACCGAAGGCCACCAGGGCGGACGGGGTGATCGGGGTGGCGGCGTTGATGCGGTGGGCCACCTCGAACGCGACGCGGGGCACCACCGCGGTCGGGTCGTCGGTGTGCGCGCGCGAGCCCGCGTCGGCCAGGGCGCCGCGCAGGGACAGGGGTGGACCGAAGCGCACGTGGACGCGCCCACGACGCCGCCCCTGGGCGCGGGCGAAGCGGTAGAGCCAGGTGAGGCTCTCGGGAGTCTTGGTCCCGCCGCTCTCCTCCCGCGAGAGGGCGGAGACCTCGTGCTGCTGGTCGTAGACGATCGAGACCGGCACGAGGTAGGTGTCGTCGGAGCTCTCGCCGTTGGCGCGGAAGGCGTCGACGAGGTAGCGCAGCACCCCCATCCGCGGCGGGCGGAGCTTGCCGGTGCGGGTGCGACCTCCCTCGAAGTACCACTCGAGGTTGGCGCGCTGGCGAAGCAGAAATCCCAGGTAGAGGCGCAGCATGGCCGGGTAGACCGGGTCCTCGCGACTCGATCGGCGGATGAAGATCAGGCCGCTGCGCTTGCCGAGCTCCGAGAGCGGCCACATGGCGAGGTTGATCCCGCCGAGGGTGTAGTTCAGGGGGAAGCCGTGCCCGGTCATGGCCGCCCGCAGGACGAGCGGGTCGAGGTAGGAGCGGTGGTTGGGCAGGAACACCAGCGAGTGCCGACGTCCCAGCTCCGCCAGCTCCGCCAGCCTGTTGGTGTCGACGTCGACCTCGTAGGAGCGGGTCAACCACCGCCCCATCCGGTCCCACACCCGCGAGGCCGACTCGTCGACATGGGCCGCCATCTCGGCCAGCGCCGTCTGCGAGTCGTGCCTCAGGTCGGCCTCCGTGCGGCCGGTCCGCTCGACGAGTGCGTCCAGCGCCTCGGCGTACTGCGTCGAGTGCCATCACCAGCTCGACGGCCCGGCGTTCGTGATCGACGTCGCTCATCCCTGCACCCTAGTGGCGTGCCCACCAGGGGTGCTGGGCTCGACTGGGACAGATGACACGTCACTTGCTGTTGTCGAAGGACCGTGCTCGAGCAGCTCGACCTGCTCGACCTGCTCGGCGAGATCCTCCCCGAGATGCGCAAGGGGTTCGCCGAGGGCCGTACGGCGCACGTCCCCGAAGCGCCGAGGAGCAGGGTGTAGTGGCGCAGGCACGACCTCGATCGTCGTGGTCTCCGCAGGGCTCAGCGTCCCGTCCTCGGCTGCACCTGACCTAGCCGGACGCCTGCACGGTGCTGTCCTTGGCTCTTCCGCTTCGCGGGCATTCGGACGTGCGGTACAGCCTGTCGAGCCGCTGGCCCACTTCACGTGCGGACGCCCGAACGCGTGAGCCCGGCAACGGGGACCGCGCGTGCGACTCGGGCGAGTGCCGGGCGAACCACCACACGACCCACCCGGCGCCGATGATCAGCCCCAGGGAGATCACCCGGAACAGGATGGTCGCGGCGATCGCATCAGCAGGCGACGTGCCTGCGGCCACCAGGCCCAGCACCAGGGCTGCATCGACGACGCCCAGCCCTCCGGGGACGAGCGGGACGCTCAGGGCCGCCATGCCGGCCGTGTAGGCCAGGAGTACGGCCCCGGGAGAGGCTTGATCGGCTCCCACCGCCACGAGCGACAGGTAGAAGGCGAGCGCGTCCAGCAGCCAGTTGACCAGGGCCAGCAGCGCTGTCACGGCGAGGTCGCGAGGCCCGATCCGCACAGCGGTGAGGTCGTCGATGACTGCGTGGACGCGCTGCACGCCACGATGAGGATCTGCTCGCAGGATCCGGCTGCCCCCGGCCACGACCGGCGCTACCGTCCGCCTCAGCAGACCGGGTCGGCCATTGAGCCACCGCACGGAGGCGGCGACGAGGACCGCGAGCGTCAGGTAGCCCATCACCGCGGTGACGTCCGTGCGGCCGGTGGCCATGAGTCCCGCGGCGAGGCCGATGACCACGAGGGCGGCCGCTGAGATGGCTCCGCTGAAGACGATCACCCACGAGGCGACACCAGCAGACGCCCCCATGCGGCGCATCCTGCGGAAGGAGAACACGGCTGAGAAGGCTGGCCCCCCGGGCAGGGTGTCGCTGAGCGAGTGTGAGGCGTAGGCGAGTACGGCGGCGCTCGGCAAGGACACCGCTGTCCCCCCGACGCAGAGGAGACGCCGCTGCATCCGGGCGTAGGCCCCCATTGACGCCACGTCGGCGACCAGTGCCAACCCGAACCACCACCAGACCGGTGTCTGGTAGTTCTCGAACGTCGCCACCAGCCAAGGCCACCCGACGACGAGCTCCACCAGGAGCAGCAGGGAGACCGGGATCACGACAAGGCCCCTCGCGCGACGGTGCAGCGGGCCCGGACCCGCGCGCCGGGTGGTGCGAGCACGGTCGGGGTCAGCGGAAGCCCGGTTCACCCGCTCGTCGGACTCGTCGGCGCACATACCCCCCAGGGTCTCGGATCGGACATCGAACCGGGTCGGCCGGTCGACGGGGCGAGTCGCTTCGAGTGGAATAGATGACACGTCACTTACTGTTGAACGACTGCAAGCCCCGTCACCGAAGCCGGTGACGCCCAGTCCTACCCCCCTTGTCGAGGTCAACATGCAGATCGGGATCTTCTCCGTCGGTGACGTCACCGCCGACCCCACCACCGGGCGCACGCCCACCGAGCACGAGCGCATCAAGGCAACCGTGGCGATCGCGAAGAAGGCCGAGGAGGTCGGGCTGGACGTGTTCGCCACCGGCGAGCACCACAACCCGCCGTTCATCGCGTCGAACCCCACCGCGACGCTGGCCTACATCGGCGCCCAGACCGAGCGGATCGTCCTCTCGACGGCCACCACGCTGATCACCACCACCGACCCGGTGCTGATCGCCGAGGACTACGCCAAGATCCAGCACCTCCTCGACGGGCGCGTCGACCTGATGATGGGACGCGGCAACACCGGCCCTGTCTACCCGTGGTTCGGCAAGGACATCCGCGACGGCATCCCGCTCGCGATCGAGAACTACGCGCTGCTCCGTCGGTTGTGGCGAGAGGACGTCGTCGACTGGGAGGGCACGTACCGCACTCCGCTGCAGGGCTACACCTCCACGCCCCGCCCCCTGGACGGCGTCGCACCGTTCGTCTGGCACGGCTCCATCCGCTCCCCCGAGATCGCCGAGCAGGCGGCGTACTACGGCGACGGGTTCTTCCACAACCACATCTTCTGGCCGGCTTCCCACAGTCAGCAGATGGTGTCGCTCTACCGTCGTCGGTTCGAGCACTACGGCCACGGACCCGCGGACACCGCCATCGTCGGACTCGGTGGCCAGTTCTTCATGCGGAAGAACAGCCAGGAGGCGGTCGAGGAGTTCCGGCCGTACTTCGACTACGCCCCTGTCTACGGGCACGGCCCGTCGTTGGAGGACTTCACCGAGATGACGCCCTTGACCGTCGGGTCGCCGCAGCAGGTCCTCGAGCGCACCCTGGGATTCCGTGACTATGTCGGCGACTACCAGCGTCAGCTGTTCCTGGTGGACCACGCCGGCCTGCCGCTGAAGACCGTGCTCGAGCAGCTCGACCTGCTCGGCGAGATCCTGCCCGAGATGCGCAAGGGGTTCGCCGAGGGCCGTGCGGCGCACATCCCTGATGCTCCGACGCACACCTCGCTGGTCGCCGCCGCCGGTGGCGCCAAGGACGCCACGGTGTACGCCGCGGCCGACGACGTGACCGGCCAACGCGCCGAGGAGCAGGACGCGCAGGTGCAGGCATGACCTCGGTCGTCGTGGTCTCAGCGGGCCTTAGCGTCCCGTCCTCGACCCGGCTTCTCGCCGACCGTCTGGCCGCTTCCACCGCCCAGGCGCTCGACGGGGTCGAGTTGGTCACCGTGGAGCTCCGTGACCTCGCCCACGAGCTCACCGACCACCTGCTGACCGGGTTCCCCGGGCGGAGGCTCGGTGCAGCCATGGACGCGGTCAAGGCGGCCGACGCCCTGATTGCGGTCACACCGGTGTTCTCCGCGTCGTACTCGGGTCTGTTCAAGACGTTCTTCGACGTCCTCGAAGGGGGCGCTCTCGACGGCAAGCCGGTCCTCGTGGCCGCCACCGCAGGAACCGCCCGGCACTCCTTGGTGCTCGAGCACGCACTCCGCCCGCTGTTCAGCCATCTGCACGCCGTCGTGGTCCCCACCGGCGTCTTCGCCGCCACCGAGGACTTCGGCAACAGCGGGCTGGACACCCGCGTCGCCAGGGCCACCGGAGAGCTCGCCGCCCTGCTGAGCGCGAGCACCTCGGGGGTACCGACCCCTGCCGCGCGCCGCACGGTCGATGAAGATTTCGCCGACCCGATCCCGTTCGAGATGTTGCTGCAACAAGCCAGGAACGCCTGACCCTCGCACGGCTCAGGCGGGTGCTGCGGGCGAGTCCTCCTCGAGCCGTGCCAGCACCTTGTCGATCACGGTGGAGAGCAGGTCGATCTCCTCGGGGGTGAGCGCCTCGAACACCAGCCGGCGCACGGTCCGGACGTGTGCGGGGGCTGCTGCCTCGATGGCCCCACGCCCCTCATCGGTGAGCACGACCCAGGCCCCCCGGCCGTCGTCTGCGCACTCCTCGCGCCTGAGCAGGTTGCGGCGTTCCATCCGGGTGAGGTGGTGGGAGACCCGGCTGCGCTCCCAGCGCAGTCCACGGGCCAGCTCGCTGACCCGCACCCGTCCCTCGGGAGTGTCGGTGAGCGCCACCAGGACGTCGAAGTCGGGCAGGGAGAGGCCGGCGTCGCTCTGCAGCTCACGGTGCAGCTCCGCTGGCAGCAGCGCGTTCAGCCGCAGCCAACGCCGCCAGGTGTGCTGCTCGGCGGAGGAGAGCCAGGTGGCTGTGGGCATGTACCAACCGTACCCGAATGGTTGACACGTCACGCATGTTCCTGGCTGCGTCAGGGGCGCTGCCGAGCCGGTGGCGGTCGAGCCACTGAGGATCACCCTCGAGCGAGATCCCCGATCAAGAACGCCTGACCGGACTGCTCGGCACGTCACTCAGGTGACTCGCTCTTCTTCGCCGTGGTCTTCTTCGCGGCCGTTCTTCGCCGTGCTCTTCTTCGCGGCCGTTCTTCGCCGTGGTCTTCTTCGCGGCCGTCTTCTTCGCCGTGGTCTTCTTCGCGGCCGTCTTCTTCGCCGTGCTCTTCTTCGCGGCCGTCTTCTTCGCAGGCTTGGCCAGCGCGGCGCGGGTCGCCGACGACGGGCCCGTCCCGGGCTTGGTCACTGGCTCGGGCGCCCCCTCCGTGGGCACGGTGACACCGCTGTCCGCGGCGCCCGACGGGAGGCCGAGGCCGCGCTCGAGCGCGCTCAGCGCCTCACCGGTGTAGACGGCCAGCCGTTGCAGGTGCGGCACCGCCTCCCGGTCCCCGATGAAGCCGAAGTTCATCGTGTCGGCGTAGGTCTCCAGGGTGATGTTCAGTGCCATCCCGTGGGCCGGGATCGACACCGGGTAGACCGCCTCCAGGCGCGAGCCCCGCAGGTAGAGCGTCTTCTTCGGCCCGGGCACGTTGGACAGCACCAGGTTGAAGGTGGTCGGCAGCGGGTTCTTGACCCCGGCGATCGCGGCCAGGGTCTGCGCGACTCCGGGCGCGAGCAGATAACCGGAGTAGGCCAGGGCGGGCAGCTGTCCCAGTCCGGCCATCTGCTTCTTCGCCAGCCTGGTCGAGTCCATCACCGCCTCGAGTCGGAGCACCGGGTCCGCCACGTGCGTGCCCATGGAGGCCATCAGCACGGCGACCTTGTTCCCGCCGCCCTCGTCTCCGCCCTCGCGGATGTTCACCGGGACGAAGGCCACCAACGGCTTCGCCGGCAGCTCGCCGAGCTCGTCGAGGTAGGCGCGCAGGCCGCCGCCGCAGACCGCCATCACCACGTCGTTCAGCGTGCCGCCCGACTCCTTCGCGATGGCCTTGAACCGTGAGGTCGCGAACTGCTGGGTGGCGAACCGACGGGTCCGGCTGGTGCGCTGGTTGAGGATCGAGTCGGGTGCGCTCCACCCGCCCTTGAGGTTCTTGTGCTCCTCGCCGCGGCTGAGCTCGAGCTTGGCGACGGCCTTGGCCACGCCGGCCGCGGACCCGACCGCACCGAGTGCACTCCTGGCGGCCCCGGTGGCGGTGTCGCTGACCGCGCGGACCAGCGACACGGACTCCTTCGGCGGCTTCGAACGCTTCGGTGGCTCGAGGCTGAAGAAGAACTTCCCGTCGTTGCTCTCCGGGTCCTCCGAGAGCGAGCGACCGAGCATCTTCACCGCGGTGAAGCCGTCCACCAGGGCGTGGTGCACCTTGGTGTAGAGCGCGAACCGACCACCCTCGAGACCCTCGATGACGTGCAGCTCCCACGGCGGTCGGGTGAAGTCGAGCTGATGGCTGTGCAGCCGCGAGACCAGCATGCCGAGCTCGCGCTCGTCACCGGGGCTGGCGAGCGCGGACCGGCGGACGTGGTAGTCGAAGTCGAACTTGTCGTCCTCGACCCACGCCTGGCGCGGGTGGCGCAGCAGGAACGGGTGCGTCAGCTTCATGTTCCACGGCGAGGTGATCGTGTCCTCGCGCGCCTGGTCGAGGATGTCCCGCAGGTACGTCGGTCCCGCACCCGCCGGCGGCGTGAACGGCATCAACGAGGCCACGTGCATCATCGTCTCGGGCGTCTCGGTCCACAGGAACATCGCGTCCTGCGGCGGGACCCGTCTCTTGGTGGTCATGCACTGATCTTGTCTCACTCTGGCTCCGGCACCTGAAGCGGCGCCAGAACTACCCCAGTCCGACTCGGGCAGGACGACACCCGTCGGGTCGCTCACCGACCGGCTGGGAAGCACGTGTCCTGTCAGCCTGGTCGATCGTTCTCGAGGAGCGCCCCGGCCCGGACCAGGTCGACGATCGGCTCGAGATCGGTCGGGAAGGGCGTGTGCAGCCCGGCGGACGGGATCTGTTCGCGGATCCGGCGGTGGGCGTTGGCGGTGCCTTCACCGAGCCGGGCGGGGCTGCGCAGGTCGACGGCCTGTGCCGCGACCACCAGCTCGATGGCGAGGATGCGCCAACCGAGGTCGACCTGGGTGGCGAGCTTGCGAGCCGACAACGGCGCCATCGTGATGCGATCGGCGATCCCCTCCTCGGCGGTGGTCGTCCCGATCTCGAACGAGACCGGGTGGGCAAGCTGTCGTGCCTCGGCGGTCAGTGCGTGCATCGACCACAGGAGCTCGGCGAGTCCGCTGTCCGCCTGTCCTGTCCCCGCGGACAACCCGCTGGGCAGCCCGGCCAGGGGTGCCTGCAGGAGCTTGGCGCTCCGCTCGAGGCAGCAGGTCAGGGTCGGCGCCAGGGCGATGCGCACGAAGTCCAGGGCGGCGGCCACCGGCAACGAGTCGTAGCAGCCGACCGAGATCACCCGGTCCTCGCCGGGCACGACCATCGGGTTGCTGTCATGGGCGTTGAGCTGGATGCCGATCTGGGTCTCGGCGAAGCTCAGCGCATCCCTGGTCGCGCCGTGGACCTGCGCGATCGACCGGAAGCTCAGCGGGTCCTGCAGGTTGCGCGCGGCGCCGTCGCGCCACAGGTGGCTGTCCCGCAACACCGTGCGCAGGGTCTCGGTCTCGGCCGCGAGCCCCTGATAGCCGCACACGGAGGCAACTGCTGGGTCCAGGATGCTCAGATTCGCGGCGAACGCCTCCAGGTCCAGGGCCCCGGCGATCGTCACGGTCTCGACGAGACGGCGGGCGTCGATCAGGGTGGTCGCGGCGAGCCCGGTGGAGAAGGCGTTGTTGTTCACCAGCGCGAGTCCCTCGTTGGCCTGCAGGACGGTGTCGGCGAAGACGTCCGCGGCCAGATCGGCGAGCGGAGCCAGGTCCGCCACCCCCACCGAACCCAGCAGGCGCAGCTCGGGCTGGTGCCCCTGGTTGAGCACGTCGACGAGCCGCTCGGCCAGCAGCGGCCGCACCCCGCGGGTGCCCAGGGCGAACCCGTTCAGCAGGCACAGGAGCGTCGCCCGGACGATGTCGTCGGCGACCCAGGGACCGGTGCCGACTCGGTGGGAGGCGATCAGCCGCTGGTTGAAGGCGTTCAGGTCGGCCGGATCGACCCGGACGCGCTTGCGCTCCCCCAGGCCGGTGGACAGTCCGTAGACAGACTCGCCTCGACGGAGGACCCGTTCCACCAGCCCACGGCTCTCCGTCATGCGCCTGACCACGTCGGCGCCCAGGACCACCGCCTCGCCGTGCCGGGCGACGCGGTCGACCTGGTCGATGGTCAGACTCGCACCGTCAACGGTGACAGCCATCGTGAATCCCCCATGGTCTTCCCCGGCTCGGAGGGCACGCGGGGCGGATGGTCTTCCCGGCCGCGTCCGCGGCCACCCAGATCATCGCACTCCACCGGGCTGGACCCGCTCGGGAAGACCTGCCCCGCCTGCTCCCTCTGCTGCACGGCGTCCGCCGTTCCGAGGACGGCAGGTCCGCACCGCGGCCGGGCATGGGCGACGAGATCCTCGCGCTGGGCCGACCGCCTAGACGAGCCGGCGCAGTCGGCGCACGATGAGCGGCTCGGCGAGCAGCTCGTCGAAACGCGCCACGAACGCGGCTACGTGCGGAGTTCGGTCGTGGGCGTCTATGGCTGCCGTGTCGACCCACCGCTCGTAGATCGAGAGCCGCGCAGGGTCGTTGTGGTCCTCCAGCAGGGTGTACTCCAGACAGCCGGACTCCTCGCGGCTCTGCCGGGTCAGTCGCGTCAGCGCCTCCCGGAGGGCCACCTCCTGCCCCGGCCTGGCCAGGAAGGCCGGTTGCAGGTGAACGACCTGGTCGGCCCCCATCACCGCAGTCCCTTGCTGGTGGCGATGTGCTCGGCAACCCGCCAGGCGTTGGCCATGATGGTCAGCGTCGGATTGGCCCCGGTGGCGGTCGGGAACGGACTCCCGTCGACGATGAAGAGGTTCTCCACCTCGTGCGCCCGGCAGTTCCGGTCGGTCACCGAGGTCTCGGGGTCGTCGCCCATCCGGGCGGTGCCGTGCTGGTGCGAGCAGTTGCCGGTGACCTTCTCGGCGTACACCTTGGTCACGTCGTTGCCGCCCGCTGCCTCGAGGATCTCGCCGCAGCGGTCGACCAGGAAGCGACCCTGGGCGAGGTCGTTCTCGTGCGGGGTGAGCGTGATCCGGGCGACCGGCAGTCCCCACGAGTCCACGACCTTGTCGTCGAGGTCGACCCGGTTCTCGTGCCGGGGCATGTCGTGCAGCACCATCGCCACGGCCATCGAGTGGTTGAAGTAGTCACGGTCGATCTGCTTGGCCTCCGCGCCCCAGGTCGGCCTGCCGGGCAGGCCCCAGTTGATCGGCAGCGGGATGCCGACTCCGGCGGCCGCGATGTGACCGCCGCTGACGAAGCCGCGTGACGCGTCGTGCTCGTAGAACTGGAAGCTGCTCGCGGAGACGTAGCCCCCGCCGGCCCACGCGTTGATCGGGTCGTCGAAGGTGGCCACGGAGGCGCTGTACTCGTGGAAGGTCACGTTGCGCCCGACGAGGTCGTTGCTGTTCGCCAGTCCGTTGGGGAAGCGGGCGGAGGTCGAGATCAGCATCAGCCGGGCCGTCTCGACCGCGCCGCAGGCCAGCAGGAAGACGTCGGCCTCCTGCTCGAACAAGGCGCCCGAAGCGTCCTCGTAGAGCGCGGCCTTGATCCGACCGCGCTCGTCGAGCACCAGCTCTCGGACGTAGCTGTCGGCGCGCAGCTCGTAGCGGCCCGTCGCCAGCGCGTCCGGGATGAACACGTTCAGCGCACTGGACCGGGTGCCGGTGGGGTCACCGTGCTGCTGGGCGAAGGCGCTGACCACCGTGGCCGGGCGCCCGTTGAACGGTCGGGAGAGTGCCGCCTGCGGGGTGGGGAAGGAGTTCCACCCGAGCTTCGCGCACCCGTCGTGGAACCTCTCCGCGTAGCGCGACTGCGGCATCGGCGGGCAGGGGTATCCCCGGCGGCGGGGCCCCTCGAACTGGTTCGCGCCCGCCTGTCCGGAGACGCCGAAGGCCCACTCCACAGCGTCGTAGTAGGGCTCGAGCTCGTCATAGCTGATCGGCCAGTCCGCGAGCGTGGTGCCGGGGAGATCACCGGCCACGCTGCGCAGCCGGAAGTCGTTGGGGGTGAAGCGGGGCAGCCAGCCCTGCCAGTGGACGGTGCCGCCGCCCACCATCTGCGGCACCGGGCAGAACGGGTCCACCTCGGCCTCCGTTTCCGGTGAGGTCCGTGAGGTGCGCGGGTTCAGGATCGGGTCGGGCCACAGGTTGTAGCGGTTGACGTTGGCGAGCTCGTCGCCGCCGAAGCTCTCCCGGGTGCGCCAGGGACCCTTCTCCAGTGCGACGACGCGCAGGCCACGTTCGGTCAGCACCTTGGCGGCCGCGGCACCGGAGGCTCCGGCACCGATGATGACCGCGTCGACGCGCTCAGGCTTGGTGGTCATGGTCGTCCTCCTGTCCGCGGTGCACGCGGTTCTCAGCGAAGTACTCGAGGGTGCTGTAGCGGCCGGTGTGGACCTCGGCGAGGCTGGCCGGGCCGGGGAAGCCGATCACCTTCCAGCCGATGTGGTCCTTGTTGCCGCCGTAGATCGGGTCGGACAGGAAGCCCTGCCGCGTGTGGGTGACGAGCAGGTTGAAGAAGTCCATGTCGGCCTCGGCGTTGGTCTGCTGGAGCGCCGGCTCCACCGGTCCGCCGTACGCGATCGCCGGGGTGTCGCGCCAGGCGCGTTCGGCCTCGGGACTGCCTGCTCGTTCGATGCGACGCAGCATCTCGTCCTGCCGATCGTCGTCGAGGTCGACGAACTCTGCCTGGTGCTGCTCGAGACAGAGCCGGTCCAGCTCTGCGATGCCAGCGACGTACTTGGACCTGGCCTGGTCGACGCGCTGCTGCCAGGCGGCGGCCCGGCGGCCCTCGAGCTGCTCGAACCCGCTGCCGTCGGGACGGGCGTAGATGTACTCGATGCCGGAGAGGTAGCGGTCGACGAAGTCGACGGTCCCCGCCTCGCGGGCGCCGGGCGCGTCATCGGTCGGGATGATGCGCGCCATCGCCGCCTCGACGGTGGCGCGCTGGTGGTGGTCGAAGAAGGTCGCGTGGGTGGTCATGGGTCCTCCGGGTGTGTCGTTGTCACAGTGTCGCGGGATCAGGCCACGATGAGCGGCCGCAGCGTGCGGTGCGCGACCTTCAGGCCGGTCTCGATCCGGTCCTCGGTGCCGCCCCAGACCGGGTCCTCGTGCTCCACCGAGAGCACCCCGTCGAACCCGCCGTCATAGAGTGCGTCGACGACTCGCACCCAGTCGACCTGGCCCAGGCCGGGCACGCGGTAGCGCCACCAGCCGACGTCCCAGGGGTTCTCGCGCCCCACCGCGATGCCGGGCCAGCCGTAGCGGTTGCGCTTCTCGGGGAAGAGCTCGATGTCCTTCGCCTGGGCGTGGGCGACCTTGTCGACGTACGGCCGGACGGCCGCCACCGGGTCGATCCCCATCCACATCAGGTGGGAGGGGTCGTAGTTGAGGTAGAGGCCGAGATCGAACATCCACTCCCACAGCTCGGGAGAGTAGGCGAGGTTGCCGGGGTAGCCGTCGGGGTGCCACCCCTCCATCACACAGTTCTCGATGACGAGCTTGACGCCCTTCTCGCCTGCGTGGTCGACCAGGCGGGGGAACAGCTTCTCGGCCATCCGCAGGTTCTCTGCCACCGACTTGCCCGGGTCGCGACCCACGAAGGTGCCGACCGTGGGGCAGCCGAGCAACGACGCCGCGTCGACGAGCGCCATCACGTGGTCGTTGACGGCCTGGCGCTCCTCGGCGTCCGGGTGCAGGTTGTTGTCGTAGAACGCCAGTGAGGAGAGCGTGAGCCCGTGGTCGTCGAACAGGGCCGAGACCTGCTCGGCCTCACCTGGGCCGAAGCCCTCGGCCTTGAGGTGCGTGGCAGTGAACGGCCGGTTGCCCAGGTCGGGCCAGGCCGCCACCTCCAGCGCCTCGTACTCGTGCTGCGCCGCCCAGGTGACGATGTCCTCCAGGGACCGGTCGGGCAGGCAGGCGGTCAGGAATCCGAGCTTCATCCGGGGACCTCGATCCAGGAGTCGGTCTTGGCAGAGTCGAGAACTGCCGCGGTGATGAGTGCGGCCCGGTGACCGTCGGCGAACGTCGGCAGGCCCTGGGGGGCGTTGCCGGCCACGGCCGCGTAGGTGTCGGCCACGAAGGCGTTGAAGCAGTCCTGGTAGCCCTGCGGGTGCCCGGCCGGCAGGAAGGAGAGCCGGCGCCCTTCGTCCGAGCCCAGCGTCTGCGGGCCACGTGGCACCACCCGGTTCTCCGACGTGCCACCGACCCACAGGGAGTCTGGCTGCTCCTGGTCGAAGACGTAGGAGGACTCGGTGCCGTCGAAGGAGAACCAGAGCTTGTTCTTGCGACCCAGCGAGACCTGGCTGGCCACCACGGAACCCGTAGCCCCCTGGTCGGTCTCGAAGACCACGGTGGCGCCGTCCTCGGTGCCGACGGCGCGCAGCCCGTCGGCCGTGACGCGCTGCGCGTGGGCGTTCGACAACCGCGCCATCAGTCGGGTGATCCGGTGACCGGTGACGAACTCCATCAGGTCACACCAGTGCACCCCGATGTCCCCGAACGCCCGGGATCCACCGCCACGGCTCGGGTCCAGGCGCCAGTTGGTCTCGTCCTGGCCGGCGAGCCAGTCCTGCAGGTAGGAGCCGTGCAGCAGCCAGAGCCGACCCGCCTCACCCTGGGCGATGCGGGAGCGGGCCTCGCGGACCGTGGAGTAGTAGCGGTAGACGAACGGTACGGCGTTCACGACGCCAGCCTGCCGGGCAGCGGAGACCAGCCGCTCGGCGTCCGCGACCGAGGTGGCCAGCGGCTTCTCGCAGACCACCGCCTTGCCGTGGTCGATGGCCAGCTGTGCGATCTCTGCGTGGGTGGCGTTGGGGGTGCAGATGTGCACGACGTCCACGTCGTCGGAGGTGACGAGTGCCCGGGCCGACTCCGACGCGGCCACGGCGCCCAGCCGGTGGGCCGCCTGAGCTGCATGCTCGGGGGTGGAGTCGGCGACCCGGGTCAGGATGCCGCCCGCCGAGCGGATGGCGTGGGCGTGCACCCCGCCGATGAAGCCGGCGCCGATGAGACCGGCGCGAACAGGTGTGGTCGACATCAGGTCACTTCTTCCGCGCCAGGGCGACAGCCAGGATGATGATCACGCCTCGAACGACCTGCTGCTGGGAGCTGTCGAGCCCGGCCAGGATCAGGCCGTTGTTGATCAGTCCGATCAGCAGCGCCCCGAACATCGTGCCGACCACGGCACCGCTGCCGCCGAAGAGGCTGGTCCCGCCGAGGATGACCGCCGCGATCGCTGAGAGCTCGTCGCCGGCTCCCCACTGGAACCGGCCCGACTGCAGGCGGCCGGCGTACAGCATCCCGGCAACCGAGGCGACGGTGGCGGAGATCAGCAGCACCTGGAACTTGATCCGCCGGGTGTTGATGCCGGTGAACTCGGCCGCCGTGCGGTTGCCGCCGGTGGCCAGGACCTGGCGCCCGAAGCGGGTCTTGTTCAGCACCAGCGCCCCGAGCGCCACGAAGACGGCACCCCAGACGATGAGGCCGGGAACAGGCCCGAAGTCGCCGCCACCGAAGGTCAGGTTGAAGGCGTCATTGAGGATCGGCTGCGGTGCCGAGCTGGTGATCCACTGGGCCACGCCTGCGGCGATGCCGAGCATGCCCAGCGTGACGAGGAAGGAGGGGATGCCCAGCAGGCTGACGAGCCCCCCGTTGATGGTGCCGACCACCAGGCCTACGGCCAGGCCGGCCAGGATGCCGGGGACCAGACCCCAGCTCGAGATCGCCATGGCGCACGAGACGCTGGCCAGACCCGCGACCGACCCGACCGACAGGTCGATCTCCGCACAGGCGATCACGTAGGTCATCCCCACGGCGATCACCGTGATCGTGGCGGTCTGGCGCAGGATGTTGAGCAGGTTGTTCGAGGTCAGGAAGCCCTGGTCACCCAGCAGGACCGCGAAGAAGAGGAACACCACGACGAACGCGATGTAGATGACGTAGCGGTGCCAGTCGATCCCCTTGAGGAAGTCCAGCGACGACGTTGACGTGGTGGCGACACCGGCAGCTGCCGGCGCCGTACGGACGGTGCGGCTCATGAGTGCACTCCTTGGACGGCCAGTTGAAGGGTTTCCTCGTCCGCGATGTCGGAACGGGGCAGATCTGCTGAGACGGCCCCGTCGCGCAGGACCAGGATGCGGTCGCTGACCGCGAGGAGCTCGGGGTACTCCGAGGAGATGACGATGACGGCCTTGCCCTCGTCGGCGAGGTTGCGGATCATCTCGAGGATCTCGCTCTTGGTGCCGATGTCGACTCCCGCGGTCGGCTCGTCGAGGATGAGGATGTCGGGCTCGGTGCCCAGCCACTTGGCCAGGACGACCTTCTGCTGGTTGCCGCCCGAGAGCAGCCGCACCGGTCGCCCGGGGTTGTCGACCTTGACCGCGAAGCGCTCGATCAGCGTGTCGGACAGCTCGCGCGCCGCGGTCGCACTGAGGAACGGGCCCTTTCGGGTCCGGTCGAGGAGCGGCAGCAGCAGGTTGTCCCGCACCGAGTGCTCGAGCACCAGCCCCTGGGCCCGGCGGTCCTCCGGAATGAGGGCGAGACCGTAGGAGATCGCCTGCTGCGGGTTGGAGACGGTCACGACCTTCCCGTGCAGCTTCAGCTCGCCGCTGTCGAGCTTGTCGATGCCGAACAAGGCCCGGGCGAGCTCGGTCCGGCCGCTGCCCATCAACCCGGCCAGCCCGACGATCTCGCCGGCTCGCACCGTGAACGAGACCCCGTTGACCTTGGAGCCGGCGCGCAGGTCGGTGGCCTCCAGGAGCGGCGAGGCACCGATGTCGTGACCGCGGTGGCGATAGCTCATCTGTCCCTCGATCTTCTTCCCGACGATGCCCTCGACGATCTGCTCGGGCGTGACGTCGGTGAGCTTCTCGGTGAGCAGCCGGCGGCCGTCCCGGAGGATGGTGATCCGGTCGGCGATGCGGTAGACCTCGTCCATCCGGTGGGAGATGTAGATGATCGAGATCCCGCGGGCCTTGAGCCGCTCGACGAGGTCGAAGAGCGCCTCGGTCTCGTGCTTGGCGAGGCTGGCTGTCGGCTCGTCCATGATCAGCACGCGGGCGTCCTGACCGAGTGCCTTGGCGATCTCGGTCAGCTGCCAGTAGGCGGTGCCGAGGTCGGCGACGACAGCCCTGGGGTCGACCTCGACCTCCATCTCCGCGAAGACCTCGCGGGTCCGGCGTACGGCCTCGCGGTCGCTGATCAGTCCACCCCGACCCAGGGGCTCGGCATTGAGGAAGACGTTCTGGGCCACGGTCAGGCTGGGCACCAGGCTGAACTCCTGGAAGACCATGCCGATCCCGGCGGCGCGGGCCTCCTGGATGGAGCTGATCCGGACCGCCTGGCCCGCGACCGAGATGTCACCGCGGTCCATCGAGTAGACGCCCTGCAGGATCTTCATCAGGGTGGACTTGCCGGCACCGTTGCCTCCGGCGAGTGCGTGCACCTCGCCGGGCAGGACCTCGAAGTCCACGTCATCGAGGACGGTCGTGCCGTAGAACGCCTTGCATACACCGGACATCTGCACGGCGGCTGTGGGGTTGGACATCACGAGCTCCTCGCTTCCTGGGTGGCCGGCGGGGGTGGTCCCCGCCGGCCCCGACCGGTGGTCCTACTTCTTGAAGGAGTCCGCGAGGTCCTTGGGCGGGTCCGAGTGGTAGACCTGCTTCCAGGCCTCCAGCACGTTGTCGTGCTCGACCGGCAGCGCGCTCAGGGCAACGTAGGGCGGGGCCTTCTTGCCGATCAGCGCGCCCGCGCCGAGCAGAGCCTCGGTGACGCCCTGGTCGAAGGGGCGCTGGGCACCCAGCCCGACGACCAGCTGGTCCTTGGCCAGGGCGATCGCCACGTTGGTGCCGAGGTCCTCGGTCGCGATCTTGAGGTCGTTGCGACCCGATGCGCGTGCCGCTGCCATCACGCCCTCCGCGGGAACGTCCCAGACTGCCCAGATGCCGGCCAGGTTGGGGTTCTCGGTGAGCATGGCGTTGGCAGCACCCTGGGCGTCACCGGCGAAGTCGGGCCCGGCGATGCCCTTCTCGTCGGCGATCGTGATGTCGGGGTACTCCTCCTCGATCGTCGACTTGAAGCCCTCGTAGCGCTGCTTGGTGACGAAGAAGTCGGCCTCGTGGAAGATCAGACCGACCTCACCCTTGCCACCGAGTGCCTTGGCCATCAGGTGCGCCGAGGTCACACCGTTGCCGTAGTTGTCCGCAGAGACGACCGAGACGTAGTCCGTGCCGGCCTTCAACCCCTGCGGGACGTTGTCCATGAAGACGAGCTTGGTGCCGGCCTTGGCCACCTTCTTGTACGCCGCAGCAGTCGCCACGGGGTCGGTGGGGATGGAGACGATGATGTCCGGCTTCTTGGCCATCACGGTCTCGAGGTCGGAGACCTGCTTGTCGGGCTTGAAGTTCGCGTCGGTGACCGCGACGACCTCGATGCCGAGCTTGGCGAACTGGTCCTTGAGGCCGTCCACCTGGGCGTTGGCCCAGTCGTTGCCGCCGTAGTGCATCACGATCGCCGCGGTGGCGCCGAGGGCCTTGACCTGGGCGATCTCCTCCTCGCTGAGCGCGGCGACCTCGGCCGGCTCGGGCTCCTCACCGTTGGGTCCCTTGCTGAGCACCTTGCCCTGGATCGCGGCCAGTGCGTCGTCCACCTGCTTCGTGACCCCGGGATCCTGCGTGGCCGACGACGAGCTGGCCGAGCTGCACCCGCTCAGTGCGAGCGCGAACACCGCGGCAGCGGCCGCGTATCGGAAATTTCTCTTCATTGTGATTCTCCAGTGGTGAGGTGGGTGGCAGCCGGGCCGGACGTGGCCAGGAGTCGGTCTAGGTAGGTCTTGCTCTGGGCGGCCGCCTCTCGGGGATCGCCCTCGTAGGAGTCGAGCTCGACGATCAGCCAGCCGTCGTACCCGGTCTCGCGCAGTGCCTCGAGAACACCTGGGAGATCGATCTCGCCAGCGCCCAGCGGCAGGAACTCCAGGGGCGACAGCCGGGCGTCCTTGAGGTGGACGTGGCGGACCCGGTCGGGGTAGCGCCGGATCAGCTCGGCCGGGTCGCCGCCCCCCGCAGCGAGGTGCGCGGTGTCGGGGCAGAAGCCGATGCGGGTGTGCGGCATCAGCAGGTCGAGCTCCTCGGGGCTCTCCACGATCGTGGTGAGGTGCGGGTGGTAGCACGCCTCGAGGCCGTGGGCCGTCGCGATGTCGGTGACCTGGTCGAGAGCAGCGGCGAGACGCTTGTAGTCCTCCTCCAGGGTTCCGGAGGCGCGCCTGGCGCCGCCCCCGACGACGAGGCTGGTGGCTCCGAACCTCGCGGCGAGCTCTGCAGCCCGCGTCACTCGGCTGAGCTCCTCGGGGAGGATCTCGTCGTAGATGAAGTTGCCGCCGGTGTAGACGCCGACGAGCTGGACGCCTGCGGCTTCGAGCAGAGCGACCAGCTCTTCTGGACGATCGGCGTAGTCAGCGACGTTGCCGTCGAACATCTCGATGCCGTCGTACCCCAGGGAACCGATCTCGGCGATGGCCCGGTCCATCGGACCGTTCACCCGGTAGTGCAGGTCCTTGACGCTGGTGACGCCGACGGGGTCTCCGACGACGCCGCCCCACGTGATCGTGTGATAGCCGACTCGCACGGTCCCACCCTTCTCAGCTGCTTTCCCCGGTTCGGGATTGGGACTACCTTAAGCACGTCACATGCATAAGTCAACACCCTATAGACTTATGTACGATTCGTTTCGACGAAAGGCAGGCTGAGCCCATGGAACGAGCACGTGCGGTCTCCGTACTGGCCGGGGAAACCATCGAGTCCTTGGTGTCGGTGCTCGACGCTGTGCGGGTGTCCGGAGCCACGACGAGGCCGGAGATCGCCCGACTGACCGGACTGGGACGCAACGTCGTCACGGACCGAGCCGGCCAGCTGATCACGGCCGGCCTGCTCACCGAGGGACCGTTGGGCCGTTCGACGGGTGGTAGGGCACCTCGCGAGCTGCGCTTCAACGCGGCCGCCGGCGTCATCCTGGTGGCCGAGCTCGGCGCCACCAGCATCGAGGTCGCTGCCGCCGACCTCGCCGGAAGCATCTGGATGGCGCGGGGCGAGGATGCCGATGTCACCCTGGGCCCGGCCCACATTCTGGGGCGCGTGGCCGAGCTGCTCGACGAGCTGGTCGACGCCCTGCCCGGGGACGCCCACGTGTGGGGGGTCGGCGTCGGCCTACCCGGGCCGGTGGAGTTCGAGACCGGGACCCCGATCTCGCCACCGATCATGCCGGGCTGGGACGGTTTCGACGTGCGCTCGTTCTTCGCGACCCGTTACCGCGCACCGGCGTGGGTGGACAACGACGTCAACGTGATGGCTCTCGGAGAGCTCCGCGGCGGTCTCGCCGGCGGACACCTGGACGTCGTGTTCGTCAAGATCGGCACCGGGATCGGCGCAGGACTCGTCTCCCGCGGCCAGCTGCACCGCGGTGCGCAGGGATGCGCCGGGGACATCGGTCACATGGCGGTGGGCGAGAGCACCGTGCAGTGTCGCTGCGGTCAGCTGGGGTGCCTCGAAGCGTTGGCAGGTGGCTTCGCCCTCGGACGTGACGGCCTCGAGCTTGCGCGATCGGGCGAGAGTCCGGCGCTGGCCGACGAGCTTGCCCAGGGACGCGACATCACCGCACAGGCCGTGGTCGATGCCGCACTGCGCGGCGACCCCGCGGCCCGCGGGCTGGTCACCGAGTCCGCTCGGCTGCTCGGCGAGGCGTTGGCACGGGTCGTGAACTTCTTCAACCCGTCGCTGGTCCTGATCGGGGGTGGGGTCGCCTCGGCGGGGGACCTCTACCTGCGGCAGGTACGGCTCGCGGTGCTCGACCGGTCGCTGCCACTGGCCACCAGGTCCCTCGAGATCCTCCAGTCCCCGCTGGCAGACCGCGCCGGACTGCGCGGCGCGGCATTCATGGTGGTCGACGAGCTGCTCTCCCCCGCCGGCCTGTCCCGGCCCCACGAACAGCTGCGGATCAGCTGACTGCTGGGTCGCGCAAGTGGCGCGCGCGACTGTCACCTCGGCCTGAATCAGTCCGGGTAGAGCCGCGCGTAGACAGCCCGGACCCGGTCACGATCCAACTCCGGAACCTCGGCCTTCTCGTTCATCGCCTGGATTAGGGCAGTCTGGCTCCTGAGGGCTTGCACGGCGCCGCGGCGATGAAGCCCGGCGAGCGACTGCTCTACCTGGTACAGCACGTCGAGCAGGTAGATCAGCACCGTCGGCTGAGCCGCCGAGGCGATCCGCACCTCGTCGAACGCGAGTCCCACAGGCTGCCCGTGAGTCGTGGCATCAATCACGAGGAGCACCTGCCCGTCGTGCCGGTCAACCGCCGAGACGGGCGCCCGGCGGCTCAGCAGGTAGTCATGTTGAGGACGGCGTCATCGTCATCGCTTACCGGCGGTGTTTCGGCCCGTCACTGTGGAGGCGATGACCACCAGGACGGCTGCCGTGATGATGGCTACGATCCAGCGCACCCAGTCGACGCCATCCGTGCTCCCGCTGCCACCGAATGCGCTGTAGATGTACCAGCCCAGGATGACCCCACCTATGCCGCACAGCAACGTCAGCCAGATCGGAATGTTGTCCTTGTCCCCGGGGGCGACGAACTTGCCCAGGAGTCCGATGATGATCCCCGCGATGATGACACCGATAATTCCCACAGCAGGACTCCGATCGATTATGCGAGGCATCGTCTCGCCCGAGTGACCCGAGTCACACTCCGGGCCCATTCGCAGCATAGGGCGAGGGTCCTGGCTGGAAGGATGTCCACTGTGGCTGGCAGGTACCCCAAGGAGTTCAAGGAAGACGTGATCCGGGTGGCCCGGGATCGCGGACCTGGTGAAACTCTCGAACAGATCGCGCACGACTTCGGAGTTCACCCGGTGACGTTGTCGAAGTGGCTGAGGCAGGCCGACATCGAGGACGGCATCAAGCCCGGCGTCACCAAGGACCAGGCCGTCGAGTTGCGCGACGCGCGGCGACGGATACGACGCCTCGAGCAGGAGAACGAAGTCCTACGCCGTGCCGCGGCCTATCTATCGCAGGCGAACTTGCCGGGAAAAGGTTCTACCCGCTCGTGAGAGACCTCGCGGCGAGCGGGATCCCGGCCGAGGTCTCACTCCAGGTGCTCAGCCTGGGGCGCTCGCCCTACTACCGATGGCTGAGCGCACCGGTCACCGACTCCGAGTTGCGTGAGGCGTATCTGGCGAACGCGATCTTCGATGCCCACCGCGACGATCCGGAGTTTGGCTACCGGTTCCTCTTCGACGAAGTCACCGAAGCCGGCCACGACGTCTCGGACCGGACGGTGTGGCGGATCTGCTCGGACAACGGCTGGTGGAGCGTGTTCGGGAAGAAGAAGCGGGGCAAGAAGGCCAAGGTCGGGACACCGGCGCACGATGACCTCGTGCGTCGTGACTTCACCGCGGCCGGACCGAACCAGCTGTGGCTCACGGACCTGACCGAGCATCGAACGTCGGAGGGCAAGCTCTACCTGTGCGCGATCAAGGACGTGTGGTCCAACCGGATCGTGGGCTACTCGATCAGTGACCGGATGGAGTCCAAGATCGCCGTCGATGCCCTCAACAACGCCGTCGCCCGACGCGGTGTCGACGGCCTGAAGGTGGCCGGATGCAAGCTGCTCTCCCCCGCCGGCCTGTCCCGGCCCCACGAACAGCTGCGGATCAGCTGAGGCTCGTCGCGACCAGCCCGGAGACAGCGAAGATCTTAGGTTCAGGTCCTTCCAGCGCCTCGGCGCCTCAGACGCCCGGCGTCAAGGGCCCCGTTTCGCGCCACGATGCGATCACGAGAACTCCTCGGCGAGGTCGCCGGTCCCAAGACGTCGTCCTCCCCCACGTGCACATCGAAGCGGTACACCTGGCGATCGAACCACCCCAGGACCTGGTCCGGCTCGGCGAACGGGCCGCCGCCGGGTCCCTACCCGGCTGTCCCGGCTGTTACCAGCTACGAACGTCGAACCGGGCGCCGATCGGTCGCGTTGAGGTTGTACGTCTTCAGCGGCGTTCTTATCGAATGCTCGGGGAGATACTTGCTCTCACCGGCTCACCTGCAAGGACTGCGGCTCGTGGTCTTGGGGCCTTAGGCGAACGAGTTCGGCATTGGCCCGAATCTGACGAGGTTTGCGACCAGCATCGGTCGCCGGAGGATGCGCCGATACGCGCGGTGCTGCCGAGGTCGCGCGTCAGTCGGCGGAACCCGACGCATCTTGGCCTGGGCCCCCTACGAACGCTGGCTCCACGCCCACTTACGCCGCACCCGTGTTGCCAGCCGACAGGTCGATGTAGCCGTTGACCACCGCGCCCAGAATAACGAGCAGTATTCCGGCCACTGCCAGCGGAATGCGGCTTGAAAGGTTGGAGACCAGGGTGTTTCTCCAGTCATCAATGGTTGCGTTCGCTTTTTCGGTCGCTTCGTTCAGCCTTTCTTGCTCCGCCTCAACGCTCACCATCAGCTCACGCATCTGCCCATCGTGTGGATCGGGCGGAAGCTTGGATACGGCGCTCCTCAGAGCACGGACGTGCTGGGCCTGCTGCTCTGCCGCTTCCTTTGCGTCATGCACAGCTTTGGTCGCGCTCGCAACATTCTGCTGCGTTTGAAGGAGGACAAAGACCTGGCCAGCCATCAGCAAGGCGCCCAGAATCAGGCAGCTGAAGCCGTACCACTCCTGTGCAGTCATCTCGGACTCCCGGCTCCGACCCGACATCGAATGTCAGGAGTATTCGACAACTGCCATGATCCTGCCACCGGAGGTCTAGTCCTCCCCAGTCACGACCTCCGGGCGCGACGAACCTCGTCATGCATTCCTGAGCGCGGCTTGATTGGCACACTGGTTCCTTGCTCGCCCACCACGGCTGGTGGACTCACTTCATCCTTGGCGACGAGTGGCCCCGCGAGTATCGCGAGCTCCAACCTGCCGACCTCTCACGAACGGGCCCCGCTCGGACACCTGCAGGCTGGACCGGCTCCGTCCGGGTGCGCCGTGAGTTCGCGACGCCCAGCGAGATCGACGCCGTCTTCCCCACCCGCAACGGCACCTGACACAGGCCGTCTACGCCGAGCCTCGGGTGGCGGCCGATCCGCAAGGACACCGGCTGCGATTAGGTGACCCCCATACGTTCCGCAAGACGGTGGCGACGCTGAACTTCGAGACGACAACGTCCGAGCTTGCCTCGCGCCAACTCGGCCACTCCTCGAGCCAGGTCACCCGTGACCACTGCATCGCAAGCCACTCGTTTCGACCGACCTCTGCGAGGTCCTCGAGCGGCTGGCTGAGAGCGACGACGCGGACTCGGATCGGCCGACATGGTCGCGAGCATCGATGGCCGCGAAATCGTTCACGGCTCGTCAGCGACCATTCTGGTGTTGCACGTGAAAACCCAAACCGCCTCCGATCTGCGTTTCCACAGGTCAGAGGCGGTTTTTCGGTCGGGCTGACAGTGTGCTGGCTCAACACATCGGCGACAGGTGTCTCACGACATAGGCGACACGATGTCTCAAGACATCGGAAACATCCGTGGGCCCCTGATGCTCGGCCATGTCGAAAGCACGCCTGGTCATCACCGCCCTGTTCGTCGACCACCAAAGCCCCGCCGAGGTCGCCGCCCGCTACGGCGTCCACCGCGCCTGGATCTACAAGCTCAAGGCCCGCTATGAGGCCGAGGGCGACACTGCCCTCGAACCCCGATCACGACGCCCCAAGACCTCACCGCACGCGACACCACCCGAGACCATCGAGCTGGTCCTGCGACTGCGCAAGGAGCTGCTCGAGGCCGGCCACGACGCCGGCCCTGAGACCCTGAGCTGGCACCTGACCCACCACCACCAAGTGACCCTCGCGCGAGCCACCATCCACCGCATCCTGACCCGCCACGGCGCAATCACCCCCGAGCCGAAGAAGAAGCCCAAGTCCTCCTACATCCGATTCCAGGCCGCAATGCCGAACGAGACCTGGCAATCCGACTTCACCCACTACCGCCTCACCCGCCCCGACGGCCGCCCCGGCAACGACGTCGAGATCATCACCTGGCTCGACGACTGCACCCGCTACGCCCTGCACGTCTCCGCGCACCGCCGGGTCACCACCCCGATCGTGACCGCCACCTTCCGTGAAACCGCAGGTCAGCACGGCATCCCCGCCTCCACCCTGACCGACAACGGAATGGTCTACACCGTCCGCCTGGCCGGCATCGGCCGTCGCGGTGGCCGCAACGGATTCGAGCAACAACTCCGAGCCTGGGACGTGGTCCAGAAGAACTCCCGGCCCAACCACCCCACCACCTGCGGCAAAGCCGAGCGCTTCCAGCAGACGCTGAAGAACTGGTTGCGCACCCAACCCGACCAGCCAACAACCATCGAGGAGCTGCAAGCTCTCCTCGACCGCTTCCGAACCCAGTACAACCACCACCGCCCGCACCGCTCACTGCCCCACCGAGCGACCCCCGCCACGCTCTACAAAGAGATGCCCAAGGCACTGCCCGACCCCAGCCGCGACCCCGAGAACCACAACCGGGTCCGCCACGACCGCGTCGACAAGTCCGGCACCGTCACCCTGCGCGTCCACGGCCAACTCCGCCACATCGGCATCGGCCGAACCCACAAGGGAACCCACGTCGTCCTGCTCGCCCAGGACCTACAGGTCCGCGTCGTCAACGCCGTCACCGGCGAACTGCTGCGCGAGCTCACCATCGACACCAGCAAGGACTACCAGCCACGAACCCCGAAATGACAACACCCGAACCCACGTCTCCGTGGGTTCGGGTGTCGCCGATGTCCTGAGACATCACACGGTCGGGCTGACAGGATTTGAACCTGCGACCCCTTGACCCCCAGTCAAGTGCGCTACCAAGCTGCGCCACAGCCCGAAACGCCTCAGGTCCAAGCGGACCGGCGAGGCGAGTGGAACCTTACCGCAGCCCCGGGGGCTTCCCCGAACCGGCCTGCTGCGCCGGGTCAGCGGTCGCTGACCGCGCCGGTGCGCGACTCGACGTCGAGCTCGACCCAGGTGACCTTGCCGTCCGGGAGCTCATCGAACCCCCACCGGTCGGCGACCTGGTCGACGATCGCCACTCCTCTGCCACCGAGCGACTCCGGGGTGGCCGCGCGACGCTCGGGAACGCCGTCATCGGCGTCCTCGATCGAGATCCGGACACGGTGGTCGGACCACACCACCTGCGCCCGGAACGGCGACTCGCCATGCACCAGCGCATTGGTGCCCAGCTCGGAGGCGACCAGCCGCGCGTCGCCGACGAGCTCGTCGTGACCCCACATGTGCAAGGCGCTCGTGACCAGGCGCCGCAGGGCAGAGACCGCCTCGGGGACCGGCAGGAAGACCTCGGAGTACTCGTCGGCGCCAACGTGGAGACCACCTGGGATCGTCGGTGAGTCGTAGCTGGCCGGTGCGTGCACCGAGTCGTGGAGCTGGCAGATCCGTCGGATGTCGTCGAGTCCGGCGCCACTCAACGTGGTCGTGGGGTAGCCGCACAGCAGGGAGAACGAGTGCGAGTGGGCCAGGTCGTTCCACAGCTCCTCGAGCTCCAGCGCACCGGCGATGTCTCCGCGACTCCAGAGCAGGGCCACCATCTCGCCGTACACGCTCACCCGGGTGCCGTCCGCGGCCGCGCGTTCGATGGTTGCACCGATGCTGTGCAGGAAGCGGTCGGGGTGCGGCAGGCCGTCCACCATGAAGTCGTCCAGCGCCTCGTCCGCGTCCAGAGCCACATAGGCGTCCGGCCGGCGCCAGGGCTCGGCACCGTCCGAGCCCACCGACTGCAGGGCCTCGTCCACGGCGGCCAGCCGGTGTGCCGAGGCCACCACCACCACCCGCTCCGCGCGGGCCAGCCCGGCGAAGACGAAGCGCACCAGGGCCGTCGTCGCCTCGTGATCCGAGGCGTGGTACTTGACCTCGTGCACGTGCGGAACGTCGACACCCTGGGCATGTGTCATGTCTGCACTGTACGCCGCGGGACCCTCGGTGGCGCGTTTGTTGCGCCTCGCGCACCCCGGTAACTCCAGGTCGATCGAGTCGTTGAAAGGCAGAAGAAGCGACCCGACCAACAGATGGATGAGACTCGTGAGACTGCTGACTCGGGCGGCCGTGGCGCTGCTGATCGTGATCCCGACCCTGGGCCTGGCCGGGCAGCCGGTGGCCGCGACACCACCCCAGGACTGCTTCTGGACCAGCGTGTTCGACGAGGAGAACGGCAACCTCTTCTACCCCGACACCGGGGTCAACTACTACCTCGGGCGGTTGCACCTGCCGCCCGGCAGCGAGCTCGTCGTGCGCGGTCGCTACCCGCACGCCCGCTACACCTCGTTCAACGTCTACGACGAGCTGTTCCGACCCACCGACGCGCTGGCCGACCCCTCGATCCGCCCAGACCGCGGCAGCACGAACCCGTTCGTCGCCGGCCACCGCCGTGACCTTCCGATGCGCAGCTACACCGTGCGCGTCGTACCTGACCCGGCGCCGGAGCGGCGTGCAAGCAACACCGTCTACCTCGGTCAGGACGGCCGTCCTTCCTTCGTGGGCAACCTCGTCTACCGGGTCTACCTGCCAGACCGGGGTCACGACCAGTTCGGTGGCACCGGACTGCCCGAGGTCGCCCTGCGGCTGGCGGACGGCACCGAGGTCGACCAGCCGGCCGCGTGCAGCGCGCCCACCAACCAACCCTCCACCGGCATCACCGAGACCGACCAGCGCTCGAGCAGCCCGGTCACCGCGAACCACACCACGGCGAAGCCTCGACCTGAGTGGGAGCGCTTCTTCAACGTGACCCGGACGATGACGCGCCAGTTCTCCGAAGAGGCCGGCGAGGCAGCGGGATACGAGCAGCGTGGAGGCCTGTTCAGCGACGCCAACAACGCCTACGTGACCACCTTCATCACCAGGAAGTACGGCGAGGTGCTGGTCCTGCGCGGTCGACTCCCCGACGTGCCGGAGACCTACCGCGGCCAGCGGGTCTTCGAGCATGCTCCGCTGCGCTACTGGTCGCTGTGCAACGGCTCGGTGCAGCCCTACGGCGCCACCGACACGATCGGCTGCGTGCACGACGAGCAGGTGCGCACCGACCGGCAAGGCTGGTTCACGATCGTGCTCAGCACCCCCGAGCAGCGTCCCGCCAACGCCCGGCGTGGCTGCGGCGTCACGTGGATGCCCTGGGGGGTGCGGCCGAGCGCAGCCCTGATCATGCGCAACCAGCTGGCCTCGCCCTGGTTCCGGCACGCCGTGCAACGGGTGCAGCGCCCCGGCACCGAGCGTCAGGTGATGGGCGACTACCTCCCCCGCGGCCGATACACCTCGAAGGCCGCCTTCGAGAGGCGCGGCTGCTGAGACGTCAAAGCGCATGTAAATCGGGGTTATGGACGCTCATCAAGGCTTGTGCCGGGGCGAAAGCGTCCATAACCCCGAGGTAGATGGTGAGCGCTCAACCCAGAAGGTGACCCCCACCGACCAGCTCGACCCCGACGAGCCGGCCCGGACCAGCCACCCACTCGAGCTCCACGTCGAGCGCGGACCCCCCGAGCACCATCTGGATGAGCCCTTCGACGCGGCGCCGGTCGTCCTCGTCACCGGCGAGGAGCAGCCGGGCCACTCCCTGACCCGGGTCGTCCACCCACAGCTCCGCGGCGCGGCGAGTGCGACCGGCCAACGGCGGCCAGTAGCGCGCGAAGAAGGGTTGGACGCCGCGCGAGGCCACCGCATCCGGCCAGCCGACGAGCTCGTAGGCAACGGCCCCCGCCTCGTCGGTGAACCGCTCATGGGTGAGCGCCGACCGCTCCGCCGCAGCCTCGGCGTCCTCCACCTCGATCGCCCAGGCCGCAGGGGTGCCGTTCACGCACCGGCGCATCGCCTCCGCGGCAGGGCTGACCTCCTCAGAGGTCGGCCACAGCACGTCGGCATACGCCCCGGCCCCCAGTCGGAGCGGCGCTCAGGAAGCCGTCCCCGGACCCGTGACCGGCCCAGGTGACGCCGAGGCGCAGTGCGCGCTGCTCGGCCCAGCACACGGGATCCCGGGCGACGACGACCAGATGGTCGAAGTGCACGGCATCCACGGTGCCAGACCGAGCAGCGTGTGGCGATGCCGCCGACTCAGTCGGTCAGCAGGGGTTCACCGAGTCGACGTGGAAGCCCTGGTCGACGACCGCAGCGTCGGTGACCAGCCGCACCGAGCCGACACTGGTGCCGATGCACGGCGAGGTCTGCCCCAGCGGGTGCGGGCCGTCGTAGCGAGCGAGCTCCTTGCCGGCGGCGTCGTAGATGATCACGTAGTCGTAGCCGGCCTCGGTCTCCAGCTGGTCGAAGTGGAACGTGAAGCCCGCCTGGCCGTTGTCGAAGGTCCAGGTGCAGTCGCCGTTGTTGCCGTAGGGGTGCGGCGACTCGAACGGGATCTGGGCGCTCGCGTCGCTAACGCACGGCGGCGGCGGCGGGACGGCGGGGGCACAGCCCTGCTTGACGCCGACCGCGGCCCACGCGGCGTTGATGCTCTTCCTGCTCCCCCCGGCGACAGCCATCGTCGCGCTGCGTGCGTCGCAGATGTTGGCGAACTCGGTGAGGCTGGTGAAACCCTTGTAGAAGATCTGCTGCGCCTTCGCGAGCCCGATCGCCTTCACGGTGACATCGCAGTCCTCGGTGTGGGTGTGGCCGCCGGAGCCGGTGGTGTCGCAGCCGGCGTTGCGCCCACCGTTGACCGCCAGGAAGTAGGCGTGGTTGGGGATGCCGCTGTTGGTGTGGACTCCCCCGTTGTCGCTGGTGCCCTGGTAGCGCTCGGCGTAGTGGTCGGGGTCGCCATCGTCCTGGGGGTCACCCATGTTCCTGAAGCCGGGAGTGGTCCCGCCGTACAGGCCGGCGGGGATGACGTCCTCACCGATCAGCCAGTCGGGCTGCACGGCCGGGTCGAGCCCACGCGCGTCGGCCCAGAACTCCGCCGTGTTGCCCATCATGTCGCTGAACGACTCGTTGAGGGCGCCCGACTCGTTCTCGTAGATCAGCCCCGAGGTGAACTCGGTGACACCGTGGGTGAGCTCGTGACCGACCACGTCGAGGCCACCGGAGAGCGGCAGGCAGTTCGGGCCGTCGCCGTCGCCGTAGGTCATCTGCTCGCCGTTCCAGAAGGCGTTGCAGTACGCCGCGTCGTAGTGCACGGTCGAGATGATCGGCATGCCCGCGTTGTCGATGCTGTTGCGCTTGAAGGTGTTGCCGTAGAAGTCGTCGATGACGTTCGCGTAGTAGTGCGCGTCCACGCCGGGCGGCTGACTGGGGCTGACGCTGTAGGGCAGCGTCAGGTCCCACACGTTGTCGCTGTCGGTCATCATCGTGCCCGGCTGGACCTTCTGGTTCTGGGCGTCGTACGTCGACTGGCGAGCGTCCGCGGAGACCAGCTGCCAGGTGCCACCCGACTGGGTGGTGTCGATCGTCTTGGTGTCCCCCTTGACGCCTTCACCCTCGCCCTCGGTGAGCGCGTCGAAGCTCTTGACGACCTGGCCGGTGGTGGCGTCGATCCACTGCACCCGCCGCTGTGCCGCCCGGCGCGTGTCCACGCTGTAGAAGAAGCGCCCGTCGCGGGGGTCGATCTTCAGGGTGGTGAACCGCTTTCCGGTCTTGCCCAGGATCGCCACGGACTTCGCCACGGCGTCAGCCTTCGCCAGCCTCACCGTGCTGGTCGGCTGCATCGCTGAGAAGTGCGCGCCGACCACCGAGGTGGTCTGGCCGGCACCGTCGCGCAGGACGGTCACCTGGCCGCCGAGCACCTCGGCACCGCGCACGGACTGCTGGTAGCGCGTCTGCCTTGTGCCGTCGGGGTAGGTGGCGCTCCACACCTGGTGGACGTCCTTGGGCAGACGGTAGGCCGCGGCAGCGGTTCCGGACAGCGCCAGTGGTCCGTCCGGGGCGTCGGTGGCAACAGGTTGGGCTGCCGCCTGCGACGGAGTGCCCGATCGGCCGACCGCGGCTGTGGCGTGCGGCCCCACGAGGGTGGCCATCGCCATGGCTGTGACCACGGCAAGAGTGCGTCGTTGCATGAGAAGAACTCCCGAGAGTCGTGTTGCGTTGTTGGTTGATTGAGTGGTGCGCCCTGCCCGAAGCAATCGGTTCTGCCTGGGCGTCAGCGCCGGAAGACGGGGAGGCGTCGAGGGCTGCCGCGACAGGGTCGGTGCGTCGTACGCACTGGAGCCGGCGGCGCCCACCACCGGTGCCGACGCACGGGGGGCACCCGTCCCGTCGATGCGAGGCCACCTGGGCGCGTGCCTCCACAAGCATTCCCAGGTGGCCGCATCTCGCCCCCGGATGCGTGAACCGGGGGAGGTCGCCTGATCAGGTCTGGTCCTCTGCGCGACCGGTCCCGGCCTGGTGCGAGGGGCCAGTCATCGCGGGCCCGCTGCCGGTCCCCTCGGAGTCCGTTGCCGGTTGCTCGTCGGCCGGGGATGCGTGCTCACCCCGAGGTGTCTGCGTGGGGTCGTCGACGTCACCCCCCTGACCCGTGACGGGGCCGGTGGCTCCGCCGGTCGCCGCCCCACCGTTCTCTGGCGGCGCGGTGTTCTCCGGGTCAGCCGACTCCCGGCGCCCCCCGTACGGCGGGAGCGTGCTGCCCTCGGTGTCAGGATCCTCGTTGTAGTTCGGTCCACTGGTCATGACCGCACCCCTCTCGCTCAGTTCCCACCGGACTGCAGGTAGGGAGCATCTGCGTCGCGGCTGTCCTCCGGCGTGACGGTGGAGTCGGACTGCTCGTCGCTGGTGCCGGCGGGGCGGCCCGACCGATCCCCACCCGGTGCCTCCGAGGAGGCGTCGCGGGACCCGGGGGCTCCGCGCTCGTCCTGGGGCTCTTCTTCGAGGTGCTCACCTGGTTGGTCGCTCATGCGGTTCTCCTGCTCGTCGTCGCGATGCGTCCGCCGGCGCAGTGGTCGATCCTTGCGCCGTCCCAGTACCCACTGGGGAGGATCGAACACTCCGGACGCACGCATCTGAGCTGACTGATCAGGTCAAGCAACCCATGTGCGACAGGGTTGTGGACGGTTCAGCCCCGGAACAAGCCTTGATGAGCGTCCATAACCCCGATTTACATGCGTTTTCGTGGGGTCAGCGCTTGCGCTTCTCCCGCGGCCGCACCTGGAGGCTGATCGGGGTGCCGACGAAGCCGTGCTCCTCACGGAGGCGGCGCTCGATGAACCGCTCGTAGCCGGCGTCGAGCTTGCCGGAGGTGAACAGCACGAAGGTGGGCGGGGAGGTGGTGGCCTGGGTGCCGAAGAGCACCTTGGGCTGCTTGCCGCTGCGCACCGGGTGCGGGTGCTCGGCGACGAGGCGACCGAGGAAGGCGTTGAGCTGACCGGTGCTGATCCGGGTCTCCCAGCCCTCGAGAGCCTTCTCCAGGGCGGGCACGATCCGGTCGATGTGCCAGCCGGTGCGCGCGGTGATGTTGATCCGCGGCGCCCACTGCACCTGCACGAGGTCACGCTCGATCTCGCGGTCGAGGTAGTAGCGGCGCTCCTCGTCGACGAGGTCCCACTTGTTGAACGCGATCACCAGCGCGCGGCCGGAGTCACGCACGGTCTGGATGATCCGCATGTCCTGCTCGGAGACCGACTGCGAGCCGTCGATGACCAGCACGCAGACCTCGGCACGCTCGATGGCGGTCTCGGTGCGCAGCGACGCGTAGTACTCGTGCCCGGACGCGGTCTTGACTCGCTTGCGGATGCCTGCGGTGTCGATGAAGCGCCAGGTGCGGCCGGCGAGCTGCACGAGCTCGTCGACCGGGTCGACGGTGGTGCCCGAGGCATCGTCGACCACCACGCGGTTCTCGCCGGCCAGCTTGTTCAGCAGCGAGGACTTGCCCACGTTGGGGCGGCCGATGATGGCGATGCGGCGGGGGCCGCCGACCTCCTCGAACGACTCCTGCGGGGTCTCGGGGAGCGCTGCGAGGACGGCGTCGAGCAGGTCGCCGGACCCCCGGCCGTGCAGGGCCGAGACGGGCATCGGCTCGCCGAGCCCGAGGTTCCAGAGTCCGTAGGCCTGTGCCTCGGCGCGCTGGTCGTCGACCTTGTTCGCGGCGAGTACGACGGGCTTGCCGGACTTGCGCAGGATCCGCACGACGGCCTCGTCGTGATCGGTGATGCCCACACCGGCGTCGACCACGAACATCACCGCGTCGGCGATGTTGACCGCGATCTCGGCCTGGGCACGGATGCTCTCCGCGAGACCCTTGGCGTCCGGGTCCCATCCGCCGGTGTCCACGACGGTGAACGCGCGGCCGTTCCAGTTGGCGTCGTAGGAGACCCGGTCGCGGGTCACTCCGGGCTTGTCCTCGACCACGGCCTCCCGTCGACCGATGATGCGGTTGACCAGCGTCGACTTGCCCACGTTGGGGCGGCCGACGACGGCCAGGATCGGGACGCGAACGTTGTCGGGTCCGGTGTCGGTGTCGTTAGTGCTCATGCTCTCTTCTTCTCGCGCTTGGTGCCCAGGGGGCCGGGCAGAGTCAGGCCGGTGGCCTGCTCAGCCGCATGGATGGTGTCCAGGATGGCGTTCGTGACGACTCCGGCAGCCTGGGCCACCTGTTGCTGCGTGCGCGGCCACGGAGTCCGCTCGAGCCGCACCGGCTCCCCGAAGGTCATCACGATCCGGGTCCCCCGGGGAGGGATCGAGCTGCTGGCGCCCCCCGGCAACCGGGTGCCGAGGAACGAGACCGGAACGACCGGGGCGCCCGAGACGAGCCCCAGGTAGGCGGCCCCCGCCCTGGGCGAGGACATGTCACCGGCGCCGCGGGTGCCTTCGGGGAACACTCCGACGGCCAGGTTCTGTTCCAGAGCCTTCAACGAGCTCCGGATCGCTGCCACGTCGAGGTGGAACCGGTCGAGCACGATCTGTCCCGACGCGCGCAGCACGGGACCCACCGGCCCCTCGAACATCTCCTGCTTGGTGAGCGCGTGCACCGGTCGGGGCGAGCAGATCGCCAGCAACGGGCCGTCGAGCCAGCCGACGTGGTTCGCGGCCATCACCACCGGGCCGGTGGCCGGGACCCGCTCGGGGTGGTGGATCTCGAGGGCATACCAGGCGCGCAGCAGCGCGGCGGCGACCGGCCGTCCGGCGGTGAGCACCCTGGTGCGAGGAGCACGCACCCCTGCGGTCGAGGGCAGCTCTCCACCGTCGCCGAGGAGAGCCCGCGTCATGAGCGGCTCATCCCGTCGACTCCGAGACCTGACCCGGGTCGCTCACGGCGCGGGCGACGAGGTCGACCACCTGCGCGACCACCTCGTCCAGGGTGAACGGCGTGGTGTCGAGGTGGATCGCGCCGTCGGGCATCCTCAGGGGCGCAGCGACGCGACCGCTGTCGATGGCGTCGCGGCGCAGCAGGTCCGCCTGGGTCGCCTCGACGGAGCCGGCGCCGTTCTCGCGGGTACGACGAGCCGCGCGGGCCGACGGGTCGGCGGTGAGGAACAGCTTGACGGCCGCATCCGGTGCCACGACCGAGCCGATGTCGCGTCCCTCGACGACGATGCCGCCGTCACCGATGATCGCCCGCTGCAGGTCGAGCAGCAGCTGGCGCACCTCGGGGACCGAGGCGACGGCGCTGACGTGGTCGGTGACGGACTGGGTGCGGATGGCCACCGACACGTCGGCGCCGTCGACGGTGATCGTGGGCTGGCTCGGGTCGGTGCCGGAGACGATCGTCGGGGTCACGGCGTGGGAGGCGATCGCCGACGGGTCGGCGAGGTCGACGTCGTGCTCGATCATCCAGGCCGTCATCGCACGGAACTGCGCGCCGGTGTCGAGGTAGCGCAGACCGAGACGCGCCGCGACCCCGCGCGCCGTGCTCGACTTGCCCGATCCCGAGGGTCCGTCCATCGCGACCACGACACGGCTGATCTCACTGGTGGACACTGCCCTGAACTCCCGCTGTTCTCGACTCCCCCGGCGGGGCTGGTGCAAACCGCCAGCCTACCGGTGAGTGGCCGAATCGCTGGTGTCCGGAGTCGGGCTCACCGCTTCGACGGGGTCTCGGTCCCGTGGATGCGGCGGGCGTAGCGTCGGTAGGCGGCGCGCCCCAGCACCGGCAGGAGCGGGCGCACCGGTGCGGGGAGCTTGCGGATCTCCGTCGCAATGGCCTCCGGATCACCCTCGTAGAGCATCATCCCGAAGCCGACCAGCATCAGCCGGAGCGGGATGAACTCCATCCCCTGCCGGGTGAACTCCTCCCACTCGGCCGCGGTGATGTGCCGGGCCATCAGCGGGAGGACGTGCGCCTCCTCGGTGTCGAGGTGCTCCTCCAGGGCAAGAACGAGCTGGTGCAGGGCGCCCGCCAGCGCCTCCCGCTCGGCCAGAGCTGCGGTGGCCCGCCATCTGGGCACGAGCGGCGCCACCGTCTCCAGGCGCTCGTGCACGATGGCGTGCTGCTCCTGCATCAGGGCGACCAGGTGCGCCACCTCGTGCGGCACCCTGGCCGCGAGCGGATCCCAGAGGAGCTCGTCCTCGATGGTGTGGTGGTGCTCGAGGGCACCGAGGAAGAGCTCGACGTGGTCGGCCAGCTCGGCCGCCCGGCGGCGGTCACCCACCGGCGCGAGGCGTACGCCGGGCACGGCCAGACGCAGCTCACGGCGGAAGTTGGTGTGCGCCACCACCATCATCCGGACGTCGGTGAGTCCCGGACCGTGCAGGTCCGTGCGCGTGGCGGTCATCGCTCTGCCCCCAGACCCGCGATGAACTCCGCGTGAGCGACCTCGCCGTAGTACTCGAAGATCTCCCGGATCAGTCCGTCCCGGAAGGTCACCCGAAGCGCCAGGGTGTTCTCGTAGCGGCCACCTCCGTGCAGGTCGGCGACCATCTTCTTCTCGACGAACGCGACCGCGGGGTCCTCCGTCTGGTGGAAGCGGACGTCGTGCATCCGGATCGCCTCGGCAGCCGAGGTGAGGCCACCGAAGAGCTCTCGGAAGGCGTCGTGACCCTCGACGACGGCGGGGACTCCCGGCACGGGGTAGGCGACCTCGAACCGGCCGTCGGGCGTCCAGTGCTCCAGGAACGTGTCGATGTCCCCCGCATTCATCGCGACCGCCGAGGCTCGGAAGGTCGACTCGTTACGGGCTCGGGCGGTGGCGAGGTCGGGCGGCACCTCCGGTCCCGTGTCGCGCGTGGCCAGGTCTGTCGTAGTCATGGTGCTCTCCTTGGTGCTAGGCGGTTGTCCTGCTCAGGTTCGCCCCCCTGGCCCCCCGACAACATCGGGGAATCCCCTACCCAGGTCCCTGCCGGGTCGTCATGCTCAGAAGATGCAGCTGGCAGGCCGAGGCAGCGAGAAGGCAGCAGTCAGTGCTGCCCTCGTCTCCGTGACCGCCGGGGGGTCACGAGTGCTGGTGCTGCTCGGCGAGGCGGGCATCGGGAAGACGGCCCTGCTCGACCACGCGGTCAACCGTGCGCAGTTCCAGGGGCTCGAGACCGGGTTGGGGCGGGCGACCGAGCACGAGGCAGACGTGCCGCTGTCACTGTTCGCGGACACGCTCCCCCACGCGCTTGCCCCGAGCCAGGGTGCGGATCCGGGCCGGCGCTGGCAGCTGTTCCGTGGTCTCGTCCGACAGTTCGACCGACCCGAGACGTCCGCGCCTCTGCTCCTGGCCTTCGACGACGTGCACTGGGCCGACCCCGCCTCCTTGGAGCTGCTGGAGTTCCTCGTCCGCCGGCCCCCCGCCGGGCGCCACCTGCTCGTGCTGGCACTCCGGCCCGGGCCGGTCGCCGAGTCGTTGCTCACGGCGGCACGCTCCAGCGCCCGCGTCCTCGACCTGCTGGAGCTGGCGCCACTCACCCGGGAGGAGGCGGGCGGGCTGCTGGGTGGCCGGACCGAAGCTGAGGCAGCAGAGCTCTTCGCGGCGTCCGGCGGCAACCCGCTGCTGCTCACCGAGCTCCGGCGCGCGGGGCCCGGAGCTGCCATCCCCGCGGGGTTGCAGGCGGCGGTGGCCGCGGAGCTGCGTCAGCTGGGCGACACGGCGCGAGCCCTGGTCGCGGCGGGAGCCATCCTCGGCGACCCGTTCGTGGTCGACACGGCCGCCGGCGTCGCCTCGCTGGGGCAGACCGAGTGGACCCTCGCCCTGGACGAGCTCCTCCAGGTGGGTCTCCTCGTCCCGGCGACCTCACCGCGACAGTTCCGGTTCCGGCACTCGGTGGTGCGCACCGCGGTGTACGACGCCATGTCCATCGGCGACCGGCTGGAAGCCCATGCCCGGGCGGTAGAGATCCTCGAGGGAGCAGCAGCCCCGCCCGTGGAACGCGCCCGGCACCTCGCCCACTCCGCGCTACCCGGAGACCTTGCTGCGGCACGCACCCTGCGGCAGGCCGCCGCCACTCTGAGCGCACGAGCCCCCTCGATCAGCGCGGACTGGTTGTTGGTGGCGAAGCGCGTGTCACCGCCCCTCGACGTACGCGAGTTCAGCGACCTCGCGGAGATGCTGGTCCAGTCGGGTCGCCTCACCGAGGCCCTCGCAGTGACGGAGGAGGGCTCGGCCTTCGGGCTGGGTTCGGCCGACGATCTCGTGCGGCTCGCCCTCGCTGCAGCCTCGGTGGAGCGGCAGCTGGGGCGGCACGAGTCGGCGCGCCGACGACTGGTCCGGGCCCTCGAGTGGGAGCTGTCGGACGCGCGTGAAGCAGAGCTCCTCGCTGCCCTCGCCCTGTCGGCCTACCAGGCCGGCGACTACGAGGCCCTGCGGTCCTGGGGCCAGCGGCTGCATCAGCTCGACCCCGAGGACCGGGTCCTTCGCGCCGTGGGTCACGCCCTGCTGGCGATGACCCTCCGCTTCGACGGGGAACCCGGCCTGTCGAGCGACCACGCCGACGCCGCGATCGAACAGCTCCGCAACACGACTGACACCGAGCTCGCCGCCCAGGCCGAGCTCGCCACCTGCGTGCCGTGGGCACTGGTCGCCGTCGAGCGGTTCGCCCCGGCGGCCGATGTCAGCCGGCGCGCAGCCTCAGTCGCGCGCGCCGCCGGCAACCTCAGTGCCGCGGTGGCGCTCGCGCTCCCGGAGGTGCTCGCGCTCGCGCTGCACGGCCGCCTCGCTGCGGCCGACGAGGCCGCACTGCAGGCCGAGACGACGGCCCGACTGACGCACAACGACCAGGCGACCCAGTGGGCACTGTGGGCGCGGGCGTGGGTGCTGCTCGAGCGCGGGCGGCTTCGCGAGGCCTTGGCTGCCGCGACCGAGAGCGTGGCCATCGCCGAACGGCTCGACGACTCCGCGCTGGCCGTGGTGAGCCGCACGGTGCTGGGATCGATCCTGCTCGCCGACGGGCGGTTCGTGCAGGCCGCGGACCTCCTGGGCGCCTACACACTGGAACCGACGTGGATCTGCCGCTGGTCGCCCCCGTTGGTCGAGGCTCTGCTCGCCTCCGGCCGCCCCGAGGCGGCAGACGCTGCCGCCCGGCGCGCCACCACCCTCGCGGCCGCGTCAGGACTGCAGGGTGCTGTGGCCTCCGCACACCACGCAGCCGGCCTGGTCGCGCTGGCTGCGGGAGATCGCGAGCTCGCTCTGGCCGAGGCCCTGACGTCCATCAAGGCGGCGCTGAGCATCGAGGCCGAGCACGACCGTGCCCAGGGGCACCTTCTGGCCGGTCGTGCCGTGGGGTCGGGCGCGGAGGCGATCCACCACCTCGAACAGGGGTATCGGCTGGCCGAGCAGTGTGGAGCGGAGCGGACGCGCGCCGAAACCGTCCGCGAGCTTCGCCGGCTCGGGCGACGAGTGGGTCGCGGGGGCCCCCGGGCACCGGGCTCACAGGGGGTCTCGTCGCTGAGCCCCCGAGAGCGCGAGATCGCCGAGCTCGTCGCCGAGGGGCGCACCAACCGCGAGATCGCCGCCCTGCTGTTCCTCAGTGAGAAGACCGTGGAGTCGCACCTGTCGAAGGCGTTCGCCAAGCTCGACGTGAGCTCGCGGGCCGCCCTCGCTGCGAGCGTGGCGCAGGTGACCGGCCCTAGCGGTGGGTGACCCAGTCCCTGTTCTCGAGTGCCTCTCGCAGGGACTCCGCGGCCGTCTGCTCGACGACCAGCTCGACCAGCCCGACCGGACGCCCCGGGTCGTGGTCGATGTAGAGGTCCTCGACGTTGACCCCGATCTCGCCCACGTCGGCGAACAACCTGGCCAGCTCCCCCGGGTGGTCGGGCACTGAGACGTACACCGACGCGGTGGCCAACGGCGGACCGCCGTGCTTGCCGGGGATCGCCCTCGTCCCGGCCACGCCGCGGCTGAGGATCTCCTCGAGCGGCTCGACCTCCCCGTCGGCGAGCACCTGCACCAGCCGGGCCAGGTCGTTCTGCACCTCGGCCAGGATCTCGGAGACGGCGGCATGGTTGGAGCGCAGGATCTGGGTCCACATGTCGGGGTCCCCGGCTGCGATGCGGGTCACGTCGCGCACGCCCTGCCCCGACAGCGACAGGTGCTCGGGCAGCGCGTCGGCCAGCTGACCGGCGGTGAGGACGGCCAGCAGGTGGGGAAGGTGGGAGGTCCGGGCGACCGCCCGGTCGTGCTCGACCGGGGAGAGCCGCACCGGCTCGGCGCCGCAGAGCCGGGCCAGCGCCTCGACGAGCAGGACGGCATCCGGGTCGGAGTGGGTGTGCGGGGTGACCGCCCACGGGCGGCCGTCGAAGAGCGCGCCGGTCGCGGCCAGCGGCCCGGACCTCTCGCTGCCGGCCATCGGGTGGCTGCCGACGTAGCGGCCGAGCAGGACCTCGACCACCTGGTCCGAGATCTGCTCCAGGGGCAGGCCCTTGACGCTGCCCACGTCGGTGACCGCTCCCCCACGCTCGAGCGCCTCCACCACGGCTGCCGCGATGTGGTCCGGTGGCACCGCCACCACGGTCAGCTGCGCGGCGCCCCCAGCCGGGGCCGGGTTGCCGGCTCCGAGGCCGCTGGCGGTGCGCACGTGCTCGTGGTTGGTGTCGCTGAGCCACACCTCCAGACCGGCGCGGCAGGCGGCCAGGCCGACAGACGTGCCGAGCAGCCCGGCACCGACCACGTGGATCGGTCCGACCAGCGTCCGCTGCGGCTCCGCTCGATCATTCATCGGGGACCGCCCGCACCCGGTTCAGGTCGCGACGCAGCGCCGCGGCGCCGTGAAGGTAGACGTGGGTGACGTCCTGACGGGCCAGGTCGGTCTCGACGTGCGCGAGCATCCGCACGACCCGGGGCATCGACCCCTCGATCTCCAGCTCGCGTGCGCAGATCAGCGGGACGTCGTCGAAGCCGAGCTGGCGAGCGGCGTACGCCGGGAACTCGGAGTGCAGGTCGGCCGTGGCGGTGAAGATGATGCTGATGAAGTCGTCGACGTGCAGCGCGTTGGCCTCCATCACGTCGCGCACCATCTCCGCGACCAGGTCGAGCATGTGGTCGCGGGAGTCGCTCTCCAGCTGGGTGGCTCCCCGGACGGCACGGACGGACACGGCTTCTCCTGAGGGCGACGAGATCGGATGGTTCCCGGGATCCGGGCGTTCTCGAGCCTACAAGCCGGCTGAGTCGAGCAGCGTGCCGATCTCCTTCTCGGTGAGCTCGCGCAGGTTGCCCTGCTTCAGACCCGCCAGGTGCACCGGGCCGATCTGGGTGCGGGTGAGCTGACGGACCGGGTGCCCGACGTGGTCCAGCAGCCGGCGGACGATGCGGTTGCGGCCCTCGTGGATCACCAGCTCGACCAGCGAGCGCTCGCCATGGGTCGAACGGACCTTGGCCGCGCTGACCTGGACGGGGCCGTCCTCGAGCGTCACCCCGTCCCGCAGCCGCTGCAGCGTCGCACGGCTGACCAGCCCCTCCACCTCGGCCACGTAGGTCTTGTCGACCTCGTAGGAGGGGTGCGCCATCCGCTGCGCGAAGTCGCCGTCGTTGGTCAGCAGGATCAGGCCCTCGGTGTCGGTGTCCAGCCGCCCGACGTGGAAGAGCCGCTCGGGTCGGTCACCAACGAGGTCGGTGAGGGTACGCCGCCCCTGCGGGTCGGACATCGTGGAGACGACACCCCGGGGCTTGTTCAGCACCAGGTAGACGTGGTCGTTGATTGGAGGCAGCCGGCGGCCGTCGACCCGGACGTTGGCCACCCGGGGGTCGACCTTCGTGCCGAGCCGCGTCACCACCTCGCCGTCGACCTCGACCAGGCCCGCGAGCATCAGCTCCTCGCACTTGCGCCTGCTGCCGATCCCGGACTGGGCCAGCAGCTTCTGCAGCCGGACGAGCCCTTCGTCGTCGGTCTCGATCTCCCTCATTCGTCCACGACGTCGTCCACGACGTCGACCACACTGTCGACCGGGCCGTCCACGTCGCTCGAGCCCGTCGGGACCATCTCGACGACGCTCGCTGCCACCTCGGACTCGTCCTCGTAGTCCTCCACGCTCGGCAGGAACGGCGCGAGCTCGGGCAGCTCCTCGATCGAGGTGACGCCGATGCGCTCGAGGAAGTAGCTCGAGGTGCGGTAGAGGTGCGCGCCGGTCTCCTGGTCGGTGCCGGCCTCCTCGACCAGCCCTCGGGTGAGCAGGGTGCGCATCACGCCGTCGACGTTGACCCCGCGGATCGCCGAGATCCGGCTGCGGCTGACGGGCTGCTTGTAGGCGACGACCGCGAGCGTCTCCAGGGCTGCTTGGGTGAGCCGGGCCCGCTGCCCCTCCAGCACGAACTTCTCCACGACCGGCGCGAACTCCTCGCGCGTGTAGTAGCGCCAGCCGCCGGCGACGTTGCGCAGCTCGAAGCCGCGACCTGACTCGTCGTACTCCCCGGCCAGGGCGGCGATCGCGTCCACGACCTCCGAGACGGGGTAGCCGACGGCGGTGGCCAGGGTGGCCTCGTCCAGCGGCTGGTCGGCGACCATCAGGACGGCCTCGAGTGCGGGGTGCAGGTCCGCGAGCGGCACGTCGAGGGTCTCGGCCTCGGTGACCGACACGTCCCCGGTCTCCTCGGGCGCCCCCATCAGCTCGGCCATCTCGGTGCTGCCGTCGGTCTCGGTGGTCTCGGTGGTCACGGGCCCTCCTCGGGCGTGGGGTCGGCTTCCGGGGCAGCCTCGGGGGGCGCCCCGTCGAACTCGTCGGTGATCTCGACCTCGACGTCGTCAGCGCCGGTCCAGCGGATGCTCAGCTCACCGAGCGGGGTCATCTGGTCGAAGGAGACCACGCCCTCGCGGAACAGCTCCAGCAGGGCCAGGAACCGGGCGACCCGGGTCATCGTGTCGGGGGCGTCGGCGGCCAGCGCCCGGAAGGTCATCGTGCCGCTCCCCTGGAGCCGGCCGATGACGACACCAGCCTGCTCACGCACGCTGACGGTCGGGGCGTGGATGTGCGCCAGCCCGATCATCTCGGGCTCGGGCTTCGGCTCCATCGCCTTGGCGGCGAGGCCGGCGAACTCCTGCAGGCCGAGGCCGATCAGCACCTCGGGCAGCAGGGTCGCGAACCGCTCCTCGAGCCCCACCGAGCGGGCGTGGCGGCGGTCCTCGACGGTCATCCGCTGGTCGATCACGGCGGCCACCTGCTTGAACGCGCGGTACTGCAGCAGCCGGGCGAAGAGCAGGTCACGTGCTTCGAGGAGCGCGAGATCCTCCTCGTCCTCGACGTCACCCTGCGGCAGCAGCCGGGCGGCCTTGAGGTCGAGCAGGGTGGAGGCGACCAGCAGGAACGACGTGGTCTGCTCGAGGTCCCAGACCTCGCCCGCTGCCTTGATGTGCGCGATGAACTCGTCGGTGACCTTGGACAGCGCCACCTCGGTGACGTCCATCTTGTGCTTGCCGATCAGGCTCAGCAACAGGTCGAAGGGCCCCTCGAAGTTGCTCAGGTGCACCGCGAAGGCGCGGGTGCCCGGTTCGGCAGCCGGTTCGGCAGCCGGTTCGGCAGGCCGGGTCGGCGGCCGGTTCGGCAGCTTGCTCGACGGCGAGGTCCGTCATCGGCCGATCAGCCGCTGGACCAGGACGCTGTCGTCGCCGTTGAGCTCGAGGTCGGCCAGCACGATGGCGATCGCCTCGCGCACCAGCCGTCCACGGTCGACCGCGAGTCCCTGGTCACGGCGCAACGAGAGCCGGGCGTGCTCGATCTCGAGCAGCTCGTCGGCCGTGACGTAGACGGTCATCTTCTCGTCGTGCCGGACCCGGCCGCTGGAGCGGCGCGCGCGGGCCTCTTCGCGCTCCGCGGCCGCCGCATCGACGGCTGTCGCCTCGGCAACCGGCTGCTTCGCAGCCTCCCCGACCGGCGCCACGGACTGCGGGTGGTCACGCACCGCGGACATGGAGCGGCCCGAGGAGCGTTCTCGGTTGCCGTGACCGTTCTGGGTGGAGCGGAACAGGTCGTCGGCCGTGGGCAGGCTCACGCGTCGGGACACCGGGCGAGCACCTCCTTCGCGAGCTGGCGGTACGCCGCTGCGCCGGGTGAGGTGGTGGCGTAGCTGGTGATCGGCTCGCCCGCCACCGTGGAGTCGGAGAACTTGATCGTGCGCCGGATGACGGTGTGGAAGACGGTGTCGCCCCAGGCCTCGACCAGTCGCTGCATCACCTCGCGGCTGTGCAGGGTGCGGCCGTCGAACATGGTGCCGAGGACGCCGTCGACCTGGAGCCGGGGGTTGAGCCGCTCCTGGACCTTGTCGATGGTCGTCTTGAGCAGCGCGACTCCCCGCAGGGCGAAGTACTCGCACTCCAGCGGCACGATCACGCCGTCCGAGGCGGTCAGCGCATTCACCGTGAGCAGGCCCAGCGAGGGCTGGCAGTCGATCAGGATCACGTCGTACTGGTCGATGGCCGGAGCGAGCACCCGGGTGAGGGTCTGCTCGCGGGCGACCTCGTGGACGAGCTGCACCTCGGCGGCCGACAGGTCGATGTTGGAGGGCAGCAGGTCCATGCCGGGGACACCGCTGGGCACCACGACGTCCTCGAGGGTGATGTCCCGCTGCATCAGCAGGTTGTAGATCGTCAGGTCCATCTGGTGCGGGCTGAGGCCGAGCCCCACCGACAGCGACCCCTGCGGGTCGAAGTCGACGAGCAGGACCTTGCGGCCGAACTCGGCCAGCGAGGCGCCGAGGTTGATCGTGGTGGTGGTCTTGCCGACGCCGCCCTTCTGGTTGCACATCGAGATCACCCGCGCGTGCCGCTGGCCGGTGACCGGTCGTGGCTCGGGGATCTCGGGCATCGGTCGTCCGGTGGGGCCGACCTCGGTCTCCTGGGGCGTCTCGAGCTCTACGGCGAGGCGGTCCTCGAGGCCGGCCTCCTGCGCGTTCTCGGTGAGGACCTGCTGCCCCAGCGGGTCGGCGGTCGCCTCGACCTGGGTCGACGTGGTCGTCGGGAACCGGAGCGGTTCGCCACGACGCACCTCCCCGGGGGGTGCGGGCGGTCGCATCAGCGGAGGCATTTCCGAGGCCGCACTACCGAAATCGTTCCCGAATTCGCCGGCACCGCTCATGGAGACTCCCTGTGTTCGTGTGGTCAGACCAGATCTGCGGGCCCGAATTTTGTCGACTTGCCGCTTTGCCGCCGGCGTGACTCTATGCACCGTCTCGCCCGGTCACAAGCCACAGAGGTCCGCACCCCTCCATCATCCGAATCTGTGGACCGAATGTGGGTAGCGCCCCGCCGTGGATGCACACCTTCTGTTAGCCCTGTGCACAAACCTGTGCACGGACTGTCTGGACCACGATCGGCGCTCTGTCGGCCGAAGAGGCAGACTGGGGCGGCGGTGTGGGAGGTCAGCCGAGGGCTCGCGGGTGCGCGGCGGCGTACACCTCACGCAGGCTGTCCACGGTCACCAGGGTGTACACCTGCGTGGTGGTCACCGAGGCATGGCCGAGCAGCTCCTGAACCACGCGGACGTCGGCCCCGCCCTCGAGCAGGTGCGTGGCGAACGAGTGCCGCAGCGTGTGCGGTGAGACCTCGGCGGTGATTCCCGCACGCTCGGCGGCCTTGACGATGACCGCCCAGGCGCTCTGCCGGGACAGCCGACCCCCACGAGCATTCAGGAACAGGGCGCCGGCACGTTCACTGCTCGCGGCCCTCCCCGAGGCTCCGGTGCCGGGTCCAGCCGCCAGCAGCTCCGGTCGGCCGCGGACCAGGTAGGCCTGCACGGCGTCGCGCGCGAAGCTGCCGACCGGCACGATGCGCTCCTTGGACCCCTTGCCGCGAAGCAGCACCGTGCAGCTGCTCGGGTCGTCGTGGTCGAGGTCGAGGTCGTCCACGTCCAGGCCGGTGGCCTCGGAGATCCGGGCGCCGGTGCCGTAGAGCACCTCCAGGAGCGCTCGGTCTCGCAGCGCCAGGGACGTTCCGGGCGCCCCAGCGGCCTCCAGCAGCCGCTCGACGTCGTGCAGCGACACGGCCTTGGGAAGGCGCTTGGCGGGCGTGGGCGGGCGCACACCGGCCGACGGGTCCGCGATCGCGAGGCCGTCCTTGACCGCGAACCGGTGGAACCCGCGAACGGCGACCACCGACCGGCCCGCGGAGGTGGCGCTGAGCGGCGGATGGTCGGCGTCCCCCTCGCGCAGGGCCATCAGGAACCCGCTCACGGTCTGCTCGGTCACCTGGTCGAGGTCGGTGACGCCGACGGCGTCGAGATGGCGGAGGTAGCGCCGCAGGTCCCGGCGGTAGGACTTCACCGAGTTCTCGGCCAGCCCGCGCTCGACGACGAGGTGGTCGAGATAGGTCCTGACGGCGCGCACCAGCGCCGAGCCCGGCACCGCAACGGCCGTGCCCGCCTCACCAGTGCCGCCCAACCCGCTGGTCGCGCCCACCTCGCCCTCGGCTACCGCGACTCGATCAAGCGAGGACGCCGTCCAACGACACCGAGTCCAGACCGTGCGCCTCGGCCACCGGCCCGTTGGTCAGCTGGCCCTGATGGGTGTTCAGGCCGAGAGCGAGCGAGTGGTCGTCGCGGCACGCCTGCTGCCAGCCCTTGTTGGCCAGGGCGACCATGTAGGGCAGCGTGGCGTTGGTGAGGGCGTACGTCGAGGTGTTCGGCACGGCGCCGGGCATGTTGGCCACGCAGTAGAACACCGAGTTGTGCACCGTGTACGTCGGATCTGCGTGCGTGGTCGCGTGCGTGTCCTCGAAGCAGCCACCCTGGTCGACGGCGATGTCCACCAGCACCGAGCCGGGCTTCATCTGCGAGACCAGGTCGTTGCTGACCAGCTTGGGCGCCTTGGCACCGGGGATCAGCACGGCGCCGATCACCAGGTCGGCCTCCAGCACCTGCTGCTGGATGCTCAGCTGGGAGGACGCCAGCCCGTGCACGCGGTTGTTGTAGCGCCAGAACGACATCCGCAGCTTGTCCAGGTCGTTGTCGAGCAGGGTGACGTCGGCGCCCATCCCGAGGGCGATGTTCGCGGCGTTCTGGCCCGAGACACCGGCCCCGATCACCACGACCTTGGCGTTCGCCACGCCGCCCACGCCACCGAGCAGCACACCGCGACCGCCCTGCGCCTTCATCAGCGAGTGCGCGCCCACCTGCGGCGCGAGGCAGCCGGCGACCTCGGACATCGGGTAGAGCAGCGGCAGCGAGCCGGAGGGCAGCTGCACGGTCTCGTAGGCGATGGAGGTGACCTTGCGTGCGGTCAGCTCGTCGGTGAGCTCGCGGTCGGCGGCGAGGTGCAGGTAGGTGAACAGCAGCTGGCCCTCGCGCATGCGGTGGTACTCCTCGGCGACGGGCTCCTTGACCTTGAGCACCATCTCGGTCTCGCCCCACACGTCGTCGGCGGTGTCGAGGATCTTCGCGCCGGCGGCGACGTACTCCGAGTCGTCGATCTGGGAGCCGCCTCCGGCGCCCTTCTCGATGAACACCTCGTGGCCGTTGGCGACCAGCTCGTGCACTCCGATGGGGGTGATGGCCACCCGGTACTCGTGGTTCTTGACTTCCTTGGGTACGCCGATCCGCACGTGAACTCCCTCACGACTCTCTGGTGGCCACCGAGGTGACCATCGCCACATCGTCGGGGCGACCGGGCGAGTCTATGCCCGGTCGCGCTCCCCCGTCGCGGTGAGCCCCGCGTCGCCCATCGCGCGCAGGACGTTGCGCCCGGTGAGGCGCGCGAGATCGTCGTCGCTCCAGCCACGGTCGGCCAGCGCGGCCAGCAACCGGGGGTAGCCGGAGACGTCCTCGAGCCCGGCCGGGAGCTCGCCGACACCGTCGTAGTCGCCCCCCAGGCCGATGTGCCCGACGCCGGCGACCTCGCGGACGTGCTCGATGTGCGCGACCACGTCGTCGAGGCTCGCCTTCGGGTCGGGGTGGCTGCTCACGTAGCGCTCCAGGAACGTGTCGGCCCCCGGCGCGTCCTCGGCCACGCCCTCCGCCTCGGCTGCGCGCTCCATCTCGCCCCACCAGTCGGAGACCTCCTGATTCACGAACTTGGGCACGAACGTGACCATGCAGACACCGCCGTTGTCGCCGAGGCGGGCGAGGACGTCGTCGGGCACGTTGCGCGGGTGGTCACAGACTGCGCGGGCCGAGGAGTGCGAGAACACGACCGGCACGGTGGAGACGTCCAGTGCCTGGCGCATCACGTCGGCGCTCACATGGCTCAGGTCGACCAGCATGCCGATCCGGTTCATCTCCGCGACCACCTCCCGACCGAAGTCCGAGAGCCCGCCCAGGACCGGCTCGTCGGTGGCCGAGTCGGCCCAGGGCACGTTGTCGTTGTGGGTGAGCGTCAGGTAGCGCACCCCCAGTCGGTGAAGCATCCGCAGGGTGCCCAGCGACTCGTCGATCTGGTGCCCACCCTCGGCGCCCATCAGGCTGGCGATGCGACCCTGCCGCCGGGCCCGCTCGACGTCCTCGACCGTGGTCGCCGGCGCCAGATGCTCGGCGTAGCGCGCCATCATCGTGTGTGCGCCGTCGATCTGCTCCAGGGTGGCGGTGACGGCTGCCCCGCCGGTGAGCGTCGCCGGGACGAAGACCGACCAGAACTGTGCGCTGACGCCACCGGCCCGCAGGCGGGGCAGGTCGGTGTGCGTGCCCAGGGCCTGGCAGACGGAGCTGTCGGTGAGCTCGAGCCGGTCGAAGTCGTAGCCGACCTTCTCCCGCGCTGCCCACAGCAGGTCGTTGTGCCCGTCGATGACGCCGTGCTCGCGCAGCAGTGCGCTGATCCGTTCAGTGGTCACCGGCACACCCCATCACATCGTGCATCCGCGACCGCGGCCCGCTGCCAGAAGTTTGCGGCTCCGTGACCTGGCTGGACCTCAGAGGGTGCCGCGGCGTCTCCGGACGTCGTACGCCAGGACGGCAGCGGCGAGCGGACCCTCGCGCACCTGCTGCTCCAGGACGGCCTCGAGGAGCTCCTCGAAGGGCACCCAGAGCTTCTCCATCTCGGCCTCCTCGGCATGCAGCTCGAAGTCGCCGCGGTCGGCGGCCGAGAGGCCGCGGGCCAGGTAGATGTGGTGCAGCTCGCTGGTGATCCCGGCCGTGGGGAACAGCGTCAGCAGCAGCCGCCAGTCCGTGGCCTGGAGCTCGACCTCCTCCTGGAGCTCGCGCGCTGCGGTGACCTGAGGGTCCTCCCCGTCGGCGTCGCAGATGCCCGCGGGCAGCTCGATGAACACACCACCACCGGCATGGCGGTACTGCCGCAGCACGCAGACCCGCTCGTCATCGTCGACGGCGAGGACCACCACCGCGCCGGGGTGCTCGATCACCAGCCGGCCGAAGGTCTCATCGGGATGTCCCGGGCGTTGCACGATGTCCTCGCGCAGGGCGACCACCCAGTCGTCTCGGTGAATGTCCCTGGTCTCGAGCACCGGCCAGGACAGGGGGACGTCCGCTATCCCGCCCACTCCTCAGGCCTCGACGGTGACGGCGGCCTCGTCGTCGTCCTTGATCCAGCGACGCCGCAGGGCGCTCTCGTCGATCGGGATGAGCAGCTCGCGCTGGCGCTGGATCGCGGCGTCGACCAGGCCCGCGAACAGCGGGTGCGGCCTGGTGGGGCGCGACCGGAGCTCGGGGTGCGCCTGGGTGGCGACGTAGTAGGGGTGTACGTCGTCCGGCAGCTCGACGAACTCGACCAGGTTGTTGTCCGGCGACGTGCCGGAGAACACCAGTCCGGCGGTCTCGAGCTGGGGCCGGTAGGCGTTGTTCACCTCGTAGCGGTGCCGGTGGCGCTCCTCCACGTGTGCCTGGCCGTACGCCGCACGCACGACGCTGCCCTTCTTGAGCTCGGCCGGGTAGAGGCCGAGCCGCATCGTGCCGCCGAGGTCGCCGGCACCGTCGACGAACGCGTGCTGCTCCTCCATCGTCGCGATCACGGGCTCGAGGCACTCGGGGTCGAACTCGGTGGAGGCCGCCTTGTCGAGCCCGGCCACGTTGCGCGCGAACTCGATCACCATGCACTGCAGGCCCAGGCACAGGCCGAGGGTCGGGATCTTGTGGGTGCGTGCGTAGGTCAGGGCGCCGAGCTTGCCCTCGATGCCGCGAATGCCGAACCCGCCGGGGACACAGATGGCGTCCACCTCACCGAGCATCCGCGCGGCCCCCTCGGGCGTGGCGCAGTCGTCGGAGGCCACCCACTCGATCTTCACCCGGGCCTCGTGGGCGAAACCACCGGCGCGGAGCGCCTCCACGACCGAGAGATAGGCGTCGGGCAGGTCGATGTACTTGCCGACCAGGGCGACCGTCACCTCCTCGTTGGGGTGGTGCACCCGCTGGAGCAGGTCGTCCCAGAGTGTCCAGTCGACGTCACGGAACGGCAGGTTCAGCCGGCGGACGAGGTAGGCGTCGAGACCCTCGCGGTGCAGCACCTTGGGGATGTCGTAGATCGAGGGCGCATCGGCGGCGGTGACCACCGCCTCCTCGTCGACGTCGCACATCAGGGAGATCTTGCGCTTCACCGACACCGGGATCTCGCGGTCCGCGCGACACACGATGGCGTCGGGCTGGATGCCGATGGAACGCAGCGCGGCCACCGAGTGCTGGGTCGGCTTGGTCTTCAGCTCGCCGGACGGCCCGATCCACGGCACCAGGGAGACGTGCAGGAAGAACACGTTGTCGCGACCGATCTCGTGGCGCACCTGTCGGGCCGCCTCGAGGAAGGGCAGGGACTCGATGTCCCCCACCGTGCCGCCGATCTCGGTGATCACGACGTCGATCTCGTCACCGCCCATGGCGAGGACGCGGTCCTTGATCTCGTTGGTGATGTGCGGGATCACCTGGACGGTGTCGCCGAGGTAGTCGCCGCGACGTTCCTTGGCGATCACCGAGGAGTAGACCTGACCGGTCGTCACGTTGGCGATCTGGCCGAGGTCGGTGTCGAGGAACCGCTCGTAGTGTCCGATGTCGAGGTCGGTCTCGGCGCCGTCGTTGGTGACGAACACCTCGCCGTGCTGGAACGGGTTCATCGTCCCGGGATCGACGTTGAGGTAGGGGTCCAGCTTCTGCATGGTGACCCGGAGTCCCCGTGAGCGGAGCAGCCGGCCCAGGCTCGAGGCGGTGAGCCCCTTGCCCAGGGACGAGGCGACGCCTCCGGTGACGAAGACGTGCTTGGTCTGCTGCGGTGCTACCAACAGGGCTCCCCGTGGACTCGTGTGGGACCCAGGAGTGGGCCCGGAAGAATGCTGAACGTGCGGCCTTCCACGGGGTTCGAGCCTACCAACGATTCGTCACGGAGGATGACTCGCCCGGTACTTCAGCCCCGTCGTGTCGCACGGGGCGCGGGCCCGACACGGAAATCGTGGGCGACCTCGAGCAGCTCCTGGGCGTGCGCCATCGCCGTGTCGGACTCCTCCAGCCCAGCCAGCATCCGGGAGAGCTCCTGCACCCGGCCGGTGTCGTCGAGGGTCTCCAGGCCCGAGGTGGTGACGCTGCCGTCGCTCGACTTGCGCACCACTACGTGGCTGTCCGCGAACGCCGCGACCTGGGGCAGGTGGGTGACGACGAGAACCTGTGAGGTCCTCGCGAGCACCGCGAGCCGCCGGCCGATCTCGACGGCCGCCTTGCCACCGACCCCGGCGTCGACCTCGTCGAAGACGAACGTCGGCACCGGCCTGGTGTCGGCCAGGGTGACCTCGATGGCCAGCATCACCCGGGACAGCTCGCCGCCCGAGGCGCCCTTGGACAGTGGTCGCGGCTCGGAGCCGGTGTTCGCGGCCAGCAACAGCTCGACCTCGTCGACGCCGGAGGTGGTGAAGTGCCAGCGGCCGCCGTCGAGGTCCAGGCCCCGGTCATCGGCCACCCGGTCGAGGTGTACGACGAAACGGGCATGCGGCATCGAGAGCGAGTGCAGCTCCTCGGTCACCGAGGCGGCCAGCCGGTCCCCCGCAGCGGCGCGCAGCCTGGTCAGGGTGGCTGCGTCGGCGGACATCGTGGCGCGCAGCCGCTCGCGCTCGCTGCGGAGCTCGACGATCCGGTCGTCGGAACCGTCGAGGTTGAGCAGTCGCTGGGAGGAGAGCCGGGCCCACTCGAGCACCTCGTGGGTGGACTCGCCGTACTTCCTGGTCAGGGCGGTCAGGGCAGCGCGTCGCTCCGAGACGACGGCCAGCCGGTTCGGGTCGGTCTCCACGGCGGTGGCGTAGGAGGCCACGTCGGCGGCGACGTCGGCCAGCAGATAGCTGACCTCGGCCACCCGGTCGGCCAGCTCGGCGACCTGCGGGTCGTGCTCCCGGACGCTCTCCAGCGCGCGCCTCGCGCCGGCGACCGCACCGAGCGCGTCAGCGGCGTCCCGGTCCGAGGACAGGGCCTCACGAGCGGTCTCTGCCGCGGTGCGGAGCGTGTCGGAGAAGCCGAGGCGCGACTCCTCCGCGGCGAGGCTGTCCTCCTCCCCGGGCTGTGGGTCGACGGCCTCGATCTCCTCGAGGCCCAGCCGCAGCAGGTCGGCCTCCCGGGCCCGTTCGCGTGCCGAACCGAGCACCTCGCGCAGCTCGGCCTCCACCTCGCGCAGCCGGGCGTGGGCAGCCTGGTAGCCGACCAGCACCTCGCGCAGCTCACGTCCGGCGAACGCATCGAGAGCCTCCCGCTGCGCCTCGGGACGCAGCAGCCGGTGCTGGTCCGACTGGCCGTGGACGGCGACCAGGGCCTCCCCCACGCGTTGCAGCGCCGAGGCCGGCACGGAGGCGCCGCCGAGGAAGGCACGCGAACGCCCCTCGGCAGAGACCTGGCGGCCGAGGAGCAGCTGTCCCGCCTCCACCTCTCCGCCGTGCTCGTCGGTGATCTGGTCGAGGGCGGCGCTGGTCCGGACGACGCCTTCCACGCGGGCCGCCTTGGCGCCCGTGCGCACCGAGCCCGTGTCGGCACGGCCGCCGAGCAGCAGACCCAGCGCGGTCACGAGCATCGTCTTGCCCGCGCCGGTCTCACCGGTGATCACGGTGAGACCGCTGCCGAGCTCGAGCACGGACTCCTCGATGACTCCGAGGGAGCTGATCCGGATCTCTTCGATCATGAGGGCGGCGCCTGCTGGTCCGTGCGGCGGCGACGGGAGGCCGCGCCGCGCCAGCCCTCGACGGGCAGTCCGAACTTGGCGACCAGCCGGTCGGTGAACGGCGCCTCGTGGAGCCGGACCAGTCGGACCGGCGTCTTCCCGCGGCGCACCTCGATCCGTGCGCCCGGCGGGAGGTCCACGGTGCGGCGTCCGTCGCACCACAGCACGCCCGCTCCCTCGGTCTGGGCCAGCACCTCGACGGCGAGCACTGAGGTCGGGGCGACCACCATCGGCCGGGCGAACAGCGCGTGCGCGCTGATCGGCACCATCAACAGGGCCTCCACGCCGGGCCACACGATCGGCCCCCCGGCGCTGAAGTTGTAGGCAGTGGACCCGGTCGGCGTGGCGCACACGACGCCGTCGCACCCGAAGCGGCTCAGCGGCCGACCGTCGACCTCGACGACGACCTCCAGCATCCGCTGACGCGCAGCCTTCTCGACGCTGGCCTCGTTGAGCGCCCAGTTCGTCTCGACCAGCTCCTTGTCCCGGTAGACCGAGACCTCGAGGGTGAGCCGCTCCTCGCTGGAGTACTTGCGCTCGACGACCATCTCGATCATCTTCTCGACGTCCTCGCTCTCCGCCTCGGCGAGAAAGCCGACGTGGCCGAGGTTGACGCCGAGAAGGGGGGTCGAGGAGCCGTGGGTGAGCTCGGCGGCCCGCAGGATGGTGCCGTCACCACCGATCACGACGACCAGCTCGCACGCGCCGGCCTCCGCCGCGTCGGGCGACACCACCTCCACGCCGTGCCCGGCGGGCAGCTCGAGCTCCTTCGCCTCGTCCTCGAGCATCCGCACCACCAACCCGTGGGCGGACAGGGCGGAGACGACGGCCCGGGCGACGTCGCGCGCTTCCTCGCGACCCGTGTGGGTGAGCAGCAGGATGCGCCGGAGGGCGTCGGGTTCCGGGGCGCGGTCGGTCACGGGTTCACCTTCTCACCCGCCACCCCCAGGGACGCGGATCGGGACACCTCCGCGGCGATCGCGTCCCGGCCGACCTCCGGCGCACCGTGGCGCAGCCACAAGAAGAACTCGACGTTGCCGGACGGGCCCGGAAGCGGGCTCGTCGTCACGGCGCACGCCCCCCAGCCCCGGCGGGCGGCGGCATCGGCGACGGCCACCACCGCGTCGGTGCGGTGGGACAGGTCGCGCACGACTCCCCCCTTGCCCAGCCGGTCCTTGCCCACCTCGAACTGGGGCTTGACCATCAGCACCAGGTCCCCGTCCTCAGCGGTGACCGAGATCAAGGCGTCGAGCACCAGCTCCAGGGAGATGAACGACAGGTCTCCCACCACGACGTCGACGTTCCCGCCGATCAGCTCGAGGTCGATCTCGCGGATGTTGGTGCGGTCATGGACCCGGACCCGCGGGTCGTTCTGCAGCGCCCAGACCAGCTGGCCGTAACCGACATCGACCGCCACCACCTCGCGTGCTCCCTCACGGAGCAGGACGTCGGTGAACCCTCCGGTCGAGGCGCCGGCGTCGAGACAGCGGCGATCCCGCACGCCGAGGCCACGAGGCTGGAACGCTGCGAGAGCGCCGGCGAGCTTGTGCCCGCCCCGGCTGGCGTAGTCCGGGCTGGAGGGATCCTCGCGGACCACCAGGTCCGCGTCGGTCGTGACGCCGGTGGCGGGCTTGCTGGCGACAGCCTTGTTCACGCTGACGCGACCGGCTGCGATCAGCTCACTCGCGTGCTCCCGCGACCTGGCGAGGCCACGGCGGACCAGCTCCGCGTCCAGCCGGAGCCGGCGCGGCGGCACCCCTAGCCCCGACCGGCGACCGGGCCGTCCTGGCCCGCGCCGGAGAGGGTACGTCGCAACGTCTCGTGCGCCTGCTCGAAGACGGCGACGTGCTCGGAGACCGGCTGATCGTCGAGTCCCGCGAGGGAGGCGACGACCTCGTCCACGTGCTCGTTTCCGGTGCTCTCGGAGATGGCGTTCTCCGCATCGGGGCGGGCGATCACGGGGTCGTCGTGGACCTGGCTCTCGTGGACGGACTCGCTCATGGCCGACACGCTACCGGGGTGTCTCGAGCGCGCCGGTCGCGACAGGCTCCCCAGTCGCGTCGAGATGACGCCAGGATGCGACAGCGACCACCCGCCACCAGTCGACGTCGGAGCCCGCACCCCGCACGTCCAACCGCCCCTCCGCCACGGTGGCGACCCAGCCGCCCAGACACACCGCGTCGCCGGACTCCTCCGGCGAGGCCTGCGCCTGGGCCAGCGCTCCGAGGTCGGGTGCGATGTAGGTGGGCCGCTGACCGTCCGTTGCCCGGACCAGCTCCTCGAGCCCGGTCACCCCGGTCAGCACCAGCAGGCTGTCCCAGCCCATGGTGACCGCACCCTCGATGTCGGTGTCGAGCCGGTCCCCGACCACCAGCGGACGCTCCCCTGCCACCCTGGCCAGGGTCTCCTCGAAGAGCGGCCGCATCGGCTTGCCCGCCACGACCGGCTCCCGGCCCGCGAAGTCGCCCACCAGCCGCACCAGGGTGCCGTTGCCCGGCCCCTCACCGTCGGCGGTCGGGATGCTCATGTCGGTGTTGCTCGCCACCCACGGCAGGCCGGCACGGACCAGGATCGAGCCCTGGACGACCCGCTTCCACGGCATCTCCGGGCCGTAGCCCTGGGCCACGGCCGCCACCTCGGCTGACGGCTCGGTGACCGGCACCAGGCCACGCTCGCGCAGCGCCTCCTCGAGCCCCTCACCACCGATCAGGAACACCAGGCTGCCGGGTTCGAGCCGGTCGGCGAGCAGGTGCGCCGCGGCCTGGGCGCTGGTGACCACGTCCTCGTCCTGCGCCTCGACCCCGAGGGCGCGCAGGTGCTCCCCCACGGTCGCCGGTCGGCGGGCCGCGTTGTTGGTCACGAACGCCAGGTGCATGCCGGCCGACCGGGCACGGTTCAGCGACTCGGCGGCACCTTCGACCGCAGTCGGTCCGACGTAGATCACGCCGTCCAGATCGAGGACGGCGACGTCGTAGACCGAGGACAGCGGCTCCTCGGTCGAACCGAGCATGCTCACTTCTCGGCGTCGAGCTGCTTCTCGAGCTCGGCGGCGCGCTCGGCGGCATCGGTGCTGGCCTCGCCGTCGACGGCCTCGGTGCGGTGGAACCAGGTCAGCGCGTCCTGCGGCCGGCCGGCCGCGAGCAGCGCGTCGGCGTAGGCGTAGCGAAGGCGCGGCACCCACGGCTCGCGGCTCTTGGAGTTGATGTGGGACAGCTCGAGGGTGCGCAGCGCAGCGTCCATCTCGCCACGGTCACGGCGGGCACCCGCCTCGACGATGGTGAGCTCGGCGAGCAGGGCGGGCGAGAGCTTGTCCCGGTTCGCGTTCTTCACCAGGGCCAGCGCCCGGTCCGGGCGCCCCAGCGCACGCTCGCAGTCGGCCATCATCGCGATGTAGTCGACCGCACCGTTCATCCGCTTCGCAGCACGCAGCTCAGCCAGCGCCTCGGTGAACTCCCCTGCGGCGTAGGCAGCCTCACCGACCGCCTCGCGCACCACCGCGAGCCGGCTCGCGCGGGCGCGAGCGGCCAGGGTGTGCTCGTAGGCGGTCCTGGGCTCGGTCTCGATCAGCTGTCCGGCAGCCACCAGGTGCCGGGCGACCCGCTGCGCGAGCTTGTCCGGCAGCGACTTCAGCTGGGCCTGCAGCGAACGGTCGAGCTCCTTGCCGGTGATCTCCTCCGGGATGGGCGGACCGTCATAGCGCGCCTGGCTCTCGGAGCGGGCCTCGTCCGAACGCTCCTCACGGCGCGGGCGGCTGAAGTCGCGCTTCGGCCCGTCCTTGCTGTTGAAGTCCCGCTTGGGACCGTCCTTGCCGCGATAGCCCGTGGGCGCGGCGTTGGCGCCGCGACGGTCGTCGCTACGACCACGCGAGTCACCCCGTGAATCGGAGCGTGAGTCCGGCCGGCCTCCAGAACGGCCACCGGTGCTCGGGCGGCCGGAGTCGGACTGGCCCGGTCGACCCCCGCTGCGGGGCTTGCGCGGCTGACGGTCTTCGGGCACGAGGAGCTCCTGTTGCTTGGGTCGAGACATGGTGCTGGGAAAAAGACTAAGGGCCGCCCCATGAAGGGGCGGCCCTTAGATAAAGTATGTCCGGCGACGTCCTACTCTCCCACAACCTCCCGGTTGCAGTACCATCGGCGCTGAAAGGCTTAACTTCCGGGTTCGGAATGGAACCGGGTGTTTCCCTTTCGCTATGGCCGCCGAAACTCTATGGAGTTATACAAAAGCCAGATCTTCATCAGGCTCCCGACCGTAACTCGGGAACCACACAGTGGACGCGCAACATCTTTGAGGGACAAGCCCTCGGCCTATTAGTACCGGTCGGCTAGGGATTACTCCTGTACACCTCCGGCCTATCAACCCAGTCGTCTACTGGGGGCCTTACCCGGTTAACCCGGTGGGAAACCTCATCTTGAAACGTGCTTCCCGCTTAGATGCTTTCAGCGGTTATCACTTCCGAACGTAGCTAACCAGCCGTGCTCCTGGCGGAACAACTGGCACACCAGAGGTTCGTCCATCCCGGTCCTCTCGTACTAGGGACAGCCTTTCTCAAGTTTCCTGCGCGCGCGGCGGATAGGGACCGAACTGTCTCACGACGTTCTAAACCCAGCTCGCGTGCCGCTTTAATGGGCGAACAGCCCAACCCTTGGGACCTACTCCAGCCCCAGGATGCGACGAGCCGACATCGAGGTGCCAAACCATCCCGTCGATATGGACTCTTGGGGAAGATCAGCCTGTTATCCCCGGGGTACCTTTTATCCGTTGAGCGACGCCGCTTCCACATGCCAGCGCCGGATCACTAGTTCCGACTTTCGTCCCTGCTCGAGATGTCACTCTCACAGTCAAGCTCCCTTGTGCACTTACACTCGAAACCTGATTGCCAACCAGGCTGAGGGAACCTTTGAGCGCCTCCGTTACATTTTAGGAGGCAACCGCCCCAGTTAAACTACCCATCAGGCACTGTCCCTGATCCAGATAATGGACCTAGGTTAGATATCTAATACGACCAGAGTGGTATTTCAACGTTGACTCCACCTGAACTGGCGTCCAAGCTTCAAAGTCTCCCACCTATCCTACACAAGTCGAACCAAACACCAATACCAAACTATAGTAAAGGTCCCGGGGTCTTTCCGTCCTGCCGCGCGTAACGAGCATCTTTACTCGTAGTGCAATTTCGCCGAGTCCACGGTTGAGACAGCGCCCAAGTCGTTACTCCATTCGTGCAGGTCGGAACTTACCCGACAAGGAATTTCGCTACCTTAGGATGGTTATAGTTACCACCGCCGTTTACTGGGGCTTAAGTTCTCCGCTTCGCTATTACTAGCTAACAGGTCCCCTTAACCTTCCAGCACCGGGCAGGAGTCAGTCCGTATACATCGTCTTACGACTTCGCACGGACCTGTGTTTTTAGTAAACAGTCGCTTGGGCCTGGTCTCTGCGGCCATCATTGCTTTTTGCAGCAAGTGCAATAACAAATCCGGCCCCCCTTCTCCCGAAGTTACGGGGGCATTTTGCCGAGTTCCTTAACCATGGTTCACTCGATCGCCTTAGTATTCTCTACCTGATCACCTGAGTCGGTTTGGGGTACGGGCGGCGCATAGCTCGCTAGAGGTTTTTCTCGACAGCATAGGATCATCCACTTCGTCCATACGGACTCCCCATCAGGTCTCAGGCACGTGCAACGCGGATTTGCCTACGTTGCGCCCTACACCCTTAGCCGTGGTCTACCATCGCCACGGTTGGACTGCCTTCCTGCGTCACCCCATCGCTTGACTACTACCGGTTTGGGTCGTGCGCTCCGCCTTCATCGTCCCGAAGGATCCCGAAGGTTTTGGGCACTTAGCATTACCGGGTTCGTCATGGGCGCTATTTTGCCGGTACGGGAATATCAACCCGTTGTCCATCGACTACGCCTGTCGGCCTCGCCTTAGGTCCCGACTTACCCAGGGCAGATTAGCTTGACCCTGGAACCCTTGATCATTCGGCGGAAGAGTTTCTCACTCTTCATTCGCTACTCATGCCTGCATTCTCACTCGTGTGGCGTCCACAACTGGTTCACACCGCTGCTTCACTCGCCACACGACGCTCCCCTACCCATCCATGCACCTGGACCACGAAGGCCTAGTTTGACGCATGAATGCCATAGCTTCGGTGGATAACTTGAGCCCCGCTACATTGTCGGCGCGGAATCACTTGACCAGTGAGCTATTACGCACTCTTTCAAGGGTGGCTGCTTCTAAGCCAACCTCCTGGTTGTCTCTGCGACTCCACATCCTTTTCCACTTAGTTATCGCTTAGGGACCTTAGCTGATGGTCTGGGCTGTTTCCCTCTCGACAATGGAGCTTATCCCCCACTGTCTCACTGCCGCGCTCTAACTTACCGGCATTCGGAGTTTGGCTAATTTCGGTAAGCTTGTGGGCCCCCTAGACTATCCAGTGCTCTACCTCCGGCAAGAAACACGCGACGCTGCACCTAAATGCATTTCGGGGAGAACCAGCTATCACGAAGTTTGATTGGCCTTTCACCCCTATCCACAGGTCATCCCCTCAGTTTTCAACCTAAGTGGGTTCGGTCCTCCACGCGGTCTTACCCGCGCTTCAACCTGCCCATGGATAGATCACTTCGCTTCGGGTCTTGGTCGTGCCACTCAGTAGCCCTATTCGGACTCGCTTTCGCTACGGCTTCCCCACACGGGTTAACCTTGCGACACAACGCAAACTCGCAGGCTCATTCTTCAAAAGGCACGCTGTCACAAAGACCGAAGTCTTCGCTCCAACGGATTGTAGGCACATGGTTTCAGGTACTATTTCACTCCCCGCCAGGGGTACTTTTCACCTTTCCCTCACGGTACTTGTCCGCTATCGGTCACCAAGGAGTATTTAGGCTTAACGGGTGGTCCCGCCAGATTCACACGGAATTTCAGGGGTTCCGTGTTACTTGGGGTGACGCTACAGAGCCATCGTCTTACGAATACGGGGGTATCACCCTCTATGCCGGGACTTTCCAATCCACTTCGTCTTCAACGATGGTTTCTTACTCTGTGCTGGTTCGGCAGATCCAGCCAAGCGGCCCCACAACCCTCAAACAGCAACGCCTGCCGGCTATCACACTGCTTGAGTTTGGCCTCTTCCGATTTCGCTCGCCACTACTCTCGGAATCACTTTTGTTTTCTCTTCCTGTGGGTACTGAGATGTTTCACTTCCCCACGTTCCCTCCAACTGCCCTATATATTCAGGCAGAGGTAACTGGACATGACTCCAGCTGGGTTTCCCCATTCGGAAATCCCCGGATCACAGCTTGGTTGCCAACTTCCCGGGGCTTATCGCAGGCTCCTACGTCCTTCATCGGCTCTTGGTGCCAAGGCATCCACCATGTGCCCTTAGTAGCTTGTCTTGCTACAAAGATGCTCGCGTCCACTGTGTAGTTCTCAAATTACGGGCGGCTCGACACCAATTCCCCGCTTGCCTGGCGCATGGCCAAGTAGTTCGAGGGGGTGTCGGTCCAGAAAGATCGATTACTCGATCCCTCAGGACCCAACAGTGTGCCTGGAGAGCTCTCTCGCTCGGTGCTCGTGGTTCCACGCTCGCCGGCGAACCGGGTTGCAGTACTGACGAGACTTCGTTCGAGAGCTGACCAAATAGTCGACGTTCCACTAGTGAGCAGTGTTCGTGCGTTGAACGGATGTCAACGAACACGAACGCCCTGGACAGCTTGAGACTGCCAGTTGATGCTCCTTAGAAAGGAGGTGATCCAGCCGCACCTTCCGGTACGGCTACCTTGTTACGACTTCGTCCCAATCGCTCGCCCCACCTTCGACAGCTCCCTCCGAGTAAACGGTTGGGCCACTGGCTTCGGGTGTTGCCAACTTTCGTGACGTGACGGGCGGTGTGTACAAGGCCCGGGAACGTATTCACCGCAGCGTTGCTGATCTGCGATTACTAGCGACTCCGACTTCATGGGGTCGAGTTGCAGACCCCAATCCGAACTGAGACCGGCTTTTTGGGATTCGCTCCACCTTGCGGTATCGCAGCCCTTTGTACCGGCCATTGTAGCATGCGTGAAGCCCTAGGCATAAGGGGCATGATGACTTGACGTCATCCCCACCTTCCTCCGAGTTGACCCCGGCAGTCTCTTATGAGTCCCCACCATTACGTGCTGGCAACATAAGACGAGGGTTGCGCTCGTTGCGGGACTTAACCCAACATCTCACGACACGAGCTGACGACAGCCATGCACCACCTGTATACAAGTGTCCAAAGAGACCTCTATCTCTAGAGGCTTCTCGTATATGTCAAACCTAGGTAAGGTTCTTCGCGTTGCATCGAATTAATCCGCATGCTCCGCCGCTTGTGCGGGCCCCCGTCAATTCCTTTGAGTTTTAGCCTTGCGGCCGTACTCCCCAGGCGGGGCGCTTAATGCGTTAGCTGCGGCACGGAACTCGTGGAATGAGTCCCACACCTAGCGCCCAACGTTTACGGTGTGGACTACCAGGGTATCTAATCCTGTTCGCTCCCCACACTTTCGCTCCTCAGCGTCAGGTAATGCCCAGAGAACCGCCTTCGCCACCGGTGTTCCTCCTGATATCTGCGCATTTCACCGCTACACCAGGAATTCCGTTCTCCCCTGCATACCTCTAGTCTGCCCGTATCAGAAGCAGGCTCGGGGTTAAGCCCCGAGTTTTCACTCCTGACGCAACAGACCGCCTACGAGCCCTTTACGCCCAATAATTCCGGACAACGCTCGCACCCTACGTATTACCGCGGCTGCTGGCACGTAGTTGGCCGGTGCTTCTTCTGCAGGTACCGTCACTTGCGCTTCGTCCCTGCTGAAAGAGGTTTACAACCCGAAGGCCGTCATCCCTCACGCGGCGTTGCTGGATCAGGCTTTCGCCCATTGTCCAATATTCCCCACTGCTGCCTCCCGTAGGAGTCTGGGCCGTGTCTCAGTCCCAGTGTGGCCGGTCACCCTCTCAGGCCGGCTACCCGTCGAAGCCTTGGTGGGCCATTACCCACACCAACAAGCTGATAGGCCGCGAGCTCATCCTTCACCGCCAGAACTTTCCACCACCATCAGATGCCTGAAGTGGTCGTATCCGGTATTAGCTCCCGTTTCCGGGGGTTATCCCGATGTGAAGGGCAGATTGCTCACGTGTTACTCACCCGTTCGCCGCTCGTGTACTCCCGAAGGAGCCTTACCGCTCGACTTGCATGTGTTAAGCACGCCGCCAGCGTTCGTCCTGAGCCAGGATCAAACTCTCCGTTGAATTCTTGCGACAGCTGCTCTTGCGAGCGACTGTCAATTCTTGGTGTTTTTATCCCGGCAAGAGGAACGACTCACTGACAAAATTGTCAGAATTATCGTTTGTCTTACCAAAGGAACCGCCGACATCGCGTCACCGGCCGAAACCGGATCAAGTCAGTCGGACGGGTATAAATTAATTCGTCGACTTTTGGCACACTGTTGAGTTCTCAAGGATCAAGCGCGCACCGCAGTCAGGCCTCTCGGCCGTTCTGGGGGGCAACCTGGTAAAACTTACCGGTCATGTTCGTCGGAGTCAAATCCGCTTCCCAGTCCCAGCCCCCGTGGCGCAACCGTCTAGCCTTGGCGATCCGAGGCCGACGAAGCGCGCACTCAGAGCACCTCAGCTGAGGTGAACGTTTTGGGGTTTTGATCCGGTTCGGCCGCTAGCCTCTCGGCTTCGCGTCCCGCTCTTCCGGGCCAACGAGGAAAACATTAGGCGGCTGCGGGGCGACCGTCAAATCGGCTCGGAGTGGCCCCGGTCACACTGGCCGTTCACGCAGGTCAGAGGCACTTCTCGCCTGTAAGCCACGCTTCGGACACCCTGCCGAGCCGCGCTTCCAGGCGCGCAGCCGCCCCGCACCGGCCAGGCCCAGGACAGCAGAAGACGCCGGCCCGAGCGGGGCAGTCCTGGGACCGCACCTGCTCGAACCGGCGTCTGCACGCCTGGGTCAGCCGATCTCCACGCCGGCGAGGTTCTTCTTGCCGCGGCGGAGCACCAGCCAGCGTCCCGCGATCAGGTCGTCCCCGCCGGGAACGTGGTCGACGTCGGTCACGCGTTCGTTGTTCAGGTAGGCGCCTCCCTCGGAGATGGTGCGCCTGGCCTCGCCCTTGCTCTTGACCAGTCCAGTCCCCACCAGGAGTTCGACCACGCCGGTGCCCGGTGGAGCCTGGGTCGCCCCGGCCTCGCTCAGTGCGGCAACCAGAGTCTCCGCGTTCAGGGTGCGGAGATCTCCCCCGCCGAACAGCGCCGCGGCGGCTGCCTTGGCGTGCTCGGTCTCGTGGGCACCATGCACCTCGGTGGTCACCGCGTCCGCGAGGGCCTTCTGCCCCATCCGCAGGAACGGCTTCTCGACGGTCTGCGCCTCGAGGTCCTCGATCTCCTGGTGGCTGAGGAAGGTGAAGATCCGCAGCAGCTCGCCGACCTTCTCGTCCTCGACGTTGAGCCAGAACTGGTGGAAGGCGTAGGGCGACATCATCTCGGCGTCGAGCCACAGGGCACCGCCCTCGGTCTTGCCGTACTTGGTGCCGTCGGACTTGGTCACCAATGGCGTCGCGAAGGCATGCGCCTTGCCTCCCGCGGCCCGTCGGATCAGCTCCACCCCGCCGGTGAGGTTGCCCCACTGGTCGCTGCCCCCGAACTGGAGGACCACACCGTGGTCCCGGTAGAGGTTCAGGAAGTCCATCGACTGGAGCAGCACATAGCTGAACTCGGTGTAGCTGATCCCGTCCTCGAGCCGGCTCTTCACCACGTCTCGGGCGAGCATCCGGTTCACCGGGAAGTGCTTGCCGATGTCTCGCAGGAAGTCGATCGTGGAGAGACTGGCGGTCCAGTCGTAGTTGTTCACCATCGTCGCGGCGTTCGGGCCCTCGAAGTCGAGGAAGGGCTCGATCTGCCGATGGACCTTCTGGACCCACTCCTTGACCGTGTCCAGAGAGTTCAGGGTGCGCTCGCCGGACTCGCGTGGGTCGCCGATCATGCCGGTGGCTCCGCCCACCAGGGCGTACGGCGTGTGCCCCGCCTGCTGGAGCCGTTTCGCGGTCAGGATCTGCACCAGGTTGCCCATGTGCAGGCTGGGTGCGGTCGGGTCGAAGCCGACGTAGAAGCGGACGCGGTCCTCGCCCAGGGCCGCACGCAGTGCGTCCCGGTCGGTGGCGTGGGCGATCAGCCCGCGCCACTCGAGGTCATCCAGCAGGGTCGGGTCGGTTGTCACGCGGGGTTCTCCTGAGGGGTCGTGCGCGGCTGCGCCTCGGCTGCATGCTCGAGGCACCACCCTGCCACGCTGACCCCGCGCAGCGTCCGCCGAGTCAGTCAGCGGACCAGTCGGGATCCCGCCCCGCCTTGGCCAGCACCCGCGCGAAGGCACTCGCGTCGTCGGCGACCTCGATCTCCGGTCCGAACGCTCCCCGGGCCCGGCCCTCCTCGCCGATCTCGTCCATGATCTCCCGGGCGCGCTCGACGGCGTCGTCCTCGAACTCGACGGCCTGCCCGCTCCCGCGCGCCAGGTCCCACCCGTGCAGCATCATCTCGACGTAGCCGAGGTCGCCGACGGTGCTTCGTGACATGGCGCCGTCGAGCGCGTCTCCCTCCCAGGCATCGGGCCGGCTCCACGCCTCGGCCAGCCTGCTCATGGCGGCACCCAGGTCGTGACGCCAGCTCGCCCCCATGTGCTCACCAGCCGTCCCCCAGGGGTCCACCGGGTCCGGAGGCTCCGCAGCGCCGACGCGGCGCATGGCCTCGAGGGTGCCGAGCATGTGGTTCGCCAGAGCACGGACGTCGAAGCTCTCGCACGGGGTCGGTGCGGCCAGCTGCGCGTCGGAGACGCCGTGCACGACCGGCTGGAGCGAGGTGGCGACGCTGAAGAGGTGTTCCCGAGTGGTCACTGAGGTGCCTTTCTGGACGGTCCGCCTGCCTGCAGTCTCACCTGACCCGGCCTTCCTTTCAATTCCCTTTCAAACTCCGCGTAGACCACATTCAGCACCTACGCTGGGCCACCCAGATCAGCAGGAGACGAGGATCCGTGCGCGTTCGGCAGGCAGGTGTGGCCGCGCTGATCGCGATCGCGATCACGGTCGGCCCGCTCTGTGTCGGGGTCATGCCCGCCTCCGCCACCGGGCGCGCCCTGCACAACGGGAGCACAGGTCCCGCCGTGCGGACGCTGGAGGAACGCCTGCACACCCTCGGGCTGCTGCCGTCCCGCGCCGTCGACGGTCGGTTCCGCCCAGCCACCCGTCGGGCGGTCACCCGCTTTCAGCGGCAGGTGAGACTGCGGCCGACCGGTCGGGTGAACGCCCGCACCTGGAAGGCGCTCGCGATCGCGGCGGCGCGACGATCCCGTCCCCCGACCGCGACGGACCCCGCGTGGGCGCCGCCGGCGATCCTCGCTCACCGAGGCGGCGTGGGGCCGGCACTCCCTGAGAACACCCTCGCCTCCATGCGGTACGCCGCCCGGTATGCCGACGTCCTCGAGTTCGACGTGCGACAGACCGCCGACGGAGTGCTGGTGCTCATGCACGACGCCACCCTGGACCGCACGACCAACTGCTCCGGGCAGGTCAGCGCGTGGACAGCCGCAGACCTGCGTGAGCTGTGCACGGTGCAGGGCGAACCCGTTCCAACGGTCGACGAGGTCGCTGCGTTCGCGAAGGCCGCCTCGATGCCGGTCGCGCCCGAGGTGAAGGGTGCCTCTGTGGGCAGCGACGCCCTGGCGGCGCTCGTCGACGTCATCCGGGCGCACGGCCTGGTCGAGCGGACCTACGTGCAGTCCTTCCACCCGGACTACTTCGCGAGCCTTCGATCGATGGAGCCCCGGCTGCGTCTGGTCTACCTGACGACCTCCGTGACGACCCTCGACGAGGTGCGTCGGGCGGACGTGGAGATCGCGGGCCTCAACCTCCGTGGCCTGTCCGCGGCAACGGTCACGGCGTACCACGCGGCTGACTTGCGGGTGTGGACCTACAGCGCTCTCACGGCGGCCGATCTCCGCATCGCTTGGCGACTGCGCGTGGATGGGGTCATCACCGACGTCTCCCACCAAGCGCGCGCCATCTACCACCCGCGCGCCTGACCCCGCTGGCTCTGGGTGCCCGGCTCTGGGTGCCCGTGTCGCTCAGCGCGTGGGCAGCGGGGCGGCCGGGACCCTGATCCGGAAGGTGCTGCCGCTGCCTCGCCGGGACGCGACGCTGATCGTTCCGTCGTGCCGCTCGACGATCCGCTTGACGATGGCCAGCCCCAGGCCGGTGCCCGGGATCGCATGCGCCTCGGGGTTGCTGGAGCGGTTGAACTCCTCGAACAGCTGGGCCTGGTCGCTCGCGTCGATACCGATGCCGGTGTCCGCGCACGAGAACTCCGCCGCGCCCATCTCTCGTCGCAACCGCAACGTCACGCTCCCCCCGTCGGGGGTGTACTTCACCGCGTTGCCGACGACGTTGCTCAAGGCCCTGGCGAGCTCCTCGCGATCGCCCCATGCCTCCACGCCGGGGTTCACCTCCTGGCAGCACAACGTCAGGGCCCGCCGACGAAGCTCGAGGGAGAACGTGTCCTCGAGCTCGGTGATCACGTCGGCCAGGTCGACCGCGGTTCGCTGCGGCCGGACCCTGGGATCCTTGACCCTGGCCAGCAGCAGCAGGTCGTCGACCAGCCGCCGCAGCCGTTCGGTGCCGCGTCTGATCGCCTGCACGCTCGCTGCCGGAGCGAGCGACTCCTCCAGGAGCTCGACGTGCCCGTCGATCACGGTCAGCGGTGCCTTCAGCTCGTGCGTGATCGTGTCCATGAACTCGGTCTTGTAGCGATCGAGCTCGTGCAGCTCGGCGTTGAGTCGTCGCTCTGTCTCGTAGAGCCGCGCGTGCAGCACCGAGCGGCCGAGCTCCTGCCCGAGTCCGAACGCCGCCTCGGTCTCGCTCTGCGTCCACGGCGGACAGGCGCTGTCGCGGATCATCACGATGCACCCCAGCAGCTGTGACCCCGACGCGAGGGGTGAGACCAGGAAGTGGCCCGGCCCGAGCCGTTCGACGATGCCGTCGAGGCAGGGACCAGCTGTCGGCCGCGGGGCCGAGCCTGGTGCGTGGGCGACCACCGTCAGAGCCCGCCTGTGTTCCAGGCAGTGCCGGGCCACCTGCTCGACCATCGTGTCCAGCTCCGGATCCCGGAGATCGACCACCTCCGCGGGATGGCTCAGGACCCGGGCAGGTCGAGCTCGGTCGACCGGGTCGAAGGAGGAGAACCACAACCGGTCGCACCGATAGCCCGCCACCAGCGGTTCCACCACCTGCTCCAGGATCGAGGCCGCGTCCAGCCGATCGGCCACGGCACCGACGATCGAGCGGGTGGTGGCGCCGAGCCCCAGCTGCTCGGAGAGCCTGGCCCGGTCCTGGGCGTGGTGGATGGCGAGGCCCGCCTGGACGGCGTACATCTCCAGGACCTGGCGGCGCAGCAGGCCGGGCCTCATCCCGTCGATGGGCAGGTCGACCCCGAGCACGCCCAGGAGTCTTCCCGAGTGGTCGTGCAGGAGCGCGTACAACGCGTCGAGGGGGTGCCACGCGTCAGGGACGTCGAGGGGTTCGAAGTCCGGGACCCAGGCACTGACCGCGTCCGGTGGCAGCAGCTCGTGCGGCACGAACCGGAGAGCCCCCCACTTCTCGGCGATCTCGAACTCGAGCGAGAGCTGGCTCAGCGGGACACGACGGCCCATCACGGCATCGTGGGCACCGTCGTCACCGGCGACGGCGACGACCTCGAGCACATCTTCCGAGTCCAGCACGTAGATCACCGCGATCCGGAAGCCGAGAACGTCGACAACACCCTGGACGACGGTGCGCAGGAGATCGGTGACCTGTTCGGCCGAGTTCACCGCGGTCATCAGCTCGTGCAGTCCTCGTAGCGCAAGCACCTCGCGCGAGTCCTGTGTCGACATGCCCACTCCCCCGATATGCCCCCACGGCATCGGCCGAAGTCTAGAAAAACATTGGGTGTGTTCGTGGTGAAATAGGCTATTTTGTCGCCTTCAGGCTCCGGCGCCGGTCCGACAGCGACGCTCCTCCGGCACCGTGCGACGTCGCCCGCTCACCTGGTCGCCCCCGGAAGCACCACGATCTTGCCGACGTGTGCGCGTTCGGCGAGCATCTCGTGGGCGGCATGGATCTCCTCGAGCGCGAACGAGGCCGCGACCCGCGGGTGCACGGATCCACGGCGGGCGTGACCAGCGAGGGTCGCGAAGTGAGCCGGCTCGTGCATCGTGGAACCGACCAGGCGCAGGTTGTGCAGGTACAGCCGGCGCAGGTCGAGCGAGACCGTCGCCCCGGCGACCGCACCAGCGATCACCCAGCTGCCACCGGCGCGCAGCGTCGGGAGCAGCCGGTCCAGCTGCGGTCCGGCGACGACGTCGATGACGGCATCGAGGCCCTCGGGCACGAGCTCCGCCAGCCCCGTCGCCTCGCGGTCGACCACCTCGTCGGCACCGGACTCGCGGACGAGGTCCTCCTTGCCCGCACTCGTCTGTGCGATCACGCGGCAGTCACGCGCCGCGGCGAGCTGGACCGCAGCGAGGCCGACACCTCCAGAGGCGCCGGTGACCAGCACCGTCTCACCAGGACCGATCGCACCGCGCTCGAGCATGCCCATGGCCGTCCCGTAGGCGATCGGCAGGCACGCCAGCTCGGCGTCGGTCAGCGGTGAGCCCGTCACGTCGTGAACGGAGTCGGCGGCCACCACGACGTACTCGGCGAACCCGCCGTCCGACTCGCTCCCGAGCACCCCGACGAGGATCGGCTCGTGATCGCCTTCGGAGTCGGCGTAGGTCGCCGGGTCCACCAGCACCCGGCGGCCGAGGAGACCCTCGTCGCCACCGGGGCCGACGGCATCCACGGTGCCGGCGACGTCTCCTCCCTGGATGCGCGGGAAGTCGACGGGGCCGAGCCACCCGGCGAGGGCGTCCGGTCGGCCGGGCAGGCCGTAGGCACCCTCACGGGTCCAGAGGTCGGTGTTGTTCGTGGCCGCGGCCCCTACGCGCACCCGCACCTGGCCGGGCCCCGGTTCAGGATCCGCCACAGTCCGCAGCTCGACGGCTGTCGGTCCTCCGAAGCGGGTGAGCACTGCTGCGCGCACGGCGCCTCCCGTTGTTGGCTGTGACCAGTCTTGCACCCGGACGGCGTGGGTCAGCGGGCTCGGGGGGCAGCGGGCCGGTACGCCGAGACAGTGGGGTCACCTGTCACCCAGAACCGCCAGGGCCGCTCCGCAGCGTGACGCAGGCCCACCCGCGGGCCGGTGCTCACCTCGTCTGTCGCAGGGCCCAGCTCGAGACGGTCGCGCAGGTCGAGCCCGTTGTGGGACCGGTCGATGCCCATGGCCTTGCACAGCCGCGCCGGTCCCCTGGCGAGATCGCGGTCCCTCGCGCCGGGCCTTCGCCCGCGAGCGACGTCGTGGCCCTCGACGATCTCGCCCGCGCGCAGCAGCACCGCGCTCGCCTCCCCCGCCGGGCCACACACGACGTTGCAGCAGTGGTGCATCCCGTAGGTGAAGTAGACGTAGAGGTGGCCGGGCGGACCGAACATCGCGGCGTTGCGGTCGGTCTGCCCACGGTGCGCGTGCGAGCCGGGATCGGAGGCTCCGTCGTAGGCCTCGACCTCGGTGATCCGCACCGCGACGTCGCCGTGGCGCAGGACGGCACCGAGCAGCCTCGGCGCCGCCTCGAGCACCGGCCGCAGGAGCACCTGACGAAGGTCCGTCATGCGGCCGGAGTCTGCCACGCACGTCCGGGTGCCGGGCACCGCCTCCGGTCAGCAGATCCGGGGCAGCTGCTCGCCGATCGGCAGGTCGACCACACGGGTGCCGCCCAGGCCGGTGCGCGCGACGACCATCCGAGGATGCTCGGGGACGCACGTGCCGATCCGGGTCGCGTCCGATCCCTGGGGGTGGGCGCGCATCGCGGCCAGTACCTCCTCGGCACGGTCGGCCGGGACGATGGCGAGCAGCTTGCCCTCGTTGGCGACCTGGAGGGGGTCGAGGCCGAGCAGTCCGCAGGCGTCCCTGACCTCGGCCGGGACCGGCAGGTCCCTCTCGACCAGCTCGATGCCCACCCCCGAGGCCCTGGCGATCTCGTTGAGCGTGGCCGAGACACCGCCACGGGTCGGGTCACGCAGCACCCGCACGTCCACCCCGGTCGCGAGCATGTCGGCGACCAGGCCGTGCAGCGGAGCCGAGTCGCTCTCGATCGTGGTCCCGAACTCGAGGCCCTCGCGGCAGCTCATCACCGCCATCCCGTGCACGCCGATGTCACCGCTGACCAGCACCGCGTCACCCACCTCGGCCCGGTGCGGACCGATCTCGACGCCGTCGGGCACCACGCCGATACCGGCGGTGTTGATGTAGATCCCGTCGCCGCTGCCGCTGTCGACCACCTTGGTGTCGCCGGTGACCAGTTGTACGCCGGCAGCCTCGGCCGCCTTGCCCACCGCCGTCGCCACCCGACCGATGTCGGACATCGAGGTCCCCTCGGCGAGGATGAACGCGGTGGAGAGGTAGAGCGGCGTCGCGCCCGACATCGCCAGGTCGTTCACGGTGCCGTTCACCGCCAGGTCACCGATCGAGCCGCCCGGGAAGAACATCGGCTTGACCACGAACGAGTCAGTGGAGAACGCGAGTCGCCCGGCCGGCCGGGGCAGCACCGCCGAGTCGCCCAGCTCGGCCCGGGCCGCGCCCCCGAACGCCGGCAGGAACAGCTGCTCGATCAGCTCGCCCGACATCGCCCCGCCCCCGCCATGGCCCATCTGGATCGTCGGGGTGTCCCGCAGCGGCGCGGGGCAGACCCAGCCCTCGAAGTCGAGGTCGTTGGTCACCTCGCGCCGCGTCATGGGGTCTCCACCAGCTCGAGCCGACGGTAGGTGAAGTAGGCGGCGCACGCGCCCTCCGAGGACACCATGGTCGCGCCCAGCGGGTTCCGTGGCGTGCACTCCTTGCCGAACGCCGCGCACTCGTGCGGCTTGATCAGCCCCTGCAGCACCTCGCCCGAACGGCACAGCCTGGACTCCTCGGTGTGCATGTGCGAGACCGAGAACCGGGTCTCGGCGTCGAAGTCGGCGTACCTCTCGGAGAGCCTCCAGCCGCTCTGCGGAATCATCCCGATGCCGCGCCAGGTGCGGTCGGTGACCTCGAAGACGTCGCGGAGCATGGCCATGGCAGGCAGGTTGCCCTCCGCCGACACGGCACGGGTGTAGGCGTTCTCGAGCTCGTGCCGCCCCTCCTCGAGCTGGATCACGGTGCGCCGGATGCCTTCGAGGATGTCGAGCGGCTCGAAGCCGGTCACCACGATCGGGACCTCGTACTTCTCGGTGAGGGCGGGGTACTCGGAGGTGCCCATCACGCTGCACACGTGTCCCGCGGCGAGGAAAGCCTGCACCCGACAGGTCGGTGACTCCATGATCGCCGCGATGGCCGGCGGCACCAGCACGTGCGAGACCAGCAGCGAGAAGTTCCTGATGTCGCGCTTCTTCGCCTGGTAGACCGTCATGGCGTTCGCCGGCGCGGTGGTCTCGAAGCCGATCCCGAAGAACACCACCTGGCGGTCGGGGTTCTGCACGGCGAGGTTGAGGGCATCGAGCGGCGAGTAGACGACCCGCACGTCGGCCCCGGCGCTCTTGATCGAGAACAGGTCCTTGCTGCTGCCGGGGACCCTGAGCATGTCGCCGAACGAGCAGAAGATCACGCCCGGCTGCTCGGCGATGGCCAGCGCCTTGTCGATGATCTCCAGCGGGGTGACGCAGACCGGGCACCCCGGTCCATGGATCATCTCCACGCCGTCGGGCAGCAGCTGGTCGATGCCGTGCCGGATGATCGAGTGTGTCTGCCCGCCGCAGACCTCCATCATCGCCCAGGGCTGCGTGGTGACGGCGTGGATCTGGTCAACCAGCTTCTTCGCCAGCTCGGGGTCGCTGAACTCGTCGAGATACTTCACTGTTCCACTCCTGCCTGTCGGGCAGCCAGAGCGAAGCCGTCTCCGAACTCCTCCTCCAGGATGCCGAGCTTGTCGAAGTTCGCGAGGGTCTCCTGCGCTGACTTCTCGTCGAGTCGCTGGATCGCGAAGCCGACGTGGACGATGACGTACTCATCGATCTGCACGTCGGGGATGTAGGCCAGGCAGACCTCCTTGCGGAGACCGCCGAAGTCCACTTGTGCCATCGTCGTGCCGTCCTTCTCGGTGATGGACACGACGCGTCCGGGTACTGCCAGACACATATGCGGTCTCCTGTTCTGTGATGAGGTTCAGGTCTGCGATCCGACCAGGATCTGTCCGAGCGCGATGCCTCCGTCATGGGTCGGGAGCAACCGGGACCACAGGGCGGTGAAGCCGCGCTCGCGCAGTCCGCGGACGGTGGAGTCGAGCAGCACGGCGTTCTGGAAGACACCGCCACCGAGCACGACCACGCCCAGCCCCGTCCGCTCGCGTTCGCGCTCCGCGAGCGCGATGACGACGTCTGAGACCCCCGCGTGGAAGCGCGCTGCGATCTCGGCGGCCGGCGTCCCCCGGCGTACGTCGGACACCACGGCGCGGATCAACGGGCGGGGGTCGACCAGGACTCCCCCGGCACCGGAGCTGTCCGGGCGGAGCTCGAACACGTAGGGCGCTGCCGCGGTGCTGCCGCGGGCCAGCGACTCGAGCTCGATCGCGGCCTCGGCCTCGTAGTCCACGGTCTGGCGCACCCCGACGAGTGCCGACACCGCGTCGAAGAGCCGGCCCATGCTCGAGGTCGGCACGCACCCGAACCCGGTCTCCAGCTGGTGGGCCAGGACGCCGCGCTCCACCGGTGGGCACGCCGCCACCGCAGGGATGTCCTCGGCCCAGGCGACGCCGGCCGCGTGCAGGTGCGACAGCGCCATCCGGTAGGGCCGCAGCACGCTGGCATCGCCCCCGGCGAGGGGGACGTAGTCGAGGTGCGCGGCCCGCCGGAACGACTTGTAGCCGGCGACCAGAACCTCTCCGCCCCAGACGGCGCCGTCAGTGCCGTAGCCGGTGCCGTCGAACGCGACGCCGATCACCGTCTCGTCGGCGCCCAGGCCGTGCTCGCCCATCACGGCGGCGACGTGGGCGTGATGGTGCTGGACCACGCGCACGGCCCGGCCCTCGGCGTGTGCCCGGGCCCAGTCACTCGACCGGTAGCGCGGGTGCGCGTCGGCCACGATCGCCGCAGGACGCACGCCCGTGAGCGACTCGAGGTGTCTCACCGAAGCGGTGAGGGCATCCTGCGTGGCCAGGTCGTCGAGGTCCCCGATGTGCTGGCTCAACCACGCGTAGCGCCCGGTCGCCACGGCGCAGGTGTTCTTCAGGTCGGCGCCGGTGGCGAGGACCGGCTCGACCTCGAACGGCAGCGCGACCGGCAGCGGCGCATAGCCCCTCGAGCGGCGGACCGGGAGCTCGGCACCGATGACGAACCGGGAGACCGAGTCGTCGCAGGGCACATGGATCCGACGATCGTGAAGCAACCAGGCGTCGGCCAGCGGAGCCAGACGGGTGAACGCCTCGGCGTCGTCGGTGACGATCGGCTCACCGGAGAGGTTGCCCGAGGTCATCACCAGGGCGTCGAGGCCGGGCGCCTCGAGAAGCAGCACGTGCAGCGGCGTGTAGGGCAGCATCACCCCCAGGTCGGGGTGACCGGGGGCCACCGACTCGGCGACGCCGGAGCTCTCCGCCGACCCGGTGCGCCGAGGCAGCAGCACGATCGGCTTGCGAGCGCCCTCGAGCAGTGCTCGCTCGTCCGGACCGAGCTCGACCAGTGCCTCCGCGACGCCCACGTCGCGGGCCATCACCGCGAACGGCTTGTCCCCGCGCTGCTTGCGGCGACGCAGCTCGGCCACGGCCGACTCGTCGCGTGCGTCGCAGGCGAGGTGGTAGCCGCCCAGCCCCTTGACCGCCACGATGCTGCCGCCGGCCAACAGCTCGCGTGTGCGCGTCAGGGCCGCGTCACCGGTCTCGTCCTCGTGCGCCCCGACCAGGGCGAGCGTCGGCCCGCAGTCGCGGCAAGCGATCGGCTGGGCGTGGAAACGGCGGTCGGTCGGGTCGTCGTACTCGCGCTGACAGGACGGACACATGGGGAAGTCGGCCATCGTCGTGGTGGCCCGGTCGTACGGCAGCGCGGTGATGATCGTGAAGCGTGGGCCGCAGTTGGTGCACGTGATGAACGGGTGCCGGAAGCGCCGGTTCTCCGGGTCCGTCAGCTCGGCGAGGCAGTCGACGCACACCGCCACGTCCGGTGAGGCGAGCGTGCGTCCCGCACCGCCGGACGAGCTCTCGATGGTGAAGCCGGTGCCACCGGACAGCTCGACCTCGGAGTGCTGCACCCCAGTCACGTGGGCCATCGGCGGTGCATCGTCGACCAGCGCCAGCTCGAACAGGTCGACCGCAGCAGCGTCGCCCTCGACCTCGACCACGACCCCCGACGGAGCGTTCGCGACCGAGCCGGCGAGGCCGAGGCGGGAGGCAGTCACGTAGACGAACGGCCGGTAGCCGACGCCCTGCACGAGCCCGGACACCTCGAAGCGACGCCTGGTCCTGACGGTCGACTCAGCCATCGGGCACCGCCCCAGCCTCAGGCGCCAGCAAAGCCTCCGGCACGACGTGTTCCTCGGGCTCGCGCCGACGACCCATCATCTCCAGACCCGACATCGCCTTCTCGGCCTGGGACTCGCTGACCCGCTCGAACGCGAAACCCATATGGATCAGCACCCACTCGCCCGGTTCGACCGCGATGTCCTCGAGCATGCCGAGGTTGATGGGGCGCTGGGCCCCCAAGACGTCGACCAGGGCCAGCATGCCGGCGTTCCCGTCCAGCACCTCGACCACTCGTCCGGGAATCCCGAGACACATCTCAGCCGCCTCTCTGTGCGTCGACCAGGCTCGCGATCCGCTCCCGGATCAGGGCCTGGACGGTCTCCATCGCAACCGGGACAGCAGCTTCGACCGCTTCGGAGAGCCCGATCCCGTCTTCGATGTCGGCCGGCGTGCAGCCGACCACGTAGGTGGGTGGCAGCTCGCCACCCAGGTCCTCGAGGCTGGCCAGCACCGCCACGGGTGCCATCCCGTGCGGGTCGAACTCGGCCGACCCCAGGTCGCTCGCACCCACCTGGAGGACGCTGATCTCACCCGCGTGCGCAGGGTCCTCGACTGCCCCCGGGATGGCGTCGACGATCACCAGCGCGGCGTACCCGTCGAGCAGGTCGTAGGCGAGGTGCATCCCACGGATCCCGTAGTCGACGGCGCGCACCTCCTCGGGCAGCACCCCGGACGCCATCAGGCGCCGGACCACTTCGGGACCGAACCCGTCGTCACCCTGGAAGAGGTTGCCGATGCCTGCCACCAGCACGCGCGCACTCGGGACAGCCTCCATGCTCGACACTCCCCTCTCCTCGTGGCTCAGTGGTTCAGGCGTCCCTCACATCTGGCGCATCCTCAGATATCGCTTGATGTCGGGGACCGAACGGATCCCGACGACCACGGCGACGGCTGCGCCAGCAGCGACGACAGCTGCGGTGAACATCCCGAAAATCCTCATGACCGGCTCTCCTCTCTTGATGGGTCCAACGGCTCCAGCTCGTCCGGGGCGAAGTACAGGTAACGGCCGTACCAGTCGTGCATGTCGGCAGCTGGGTCGTCGACCAGCACCAGGGCGACGTGGGTGCCGCCGTCCACGTCGGAGAGCACCGCGGTCACCCTGGCGACCTGGTCGGCGAAGAAGATGTCCTGGGCGTCGGCGCGACGGGACGGGTGGACGCGCACCAGGCTGCCCTTGGAGATGGGCACGCCCGCCACCGTCACGCTGTCGACCTCGGGCCGGACGCTCTCGTCGGCCGCCGGGTCCCACCACGGGACCTCCCCGGTGTCGAACACCGGCGGCTCGGCATTGCGTACGTCGCCGGAGGAAGCAGCCTGGCCGGCGTCGTGCGGATCGCGCAGCACCCCGTGCAGCTGCTGCAAGGCCTCGTCGGACATGGCGTCACAGCGGTCGATGATCTCGGCTGCGCGCGGGTCCGTGGCACGGGCCTCGGCCTTCTCTGCGTCGGTCATCGTCATCACCCGCAGGGTCAGGATCTCGTCGATCTCGGTGGAGTCGAACAGGGCACCCGCGCTCTCCGCCGCGATCTCGGGGTGGTCGTAGAGGATGATCGGTGACCCCAGCACCATGTCGGTGGAGCCGGGCGCCCCGACGAGCACCGGGTAGCACCGCTGCTGTCGGCACCGGGCAACGGCCTCGGCGGCCTCCTCCGGCGGCTCCAGCAGGGAGACGAAGCCGGCCCCTTCAGCGACGATCAGCACGTGCGCCCCGATCAGCGAGAGCCGGATCGCGTCGTCCTTGGTGTCGGCTCGGTCCGGGTGGGCGTTCGCGACCGACACCGTGAGACGCAGATGGTCCCCGTCTGCCTCGGTCCCGATCCCGACAGTGGCTTCGAGTCGAGCGCGCCGTCGCACGATCCGGCCGACCTCGGCACCTGAGCGGTCCACGATCTGCTCGACGTCCTCAGCAGCGGGGACCGCGACCGTGCTGGCCTCGGGTGGGCGGTCACCACCGGTCAACGCGAACGGCTCCAGGGGGATCTCGCACTCCACGGCCTCCTGCCAGCTCAGCACCCGCTCACCGTCGACGAGCAGCTCGTTGACCGGGACGTAGCCGTCGCCGACCTGCTGCTCGACGGATCGGACCTGCAGCTGCAGGAACCTGAGCCGGACACCGACCCGCGCGGTGTCGGTCACCCCGGAGAGCAGGCACTGCATCTGCATCGTCGGCGACTCGGCGAAGCTCTCGGACGACGCGTGTGGGGGTCCGAGCACGCCGAACTGCCAGCGGGACTGGTTCTTCGAGGAGCTCGCCCGGTAGGGGTAGAGCAGGTAGCCCTCGTAGAGCACCGCGTCGGCGATCGCGCGCACCTGGTCGATCCGGTCGACGTCGGCGTTCACGAGTCGGCTCCGTTGCGGGTGCCGAGCAGCGTCTCGACCGTCTCTTCCCAGGTGGTCAGCCCGTGCCGCGCCTTGAAGTCACCGAGAGCGTGGAGGACGTCGTGGTCGAGCCGGATCCAGCCGGTGCTGGGGTAGTACGCCGAGATCATCTCGTGCCACACCGAGACCGGCAGCTGGTAGGCCGACTCGCAGTCCCACGGCACCTGCTCGACGCCGAAACCGGTCGAACCCTTGGTGAACACGGTGCCGGAGAACAGCAGCGCCAACGCGATGGTGCCCCCGTGGACCGCATGCAGGTAGCGCGATCCGGTGACCTCGAAGTCGTAGGTGCAGGGCAGCGGCAGGTCGACCTCGGTGATGTCGGTGAAGCCTTGGACCATCACGCCGGTCTGCATCCACAGGAACGGCTTGAGGGTCTCGACCCACCGGTCGCGCTCGCCGAAGAGCGCACGGAGGCCGGTCTCGTCGGCCTCCTCGTAGCGACGCCGCTGGGGCTCGATCCGGACCTGGCACCTCAGCGCGATCGCGTGGATCGTCTGGCCGGTCGTCTCCTTGATGCGCAGCCGCGCGGTGAGCTGGGGGGCCGCTGCGTAGGGCTCGGCGAAGATGTCCACCACGGTGAACTCGTAGCTGCTCACCAGGACGCCTCGTCCGGGTGGGCCGGAGCGGCGGGCGCCGGACGACTCCGCTGCTCGACGGCCGTGAAGAACGCCGCCATCGCGTCACGCGCCTCGGTGCCACCGTCGAAGCCGCGCCACAAGGTGCGCAGCCGACCGACCAGCTCGTAGCAGACGTCGATCGGAACGATGTTGCAGGCATAGCCGTCCTGCTGATGATCGGGGGCTCGCAGCAGCAGCGCCTCGACGTCCGGACGGAGGTGACCCAGCTGCGGGTTGGCCTCCAGGATGCGGCTCCACGCCTCGAGAGGCAGCTCGGACTCGGTGGCGCCCGCCGGTCCGGGGTAGAAGGCCACCGTGCGCTGCTGCACCGAGTTGCGGAACAGGAACGCCAGCCCCACAGGGATCTGGAGGTCGTCCCACTCGTGCTGGCCGAAGCTGAAGTCGGGGAAGGACAGGTAGCGGTCGGGCACCGCGCGGTAGCGGAGCTGGGCGTTCTCCGCGGTGAACAGCAGGTAGCAGGCTCGGCAGGTGCACAGCAGGGTGCGGCTCTCGAGGTTGACCACGTGCTGGTGCTCCTCGGCGATCTGCTGGGCACACATGTCGCAACGCTCCCCCTCCACGGGCTGTGGGCGGGTGGAGGTGATCCGACGCAGGGAGGCCAGCGGCGCGCGGGCGTTCGTGCTCATGGCCCACTCCTCACCGAGACCGGCGCGGAGACGGCCACCGAGGTGACTCCGGCGTCGGTCAGCAGCGGGAGTGGAGTCAGGTGCAATGCCTCGTCGTCGAGGCAGGCCCCGGCCCGGCGTACGTCGTAGTGGGCTTGGCACCTCGGGCAGCGCAGCACCGCTTCGCCGACGGCTGCGCCGAGCCGCCGGGACAGCGCGGCTCCCTGCATCGAGCCCTCACAGCGGGCGCACTGGTCCTGGTAGGCGAAGAGCTCCTGCCCGAGCCTGGCCACCAGCACGTGGACGCCGGCCACCTCCCTGGTCGTCACGGCTCCGGGAGCGAGCTCCGTCAGGCCCGCAAGGACCTCCCAGCTCGTGGCCCGGCCACTGAGCTGCTCGTCCAGGCGTGCTCGCAGCGACGCCACCGGGATCAGCCCGTCCGAGCCCGACGTCGGTGCCGCCTCCTCCACCTCGATGGCCGTGACCTCGGGGGCTGCTGCCTCGATCGCGCCCTCCACCGCGAGCTTCAGGGTCACCGAGGACGACGGGCAGCCGTCGCAGCTGCCCAGCAGGCGCAGCCGGACCACCCCGGCCTCGCTCACCTCGAGCAGCTCCACATCCCCTCCGTGCGAACCGAGGTAGGGGCGCACTCCCTCGAGGGCGCGCTCCACCCGTTCGCCCACGTCATAGGGATGCAGGCCGTGCACGATCAACAACCCGGAGACGAGCTCGTCGGCGGCCAGCGCCTCCAGCACCGCGTCGTCGAGGCGGCCGGCCTCGTAGAGGATGTCCAGGAGCCGTTCGATGCCGGCTCCGTAGAGGTCGGCGGTGAGCCGGACCAGCTCCTCGGCGCGCTCGCGAGCCACGACACCGCCGGACCCGCTGGCGTCCAGCAGCGCGTCGATCTTCTCCCCGGTGGTCCGGAGCCGGTCGGCTGTCTCTGGCTCCTCCATCGTCGACTAGCCGCTGACGGACTGGGTCGGGGAGTGCATCAGCTCGAGCTTCTGCCCCTCACCGAGATACATGTGTACGCCGCACGGCAGGCATGGGTCGAAGCTGCGCACGGTGCGCATGATGTCGATGCCCTTGAAGTGCTCGCGATCGTTCTCCTCGAAGATCGGCTGCCCCTGCACGGCGTCCTCGTAGGGCCCGGGCGTCCCGTAGACGTCGCGGGGGTTGGCGTTCCACGGTGTCGGCGGGTAGGGGTGGTAGTTCGCGATCTTCCCGTCGCGGATCACCATGTGGTGGGACAGCACGCCACGAACCGCCTCGGTGAACCCGCAGCCGATGCCGTTGTCGGGGACCTCGAACTTCTCCCAGGTCTTGGTCCGGCCGGCCCGGATCTCGACGAGCGCCTTCTCGGCGAAGTGCAGCGCGCACGCGGCGGCGTACGCCTGGAAGTAGGTGCGGGCCCGGTTGCGCTCGATCGTGTTGCTCCACTGGGGGACCTTCCACTCCAGCTCGACGGGCCCCTTCAACGCCGTCTTCGGCAGGTTGATCTTCACCGAGCTGCCGGTCGCCTGGACGTAGCCGATGTCCACGAGCCCGGCGAGGGCGGTCGACCACAGCCGTGCGAGAGGTCCTCCCCCGGTGTCGAGGGCTAGGTAGTCCTTGCCGTCGAACCAACGGGGCGACATCACCCAGCTGTACTTGTCGTCGAGGTCACGCTTCTGCGGCTTGGGATTGGTGTGCTGGTTCCACGGGTGCCGGCGGTCCACCGGGTTGCCGAGCGGGTCCTTCTCCACGAAGATCTCCTGACCCTCCCAGTCGTCGTAGTAGGACGAGCCGAGCAGGATCCGGATGCCGAGGTTGATCTCGACCAGGTCGGTGGTGACCAGCTTGCCGTCGACCACGACACCCGGCGTGACGTACATGGCACGGCCCCACTCGGTCATGTCCTTGTAGTCGAAGTTGCACACCTCGGGGTCCTGGAAGGAGCCCCAGCAACCCAGCAGGATGCGCCGGTTGCCGACCTCCTCGTATCCCGGAAGTGCCTCGTAGAAGAAGTCGAAGAGGTCGTCGTGCATCGGCACGACCTTCTTCATGAACTCCACGTAGCGCATCAGCCTGGTGATGTAGTCGGTCATCAGCTGGATCGTGGCCACCGTGCCGACGCCGCCCGGGTAGAGCGTCGAGGGGTGGACGTGCCGCCCCTCCATCAGGCAGAACATCTCGCGGGTCCAGCGGCTGACCTGCAACGCCTCACGGTAGAACTCGCCGGTGAACGGGTTCAGCGACCTCATGATGTCGCCGATCGTCTTGTAGCCGTGCTCGCTCGCGTGCGGTGCTTCGGTGGAGTTGGCCAGCTCGAGCACCCCCGGGTTGGTCTCGGCGACCATCTTCTCGCAGTAGTCCACCCCGACCAGGTTCTCCTGGAAGATGTTGTGGTCGAACATGTACTCGGCTGCCTCGCCCAGGTTGACGATCCACTCGCCGAGGTGCGGTGGCTTCACGCCGTACGCCATGTTCTGGGCGTAGCAGGAGCAGGTCGCGTGGTTGTCACCGCAGATGCCGCAGATGCGACTGGTGATGAAGTGCGCGTCCCGTGGGTCCTTGCCCTTCATGAAGATCGAGTAGCCACGGAAGATCGAGCTGGTGCTCTTGCACTCCGCGACGACCTTCTGGCCGAAGTCGATCTTGGTGTAGATGCCGAGACTTCCGACGATGCGGGTGATCGGGTCCCACGCCATCTCTACGAGACCGTCGGATCCTTCCTTCATGCTGCTGGGGCTGGGGATGGTCGACGTCATCGTCGCCTCTTCCTGTGGTCGAAGGTGGTTGTGGGGTCACCAGGTGCGCTTGGCGCCGGTGGTCAGCTGCCGACCGGGCTTGCGCCACTTCGGCTCCTTGTCGAGGGTCTGCGTCGTCATCTTCCGCAACCGGGTCATGGTGCTGCCGTACATGCCGACCGCGGTGGTGGAGAGCTTCCCGCCCGGTGGCTCGTCCATGAACGGCATGAACTTGTCGGGGAAACCGGGCATCGTGCACCCGATGCAGATGCCGCCGACGTTGGGGCAGCCCCCCACGCCGTTGATCCAGCCGCGCTTGGGGACGTTGCACTTCACCGTCGGCCCCCAGCAGCCGAGCTTCACGATGCACTTGGGTGAGCCGTACTCGGTGGCGAAGTCGCCCTGCTCGTAGTAGCCGGCCCGGTCGCAGCCCTCGTGCACGGTGTTGCCGAACAGCCACGTGGGTCGCAGCGCGTCGTCGAGCGGGATCATCGGCGCCTGGCCGGTGGCCATGTAGAGCAGGTAGGTCAGCGTCTCGGACATGTTGTCGGGCTGCACGGGACAACCTGGGACGCACACGATCGGGATGCCTGCCTTCGACTTCCACTCCCAGCCGAGGTAGTCGGGCACGCCCATCGCGCCGGTGGGGTTGCCCTCCATCGCGTGGATGCCGCCGTAGGTGGCGCAGGTGCCGACGGCGACGATCGCGGTGGCCTTGGGGGCGAGCCGGTCCAGCCACTCGCTGGTGGTCATCGGCTGACCCGTGTCGGGGTTGTTGCCGAACCCGCACCAGTAGCCCTCGTCGTGCAGCTGCTCGTTGGGGATGGAGCCCTCGACGACCAGCACGAACGGCTCGAGCTCACCGCGGTCGGCCTTGAAGAACCACTCCAGGAAGTCGTCGGCACCACCGTTGGGTCCGCACTCGAAGTCGATCAGCGGCCAGTGCACCGCGATCTGCGGCAACCCCGGGAGTGCGCCGAGTGCGATCTCCTCGATGCTGGGCTGCGTGGCGGCAGTCAGCGAGACGGAGTCGCCGTCACAGCTGAGTCCCGCGTTGATCCAGAGAACGTGGATGAGAGTTTGTTCGGCCTTGACTGCTTCCTCTGTCAGCATGACTCGCCACCGTCCCCGGGGCGGGGTCTGGGCCCGTGGAGAGCGCCCGGGTCAACTCTGTGGGCCGCTAACTCAGCGTCGGTTTCCAACTTAGACCCGAAATCATGGGACGTGTCAATGGTCACACCGGGCGGTGTCAGATGCCGGTCAGCCAGTCCATCCACGCGTCGAGACCGTCCCCGGTGCGGGCGGACAACGGCAGCACCTCGACCTCGCGGTTGATCTTCCGGGCGTCGCGGGTGAGGCGTTCCGGGTCGAAGTCCACATAGGGCAGCAAGTCGGTCTTGTTGAGCACCACGAGGTCGGCCGCGGCGAACATGTGGGGGTACTTCAGCGGCTTGTCGTCGCCCTCGGTCACCGAGATCACCACCACCTTGTGCAGCTCACCGAGGTCGAACAGGGCCGGGCAGACGAGGTTCCCGACGTTCTCGATGAACACCACGGAGCCCTGCTCCGGCTCGAGGTCGTGCAGCGCCCGCTCGACCATGGCCGCGTCGAGGTGACAGCCGGCGCCGGTGTTCACCTGCACGGCGCGGGCGCCCGCCGCCCGGATGCGCTCGGCGTCGAAGAGCGTCTCCTGGTCTCCCTCGATCACGCTCACCGACCGGCCGAGCTCCTTGATGGTGCGTTCCAGCAAGGTGGTCTTGCCGGCACCGGGAGAGCTCATCAGGTTCAGGGCGGTGATGCCGCGCTCGGCCAACCAGGCCCGGTTGCCGGCGGCGAGCTCGTCGTTCTTGGCCAGCACGGCGACCTCGAGGTCGATCGTGTGGGTACGGCTCTGCGCGTCGGCGTCAGGGTGGTCGTGCGAGTGGGGGTGGTCGTGCGGGTGGGGGTGGGCGTGCGGGTGGGGGTGGGCGTGGTCGTGCGGGTGCTCCGGCGTACCCAGGGTGGTGAGCCGGACATCGGACTCCCCGCATCCGCAGGTGCTGCACATTCAGGCCACCTCCACCGAGGTCACGCTCAGGTCGCGTCCGGAGAGCAGCTGCACGTCGGCGCTGCCGCACTCGCAGAGCAGGAAGGCGTCGACCATCTCGAAGTCGGCGCTGCACGTGCGGCAGTGCGCCCTGCCCCCGACCTCCTCGATCTCGAGCCCGGCTCCCGCCAACGGCGTGCCGGCGGTCGCGAGCTCGAAGCAGAACCGCAACGCGTCGGGGACGACGCCCGAGAGTCGACCGATGCGGAGCCGGACCAGGCAGACGTCCTGGTCGCCGCAGCGTTCGAGCACCGAGGACACGACGCTCTCCGCGATCGCCAGCTCGTGCATTCACCCGTCCTGTCTCTCGCCCTCACCGTAGGTGGGTGATCCGGCGTCTGGCAACGGTGCCGAGGTGCCCTCAGTCCAGCGACGCCGACCGGGCACTCCGGGTTGCTGTCGGTACGCCGACAGGACAATCGGGGTTCCTGGCGGCAACCCGGAGTGCCCGGTCGGCGGGGTGCCGGCAACCCGGAGTGCCCGGTCGGCGGAGGTCCGGCAACCCGGAGTGCCCGGTCAGCGGGCTAGGCGGTCCCGCTCCTGAGCGACGAGGGCGCGCAGCTCGAGCAGCTGCTCGGCCACCCTGGCAGGTGCCGTGCCGCCGCGTCCGTCGCGGGAGGAGACCGAGCCTGCAGCCGTGAGCACGCCTCGCACCTCGGGCGTCAGGCGCGGGTCGATGTCGCCGAACTGCTCGTCGGTGAGCTCGTCGAGCTCGATGCCGAGCTCCTCGCAGCGGCGTACGCACGCACCGGCCAGCTCGTGCGCCACCCGGAACGGGACACCCTCACGCACGAGCCACTCCGCGATGTCGGTGGCGAGAGAGAACCCCTGCGGGGCGAGCTCGGCCATCCGGGCGGTGTCGAAGCGCAGCGTCGCGACCTGGCCGGTGAAGGCCGGGAGCAGCACCTCGAGGGTGTCGACGGAGTCGAAGACCGGCTCCTTGTCCTCCTGCAGGTCGCGGTTGTAGGCCAGCGGCAGCGCCTTGAGGGTGGCCAGGAGGCCCGTGAGGTTGCCGATCAGCCGGCCGGACTTGCCGCGGGCGAGCTCGGAGATGTCGGGGTTCTTCTTCTGCGGCATGATGCTGGACCCCGTCGAGAAGGCGTCGTCCAGGGCGACGAAGCCGAACTCGCGGGTGGCCCAGAGGATGATCTCCTCGGCCTGGCGGCTCACGTCGACGCCGATCATGGCGGTGACGAAGGCGAACTCGGCGACGAAGTCCCGTGCCGCCGTACCGTCGATGGAGTTGGCGGTGCTGCCGGTGAAGCCGAGGTCCCGGGCGACCGCCTCGGGGTCGAGGCCGAGGCTGGAGCCGGCGAGCGCGCCGGCGCCGTACGGCGAGTCGGCCGCGACGCGGGAGTCCCAGTCACGCAGCCGGGAGACGTCGCGCAGCAGCGGCCAGGCGTGCGCCAGCAGGTGGTGGCTGAGCAGCACGGGCTGCGCGTGCTGGAGGTGCGTCCGGCCCGGCATGATCGCCCCGTGGTGCTGCTCGGCCTGGTCCGCGAGCGCATCGACGAGGTCGAGCACGAGTCCGGCGATGGCGCGTGCGTGGTCGCGCAGGAACACCTTGAACAACGTGGCGATCTGGTCGTTGCGGCTCCGGCCGGCGCGCAGCTTGCCGCCGAGGTCGGCACCGACGAGGGCGACCAGCGCCCCCTCCAGCGCACCGTGGACGTCCTCGTCGGATTCCTGGGGACGGAGCTCCCCGGTGGCCACGCGCCGGTCCAGCTCGTCGATTCCCGCCAGCAGGTCGCTCAGCTCGGCGTCGGTGAGCAGGTCGGCACCGTGCAGCACCCGGGCATGCGCCCGCGAGCCGTCGAGGTCGTACGGCGCCAGCCGCCAGTCGAAGTGGGTGCTGCGCGAGAGCGCCTCGAGCTCCGGGCTCGGCCCGCCGGCGAATCGTCCGCCCCAGAGCTTGCCCGCGCCCGTCGTACCCGAGCCGGTGGTGCCGTCGGTCATGGTTCCCTCTCGTGATCTGCTGCCCAGCTGTAACGCGGTGTTGTGGACCCTTAGTGCATCGCATGCAGGATGTACACGGTCCATAACCCCGCGTTACAGCGGAAGTGGGGGCGGGTCAGTCGGTGCCGATCTCCATCGCCACGTTGTCCAGGGCGAGGTCGCCGGCGTCGCCCTCGGCGGCGGGGTTGCGGGCGATCCGGTCGGCACCGCCGGGCTCGAGCTCGCCGATCAGGTGGGTCTGGTTGAGCAGGTGCGTGTGCGCGGCGTACTGCTCGAGCTTGGAGCGCGAGTCGGCGATGTCGAGGTTGCGCATGGTGAGCTGGCCGATCCGGTCGGTCGGACCGAAGGCGGCGTGCTCGGTGCGCTCCATCGAGAGCTTGTCCGGGTGGTAGGAGAACGCCGGGCCGTCGCTCTTGAGCAGGGTGTAGTCCTCACCGCGGCGCAGCCGCAGGGTCACCTCGCCGTTGACGACCGAGGCGACCCAGCGCTGCAGCGACTCCCGCATCATCAGCGCCTGGGGGTCGAGCCAGCGGCCCTCGTAGAGCAGCCGGCCGAGGCGGCGGCCCTCGGCGTGGTAGTTCGCGACGGTGTCCTCGTTGTGCACCGCGTTCAGCAGCCGCTCGTAGGCGATCCACAGCAGCGCCATCCCGGGGGCCTCGTAGATGCCGCGCGACTTGGCCTCGATGATCCGGTTCTCGATCTGGTCGGACATGCCGATGCCGTGCCGGCCGCCGATGGTGTTGGCCTCGTGGACCAGGGCGACCGGGTCGTCGTAGCGCTTGCCGTTGATGGCGACCGGGCGGCCCATCTCGAAGCGGATGCTCACGTCCTCGGGCTCGATCGCCACCGAGGGGTCCCAGAACTTCACGCCCATGATCGGCTCGACGGTCTCGAGGGACACGTCGAGGTGCTCCAGCATCTTCGCCTCGTGGGTGGCACCCCAGATGTTGGCGTCGGTGGAGTACGCCTTCTCCTGGCTGTCGCGGTAGGGCAGGTCGCGCTCGGTGAGCCACTGGCTCATCTCGGCCCGACCACCGAGCTCGGCGACGAACTCGGCGTCCAGCCAGGGCTTGTAGATCCGCAGCGACGGGTTCGCGAGCAGGCCGTAGCGGTAGAACCGCTCGATGTCGTTGCCCTTGAACGTGGAGCCGTCACCCCAGATCTCGACGCCGTCCTCGTGCATCGCCCGCACGAGCAGGGTGCCGGTCACGGCACGTCCCAGCGGCGTGGTGTTGAAGTAGGTACGGCCGCCCGAGCGGATGTGGAACGCGCCGCACGCCATCGCCGCGAGACCCTCGTTGACCAGCTCGGTCTTGCAGTCGACCATCCGCGAGAGCTCGGCGCCGTAGAGGAGCGCCCGTCCCGGGACGCCGTCGATGTCGGGCTCGTCGTACTGGCCGATGTCCGCGGTGTAGGTGCACGGGACCGCGCCCCTGGCACGCATCCAGGCCACGGCCACGGAGGTGTCGAGACCGCCGGAGAAGGCGATGCCGACGCGTTCGCCGACGGGCAGTGAGGTCAGGACCTTGCTCATGGTTGGTTCCTCAGTTCGGTGGAAGAAGTCGTTGCTGGACTGGAAGTCACTCGGGGCGGCCGCTGTGCGGCCCGGTTCGGTGCGTCCCGTTGGCGAGGTCGAGGAAGCGACGCTCCAGGGCGGAGCCACCGGCGGGGTCGCGCGCGATGACCACCACTGTGTCGTCACCGGCGAGCGTCCCGATGACGTCGCCCAGCTCGGCCTTGTCCATGGCCGCGGCCAGGAAGTTGGCTGCGCCGGGCGGCGTCCGCAGGACCACCAGGTTGGCCGAGGACTCCGCCGAGACGAGCAGGTCGGCGCACAGGCGGGAGAGCCGGGCCTCGCTGGCGGCGGGATCGCGTCCGACCAGCGGCGTCCGGTCGCCGCCCTCGCCCGGGACGGCGTAGACGAGGGCGCCGCTCGCCGTGCGGACCTTGACGGCGTCCAGCTCGACGAGGTCGCGGGACAGGGTCGCCTGCGTCACCGAGAGCCCGTCGGAGTGCAGCCGGTCGGCGAGTTCGGCCTGCGAGCGCACCTCACCGGTCGAGAGCACCTCGATGATCCGCTGCTGTCGCGCGTTCTTGGTGGACGGGATGTGGGCGTGCTCGGTCATCAGGCGGAACCCTCCTCGAGCAGCCAGGCGATGACGGCCTTCTGCACGTGGCGACGGTTCTCGGCCTCGTCCCAGACCACGCTCCGGGGCCCGTCGATCACCTCGGCGGTGATCTCCTTGCCCCGGTAGGCCGGCAGGCAGTGCAGCACGATCACGTCCTCCGCGGCAGCCGCGACCAGGCGCTCGTTGAGCTGCCAGGGTGCGAACACCTCCGTGCGGGCGGCGGCCTCGTCCTCGAACCCCATCGAGACCCACGTGTCCGTGGCGAGCACGTCGGCCCCGGTGGCCGCCTCGACCGCGTCGGCCACGAAGGCCACCGATCCCCCGGTCGTCGCGGCGATCTGCGCCGCCCGGGCCAGGACGTCCGCGTCCGGCTGGTAGGCATCTGGGCCGCTCACCCGGACGTGCATGCCGGCGGTCGCACCGCCGAGCAGGTAGCTGTGCCCCATGTTGCACGCGGGGTCGCCGACGAAGGTGAGGGTCTTCCCGGCGAGGTCGCCACGCTGCTCGCGGATCGTGAGCAGGTCGGCCAGCACCTGGCACGGGTGGAACTGGTCGGTGAGCGCGTTGATGACGGGTACGCCGCTGTGCAGCGCCATCTCGTCGAGGCGCGACTGGTCGTGCGTGCGCCACACGACCAGGGACGACTGACGGCCGAGCACCCGGGCCGTGTCGGACACCGACTCCCGGACGCCGATCTTGGCCAGCGAGCCGTCGATGATCATCGGGAACCCGCCGAGCTCGGCGATGCCGGAGGCGAACGACGCCTGGGTCCGCAGCGTCGGCTTGTCGAACAGCACCGCCACCGTGCGCGGTCCCTCCAGCGGGCGTTCGGCGTACGGCGAGGTCTTCATCCGGGCCGCCCGGTCGAGCACGCGCGCCTGGCTGGCCGGGTCGAGGTCGTCGTCGCGGAGGAAGTGGCGAAGGAGGCCGCTCACTGCTCGACCCCGTAGGCCACGTCGAGGATCCCCGGCCACGCGGCCAGGAACGCGTCTGCGTCGGCCTCGCTCAGCACCAGCGGAGGTGCCAGCCGGACGCGATCGGGAGTGGGGTTGTTGATGATGAAGCCGGCCTTCAGCGCGGCGGCGGTCGCCTCCGCCGACAGCGGCTGGTCGAGGTCGAGGCCGATCAGCAGCCCCGCACCACGCACCTCGGTCACACGGGTGTCGGCCGCCAGTCCGGTGGCCAGGTGCTTCCCGAGCTCGGTGACATGGTCCAGCAGACCGTCGGACTCGATCGTCTCCAGCACCGCCAGCGCAGCCGCCGCAGCGACCGGGTTCCCACCGAACGTGGTGCCGTGGTTCCCCGGCTGCAGCAGCTCGGCCGCAGCGCCGGTTGCGACGCAGGCACCGATCGGGAAGCCACCGGCAAGCCCCTTGGCCAGGGTGACGATGTCCGCGACCGCGTCCATGGGCGCGGCGACCGACTGGTTCTGGTGGGCGAACCACGAGCCCGTGCGGCCGACCCCGGTCTGGATCTCGTCGAGCCAGAGCAGCGCACCGTGTGCGGACGTGATCTCGCGCGCCCGCCTGAGGTAGTCCGACGGAGGCGCCACGACACCCGCCTCGCCCTGCAGCGGCTCGAGCACGACGGCGGCAGTCAGATCGGTCACGGCCTCCGCGAGGGCATCGGCGTCGCCGAACGGCACGAACGTCACTCCCCCGGGCAGCGGCTCGAAGGGCTCGCGGTAGGCCTGCTTGGCGGTGAGGGCCAGCGCACCCATGGTGCGACCGTGGAAGGCGCCCTCGGTCGCGACGACGTGGGTGCGGCCGGTCCGTCGGGTGAGCTTGAGGGCAGCCTCGTTGGCCTCGGCACCGGAGTTGGTGAAGAACACCTTGCCCGCCCCGGTGAAGCCGAGGAGCTCGAGCAGGCGCTCCGCGAGCCGCACCTGCGGCTCCGTGGCGAAGAAGTTGGAGACGTGGCCGAGCGTCTGCATCTGGGTGGTGACCGCGTCGACCAGGGCGGGGTGCGCGTGGCCGAGCGAGTTCACGGCGATCCCCCCGAGCAGGTCGAGGTAGCGGTTGCCCGCGTCGTCCCACACGTGGGCACCCTCACCGCGGACGAGCGCCAGCTTGGGTGGGCCGAACGTGTTCATCAGCGCATCGGCGTAGCGCTTGCTCACCTCGCTCATCACTCGGCCGCCCTCTCGGATCCGTGTGCCTTGCGCAGCCGGGTCCCGACCCCGGGCAGCACCTGGGTGCCGACCCCCTCGTCGGTGAACAGCTCGAGGAGCACGGCGTGCGGCTCGCGCCCGTCGACCACGGTGGCCCGGGGCACGCCACCGGTGACGGCGGCGTAGCAGGCCTGCATCTTGGGGACCATGCCGCTGTCCAGGCTGGGCATCAGCTCACCCAGCGCCTCCGGGCTGATCTCCTGGATCACGTCGTCACTGTTCGGCCAGTCGCGGTAGAGGCCCTCGACGTCGGTCAGCACGAGCAGCTTCTCGGCGCCCAGCGCGATGGCTAGTGCTGCGGCGGCCGTGTCGGCGTTCACGTTGTGCACCAGTCCGTTGACGTCCGGGGCGACGCTCGAGATCACCGGGATGCGGCCGGCCGCGACGAGGTCCTCGACGGCCTCGGGGCGCACGTGGGAGACCTCGCCGACGAGCCCGAGGTCCACCTCCTCCCCGTCCACCACGGTGTTCGTCGCCTTGGCGGTGAACAGCCCGGCGTCCTCGCCGGACAGCCCGACCGCGATGTGACCGTGCTGGTTGATCAGGCCGACGAGCTCGCGCTGCACCTGGCCGACCAGGACCATCCGTACGACGTCCATCGCCTCGGGCGACGTGACCCGGAGGCCGCCCTTGAACTCGGACTCGATGCCGAGCCTGGTCAGCATCTTCGAGATCTGCGGACCACCGCCGTGCACCACGACCGGCTTGAACCCGGCGTACCGCAGGAAGGCGATGTCCTCGGCGAAGGCACGCTTGAGGTCGTCGTCGATCATCGCGTTGCCGCCGTACTTCACCACGACGACCTTGCCGTGGTACTTCATCAGCCACGGCAGCGCGCCGGCGAGCGTGGTGGCAGTGGGGGTCTTGTCAGAGGTCATCGGCATCTCGCTCATGAGGAGTACGCGCTGTTCTCGTGGACGTAGGCGTGCGTCAGGTCGTTGGTCCACACGGTCGCCCGCTCGGCTCCGGACTTGAGGTCGATCGTCACGGTGACGTCGCGCTCGCTCAGGTCCACACCGGCCGGGTCCTCCGCCGGCGTCGAGCTGCGGCACACCCACACGCCGTTCATCGCCACGTCGAGGTCGGCCGGGTCGAAGGCCGCCTGGGTCGTGCCGATGCTGGCCAGGACCCGACCCCAGTTGGGGTCCTTGCCGAACACCGCGGCCTTGAACAGGTTGCTCCGGGCGACGCTGCGGCCCACCTCGACGGCCTCCGCCTCGGTGCGGGCGTGCAGCACCGTGATCGCGATCTCGTGGTCGGCGCCCTCGGCGTCCTTGAGCAGCTGCATGGCCAGGTCGGTGCAGGCCTGGGTGAGCGCCTCGGCGAAGTCGGCGAGCGCCGGGGTGACCCCACTGGCGCCACTGGCCATCACGGTGACGGTGTCGTTGGTGGACATGCAGCCGTCGGAGTCGAGCCGGTCGAAGCTCGCGCCGGTCGCCGCCCGCAGCGCGATCTCCAGGTCGGCGGCGGGGACGACGGCGTCGGTCGTGAGCACCACGAGCATCGTGGCCAGCTGGGGGGCGAGCATCCCGGCACCCTTGGCCATCCCGCCGATCGACCAGCCGTTGCCTTCGACGACGACCTGCTTGCTCACCGAGTCGGTGGTCATGATCGCCTCGGCCGCGTCCGCACCAGCGTCGGCAGAGAGCGCCGCGATGCAGTCGTCGACCCCGGTGAGCAGGTTCTCCCGGGGGTTGGCCAGACCGATCAGCCCGGTGGAGCAGACGACGACGTCGAGCGCTCCGATGTCCAGGCCGTCGGCGACCCGCTCGGCGACGGCATGCGTGGTCTGGAAGCCCTCGGCGCCGGTGTAGCAGTTGGCGCCACCGCTGTTGAGCACGACCGCGCGCACGACGCCGTCCTTGACGACCTCCTGGCTCCACAGGATCGGGTTGGCCTTGCAGCGGTTGGCGGTGAACACCGATGCGGAGTCGAAGGTCGGACCGGTGTTGACCACGAGGGCCATGTCCTTCGGTGGAGCAGGCTTGTCGCCCTGTGACTTCAGGCCGGCTGGGACACCGGAGGCGGTGAAGCCGGCGGGGTGGGTGACGCTCATCTGCGCTTGGTCTCCTGGGACTTGCCTGCCGACCTGCTCTGGGTTCTGCCTGCGGACTTGCCTGCGGGCTTGGCGCCGGGGTCGGTCGGTGGACTGGTCGGTGGGTTGGCGGGGCGGCTTCACGGGGGTCGCGATCACGACCTCGTGCCCCGCTCGTCGCCAGGCCTCGGCAGCCCGCTCGGCGTCACCGACCGGGACCAGGACCCAGTCGGTGTCGAAGGTGGAGATCGTGAAGACGCTGATCCCGTCGTCCGCCAGCGGCTGCAGCACGGCCACCAGTACGCCGACCAGGGCGAAGTCCAGTGGGCCCTGGACCGCGAAGGCGGTGAACGGTCCCGCGGCCTTGGACTTGTTCGGCACGCTGCGCATGGCGCACACGACACTGGTCTCACGTGCCGTGGCGGTCACCGAGAACAGCGAGGAGGACTCGGCCCAGCCGGGCACCTCGGCGCCGGGGCCGAGGCGGACCACGGCGAGCTTCTCGGGGAACTGCTCGAGGACGAGGACCGCCGGCGTGGCCGATTCGGTGCCGGTCTCGGTGCCGGTCTCGGGGCCGGTCTCACTCATGGCGCCAGCCCGACGGTCGACAGGCCGGTCTGCTCGGGAAGTCCGAGCGCGAGGTTCATGCACTGCACGGCTGCACCTCCGGTGCCCTTGGCGAGGTTGTCCACGGCGCCCACAGCGACCATCCGACCAGCCGCCGCGTCGAGCGTCACCTGGAGGTGGACGCTGTTGGAGCCGAGCACGGACTTGGTGGCCGGCCACAGCCCCTCCGGCAGCAGGTGCACGAACGGCTCGTCCGCGTAGGCCTTGTCGTAGGCCGCGCGCAGGTCCTCGGCGGTCACACCCGGAGACACCGAGGCACTGGCCGTGGCGAGGATCCCCCGCGGCATCGGCACGAGCACCGGCGTGAAGCTCACCCTCACCTCGTCGTCGGTGAGCCCACCGAGGTTCTGCAGGATCTCGGGCGTGTGCCGGTGCACCCCGCCGACGCCGTACGCCGACGCGGAACCCATCACCTCGCTGCCGAGCAGGTTCGTCTTGGGCGCCTTGCCGGCACCGCTCGTGCCGGAGACCGCAACCACGACCAGGTCGTCACACTCGACGAGGCCGGCGGCGACGGCAGGAGCGAGGACCAACGTGGAGATCGTCGGGTAGCAGCCGGGCACGGCAACCCGCCGGGCCCCTTCCAGGACGGCGCGCTGGCCCGGGAGCTCGGGCAGGCCGTAGGGCCACGACCCCGCGTGGTCCGAGCCGTAGAACTGCTCCCAGACGGCTGCGTCCTCGAGCCGGAAGTCCGCTCCGCAGTCGATGACCACGGTGTCGTCGCCGAGCTGCGCAGCCACCGCGCCGGACTGGCCGTGCGGCAGCGCGAGGAAGACGACGTCGTGACCCGACAGGATCTCGGTGGTGGTCTCCTCCAGCACCCGGTCGGCGAGGGGGACGAGGTGCGGCTGGAGCACACCGAGCCGCTCGCCCGCGTTCGACCCCCCGGTCAGGGCACCGATCTCGACGTCCGGGTGTCCGAGGAGCAGCCGGAGGACCTCGCCCCCGGCGTACCCGCTGGCACCGGCGACGGCAACACGTGTGGTGGGCATATGAATGACTATACAAAAGACTGCATGATTCGGCCAACGGGGTGGCGCGGGTCTCGCATTCCGCCCGCGGACGGGCCACCATGGGGCATCACGGGGAACGAGGTCGGCGATGACGGATGTCTGGGCACGTGGCAGCGCCTATGAGAGGTTCATGGGCCGGTGGAGCCGCCTCGTCGCAGAGCAGTTCGTCACCTGGCTGGCCCTGCCGCCGGGTCTGCGCTGGGCCGATCTCGGGTGCGGCAGCGGCGCCCTGACCTCGGTCGTGCTCGCGCGCACGTCGCCTGCCCTGGTGCTGGGCGTCGATCCGTCGGAGGCGCAGGTGACCGAGGCCCGACGGCAGGTGGTGGACGACCGCGTCCAGTTCGCACGCGGTGGGGCGGACAGCCTCGAGCCGGGCCGATTCGACGTGGTCGTCTCCGGACTGGTGCTGAACTTCGTCGAGGACCCCGTGATCGCCGTGGCCAGGTCGGCCGCCGCGGCCCCGGCGGGGACCGTGGCGGCGTACGTGTGGGACTACAGCGAGGGCATGCAGATGCTGCGCACGTTCTGGGACGTCGCCTGCGCGCTGGACCCCTCAGCGTCCGACCTCAACGAGGGTCGTCGGTTCGCGCTGGCCACTGTCGACTCACTGGCGGAGGTCTGGAAGCGCGCCGGGCTGACCGAGGTAGAGACCACCGACCTCACCGTGGCCACGGTGTTCCAGCAGTTCGACGACTACTGGACCCCCTTCCTCGGCGGACAGGGCCCGGCGCCGGCGTACGTCGTCTCGCTCGGCGAGGACCAACGTGCCGAGCTCCGGGACGCGCTCTCGGCCCAGTTCCACCGCGAGCGCGACGGTTCGATCCGGCTCACGGCACGGGCCTGGGCAGTGCGCGGGCGGGCCGTCTGAGCAGACGGGGTCAGGGGGCCTCGAACTCGACGAGCCGGTCCCAGTGCTCGCCGTCCATCTTCACGTTGCGCACCAGTGGGGTCTCCTGCACGTACTGCGGGAGGTCCGCCTGCCCCTGCTTGAAGTGCGCGCTGTTGACGTGCGCCACCGCAGCGTCGTCGTCCCGGAAGGCCTCGATCAGGACGTACTGGTTGGGGTCCTCGACGTTGCGCGACCACTCGAAGAACAGGTTGCCGTCCTCGGCCCGGGTGTTCTCGGTGTAGCTCTTGGTCAGCTCGACCCAGCTGTCGGCGTGCTCGGGCTTCACCTTCCACTTGACGCAGATGAAGATCATGTCGGCTCCTCGGGGGTCGGCGGTCGGTCCGGACGGGCGCGATGCTGCCACCCGTGCGCGCGCGCGGCCAGCGTGGTTGTCACCCCGTGAGAAACCGCCGCTCTTGCGTGGGTTCCTACTCTGAGGCCATGAGCACCGTCGACTCGGAGAGCTGGGCGCGCGAGTCGGAGAGCGCGCGGCCCGGGTCGGTGCACCGGACCCTGGACATCCTCGAGGTGGTGGCCGCCCGCGGCGGAGCCTCGGCCAAGGAGATCTCGGACGCCACCGGGTTGCCGCTGCCGACCGTCTACCGGCTCGCTCGCGAGCTGCTCGACAGCGACTACCTGGTCCACATCCGGGAGGAGAAGCGGTTCGAGCTCGGTTACAAGCTGCACCAGCTCGGGGTCTCCCTGCACCAGCAGATCGGGGTCCCCCGGGACGTGCGTGCCGAGATCACGGCGCTGCACGAGCGCCTGGGCCTGGCGGCGTACTTCGCGGTGCACCGCGGTTCGCAGATCGTGGTGGTCTTCACCGCCGACTCCCCCGGCGCCCCTCGGCTGCAGCCTTTGGACTTCGGCTTCCACGAGGCTCCGCACGCCCACGCCCTGGGCAAGATCCTGCTGGCCAGCATGGAGCCCGACCAGCGGCTGCGGCACCTCGACCCCGAGCCGATGCCGCGTTTCGGGCCGGGCACGATCACCGGCCACGAGGAGCTCATCGCCCAGCTCGAGGTGGTCGCCGACCGCGGCGTCGCGTGGGAGTACGGCGAGTTCCAGCCCGGCGCCACCTGCGTCGCGGCAGCAGTCCGTGGCGGCAGCGGCGCGCTGATCGGGTCGGTGGCCGTCTCGGGGAGCGACGCCCGGATGGCCGAGGCACCCACCGAGGTCGAGGCCGCGGTGCGCACCACCGCCTCACGGGTCAGCCGGTTCTACCGCTCCGGACACACCCGCACCCGCTGAGACGCTCGTTCTCACCCGCCGATAAACGGCCTTGGCCGGCTGCTCGCACGGTTCCTAACGTGGCGGGCGTCACATCACCGCGCCGCCACCTTGGAGCACCCATGGCCCAACAGTCCGACCCCACCGTCTCCCCCGCCGCGCGCAGCGCACTCGTGCGCCTGCTGCGGGTCGCCTACCCCCACGACAGGTTTCCCGACGGACCCTACGAACGAACGGCCGACGACATCCTCGGCCAGCTCGACGCCTCGTTGTGGCACCGACTCGTGCTCACCCAAGGTCTCGAGACCCTCGACGCCGCGGCCGGAGGGAGCTTCGCCGACCTCGACGACCAGGCGGCGCTCCAGCTGCTCCGCTCGATGGCGGACGCGGAGTTCTTCCGCTTCGTCCGTGGGGTCGCGGTCGTGACCCTCTACAACGACCACGAGACGTGGGACCTGCTCGGCTACGAGGGCGAGTCGTTCTCCCAGGGTGGCTACATCGACCGAGGCTTCGACGACCTGGACTGGCTGCCCAGCCCCCGGATCGAGGAGTACGACGGCCCAGAGCGTCTCGTCGAGGTCGCCCCCGACGACGAGCTCACCACCAGCGGAAGGAGCTCCTGATGACCACCTCGAAGAAGCAGTCGCTCGGCAAGCAGATCGGGCACGACGAGGAGGTCGTGGTCATCGTCGGCTCCGGAGCCGGGGGCGGCACCGTTGCGCACGAGCTCGCCACCCGAGGCATCCGCTGTGTCGTCCTCGAGGCCGGCCCGTGGCTGATGCCCGAGGACTACGAGAACGACGAGTGGGCCGCGTTCAACCAGATGGCGTGGCTCGACAACCGCACCGCGTCAGGCCCCTACCGGGTCGCGCGCGACTTCCCGAACCTGCCGGCGTGGATCGTCAAGGCGGTCGGCGGCTCGACCACGCACTGGTCGGGTGCCACCCCGCGGTTCCGGGACTACGAGTTCAAGACGCGCAGCTACTACGGCGGGCTCGAGGGGGCCAACCTGCTCGACTGGCCGATCACGCTGGCCGACCTGGCGCCGTACTACGACAAGGCCGAGATCGCGATCGGCTCCACCCACCGTCACGGTCGCCCGGCACTGCCGGCGAACAACAACTACAAGGTCTTCGCCAACGGCGCGGAGAAGGTCGGCTACAAGTTCTACGCGACCGGGCCCTACGGCACCAACGCCGAGCCGTACGACGGGCGGCCCGCCTCGATCCAGGACGGGTTCAACTTCCAGGGCGACAAGCACACCTCGAAGTGGAGCACCGCCGTCCGCGAGATCCCGCGTGCCATCGAGTCCGGGAACTGCGAGCTGCGGCCGGACTCCCAGGCGGTGCAGATCACCCACGACGCCTCGGGTCGTGCCAACGCGGTGGTCTACCTCGACAAGGACGGGCAACCTGCACCGCCAGGCCGCCAAGGTCGTGTGCGTGGCGGGCAACTCGATCGAGTCGCCGCGGCTGCTGCTGATGAGCGCCAGCTCGCTGCACCCCGACGGGCTGGCGAACTCCTCGGGCCAGGTGGGACGCAACTACATGCGGCACACCACCGGCTCTGTCTACGCACGCTTCGAGCAGCCGGTGCACATGTACCGCGGCGAGACCATGGCCGGGATCGTCGCCGACGAGGCCCGCCTGGACTCCTCGCGTGGGTTCCTCGGCGGCTACTACATGGAGACGCTGTCGCTGGGTCCGGCCTTCCTGGCTGCCTTCGCCGACCCGGGCGCGTGGGGGCCGGACTTCACGGCCGTTCTCGACGCCTACGAGAACACCGCCGGCATGTGGGTGGTCGGCGAGGACATGCCGCAGGAGACCAACCGGGTCACGCTGAACCCGGCGGCCAAGGACCAGTGGGGCCTGCCGGCACCGGACGTGCACTTCGCGGACCACGCCAACGACGTGGCGATGCGCGAGCACGGCTACTCGCGGGCGGACATGCTCTACGAGGCCGTCGGCGCCACCGCCACCCACCACACCCCGCCCTACCCGGCGACGCACAACCTCGGCACCTGCCGGATGAGCGCGCGGCCCGAGGACGGCGTGGTGGACCAGTGGGGCGAGGCCCACGACGTGCCGGGACTCTTCGTCAGTGACGGCTCGGTGATGACCACCGGGGCGGCGGCGAACCCGACGCTGACGATCGTGGCTCTGGCGATCCGGCAGGCGGAGCACATCGTGCAGACGCTCGGTGGAGGCGCCGTCCTGAACGCCGACGAGGCCGGTCTGGCGCCCGCCCTCAGGCGGGCGCTGGGCCACTCGGGCTGCGAGGTCTCCGGACGGACGATCGACCTCGTGAGCCGGGCCCACGACGCCTCGCACTACCTGCTCACACCGCAAGCCTGGGTGACGCCGAGCGATGCTCGAGACGTGGCCGAGGTGATGCGGGCGTGTGCCCGGCTCGGGGTGCCGCTCACCTTCCGTGGTGGCGGCACCTCGCTCTCCGGACAGGCGCTCAGCGACTCGGTGCTCGTCGACACCCGCACCCGGTTCCAGGGCGTCGAGGTGCTCGACGAGGGCCGGCGCGTGCGCGTCGAGCCGGGTGTCACGGTGCGCGCCGTCAACGCCCGGCTCGCACCGCATCGACGTCGGCTGGGGCCGGACCCGGCCAGCGAGATCGCCTGCACCGTCGGGGGCGTGATCGCGAACAACTCCTCGGGGATGCAGTGCGGCACCGAGCTCAACGCCTACCGCACGATCGAGTCCATGGTGCTCGTGCTGCCCTCGGGCACCGTGGTCGACTCCGCCGCCCCGGACGCCCGGCGTCTCCTGGCCGAGACCGAACCCACCCTGCACCGTGGGCTCGCCGAGCTCCGGGACCGCATCCGGGCCGACCCGACAGGGGTGGCCACGCTCGAACGGCTCTTCTCCCTGAAGAACACCATGGGCTACGGGCTCAACGCGTTCCTCGACCACGCGGACCCTCTCGACATCCTGGTCCGGCTGATGGTCGGCAGCGAGGGCACGCTGGGGTTCGTCGCCTCGGCCGTCTTCCGCACCGTCGAGGTGCTCCCCCATGTCGCGACCGGTCTGATGGTCTTCGAGGACCTGGTCGTCGCCTCAGAGTCGGTGCCTGCGGTGCTGGAGACCGGCGTCGCCACGGCCGAGCTGCTGGACGCGGCGTCGCTGCGGGTCGCCCAGCTCGACCCCGGCTGCCCCGACCAGATCCGCCGGCTCGACGTACGCGACCACGCGGCGCTGCTCGTCGAGCTGCAGGCATCGGGGCAGGACGACCTGACCGGGATGCGGACCCGGGCGGAGACCGCGCTCAAGGCGCTGCCGCTGTCGACCCCGGTCGAGATGACCACCGTCGCGGCCGAGCGCGCGGCACTGTGGCGCACCCGCAAGGGCCTCTACAGCGCCGTCGCCGGGGCCCGACCGTCGGGCACCAACGCCCTGCTCGAGGACGTCGCCGTGCCGGTGCCGCGCCTGGCGGAGATGTGCCAGCAGCTGACCACGATGATGGACGGGCACGGCTACGAGGAGTCGGTGATCTTCGGGCACGCGCGCGACGGCAACCTGCACTTCATGCTCAACGAGCGGTTCGACGACCCTGCCGCCATCGGACGCTACGAGGCCTTCACCCACGAGATGGTCGACCTCGTCCTCGGCCTGGGTGGCACGCTCAAGGCCGAGCACGGCACCGGCCGGATCATGGCCCCCTTCGTCGAGCGGCAGTACGGCGCGACGCTGACCCGGGCGATGCACGACCTCAAGCAGCTCGTCGATCCCGGCGGCCTGCTCAACCCGGGCTCCGTGCTCACCGACGACCCCCGCGCCTGGCTGCGCGACCTGAAGACCACCGCCCCGGTCGAGGAGGAGGTCGACCGCTGCGTGGAGTGCGGGTTCTGCGAGCCGGTGTGCCCCTCGCGCGCCCTGACCATGACCCCCCGGCAGCGGATCGTGGCCCGACGGGAGATCGCCCGCGCCGAAGCGGCCGGAGACCCCGCGCTGGCACAGCGGATCCGCGAGGACTACGACTACGACGGGCTCCAGACCTGTGCCGTGGACGGCATGTGCGCCACCGCGTGCCCGGTGCTGATCAACACCGGAGACCTGGTGCGGCGGCTGCGCGCCGAGGACGCCGGCCCGGTCGCCCAGAAGGTCTGGTCGGCGGCCGCCGGCCACTGGTCGGCGACCACCCGCGCCGCGTCGCGCGCGCTCACCGCTGCCGACCGGGTGCCAGGCTCCGTGCCGGTCACGCTCTCCAGGCTCGGCCGCAGCGTCCTCGGGGCCGAGCAGGTCCCTCTCTACGACCCCGCTCTCTCCGCCGGAGGTGCGCGGCGGCACCCGGTCGAGGACGCAGCCGCGGAGGCCGTGCTGTTCGGCGCCTGCGTGGGGTCGATGTTCGGCGGCGGAGCCACCTCGGCGGTGCTGGGTCTATGCGAGCGGGCCGGGGTGCGGCTGCGCACCCCACCGGCGATCGACGGACTGTGCTGCGGCACGCCGTGGAAGTCCAAGGGGCTGACGCAGGGCTACGCGCGGATGTCGGAGCGGGTGCGGGCAGCCGTCGAGGAGGCGACCGACGGGGGCCGGCTGCCGGTGGTGGTCGACGCCAGCTCGTGCACGGAGGGGCTTCGCCAGCTTCTCGCCGGGTGCGGGGTCACCGTCGTGGACGCGACCGACTTCGTCGCCGAGCGGGTGCTCCCGCGCTTGCGGCTCACCACCCCGGTGCCTGCGGTCGTGGTGCACCCCACCTGCTCGAGCACGGCCGTGGGCAGCACGCCGGCGCTGGTGCGGATCGCGGAGTTCGTCTCCGACCACGTGACGGTCCCGGACGCCTGGGGCTGCTGTGCCTTCGCCGGGGACCGGGGGCTGCTGCACCCCGAGCTCACCGCCTCGGCCACCGCACCCGAGGCGGCCGAGGTGGCTGCGCTCGTGACACCGGCCGGCACGGCGTACGTCTCGAGCAACCGGACGTGCGAGATCGGGATGGCCCGCGCCACCGGGCAGGACTACCGCCACGTGCTCGAGATCCTCGAGGCCGCGACGCGCTGACCAGCTCTCTCGAGGTGATCAGACGCGCGGTTCGGCGCCGTGCCGCTGCACGGCGAGCGCGACCGCGGCATCGCGTGCCACCGCGGTCTCCTTCTCGGTGAGCGTCCGGTCGGGGGCACGGAAGCGCAGCGCGAACGCGAGAGACTTGCGCCCCTCGCCTGCCTGCGGGCCGGTGTAGACATCGAAGAGGCGCACCGACTCGCACAGCGGTCCGGCTCCCTCGCGCAGCGTCGCCGCCAGCTCCTCGGCAGGCAGCTGATCCGGCACCACCAGTGCGACGTCCTCCTTGGCGACCGGGAACGTCGCGATGACCGGGGCGGTCGGGGTGGTCACCGCTCGGGCGAGCAGCGCGTCGAGGTCGAGCTCGGCCACCGACGTGCGTGGAGGGACCCCGAACGCGCGACAGACCTTGGGGTGCAGCTCCCCGGCATGACCGACGGGCGTCTCGCCCACGAGCAGCTCGGCGCACCGCCCGGGGTGCCACGGAGCCATCTCTGCCGACCGGACCGTCAGCTCCAGGCCGAGGGCCGCGGCAAGGACGCGCGCGGTCTCGATGACGTCGCTCCAGCCCGCCGGACGCCCCCCACCCCACCAGCCACTGCGGTCGCGGTCGCCACAGAGGGCGAAGGCGAGGTGCAGCGGCTGCTCGGGCAGCGCCTTGTTCAGGTCGTCCCACTCCCCCTCGGTCGGGCGCCGGTCCACCGGCAGGATCGGGGTGCCCGCGCCGGCGTGCGGCAGCGTCACCGGCGCCGTCTCGAACAGGGCCAGGTCGTTGGCCCCGCGACTGACGTTGCGCGCTGCCGTCCGGAGCAGGCCCGGCAGCAGCGTCGTGGTCATCAGCGGTTCCTCGCTGCTCAGCGGGTTGGCCAGCCGCAGCGTCGTACGACGGGCGTCGGTGGCGTCGAGCCCGAGACGGTCGAGGTCGGCCTCGCCGACGAACGGGAAGTTCAGCACCTCGACGTAGCCCTCGCCGGCCAGGGTGCGCCCGACACGGCGGCGCATCGACTGCGTCGGGCTCAGGCCGCGACCGGCCGGAGCGGTCGGCAGCACGCTGGGCACGTCCTCGTAGCCGACGATCCGGGCGACCTCCTCGACCAGGTCGAACGGGTCGTTGAGGTCGGGCCGCCACTGCGGCACGGTCGCGGTGAGGGTGTCCGCCGCAGCCTCGACCGCACAGCCCACCGCCTCCAGGTTGCCGATCGTGGTGTCGGAGGCGATGTTCATCCCGGTGATGCGGGCCGGCAGGTCGATCGGGATCGTGATGCTGCGCGGAGCGGGTGGCTGACCGACCACGGTGACCCCGGGCTCGACGGTACCGCCGCCGTAGCGGGCCAGCAGCTCGGCCGCCCGGTCGGCCGCGGCCTCGCAGATGGTCGGGTCCACGCCGCGCTCGTTGCGCTTGCCCGCCTCGGAGGTGAGCTTGTGCCGTCGGCCGGTGCGGAACATCGAGGCCGCGTCCCAGTGCGCCGCCTCGATCAGCACCCGTGTCGTGGTGGCCGACATCTCGGTGGTGGCTCCGCCCATGACGCCACCGAGGCCGATGATCCCGGAGTCGTCGGTGACGACGAGGTCCTCCGGCGAGAGGGCACGGCTGGTGCCGTCCAGCGTGGTGAGCCGCTCGCCCTCGGTCGCCCGTCGCACCCGGATCGGCCCGGTGAGCCTGTCGGCGTCGTAGCCGTGGATCGGTCGGCCCAGCTCGAACATCACGTAGTTGGTCACGTCGACGGCCAGCGAGATCGGCCGCTGGCCGGCCAGCACCAGCCGCCGTGCCATCCAGGAGGGCGTGGGCGCGGCCGGGTCGAACCCGGAGACGGTGCGGGCGACGAAGACGGGACAGCCCTGGGGGTCGTCGATGACCACCGGGTGACCTTCGGTGTCCGCCGCGGGGACGTCCCGCTCGGCCGGGTCGTGGAACGGCACGCCGTAGGCCAGCGCCGCCTCGCGCGCGACTCCGCGCAGCGACAGGGCGTAGGCACGGTCGGGGTTGATCTCGAACTCGATCACCTCGTCGCGCAGGTCGAGCAGCCCGAACACGTCCTCACCCGGCTCGCCGGCGTCGCCCGGCAGCACCAGGATGCCCTCGTGGTCGTCGCCGAGACCGAGCTCGCGCGTGGAGCAGATCATCCCTGCGGAGAGGTGCCCGTAGGTCTTGCGCTCGGAGATCTCGAACCCGCCCGGCAGCACACCGCCCGGCAGCACCACCACCACGAGGTCGCCCGGGGTGAAGTTGTGCGCCCCGCAGACGATGCCCTGCGGGTCGCCGGTGCCGTTCGCGGCACCGACGTCGACGGTGCACCAGTTGATGGTCTTGCCGTTCTTCTGCGGCTCGGGCTCCATGGTGAGCACCCGGCCGATCACGAGCGGGCCGGTGATGTCGTGGCCGGGACGCTCCAGCGACTCGAGCTTGAGGCCGAGGGCCGTGAGCCGGCCGGCCAGCTCCTCGGCGGTGAGGTCGGCCGGGAGGTCGGCGTACTCGCGGATCCAGGACAGCGGGGCCTTCATCAGATTTCCGTTCCGAACGCAGAGGAGAAGCGGACGTCGCCCTCGAACATGTCGCGCATGTCAGCGACGCCGTGGCGGAACATCAGGGTGCGGTCGATGCCCATGCCGAACGCGAAGCCGGTGTAGCGCTCGCTGTCCACGCCGCAGGCGGTGAGGACGCGGGGGTTCACCACGCCGCACCCGCCCCACTCGATCCAGCCCTCGCCCTTGCAGGTGCGGCAGTCGCCGACGGCCGGGGCGAGACCACGGCAGACGAAGCAGCGCAGGTCGACCTCGGCGCTGGGCTCGGTGAAGGGGAAGTACGACGGCCGGAACCGCGTGGTGATGCCGGCGCCGAAGATGGCCTCGGCGAAGTGGTCCAGCGAACCCTTGAGGTGGGCCATGCTGATGCCCTGGTCGATGACCAGCCCCTCCACCTGGTGGAACATCGGGCTGTGCGTGGCGTCGTACTCGTCGGTGCGGAACACGCGCCCCGGGCAGACCACGTAGATCGGCGGCTCCCGGGTCAGCATCGTGCGGGCCTGCACCGGCGAGGTGTGCGTGCGCAGCACGAGGTGGTGCTCGGCCGGCTCGGTCCAGAAGGTGTCCTGCATGGTGCGGGCCGGATGGTCTGGCCCGAGGTTCAGCGCGTCGAAGTTCAGCCACTCGGCCTCGACCAGCGGGCCCTCGGCGACCTCCCAGCCCATGGCCACGAACACGTCGGCGATGCGCTCGGACAGCATCGTGATCGGGTGCCGCGCGCCACGCGTGGTCCGGTCCCACGGCAAGGTGACGTCGACGGTCTCCTCGGCGAGCATCGTCTGCTCCGCCTCGACCTCGAGCTCGGCCTGGCGCTGGGCGAGCGCCTGGTTCACCGCACCGCGCGCCTGGCCCACCCGCTGACCTGCGTCCTTGCGGGCCTGTGGCGGCAGCGCGCCGATCTCCCGGTTGGCCAGCGCGAGCGGTGACCGGTCGCCGGCGTGCTCGGTCCGGACCCGCTTGAGTGTCTCGAGGTCAGCTGCCGCCGCAATGGCCGCGAGCGCCTCGGCCCGCATGGCGGTGACGTGCTCCTCGTCGAGAGGGGTCACCTGGACCGGGTCGTACTCGGAGTTGGGGCCCGACATCGTTGCCTTTCGGTTGCTCGCCCGGGACCGCCCGGACTCACTCGCAGGGAGCGTGCGCGGGCCAGTCTAGGAAGTGCGGCCGCTCCGCGGCCAACCGGATCCGGATGGCGCGAGCCGGTGGTGCGTCAGCGGCGGTCGTCCGACGGCCAGCGGATCTCGAGCCGGGCACCCCCGCCGTCGGCGGAGGAGATGGTCACCTCACCGCCGTGCACGCGGACCAGCCCGTTGACGATGTACATCCCCAGACCGGTGCCGCCCCGCATGCCGTGCTTCCAGAACTTGGTGAACACGCGAGCACGGATCTCCTCGGCGATCCCCTCACCCTCGTCCTCGACCCGGATCAGTGCACCCTTGAACGGCTCGGTGAGCGCCTCGACGCTCACCCGCACCGTGCCTTCGCCGTGCCGGACCGCGTTGTCGATCAGGTTGGTGACGACCTGGGTGAGCTTGTCGGGGTCGGCGAAGACCTGCGGGACGTCCTCGGCGTAGGTCGCCTCGATGGTGCGCGTGGTGCCGGCCCGCACCGACTGCACGCATCGGTCCACCAGCACGGCGGTGTCGGAGGACCGCGGGTAGAGCGGCAGCCGACCTGTGTCGATGCGGGCGACGTCGAGCAGCTCGGTGATCAGGCGGGACAAGCGCTCGGAGTCGGCATGCACCGTGGCGAGCATCAGCTTCTTCTGCTCGTCGTTGAGCTTGTCCCACTTGGACAGCAGCGTGGACACGAAGCCCTTGACGCCGGTCAGCGGCGAGCGCAGCTCGTGCGCGACCGTGGCCACGAGGTCCGAGCGGTCCCGGTCCAGCCGGGCGCGTCCGCGACCCGAGCGGATCACCAGGCCGACGGTCTCGACGGGACCGTGCCGCCGCGAGCGGTTGATCCGGCCGGTGACGAGCACCTCGACCCCGGCGGAGGTGATCCACGACTGCTCGGTGAGCGCCACCCGGCTCGGGAGGCCGTCGTACGGCGTGTTCGCGGCGTACCAGTGGCAGCTCTCCTGGTCCTGGAGCGCCATCACCTCCTGCAGTGGCCGACCGACCTCGACACTGGGTCCGAGCAGTCTGCGTGCCTGCTCGTTGACCACGGTGACGACCCCGTGCGCGTCCGCGATCACCACGCCGTCCGGGAGGTGCTCCACGGCACTTGCGGTCGGGGTGCCCGGCTCGGAGTCATTCACGGCGACAGCGTAGTGCGGTCCGACCTCGGGTCAGCTCACCAGACGCTGACCGCCTGTCGCGTCCCCACACCGGTGGCCCACCAGCACAGCACTCCGGTCCAGAGCATCCACGCCCAGAACAGGAGCACGCCCAGGCTCAGCGTCGCGGCGACGTGGACGAAGGCCGGCGCGACGAAGGCGAGCCCGACGAGGACAGCGGCCGCACCCCCGGCGACGCCCAGTCCGCACAGCGCCCTGGGGAACAGCCCGGAGCGCCACATCGCCACCGCCGCACAGATCACTGCCACACCCAGGGGGCCGTAGATCATCTGGCTGATCTCCCACGCCGCCGCGTCGAGGGCTCGCACCGTGGCGGCGGTCGCGCCGTTCTCCCCCAGCCAGGCGGCGGCGGCCACCACGGCATACACCACCGTCTCGATCACGACGCTGGCGAGCATCGCCAGCACCGCGAGGTCCATCAGCACGTGTGGTCTGCCGGAGTCCCTGAGCGCCGCACGGAGACCGACGAGCAGCAGCACCCGTCCGAGCAGCACCACGCTCAGCCAGCCCGCTGCCCAGGCGAGCGCCGTGGTGTTCCCGGCGTAGGCCGAGGTGATCTGTTCGGCTCCGGCGTCGGCGCCCACCGGCGCCGCGACGGGTGCCGCGAGGATCGCGACCCATTCGAGCAGGTAGAGCACCCCGCCCACGAGAACGAGGCGGTTCCCGACCAGGGCACGGGGTGAAGCTGTCTCGGACACGACGCCCCCAGGAGTCACCGTTCCATCGATCTGACCAAGTCCTTGCGTCCACGGCAATAGCCCACTCGGGTGGTCGGGCACCGGGACACGCCGACTCTTCGGCGCGGTCGGACTGTCAGCCGTCCGGGTTGCCCGTCTTGCCCCGCTCCTCGGGTGCCCTCGTACTGGATGCCCGGGTCTGGGATGCCCGGGTCTTGGATGCCCGGGTCTTGGGTGACGGCTCCTTGGGTGGCTCGGACCGCGCGAAGTCCACTGCGTTCTCCACCCACTCCTCGAGGACCGCGGGCACGGCGAGCTGGCTGCCGGGGACGACCACCATGCTGCTCATCGGACGACCGGTGAAGTCCATCTCGCGAGCACCGCGCGCCAACGCCGCAGGCTGGTTGCCCTTGCCGACCCGCACCATCAGGTCCTCGCCCATGACGCCGCAGGCCATGTGGGTGTTCACCATGAACGCCAGGCCGCCGAACATCTTCTTCTCGATGAACTCCGTCCGGTCGGAGAGCGCGTGCCGCGTCCGCTCGGCCAGCTCGTCGTCGTATGCCATCGGTCCATCATGAACCCGGCACCGGGTGACCGGAAGGTCCCCGGACGCCGGATCAGGTGGCTGCGCGGGCGCTGGCGTAGAGGCAGAGGGCGGCGGCGGTGGCGAGGTTCAGGCTCTCCGCCCGACCGAAGATCGGGATCGAGACCCGGTGGTCGGCCAGTCGCGCGAGCTCCTCGGGCAGACCCCAGGCCTCGTTGCCGAACAGCCAGGCGACCGGCTGGTCCAGCAGGCCACCGGCCTCGGCCTCGAACAGCCCGGTCTCGCCGGCCCCGTCGGTCGCGAGGACGGTGTAGCCGGCCGCCTGCGCCGCGCGCACCACCTCGGCCGGGTCGGGCTCGACCGAGATCGGCAGGTGCCAGAGGCTGCCGACGCTCGCCCGGACGGTCTTGTCGTTGTAGGGGTCGACGCTGTTCCCGGCCAGCACGACACCGTGGCCCCGGCGGCGTCGGCGCAGCGGATCACGGTGCCGGCGTTGCCGGGATCGCGCACGTCTGCGCAGATCACCACGGTGCGCGCGGGACGAGGGGTCTCGACCGGCTCGGCGGACGTGGACGGCTCGAGCACCGTGGCGAGCGGCACGTCGAGGAACCGGCAGACCGCGACGATCCCCTGCGGGGTGACCGCACCGCTCAGCGCCTCGACGGCGGCCTGACTGGCGGGGAGCCACGGGACGCCCGCCTCGTCGACGGCCTTGCGGAGCGCGGCGTACTGCTCGCTCACTGGCCTCGGTCGCGAAGACCTCGACGACCCCGCCGGGCACCAGCAGCGCCTCGGTCAGGGCCTTGGCGCCCTCGGCGAGGAACAGCCGTTCCTCGGCCCTGGAAGCACGACGGGCGAGCCTTCGTGCCGCTTTGACGCGACCGTTCTTCGCGGAGAGCGGTCGCTCGGCAGGAAGGCTCGCCATCGTCGGTTCACCCGTTCCGGGACGTGGTCTCGACAGGTTCGACCAACGTCAGTCGGAGCGTCAGGCCGAGACCGGCGCGTTGACGTCCTCGGGCAGGTTGGCCTTGGCCAGCTCGACCATCGCCAGGAACGCGGGGGCGTCGTTGACGGCCATGTCGGCGAGGATCTTGCGGTCGACCTCGACACCCGCGGCCTTGAGGCCCTGGATGAAGCGGTTGTAGGTCAGGCCGTTGGCACGGACACCAGCGTTGATCCGCTGGATCCAGAGCCGGCGGAAGTCGCCCTTGCGCTTCTTGCGGTCGTTGTAGCTGTAGACCAGCGAGTGGGTGACCTGCTCCTTGGCCTTGCGGTAGAGCCGCGACCGCTGGCCGCGGTAACCGGAGGCGCGCTCGAGGACGACCCGGCGCTTCTTGTGGGCGTTTACTGCCCGCTTGACGCGTGCCATTCAGTACTCCTTCAAAGATTCTTCGTGGTCTCGACTGCTCGCGACCACCCGGGCTGGAACCCGGTGTGACTGGGGTGGGGTTGCCTTACAGGCCGAGCAGCTTCTTGGCGCGGGGAACGTCGGCCTTGGCCAGCTCCGTGGTGCCCGAGAGACGACGGGTCATCTTCGAGGGCTTCTTCTCCAGGTTGTGGCGAAGGCCAGCCTTCTGGCGCAGGATCTTGCCCGTCCCGGTCACGCGAAAGCGCTTCTTGGCACCGGAGTGCGTCTTGTTCTTAGGCATCTGTGTCTCTTCCTCTTCTCGTTACGCTTCGATCTCGGGATCGAGGTTCTCGGAGCGGCCGCGCTCCTTCTTCGGCGAAGGCGTCGGGTGAGCTGCGCGGATCTCTGCGCGCTCCTCGGCCTTCTCTGCCTCGCGTGCGGCGGCCAGCTGCTCCTTCTCGGCCTTCACCTCGGCCTTGGCCTCGGACTTCTTCTTGTGCGGGCCGATCACCATGGTCATGTTGCGACCGTCCTGCTTGGGCGAGGACTCGACGAACCCGAGGTCCGTCACCTCCTCGGCCAGGCGCTGGAGCAGCCGGTAGCCGAGCTCGGGACGGTGCTGCTCACGACCGCGGAACATGATCGTGATCTTGACCTTGTCGCCCTGGCGGAGGAACCGCACGACGTGACCCTTCTTGGTCTCGTAGTCGTGCGCGTCGATCTTCGGCCGGAGCTTCATTTCCTTGATGACGGTGTTGGTCTGGTTGCGGCGGGCTTCACGGGCCTTCTGCGCGTTCTCGTACTTGAACTTGCCGTAGTCCATGAGCTTGCAGACCGGGGGTCGACCCATCGGGGCGATCTCGACGAGGTCGAGGTCTGCCTCCTGGGCAAGGCGCAGTGCGTCGCTCGTGGAGACGATGCCGACGGTTTCGCCGTTGGGTCCAACGAGCCGGACTTCCGGTACCCGGATCCGATCGTTGATTCGCAGCTCGGTGCTGATGGGTCCTCCTGTGTAGATCAAGTGGGATGACCTGGGAGTCCCATGCCCGGACATGCGAAAAGGGCCTCCGCGACACGCGGAAGCCCCTTGTCCGGAGCGGGTACGACGTCGTCAGTCGCCCTGCTCCGACCTGGACCCGACGACCTGTGTCCGGCTGGTGCCGGGCGGCGGTCGATGCGGGTGGGAGGAGGCCTCCACTTGTCTGATCCCCGTCGGCTCACGCCTGCGGGGATCGGTCACGCACAAGGGTACAAGGCAGCGTCCGGTGCGGCCAAATCAGGGTCCCGGCAGCGTCCAGCCCCACCGGTCGTCAGGCAGCCGGACCAGGCGGTGCCCGGCCGCCAGCGAGGAGAGCTCCTCCCCCTCGACCACGAACATGACCGGCCCCGCCACGTCGACGAGCAGCGCGGCCGCGCCGTCCTGCAACGCCGCCTGCGCGGCCTGCCGTGCCGAGACGGGGACCGGCCTCGCCTCGGGGTTCCACCGGGTCAGGCTCTGCGTGCAGGTGAAGGCCACCAGGGCGGTGCGGCCGTCACGACCGGTCATCAGCACCGCGGCCATGTCGCTGCTCTTGTCGTGGGCGAGCCCCTGCTCGTCGTACTCCACCTCGCCGAGCACCGCGACGACCGGCACCAGCACCCGGCTGTCCTGGACGGCCGCCAGGGTGACGTGCCGCTGCGCGGGGTCATCGGGCGCGGCGGCGTACGCCGTGAGCGCGGCCTCGAGCGCCGGGTCGACGGCACCGTCGTCGCCCGCGAATCCGGGATCGGGGAGGGTTCGCATCGCGGCGATCCTCCCAGACGGCGGTCCGCGCCTCACGAACGGGATTCCGTGCGGCCGGCTACGTACGCTGGACGCATGCCCGTCGACGCCGCCGTCACCCTCGACACCACGACCTGGGCCGCGCTCGCCCTGGTGCTCACGTTGATCGGGGTGGCCTACGCCTGGGTCTCCTGGCGTCGCCGTGGCCTCGCAGCGGGCTTGCGCGGGCTCGCCTGGGCACTGCTGCCCGTGGCGGCCTGGCTCACCGGCACGCTCCGGCTCGCGGCCGGCATCCTGGACGAGGTGGTCGCCTGGGCGGCCCGGTTGGTCTTCTCCCCCGTCGTCTGGCTGGGCGTGATCGTCGCCGGCGTGGCCGCCGCCCTGTGGGTGGTCTCCGGTGTGATGCGGGCCCGTGGGATCGGTGTCCGTGAAGCGAGCACCCCACGGCGGTTGCGTCGCAAGAAGCCTGCGGCGGGGGTCGAGCAGCCGCGGTCCGGCCGACCCCAGAGCTCCAGCGAGGACGACATGGCCGACATCGAGGCCATCTTGAAGAAGCACGGGATCTAGGAGTGGCGCGGGGGGCGTTCACCAGCGATCACGCGCGCCACCTGCTGGCGCGCCGCCTGGACGTTGCCGTGCAGGGCCTGGCCGACCCGACCACCCCGATGGTCGTCGTGGATCTCGATGCGTTCGATGCCAACGCCACCGACCTCGTGCGGCGAGCTGCCGGGAAGCCGCTGCGCGTGGCGTCGAAGTCGCTCCGGGTTCCGGAGCTCGTTCGCCGCGCCCTCGCCGTGCCGGGGTTCGCGGGCGTCCTCGCCTACTCCCTGCGCGAGGCGCTGTGGCTGGTCCGCGAGGGCCTCTCCGACGACGTGGTGCTCGCCTACCCCACGGTGGACACCGGCGCGCTGCGCGAGCTGCTCGCGGACCCGGTTGTCGGGTCCCGGATCACGCTGATGGTGGACGACCGGGCTCACCTCACGCTGATCCAGTCGTGCGCGCCGGACGGCGCGGCCGCGTCAGCCAGGGTCGCCATCGACATCGATGCGGGACTGCGACTCGGTCCTTCCCGTGTCGGCCCGAAGCGCTCGCCCCTGCACGAGACCAGCGACGTGCTCGCGTTCGCGCGGGAGGTGCTTGCGCACGGGCTGTCCCTGGTCGGGGTGATGACCTACGAGGGTCAGGTGGCCGGCGTACCCGACGACGTGCCGCACCAGCGGGCCCGCTCGCTCGTCGTACGCAAGCTGAAGTCGGCCTCCCTCGCCCAGCTCGTGGAGCGTCGCGCGCAGATCGCCCGTGACCTGGGGGGCCTGACCGAGCTGGAGTTCTGGAACGGTGGCGGGTCCGGGAGCGTCGAGGCGACCGCTGCGGACCCCGTCGTCACGGAGGTGGCTGCCGGGTCGGGGCTGCTCGTGCCGGGATTGTTCGACCACTACGAGAGCTTCGAGCCGCGGCCGGCGGAGTTCTTCGGCGTCCCCGTCGTACGCCGCCCCGGCGACGGCCTGGCCACGGTGGCGGGCGGCGGCTTCATGGCGAGCGGCCCGGGCGGCAAGGACCGCGCGCCCCTCCCGTGGGCGCCGCCCGACCTGCGCCTCACTGCTCTCGAGGGAGCCGGAGAGGTGCAGACACCACTGACCGGCCCCGGCGCGCGGCTGCTCCAGATCGGTGACTGGGTCTGGTTCCGGCACGCCAAGTCCGGGGAGCTCGCCGAGCACACCAACCTCGTGCACCTGCTGAGCGGGACCGAGATCGTCGACTCGGTGCCCTCCTACCGCGGTCTCGGACTGGCGTGGTGAGCGCGCCCGGAGATGTGCCGCGTCCGACGCCCGCCGGGGTCATCGAGCTCGCGCTCTCCCGGCCGGCCACGCTCGGCCACGGCAGGCTGATCTGTCTCGACGGTCCCGCAGGGTCGGGCAAGACCACCCTGGCTGCGGCGGTGGGGGCCGCTTCGGAAGCCGTGGTGCTGCACATGGACGACCTCTACGCCGGGTGGTCCGGCCTGCCCGTGATCGACGCCCAGCTCGACGGCCTGCTCTCCCCGCTCGCGGAGGGACGGCCCGGCTCCTACCGCCGCTACGACTGGGTGGCCGAGGCCTACGCCGAGCAGGTGGAGGTGCAGCCCACCCCGCTGCTGGTGCTGGAGGGCGTCGGGTCCGGAGCAGCCCGCTTCGCCGCGCTGGTCACCGTGCTCGTCTGGGTCGAGGCACCGCACGACCTGAGGATGGCGCGCGGCATCGCCCGCGACGGTGCGGCGTTCGCGACGATGTGGGAGACGTGGGCTCGCGACGAGGCGGCGCTGTTCGCCCGCGAGGACACCCGGGCGCGGGCCGATGTCGTCGTCGACGGCACCGGCCCGCGCTGGTGAGCCCTGCTCAGACGGGCACCGGGACGCGGTGGGCGTTGCGTCGCCGCGCGACGAGGTGGCCCAGCTCGACCAGCCCGAATCCCGCGAGGAAGATCCCCAGCGCGACCAGCCCGTAGGCGAGTGGGAAGCCGCCGGGCTCGAAGGCGGGGTTCGTGACCTCCGGCCGCAAGGCATCGAGTGTCAGGTAGAGCGTCTGGAAGGTGAAGGCCCACAGGTAGGCCACGGCGTACGCCGTGCGAGCGGCCGGCCTCGAGGCAAGCCGGAAGCCGAGCGGGAACGCCAGCAGGATCGTGACGACGGCAATCATCTCCGGACCCCTCTCAGTCCAGGACCGGCTCGCGCCGACTCTGACCGGAGAACATCAGGACGAGTGTGGCCAGGGTGACGAGGACGACCGCTGCCACGAGGATCTTGATCACGGCGGGCACGTCGACGAACAGGGCCGGCAGCGCGGTCACCAGGGCGACGACGAGGCACGCGGCGGCGAGTCGCAGCGCGACCCTGCTGCCGCTGCGCCAGGCGACGACCACGGCGACCAGCCCGATGACACCGACCACGGTGTCGAGGTAGAGCACCACCATGGGTGGACCCACCTCTCCGTCGGGCGTGCCCTCCAGCGCACTGGGCACGTTGACCAGGCTGATCAGTCCGGCCAGCGCCAGACCGATCTTGTTGCGGGTGTTCAGTGCGGTCCCGGTTTCCCGGACTCGAGTGGTGCTCATGGCTTCCTCCAAGGGACGAGCGGACGCTCCACGATCAACCGTTCGTCGTTCCCAGCAACAGGTGCGTCCTTCCTGCTCATGCTCCTCGCTATGCCCGGGCATGTCAGGAAGAACTTCCCGGGCGCAGGCAGCCGCTCCCGGCCATGATGGGCAGGTGACGCTGCGGATCCTGCTGGCCGACGACCACCCAGTGGTCCGTGCCGGCCTGCGGTCGCTGATCGACACCCTCGAGGACCTCGAGGTCGTGGGCGAGGCCGCTGACGGAGAGCAGGCTGTGCACGAGACGCTGCTGCTCCGTCCCGACGTCGTCTTGATGGACGTTCGGATGGACCGGGTCGACGGGGTCGAGGCCACCCGCCGGATCCGGGCTGCCGTGCCCGGCACGGCGGTGCTGATGCTCACGATGTACGACGACGACGCCACCGTCTTCACCGCGATGCAGGCCGGGGCCCGTGGCTACCTGCTCAAGGGAGCCGGCCAGGACGAGATCGTGAACGCCGTGCGTGCCGTCGCCGCCGGGCAGGCGATCTTCGGACCCGCTGTGGCTGCGCGGATGCTCCGGCTCTTCACCGATCAGCCCACCGCCTCCGAGTCGCCCTTCCCGACGCTGACCACCCGGGAGCGCGACATCCTCGACCTGCTCGCGGGTGGCCGGCGCACCGCGGCGATCGCCGAGCAGCTCTTCCTCTCCCCCAAGACCGTCAGCAACCACCTCACCAACATCTTCGCCAAGCTCGAGGTGGCCGACCGCACGGCGGCCATCATCCGGGCCCGCGAAGGCGGCCTCGGGCGGGAACGGTGACGACGCCGCACGCGATCGCGTTCAGCGCTGTCGCGCTCTCGCTGCTGCTGCCGGCCGTCGGGCTGCTGAGGGCCCGTCGGGCCACTGCCTCGGCGGTGCTGATGACGCTGACCTCGCTCGTGCTGCTCGTCGGTGTGGTGCTGGGCGCCACGGGCAGCGCAGGCATCCCCGAGACCACGTGGGTCCTGACCAGCCTGCTGCTGGGACCGCTCGCCCTCGTGCTCTACCCGGTCGCGCGCTGGCGTGACCCGGTCGACCTCCTGACCCTGGTCGGGGTGTCCGCGGCCGGGTGCCTGGCCGTGATCCGGTCGGAGGCGGTGGAGACGTCCGCGCTCGTGGTGCTGATCGTCGTCCCGGCCCACCTGTGGTGGCGCCTGGATCGTGCGCCCCTGGAGGAGCGTCGGGCCCTGACGTGGATGGCCCTGGCGAGCGGGAGCAGCGCACTGCTCGTCGGCCTGGTCGCCTTCGCGGCCGGAGACGCCATCGGATCAGTCACTGCGGAGGGCTTCTTCGTCGTGGTCGGACCGGCGATGTACATCGGTGCCGCGAGGCCCGACGTCACCGACGTGCGGGCCGTCGTCGTGCCGGTGGTCACCTACCTGACGGCCGCCGTCGCCTATCTCTCGCTGTTCATCGGCTCGGTCGCTGCGCTCGAGCAGCTCGGCCAGGGAGACCCTTCGCCTGCGGTCGTCGGGCTCTTCGCGACCGTCTTCGCGGCGGCGTTCCACCCGACGCAGGTCGCCTTCCGGGGTGTCGTGGACGAGCTGCTGTTCGGCGTACGCCCGGATCCTCTCGGCGCCGCCGGCCTGGTCTCGGGGCGCATCGGCGAGGATCCGGTGATGGCGCTGCGGGCCATCCGGGAGGCACTCCTGCTGCCGTACGCCGCACTCCGCGTCGACGACGAGGTGACCGCCGCGTCCGGGACGCGAGTCACCCGGACCGAGGCCCTGGCCCTGCCCTCCACCGCCGGGGAGTCCCTCCAGCTGGAGGTCGGCCTGCGAGCCGGTGAGCTCGCGCTGTCGGCGGCCGACCGGCAGGTCCTCGACATCGCGGCACCGCTCCTGGCCCAGTCGCTCCGCGCGAGCGCCCTCGCCGCCGACCTGCTGCACGCGCGACAACAGACCATCGCTGCTCGCGAGGAGGAACGACGCCGTCTGAGGCGGGATCTTCACGACGGCCTCGGCCCTCGGCTGACCGGCATCGCCTTCACGGCGGACGCCGCGCGCAACCTGGCCCGGTCCGACCCCTCGGCTGCGGAGGGCCTGCTCGGGACGCTGCGCGCGGAGACCACCGCCGCGATCGAGTCGATCCGGGAGCTGGTGTACGCCATGCGCCCCCCGGCGCTCGACGAGCTCGGCCTCGCCGGCGCGATCACCCAGGCCGCGGGATCGATGCGCGGGCGCTCGGGAGAGCCGCTGCGGACGACGGTCCACGTCGACCCGCTCGAGCACCTGCCGGCGGCGGTCGAGGTGGCGGCGTACCGGATCGCGGTGGAGGCCCTCACCAACATCGCGCGTCACACCGACAGCCGGGAAGCGACCGTGGTGCTCGCCGTCGCCGAGGGGAACCTGGTCGTCGCGGTCACCGACGAGACGCCGGGCGCGGCGCCCTGGCAGGCAGGCGTAGGACTGAGCTCGATGCGGGAGCGTGCGGAGGAGCTCGGCGGCAGCCTGGTGGCCAAGAGCACCGTGACCGGAGGCTGCGTGCGTGCCGAGCTGCCCCTGGAGCCGCGAGAGACCCGGCATCCGACCTCGGGGTGAGCACGCTCCGTGCCTACCCCCGCGCCGGCTCGTAGCTGGTCAACCGAACCTGCGTGGAGAACCCCGCGCGTTGGTAGACCCCGAGTGCGCCGGTCGGGTTCTCGGCGTCCACGTCGAGCGCGGCCCGACCGTAGCCGGCCTCGCGATAGTCGCGCATCGCCCGGCGCAGCAGCAGGCCGGCGAGTCCTCGTCGGCGATGGTCGGGAAGGGTGCCGACCTTGGCGACGTACGCCTCACGGACGCCGGTCGCCGCCTCCACGCCCTCGAACTCCTCGGTCTGGACGTACGCCGCGATGGCGCCCTCCTGGTCGCGGGCGACCAGGCTGAGGGCGGGCCGGAAGGCGCGGCTGTGGGCGACCCAGTGGCTCCACATCTGCTCGCTCCACGGGGAGAAGCCGTAGTGCCCCACGAAGGCCCGGTTGTGCGCCAGCCGGATCTCGGTGTGGTCCAGGCCCTCCCACGAGGCAAGCGTGTAGTCCTCAGGGAGGTCAGGCACATCGTCAGCTGACCCGGTGAGGTCGGCCAGCATCACGAAGGACCAGCGCCGCGGCACCATGCCGTGCGCGGCCAGGATCTTCGCCAGACCGACGTCCTGGGACGGTCCCGAGCAGGCGATGTCGGGCCGCAGCTGCTCACCTCGCTCACGGACGTACTCGGGCGCGCGGGCGAGCATCCGCTCGAGCAGTGCGGACCCGATGCCCTGCCTGCGGAGCTCCGGGTGAACCACGCCGTCGATCATGACCCTGACCGCGCCGTCGTCCGGGGGGCGGGCACGCAGCTGGCAGGTGCCGACGACCCGGTCACCCGCAACGGCGAGCACCCAGTCGGTCCGGGGGTCCCGCATCGGGTCGTCCAGCTCCTCGTGCACGTCCTCGACGCTGTAGTGCTCCTCGATCCGGTCCACGACCTCGGCGGCAGCGAGCAGGTCGGTGACCGCCACGGCGTCGGCGCGGGTCATCGGGCGCAGCGAAAAGGCGGTCACGCCTGGATGGTAGGGCGGCCTCCGCTGCGGCGGCATCTCCTTTTTCCAACCCGGAGTGCCCGATCGGCGTACTCCCAGCAACCCGGGGTGCCCGGTCGGCGGTCTAGGGGCCTGGGTCTGGGTGGGGGGTGTTGGCGACGACGGTGGCCCGGATCTCACGGACGGCCTGGCGGGCGCGGGCGCCGTCCGAGCCTTGCACCCCGATCAGCGAGACCGTGGTGCCGTCGGAGAGGTCGAGGGTGCCCCAGGGGGCGCCACGGCGCAGGGACACGGAGATGACCTGGGACCACTCGAAGGTGCGGGTCCGGTAGCCGTTGACCACGATCAGTCCCTGCGCGGTGGCGGTGACCCGCGAGCGCACCAGCGCGTTCCAGGTCAGCCCCAGCAGCAGCGCCATGAAGACCAGCGTGCCGCGCTGGAAGTAGGTGAACTGGGCTCGGACCTCCGCGCCGATCAGCACCCAGACGGCCGCGATCAGGACCAGCAGCATCCCGCCGAGGATCCACACCGCGAGCCGGACGCCGAGCGGCCGCCACGTGTGCGGCAACGGGGGCGCGGGCACGGACGGGGAGCGGTCAGAGTCGGCAGGCATGGATGTCGGTGAGCAGGATCGCCCGCGCCCCGATCTCGTAGAGGTCGTCCATCAGCCGCTGGGCACCATCACGCGGCACCATCGACCGGACCGCCAACCAGCCCTCGCGGTGCAGCGTGGAGACGGTCGGGCCCTCGATGCCGGGCGTCAGCGCCACGGCGTCCTCGACGGCCGACTCCGGGATGTCGTAGTCCATCATCACGTAGGAGCGCGCGACGAGGACGCCGTCGAGGCGTCGCTTGAACACCTCGAAGCCGTCGGGCTCGGCGGTGCCGGCGCGGGTGATCAGCACGGCCTCGGACTCCATGATCACCTCGCCGACGATCTCGAGTCCCGCTGCCTTCATGGTGCTGCCCGTCTCGACGACGTCGGCGATCACGTCCGCGACACCGAGCTGGATGCTGGTCTCGACGGCGCCGTCGAGCCGGATCACCTCGGCCTCGATGCCGCGCTCCTCGAGATGGCGGCGCACCACACCGACGTAGGACGTGGCGATGCGCTTGCCCGACAGGTCGTCCAGGGAGGCGAGGGTGCCGGGGCGGGCAGCGAACCGGAACCTCGACCGCCCGAAGCCCAGCCGGCGGACCTCCTCGGCCTTGGCGCCGGAGTCGAGGAGGAGGTCGCGGCCGGTGATGCCGACGTCGAGGGTGCCCTCGCCGACGTACAGCGCGATGTCGCGCGGGCGCAGGTAGAAGAACTCGACGCCGTTGACGGTGTCGAGCAGGCTGAGCTCCTTGGAGTCGGTGCGCTGGCGGTAGCCCGCCTCGCGCAGGATCTCCGAGGCGGACGTGGACAGCGATCCCTTGTTGGGGATGGCGATCCGCAGCAGCGGCTGCTCGCGGTCGGAGCTGTCGTTCGTGGTGCTCATGGGTGTGCTTCCTCAGAGATGTGCGTAGACGTCATCGAGCGAGATTCCGGCGGCGAGCATCAGCACCTGTGCGTGGTAGAGCAGCTGGCTGATCTCCTCGGCCGCCCGCTCATGCCCCTCGTGCTCGGCGGCCATCCAGGACTCGGCTGCCTCCTCGACCAGCTTCTTGCCGATGGCGTGCACGCCGGCGTCGAGCGCCTGCACCGTCCCGGATCCCTCGGGCCGGGTGGCGGCCTTCTCGCTCAGCTCGGCCCAGAGGCCCTCGAACGTCTTCACGCCTTCAAGCCTAGGCGGTCGGGCGCGGCCACCTCACGCAAGGTGCGCGCGGTGAGCAGCGCTGCCGCCGTCGCCTCGTAGCCCTTGCTCTCGCGGCTGCCTTCGAGGCCGGCCCGGTCGAGCGCCTGCTGGTCGTTGTCACAGGTGAGCAGGCCGAACCCGATCGGCACCCCGGTGTCGAGGGCGACCCGGTTCAGGCCGTCGGTGGCTGCCGAGCACACGTAGTCGAAGTGGGGGGTGCCGCCACGGATCACGACGCCGAGCGCGATGACGGCGTCGTACCCCTGCCGGGCCAGCGCCTGGGCCACCACCGGCAGCTCGAACGAGCCGGGCACCCGGACGACGTCGCAGGACCCGACGCGGTACCGCTCGACAGCCAGCTCGGCGCCGGCCACCAGCCCGTCCATCACCTGTTCGTGCCAGCTGGCGGCGACGACCGCGACCCGGAGGTCGCTGCAGTCGACCGGCTGGTCCTCGGGGCTTCCGTCTCCACTCACTGAGGGGCTCCTTCGTGGTCCGCTTCGAGCCGGTCGAGGTGGTGCCCCATCCGGTCGCGCTTGGTCTGCAGGTAGGCGAGGTTGTGGTCGTTGGGGCGTGGGGTCAGGCCGACCCGCTCTGCCACCGGGATGCCGTACGACTCCAGGCTGGCCGTCTTGGCCGGGTTGTTGGTCAGCAGCCGGACCGACCCGACCCCGAGGTCGCGCAGGATCTGGGTGGCGGCCCCGTAGTGGCGGGCGTCCGCAGGCAGTCCCAGGTCGAGGTTGGCGTCGACGGTGTCGCGGCCGCCGTCCTGGAGCTGGTAGGCCTGCAGCTTGGCGAGCAGACCGATGCCTCGCCCTTCGTGGCCACGCAGGTAGATCACCACTCCCCTGCCCTCCTTGACGATGACCTCCATCGCCTCGTCCAGCTGGGGCCCGCAGTCGCAGCGCTCGGAGCCGAACACGTCACCTGTCAGGCACTCACTGTGCACCCGGGTGAGCACCGGGATGCCGTCGCGCAGCGAGGCGGGGTCTCCGTAGACCAGCGCGATGTGCTCGGACTCGTCCACGGTGATCCGGTAGCCGAACGCCGTGAACTGCCCGTGCCGCGTCGGCAGCACGGTCTCGGCGAGGCGTCGGACGTGGGTCTCGGTGCGGCGCCGGTGGTGCACCATCTGGTCGATCGAGATCATCTTCAGGCCGTGCTCGTCGGCGAACGCGCGCAGCTCGGGGGCGCGCTTCATGGTGCCGTCGTCGTTGACGACCTCGACGAGCACGCCCGCCGGGGTCAGGCCCGCCATCTTGGCGAGGTCGACCGCGGCCTCGGTGTGTCCCCGACGGACCAGCACCCCGCCCTCGCGGTAGCGCAGCGGGAAGACGTGCCCCGGGCGGGTGATCTCCCACGGCTCGGTGGCGGAGTCGGCCAGCACCCGGGCGGTGTGCGCCCGGTCCGCCGCGGAGATGCCGGTGGAGACACCGTCGCGGGCGTCCACCGAGATCGTGTACGCCGTGCGCAGCTTGTCCTTGTTGTGCGGCGTCATCAGGGGGATCTCGAGCCGGTCCAGCATCTCCGCCGGCATCGGCACGCAGATCACCCCGCTGGAGTGACGGATCGTGAACGCCATCAGCTCCGGTGTCGCCTTGCTGGCGGCGAAGATCAGGTCGCCCTCGTTCTCACGGTCCTCGTCGTCGACGACGACGACGGCCTTCCCGGCGGCGATGTCGGCGATGGCCTCCTCGATGTCGTCGAGGCGCACCTTGTCGTGTTCCGTCATGGCTTCACCATCTTCTCTACGTACTTCGCAATGACGTCCACCTCGAGGTTGACGGTGTCGCCCGGTGCCCTGGTGCCCAGGGTGGTGCGGGTCAGCGTCTCGGGGATCAGGCTGACCGTGAACGCGGTGGGGGTCACGTCGACGACGGTCAAGGAGATGCCGTCGACGGTGATCGAGCCCTTCGGGACGAGGTAGCGCTCGAGCTCGCCAGGCAGTGAGATCTCCACGATCTCCCAGTGCTCGCTGGGTGTGCGCCGAACCACGGTCCCGGTGCCGTCGACGTGGCCCTGCACGATGTGACCACCGAGCCGCGTGGCAGGCGTGACGGCACGCTCGAGGTTGACCCGGTCACCGGGGTGCAGGTCACCCAGTGAGGTCTTGAGGAGCGTCTCGCGCATCACGTCCGCGGTGAACGAGTCGACGGCGCCGTCGCTGGTCGAGCTGGTCGCGACCACCGTCAGACAGCAGCCGTTGACGGAGATCGAGTCGCCCAGGTCGACGTCGCTGGTGACGAGCGGGCCACGCACGGTGAGGCGGACCGCGTCGCCCTGGTCCTCCAGTGAGGCGACGGAGCCGAGCTCCTCGACGATGCCGGTGAACATGGCTCAGGCTCCCGTTCGGAGGTGGTGGCTCGGGATGGGGGTCATCGTGATCCGCACGCAGGCCTCCGGCCCCGTGCCGATCGTCGCGACGTCGCTGATCTGCAGCCGACGTGCCTGCGAGATCGTGGTGATGCCGAGGTCGGCCACGGCGGCGGCGCCCGCGCCGAGCAGGGCGGGTGCGACGTAGGCGACCACCTCGTCGACCAGGCCCGCGCGCAGGAACGACGCAGCGAGCTGCGGGCCGCCCTCCAGGAAGACGTGCTGGCGGTCGTCCGCGTGCAGCGACGCCAGCGCAGCGGCCGGGTCGCGGGTCTCGAGCACGACGGTCTGCGCCTGGTCGTCGAACACGCGCCGTCCGGGGTCCAGCGCACGCAGGCCCATCACGGCCCGGAGTGGCTGGTGCGGCACCGGCTCGTCGTACTCGTCGCGGACGGTGAGCGTGGGGTCGTCGGTCTCGACCGTGCCGGTCCCGACCAGCAGCACGTCGCACAGGGCACGCAGGCGGTGGCTGTCCACCCGGGCGGCAGCCGGTGTGACCCACCTGCTGGTGCCGTCAGCTGCGGCGCTGCGGCCGTCGAGCGTGGCGGCGAACTTCCAGGTGACGAACGGCCGGTGGTGCTCCATCGCGAACGTCCAGGCCCGGTTGAGAGCGCGCGCCTCGCGCTCCATCAGCCCGAACTCGACCTCGATGCCGGCGGCACGCAGCGCCGCCTCGCCACCCGCGGCCACCGGGTTCGGGTCCGGCTGGGCGAACACCACCCGGCGTACGCCTGCCTGGATCAGCGCGGTGGAGCAGGGTCCGGTGCGGCCCGTGTGGTGACAGGGCTCGAGCGTGACGACGGCGGTCGCGCCGCGCGCGTCGGCTCCTGCCTCGGTCAGGGCGGCGGCTTCGGCGTGGGCGGTGCCGGCGCCACGGTGGTAGCCCTCCGCGATCTCGGCGCCGTCCTGGTCGAGCAGGACGCAACCGACCCGCGGGTTCGGGCCGAGCGGCACTCCGGGTGTCCCGGCAAGCGCCAGGGCACGACGCATCGCCCGCTGCTCTGCTTCGGAGAATCCCATCGCCGTCCTCACCGGTCCGCGCGGGCTCCGGGGACGGTCGGTTCACGACAAACGCGTCGCGAAGGACCTGCGTGCATCTTCTCATCCGGACTTTGACCGTCGGTCCAGGAGTTCCACCTGGTCAACCGGCCACGTGTTGTCGACCGGGTCGCGGACTGTCACCGCCGGTGCGGAGTTCCACCGCCCCCAGAGCACGCGAGCTCAATCACTCGTCTCGTCCAAGTCTGCCACAACGGCTCTCGGCGAACCTCGTGACGTCGCTCACCGACGAGGGGCCGGGCCATGACTCGGGCTAGGCGGGCAGCAGCGACCAGTGCACCAGCGTGCGGAGCTCGTCGGGAGGCAGGTCCGGCTCGGTGACGTACTCCTCCCACATCAGCCCCGCGAGGTCGACCTCGCGACCCTTCTCACGGGCACCCTCGCGGAGTGCGTCGTAGGCGTCGCCGAGCCGGTCGTAGGGACCCACGTGCATGGTCGTCGCCGTGTCCACGTCGGGAAGCTGCAGCGGCTCCACCCCAGGTCCGGGTTCCACGGGCTCTGCCACGACGAACCCGGCAGCGACGTGCATGCCGTCCTCCATGCGGTAGCAGGATGCCGGGGGGCCGGCGACCTGCGCGCCCACCTGTTCCAGGTGGTGCATCACCGCGCCGAACGCATCGCCCATCTGGGCCGACATCTCCTCGGGCCGTGCGTCGAACTCGTGCACCGCCAGGTGGCGGCCGCTCTCGTGGTCGATGGTCACTTCGTAGCTCATGATGCCTCCTCGGGTCTCCATCACCGTAGGAAGCCCGAACGGGCTCGCGTAGGGCCGGATGTCACACCCGAGCCCGCGCGATGGTCCTTGTCTGCAACCACCCCAACCCTGCAGACGAGGAGTCACCATGACCAGCACCGAAGCTCGCCCCTCCCGGACAGCGCGCGTGCCCCTGGACCACCCGGGCAGCCGGCTCGCCGGCGTCATCCGCTTCGTCAGCCGACGTCGGTACGGCGGCGAGATGGAGCCTGTGCTAGCACTGGTCCCCCACCGCCGGGTGCTGATGTCGGTCGCCCGCTTCGAGCTGGGCATCGAGAAGTGGGACAGGCTCGACCCCGACCTCAAGCAGCTCGCCTGCGCCGCGGTGGCCGCCCAGATCGGCTGCTCCTGGTGCATGGACTTCGGGGAGTTCCTCGCCCGGAGCTCGGGCATGGACCTCGCCAAGCTGGAGCAGCTGCCGACCTGGCGCTCGAGCGAGGTCTACACCCCGCTCGAGCGCCGGGTGCTGGCGTACGCCGAGGCGATGACCGTCACGCCTCCAGAGGTGACCGACGAGATGGTTGCCGGGCTGCGGACCGACCTCGACGACGCGCAGATCATCGAGCTGACTGAGATGATCTCGGTCGAGAACCTCCGGTCGCGGACGAACTCCGCCCTGGGACTGACCAGCCAGGGGTTCAGCGACCGTTGTGAGATGCCCCCGAGGTGACTGGAGCTGACGCCGCGATGACCGACGCCACCGCGCTGTTCGAGCAGCACCGGGCGACCCTGGTCGGTGCCGCCTACCGGATCCTCGGCAGCCGTGTGGAGGCCGAGGACGTGGTCCAGGACGCCTGGCTCCGTTGGGCCGGGGTCGACCACGACACGATCGAGGAGCCTCGGGCCTATCTGCTGACCATCACGAGCCGGCTGGCCCTGACCCGGCTGCGCCGGCTCAGCGCCCGGCGGGAGAGCTACGTCGGCCCGTGGCTGCCCGAGCCCGTCGCCAGCTCCGAGGACCCTCGCGCGGACGGCGCCGCCGCGGCGGAACAGGCCGACGAGGTGTCGATGGCGATGCTGATCGTGCTGGAGTCGCTGAGTCCGCTGGAACGCACCGCCTTCGTGCTCACCGAGGTGTTCGGTCTCAGCGCGCCGGAGGTGGCCCAGGCACTCGGCCGGAACGCGGCGGCGGTCCGGCAGCTGGTGCACCGTGCCCGCTCCCACGTCCGGGCACGCCGCCCCCGCCAGGCGACCTCCGCCGAGCAGCACCACGAGGTGGTCCAGCGGTTCATGGCCGCGGCGACGGGGGGCGACGTGGAGGCGTTGCTCGAGGTGCTGGCCCCCGACGTCGTCCTGGTCAGCGACGGGGGCGGGATCAGGCGGGCGGCCCTGCGCCCCATCCACACTGCCGACAAGGTCCTGCGGTGGATGCTCGGCGTGCTGTCACGGGCCCGGGCGAACCAGGTGGTGCCGACGTTGCGCCGGGTGAACGGCGAGGACGCGATCGTGATGTCGGACCCCGACGGCGTGGACTCCGTGCTGTTCGTCACCGTGGACGGGAACAGGGTCAGCGGCGTGCACATCATCCGGAACCCCGAGAAGCTCGGCGCCGTCTGAGATGACGGCGCCGAGCTTCTCCAGGCGGTCTGCGGGATCAGCCCTCGCGGACTACTTCTTCTTGCCCTTCTTGGCCTTGCCCGTGGTCACGACGGCCGGCGCGGGCCGGACGGCCGTGGCCGCGGCCACCACGTCGACGAGGCCGTAGCCCTTGTCGAAGCTCGTGGTGCCGAGCGCACCGTTCTCGTAGGGCGCACCGTCGGTGTACTTGTACGCCGTCGTCTTGATGGCGTCCTCGACCTGGCCGGGTGTGGCAGCCGGGTTGGCCTGGAACAGCTGCGCGACGATGCCGGCGATGTGCGGGGCGGCCATCGAGGTGCCGCTGATGGTGTTGAAGGTGGCGATGTCGGTGGCGCCCGGACCGTTGCGCGGGTCGCGGCCGGTCGAGCAGATCACCAGGTAGGGGCGGCACGAGGAGGTGATCTTGTCGCCGGGGGCGGAGATGTCGGGGTAGGTCGACTGGTCACCGTTCTTGCCACGTGAGGAGAAGGTCGAGACCTTGCCGTCGCGGGTGCCGCTGTTCAGGTCGTTGTACGACGCCACCGAGATGATGCCTCCGGTCGGGTCCATGCCCGCCGGGTTGGAGTTGCTCGCGGACCCGTCGCCACCGTCGTTGCCGTTGGCCCAGACCGTGACCACGCCGTCGGCTGCCAGGGCTCGCTGCAGCTTGACCGTCGCGGACTCGGGGTCGAACTCGCCACCGCCGATCGGACCGTAGGAGTTGTTGGTGACCTTGATCGGCGGGCAGGTCGCGGCCGAGACGCCGGCACCGCAGGGGGCGGCGTGGTTCTCCAGCACCCAGTTGAGGGCGGCGTCCGCGCCGATGATCACCAGACCGGCCCCGGTGGAGACAGAGACCAGCTTGGCGCCCGGGGCCGCACCCTGGAGCTTCGAGCCGTCGGCGAGCGTCGTCGGGCGCCCCGCCACGATGCCGTTCACGTGCGTGCCGTGGCCGCCCGCCGACAGCGTGTCGGTGTCGGCCGAGCTGGGCATCCGTTGCACCGAGCAGGCCACCTCGAACGGGTCGCAGAACGCCTTCAGGTTGGCCACGACGGCGCTGCTGCCGTCGGCCTCCTTGAAGTAGGGGTGCGTCGGGTCGACGCCGGAGTCGATCACGCCGACGGAGACACCGGTGCCGGTGAGCGCGTTGCCGTCGGCACCGGTCAGGGTCTGGGTGGCCTCGTAGCCACGGGTGGCCTGGTTGGAGGTCATCTGGAAGAACTCGATCGGCTGGTCGCCGGCCTCGACGTACTCCACGCCGGGCTGGGTGCGCAGCGCCTCGATCTGGCTCCGGGTGCCCTTGGCCCCGACGACGCCGATGCGCTCGAAGGCGACCCGCTTGGTCATGCCGGTGGCCTCGATGGCCCGGTCGGCATCGGCCAGGGTGGTCCCGTGGACGAGCACGGTGGTGCTGCCCGCGAGGGAGCCGATCTGCTGGCTCAGGTAGGGCGAGAGGTCGGCCGGCTCGCCGGCCGCGCTCGCCGGGCCCGGCACGGTGAGGCCGAGTGCCAGGACGGCCGCTGCTGCGGCTGCCAGGGAAGTGGGGACGTGCAGTCGCACTGGAGAGCTCCTTGCCCGAGGCCGCACCAGGTTCGAGTGCTCCGGTCTGTCGGAGCGCCGGACGGCGTTACAGGCCCCAACGACCCACGTTCACCGGGGTCACGCCCTTTTCCGACCGATTCCGTGACCAGCTCAGACGGCTGTGGTCCCGGCCAGGTCGGCGAGCCTGCGCAGCTCGGTGACCATGGCGTCGGGGTCCTCGGCCGAGTAGACCGCCGAGCCGGCCACGAACACGTCGGCGCCGGCTTCGGCACACCGCTCGATGGTCTCCACGGAGACGCCGCCATCGACCTGGAGCCAGACCTCGAGGCCGGCCGCCGAGATCAGCTCGCGGGCCCGGCGGATCTTCGGCAGGCAGAGATCGAGGAACTTCTGCCCGCCGAATCCCGGCTCGACGGTCATCAGCAGCAGCATGTCCAGCTCACCGAGCATGTCGGCGAACGGCTCGACCGGGGTGGCCGGCTTGAGTGCCATCGACGCCCGGGCACCCTTCGCCCGGAGCTCACGGGCGAGCCGCACCGGCGCGGCGGCCGCCTCGGCGTGGAAGGTGACCGAGCCGGCGCCGGCCTCGGCGTACGCCGGTGCCCAGCGGTCGGGGTCGGCGATCATCAGGTGCACGTCGAGCGGCAGGTCCGTGGCCCTGGCGAGGCTCTCGAAGACGGGCAGGCCGAGGGTGAGGTTCGGGACGAAGTGGTTGTCCATCACGTCGACGTGCACCCAGTCCGCGCTCGGGATGCGGGCCACCTCGTCGGCGAGGCGGGACAGGTCGGCGTTGAGGATGCTCGGCGTGATCTGGGTCTTCATGGTGGCTCGATCCTAGAGGCGTGCCCGCGCCTCGACCGGCCCGGCTCGTGGCGCGCATACTCCGAAGATGATCTCGCGCCTGCTGGCGGCTGCGGCCACGCTGCTCTGCCTCGGCGTGCTGACGGTTGCGTTCGTGGTCACCCGCTCCCAGGGCGACCACCCGGCGTGGTGGTTCGTGGGCATCGTGGGACTGGCCTCCGTCGGCCTGGGCTACGGAGTCACCAGTGGGGCACACCGTCGTGGCGTCCTGCTCACGGCCAGCTGCGCCGTCGGCGCGATGGGGGTGCTCGGCCTGCTCACGATCGGGCTGCCCCTCCTCGTTGCAGCCGCGATGGGAGTCGCCTCAGCCGAGGGACAGCCGCTCACGAGGTCCGTCGCAGCAACGCCATGAACATGGCGTCGGTGCCGTGCCGGTGCGGCCACAGCTGCACTGCACCGGGAAGGTGCGCCGACTCGGCGTCCTGTGCCTCCGGCACCAGCGCAGTGGCGTCCTCGAGGCGAAGGTCGTCGCGGCGGGCGAGGACGGCCGCGACCACCCCACTGGTCTCCGCCACCACGGGCGAGCAGGTGGCGTAGAGCACCACTCCCCCCGGCCGCACCGAGTCCAGGGCGCTGGTCAGCAGCGCCTCCTGCAGCGGCACCAGGTCGGCCACGTCGGCGAGGCGCCGGCGCCACCGGCTCTCCGGGCGCCGCCGCAGCGCGCCGAGGCCCGAGCAGGGCGCGTCGACCAGCACCCGGTCGAAGTCGCCCGGCGACCACGGTGGCTTGGTCCCGTCGGCGGTGACGACCTCGCCACCGGTGGCCCGCAACGACTGCGCGACGAGCTTGGCACGGTGCGGCTGGAGCTCGTTCGCCACCAGGTGCGCCCCCGAGCCGGCTGCCAGCGCAGCGAGCAGTGCGGCCTTGCCCCCCGGGCCGGCGCACAGGTCGAGCCAGCGCTCGTCACGACCTTCGAGGTCGACCCGCGAGAGCGCCAGGGCGACCAGCTGTGAACCGGCGTCCTGGACGCCCGCGCGACCGTCGCGCACGGCGGCCACGTCGCCGGGGTCACCGCCGTCGAGCACCGCTGCCAGGGGCGAGATCGGGAACGGCTCCCCGCCCAGCTCCTCGACCGTGGAGAACCCGGGACGGGCGACCAGGGTCACCCGGGGACGGACGTTGTCGGCTGCCAGCAGTGCCTCGAGCTCGTCCCCACGACCGAGCGCCCGGTCGAGCTCCTCGACGATCCACTCCGGATGGGAGAACCGCACCGCTCGGCTTGCGTCCAGGACGTCCAGCCAGGTCGCCAGGTCGCGCTCGGAGATGCGTCGCATCACCGCGTTCGTGAAGCCGGCGGGCTTGTGGCCGACGCGGGTGCGGACGAGCTCGACGGTGCTGGTCACCGCGGCATGGTCCGGGACCCGCATCCCGAGCAGCTGGTGGGCGCCCAGGCGCAGTGCGTCCCGGACCGCGGGGTCGGGATCACGACCGGCGAGGTGGTCGATGACGGCGTCGTAGGTGCCCTGCCCGCGCAGTGTCCCGCCGACGAGCTCGGTGGTGAAGGCGGCGTCGCGTCCCTCGATGCGACGCTCCCGCAACAGCTGGGGCAGCGCCAGGTTGGCGTAGGCGTCGTCCTGGCGCACCGCCACCAGCACGTCGTACGCCGCGAGGCGGGCCGAGTCGACCTGCCCGCGCCGGGGTTGCTTGCGGGCGTCGGCCCGCGTCATGCGAGGAACTCGCGGACCAGCTTCTTCGGCGCGACCGCCACCCAGGCCTCGGTGATCACCTCGGCGAGCTCGGCACGGGTGATCTCCCCCAGCCTGGACTCCTGCACCAGGACCGCGTTGAAGCTGCGGAAGTGGTCGATCGTGAAGAACGGGCCGGGCGCCTCGACCAGGGCCTGCTTGTCCTCGGGGCCGGCGGTGCGGATGACGAGCAGGTCGTCGTACTCGCGACCCTCCGGGTCCACGGCGGTGCTGTGCGGCTTGCGGTGGAGCACGAACCCACGTCCCTTCGGCCGCGGAGGCACCAGCCACGTGGGCACGTCGCCCCAGGAGGTGCCGAACCAGGTCTCCGGCAGGGCGGCGCAGATCTCGGCCACGTCGTCGGGGCGGGCTGCGCGTGTCGTGTCGCTCGCTGCCATGAGCGGCACGCTACTCGCCGAACCGGGCGCCGGACTCCAGCCGGGCACCTCGCGCCCAGTCCGCGGCAGCCATCTCCTTGCGACCGTGCGCCTTCACCTGACCGAGCTGGACCGGGCCGGTAGCGGTGCCGACGAAGACCGCGTTCTTGGTCACCTCGAGAGCACCCGGACCGAGCCGTTCACGGCCCACGGGTCGCACCGGCCCCAGCTTGACCCGTTCGCCCTGGTAGGTCGTCCACGCCCCCGGGGCCGGCGTGCACGCACGGACCCGGCGGTCCACTGCCACCGCCGGCTCGGTCCAGTCCACGCGGGCGTCCTCGACGAGGATCTTCGGCGCGAAGCTGACCCCGTCGGTTGACTGCCCCATGGCCTCCAGGGTGCCGTTCTCGATGCCGTCCAGCGTCTGCACCAGCAGCCCGGCACCGCCGTCGGCCAGCCGGGCGAGCAGGTCCCCGGCGGTGTCCTCGGGCAGGATCGTCTGGGTCATCAGACCGAAGACGGGTCCGGCGTCGAGCTCCTTGACGATGCGGAACGTGGTCGCGCCGGTGACCTCGTCACCCGCCCAGATGGCGTGCTGGACCGGGGCGGCACCGCGCCACGCGGGCAGCACGGAGAAGTGCAGGTTGACCCAGCCGTGCACGGGGATCTCCAGCGCCGAGTCGGGCAGCATCGCGCCGTAGGCCACGACCGGGCAGCAGTCCGGCCGCAGCTCTCGGAGCGCCTCCTGGAACGCCGGCTCCCGGGGGTGCTGCGGCTTGAGCACCGGGACCCCGAGCTCGACGGCCCGCTGGGCCACCGGGGAGGCCTCCAGACGGCGCCCGCGCCCGGTGGGGGCGTCGGGCCGGGTCACCACGCCGACCAGCTCGTGGTGGCTGGCGGCGACGGCGTCCAGGACGGGTAGGGCGACCTCGGGGGTGCCGGCGAAGACGACCCTCATCAGATCCCGAGGCCGTTGGTGGCGTGGGGGGACAGCTTCACCTGCGGGGTGCTCTGGCCGAACCACTCGGCGTCCCTGATCAGCCGCATGGCCTCGCGACGCGCCTCGCGGTCGAGCCGGTCCAGGAAGAGGATCCCGTCGAGGTGGTCGGTCTCGTGCTGGATCGCCCGGGAGAGCATCTCGGTGCCTTCGACGGTCACCGGGTCGCCGTACATGTTGAAGCCGCGGGCCACCACGGAGAACGCGCGCTTGCAGTCGATGCGCAGCTCGGGGATCGACAGGCAGCCCTCGGGACCGTCCTGGATCTCCTCGGACAGGGTGAGGTCGGGGTTGATCAGGTGACCGAGCTCGCCGTCGACGTGCCAGGTGAACACGCGCAGGCCGACACCGAGCTGAGGCGCTGCCAGGCCGGCCCCCGGAGCGTCGAGCATGGTGTCGGTCAGGTCCGCCACCAGCGTGCGGAGCTCCTTGTCGAAGTCGACCACGGGCACCGCAGGGGTGCGCAGGACGGGATCTCCGAACAGCCGGATCGGCCTGATGGACACGGGTCTCCTCCTCGGGTGGCTCGCCGCTGGAGGTCTCCGGACGGCGAAGGTCAGTGTAGGAGGCTCACCCGAGCGACGCGGGATCCACCTCCACCCGCACGTGCGGGAGCTTGCGGGTGGAGCGCTGCGCCTGGAGCGCGCCGAGGGCAGCCGACAGGGCCGGCCCCGAGCCCCGTGGCACCCGGACGACGTAGCGCACTGCCTCGGCGTCGGCCGGCCTGTCCTTGCTCCACTCCAGCGGCACCGGGCCGAGCACCTCGGCACCAGCCGGCAGCTGCAGCGCGGCCAGCGCCTGCTCGAGGTCGTCCGGCTCCCCCGTGATGGTCGCGACCCGGGACGCCGGAGGCAGGTGGGCGGACAACCTGTCCTCGATCTCGCGCTGCGCCAGGCCACCCGGGTCCCAGCGGATCAGCGCCTGCAGGCCGGGGTGGGTGGCGTCGCCGACCGCGAGCACCTTGCCACCGCGCTCCACGGGTCGCACCAGGGCTGCCGCGTTGGCCCACCGGCGCAGTGCCTCCTCGGTCGCACGGAGGTCGGAGCGGGCCAGCAGCAGCCACGTGTCGAGCAGCAGCACCGCCGTGTAGCCCCCGGCTGCCACCGGTTCGGCCCCAGGCGTGGCCACCACGATCGCGGGCGCATCCTCGACACTCGCCACGATCCTCTCGCCCGAGGAGGTGCGCACGCTCACTCCGGGCAGGGCACGACCGATCTCCTCCGCCGTCCTGGCGTCCCCGAGCACCGGCGCACGCAGACCGCGCCCGCCGCACTCCCCGCACTGCCAGCCCGGCACCGCTGTCGCGCACCAGGTGCACTCGGGCGGTCTGCCGGGACCGCGCAACCGCAGCGGGCCGTGGCAGCGGTCGCACTCGGCCGGAGTGCGGCACCGGTCGCACGCCAGCCGGGTGGCGTAGCCCGCGCGAGGTGTCTGCACGAGCACGGGTCCGTGCTCGACGGCCTCACGGAGCAGCTGCAGCGCCTCGCTGGGCAGCCGGGCCGACCGGGCGCCGGGGTCGCGCTCGAGGTCCCGGTCGGAGTCGCCGGTGAGGCCCACCGAGATCCGCCGGCGGACGACGTCACGTGGGGCCGCGACCTCGGTGGCCCAGCCGGTGCGGAGGAGGTACTCCGCCTCGACACTGCGCGCGTGCGCCGCGAGCACCGCCCCGCACCCTGCTTCCTGGGCGCGCATCAGCAGCACCTCGCGGGCATGGGGGTACGGCGCCCGCGGCTCGTCGTGCAGGTCGTCGCCGTCGTCCCAGAGGGCCACCAGACCGAGGTCTCGCACCGGCGCGAAGGCAGCAGCCCGGGTGCCGATCACGATGCGCACCTGGCCGCGGCTGATCCTCAGGAACGCCCGGTAGCGGCGGGCCGGCCCCGAGTCGGCGGCGAGCACCACGTGCTGGCCCGCGCCCAGTCGCTGGGTCAGGGCGGCGTCGAGCCGGGCCAGGTCACGATGGTCGGGGACGCAGACCAACGCACCGCGTCCGGCGAACGCGGTGGCGATCGCCGCCTCGGCCAGCAGGTCGGGCCAGTCGTCGCCGGGCACGACGGTCCACACGGCGCGGGGCGCCCCTCCCCCAGCCAGCCCGGTCAGCAGCTCGGCACCAGCGCGGTAGTGCGCCGCCACGTCGGGACGGGGCTGCCCGGTGAACGGCACGTCAGGGCGAGGTGGCTCCTTCTCGACGGTGGCATGTCTCGGCGGGACGGCGAGCCGCAGCACGTCGGACCGGGTTCCGGCGTAGCGCGCCGCCACCGCACCGGTGAGCGCTGCCACCTCAGGGGTCAGCACTGGCTCGGGGCTGACCACCCGACGCAACGGTTGCAGTCTGCCGGTGTGCTCGGTGGTCGCAGCCCGCTCGATCACGAACCCGTCGACGTCCTGCCCGGCGAAGCGCACCTTGACCCGCACTCCAGGCTGCGCCGTCTGCGCCATCGCCTCGGGGACGGAGTAGTCGAACGGCCGGTCCAGGTGCGCCAGCGCCACGTCGACCAGCACGCGCGCCACGGGGTCGGTCTGCGCCAGCACCAGCGCAGGTCGCTCCTTGGGCGGCTTGGCCTTGCGGGCCACCGCCTTGACCCGCTCAGGCGCCGGGAGCAGCGCCGGCTGGTCCTCCCCCTGTGCCGTCACGAGCGCATCGTGTCACCCGGCGGTGACAGCCCGGGCACGCGGCTGCGGGTCAGGCGCCCGCGGCCGCCTTCAGCTTCTCGGCGCGGTCGGTGCGCTCCCAGGTGAAGTCGGCGAGCTCGCGACCGAAGTGGCCGTACGCCGCGGTCTGGGCGTAGATCGGCCGGAGCAGGTCGAGGTCGCGGATGATCGCGGCGGGGCGCAGGTCGAAGACCTCGAGCACCGCCTTCTGGATCACCTCGTCGGCGACGATGCCGGTGCCGAAGGTCTGCACGAAGACGCCGACCGGCTGGGCCTTGCCGATGGCGTAGGCGACCTGGACCTCGGCGCGACGGGCCAGGCCCGCGGCGACGATGTTCTTGGCCACCCAGCGCATGGCGTAGGCCGCGGAGCGGTCCACCTTGGACGGATCCTTGCCGGAGAACGCGCCGCCACCGTGACGGGCCATGCCGCCGTAGGTGTCCACGATGATCTTGCGGCCGGTCAGGCCGGCATCGCCCATCGGGCCACCGACGACGAAGACGCCGGTGGGGTTCACCAGCAGGCGGTAGTCCTCGGAGGGGATGTCGAACTGCGCGAGCACGTAGTCGATCACGTGCTCCTTGATGTCGGACTCCAGCTGCTCGAGCGTGGTGTGCTCCGCGTGCTGGGTGGACAGCACGACGGTGTCCACGCGCACGGGACGCTCCTGCTCGTCGTACTCGATGGTGACCTGGGTCTTGCCGTCCGGACGCAGGTAGGCCAGCGTGCCGTCCTTGCGGACCTCGGTGAGCCGCTCGGCGAGCCGGTGCGCGATCGTGATCGGCAGCGGCATCAGCTCGGGGGTGTCGTCGGAGGCATAGCCGAACATCAGGCCCTGGTCACCGGCGCCCTGCTTGTCGAGCTCGTCGGCCGACGCGCTCACGCGGGACTCGTGGCCGTTGTCGACGCCGGCCGCGATGTCGGCGGACTGTCCGCCGATGGCCACCTGCACACCGCAGGACTTGCCGTCGAAGCCCTTGAGCGAGGAGTCGTAGCCGATCTCGAGGATCTTCTTGCGGACCAGCTCGGCCACGGGTGCGTAGGCGTTGGTGCGGACCTCGCCCGCCACCACGACCAGTCCGGTGGTCAGCAGGGTCTCCACCGCGACGCGCAGGTTCTGCCTGTCGGCGTCGTGCTCGAGCAGGTAGTCGAGGACCGTGTCGCTGATCGCGTCGGCGATCTTGTCCGGGTGACCTTCGGTCACGGACTCAGAGGTGAAGAGGCGTCCGGTCACTTCAGTGTTCTCCTGCGCGTAGGTGGGCCAGAGTGCGGTTCGTTCGGCAGCCGGGTCACGGCCCCGGTCGAGCCTAGCCGACCGTCCCCGGAGCATGGGGCGAGTCTCAGTGCGTGTCCGGGTCGTCGGGTGCGACCGGGCCGGAGGAGTCCACGGCGGGAGCGAGCAGGTCGAGCACCCGGTCCCAGATCACGTGAGCCAGCGCTGCCTTGGATCCCAGCGGGACGCTTGTCGCGCTGCCGTCGGCAGCGAGTACGACGGCCTCGTTGTCCTCCGCGCCGAAGACGGCTCCTCCGCCCACGTCGTTGACCACCAGCAGGTCGCATCCCTTGCGGGCGAGCTTGGCGCGGGCATGGTCCATCACCGAGCCCGAGGCGTCGCCGGTCTCCGCGGCGAACCCGACCACGACGATGCGGTCGTTGGGACGGTCGGCGGCGAGTCCGGCCAGGATGTCCGGGTTCTGCACGAGCTTCACGTCCGGGGTGGTGCCGTCCTCGCGCTTCTTGAGCTTCGTCTCGGACAGACCCGCCGGACGGAAGTCGGCGGGGGCTGCGGCCATCACCACGGCGTCGGCCGAGACGGACGCCTCGAGGACGTGCTCGGCCAGCTCTGAGGTGGTCTCGACGCGAACGACCTTCACTCCGGCGGGGTCGGGCAGGGCCACGTTCGCCGCGACGAGGGTGACCTCGGCCCCGCGGGCCGCGGCCGTGCGCGCCAGGGCGTAGCCCTGCAGGCCCGAGGACCGGTTGCCGATGAAGCGCACCGGGTCGAGGTACTCCCGGGTCCCGCCCGCCGAGACCACGACCCGCCGGCCGGCGAGGTCCTGGTGTGCCGCACCGCCGTGCTGCGCGCCTCGGGCTAGCAGGTCGGCAGCGAGCGCGAAGATCTCGGCCGCCTCGGGCAGCCGGCCCTTGCCCGTGTCCGCACCGGTGAGCCGCCCCTCGGCGGGCTCGATCACCAGGGCACCGCGAGCCCGCAGCGTGGCGACGTTGGCCTGGGTGGCGGGGTGCTCCCACATCTCGGTGTGCATCGCGGGCGCGAAGACCACCGGGCAGCGTGCGGTGAGCAGCGTGTTGGTGAGCAGGTCGTCGGCCAGGCCGTGTGCGGCCTTGGCGAGCAGGTCGGCCGTGGCCGGAGCGACCACGACGAGCTCGGCCTGCTGACCGATCCGCACGTGCGGGACCTCGTGCACGTCGGTCCAGACATCGGTGCTGACCGGTTTGCCGGACAGCGCGGCCCAGGTCGCCGCGCCGACGAACTCCAGCGCCGCCGCCGTCGGCACGACCGTGACGTCATGACCGGACTCGGTGAACCGGCGAACCAGCTCACAGGCCTTGTAAGCAGCAATCCCGCCGCTCACGCCGATGACGACGCGAGGGCGGGACACAGCGTGCTCCACGACTGCTAGCTACTCGACAACCGGGTCGACAGCCGGGGTGGACTGCGCCACGGCGCCCGCAGCGGCGAGCGCCTCGGCGGCAGCGACCTCTTCGGGGTCGATGTCCTCACAGGTGAGCAGGTCGGCGTTGATCTCGCGCATGGCGATCGAGAGCGGCTTCTCCTGCACGTGGGTGTCCACGAGCGGGCCGACGTACTCCAGCAGGCCCTCGCCGAGCTGGGAGTAGTAGGCGTTGATCTGGCGTGCACGCATGGCGCTGTAGAGCACCAGCTTGTACTTGGAGTCGGTCTTGGTCAGCAGGTCGTCGATCGGGGGGTTCGTGATCCCCTCGGCAACAGGCTTGGCACCGGACACGCTCATCGAGCCTCACTAACGAAGATTGGGACTGCGGGTGACCGCCCAGGACTGCTCCACGGGCGCGTCAATGTCCGGGGGACGCCCCGGACCGCATCAACTCTACCAATTCCTCACCGGCATCGTGAATCTGCCGGTTCACGATGGTGACGTCGAACTCCGGCTCGGCGGCCAGCTCCGCCCGCGCGCTCTCCAACCGACGCTCCCGCTCGGCCTCGTCCTCGGTCCCGCGACCCACGAGCCGACGCACCAGCTCCTCCCAGGACGGGGGTGCCAGGAACACGAACCGAGCCTGCGGCATCCGTTCCCGGACCTGACGAGCCCCCTGCAGATCGATCTCCAGCAGGGCCGGCCGACCGTCGCCCAGGGCGACCTCCACCGGACCCCGGGGGGTGCCGTAGCGGGCGCCACGGTGCACCACGGCCCACTCCAGCAGCTCGTCGTCCTCGACCAGCCGGTCGAACTCCTCCTCGGAGACGAAGTGGTAGTGCACGCCCTCGACCTCGCCGGGTCGCTGCCTGCGCGTGGTGGCGGACACCGAGATCCAGACCTCGGGGTGGTGCTCGCGCACCCACGCCGTGAGCGTGCCCTTGCCCACCGCGGTGGGTCCGGCGAGAACGGTCAGCCGGGCAGAAGGTCCGGAGGCAGGCAGGGACACCGCGTCACTCGGTCGAGAACTCGTCGACGAGCGCGGCGACCTGCTTGGCGCCGAGTCCCCGGACCCTGCGGGTCTCCGAGATCTTCAGCCGCTCCATCGTCTGCTTGGCCCGGACCCGGCCGATCCCCGGCATGGACTGGAGCAGCTCGCTGACGCGCATCTTGCCGATGACCTCGTTGTGCTGGGCCTCGGTCACGACCTCGACGAGCGAGGCGCCGGAGTGCTTGAGCCGGTTCTTGACCTCCGCGCGCTCACGCCGGGAGGAGGCTGCCTTGTCGAGAGCAGCCTGGCGCTGCTCGGGGGTGAGGGGCGGCAAGGCCACGGAGGGTTCCTCGACTTCCTGCTCGACTGCTTCGAGCGGGTGGAGACGGTGCATCCGGTGGGGGGCGTCCGGACACGGGCAATCTAGTCACGGCTCGACCCGACCTGCAACGCGGTAGGGCCCGGATGGACTCCCCAGAGACGAACGTCACGGCGCGCGGACCGCCGGGCTCACAGACCCAGGTTGATCTTGCACACGTCGCGGGCCTGCTGCTCGATCCCGGAGGCGGCCGTCACGACGTCGGGGGAACCCATCCCCGCTGCGGCTGCCGTGATCGCCTTGCGGTCCTCCTCGCTCAGCCCGGCCGGCGGCTTTCCGTCGCGGAAGTCCCCCGGCTCGACCCCGGCGCGACGGAGGGCGTCGTCGAGCCCGTCGAGCGCACGCAGCAGCGTCCGCCACTCGTCGGCGACGTCCTCGGGCGCGGCGTCGGCCAGGTCGTGCAGCATCGGCAGGCCCCCGAGCAGCGCCGAGGACGAGTCCGAGGCCACCATGTCGGCGATCTCGGTCCGTTGCTGCTCCAGCGCAGCGCAGTAGCCGGCCGTGGAGTCGCCGCAGCCGGCCAGGGCGAGCAGCAGCGGGACGGCCGCGACGATCAGGCGCGCCCGCATCAGCGCCCGCCCCGCAGGGCCGCGAAGGCGTCGAGGGACCGCCCGACGGCGTCGTGGAGCGAGCCGGCATCCGGGCCTGCCCCGAGGATCTCGCGCGAGCTGGACGGAAGCACCTGGTCGATCACGTCCCCGAAGATGCGGCGTACGTCGTCGGCGGTGCCGCCCTGCGCCCCGATGCCCGGGACGAGCAGGGGGCCGTTCACCCGGAGATCCTCGGAGGTCTCCGCGATGGTCGCGCCCACCACGGCGCCGAAGGACCCCATCGGCGCGGCGCCCGCGTTGCGGCGACGCAGCTCGTCGAGCACGGTCCCGGCCACCGTCTCCCCCGCCACCGTGCGCGCGTGCTGGAACTGCGGCGCCTCGGGGTTGGAGGTCAGGGCCAGCACGAAGACTCCCTTGCCGTGCGCCTCAGCGGTCGCGAGCATCGGTTCGAGGCTGCCGAAGCCGAGGAACGGCGTCGCGGTGATCGCGTCCACGGCCATCGGGGACCGAGGGTCGAGGTAGGCGTCGGCGTAGGCCTGCGCCGTGGACCCGATGTCGCCGCGCTTCACGTCGAGCAGGACGAGTGCCCCGGCGTCCCGGCAGATCTCCACGACCCGTTCGAGCACCGCGATCCCACGGGAGCCGAAGCGCTCGAAGAAGGCCGACTGCGGCTTGACCACCGCGACCTCGGTCGCGAGCGCCTCGGCGGCCGAGACCGCGAACTTCTCCAGCCCGTTCACCGAGTCGGTCAGGCCCCACGCGTCGAGCAGGCCCGGGTGCGGGTCGATGCCCACGCAGAGTGGTCCGCGACCGTCCATGGCCGCGCGCAGCCGTGCGCCGAACGTGGCCTGGCTCATCGGTGGCTCCTGTCGTCCTGGGCGTCGCGCGGACCGGCGACGCGGTCGAGCTGCCGGTTCAGCCTGCTCGGCCACAGCGGACCCTCGTAGATGAAGGCGGTGTAGCCCTGGAGCAGGTCGGCGCCCGCCGCGAGCCGGTCGTGGGCGTCCTCCACGGTGGTGAGACCCCCCACCCCGACCAGGGTCATCTCCGGGCCGACCCGGGCGCGCAGCAGCCGCAGCACCTCGCCGGCCCGGGCCCGGAGCGGGGCGCCGGAGAGGCCGCCCGCGCCGGCCGACGCAACCTGCTCGGCGGAGCTGGCCAGCCCGGTGCGGGAGATGGTGGTGTTGGTGGCCACGATGCCGTCGAGGCCGAGGGCCACGGCGAGATCGGCGACCGCGTGCACGTCGTCGTCGCTGAGGTCGGGCGCGATCTTGACCAGCAGCGGCACGTGCCGGCCGGTCACGTCGTCGGTCCTCGTGCGGACCGCCCGGAGCAGCGGTTCGAGCTTGGCGACGGCCTGGAGGTCGCGCAGCCCTGGGGTGTTCGGCGAGGAGACGTTGACGACCAGGTAGTCGGCGTACGGCGCCAGCAGCGTGGTGCTCTTCTCGTAGTCGGCGATCGCCGACTCCTCGGGGACCACCTTGGTCTTGCCGATGTTGATCCCGAGCGGCACCGGCCCCGGTGCGCCGCCGCAGGCGAGGGCGCGCGCTGCCAGCCGTCGCGCGACGACCTCGGCCCCGTCGTTGTTGAAGCCCATCCGGTTGACCACCGCCCGGTCGGCGGGAAGGCGGGCCAGCCGTGGTCGGGGGTTGCCCGGCTGAGCCTCGCCGGTGACGGTCCCGATCTCGACGAACCCGAAGCCGAGCGCAGCCAACGCGTCGATCCCGACGCCGTTCTTGTCGAAACCCGCCGCCAGTCCGAGGACGCCGGGGAACTCGAGACCCATCACCCGGGTCGGCCGCGCGCGGCGGCGGAGCATCCGGTCCGTCAAGGGGCCGGTCAGCGGTGCCGCGGCGCGGATCGCCGCGAAGCCGGCGTGGTGCGCCGTCTCAGGGTCGGTGCGTGCAAGCACCGTGTCGAACAGCAGTCGGTAGGGCTGCACTCAGAGGTCCCCCACGTCCGGTCGGCCGACCTGGCGGTCCCGTGGACGGGCCCAGTCCTGCAGGGACCGCACGCCGATGTCGGAGGCCCGCAGCGCCTCGATCCCTTGGACCGCGGCGCCCAGCCCCTGGACGGTGGTGATGCATGGGATGTTGGTGAGGATCGCGGCCGTGCGGATCTCGTAGCCGTCGAGCCGGGGCGAGCCCCCGCTGGTGGTGCCGTGCGGGGTGTTCACCACCACGTCGATCTCCCCGTCGAGGATCTTGCCGACGATGGTCTTGTCGCCGTCAGGACCGTCACCCTCGCTGTGCTTGCGCACCACGGTCGCCTGCACGCCGTTGCGACGCAGCACCTCGGCAGTCCCCTGGGTGGCCAGGATCTCGTAGCCGAGGTCCGCCAGCCTCTTCACGGGGAACACCATCGTGCGCTTGTCGCGGTTGGCCATCGACACGAACACCCGCCCGGTCAGCGGCAGTGAGCCGTAGGCCGCGGTCTGGGCCTTGGCGAACGCCTTGCCGAAGTCGGCGTCGAAGCCCATCACCTCACCGGTCGATCGCATCTCCGGACCGAGAACGGCGTCGACGGTCTTGCCGTCGAGGGTCTTGAAGCGGTTGAACGGCATCACGGCCTCCTTGACCGCGATCGGTGCATCCCCAGGGAGGTCTCCCCCGTCGCCGTGCGCGGCCAGCAGGCCCTCGGCACGCAGCGAGGCGATCGACTCCCCGAGCATCACCCGGGCCGCGGCCTTGGCCAGCTGGACGCCCGTGGCCTTGGAGACGAACGGCACCGTGCGGCTGGCGCGGGGATTGGCCTCGAGCACGTAGAGCACGTCGGAGCCCAGGGCGAACTGGATGTTGATCAGGCCGAGCACGCCGACACCACGGGCGATCGCTTCGGTGGCCTCGCGGATCCGGCCGATCTCCTCGCGGCCGAGCGTGATCGGCGGAAGCGCGCACGAGGAGTCGCCGGAGTGGATGCCGGCCTCCTCGATGTGCTCCATCACGCCACCGAGGTAGAGCTCGGTGCCGTCGTAGATGGCGTCCACGTCGATCTCGACGGCGTCGTCGATGAACCGGTCGACCAGAACCGGGTGCTCCGGGCTGATCTCGGTCGCACGCATGATGTAGCCACGCAGGGACTCGTCGTCGTAGACGATCTCCATGCCGCGCCCTCCCAGGACGTACGACGGCCGCACCAGCACGGGGTAGCCGATCGTGGCGGCGATCTGCTGGGCCTCGGCGAACGAGGTGGCCATGCCGTGCTTCGGGGCGGGCAGTCCGGCCTCGGCCAGGACCCGTCCGAAGGCGCCGCGCTCCTCCGCGAGGTGGATCGCGGACGGGGAGGTGCCGACGATGGGCACCCCGGCATCCTCGAGTCCCTGCGCGAGCCCGAGCGGGGTCTGCCCACCGAGCTGGCAGATCACCCCGGCGATCGGACCGGCCTTCGTCTCCGCGTGCACGATCTCGAGGACGTCCTCGAGGGTGAGCGGCTCGAAGTAGAGCCGGTCGGAGGTGTCGTAGTCGGTGGAGACCGTCTCGGGGTTGCAGTTGACCATCACGGTCTCGTAGCCCGCCTCGTGCAGGGCCAGGCTGGCGTGCACGCAGGAGTAGTCGAACTCGATGCCCTGCCCGATCCGGTTGGGCCCGGAGCCGAGGATGATCACCGCCGGACGGGTCCGCGGTCGCACCTCGGACTCCTCGTCGTAGGAGCTGTAGTGGTAGGGCGTGCGGGCCGCGAACTCGGCGGCGCAGGTGTCCACGGTCTTGAAGACCGGGCGTACGCCGAGCGCGTGCCGCACTCCGCGGACGACGTCCTCCTTCATGTCCCGGATCCGGCCCAGCTGGGCGTCGGAGAAGCCATGACGCTTGGCCCGGCGCAGGAGGGCCGGAGTGAGCTCCTCGGCGGCGATCACGTCCTGGGCGATCTCGTTGATCAGGCAGAGCTGGTCGACGAACCAGGGGTCGATGCCCGTGGCGTCGAAGACCTCCTCGGCGGTGGCACCGGCGCGCAGCGCGTCCATCACCTCGCGCAGTCGGCCGTCGTGCGGCGTCCTGATCTGCTCGAGCAGGGCGTCCTTGTCGAGGTCGACCTGGCGGTGGCTCCAGTCGAAGATCGCCTTCTTGTCCTCCAGCGAACGGAGCGCCTTCTGCAGCGCCTCGGTGAAGTTGCGGCCGATGGCCATCGCCTCGCCGACCGACTTCATGTGCGTGGTCAGGGTCGGGTCGGCGGCCGGGAACTTCTCGAAGGCGAACCTCGGCACCTTGACCACGACGTAGTCCAGGGACGGCTCGAAGCTGGCCGGCGTCTCCCGCGTGATGTCGTTGGGGATCTCGTCCAGGGTGTAGCCGATGGCGACCTTGGCGGCGATCTTGGCGATCGGGAAGCCGGTCGCCTTGGAGGCCAGCGCGCTGGACCGGGAGACCCGTGGGTTCATCTCGATGACGACCACCCGGCCGTCGGCCGGGTTGACCGCGAACTGGATGTTGCAGCCACCGGTGTCCACGCCGACCGAGCGGATGATGCCGATCGAGAGGTCGCGCAGGTGCTGGTACTCGCGGTCGGTCAGCGTCATCGCCGGCGCGACCGTGATCGAGTCGCCGGTGTGCACGCCCATCGGGTCGAGGTTCTCGATGGAGCAGACGATCACCACGTTGTCGGCGGTGTCCCTCATCACCTCGAGCTCGTACTCCTTCCAGCCGATGATCGACTCCTCGAGGAGCACCTCGGTGGTCGGACTGGCCGAGAGACCGGCACCGGCGATCCGGCGCAGCCCCTCCGCGTCGTAGGCGATGCCGGACCCGGTGCCGCCCATCGTGAAGCTCGGGCGGACCACGACCGGGAAGCCGAGCTCGGCGGTCGCAGCGAGCGCACGGTCGAAGGCGAAGTCGACCCGCTCCGCCGCAGTCGCCCCGGCCGGTGCACCCTCGGCGTTGCAGACCACGCTGCGGGCGACCTCGCCGCCGAGGTCCTCGACGATCTTCTTGAACGACTCCCGGTTCTCGCCACGGTTGATCGCCTCGATCGACGCACCGATCAGCTCCACGCCGTACTTCTGCAGGACGCCGGCGGCGTCGAGCGCCATCGCGCAGTTGAGAGCGGTCTGCCCGCCGAGGGTCGCGAGCAGCGCGTCGGGACGCTCCTTCTCGATGACCTTCTCGACGAACTCGGCCGTGATCGGCTCCACGTAGGTGGCGTCGGCGAACTCCGGGTCGGTCATGATCGTCGCCGGGTTGGAGTTCACCAGGATGACCCGGATGCCCTCCGCCATCAGCACCCGGCAGGCCTGGGTGCCGGAGTAGTCGAACTCGCAGGCCTGCCCGATGATGATCGGCCCGGAGCCGATCACCAGGACGCTCTTGATGTCCGTGCGCTTGGGCATCAGATGTTGCCTTCCATCAGGTCGCTGAACCGGTCGAACAGGTACGCCGCATCGTGCGGACCGGCGGCCGCCTCGGGGTGGTACTGCACCGAGAAGCTCCGCAGCCGCCCCTCGGCGTCGCGCAGCTCCAGGCCCTCGACGACGTCGTCGTTGAGGCAGACGTGGCTCACCGTGACCGACCCGTAGGGGGTCTCGGTGGCGCCGTCGATCGGGGCGTCCACCGCGAACCCGTGGTTGTGGGCGGTGACCTCGACCTTGCCGGTCGTGCGGTCCATCACCGGCTGGTTGATGCCCCGGTGGCCGTACTTGAGCTTGTAGGTGCCGAAGCCGAGCGCCCGGCCGAAGAGCTGGTTGCCGAAGCAGATGCCGAAGTAGGGCAGACCGGCTGCGAGCGCACTCTGGAGCAGCTCCACCTGCCCGGTGGTCGCGGCCGGGTCCCCCGGGCCGTTCGAGAAGAACAGCCCGTCGGCACCGGTCGCGAGCACGTCCTCGAGGGACGCGGTGGAGGGCAGGACGTGCACCTCGATGCCGCGCTCTGCCATCATCCGCGGAGTGTTGGCCTTGATGCCGAGGTCGACCGCGGCCACGGTGAACCGCTTCTCCCCCACTGCGGGAACGACGTAGGCCTCCTTGGTGGAGACCTCGCCGGCGAGCTCGGCCCCGGCCATCTCTGCGGACTCCTTGACCCGTGCCAGCAGCGCGTCCGCGTCGGTGGTGCTCGAGGAGATGCCCACCCGCATCGCACCGCGCTCGCGGAGGTGACGGGTGAGCGCACGGGTGTCGATGCCGCTGATCCCGACGACGCCCTGCTCGCGCAGCTCGTCGTCGAGCGACCGCACCGAGCGCCAGTTCGACGGCACCCGGGCGGGGTCGCGGACGACGTACCCGCTCACCCAGATGCGGCGGGACTCCGGGTCCTCGTCGTTGATGCCGGTGTTGCCGACGTGCGGGCTGGTCATCACCACGACCTGCCGGTGGTACGACGGGTCGGTCAGCGTCTCCTGGTAGCCGGTCATGCCGGTGGAGAACACCGCCTCACCGAACGTCTCGCCGGTGGCGCCGTAGGACTCGCCGCGGAACACCCGTCCGTCCTCGAGCACGAGGATCGCCTCTGCGGTGGTTGAGCTTGTCGAAACCACTACTTGCCTCCAGCCGTCTTACGGGCCATCTTCGAGATCGTCCGCACCCACTGGTCGAGATCGGGTGCGCTGGTGCCTTTCTTCAGGTTCTTGCTGCTCTCCATGCGGAAGCCGGTGCGCCACTGCTGGCCGTCGTGCTCCCAACGCACGACGAGCAGCGACTCCACCTTCTGGCCGCCGAACTCACCGGCGCTCGTCGCGCCGCGGAGCGCGTCCGCGGGGATCCGGAACGAGCCGGCCATCCGGACCACGTCGAGCGCCTCGGCCGAGAGGTTCAGCCTCGCCGAGCTCTTCGCCGCCAGGCTGTGGCCGGTGACCTTCTGGTCGTCGTCGGTGAAGGTGCCGAGGTAGCGTGCCGGCGACTGCAGCCGGGCCGACGGCAGGTCGGCCATCGGTGGCACCGGGGCCGGCGCCGCCCCGTCGGGGGCGTGTCTGCCCACCAGCTTGCCGAGGAACCCCATCAGGCCAGTGCTCCGTCGAGCACGGTCGGCACGCCACGCAGCACCGTCGCCACCACCGCACCGGTGAGCTTGCGCTCGTGCCAGGGGTTGTTGCGCGACAGGGACGCGGAGTCGGCGCGGTCGACGACCACCACGGCGGCCGGGTCGACAAGCGTGATGTTGGCCGGCTGACCGACCGCGAGGCTGCCACCGTGACCGTCGAGCCCGGCGATGCGCGCGGGGTTCTGCGACATCACCCGGGCGACGTCGGCCCAGCTCATGGCGCCGGTGGAGACCATCACGTCGCTGACCACGGAGAGGGCGGTCTCCAGCCCGAGCATGCCGAACGCCGCGTCGACGAAGGCGTGCTCCTTGTCGTGGCGGGCGTGCGGGGCATGGTCGGTCGCGACCGCGTCGATGGTGCCGTCGGCCAGGGCGTCGCGCAGTGCGGCGACGTCCTCGTCGGGTCGCAGCGGCGGGTTCACCTTGTAGACCGGGTCGTAGCCGGACAGCAGGTCGGTCGTCAGAAGCAGGTGGTGCGGGGTGACCTCGGCGGTGACGTCGATCCCCTGGGCCTTGGCCCAGCGGATCACCTCCACCGAGCCCGCGGTGGACACGTGCGCGACGTGCAGGCGGCTGTTGGTGTGCCGCGCCAACATCACGTCGCGGGCGACGATGGTCTCCTCGGCGATGCCGGGCCAGCCGGGCAGCCCGAGGCGGCCGGAGAGCTCCCCCTCGTGGCAGCACGCGCTCGGGCCGGCGAGGTCGGGGTCCTGGGAGTGCTGGGAGATCACTCCCCCGAAGGCGCGGACGTACTCCAGCGCCCTCCGCATCACCCGCGGGTCGTGGACGCACTTCCCGTCGTCGGAGAACACCCGGACCCGGGCGCGCGAGCGGGCCATCAGCCCGAGCTCGGCGAGCTCCTGACCGCCGAGCCCGTGGGTGACGGCTCCGACCGGCTGGACGTCGACCAGTCCGGCGAGGCGCCCGAGGTCGAGGACGCGTTCGGCGGCCTCGGCGGTGTCGGTGACCGGTGAGGTGTTGGCCATCGCGAGGACCGCGGTGAAGCCACCGAGCGCGGCCGCGCGGGAGCCGGTGAGCACCGTCTCCGCGTCCTCCCGTCCGGGCTCGCGGAGGTGGGTGTGCAGGTCGACGAGGCCCGGGAGGGCGACCAGGCCGTCGGCCTCGACGACCCGGGCACCAGCGGGCTCCTCGTCGACGAGGACGCCGTCGACGGCGTACAGGTCCCGGGGCTCGTCCCCGAGCACCGAGGCGCCCCTGATGACCAGTCCGTGGTGGTCGGCACTCATGCGACGCTCCCTTCTCCGGCGAGCAGGTGGTAGAGCACGGACATCCGCAGCGCGACCCCGGCCGAGACCTGGTCGAGGACGGCCGACTGGGCGGCGTCCGCGGCGTCCGCGGCGATCTCGAGGCCGCGGTTCATCGGGCCCGGGTGGCAGATCGGGGCCTCCGGCTTGAGCAGGGCGAGCCGGTCGCGGGTCAGCCCGTAGCCGACGGTGTACTCCCGGGCACTGGGGAAGAACGCACCGCTCATCCGTTCCCGCTGGACCCGGAGCATCATCACCGCGTCTGCGTCGGGCAGCACCTCGTCGAGGTCGTACGACGTGGCGAAGCCGGCGTCCTTGGACCAGGCGGTCACGCCGGCGGGCATCAGTGTCGGCGGTGCCACCACGGTGACCCGGGCGCCGAGCTTGGTCAGCAGCAGGACGTTGCTGCGGAAGACCCGGCTGTGCGTCAGGTCCCCGACGATCGCGACGTGCTTGTCCTCGAGCGGGCCCATCCGGCGCTGCAGCGTGTAGGCGTCGAGCAGCGCCTGCGTCGGGTGCTCGTGGGTGCCGTCGCCCGCGTTGATCACCACTGCGTCCGTCCACTGGCTCACCTGCTGCGCGGCGCCACTGGCACCGTGCCGGATCACCAGTCCGTCGACCCCCATCGCGGCGACCGTCAGGACGGTGTCGCGCAGGCTCTCGCCCTTGCTCACGCTGGATCCCTTGGCCGAGACGTTGATGACGTCGGCCGAGAGCCACTTGCCGGCGATCTCGAAGGACGACCGGGTGCGGGTGGAGTCCTCGAAGAACAGGTTGACGACCGTGCGGCCGCGCAGCGCCGGGAGCTTCTTCACGTGACGGTGCTGCACGTCGTGCATCTCGGCGGCCGTGTCGAAGAGCGTGGTCACGTCGGCGACCGTGAGGTCGTCGATGGAGAGCAGGTGCTTCCTCATGCCGGGGCTCCGTTCGTGTCACTGGTCGAGGCGATGAGGACCTCGTCGTGGCCGTCGTGCTCCTCGAGGTGCACCATCACCCGCTCGTTGCGGGCACTGGGCAGGTTCTTGCCGACGTGGTCGGCGCGGATCGGGAGCTCCCGGTGGCCGCGGTCCACGAGCACCGCGAGGCGCACCGACCTCGGCCGACCGAGGTCGTTCATCGCGTCCAGCGCTGCCCGGACGGTGCGGCCGGAGAAGAGCACGTCGTCCACCAGGACGACCACCTTGTCGTCGACACCCCCCGGTGGCATCTCCGTGCGCTGGGGTCCGCGGGTGGGGTGGCTGCGCAGGTCGTCGCGGTACATCGTGATGTCGAGCGCTCCCACCGGGACCTCGGCACCCTCGACCTTGGCGATCCGCTCGGCGATCCGACGGGCCAGGTGGATGCCTCGTGTGGGGATGCCCAGGAGGACGAGGTCCTCGAGGCCCTTGTTGCGCTCGAGGATCTCGTGCGAGATGCGGGTGAGTGCCCGGGAGATGTCACGGGCGTCGAGGACGGTGCGGCCCTCGAGGGTGGCCCCCTCAGGGGCGGATGATTCGGACAGAGGGCGCGTAGGCACCATCAGCACCGGACCTCCTTCTCCGCCTCACAGGACGGCTCGTTAAAGGATGTCGATCGGGGCCGAGAGTAGCAGCACAGGTGCGCCTTCGGACAACCCGACGCTCCCACCCGCCGACCGGGCGCTCCGGGTTGCCCGCCGTACGCCGACCGGGCGCTCCGTGGTTGCCACCGGCTAGTACGCCGACCGGGCAGTTCCGGTTGGCCATGCGCACGCCGACCCACCCAGGCGCGGGCTCGGAGCAACCCCGAGTGCCCGGTCGGCGTCAGTGGAGCAACCCGGGGTGCCCGGTCGGCGCGTCCGTTGCAACCCGGGGTGCCCGGTCGAGGGTCCTAGGGTGTGGCCATGGCGACCGGGACCCACGACCACACCGATGATCCGCGCAACGAGACGATCCTGATCTGGGTCAACGGCGAGCTGCTCCCCCGGCACCGGGCGGTCGTCTCGGTGTTCGACTCCGGCTTCGTGCTCGGGGACGGGGTCTGGGAGGGGCTGCGCGTCTCGGGCGGGCACCCGGCGTTCCTCGACAAGCACCTCGACCGGCTCGAGGAGGGCGCCCGCGCCCTGATGCTCGACCTCGGGATGACCCGGGAGGAGATCAGCGACGCCATCTACGCGACCCTGCGCGCCAACGACATGGTCGACGGCGTGCACATCCGGCTGATGGTGACCCGCGGGGTGAAGTCGACGCCCTACCAGGACCCGCGGATGACGATCGGGCCCGCCACGGTGGTGATCATCGCCGAGCACAAGGAGGCGATGCCGGCCACGGTGACCGAGGGCATCACGCTGTTCACCACGCACGTACGCCGGGCCACACCGGACACGCTCGACCCGAAGCTGAACGCACACAGCAAGCTCAACGACATCCAGGCCTGCATCCAGGCCTACACCGCGGGTGCCGACGAGGCGCTGATGCTCGACCCGCACGGCTTCGTCGCCACGTGCAACAGCACCCACTTCTTCATCGTCACGCGCGACGGCGAGGTGTGGACCTCGGACGGCCGCTTCTGCCTGGGCGGCATCACCCGAGGCAACGTCCTGGAGGTGTGCCGGGCCAACGAGATCCCGGCTCGCGAGACCACCTTCAGCCTCACCGACGTCTACAACGCCGCCGAGGCCTTCGTGACCGGCACCTTCGCGGGCGTGGTGCCGGTGCGCACGGTCGACGGCCGCACGATCGGCACCGGCGCGCGCGGTCCCGTGGTCGAGCGGTTGCAGGGTCTCTACCAGGCCCACGTCGCCGCCGACGTCGGCGGCAGGTCCGGCCGATGACCGTGCGCGTGGCCATGTGGTCCGGCCCGCGCAACATCTCCACCGCGATGATGCGGGCCTGGGAGAACCGCCCCGACACGGTGGTGGTCGACGAGCCGTTCTACGCGGCCTACCTGGCGCGCACCGGGCTCGACCACCCCGGGCGCGAGGAGGTGATCGCCTCCCAGCCGACCGAACCCGACGAGGTGGTCCGGGCGCTCACGACCGACGACCCGGCGCCGGTCCACTACTCCAAGCAGATGACGCACCACATCGCCGAGGACATGCCCCTCGGATGGACGGCCGGCTTCCACAACGTGCTGCTGATCCGCGACCCGGACGAGGTGGTCGCCTCCTACGTCCGCTCGCGGGAGGCGTGCGAGCCCGAGGACATCGGCCTGCTGCAGCAGGTGCCGCTCATCGAGGCTCTCCCGGAAGGCACGCCCGTGATCGACGCCGGCGACTTCCTGCGCGAGCCGGAGCTGCACCTGCGCTGGCTGTGCGACTGGGTGGGCATCGTGTTCACCGACCGGATGCTGCACTGGCCGCCGGGGATCCGTGACTCCGACGGCGTCTGGGCGCCGCACTGGTACGACGCCGTGGCCCGCTCGACCGGCTTCGAGGAGTGGCGACCGCGCACCATCGAGCTGAACCAGCACGACGCCGCTGTCGCCGGCGCGTGCCGGCCGGCGTACGAGGAGCTGCACGCACGCCGGTTGGTGCTCTAGCTCACTCGATCCTGCCGAGGGCGTCCTCGATGGCGCGGTGGAAGGTCGGGTAGGCGTAGATCATCGAGCGCAGCGTGTCGGTCGTGACCTCCGCGTGGACGGCTGTGGTGAGCAGACCCAGCATCTCGCCGCCGCTGGGGCCCACGGACGTCGCGCCGACGAGCACCCCTCGGTCGGCGTCCTCGACCAGCTTCACCAGGCCCTCGGCCTGGGCGATCCAGCCGCGGGCGGAGGTCGCCAGGTCGGTCTGCCCGACCCGCACGGTCAGTCCGGCGTCGCGCGCCTGCTGCTCGGTCATCCCGACCGACCCGACCTCGGGGTCGGTGAACGTCACCCGCGGGACGGCCCGGTAGTCGGCCGTGTGCCCGTCCTGACCGAGGATGTCGCGCACGCAGATCGCCGACTGGTACATCGACATGTGCGTGAACGCCCCCTTGCCGGTCACGTCACCGATCGCCCACAGTCCCTCGCCGGCCCGCATCTGCTCGTCGACCTCGACGACCCGCGCCTCGGGGTCGATGCCGACCGTGTCGAGTCCGAGGTCGGCGAGGTTCGGCCGCCGTCCGGCCGCGACCAGGAGCTTCTCCGCGTCAAGGGTCTGCCCGTCCACGACGACCCGGAAGCGCCCGTCCTCGTAGGCGACCGAGTCGATGCCCACGCCGGTGAGGACCTGGATGCCCTCCTTCGTGAACACGTCGGCCAGCAGCGTGCTGGCCTCAGGCTCCTCGGGCGAGAGGATCCGCTCGGCGACGTCGAGCACGGTGACGCGTGCACCGAAGCGCGACAGCGACTGCGCGATCTCCGCGCCGATGGCTCCCCCGCCGATCACGATCAGCGAGCCCGGCACCGACTCGATCTGCACCACGTCGCGGTTCGTCCAGTACGGCGTGTCCGCGAGCCCGTCGATCGGTGGCACCGCAGGGGCCGTCCCCGGGTTGAGCACCACCCCGCGTGCGGCCTCGAAGCGCTCCCCGTCCACCTCGACGGTGCGATCCGCGACGAGCCGCGCGTGTCCACGCACGAACCGCACTCCGGCCTCCTCCAGCCGGTCGACCGCTACCTGGTCGTCCCAGTCGTCGGTGGCCTGCTCGCGGATCCGGGCTGCCACCGGTCCCCAGTCGGGCCGCACCTCCACCTCGCCACCGAGGTTGGGGATCCGCCCGGCCTCGGCGATCGCGTCGCTCGCGCGGATCATCATCTTGCTCGGGACGCACCCGTAGTAGGGGCACTCGCCCCCGACCAGACGCTCGTCGACACCCACGACGGAGAGCCCGGCTTCGGCGAGCTTGCTCGCCGTCGCCTCGCCACCGGGTCCGAGTCCGATCACCACCACGTCGCACGTCGTCGTCATGTGGGTCAGTCAAGCGGGCCAGTCAAGCGGACCAGTCGAGCGGGCAAGTCGAGCGGGCCGGTCAAGGCTGCGGGTCGAGGACGACCGTCGTGACCAGCGCTGGTCACCGACGGTCGCCGGGGCGTGGACCCGAACCCGAAGCCGGGCTCGGGCGTCACCGGCGCGAGCCGGCCGAGGTCCCCGCCACGCCAGGTGCCCGAGGCAGAGGTGACCCCGTGCAGGTCGGTGGCGCCGTAGTACTCCCGCCGGCCGTTTCCGGCCGTCCCCCTGGTCCGCACGCCGCGCAGCAGCACCCGCGCGACGGGGTCGGTGACGGCCGCCCACGCGGGTGCGGTGGCCAACCGCTGCGGCACCAGGCGAAGCAACCATCCCAGCACCGGCCGAGGGCCGAGGTCGAGGTCGAGGACCAGGCCGGGGGCGGTCACCTGCCACCTGGTGTCGCCGCCGGTGACCTCGACGGGGCCGATCTCGACCCGGTCGAAGTGGTAGGTGGTGGAGACGAACTCCGCCACCTCGGCGCTCGGCGCGAGCAGCACCCGGGTGCCGTCGGGCTCGGCGAGCATGACGTCGGCGAAGGCGCCCAGAGGAGAGGACTGCCAACGCCCCACCACGACCCGCACGCCGCTGGACGAACCGACGCCGGCGATGGCGCCGCTGAAGCGCTGTCGAGGCATCTGGGCACCCGCTCCCGGAGATCCGCCGGGTCCGGATGGGCTCGACGCGGCGATGCTAGCGATCGGCCAGAAACGCGACGACCGCCGCGACGCGGCGGTGCGTGCTGGGCTCGTCGACCAGGCCCAGCTTGGCGAAGATCGCGTTGACGTTCTTCTCGACCGCCGAGCGGCTCAGGCTGACGGCCTCGGCGATCGCGGAGTTGCTCCGGCCCGACGCCATGTGCCCCAGGACCTCGCGCTCCCGGTCGGTGAGCTCGGAGAGCCCGGGCCGGTCCTGACGCGTACGCCGCCGCACCAGGGCGTCGACCACGACCGGGTCCACGACGCTGCGACCGGCATGGGTCTCGGTGATCGCCCGGGTCAGCTCGTCGAGGTCGCCGACCCGTTCCTTGAGCAGGTAGGCCAGTCCCGCGGTTCCCTCGGCGAACAGCGCCAGCGCGTAGGTCTCGTCGGCATGGTTGGAGAGCACGACCACCCCGATGTCCGGGTGCTCCGACCGGATCTGCAGCGCCGCCTCGATGCCCTCCATGCCGTGCGTGGGCGGCATCCGGATGTCGGTGACCACGACGTCGGGTGGGTCGCGGCGCACCTCCTCGAGCAGGTCCTGTGCCGTCCCCACAGCGGCGCAGACCTCGACCTGACCGCCCAGCTCGAGCAGCTGCCGGGTGCCCTCGCGCACGAGGTAGTGGTCCTCGGCGAGCACCACCCGCAGCTTGTCGGTCCTCACCTCAGACATCGGCAGTCGCCTCCGCGGAAGGCAGCGTGGCACGCACGCAGGTCCCACCCGGCCCGGACTCCACAGCCAGCTCGCCGCCGAGGGTCTCCACCCGGTCGCGCAGGGTGTTCAGGCCGCGCCGGACCTGCTCCGGTGCCATCCCGATGCCGTCGTCGCTGACGCTCACGCGGAGGGCGCCGGCCGGGCCGGGGGCGAAGCACACCTCGGCCGCGCCCGCAGCCGCGTGCTTGACCACGTTGGTCAGGGCCTCGGAGACCACGTAGTAGGCCGCAGCCTCCGTCTCCGCGGGGTAGCGCTGCTCCAGCTCGGACCGGACGCGGACCGGGACCGGCAGCAGGCCGATGCGGGACTCCACCGCCTCGACCACGCCTTGATCCATCAGCACCGGTGGGTGCACGCCACCGATCACCGCGCGCAGGTCGCTGAGGCAGAGCCCGGCCTGCTCCTGGGCCTTGGCCACCACCGGTGCCACCGGGGAGTCGGTCGCGATCATCACGCGCAGCGCACCGAGGTGGGCGATCAGCGCGACCACCTGCTGCTGGATGCCGTCGTGCAGGTCGCGCTCCAGTCGGCGGCGTACGTCGAGCTCGGCCCGCACGATCCTCAGCCTGGAGGCACGCAGCTCCTCGACCTGGGCAGCCAGCCGACTGCTGAGCTCGGCGTTGTGCAGCGCCAGCGCAGCGTGATGGCACAGCAGCTCGACCTCGCGGACCTCGGCGGCTGACCAACCACCGTGGCGCGGCCCGCACTCGAGCCGCCCGACCACGTCGGGACCGGCTTGCAGCGGGACGGTGAGCTCCGGCTCGCCGGGAGGTCCACCGGCGCTCGCGACCAGCTCGCCCGAGACGAGCCGGACCCAGGACACGTCGAGTCCTTCGGCCACCGTCTCGACGGTCCGGCCCGCGATGTCCTCGCCGTACGCCGAGTCGAAGGAGTCGGCGAGCTGCCGCAGCAGCGCCTGCCCGCGGACACGACCTCCGGAGAACCACCGGTCCAGTCCCTTGGAGAGCAGCCGGAGCAACGGGATGCCAGTGAGTGCAGCGACCACCACCAGGGCGGCGGTGACCACGCGGTTGTCGGCCGTCAGCGCCGCCAGCAGGGCATAGGCCGCCAGCACGATCACCACGACGGCGCCGCCGGCCAACGTGCGGGTCACGTAGAGGTCGACCTCCATCAGCCGGTAGCGCACCAGCCCGGCCAGCAGCACGAACGGGATGGCGGAGGCCACGGTCAGGAAGATCACCGTGATCACCACCTCGGGCAGCACCGGGCTCAACGAGGCGCTGAGGGCGATCATCAGGGCGAGCAGACCGCCTGCCCCCGCTGCCCAGGTGAGCTGCCGGCGCTCGATGCCCGTGGCGCGTCGCCCGCGCAGGATCAGCAGCACCGCCCCCACCACGACCAGCAGCGGCACCACCCCGAACGAGGGCACCGCCACCTCGGCGAGGGGAAGCCCCGGCGGTGCCGGCATCGTCGCGCGCTCCCCCTCGACGACCAGCTCGACCCGTTCGCGAGTGAGCGTGGCAGCCAGGGTCAGCGCCGCCACGAGGGCGAAGCCGGCCCGGACGAACCACCGCTCGGGGGCCGAGGAAGGTCGACCACTGGGGTAGGTCGCCAGGAACGCGCCCAGCGCGGCGAACCCCAGGCCGAAGCACAGCAGCGAACCGAGGTTCAGAACCCACGGACCCCAGCCGTCCAGGGAGGGGTCCAGCGACAGCGGCAGGCCCATCGCGATGCCGACCAGGTGCCCGGCCCCGAGAGAGGCGAAGAGCAGAGCCGCTGGATGCTCGGGCCGCGCCCGCACCGCCAGGGAGGCGGCAACCAGCCAGGCCAGCGGGAGCACGATCGCGCCCACCAGCGTCAGCGCATCCGCCCGGACGGCCGTCACGAGCGCGACCACGGCGGCGACGTAGCCGGACGCGGTCACGCCGACCGTGACGCGCGGCAGCAGGCTCACCCGGCCGGCAGGTGCCGCGAGACTGACCATGGACGTCATTGTGGCGGTCGCTGCCCTCCGCGTCACTGAGGCTGACCGCCTTCCCCGGTGTGGCCAGCCCGTCCACGGGCTCCGCCTGCGCCCACCCAGGTCGGCGGCCAGCAGGCTTCTGGCGCGCCCCGCGCGGCTCCTAGCGTCCGGACCAACGATCACCACTCCGACGATCACCACTGCCGAGAGGACCAGCCATGACCACGGTCGACCCCGCCACCGCACCTTCCCTCCCAGCCGACTCCCCGGCTCCCCAAGGGACCCGGTCCCGCGACCTGGTGCTCGGCGTCAGCGGCGTCGCGTTCACGGCGATCCTGCTGCCCGTGCTCCTGGTCCCGCACGCCTCCCTCGACCTCGGCCCGGGGACCATGCCCGAGGATCCCGCTGTCGTGACACGGTTCTTCGAGGCACACGTCGCCGCCCAGCAGGCCCAGACGATCGCGCACTCGTTCGGAGCCGTCGCACTGCTGGTCTTCTTCGCCGCGCTGGCCGCGCTCGTACGTCGTACCACCGCTGGTCGGGTGACTGCGCAGCTGACCCTGGCCGGGGGCGCCGGGATGGCGACGATCATGCTGCTGACGATGGCGCTGGTGTCGGCGAGCATCACGCTCACCGGCGACATCGACGGCGCCACCCAGGGCTGGATGTACGCCCTCGGCTGGTGGGCGCACTTCAAGCTGCTCTACCTGCTGCCCGTCGCCCTGGTGCCCGCCTGCAGGGTGCTGCACCGGGCCGGCGTGCTGCCGGGGGCGCTGGCGTGGAGCGGTCAGGCCCTGGGCGTGCTGGGCGCCCTCGCGATGGTCGGTGGCCTGAGCGCCGCCACCGAGTTCGCGATGTTCCCGGTCTTCATGCTGCTCATGGTCTGGATGTCGGTGACCGGCATCGTCGGCCTCTCCCGGGGGTTTGCGACGTCGGTGGGATGAGGCGTGTCGGGGGGCCCGACCGGCGTCGTCGTGACGGGGACGGGGTCAGCGGTCGAGGTGGCGGGCGCGGGCGAAGCAGAACAAGCCGTAGCAGGCGATCCCGATCCCCATCGCGATCAGCAGGTAGGGGCCGAAGGGCTGCTTCAGGACCTTCTGCAACGCCTGGTCCAGGCCCCCCGACTTGTTCGCCTCGTGGGTGAAGCCCGCGTAGCAGAACAGGCCACCCACGATGGCCAAGGAGATGCCCTTGGCGATGTAGCCGACCTTGCCGAGCAGCACGTAGGCGGTGCCGTCCTTGCCGGCCTTCCCCTCATGCTCGAGATGCTCGGTGAACTTCTCCTGCCAACCACGCCAGGCCGTCACGGCGGCGTACCCGAGGATCGCGAGGCCAACCGCCACCACGAGCCACTGGCCGCCGGGGAGGTTCATCACCTTGGCGGTGGTGCCCTTGGACCCGGATCCCGAGCTGCCGCTCCCGGTGGCGACCCGCAGGGCGGTCACCCCGAGGGCGCCGTAGATGCCTGCCTTCAGGACCGAGACGAGACGCTTGCGGGTGCGGTCGCCTCCGTCCTCCTCCTGGTGGCCGAAGGCTGCCTCGATGACCCGCCAGACGACGAGCAGCAGCATGCCCAGCGCGACGGCCCAGACCATCGTCTGGCCGAACGGCTTCTGGGCCAGCTCGTGCAGGGCGCCGGTGGCACTGGCCTCCTCGCCGCGGTCGCCGAGAGCCAGCTGGACGGCCAGCCAGCCGATCAACAGGTGCACCACGCCGTAGGCGATCAGGCCGATGCGTACGGCGTGGTCGAGCCAGTCGCTCTGCTCGGCCTTGCGGCCCATGATCTCGGGATCGTTCACAAGGAGTGACTCTGCCAGCAACGGTCAAGCGACGGGAGAGTCTGCTCGGGATCACTCGCCGAAGTCGAGATCCTTGAACCACGACTCGAGGACGTAGGTCGTCGTCCAGCCCATCGCGCGGTAGAGCCCGTCGGCGCCGGTCGGGGAGTCCGCGTCGACCTCCAGTCCCACCCGGTCGCGGCCCCGCTCGGCGGCATCGGCGATCACGGTGTGCAGCAGCGCCTTGGCGACGCCGCGTCCTCGGGCGTGCCGGTGCACGCCGATGTACTCGATGTAGCTGCCCTCGTGGCCCGCGTCGTTGGCCCGGAGCACCGTGCCGACCAGTGCCCCAGCGGCCAGGGGCTCCCCGTCGTCGCCCTCGACGAAGGCCAGCCACCAGTGGTCCCAGCGGTGGCCGGGGTCCTCCCGCAGCCGCTGGACGAACTCGGGAAAGCTCTCCCGGTAGGAGTTGAAGTGGTCCTCGAAGGAGGACTCCAGCATCTCGTGGACGAGGTGCAGGTCACCGGCCACGGGCAGACCGTTGTCGTGGCTGGCGACCCGGCGGACGGTGACGCCGTCGCGCGGCTCGGGCAGCGACGTGGCCTCCTCGGGCGCGACCGGGCGGGTCATCTGCGGCCAGGTGCGGCGCTTGTCGTAGCCCGCGTCGGCCAGCCATCCCTGCTGGACCCGGTCCTCGGCGAAGGGGCTGGCATCGAGGCGGGTGGCGGTGACCTCACGCAGGATGCAGATCTCGCGGGCCTGCTCCTCCGCCCAGGCGTAGAGCGCGGCCGCCACGGTGTTCGCCTCGGAGGTGGAGCGGTCGACGTACACCATCACCATGGTGCGTCCCGCGGCCCGGTCGTGGACGGTGATCCACGCACGCGGCCGGTCCTCAGGGTCGAGGGCGATCAGCTGCCGGCGCGTCCAGGACGCCGGGCCGGCGATCTCCGACTCCACGGCCTCACGATCGACGGAGTCCGAGCCCGTGAACGCGAGCCGGTCGGCTCCCCGCAGTGCCACCAGGGCGTCGAGGTCGTCCAGGCCGGGGACGCGGGCGCTCCACCCCGTCGGGAGCGCGAGCTGAGCCTGCACTGGGTCGGGAGTCACGCGACCATCCTGCCCGACGTCGTCACTCGACCGAGAGCAGCGAGTCGCGGTCGCGCACGATGTTGCCGAGCACGCCGTTGACGAACGCCGGGGACTCGTCGGTGGACAGCTCGCGGACGAGGTGCAGCGCCTCGGAGACGGCCACCGCGAACGGAACCTCGTCGACGTAGAGCACCTCGAAGATCGCCATCCGCAGGACGTTGCGGTCCACGGCCGGCATCCGGTCGAGGGTCCAGCCGCGGGCGTAGGTGGAGATGACCTCGTCGAGCCGGGTCCAGTGCTCGGTCACTCCCTGGACGAGCACGGTGGTGTACTCGTTGACCGGGCCCTCCTCCTTGAGCTGCTCGAGCGCCTCGGCCGTCGACCGGTTGCGCATCTCGGAGGCGTAGATGATGTCGAGGGCCCGCTTGCGGGCCTTGGTCCGTGCGGCCATCAGCTGCTGACGCGGCCCAGGTACGACGAGTCCCGGGTGTCCACCTTGATCCGCTCGCCGGTCGTGATGAACAGCGGCACGTTGATCTGGTGACCGGTCTCGAGGGTGGCCGGCTTGGTGCCGCCGGTGGACCGGTCGCCCTGCAGGCCGGGCTCGGTGTACTGCACTTCGAGCTCGACCGACGCGGGCAGCTCGATGTAGAGCACGACCCCGTCGTTGGTGGCGACGATCGCCTCCTGGTTCTCGAGCATGAAGTTCGTGGCATCGCCGACGACCTCCGGCGGGACCTCGAGCTGCTCGAAGGTGCCGGTGTCCATGAACACGAAGGAGACACCGTCGTTGTAGAGGTACTGCATCGTCCGCTTGTCGACGTTGGCCACCTCGACCTTGACGTCGGCGTTGAAGGTCTTGTCGACGGTCTTGCCCGAGCTGATGCTCTTCAGCTTCGAGCGCACGACGGCGCCGCCCTTGCCGGGCTTGTGGTGCTGGAACCAGATGACCTGCCAGAGCTGGCCGTCGAGGTTGAGCACCATGCCGTTCTTCAGGTCGTTCGTCGTTGCCATGCGGTTGTCTCGCACCTTCGTCGTCAGGGAGCTGTGGTCATCGGGCAGATGTCTTGGGCACGGGTGGCCGGAGCCGGGGATGTCCGGGGCGCCGCAGCCGCCGAGTCTAGCGTCAGTCCTGTCCCCCGCTAACTCGCCGACCGGGCAGCTCTGGTTGCCAGGGGTCCGCCGACCGGGCAGTTCTGGTTGCCAGGGGGCCGCCGACCGGGCAGCTCTGGTTGCGGGTGGGTCGCCGACCGGGCAGCTCTGGTTGCGGGCCAATAACCGGGGTGCCCAGTCGGCATGCCTCTGGCAACCCGGGGTGCCCGGTCGGCGTGCTCATGGCAACCTTGGGTGCCCGGTCGGCGTGCTCCTAGCAACCTTGGGTGCCCGGTCGGCGTGCTCCTGGCAACCTTGGGTGCCCGGTCGGCGTGCTCCTGGCAACCCGGGGTGAGCCGGTCCCACTAGCCTGCAGCACATGTCCTACCGCAGCCGACAGCTCGTCATCGCCGCACTGACCGCGAACGCGATCCGTCCGCTGCGGGGGCGCTACACCTCGATGCCGGGGTTCTTCGCCGGGTGGCTGGCCAGCGAGCTGGCCCCCCAGCTGCTGGCGTTCACGGCTGCCGACACCGCCGCCGAGGCGCTGGTACGCCGCCGACGCAACGGCGCGGCGAGCCGGAGCGGGCTCCTGCTCGCCGGGATCGCGACCGGGGGTCTCGGCTACCTGACCTGGAACGCCCACCGGGCGGCCTCACACGTGGAGAGCACGCTGCAGGACGGGCTCGGGTCCGACTACCTCGACGCGCTCGAGGAGCCCTACGACATGGCTGGGCTGAAGACCTCGCTGGCCGAGCTGGCCCGACCGTTCAAGATGGCCAAGCCCGACGTGGAGGTGATCCGCGACATCAACTACACGACCGGCGGCAGGCGCGCCCGCCTCGACATCTACCGTCGCAAGGGCGCCGACCTGACCAACGCCCCCGTGCTCGTGCAGGTGCACGGCGGGGGCTGGACGATCGGGAAGAAGGAGGAGCAGGGGCTGCTGCTGATGAACCGGATGGCTCAGCGCGGCTGGGTCTGCGTGGCGATGAACTACCGGCTCGCGCCCAAGCACCCGTTCCCGGCCCAGATCATCGACGTCAAGAAGGCCATCGCCTGGACCCGCGAGCACATCGGCGCCTACGGCGGCGACCCCGCCTACCTCGTGGTGACCGGCGGCAGTGCCGGTGGTCATCTCGCCGCACTCGCCGCGCTCACGCCCGGCGAGCCGGAGTACCAACCCGGCTTCGAGGACGCCGACACCAGCGTCGCGGGCTGCGTGCCGTTCTACGGGATCTACGACATGGCAGGTCTCAGCGGCGAGCGGAGCGCGTTGGCGATGCGCGACTACTTCCTCGGCCCGCGGGTGTTCAGAAAGGATCCGTCCCGGCACCTCGACGACTTCGTCAAGGCCTCACCGCTGGCGCACGTCTCGCCCGACGCCCCCGACTTCTTCGTGCTGCACGGCGGCAACGACTCGCTCGTCGACGTCCAGCAGGCCCGCATCTTCGTGCAGCGCCTCAAGGACGAGTCGAAGGCGACCGTCACCTACGCGGAGTTCCCGGGCACGCAGCACGCCTTCGAGGTGTTCGGGTCGATCCGCAGCCACCACGTGATCAAGGCCGTCGAACGCTGGCTGCTGCACCACCGTGCCGCGTTCCTGCGGACACAGGCCGAGCGGGACTCAGCCGCGGGGTAGGCGGAGGATCGCGGGCTGATGCCGGCTCCGAGCGGTCGCCTAGGCTGCCGCCGTGACCGAGATGCCGGCCGATCTGCTCGCCCACGCCCGCGCGGCCAAGGGCTTCATGCCCGAGGACGAGGGCACCTTCCTGCACCGGCTCGGCACCGAGCACCTCGGCAGCGGACCGGGCCTGGAGGTCGGCACCTACTGCGGCAAGTCGGCGATCTATCTCGGCGCCGCGGCTCGGGCGACGGGGAGCGTGTTCTTCACCGTCGACCACCACCGAGGCTCCGAGGAGAACCAGGCCGGCTGGGAGCACCACGACCCCAGCCTGGTCGACCCGGAGCTGGGGCTGATGGACACCCTCCCGGTCTTCCGGAGGGCGATCGCGAACGCCGGCCTCGAGGACGAGGTGGTGGCAGTGGTCGGACGGTCCACCACCGTGGCGGCGCACTGGCGCACCCCTCTTGCCCTGCTCTTCATCGACGGCGGCCACGCCGAGGAACCTGCGCAGGGCGACTACTCGGGGTTCGCTCGCTGGGTGCTGCCCGGCGGTGCGCTGGTGATCCACGACGTCTTCGAGCGCCCTGAGGACGGCGGCCAGGCGCCCTTCCACGTGTGGCAGCGCGCGGTCGCTGGCGGCGCGTTCGTGCCGGCCGGCACGGTGGGGTCGATGCGGGCGCTGACCCGGGTCTCAGGAGTGGCGGGAGAAGGCGTCGGCTGACGCCTCGTCGGCACAGCCGCACTTCAGACCGATCTCCCGGAACGGCGCCGCGAGCGTGTCGCCACGCATGATCCCCGAGGCGGGCGAGGTGCGGGAGAGCTCGTCGGCCGCGAGGATGACCGCCGCCGCGGTGTAGGTGGTCTGCTCCCCCGGCCAGTTGACGTCGTCGCCGTAGACGAAGCCGGTCCAGTAGCTGCCGTTCTCGTGGCGCAGGTGCTGCATGTCGGCGTACAGCTGGAGCGCGCGGGCCCGGTCGTCGAGGCAGTCCAGCGCCATCACCAGCTCGCAGGTCTCGGCGCCGGTGACCCACGGGTTGGTGTCGACGCACCGGATGCCGAGTCCTGGCACCACGAAGTCGTCCCAGCGTGACCCGATCAGCTTGATGCCGGCCTGCCCGCGGACCGCGCCACCCAGCACCGGGTAGTACCAGTCCATCGAGAACGTGGACTTGTCCAGGAAACGGTCGCGGTGCTCGCGCAGCGCGTGACCGAGGCGGCCACCTGCGAGCTCCCAGTCCGGCTGGGGGTCGTCCATCAGCGCGGCGAGCGCCACCCCCGCGCGGAGCGACTGGTAGATGCTCGAGGAGCCTGCGAGCAGGGCGTCGGCGTTGACCCGGGACGGCGTGCCATCGCGCCACTCCTGCGCCCAGGCGATGCCACCGAAGGGCAGCTGCATCCCGACCACGAAGTCCAGCCCGCGGCGTACGACGGGCCACAGGTGCTCCACGAACGCGAGGTCGCGCCGGAGCCGCCAGTGGTGCCAGACGCCCACCGCCAGGTAGGCGGACATGTTGGTCTCGGCACTGGTGTCCTCGACCTGCCCGGCCACGATCTTCATCGGCCAGGACCCGTCGTGGCGCTGGTGACGCGCGCACCACTCGTAGGCGGCGTGGGCTGCATCCACCTCGCCTGCGACGAGCAGCGCCATCGCAGACTCGACGTGGTTCCACACGTCGACGTGCTCGCCCACGGTCCACGGGATGGCTCCGTCGTCCTCCTGCATGCGGGCTATCGACGCAGCCGTCGCCGCCACCTGGGCGCTGGTCAGCACCCCCGGCACCGCCGGGATGTCGTGGGTGGCCGGCTGGCGTCGCAGGCTCATGCGGGCTTGTGCAGGTAGAGCACCATGCTCTTGCCGATCAGCGGGTTGAGCATCTTCTCGGCACCACGGGTCAGGGTGCTCCAGCGCGGCGTCCGCATGATGTCCCAGACCAGCACCTGGTGGTAGGCCTTCACCAGCGGGTTGTCCCCGTTGTCGACGCCGACCGCGCACTTGAGCCACCAGTAGGGCGAGTGCAGCCCGTGGGCGTGGTCCTTGCCCTGGAACACCATCCCGGCGTGCTGCAGCTTGCCGATCAGCTCGTCGTCGGTGTAGATCCGGACGTGGCCGCCCTCGACCTCGTGGTAGGCGTCGCTCAGTGCCCAGCAGATCTTCTCGGGCAGCCAGCGCGGGACCGTCACGGCCATCGTGCCGCCGGGACGCAGCACGCGGACCAGCTCGGCGATCGCAGCCTCGTCGTCCGGGATGTGCTCGAGCACCTCGGAGGCCACGACCCGGTCGAACTCACCGTCCGCGAAGGGCAGCGCGAGGGCGTCGCCCTGCTTGACGTCGGCCTCGGCACCCTCGGGCACCTCGCCGGCCTCCCGCATCGCCATGAAGAGGTCGGAGACCCGGGACAGCTCGTCGGCGTCCTGGTCGAGCGCGATGACGTCGGCGCCCCGGCGGTACATCTCGAAGGCGTGCCGGCCCGCGCCGCACCCCATGTCGATCACCCGGTCGCCCGGCTTGAGCCCGAGTCGGTTGAAGTCAACGGTCAGCACGGCACGATCTCCTCGGTTGTCGCTGTGGTGGTGGAGCCTGCCGCATCGGTGGCCGGGGCTGTCGGGACCCCGATCACCTCCTCGTACGCCGCTGCGGTGGCCGCAGCCACCGCACGCCAGCTGAACCGCTCCTGCACCCGGCGGCGCCCGGCGCGACCCATCCGGTCCCGGCGCTCGGGGTCGTCGAGCATCGCCGCGAGGGCGACGGTCAGCTCGCCGACGTCGCCGGGCGTGACCAGGTCTGCGCACTCGCCGTCGGGACCGACGACCTCGGGGATGGCGCCGGCACGACTGACCACGAGCGGGGTCTCGCAGGCCATCAGCTCGGCGGTCGGCAGCGAGAAGCCCTCGTAGAGCGACGGCACGCAGGCCACCTCGGCCGATCCCATCACCTCGACCAGCTCCGCGTCGCTGATGCCGCTGACGAAGCTGACGTGCCCGTTGATGCCGAGCCGGTCGATCAGCTGCTCGGTGCGGCCGCCGGGAGTGGGCCTGGTCACGAGCACGAGCTCGAGGTCGCGCTCGGTGCGCAGCTTGGCAAAGGCCTCCAGCAGGGTGGCGATCCCCTTCATCGGAGCATCGGCGCTGGCCATCGCCACGATGCGTCCCGGCACCCTGGGCGTCGTCGGCGGCACGAACACGTCGTCGACACCGAGCGGGATGACCTGGAGGTTCGCCGGGTCGACGCCGAAGTCGGTGGCGATGTCGCGCCTGCTCGACTCCGAGACGGTGAGGATCCTGCCGACGGCGCGGGCGACCCTGCCCTGCATCCGCAGGAAGCCGTACCACCGGCGAAGGGAGAGCTTCTTGCGCCGCGTCGGCGCGGCCTCGATGTCGACGCGCCGGTCGAAGGTGATCGGGTGGTGGATCGTGGTGATCAGCGGGAACCCCATCGCGGCGATGTCCAGCATCCCGTAGCCGAGCACCTGGTTGTCGTGCACGACGTCGAAGTCGCCGCGCCGCTCGGCGAGCAGCCGGGCGACCCGCTTGCTGAACGTCTTCGGCTCGGGGAAGCCAGCCGTCCACATCGTCACGACCTCCTCGACGTCGATCAGGTCGCGGATCTCCGACGGCTTGGGGGTGCGGAACGGGTCGGGCTCGCGGTAGAGGTCGAGGCTGGGCACCTTGGTCAACGTGACGCCCGCGTCCAGCTCGGGGTACGGCTGGCCCGAGAACACCTCCACGGTGTGACCGAGCGCGACCAGCTCCCTGCTGAGGTGACGGACGTAGACGCCCTGGCCGCCACAGTGCGGCTTGCTGCGATAGGACAAGAGTGCGATGCGCAAGAGGCGCCTTCCCGGGCCCCGAGCCGGGCTCTTCTCCGGTGTGGGACCGATGCTGAATAACTGGAACGTGTTTCTATTATGCCGGAGCAGACTGGTAGCCTCGGACTGCAGGTTCGCAGGTCAGTCTGCGGCCCCGAGCCCTGGATGGCACGTCCGGGAGGTTGAGATCTTGGCCACCATCAGCTCTCTGACCCACGACGACCTCGGCTCGGCAGCCCAGCGCGAACGTCGACGCCGCATCCTCGACGCCACTGTCGCCCTCGCCTCCCAAGGTGGCTTCGACGCCGTCCAGATGCGATCGGTCGCCGAGCGGGCCGACGTGGCCCTGGGCACGCTCTACCGCTACTTCCCCTCGAAGATCCACCTGCTCGTCTCGGCACTGGCCCGCCAGTTCGAGGAGACGGACGCCAACCTGGGGCGTCGTACGATCCCGGGCGGGACGCCGGCCGAGCGCGTCACCTACGTGCTCACCAGGGCCACCCGGGGGCTGCAGCGCGACCCGCACCTCACCGAGGCCCTCACCCGCGCCTTCATGTTCGCCGACGCCAGCGTCGCCGGCGAGATCCACGTGGTCGGCCTGCGGCTGACCTCGATCCTCCACCGGGCGCTCCAGGGCGACGCCTACGTCGAGGGCGTCGAGCCCACCGACCACGAGATCGCCGTCGCCCGCGTGATCAGCGACGTGTGGCTGGCCGCGCTCGTCGCCTGGGTCACCGGTCGCTCCACCGCCGAGCAGGTGAGCGAGCACCTCGACACCGCCGTCCAGCTGATCCTGCGCTGACACGTCGCAGATGAACGCTCCATCTGCCTCGACACGTCGCAGATGAACGACGGTCCCGGTGGTAGGCCGACCCGACCGCACGCGCCGTTGTTCATCTGCGACGTCTGGGCAGCTCTCAGCTGTTCATCTGCGACGTCTCGGCGGTGCCACCTGCGACCTGCTGCGGGCCGCCCCGTCCCGGTCACGACCCTTCGCTGGAGTGGCCCGGGAAGACGTGGGCGGCGGGGTCGACCAGGACGGCTGCGTTGTTGACCGCGGTCGCCACCTCGCCGAAGCCCACGGCGATCAGTCGCACCTTGCCGTCGTACTCCGTGATGTCGCCGGCCGCGAAGACCCTCGGGAGGTTGGTGCGCATGGCGGTGTCGACCTTGATGTGCCGCTTCTCGAACTCGACGCCCCACTCCTGCATCGCGCTGAGGTCGGCGACGAAGCCGAGCGCCGCGACCACGGACTGCGCTGGCCGCACCAGGACCTCGCCCTCGGCGGTGGTGATCTCGACGCTCTCCACGCGATGGTTTCCGTGCAGGGCGGTGACCTGGGCCTTGGTGATCACCTCGGTCCTGCCGGCGAGCACGGCGTCGACGGTGGCCTGATGGGCACGGAACTGGTCGCGCCGGTGCACGAGCGTCACCGTGGAAGCGATCGGCTCGAGGTGGTGCGCCCAGTCGAACGCGCTGTCCCCGCCACCGACGATCACCACGTCGCGACCGGCGTACTCCGCGAACGAGGGGACGAAGAAGACCAGCCCGCGGTCCTCCCAGCCCTCGCCCGCCGGGAGCGGGCGCGGGGTGAACTTCCCGATGCCGGCCGTGATGATCATGACCTTGGCGCGTACGACGGTGCCGTCGTCGAGCTCCATCCTGACGACGTCGTCGTCGACGGTCAGGGCGGCGGCGGTGCGACCGAGCAGATAGGTCGGCTTGGCGCTGGAGGCCTGCTCGACCAGCTGCTCGACCAGCTCGCGACCGAGCACGTTCGGGAAGCCCGCGACGTCGAGGATCGACTTCTCCGGATAGAGGGCCGAGACCTGTCCGCCGAGCTCGGGCAGCGAGTCGACCACGGTGACGCTCATGCCTCGAAAGCCCGTGTAGTAGGCGCCGAAGAGCCCGGCGGGGCCGGCACCGACGATGAGCACGTCGGTCTCCACCCTCGGCGGCACGCCCGAACCGCTCACGGCCTCTGACATCGGCATCCTTTCGACACGGAGCAGAACTGGAACGCGTTCTAGTTTATCAGAGCGCGTCCATCTTCGACACGCGCCACTCTCCCCCATGCCGGGTCAAGGTGACCAGCACCCGGTTCTGGTCCCGGCGCTCGTTGCCCGAGCCCTTGGCCGTGGTGACCTGGTTGACGAACACCAGGGCCACGACCCTGTCCTGGGTGGCGGAGACGATCGAGGTCGCGACCACCGAGGCGTCCAGCTTCACCTGGTTCTTGATCGTCTGGTCCCTGACCTCGGCCATCGTCCTGGCGTACTCACCCCGGAAGCTCGGGGCCAGGACGGCCTCCGCGGCCTTGACGTCCGCGTCGAGGGACTTCCAGTCGTAGGAGAGCACCTTCTGGGTGAGCCCGGTGGCTGCCTGCATGCCGGCATCGCGCGCCCGGGCCGAGGTGATCGCGCCGTCCGGTGCAGTTCCATTGCCCGGGTCCTCGGCGCGCCACCACGAGTAGCCGGCAGCGATCGCCAGCACCAGGCACAGCGCGACCAGCATCCGCAGCAGCCGACGGCTTGCCAGGAACGGGACCGCCGTCTTCTGCTCAGGCGCAGGTGTCTGGCTCATCATCAGCCCACGAACTGGAGGTCGGAGGTGAGCCACCGGTCGCCCTGGCGGACCATGGTCAGCTCGAGGCGGTAGTAGCGCGGCTGCGCCTTGCCCTGGGTGGACCCGTTCGTCACCTCGGAGTCGGCGGCCACGAGCACCACGGCGTTGTCGGCATCGATGTCGGCGACACCAACGGAGAGCACCTCGCCGCTCGACACCGCCTGGGATCGCTGCGTCGAGGCCTTGAGGTCGGCCTTGCCCTTCTCGTACTGCTCCTCGAAGGTGCCGGTGGCACCGTCGAGGACCTTCTCGATCAGCGGGTCCATGTCCTTGTAGTCGACCGTCAGGAACGCCTCGGTCTGGGCCGTGGCGGCAGCGGTGACCGTCTCGTACTGGCGCGAGAGCGCCTCGGCGCGCGAGTCGTCCGGCGTCGACGCAGCACCCTTGGTGAGCAGCAGGACGGTGGCCGCGAGCAGGGACAGCGCCGCCAGCATGAGCACGACGTTGGCGACCCGCCACGAGCCACCTCCCGGACCAGCGACCCGGTCAGGCTCACTCACTCGCTGTCACCGGTCCCGTCAGCATCCACTTCCACGCGCCCTCCCCGAACACAGTCCGCAGTCCCCCTGAGTGCCCACCCTGCCGGTGCTGCCGTGACCGGCATCCACCGGCCCGTGCGGGCATCGTACGGCGCGACCCGGTCGCCGTGGCCCGCCGAGCCCGCGGTTCTCGGGATCGGGTGCGGAGACCCGCTCGGCTCGGACCGGACAGGGATGGCGCGCGCAGAGGGCACGGAACAGATCTCAGCCGAGCGTGCCTGGCTGGACCGGGCCGGCACCGTCCGGGGCGGGCCCGCGTGACGGTCCGCCGCCGTTGAGCAGCAGCAGCGCGCGGGTGCGACGGCGGTAGCGCACGATCTGGATCGCCCCGCCGACCCAGAGCACGTACTGCAGGCTCATCGCCCAGCGGAAGGTGTCAGGTGAGTAGTCGGCGCTGCTTCCGGGCGTACGCCAGTCGAGGACCAGCCCGATCGCCACCACCAGGCACAGGCTCGCGCCGAAGCCCGCCTGGTTGATGATCCCGGTGGCGCTGGCCAGCCGGTGGGTCGGGTTGGAGGTCCGCCCGACGTCGAAGCCGATCACCGAGGCCGGTCCGCCCACCCCGACCACCAGCATCAGCAGCACCAGCAGGGGCAACGGCGCCTGACCCGGCCAGGCCAGCACGACGGTCCAGACGCCCGCGATCGCGGCGACGATCGTGAGCACCATCGTCGAGCGGTGCCACGGATGGGCTCCGACGAGCCAGCCGAGCACCGGGCCGGAGGCCATCACTGCCACCACGATGACGGTGAGCAACAGCCCCGCGGTCTCCGGCGACCTGCCCTCGCCGCGGACCAGGAACGGGTAGCCCCAGAGCAGTCCCAGCGTGGTCGCGCTGAACTGCGAGGTGAAGTGCATCCAGAAGCCCAGCCGGGTGCCGGGCTGGGCCCAGGACAGCGACAGGCTCTCGCGCACCGAGAACAGCGACAGCCGCGGTCCGCGCACGTTGCGGCCGGCGGGGTCGTCGTGGAGCAGCACCAGCACGGCGACGGCGAGCAGGAGCCCGATCGAGGCGGCGCCGAGGTAGGCCCGGGTCCAGCCGAAGCTGGCCAGGGCCCAGGTCAGCGGCACGGCCGAGGCCACGGCACCCAGCTGGCCCAGGGTGCCGGTCAGCTGGGTGATCAGCGGGATCCGGCGCAGCGGGAACCAGCTGCTGACCAGCCGCAGCACGCAGATGAACGTCATCGCGTCGCCGATCCCGACCACTCCCCGGGCGATGAGCGCGGCCGGATAGCTCTCCGCGAGCGCGAAGCCCACCTGGGCCGAGGTCATCAGCACGAGACCGACCAGCAGCACGCTGCGCGAGCCGAAGCGGTCGACGAGCAGACCGACCGGGATCTGCATGCCGGCGTAGACGATCAGCTGCAGCATCGTGAACGTCGCCAGCTGGGTCGCCGAGATGCCGAAGCGCTCGGTGGCGACCAGCCCGGCCACGCCGAGGGAGGACCGGTGGAAGACGGCCAGGGCGTAGACGAGCAGACCGACCAGCCAGACGACCCACGGGCCGCGCAGCGAGGACCTACCGGGCGCGGACACCCGGGGAGTCTACGAACAGCTGCGGCCGCCCCGTCAGTCGAGGCAGAACTCGTTGCCCTCCGGGTCCTGCATCACGATGAATCCGTCGCTCATGTCGGTGCCGGGCTCGTGGCGCTGCACCCGGGTCGCACCGAGTGCCACCAGCCGTTCGGCCTCGGCCTCGAGGGTGCTCATCCGCTCGTCCCCGGTCATCCCGGGGGCCGCGCGGACGTCGAGGTGCACCCGGTTCTTCGCGGTCTTGCCCTCGGGCACCCGCTGGAAGTACAGCCGTGGGCCGGAGCCGTCGACCGGGACCGCCGCCGAGCGCGAGTTGCGCTCCTCCGCGGGTACGCCGACGCTGTCGAGGAACGCCTCCCAGGACTCGAAGCCCGGGGGCGGCGGCTGCACCTGGTAGCCGAGCACCTCGACCCAGAAGCGGCACAGCGTGTCGGGGTCGGCACAGTCGAAGGTGATCTGGACTTCCCGGCTGCGCTCACTGCTCATGGTGGCAGACCGCCTCGACGTTGTTCCCGTCCAGGTCACGCAGGAAGACTGCGTAATAGCCCGGGTGATACTCGGGCCACTCGCGCGGCTCGTGCAGGATCTCGGCGCCGAGCTCCACCGCCACCTGGTGGACGGCGTCGACCGCCGAGCGGCTGGCAGCGGAGAAGGCGATGTGCACCTCGCGCTGCGTTGCACCCTCACTGCGCCCGACCCAGAACCGGAGCTCACCGTCGGGGCCGGCGAACCCGACCGCGACCTCGAAGTCCATCGACACCTTCACCCCGAGGGGCTCGAGCAGTCGCTCGAAGAACGCCTTGCTTGCGGCGACGTCGTCACACTGGACGCCGAGATGGTCGAGCATGCTGATCTCCTTCTGCTTGACGGACCCTCAGTGCGCGCCCGCTTCGATCATCTGTCGCAGCTCCTTCTTGAGCTCCGAGATCTCGTCACGGAGCCGGGCAGCGAGCTCGAACTGGAGCTCGGCGGCTGCGTTGTGCATCTGCTCGGTGAGCTGCTGGACCAGCTCGGCGAGGTCGCTGGAGGGGATGCCGGCGGTGTCGGGCAGCCGGTCGTGCATCTTGGACAGGCCGGGGACCGGAGCCTTCTTGCTCTTGTCGCCGCGGGCGCCCGTGCCCTGCCAGGTCTTGAGCAGCTCCTCGGTGCTCTCGTCCTCGCGCGCCAGCATCTCGGTGATGTCCGCGATCTTCTTGCGCAGCGGCTGCGGGTCGACTCCGTGCAGCGTGTTGTAGGCGACCTGCTTCTCGCGGCGCCGGTTGGTCTCCTCGATGGCCATCTCCATCGACGGCGTCATCCGGTCGGCATACATCACGACCTGGCCGGAGACGTTGCGGGCCGCGCGGCCGATCGTCTGGATCAGCGACTTGTCGGAGCGCAGGAAGCCCTCCTTGTCCGCGTCCAGGATCGCCACCAGGGACACCTCCGGCAGGTCGAGGCCCTCGCGCAGCAGGTTGATGCCCACGAGGACGTCGTACTCCCCCAGGCGGAGGTCGCGCAACAGCTCGATCCGCTTGAGGGTGTCGACCTCGGAGTGCAGGTAGCGGGTGCGGACGCCGTTCTCGAGGAGGTAGTCGGTGAGGTCCTCGGACATCTTCTTGGTCAGCGTGGTGACCAGCACTCGCTCGTTGCGCTCCACCCGCAGCCCGATCTCGTGCATCAGGTCGTCGATCTGGCCCTTGGTCTCGCGGACCACCACCTCGGGGTCGATCAGGCCCGTCGGCCGGATGATCTGCTCGACGACGTTGTCGATGCCCCCGCCCTTGCTGATCTCGTACTTGCCCGGGGTGGCCGAGAGGTAGATGGTCTGGCCGATCCGGTCGACGAACTCCTCCCACTTCAGCGGGCGGTTGTCCATCGCGCTGGGCAGCCGGAAGCCGTGGTCGACCAGGTTGCGCTTGCGGGACATGTCGCCTTCGTACATGCCGCCGATCTGCGGCACCGCGACGTGGGACTCGTCGACGACGAGCACGAAGTCCTCGGGGAAGTAGTCGAGCAGGCAGTTGGGCGCGCTCCCCCGGCTGCGGCCGTCGATGTGCATCGAGTAGTTCTCGATGCCCGAGCACGATCCGACCTGGCGCATCATCTCGACGTCGTAGCTGGTGCGCATCCGGAGCCGTTGGGCCTCCAGCAGCTTGCCCTGCTTCTCGAAGGCGGCGAGCTGCTCCTCGAGCTCTGCCTCGATGCCGCCGATCGCCCGCTCCATCCGCGCCGGGCCGGCGACGTAGTGCGTGGCCGGGAAGACGTAGAGCTCCTGGTCCTCGGTGATCACCTCGCCGGTGACCGGGTGCAGCGTCATCATCCGCTCGATCTCGTCGCCGAAGAACTCCACGCGCACGGCGTGCTCCTCGTAGACCGGGAAGATCTCCAGGGTGTCGCCACGGACCCGGAAGGTGCCGCGGGTGAAGGACAGGTCGTTGCGGGTGTACTGGATCTCGACCAGGCGGCGCAGCACCCCGTCGCGATCGAGCTCCTGGCCGACCTTGAGCCGGAGCATGCGGTCGACGTACTCCTGGGGGGTGCCGAGGCCGTAGATGCAGGAGACGGTGGAGACCACGATGACGTCGCGACGGGTGAGCAGCGAGTTGGTCGCGGAGTGGCGCAGCCGCTCGACCTCCTCGTTGATCGAGGAGTCCTTCTCGATGTAGGTGTCCGTCTGCGGGACGTAGGCCTCGGGCTGGTAGTAGTCGTAGTAGGAGACGAAGTACTCGATCGCGTTGTCCGGGAAGAGCATCCGCAGCTCGTTGGCGAACTGGGCGGCGAGCGTCTTGTTGGGCTGCATCACCAGCATCGGGCGCTGCAGCTGCTCGGCCACCCACGCCACCGTCGCGGTCTTGCCGGTGCCGGTGGCGCCGAGCAGGACGATGTCCTTCTCCCCGGCCTGGATCCGCTTGGTGATCTCGGCGATCGCCGTCGGCTGGTCGCCCGAGGGGACGTAGTCGGACTGCACGTCGAACGGCGCCACCCGGCGCTCGAGATCGGTCACTGGACGCATGGGAACGAGCCTACGGGGGGCCACCGACAAGTTCACCGGAGCGCGGGCCAGGGTGGTCCGGAGGTCTTGCCGACTCTGCTTGGATGGGCCGTGTGCAGCGCCGCCACCTCCCCCTCATCAACACCGCCCACCCGGTGGCCCAGATGCTCAAGCGGACGCTGCTGACGCTGTTCGGGATCCCGATGCTCGTGGCCGTGGCGATGAGCCTGGTGGACTCCTACCGCCGGCGCGGCAAGAAGCCCAAGCCGTTCCCGACACGGACGGCCCAGGAGACCGCGGTCGGGGGCGGCACGGTGACGACGTACACCTTCGGCCGGGACCTGTACGACGACATGCTCGCCGCCATCGAGGGGGCTGAGAAGCAGGTCCTGCTCGAGACCTACATCTGGAAGGGCGACGCGGTCGGGCAGCGCTTCAAGCAGGCCGTCATCGAGGCGGCAGCCCGGGGCGTCGAGGTGCGGGTCATCTACGACTCGTTCGCCAACCTCGTCGTGCGGCCGACGTTCAAGCGCTTCCCACCGAGCGTGCGGGTGCTGGCCTACCCCATCTATGCGGCGGGCTGGCGCTTCTTCGACCTCCGCCGCTACGGCCGCGACCACCGCAAGATCCTCGTCGTCGACAACGCGGTGGCGTTCGTCGGCGGCTACAACATCGGTTCCGCCTACGCGACCGAGTGGCGGGACACGCACTGCCGCATCACCGGGCCGGGCGTGTGGGACCTCGCCCGCGCGTTCGCGGACATGTGGAACCTGCACCGCACCAAGCACCTCGGCCGCAGCGAGCCCCCCATGCTGATGACGACGAGCGCCACCTGGGAGCCGCGGATCAGGGTGCACCGCAACGTGCCCCGGCTGTGGATGTTCCCGATCCGGAACATGTACCTCGAGGCGATCAACCGTGCCCAGCGCAACATCTGGCTGACCCACGCCTACTTCATCCCCGACGAGAGCTTCGTCGACGCCCTGATCGACGCAGCGGCCCGCAAGGTCGACGTGCGACTGCTGCTGCCGGCGAAGTCGAACCACATCGTCGCCGACTGGATCTCGCGTGGCTACTTCCGCCGGATGCTCGACGCCGGCATCGGGATCCACCGCTTCCGCGACGCGATGGTGCACGCGAAGACCGCCACGATCGACGGCAACTGGACGACGATCGGCACCGCCAACGTCGACCGGCTCAGCATGAGCGGCAACTACGAGATCAACGTCGAGATCATCGACGCGTCCCTGGCCGAGGAGATGGAGCGCATCTTCGAGACCGACCTGACCAACACGCTGCCGCTGACCCTGACCGAGTGGCAGGCGCGCGACGTCTACAGCCGCTTCACCGAGATGATCCTCAAGCCGCTGCGCCCGCTGCTCTGACGGTCCGGCGCGGTTCTCAGGCCTCGTCCGGGGCCGCACCCTTGGCCTCGGGACGAGACGCGTCGTCCTCGTGCGGGGGCCGCTCGTCGCCCGCGCGCGGCTTGACCTCGCTCGCGTGGCGCGAGGCACTGCGGTCAGCACGCAGGCGAGCCAGCTCTGCGGGTGTCGGGGGAAGGGTTCCCGCCCTGATCATCACGTGTCTCCCGAGAGTCGCCGGTGCTCGATCGAGTGCCCGGACCAGGCGCCGAGGCCGGCCCGAATGCTCTCGCGGCAGACGATACGCCCGCGTGAGGACACTGCGACAGATCCGGACACGCCCATTTCCGGCCTACTCCCCGATGTAGGACATGACGTGCTTTATCCGGGTGTAGTCCTCGAGGCCGTACATCGACAGGTCCTTGCCGTACCCGGAGTCCTTGAACCCGCCGTGGGGCATCTCGGCGACGATCGGGATGTGCGTGTTGATCCACACCGCGCCGAAGTCGAGACGCCGCGACATCCGCAGTGCCCGGGCGTGGTCCCGGGTCCAGACGCTGGAGGCGAGTCCGTACTTGACCCCGTTGGCCCAGGAGAGCGCCTCGGCCTCGTCGCTGAACTTCTGCACCGTGATCACCGGGCCGAAGATCTCGTCCTGGATCTGCTCGTCGTCCTGTCGCAGGCCCGAGAGCACGGTGGGCTCGTAGAAGTAGCCCCGGTCCCCCTGCCGACGTCCGCCGGCCGAGACCGTGGCGTGGTCGGGCAGCCGGTCCACCATCGTGCTCACCCGCTCGAGCTGGGCCGCGTTGTTCAGCGGCCCGTAGAGGATGTCCTCGTCGTCGGGCAGCCCCGTCCTGGTGTTCCTCGCCTGCTCGGTCAGGGCCGCGAGGAAGTCGTCGTGCACCCCGGGGCCGGCGAGCACCCGCGTCGCGGCGGTGCAGTCCTGGCCGGCGTTGAAGTAGCCCGCTCCGGCGATGCCCTCGGCGGCAGCCTCGATGTCGGCGTCGTCGAACACGATCACCGGCGCCTTGCCGCCGAGCTCGAGGTGCACGCGCTTGAGCCGGCTGGCCGCCGATCCGGCGACCTCCATGCCGGCGCGCACGGAGCCGGTGATCGCCACCAGCTGGGGGGTCGGGTGCTCGACGACCGCGCGGCCCGTCTCGCGGTCACCGGTGACGACGTTGAGCACGCCCGGAGGCAGGAACTCCTGGGCCAGCTCGGCCAGCAGTGTGGAGGAGGCGGGGGTGGTGTCGCTCGGCTTGAGCACGACGCAGTTGCCGGCGGCGAGCGCCGGGGCGATCTTCCAGACCATCATCATCAGCGGGTAGTTCCAGGGAGTCACCTGACCGACCACGCCGATCGGCTCGCGGCGTACCCACGAGGTGTGGTCCTTGAGGTACTCCCCGGCCGACTTGCCCTCCAGCACGCGGGCGGCGCCGGCGAAGAACCGGAGCTGGTCGATCGCCGGGGGCAGCTCCTCGTCGACGGTGAACCCGATCGGCTTGCCGGTGTCGCGGGACTCGACGTCGACGAACTCGCGCGACCGGCTCTCGAGCGCGTCGGCGATGCGGAGCAGCGCCCGCTGCCGGTCCGAGGGAGTGGCGTCACGCCAGGTCTCGAAGGCCGTGGCGGCCGCGCGGTAGGCCCGGTCGACGTCCTCCGGCCCGGACTTCGGCGCCGTCGCGTAGACCTCGCCGGTGGTCGGGTCGATGATGTCGTAGGTCTCCCCCGAGACGGCGTCGACGAGCTCGGCGTTGATGACGTTGCGGAAGGTGGTGTCAGCCATTCGCCGAGCGTAGCCATCCGACAACGGAATCGGTAGACCTCAACCCGATTCAATGGCGAAATCGTCAGGCATTTCGACAAGTCACCCCTTGAATCGATTGCCAGCGGGCGACTGGGCGGTGCAGACTGTGGGCGACATCCGTCCCTGACACCGAGGTGCTCCACGATGACCGACACCAGCCACGAGGGCCGCCAGCAGGCCGCCCGCGACCACCTCTGGATGCACTTCACCCGGCACTCCACCTACGACACCCACCAGGTGCCGACGATCGTGCGGGGTGACGGCGCCTACATCTACGACAGCCACGGCAACCGCTACCTCGACGGGCTCTCCGGGCTGTTCGTCGTACAGGCCGGGCACGGGCGCACCGAGCTGGCCGAGGCCGCCGCGAAGCAGGCCGCCGAGCTCGCCTTCTTCCCGCTCTGGTCCTACGCCCACCCCGGCGCCATCGACCTGGCCGAGCGGGTGGCGGGCTACGCCCCCGGCGACCTCAACCGCGTCTTCTTCACCACCGGTGGCGGCGAGGCCGTCGAGTCGGCCTGGAAGCTGGCCAAGCAGTACTTCAAGCTCACCGGCAAGCCGACCAAGCACAAGGTGATCAGCCGGGCGATCGCCTACCACGGCACCCCGCAGGGGGCGCTGTCGATCACCGGGCTGCCGGACATGAAGGCCCCGTTCGAGCCGCTGGTGCCCTCGACCTTCCGGGTGCCCAACACCAACTTCTACCGCGCCGACGAGACGTCCTACCTCGGTCCCCACGACGAGCACGCCTTCGGGCAGTGGGCGGCGAACCGGATCGCCGAGGCGATCGAGTTCGAGGGGCCGGACACGGTCGCCGCGGTGTTCCTGGAGCCGGTGCAGAACTCCGGTGGCTGCTTCCCGCCCCCGCCCGGCTACTTCGAGCGGGTCCGCGAGATCTGCGACGAGTACGACGTGCTGCTGGTCTCCGACGAGGTCATCTGCGCCTTCGGCCGGCTCGGCCACATGTTCGCCGCGGAGCGCTACGGCTACCAGCCCGACATCATCACCTGCGCCAAGGGACTGACCTCGGGCTACTCCCCGCTCGGCGCGATGGTCGCCACCGACCGGCTCTTCGAGCCGTTCGCGAAGGGCGACACGTCCTTCGCCCACGGCTACACCTTCGGCGGCCACCCGGTCTCGACGGCGGTGGCGATGGCGAACCTGGACATCTTCGAGCGTGAGCAGCTCAACGAGCACGTGCTCGAGACCGAGGGCGACTTCCGCGCGACCCTGGAGAAGCTCAACGACCTGCCGATCGTGGGCGACATCCGCGGTGACGGCTACTTCTACGGGATCGAGCTGGTCAAGGACAAGGCCACCAAGGAGACCTTCGACGACGACGAGTGCGAGCGGCTGCTGCGCGGCTTCCTCTCCGGCGCCCTGTTCGAGGCCGGCCTCTACTGCCGCGCCGACGACCGCGGCGACCCGGTCGTCCAGCTCGCTCCCCCGCTGGTCTCGGACCAGAAGGTGTTCGACGAGATCGAAGGCATCCTGCGCGACGTGCTCACCCGGGCCTGGGACCAGCTCTAGCTGGTGGGGCCCTGCTGCTGCCGGTTCGCCTCGGCGGCCCGGATGGCGTCCTCGGCCCCCCGGCGGCTCGAGGACCGGACCAGGCGGTAGACCACGTAGATCGCCAGGATCGGCAGTCCGAGCATGAAGACCATCATGATCAAGAGTTCTGGGACACCGATGCCCATGGCGAGAGTCACGCCACGGACTGTAGCGGCTGGGACAAGGACTCTCGTGGGGCCGGGCCGGGTCGGTTGCTCCGACCACTTCGTGCGCACACCCGGCCGACTTCAAGCCGTGTCCACAGTGTTCGAACTGGTGCTCGAAACTGTCGGTGGTCGGTGGTCTAGTGGATTCATGAGCAGCCAGCTGCTGGACCGGTCGCACCCGGTCACCGACTTCGCCGCACGACTGCGTGCCCGGCTCACCGACCTGACCTCGGTGGCGACCTGGTCGATGACCCCGGCCCAGCAACGGGCCGCACTGGTCGACCTGGCCACCGCCAAGGCCCAGCTCGCTGCCCTGGAGCTCCGGGTGCTGGCCGAGGCCGAACGCTGCGGTGCCGGGGACCCCGAGGCCGCCGCGTCGGCGGCGGACTGGGTCGCGGTCGAGACCCGGCAGACCCGGATCAGCACCCGCTCCGACCTCAAGCTCGCCCAGGCCCTGGACCACCATGAGGTGCTCGCGACCGCGATGGGGGTGGGGGCGGTGAACCCGCCCCAGGCGCGGGCGATCGTGAAGGCGCTGGACCGGCTCCCGGTCACGGGTGAGTTCGCGGTCAGTCGCCGAGCAGCGGCTCCGGGCTGAGGAGCACCTGGTCGGGCTCGCAGCCGACTACGACGCCAAAGCACTTTCGGTGCTGGGGTTGCGGATCTTCGAGGTGATCGCCCCCGAGGTCGCCGAGCGGTTCGAGGGCCGTGAGCTGGAGGCGATGGAGGCGGCTGCGCTGCGGCGCACCACCTTCGAGATGGCTGAGGACGACGAAGGCACCTGCCACGGCCGGTTCCGGATCCCCGCCCTGCACGGCCAGATGCTCCGCAAGATGCTCCAGTCCCTGACACCTCCGTCCTCGGAACGGACCGGACGGTTGCCCGGCAACGTCGAGCACGGCCAAGCCTTGTGCACCCTGCTCGAACGCATCCCCGCCGAGACCCTGCCCAGGTCCGGTGGCTGTTCGGCCACCGTCGTGGTCACCATGACCCTGGACCAGCTCCTCACGGGGCTGGGTGCCGCGGGGTTGGACACCGGGGGTCGGATCTCCGCTAGCGAGGCGCGGCGGTTGGCGTGCACCGCCGGGATCATCCCGGTCGTCCTCGGCGGGAGGTCCCAGGTCCTCGACGTCGGCCGCAGACGCAGGTTCCACTCCGAGGCCCAACGCATCGCTCTCATCACCCGCGACGGCGGCTGCACCGCCCAGGACTGCGAACGACCCCCCGCGATGTGCCACGCCCACCACGACATCGCCTGGTCAGCCGGCGGACCCACCGACCTCGCCCACGGCCGCCTGCTCTGCGGCCACCACCACCGCCGCATCCACGACCCCAGCTATGAGACGACCCATCACCCCAACGGGAAGGTCAGCTTCCACCGACGCACGTAGGCCGGCCCCCGGGAAAGGGAGTCACACCAGTGCCGGGTCAGGTGCCCTCGGGTTCCCCCTGCCGCGGGGCTTCTGCATAGCGAATCCCGGACAAGTGGATCAACATTCTTTGGCAGAAGTCTTCGAAGGGGTAGGTCGCTTACACCTCAGCCAGGACCGTCCACCGTTCTAGCCACCCGGCCCGCGGGGCCGCACTGTCATGCTGACGATGAGGCCGACCAGGCAGTGGCTCGACAAACGCAGCCGCGGCTAGAGAGTCGCCGAAGGGTCGAGCGCCAGGACCACCTCGTCGCCGCTCTCCAGCAGCGGACGATCGAGCGAGGCGAGATAGCCGTGGACGCCCTGGGCGATCTGCTCGACCGGGCGACGCGGCAGGTAGGCGTGCGCTCCTGCGTCCATCAGGCGTCCGACCGGTCCCCGGACATCAAGTCCGAGCTCCTCGTCCAGGATCTCGGTGACGAGGATGCGGGCCTGCGGAAACATCAGGGTCCAGCGACCGATCAGCTGGTGACTCACCGCGTGGGTGAGCAGGACGTCCGCCGTCGGCGGAGCGTCTGCGAAGTCGAGCACCAGGTACTGGGGGCCGAACGCGTCACGCAGCCGGGCGCGCGCCGCGTCAGACATGCGCATCGTGGTCACGACGACCTTGACCCCCTCGCCCTCGCGCACCCGGTCGGGGACGCTCTCCTCGGCGGGCGGGTGCAGCACGCCCTCGAGCACCGCCGACTGGTAGGTCAAGGTGCCCACCGGCTCACCAGACCGGACGATCTCGACCTCGCCGGTCGCCATGATCGACTCGATCGCCGTGCGGACGTCCGCCGGGAGCAGGGCCAGGTCCAGTGGGGCACGACTCGCTCGGTGAACCGTCACGAGGCCCACCTGCCGGCAACGGTGACTACACGCACCTCACCGATTCTTGCCCAGGCGCCGCGAGTTGCCGCCCCAGACACGCGCAGGCGGAACCAACCCGCCTGAGCTCTCAGACGCGGATGCAGAGGTGCCAGGGGTGTACGACCTCGGCCCGGAGGCAACCTACGCTGCCGCAGTCCGCGCGGTTGCGCCGCTCTTCGGGCATGCTCGGCACGAGACACCCGACCTTGGGAAGAGGAACATCGTATGGACATGAAGCTGGAGCTCGTGCCGCTGCCAACCCGCGACGTGGACCGGGCCAAGGCCTTCTACGTCGATCGCGTGGGCTTCGGGCTTGACCACGACGTGCAGCCGGGCAACGGGATGCGCATCGTCCAGCTGACGCCGCCCGGCTCGGCGTGCTCCATCGTGATCGGGGTCGGGATCAAGGACCCCGACGACCCACCCGTCCAGGGTCTGCACCTCGTGGTGGCCGACGTCGCGGCCGCGCGGCAGGCGCTCGTGGATCGCGGTGTCGAGGTCAGCGAGGTCGACGACATGGGTGGCGTCAAGTACGCCTACTTCTCCGATCCCGACGGCAACTCCTGGGCCCTGCAGGAGCTCCTGCCGCGGCCCTGACCGCAGCTCGGGCGCCGGCCACTGGCCGCTGCGGGCCGGACGGCCGGTCCATGCTCTGCGGGCTCTCAGAACTCGAGGGTCATGGTGACCGAGGGACTCGGTTCGCCGCCCATCGCCGCCTTCTGCACGTAGAGCGACCCGATCACCTCGCTGCCCTTGGCTGCGCGCTCCTTGTAGCGGTGCGTGCCCGGGGTGGAGGTGAAGTAGTCGAAGCTCAGCGTGAGTCGGGTCGGTCCCCCGTCGTCGGGGCGCTCCTCGTGGCCGGGGCGCTCCTCGTGGCCGGGGCGCTCCTCGTGGCCGGGGCGCTCCTCGTGGCCGGGGCGTTCCTCGTGGATGGTCATGGTGGCGCCTCTCCTGCGATCAGTGGTTCTCGGGCGCCGGTCCGGCGCCCCCCGGGACGCTAGCCACCATCGACCGGCCCCGACTCCGCGGCGCGCCCAGGTCGAGGCGGTGCCTGCACTCAGCCGGTGCGCTCGAAGAGGTAGTACTGCGCCGTCCGTGTGAACACGACACCGCGCCCTGACTCCAGGATCGCCTCCACGGCGAAGCGTTCCGGGTGCTTCGGCTGCTGGAACTCCTCGAGGGCCCCGGTCGCGAACCTGGCTCCAGCCCGAGGCTGTACGGCGACGAGCCGGTAGCGCGGGTCGAGCATCGCCAGCGAGGCGTCGCCGTGTGAGTTGTTGGCCAGCAGGTGTCCGCCGACGCGGAGGTACCGCGTGCAGTGACGCGACACCGGACCCGTCCACAGCGACAGCAGCAACGCGGCCCAGTCATCGGGGACGCCCGGGAGCGGCTCTCGGTAGTCCGCGACCACGAACGTGGCCCCCGCGGGGGTCTCGGTCAGCGCGCGCACCCGACGTGCGTAGGTGCGGTCGTTGTCCACGAACATCACCTCCGGCCAGACGTTCAGCGGGGCGATGTCCAGGTAGGACCCCGGATAGAGCACGGGGCCGACCTCGGTGAGCTCACGCACGGCCGCGTACACCGCAGTGCGGTCACCGATCTTGGCGAGGTAGTCCTCGAACACCTCGCCAGCCTAGGAGTCGAACCCCAGACCCAGCCGGTCGAGCGTGCGCAGCCAGATGTTCTCGCGCCCGTCGGTGTCGGCGCGCGCCAGCGACCTGCGGGTCAGCTCGATGCCGGCCCAGCGCACCGGCTCGGGCGGGAACGGCAGTGGCTGCGTGCGCACCATCTCCAGCCGGGTCCTAGGGGTGTCCAGCCCGGCCAGCAGGTCCAGCACGACGTCGCCGGCGAACCGTGTCGCTGCCACCCCCAGGCCGGTGAATCCGAGTGCGTACCCGACCCGGCCACCCATCGCGGTGCCGTAGAACGCGGTGAACCTCGTGCAGGTGTCGATGACGCCGCCCCAGGCGTGGCTGAAGCGCACACCGTCGAGCTGCGGAAAGGTGGTGGAGAAGTTCGCTGCCAGCGTCGCGAACGTCTCGGCACGCTGGTCGTGCTCGGGCCGGATCCGGCTGCCGTAGTGGTAGATCGCGTCGTAGCCACCCCACAGGATGCGGCCGTCCCGGGTGGTGCGGAAGTAGTGGAACTGGTTCCCGGCATCGGAGATGCCCTCGCGTCCGTGCCACCCGATCGCGTCGCGCTGCTCGGCGCTGAGCGGCTCGGTCATCAGTGCGTAGTCGTAGACCGGGACGGTCATCAGCCGCAGGCGGCGGAGCAACGGCGGGAAGGCGTTGGTGGCGAGGACGACGTGCCGGGCCAGCACCGCGCCCAGGGACGTCTGCACCTCTGCGCGACCACCGACGGACCGCAGCGCGGTCGCCCGGGTGCCTTCGGCGATGCGGACGCCCAGGTCCAGGCACGCTGCCCGCAGCCCCCAGGCGAGCCGGGCGGGTTCCAGGATCGCGGCGTCCGGGTCGTGCACCCCTGCCAGGAACGTCGGCGAGGCAACGCGCTCGCGCAGCGCCGGGCCCTCCAGCCAGGTGGCGGGGTAGCCGCGGGCGCGCTTCTCGTCGTACTCCGCGCGCAGGTCCGCCACCTCGTGGGGCCGCGTCGCGACGGCCAGCGAGCCGGCCCGGACGAAGTCGCAGTCGATGCGGAGGTCGTCGATGGCCTGCTCGATCGCGTCTAGGTTGGCCCGACCCATCTCGGTCAGCTCGTCGAGCTCGCCCGGCCACCGCGCCAGGCCGTTGCCGAAACCGTGCGTGAGGCTCGCCTCGCAGAAGCCGCCGTTGCGGCCGCTGGCCGCTTCACCGCAGGTCCCGGCCTCGAGCAGGAGCACCTCTCGGGAGGGGTCCCGCTGCTTGGCGAGGAGGGCCGTCCACAGACCCAGGTAGCCGCCGCCCACGATCACGAGGTCGGCGCTGTCCGGACCGCTCAGCCCCGGCAGCTGGTCGGGCCTGGCCGGGTCGTCGAGCCAGTACGGCGTCGCCATCGCGTGCCGCAACGGACTCGCCACCCGCCGGGTGTTCATGCAGCCAGCGCCTTCTCCTGCCGGCGCCGGTTGATCTCCACCCCGGCCACGATGGAGACCGAGATGACGAACATCAGCGTGCCCACCACGTTCACCTGCATCGGCACACCTCGCTGGGCGACACCCCAGACGTACATCGGGAAGGTGGTGGTGTTTCCGGCGTTCAGGTTGGTGATGATGAAGTCGTCGAACGACAGCGAGAACGACAGCAGCGCCGCGCCGAGGATGCCCGGGAAGACCAGTGGGAACGTCACCCGCCGGAAGGTCTGCAGCTCGGTCGCGTAGAGGTCCATCGCCGCCTGCTCGAGGTGCGTGTCGAGTCCGGCGAGCCGGGCGCGCACCGTGACGACCACGAACGACAGGCAGAACATGATGTGCGCGATCAGGATCGTCCAGAACCCGAGCGTCCCGCCGAAGCCGGTCGCCACGAACAGCGCCAGCAGCGAGGACCCCATCACGATCTCGGGAGAGGCCATCGGCATGAAGATGATCAGGTTGGCGGCCGATCGGCCGTGGAACCGGTGTCGCACCAGGGCGAAGGCCATCAGGGTGCCGAGCACGGTCGCCACCAGGGTGGCCAGCAGGCCGATCTGGATGCTCCTGCCGAGGGCGTCGCACATGGAGGCGTCCTTGCAGGGATGCAGCCAGTTCTGCAACGTGAACGAGTCGAACCGGTAGATCAGCTTGCTCTTGGGCTTGTTGAAGCTCATCAGGACGACGACCGCGATCGGCACGAACATGTAGACGAGCACGAGCAGCCCACCGACCAGCACCAGGTGCTGGGCGATCCAGCGGCCGAGGCGCTGCAGCGACGCGATCACAGCAGGTCCTCCGTCCCCGCGCGGCGGACGTAGACGAGCACCATCGCCAGGATCAGCAGCATCAACATCACCGACAGCGCACCCGCGGCCGGGTAGTCGTTGGCGTCGGTGAACAGGTTCTGGATGATGTTGCCGATCATCCGCTGGCGCGGGCTGCCGAGGAGCTCGGCGTTGATGTAGTCGCCCACAGCGGGGATGAAGGTCAGCAGCGTGCCGGACACGACACCCGGCAGCGACAGCGGCCAGGTGACCCGGAAGAACCCGACGATCGGCCGCGAGTAGAGATCTCCCGCTGCCTCGATCAGCCGGTGGTCGATCTTGTCGATGCTGGCGAACAGCGGCAGCACCATGAACGGCAGGAAGTTGTAGACCAGGCCGGCGATCACGGCCACCGGCGTCGCGAGCAGCCGGTCGGTGGGACCGAGGATGTGCAGGAACTGGAGCGAGTCGACCACGAAGCCGGAGTCACCGAGCAGCAGCTTCCACGACAGCGTGCGCACCAGGAAGCTGGTGAAGAACGGCGCGATCACCAGCACCAGCATCAGGTTCTTCCACCGCCCGGCCTTGAACGCGATCGCGTAGGCCAGCACGTAGCCCAGCACCAGGCAGATCAGGGTGGCCACTCCGCCGTACACGAGCGAGCGCACCAGCGGGCGCCAGTAGGACTGCAGCGCCGCGCCGTAGTTGCCGAACGACCAGGTCATCTCGTAACCCGTCAGCACGGAGCCGTTGGGGTCGTAGAGGCTGGTGGCCACCAGCGAGTAGAACGGCACCACGAAGAACACGACCAGCCAGACCGCGCCAGGGAGCAGCAGCCAGTAGCCGGTGAGCTTCCGCTTCTCCCGCGCTGGCGGTGCGCCCGCGGGTTCGACGCGTTCGGCCTCCGTGGGGTCGGTCACGGTGGTGGCGGTCACCGGGTCCCGTCCTGCCTGTCCACACCGGCCGAGGCGTCCTGGTTGTGGTCGAGCAGGAAGGCGAACTCGGGACGCCAGGAGACGTCCACTGCCTCGCCCTGCCGGAAGAGCCGATGCCTGCCGGTGTTCTGCTCGAAGACCTGGAGCTCCTGGCCCCACGGCATCCGGACGAGGTACTGCGTGCTCACACCAACAAAGCTCACGTCGCTGACCACGCCACCGGGGATCTTGTTGCCCGGCGCGTCGATGGGGTCGCCCGGTGCAGCGATCAGGACCTTCTCCGGTCGTACGCCGACCCAGCCCTTCTCCCCTGCCACCCCGTCGACGTGCGCCCGTGCGGAGGGGATCGATGCCTGGGTGCCCTGCATGTCGACCGTGACGCTGGTGGCGTCGCGACCGAGCACCTGCACCTCGATCAGGTTCGACTGCCCGAGAAAGTTCGCCACGAACGTCGTGTCCGGGTTGTCGTAGAGCTCGGCGGGAGCGCCCATCTGCTCGATCACGCCACGGTTCATCACCGCGATGGTGTCGGCCATCGTCATGGCCTCCTCCTGGTCGTGGGTGACGTGGATGAAGGTCAGCCCGACCTCGGTCTGGATCCGCTTGATCTCGATCTGCATCGACCGGCGCAGCTTGAGGTCCAACGCCCCCAGGGGCTCGTCGAGCAGAAGCACCTCGGGACGGTTGATCAGGGCCCGCGCCAGGGCCACGCGCTGCTGCTGGCCACCGGACAGCTGGGCCGGGCGCTTGCGGGCCTGGGTCTGCAGCTCGACCAGCTCGAGCATCTCGTTGACCTGCTGCTCGACATTCCTGGTGCCGCGCCGGCGCAGGCCGAACGCGACGTTCTCGAAGATGTCGAGGTGCGGGAACAGTGCGTAGTTCTGGAAGACGGTGTTGACCGGGCGGCGGTAGGGCTTGCTCCAGGTGATGTCTTTGCCGCCGAGCTCGATCGTGCCGGAGGTCGGCCGCTCGAGACCGGCGACCATCCGCAGCGTCGTCGTCTTGCCGCACCCGGACGGCCCGAGGAGCGCGAAGAACGACCCGCTCGGCACGTCCAGGTCGAGCGACCGCACCGCGGTGAAGCCGGCGAACTCCTTGGTGAGACCGCGCAGTCGCAGCCCCCCGGGGGCTCCGACACCGGACCCTGCCGGTGCTTCAGCCACCTGTGACATCGGACCACTCTCCTTCGTACTGCCGGTTCTGCACCTCGTCGAGCACCATGAAGTCGAACGTGTCCTTCAGGTCCTCCTCGCTCGGGAAGATCAGCTTGTTGTCCACCAGGGAGTCGTCGATCTTGACCATCTCGTCCCGGGCTCCCTCGACGGGACAGATGTAGTTGACCCAGGCCGCAAGCTGCGCCGCCACGGCCGGCTCGTAGTAGAAGTCGATCCACTTCTCGGCGTTCTCCTGGTGGCTCGCCCTGTTCGGGACGAGCATGTTGTCGCTCCACAGCGACAGCCCCTCCTCGGGGATGACGAACTTGATGTCCGGGTTGTCGAACTGCGCCTGGATCACGTCGCCCGACCAGGCCTCGCAGGCCACGATGTTGCCGGCGGTGAGGTCCTGGATGTACTCGTTCCCGGTGAACGCGCGGACCTGGCCGCCGCGAACCGCCTTGCGCAGCTGGTCGAGCGCGTTGGCCCACTGGTCGCCCGTGAAGTCGTCGGGGTCGGCCCCGGCGATCTTGAGCATGAAGCCCATCGTGTCCCGCATCTCCGAGAGCAGGGTGATCTTGCCCTTGAGGTCCGGGCGCGTGAGCAGCTCGGTGAAGCTCCCGACCTTCTTGGTGAGCCGGGCGTTGTAGGCGATCCCGGTGAGCCCGCTCTGCCACGGGGCGGAGTAGGTGCGGTCGGGGTCCCACTCCTTGTCCCGCAGCGGGGCGAGGAGGTTCTTGTGCAGGTTGGGCACCGCGGCGGCGCTCAGCGGCTGCACCCACCCGAGGCCGATCATCTTGGCGGCCATCCAGTCGGTGAGCATCATCAGGTCGCGGCCGATCGGCTGGCAGTCCCCGAGCTGGTTGCGGACCTTGGCGAAGAACTCGGCGTTGTCACTGACGTCGTCGGTGTAGGCGACCTTGACGCCGGTCTCGGCCTCGAAGGCCTGCAGAGTGTTGGGTCCGTCCTCGGCCGGATCGATGTAGCCGGGCCAGTTCGACACCACGAGGCGCCGGTCGCGCGCCGACAGGTCCGATGCTCGGCACTTCGCCGGGTCCTGCACTGCGGACGGTGTGCCGAAGAGCGGAAGCAGGGCGGCGCTGCCGAGGCCGAAGACGGCCAGCCCCGACCCCTTGAGGAAGGTCCGCCGCGAGGCGCCCCCAGTGCCGCCGGACGCTCGACCGAACCCGCCCGACCCGTTGGATCCTGCGACCACTCGACCTCCCTCGTACGTCGGCACACGATGACACGGGCGGGTGACCGACGGCAAGGGATTCCGTCGTGAAAGTCACACCGGGCCACTGGAACCGTCCTCTTTCTGCGCGCCGAGGAACGATTTGCTGGGTGTTGACGCCGGATTTCCTTGCTATCCCCTGACCTCGACGTCACGATGGGGCGCATGGCCGAGAAGTCCCCCCAGCCCGCGAAGGGCATCGCCGTTCTCGACGAGGTGTCCAAGTCGATCATCGAGCAGCTGCAGCAGGACGGACGCCGCTCGTACGCCTCGATCGGCAAGGCCGTGGGGTTGTCCGAGGCCGCCGTGCGGCAACGGGTGCAGCGGCTCTCCGAGGCCGGCATCATGCAGATCGTCGCCGTGACCGACCCGCTCCAGCTCGGCTTCGGCCGCCAGGCGATGGTCGGGGTGTACGTCGAGGGCGACGTGCACCCGGTGGCCGAGGCCCTCTCGGCGATGGACGAGGCGATCTACGTGGTGATGACGGCCGGGACCTACGACATCCTGTGCGAGGTGGTCAGCACCAGCGACGAGGAGCTGCTCAACCTGGTCTCCAGCCGGATCAGGTCCATCCCCGGCGTGCGCACCACCGAGACGTTCATGTACCTCAAGCTCGCCAAGCAGACCTACTCGTGGGGTGTGCGCTGAGCCTGGCACCGTCGCCGGCCGACCACCGTGCCCTCTCGCTGTGGCACGAGACCGCCGGCGACACCTTCGCCCCGCGTCCGGCGCTGCCGGGACCGGCGTCCTACGACGTGGTCGTCGTGGGTGCCGGCCTCACGGGTCTGTGGACCGCCTACTACCTGCGCCGGGCCGACCCCTCGCTGCGGATCGCCGTCCTCGAGCGAGAGGTCGCCGGGTTCGGCGCCTCCGGCCGCAACGGCGGCTGGTGCAGCGCGCTGTTCCCGACCTCCTGGGACCGGCTGGTCAGGGCGTCGTCCCCCGACGGAGCGCTGCGCCTGCACCGGGCGATGCAGGACACCGTCCTCGAGGTCGGGCGCGTGACGGAGGCCGAGGGCATCGACGCCCACTTCCACCGCGGCGGCACCGTGACCCTGGCGACCACTGCGGTCCAGCTCGCCCGGCTCCGGGCCGACGTCGCCACCGCACACGCCCGGGGCTTCACCGAGGACGACCAGCGGATGCTCGAGCCGGAGGAGGCCCGCGCGATGCTGGCGGCACAGTCGACCGTGGGTGGCGCGTTCACCCCGCACTGCGCAGTGCTGCATCCCGCCCGCCTCGTGCGGGGACTCGCCAGGGTCGTGGAGGCTTCCGGTGTCACTGTCTTCGAGCAGACCGTCGTGCGCAGCATCCGCCCCGGGCAGGTGCAGACCGACGCCGGCACGGTGCGGGCGGACGTGGTGGTGCGGGCCACCGAGGGCTACACCCCGCAGCTGGACGGACTGACGCGAGCCGTCGTCCCGGTCTACTCGCTGATGGTGGCCACCGAGCCGCTCGGCGACGACACCTGGGCCGCGATCGGGCTGGGTGACCGGCCCACGTTCACCGACGGGCGGCACCTGATCATCTACGGTCAGCGCACCGCCGACGGCCGGCTGGCGTTCGGCGGACGCGGGGCGCCCTACCACTTCGGCTCGCGGATCCGTTCGTCGTACGACGCCGAGCCGCGCGTCTTCGCCGGCCTGCGCGCCGTGCTGCGCGAGATGCTCCCCCAGCTCGGTGACGTGGCGTTCACCCACCAGTGGGGCGGCTGCCTGGGCATCACCCGCGACTGGGCCGCGTCGGTCGGGCTGGACCAGCGGACCGGGCTCGCCTGGGCCGGCGGGTATGTCGGCGACGGCGTCTCCACCACCAACCTCGCCGGCCGCACCCTGGCCGACCTCGTCACCGGCCACCGGAGCGACCTGGTGAGCCTGCCGTGGGTGAACCACCGCAGTCGCCCCTGGGAGCCGGAGCCGCTGCGCTGGCTCGGGATCAACGCCGGGCTCAGGGCGATGACGCTGGCCGACCGGGAGGAGTCCTGGACCGGTCGGGAGAGCGCCCTGGCCCGGATGGTCAGCCCCTTCACCGGCGGGCACTGATCTTCCCCAGCCCCCGCTTCCTTCCCGAGGTGCCCTAGGTCCTCTCGATGTCGATCTCGTCGTCGACGACCCACTTGCGGATCACCTTCTTGTCGAACTTGCCCACGCTGGTGCGCGGCACCTGGTCGATGAAGGCCCAGGAGTCCGGGAGCTGCCACTTGGCGAAGTCCTTGCTGAGGAACTCGCGCAGGTCGGCGGGGGTCAGCGTGGCACCCTCGCGCACCACCACCGAGGCGAGTGGTCGCTCGTCCCACTTCTCGTCCGGGATGCCGATCACGGCCGCCTCGACGATGTCGTCGTGCGCCATCAGCGCGTTCTCGAGGTCGACCGAGGAGATCCACTCCCCACCGGACTTGATCACGTCCTTGGCCCGGTCCGAGAGCCGGATGTAGCCGAGCCCGTCGATCGAGCCCACGTCGCCCGTGCGCAACCAGCCGTCGTGGAACTTCGCCTCGACCTCGGGGTCGTCGGAGCTGTAGTAGCCGGCCGTCACCCACGGTCCCCGGACCTCGAGCTCACCCACGGCCTGGCCGTCCCACGGGTGCTCGGTGCCGTCGTCGGCGACGATCCGGCCCTCGACCCCGCAGAGCACCCGCCCCTGGGTGCCGCGGTAGGTCCACTCCTCGTCGCCCTCGACGCCTGTCGGCGGCAGCCCGACCGAGGCGACCGGCGAGGTCTCGGTCATCCCCCAGGCCTGGCGCACGACGAGGCCGTGCCGTTCCTGCAGCGCCTGTTGCAGCGAGACGGGCACGGCCGAGCCGCCGCAGAGGATCAGCCGCAGCGAGTCCAGCCGCACGTCCTCGTGCGCGTCCAGGTAGCCCAGCACGTCGTTCCACACGGTCGGGACCGCACCGGACAGGGTCGGTCGCGACTCCTGGACGAACCGCACGAGCGGCTCTGCCTGCAGCCAGCGGTCCGGCAGGCACAGCGAGGCGCCGCTCATCAGGGCGGCGTACGCGAGACCCCAGGCGTTGGCGTGGAACATCGGCACGATCGGGAGCACCCGGTCGTGGAAGCTCAGGCCCCCGACGTTGCCGGTGGAGACGGCCTGGGAGTGCAGCCACGCCGAGCGGTGGCTGTAGACCACGCCCTTGGGGTTGCCGGTCGTGCCGCTGGTGTAGCACATGGCCGCGGCAGCACGCTCGTCGATCTCGGGCCAGTCGAACTCCTCCGGCTGGGCAGCGAGCAGGTCCTCGTAGAGCGAGACCTCCTTGCCGCTGGCGCGCAAGGAGTCCAGGTCGGCCGCGGCGGCGTCGGGGCCGGCGACCAGCACGTGCCGCACGGTCTCCATCTGCGGCAGGTGCGGTGCCAGCAGCCCGACGAGGGAGTCGTCCACGATCACGACCTGGTCCTCGGCATGGTTGGCGATGTAGACGAGCTGCTCGGGGAACAGCCTGATGTTCAGCGTGTGCAGCACCGCGCCCATCGAGGGAACCGCCAGGTAGGCCTCGAGGTGCTCGGCGTTGTTCCACTGGAAGGTGCCGACCCGTTGGTCCCCGTCGATGCCGAGCGAGCGCAGCCCGTTGGCGAGACGTGCCGCCCGACGCCCCAGCTCCGCATAGGTCTGGCTGCGGCTTCCGTCGGCCGTGGCCGTGACGACCTCGGAGTCGGCATGCACCGTGGTGCCGTGCCTCATCAGCGAGCCGATGGTGAGCGGGAAGTCCTGCATCGTGCTGAGCATGTCGTGGTTCCTCCGAGTCGTTGGGCTGGCTCGAGCCTTGCGCACCGACCGGGCGAGATCCAGCACCTGCCCACGGACAGGTCGTCGACACCTCCTGCCTAGGCTCGGCGCATGACATCTCGGACACCCTTCACCACCCGGCCCACCATCACCGGAACGTTCGGGATGGTCTCCTCCACGCACTGGCTCGCCTCGCAGTCGGCACAGCGGATGCTGGAGCTCGGTGGCAACGCCTTCGACGCCGCCGCGGCTGGCGGGTTCGTGCTGCACGTCGTGGAGCCGCACCTCAACGGGCCCGGGGGCGACCTGCCTGCGATCATCTCGACCGCCGCAGACCCCGCGCCGTGGGTGCTGTGCGGCCAGGGGCCGGCGCCGGCCGGCGCGACACCGGAGGCGTTCGCCGCGATGGGCCTCGACCACGTGCCCGGGTCGGGCCCGCTCGCGGCTGCCGTGCCAGGTGCCGTCGACGCGTGGCTGCTGCTGCTGCGGGACCACGGCACCCTTCCCCTGGCCACCGTCCTCGAGCCGGCGATCGGCTACGCCCGGCACGGGCATCCCCTGCTCGCGGCGGTCGCCTCCACCATCGACCGCGTCCGCGACCTGTTCCGGGACAGCTGGACCACCTCGGCCGATCTCTGGCTGCACCACGGCAGCGCACCAGCTGCCGGCGAGCTGTTCGCCAACCCGACCTACGCCACCGTGCTCGAACGCCTCGTGACCGCAGCCGAGCCGGCGGGCAAGGACGTCGCTGCACAGGCCGAGGCCGCGCGGCGCGAGTGGGCGCACGGCTTCGTGGCCGAGGCGGTCGAGGCCGCCCGACCCCGGGCGTGGCGCCACTCGGGCGGCGAGGTGCTGCCGGGGCTGGTGAGCGGTGCCGACCTGGCGGCGTACTCCGCGAGCTGGGAGGAGCCGGCGCTGCTCGACTGGCACGGCGTGCAGGTGGCGAAGACGGACCTGTGGGGACAGGGCCCGGCGCTGCTGCAGGTGCTGGCGATGCTCGACGCCCAGGGGCCGGAGGCACTCGATCCCTCGACGGAGCAGGGCATCCACGCCGTGGCCGAGACCTGGAAGCTCGCGATGGCCGACCGCGAGGCCTGGTTCGGGGACCGCTCCCCCATCGAAGTGGCGGACCTCCTGGCGCCCGACTACGTGGCCGCCCGTGCGGGACTGGTGGGTGACCGCGCCGACACCGGGCTGCGGCCGGGTTCACCGGGCGGCCGGACACCGCTCCTGTCCGAGCACGTGCGCCGCCTGGTCGCCGGCGAGGACACCGGACGCACGGACGACGTGACCACGGGTGAGCCCACCGTCGCTCGCGACGGGACGACGAAGGGCGACACCTGCCACATCGACGTCGTCGACCGCTGGGGCAACATGATCTCGGCGACACCCAGCGGGGGGTGGCTGCAGAGCTCGCCGACGATCCCCGAGCTCGGGTTCTGCCTGGGCAGCCGGTCACAGATGTTCTGGCTCGACCAGGGCCTGCCCGCCTCCCTCGCACCGGGCACCCGCCCGCGCAGCACGCTGACCCCGACCCTGGTGCTCCGCGACGGCCAGCCCGTGCTCGCCTGCGGCTCCCCCGGAGGCGACCAGCAGGACCAGTGGCAGTCGCTGTTTCTGCTGCGCCACCTCGTCGACGGCATGTCCCTCCAGGAGGCCATCGACGCCCCGATGTTCCACACGACCAGCTTCCCGGGGTCGTTCCACCCGCGTGGGATGGAGCCCGGGGTGCTCGTCGTCGAGGACCGGATCGACGCGTCGGTCCTCGACGGGCTGCGCCGGCGCGGTCACGCCGTCGTCACCCAGGGGCCGTGGTCACTGGGACGGATGTGCGCGGTCAGCCGTGATCCGGGCTCGGGCCTGCTGGCTGCAGGGGCCAACCCGCGCGGCATGCAGGGGTACGCCGTGGGCCGCTAGGTCGGCCTTGGTAGGAAGGACCATGCGTATCCTGAGCGTGCGGGGCGTCCTCCCTGACCACCAGTACCAGCAGTCGCAGATCACGACGATGGTCCTCGACACCATGTTCGACGGGCAGGTGGAGCCGGAGCTCGTCGAACGACTGCACGGCAACGCCGGCGTGGACACGCGGAGCTTCGTGCTGCCGCTCGAGCGCTACGCGACGTTGCGCGACTTCGGCGAGTCCAACGACGTCTTCATCGAGGCCGGCGTCGAGCTCGGCGCGCGGGCCGTCACCGACGCGCTCAAGGCCGCGGGGCTCACGCCCGAGGACGTCGACCTGATCGTCTCCGCCACGGTCACCGGCCTGGCCGTGCCGTCGCTCGACGCGCGCGTCGCCGGTCTCATCGGGCTGCGACCCGATGTGGTCCGGGTGCCGATCGTGGGCCTCGGCTGCGTGGCAGGGGCCGCCGGAGTGGCCCGGCTGCACGACTACCTCGTGGGCCACCCCGACAAGGTGGCGGTGCTGATGTCGGTGGAGCTGTGCTCGATGACCTTCCAGCGTGACGACGTCTCCGTCCCCAACATGGTCGCGACCGGGTTGTTCGGAGACGGCGCGGCGGCCGTCGTGGCAGCCGGCTCGACGCGAGCCGCCGAGCTCGGCGTACAGCCGCAGACCTCCCAGCCCGAGGTCCTGGCCAGCCGCAGCCGGCTGTATCCCGACTCCGAGCGGATCATGGGCTGGGACGTCGGGGCGAGCGGTCTCAAGATCGTGCTCGACAACCGGGTCCCCGAGATGGTGGAGACCTACATCGGCGGTGACGTCGACGCCTTCCTGGCCGACCACGACCTCAGTCGCTCCGACATCGAGTGGTACGTCGCGCACCCGGGTGGCCCCAAGGTGCTGGAGGCGATGGAGTCGGCGCTCGGGGTCACCCGGGAGGCGCTCGGAGTCACCTGGGACTCCCTGGCCCGGATCGGCAACCTCTCCTCCGCCTCGGTCCTCAACGTGCTGGCCGACACCCTGGCCGATCGCCCGCCGCGGCCGGGATCCTACGGCCTGATGCTGGCGATGGGCCCCGGGTTCTGCTCCGAGCTGGTCCTGCTGCGGGCGTCCCCGGACCTCCGATGAGCGAGGTCCTGTTCACGGCCCTGATCGCGGCGGTCGCCGTCGAGCGGCTGGCCGAGCTGGTCGTGTCCAAGCGCAACGCCGCCTGGTCCATGCGCCGAGGCGGGGTCGAGACGGGGCAACGGCACTACCTGGTGATGGTGGTGCTGCACAGCGGCTTCCTCGTCGGTGCCCTGGTCGAGGTCTGGGTCAGGCGTCCGGACTTCGTGCCCGTGCTGGGCTTCTCGATGCTGGCGCTGGCGCTCGCCTCCCAGGCGCTGCGCTGGTGGTGCATCACCACGCTGGGACCCCGCTGGAACACCCGGGTGATCGTGGTGCCCGGTCTACCACTGGTCACCGGCGGCCCCTACCGCTACCTGTCCCACCCCAACTACGTGGCGGTGGTGGTCGAGGGCTTCGCGCTGCCACTGGTCGGCTCCGCCTGGATCACCGCGGTGGTGTTCACCGTGCTCAACGCCGCGCTGCTCACCGTGCGCCTGCGCGTGGAGAACGCCGCCCTGCGACAGGCCGACCCGGCTGCGGCGGGAGTGTCCCCGTGACCGACCTCCTGGTGGCCGGGGGCGGACCAGCCGGTCTCGCGACCGCGCTGTACGCCGTCCGCGCCGGCCTCTCGGTGACCGTGCGCGAGCCCCGAGCAGGCGTCATCGACAAGGCGTGCGGCGAGGGGCTGATGCCCGGTGCGCTCGCGGCGCTGCTCGACCTCAAGATCGACCCGGACGGCCACCGGCTCGCCGGGATCCGCTACGTCACCGGCGATCGGTCCGTGGCGGCCGACTTCCGGGACGGCCCCGGGCGCGGCGTACGCCGGACGACGCTGCACGCCGCGATGCGGGAGGCCGCCCTCGATGCCGGCGTGGAGATCGAGCAGGGGGCGGTGACCGACGTGCAGCAGGACGACGACACCGTGCTCGTGGACGGCACCCGGGTGCGTCATCTGGTGGCGGCCGACGGGCTGCACTCCCCCTTGCGACGAACGCTGGGACTCGACGGTGGCGGCGGCTCGTTGCGCCGCTACGGCCTGCGCCGGCACTTCGCGCTCGCCCCGTGGACCAGTCACGTCGAGGTGCACTGGGCCGAGTCGAGCGAGGCCTACGTGACGCCTGTCGGTCCGGACCTCGTCGGGGTGGCGGTGCTGACCTCCGCCCGCGGTTCCTTCGAGGAGCACCTCGCACGCTTCCCGGCCCTGCGCTCACGCCTCTCGGGGGTCGGCAGCGGTGAGGTCGCCGGCGCCGGCCCGCTGCGTCAGCGCGCCACCGCCCGGGTCGCCGGCCGGGTGCTGCTGGTCGGGGACGCGGCGGGATACGTCGATGCGCTCACCGGGGAGGGCATCGCGCTGGCCGTCGCCCAGGCCCGGGCCGCTGTCGCGGCCATCGTCGACGATGACCTCTCCCGTTACGAGCGCGACTGGCACTCGATCACCCGCCGCTACCGCCTGCTGACCGCCGGGCTGCTCGGAGCCACCCAGCTGCGCCCGCTCCGGCGCGCGCTGGTCCCGGCGGCACGCCGCCTCCCCCGGGTGTTCGACGCGGCCGTCAACAGCCTGGCCGGCCCGGCATGAGCGCCGAGGCGACGACCGAGCAGGTCGTCCTCGTCGACGACGACGGCCGGGCGGTCGGCACTGCGGCCAAGGCCACTGTGCACCACCAGGACACCCCGCTGCACCTGGCGTTCTCCTGCTACGTCTTCGACGCCGACGACCGGCTGCTGCTCAGTCGTCGGGCGCTGCACAAGCCGACCTGGCCGGGCGCGTGGACGAACAGCTTCTGCGGCCACCCCGCACCGGGCGAGGACATCTTCGACGCCGTCCGACGACGGGCGCGGGAGGAGCTGGGGGTCCGGCTCGACCACCTGCAGCTGACCCTGCCGGCGTTCCGCTACGACGCGACCATGGCCAACGGCGTCCGCGAGAACGAGCTGTGCCCGGTGTTCACCGCGACCACCGGCGGCGGCGTGCGGCCTGACCCCTCCGAGGTGGACGCGGTCGAGTGGGTCGACTGGCAGGCGCTGGTCGCGGACGTGCGTTCCGGCGGACGAGACCTGTCGCCGTGGATGCTGCGCCAGGTGGTCGAGCTGGCTGAGCGTCAGGTGCAGAGCGGCTTCACGGCCGCGTCGGCCACAGAGCTGCCGCACGCGGCACGCCGGCCGTCGGCCCCCGAGCGACGCTGAGTCGATCTCAGGCTGTCGCTGACACGGGCGCGTTGCGCGCCGGCTCGACGCGTCGTGCCCGCAGGAACCAGCTCCCGGTGACGATCGCCCACAGCCAGAACAGCCAGAGCGTGAAGAAGACCGGTCCGAGGATCCCGCAGACCCCGGCGACGTACGACGCCCCCCGGACCCAGCGGGGAAGCGTGTCCAGGCGTGCTGCCAGCACGAGTGCGGCGACCCCGACGAAGAAGGAGCTCGCGCACACGGCGACCAGGTTGCTGATCTCGCTGATCAGGTAGACCGCCGGGTGCGGCACCCCGTCGACCACCACCTTTCCGCCCTCGGCGAAGGCGACCGCGATCCCACCGGCCAGGAAGAAGCCGACGACGCCGGCGGCGCACCCGGCGAGCAGGAGGCCCGCGAACACGTCACCGGCGCGCCCGAGCTGCCCGCGGACCCCGTGCGCGAACACGAGGAGTCCCAACGCCGCGAAGGCACCCAGGTAGGCGAAGCTGAACGCCGCCGGCGCGTGCCCGATCGACATGAACCTCGACACCGCGTGCGGGAGGTAGCTCCCTCCCGGAGCGCCGGTGCCGAAGAAGGCGACCGGGGTCGCGATCCCGTAGACCAGCAGCCCCAGCCCGCCTGCTCGTGTTGTGTGCATCGCATCCTCCTCGGTGGGCGTCCAGGGCTCGATCCGGCCCCAGCCCGACGGTAGGAGCCACCCCGGGTCGGGGTCGTCGTGCCGGCGGACGATGTTCTCCCGAGCCAGGGGTCAGCAAAGGCGTCCTCCCTCAGGAGGACGCAACCGACCTCGGAGACCAGTACCGTGCTGTGGTGAGGAAGCGGTCGGTCGCCTTCGACACTCTTCTCGGCCTCGTCGTCCTGGTCGCAGTCCAGGGCGAGGTGTGGACGGGAGCGCTCGCCACCCACCGGCAAGGGCCGCACTGGGCCCAGGCGCTGGCCTACGGTCTGGCAGCGGCGGCACTGTTCGCTCGGCGGGTGTTCCCCCTCGCCAGCGCGGTGTTCGTCTCCGGCGTCCTGGCCCTGGAGTTCGCCGTGTTCGGGTCTCCCGAAGGCTTCGGGGTGGCGGTCCCGCCCCTGGTCGCGGCGTACACCGTCGCGAACCTCGAGGAGCGACGCCGGGCGCTGTGGGGACTCGCCGCGGTCCTGGGCATGGGAGTGGCCTGGGTGGGCTTCGACCCGATCACGACGCGCAACGGCAGCTATGTGCAGGCCGGTGTGTGGCTCACGCCGTGGGTGATCGCCTGGCTGCTGGGGGCCTACCTGCGGGCGCGGCGCCTCTACGCCGCGGGGCTGGTCCGGGAGCGGGAGGAGCGGGCAGCCGCCGCCGTGTCCGAGGAGCGCAACCGGATCGCTCGAGAGCTGCACGACGTGATCGGCCACAGCGTGAGTCTCATGACCGTGCAGGCCTCAGCCGTACGCCGGCTGATGCGACCCGAGCAGGTCAAGGAGCGAGCGGCGCTGGAGACCGTGGAGGCCGCGGGACGCGAGGCGCTCACCGAGATGAGACGGATGGTCTCGGTGCTCCGGTCCGGCGACGGCGTGCCCGACCTTGCACCACCGCCAACCCTGGACCAGCTCGACCGGCTGGTGGAGAGCTTCCGACGCACGGGTCTCGAGGTGGTCCTCGACGTCCAGGGCCCCCCCGCGCCGCTGGCGCCGGGCCTGGACCTGACGGCGTACCGGGTGGTGCAGGAGGCGCTGACGAACACCCTGCGACACGCACGGGCCACCCGGGCCGAGGTGCGCGTCCGCTACGAGGAGCAGGCGCTGTGCCTGTGGGTGCGCGACGACGGGCGTGGCCCCGAGGTCGGGGGCGAGCCGGGAACGGGACTGCTCGGGATGCGCGAGCGCGTGACCGTGTTCGGGGGCGTGCTCGTCGCACGTACAGCCGAGGGCGGTGGCTACGAGCTGAGTGCCCGGCTGCCGCTGGTGACACCGTGACCGCGCCGGCGCCGGGCGTGCCCCCCATCCGCGTGCTGGTCGTCGACGACCAGTCACTGGTGCGTGCGGGCTTCCGGATGATCCTCGAGGCTGAGCCGGATCTCGTCGTGGTCGGCGAGGCGAGCAACGGCGAGGAGGCGCTGCGCGAGGTGGCGCAGTGCGTGCCCGACGTCGTCCTGATGGACGTGCGGATGCCGGGGCTGGACGGGATCGAGGCGACGCGTCGCATCTTCGCCACCCGTGACCGGCCGCCCACCAGGGTCATCATGCTGACCACGTTCGACATGGACGAGTACGTCTACGCCGCTCTGCAGGCGGGCGCCTCGGGCTTCGTGCTCAAGGACATCCCTCCCGAGGAGCTCGTCGAGGGGATCCGCATCGTGATGTCCGGTGAGTCGCTGCTCTCACCGACGATCACGCGCCGCATGATCGAGGTCTACCTGGCACATCCGCCCGCAAGGACACCGCTGCCGGCGCTGGACGGGCTCACGCCCAGGGAGAGGGAGATCCTCGCCCTCCTCGGCGCCGGTCAGTCGAACGCCGAGATCGCCGAGGGGCTCGTCGTCTCGGAGACGACGGTGAAGACCCACGTCGCGCGGGTGCTGATGAAGCTGGGGCTACGAGACCGCGTCCAGGCGGTCATCTTCGCCTACGAGGCAGGTGTGGTCTCGCTCGGTCAACGGCCGGCCGAGCACTCCTGACCGGCGGGTGTCGCCGACACCCCGGCTCCCGCCGTACGAGGCGCTAGCGGCGAGGCTGGGGCGGCAGGTTCGGACGGGTTGATCGTTCGACGACTCGGTTCTCGATGACTCTCAACGATCGGGCAGGTGCGTTCTCGGCGCCATCCGGGGACCGTGGCGTGGGCGCGACATCCCTGCGAGCTCGACGAGGCGCTGCACCCGGTGCCGGTGCCCGGCGTACGGCTCGAGGAGCACGGCGAGCTCCTCGTCGTCGACCGGCGCACCGGTCAGCACGTAGCCCACGTTGGCGGCCACGTGGTAGTCGCCGAAGCTCACCGAGTCCGGGTCGCCGAGGGCGCGTGACCTGACCTCGGCGCTCGTCCAGACCCCGATGCCGGGGATCGTGCGCAGGCGGCGCTCGAACTCCACCGGCGTCTCCCGCCCCGCCCGCTCCAGGGAGGAGGCGACCCGGGCGACATGCTGGATCGGCCGCGAGCGGGCGCCGTCGACGGGCATCCGGAGCCATTCCCAGGACGGGATCGCCCGGAGCTCGGCCGGGCTCGGCTGCACCCACAGGCGTACGACGGGGTCGGGCTCGCTGGGTGGGCCGGGGGCACGCTCGCCGAAACGGTGGACCAGCGACCGGAAGCCCTTGAAGGCCTCCGCGCCGGTGACCTTCTGCTCGAGGATCGCCGGCACGAGCGACTCCATCACCAGCCCGGTCGCACCGAGCCGCCAGTTGCGGTTGCGGCGCCAGGCGTCCGCGATCGGCTTGTGCAGCGGCTCGAAACCTGACGGGTCGTCGTCGGCGCCGAGCATCCGGGGCAGCGAGTCCAGGACCCACTCGGCGCCGTCACCCCAGGCTTGCGCCGAGACCCTCCCGGCGTCGGGATCGGTGACCAGACGCAGGGTCGTCGGCCCCTCGGGGCTGCGGATGCCGCGCCAGATGGCTCCGTCGCTGGTCACCCGGAAGGTCGGGTCGGCACCGCCCCGACGGTGGGTGGCCAGGATCTGTCGGACCGGGCACGGCCAGTCCGGTCGCCACTCGCGGACCATCGGCGCAGAGTGGACGGGCATGGTCGCAAGGGTATGTCGGTCCCGCCCGACACAATGGGGCCATGCTGCTCGCCCGCCTCGTCGACGTCTCCGGTCAGGTCGCTGCGACGCGGTCGCGACTCACCAAGCGCCAGCTGATCGCCGGCCTGCTCCGCGAGGTCGCGGACGGCTCCGACCCCGACGAGATCGACATCGCCGCGTCCTACCTCTCCGGCACGCTGCGGCAGCGACGCACCGGCCTCGGCTGGCGGGCCATGGCCGAGCTCCCGGTCTGCGCGGAGCACCCGACGGTCGGGCTCACCGAGGTCGACGAGACCCTGGAGCGGATCGGGGCGCTGGCGGGGGCCGGGTCGATGGGGGCCAGGCGCGACGCGGTCGACACGCTGTTCGGACGCCTCACCGCTGACGAGCAGGAGTTCCTCCGGGCGCTGGTCACCGGCAACGTGCGCCAGGGAGCGCTCGACTCGGTGATGCTGGACGCGATCGCCGAGGCCGCCGGGCTCGAGGCTCCCCTGGTCCGTCGAGCGGCGATGTTCAGCGCCCCCACCGGCCCGATCGCGCACGCGGCGCTCACCGGCGGCGCCACCGCGCTGCTCGACTTCGACCTCGTCGTGGGACGGCCGGTGCGACCGATGCTCGCCGGGGCGGCCCCGGACGTTGCCGCCGGGGTGACCAAGGTCGGCGGTGCGTTCGCGGTCGACACCAAGCTGGACGGCATCCGCATCCAGGTGCACAAGCACGGCGACGAGATCAGCGTCTTCACCCGCAGCCTCGACGAGATCGGCAGCCGGATGCCCGCTGTGGTCGAGGCGACGCTGGCGCTGCCCGCCACCGACCTGATCCTCGACGGCGAGGCGCTGACCCTCGACGACGCCGGTCGGCCGCGTCCGTTCCAGGAGACGGCCTCGACCACGGCCACCCACGGTGGCGCGAGTGCCATCCAGCCGTTCTTCTTCGACCTGCTGCTCCACGAGTCCGACTCGCTGATCGAGGCGACCACGCGCGAGCGGCTCGCCCGTCTCGACGCCGTGGTGCCGGAGTCGTTGCGCGTGCGCCGTCTCGTCACCGAGTCCCCCGAGGAGGCCGGGCAGTTCTTCGAGCAGGCCGTCGCCGACGGGCAGGAGGGCGTGATCATCAAGCGCCTCGATGCGGCGTACGACGCGGGGCGGCGGGGGTCCGCATGGATCAAGGTGAAGCCTCGGCACACCCTCGACCTCGTGGTGCTCGCCGTCGAGTGGGGCAGCGGCCGACGGAAAGGCTGGCTCTCCAACATCCACCTCGGCGCCCGGCTGCCCGCCGGCGACTTCGTGATGCTGGGCAAGACCTTCAAGGGGATGACGGACGAGATGCTGGCCTGGCAGACCGAGCGGTTCCTCGGGCTGGAGACGCACCGCGAGGGTCATGTCGTACACCTCCGGCCGGAGCAGGTCGTCGAGATCGCCTTCGACGGCGTCCAGCGGTCCACGCGCTATCCCGGTGGCGTCGCGCTGCGGTTCGCCCGGGTGCTGCGCTACCGCGACGACAAGTCGCCGGCCGAGGCGGACACGCTCGCCGACGTCCGGCGAGCGGGTGGGGTCGACGGCTGAGCCGAACGCCAGGACACACGCGTGTGTAACCCGGAGTTGCACTATTCTGCCCTCATGACGACCGCGCGCAGCACGCCCCGGCAGCCCGCCGCCGTACGCCGTCGTGCGCGCGAGCGCGAGATCCTCCAGGCCACCCGGGAGCTGTTCGACGCGAACGGCGTCCGCGACGCCCAGATCGAGGACATCGCCCGGGCCGTGGGGGTCAACCGAGCGATCATCTACCGCCACTTCAGCGGCAAGGAGGAGCTGTTCGCGCTCACCCTGGTCAGCTATCTCGAGGACCTCGAGCTCAGCCTGACCGCCGCCAAGGACAGCAGCACCCACCCGCCGGCACAGCTGGACGCGGTGGTCGAGGCGTTCGTGGACTTCGGCGTCGGGCACCCGGCCTTCGTCGACTGCGCCCAGACCCTGATGCGACGCCCCGGCCCCGAGCTCCTCGAGGAGATCAGCGAGGGCGCGCTGTTCCGCCTCGGTCGTGGCATCTCGGCCTGCCTGACCCGGCTCAGCGACGTGATCGACGCGGGTGTGGCCGCCGGCGACTTCGCCGCGCAGGACTCCACGCTGCTGGCCAACCACATGTACGCCAGCGGCCTCGGCGGCCTCCAGCTCGCCCGCGTCGGGATGGTCGTCAAGGAGTCCGCGCCCGGCATCCCCGCGATCACCCCGGTCTCGGCAGCCGAGGTCAAGAGATACCTGGTCGCAACAGCCCGAGCCCTGGCCACGACAGCCGCCGACACGTCGCAGATGAACGACGAAACCGCGCCGACACGTCGCAGATGAACGACGAAAGCGCGCTGACGCGTCGCAGATGACCATCGACAACGCAGAAGCGCCGCAGATGAGTGGTCATCTGCGACGCCTCGGCGCTGTTCAGCCGTTCATCTGCGACGTGTCAGCGTTGTTCTGCTGTTCATCTGCGACGTGTCGGCGAAGCTCTACTTCTCCAGGATCGCGGTGACGCCCTGGCCGCCGGCGGCGCAGATGGAGATCAGGCCGCGCCCCAACTTGTCCGACGACGCGGCGTCCTCGTTGAGGATCTTCGCCAGGTTGGCCACGATGCGACCGCCGGTCGCGGCGAAGGGGTGGCCGGCCGCGAGCGAGGAGCCGTTGACGTTGAGCTTGGTGCGGTCGATCGAGCCCAGCGGGGCGTCGAGGCCGAGGCGCTCCTTGCAGAACACCGGGTCCTCCCAGGCCTTGAGCGTGGACAGGACCTGCGAGGCGAACGCCTCGTGGATCTCGTAGTAGTCGAAGTCCTGCAGGGTCAGGCCGGCGCGCTCGAGCATCCGCGGCACGGCGTACGCCGGAGCCATCAGCAGCCCCTCGCCACCGTGCACGAAGTCGACCGCGGCCGTCTCGCACTCGGTGAAGTAGGCCTGCACCGGGATGCCGTGCTCCTCGGCCCACTCCTCGGAGGAGAGCAGCACCGTGGAGGCACCGTCGGTCAGCGGGGTTGAGTTGGCGGCGGTCATCGTCGCCGCCTCGCCCTTGCCGAACACCGGCTTGAGCTTGGCCAGCTTCTCCAGCGTGGTGTCGCCGCGCAGGTTCTGGTCGCGCTCGAGGCCGTTGAACGGCGTGACCAGGTCGTCCTGGAAGCCACGGTCGTAGGAGGCGGCCAGGTTGTGGTGCGAGGCCACGGCCAGCTCGTCCTGGGCCTCGCGGGTGATCTGCCACTCCAGCGCGGTCAGTGCGGCGTGCTCGCCCATCGACAGCTTGGTGCGGGGCTCACCGTTCTGCGGGATCGAGGGCACCAGGTCCGCGGGGCGGATCTTGGCCAGGGTCGCGAGCCGCTGGCCGTTGGTCTTGGCACGGTTGAGCTCGAGCAGGATCTTGCGCAGCTTCTCGCCCACGGCGATCGGGGCGTCGGAGGTGGTGTCGGTGCCTCCGGCCACGCCCACCTCGATCTGCCCGAGGGCGATCTTGTTGGCGACGTAGATCGCAGCCTGCAGACCGGTTCCACAGGCCTGCTGGAGGTCGGTGGCCGGGGTCTCGGGGGCGAGCTTGGAGCCGAGCACCGACTCCCGGGTCAGGTTGAAGTCGCGGCTGTGCTTGAGCACGGCGCCGGCGACGACCTCGCCGAGGCGCTCACCTTCCAGGCCGAAACGCGCGACCAGCCCGTCGAGGGCGGCGGTGAACATCTCCTGGTTGGAGGCGGTGGCGTAGACCGTGTTGCTGCGGGCGAACGGGATCCGGTTGCCGCCGAGGATGGCGACGCGGCGAGTCTTTGACTGCATGGCGTGATCTGCTCCTGAGGTCGGGTGGGGCGCAGGGCTCATCCTTGCGCGTGCGGGTGCGAAAATAAACGAGGTGAGTGGCACATCACCTTGAATGGACAGCGAGTTACACCCGTCGTTACATTCGTGACGTACCCGCGAGTAAGTAGACCAGAGGATGTCCAGATGACCGACCGTTACCAGTCCTTCGCCGCCAGCCCGATCGGGAAGCTCCTGGTCAAGAACCTCGGACTCCCCGCGCCGATGGAGCTCGAACGCTGGACCGAGGGTGCGCCGATCGTCGACGGCACCGTGGTGACCGGCGGCAACGGCCGTCTGGGCAAGTCCGTGACGGCCGCCCTGGACAGCCTCGGCGTCGCCAGCGTGAGCACCGCCGTGGAGGGTGAGAAGTACAAGGGCCTGGTCTTCGACGCGACGGGCCTGACGCACGCCTCCGACCTGATCGCACTCCAGCAGTTCTTCACGCCGCTGATGCGCAGCCTGCGCGCCAACGCCCGCGTGCTCGTCCTCGGCACGGTTCCCGAGCAGGTCAAGGGCGACGAGCGCATCGCGCAGCGAGCCCTGGAGGGCTTCACCCGCTCGCTGGGCAAGGAGATCGGTCGCGGCAGCACCGTCAACCTCGTGTACGTCGCCCCCGACGCCGAGTCGACGATCGAGTCGACCCTCGCCTTCTTCCTCTCCCCCAAGAGCGCCTACGTCTCGGGCCAGGTGGCCCGACTCGGCGCGACCGGCACCACCGCCGCCGAGCCCGTGACGGACCCCGCCAAGCCGCTGACGGGCAAGGTCGCCATCGTGACCGGCGCCTCCCGTGGCATCGGCGAGCAGATCGCCCGGGTGCTGCACCGCGACGGCGCCACCGTGCTCGGCATCGACGTCCCCCAGGCGGCAAGCGAGCTGCAGGCGCTGATGAGGGAGCTCGACGGTGACCACCTGACGCTCGACATCACCGGCAAGGACGCGCCGCAGCGCATCGCCCAGCACGTCAAGGAGAAGTTCGGCGGCGTGCACGCGGTCGTGCACAACGCGGGCATCACCCGTGACAAGAAGCTCGCCAACATGGCCGAGGACCGCTGGAGCTCGGTCATCGCGGTGAACCTGACCGCCCCCGAGCGGATCAGCCGTGAGCTCCTCGACCAGGGCCTGATCCAGGACAACGGCCGGATCGTCGGCGTCTCCTCGATCGCCGGCATCGCCGGCAACCTCGGCCAGACCAACTACGCCGCCTCCAAGGCAGGCGTGATCGGCCTGGTCGAGAGCCTCGCCGGCGAGCTGGACAACGGCATCACCATCAACGCGGTCGCACCGGGCTTCATCATCACCGCGATGACCGCGGCCGTGCCGTTCGCGACCCGCGAGGTCGGGCAGCGGATGAACGCGATGAGCCAGGGCGGCCTGCCGGTCGACGTGGCCGAGGCGATCGCGTGGTACCTCTCCCCCGGCTCGACCGCCGTCAACGGCAACGTGGTCCGCGTCTGCGGCCAGATGATGCTGGGGGCCTGATCCGATGAGCGCCGAGACCACCCACCGGACCATCGAGGGCGAGCCCAGCGCGCTGCCCACGATGCTCAAGGCGGCGCTCCCGGTGCTGCCGGGCGTCGGCCTGCTCCCCGGCATCCGCAAGTCGGGGGGCGCACTGCCCGACCTGACGCTGCACCGCACCGATGTCGCGATCGACCCGGCCCACGTGGCGACGTACGCCGAGGTGTGCGGGTTCGAGCCGAGCCAGACGCTGCCGTTCACCTACCCGCACATGCTGGCCTTCTCGCTGCAGATGGCGATCATGACCGACGCCTCGTTCCCGTTCCCGGCGATCGGCACGGTGCACGTGGCCAACGCGATCACGCAGCACCGGCCGATCGCTCCGTCCGAGCGGCTCGACGTCTCGGTGCACGCCGACAACCTGCGACCGCACCCCAAGGGCCGCGTCTTCGACCTCGTCTCGACCGTCACCACCACCGAGGGCGGCGAGACCGTCTGGGAGTCGACCTCGACCTACCTCCGGCTCGGCAGGGGCGACGAGGCCGCGCGCCCCGAGGGCGAGCCGTTCGATGTCGTGCCCGGCACCGGCACCGTGTGGCGCCTCCCCGGCGATCTGGGTCGTGTCTACGGCGCCGTGTCCGGCGACCGGAACCCGATCCACCTCTACCCGCTGACGGCCAAGGCGTTCGGCTTCAAGCGGCACATCGCCCACGGCATGTGGAGCAAGGCCCGCTGCGTCGCCGCGATGGCCAACCGGCTGCCGGACTCCGCGCACGTCGAGGTCGAGTTCAAGAAGCCCGTCTTCCTGCCCGGCAAGGTCGCCTTCGGCTCCCGGGTGGTCACCGGCGGCCTGGACTTCGCCCTGACCAGCCCCGGCAGCGGCGCACCGCACCTGGTGGGCCGGGCCCGCAGCCACTGAGCCAGCGGTACAGCTAGCGGGGGTTGCCCCAGTGCTTCACGCCGGTCCGGGTCGGGCCGTTCGGGTCGGGGCGGCGCAGGGCGAACATGGCGTCGCTCGGGCGCCAGATGCCTAGGTCGGTGACGCCGTTGCCGTCCCAGTCGCCGGTGACCGGCAGGTCGCCCGCGCGCCCGAAGACGAAGCGCTGGGTGCTGAAGCCGGACCCGGTGGGCACCCGCAGGGTCCAGGTGGCGGTGCCGGGGTTGTACGTGCCGATGTCGCTGCGTCCGTCCTTGTCCCAGTCGCCCACCACGGGCTTGTCACCGGCCGCGCCCCAGACGACGACGGTGTTCCGGCCCCCGCCGGGGGGACGCAGGATGAACTGACGGGTCGAAGGTCGATAGACCCCCAGGTCGGTGCGACCGTCGCCGTTCCAGTCGCCCACGACAGGTGCATCCGTCGGTAGCCCGTAGTTGAAGTTGGTGCGGACGGCGCCGGTCGCCGAACGGAGCAGGAATGCCCTCGAGCCGAGCGGCCGCACCCCGACATCGTCCTGACCGTTCCCGTCCCAGTCCCCGGTCACCGCGACGTCACCCGGCTTGCCCCAGCTCATCGCCGTGGTCGTGGGGCCGACCAGCTGGCGGAACTCGCCGAACGCCGGGGTCGGCCGGTAGATCCCGAGGTCGGTCCTGCCGTCACCGTTCCAGTCGCCTGCGACCGGCCGGTCGCTGCAGTTCGCTGAGGCGTTGGTGGAGCCGAAGCGGAAGCGTGCCCGGTGGGAGTACGGCGCGAAGAACGCGCCACCCCGGCGCTCCTCGAAGTGCAGGTGCGGGCCGGTCGAGTTGCCCGACGTGCCGACGTAGCCGACCAGCTCGCCCTGGTCGACGAACGCGCCGACGGTTGTGACGATCTCGTTGAGGTGGGCGTAGAGCGAGGTGAACCCGTCGCCGTGGTCGATGATCACGTAGCGGCCGTAGCTGCCGCGCAGGGACACCGCCCGGGTGACCACGCCCGGCGCGCTGGCCAGGGCAGGACGTCCGAGGTCGCTGTTGGTGTTCCAGTCGATCGCGTAGCGGCTCGGCGAGTGCGAGGACCTGGTGGTGCCCTTCCACCGTTGGCCGCAGACGAACGGCATCTCGTAGTCGGGTCCGTTCGCGGGGTCGACCGACGTCGTCCGTGCCGACTTCGGGCCCATCCGGCCGAAGCCGTGGCCCCCGTCGGCAGCGACCGCCTGGCTGCTCAGTGCCAGCAGGACGACCCCGACGGTCGCTCCCACCACGAACGTTCTCGACCCCGATCGACGCAACATGGTGGTGAACCTCACTGGACCCGTTGGCAACATGAGTGCTCAAAAGTAACGCATGTTTCGGCGAGTCGGTACCACTGGTCCCGAATGTGGTGATATGGGCGTCAGGTCGTGCGGAGCCGGATCAGGCCCTCCTGGGCCACGCTGGCCACCAGCTGCCCGTCCTGGGAGAACACCCGGGCGAGCGCGAGTCCCCGGCCCCCGGAGGCTGAGGGGGAGGCCTGGTCGTAGAGCCACCACTCGTCGGCCCGGAACGGCCGGTGGAACCACATCGAGTGGTCCAGCGAGGCCGCCTGCATGCCCGGCGACTCGATGAACAGGTTGTGCGGCACCAGGGCCGTCGGCAGCAGGGTCATGTCGGAGGCATAGGTGAACGCGGCGAGCTGGGTCACCGGGTCGTCCGGGAGCGCCCCGCTGGCGCGGATCCACCACTGCGATCGGGCCGGGTGCTCACTGGTCCCGAGGGTCCCGCCCGCACGCGAGGTCGCGACCGGGCGTACGTCGAGAGCCGCCCACTCGCGCAGCCAGCTGTCCTTGTGCGGCGACGACTCGGAGACCACCGGAGCGCACTCCTCCGGCGAGGGCACGTCGGGCATGGGGTCCTGGTGCTCGAGGCCCTCCTCGGGCACCTGGAAGTTCGCCGTCAGGTAGAAGATCGGACGACCGTGCTGGCGGGCAGCCACCCGCCTGGTCGCGAACGAGCGGCCGTCGCGGATCTCCTCGACGTCGTAGATGATCGGCACCTTGGTGTCCCCGGGCCGCAGGAAGTAGGAGTGCAGTGAGTGGCAGGTGAACGGCTCGGCCGCGGTGCGCACGGCCGCGACGAGCGACTGGGCGAGCACCTGCCCGCCGAACACCCGTTGCATCCTGGTGTCCGGCTGACGCCCGCGGAACAGGTTGTCCTCGATCACCTCGAGGTCGAGCAGGTCGACGAGCTCTTCGACGGATGACGGCATTCAGTCGCTCTCAGGATCCTCGAGCTTGGCCAGGAACTGCTCGAACTGGGCGCCGATCTCCTCGCCGCTGGGCAGCTTCTCGTCCTCAGCGAGCAGGTTGGCGGCCTGGGTGTGGAAGGAGTCGTACTGCTGCTCGAGACCCGACACCACCTCGCGCACGTCGTCGGAGTCGGCGATCTGGGTGGCGATCTCGATCTGCCGTGACTCCCCGGCCTCCTTGAGCTCGCCGAGGTCCCACTGCAGACCCGTGACGTCCTCGACGCCCTCCAGCAGCGCGGCGGCGGCGTGCGGGTAGTCGAACTGGGCGACGTAGTGCGGGATGTGCGCGACGAAGCCCATGGCGTCGTGGCCCCACTCCCCCAGGCGCATCTCCAACAGCGACTGGGCGCTTGCCGGGACCCGGATCTCGCCCTTCCAGACGTTCTCCTGCACGAGCAGGCGGTGGGCGGTCGCATGGTTGGTCAGCTGGACGGGCCGGGTGTGCGGCACCGCCATCGGCACCGAGCCCATCGAGACGACCAGCCGCACCTCGAAGTGCTCGACGACCGCACGGGCAGCCCGAGCGAACGCCTCCCAGCGGGTGTCCGGCTCGGGCCCGGTGAGCAGCAGGTACGCCGCACCGAGCTTGTCCTCCATCAACCGCACCACGAGCCGCGGGGCCTCGTAGTCGGCGTAGTGGTCCTCGAGGAAGGTCAACGGTGGGCGTCGGGCTCGGTAGTCGTAGAACTCGTCGACCTCGAAGCTGGCCACGACCCGGCCGGTGCCGGCACCGGTCAGGTGGGACACCGCGAGCGCGGAGGCGTTGCCGGCGTCCAGGAAGCCGTCGAGGGCGGTGACCAGCACGGGACCGTCGCTGCGCCCCGCGAGCTCGGGGACGTCATCGACGATGTGCACGAAGCGTGCCTCGGTCACTGGGTCCTCCGGTCGTGCTGGGCGTTGCTGGACCTCTTCAGCCTAGTGCCGGGCCGGATGACACCGGTCAGTGCGGGGGCCGAGACCTCCGGCTGCCCGGGCCGCGCGGCACAATCGAGCCATGCCTGCCCAGGACGAGTCGCTGGTGGACCGGGTGCGCACAGAGCTGCGCGACGCTGCCGGAGATCCGGAATGGGCCGAGGGCATGCGCGCCTACCTGAAGTCGTCGCTGCCCTGTCACGGCATCCGGGCGGTGCGACTTCGCTCACTCATGCGGACGGTCCTTCGTGACCACCCGCTGGGCGACGAGCAGACCTGGCGCGCCACCGTGCTCGCGCTCTGGGACGACGCCCGGTTCCGTGAGGAGCGCTTCGCCGCCCTCGCCCTCGCCCGGCACCCCGGCTACCGGGCGTACCGCGACCTCGGCGCTCTGCCCCTCTACGAGCACCTGATCCGCTCCGGCGCCTGGTGGGACCTGGTGGACGACGTGGCCACGCACCTCGTGCGCGAGCTGCTGCTCGACGACCCGGACCAGGTCGCACCCGTCGTCGAGGACTGGGCGGCGAGCGAGGACATGTGGCTTCGCCGGGCGGCCATCATCTGCCAGGTCGGCACGAAGCACCGCTGCGACGAACACCTGCTGAGCACGGTCATCGAGGCGAACCTGGACGGGTCGACCCGCACGACGGACCCCCACTCACTCTTCGGCCGCGAGTTCTTCATCCGCAAGGCGGTCGGCTGGGCGTTGCGTGACCACGCCCGCACGAGTCCGGAGTGGGTCGCGACGTTCGTGGCCGAGCACTCCGACGACCTCTCCGGACTCACGCGCCGCGAGGCGCTGCGCCACCTCACGGCTCAACCGAAGAGCCGGCGGATCCGTCGGGCTGCCCGCTCGGCGAGATCGCTGCCGTCGTAGCCGAGGACCTGCAGCAGCACCCGGTCCTGCTGGGCGTCGGTGGTGCCCTCGCCACCGTTGCGCATCGCGTCGACCAGCTCCCAGAGCCGGTCCTCACCCGAGGTGGCCGCGATGTAGTCGCAGGCCATCCAGCTCAGGGCGTAGTGCCACTCCTGGTCGGTGTTGTTGAACTCCGCGGAGGACGGCAGCTCCGGCGTGACCGTCGATGCCCGGTCCAGGGCCGCGGTCGGGATGATCCGGTCACCCGTCGGTGTGTCCCGGGCGCCGAGGTACTCCGCGATCCCTTCCGAGACCCAGGTGGGAGCGCCGTCGTCGTGGACGCCGATGGCGATGTGGCTCAGCTCGTGGCGGATGATCCGCCCGAGGAAGGGCTGACCGGCCCGGATCGAGCTCGCCATCACCAGCATCCGGGTCGAGGCCACCCGGGAGCGGCGTGCGTCGGAGTAGGTGGGGAAGGTGAGGGCACCCAGACGCGCCAGCGCGCCGCCGGGGACCTCGGTGAACGACTTCAGCACCCGCGGGCTCTGCACGCCGTAGACCACGACGCGACGTGGCCAGGAGTACGGGAGCGCGCGCCCGATCTCGTCCATGCCGTTGCGCACTGCTGCCGCGACCTCCTCGGCCGACGACGCCGTCTGCCGGTCGAAGATGCCGAGCACGCCCCGGTCCTCGCGGACGGTGATCGCCGTCAGGTCCCACGGTGCCGGGGTGCCGGAGCTGAGCGCGCGCCCGTCGCTGGTGCGGTCGGAGACGATCAGGGCCTTGCCGTCACGGAAGGAGAACACGAATCCGACCGTGCGCTCGACCGGCACCTCGTCGTACCCCTCGAGCTGGAGGGTGAGCCGCACCTCGGGGGCGTGCAGGTTCGGTCCCCAGCCTGGCGCCGATCCGACGCCGGCCCAGTCCCGTTCGAGGACCGTGTAGCGGAACTTCGCGAGCGGGAGCTGCACCAGGTTGCGGAAGTAGCGTCGTTGCCGGGCCAGCAGCGGCCCGTCGGTGTGGTCGACCGCGGCGAGGAACTGCTTCTGGTTGCGCTTCTGCACCGCCTCGACCCGCCGGTCGAGCAGGCGCTGCTCCGCGGCGCGGACCTGGCCGGCGGAGAGTCCGGACGCCTCGGGGGCGAGGTCCTCCAGGTCACTGCCGCCACACCCCGTGAGGGCAAGGAGCAGCGCGGCGGTGGCCACGAGCGCTGCCGCCCGCACCGGGCGGTCAGTCCCCGGTGACGTGGTCGGAGCGAGCGCCGACCCCGGGGTCGCTGGGCCGGAGGGAACCGTGGGAACGGTCGAGCGAGGTGACCTCCTCGACGATGCCGCGAGCCAGCGACTGGGCCGTGAGCCCGATGCGCTCGAGGATCGTGTCCCGCTTTGCATGGTCGAGGAACTCCTGGGGGATGCCGTGCTGCCGGAACGGCGTCGCCACCCGCTCGTCGTTGAGCAGCTGCAGCAGGGTCGACCCGCAGCCACCGACCCTTCCGTTGTCCTCAACGCAGACCACCAGCCGATGGTCACGCGCGAGCGGGACGACGGCGGGATCCCAGGGCTTGACCCAGCGTGGGTCGATGACCGTGACGCCGATCCCCTGGTCCGCGAGTCGAGCGGCGACGTCGACCGCCACGCCCGCCATCGAGCCGATCCCGAGGATCAGCACGTCGCGGGCTCCGTCGCGCACCAGGACGTCCATGCCGCCGGCCTTGTCGACCGCCTCGATGTCGGCCCCCGGGGGCCCCTTGGGGATCCGCAGAACCGTGGGGGCGTCGGTGACCGTGACGCACTCGCGCAGCAGCTCGGCGACCCGGGCGCCGTCCCGCGGCGCACACAGGCGCAGGGTTGGCACGACCTGGAGGATCGACATGTCCCACATGCCGTTGTGGCTGGCGCCGTCGTCACCGGTGACCCCGGCACGGTCGAGCACGAAGGTGACCCCGCACCGGTGCAGCGCGACGTCCATCAGCACCTGGTCGAACGCGCGGTTCAGGAAAGTCGCATAGATCGCCACCACCGGGTGCAGGCCGCCCATGGCGAGGCCGGCCGCGCTCGTGGCTGCGTGCTGCTCGGCGATGCCGACGTCGAACGTGCGCTCGGGGTACGCCGCCGCGAACCGGTCGAGACCGACCGGGTAGAGCATCGCCGCGGTGATGGCCACGATGTCCTGACGCTCCGCGCCGAGCGCGACCATCTCCTCGGCGAAGTAGTCGGTCCAGATCCGGCCCTTGGGGGTGCCGACACCGGTCTCCACGTCGAAGGGACCGATCTGGTGGAACTGGTCGGCCTCGTGCCGCTCGGCCGGGTCGTAGCCGAACCCCTTGCGGGTCATCACGTGCACGATCACCGGCCCGCCGAAGTGCTTCGCCTTGGCCAGTGCGTGCTCGACCGCGGACCGGTCGTGACCGTCGATCGGGCCGACGTACTTCAGCCCGAGGTCCTCGAACAGCCCCTGCGGGGCGAGGGCGTCCTTCATCCCCTTCTTCATCGCGTGCAGCGCGTCGTACACCGCCGGACCGACCCCGCGTACGCCGTTCAGGCGTCGCTTGACCTGGTCGAGCAGCTGCTCGTAGCGGGGGCTGGTGCGCAGTGTGGTCAGGTGGTTGGCGAGGCCGCCGACGGTGGGCATGTAGGAGCGCCCGTTGTCGTTGACGACCATCACCAGCCGCCGGTCGTCGCCCTCGGCGATGTTGTTGAGGGCCTCCCACGCCATCCCACCGGTCAGCGCGCCGTCACCGATGACCGCCACCACGTGCCGGTCCTCCCCGCGGATGGCGTAGGCCTTGGCCAGGCCGTCGGCGTAGGAGAGCGAGGTGGAGGCGTGCGAGTTCTCCACGATGTCGTGCTCGGACTCGGCCTGGCTGGGATAGCCCGAGAGTCCACCCTCGGTGCGCAGCGTGTCGAACTCGCCGGCACGACCGGTGAGCATCTTGTGCACGTAGGCCTGGTGGCCGGTGTCGAAGACGACCCGGTCACGGGGTGAGTCGAAGACCCGGTGGATCGCCATGGTCAGCTCGACGACGCCGAGGTTGGGGCCGAGGTGGCCGCCCCTGGGGGCGCAGGTGCGGATCAGCTCGTCCCGGATCTCCGCGGCCAGCTCGGTGAGCTGGCGGTCGTCGAGCGTGCGCAGGTCGCCTGGACCCGTGATGTGCTCGAGCTGACCCATCGGGTGAGTTCTCCCTGCGTGTTGAGGCGCGTGGTTCGCAGACGCGTCGTGCGGCTGCCGATCGGGGCGAGTCTAGTCGGGGGGTCCCCAGAGGCTGAGCACGGCCAACGCCGGCTCGAGCAGGCTCGCCAGCCACACCTGTCCGTGGTGCTCCCGGACCCCGGTGACCATGTGGAACCGGCTCGCGTCCGCGACGAGGTCATGGACCAGGAGACCCCGGTCGTCGTAGGCCTGCACCCGCACGGTCTGCTTCGGCTTGGGCTGCAGGGCCTCCGGGAGCCTGGTCACCAGCTTGCGCACCGGGAGTGGCGCGCGGGAACGCAGCACCTCGACGACCGGGTCGAGCGGCGAGGCGATCGTGACCCAGATCAGGCCGTCGCTGCCGCGGGCGACGTTGTCGGGGTAGCCCGGCAGGTCCTCGACCAACAGGTCGGTCTCTCCCTGCCGCGGTCCGCTCAGCCACAGCCGCACGAGGGTGCGGCGGACGGTCTCGGCCACGCAGACGAACGACTCGTCCGCGGAGAGCGTGACGCCGTTGGCGAAGGCGAGACCGTCGAGCAGGACCTCGACGGAGCCATCGGCCCGGCGGCAGAGCAGGCGGCCGGTGCGGGTGTCCTCGACGACCTCGGCCTTCCACCTGTCGATCGAGTGGACGGTGCTGGAGTCGGAGAACCAGATGTCCCCGTTGGTCGCCACCGCCGCGTTGTTGCAGAACGACATCGGCCGGCCGGCGACCTCGGTGACCAGCGCCTCGACGTGGCCCGTGGACATCTGCATCGTCAGCAAGCCGGCCCTGGCGTCGGCGATCAGCAGCCGGTCCTCGCCGTACAGCTCCAGGCCCAGTGGCCTGCCGCCGGTGTTGCCCACCAGCTCGACGGACCCGGTGGTCGTGACACGAAAGATGCTGCCGTCCTCGGTGCCCGTCCAGGCACTGCCCGCGGCGTCGATGACCACGTCCTCGGCCCCCATCTGCGGCACCTCGATGCGTCGCAGCCCGAGGGTGGAGGGAGTGCCGGACAGGCTGGCGCTGGTCATGGGTGGTTCCCTTCGCAGAGGCTGCGGTAGAGGTCGGAGGCCAGGAACAACGCGACGAAGTGTGCGCACGACTCCGACTTGTCCAGGTGCGCGACGTCGGCCGGGTCGACGAACACGATCGCACGCCCCTCCCCCAGCACGATGTCGTCGTCGGTGAGGTCGGTCCGGCCGGCGTAGACGCGGTAGTGGCTGACCAGGCCGTCGGAGGACTCGAACTCGGTGTCCTGCCACAGCATCAGCTCGGCAGGGGCGCGCGGGGACCCGACCGTGATGCCGGTCTCCTCGAGCAGCTCGCGGTGCGCCGCGCTGTCGAAGTCCTCACCGGGTTCGACGTGCCCACCCACCAGGCCCCACTGGTTGGGGGCCTTGGGCGCGTGCTCGTCCCGGTGCTGGAGGAGCAGGTGGCCGCGCCCGTCGACGAGCAGGATGGTTGCGATGCGGGCCATGCCGACCCACCCTAGGGCGCCCCTAGAGACGGGCCACGAACCGGCGTCCCCGCAGCGCCTCCTCCACCAGGCCCGCGGCCCGGCGTACGCCGATCAGCCGCGCGGACTCACGCTGCCAGGTCTCGACCGCCGCCTCGACCACGGCACCGTCCACCACGTCCCGCAGACCTCCGCGGGCCTCGCTGAGCCCCCGGTTGACAGCGACCTGACAGGCCTCGACGTGCAGCACCGCGAACCGGGCCAGGACGACGGCGTGGCGACGCAGGGTGGGGTAGAGGCGGTACTCGGGCGGGCACAGGTCCAGCAGCCACGCCACCGCGGTGACCTCCCAGTCCGGGGCACCGGGTGGACGCACCTGGTCCGGCCACCCGGGCGGCCGCACCGCTCGCCCGGTGACGTGGGCCGCCGGGGAGGCGGAACGGCGTGGCTGGGCGGCGGACATGGCTGAAGCGTAGCCCGGATCGAACACCTGTTCGCACAAAGTAGACCAGTTGACCGCTTTCTCTAGACCAGTGCTGTGAGCCGTGTCATGTATTGCGCCCTGCCTCGTTGCACACCCGAAGTCTGCGTCGCATCGGGTAGAGCAGCGAGGGGTGGTCACCATGGAACAACACCAGCGTCTGGGCGGAGAAGCGGTCTGCGTGCGGGTCCCCTTCGTGGCCGGAGAGTGCGAGTTCGAGATCCTCGAGGGCGAGCTCGCCTTCGACCCCAGTGATCCGTTCGCGGTCACGATGCGCCTGTTCGCGGAGCCAGGCACGGTGGTGTGGACGTTCGCGCGTGACCTGCTCATCGAGGGTCTCTACGATCCGACCGGAGCCGGCGACGTGCAGGTCTGGCCGTGCCTCAGCCCCGCGTGCCAGGCCGTGGTGATCATCGAGCTGAGCTCCCCGGACGGACGGGCCATGCTTCAGGCGAGCTCGCGCCTCGTGCGGGACTTCGTGGACCGGACGCTGGCGCTGGTCCCGCGCGGCGAGGAGACCCCGCTCCTCCCCCTCGACGACATGATCACGTTCCTGCTGGCCGACTGAGCTGACCCCGCATCGATCCACCGTTGCGGCCGTAGGAACGGGCCACGATCTCGGCCACCACCGAGAGGGCGATCTCACCTGGCGCCTTGCCCCCGATGTCCAAGCCGGCGGGCACCTGCAGCTTCTCCAGCCCTGGCACCTGCTCCCGCTCCAGCTCCTCGAGCAACCCGCTGGCCCTGCGCCTGCTGGCCATCATCGCGACGTACGACGCGGGTGATCCGAGAGCCTCGCGCAGCACCCGGGGAGCATCCGGGGCGTCGTGGTCGCAGAGCACGACGGCGTCGCCCTCCACCAGCCCGAGCGCAGCCAGGGCCGCCACCCCACGACCGTCGCTGTCCTCCTCGAGCACCGTCACAGGTCGGCCGGCCGTGCTCGCCATGGTCTCGATGGCGGTCGAGATCGGGTTGCGGGTCACCAGCACGACACGTCCCGGTGCAGGTGCGTCGTCGGTCCATGGCTGCTCACGTGTCGACATGTCCTCAGCCTGTCACGCCCGTCCGGCACCGACGGCGGCTTGGCCGTGCTCGAGAGGCAGGTCGTCGATCAGTGGATGGACGTGGATTCCGCGTGGTGGCCGGAGACGCCGACGTCGAGCCAGGCGAGCCCGCTGCCTGCCAGTCCGGCCGTTGTCACCGCAAGCAGCGCGACGACTGCCAGTGCCCTGGGGTACCCCGATGCCGTCGGATGCCGGGCGGGTGCCGGGAGCGCGCCTCTGAGCATCGCGAGCGCGATCACCAAGGTGACCTCCTCGAGCAGGCAGGCGGCGACGTCGGCCAGTCCGACCGGTTCAGCGACGCCCGCCTCCGGCCCGAAGGGCAGTCCGACGGTGCGCGAGACCGCCCACAGCAGCACCGGTCCTGCCGTGACCACGACCGCGGCCAGGAGGGCGAGCCGGTCCGGGCGCCACAGCAGGATGCCTGCGACCGCCAGCTGCGCCGCGGCCAGCAGGACGAAGAAGCCGCCGACCAGGGGGCCTTCCGCCAGGTGTGCGGGCACGACGGCGGCGTGCACCAGCGCGCCCCCCAGGAGCGCGACGCCGGCCAGCAGCAGGCGGAGGTCACCCGACCCCTGAGGTGCCAGGCGACGCAAGGCCCGAGGCTTCCCCGCCGATGTCTGCCGCCTGCTGAGGTCCAGCCTGCCCCCACGGAGCGCGAGCAGCCAGCCGACGACGACGAGGTTCGTGACCAGCAGCAGCACGCTGCCGTACGCCACCGCCCGCGTCTGGAGCTGCCAGGTCGCGTCGATCTGGCCGGTCAGGCAATCCCCGAGACAGCTCCGGTCCATCGTGCTCATCAGGACCGTGTGCTCCACCTGCAGGTGGTAGTCCACCGCAGAGCTGCCGATCAGGGCCAGGATGCCGGCGACCGTCCCCGACAGCGCCACGAACGGCCAGGTCGTCCAGAAGTGCCGACGATGCAGAACGGGACCGAACCGGCGCTCAGCCGTCATCAGGGCGGCGAGCACCGCCAGCACGAACACCGGGAGCATCAGTGCGGACTCGGTCAGCCAGTGCGCGAACGGACTGCCGAACCGCTGGGCGGACCCGACCGCGCCGCGCAGCGCCATCAGCCAGAACCCGTCGGCATAGGCCATCAGGACCGCCAGCGGCAGCACCGTGCCCCACGGGACCTCCACCCCGCGCACCCCGGGGGCGGAGCGCGCGGTGGTGGGGCCGACCTCGGGCCGGGTGCCGAGCATGGTCACGTGATCTCCCAGCCGAACATCATCGCGTGGTCCTCGTGGGCCAGGTTGTGACAGTGCCCCACGTAGTGACCCGTGAAGTCGCGGAACCCGCGGTAGACGATCACGGACTCGCTCGGGTCGAGCGCCACCAGGTCCTCGCGCGAGACGTCGTCAGGATGCCCGGGACTGCTCTTGGTGACGTCCTTGCCGTTGCGCATCACCGTGCGGTGCTCCTCCATGTGCAGGTGGAGGGGGTGCACCCAGCCGCCGCCACCGTTGCGGATCTCCCAGAGGTTGAAGCTGCCCTTCTTCTGGGCCGCGGGAGGTGACTTGCCGGCCGGGTTCTTCAGGCTGTTGGCGTTCCGGCTCGGGTCGAAGGGCTGACCGTTGATCAGCCACTCCACCTCCCCGGCGGCGCTGCCACGCTTGAGCTCGAAGATCAGCCGGTTGTCCATCAGGGACTTCCAGTTGCCGGGCAGCGGCGGGAGCGCGCGCATCGCGGTGGGGATCTGGCTGTTGTCCTCCACCCGCTCGCCGATGACGAACTTGATCATCGGCACCAGGTAGTTGGGGTCCTTGGAGAACCGCGAGGAGTTGTCCCACATCCGTCCGGAGGACATCTTCATCACGTTGGTGAGGTAGACCACGTCACCTGGCGTGGTGGGAGTGCCGTCCTGGTACTTCGTGAAGTCGATGATCACCTCGCGCCGCTTCGCCGGCCACAGCTCGAAGGAGTCCCGGGAGATGGGGTACGGCAGCAGCCCACCGTCGGAGGCGATCTGCGTGAACTTCATGCACTGCTGGGCGTCCGGGATGCGGTACTGACCGTCGAGATCATCCCCGGAGTAGCCGAGGGAGGTGGCAGCCTGGGGACCCTTGGTGGAGCTCATCAGCTTGAACTCGTAGATCCTGGCGACCGAGCAGTCCAGGAACCGGAACCGGTACTTGCGGCGCTTGACCTCCATCACCGGGTTGGCGGTGCCGTTGACGGTGAAGATGTCCCCCACGAAACCGTGGTTGGGGAAGTGCTTGAAGAACGTCTTGCCCCACCACTCCGGGTGCGTCGAGGGGTTGTGGGCGTCGGGGTACTCCCCCATGCCGTCGTGCATGTCCAGGTGCGTGGTGACGCCGTCGTCCAGGCGCATGTCGAAGAAGGCGAGCGGCACGTCGTACTCGACGTCGAACGCGCCGTCCGCACGGTCCTTGCGCACGCCGGGCAGTCGTAGGCCCTGCTTCTCGTCGCCGACGTCCATGCCGCCGCGGTTGGTCCCGCCGACGATGAGTGGCTTGGGGTCGTAGATCGGGTAGAGCCCGACCATGCCCTTGTAGACGTTGGAGCCGGTGTGGTCCATGGTGTGGTCGTGGAACCAGAAGAAGCTCTGCTTCTCCCGGTCGTCGTTGCCCGCGGGCCAGTTCAGGTAGAGGTTGTCGCACCAGGTGCCGGGGCCGTAGCCCGGGGTCCTGGGTCCGTAGTTCATGCAGTAGTGCGGGTTGCCGTCGCTCTCCGGGGCCGTGTGGGCGTTGTGCAGGTGGGTCAGGAAGTTCAGGTCGGGAGAGCCGAAGTCCTGACGGTCCAAGCCCCAGGGGTTCTCGTCGAGCTGGTTTCGGAACCGGACCAGTGCCGGCTTGCCGTACTCGGCGTTGATCATGGGTCCCGGGAAGATTCCGTTGAAACCGTAGACCGTGCTCAGCGGGAGGGTGCGCACCGTCCCCGCGGCGTAGGTGTTCCCGGCTGCGTCGAACGACGTCACCGGCCGACCCTTCTTGTCGATCGGCAGCACCTTCGAGGTGGTGAAGGCGTGCGGTCGCACCAGCAGGTCGATCTGGTAGACGAGCGGGTCCGGGGAGCTGACCTCGCTGGACCACTTCTGGTGCCGCTCGTTGCCCATGGAGTTCTGCTGACCCTGGCCCGGTCCGGGGGGCAGCGCCCAGTCGGTGTAGCCGACCAGTCCACCACCACTGAGCTTCGGCTCCGGGGCCAAGGCCCTCGGGATCGGCAGCGGGTCCTTGAACGGGGAGAGGATGAGCGGGCTGACCGGGAAGTTCTCGAGGTAGAACAGCGTGTCCCCGAGCACGGTGGACGTGGCCGCGATCGCCCCGTCCGGTGAGAGCAGCCCCTTCTTGGCGAGTGCGGGTGCGCCGAAGCCGCCCGCGGCGGTGAGCGCCGCGCCGAGACCGCCCAACGCGCCTGCCCTCAAGATCGATCGGCGGAACACACCGCCGGTTTCCGCCACCTGCTCCGTCATCACGTGCCTCCTGCACATCCGCCGTCCGGTTGGTCGTCACCGACCGTCTTCAGGCTGCACTCCCGACCTTGCAAAGATCTGGGACCCGCGACTGCCCGGTCAGGCGGTCAAGGAGCGAAGCAGGAGGAACAGGGCGGATGCGGTGCACACCAGCAACACGCCCATCCGGACACCGCGGTCGGGCACGAGGCCGTGCAGGCCCGCACCGAGCAGTGCCCCGACGGCCAGGCACGGGGTGAGCAGCAGGCCGAGCAGCAGGAGCCGCACCTCGAACCCGCCACCGAGCCAGATGCCGACCAGGCTCATCAAGGCGCCGAGGGTGAACATCACGGCGAGGGTCGAGCGGATCTGCGCAGGTGGCCGGTGCTGGTAGAGCAGTGCGACCGGCGGACCGCCGATGGAGGTCACCGTGCCGGCCACACCGGAGAGCAGTCCGGCCACGGACAGCGTGAGCGGGCGCACCGGCACGGCACGGGGAGTCAGGCTCAGACCCACGGCGAGCAGCACCATCGACGCCACCGCCACCCCGAGATGGCGCGCGGAGAACAACGTCAGGAACGCAACGCCCAGAGCGGTCCCCGGCAGGCGGGCGGGCAGCACCCAGGCGAGACCGCCCCAGTCGATGTCGTGGTGGGAACGGATCAGCGTGAGGAGCGGCAGCAGCGCGGCCAGGACCAGCATCAGCTCGGGCATCAGGGCCGGGTCGAGGATCGTCACGACCGGTGCCGCCACCAGCCCGAGGCCGAGTCCGACGAGGGCCTGCACAGCGGCGCCGACGACGAGCACGAGCGCAAGCACCATCACCACGCGGGCGTCCACGCCGAGGATCATCGGTGGTCAGCCCGCAGGTCGTGGGGCGCCGTCATCCGGCCAGGAAGGTGAAGCGCACCTGACGCTGCGGGTTGTCGACGTTGAGGTCGACCAGGCAGATGCTCTGCCACGTCCCGAGGGTCAGCTTCCCGTCGAGCACCGGGACCGTGGCGTACGGCGGAACCAGCGCCGGCAGCACGTGCGAGCGGCCATGGCCTGGTGAGCCGTGACGGTGGCGCCAGCGGTCGTCGGCCGGGAGCAGGTCGCCCAGCGCGGCGAGCAGGTCGTCGTCGGACCCTGCGCCTGTCTCCAGCACGGCGATGCCGGCCGTGGCGTGCGGGACGAACAGCTGCAGCAACCCGTCAGCCTCCTCGGCCACGAACTCGGCGCAGTCGCCGGTGATGTCGAGGACGACCTCGTCCCCGCCGGTGGTGTAGTCACGGGTCTCGGACCTCATCGGTACCTCTCCTCCATCTCGGCCAGCAGCGGGTCGCGCAGTCCCGCAGCGTCGTGGCGCCACCACACGTCGCGGTAGATCACCTGCCCGGTCATCCAGTCCTCATGGCCTGCACATCGAACCACCTGGAACGCCGGACCCGGTGTGCGGGCCGACGCAGGCGTGAAGCCGTGCTCGAGGGCGGGCTCGAAGCCCCGGATCCCGTAGTAGTCGGGGTCCCCCTCGACGAAGACCAGCGGTGCCAGCGCTGCGCGCGCGGCCTCGATCGCTGCTGCGACCAGACGCCCACCCAGCCCCCGACCCTGGTGGGCCGGTGCCACGGCCAGCGGACTGAGGAGCCAGACGTCCACCAGTGCGCGACGCGTGTCGAGCCAGGCGTGGGACAGGCCCACGTGACCGACGACCTCGCCGGCGATCACGGCGACCAGGCTGCCGCGCAGTGCCTCCGTCCGCTCCAGGTCCGCCCACAGGCGAGCCACGCCCTCGCCCTCGCCGCCGAACGCCTCCCGCATGACGGCGAGCACGGGGTCGCCGAATGCTGTCTCCCGTATGCCGATCTCAGCTGCACCCATGCGCCAACCCTGTCAGGGGTTGATCGACAAGAACACGAAGGCGGCCAACAGGACCAGGTGCACGCCACCCTGGAGCGGTTTGGCCCGTCCGGGGACGACGGTGAGCACCGCGACGACGACGCTGACAGCCAGCAGGACCATCTGCACCGGCTCGAGCCCGAGCTCCAGCGGACCCTCGAGGAAGAGCGAAGCCACCGCGATCGTCGGGATGGTCAGTCCGATGGACGCCATCGCGGAGCCGAAGCCGAGGTTGAGCGCGATCTGCACCCGTTGGCGGGCGGCCGCCCTCGTGGCGGCGATGGTCTCGGGCGCCAGGACGAGCAGGGCGATCACGACGCCCACGAAGGCGTAGGGGAACCCCACCGCACTGACCGCGCCCTCGATGGCCGGCGACTCCACCTTGGCCAGGCCCACCACCGAGACCAGGGCCACGACCAGGAGGATGCCGCTGGTGGTGGTCTGCCCCGAGGTGGGCGGGTCGGCGTGGACGCCGTCGTCCGAGGGGTCGAGTGCAGCTGGACCCGTGGCGTAGCCGCCAGCACTGGGCACGCGGTCCTCGTTCTCGACCGGCAGGAAGAAGTCGCGGTGCCGCACGGTCTGGGTGAAGACGAACAGGCCGTAGAGCACCAGCGAGACGACGGCGGCGAACGCCAGCTGCGCCCCGGAGAACTTCGGCCCGGGCTCGCTGGTCGTGAAGCGGGGCAGCACCAGCGTGAGACCGGCGAGCGCGACCAAGGTGGCCAGAGCCGCCCCCGTCCCCTCGGGGTTGAAGCGCGCCAGGTGGTGCCGCAGCGAGCTGACCAACAACGACAGCCCGACGATGCCGTTGAGGCTGATCATCACGGCGGCGAACACGGTGTCGCGAGCCAACGACGCCACGTCTGCACCTCCGGAGACCATCAGGGTCACGATCAGGCCGACCTCGATGACGGTGACCGCCACCGCGAGCAGCAACGACCCGAACGGCTCCCCCACCTTGAGGGCGACGACCTCGGCATGGTGCACCGCGGAGAGCACCGCACCGACGAGCAGGACGCCGACGACCACGTACATGAGCACGCCCGTGGCGCCGTCCGGCTCCCGTCCCCACGTCGACGCGAGCGCCAGGGCCGCGAGCACCGGCACCAGGGTCGTCCAGTCCCGCCAGGACGTGTTCCGCACTCCGCTGCTCATGCGCCGATGGTAGGGATCTCCACACGCACAACGGCCACCGGTGGGTCGAGATGACCCGACCGGTGGCCGTTGACCGTCCTCGGGGGTTGCCTGGGGACTGGTTGCCGCTGCGACTAGAACTTCTTGGAGCACTCCGACAGGTTGACCTTTGCCTGGCCGCCCCGGTCCACGATCACGGGGACCGTCTCCAGGGCACGACCGTCCTTCTCACAGGTGAGCGTCCAGTTCTCGATCAGCCCGGGCACCTCGTGGGAGTCCACCACCCGGGAGTTGAACAGCGACGCCTTGAGGTCATAGGTCGGCGAGACCGATGCGAAGTTGATCACCCGGAGCACGTAGTCACCCGGTGCCGGAGCAGCGACCTGGGTCGACTCCTTCTCCCCGGGCGCGTTCCCCGAGCTGGCGACCTCGGTCAGGGTGCCGTCCGCCGCCTTGCGGTAGACCTCGAGGTCGAGGTCGTCCGGCGTTCCCCAGTCGAGGTCGATCCTCATCAGGTCGATCCCGGACTCGGTCACGGTGAACGGGTGGTCGACCTGCTGGCCGATCGTGGTCGGCCCACCGGTGTACGACTGCGACCGCACGGGGGTCTGCCCCATGATCTGGACGAGCTTGCGCTGCACGACCGGCCGCGTCGACGGGTTGACGTGCCAGGTGTACTTGCCGTTCGTCCCCACGGTCATCGTGCTGTCGAGCGTGTCGGTGAACGAGCTCTCCCAGGTCGGAGTGGCGAACTGCTTGCGCAGGCGGAGCGTCGCTCCCTTGGGTGCCTTCCCCGTGATCACCGCATGGGTGCTCGTGTTGACGGCGTTCTCCAGGGCGGCGAGGTAGGCCTCCCTGTTGCCCTTGCCGACATAGGCTCCGGCACCGAGGTACTCGTCGACCACCTTCGGGAACGGCGGGTGGAACTCGTCCTTGCCGATCTCGAAGGTGTACCCGTAACCACCGGTGGCGTTGTAGGACCAGTCCTCGGTCGTGCCCGTGGTGTCGTAGAGCTCCCAGCCGTGGATGTTGCGGTAGCCGTTGGCAGCCGTCATCTTGGCGCCGAGGGCCTTCAGCCCGGCCTCGTCCGGGGCGTCCCCGACGGGCTCACCGTCGTGACCGATGGTGTCCGGGTGCACGCCGTTGGGGCGAAGCACGAGGTTGGAGAAGGTGTGGTTCGAGATCAGCGTGGTCACCTGGCGGCTGCTGACGAGCTCGCGCACGTTCTGGATCTCGGGCTCCGAGAACGGTGCCGGACCTCGGTAGGTGGGATCGGCGAACGTGGTCGAGGCCCCCGGGCCACCCCAGAACCCGCCGTAGTTGCGGTTGAGGTCGACCCCGCTGCCGAAGCCGCCCGGGCTGGTGGCGCTGCCGGCGCGGCAGGTGCCGTCAGGCGTGTCCTGACCGTCCACGACCCGGCAGTTCTTGCGCTTGTAGGCGTTGCCGGGGGTGCCGAGGATGCTGGCGGTGTCGCCTCCGTCGACCTCGCGGAGGTCGATGGCAGCGCCGTCGGTGCGGGAGAGGTCGAAGCCGTCGACGTTGACGACGGGAACCACGACCACCCGGGCCTTGTCCAGAAGGTTGGTGATCCGTGCGTCGGAACCGTAGTTCTTGACCAGGTCGTAGGCGAACTCCATGGCCAGCTCGCCGGAGGGCCACTCCCGGGCGTGGTGCACGCCGAACAGCGCGAAGGTCGGACGACCGTCCTGGGCCGCGTTGACGTCGCGGCCGATCTCGACGCCGTACACGGTGCGCCCGTCGAGAGACTTGTGCGGCATCGTGATCCGCTTGGCGATCGAGGGCCGGATCGCCTCGAGCTCACGGACGTCGTCGTTGTAGTCCGCCAGGGTCCGGTAGGTGTCCCGGCCGGACGGCAGCGGCGACTCCAGCGTCGCTGCGGCGTACGCCGCATTGATCTTGTTGTTCTGCGCCTCGCGCTGGTTCAGGTTCGCGATCCGCACGTCGTAGCCGAGACCCGAACCGAGCAGGCTGGCGAGGTCCGATCCGTTGTGCAGCACGACCTCGATGTAGTCGTGACCGGCGTGCTCGGTCAGGTCGAGACCGAGGGTCTGCAGCAGTTCCTTGTCCGCACGCGTGGGCGTGTCGACGGTGACCAGCTGCGGCGCGAACGCCGAGTCCTCAGCCTGCGCCGGTCCGGCGCCGAGGCCGAGGGCGGCGCCGGAGAGGGCCAACGCGGTGGTCGCCGAGGCGGCGACGACGCGGAGGCGACGAGAGTGCAAACGCATGTGTGCTCCTGTGGGTAGCAGTTGGCGGGCCAACGAGCCACCGTGGTTCAGGTCACGGGCCACGTCGCGTGAAAATCTGCTCCTGGGTCGGCTCAGGACTCAGCGAGCGCGGCCTCGACCCGCTCCACCTTCGCGTCGATCTGGCCCTCGAACCCCGGCCGGATGTCGGCCTTGAGGACCAGCGACACGCGTGCCCCGTAGGGAGCCACCGCCTCCACCGCGCCCTTCACCACGTCCATGACGGTGTCCCAGTCGGGGCCCTCGATCGTGGTGAACATGGCGTCGGTGCGGTTCGGGAGTCCTGAGTCGCGGACGACGCGAACCGCCGCCGCCACCGCCTCGGACACCGAACCATCAGCGTGGTCGCCCCCAGCCGGGGCCACCGAGAATGCTACGAGCAAGGTCATGCTCCTTCGTCGTCGATCTGGATGGTCGGACAGGCAAAAAAGGCCACATCATCGGCGTCGTTGACGACGACGACCTCGTCGCCGAGAGACCACTCCACCACGCGCGCCACCTGACTGGCCGACACCGCTACACCGCCCTGGGCGTCCGCTGGGATGTCATGTGTGCCGTGCCCGGCTCGCGGCAGCACCACGCCCCGGCCACGGCTCATCGCCGTCCGAGCCGTCGCCGCGACGCACATCTCCGACTGGACACCGGCCACGACCAGGGTGCTCACACCGTGCCCATCCAGCAGCACGCCCAGATCCGTGCCCACGAAGCCGTCGTCCTCGCGCTTCCTCAGCACCCGCTCACCGGGAAGGGGCTCGACGACGAGTGCCCACCCAGGAGACCCGGTCTCGTCGACCGATCCGGGAGGACCATCGTTCTGCAGGTGCAGCACCAGCGCGCCCGCCGCACGTGCGCGGCGCACCAGCTCGCGCACGCACGCCAGGACCCGTTCAGCGTGCGGGATGGCATCCGGGCCATGGAGAAAGGCCCGTTGCATGTCGACGACGACGAGTGCCGTCGGCGGCGCGGCCTCAGGTGAGTTCTCGTTCACATCGCGTCCTGGTTGATGGTGGACATCTTCTCGGCAGCCTCCGCCAACTCCCCCACCGGACGACCAGGAGGGCTGATACTGGTGAGCACGATCATCTGGGGAGCCTTTCAGGGTGGGGTTCCATCGCCAAGCACAGGGGCAGAGCGGCACGCGGTCTGCCCATTCACCGGGGAGCACTATGTCGAAGGCACGCTGGGCGCAGTGCGCCCTGCTGCTGTTGCTCGTCGGCGCCCCCCTCTCGGTGCGCGGCCTGCAGGCGACGGCGTACGGCGGATGGCCCTCGCTCGGCTTCGCGATCGCGCTGTTCCTCGTCGCCGGCCCCCCGGGGCGCAAGTACGTCTTCGCAGCGGAGACCGTGGTCGTTGCTGCCGCGCTGACCTACAGCTACCAGGTGGCGCCGTGGCAGGGCGTCCTCGGCAGTCTGGCGGTGACTCTGCCCGCAGTCCTGACCCAGCACCTGCTCATCCGTGGCAGACCGGGCCAGTTCCGTCTCGACGAGGTCGACAGTGTCCGCTACCACCTGGTGATCATGGGGTCGGCGGTTCTCTCCGGCACCATGGCCATGCTGGCGGCCATGACGGTCTACACCCCCGGCAACGCCGTCCTCGCCGGGCTGATGTCGGTCCTGGCATCCATGACCGCCCAGCTCGTCGTGCTGCCGTTGCTCGTGCGCACCAGGGGCCGCAGCGCCGCGGGCGGCCCGCTCGAGCTCACCCTGCAGCGCCTGCTGCTCGCGACCATCACGCTGGCCGTCTTCTGGCCGCAGCTGCAGCTGGTCAACGTGTTCCTGCTGTTCCCCTTCCTGGGGTGGGCCGCAACCCGCGCGACCCGGCGCGAGACGCACGCCCAGCTGTTCCTGGTCTGCCTGAGCGCCTACATCCTGACCTTCCTCGGTCGGGGGCCCTTCTCCGGGGTGCCGGCAGACCTGCCTGAGGCGCTGGCGCCCACCTTGCTCTACCTGTTCATCGGCGCCGCCTGCCTGATGACCGTCCCGCTGACGCTGATGGTCGAGCGGCTCTTCTCGATCACCGCCCATGCCACCCGGGCGGCCACCACGGTCGAGCGCCTGCTCGAGTCGGCGAGCGGAGCCATCATCATCGCGACCGACGCCCGAGGGGGCATCACGCACTACAACGCCGGCGCCCAGCAGACGCTCGGCTACCTGCCGGAGGAGGTGCTGGGGAGCAGCCCGGCGATGTTCCATCGCGCCGAGGAGCTGTCCCGTCAGGCGTCCCACTTCGGCGTCAGGCCGGAGCACGCCTCGATCTCGCTGGCGATGGCGAGCCGCGGCGAGCGGCGCGACTGGGAGTTCATCCGCAAGGACGGCGACCGGCGAATGGCTTCTCTCACCGTCAGCGAGGTCACCGACCAGGACGGTGAGGTCGTCGGGTACATCGGTGCCGGGGAGGACATCACCGAGCGGATCCGCGCCGAGGAGGCACTGATGACCGCGCTCGACCGCGAGCGCTCGTCGGTGCTGCGACTGGAGGAGGTCGACCATGTCAAGCAGGAGCTCGTGTCCAACGTCAGCCACGAGCTGCGCACCCCGATCACCAGCATCGCCGGCTACGCCGAGCTGCTCAGCGACGGCAGCCTGGGTGAGCTCAACGCCCCACAGCTCGACGCGGTGCTCCGGATCGAGCGCAACACCGGCCGGCTGGGCCTGATCGTCGAGGACCTGCTGACGCTCTCCCGGGCCGAGTCGGGCCAGCTCGACCTCGCCAGTGAGGTGATCGACCTGCGCTCGGTGGCGTCGGAGGCGTTCGAGCTGCTCGACGAGCTGCTCCGCGTGCGCAACCTGAGGGTGCATCTCGCCCTACCCGAGGAGCCGGTCATGGTCGGCGGCGACTTCAACGCCCTCGAGCGCGTGGTGATGAACCTGATGGGCAACTCCATCAAGTTCACCCCGGACGGGGGCCGGGTCGACCTGGTCGTCGGCCGCGTCGGTCCGAAAGCGTCCCTCGCGGTCAAGGACGACGGCATGGGCATCCCGCTGGAGGACCAGGAGCACCTGTTCACCCGGTTCTTCCGAGCCTCGGCGGCGACGCACCATGCGATCCAGGGCACCGGGCTGGGGTTGAGCATCGTGCACTCGATCGTCACCCAGCACGCCGGCTCCGTCTCGGTCGACTCCGCATCTGGCTGTGGCACCACCGTGACGGTGCTGCTGCCCCTCGTCGAGCCGCCACCCGGCTACGCAACAGGCCCGCCACCCAGCGGGTGACGGGCCTGTTCTCGTGCGATGGTGCTCAGGCGTTGCGCAGGCTGCGCAGCACGTACTGCATGATCCCGCCGTGGCGGTAGTAGTTCGCCTCACCAGGGGTGTCGATGCGCACCAGGGCGTCGAACTCGACGTCGCCGGCCTTGACCTTGACCGTCTTCGGCGTCCGGCCCTCGTTCATCTCGGTGACACCGGTGATGGAGAACTCCTCCTCGCCCGTGAGGCCGAGCGACTCGGCGCTCTCGCCCTCGGGGTACTGCAGGGGCAGCACGCCCATCCCGATCAGGTTGGAGCGGTGGATGCGCTCGTAGGACTCCGCGATGACCGCCCTGACCCCGAGCAACGCAGTTCCCTTGGCCGCCCAGTCGCGCGACGAGCCCGAGCCGTACTCCTTGCCTGCCAGGACGACCAGCGGGGTGCCGTTGGCGAGGTACTTCTCGCTCGCCTCGAACACGGTGGTCACCTCACCGTCACCGGTGAAGTCGCGGGTGAACCCGCCCTCGGTGCCCTCGGCCAGCTGGTTGCGCAGCCGGATGTTCGCGAAGGTGCCGCGGATCATCACCTCATGGTTGCCACGGCGCGACCCGTAGGAGTTGAAGTCGCGGTGCTGGACGCCGTGCTCGGCGAGGTAGGCCCCCGCCGGGCTGTCCTTCTTGATGGCACCGGCCGGGCTGATGTGGTCGGTGGTCACCGAGTCGCCCAGCTTGAGCAGCACCCGCGCACCCTCGATGTCCTGGACGTCCTCCGGCTCGGCGGGCATGCCGTCGAAGTAGGGGGGCTTCCGAACATAGGTGGAGCTCTCGTCCCAGGCGAAGGTGTCGCCCTCCGGGGTGGACAGCGACTGCCACTGCTCGCCACCCGCGAACACGTCGGCGTAGTCGGTGGTGAACATGTCGGAGGTGATCGCGGTCGCGATCACGTCCTCGATCTCCTTCGCCGACGGCCAGATGTCCTTGAGGAAGACGTCGTTGCCGCTCTCGTCCTGACCCAGCGGGTCGTTGTAGAGGTCGACGTCCATCGAGCCGGCCAGCGCGTAGGCGACGACCAGCGGCGGGGACGCGAGGTAGTTCATCTTCACGTCGGGGTTGATCCGGCCCTCGAAGTTGCGGTTCCCGGAGAGCACCGAGACGACCGCGAGGTCGTTCTCGTTGACCGCGTCACTGACCTCGGGGATGAGCGGGCCCGAGTTGCCGATGCAGGTGGTGCAGCCGTAGCCGACGAGGTTGAAGCCCAGCTTGTCGAGGTAGGGAGTCAGCTCGGCACGCTCGTAGTAGTCCGAGACCACCTTCGACCCGGGCGCCAGCGTGGTCTTCACCCAGGGCTTGGTCGTCAGACCCTTCTCGACGGCGTTCTTGGCGAGCAGCGCCGCACCGATCATCACCGACGGGTTCGAGGTGTTGGTGCACGACGTGATCGCCGCGATCGCCACGGCGCCGTGGTCGAGCTGGAACTCGGTGCCGTCCTTGAGGGTGACGCTCGCGGGGTTCGCCGTACGCCCGTGGCCGCTGCCGGCCGGGTGGTTGCGCCAGTCGTCCGGCGCACCGTCGCCGTTGCCGCCCTCGGAGTGTGCCGGGGCGTCGCTGGACGGGAAGGACTCGTCGGAGGCCTCGTCGACCTTCGAGTGCTGGGCGGCGTCGGGCTTGGCCTGGGCAGGCACGCCGGGCTTGTCCGAGCCGCCGGCGGGGTCGCCACCGGCGTAGTCGGCCAGGGCGCCACGGAAGGCCTCCTTGGCGTCGGACAGCGAGACGCGGTCCTGGGGACGCTTGGGACCGGCGAGCGAGGGCACCACCGTGGCGAGGTCGAGCTCGAGGCGCTCGGAGAAGCGGGGCTCGGCCTCGGGGTCGTGCCAGAGGCCCTGCTCCTTGGCGTAGGCCTCGACGAGCGCGATCTGCTCCTCGGAGCGGCCGGTGAGCTGGAGGTACTTGGTGGTCTCCTCGTCGATCGGGAAGACCGCGATCGTCGACCCGAACTCGGGGCTCATGTTGCCGATCGTGGCGCGGTTGGCCAGCGGCAGTGCGGAGACGCCGGGTCCGTAGAACTCGACGAACTTGCCGACCACACCGTGCTGGCGCAGCATCTCGGTGATCGTGAGGACCAGGTCGGTCGCGGTGGCGCCCTCGGGCAGGTCGCCGTTCAGCTTGAAGCCCACGACCCGCGGGATCAGCATGGAGACGGGCTGGCCGAGCATCGCGGCCTCGGCCTCGATGCCGCCGACGCCCCAGCCGACGACCCCGATGCCGTTGACCATGGTGGTGTGCGAGTCGGTGCCGACGCAGGTGTCGGGATAGGCGGTGAGCTCGCCGTCGATCTCGCGGGTGAACACCACGCGGGCGAGGTGCTCGATGTTGACCTGGTGCACGATGCCGGTGCCGGGCGGGACGACCTTGAAGTCGTCGAACGCACCCTGGCCCCAGCGCAGGAACTGGTAGCGCTCCCGGTTGCGCTCGTACTCGATCTCGACGTTGCGCTCGAAGGCCCCCGGCGTGCCGAAGACGTCGGCGATCACGGAGTGGTCGATGACCATCTCGGCGGGCGCGAGCGGGTTGATCCTCGACGGGTCGCCGCCGAGGTCGGCCATCGCCTCGCGCATCGTGGCGAGGTCGACCACGCACGGCACCCCGGTGAAGTCCTGCATGATGACGCGCGCCGGGGTGAACTGGATCTCCTTGCTGGGGTCCGCGTCAGCGTCCCAGCCCGCGATCGCCCGGATGTCGTCGGCGGTGATGTCCGCGCCGTCCTCGGTGCGGAGCAGGTTCTCGAGCAGCACCTTGAGGCTGAACGGCAGTGACTGGACGTCGAGTCCCTCGCCCGCGACTGCGTCGAGGCGGTACATCTCGTAGGACTTGCCGTTGACGTCCAACGTGCCCTTGGCACCAAAGCTGTCGGCGCTCGCCATGGTTCTCCCTCTGTTCGGGGTCTCGATCGGGTCCGGTCTACCGGGGGTGGCCATCTTGCCCACGACCAGGTGGATGTGGGAAGTCAGGCAACCCTTACCCGATATATCTTGATGTCAAGATATCACGGTCCGGTCCTGACCATCGCTGGCCTAGGGTGATCCGATGCGCTACCGAACCCTGGGCAACAGTGGCTGTGCCGTCTCCGAGCTGTGCCTCGGCACGATGACCTTCGGCAACGAGACCGACGAGGCCGGGTCGCACGCCCAGCTCGACGCGCTTCGTCGAGGCGGGCGGCAATCTCGTCGACACCGCCGACGTCTACACCGCCGGGGCCAGCGAGGAGATCATCGGCCGCTGGCTCGCCGCCCGGCCACGTGAGACCAGCGATCGCGTCGTACTCGCCACCAAGGGGCGGTTCCCGATGGGAACGGATCCCAATGACGCCGGCCTCTCCACCAGGCACCTGACCAGGGCCCTCGACGCCTCCCTGCGCCGGCTCGGCGTGGACACGGTGGACCTCTACCAGGTGCACGCCTGGGACCCGCACACCCCGCTGGAGGAGACCCTCCGGACCCTGGACGGCTTCGTGCGCGCGGGCAAGATCCGCTACTACGGGTTCTCGAACTTCGCCGGCTGGCAGCTGACCAAGGCCGTGCACGTCGCGCGCTCGCTCGGCCTGGCCGCACCGGCGACCCTGCAGCCGCAGTACAGCCTGATCGTGCGTGAGATCGAGTGGGAGATCGTCCCCGCCGCCCTGGACGCCTCCATCGGGTTGCTGCCCTGGAGCCCGCTCGGCGGCGGTTGGCTCACCGGCAAGTACCAGCGCGACGAGCGCCCGACCGGCGCGACCAGGCTGGGCGTGGACCCGGAGCGCGGCATGGAGGCGTGGGACCGTCGCGGCACCTCCCGCACCTGGGACATCGTCGAGGCCGTTCAGAAGATCGCCGAAGGACGAGGCGTCTCGATGGCCCAGGTCGCGCTGTCCTGGGTGACCAACCGCCCGGCCGTCACCTCCACGATCCTGGGCGCCCGCACGATGGAGCAGCTGGAGGACAACCTGGCCTCGGTCGAGGTGACCCTGGAGGCCGACGAGCTCCGCGTCCTCGAGGAGGCCAGCGACCTGCGCCCCACCGACTACCCCTACGGCGAGCTCGGCCTGGAACAACGCTCGCGCAACCTCGCCGGCACCCCCTGACCCACCACGCCGACCGGGCACTTCGGGTTGGCCATGGTGCGCCGACCGGGCACCCAAGGTTGGTCCAGGTACGCCGACCGGGCACCCAAGGTTGTCCAGGTGCGCCGACCGGGCACTCCAGGTTGCTCACAGCACGCTGACCGGGCACCCCGGGTTGGCAGCTGTGCGCCGACTGGTGTCTCGACAGCTGCCCTTTGTGGCCGAGAATGCCCTCTCGTTGCCAGCACGCCAACCAGAACTGCCCGCTGAGCGTTGGCCCAGCAACCTTGGGTGCCGGGTCGACGAGGTCCTAGCCACCTTGGGTGCCCGGTCGGCGAGGTCCTAGCAACCTTGGGTGCCCGGTGGGCGGGGTCTGAGCAACCCGGAGTGCCCGGTCGGCGAGCTAGGCGGGGAGGCGGTCGCCGCGTCCGTTGACCAGGCGGGCGGGGGCGGACAGGCGCCAGGCCTCGAAGGTGAGCTCGGCCAGCTCGTCGCGCTCGATGCCGTCGAGGTGGACGACCACCCAGCCGAAGCCTCCGGCGGTGAACTGCACCTCGAAGACCTCGGGCCGCTCCAGGACCAGGGCCTCCTGCTCCGCCAGCGTCTGCTTGAGGCCGACCGTGCGGGTGCGCTCCCAGAGGTAGCCGAAGGTCTGACCCGCGACCAGGAACTTGGAGTAGCGCGAGAACTCGACGACCTTCACCTCGTCGAGCTGACGGACGAGGTCGAGAGCGTCGGGGATCGCGCTCATTCGCGCAGCAGCAGCGCCACGCACTCCACGTGGTGCGTCATCGGGAACAGGTCGTAGGCCTTGAGCTCGGCGAGCCGGTAGCCCGCCTCGGCGAAGTAGGCGATGTCGCGGGCCAGCGCGGCCGGGTCGCAGGCGACGTACGCGACGGCACGCGGGTTGCGCTCCGCGATGGCACGCACCACCCGCCGCTTGGCCCCGGCGCGGGGCGGGTCCAGCACCACGACGTCCAGGCCCCGAGCGGGGTTCAGCTCGCCGGACCCACGGTGCAGGGCACGGTCGACCCGGTCCTGCACGACGGTGACCTGCGCCTGTCCCGCATGGTTCTCACGTGCGAGTCCTGCGGCCTGCTGGTCACCCTCGACCGCGGTGACCGCCCCGCTCGTGCCCACAGCCTCGGCGAGGAACGAGGTGAACAGGCCCACGCCGGAGTAGAGATCGAGCGCCCGCTCCCCCGGCTTCGGCGACAGCATGGCCAGCACGGTCTCCACCAGGACGTGGGGGGCACCGGGGTGGACCTGCCAGAACCCGTCGCCGGCCACGGTGAAGTCGTGCGACCCGTGGACGGTCTCGACACGCTCGATCGTGGGAGCAGCCGTGCCGTCGGGCTCGCGCGCGTCCGGGTGGGCGATCAGGCACTCGTCGACGACCACGACCTCGTGCGAGCGGTGCTTGCGCAGGCCACGGTCTCCTCCCGGCAGGTGGACGTACTGCATCCGGGTGCGCCAGAACAGCCCGTCCCGGTCACCCGGAACGGCCTCGACCACGACCTCGCGCTCGATCTTGGCGAGCCGGGAGAGCTGCTCCTCGACCACGGCGGCCTTGAGCCGGCGCTGCTCGTCGAGGGCGACGTGCTGGAAGTCGCAGCCACCGCAACCACCGGGGTGGGCCAGCGGGCACGGTGCCGGGACACGGTGCGGTGAGGCGCTGCGCACCTCGACGGCGTCACCACGCAGGAACCGGCCACTGTCCTCGGTGATCTCGACGGTCACCTGCTCCCCCGGCAGCGCGTGCCTGACGAAGACGACCATCTCGCGCTCGTCGTCGCCCGTGGCCACCCGGGCCACGAAGTGCCCACCGTGCGCCACCGCACCCACCTCGACCTCGAAACGACGCCCCACGAGCGTTGCGGGCTGCTCGTTCATCGGCCGTTCCTGGTCCGGCCGCGCCGGATGTCACCTGGCCGCGGACGCTGCAGCTCCCAGTCGTCGCGGTCCTTGGCCTTCTCCGCTCCCTTGAGCAGGTAGGGCACCGAGGTGACCATGACGCCCGGCGTGAACAGCAGCCTCGCCTTGAGGCGCAGTGCCGTCTGGTTGTGCAGCAGCTGCTGCCACCACCGCCCGACGACGTACTCCGGGATGTAGACCGCCACCACCCCGCGTGGGTTGGCCTCGCGCAGCTCGACGGCGTACTGGACGATCGGCCGGATGATCTCGCGGAACGGCGAGTACAGCATCTTCAGTGGTACGTCGATCCGCTGCGCGTCCCACTCGTCGACGAGCTTGTTGCTCTTGCCGCCGTCCACGTCGACGTACACCGCCTCGAGCAGGTTCGGCCGGGTCGCCTTGGCGTAGGCGAGAGCGCGCATCGTCGGCTTGTGCAGCTTGGAGACCAGGACGATCGCGTGCACGCGCGTCGGCAGGACCGGGTCGCTCTCGACGATCACCAGCTCCTCCTCGACCCGGTCGTAGTGCTGCCGGATCGAGCGCAGGATCGCGAAGAAGATGAGCATGGCGAGGATGGCGATCCAGGCGCCGGCGAGGAACTTGGTCACCAGCACCACCACGAACACCGAGGCCGTCATCGCCAGGCCGAAGCCGTTGATCAGCCGGGACCGGAACATCCGCCGGCGCACCGCCGGGTCCTCCTCGGACCTCAGCAACCGGGTCCAGTGCCGGATCATGCCGAGCTGGCTGAGGTTGAACGAGACGAACACCCCGACGATGTAGAGCTGGATCAGCCGGGTGGTCTCCGCGTTGAAGGAGATGATCAGCACCACCGCGAAACCGGCCAGGATCAGGATGCCGTTGCTGTAGGCCAGCCGGTCGCCACGCGAGCCGAGCTGCCGGGGCGCGAACCCGTCCTTCGCCAGGATCGAGGCCAGGACGGGGAAGCCGTTGAACGCGGTGTTGGCGGCCAGGATCAGGATGATCCCGGTCATCGCCACCACGAAGTAGAAGCCCGGCGGGAAGTCGCTGAACACGGCCTTGGCGATCTGCGAGATCACGGTGTGCTCGTCGTAGCCCTCCGGCAGCGGCGACCCGTCGGCCCGGGTGAGCCGCTCGATCTCCAACGGGTCGACGTAGCGCAGCCCCATCCGCCTCGCCAGCACGATGATGCTCAGCATCATCGTGATCGCGATGGCGCCCAGCAGGAGCAACGTCGTCGCCGCGTTCTTGCTCTTCGGCTTGCGGAACGCCGGCACACCGTTGGAGATGGCCTCGACACCGGTCAGCGCCGCACATCCGGAGGAGAACGCCCTCGCGAGCAGGAAGATCATCGCTGCCTGGGAGATGTCCCCCTCGTAGCCGGCACCCGGGGTGATGATCAGGTCCGCGCTCTCGACGTCCGGCAGCGTGCCCTGGGCTGCCCGGATGCCGCCGTAGACCGTCATCCCGAGCACACCGGCCATGAAGCCGTAGGTCGGCCACGCGAAGAAGGCCCCGGACTCGCGCACGCCGCGCAGGTTCATCGCGGCGAGCAGCAGCACCAGGCCCGACGCCACCAGCGCCTCGTGGCCGGAGATCGCGGGAATGGCCGAGGCGGCGTTCTGCACGCCCGAGGACACCGACACCGCCACCGTGAGCACGTAGTCCACGAGCAGCGCGGACGCGACCGTCACGCCCGCGTTCTTGCCCAGGTTGACCATGGCGACCTCGTAGTCGCCGCCGCCGCTGGGATAGGCATGCACGTTCTGGCGGTAGGACATGACCACGGTGAGCATGACCACGCACACGGCCAGTCCGATCTTCCAGCTGAAGGCGTACGCCGAGGCGCCGGCGATCGACAGCATGATGAAGATCTCGTCCGGGGCGTAGGCCACCGACGACAGTGCGTCGCTGGCGAAGACCGGCAGCGCGATCCGCTTCGGCAGCAGCGTCTCGCCCAATTGCGAGCTCCGCAGCTTGCGGCCGAGCAGGATCCGCTTCGAGACATTTCCTACTCCCACACACGGAGGCTAGAGCACTCCGACCCGCTGCGCTGCCACACCCACTAGGGTTCGAGTCGTGCACGTCGTGATCATGGGCTGCGGCCGCGTCGGTTCGACGCTTGCCAGGAGCCTCGAGGACCGGAACCACACCGTCAGCGTCATCGACAGCAACCCGGATGCGTTCCGGCGCCTCGGCCCGTCCTTCAACGGCACCAAGGTCACCGGCTACGGCTTCGACCAGGCGGTGCTGACCGAGGCGGGCATCGAGCGCGCCGACGCCTTCGCAGCCGTGAGCAGCGGTGACAACTCCAACATCATCGCGGCGCGCGTGGCCCGCGAGACCTTCGGCATCCAGCAGGTCGTCGCCCGGATCTACGACCCCGGTCGCGCCGAGGTCTACCAGCGCCTCGGCATCACCACGGTGGCGACGGTCAAGTGGACGGCCGACCAGGTGCTCCGGCGGATCCTGCCGGTCGGCGCCGAGCCCGACTTCCGCGACCCGTCCGGGACGATCCGGGTGGACCAGGTGCCGGTGCCCGACGCCTGGGTGAGCCATCGCACGATCCACCTCCAGGAGCAGTCCGGCTGCCGGATCGCGTGGATCGACCGGCTCGGCGAGGGCATGCTCCCCACCCGCGAGACGGTGCTCCAGGAGGGTGACATGCTCCACCTGGTGATGCGCGAGCAGAACGCCAGCCACATCTACGACGTACTCACCAGTGGTCCGGAGGAAGACTGATGCGAGTCGCCATCGCAGGGGCAGGCGCCGTGGGTCGCTCCATCGCGCGGGAGCTGATCGGCAACGGGCACCAGGTGCTGCTCATCGACAAGGAGCCGTCCTCGATCAAGCCCGACCGCGTCCCCGACGCCGAGTGGCTGCTGGCCGACTCCTGCGAGCTCTCCTCCCTCGAGGAGGCCCGGCTCCAGGACTGCGACGTCGTGATCGCCGCCACCGGTGACGACAAGGCCAACCTGGTCACCTCGCTGCTGGCCAAGACCGAGTTCGGGGTTCCCCGCACCGTCGGCCGGGTCAACCACCCGAACAACGAGTGGCTGTTCACCGAGGCGTGGGGTGTCGACGTCAACGTCTCGACCCCGCGGATCATGTCCGCGCTGGTCGAGGAGGCGGTGACGGTCGGCGACCTGGTGCGGCTGTTCACCTTCCGCCAGGGCAACGCCAACCTCGTGGAGATGACGCTGCCGGCCGACTCGCCGTTCGTCGGCAAGCCCTCGGGGCTGGTGCCGTTCCCGGAGAACTGTGCGTTGGTCACGATCCTGCGCGACGGTCAGGTCTACACCCCCGACCCCGACCAGCCGATGGAGGCAGGCGACGAGCTGCTCTTCGTCGTCCCCGCCGAGGGCGAGGACGAGCTGGAGCGGATGCTGGCGCCGAGCGAGCACGGCAACCAGCACGGCAGCCGCGGCAGCGACCGCGGCGGCTCCTAGGAGTCCGCGACCTCGGGCGCCAGGTGGGGCTCGGGCTCACCCTCGTCGATCGGGGTGCTGTTGCGGCTGAGCAGCCACACCATGGCGGCGAGGGCCGCCACCTGGAGCGGCCAGCCCATGGTCAGCTTGGCGACGCCCAGGGCCGCGACCGCGGAGTCGGTCGACCACCACCCGTTGCGCCCGGCCAGGTAGATCGGGCCCTGGACGGCCACCCGGATCACGCACGGGAGCGCGAGCAGCCAGGTGAGCCGGCTGCACAGCCGTACGACGCGCGGGTCGGCGTGCCACTCGGTGGGATCGCCCGCCACGCTGCCGACGATGAAGCCCACCAGGGGCCAGCGGATGATCACGGTGAACACCAGAACGGCGCCGTAGACGAGGTTGTAGACGATGCCGGGCAGGAAGTAGGCGAGCGCCTGCTCGCCGGCGTCGCCGCCACCGCGGGCAGCGCGCCAGGCGAAGAGTGACCCGATGCCGATCCCGACCAGCGCGTTCAGCACGAACTGCACCGACGTGCGCTGGTAGAGCCGCACCGCCAGCAGCACCCCGGCAGCGGCCACGCTCACCGAGATCGCCAGCCGCAGGTCGTGCAGGGTCAGGAACAGCACCGTGAAGGTGATCGTCGGCACAGCGGCCTCGGCCATCCCGCGTCCGCCTCCGAGGGCGCCCGCGAGCTGCTTGCGGACCACCTGCTCGACGGTGTGGGTGGTGGTCTCTCGATGAGGCGACACAGGAGGGCTCACAGCGGCCGCAGGCTGTAGCGCGGGTTGTACATCATCCGCTCGCCGTTCTGGATGCCGATCCGGCCCTCGACCCGGATGCCACGCCCGGGACTGACGCCCCCGATGCGTCGGCGCCCCAGCCAGACCACGTTGATCGAGCCGGAGCCGTCGTACAGCTCGGCCTCGAGCGCCGGCACACCTCCGCGGGGCCGCAGCGACACGGTCCGCAGGGTCCCCTGGACGACAACGCGCTGCCGGTCCGGTGCGTCCTTGATCGGCACCAGCCCGGCGCGCTCGGTGTCCTTGCGCAGCGCACGAGCCTCTTCGTTCTCCTGGTTGGCCCAGCGCGAGATCGTGGCGCGCAGGCGGCTCTTGTGCTCCGGCATGGTGGAAAGCGTAGTCAGTCCTGGCTCACTGGACCCGGCGCGCTTCCGGCGGAAGGCTCAGCGGCAGCGGGGCACCCGGCGCCATCGCCTCACGTCCCCGGCGTACGACGACCTGGCGGATCGTCTCCTCCCAGGGCCCGACGATGCCCTCGTCGAGCGCCGGTCGTCCCATCAGGGTCGCGCGAAGCAGCCAGTTGGGCCCCTCGTGTCCGACGATGCGGCTCGCCTGCGTCGCGGGCTCGCCCTCCGGCGTCTGCATCGGGACGAGGCAGAGCAGCTCGGTGCCGAAGCTCCCCTGCTGCTCGGTCGCGGTGCCACCCATGCGGGCCATCTCGGCGGAGATCCGGGGGCGCAGCTCGTCCCAGGCGCCACCGGAGCGGGACGCGGCGAACGCACGCAGCTCGAGGGCGCCCTCCTCACCGACCATGACCGCGGCGAGCACGTTGCCACTCTCCTCGTCGACCTGGAGCTGCAGCTCCATCGGGCCGTTCGGCCTGATCAGCAGGCTGCCCAGGTCGACGCACTCCAGCGAGTCGACATCGACCTCGGAGACGTCGAACGGACCCGTCGCAGCGGGCACGCCCTCGGCGGCCCCGGGGGCATCGTCCGGGGAGCTCTCCCCGGCCTTCGAGCCTGACTTTCGGCCGAACCTCACGAGTCTGTCCCTCCTGCCCGGAGCTGATCCGGGGTCTGCTTGTCCGTCTGCGTGGGGGCCTGGGTGAATCCCCCGGTCGAACCGTAGCCCCCGGAACCGCGCGCGGACGCCGACAGGTCGTCGACCAGGACGAACGACGCCGTCTCGAACCGCTGGATCACCAGCTGGGCGATCCGGTCACCGCGGTGCACCACGAACGCCTCGTGCCGGTCGGTGTTCACCAGGCAGACCTTCACCTCGCCGCGGTATCCCGCGTCGATCGTGCCCGGCGCGTTCACGATGGAGATGCCGTGCCTGGCCGCCAGACCCGAGCGCGGATGCACCAGGGCGACGTAGCCCTCGGGAAGCGCCATCGCGATCCCGGTGGGCACCAGCGCACGCTGGCCGGGCTGCAGGGTCAGGTCCACCGATGAGTGCAGGTCCGCTCCGGCATCCCCCTCATGCGCGTAGGCCGGCAGCGGCAGCCCGGGGTCGACCTGCTTGATCGAGATCTCCACCATGGCTCCGGACCCTACTCGCGTCCTGCGCCTCGGCGGGTGACAGGCTTTGCCCGTGCCATCTGACCCGTCCCCGCGGCCCCCCGCCTACTCCGAACGCCTGCAGGTGCCGTTGCGATGGTGGGTGCAGGCCACCATGCTGCTGGCCAGCCTCTGGCTCGCGGCGATCGTCGCGATGCCTGCCTGGGCGGCATGGTCGGCCACTGCCGTGCTGGTGCTGATCACTGTCGGTCTCCTCTCCTGGGTCGGGAGCGCCCGGGTGGTCGTGCGCGACGGGGTCCTGCACGCGGGTCCTGCCCACATCAGCCTGGACCTGCTGGGTCCGGCCGAGCCCCTGGACGCGGACGAGACCCGGAGGGTGCACGGCGTCGACGCCGATGCCCGGGCGTTCCTGCTGACCCGTCCCTACCTGAAGAGGTCGGTGCGCATCCCCGTGAACGACCCTGCCGACCGGACGCCGTACTGGCTGATCTCGACCCGGCACCCCGACAGGCTCGCCGCTGCACTGACGGCGGGCAGGACACCGGTGTCTGACTAGGCTGCGGTTCTGACGGAGCCACGGTTCTTGTCTAGGGTTGTCGGACGACGCAACCGCGACGCGGCCCGCCACTCAGAACCGGGCACTGGGCACCTCAGCACTGGACCCACAGAACTGGGCACCTCAGAACTGGCACCTCAGAACTGGGCACCTCAGCGAAACACCACTCGGCACACCTCGCGAAAGGCAGGACATGGCCAAGGACAAGTCGAAGGGCAAGTCGAAGGACAGCTCGAAGGTCTGGTCGATCTTCTCCCTCGGAGCGGCGCTGTTCGGCGCCACCGTGGCGCGCAAGAGCCTGACCAAGGCGTGGCAGGCCGCGACGGGCAAGAACCCGCCGGCCAACCCGGCCGACCCGGACGTGGACCTGTGGGAGGCTGTGCTGTGGGCCACGGCGAGCGGCACGGTCGTGCAGCTGGCCCGGATGCTGGCCACGCGACGGGCTGCCAACTACTACGCGAAGTCGACCGGTCAGCTGCCCCCCGGCCTGCGCAAGGACGACCAGGGCGCCGACGCGCCCACCCCCACGCAGTGAGTCCGGGCTGACGGACGCCCCTGGCACGTCCTGGTGACACGACGAAGGGCCGCCCCCGGTCGGGAGCGGCCCTTCGTCGTGCGTCTCGACCTCCCGGACGGACCGGGGTCGGTGCGATCAGGCGCAGTCGCGACAGATCAGCTTCTTCTCGTCTGCGAGCTGGCTGCGGTGGTGCACGAGGAAACAGCTCATGCAGGTGAACTCGTCCAGCTGCTTGGGCTTGACCTCGACGGCCAGCTCCTCGTGAGACAGGTCAGCGCCGGGGAGCTCGAAGGACTCGGCTGCTTCGGCCTCGTCCTCGTCGACCTTCCCGGAGTTCTTGTCGTGACGGCGCGCCTTGAGCTCCTCGAGACTGTCCTCGTTCTGCTCTTCCTCGGTCTTGCGCGGTGCGTCGTAATCGGTTGCCATCTACTTCTCTCCTGCTCCCAAGGTCCCAGTGTGGTCCCGGGCAATCGGTCGGGCCTGTGCCCCGATCGAGCCCCGATGCTCGCTGTCGGTCCAAGTCCGGGTGACGGCGGTGATTGTGCACTAGTCCGAGCCAATGTGCACACCCGGCCACGGAACGTCGTCTGCGTGGGGCAGACCACTCGTGAACGTACGGCGGGCGGGAGTTGTTCCCGACCGGGGCGAGCGGACCCTCCCGGCTCAACCGGAGACTGCCTCCACGAACCCGCTCGCCCTCACCAAAGCCGCGAAATCGGACCATCCGGGCTCGGGCGCGCACACGATCAGGTCCTTGCCCGAGGCCGTCGGCCAGAGCTCGAAACGGGCTCCTGCCTCGGTGGCCACTAGTGCGCCGGCCGCGTGGTCCCAGATGTGCGCACCGGCTTCGACGTAGCCGTCACTGGTCCCGGCGGCGACGGCGCACAGGTCGAGCGCACACGAACCCATCCGCCGGACGTCGCGCACCTGCGGAAGCATCCGCGCCACGGCGGCGCCCTGCAGGGCCCGGGTCGTCGACTCATAGCTGAACCCGGTCGAGATCAGTGACTGGGCCAGTGGAGCCGTGGCACGCACCGCCAGGCGGGCGCCGTTGCAGGTCGCCCCGGCACCGAGCACCGCGGCGTACTCCAGGTCCGGGACGGGGCTGCGCACCACCCCGGCCACTACCTGCCCGTCCCGAGCGGCGGCGATCGAGACCGCGTAGTTCGGCAAGCCGTAGAGGTAGTTCACGGTGCCGTCGATGGGGTCGACGATCCAGCGCACGCCCGAGGTGCTCGGGACGTCGTCGCCCTCCTCGCCCACGAAGCCGTCTCCGGGCCTGGCCCCGAGCAGCCGTTCGCGGATCAGCTCCTCACATGCCCGGTCGGCAGCCGTGACCACGTCGACGGCACTGGTCTTGGTGTCGGCCACGGCGATGCCACCAGCGCGCATCGAGACGGCGAGGTCACCCGCTTCACGCGCCACGGTCAGGGCCAGGGCGAGCAGCCCTGCGTCGTCGCTCACGCGCTCAGTCCCGGCCGCACAGGGCCGGCTTGGGGCCACGCGGGTTGGGGCAGCAGCCCGCAGGGCAGAGGTCCCACGAGGGCTCGGACCCCTCGGCCCGGCGCTCTACGGGCTCGCCGCGCTCGACGGCACCCCGCTCCAGCAGGAGGTCGCGCACCATCGCCACGAAGCGTGGGTCCACCCCTGCCGTGGCCGCCCGGGCGAAGGCCAGATCGAGGTCCGCCGCCGTTGCCTGGGCCTCGGTGTCGAGGTCGTAGATGACCTCCATGTGGTCGGAGACGAACCCGATCGGGATCACCACGACCCCGGGCACGTCGCGGGCGCTCAGCGACCGCAGGTGGTCGTTCACGTCGGGCTCCAACCACGGCACGTGCGGCGGACCGGAACGCGAGCAGAACACCAGCTCGGAGGGGTAGCGGTGTCCGGTCTCCTCGCGGACGCGCTCGATGATCTCTGCCACGACGACCTGGTGCTGGGCGACGTAGGCGCCTCCGTCGCGGCCGCTCGACTCGTTCATGGCGACCGGGATCGAGTGGGTCACGAACGCCAGGTGGCCGCCCCGGCGCGCGGCCTCCGGCAGCTCGGCGAGGGCCGCCAGGGTGGCGTCGACCATCGGCTCGATGAAGCCGGGGTGGTTGAAGTAGTGCCGCAGCCGGTCGATCCGGGGAGCGCCCGGCACCTCGGCCACGGCGCCGGCGAGGTTCTCGCGGTACTGCCGGCACCCGCTGTAGGAGGAGTAGGCGCTCGTCACCAGGGCGGCCGCCCTGGTGATCCCGTCCGCGGCCATCTGGGTGAGCGCGTCCTTGAGGAACGGGTCCCAGTTGCGGTTGCCCCAGTAGACGGGGATGCGTACGCCGTTGGCGGACAGGTCCGACTCGATGGCGTCGATCAGCTCGCGGTTCTGGTCATTGATCGGGCTGCGGCCCCCGAACGCGAAGTAGTGCTCCCCCACGGCCTCGAGCCGCTCGTCGGGGATGTCCTTGCCCGCCGTGACGTTGCGCAGGAACGGCAGGACGTCGTCGGGCTTCTCTGGTCCACCGAAGGACACGAGGAGCAGGGCGTCGTATGGCAACGGGTCCGGCATGGACCCCAGCCTAGAAGCAAGCACCCGATCCGGTCGCTGGGCCGTCGCCGGGATCCCTAGGCTGGGCCGGTGCTTGCCTCCTACCGCCGGGTCTTCGCGCACCCGGGAGCCCTCGCGTTCTCGGCGACCGCCCTGGTGGCCCGACTGCCGATCTCGATGATGACCCTGGGCATCGTGCTGCTGGTGAGCACCCTGAGCGGCTCCTACGCGCTGGCCGGCCAGGTCTCTGCGGCCTACATCGTGGGCAACGCGGCATTCGCCGTACCCCACGGACGGCTGGCGGACCGGTTCGGCCAGGGCAAGGTGCTCTACGTCGACGCGGTCGTGTTCGCGGCCAGCGCGGGACTGATGATCGCCGCGATCACGGACGGCTGGCCGTTCCCCTGGCCGCACCTGCTCGGCGCGGTGGCCGGGGCCTCGATCCCGCAGATCGGCACGATGGTGCGGGGCAGGTGGGTGCACCTGCTCGAGACCAACGCCGAACGGCACACCGCCTTCGCCGCGGAGAGCGTCGCCGACGAGGTGGTGTTCGTGACCGGGCCGGCCCTGGTGACGTTCCTCTCGACCGCGTGGGCACCCCAGGCCGGTCTCGTGGTCGCGGTCACGGTCGGTGCCCTGGGAGCGCTGGTCCTGGCCGCCCAGCGCCGCACCGAGCCACCCGCGCACCCGCACGACCCGACCGTCGAGCGCGCAGCCATGCCCTGGGGCATGCTGGTGCCGCTGACCGTGGGCGCGGTGGCCCTGGGCAGCCTGTTCGGTGCGCTGGAGGTGGCGACGGTCGCCTTCGCCGACGACGCCGGCCGCAAGGCGGTCTCCGGCCTGATGCTGGGTGCGTTCGCGCTCGGCAGCCTGCTGGCGGGAGGCGCCTCGGGAGTCCACGTCTGGCGCCGTGGCCCGCTGTACCGAGCCCGGATCGGGATGAGCCTGCTGGCCGTGGGCACGCTCTCGCTGCCCTTCCTCGATGGCCTGGGAGCCGTGACGGCCGCCCTGTTCGTCACCGGACTGGCGCTGGCACCGACCCTGATCGCGCTGTTCTCGATCATCGAGTCGGGCGTCCCGCGAGCACGCCTGAACGAGGCCATGGGCTTCGTCCAGACCGGGGTGAGCGCCGGTATCGCTCCCGGAGCGTGGCTGGCCGGCTCGGTCGCAGACGCCCGCGGGGGTTCCGCCGCCTTCTGGGTGGGCGCCGTCTCCGCTGTGCTGGCCGCCCTCGCCGGGGCCTTGGTCCGGACCTCGGCCACCGTGGGGACGCCGGCAGCGACGACCACCGACGCCTGAGCACCACGCCCGCGCGTCCAGGACGGTCCCGCAACCGCGTGTGCCGGCCGTGGTCCGGCGGTCAAGGTGTCGACCGACGGACCCAGAACCCTGCCGGGGCCGTCACTGCTGCCCCCACCGCGACGAGGGCCATCAGCAGGATCGTCCAGGCCCGCACCGGGTCGAACTCGAACTCCTGGGCGCTGGGACGGAACCGCACCACGACCTCGGTCGCGACGCCGACCGGGACGACCAGACGGCTGATCAGCCCCGGCCAACCGCGGCGGCGCGTCAGTCCCCCGATCACCCCGAGGACCGGCCCCACGACGAGCGCAACGACGAGCCACAGGCTGAGGACGCCGGTGATGCCGGTCAGGCCGACGTCGGCCCGGTCGCCGACGCTGAGCCCGGCGCCGTAGTACCCCGTGACCGCGGCCACGAGCGCAACGGCGCCGCCCACTGCGGCCCACGCGCTGCCACCGCGGCTCACCACCAGGGCTCCGGCCAGCACGGCCACCGCGGCCCACACGGACCCGGCATTGGTCACGATGCTGATCACCCGCCAGGCCACCGGCTGCGGAGGCAGCCCGCTGGACAAGGAGTCCGACACCGAGGCGACCAGTCCGAGCAGGCATCCAGCGGCCACCGCCACGACCATCCTCATGGGGCGACGCTAGCGATCCTCGAGCCGCCCGTCTCGGACTCGCCGGGTGCCCACCGTGCTACGACTAGCCTCGCGTCATGGGGACGTGGACCAACTGGGCGGGACTGCACACGGCCCACCCGACCCAGGAGCTCAGCCCGCACGACGCCGGCGAAGTGGCCGACGCCGTCGTTGCGGCCCGGCACCAGAACCTCACCGTGAAGATGACCGGCACCGGGCACTCGTTCAACGACATCGCGCTCACCGACGGACTGCTGCTGCGACCGGACGGCCTGCGCGGAGTCGTCGCCGTGAACCGCGACGCGATGACGGTCACCGTCCTCGCGGGTACGCCGCTGCACGAGCTGAACACGGCCCTGCAGCGCCTCGACCTCTCGCTGCACAACATGGGCGACATCCAGGAGCAGACCATCGCCGGCGCGATCTCGACCGGGACCCACGGCACCGGCGGCGTGGTCTCCTCGCTGGGCAGCCAGGTGGCCGGTCTCGAGATCGTGGTCGGGGACGGAAGCCTGCTGCGCGCCGACTCGGTGGAGAACCCGGACGTGCTCGACGTCGCCCGGGTCGGGCTCGGAGCGCTCGGCATCCTCACCTCGGTCACGCTCCGGGTCGAGCCGCTGTTCATCCTCGAGGCCCACGAGAGCCCGATGGACTGGGACCAGGCGATGGACGACTTCGACGTGCTGTCCGAGGAGAACCACCACTTCGAGATGTTCTGGTTCCCGCACACGGACCGGCTGATGACCAAGCGCAACAACCGCACGCTCGACCCTGCGCAGCCGCTCTCGCGACTGCGCGGCTGGTTCGAGGACGACCTGCTCTCCAACCGGGTCTTCGGGTGGGTCAACCGGCTCGGGAACGCCCGACCGCGCCTCGTGCCCAGGATCAACAACCTCTCCGCGCGCGCGCTGGGAGAGCGCCGGTACAGCGACGTCCCGCACAAGGTGTTCACCTCCCGCCGCGACGTGGTGTTCCGGGAGATGGAGTACGGCCTGCCGCGCGAGGCCGGCCTGCAGGCCCTCAAGGAGGTGCGGAACCTCGTGGAGCAGCGGGAGTGGAAGATCAGCTTCCCCGTGGAGGTCCGGGTCTGCCCCGGCGACGACGCGCCCCTGTCGATGGCGCACGGCCGGGACACGATCTACCTGGCGTTCCACACCAACGCCCGCACCGACCACCGGGAGTACTTCGGCGAGGTCGAGGAGCTGCTGAGGGGGTACGACGGTCGGCCGCACTGGGGCAAGCTGCACCAGCGCTCGGCCGGGGACCTCGCTGCGGCGTACCCGCGCTGGCAGGAGTTCCAGGACCTGCGCGACCGGCTCGACCCGGACCGGGTCTTCACCAACCCCTACCTCGACCGCGTGCTCGGCGCGTGAGGTCGCCGGCTCCGGCTCAGACGCTCGCAGGGCCACTCGGCAGCGGAGCCTGCCAGCCGCGCCACAGCGCGAGCAGCCGGAGGCCGAAGCAGATCAGCACCCCGGGGATCGCCACGACCGCCACGGGCTGGTCCCACCCGGCCGCCAGCACCGCCCAGGTCGCCCCCACGAGGGCCGGGGTGGCGTAGAGCTCGCTGGAGAAGATGACCGGGACCCGGCCGGCCAGCAGGTCGCGCGCCATGCCGCCACCGATGCCGGTGACCATCCCCATCAGCGCCGCCGGCACCGGTCCCAGCCCGTAGTCGAGCGCCTTGAGGGCGCCGGTGACGCAGAACAGTCCCAGCCCCGCCGCGTCGAGGACGATCACGCCGCGTTCCAGACGCCCGACGGCCGGGTGGAACACGAAGGTGATCAGCCCGGCGGCCACGGGAACGATCAGGTAGCGCCAGTCGGCGAGGGCAGCCGGGGGCGTGGCGTCGATGAGCACGTCCCGCAGGAAGCCGCCACCCAGTCCCGTTGTCCCGGCGAGGACCAGGACACCGAAGATGTCCAGCTGCTTGCGCACCGCCACCAGCGCCCCGGAGATCGCGAACACGAAGATGCCCCCGAGGTCGAGCACCAGCAGCAACGTGCCCTGTTCCGACATGCGCAGCAGCGTAGGGGCACCTCGCCGCCCGCGTCCGGCGCGTCGCCCGGCTCCGGCCTCCGTGGGGCTGAAGTAGGCTCGGCCCCGCAGGTGCGACCTCAAGGAGCGGCAACGGTGCAGGACCTCACCCCGGTGGGCCTGAGTCAGGACGGCAGGCGACTGCTCCTGGCCAGCTCGTCGGGCGAGGAGTTCGCCGTTCCGGTCGATGCCCGGCTGCGTGCGGCACTGCGCGGAGAGAATGCACGACTCGGCCAGTTGGAGATGAAGATGGAAAGCGCACTGCGCCCCCGTGACATCCAGGCGCGGATCCGCGCGGGCGAATCCCCCGAGGAGGTCGCCGCCGCCGCACAGACGACGGTCGAGGCGATCATGGGCTTCGCCACTCCGGTGCTCGCCGAGCGCGCGCACGTCGCACGCACCGCGCAGGGCGCCTCGATCCGCCGACGCTCCGGGGAGTCCTCCTCCGCGGGCCGCAGCCTCGCCGAGGCCGCCCAGCTGTTCTTCTCCGGCCACAAGCTCCACGACGAGGACGTCAGCTGGGACGCGTGGCGTCGTCCGGACGGTCGCTGGGCCCTCCAGGCCGAGTTCACCATCGACGGGACGGCCCGCACGGCGGAGTTCAGCCACGACCTGCCGGGGCGCTACGTCGTGGCGGAGAACGACGCGGCACGCATCCTCACCGGGGAGCTGCGCGAGCCGGAGTCCCGCGGCAGTGCCGCGGCTGCCTCCGGCCCCGCCCAGGGCCGCCGGCTGAGCTCGGTCCCGGCCCAGGACGAGCTGCCGCTCGGCGACGACGCCATCGAGCTGGTCCGGGAGGACGAGGAGACCGGCGCGGCACCGACCAGCGAGTCCGAGTCCGGCGACCCCGAGACCGGCGACCCCGCGACCGGCGACCCCGACACCAGCGACCCCCAGACCAGCGGGTCCGGGACCAGCGGGTCCGGGACCAGCGGGTCCGGGATGGCCGAGCCGCCCGGACCTGGCTCGGCCTACGCCGAGGACGACTGGATGGCCGCCATGGCTCCCGCCGCGGACGAGGCCGTCTCGCCCGCCGAGTCGGTCGAGTCCGTGCCCGCCCCCACGTCGGTCGACGAGCCCTTCGACGTCCCCCCCACCGAGCCTGCTGACGGCCCTGTCTACGAGCCGGCCGACGAGCCTGCTGCGGAGGTCGACGAGCCCGCTGCGGCCGAGGAGCCCCCGCCGGTGAGCAAGCGCAAGAGCCGGTCCTCGGTGCCGTCGTGGGACGAGATCATGTTCGGTGGCGGCAAGAGCGAGTGACCCGGCACACCCCTGCAGAGGGTGACAAGGTGGTTACCGGTCGGTAATATACGGGTCTGCGCGTGACCGTCGGTCGCACGCAGAGTTGAATGACTGACCAGACACTCCCGACCTGCGAGAGCGGTGCACTCCACCATGACCTACTTCGTCACCGGAGCGACCGGCTTCATCGGGCGCTACCTCGTCCAGGAGCTGCTCGACAACCGCGAGGGCGAGATCTTCGCGCTCTGCCGTGAGGGATCGCGCAGCCGCCTCGAGGCGCTCATGGAGGAGTGGGGCACCGACCGGGTGACCCCCGTCTTCGGCGACCTCGGCGAGCCCGACCTCGGTGTCGACACCGAGTGGGTCGACGCACACGCAGGTGGGATCGAGCACTTCTTCCACCTCGCAGCGATCTATGACATGACCGCCTCGGACGAGCTGAACGAGACGATGAACGTCGGCGGCACCCGCAACGCGATCGGTCTCGCGGACAAGCTGGGCGTGGGCCACTTCCACCAGGTCTCCTCCGTGGCAGCCTCCGGCGACTACCGCGGAGTCTTCGACGAGAGCATGTTCGACGAGGGCCAGCGACTGCCCTCGGCGTACCACCGGACCAAGTTCGAGTCCGAGAAGATCGTGCGCGAGGAGTGCACGGTCCCGTGGCGCGTCTACCGGCCGGCCGTGGTCGTGGGCCACTCCGAGACCGGCGCGATGGACAAGATCGACGGTCCGTACTACTTCTTCCCGCTGTTCAAGAAGATGCGCGACAACATCCCGAACTGGATGCCGATCGTGGGCGTCGACCTCGGCGACACCAACGTGGTCCCGGTCGACTACGTGGCCAAGGCGATGGACCACATCGCGCACAAGCCCGGCCTCGACGGGCAGGCCTTCCACCTGGTCAACCCGGAGCCGCTCAACACCGTCGAGCTGATCAACACCTTCGCCGCCGCGGCCAAGGCTCCGCAGTTCGCTGTCCCCGTCGACCGCAGCGTCACCGCCCTGCTCCCCACGGCGCTGCTCCCCCGCGCCCTGCGCCCCGCCAACCTGATCGGTGCCGCGCTGCGCCTGCCCCCCGTGCACCTGGCGCTGAGCCAGACCATCGGCCGCCTCGGCATCCCGCCCGAGGTCCTGGAGCACGTGTCGTTCCCCGCGGTCTACGCCGCACGGGCCACCGAGAAGGCCCTCGCCGGTTCCGGCATCTCCGTGCCCGACCTGGACTCCTACGCCTCCACCCTGTGGTCCTACTGGGAGGAGATGCTCGACGACTCGATCAAGAGCGACTCCGCCGCGGTCAAGGCGCTGACGGGCAAGACGGTGGTCATCACCGGCGCCACGTCGGGCATCGGCCTGGTCACTGCGGTGCAGATCGCCAAGGCCGGCGGCATCCCGATCCTGGTCGCGCGCGGCCAGGAGAAGCTCGAGTCCACCCAGCGCCTGATCGAGAGCCAGGGCGGCAGCGCGCACGCCTACCCGTGCGACCTCTCCGACCTCGACGCCATCGACTCGCTGACCAAGCAGCTGCGCGAGGACTTCGACCGCATCGACTTCGTCGTCAACAACGCCGGCCGCTCGATCCGTCGCTCGCTCAAGCTCAGCGAGGACCGCTTCCACGACTTCGAGCGGACCATGCAGCTGAACTACTTCGGCGCGATCCGCCTCGTGATGGGCATCCTGCCGAAGATGCGCGAGCAGAAGTCCGGCCACATCGTGAACATCAGCTCGATCGGCGTGCTCACCAGCCCGCCGCGGTTCTCGGCGTACGTCGCCTCCAAGGCCGCGCTCGACGCGTGGGCCAACGTGGTCTCCAGCGAGCTGATCGGCGACGGCGTCTCGTTCACCAGCATCCACATGCCGCTGGTGCGCACGCCGATGATCGCGCCGACCAAGATGTACGACAAGTTCCCCACGATCAGCCCCGGACAGGCCGCCAGCAAGGTGATCACCGCCCTGGTCGAGCGCCCGCACGAGATCAACACCAAGACCGGCAACCTCGGCGCGCTGATGCACACGCTCGCTCCGAAGTCGTCGTTCCGGGTCCTGCACATGGCCTACCAGGTCTTCCCCGACTCCTCAGCCGCCCGCGGCGTCAGTGGTGAGGGCAAGTCCGAGTCCGTCAGCGCGCAGATGATCCTCTCCCGGATGCTCAAGGGCATCCACTGGTGACCCCGACACGTCGCAGATGAACAACGAAAGCGCGCCGACACGTCGCAGATGAACGACGAAAGCGCGCCGAGACGTCGCAGATGAACGACGAAAGCGCGCCGAGACGTCGCAGATGAACACGTCCGGGTCGGTGCGTCCTGCGAGCATGCCCTGATGCGGATCTTCCACATCGCCACGGTCGCAGACTGGGAGGCCGCCCGGCAGTTTGGCGCCTACAGGACCTCGACACGGGGGCGCACGCTCGAGGACGAGGGGTTCCTGCACGCCGCGCACCGATCCCAGGTGCAGCCGGTGTTCCAGCGCTACTACAGCGACGTCACTGATCCGCTGCTCCTGCTGACCATCGACACCGACCGCCTCAGCGTTCCGTGGCGAGAGGATCCCGTCGGGGACGAGTCCTACCCGCACATCTACGGACCGCTCTCTCCTGAGGCCGTGGTGGGGGTGCAGGCGCTGAACAGGCGTGGCGGGACCGAGACGCTCACCACCCTGTTCGTCAAGGAGATGCTGCGCCGCATGGCGCTCGCCCTGGTGGTGATGCTGCTGGCCGTTGTCGGTTCCCGTGCGGGGCTCCTGCTCGAGGACGACGGCGGCGAGCCCGTCGGCGCACTGGTGGGACTGGCGGTGGGGATCGCCGTCGTAGTGGCGCTGGCCCGTCGCAACCGCACCTAGGGGACTGCGTCGATCACGCGTCGGTCAGGTTCCGGTCAGTGGCCGGAGACGATGGCCACCACCACCACGCCGGCGATCCCGATCGCGGCGAGGAACGGCAGCCGGCCACGCGCGGTCAACGCGACCACCGCCAGCGCCAGGCAGGCACCCAGCGCGAGCCAGGACCACCACGACCCGGCCAGCCCCGGCCCGATGAGGGCAACCGCAGCGCCAGCCAGCAGGACCATCGGAGCGAGCATCTGCACGCGGGCCGCGCCGAGCCGGTGCGGCAAGCCGTGCACACCGGTGGCGGCGTCGTCGGCGAGGTCGGGCAGCGCGTTCAGGAGGTGTGCTCCGACACCCAGGAGCGCCCCGGCGGCGAAGGTCCACGCCGGCGGCAGGGCGGGGTGCGGCAGCGCGAGCGTGACCACGGCCGGCAGCGTCCCGAACGCGACCGCGTAGGGAGCCGCAGACCAGGCGGTGCGCTTGAGGCCGAGGTTGTAGGCCCAACCGGACCCGACCCCGAGGACCAGGTGCACCAACCCTGCGGCAAGCCCGCAGGCCAGCGAGAACGCGGCGCAGGTGAGCAGCGCGACGGCGGTCGCACCACGCACCAGGCGGGGACTCAGGTCGCCACGCGCGAGCGGCTTGTCCGTACGGCGTACCGCCCGGTCGCGCGTGGCATCGATGAGGTCGTTGGACCAGCCGATGCTGAGCTGGCCGGTGCCCACGGCTGCGGTGACGAGCAGCCCGCGCCCAAGGCCGTGCCCGGCACCCACGGCGAGGAGGCCGGTGAGCGCGGTGACGGCCACCCCGGGTGCCGGGTGGCTGGCCAGCCAGAGGGCGAGCGGGCGCGAACGTGCTGACACGGGCTTGAGCCTAGGGGTCGACCAGGTGGGCCCAGCCCCTTGTGGCCGCAGAGTGGCGCGCCGTACGTTCCGGAGATGTCACGGGTCGAGGTCACCGACGCGGCTGCGGCCGCCGTACGCAGGTTCCGTCAGGGTGTCCGGGACCGGAGGGTCTGGCCGAGCGCCGACCACGCCCAGGTCGTCGAGGGCTTCGCCGGGCCGCTGCCCGCAGGTCCCACCCCGGCCCACCAGGTCCTCGAGGAGCTGGTCGCGGCCGCCGAGCCGGGGCTCGTGGCGAGCGCCGGTCCGCGCTACTTCGGCTTCGTCATCGGCGGTGCCCTCGAGGCCGCGACGGCCGCGGACATCCTCGCCGCCGGCTGGGACCAGTGCGCGTTCAACGCGACCCTGTCCCCCGCGGCGATGGCGGCCGAGCAGGTCGCTGGTTCCTGGATCAAGGAGCTGCTCGGCATTCCCGAGTCCGCATCCGTGGGCTTCGTCACCGGCGCCCAGGAGGCCAACACCGTCGCCCTGGCCGCCGCCCGGCACCGGGTGCTGGCAGCGCAGGGCTGGGACGTCGAGGAGTCGGGACTGGCCGGCGCCCCAGCCCTCACCGTGCTGGCCAGCGAGGAACGTCACGCCACCATCGACCGCTCCCTGCGCGTCCTGGGGCTGGGCAACAGCTCGGTCGTCCCGGTCCGGGCGGGCGACAACGGCGCGATCGACGTAGAGCACCTCGCCGAGCTCCTCGGTCGTGTCACCGGCCCGTTGATCGTCTGCCTGCAGGCGGGCAACGTGAACACCGGTGCCTGCGACGACCTCGCGCGAGCCGTTCCGCTGGCACACGAACGACAGGCCTGGGTGCACGTCGACGGCGCCTTCGGCCTCTGGGCCGCGGCCGCACCGGCACGGGCCCACCTCGTGGCGGGTGTCGAGCAGGCCGACTCCTGGGGGTGCGACGCCCACAAGTGGCTCAACGTCCCCTACGACTCCGGCCTCGTCCTCGTGGCACGACCCGAGGCGCACGTGGCGGCGGTGTCGTTCACCGCGGCCTACCTCGTCGGCTCCGGCACCGGCTCCGCTGCCGGCAGCGACCTGGTGCTCGGATCGTCGCGCCGCGCGCGCGGCTTCGCCGTGTGGTCCGCCGTGCGCGAGCTGGGGCGGGCCGGGGTCGCGGACCTCGTCGAGCGCAACTGCCGGCTGGCGACGCGGTTCGCCGACCTGCTCCGCGACGCCGGCGCAGAGATCGCCAACGAGGTGGTGCTCAACCAGGTGCTGGTCGGGTTCGGGGACGACGCCACGACCGACTCCGTCATCGCGGCAGTCCAGGGCGAAGGCACCTGCTGGGCCGGAGGTACGACGTGGCGTGGGCGCCGGTTCATGCGGATCTCGGTGTCGAACCACACCACGACCGAGGACGATGTCGACGCCTCGGTCGCGGCGATCCTCCGGTGCTGGTCGCGCTGAGGCCTCAGTCTCCGATGGCCACCGGACGCGACGGGTCGGCGACCCACTCGCTCCACGAGCCCGGGTAGAGCGCAGCGTCGATGCCGGCCAGTGCCATGGCCAGGATGTCGTGGGTGGCGGTCACCCCGGAGCCGCAGTACGCCGCAGCCTCACGCCCAGTGGCCAGCGAGTAGACCTCGCGCAGCTCGTCCGGGGAGCGAAAGCGCCCCTGCTCGGTGAGGTTCGTCCCGGTCGGCACGTTCGACGCCCCCGGGATGTGCCCGGCAACAGGGTCGAGCGGCTCGGTCTCCCCACGGAAGCGCGCGGGGTCGCGGGCATCGATCAGCACACCTCGTTCGGCGTGGTCGAGCACATCGTCACGGCCGAGGACCGGCATCCCGCCCGCGCGCACGACGAAGTCGCCGCGAAGCGGGTCGACGGGCTCCTCCGAGACCGGCTGGCCCGCGTCGCCCCAGGACTGCCACCCGCCGTCCAGCACCCGCACGTCGCGGTGTCCCGCCCAGCGCAGCAGCCACCAGCACCGGGCGGCGGCCCGGCCGGCCCAGTCGTCGTACACCACCACGGGGCGGTCGTTGCTCACGCCGGCGGCCCGCATGGCGGCCTCGAAGGCCGCCGGATCCGGGAGCGGATGCCTACCTCGTGCACCGGGCTCCGACGCGAGCGCCGAGTCGAGATCGACGTACACAGCACCGGGGACGTGGCCCCGGGCGTACTCGGCGGCTCCCGGAGGCCCACCCGCGCGGTAGCGCACGTCCAGCACGACGGCGCGGCCCTCAGCCACCAGCGCGGCCAGGGCCTCGACGTCGATCAGCGGGCTGGAGGCAGCAGCAGTCATGGCATGATCCTCCCCGATGGCTGAACTCCAATTCTTCACCGGCACGATGGATTCCGGTAAGAGCACCCTTGCCCTGCAGACCAATCACAACCACGACGCCCGCGGCAGGATCGGTCGGATCTTCACCACCCACGACCGCGCCGGCGAGGCACAGATCTCCTCACGGCTGGGCCTGACCCACAACGCGATCGAGGTCGACGAGCAGTTCGACTTCTGGCGCTACGTCGTCGACGAGCTCACCCACGGCGCGCGGATCGACTACCTGATCTGCGACGAGGCCCAGTTCTACACAGGCCTCCAGATCGAGCAGCTGGCCAAGATCGTCGACGAGCTGCAGATCGACACGTTCGCCTTCGGGATCCTCTCCGACTTCCGGACGGCGCTCTTCGAGGGGTCCAAGCGCCTGGTCGAGCTCGCGGACCGGATGCACGTCCTCCAGGTCGAGGCGCTGTGCTGGTGCGGCAAGCGAGCCACCCACAACGCCCGCACCCTGAACGGCGAGATGGTCACCGAGGGCGAGGTGATCGTCGTCGGCGACGTCGACAGCCACGAGCCGGCCGAGGTCGGCTACGAGGTGCTCTGCCGGGCGCACCACCGCCGCAAGATGACTGCCGCCCGGGCGCGGGCGATCTCGATGATCGCCGAGCCGTTGCCCTTTGCCTGAGGTTTCCCACGGTCCCGTGGGAAACCCGAGCTTCCCGTGCTTTGCAAAGGACGGGAAGCTCGGGTTTCGTACGGGAAGCTGAAACGCATGGGGCGAGTACGACGATCCAACCGCGCCCGCACCGAGCCAAGTGGGTCCCCCACCCCGAGCAACCCGGACCGCCCGCTCGACGCACCTCGAGCAACCCGGAGTGCCCGGTCGGCGCACCTCTGGCAACCCGGAGTGCCCGGTCGGCGTAGGCCGGATGAGGGTGGGGGGTGCGGATGAGAGGCGCGGGTGGTGGTCAGCAGACCAGGATGGGAATGTGCATCTCGCGCTCGGTGAGCGAGCCGTGCAGGCCGACGAGGGTCATCTCGTAGGCGAAGTCCTTCGAGCTCATCAGGGCCCAGGCGTCGTGGGCGGCGACCACCACGTCGCCGAGCCGGCGGCGGACCTGCGGGTCCACGGGGCCGAACCAGCCGCGCTCGATCGCCTCGTCGCGGGTGAGCACGGTCGCGCGGTCGCCGAGGGTCTCGCGCCAGGTGGCGGCGACCGACTCCACTGCGCCGCCGTGGCAGTAGACGTGCCGGAACCGCGCCTCACCGCCCAGCAGGCTCACGCCGTCGCGCAGGGCGGGGGTCTCGTCGATGTCGATGTGGGTGTCCTTGGTCGAGTCGACCATCCCGTGGTCGGCCACCACGAGCAGCCGCACCTCCTCGGGCAGCTCCTCCCGGAGCTCCTGGACGTCCTCGTCGATGTCGCGCAGCTGCCCTCGCCAGCGCTGGGAGTCGACGCCGGCACGATGGCCGTGCCAGTCGAGGTCGCCGTCGTAGACGTAGGTGACCGACGGCTGCCGCCGCGCACCCGCGACCGCCCCGGCGATCCGCTCGGCGACGTCGTCGGCCCCGACGTACTCCGCCCCGCGCTGGCCGCAGCGGGTCAGGCCTGAGGTCGCGAAGTCTCGTTTGCTGACCACGCTCGTGTGCACGCCGGCTGCCCCGAGACGGGTGAAGGCGGTGACGTTCGGCTGCCACTCCAGCGGGTCGACCGGCTGGTCCCAGAACAGCGAGTTCAGCAGGGCGCCACTCTCCGGCACCCGCGAGGTGAACCCCACTAGCCCGTGCTGTCCAGGGGTGAGCGCGGTGCCGAGCGAGGTCAACGAGGTGGCGGTCGTCGAGGGCACGCCGCAGGTGGCAGGAGGCTCACCCAGCAGCGAGTGCAGGTACGGCGCCTGGACCCGGTGCTCGGCGAGCAGCTCGTAGCCGAGTCCGTCCACGAGGAACACCACGTAGGCCGGGGCCGGCGGCAGCACCAGGGAGGTCTCGTGGAAGCCCACGTCGACGCCGAGCGCGGTGGCCACCGCAGGCAGCACGTCGCCCAGGGTGCGGCCGGTCGTCGCGGGCGACGTGCCGGTGGAGTAGGCGGGCTCGACGAAAGCGGACCCGCGCGGGGCCGTCACCGTCAGCTCTGCGTGCGCGCCGAGAGGCTCTCGGCGAAGACCAGGAGATCGTCGACGGCCGTCTGCCCGTCCGCGGCCGAGCTGACCCGCAGCGAGAAGTCGTCGGAGACCACCATGCCGGTGTAGCCGTGGTCGGCGTCGCAGTCGGGGTCGGCGCACGCCGCCGGCTCGAGGTCGATCCGGTTGATGCCCCCCCAGCCGACGGTCAGCACCGCCTCGCTGGGCGTGGGCTCCACGCCGCCGGCGACGGTGGCCGGGTTGGTGACCATCCGGTTCACCACGACCGAGCGCACCGAGGCCAGCGTGATCGCCTCGGTCGAGGTCGAGGTGTAGGGCTCGGGCAGCAGCTCGTCGGGGGCGTGCTCGTCGGTGTGGCACAGGATCAGACGCGTCTCGGTGAGCACCACCACGGTGATGTGCCGGCGCACCTCGTCACGGTCGATCGTGGGCTCGTGGTGCACCAGGAACGACGTGACGGTCTCACCGGACACGGCCGACCGGACTCCCGCCGAGACCACCTGGGGGTAGTAGCCGGTCTTCTCGATCGCCACCACGAGGTCATCGAAGCGGTCCCTGGAGGTCACTGAGCGCATGGCGCCAGTCTGTCACGCGTTCGCGCGGGTCGACGCCGCGCTCCACAGCGGTGTGCTGAGGCCGCCCATAGGGGGTTCTCAGCCGGGCAGGGTGTCGCCCATCGGCGCCGTCAGCCGGCGCACGAACAGGTCCGACCGTGGCTGGGTGACCGGCTCGATCCGGGCGGTCGCGTGCAGCACGCAGACACCCTCGTCGGCCGTGGCGTGCACCAGCAGCAGGTCGATCCGGCACACCTGTGGCAGGTCGATCTTGAGCTGGGCCACGCGGCGGACCAGGTCCTCCACCGCGGGTACGTCGACCTGCTCGCTGCCCCGGTAGCCGAAGAGCAAGGGTGCGGCCTTGATCGAGCGCACGATCTCTGCTGCCTCGAGGGCGCCGATCGGTGGGATCCGGAACGCGCGGTCGCCGACGAGGTCGGTGATGGCACCGGAGACGCCGAACGAGACCGCCGGCCCGAACAGCGGGTCCTCGAGCCCCGCCACCGCGACGGGGACGCCCGGCGCGGCCGTGCGCTGGACCACGAACTCGGCGTCCGTGGGGTCGTTGATGATCTCCAGCAGCGACGTCCACGCGTCCCGCATCTCGGTCTCGTCGTCGATGTTGCGCAGCACGTGGGCGAGGTCGAGTCGCTGTCGCAGCCGATCCGCGGTCGCCTTGAGTACGACGTTCCAGCCCAGTCGCTCCCCCGCCGCCACGGCCTCGTCGACAGTGGCCACGGAGACCCGCTCCCACAAGGCGATGCCATAGCTGGCCAGCAGCCCGCGCAGCTCCTCGTCGGTCAGGTCGTGGCCGTCGGGGTGCTTGATCAGCAGCTCGTTGACCTGTCGCTTGGCGTCCTCGAGCTCGATGTCGTCGAGCACCACGACAGAGTCGTCGTAGCGCTCCAGCCAGGCGGCGTACTCGACCACGCGCGAGAGCGCCCGCACCGCGGCCTCCACGGCCGGGTAGGACGGCACCGAGCCGCGGCCGGCGGTGTGGCCGGCGAGGTCGGGCACGCGCAGCAGCTCGGGGACACCCTCGCGACCGAGGAACGTGGACACGAGCGGCTTGTCCGACTGCTCCCCCACGGCCGCCAGCACGTTGGCGACCTCCTCGCCGCCGGCGTCGAGCGGGGGGATGTAGACCGCCACGACGGCGTCCACGTCGTCGGCGTCGATGGCGGCGTCGAGCGCGTCCTCGAAGTCCTCCGCCGTGGCGTCGGCGCCGAGCGCGGTCGCGCTGGTCACCGTGAGCCCGCTCGCGGCGGCAGCGTCCACCGCCAGCAGACCGAGCGCGTCGGAGTTGCCGACGATGGCGACCCGGGACCCGGCCGGAAGGGGCTGGTGCGCGAGCAGCTGGGCGACGTCGAACATCTCGTCGAGGGTGTTGACCTGGATCACCCCGGCCTGGCGGAACATGGCGTCCACGGCCTCGGGCGGGGCGGCGATGTGCCGCACGGCGTGCCCCATCGGCACCCCCTGGGTGGTGCGCCCCGAGCGCACGGCGATGATCGGCTTCACCCGCGACACGCGACGCGCGATCCGCGAGAACTTCCGCGGGTTGCCGATGGACTCGAGGTAGAGCAGGACCACCTCGGTGGCGTCGTCCTCCTCCCAGTACTGCAGCAGGTCGTTGCCGGAGACGTCGGCGCGGTTGCCCGCGCTCACGAACGTGGAGAGCCCGAGGCCGCGGCCGCGCACCTTCTCCAGGATCGCGGTGCCGAGGGCGCCCGACTGGCAGAAGAACCCCGCTCGGCCACGGGGCGGCATCAGCGGGGCCAGGGAGCCGTTGAACGAGACGTCGGCCGCGGTGTTGATCACGCCGAGACAGTTGGGCCCGATCAGCCGCAGGCCGTAGGAGCGGGCGAGACCGACCAGCTTCCGCTGCCGCATCCGTCCCTCGTCGCCGGTCTCCGCGAAGCCGCTGGAGATCACGATCAGGCCGTGGACGCCCTTGGCCGCGCAGTCGAGCACGACGTCCTGGACCGCCTCGGCGGGCACCGCCACGATCGCGACGTCCACGTCGTCGGGGATGTCCCCCACGCTGGCGTAGGCCGGCATCCCCGCGACCGCGTCGGCCGCGGGGTTCACGACGTACACCCGGCCGGCGTAGTCCCCGAGCACCAGGTTGCGCACGAGCAGGGCGCCGATGGTGTCGCTGCGACGGGAGGCGCCGATGACGGCGACGCTGCGGGCGTTCAGGAAGGCGGCGATCGAGGCAGCCTCGGAGCGGTGCTCGCGGGCGGCGATCACGCCGATCGCGGTGTCGGTCGGGTCGATGTCGAACTCGAGGTGCATCACGCCCTCGTCCCAGTCGCCCCGCACCTGGTAGCCCTGCTCGCGGAACACCTGGATCATCCGTCGGTTGTCCGGCAGCACCTCGGCCACGAAGCGACCGACGCCACGCTCGCGCCCGGCCTGCGCGAGGTGCTCCAGCAGCAGCTGCCCGATCCCACGACCCTGGTGGGCGTCCTGGACCAGGAAGGCCACCTCCGCGCGGGACCCCTCGGGCCGGTGCTCGACGACGTCGTAGCGCCCGACGGCGATGATCATCTGAGCGACGGTGACCACGAACGCCACCCGGTCGCGGTAGTCCACCGTGGTGAACCGGGCGACGTCGCGGTCGGAGAGGTTCGGCATGGGGGCGAAGAACCGCATGTACTTCGACTCGTCGGACACCTGGCCGTAGAACTCCACGAGCCCGTCGGCGTCCTCGGGCAGGATCGGACGCAGGTGCGCGGTCCTGCCGTCGCGGAGCAGGACGTCAGCCTCCCAGTGCTCGGGATAGTCCCGGGGGGAGACGTCGGGGGCATCCATGTCCTGAGCCGTCACGTTTGAAATGTACCCGCAGCGACTGATCGGCGTGGCCGCTGACGGAACCACCGGACCGGTTGGGAGAATCGGCGTCATGGCCCGTCGTACAGCACCACCTCCACCGCCCGAGGACTTCGAGGAGCACATCGTCGACATCGACGTCGGCGACGAGATGCGGGCCAGCTTCCTGGAGTACGCCTACTCGGTGATCTACTCGCGCGCCCTGCCCGATGCCCGCGACGGCCTGAAGCCGGTCCAGCGGCGGATCCTCTACTCGATGCACGACATGGGACTGCGTCCCGAGCGTGGTCACGTGAAGTGCTCCCGGGTGGTCGGTGAGTGCATGGGTCGGTTCCACCCGCACGGAGACAGCGCCATCTACGAGGCCATGGTGCGGATGGCCCAGCCGTGGTCGATGCGGCTGCCGACCGTCGACGGGCACGGCAACTTCGGCTCACCCGACGACCCACCGGCGGCGATGCGGTACACCGAGGCACGGATGGCTCCGGCCGCCGTGGCGATGACCGCCGACATCGACGAGGACACCGTCGACTTCCGCGGCAACTACGACGGCCGCGAGCTCGAGCCGTCGGTGCTGCCCTCCGCGATCCCGCACCTGGTCGTCAACGGCGCCACCGGCATCGCGGTCGGCATGGCCACCAACATGGCGCCGCACAACCTGGTCGAGGTGGTGCAGGCCCTGCGCCACCTGATCAAGCACCCCAAGGCCGACCTCGACGCCCTGATGCGGTTCATCCCCGGACCCGACCTTCCCACCGGCGGCAAGATCATCGGCCTCGACGGCGTCCGTGACGCCTACGACACCGGCCGCGGCAGCTTCCGGATGCGCGCCACCACCCGGATCGAGTCGGTCACCGCCCGCCGCAAGGGCATCGTCGTCACCGAGCTGCCCTACGGCGTCGGCACCGAGCGGGTGATCGCCGCGATCAAGAAGCTGGTGCAGGCCAAGAAGCTGCTGGGCATCGCGGACGTCAAGGACCTCACCGACCGCGAGAAGGGCCTGCGGCTGGTGATCGAGGTCAAGAACGGCTTCCACCCCGAGGCCCTCCTCGAGCAGCTGTTCAAGAGCACTCCCATGGAGGAGTCCTTCGGCATCAACGCCGTGGCCCTCGTGGACGGCCAGCCCCGCACGCTCGGACTCAAGGAGATGCTCGAGGTGTTCCTCGAGCACCGCTTCGAGGTCGTACGCCGACGCTCCACCTTCCGTCGCGGCAAGGCCGCCGACCGGCTCCACCTCGTCGACGGCCTGTTGCTCGCGATCCTGGACATCGACGAGGTCATCCAGCTGATCCGGTCCAGCGACAACGCCGAGATGGCCCGCACCCGGTTGATGGACGTCTTCGAGCTCACCGAGACCCAGGCCAACTACATCCTCGACATGCCGCTGCGCCGGCTGACGAGGTTCTCCAAGCTCGAGCTCGACAAGGAGCACGAGGAGCTGATGCGCACCATCGCCGAGCTGGACGAGATCCTGGGCGACGAGAGCCGGTTGCGCAACGTCGTCTCCGACGAGCTCGGCGAGGTGGCGAAGACCTTCGGGACCCCACGACGGACCGTGCTGCTGGAGGCCTCCGGCCCGGTCGCGGCCGCCTCCTCGACGCCGCTCGAGGTGGCCGACGACCCGTGCTACGTGTTCCTGTCCTCCTCGGGCCTGCTGGCCCGGACGACCACGCTGGACCTGCCCGGCGACGGTGGGGGCCGCACCCGGCACGACGTGATCGTGTCGGCCGTGACCGCCACCGCGCGCGGCGAGGTCGGGGTGGTGACCTCGGCCGGACGGGTGGTCAAGCTCGGCGTGCTCGACCTGCCGACGCTGCCCAGCACGGCGAACCACCCCAACTTGCAGGGAGGTGCCCCGGTCGGCGAGTTCCTCACCCTCGAGGGTGAGAAGGCCCTCGCCCTGACCAGCTTCGACGCGGCCTCCCCCGGCCTGGCGATCGGCACCCGCCAGGGTGTGGTGAAGCGGGTCAACCCGGAGTACCTCTCCAACCGCGACGACTGGGACGTGATCTCGCTCAAGGACGGCGACGAGGTCGTCGGCGCGGTCGAGCTGCGCAGCGGCGACGAGTCGCTGTGCTTCGTGACCAGCGACGCGCAGCTGCTGCACTTCAGCGCCGACCAGGTCCGGCCGCAGGGACGTGGCGGCGGCGGCATCGCCGGGATCAAGCTCGCCACCGGCGCCCGGGTGGTCTCGTTCACCGCCCTCGACCCCGACGGCTCGGTGCTGGTCTCGGTCTCCGGAGCCAGCTCCGCCCTGCCCGGCACCGAGGCCGGCTCGGTGAAGGTCACCCCGTTCAGCGAGTACCCCTCCAAGGGACGGGCCACCGGTGGGGTCCGGTGCCACCGGTTCCTGCGCGGCGAGGACGAGGTCGTCGTGGCCTGGGCCGGTGCGGCACCGGCACGCGCGGCCGCGGACAGCGGCGCCGCGGTCGACCTGCCCGAGCCCGTGGCGCGGAGGGACGGCTCGGGCCAACCGGCCAGCCAGCCGATCGTGGCCTGCGCTGGACCGGTGACGACCGCCCTCGCAGGTGTCCCTCCGGGCTCAGCGCCGGGCGACATCACCCAGCTGTGAGCGCCGGCGAGGCCCGCGCAGCCGTCGACCCCGTGGGTCGGCTGCTGCTCGGCCTCGCCGCCGTGTCCGTGGCCTTCGCGGCCGCCGACACCTACGTGGTCGTCCTCGCCCTGCCGGAGATGATGGCCGGCACCGGGCTCTCGGCAGAGGACCTCCAGCGAGCGGCTCCGATCATCTCCGGCTTCATGCTCGGCTACGTCGGAGCGCTGCCCCTGGTCGGCCGGATCGCCGACCTGCACGGCCGGGTCCCCGTGCTCGTCGGCTCGCTGGTGCTCTTCTCGCTCGGGTCGCTGGTCACCGCAGCGGCGTACGACCTGCCCTCGATGGTCGCCGGGCGGGTGCTGCAGGGCGTCGGCGGCGGTGGCCTCCTGCCGGCCACGCTGGCGCTGGTGGCCGAGCTCTACCCGCCGCACCGTCGCGGGGTGCCGCTGGGCGTGGTCGGCGCCGTCCAGGAGTTCGGCAACGTCATCGGCCCGTTGTACGGCGCCGTGGTGCTCTCGTTCGGCACCTGGCGCGACATCTTCCTGATCAACCTCGCCGGTGGGCTCGTGCTGGCCCTCGTCATCAGACGCAGCGGCAGCGCCTCCGGCAGGGCGACCCCCTGGCGGCGCCCCGACTGGCTCGGGCTCCTGCTTGCCGGCGGAGTCCTGGGGTGCGTGCTCCTGGTGATGACCCAGCCCGTCGGCCTGACCGAGAGCGTGACGCTCGGGCTGGCGTTCGTCCCCGTCATCGGCACGGCGCGCTGGCTCGCGCCGCTGGGGCTCGTCGCCTACCTGCTGGCCGGGCTCTTCATCCGACGGTCCCTCACAGCAGGCTCCCCCCTGGTCGACCTGCGCTACTGGCGCTCGCTGCTGGCCCGGGTCGACGTCCTCGGCGCGATCCTGCTGGCGGCGGCGCTCGCGGGGATCATCCTCGCCTTCTCGACCGCCGACCCCGAGATCCAGGTGTTCTCGCCCGCCGGGCCGTGGCTGCTGGGCGGAAGCCTGCTGGCGACGATCGGGTTCTGGCGACGCAACCGGGCCGTGCCGACCCCGCTGATTCCCTCCGGTGCCCTCACCGCGACGCCGGCCTGGGGTGCGCTGGTGGTCAGCTTCTTCGTCGGCGCAGCCCTGATCGCGGCGCTGGTGGACATCCCGATCTTCGCCCGGATCACTGTGCACGGCGACTCCCAGCTCGCCGCTGCGCTCGTGCTGGTCCGCTTCCTCGTCGGACTGCCGGTGGGAGCCTTCCTCGGCGGCTGGTGGTCCCACCACGCCCCCGCCGGCGTCGTCACAGCCGTGGGGATGACCGCCAGCTGCACCGGATTCGGCTGGATGTCCCAGTGGGGGCTGGAGTCCCTCTCCAGCCCCTGGTCCACCGTGCCGCTGGTGCTGGGCGGACTGGGGGTCGGCCTCGCGATGGCACCCACCAACGCCGCTCTGCTCGCCTCGACCCGCGACACCGTGCACGGCGTGACCAGCGCGCTGCTGGTGGTCGCACGGACGGTCGGCAAGCTCGTCGGAGTGAGCACGCTGACGACCATCGGGCTGCGGCGCTACTACGCGGCGCAAGGGGACCTGCCGTCCCCCGCCGAGGTGTGCGAGAACGGCCGCACCCGGTGTGCCGAGTACACCTTGATCTTCCGTGAGGCGGGCCTGGTGCAGCTGCAGACGATCTTCCTCGGCGCCGCGGTCTGCTGCGCCGTCGCCGGACTGGTGGCGCTGGTCGTCTTCCGTGGCGCCGCCACCCGTGGCATCGACGTGAGCACCTTCGCCAACTGAGCGCTTGCACGGACCCGCCGGTCCCACGAGGGCCACCGACCACATGGCAGGCTGAGGCCATGCGCCCTCACTCCCCCCGGCGTCGTCCCCGACGCAACCGCTCCCTTGTCGCGCTCGCCCTCGGTCTGGCCGCGGCACTGGCCCTCACCGGATGCGGTGGCGGCGGGGGCGAGTCGGAGGAGAGTCCCGCCGAGGTGATGGCCGCTGCGAAGAAGAACCTCGACGAGGCGAGCAGCGTGCACCTGGTGCTCTCCACGGACTCCACCCCGGCCTCGGGGAACGGTGTCCTGGGGGCCACGGGTGACCTGACCAGCGATCCTGCGTTCGCGGGCGAGGTCAAGGTGGTGATCAGCGGGCTGACCGCGACGGTGCCGGTCACCTCGGTCGGTGGCACGGTCTACGCCAAGCTGCCGCTGCAGACGAAGTTCCAGCCGATCGACCCGGCCGACTACGGCGCGCCCGACCCGGCCGACTTCGCCGACCCCGAGAACGGTCTCTCCGCCCTGCTCACCAAGCTGGAGGACCTCGAGAAGGGCGAGGAGACCCGCAACGGCGAGACGATCCTCACGACCTACTCCGGCACCCTGGACGGCGCCTCGGTGAAGAAGATCATCCCGAGCGCGGCCGCCGACCAGACCTACAAGACCCGAGTGGGCGTCGATGACAAGGGGTTCGCGATCACGGTGCGCGTGACCGGTGCGTTCTTCACCGACGCCGACGACGTCACCTACGACGTGGAGTTCGACAGCTACGGCAAGGACGTCACGATCCAGCCGCCGCCCACGTGATCGGTTGAGCACGATCGCTCCCACAGGTCCCGGCCGCTCGGCACGGTTGCTGCTGGGTCTCGCCGCTGTGGCGGTCGCGTTCGCTGCGGCCGACACCTACGTCGTGGTGCTCTCGCTGCCGGACATGATGGGATCGGTCGGGCTCAGCGTCAGCGAGCTGCAGCGAGCGGCGCCGATCGTGAGCGGCTTCCTGCTCGGCTACGTCGCGATGCTGCCCCTGATCGGGCGGATCGCCGACCTGCGTGGCCGGACTCCGGTGCTGGTCGCGGCGCTGGTCGTCTTCGCCTTCGGCTCCCTGGTCACCGCGGCGGCGTACGACCTCGGGAGCCTGGTGGCCGGACGGTTCCTGCAGGGCGTGGGCGGGGGCGGCCTGGTGCCGGTCACGCTGGCCCTGGTGGCCGACCTCTACCCGGCGAACCGCCGCGGGGTCCCGCTGGGGATCGTGGGAGCGGTGCAGGAGCTCGGCAGCGTCATCGGGCCGCTGTACGGCGCGGTCGTCCTGTCCTTCGGCACCTGGCGGGACATCTTCTGGATCAACCTGGCCGCCGGTCTCGTCCTCGCCGCCGCGATCGCCACCCTCTCCGCTCCGGGCGGTTCACGCCCCGGCGGCTCGGGGTGGCGGGCCCGCCTCCGCGGACTGGACTGGGTCGGCCTGGGCCTGCTGGTCCTGGCGCTGGCCGCGATGCTGCTCGTGATGTGGCAGCCGTCCGCGCTGGTCACCTCGGTGGGACTCGGCGGGCCGTTCGTCCCGTTCGCCGACGGAGCGTCGATCTGGCTCTCGCCGCTGGGTCTGGTGACCGTGGTGCTCGCTGCGGCGCTGCTCGCCCGGATGCTGCTGGCCCGACGACCACTGGTCGACCTGCGCGACTGGTGGTTCTCGGTCCGGGAGGCCGACCTGCTGGGGGCGGCGCTGCTCTCCGTGGCTCTCGGAGGCATCATCCTGGCCTTCGCCACGGCCGACCCCGAGGTGCAGGTCTTCTCCCCCGCGGGGCCGTACTACCTGGGCCTGTCGGCGCTGGCCGGGGTGTTGTTCGTGCTGCACAACCGCCGCTCTCCCGCCCCGCTCATCCCGCACGGTGCGTTCGGGCGCCGCCCTGCCTGGGGCTCGGTGCTGGTGAGCTTCTTCGTCGGAGCGGCGCTGATCGCCGCGCTGGTCGACATCCCGATCTTCGCCCGGATCACCGTCGCGGACGGCTCACAGATCAAGGCCGCCCTGGTCCTCGTGGAGTTCCTGGTCGCGCTGCCGGTCGGCGCGCTGGTGGGCGGCGTACTCACCCGGCGGGTGCCCGCAGGGGTCGTCGCAGCGGGTGGCATGGCCCTGTCCGCCGTGGGGTTCCAGCTCATGGCCCGGTGGAGCTTCGACTCGCTGGAGCACCTCTCGGCCTCGGCGGTCCTGGCGCTGACCGGCCTGGGCTTCGGCCTGGCGCTGGCACCGGTCAACGCGGCCCTTCTCGCCAGCACCTCCGACGCCGTGCACGGAGTCGCCAGCGCCCTGCTGGTGGTCTCGCGCATGGTGGGCATGCTCGTGGGTATCTCGGCGCTGACCACGATCGGGCTGCGTCGCTACTACGCCGTCGAGGCCGGCATCCCCCCGGTCAGCGAGGTCTGCACCGACGGCCGGACCCGGTGCGCCGCCTTCACCAGGTCGATCGAGCAGGCCGGGATCGAGCAGCTGCAGGCGATCTTCCTCGGCGCCTCGATCTGCGCGGCGATCGCTGCTGCCGCGGCCCTGATCCTCTTCCGTGGTGCGGCCACCCGCAGCGTCGCCCCGTCCCGCGCCGTGCGCATCGGCTGAACCCTCCCGTTCACCGACCGGACCACCCGACCGCCGGCACTCCTCGAGGCAGTAGGTTCGACCCGTGACCAGTGCTGCATTCGACGACCTGCTCGCCGCCAACCAGGCCTTCGCCGAGTCCTTCGCCCTCGCCGGCTTCGACGGCGTGGCCCACGCCGGCATCGCCATCGTCACCTGCATGGACTCGCGAATCGACCCGCTGGGCATGCTGGGCCTGTCCCCCGGCGACGCCAAGATCTTCCGAAATCCGGGTGGCCGCGTCACCCAGCAGGCCCTGGAGGCGCTCGTGCTCGGGGTTCACCTGCTTCGGGTGGAGCGGATCCTGGTCGTCCCGCACACCCGGTGCGCGATGGCCTCTGCGACGCTCGAGGAGCTGCGCGCCCGGGTCAGCGAGTCGGCCGGCCTGGACGCCTCGTGGCAGCACTTCGGCGTGGTCGAGGACCAGGAGGCGGCGCTGCGTGACGACGTCCGCCAGGTCCGCTCACACCCGCTCATCCCCGAGTCGGTCTCCGTGGGCGGCTTCCTCTACGACGTCGACACCGGGCTGCTGCACCAGCTCACCTGAGCCGGGAGGCTCGACCCAGTGACCGTCCGGCTGGTCCGGCGCGAACGGCCACTCCTCGAACTCGCGGCACCGGCCGTCCTCGAAGCGCAGCACCCACAGGTCACGCCACGGCCGCGGCGGGTCGGCGTACTCCACCTCGGCGCGTACGACAGCCACCTCGCCGTCGACCGCGACGACGTCGGTCGCCAGCGTGAACTGATCGTCCGGACCGTCCCGCTCGGCCTCCCAGAGAGCCGCGATCTCCGCAAGGCCCCGCGCCGGCTCGCGCCAGGGAGACATCCGGTAGGTGGCCTCATCGGTGAACAGCCCCGCCAGCGGCTCGGTGCCGGCGGTGCGCCAGGCCAGCTCGTAGCCGGCCACCCAGGTCTGCACGTCGTTGCGATCCATGCACTCGTGGTGCCCCGTCGTCCGTGCAACCACACCCCCCTTTGGGCACACCCGGCAACACTGGCTCGATGGACCTCGAGAAGGCACGCGACTTCGTCCGCTCCCACCACCGCGCGGTGATCGCCACCCGCAGCACCAACGGGCTGCACCAGAGCCCGGTGCTGGTCGGCGTCGACGAGGAGGGCCACCTCACGATCAGCACCCGCGAGACGGCGTACAAGACCAGGCACCTGCGCCGGGACCCGTGGGTGCAGCTGTGCGTGCTCCCCGACTCGTTCTTCGGTGAGTGGATCTACGTCGAGGGCACGGCCGAGATCGTCTCGCTCCCCGACGCGATGGAGCCGCTGGTCGACTACTACCGCGGCATCAGCGGCGAGCCCGACGACTGGGACGAGTACCGCGCCGGCATGGAGCGCGAGCGCCGGGTGCTCATCCGGTCACCCCGGAGCGTGCTGGACCCGACGTGAGCGGCTGAGGGGCATGTTCGCCAGGGTTACGGACGCTTCAGGCCCGGAACAGGCCTTGATGAGCGTCCATAACCCCGATTTACATGCGGAAGAACACCACTAGGCGTCGATGGCGTCGGCGTCGACCTCGTAGGCCCCCGCGACGATGAAGTCCTTGCGGGGCGCGACCTCGGTGCCCATCAGCAGCTCGAAGACCTCGGCGGCCTGGGCCGCGTCGTCGGCGGTGATCCGTCGCAGCGTGCGGTGCCGCGGGTCCATCGTCGTCTCCGCCAGCTGGTCGGCGTCCATCTCGCCGAGGCCCTTGTAGCGCTGCACGGGGTCCTTCCAGCGCACGCCCTTCTTGGTCAGCTCGGCCATCTTCCGCTGCAGCTCGGCGTCGGAGTAGGTGTAGATGTACTTGTCCATCCCCTTCTTGGGGTTGGTCAGCTCGATCCGGTGCAACGGGGGTACGGCGGTGAACAGCCGACCCTGCGTGACGAGGTCGGGCATGTACTTGAAGAACAGGGTCGCCAGCAGGCACCGGATGTGCGCACCGTCGGAGTCGGCGTCGGCCATCAGGATGATCCGGCCGTAGCGGGACTGCTCGATGTCGAACGTGCGACCCGACCCGGCACCGATCACCTGGATGATCGAGGCGCACTCGGCGTTCTTGAGGACGTCGGCGACGGTGGCCTTCTGCACGTTCAGGATCTTGCCGCGGATCGGCAGCAGCGCCTGGAACTCGGAGTCACGTGCGGCCTTGGCCGTTCCCATCGCCGAGTCACCCTCGACGATGAACAGCTCGGAGCGGTCCACGTCGGTGCTGCGGCAGTCGTTGAGCTTGGCCGGCAGGGCCGAGGACTCCAACGCGTTCTTGCGGCGTTGGGTGTCGCGGTGCGCGCGGGCAGCCAGCCGGGTCTTGGCGGCTCCTGCGACCTTCTCCATGACCACCTTGGCCTGGGCCTTCTCGGCCCGCTTGGTCGAGGTCAGGAACTCCTTGAGCTCGGCCGCGACGACCTTGCGGACGACCGCCCGCGCTGCCGGCGTGCCGAGCACCTCCTTGGTCTGGCCCTCGAACTGCGGCTCGGCCAGACGGACCGTGACCACGGCGGTCAGGCCCTCCATGACGTCGTCCTTGATCACGTCGGTGTCGTTGGCCTTGAGCACCCGGGTGCCGCGCATGACCTCGTTGAAGGTCTTGGTCAACGCGGCCTCGAAGCCGGCGACGTGGGTCCCGCCCTTGGGGGTGGCGATCACGTTGACGAACGAGCGGAGCTCGCTGTCGTAGCCGGTGCCCCAGCGCAGCGCGACGTCGACGCCGAGCTCGCGCTCGATGTCCTGCGGGGTCATGTGCCCCTTGTCGTCGAGCAGCGGGACGGTCTCGGTGAACCGGTCGGACCCCTGGAGCCGCAGCACGTCGGAGACGGCCTCGTCATGGCTGAGGAACTCGCAGAACTCCGCGATGCCGCCGTCGTGCCGGAACGACTCGTGCGCCGCCTCCTCGCCCCGCAGGTCGGTGAGGTTCAGCTCCAGCCCGGGCACGATGAACGAGGTCTGCCGGGCCCGGGTGACCAGCTCGTCCCAGGTGAAGGTGGCGTCGCGGGTGAAGATCTGGCGGTCCGGCCAGAACCGCACCCGGGTCCCGGTCACGCCCTTCTTGACCCGACCGCCCTTGTGCAGCCCGGACTGGGCCTGGAACCCGGCCGTCGGTCCCTCACCGGCGAACACGCCGGGAAAGCCGCGCTGGAACGACATCGCCTGCGTCGCCGGCGACCGGTCGACCTCCACGTCGAGCCGCGCCGAGAGGGCGTTCACGACCGAGGAGCCCACCCCGTGCAGGCCACCGGTTGCGGCGTACGAGCCGCCGCCGAACTTGCCGCCCGCGTGCAGCTTGGTGAACACGACCTCGACGCCCGAGAGCCCGGTCTTGGGCTCCTTGTCGACCGGGATGCCGCGGCCGTTGTCGTGCACCTCGGCGGAGCCGTCGGGGTGCAGCGTGACGTCGACGCGCGAGCAGAAGCCGCCCAGCGCCTCGTCGACGGCGTTGTCGATGATCTCCCAGAGACAGTGCATCAGCCCACGGGTGTCGGTGGAGCCGATGTACATGCCGGGCCGCTTGCGCACGGCCTCCAGCCCCTCGAGGACGAGGAGGTGCTGGGCGTTGTAGGTGTTGTCGATGGGTCTACCTCGGAACGGGGGCCGGGTGGCCGGACGAGAATCGAGAGGGTCACCCAGAATCTACCGACCCGACTCCGCGAGAACTCCGGCGACTCGCCACCAATCCGCGGCACGCCGTGCGACGAATCAGCAGTAACCGCTTTGAGCGGTGTGCTGAGATGTGTAGACCGGATCGACCCCAACAGGACGAGTTTCGTCCGTTTCGCTCCAAACGGTGGCGGGGCGGGTCAGACTTGAACGAAGAACGCGTGATCAGTTTCACCCCGTCTCAACGAGGGGATGCTCGTTCTGGGGGAAGCATCCAGCGTGGTTGACTGTTGTGACTGAGACAGCGAGCGAGATGCGGAGACCAGTTCCCGATCATTCGTTGAGGACGTCACCCAAATGGAAGCGAGGCCCGACGTGACCACTGCGACAGCCCCCACCGCCGCGCCGCTCACTGCGGTCGACCGGTGTGACCGATGCGGCGCCCAGGCCTACCTCCGCGTACAGCTGAAGACCGGCGGTGAGCTGCTCTTCTGTGCCCACCACGCCCGCGAGCACAGCGACAAGCTGCGCGAGGTTGCCGAGCACGTGCACGACGAGACCTCACGCCTCGCCGACAAGCCGTCCTCCGCCGGGCAGGACGACGCCTGAGCAGGCTGAACCCTCCGACTTGATCCGAGGCCCCGGTCCCTGTGACCGGGGCCTCGGTCTGTCCTGTGACCAGTGAGTGAGAGGGTCCCGTCATGAGCGGACTCGAAGTCGTCGTCGCGCTGGTCATCGCGGTCGGTCTCGTCGGCGTGGTCGTGCCGGTGCTGCCGGGCTCGGTGCTCGTCCTGGGCGCCGTCCTGGTGTGGGCCTGGGACGTCGGCACCGGCACCGCCTGGGCGGTCTTCGCCGTGGCTGCCACCTGCATCGCCGCCGGTGGCATCGTGAAGTACGTCGTCCCGGGTCGCCGACTGCGCACCCACGGCATCCCGGGCTCCACCCTGCTGCTCGGAGGCGTGCTCGGCGTCGTCGGCTTCTTCGTGATCCCCGTGATCGGGCTCCTGCTCGGCTTCGTGCTCGGCGTCTACCTCGCCGAGCTGCGTCGGCTCGGCCGTGAGGCCGCGTGGCCGGCGACCAGCCAGGCGCTGCGCGCCGTCGGACTGTCCATGCTGATCGAGCTGATGGCCTCGCTGGCGGCGGCGACCACCTGGGCGCTCGGCGTCGTACTCACCTGATGGCGGTCCTGCTCGCCCTCGGCGCCGCGCTCGCCTACGGGGTCGGTGACTTCGTGGCCGGAGTCGCCTCTCGACGCAGCTCGGCCTGGCCGATCGCCGTGCTCAGCTCCTCGGTCGGGGCACTCGGCGCGCTGCTGCTGATGTTCGTCTTCCCCGGCGAACCCACCGGCACCGACCTCCTCTGGGGCTGCCTCGCAGGCCTCGGGAACGGCCTCGGGGCCGCGTTCCTCTACCGCGGGCTCGCCCTGGGACGGATGGGCGTGGTCGGCCCCCTGTCCGCGGTCGGCGCCGCTGCCCTCCCCGTGCTCGTCGGACTCCTCGGCGGGGAGCGACCCGCCCCTCTGGTCTGGGTCGGCATCCTGGTGGCGCTGCCGGCGATCTGGCTGGTTGCCCGGGAGCCGGTGCCCACCGTCGGCGCCGTCCGCACGGCCGACGGCGTGCTGGAGGGGCTGCTGGCCGGAGCCGGTTTCGGACTCCTCTTCGCCGCGCTCGGTCAGGTGCCCGACGGCGCCGGGTTCGCGCCGGTCCTGATGAACCAGCTGGTCGGGGTGCTCGCCGTCATCGGGCTCGCCACCGTCATGGGGGGCTCCTGGCTCCCCCGGCACCGCACCGAGGTCGTCGGCGGCGCCGGTGCCGGGGCGCTCTCCGTGATCGCCGTCGCCGGATTCGTGCTGGCCGCCCAGCAGGGGCTGCTGGCCGTCTCGGCCGTGCTGGCCTCGCTCTACCCCGCCTTCACCGTGCTCCTGGCCAGCCTGCTGCTCAAGGAGCACATCCACCGCACGCAGGGCGTCGGGCTGGCCCTCTGCGCCGTCAGCGTGGCCTGCGTCGCCCTGGGGTGACCTGGGGTGACCTGGGGGGCCTGCTGGACCCGTGCCGGCCGAGCCCGCCCGGGGTGTGCGCACCGACACACTCCCCAATCGGAACATTCCTCCCTGCACCATGGTTGTCGCTACCAACTACCTGATCTGGAAGAGGAAACGAACATGACTCTGCTCGACCTGCTGCTGGCCCGCGAGATGGACCGCGAGCGTGGAGGCCTGCGCGTCACCGTGACGCCGACGGCACCGCTCACCCGTTACTGAGTCCGGCGAACCGTCAGGACGAACCCGGCCCCGGAAGGGGTCAGACCGGAACCGAGAGCGAGAGGGCGAAGTCGCCCTCGGGGTCGGTCCACCACTCGGTGACGCGTAGCCCCGCCGCTGCGAGCTCCCTGGTGATGCCTTCGCGGCGGAACTTGGCCGAGATCTCGGTGCGCATCTGCTCCCCCGCGCGGAACTCCACGTCGAGGTCCAAGGCCCTGACGCGCACGCGATGCGTCCGCGTCGCCTCGAGCCGCATCTCGATCCACTCGGCCTCGGGGACCCACACTGCCCGGTGCGCGAACGCGTCGAGGTCGAAGTCGGCGTCCAGCTCCCGGTTCAGCACCGCGAGCACGTTCTTGTTGAACTCCGCCGTGACGCCCTGGGCATCGGCGTACGCCGCCTCCAGCCGCTGAGGCGACTTCACCAGGTCGGTGCCGAGCAGGAAGGCGTCGCCCTCGTGCAGGGTGCCGCGCACCTCGGTCAGGAAGGTCGAGCGTTGGCCCGGCTCCAGGTTGCCCACCGTGGAGCCGAGGAAGGCGAGCAACCGTCGCGGGTGCCGCGGCAGCTCGCCGAGGTGCCTCTCGAAGTCGCCGACGACCGGCTCGACCTCGATGCCCGGAAACTCCTCCGCCACGGCGGCGCTGGCATCCTTGAGCACCGCGGGGTCCACGTCGAACGGTGCGAACCGCTCCAGCGTGCCGGCCGCCGTCAGGGCCCGCAGCAGCAGCCGCGTCTTCTCCGAGGTGCCACTGCCGAGCTCGACCAGGGTCTCGGCGCCGGTCAGCGCCGCGACCTGGTCGACGCAGGACTCCAGGATGGCCCGCTCGGTGCGGGTCGGGTAGTACTCCGGCAGCCGGGTGATCTGGTCGAACAGGTCGCTGCCGCGAGCGTCGTAGAAGTACTTCGGCGCCAGCACCTTGGGGGTCTCGGCGAGTCCCGCCCGCACGTCGGTGGCCATCTGTGCGGCCAGGGCGCCCGGATCGAGGTGGACCTCGGCGTCGATGATCGGCATCAGCTCTCCAGCTCGGTCAGGGTGACCCCGGCCGAGGTCACCTCCAACAGGTGTCGGTCGGGTACGTCGACCCAGCGCGGGTCGTCGTCGTAGGGCTCGCTGGCCACGACCACCCCGTGGGGCTCAGCGAGGTAGCTCATCGTGTCGCCCCACGAGATGGCGGTGATCCGGCTGCCGTCGGTCAGCAGCACGCTCAGGTAGGCGCCTGGATCGGCGGCGGCGACCTCGCTGATCGTCTCGACGACACGCTCGGGCCCCTCGGCGAAGACGTGCGCGGCGAGCAGCGCGGAGTCGCAGGCCGACTCGGCCTCGCGACGGGGTGGCAGCACCGAGCGGTCCACCTTGCCGTTGTGCGAGAACAGCCAGGTGCCGTCGGTGAACGGCGCGGCGGCGCTCTCGTCCATCGGCATCCCCACGGTGGCCGAGCGCACCGCGGCCAGCACCGCACCCGACCGGAGCACCGGTGCCACCGAGGCGAAGGACGTGTCGCCCCACATCGGCTTGGCCGAGCGCCAGCGAACGGGTTCAGCGGCGTCCGGCACGTAGAACCCGACGCCCCACCCGTCGGCGTTCATCAGCCCGCGCGACTGCCGTCGCGGTGCGTAGGACTGGTGCTCGAGGCCGAACGGCGGGTCGAGGACCAGCGAGGCGATCGTGCGCGGCTCCCCCAGCCACGCCAGGTGCCTACACAACGTCCCACGCCAGTCGGAGGCCACTGAAGATCTGCCGCCGGATCGGGAGGTCCCAGTTGCGGAAGGACGGACGGAGGGAGGCCCCGCCCACGGCCCACGAGCCACCGCGGAGCACCCGGAAGTCGCCCCCGAAGAACGGCGCGCTGTAGTCGGCGTACAGCATCGGCTCGAAGCCCGGCCACGCCTCGAAGCCCGAGGACGTCCACTCCCAGACGTCGCCGATCATCTGCTCGGCGCCGTACGCCGAGGCCCCGGCCTCGTAGGCGCCGACGGGTGCCGGACGCAGCGACTCGCCGCCCAGGTTGGCCAGGGCGGGGGTCCACTCGGAGTCACCCCAGGGCCACCGGCGTCGCCGCCCGGCCACCGGGTCCCAGGCACATGCCTTCTCCCACTCCTGCTCGGTGGGCAGGCGGGCTCCCGCCCAGGCCGCGTAGGCCTCCGCCTCGTAGAAGCTGACGTGCTGCACCGGCTCGTCGGCCGGGATCTCCTCGTTCAGGCCGAACCGGCGGCGCGACCCGTCGGCCGACCAGAACAGCGGCCGCTCCAGGCCTGCCTCGACGCGATGTCGCCAGCCTCGGTCGGACCACCACTTCTGCTCGCCGTAGCCTCCGTCGTCGATGAACGCCTGCCACTCGCCGTTGCTGACCGGCACGCGGGCGATCCGGAAGGCGGGGAGATCGACCGTGTGCGCCGGCCGCTCGTTGTCCAGCGACCACGGCTCGGAGTCGCCGTCCACGCCCAGGGTGAACGGACCGGCGGGCACCAGCACCGATTCGCGGGGAACCGGCCGGCCGGGTGGCAGCAACGCTCCCCCGCCCAGCAACGGCGCCCCGACCCGCAGCTGGTGGGTGGCGAGCATGGTCTCGACGTGCTGCTGCTCGTGCTGCTCGACCATCACGTAGGGGAACAGCCGCTGAGGCACCGAGTCGTCGGCCCGCTCCAGGCCGTCGAAGACCCGCCCACGCACGTCGGCGATGAAGCTTCGTGCCTCCCCCGGCGAGAGCAGCGGCAACCCCACCCGGGCTGCCCTCGGGTGCTCGAAGGCGTCGTAGAGCCGCTCGATCTGGCAGGACAGGACGCCCTGAGCAGCCGCGTTCCCTCCGCGGAGCAGCCACAGGTCCTCCTGCTGGCCGATGTGGGCGAGGTCCCAGACCAGCGGGCTCATCAGCGGGCTGTGCTGGACGGTCAGCTCGGGCTCGTCGATGTCGGTCAGCTGCAGGGTGCGTCGTCGTGCAGCCTCCAGGCCCAGGGCCAGCTGGTCACGCACGGGCTTCCTCCTCGAGCACGTGCAGGGGGCTGGACTCCTCGATCCGGCGGCGCAGCTCCCCACTGGGCGAGCGGCCCGACGCCACCAGCTCGGCGAAGGCGCCGACCTGCGTCGCCAGCTCCGTAGGAGCCCTGCGCGCCGCGAGGTCGCAGCAGGCCGTCACCACCCGGTGGACCTCGCGATCGGCGATGCCATGGCGCGCCGCGCTCTCCCACTTCTCCGCCACGGGCGCGCAGATGTCGGCAGCCAGGTCCGCGGCGACCGGGTCGTCCACCAGCGTGGTGGTCAGCGCCACGACGGCGGGCCACCAGCGGTCCGGCAAGGCGTCCACGCAGCGGATCTCCACGTAGCCACGCGGCCTGACCGGTGGGAACAACGTGGTGAGGTGGTAGTCGAGGTCCGCGGTGGTCGGGCCCCGCCCGAACGGTGCGTCACCACGGAGCCAGTCCCGGAACGAGACGCGCTGGGTGACCGCCCGCAGGTCACTGCCGGTGCGCAGCAGCATCACGTGCGCGTCCAGGGCGTACTCCGCCCAGGCATGTGTCGGCTCGCCTCCCGGCACGGGATCGCTGCGGCCGTGGTCGATCCCCTGCCAGGTGCCCTGTCGCATCGAGTGCCAGCCCGAGGCCACACCGCCGAGGTACGGCGACGTCGAGGACGCGGCCACCAGCATCGGGACCATCGAGCGGATCAGGCGCAGCCGGTCCTCCCAGCCCTCCTCGGGGCCGGCGTCCAGGTTGATCTGGAGAGCCGCGGTCGCCGACATCATCGACCGGCCGCTCTCGGCGCAGCCCAGGGCGTCGAAGTGCGCCTCCATCGCGAGGTAGCGCGCTCCCGGGTTGATCCGCGAGACCGGGCGGGCCGGGTCGGCCCCCAGGGACGCGGCGCCGAACCCGTGCTCGGCCAGCTGCCGGCGGAGCACCTCACGGTCGGCCTGCAGCGCCGCCACCGCGGAGAGGACATCGGCGGCAGGCGGGGTGGAGAGCTCGATCTGGCCGCCGGGCTCGAGGGTGACCAGGCTGCCAGAGGGCAACGGGCCGGCTGCCAGCGCCAGTGCGTGGGCCTGCGCCCAGCTGGGTCGCCGGCCGGGATCGGCGAGGTCGACCAGATGGAGCTCCAGCTCGAGACCGACCTGACCTCCGGGGCCGGCTGTCAGCGCGGCGTCGACGATCCGCTGGTGCGCGGCCGCGACCGGATCGGCGCTGTCGCTGAAGGGTGTCGGTTCCTCGACGACGACGACGGGGGTCGCGCCACCCTGGTCGGGAATCGTGCTGGCGATCAGCCTCCGTGCGGTCATCCACCCCTCCAGGTCCGGACCGGTCACCGAGGTGACCGCGGGTCGGTGCGGGGCGACCGCCGAGTCGGGCCGTCCTCATCGTGCCCGGCCAGTCTGACAAACCGAACCCAGAAGACCAAGGGAACGCAGGGGTGCAAACTGCCTAGCTCCGGAGCAGGGCCTCGCCCAGTCGTTCGAGATCGGTCACCGTCAGGTCGACGTGCGGGCTCACCCGCAGCACCGGCGCGTCGTCCGGGGGGAAGACCAGGTCGGCCGGAGCACGCCAGGGCAGGCAGGTGCTGGTCAGGATCCGGTCCTCGGCGAGGAGCCGCTCCCGGACCTGAGCGACGTCCTGGCCCGCCGTCGCCATGAGGGCGGTGGTGGCACCAGCGGGCGCCTCGGGCGCGACGATCTCCCACCCCGGGAGTCCGTCGACCAGCTCCCGCGTCCATCGGCCGACCTCGACCAGGCGGGCGGCCACCGCCTCGGAGCCCGCCTCCAGGTACTCCCGGACGGCCACACCGAGCCCGATCCGGCCCGCCACGTGCGCCTCCTCGGACTCGAGACACTGCATCTGGGACCACTCGGGGTGCTTCTGGGGGCGGCGTACGCGCAGGGTGTCGCGGTGCTGCTCGGCCACGGCGAGCATCCCCACGCCCCGCGGACCACCCAGCCACTTGCGACTGGTCGCCACCACCGCATCCGCGCCGGGAGCGACCTCGAGGTGACCGACCGTCTGTGCGGCGTCGACCCACACCGGCACGCCGTGCTCGTGGGCGATCGCCAGCACGTCGGCCACCGGCTGCACCAGGCCGCGGTGCGCCGCGACCTGGTCGACGAGCAGGATGTCCGGCGGCCCGGAGCCGAGCTCGGCCTCCAGGGCGTCGAGGACCAGCACACCGACCTCGTCCACGGGCAGCAGCTCCACGCGGAAGCCCCGGTGGGTCAACAGCTCGAGGTTCGGTCCCCACTCGGCGGCGGGGACCCCGATCCGGGCACCGGGCGGCAACGGCCACGCCGTCAGGAGCGCGTCGAGGGCGGCCGCGGCCCCCTCGATGAAGGCGACGCCCCCGTCGTCGGTCCCGAGCACTGTCGCCACATCGCGGCGCAACGCCGTCAGCTCCGGCTCGGCCCGGGCCTCGGCGACGTAACCGCCGACCTCGGCCTCGAGACGAGCGTGGTCGGCGACTGCAGCCAAGGTCGCCAGCGACGAGCGACCGACGGCAGCCGTGTCCAGGTGCAGCGTCCCGCTCGGCGGGCGGGCGCCGCCCCACTGGGTCCATGCGTGCGAGCTCACGGGGCACAAACCTGCCATACGCTCCCGATCCGGCCAGCACGGAGGCGATCCGCGACCGCCGGCCGGGTCCCCCGGAGCGGAACGCGCGTAGCGTCGAATCAGGCAACAACTCCCGGGAAGGAGACGTCATGTTCACACATCTGCGCCAGTCCGAGGGCACCCTCGGCAAGCTCAGCCTCGCAGCTGCGCTGCTCCTCGGCATCCTCGGTGTCCTGGGCCTCGTGACCACGCTGGTGGGGGCCGCGTTCAGCCTCGACTGGTGGTCGGACGAGCGTTCGAACCAGCTCTTCGGCGCCGCCTTCTTCGGCATCGCCCTCCTGGGCGCCATCGGCTTCGAGATGATGGACCGTCAGCCCGTCGCCGGCGCCGCCCTCGCGGTGATCGGCTGCCTGGCTCTGGGCACGATCCTCGTCTGGACCGCGCTCGTCCCCGTGCTCGCCCTGGGCAGCCTCGTCGTCGCCGTGCTGCGCGCACGCGAGCTCATGCACTCCACGGCGCACCCGCACGGGCACGCGCACGCCTGACTCGGCGGACCCTCCCGACCGCACGTCCGGAACGCACGAACGCCGCCGGCAGAGCCGGCGGCGTTGCGTCGGGATCGCATCGGGGGCCGAGGCGCGCCCTCAGGTCAGTCCAGGTAGTCGCGCAGGACCTGCGAGCGGCTGGGGTGGCGCAGCTTCGACATCGTCTTGGACTCGATCTGCCGGATGCGCTCACGCGTGACGCCGTACACCTTGCCGATCTCGTCGAGCGTCTTCGGCTGGCCGTCGGTGAGGCCGAACCGCATCGAGACCACACCGGCCTCGCGCTCGGAGAGCGTGTCCAGGACTGCGTGCAACTGCTCCTGGAGGAGGGTGAACGAGACGGCGTCCGCGGGCACGATGGCCTCGGAGTCCTCGATCAGGTCGCCGAACTCGGAGTCGCCGTCCTCGCCGAGGGGGGTGTGCAGGGAGATCGGCTCGCGGCCGTACTTCTGCACCTCGATGACCTTCTCCGGGGTCATGTCGAGCTCCTTGGCGAGCTCTTCCGGAGTGGGCTCGCGGCCGAGGTCCTGCAGCATCTGGCGCTGGACGCGGGCGAGCTTGTTGATCACCTCGACCATGTGGACCGGGATCCGGATGGTGCGGGCCTGGTCGGCCATGGCGCGGGTGATCGCCTGGCGGATCCACCAGGTGGCGTAGGTGGAGAACTTGTAGCCCTTGGTGTAGTCGAACTTCTCGACCGCGCGGATCAGGCCGAGGTTGCCCTCCTGGATCAGGTCGAGGAAGAGCATGCCGCGACCGGTGTAGCGCTTGGCCAGCGAGACGACGAGTCGCAGGTTGGCCTCGAGGAGGTGGTTCTTGGCGCGGCGGCCGTCCTCGCAGATCCACTCGAGCTCGTCCTGCATCTTCGGACCGATCTTGCCGCCCTTGTTGATCTTCTCCTCCGAGAACAGGCCGGCCTCGATCCGCTTGGCGAGCTCCACCTCCATCTCGGCGTTGAGCAGGGGGACCTTGCCGATCTGCTTGAGGTAGTCCTTGACGGGGTCGGCGGTCGCGCCGGCGACCATGACCTGCTGCTCGGGCTCGTCGGTCTCGTCGGCCGAGGAGACGATGAAGGTTGCGTTCTTCTCGTCCTCCTTGATCGTCGGGTCGACCTTGACGTCCTTCTCGAACTGCTCGTCGGGGACGTCCAGCAGGACCTTCTTGCCGTCGGGCCCGACAGCGGCGACCTCCGCCTGCAGCTGCTCAGCCGTCTTGGCGGCGGCCTTCTTGGCGGCCGGCCGCTTCGCGGGGGCCTTCTTTGCTGGGGCTGTGTCGGCGGCAGGCGCCGCAGCCTTCGCGGTCGTCGTTGACGGGGACTTCTTAGCTGCCGCCTTCTTGGCGGTCGAGCTTGCCGAACTCGAGGACACGAACTACCTCTCGATTGCCGTTCAGGGCCTTTTCAGGAAACTCCGGGGGCGCGACAAGACCCGTACCTGTCAACAGCCGCGTTGCATATTGTGGCACGGCTCCCAAGCGTCGGCCTCCTCGGCTCGGGCAGCGTCTCATCCACGCGCTGCGGCCTTCTTCTCCTTCTTGAAGGAGCGCACCTTGTCCAGCGAGTCCTGATCCACCACATCTGCCACCGAGCGGTACCCCTCCTCGCTGTAGTCGCCGACCACGGCCTCCCACCCCGCGGGCCGTACGCCGGCCTGCTTGGCCAGCAGCGCGATGAAGATCTGCGCCTTCTGCTTGCCGAACCCGGGGAGATCGGTCATCCGCCGGAACAGGTCCTTCGCGTCCGTGGCCTCGGTCCAGATCCGCTCCGCGTGCCCGTCGTACTGGTCGGTGACGATCCGCGCGACGTTCTGGATCCGCTCGGCCATCGAGCCGGGGAACCGGTGCACGGCCGGAGGTTCGGAGCACAGTGAGGCGAACTGCTCGCTGTCGGCCGCGGCGATCTCGGCCGGGTCCAGGTTGCCGAAGCGCTCCAGCACCTTGGCGGGCCCGGCGAACGCGCGCTCCATCGGGAACTGCTGGTCGAGCAGCATTCCGCAGAGCAGCGCGAACGGGTACTCGTCGAGGACGGCGTCGCTCTCCGGCTCACCGGTGATGTGGAATCCCATGCTCGAAAGTACCTCGCAACCATGGCGGGCGCCGAAGCAGCCCAGCCACCCAGGCAACAGAGCCGATCGCGCCCAGCGGAGAGATCAGCAGCCTCACCCCACGTCGAACGCGTCGATGTCGAGGCTGCTGGAAGTCAGTCCATGGGCGGTCCCGTCGAAGTAGACCGACCAGGTGCCTGCGCTGAAGAAGACGACGTCCTCGTCCTGCACAGCGCCGAGTCCGGGGACCGTCACGTCGGTGGCGAAGGACAGGTAGAAGTGCGTCGCGTCCACCATCACGAACCCGTCCACGTTCGCCGACGCGGGTAGCTTGGCGACGGAGGCGTCCCAGACGCGGGCGAACCTGCTCCCGTCCCAGGAGTAGATGTCGGCGTCGTCGGCCGTCCCGCTGACGCCCGGGGGGTTCACCGACCCGAGCGTCGAGAAGTACAGCGTGCCGCCGACGACGGAGATGGCGTCGAGGTCCTGGCCGCTGGCGGTCAGGCCACGCGCCGTGCCGTCGAAGAACACCGACCAGGTGCCGGCGTGGAAGCTGACCACGTCCTCGTCCTGGACCACGCCGAGGCCCGGGACCGTCACATCGGTCGAGAAGGACAGGAAGAAGTGCGTCGCGTCGACCATGTCGAGCCCGTCGACGTTCGCCGAGGAGGGCAGCTTGGCGACGGAGGCGTCGAAGGTGCGCTTGTACGACGAGCCGTCCCAGCGGTAGAGGTCAGCGTCGTCGGCCGAACCTCCCGCCCCGGGCGGATTGGTGTTGCCGACCGTCGAGAACGTCAGTGCCGGCAGCGGTGGTGGCGGCGGTGGTGGCGGTGGCGGTGGCGGCGGCGGCGGTGGCGGCGGTGGTGGAGGCGGGTTGGTGACCTCCAGGGTGCCGTCGGTCGTCCGGTTGAGTCCGCCGCCGATGGCGGTGACGGTGAACGGGTAGGTCCCCGAGGTGGTTCCCGCGGCCGGGACGAGCGTCAGGGTGCTGGTGCCGGAGCCGCCGGTGAGGACGTTCGGGTCGAGAGCCCACGTGGCCACGGTGGTCGCCGGCCCGGTGACGCTCAGGGTGACGTCGGCGGCGAAGCCGTTGGCACCGGTGGCCTGCACCTGCCAGGACGCCGTGCTCCCAGGGTCAGCCGAGGCCGTGACCGGGGTGAGGGAGAGGCCGAGCTCCGCCGCCGGCGGCGGCGGGGGCGGCGGGGGCGGCGGGGGCGGCGGGGGCGGCGCCATCGCCGCACTGTAGGCCGCGGCGGCGTCCAGCATGCCGTGGCCGTAGACCTCGTCCACGCCGGCCACGCCGCGGTCGGCAGCTGTGTCGGTGACGAGCGCCTGCTGCTGGTCGGCGGTGAGCCCCGGTGCGGCCGCCAGCAGCAGCGCCAGTACCCCAGCGGTGTGTGGTGCGGACACCGACGTACCGGAGAGGTACTGGTACTGGCCGTAGCGGGCCGCGGTCTGGACGTTGCGTCCCGGAGCCACCAGATCGGGGAACGCCCGGGTCCTGCCCGCGCAGGCGGACGGACCCCGGCTGCTCGAGGACATCACGAGACCGGTGTCTGAGACCGCCCCTACCGAGAGTGCCTCGGGGTAGTTCGCCGGGCTGACACTGCTCGAGGTGGTCGATCCGAAGTTGCCTGCCGGGAAGACCGGCACGATTCCCACGGCGCGCAGGGCCTGGACGTCGGGTTGGAAGGTCAGGTCGCAGCCGGGGCCCGTGCCCAGGGACCAGGAGGCGTCCACCACGCGCGGGGCGTCCGCCGTGTCCGGGTTGGCGTCGGGGTCGAGCAGCCACTGGAACGCCTGGTGCACGGCGCTCACCGTGGAGCGTCCCGCGTCGTCGAAGACCCGCGCCGCGATCCAGGACGCCCCGGGGGCGGTCCCGATCGTGGTCCCGCTGGTGCTGCCCCCGACCATCACGCCGGTGACACCCGTGCCGTGGCCCATCAGGTCCGTCGGTGTCGACGGGTGCTGCGCGTAAGGGTCGAACCAGCTGTTGGTGCCGCCGCGCCAGGAGGCAGCGAGGTCAGGGTGGGTGACGTCCACGCCGCTGTCGAGGGTGGCCACCACGATCCCGGAGCCGTCGTCTCCGGAGGCCCAGACCTCGGGGGACCGCACGCTGACCTGGTTGGTCGAGGCACTCGCGGCAGGGGTCAGGGTGACCTCGTCAGGCACCACCGAGGCGACATCCGGGCGTGCGGCCACCTCGGCGAGGACGTCGGGGGTCGCGGTCAACACGATGCTGTTGGAGATCCAGAGACTCTGGCGCACCTGTGCCCGTCCCTGCGCTCTTGCCGCAGCCAGCGACCGGATCAGTGGAAGCTGGTCGGCGTCCGCAGTCTGCCTCAGCCGGTTCTGCACCGCTCGCAGCCGAGTCCTGCGCGTGCCGCTGATCGTGCTGAGGTCCGCGCCGCCCTTCAAGGTGACCACCACGGTGCTGGTCGTCTGTGAGCGCCCCGCGCGGGCAGCCGCGGCCGACGTCGGGGGCGCCGGGGCCAGGGCGACCGGGCAGGTGATTGCCAGGGCAACGGCCGCCCCGACGAGGCGACGCGTGGGCATCCTCATGTCAGGCTCTTCTCTCGAGGGGCGTGCGCGGGTGTGTGCTCAGGTGCGTGGTCGGGTGGATGGTCGAGCACTGGATCAAGTTCGGCACGGCGACGCCGGCGTAGCACGAGCAAGGTGGCCGCCAGCAGCGCGAGCAGGACCACGGCCAGCACGGTGGTGACGGCCTCGAAGAGCCCGCCGTGGTCGGCGGACTTCGGCTCCACGGTCCACGAGCTCGAGGCAACGGTGTCGGCGGCGTTGGTGCGGTGCACCTGAACAGTGGCGGTCCAGGTGCCCGGACCGGGCTCGGCCGTGATGCCCTCGTAGCGGTTGGGGTCGGTCAGCGCCAGCGGGACCAGGACGTGGCCGCTCGGCCCGCGGAGGTCGACGTCCACCCCGGTCACGGGTGCCGGGTCGGGGCGGACGATGGAGCGGAGCCGGACGATGAGCCGGCCCTTGGCCGGACCGCCGGGGACCTCCTCGAAGGTGACGAACAGGCCGTCCGCGCGTTCGGCATGCACCGTGGTCGGGCGCCGGGCGTCGAGGTCCTCCCGCGCCGTCGCGGTCGAGGTCACCACTGCGGCCAGCACCACGGCCAGTCCGAGCACCACGGCCTCCGCGGTCACGGTCGCGGCAAACCGGCGGCGGGAGCTCGGGGTCAGACGACGCAGTACGGCGTAGGGCAGCCTCGCCCCGGCGCGAGCGACCAGCTTCGGGTTGACGACCGCGGTGTTGAGCGCCGCGAGCCCGAGTGCCACCACCATCAGGACCGTCTTGGCGGCAACGCCTGCGCCGTACACCGTCGAGGTGATCGCCCCCAGCCCGGGCAGGTGGTGACCGGCCTCGATCAGCCCTGTGGCCAGCAGGACCACCGTGGAAGCCGCGGCCAGAGGACTGTAGGCACGCCAGACCGGTCCGAGCAGGTGGCCGCGTTCTCCTCTCGCGCGGCGCAGCGGGGGGACCAGGCACCAGGCGAGCACGCCCAGACCTCCGGCCCACACCCCGGCCGCCAGCAGGTGGGCGGTGGCGGCGACGCCGACCAGCGTTGAACCGCTGGCCAGGGCCGCGGCATGGCCGGCCCAGGCCTCGCAGGCGGCCGCTGCCGTCAGCGCAAGCAGGGCGACCGTGGCGGGCCGCTGCGGTCGGGCGAGCCTCCTGCGCCAGACGAGCACAGCCGCCACGGCCACGGTCAGGGCGACCTGGCGCGCCAGCCAGAATCGGCCGGCCGGGGTGTCCACGAGGACCAGCCAGGTCTGGTCCCACCACAGACCCAGCCCCTGGGTCACCTCATAGGTGCGGAACAGCGGGGTCAGCGCGCCGGCGTACCACGCGCAGAGAACGGCCAGGAGGCCGATGGTGCGGGCTCGACGACGCACTCGGTCGCCCAGCGTTCGGAGGACCCGGTCGCCCACGGTCAGCGCGCCGATGGCGGCCAGCAGGGCGGTCAGGTCCACCCACCTCACGAGGACCAGCGCAGGCGGGGGGACCTGCGTGCCTCGTGAGGTGGGCGGACTGGGGCGGAGACCAGCGCCGAAGACGAGGGTCCCGCTGGTGGTGTGGCCGTCGTCGAGGGAGAACACGCGCCAGTCGAGCTGGTAGGTGTCACGCTCGAGGGGTTCGGTCTCGATCTCGACGACGCTGGTGGCGCCCTGGCCAGACACGGTGGTCGGCACGACTGAGCCGTCCTGGCTGTGCAGCACGAAGGAACTGGAGGCCGCCGCGACGGACTCGCCGAACCACATGGTCAGGGTGGTGCGACCGACCGGCACCACAGCCCCGTCGAGCGGGTCGGAGCGCTGCAGCTCGCTGTGCGCCTCAGCGGCGGAGGGCGCCAGGAGGGCCACGAAGAGCGCGACCAGAAGGACCGCTGCCCCCCGCAGCGCCCTCCTGCCACGCTCGCGAGTCATCCCTGCATCTCCAGATGTTCCTGCCGCGCGTCGCCGATGACCAGGGTGACCTTGTCACCCCGGTGCAGCGTGCCCTCGGCATTGGCCATCAGGAAGAAGTAGGTGCCGCCGAGCTGCAGCTCGGTGCCGTGGTGGTGCGGCGGTGTCGACATCACCAGGGTCTTTCCACTCTCCTCTGCGACCAGAGCCGGGGAGAGGTCGGGGTCGTGCACCAGGGGCGCCGCCTTGTCGGGGTCGACGACCCGGTAGCGCAGCTCGACGAGACCGCCGGACGCGGTGACCGCCAGGAGGTCCACGTCGATGCCGTAGCGCGCCGCCATCCCGTCGGCGGTGACCAGCGTGGTGCCGTTGCGGACATCCGTGGCGAGGTGTGCTCTCCAGGCCTGGACGCCACCGGCGACCGCGACCAGGCCGAGGACGGCGACCACGGCGACGAGCCGACGGCGGTGCCGACCGACGGTGGTGGGAGGTGGTGCGGGGGCCTCGGGGGCCGGTGGGGCCAGGGTCTCAGTGGTCACGGGTGGTCCTCTGTCGGGGTGGAGGCGGACCGGGCCGGCTGGAGAGCCGACCCGGCCCGCGGTCGGTCAGGGAAGGTCGAACGCGTCGATGTCGCTGTTGCTGTTCGTCAGACCCTTGCTGTTGCCGTTGAAGTACACCGACCACCGGCCGGCGTTGTAGGCGACCACGTTCTCGTCCGGCACGTTCCCCAGTCCTGGCAGCGCGGTGGTTGTCGGGCTGAAGGAGAGGTAGAAGTGTGTGGCGTCGATGAACTTCAGCCCGTCGACGTCGGAGCTCGGCATCGAGTACGGCGCCTGCGAGGCGTCGACCACCCTCGTCGAGCTCCCGGTGACACCCGTGCCGTCGTAGCGGTAGATGTCGTTGTTCGCTCCCGCCGGCAGGCCCACTCCGGTCGGGCGAGTGGTGCCGTTCACCGAGTAGTAGATCCGGCCTCCGGCGACGCTGAGCGCGTCCACGTTGACGCCGTTGCCACCGAGCCCGTTGGTCGACCCGTCGAACACCCGCGTGTAGCTTCCCGTGACGGGGTTGTACGACACGATGTCCTCGTCGGGCACCGACAGGCCGCCCACGTTCGCTGTCGCGCTGAAGGACAGGTACACGTGGGTGGCGTCGACGACCGCGTAGCCGTCCACGTTCGCCGGGCCCGCATAGACCGTCCCGGGCGCCATGGCCGCCCCGGTCCACCGGTACACGTTGTTGGGACTCCGCCCGGAGGCGCTGCCCACCGTGGAGAAGGACAGCGGCGCCGTCACCGAGAAGGTGAGGTCGACTGTGGCCCCCCAGTTGCCGGCCGCGTCCTTGGTGCGGACCTTGCCCGTGACGGTGCCCTCAGGGAGCACCGAGGTGTCCAGCGTGGCCGTCACCGTCCAGGGACCCGAGCCGCTGGCCGTCATCGGCGTCCCGTTGCCGGCGCCGGGGTCGGTGCCGAAGAAGAGCTCTCCGGCCACGACCGAGGAGTGGACGTCGGTGCCAGTGGCGGTGATGGTCACGGTCCTGGCTCCCTGGGTGGGCGAAGGGGTCGCCGTCGCGTTGGCCGTCGTGGGTCCCACCTTGTCGACGACCAGGGTCGTCGTCGCGAGCGCTCCCCAGTTGCCGGCCGCGTCCTTGGCCCGCACCGAGATGATGTGGTTGCCGTTGGCCAGGGTGCGGACGGTGGTCAGCGGGATGTCCGCGTAGCCGCCCTCCACCGGGTCGTTGAACGAGCCGTCGACGGCCTTCAACGGGATGCCGGTGCCGGGGGCCGTGGCGTCGCCGATGAACATCTCGGCACCGGCGATCGGGCTCTGGGCTCCGTTCTGCAGCGGGTCCGTGAGCTGGGTGGCGTTGAGACGGATCGAGCTGGTGCCGTTGCTGTACGGCAGGTTGCCGTTGCTGGGGTTGGGGACGACCGCCAGGGCGTCACCGTCAGTGACCACGGGACCCGTGGCGTCGATCACCAGGGTCGCGTAGGTCGCGCTCCCCCAGTTGCCTTGGGCGTCCCGGCTGTGGACGTAGACGGGGTGGCCCCCCTCAGCAAGGCCGAGGACCGTGGCCGCTGTGAGGACGCCGTCCACGCTGGCCACCGGGGCGGCCTGGGAGACGGTCATCGGCACGCCCGTGCCGTCTGCACCGACCGTGTCGATGAAGTACTCGGCCTTGTCGATGTGGGAGTTGCCGGAGGCGGAGTCGTCGCCGGTGGCGCTGACCTGGACCGCGCCACCGGTCGGCCGGATCAGCCGTGGCGACAGCGTCGCTCCCGACGTGGTCGGACCGCCGGCGTCGGCACCGGTGACCAGCACGGAGCTGAACGGTCCCCACTGGTCGGCTGCGTCCTGGCCACGCACGTAGTACACGTGCTGCCCGGCGGGAACGCTGACTGCCGCTGTCGAGTCCTCAGTGGCGGTGGTGGTCCCCACGGTCATGGCGATGCCGGTGCCGGCGGTGACGTCGTCCTGGTAGTACTCGACCGCCTTGATCTTGCTGTTCCCGCGCTCGCTGTCGTCGACGCGGGCTGTCAGGGTCCCGTTGAGGTACGCGACCTGGCTGGTCACCGGCCCGGCGGTGTCGCCGGCGGTGCCCGACCCGGGCACGTTCACCGTGGTGAGCATGCCGCCGACGCCGGCCGCCATCCGGTTGTTCAGTCCCAGACCTGTCTCGTACACGGACAGGCTGGTGGCGCGAGCCGCTGCGCCGGGCACCTTCACCAGCGCGTCGGCGGACTCACCGGGGCCGAAGGTCTGAGCGACGTAGGTGCGGGGGAAGTCCAGCTTGTTGCCGTCCATCCCGACGAACTTCTGCGAGGCGCCCAGGACTCCCATCGAGTGGTAGTCGACACCGGCGTTGACGTAGCGCAGGAGGACGGTGCGGCCTCCGGCACTCGTGATCGGTGCCGTGGCCGGGTAGGCCTTGCCGTTGATCAGCGAGTAGCGGGGGACGTACTTGCGCATGTCGAAGGTCGACGGGTCCGCTTTCAGGTTCAGCACGGGATCGATCTCGCTGAGCACGAGGACCGCCTCGTCGTCGTACGCCGAGTCACCGTCGTAGGCCTGTCCGCCGCCGGCGGGCCGAACCACCAGCGCACCGTGCAGGCCCATGGCGGTCTGGTACTGCGTTCCCGTGCCGTCGATGTCCGCCGTACCTGTCTTCAGGACCGGCCCGGCCTCGTAGATGAACGTGCCCGGGCGGGTGGCCTCGAACGTGTACTCCGCCGTCCCAGCGGTGGCGGCTGCCCCCGCACGGTCCAGCGGCATCCCCTGCCCCTGGAACAGGAGAGCGGTCTTGACGCCGAGCGTGTTGTGCAGCGTCACGTGCACCGTGTCACCCTGGGTCACCTCGATCGTCGGGCCGCCGGGGGCGGTGACGCCGCTGTTCGCGAGGGAGTAGCCCCACACCGGGACGGACACGCCGTTGGGCAGCGTGGTGCTGCCCTGCACCGCCCACAGTGCGATGTCCCGCGTCGCGGCCTGGGCCGGGGCCGAGGGCAATGTCAGGAAGGCCGCTGACGCGACCGACACGGCGACGGCGGTGCAGACCGTCCTCAGGAGCTTGCTACGTCGAGACATGGTCTTCCCGCCCTTCACTTGCAGTCGTAGTGGCCGGGCGGGTCGATCCGCATGTACGTGATCGGACCGGTCATGTTGGCGCCCCAGGATGTGATCTGGAAGAGCGCGTGGTTGTGGCTGATGATGTAGTACTCACCGCACTGGTTGAGCGTGGGTGTTCCGGTGGGGAGCTTCTCCTGGCGGCCCAGGTACGGGCTGCCGCTGTAGAAGGTGCCGATGAAGGAGTTGGCGAGGCTGGGCGTCGTGACGGTCACCGGGTTGGTGGCGCTGTAGTTCTCCGCGTCGTGCCAGGAGAACCGCACGTCCCAGGTCTGTCCGGGCCCGAGGTTGATGGCGAACTTCTCCATCGAGAGGTCCTGACCGCCCGGGCCGGTGAGGGGGTGGCCGTCGCGCCCGATCACGAGCCCGTTGTTGCCGTGGGGGTGGAACGGGTAGTCCTCGGTGCCGACGTTGAGGTAGCGCGCGAGCGACTGCTCATTGGGCTCGATCTGGGCCAGGGCCCCGTAGGGCTGGGACGGGAGCCAGGAGGCACCGTTGTCGGCGATGCTGTCCGGGAAACCGCGGCCGTTGATCAGCCAGTAGCGCGGGTGGTAGTTGTCGATGTTGAAGCTCTTCTTCTGCTCGACCCGCTGGTGCTGGTAGGGGTCGATCTCCGAGAGCAGCACCATGAACTCGTTGCGCGGCTTGAAGTCGCTGTCCGCGGAGTCATAGGCCCGGTCGGGGTGTCCGGCCGGACGCACGATGAGCGAGCCGAAGAGTCCCATCCTGACCTGCTTCTCCGGGTTGGTGCCCGACTCGTAGAGGTAGGTGCCCGGGTTTGCGGCGGTGAAGCTGTAGGTCACGGTCCCGGTCGTGGCGGCAGCCGTGGTGCTCAACGAGGTGACCTTGGGGGTGGGATCGCCGCTGAGCTCGGGCGTCGAGGCGATGCCGTCAGCCAGGACTCCCTCCTGTCCGGGGAAGACGATGGAGGTCCGGTCGGGCAGCGTGTTGTGCAGGATCACGGTGACCTGGTCACCGGCCTCCACGCAGAGGACCGGACCAGGGTGCTGGAACTCGTCGAAACCGTGGGAGTAGCCCCACATGAACGCGGTGTTGCCGTCGGGGAGGCTGATGTAGCCCGTCCGCGTGGTCAGGTTGAAGATGGGCTGCCCCGGGACGCCCCCCTCGCTCGGGGTGCACACGATGCCGACCTTGGGGACCGAGGCCGCAGTCGCCGTGGTCTGTGGGCTGAGGGCCGCGCCGGAGACCCCGAGGGCCGCCACCGCGAGCAGCGCGGCAGCGCGGCGGCCCCCGAGTCGTGCCCCGAGTCGTGCCCCGAACCGTGCCCTGAGTGAGGCGGTGAGAGTGCTCATGGTCAGACCCCCAAGTCGTTCGGGTAGGACTGGTTGTTGACCGTGCCGGCTGGGTACACCCGGACCTCGGTGGCCTGCCCGCCGAACCCGCCTGGAGCCAGGCTGTTGGACCGCAGGAGGTTGCGGTTGTAGAGCATGTACGTGTCGTACGCACCAGGGCCCTTGTAGCCAGGAGCCGTGAACAGCACGTCGTAGCTCTCACCGGGGCCCATGTTGATGGTCTCGGTCTCATAGGACGTGTCCGTCCCGTCCCGCCCCCGCATGGGGGTCGCGTCCCGCCCGACCACCCGCATCGGGATCCCCGAGAGGGTCATCGCCGACTCCCGGAAGCCGAGGTTCGCGAACCGCAGCGCCACCCGCTCGCCCTGGTTGCAGGTGACCAGGGATGAGTGCGGCTGGTACTTCAGGTCGTCACGCCCGGAGGGAGCGATCAGGTCACCGTCGGGGGCGACCACCTGGTTGAAGGGGTCGATCGACCCGTTGGGCGCCAGGGTGTCGGGGTAGACGCGGCCGTTGAGCAGCGCGAAGTCGGCGTGGTAGTCGCTCCACTCCGGCAGCTGGATGTGGGCGTCCGCCCAGTGGGCTTCGGCCCACACCTCCGAGCAGAACATCGCGAACTCCCGCTTGAACTGTGTCGAGCGCGCCGGTGGGGTGCCCGCGGGGTCGTTGTAGAGGTAGTCGTCCCCCTTGAGCGGCCGGACGAAGACCAATCCGGTCATGCCCATCTGCACGTGCTCCACGTCCTCGACGTGGCAGTGGTACATGTACGTCCCCGGGTCCCGAGGACGGTAGGCGTAGGTGAACGTCCTCCCGGCCGGGACGGAGACAGACCCGCTCGGCTCGCCGTCGAAGAACGGGATCACGTTGCGGAAGCCGTGCCAGTGCAGGGTGTGCGCGTCGAACAGGTCGGGACGCAGGTGCAGGCCGAGGTTGGTCAGCTGCACCTTGAAGTCGACAGGGTGCGCCGGGTCGTACTGCTTGGCCCAGAACAGCGGGGCCGAGTGCTGTGCCTTGTACTTCTGGGCGTGGACCTGGACATCGGTGAGGCCCGTCAGGTTGCGGAACCCGAAGATGTAGGTCGTCAGGCCCGCAGGCGCCAGCGTGTCCGGGTGGAACGGAGGGATGGCTGGGGTCGTCGGCAAGTGGATCCAGCCATCGGTGCCACCGAGATACAGGTCTGGAGGATCACCCAGGGCGGCCTGGGCCGGCTCGGGGAACAAGCTCTTGCCTGCCCAGGCCACGGAGCCGAGTGCGGCCGCGCCGCCGGCCAGCTGCAGGAACCCGCGACGATCGACACGGATCTTCTCCATGCTCTTTCCCCCTACCGTCCGGATCTGACCGGTCAGCTCTTCGTTGGTCATTGCTCTCACCTGGTTCTTCTGGCCCGGGCCGGATCTCATGGGATGTCGAACGCGTCGATGTCGGCTGCGGCGGCGGTCAGCCCGTGGGCGGTCCCGTCGAAGTAGTTGGACCAGATGCCGTTGTTGTTGAACACGACGTCCTCGTCCTGCACCGCCCCGAGGCCCGGCAGGGTGGTGTCCGGCCGGAAGGAGAGGTAGAAGTGCGTCGCGTCCACGCGGACGTAGCCGTCCACGTTGGCCGCGCTCGGGACACCGTTCACCGTGGCGTCCCACACCCGGGTGAAGACCGCGGTGCCGGGGGCCGCGTTGCGGTTCACCGAGTAGATGTCGGAGTCATCGGCAGTCCCCCCGCCGGTGACCCTCGGCGGGTTGGTGTTGCCAGCCGTGGAGAAGTACAAGGTGTTGCCGGAGACACTGATCGCGTCGATGTCCTGGGCGGACGAGGTGAGCCCCCGACTGGTGCCGTCGAACCACACCGACCAGGTGCCGGCGTTGTAGTAGACGACGTCCTCGTCCTGCACCACGCCCAGCCCCGGCACCCGGGTGTTGTCGGCGAAGGAGGCGTAGAAGTGCGTCGCGTCGACCCGGTCGTAGGCGTCCATGTTGGCCCAAGCCGGGAGGTTGCTGCCGACAGGGAGGGCCGTCACGTCCAGCTCGCGGGTCGTGGTGGTGCCGTTGAACGAGTACAGGTCGGCGTCGTCGGCGGTCCCTGCCACCGGAGTCGTGCCGTTCATCGGGTTGGCGTTGCCGAGGGTGGAGAACACCACCGGTCCGTTGCCGTTGCCGACGGGACCCGGCGGCGGTGGCGGCGGTGGGGTGACCGTCGTCCCGGGCAGTGAGAACGCGTCGATGTCCTGGTTGTTGCTGGTCAGCCCGGCGGCGGTCCCGTCGAACCAGACCGACCAGGTCCCGACGCTGAACTCCACGATGTCCTCGTCCTGCACGGCGCCCGCGCCGGCCAGAGTGGTGTCGACCGAGAAGGAGGCCATGAAGTGCGTGGTGTCCTTGTAGACCAGCGAGTCCATGTTCGCGGAGCCCGCGACCACGACGACGCGGTTCACGTTGTTGCCCCCGGTCCAGGCATAGATGTCGTTGACGTCTCCGCTGAGGCCGGTCCGCAGTGTGCTGGTGGAGTCGACGGAGAAGTACAGGTTTCCGCCGACCACGCTGATCGCATCGAGGTCGATGCTCGTGCTCAGGCCGCGGGCGCTGGCGTCGAACCACAGCGACCAGGTGCCGTTGTTGAACTCAGCCACGTCCTCGTCCGCCACGGCCAGGTCGGGCCCGGGCCGAGCGATGGTGAGGTTGCTGTCGAAGGAGACGTAGAAGTGGTTGTCGTCCACCATGCTCAACCCGTCGATGTTGACCCCGAACAGCGGCAGCCCGAGGTCGGACACCTGAGCCTTGTGGCGGCTGAAGGCCCCGTTGTAGCGCAGGACGTCTCCGGCCAAGCCGGGGATGGGCGACCCGCTGAGACCAGCCGTGGAGAAGAAGAAGTCCTTCGTCGCCGGTGGGGACGTGGTTCCCGCCTTCGAGGAGCCGAACTCGTCCGAGCCTGCGTCGATTCCACCAAGGGCCGGACGGACCTCGTCGTCGATGTCGGTCACAGGCGCGTTCACGGCACCCTTGATCACGGCGCCCAGGTTGCAGGCGGGCGAGATGCAGCTCGTCGGCGTGGGGCCGGCGGCCAGGTGGTAGTCGCCCAGCTGGTTGGCGGGAGCCTCAGCTGCGACCAGGGTGGCGTCGACGAACGCAGGGTTCTGACGCCAGGTGGCGAAGGCCACGGAGGTGTCGTACGGCGCGACCACTGCCGGGGGCGCCGAGCTGTTGCTGGCGCTCGTGGCGTACGGGTGCTCGGCCGCGTCCTGCTGGATCACGGAGTTCGTGGGGGTCAGCTGGTTGGTCGCCTTGGCCAGACCGAGGTCCCAGTGGTCCACTGCACCGGAGTCTCCGGCCAGACCGATCCCGGTCACGGTCGTTCCGGCCCGAGTGCCGGCCCGGTTGTCCCAGAGGATGTTGTTGAACAGCACCGGGTCGCTGTACGGCGTCGAGCCAGGGATGGTGGCCTGCAGCTGGGCGCTGTTCATCGACGTCGCGATGCCGGCGGGGGCGGCTGTGCCGTCCGAGGTCACGGCCGTTGCCGTGGTGGTGTTCTTCATGATCGTGTTGTTGACGAGGCGCACGTCCGGTGCGTCGTTGATGGCCACGCCCGCGCCCTCGTGAGTCGAGACGTTGTTGACGATCGTGTTGTTGGTGACGTTCATCGGGTAGTTGCCGGACATCAGGAACCGGATGCCACCGCCGTCGTCGTTGGCCAGGTTCCCCTGGATCAGGTTGTTGTAGATGTCCACGGCACCGGTGCCGGGCGAGAGCGCGTTCGGGTCGGCGGGAAGCGCCCCGGCGATCATGATGCCGGCGCCCTCGTCGTTGGAGTTGTTGAAGTAGATCCGGTTGTGGTGGATCTTGCCGCCTGGGCTGGAGCCGTAGACGCTCACGCCAGCGCCGTACTCGAGGGAGAAGTTGCCGCAGATGTCGTTGCCGGAGACCTCGTAGCCATCACTGCCGCCGAACAGGCCCACTGCGCCCGCGAGGTTGGTGCCGGCGTTGGTCACGATCCGGTTGTCGGCGATCTTCACGCCCTCGTTGTGCTGGCTGGCGGCGCTTCCGGCCAGGTCGGGGGTGCCGATCCGGATGGTGCCGTAGCCGCCGCCGTTGTTCTGGACCACGTTGTTCGTGATCTGGAGGTTCTTGACGTAGGCGTTGGCGAAGATGGCACCTCCCTGCGTGGTGATGTTCGCCGGTAGCCCTGTGGGCAGACCGTTCAGGCCGTTGATGTTGCCCGGGAAGCCCTGCTGATCCCCGCCACGGATGTCGAGGCCGTCGATGGCGGCGTGGAAGGAGCCGCCGAAGTTGCGGGCCTGGCCACCGCCCGCACCACTGCCGGACGAGGCGAGCAGGTAGATCGCCGCACCGTCGCTCACGTTCTGGTTGCCGTCCCAGGTGAGTCCGCCGACCTTGGTGTACCAAGCCGTGGCCAGATCGGTGTCGCCACCGAACGCGCTGGCGTTCAGCACGGTGCCCGGCACGTAGGTGTTGCCCTGGAACCCGCCGGAGCCGACGCCCTGGAGCTTCACCGGGGAGGCCATCACGAGGTTCTCGTAGTACTCGCCGCGCGGGTTGCCCCCGGTGTTGTTGCCGGGCGTGCCAGCGGTGGCGTTGCCCGGGTAGACGACGACCAGGTTCCCGGCCGAGGCGTTGTTGTTGTAGGCGGCGTCCAGGGCGCTCTGGATCTTGGTGTACTGCTTTCCGGGTCCGACCTCACGCACGGTCGGGTTGTAGCCCGAGCCGAGCACGTGGAAGGTGAGCCCGTTCACGGTCTCCTCACCGTTGTCCGCGGTGATCTTGAGCGAGCGGGCCCCGGTCGGCGTGCCGGCGGGGACCGTGACCTGGATGGTGGTGTCGGTCCAGCCGGTCGTGGTCAGGGCTGTCCCGTCGAGCGTGACCTTGCCCGCGCCCTTGGTGGAGCCGAACCCGGTTCCCTCGATGGTGAAGCTGCCGGTGCCGTTCACGTAGGGCTTCGAGACCGCGAACAGCTGCGGGACGACAGCGTCGACGGGGCAGGAGACCGCGACGTTGTGGCCCGTCGTGGGCGAGCTCAGGATCGAGCCCACCTGGGTCGGGGCGAGGTCGGTCGGGATGGTCACGCCGGGCATCGCCTCGAACTCGGTGGCGATGGTGCGGTAGCGCGGGTTGTAGTTGGCGTTCACGGCCCCCGGGATCCCAGGGTCGTTGCCCACGAAGCGGTACATCCCGGTGCACACGCCCGAGGGCGTGGGGCAGCTGATGTGGTCCGAGGAGGGCAGCAGGGTCTCGTAGTAGCCGTTGAAGTCTGACTCCAGGGTCTGCACCAGGCGGTTGTTGAAGTCGTAGATGCCGACCGGGGCGAACGGAAGGCCCGGCTTCTCGCCGTACAGCGTGCTGCGGGGGTCGGTGCCGTAGTTGATGTCGTCCACGACGAGACCGAACAGCCGCGACGGGATCGGCACGTCGGTGAACAGGTTGAACATCGGCACGATCGACTTGCCGTTGTTGAGCTCGACGAGCTTGGTGTCACAGCTCGGCTTGACCTGTCCCTCGTACGGCGAGCCGCCGAGGTCGACGAAGGTCGGGTTGTCCACGGGGCTGGACGCGGGCACGGTGACACCGACCGGAGCGCCGTTCGTGCCGTCACCGACCACTGCGCCGTACGAGTCGGTTCCGTCGTCGGCCACGTCGACCGTGTGCAGCGCACCGGCACATGCCGGCGGTGGCACCTGCGGGATGATCTGGTCGCCGTGGGCGATGTTGATGTCCTCCTCGCCGGTCACGTTGTACATCGGGTGACCGGTCTGGTCGTCAGGGATGTCGACCGAGACCAGGTAGTCACCCGAGCCCAGGGCCTCGAAGGTCCCGCCGTTGCACACCGGGTTGGCGGGGTCGCTCGCGTCGAGAGTGCCGGTGCAGCCATCGCCGAAGCCGTAGTTGCCGTCGACCGCTGCGCCGAAGTTCGCGTCCGGAGTGCCCTGGTCGGTGGCGTAGGTGCCGTACTGCACGCTCTGCAGGATCGCTGAGATGCACTCGCCGTCGGTCTCCTGGTTCGGAGCCAGGACGTCCTCGTCGAATGCGGTGGGGTTGTCGGTCTTGTGGACCAGGGGTGTGCCGTCCACGTCACGTGCGGTACAGCCGGTGGGCCGGCTCCAGTGCTCGGAGACGTAGGTGTTGAGCAGCTTGCCCTTGGCGTAGGCGCCGTCCGGGTCCAGCTCGTAGTACTCGTCCGCGTCGCACGGCGTGTTGACATGGGTGCCGCAGTCGACTGGCGCGTGCAGCTCCACGGGGATGTCGGAGATCCCGGGCTGCCAGTCCTCCGCCGCCGCGTAGCGCGGGTCGAGCTCGTTGCGGGTGGTGTCATAGCTCAGCGAGCCGACGATGCCGCCGTTGAGCGGGTCGATGCCGTTCTTGCCGCTGGGGTCGTAGGCATGCACGCCCCAGTCCATGGTGCCGCTCAGGCCGATCATGTTCAGCGTGCTGACGTCCACTCCCGCACCCTTGATGGTGGTGGGGGTCTTCTGGTTGTCGGCCTGGTAGGTGACCCCGGTGGTGAAGAACGAGTCGCTGTAGGCCTCCATCACCGTCCATGCCGCGAGCGGGTAGGCGCCTTCGAACGAGTAGTAGCCGGTCGCGTCGGTCGTCGCAGTGGTCGTGCCGCGGTCCATCAGCGAGTTGTCCTGCTTGCGCAGCGTCAGCGTGAAGTTCGAGATACCGGATTCTCCGGGGTCCCTGGTGCCGTTCCGGTTCGTGTCGTTGAAGACGTAGCCGTCCAGCGGGGTCCACCAGCCCATCAGGGGCAGGTGACCCATCTTGACTGCCTCACCGTTGGTCACGGTGACGTTGACCAGGTTGAGGATGTAGTTCTGCGCCTCGTCCCACCAGGACAGGGAATAGTCACCGTCCGGGACGTTCGGGATGGTGAAGCTGCCGTTCGCGTTACCGCGGCCGACCCAGACGGCCTTGTCACCGTCGTTGAGATCGGCGAGCGAGAGCACGGGGTCCGAGATCGGGTTGCCGGTCTTGGTGCCCGTCATGCCGTTGAAGTAGTTGACGTCGCCGCCCTTGGGTGGCGTGTACTGCTTGACGCCGACGACGACACCACTGATCGAGCCGGAACCCCCGGGCTTCAGGTCGTTCTTGGGCTGGACGAAGCCGAACTGGGGGGTGGGCACCGGCTCGCCGGCCACCGTGGCCTCGGTGTCGTAACCGGTGGAGCCCTCCATCACCCAGCTGTCGAAGTCGTGGTTGCCCTCGAGCGTGGTGGTCTGGATCCAGTCCTCGCCGTCCTTCGGCTGCGCGGTCATGGTGTAGCGGTTGGAGCCGAGGTGCGGGATGGTCAGCATGCCCGTGGCGTCGCTGAGGCACTTGCCGCCCACGGTGGCCACGACTGGTGCGCCGTCGGCGTCCAGCGAGCCGGGTGGGATCGTGAAGTCGGCCTTCTCGCCTTCGTAGGTGGTGCACAGCGGGTTGCCGTACACGTCGGTCGTGACCTCACCGAGGGTGTCGTTGATGTGCCCCTGGAAGCCCTGGAGACCGGCCTCGCTGTTGTCGATGGCGCCGTTGGTGATCGACTCGTCCCGGTAGACCTGTGCACGGAGGGTGGCGTCGGGCAGCGGGTTCGGCTGGACCTCGACGATGACCGGGTCGCTGGTGGTGAACGGCACCGTGAAGTGGGCGCCGTCCAGCTTGTAGCCGTCCGCCAGCACCGAGATGAGGTACTTGCCGTCAGGCAGGTCGAGACCGTCGGTCAGGTCGGCCTCCGTGCCCTGGGCGACGATCGGCGCCGTCGTGTGTGGAAGCTCCCGGATCGAGGGCCAGTCGCAGTTGGCGGGATAGTTGGGGGCAGAGGCGGAGCAGGCACCGGTCGGGGTGCGCTGCGCCGTCGAACCGGTGTTGTCCTCGTTGATCAGGAACTTGTAGGAGGTCACGCCGTCGCCCTCGTGCACACCTGCGCCGCCGAGGGCACGAGGCTCCGTCCGGGCACTCTGCACCGAGACGTGCAGGGTGCTGCTGGGTGCAGCGCTCGCCTGGGGCAGCGGCAGGATCACCAGGAGCGCGGCCGCCAGGGCGAGCACCACGGCACTCGCCGTGGTGCTCCGCCGGGTGATCGGCGGAACTGAGCCTGCCGCACGGCGGGCTCGAAGCCAGCCCTTGCTCGTCCTTCTCGACGCACCCATCCACTGTCCACGCATGTGCCTCACCCCTCGCCAATCGGGCACTACGCGATAAGAGTGAGTCGCTTCGGGTTCTGCCCAGCGTCTATGACGAAGCAGTCATCGGGCCGTAATGCTGCACTCACCACCACCGTCGGTAGCTGTCACTTTGGTGACCTGTGGACGAGTGCAACGCAGTCACGACGGATCCGGGCAGGGTGCTCCCATGGACCCGGCCCTCGCCACCGCGATCTCCCGCGAGGTGCGCCTGCTCGTCGGGACCCTGGGCACCCGCCGCAAGTTCGCGACCGCCGTCCACGTCGGTCATCCGGCGTCTGAGCAGGTGCGGCTGCCTGTGCAGGCGGACCTCGATGCCGGCCTGTGTGCCGACCTGGTCGAGCGGGCGCTCGACGGGCTGCGCGTCACCGAGGGTGCCTGCGGCTGGGTGACCCGCTCGGGCGAGCTCAGCCGCACCGATGCGGACGCGACCTGGTTCGCTGCGGCGCGGGCGGCCTTCGGCGCCCACGACCTCGCGCTGCCGGCGTTCTTCGTGCTCAACCGGACCGGATGGCTCGACCTGGTCTCCGGCGAGCTCCGCCAGTGGGTCAGGGTGCGACCGGCGACCCCGGCACCCCGGCCCCGCTGAGGTGCCCCGGCCTCGCGGCTCCGGGGCTCAGAGCGGCCAGGTGTGCACGGGCTCGTTGGCGTGCATGTTCTTGCGGTAGTCCTGCAGGGTCAGGCGCAGCGCCTCGGGACGGTCCGCGCCGGCCTTCTCGTGGGCCTTGACCTTGTCGACGTACCAGGAGGCGCCGTTGCGGTGCAGGATGCAGCGCTGCTCGATGATCGAGAGCAGCCGGTCGGCCTCGTCGGCCTCCACCCCCCAGCGCCCGAGGCCCTCGTGGGCCATCGGCAGCAGCCGGCGCAGGACCAGCTCGGTGGCCTCGACCTCGCCCACGCCCGGCCAGTAGATCCGCGCGTCGATGCCGTACTGCGCCGCCACGTGGAAGTTCTCCTCGGCCGCCGAGAACGACATCCGGGACCACAGCGGCCGGTCGTCCTCGGCCAGCATCCTGGTCAGGCCGAAGTAGAAGGCGGCGTTGGCCATCGTGTCGATCACGCTGGGGCCGGCCGCCAGGACGCGGTTCTCCACGCGCAGGTGCGGCACCCCCTCGACCACGTCGTAGACGGGGCGGTTCCAGCGGTAGATCGTGCCGTTGTGCAGCTTCAGCTCCGAGAGGGCGGGGGTGCCACCGTTGTCGAGGACCTCCAGCGGGTCCTCGTCGTCGGTGATCGGGAGCAGCGCCGGGAAGTAGCGCACGTTCTCCTCGAACAGGTCGAAGATCGAGGTGATCCAGCGCTCGCCGAACCACACCCGCGGTCGCACGCCCTGCTCCCTGAGCTCCTCGCTGCGAGTGTCGGTGGCCTGCTCGAACAGCGGGATCCGGGTCTCCTGCCACAGCTGCTTGCCCAGCAGGTACGGCGAGTTGGCGCCGACGGCCAGCTGGACTCCGGCGATCGCCTGGGACGCGTTCCAGTAGGCAGCGAAGTTGTCCGGACTGACCTGGGTGTGCAGCTGGGTGCTGGTGCAGGCGGCCTCGGGCATGATCGACTCCGAGGTCGTGCGGAGGCGCTCGGCCCCCTGGATGTCGATCACCAGGTCCTCGCCGCGCGCGGCCAGGATCTGGTCGCTGAGCAGCTTGTAACGGGGGTTCGGGCTGATCTTCGACGGGCTGAGGTGTCCGTCCTCGAGGGTCGGCAGGATGCCGATCATCACCATGTGCGCGTGCACCTCGTTGGACTTGCTCTCCGCATGGTTCAGGCTGCTGCGGAGGTCTTCCTCGAAGCCGGTGACCCCGCGCGCACCGAGCCGACGCGGCAGCACGTTGATCTCCAGGTTGAACTGGGCCAGCTCGGTCTGGAAGTGCGGATCCGCGATCGCCTCGAGCGCCTCGGCGCTCTTCAGGGCGGGGTGGCCGTCGTCGTCGACGAGGTTGAACTCGATCTCCATGCCGGTCATCGGGTCCTCGACGTCGAACCGCGACTCGTGCAGCATCCGGGCGAAGACGTCGAGGCAGCGACGTACCTTCTCGCGGTGCCGGGTGCGGTCGGAGCGGGTGAACTCCTGCAGGTCGACTTCTTCTCCCATGACCGAACCCTAGTCGGAAGGCCTTCTCACGAGGCTCGATGTTCCGGCACGTGGTCCAGCCCGGCACGGAAGACCGGCAGGTCGGAAGCAGGCACGGGCTCCCAGTCGCTCGGCGGAACGGCCCGGGTGAGCACCCCGGCGATGCAGTGCGCCATCGAGTAGTCGGGGTCGACATCGAGGCACCGGTCGATCGCGCACCAGGCCAGCGCGCCGTCACCGTGCTGCCAGGCGGAGAACGCCAGCAGCGACGCGGCTCCCGGCAGCAGCTCGCGGGGTGAGCGTCGGACCAGCTCGCGCCAGAGCTCGACGTGCTGCCCGGAGCTCGCTCTCGTGATCTCCGACCACGCAACGTCGCGCGTGGCCACCACGGAGGTGAGGACCAGGATCCGGCCGGCCTCAGCGGGTGTCAGGCGCGCCCCGTCGGCCAGCCGTTCGCGCAGACGACCCTGCAGCCACCGGGCCTCGGACTCCAGGAACGCGTGCGCACCAGGGGCCGCCTGCACGGCCGCGGCCATCAGGTCGGCGAAACGGGTCGCAGCCAGCGCGACCGCCACCTCGTCCTCCTCGTCGACACCCACGAGGGTGTCGACGAGCGCTCCGCGGTCCCGGTGCACCACCTGGCCCTCGAACACGCGCTGGGCGGTGAGCGGGTGCGTCTCCAGGTCGTACGCCGTGCCCGGCGACCCGTCCTCGGGCACCCGGTGCCACCGGCCGTCGTCGACACGCAGCACGTCGATCACCTCCACCCCGAGATCCAGCAGCCGCGTGACCAGCGGGGCCGCCTGGGCGCGGGCCGCCTCGGTGTCCTCGGTGTAGAGCAGCACTGCGGCGGTGCGGACATCGTTGGCGAGGACCGCACCGACGAGCACCTCCACGACCCCGAGCTGGTCGGTCACCGTGGCGGGCAGGTCGACGCGTGCGTGGAAGCTCCTCCCGGGTGCACCGAAGGTGAGCAGCACGACCGAGTCGTGTGGATGGAAGCCCAGCACCGCGGGCACCACCGCGACCAGGTCGGTGGGGTTGCGGGCGGTGAAGGTGGGCGGGTCGGGCGTCGGGTCTGCCGGCATCGAGGGATTCGTCATGCGGGCCACCCTCGGAGCCGCGCGGCCCACCCTGCACGCGCGACTGTCCGGGCTGTGCACCGGAGGCGTCTGCGGTGGCCTGGGGACGTGAACCGGCCGGCACCGGGGCGCGGCAGGGCCGGGCGGTCACCCGACCGTGACACGATCACGGGGTGCGTGCCGAGCCGACGATCCTGCACATGGATCTGGACGCCTTCTTCGCCGCGGTCGAGCAGCGCGACAAGCCCTCGCTGCGCGGAAAGCCCGTCGTCGTGGGCGGTGTCGGCGGCCGCGGCGTGGTGGCCACCGCCTCCTACGAGGCTCGCACGTTCGGGGTCCACTCCGCGATGTCCACGGCCGAGGCCCGGCGTCGCTGCCCCAACGCGGCCTTCCTCGCCGGGAGGTTCCACGCCTATCGCGACACCAGCCGGGCGGTGATGGAGGTGCTCCGCTCGATCAGTCCACTGGTCGAGCCGCTGTCCATGGACGAGGCCTTCGTCGACCTGGAGGGCGCCGACCTCGCCGACCACTCGGTCGCATCGGTGAGCGCCCTGGCCAGGGAGCTCAAGCAGCTGGTGCACGAGGCCTCCGGCGGGCTGCGTGGCTCGGTCGGCATCGGCACCTCCAAGCTGATCGCCAAGATCGCCAGCGACCTCGACAAGCCCGACGGCCTCGTCGTGGTGGCACCGGGCATGGAGCAGGACCTCCTGCGCCCGATGCAGGTCACCGTGATCCCCGGCGTGGGCCCGGCGACGGCGGAGCGGCTCCGCCGGGTCGGCGTACACACGGTGGAGGAGCTCGAGGGGCTCTCCCTGGACGAGCTGGTCCGGCTGCTCGGCCGTTCCCACGGCAGCGGGCTGCACGCACTGGCCCGGGCTGAGGACGACCGGCGGATCGAGCCCCAGCGCGAGGCCAAGTCGATCAGCGTCGAGGACACCTACGACACCGACCACGTCGACAAGAAGCTGCTCGAGGCGCTGCTGGACCGTCAGGCCGCCAAGGTCACCGAGCGCCTGCGCAAGGCGCGGATGTCCGGTCGGACCGTCTCGATCAAGGTCCGGCTGCACGACTTCTCCACCGTGAGCCGCTCCGCGACCCTGCCCGAGCCCTCGGACGACGGCCGCCAGATCGCGCGGCTGGCGCGCAGCCTGCTCAGCGAGCTGGACACCTCCAGCGGCGTGCGCCTGCTGGGCGTGGGCGTCTCGGGGCTGGCGACCTGGATCCAGGAGGACCTCTTCGCCGACGACGACGTCGAGGAGGTGGCCGCCGACGAGGCCACCGAGGCAGCAGTCGCCGCCGTCTCCCGCCACCGGGGCTGGGTGCCGGGGATGGACGTGGTCCACGACGAGCACGGGCGCGGCTGGGTCTGGGGCTCGGGCAGGGGCGTGGTGACGGTGCGCTTCGAGACCGCCGAGACGGGTCCGGGGCGCGTCTTCAGCTTCGCCGGCGACGACCCGGCCCTGGCTCCCTTCACACCACCCGAAGAGTGACCCGGTCGCCCGGCCTCAGCTGGGCGCAGACCGCCAGGTCGGCCGGCTCCAGCACCGCCACCACCGGGTAGCCCCCCGTGGTCGGGTGGTCGTTGAGGAAGACGACCGGCTGGCCGCTCGGGGGCACCTGGACGGCCCCCAGCACCATCCCCTCGCTGGGCAGCTCACCCTTCTCCCGCCACGGCAGCGGCTCCCCCTCGAGCCGGAGCCCGATCCGGTTGGAGGCACTGCCCACGTCGTACGTCGAGCCGTGCAGCGACTCCACCGCGGCTTCGTCGAACCAGTCGGCGCGAGGCCCGAGCCGAAGTCGGAGCACCGGTGAGAGCGGCGCCGTCGCCACCGCATCGACCCCGACCGACCAGCGACCCGGCGGCCCGACCTCGAGCACGTCTCCGTCCGCCACCGGCTCCGGTCCCAGACCCGAGAGCAGGTCGGTCGAGCGGGAGCCGAGCACCATGGGCACCTCGATGCCGCCCGAGACCGCGACGTAGGCGCGCAGCCCCTGCGTGGGGGCGCCCAGCTCCACCAGCTCGCCACCGGCCACCGGCACGGCGTTGCCCCAGTCCCGTCCCCGGCCAGCGACCCTCACGCGGACGACGGCGCCGGTCACCGCGATCGTCACTGCGCTCCGGGGCCGGAAGGAGAGCTGCCCGCCCAGGCACTCGATCGTGGCGGCCGACTCCTCGTTGCCGACCAGGCGGTTGGCCAGCCGGTGGGCGGGTGCATCGAGAGCGCCCGAGCGGGGCACGCCGAGATGAGCGTGCCCGGGGCGGCCGAGGTCCTGCACCGTCGCCTGCGGGCCCGCGCTCGACACCTCCAGAACACGCTCAGCCATCGGTGAACCGCACCCGTGTCCCCGGGGCGAGCAGCGCCGGTGGCTCCTGCTCGAGATCCCACAGCGTCCGCTCGGTGCGCGCGATCAGCTGCCAACCGCCCGGAGACGCCCTCGGGTAGACGCCAGTGAACTCACCGGCGATCCCGACCGACCCCGGCGGCACCCGCGACCTGGGGTCGTCGCGTCGCGGCACCTGCAGCTCGGACGGAAGCCCGGCGAGGTAGGCGAAGCCGGGGGCGAACCCGCAGAACGCGACGACGAACTCGGTGGCCCGGTGCCGCGCGACGACGTCGTCGACCTCGAGCCGACAGTGCTGCGCGACCCACTCCAGGTCGGGGCCGTCATAGCTGACCGGCAGCTCGACCAGGGCCCCGGCCAGCTCGTCCGGCGGGGCCATTGGCCAGTCGTCGAGGCCGGCACGGACGGTCTCGGGGTCGGTGAGTCCGTCGAGGAGCACAGTGGCTGCCCCGGGGACGATCTCGGTGCAGCTCAGCACACCCGCGTCCCGGCGGCGCCTGGCCTCGGCGTACGCCGCCCGCACCTCCTCGACGCCGCCGCACTCGAGCAGCAACGCGCCGACGCCCATCTCTCGTGACCGCATCGTCCGATCCTCGCAAAAATGCGACGCAGCACGGGGAGTACCAGGCTGCGAAAATGGGGAGAATAGGCGTAGGGCCGCGGAAAGTATGAGTTTCCGCGGCCCTACTGGTTGGCACAGCGTGACGTCCTGCGCCGGACCGACGACTCCCGCGGGCTCCGATCGCCTCATCACCTGGCGACCTTCGGTGGGTCTCCCCACCGCGCGGCTCCCGCGGTCTTCATCCGGTCCACCGCCTCCCTTGCAGGCTGCGGTGAGAGATGTCTACGCCTCCTCGGTGTCCGCCGCAAGAGCGATGTCGAGGTTCCTGGAACTATTTTCTGCAGCCGTCGAGTTGCCCACAGGTCGACCCCCGTCCTCCACAGCCGGAGCAGGTTCTCCACACGCTTTCCACAGGCTCCTGTGGACAACCTCAGTCGCTGCGACGGCCGACGGCCAGGGCCGCAGCCACGTCGTACCCGGCCCGGACCAGCGCTCGCCGCACCGCGCGCGCAGCGCCGACCGCATGGGGTGAGTCGCCGTGGACACAGACCGACTGCACCTCGCCCTTCTCGGCCATCGCCACGGCGTTGGACGCGATGGCGGCGACGTCCTCGACCAGGGCACCGGGCTGGTCACGGGGCAGCAACCTGCCCTCGGAGGTGTAGCCCCGGTCGGGGAACCCCTCCCGGATGCCGGTGCGACCGCGTTCCTCGGCGAGGCGCAGGATCGTCGATCCCGGCAGGCCCAGCACCGGCAGCGAGCCGCTCGCGAGCAGCACCGCGACGGCCTGTTCCTCGTCGTCGACGACCCGGTTGTAGAGGGCGCCGTGCGGCTTGACGTAGCCGACCTCGATGCCGCTGCCGGTGGCGATCTCGCGCAGCAGCTCGACCTGCTCGGCCACCCACTCGGCGAGCACGTCTCCGGACACATCCATGCGGGCGCGGCCGAAGCTCTCCCGGTCCCGGTAGGAGACCTGGGCGCCCACCACCACGCCCCGTTCGGCCGCGAGGTCGCACACGCGGCGCATCGTCTCGGCGTCCCCCGCGTGGAAGCCGCAGGCGAGATTGGCGCTGGTGACCACCTCGAGCAGCCCGGCGTCGTCGGTGACGCCTTCCCCGAGGTCGGCGTTGAGGTCGATGCCCATCTGTCCATCCTGCCCCGCTGTCCCGGTTTGGTCATCTCGCTGAGAAGTGCCTGAGAAGTCGCGTCCGGAGGCAACTTCCGGGGTAACCGCTACGTATTAGAAGTGAGGCGCCGAGAACACGGCGCCTCACCAGCCCGGCGGGGAATCCCCCAGATGCCCCAGGCGTTGGACCAAATGAACCCGCTGAAACGGTTCACCTGTAGGAAGGGAAGGCCGCTATGACCACCACCCGAAACGATCGCGAGATCGAAGGGCGCGACAGCGTTGGTCTCTACCTCGACGAGATCGCCCGGACTCCCCTGCTCGACGCCGAGACCGAGGTGGCCCTCTCCAAGACGATCGAGGCCGGGCTGCTCGCCTCCCGGCTCCTCGAGGAGGGTCGCGTCGGCCGTCGCAAGGGCGGTGCCCCCAAGTTCGCCACCGAGGACGAGCTGCTCTGGCTCGTCGAGGAGGGCGAGCTCGCGATGCAGCGGTTCATCAACGCCAACCTCCGGCTCGTGGTCTCCATCGCACGCAAGTACGGCCGCAGCCAGATGCCGATGCTGGACCTGATCCAGGAGGGCAACACCGGCCTGATCCGTGCGGTCGAGAAGTTCGACTACGCCAAGGGCTACAAGTTCTCCACCTACGCCACCTGGTGGGTGCGCCAGGCGATCACCCGCGGCATCGCCCAGCAGGCCCGCGTGGTGCGACTGCCGGTGCACGTGGTCGAGGAGCTGAACCAGGTCGGTTCGGCCCGCCGCACGCTCGAGCGCCAGCTGGGTCGCGAGCCAGACCCGGAGGAGATCGCCGCCGAGCTCGACATGGACATCGAGCGGGTGCTGGACCTGATGGCCTGGGGCCGCGACCACGTCAGCCTGGACACCCCGGTCGACGAGAACGGCGACACCTCGCTGGGCGACCTGATCGCCCAGGAGAGCGCGCCCGGCCCTGACCTGACCGTGCTCGACACCGAGTCCCGCGACCGGCTCAACTCCCTCGTCGGGATGCTGGACGACCGTTCCGCCGACATCGTGCGGTCCCGCTACGGGCTCGTCGACGGGCGCCAGCACAAGCTGGCCGACATCGGCGCCCGGCACGGCATCTCCGCCGAGCGGGTGCGTCAGCTCGAGCGGGAGGCGATCGCGAAGCTGCGGCGCCTCGCCGACCCGGACCTGGCTGCCTGAGCCAGGCTCACCGGTCAGCGCCCGGACGCCGCGCTCACCTCCGCGAAGACCTCCGCAACCCGCCTGCGGAGGTCTTCGTGCGTCCCGGTGTTCTCGATGACGTGCGACGCGATCGCCAGGCGGTCCTCCCGAGAGGCCTGCGCGCCGATCCGTGACTCGGCTTCCTCCACCGTCCATCCCCGGTCGTTCGTCATCCTGCTCACCTGGACCTCGTGCGGCGCGTCCACCACGAGCACCGCCTCGAAGTCCCCCGCCCGGCCGCTCTCGGCCAGGAGCGGGATGTCGTGCACGACCACGGCCCCGGCCGGCGCCTGCTCCTCGAGCTCCACGATCCGCTCGAAGACGAGGGGATGGATGATCGCCTCCAGCCGACGTCGGGCCGCCGGGTCGGAGAAGACCAGGCGACCCATGGCAGCGCGGTCCAGCTCGCCGTCCGGCCCGAGCAGCTCGGGCCCGAACTCCTCGACGACCGCCGCGAGGCCGGGGGTACCCCGAGCCACGACCTCCCTGGCCAGGACGTCCGCGTCGATGACGACGGCCCCCAGCTCGGCGAGCATGCCCGCCACCGTGCTCTTGCCCGAGGCGACACCACCAGTGAGTCCGACGCGCGTAGTCATGCCGGGATCATCCCAGCCAGCCCCCGGCAACCTCTGCCGCCGGGGGGTCAGGTCCCGCCGTCGGTCGTCTCCCGCTTGCGCTGCTCCTTGAGCTCGCGCTGCCGCTGCTCCTCGAGCTGGCGCTCCAGCTCGGCTCGCCGGTAGGCCTGACGCTGCTCCTCGGCGCGCTCCTTCACCTTGCGCAGGAACTCGTCGTCCTCGTCGGTGCTCGTCGCCGCGGCACGCCCGGGACGGTCGTACTCCGGGAACTGCGGCACGCTGCGCTCGTGCGTCGATAGCCGTCTCGGCCCCTGGGGGCGACCGGCGACCAGCCAGGCGACCGACCCGGCGAGCGGGAAGAACAGCACGATCAGCAGCCACGGCACCTTGGAGAGGTGGCGGATCTCCCCCTCGGAGCTACTGATGACCTCGACGAGGCAGTAGATCCACAGTGCCAGCACGAGAAGCCCGAAACCCAGCTCGAAACGGATCACGTTCTCAGGGTGCCCTACCCCCGGCCCCGATGTCCCGCAATCTGCTGACAGGATCCGGGGGTGGATGCGAGCGACCTGCCCCCCGGCAGCCGGGTGGTCCTCTCCCTGCCCGGCTCCCCCGCCTACGCCGCACTCGTGATCGCCTTGCTGAGGCGGGCGGTGTTCCCGGTCCCGATGGACGTCAGGCTCACCCCCACCGAGCGTGAGCCGCTGCTCGCCGACCTCGCGCCGCAGCTGGTGGTGACCGCGCAGGACCAGCTGGAGCGGCTGCTCGTCGACCTCACCGGCCACGCGGACCGGCCCGGGCCTCCCCTGGGCCGACCGATCCACCTGACCAGCGGCACCACGGGGCGCCCCAAGGGTGTCTACTCCGGCATCCTGGACAGCGCGGACGCCGAGGCCCTGGTCCGCGAGGAACGCGAGCTGTGGGGGTTCTGCGGAGAGGACGTGAACCTGGTGCTCAGTCCGCTGCACCACTCGGCTCCCCTGCGGTTCGCCACCGGCACGCTGCTCGCAGGAGGCCGGGTCGTGGTCCCGGGCCCGTTCGACCCGGAGACCGTGAGCGCGGCGATCCGCGAGCACCGCCCGACGACCATGTTCTGCGTGCCGGCGCACCTGCAGCGGCTGTTCGCGCACTGGGAGGCGCACGGCACCCCCGACCTGTCCGGCTTCCGGCTCGTCGCGCACGCCGGCGCCCCGTGCCCGGAGTGGGTCAAGCGTCGGCTGATCGAGCTGTTCCCGGCCGGGTCCACCTGGGAGTTCTACGGATCGACCGAGGGGCAGTTCACCGCCTGCCGCAGCGAGGAGTGGCTCGACCGACCGGGCACCCTCGGTCGTGCCCGGCCCGGGCGCAGGCTGAGCGCGGACGAGGACGGCCATCTGTGGTGCGTCGTACCTGCTCATGCGCGGTTCACCTACTTCGCAGACCCGGAGAAGACCGTCGCCGCCTGGCGTGAGACCGCTGACGGGCCGGCCTTCACCGTGGGCGACCTCGGCCGCATCGACGAGGCGGGCTACGTCTACCTCGAGGGGCGCCGGGAGGACCTGATCATCAGCGGCGGGGTCAACGTCTATCCGGCCGAGGTCGAGCGGGTGCTCGGCGAAGTGGCCGGTGTGGATGACATCGCCGTCTTCGGCGCCGAGGACGACGAATGGGGGCAGCGCGTCTGCGCGGCCGTCGTCGGCCCCGTGCCCGTCAGCGCACTCGAGGAGCACGCGCGGAAGCACCTGGCTCCGGCCAAGCGGCCCAAGGAGTACCACCCGGTCGAGTCGCTCCCCCGCACCCCGACCGGCAAGGTGCGTCGCCTCGACCTCCCCGCGCTCGTGGCCGGTGACGCCTGATGGGGTTCAGCCGCGCCGAGCTGGATTCGTTCCGTGACGTCGAGGTGCCCGACCTGCTGCCGGTGCCACCCGCCGACCTGCGGCTGCTCTTCGTCGGGATCAACCCCGGGCTGTGGACCGCTGCCGTGCAGACGCACTTCGCCCACCCGGTGAACCGGTTCTATCCCGCGCTGCTGCGCGCAGGCATCCTCACCGAGGCCGTCGATCCCTCGGCCGGGATGAGCGAGGAGGACCGGGAGCGTTTTCGGGCTCGCGGGCTCGGCATCACCAACCTGGTCCGCCGCGCCAGTGCCCGGGCCTCCGAGCTGAGTCCGGCCGAGCTGCGTGCGGGGGGTGAGCGCCTGCGCGCGCTCGTCCGCACCAGGTCACCCCGGGTGGTCGCGATCGCCGGCATCACGGCCTACCGCCAGGCCTTCGGTCACCCCCGCGCACAGCCGGGTCGGCAGGACGAAGGCTTCGAGGGCGCCGAGCTGTGGGTGGTGCCCAACCCCAGCGGTCTCAACGCGCACGAGACGGTTGTCTCGTTGGCCGAGGCCTACGCCGCGCCTGCCCGGGCGGCCGGGGTCCTCTGACGGGCGCGTCCAGGACGTGCCCGGGCCCCGGAGGACGGATGCGCTCTCTCACGCTTCGACGACGTGCAGTTCGATGCCTTCTTCTGCGGTCGGCACCTCGAAGAGCCGAGCGAGGTGGCGTACGGCATCGGCATCAAGAACGTGGGCGATCGCGTCACCCTCGCGATGACGATTCTCGACCTGCCGGATTGCCGTTTCGACGGGCGCCTTGACGTAGTGCAGGACGGGATGATGTCCGGCCTCCACGACCTTGTCTCGCCACGTCTGTCGCCGTGCGCAACTCCACTGGTTCCAGTCCAACACAACATCTGTTCCAGTCGCGAGGACCTGCTTCGCGACGTCCCAGATCAGGTTCTGACACCTCTCACTCAGCTCGGGGTAACCAGGGTCGTCGTACGAGAGCTGGTAGAGCCGCAACATCCACTCATCCAGCGTGAAGCGCACGGCCCGACTCTCCTGCTCCAGTCGGCGAGCGTGCGTCGACTTCCCGGCGCCATTGAGACCGGCCAGCAGGTGAACAGTCACGCTAGTCGAGGGCATGGCCACGATCATGCCTGAGCGACGGCCCATGACAGGGATCCGTCATGGGCTGTCCGGTTGATCGTGGGCCAGCTCTTCAGGGCATCCGAATGCACACCCTGTGAGTGTGGGCAGTGTGCTCAGGTTCTCTGACCGTTGGCAGGCCAATGGGCCCGACCGGTCAGGGACGGATGGCTGGGCGGTCAGGTTCGTCGACGTCGCTCTGCTGGGCGACGGTCCCCCGGGGAGCTGTCGTACTGGTGGCCGGTAGGACTGGTCCAGGTGTAGCCACCCTGATCGAGGCGCTTGTAGTCCCAGGCGGTGTGGGTCTTGACCCGGTGGTGGGCGCGGCACAACGGCGCGAGATTGCCCGGGTGCGTCTGGCCCGGTGGTCCCCCGTCCTCCATCGGGACATAGGGCGTGATGTGGTCGAGGTCGCAGGACCGGGAGTCACGGCGGCAGCCGGGGAAGACACAGTGCGCGTCGCGCAGCACCACTTGCTCGCGCATCGCCGCGGGCGGGTCGTGCCGGTCCACGGCGGTGCTCGCCCTCAGATCCAGCACCGGCCGCACGGCCACCTTCCCGCCACCCTCGGTGAGCCGGGCTAGCCAGTCGGTCAGCAACCTGGTGGTCGCGGCACCGAGCCGCTCGAGGGTGATCGCACCGGCGCCTCCGGCCAGGTCGGCCTCGAGGTCGGCCGGGGCCACGTGCACGAACAGGTTCGCCACCCCACCCCGCGGAGTGCGGATGGCCCCCTCGCGCCCGGACATCAGGTCAAGGGCGAACTGCGGGTCGGCAAGGACCCCGACCGCCTTCGCCCGCCGGACGTCGAGGGGGTCGGTGTCACCGAGATCGCCGAGAGTGCCGGCCACCCTCGAGACGCTCCGGTCGAAGAGGTCGGCGTCGCGGGTGTCCAGGAGCATCCACATCTCGGTGGTCGCAGGAGCCGCACCCGGTCGTGACCACACCCCGCGCTTGGCCAAGGCCTCGTCCTCGTCGGCGATCGCTCGGTCGGGGTCGAACCATAGCCGGGCCTCCTGGACCAGCCGGGCGGCGTGGACAGAGGCGATCCTGTCCGGCGTGGCCGCGATCAGGCGGTCCGCGAACAAGGCCGCGTCCACCGACAGGTCGCGGGTCTCGCGGGCGATGACCCGGGCCCGCCAGGCAGGGACGCGCAGGTCGCGGACCAGGTCCCACAGCCGCGGGAGCCGGTGCGCCAGCTCGAGGGCGTCACCCAGCAGCGACCGGGCGGCGTCCAGGCTGATGGAGAGCGCGGCGCCGAGGTCGGCGGGGGCGAGCTCCGCCACCCACGGGGCACCGGGACCGGCCAGCGGGACGGTGGCTTCGCCGTGCAGGTCGACCTCTCCCCAGTGCGCCGGGGTCCCGTCAGCCGGGCACGGGTGCAGGTGCGCCCACGCCAGGGCCAGCTCGAGCTCCTCGGCGGCCGCCCGCTTGGCCCGGGTCCGGGCGATGCGGACACGCTCGATCACCTCGGTGGGGGTGAGGGGCGGTGCCGTGCTCATGGGAGAAACGCTAGACCCGACCACCGACAGTTCGATCAGACTGTTCGAGGTGCTGGAGAGGTTCCCTCTCCAGACGCGCTTGGGTTCTCCAAAGCACAGGAGCCCGGCCCCCTGCGGGGACCGGGCTCCTGTGCTCAGCGGGTGTGACCTGGGGTCAGGCGCCCCCGCCGGTCAGCTTCTCGCGCAGTGCCTGCAGCGCCTCGTCCGAGGCGAGCGACCCACCCTCGGGCTCGCCACCCTCGCTCGCGGCGGTGTCGCCACCGCTGGAGTACGTGGTCGCCTCGCCGGCATCGGCCTCGGCCTGCTTGGCCTCGGCCTGCTGCTTGACGTGGGCCTCCCAGCGCGCGTGTGCCTTGGCGTACTGGTCCTCCCAGGTCTTGCGGGCGTCGTCGAAGCCCTCGAGCCACTCGCCCGTGCCGGGGTCGAAGCCGTCGGGGTAGATGTAGTTGCCCTGCTCGTCGTAGGTCGCCGACATGCCGTAGAGGGTCGGGTCGAACTCCTCGGACTCGGCAGCAGTGGCGGTCTCGTTGGCCTGCTTGAGCGACAGCGAGATCCGGCGACGCTCGAGGTCGATGTCGATGATCTTGACCATGACGTCGTCGTTGACCTGGACGACCTGCTCGGGGATCTCCACGTGGCGCTCGGCCAGCTCGGAGATGTGCACCAGGCCCTCGATGCCCTCCTCGACACGGACGAACGAACCGAACGGCACCAGCTTGGTGACCTTGCCGGGAACGATCTGGCCGATCTGGTGGGTCCGGGCGAAGTGCTGCCACGGGTCTTCCTGGGTCGCCTTGAGCGACAGCGAGACGCGCTCGCGCTCCATGTCGACGTCGAGCACCTCGACGGTGACCTCGTCACCGACGGTGACGACCTCACTCGGGTGGTCGATGTGCTTCCAGGACAGCTCCGAGACGTGCACGAGGCCGTCGACGCCGCCGAGGTCCACGAAGGCACCGAAGTTGACGATCGAGGACACGACACCCTTGCGGATCTGACCCTTCTGGAGCTGGGTGAGGAAGCCGTGACGAACCTCGGACTGGGTCTGCTCGAGCCACGCACGACGCGACAGCACGACGTTGTTGCGGTTCTTGTCCAGCTCGATGATCTTCGCCTCGAGGACCTGGCCCACGTAGGGCTGCAGGTCGCGCACGCGGCGCATCTCCACCAGCGAGGCGGGCAGGAAGCCGCGCAGGCCGATGTCGAGGATCAGGCCGCCCTTGACGACCTCGATGACGGTGCCCTCGACGACGCCGTCCTCTTCCTTGACCTGCTCGATGGTGCCCCAGGCGCGCTCGTACTGGGCGCGCTTCTTGGACAGGATCAGCCGGCCTTCCTTGTCCTCCTTCTGGAGAACGAGGGCCTCGACCTTGTCGCCGACCTCGACGACCTCGTTGGGGTCGACGTCGTGCTTGATCGAGAGCTCGCGCGAGGGGATGACGCCCTCGGTCTTGTAGCCGATGTCCAGCAGGACCTCGTCGCGGTCGACCTTGACGATGGTGCCTTCGACGATGTCACCGTCGTTGAAGTACTTGATGGTCGCGTCGATCGCCGCGAGGAAGTCCTCCTCCGATCCGATGTCGTTGATGGCGACCTGCGGAGCGGCGGAGAGCGTGGGGGTGATTGTCATAGGGAGAGAGGAACCTTTGGGTGGAATAGGAGTCGTACGGGCGCGCACACAAGCCGGTTTCACCATCACGATTGTTCGTTCGCCCATTGCTGGGCGGGACAGCGAGCGAAAGACTGCTCTGTCTGAGACTCAGGCAGACTTCTGGCGCACCGCGCAGTCTATCTGTCTGCGGCGGCGAGCGTCCAACCGAGTGGATCGACCACGCGCAGTGCTCGGTTCAGCGGCCGTCCGCGGCGACGACGAGCACCCCGGACGGGGCCACCTCGACGCTGACCTGCTCCCCCGGCCGGAACGCCCGGGCGTCGGCGCTGGACATCTGCGCCACGAGGGTCGACCCCTCCTGGGTGCGCAGGTGCACGCGCGAGAACGGGCCGAGGAACTCCACCTGGACCACCGAGACCGCGCCCTGGGGGTCGCTCGTCACGCCGACCGACTCGGGCCGCACCATCGCGACCCCCGAGCCGGAGCTGATCGAGCCGACGAGCAGCGGGACCGAGGACCCCAGCACGTCGGCCCGGTCGCCGTCGACGTGCGCCGGGAGCCGGTTGTTCAGGCCGACGAACTCGGCCACGAACGGTGTCGCCGGTGACATGTAGAGGTCGGCCGGGGCTGCGAGCTGCTCGAGCTTGCCCTGGCTCATCACGCCGACCCGGTCGGCGACCGCCAGCGCCTCCTCCTGGTCGTGGGTGACGAACAGCGTGGTGGTGCCCACCTCCATCTGCACCCGCCTGATCTCCTCGCGCAGCTGCACCCGCACCTTGGCGTCGAGCGCGGACAGCGGTTCGTCGAGGAGCAGCACGCTCGGCTCGATGGCCAGGGCCCGAGCCAGGGCGACGCGCTGCTGCTGGCCACCGGAGAGCTGGCTGGCGTACTTGTTCTTGTGGGCGGAGAGACCGACCAGGTCGAGCATGTCGCCGGCGCGGGCCTGGCGGGTCGCCTTGTCCTGGCCGCGCAGCTTGAGCCCGAACCCGACGTTGTCCAGCACCGTCATGTGTGGGAACAGGCTGTAGGCCTGGAACACCATCCCCATGTCCCGCTTGCTGGCGGGCACGCTGGTCAGGTCCTTGCCACCGACGGAGACACTTCCCGTCGTCGGGTCGTCCAGCCCGGCGAGGATCCGCAGGGCGGTGGTCTTGCCGCAGCCCGAGGGGCCGAGCAGTGCCACCATCTCGCCCGGCTCGATGTGCAGGGTCAGCCCGCTCAGGGCACTGACGGCGCCGTAGACACGGGTGAGGTCGGTCAGCTCGACGGCGAGACCCGGCTGGGCCCCGTTGACAGCTGTCTGGGAGGTGCTCATGCGTGGACTCCTGGTGGCGCGGTGGGCACGGGCGCAACGACTGAGGCGGCGTCGTCCTCGACGTCGCCCTCGCCTTCACGTCGGCCTCGGGTGAGCAGGGACAGGGCCATCAGCAGCACGATGCCGAGCAGCAGCACGGCCAGCGAGGCCGCCACCGAGGTCGGACCGTCGGCCTTGCCGGTCAGGACGATCACGACCTGCAGGTTCTGGTAGCCGCTGAGCGAGGCGATGGTGTACTCCCCCAGCACGACCGCGATCGAGATGAACGCAGCGGAGACGACGCCCGACCAGATGTTCGGGACGACCACCGCCAGGATCGTCCTCGTCCAGCTGGCACCCAGCGAGCGGGCCGCCTCCGAGAGCGTCTGCAGGTCGATCGCCGAGAGCGCGGCATCGATGGCGCGGTAGGAGTACGGCAGCACCAGCACGGTGTAGACGAACGTCAGGGTGAGTGTGGACTCGCCCAGGAAGTAGGTCACCCAGAGGTAGACGTCGCGCATCCCGACCACGATCACCAGGGCGGGGATGGTCAGCGGCAACAGGCACAGGAACTCGACGAGCCCCTTGGCCCACGGGGTGCGCAGCCGCACCCAGATCATCGTCGGCACCAGGATCAGCAGCATCGCGGCGACCGTGGTGCCGGCCAGCAGCAGCGAGATCACGACGGCACTGAACACCTGGTCGTCCTGCACCAGGTTCCGCCAGGCCTCGAGGGTGCGGCCGCCGTTGATCAGGTCGCGGGTGCTGAAGTCGGCCATCGCGTACAGCGGCAGGATGAAGAAGGTCGCGAACAGCAGCAGGCTCAGGCCGCGGGCGACCCGGGTCAGCGGCGTACGGCGCCTCACTGGAGCCACCTCGAGGTCCGCCTGACCATGACGCTGTAGGCCACCATCACGACCGTGACCACCAGCACCATCTCGAGTGCCAGCGCATAGGCGAACCCGGCCTGTCCCAGGACGACCTCACTGGTGAGAGCTGCCCGGATCAGCAGGGGAAGGATCGGGCTCCCCTGGCTCACCAGGGCGGCCGCCGTGGCGTAGGCGGCGAACGCGTTCGCGAACAGCAGCAGCAGCGAGCCGAGGAAAGCCGGGCGCAGCAACGGGATCGCCACCTCGCGCCAGTAGTCCCAGGTGGAGGCACCCAGGCTCACCGCCGCCTCCCGCCACTGCTCGCGCAGGCCCTCGAGGGCGGGCAGGAACACGATCACCATCAGCGGGATCTGGAAGTAGGTGTAGACCAGCATCAGGCCGGTGGTGCTGTACAGCCAGCCGGATCCGGCCAGGTTCCAGCCGAGGTGCTCCTGGGCCCACAAGGTGACCACGCCGTTCAGGCCCACCGTGGCGAGGAAGGCGAAGGCCAGTGCGACACCACCGAACTGGGCCAGGACGCTGCACACCGAGATCACCGATCGGCGCAGCAGTGAGGTGGGCGGGCTGTTCACGATGAGGTAGGCCAGCACCGAGCCGAACACGGCGCCGAGCACGGCCGTCACGCTCGAGAGCAGCACGCTCCGCCACAGTGCGCGCAGGGCGGCGTCGCTGCCCAGCGTCCGGATCCGATCCAGGGAGAACTGACCGTCGAGATAGACCGAGTTGACCACGACGGTGACCGTCGGGATCAGCAGGAAGATCCCGACCAGAGCCAAGAACGGCGTCAGCGGCAGGCTGTTGCGCACCCGCCGGCTGACGCCGTTCTTCGCCATCTGCTGGATCAGCCCGTGATCTTCGCCCAGTTGGCGGCCAGGAACTCCGCCGCCTTGGCGCTCTGCTCATCGGTGACGACCACAGGGGTCCCCTCCACCGGGGGCAGCGCGTCGTAGGCAGCCTTGTCGATGGTGCCGGCCTCGACCATCGCATCCGCGCGCACCGGTCGCGCACCGCCGGCCAGCCAGAGGTTCTGGCCCTCGTCGCTGTAGAGGAACTCCTGCCAGAGCCGGGCGGCCGCGGGGTGCGGCGCGTCCTTGTTGATCGCCTGGAAGTAGTAGCCGGCGATCGGGTCGCCCGGCGGAACGACCACCTTCCACGTCGGCACCTTCGCGGTCTGGGCCGCGTTCAGGTAGTCCCAGTCGATGACGACAGGGGTCTGGCCGGACTGGATCGTGGCGTCGGAGGGGTCGACGGTGATGAAGTTGCCGGACTCCTTCAGCTTCTTGAAGTAGCCGAGCGCCGGGGCCACGTCGTCGGCCGAACCACCCTGCGACTGCGCGACCATGACGACACCGGCGAACGCCGACCCGGCCTGGGTCGGGTCGCCGTTGAGCGCGACCTTGCCCTTGTAGGCCGGCTTCAGCAGGTCCTCGACCGTCTTCACGTCCGGGACCTTGGCCGAGTCGTAGCCGATCGACATGTAGCCCCCGTAGTCGTTGACCCAGGTGCCGTCGGCGTCCTTGAACTGGGACGGGATGTCGTCGAACTTCTCCACCTTGTAGGGGGCGAACATCGCGGTGTTCGCCAGGGCGACGGTCTGGCCGAGGTCGAAGACGTCGGGGGCAGTGCTCCTGCCCTTCTGCTGGTTCGCCGCGTTGATCTCGTCCTGGCTGGCCCCGTCGGGCAGGGCCGAGTTCACCTTGATGCCGTACTTCTCACCGAAGGTCTTGATGATGTTGCCGTAGTTGGCCCAGGTGGGGGGCAGGGCGATCACGTTCAGCTCGCCCTCCTCCTTCGCGGCCTTGACCAGGCCGTCCATCCCCCCGAAGTCGGCGGCCGACTTGGCCTCGGACGTCTTCACACCGGAGTCGGTGTCGGTGGACTTGCTTTCCTTCTCGGGCGGGGAGCAGGCCGCAAGCGGTGCCGCGATGAGCGCAGCAACCGTTGTGGCAAGGAGAATCCTTGACCTCTTCATGTGGGCAGACCTTCCTAGAGCAGGACGCGACCCGAGATCGCAGCGGGCGCAGCGGGGCAACGCTCCTTGGGCAAGGTAACGCTGCGCAGCCCCGGCGTCGAGCATCCGGGAGGCGTGGCGTCGCTCGACGTTGGCTGCCGTGCGCGCAGGAACACTGGCGGGCTAGTCCGCCGTCCGCACTCCTGCGCGCTCCTCCAGCACTTCCCGGGCGCCGCGCACCACGGAGCTCTCCTCGCTACGGGCAGCCAGCTCGATCAGGGCGAACAGGTCGGCGGCCCGCGCCCGGTCCAGCAGGTCGCCGGGAGCGGCCGGCATGAACGCGACGTACGACGAGACCACCGCATCGACCAGCACGGGGTCCTGCTCGAACCGGAGCACGTTGCCGAGGTCGGCGTAGGGACTGCCGAGGTGGGCGAACTCCCAGTCGACGAGGCCGCACACCTCGAGGGAGTCGGGGTCGACGAGCAGGTTCTTCGGGTTCAGGTCACCGTGGACCAGGCACACCCGACGGTCCCCGTCGAGGAGGTCCTGAGCCTCCGCCACGACCTCGACCAGTCCCTGCGCCAGCCCCGGGTCGAGGGAGGAGGCATGATGCTCCAGCCAGGCCGGGAGGTCGCGGAGCTCGAGCGGGAGCTCGGTTGCCACCAGGGAGCTGTCCACGAACAGACCGGGCCGCGGCGCCACCATGTGCCCGAGACGTCCGACCAACGTTCCCAGCCGGGCGCCGACCTCGCGCACCTGCCCGGCGTCGAGCCGCGGCAGCAGCGTGTCCAGCCGCTCTCCAGGCAGCACGCCGGTGACCAGCAGCCCCGGCATGCCGGTCTCCTCGTCGCCCCGGCGCATCTCCAGCACCTCGGCGACCGGCAGCAGCCCGCGGACGAGGTCCAGGACTGCCGCGTCGATCTCGGGGGCCAGCGGACCGCGCGCCGCCGAGCGGGCGCCGTAGACACGGACGACGACCTGCTCCCCCGCCGCGTCCGCGATGAACGTCTCACCGCTGTACCCACCGGCCAGGGGCTGGAGCGAGGTCGGGAAGGCGTCCATGCCCCGACCCTGTCATGCGAAGCGCACGCACCGGGCTAGCCTTCGCACGTGTCAGGAGTCCGCCCGGAAAGACGCCCCGTCGGGGAGGCCGAGTCGCTGCGAGCCAACCGAGCCGACTGGGACGCCTACGCCGACGAGTACCAGGCCACGCACGGCGAGTACCTCGGCGACGCCGGTTTCCTCTGGGGTCCCGAAGGGGTCCGGGAGGACGATCTCCGCGCGCTCAGCGACGTCGCCGGCAAGGACGTGCTGGAGATCGGGTGCGGAGCCGGTCAGTGCTCGCGGTGGGTCCTGGCCCACGGAGGCCGCCCGGTCGGCATCGACATCTCGGCACGTCAGCTGCTGCACAGCCGCCGGATCGACGAGGAGCACGGGGTCGTCGTACCCACCCTGTGCGCGTCGGCGGCAGAGCTGCCCTTTCGCGACTCGAGCTTCGACGTGCTGTTCTCCGCGTTCGGTGCCCTGCAGTTCGTCGCCGACGCCCCCGCCCTCGTGGCGGAGGTGGCCCGGGTGCTGCGCAAGGGCGGCGTGTTCGCGTTCTCGGTGACGCACCCGACCCGATGGATGTTCCCCGACGACCCGGGTGAGGAGGGGCTGGTGGCCTCGCAGTCCTACTGGGACCGCACGCCCTACGTCGAGGTGGACGAGGAGAACGGCGCGACCAGGTACGTCGAGCACCACCGCACCATCGGGGACTGGGTCGGAACCCTGTCGCGCCACGGCTTCGTGCTCACCGACCTGCACGAGCCCGAGTGGCCCGCGGACCATGACCGGACCTGGGGCGGGTGGTCCCGCACGCGAGGCGTCCTCACCCCGGGGTCGGCGATCTTCGTGGCCCGGCTGGTCGCCCCGGGCGCGCCGCTCCCGCGGTACTCCTGAGAGTCACGGCACCGCGCGGGAAAGACCGCAGGGGCGCCGCTCTCGCGACGCCCCTGCGGTCTTTCACTCTGATCAGATGAAGCGGCGGCGGAAGGCGAACAGCCCGCTGCCCAGACCCAGCAGCGCGAGGCTGCCCAGACCGCGACCCAGGTTGCGGCCGGACTCGCCGTCCTCGCCCTGGATCACGTAGCTGTACGCCGTGAGGCCGATGGCGTCCTCCGGGGCGCCGATGGCCATGTCCTCGACCTGGGCCCGCTTGGCGCCGGCCTGCATCGAGGCGTAGAGCTCACCGTAGTTCTCCGCGGTGGCGTCGCCAGCCTCGATCAGCTTCTGGGTGCCCTCGGTCGACAGGCGCTGGGCGCCGTCCACGAGCTGGGGCGCACCGTCGGCTGCGGTACCGAGACCGTCGGCCAGCTTGCCCGAACCGTCGGCTGCGTCGCCGAGGCCGGAGGCGAGCTCGTTGGCACCCGCGTCGAGCTGACCGGTGCCGTCCTTCAGGTCACCGGCACCGCCGGCGAGCTTGCCGGCTCCGTCGTCGATCTGACCGAGCCCGTCGGACAGGTCCGAGCTGCCGGCAACGGCCGAGCCGGCGCCGTCGGAGAGCTGGAAGACCCCGCCGACCGCGGCAGTGAGCCCGAGCGAGAGCTTGTCGAGCCCGGCACTGACCTGCTGGACGCCACCCTGGAGCTTGTTCCCGCCGGCCTTGAGCTTGCCGGTGCTGGCGCTGGCGGTGGTGAGCCCCTCGTGGACCTGCTTCGCGCCGGGGATCAGCTGCGTGTTCAGGCCGCCGATGGCCGTGGCCAGACCGGTCGAGACCTGACCCAACCCGGCCGAAGCCTCGGTCAGGTTGCTCCGGCTGGTGCCCACTCCGGCGAGGAGCTGGTCGACCAGGCCGTTGCACTGAGCCTTCGCCGGGTGGGTCTCGCAGAAGTTGGACTTGACCGCGTTCAGCCCACCGACGAGCTCGTCGAGGCTGCCACCGCTGGCCAGCGAGGCGTCGAGCCCGGCCTTGACCTGGTCGACACCGCCCTTGGCAGCGGGGAGCCCTGCGTCAGCAGTCAGCTGCTTGAGGCCCCCGGCCACCTGGCCGGCACCCGTCTCGAGCTTGCCGAGGCCGGCTTCGAGGGCGGTGAGCCCGCCGATCAGCGACGCTTCGTCCTTGGCGTTGCCGAAGCCCGCCAGGATCACGTCGACGCCGTCCTGCAGCTGCTTGATGCCGTCCTTGGCGGCCGGCAGGCCGGAGGTGGCGTCAGCCAGGCTGGAGAGCCCGCCGCTGATGCGCTGGAGACCCGAGGTCAGGTCCTTGCTCCCCGCGTAGGCCTTGCCGGTGCCCTGCTCCAGCGTGCTGGCGCCCGCGGCGAGCAGACCGGCGCCGGCGTCGAGCTGGCCCGCACCGTCGGCGAGCTTGAGCGCGCCGGGGGCCGCCTTGCCCTGGAGCCCGTCGCGGAGCTCGTCGGCACCGTCGCGGAGCTGGATCAGCCCGGCGAGCAGGTCGGCCGCGCCGTCACGCAGCTTCAGCAGGTTGGTGTCGATCGTGGTCGCGCCCTCGATCAGGTCGGCACCGGTCTCGGCACCACCCTTGTAGCTGGCGGCGGCTCCCTTGAAGGACGGGCTCTCCATCGGGTTCACCGGGAGGGCCGTGATGTCGGCGCGCGGCACGACGCCGTCAGTGATGTCCGCGGTGTAGCCGAAGGTCGACGTGGTCGAGCCGATCGGCGGGAACAGCGTCATCGTGTAGGAGAGCTTGCGACCGCCCTTGCCGTCGCCGGCCATGTTGGCCTGGCTCGAGGAGACGTTGCTGAAGTTCGGCGGCGCCACGGTCGTCAGGGATCCGACGATCGGGAGCGGCACGCTCACGGACTTGGTGACCGACCCGCCGGAGCCGTCCGGGAAGGTCAGCTGCTGCTGGCGTCCGGTGACGTTCTCCACGGTGTAGGACACCTCGAGCTTGCCGCTCTTCCCGACGATGTCGCCGGGCTGCACGCGCTTGCCGTCCAGGGTGTACTCGACCGAGATCTCGAGGGGAAGCTGCCCGGTGAAGTCGCTGACCGAGCGCAGCTTCTGCTCACCGTCGACCGATGCCTTGATGACCTGCTCACCGTCCTGGACCTCGACACCGCTGAAGCCGTCGAGGTTGCGCAGACCGCCGGTGGCGATGGGGTTCCGGAGGTCGACCGAGCCGTGCCCGCTGAGGGCCAGCTGCTCGTAGACGCGCTTGGTCTCCGGCTTGCCGGCCGACGAGGTGTAGACCTGCACGGTCTCGGTGTTGACGACGCGGACGTCGTCACCGCCGGCGGCGTACCCGGGAGAGGCGGTGGCGATGCCGATCAGGGCCGTTGCGGCACCGACGGCCGCGAAGCGGAGGGACGTGTTCTTGGGGGCGTTCACTTGATCTTCTCCATGAGGTCGTCGAGGCTCGAGGCTTCGTCGGAGCTGTCGCTCGGTCGAGGTGCGGGGTCGGGTGTGCTCGGTGCCGGGGCCTCGTTGAGGGAGGCGAACGTCGCAGCGGACAGGAACCCGACGGCGACGGTCAGCAGCAGCGACGTCACGGCGCTGATCGAGCTGGCGACGACCTCGGTCGGCGCAGCGGCGAAGGTGAGCTCGTAACCACCGGCGAAGGTGGCGGCGCCCAGCAGCAGCGACCAGAGCGGGAGCGCGTCGATGGCCACGGCGATGCCGACGCAGACCGCGACGACGAGCGCCACAGCGACAGCACGGCCACCGGCGGTGTCGGGCAGCAGCGCTGCGCGGGCGATGTAGCCGACCCAGGCGACCACCAGGCCGGCACCGAAGCCGGCCAGCCGGACGAGCGGTGCGCGGTCGGGGACCAGGCCCACGACGGCACCCACGGCCACGCCCAGCAGGGCGAAGGCCTCGAGCTCGAGGCCCAGGGCCGAGCTCAGTACGACGACCAGGGCCGGCGCGACGGACAGGACGATGCCTGCAACTACTTTTTGACGCACGAGAATGCATTCCCTCCACGTAGACGAACCGTGTCCACGGAAGCTGGACCCGGTGTGTCTGCTCCCTCCCCAGGGCGCAGTTCGATTAGGCTAGGTGAGTTTCGAGGGACCGATTACCAGTCAGTAGGCACATACCGACGGCATGCACCGCCGAATGCCGGAATTGCCCGAAGTGCCGCCTCGGATCAGGGGATTATTCCCCCGATGACACCCGTTCCCTGTGGTCAAGCGCACACCCCGATAGCCTCGCCCCCGTGACCGGCACCCGACGCGATCAGCTCGCCGCGACGTTGCGGGGCAGCGGCGTCATCGCCGTGGCGGTCGCCGTGATGAACGTGACGACCTACGGCTTCACCATCGTGGCAGCGCGCATCCTCGGGCCCACGACGTACGGCGCCATCGCGGCCCTGATGGCCACGATGATGGTGATCGGCGTGATCCAGCTCGGGCTCCAGGCCACGGCGGCACGGCGGGTCGCCTCCGAGCCGGAGCATCTCGCCGAGATCGAGCGTGGCGTGATGGCGGTGACCTACCGGACCGCGTGGGCAGTGGGGCTGGTGCTGGTGCTCGCGAGTCCGCTGATCATGGTGCTGCTGCGGCTGGACGGGCTCGCGCCGGCCGTGCTGGTCGGCGTGGCCGCGGTGCCGCTCAGCATCACCGGGGGGCAGGCCGGTGTCCTCCAGGGGGAACGGCGCTGGGCGGAGCTCGCGCTCGTCTACCTCTCCCTCGGCTGGGGACGGTTGATCCTCGGCGTCGGGCTGATCCTGTGGCGTCCGACCGAGCTGATGGCGATGCTGGGCGTGACGGTCGGGCTGGCCCTGTCGGCCCTGCTCGGCTGGTTCATCCTGAGGAGCCCGAGGGAGCACGGCCCGGTGAGTGATCGGCACTCGCCGCGCGCCATCTTGAAGGAGTCGCTGCACAACGGCTTCGCGCTGCTCGCCTTCTTCGCCCTCTCGAACGTCGACGTGATCATCGCCCGCAACGTGTTCCCGGCTGAGACCGCCGGCCTCTATGCGGCCGGGCTGATCCTGACGAAGGCCGTGCTCTTCCTGCCGCAGTTCGTCGTGATCATCGCGTTCCCGACCCTCTCCGGCACGGCCGGGCGACGACGAGCCCTGACGATGAGCCTGCTCTTCATCGGGCTGCTCGGCCTGCTGGTCACCGGCGGAGCCTGGCTGCTGCCGTCCCTCGCGCTGGTGTTCGTCGGCGGTGCCGCCTTCGGCGAGATCGGCGACAAGCTGTGGCTGTTCGCGCTGATCGGCACCGCCCTGTCGATGCTCCAGCTCCTGCTCTTCTCCGAGCTGGCCCGTCAGGGTCGGCAGGCCACGTGGTTCATCTGGTCGGCGCTGGTCGCGGTCGCCGTGGGTGCCGTGCTGTTTGCGCAGACCATCAGCGCGCTGGTGCTGCTGGTGGTCCTCGTCGACCTGGCGCTGTGCGGCCTGCTGGTCGTCCGTGCGATGAGGCAGCCCGAGTCGAGCCTCTAGGTCCCGGCCCCGGTCAGTGCGCGGCGGCGTGCCAGCTGGCGCCGGTCCCGACGGAGACGTCCAGCGGCACGGTCAGCTCGGCAGCGGAGGCCATCTCTGTCCGGACCAGGGCCTCGAGCGCGTCCCGCTCCCCCTCGGCCACCTCGAAGACGAGCTCGTCGTGGACCTGGAGCAGCATCCGCGAGCCCAGCTGCTGGTCGCGAAGCGCCCGGTCGACGTTGAGCATCGCGACCTTGATGATGTCGGCGGCCGAACCCTGGATGGGGGCGTTCAGCGCCATCCGCTCGGCCATCTCCCGGCGCTGCCGGTTGTCGCTCGTCAGGTCGGGCAGGTAGCGCCGGCGGCCCATGATGGTCTCGGTGAAGCCCGAGCGACGAGCCTCCTCGACGATGCCCCCGAGGTAGTCGCGCACCCCCCCGAACGTCTCGAAGTACTCGTCCATCAGGCCGCGGGCCTCACCGGTGTCGATGCGCAGCTGCTGCGAGAGACCGTAGGCCGACAGCCCGTAGGCCAGGCCGTAGTTCATCGCCTTGATCTTCGCCCGCATCTCGCCCGTCACCTCGGTGGGATCGACGTCGAAGACCCGCGCCGCGGTGACCGAGTGGAAGTCGTGGCCGGACCGGAAGGCCTCGATCAGCACCGCGTCCTCGGAGAGGTGCGCCATGATCCGCATCTCGATCTGCGAGTAGTCGGCCGTCATCAGCTCGGGGAACCCGGGTCCGACGACGAAGGCCTCCCGGATGCGCCGTCCCGCCTCGGTGCGGACGGGGATGTTCTGCAGGTTGGGGTCGGTGCTCGAGAGGCGCCCGGTGGCCGCAATGAGCTGGTTGAACGTCGTGTGGATCCGGCCGTCCTCGGCGATCGTCTTGAGCAGCCCCTCGACGGTCTGACGCAGCCGGATCACGTCACGGTGCCGGAGCAGGTGCTGCAGGAACGGGTGCTCGGTCTTCTCGAACAGACCCTGGAGGGCATCGGCATCGGTGGTGTAGCCGGTCTTCGTGCGCTTGGTCTTGGGCATCGCGAGCTCGTCGAAGAGCACCACCTGGAGCTGCTTGGGCGACCCGAGGTTGATCTCCTTGCCGATCACGGAGTAGGCCTCCTGGGCCGCGTCGCGGACGCCCTCGCCGAACTCCTCCTCGAGACTCGTCAGCAGGTCGTGGTCGGCGGCGATCCCCACCTGCTCCATCCGGGCCAGGACATGGATCAGTGGAAGCTCCACGTCGGTGAGCAGTCCGGTGCCTCCGCGCTCGGAGAGCTCCTCATCGAGCGCTCCCGCGAGGTCGAGCACCGCGCTGGCGTGCAGCATCGCCGCGTCCCGGCTGGTGCCGTCGTCGAGGCCGTCGAGGCTCAGCTGGCCGTCGTCGGCCGCATCCTGCCTGAGCTCGCGCTTGAGGTAGCGCACGGTCAGGTCGGCGAGGTCGTAGGAGCGCTGGTCGGGCCTGGCGAGGTACGCCGACAGCGCGGTGTCGCGGTCGAGCCCAGCGAGCGGCCACCCCCGAGCAGCCAGGGCGAGCATCGGCCCCTTCGCGTCGTGCAGCACCTTGGGCTGCAGCGGGTCGCCGAGCCAGGACATCAGCGCTGCGTCGTCCTCGGGCGTGATCTCCTCGGTCCCGAGGTGTGCGGCCGCGCCCTCAGCGGTGGCCAGGGCCAGGGCCCGGACGTCACCGGTGCCCGCGCGCCAGCTCCCCTCCACGTGCACCCCCACCCGCTGTCCGGTGCGTGCGTGCGCGGTCAGCCAGTCCTCGACCTGACCGGGCTCGAGCCGGCTCATCTCCAGCGCGAAGCCGGAGTCGTCGATCTCCTCCACCGACTCCAGGGTCTCGAAGAGCCGGTCGCGCAGCACCCGGAACTCCAGACCGTCGAAGAGCGTGTGCACCTCCTGGCGGTCCCACGGCTGACGCACCAGCTGGGCCGGGGTGACCTCGAGGTGCAGGTCGCACACCAGGGCGTTCAGCTGTCGGTTGCGGATCACGTCGTCGAGGTGGGCGCGGAGGTTCTCGCCTGCCTTGCCCGGCACCTCCTCGGCGCGGTTGATGACGTTCTCGAGTCCGTCGTAGGTGTTGATCCACTTGGCTGCGGTCTTCGGCCCGACCCCGGGGATGCCGGGGAGGTTGTCGCTGTCCTCGCCCACGAGGGCCGCGATCTCGGGGTAGCGGTGCGGCGGCACGCCGTACTTGGTCTCGACGGCCGCGGGGGTCATCCGAGCGAGCTCGGAGACGCCGCGCATCGGGTAGAGCACCGTCGACCGCTCGGTGACGAGCTGGAGCGAGTCGCGGTCCCCGGTGAGGATGAGGACCTCGTAGCCCTCGTCGAGGGCGTTGGTGCACAGGGTCGCGATCAGGTCGTCGGCCTCGTAGCCGGCCATCTCCAGGTGCGGGATGTGCAGTGCGTCGAGGACCTCCTGGATCAACGGGATCTGGCCCTGGAACTCCTCCGGCGTCTTGGCGCGCTTGGCCTTGTAGTCGGCGTAGGCCTCGAGCCGGAACGTCTGCCGGGACTTGTCGAAGGCCACCGCGATGTGGGTGGGCTCCTCGTCGCGGAGCACGTTGATCAGCATCGCGGTGAACCCGTAGACCGCGTTCGTCGACTGACCGGTCGTGGTGGAGAAGTTCTCGACCGGCAGCGCGAAGAAGGCTCGGTAGGCCAGCGAGTGACCGTCCAGGAGCAGCAGCCGGGGCCGGCCCGTCACCGAGCCGGGCGAGGCCGCGGACGGGGTGAGGTGAGCGGTGGCGGACGTGGAGTCAGTAGGCGTCGCTGGCACGGATTCGACCCTAACGGGTGCCCCGGACAGTCGGCCCGGCGGAGGCGTCCCGCCGCGAGGTCAGGTCTCGGCCTGCCGGCGGCGCATCGACCGGCGCTGGGCGAGCACCTGGACCAGGTGCCGGTTCCCGTTGCCACCCACGCGCGCCCGCTCGCCGGCCAGCTTCTTGCGCAGGCCGCCGGTGCTGGAGTGCCGCACGCTGCCCAGCGTGGTCAGTCCGAGGCGGGCGAAGAACCGGTTGGTGTCACGGTTGCCGTCGGTGAGGACCGTGACCTCGTCGATGCCCTTGTCCTCGGCCCACGAGACCGCGGCCTCCATCAACGCGTGGCCGTAGCCGTGCCGTCGGAACTGCGGCAGCACCAGCAGGAACGAGGTGTGCACCACCGACTCGAGCAGCAACGGGAACATCGGTCCCCGGTGGAGGTGGACGGCTGCGACGATGCGGTCCTCGTGCTCGACGACGAGCACCCGGGTGTCGGGGTCAGCGGCCAGGCTCGCCAGCGCACGCTCGGCATCCTCGAGGGCGTGTGCGGCGCCGTCCCGCGTGCGGCCGACTGCGGACCAGAGGTCGAGCAGCTGCTCGGCGTCACCTGGGCCGGCTTCACGGATCTGGGGTGCCTGGCGGGCCAAAAGATTCCTCCCATGACCGTAGGCCTTCGTGGTGCTGGACGGGGAGAGAGTAACCCGCCTCCCGACATCGGCAACAGGGCCCGATCAACCAGCTCAGAGCGCCCAGGACCTCAGTCCTCGAGCGTCTCCCCCGGCCCACCAGCCGATGCGTCTGACGGTGCGGCCATGTCCGGACCGTGCGTCACCACGCCGTCGGCCACCTGCCGCATCGACAGCCGCAGGTCCATGGCGGTCTTCTGGATCCACCGGAACGACTCGGGCTCGCTGAGGCCGAGGCTCTGCTGCAGGACACCCTTGGCGCGGTCGACGGCCTTGCGCGTGTCCAGGCGCTCGTTGAGGTCCTCCACCTCCGACTCGAGCTGACGGAGCTCGGCGAACCGGCTCACGGCCATCTCGATGGCCGGCACCAGGTCGGTGTGGTCGAACGGCTTGACCAGGTAGGCCATGGCACCCGCGTCGCGCGCCCGCTCCACCAGGTCCCGTTGGCTGAACGCCGTGAGGATCACCACCGGCGCCAGTCGCAGCTGGGCGATCTGCTCGGCTGCGGCGATCCCGTCGAGGCGCGGCATCTTCACGTCGAGGATCACCAGGTCGGGCCGGTGCTCGACGGCCAGGGCGACCGCCTTCTCACCGTCCTCGGCCTGCCCGACCACGTCGTACCCCTCCTCCTCGAGCATCTCCGCCAGGTCCAGGCGGATCAGCGCCTCGTCCTCGGCGATCACCACGCGCCGACGTGCGTCGGGGCGGGCGGTGGACCCGTCGCCGGCTGGCCAGCCGGCTGCGGAGGCGGACTGCGGGGAGTTGCTCACAACCGGGAGGCTAACGCCCATCCGGCTCCGGTAGCGTGTGCGCTCGCGTCGCCCCGGTATCCCAATCGGCAGAGGAAGCGGTCTCAAACACCGTCCAGTGTGGGTTCGAGTCCCACCCGGGGCACCGTCGCGTCGCGCCACCGCGCGGCGACCAGAAGTGACGAATCGCCCGCGTCTTTTTCGGACAAAGGTGTGCACTCTAGGCGAAGACGCGGGTGAGGCAGGTCACTGGTCCAGACCAGTTCCGCCCGGAGGTTTCGAGGCGGTCACGAACGGCGGGGACGCTTGACACTCCCCCTTGCCCGAAGAACCCTTCGAGCAGCGGTCTCGTCCGAGACCCTGAATCGCGTGGCCCTCACGGGCCCCGGCAACGGAGGAATTGCATGCGGACTCGCCCCATGGCGAAGCTGGCGGCCATCGGCCTCGTCGGCGCACTCGCGCTGACCGGTTGCGGCAGCAGCTCGGACAACAAGGACAGTGGCCTCAGCGGAGGTGACAGTGGCAGCAACAGTGGTGACACCTACACGATCGCCTTCCAGGGTCCCCTGTCCGGTGACAACCAGCAGCTGGGCATCAACGAGGTCAACGGCGTCGAGCTGGCGATCGAGGAGGCCAACAAGAACGCAGACCTGGGCTTCAAGCTCAAGCTGCTGAAGGCTGACGACATCGGCGACCAGTCCAAGGCCCCTTCGGCCGCGGCGCAGGTCCTCCAGGACTCCACCGTGGTCGGCGTGGTCGGCCCCGCCTTCTCCGGTCCGACCAAGGCCGTCGCCAAGACCTACGGTGACGCCAACATGGGCATGATCAGCCCGTCGGCCACCAACCCCGACCTGAGCAACCAGGGGTTCACCACCTTCCACCGGGTCGTGCCCGCGGACAACATCGAGGGCGTGCAGGCTGCTGACTGGCTGGCCAAGAAGTCCAAGAAGGTCTTCGTGATCGACGACCTCAGCGAGTACGGCAAGGGCGCAGCCGACGTGGTGCGCGGCCAGCTGAAGACGGCCGGCGTCAAGGTCATCTCCGAGGGCGTCGACGCCAAGACCGACGACTACGGCCCGATCGCGACCAAGATCGCCCAGTCCGGTGCCGGCGCGATGTTCTACGGCGGCTACGACGCGCAGGCGACCAAGCTCGCCAAGGCGCTGGTGTCGGCCAAGTACGACGGCGTGAAGATGGGTGGCAACGGCGTGAAGTCGTCGGTGTTCTCCGACGGCGCCGGCGGCGCGGGCAACGGCTGGTACTTCTCGTGTGGCTGCCTCGACGCGGTGACCGCACCTGGTGCCAAGGACTTCACCGAGGCCTACAAGGCGATGTTCAACGCCGACCCGTCGACGTACTCCCCCGAGGCGTACGACGCCACCAACGCGATGATCGAGGCCATCAAGGCGGCCAAGGAGTCGGGTGAGGTGACGCGTGAGTCGGTCGCCAGTGCGATCAACGACCTGAACTACGACGGCATCACCACCACCATCAAGTTCCAGGAGAACGGTGAGCTCGAGGAGGCCTCGCAGGTGATCAACCTGTTCGAGCAGAAGGACGGCGCGATCGTGGTCGTCGGCGACATCCGCGAGCAGAGCTGACGCACCAAGGTTCCATGGTCCACATCTGAATGAGAGCGGTGCGCTCGCCACCCGGCGGGCGCACCGTTCTCTGTGTGAAGATCAGTCCACTCCGCATCACTGAGCCTGGGAGGGCGACCGGCGAATGCAAGACTTCCTGAACTTCTTCGTCCTGGGTTTGACACGCGGGTCGATGTACGCGCTGATCGCGCTCGGGTACACGCTCGTCTACGGCGTGCTCCAGCTGATCAACTTCGCGCACAGCGAGGTGTTCATGGCCGGCGCGTTCGGCAGCTACCTGGTGGTGAACCTCGTGGCGGGCGACACCTTGCTGCCCTGGTACGGCGCCGTGCTGGTGCTGGTGCTCGGGCTGACCTCCGGAGCCGTCGTCGGCGCGTTCGTGGCCCTCGGCCTGGAACGCGTGGCCTACAGACCGCTACGGCGACGAGGGGCCCCGAGGCTGGCCTTCCTGATCAGTGCCATCGGCATGTCGTTCCTGCTCTCCCAGCTCGCCGGCAAGCTCTTCAACCGGCAGAAGAACAACTTCTTCCCCGACTACTTCGACGCCAACAAGCGCATCATCGAGATCAGCGGCGTCTACGTCACGCTGGTCCAGCTGATCATCATCGTCTCGGCCCTGGTGATGATGCTCTTCCTCGACCAGCTCGTCTCGCGCACCAAGCTGGGTCGCAGCATCCGTGGTGTCGCGGAGGACGCGCCCACCGCGGCGCTGATGGGCATCGACATCGACAAGACGATCGCCCGCACCTTCATCATCGGTGGTGCGCTCGGTGGAGCGGCAGGGTTCCTGTTCGGCACCGCCTTCGGGTTCTTCAACACGATGGGCTTCATCCCAGGCGTCAAGGCGTTCGCCGCGGCGGTCCTGGGCGGCATCGGCAACATCCGTGGCGCCATGATCGGCGGTCTGCTCCTCGGCGTCGTCGAGGCCCTGGTGCCCAGCGCCCCCTGGGGTGATCGACAGTCCTGGATCGGGCTCGAGTGGACCGACGTCGTGGCCTTCGTCGTCCTCGTCCTGGTCCTCGTGTTCCGACCGTCCGGTATTCTCGGCGAGCGCCTGGGGAGGGCGGCATGAGTGGTTTGAAGCGAGAGACCCAGCTCAGCATCCATCTCAAGAGACTGGCCGGCTCACTGGCGCTGGGGTTCGCCCTGGCTCTGATGGTGGGCAAGCACGAAGGCAGCCAGCGTGACTACGGCTTCGCCTTCCGCGAGGCGATCTTCGCCCCTCGCATCCTGATCTTCCTGGGCATCGGCGTGCTGGTGTACGTCCTGGTCACCTTCTGGCCGCGCGTCACGCCGTACCTCAAGCGGCCGGGCGTTCGCCCGCTCGCCGCGGGTGCGCTCTCGGTGCTGGCAGCCAACTCGCTGCTGAAGTGGAGCGACAGCGGCCAGATCGACGGGGGCAAGCTGGGCACCCTCTCCTCGGCCGCGCGCGACACCGGTGGGCTCGACTTCCTCACCCGCGCCTTCTTCGGGTCGCTGATCCCCGGAACACCGTGGATCCTGCTGATCGTCACCGGCCTGCTCGCCGCCGCGGCGATCGTGCTCGACCGCAGCACCATCGCCTGGGTGGCAGCCGGGCTGGCCACCGTGGCCGGGCTCTGGGGGTTCTTCGCCCAGGTCTCCGTGCGCGGCTTCCTCGGCAATCCCGACCACACCACCGGGTCCCTGGTGGCCCTGCTGGGCTACCTCACCATCGCCTCGGCGGCCGTGGTCGTCGCACGGTCCACGGCAGAGCGCGCGGACACGCAGGGGTTCGTGGACCAGGTGTTCTCCTGGCGCCCCGGGTTCCCGCTCGTCGTCCTGGGTCTGATCGGCGGCCTCTCCTCGCTGTTCGTCGCGACCTGGTTCTCCCCCACCAACCGCAACGACTCCCTGCTGGACCTCGGCAACCGCTTCACCGGGAGCAACATCAGCGGCCTCACCTCGGCGTACATCAGCTGGCTGGTGTGGGTGCTGTTCCTCGTCACCCTCGGGCTGGCCGCAGGCGCGACCTACCTGCGGCGACGCGACCTTGGCTGGGCGGCCGCTCTGCTCGGTGTCGTGAGCGTGCTGCTCACCTTGATGTCGCTCTACGACTTCACCGCGGTCGCTGCTGACGCCGGGTTCCCCGGCAGCAGCAAGCCCTGGAAGAACCTCGGGGTCGGCGGCTGGCTGATGTGCGTGGTGTTCACCCTGCTCGCCGGCGCCGGCTGGATCGCGGCGAACGACAAGCGGGAGAAGGACCCGGTCGCAGCCGCCTCGGCGGCCGGCGACTCCGACCACCTGGTGACCACCTCGGCGAACTTCAACAAGGTCGTCGTGTTCGTCGTCATCGCGGCGGCGCTGTTCTACCCGCCGATGGCCACCCCGTTCTGGCAGTCGGTGCTGGTCTCCCAGATCGGCATCTACGTGCTGCTGGCCATCGGCCTGAACGTGGTCGTCGGCTGGGCCGGTCTGCTCGACCTCGGTTTCATCGCGTTCTACGCGATCGGCTCCTACACGACCGCCTTCCTGGTGGGCGTGCTGCCGGTGAAGCCGCCGGAGTGGCTGATCCTGCCACCGCTGGCAGCGATCCCGTTCGCGATCGTGATCTGCCTGCTGGCCGGCGTGATGCTCGGAGCACCGACGCTGCGGCTCCGCGGCGACTACCTCGCGATCGTCACGCTCGGCTTCGGTGAGATCATCCGGATCGCGGCGAACAACAACCCCGGTGGGTTCACCAACGGCCCCCGGGGCGCGATCAACATCCCGCACCCGAGCATCGACCTGGGCTTCTTCAAGTTCCAGTGGGCGCTCGACGCACTCCCCTACTGGTACCTCCTCCTGGTGCTGGTGCTCGTCATCGTGCTGCTGTTCACCCGTCTCGAGCACTCCCGGCTCGGGCGTGCCTGGGCGGCCATCCGCGAGGACGAGGTGGCAGCGCAGGCCACCGGCATCAACACCATGCGGGTCAAGCTCCTGGCGTTCGCCATCGGCGCCTCGACCTCCGGTGTGGCCGGCGTGTTCTTCGCCAGCCAGGTGGGCGTGATCAGCCCCGACAACTTCCTGCTCAACAACTCGATCCTGGTCGTCGCCTACGTCGTCTTCGGTGGCATGGGCTCGCTGCCCGGCGCCATGGCCGGCGCGGCGATGCTGACCTGGCTCCCCGAGTTCCTCAAGGAGCAGGTGCCTGCCGAGGACCGCCAGATGTGGATCGGCGCCGTCATCTTGCTGATGATGATCTTCCGACCCGCTGGTCTGGTCCCGGCCAAGAGACGCAAGGCCGAGCTGTCCGGGCTCGACAAGACAGACCGAGTCGAACCCGCGGCAGTTCCGGCGAGCGAAGGGATGTGACCTGATGACCGCGACAGCACCGGACACCACGACCGCCGAGGTGGTCTACGACGTCAAGAACGTGACGCTGCGCTTCGGCGGCGTCACCTCGCTGAACAACGTCTCCCTGGAGATGCACCGCGGCGAGATCCTCGCCATCATCGGCCCGAACGGCGCCGGCAAGACCTCGCTGTTCAACTCCCTCACCGGGGTCTACCTGCCCCAGGAGGGCACCATCACCCTGGCGGCCCGCAAGGGTGACCAGATGCAGTCGGTGCTGGGCAAGAAGACCCACGTGATCAACCACATGGGGGTCGCCCGGACCTTCCAGAACATCCGCCTGTTCCCGGCGCTCACCGCGATGGAGAACGTGAAGGTGGGTGTGGAGACCCGGCAGAAGTCTGGTCCGATCTCCGCGATGCTGGGCATGCCCTGGCAGCGCCGTGAGGAGCGCGAGTCGACCGAGCGGGCCTACGAGCTGCTGAAGTTCGTCGGCCTCACCCACCGCGCCAACGACCTCGCGGGGTCACTGGCGTACGGCGAGCAGCGGCGCCTCGAGATCGCCCGGGCCCTCGGGACCGACCCGGGCGTGATCCTGCTCGACGAGCCTGCTGCCGGAACCAACCCGGTGGAGAAGCAGGAGCTCGCGGCGCTGATCCGCAAGATCAACGTCGAGGACAACATCTCGGTGCTGCTCATCGAGCACGACATGAAGCTGGTGATGTCGGTCGCCCACCGGCTGGTGGTGCTCAACTTCGGCGAGAAGATCGCCGAGGGCAGCCCGGAGTCCATCCAGAAGAACCCAGCCGTGATCGCGGCCTACCTCGGCACCTCCGAGGACGAGGCCACGGCCATGACCGAGGGGCTCGAGGTCCACGCGATCGACCTCGACGAGAAGGACAGCTCCGACAACCAGGAAGGCAAGCGATGAGCCTGCTCGAAGTCGACGACATCGAGGTCCGCTACGGGGCCATCCGCGCCATCAAGGGTGTGAGCTTCCACGTCGAGGAGGGCGAGGTCGTGGCCCTGCTCGGGGCCAACGGCGCCGGCAAGACCACCACCCAGAAGACGATCTCGGGGATGATGCGCCCGAGCCTGGGCGAGATCCGGTTCGACGGTCTGCGGATCGACGGCCTCCCGGCGCACGACCTGATCTCCCTCGGGATCTGCCACGTGCCCGAGGGTCGCCGGGTCTTCCCGCGGATGTCGGTCGCGGAGAACCTCGAGATGGGCGCGTTCCGGTTCAAGCGCCCCGACCAGGAGGTGCTCGCCCGCTGCTACGACCTCTTCCCCCGCCTGAAGGAGCGCAGCAGCCAGTACGCCGGCACGCTCTCCGGTGGTGAGCAGCAGATGCTCGCGATCGCCCGGGCGCTGATGGGCAAGCCTCGACTGCTGCTCCTCGACGAGCCCTCGATGGGCCTGGCGCCGCTCATCGTGCGCCAGATCTTCGACATCGTCCGAGAGATCAACCAGTCCGGCGTGACTGTGCTGATCGTGGAGCAGAACGCCGCCCAGGCGCTGGCGCTGGCCGACCGTGGCTACGTGCTGGAGACCGGTGAGCTGGTGCTCTCCGGCACCGGTGACGAGCTGCTCGCCGACGACCGGATCCGCGCGGCCTACCTCGGCGAGGAGATCCACACCTGATCGCAGGCGGCGATAGCATGCCGCGGTGCCGCTCCTCGGACCTGACGACCCCCTGCCGCTGAGCCCGTCGCGCGTGCTGGTGGCCGGGACCTCGGGCTCGGGCAAGACCACCCTGGCGCGCGAGCTGTCCGCCCGGAAAGGTTTGCCGCACACCGAGATCGACAGCCTGTTCCACGGGCCGGGTTGGACGCCGCGGGAGAGCTTCCTCGAGGAGGCCACTGCGGTCGCCGATGGGGACCGCTGGGTGAGCGAGTGGCAGTACTCGCCGGTCCGGCCGCACTTCCTGGCACGCTGCGACCTGCTGGTGTGGCTCGACCTGCCGCTCGTCGTGGTGATGTGGCGACTGGTGCGGCGTACGGTCAGCAGGCGCGTGCGCGGGACGGAGCTGTGGAACGGCAACCGCGAGGGCCCGCTGCTCGGGCTGTTCACCGATCCCGAGCACATCATCCGGTTCACCTGGCGGGTCCGCCACCACGTCGATCAGAACGTCGAGCGGGCGCGTGTGGTGAGGCCGGAGCTGCCGGTCGTGCGCTTGCGCAGCCCGCGCGAGGTGACCCGTTGGCTGGACCGGGTCAGTGCGCCCGGCGGTAGGCCGGTGCCACCTCGTTGATCGCGTCGCCCATCCGGTGGATCCGCAGGGCGTTCGTGGACCCGGGGATCCCCGGAGGGCTCCCGGCGATGATCACGACGAGGTCGCCCTGCTGGACGCGCCCGATGGCGAGGAGCTGCTCGTCGACCTGACGCACCATCTGGTCGGTGTGTTCGACCGGTGGGCTCAAGAAGGTCTCGACGCCCCAGGTCAGGGACAGCTGCGAGCGCACGATCGGCTCGGTGGTGAAGGCCAGCACCTGGATCTCGCCGCGGTAGCGGGCCAGCCGCCGCGCGGAGTCACCGCTCTGGGTGAAGGCGACGAGGTACTTGGCGCCGACGCGCTCACCGACCTCGGCGGCGGCCTTGGCGATGACACCGCCACGGGTCTTGGGCTGCCAGTCGATCGCCGCCATGTTGTGCAGCTCGTGGTCCTCGGTGGAGCTGATGATCCGGGCCATCGTGCGCACCGTCTCGATGGGGTAGTCCCCCACGCTGGTCTCGCCGGACAGCATCACTGCGTCGGCACCGTCGAGGACCGCGTTGGCCACGTCGGAGGCCTCGGCCCGCGTGGGTGCCGGGTTGGAGATCATCGACTCGAGCATCTGGGTGGCGACGATCACCGGCTTGGCGTTGCGCCGCGCCTTCTCGACGACCCGCTTCTGGAGGAAGGGCACGTCCTCGAGCGGGCACTCCACGCCGAGGTCGCCGCGCGCGACCATGAAGCCGTCGAACGCCTTGACGATCTCGTCGAGGTTGTCGATGGCCTGCGGCTTCTCGATCTTGGCGATCACCGGGAGCATCACGCCCTCTTCGCGCATGATCCGGCGCACGTCCTCGACGTCCTTGGCGGACCGGACGAACGACAGCGCGATGAAGTCGACCGTGAGGTGCAGGCCCCAGCGCAGGTCCTCGATGTCCTTCTCCGACATGGCGGGCACGCTGACCGCGACACCGGGGAGGTTGATGCCCTTGTTGTTGCTGACCTTGCCGCCGACCATCACCTCGGTGTGCACCTCGGTCCCATCGACGCCGGTCACCCGCAGGCGCACCTTGCCGTCGTCGATCAGGACCTGGTCGCCCTCGGAGACGTCACCGGGCAGCCCGGCGTACGTCGTGGAGGCGCGGCGGGCATCGCCCAGCACCTCGGTCGTGGTGATCGTGAAGGGCTGGCCGTTCTCGATCTGCACCGGCCCGTCCTCGAACAGCCCGAGCCGGATCTTGGGGCCCTGCAGGTCGACGAAGATGCCGACACCGTGGCCGCTCTCGTCCGAGGCGGCCCGCACCCGACGGTAGATCTCCTCGTGGTCCGCGTAGGAACCGTGACTCAGATTGAGTCGTGCCACGTCCATTCCCGCGTCGACGAGCTCACGGATGCGCTCCGCGGAGGAGGTAGCTGGGCCAAGGGTGCAGACGATCTTTGCTCTACGCACGGACAGAGCCTACCGAACCCTGACTTGAACGTTCCAATCCACCCCGAGACGTCGCAGATGAACGCCCACAGCCCGCCGAGACGTCGCAGATGAACGTCCCGAGGACGCCGAGACGTCGCAGATGAACGAGCGTCGGTGTGCATCTGCGACGTCTCGGCGCGAAATCAGTGTTCATCTGCGACGTGTCGGCGGCTTTCACGTGTTCATCTGCGACGTGTCGGCGGGTCAGGCGGTCAGGGGGCGCTCGGTCGGGGGGATCGGCGCCGGCAGCGTGGTGCTGCCGGTCAGCCAGGTGTCCACCGCGGCCGCGGCTGCGCGTCCCTCGGCGATGGCCCAGACGATCAGCGACTGGCCGCGGCCCACGTCACCGGCGACGAAGACGCCGTCGACCGAGGAGAGGTAGCCGTGGTCGCGTGCGACGTTGCCACGCTCGTCCAGCTCGACGCCGAGCTGCTCGACCAGGCCCTCACGCTCCGGGCCGGTGAAGCCCATGGCGAGCAGCACCAGGTCGGCCGGGATCTCGCGCTCGGTGCCCTCGACCTCGGCGAACCTGCCGTCGCGGAACTCCACGTCGACCAGGCGCAGCGCCCGGACCGAGCCGTCGTCGGTGCCCAGGAACTCCTGCGTGGAGACGGCGAACATCCGCTCGCCCGCCTCCTCGTGCGCCGAGGACACCCGGAACAGCATCGGGTACGTCGGCCAGGGCTGGTTCTCCGGGCGGCTCTCGCCGGGCCGGTCCATGATCTCGAGCTGGGTGATCGAGGCCGCACCCTGCCGCGTCGCGGTGCCGAGGCAGTCAGCACCGGTGTCGCCGCCACCGATGATCACGACGTGCTTGCCGTCGGCGCGGATCTGGTCCTCGACGTCCTCTCCGAGCGAGGCCCGGTTGGACTGCGGGAGGTACTCCATCGCCTGGTGGATGCCGTCGAGCTCACGGCCCGGCACGGGCAGGTCACGGGCAGCAGTGGCGCCCATGGCCAGCACGACGGCGTCGTACCGCTCCCTCAACGCCTCGCCGGTGAGCGAGCCACCCACGTCGACGCCTGCCCGGAACACGGTGCCCTCGCGGCGCATCTGGTCCAGCCGCCTGTCGAGGACCTTCTTCTCCATCTTGAACTCGGGGATCCCGTAGCGCAGCAGCCCACCGATCTTGTCGGCGCGCTCGTAGACCGCCACGGTGTGACCCGCGCGGGTCAGCTGCTGGGCGGCCGCCAACCCGGCGGGGCCCGAGCCGATCACGGCGATCGTCTTGCCAGAGAGCCACTCGGGAGGCTGCGGACGCACCGCACCCGACTCCCAGGCACGGTCGGCGATCGAGACCTCGATGTTCTTGATCGTCACCGGGTCCTGGTTGATCCCGAGCACGCAGGAGGTCTCGCACGGCGCCGGGCACAACCGACCGGTGAACTCCGGGAAGTTGTTGGTGGCGTGCAGCCGTTCGATCGCCGCGTCCCAGTCGTCGCGCCAGACCAGGTCGTTCCACTCCGGGATGATGTTGCCCAGCGGGCAGCCCTGGTGGCAGAACGGGATGCCGCAGTCCATGCAGCGGCTGGCCTGGGTCTTGATGATCGGCAGCAGCGCACGGCCTGGTCCTCCGGGGTAGACCTCGTTCCAGTCCTTCGTGCGTTCCTCGACGGGCCGCCGCTCGGCGACCTCCTTGCCGTGCTTGAGGAAACCCTTGGGGTCAGCCATGGGCGGATCCCTCCTTCGTCGTCACGTGGGGCGCAGCGGGGCGGGTCAGCGACTCAGCCATGGAGCGCCTCCATCATCGCCGTGGCGATCTCGTTCTCGCCCAGACCGTCTGCCTCGGCCTTCGCCTTGGCCTCCATCACGATCCGGAAGTCACGCGGGATGATCTCGGTGAAACGCTCGATGGCCGCCGGCCAGTCGGCCAGCAGCTCCTCGGCCACGGTCGAGCCGGTCTCCTCGGCGTGCTGGCGCACCAGGTCCTGCAGGGTGTCGCGCTGCTCGCCCTCGACCGCACCGAGCTCGACGAGCTCCCGGTTCACCCGGCCCTCGTCGAGGTCGAGCACGTAGGCGACTCCCCCGCTCATGCCGGCCGCGAAGTTGCGCCCGGTCGGGCCGAGCACGACGACGATGCCGCCGGTCATGTACTCGCAGCCGTGGTCACCGACTCCCTCGACCACCGCGGTGACACCCGAGTTGCGCACGCAGAAGCGCTCGCCTGCCTGACCACGCAGGAAGATCTGACCCGACGTGGCGCCGTAGCCGATCGTGTTGCCGGCGATGATCTGCTGGGAGGCGTCGAACGTCGCCGCCCGGTCGGGCCGGACCACGATGCGGCCGCCGGAGAGACCCTTGCCCACGTAGTCGTTGCCGTCACCCTCGAGACGCAGGGTGATGCCGCGCGGCACGAACGCTCCGAAGGACTGGCCGGCCGACCCCGTGAAGGTGAGGTCGATCGTCCCGTCCGGCAGGCCCTCGCCGCGGTAGCGCTTGGTCACCTCGTGACCGAGGATCGTGCCCACGGTGCGGTTGACGTTGCGGATCTTCACCTGCGCTCGCACGGGCTCGCCGTTCTCGAGCGCCGGAGCGCACAGCTTGACCAGCTCCTGGTCGAGCGCCCTCTCCAGCCCGTGGTCCTGCCCGCGGGTGTTGCGGCGAGCGGAGTCCTCGTGCAGCGCGGGCACGTGGAAGATCGGCGAGATGTCGAGCCCGGCCGCCTTCCAGTGGGACACGGCCTGCACCGAGTCGAGTACGTCGGCATGGCCGATCGCCTCCTCGAGGGTGCGGAAGCCGAGCTCGGCGAGCAGCTCGCGCACCTCCTCGGCGACGAACTCGAAGAAGTTCACGACGTGCTCGGCCTTGCCGGTGTAGCGCTCGCGCAGGACCGGGTTCTGGGTCGCGACCCCGACGGGGCAGGTGTCGAGGTGGCAGACCCGCATCATGATGCAGCCGGAGACCACGAGCGGTGCGGTCGCGAAGCCGTACTCCTCGGCGCCCAGCAGGGCGGCGATGATGACGTCGCGCCCGGTCTTCAGCTGACCGTCGGTCTGCACCACGATCCGGTCGCGCAGCCCGTTGAGCAGCAGGGTCTGCTGGGTCTCGGCCAGGCCGAGCTCCCAGGGGCCGCCGGCGTGCTTGAGCGAGGTCAGCGGCGAGGCGCCGGTGCCGCCGTCGTGACCGGAGATCAGCACCACGTCGGCGTGCGCCTTGGAGACGCCCGCGGCGACCGTGCCCACCCCGACCTCGGCGACGAGCTTGACGTGCACCCGCGCCGAGGGGTTGGAGTTCTTCAGGTCGTGGATCAGCTGGGCGAGATCCTCGATCGAGTAGATGTCGTGGTGCGGCGGCGGCGAGATCAGACCCACGCCGGGCGTGCTGTAGCGGGTCTTGGCCACCCAGGGGTAGACCTTGTGGCCGGGCAGCTGTCCGCCCTCACCGGGCTTGGCGCCCTGCGCCATCTTGATCTGGATGTCGTCGGAGTTGGTGAGGTACTCCGACGTCACGCCGAACCGCCCGGACGCGACCTGCTTGATCGACGAACGCCGCTCGGGGTCGTAGAGGCGTTCGGCGTCCTCGCCGCCCTCACCGGTGTTCGACTTGCCGCCGAGGCGGTTCATCGCCACCGCGAGGGTCTCGTGGGCCTCCTGCGAGATCGACCCGTAGGACATCGCTCCGGTGGAGAACCGCTTCACGATCTCGGAGACCGGCTCGACCTCGTCGATGCTGATCGGCTCGCGCCCCGTGGCGTCCGCGTCCTTGAAGCGGAACAGGCCGCGCAGTGTCATCAGCCGCTCGGACTGGGTGTTCACCCGTGCGGTGTACTGCTTGAACACGTCGTACTTGCCTGCGCGCGTGGCGTGCTGCAGGCGGAAGACGGTCTCGGGGTCGAACAGGTGCAGCTCGCCCTCACGGCGCCACTGGTACTCACCGCCGATCTCGAGCTCGCGGTGCGCCGGCGCGATCCCGCCGACGGGGTACGCCGCCTTGTGCCGGCGGGCCACCTCTTCGGCGATCACGTCGAGGCCGATGCCGCCGAGCTTCGACGTGGTGCCGGTGAAGTACTTGTCGACCAGCTCCTGGGAGAGGCCGAGCGCCTCGAAGATCTGGGCACCGGTGTAGGAGGCGACCGTGGAGACGCCCATCTTCGACATCACCTTGAGCACGCCCTTGCCGAGGGACTTGACCAGGTTGGTGACGGCCTTCTCCGGCTCGACCTTGACGTAGTAGCCGTCGCGGGCGAGGTCCTCGACGGTCTCCATCGCGAGGTAGGGGTTCACCGCTGCGGCGCCGTAGCCGATCAGGGTCGCCACGTGGTGGACCTCGCGGACGTCGCCTGCCTCGACCAGCAGGCCGACCTGGGTGCGGGTCTTCTGGCGCACGAGGTGGTGGTGCACCGCTGCGGTGAGCAGCAGCGACGGGATCGGGGCATGCGTGGCGTCGCTGTGCCGGTCGGAGAGGACGATGACGCGGGCGCCGTCGGCGATCGCGCCGCTGACCTCGGCGCAGATCTCCTCGAGCCTGCGGGCGAGTGCGTCCCCGCCGCCGGTGACGTCGTAGAGACCACGGGAGACGTGGGTGATGAATCCCGGCATGTCACCGTCACGGTTGATGTGCCGGATCTTGGCCAGCTCGTCGTTGGTGATCACCGGGAACGGCAGCACGACCTGCCGGCACGACGCCGGCGTGGGCTCGAGCAGGTTGGCCTCGGGGCCGATGGTGCCGTTGAGGCTGGTGACCAGCTCCTCGCGGATCGCATCCAGCGGCGGGTTGGTCACCTGCGCGAACAGCTGCGCGAAGTAGTCGAACAGCAGCCGGGGCCGGTCGCTGAGCACCGCGATCGGGGTGTCGGTGCCCATCGAGCCGAGTGGCTCGGCCGAGGTGTTGGCCATCGGAGTGAGCAGCAACCGCAGCTCCTCCTCGGTGTAGCCGAAGATCTGCTGGCGGCGGGTGACCGAGGCGTGCGAGTGGATCACGTGCTCACGCTCGGCGACGTCGGCGAGCTTGATCAGCCCGGCGTGCAGCCACTCGTCGTAGGGGTGCTCGTTGGCGAGCTCCTCCTTGATCTCCTCGTCCTCGATGATCCGGTGCTCGGCGGTGTCCACCAGGAACATCCGGCCCGGCTTCAGCCGGCCCTTGCGGACGATGGTCGCCGGGTCGATGTCGAGCACGCCGACCTCGCTGGCCAGCACCACCAGACCGTCATCGGTGACCCAGTAGCGGGAGGGTCGCAGCCCGTTGCGGTCGAGCACCGCACCGACCTGGGTGCCGTCGGTGAACACCACGCACGCGGGGCCGTCCCAGGGCTCCATCAGCGCGGAGTGGAACTCGTAGAAGGCCCGGCGCTTGGCGTCCATCTCGGCGTGGTTCTCCCACGCCTCGGGGATCATCATCAGCACCGAGTGCGGCAGGCTCCGCCCACCGACGTGCAGCAGCTCCAGCACCTCGTCGAAGGACGCGGAGTCGCTGGCGCCGGCGGTGACGATCGGGAACAGGCGGTCGAGATCTCCCGGGATCAGGTCCGAGGAGAGCAGCGCCTCGCGGGCCCGCATCCAGTTGCGGTTGCCCATGACCGTGTTGATCTCGCCGTTGTGGGCGATGAACCGGAACGGGTGCGACAGCGGCCAGCTCGGGAAGGTGTTGGTCGAGAACCGCGAGTGCACCACCGCCACGGCACTCTCGACCCGCTCGTCGACCAGGTCGGGGAAGACGTGGTCGAGCTGGTCGGTGGTCAGCATGCCCTTGTAGACGATCGTGCGGCACGACAGCGAGGGGAAGTAGACGTCCGTCTCCCGCTCCGCGCGCTTGCGCAGGCAGAAGGCGAGCCGCTCGAGCGCCATCCCGAGGATCCTGCTGCCACTCGCCGAGACGAACAGCTGCACGAACGCGGGCATGCAGTCCAGGGCCGTCTGGCCCAGCGAACCGGGGTCGGTGGGGACCTCGCGCCAGCCGAGGACGTTGAGGCCCTCCTCGGCGGCGATCTCCTCGATGCGGCGGCGGGTCTTGGCGACCTGCTCGGGCTCCCCGGGGACGAAGGCGGTGCCCACGGCGTAGGAGTGCTTCGCGGGCAGGTCGAAGTCGACCACCTCGCGGAAGAAGTGGTCGGGGACCTGCATCAGGATCCCGGCGCCGTCACCGGAGTTGGGCTCGGCGCCTGCGGCACCGCGGTGCTCGAGGTTGCGCAGCGCGGTCAACGCCTTGCTGACGATGTCGTGGCTCGGAACGCCCGTCATGGTGGCGACGAAGGCGACGCCGCACGCGTCGTGCTCGTGCGCCCCGTCGTAGAGACCCTGGGGCGGCGGGAATGCCTGCATGTGCATTCTCCCGTCGTCGGTCAGCGCGCTCCGGGTCTCCCCGGAACGCATTGAGTGTGAGCATGCTGGTGCTGGGACGACATTGGCCCATGCGGAGAACTCAGGGTACAGCAGGGTCCGGCCCCCGCTGTGGGCCGTTTCAGGAGACGAATGCCTCAGTCCGCGGCGGACCCACTGGGTTCCACCGGGGCCCGGCCCTCGACGAACGGGGTCTCCTCGCGGCTGTGCGGGCGGGGGTGCCGCCGGCTCGCCACCACGAAGTACGCCGCGGCGAGCACGAACAGCACGATCGAGGTCCACACGTTGAACCGCAGGCCACCGACGTCCTGCAGCTCGACGGGGTCGATCCGGAGGTTCTCGATCCAGCTGCGCCCGAGCGTGTAGAGCATGACGTAGAGCGCGAAGACGCGGCCGTAGCCGAGGCGGAAGCGCCGGTCCGCCCAGAGGATGACAGCGATCGCCGCGAGGTTCCACAGCGCCTCGTAGAGGAACGTCGGGTGGAACGTCGCGAACTGCTCGAAGCCGGACGGACGGTGCACCGGGTCGATCTCCAGACCCCAGGGCAGGTCCGTGGGCTTCCCGAAGAGCTCCTGGTTGAAGTAGTTGCCGAACCGGCCGAGCGCCTGGGCCAGCAGCAGGCTCGGCGCAAGCGCGTCCGCGAGCGGGCGGAGCAGGATGCCGTGACGGCGGGCGTAGAGCCAGGCGCCGAGCAGGCCGCCCATGATCGCGCCCCAGATGCCCAGTCCGCCGTTCCAGACCTCGAGCGCACCGACGGGGTGGCCGCCCGCGCCGAAGTAGAGATCGCTGTCCGTGGCGACGTGCCACGCGCGCGCCCCGATGAGCCCGGCGGGCACGGCCCACAGCGCGATGTCGCTGATCTGGCCCGGGGCGCCGCCGCGTGCGAGCCAGCGACGCTCCCCCGACCAGACGGCGGCGACCACGCCGAGGATGATCGCCAGCGCGTAGGCCCGGACGGGGAACGGGCCGAGGTGCCACACCCCCTCGGACGGGCTGGGGATGGAGAGCAGGGTCAGTGGGAGGTTCATGAGTCGGCCGCCAGTATCTTCTCGAGGTCTTGGGCCATGTCGGACGGCGAGGTGGCACCCGTCCACACCAGGTCGCCGGCACCGCCACGGAGCGCGATGACGACGGTGGAGTGGTCGACCTCGTAGCCCCCGCTGGGCAGCTTCTGGCCCTTCTTGATGTAGACGTCCATCGACGAGCCGAGCTTGTCGATGGCGTCGAGCGAACCGGTGAGTCCGACGAAGTCGGGGTTGAACCGGTCGAGGTAGGTGCGCAGCGCCGTCGGTGTGTCCCGCGCCGGGTCGGTCGTCACGAACGCCACCTGCACCTGGGCCTGCTGCTCCTCGGGGAGCCGGGCCACGGCCGAGGCGATCGTGCTCATCACCACCTGGCAGATGTCGGGGCAGTTGGTGTAGCCGAAGAACACCAGGGTGCGACCCGGCTGCTCGGCCAGCACGAACGGCTTCCCTGTCGTGTCCGTCAGCGCCACCGGCGGCACCGCGTAGGCGTCGTCGAGCAGGATGCCCTGGTAGCCGTCGTCGTCTGAGGTGGTGATGCCGGTGACCGGCGGGCCGGTCTCCGCGGCACCGCAGCCGGCGACCAGGACCAGCACTAGCGCCGCCAGCAGTGCCCTAACCACGGCGTACCCCCGCAGCGAGGTCCTCGGTGAGGACGGCGAGCGCGCGCAGCCCCGCGGACCGGTCGGCTGCGTCGAGCAGCGTGCGGACGAAGGCCGAGCCGACGATCACCGCATCGGCGTACGCCGCCACCTGGGCGGCCTGGTCGCCGTCGGACACGCCCAGCCCGACCCCGATGGGCAGGTCGGTGACGGCGCGCGTGCGCGCGACCAGCGGGCCGGCGAGGTCCGACGTCGCCTCGCGGGCGCCGGTCACCCCCATCACCGCGGTCGCGTAGACGAACCCGCGGCAGGCCTCGACGGTGAGGCGGAGCCGTTCGTCGGTCGAGGAAGGCGCCACCAGGAAGATCTTGTCCAGACCGTGCTCGTCGGCGGCAGCGATCCAGGCGCCCGCCGAGTCGGGGGTCAGGTCGGGCGTGATCAGGCCCGCTCCCCCGGCACTGGCGAGGTCGGCGGCGAACCGAGACACGCCGTAGCGCTCGACGGGGTTCCAGTAGGTCATCACCACGACGGGAACACCGGTCGTGGCGACCGCCTCGACGGTGCGGAGCACGTCTGCGGTGCGGGTGCCGCCCTCCAGGGCCTGCTGCGCGGCTGCCTGGATCGTGGGGCCGTCCATCACGGGGTCGCTGTAGGGCAGCCCGACCTCGATCACGTCGCAGCCCGAGTCGACCATCACCTTGATCGCGTCGATGCCACCGGGGACGTCGGGGAAGCCGGCGGGCAGGTAGCCGACGAGCGCTGCGCGCTGCTCTGCCCGGGTCTGCTCGAACGCGCGGGCCGTCCCGACCGCCGCCGCGCTCACTTGGCGCCCTCGGCGATCTGCTGCTCGGTGGCCGGCCGGGGAGTGCCGTCGCGGCCGGCCTGGCCGAGGCCGAACCACTCGATCGCGGTGCCCATGTCCTTGTCGCCGCGGCCGGAGAGGTTCACCAGGATCGTCTGTCCCGGTCGCTCCCGGGCCAGCTCGAGGGCGCCGGCGATGGCGTGCGCCGACTCGATCGCCGGGATGATCCCCTCAGTGCGGGCCAGGACGGACATCGCGTCCATGGCGGCGGCGTCCGTCACCGGGCGGTAGGTCGCCCGGCCGGTGTGGGCCAGGTGCGCGTGCTGGGGGCCGACGCCCGGGTAGTCCAGCCCGGCGGAGATCGAGTGCGACTCCACGGTCTGGCCGTCCTCGTCCTGGAGCACGTAGGTCCGCGCCCCGTGGAGCACCCCGACCTCGGCGGCCCAGATGGTGGCCGCGTGCCGGGCGGTGTCCACGCCGTCACCGCCGGCCTCGAAGCCGACGAGGTCCACCGACGGGTCGTCGAGGAAGGCGGTGAAGATGCCGATGGCGTTGGACCCGCCGCCGACGCACGCGGTCACCACGTCGGGCAGCCGGCCGTCGAGCTCGAGGCACTGGGCGCGTGCCTCGTCGCCGATGCCACGGCAGAAGTCACGGACCATGGCCGGGAACGGGTGCGGGCCGGCGGCGGTGCCGAAGCAGTAGGCCGTCTCGTCGACACTGGCCACCCAGTCGCGGATGGCCTCGTTGATGGCGTCCTTGAGGGTGCGCGAGCCGGAGGTCACCGGGATCACCTCGGCGCCGAGCAGCTGCATCCGGGCCACGTTGAGCGCCTGACGCTCGGTGTCGACCTCGCCCATGTAGATCGTGCAGTCCAGCCCGAGGTACGCCGCGGCGGTGGCCGTGGCCACGCCGTGCTGACCGGCGCCGGTCTCGGCGATCATCCGGGTCTTGCCCATCCGGCGAGTGAGCAGCGCCTGACCGAGCACGTTGCGGATCTTGTGGGCACCGGTGTGGTTGAGGTCCTCGCGCTTGAGCAGGATCCGCGCCCCCGCGAGCTCGCTCAGCTTGGTGGCGTCGTAGAGCAGGCTCGGCACCCCGGCGTACTCCCGGAGCATCCGCTGGAACTCCCCGGTGAACGACTCGTCCGCCATCGCCTCCTGCCAGGCGGCCGTGAGCTCGTCGAGGGCGGCCATCAGCGCCTCGGGCATGAACCTGCCGCCGAAGTCGCCGAAGTGGCCGCTCGCGTCGGGTCCCATGGTGCTCATCGTGGTGCCTCTCCCGAGTCGTCCCGGACTGCCTTCATCGCCGCGACGGCCGCCCTGGGGTCTCCATCCCTGACGAGCGCCTCGCCGACGAGCACCACGTGGGCGCCCTCGTCGGCGTAGCGGGCGGCGTCGGCGGGGCCGGTGACCCCGGACTCGGCGACCTTCACGACGTCGTCGGGCAGGAGTGCGGCCAGGCGACCGAAGGTGTCCCGATCGACCTCGAGCGTCTTCAGGTTGCGCGCGTTCACACCGATCAGCCTCGCGCCGACCTCCAGCGCACGACCCACCTCGTCCTCGTCGTGGACCTCGGTGAGCACGGTCAGCCCGAGCTCGAGTGCCTGCTGGTGGAGCTCGGCGAGCAGCGAGCCCTCCAGGGCCGCGACGATCAGCAGCACCAGGTCTGCGCCTGCTGCACGCGCCTCGAGGAGCTGGTAGTCGGTGACCACGAAGTCCTTGCGCAGCAGGGGCGTCGACACTGCCGCCCGCACCGCGCGCAGGTCGTCGAGGCTGCCGCCGAAACGGCGCTCCTCGGTGAGGACGGAGATGGCGTCCGCCCCGCCGGCGGCGTAGGACGCGGCGAGCGCCGCGGGGTCGGGGATGTCGGCCAGCTCCCCCTTGCTGGGCGAGCGCCGCTTCACCTCCGCGATCACGGACAGGCCCGGAGCGCGGAACGCGGGCATCGGGTCACGAGGGGCCGGAAGCGCGGCCGCCGCAGCGGCGAGATCGGTCCCGGAGACCGCGGACCGGCGGAGGGCGAGGTCCTCGCGCACCCCGGCGACGATGTCGTCGAGCACGGACATGCGGGAGCCTTCCGGAAGCGGTTCATCAGGGCCTCGGTCGCGACCTTGGCGCGCCGGGTCAAGGCTCTCACACGGGTGTTCGGGCGGTTCCGGGCCGCCACCCGGGTGGACGCACGCAGACGCACGCCCCGTTCGTCAGGGAGCGAGCCAACTGCCGAAGGGGAGGTTGCGCGCCACCGCGAAGACCAGCATCACCACCGCGAAGACCGCGATCAGGACGCGGGAACGCATCGTCGCGGGGGCCGGGCGGCGGCGCTCCCCCGACCAGGCCCGCTGGGTCCACCTGATCCACCAGAGCACCAGCACCGGAGCGAGCACCACGAGGACCACGTTGCTGCTCACGGCGCCGGCGAGGTCGCCGTGGGTCAGGTCGCTGACGGCACGCAGCCCACCGCATCCGGGGCAGTACTGACCGGTGAGCAGCAGCACGGGACAGATTCCCCAGCTGCCGGAGGTGTGCGGGTCGCGGACGTGGAGGGCGATCGTCAGTCCGACGGCCAGTCCACCGGTGAGCAGTGGTGCACGGAGCCGGTCCAGCCGCGAGGCAGGCTCGAGCGAGAAGCCCGGCGGCACGGCGGCAGGCGCGGACGACGGGTCCGGGAGGTGCCTGACGGAGTCGCCCATCGCGGTCAGCGGCTGGCGCCGTAACCCATCTTCGACATCACCACGCCGATGACGATGGCGAGCGGGGCGAGAGCCACCCCGACCCAGAACATGGTCATGCTGCCGGCCATCAGGCCGATGCCGCCCACCACGAAGCCGGCGAGGCCCACGATCACCGCGGTCCACGCCGCGGGGGTGTTCCCGTGGTCGTCGCCGTGGTGCTGGACCTGCGTGCTGCCGTGCTTGTCGCCGGGGTTGCCCCGGTGCTGGTCGGACATGGAGCTCCTCGAGTCGGTCGGGCGTGCGCTCTGTCGCGTCATTCTAGTGGGGGCTCGCCGCTGGCCGCGTCTCCGGACCGCTGCCCGTCGGTGTCGGTCGGGTCACGTCCCTCGTTCAGGGCGTTCCACAGGTCCTGCTGCGGCTCGCCCGTGGTGTACGCCGCCCGGGTGGGCGCACCACCGGGCGCGCTGACAGGAGCGTCGTACCTGCTGCCCATCTCGGGCCAGCGACCGACCAACCGCACTGCGAGGACTGCCGGCACCACCGCCACGAGCGCACTCACCGCCGCCGTCCAGAACCACCCGGTGTAGCCCTCGGGCGGCGACGCCCGGCCCATCAGCTGGTCGAGCGAGTCGCGGGCGGTGTCCGGGAGCGTGACGTAGCCCGCCACGACTGCCGCGACCAGACCCGCCGCGGCCACCGCGGCCAGCACCGCGAAGCTGCGACGGACCCACCCACGGGTGACGAGCAGCACGCCCCACGACGCGAGCAGGACGAGGCTGATGGCCGAGGCGACGGGGTAGCGGGTGCCGGCGTCGAGCTGCACCATCCCGGCGGTGACCTCACCACCGGGGCCGCCGCCCCCGACCCAGGGCTTGGCACTGGCGACCGAGGCCAGGCCGGACGAGGCCAGCCCCAGCAGGACGACCGGAGCGAAGGTGCTGCGGCCGGGTGCAGGTTCAGGCATCCGGCTGCCCGGCCAGCAGGACGTCGGCGTCGAAACAGGTGCGCGTGCCGGTGTGGCACGCCGGGCCGGTCTGGTCGACCTTGAGCAGGATGGTGTCGCCGTCGCAGTCGAGGCTGACCTCGACGACGCGCTGGGTGTGGCCGGAGGTCTCCCCCTTCACCCAGTACTCCTCACGCGACCGGCTCCAGAAGGTGCCTCGCCGCGTGGTCAGGGTGCGGTGCAGCGCCTCGTCATCCATCCAGCCGAGCATCAGCACCTCACCGGTGTCGTGCTGCTGCACCACGGCAGGCACCAGCCCGTCCGGGGTGCGCTTGAGTCGCGCCGCGATGGCGGGGGGCAGTGCCGTTGCGTCACCAGGGTCAGTCACGTGCCCAGTATCCCCGTCGGGCACGTCACCGGGACTGCTGGGCGACCCACGACGAGTGCAGCCGCGCGTAGACACCGGGCGTCCCGTCCGGCATGGCCGCCTGCACGAGCTCGGCGTGCGAACCTCGCTGGACGACACGACCCCGGTCGAAGACCAGCACCTCGTCGGCGTTCTCCGCCGTGGACAGCCGGTGCGCGATCGTGACGCTGGTCCGGCCGCTCATCAGCCGTTCGAGCGCCCGGCCGATCCGCATCTCCAGCGCGGGGTCCACGGCGCTGGTGGCCTCGTCGAGGACGAGCAGGTCGGGATCCGCCAGGTGGGCCCGGAGCAGGGCGACGAGCTGGCGCTCACCGGCCGAGAGCGACTCGCCGCGCTGACCGACCCGGGTGTCGAGCCCACGAGGCAGACCGTCGAGCCAGTCCCCCAGCCCGAGCTCCAGCGCGGAGGCGCGCACGCGGTCACGGGAGGCGTCGAGGTCGCCGTAGCGGACGTTGGCCAGCAGCGTGGAGTCGAACAGGAAGCCCTCCTGCGGCACCAGCACCACCCGCCTGCGGAGCGAGGCGAACTCGACCTCGCGGATGTCCACCCCGTCGAGCAGCACGGCTCCGTCCGTCGGGTCCATCAGCCGGGTGAGCAGCTTCGCGAAGGTGGTCTTGCCCGACCCGGTCTCGCCGACGACCGCGACCCGGCTGCCGGACTCGATGTGCTCGTCCACGTCGCGGAGCACCAGCGGACCGCTGGGGTAGCCGAAGCTCACCTGCTGGAAGGCGACGTCCATGGCACCACGGGGCAGGGACGTGCCCGCCGGACCGGGGTCGTCGAGGTCGGCCGGCGTCTCGAGGATGCCGATCACCCGGCGCCAGCCGGCGATGGCGTTCTGCGCGTCGGTGAGCACCTGGGTGCCCATCTGCACGGGGCCGACGAACAACGTCACCAGGAAGGCGAAGGCCAGCACCTCACCGGAGGTGATGTCACCGGCCAGCCCCAGCCAGATGCCGAGGATGAGCACGCCGGCGTTGGCCAGACCCGCAGAGACACCACCGAGGGAGAAGCTGAACGCCGTCAGCCCCTGGGCCCGCGTCGAGGCGACCTGGTTGACCGAGATCGCCGAGTCGATGCGCTCCTGGGTGCGCTTCTCGATGGCGTAGGTGCGCACCGTCACGGCACCCACGACCGGCTCGGAGATCGCCGAGAGCATGGCGCCGACCGAGCGGCGTACGGTGCCGTAGGCCGCCGAGAGGCGACGCTGGAAGTAGCGCAGCGAGACGAACAGCGGCAGGAAGCAGATCCACACCAGCAGCGTCAACGGCCACGAGTAGAACAGCATCACCACGGTCGCCAGCAGCACCTGGCCCACGCTGATGATCCCGAACACGCCACCGAACACCAGGAACTGCGAGACCTGGTCCACGTCGCTGGTCACCCGCGAGACCAGGGCGCCGCGGCTCTCCGTGTTCTGGGTGAGCAACGGCAGGTCGTGCACGTGCCGGAACGCCTTGATCCGCAGCGTGGCCAGACCCTTCTCGGAGGCAGTGAACAGCCGCGCGGTCATGAAGTACGACGAGACGCCGGTCAGCACGATCGCGACGGCTGCCGCGAGCGCCATCCAGACGACGAAGGCGAGGTTCACGCCACCCGGCGCGTTGATGCCCCGGTCGAGGGTCTGCTGCACGGAGATCGGCACCACGAGTCGGCCGGCTGTGCCGAGCGCGGCGAGCGCCAGCGTCCAGCCGAACCCCTCACCGAGCTCGGGGGAGAACGCGAGACCGCGGCGGATCGTGTCCCGCGCAGAGATCTCCTCGCCCGTGTCGACACTGGTGCCGTCGGCGACCAGGTCGTCGACCGTCACGCTGCTCACGGGGTGACTCCCTCGGTCTCGTAGGCGTTCACCAGGGTGGCGTAGCCGGGGTTGCGCACCAGCAGCTCCTCGTGGGTGCCGCGGTCGGCGATCCGGCCTGCGTCGAGGAAGAGCACCTCGTCGGCCAGCGCGATCGTCGCCTTGCGGTAGGCGATGACGAGCAAGGTCGACCCACCTCCACGCACCCGCATCGCGGCCAGGATCCGAGCCTCGACCTCGGGGTCGACCGCGGACGTGGCGTCGTCGAGCACCAGCAGCCGAGGGCTCCGGATCAGCGCCCGGGCCAGGGACAGCCGTTGCCGCTGGCCCCCCGAGAGCGTGGTGCCGCGCTCTCCGAGCCTGCTGTCGAGCCCGCTCCGCAGGCCGGCCACGAAGCCGTCCGCCTGGGCGGTGCGCAACGCCTCCCAGACCTCGTCGTCGCTCACGTCGGCACCGAGCGTGACGTTCTCACGCACGGTGTCGTCGAACAGGAACGCGCTCTGCGGCACCAGCGACACGTGGGCGGCCAGCTCGCCGGGGGCGAGGTCGCGCAGGTCGTGCCCGTCGACCCGCACGGAGCCGGACACCGGGTCGACGAGGCGGGTCACCAGCGAGGTCAGCGTGCTCTTGCCGGAGGCGGTGGCGCCGACCACCGCGACGGTGCGCCCGGGCCCGACGCTGAAGTCGACGCCGTCGAGAAGGCGGGTGCCCGTCTCGTAGGTGTAGCCCAGGTCCTGGACGACCAGCTCAGCCCCCTGGTCCGACGCAGGCAGCCGGCTCGTCCCGTAGGTCGTCTCGTTGACCTCGTCGAGCACCTTGTGCACCCGGTTGAAGCCCACCACCGAGCGCGGGAACTCTCCGAGCAGCCAGCCGATCGACCTGATCGGGAAGGCCACGATCGTGAGCAGGTAGGCGATGGTGACGATGTCGCCCGCGTCTGCCAGGCCCTCGCGCACCCGCCACACCCCGATGCCGAGGACGACCAGCACGGCGAGGTTGGGCAGACCCTCGAGCAGCGGGTCGAAGGCAGCCCGGATGCGTCCGGCGCGGACCCCCTCGTCGCGCAGCTGTCGGGCCTTGGCTGCGAACCGGTCGGTCTCCTGCTGCTCACGCCCGAGGGTCTTGACGACCATGGCGCCGTCGAAGGACTCGTGGGCGATCTCGCTCAGCTCCGCGCGCAGCGCCTGGATCCGGGTGAAGATCGGCGAGGACAGACGCTGGAAGACCAGGTTGGCGATGACGACGAGCGGGAACACCAGCAGTCCGGCGATGGCCATCGTGACGTCGGTGAACAGCATCTGGGCGATCGCGATGACCATCATCGCCAGCGTGCCGACAGCCATCGGGAGCGGCGCGATCGGGGCGAAGGCAGCCTCGACGTCGGAGTTGGCGTTGGAGAGCAGCTCGCCGGTCGGGTGGCGCTGGTGCCAGGACATCGGCAGGTCGAGGTACTGGCGGGTGACCTCGCGGCGGTAGGCCGCCTGCATCCGGTACTGCATCACCCCGGCGCCGAGCCGGCGAGCGACGATGCCGACCGCACGCAGGATGGCCACCCCGACGAACAGGGCCAGGATCGTGACCAGACCGCCGGTCGTGGTCGCTCCGCTGCTGAAGGCGGGGAGCACCACGTTGTCGGTCGACCAGCCGAGCACCCAGGCGTCGGCCACCGTGAGGGCGCCGAACAGGATGCTGCCCAGGGTCGAGACGGCGAAGACCCAGGGCTCCCGCCGGATGGCGACGCCGAGGACCCGGAAGCCCGCCACCAGGGTCGAGGTGCCTCGCGCGGCCGTCGTGCCGCTCATCCGGGCCGTCCGTCGTGGCGACGGTCTCGCAGGTGTGCGGGACCGCCCGGCTGGCGGGGTTCAGGTGAGGACGACACAACGGGTGCAACCTTAGGTGGGGGTTCCGACATTCCGCATTCCGGCGGGCAATGTGCACCCGTGTCGGCCCTAGGATCGGGGCATGGTGTCGATGTCACGCTCCGAGCGCGCTGCCCTGTGCAACGCCGCTCTGGACGCGGGTGAGTCAGCCCCCACCTTGTGCGGCGACTGGACGGTCAAGGACCTGGTGATCCACCTGCTGGTCCGAGAGCGGGATCCCCTCGGGGCGCCCGGCATCCTGGTTCCCCAGCTCGAGTGGCTCGCCAGGCGCGCCGGGCGCCGGCTGGCCCGCCAGGACTTCGTCTCGCTGGTGGAGCGGGTGCGTCACGGGCCCCCCTTCTGGTCACCGGTGTCGCTGCCACCGCTGGACCGGGCCGTCAACACCCTGGAGTTCTTCGTCCACCACGAGGACATCAGGAGGGCCGTCCCGGGGTGGGCGCCACGCGAGCTGACCGAGCACGAGCAGAGGGCGATCTGGAAGGCGATCACCGTCGCTGGCAAGGGGCTGGCCCGCCCGGTCGGCGTACCCGTCGAGATCCGGTGGCCCGGCGGGCGCCGGGAACGCTCAGCGGTCCTCACCAAGGGTGCCGACCCGGCGACGCTCAGCGGTCAGCCGTCCGAGATGGCGATGTTCCTGTTCGGGCGCACGGAGCACTCCGGGCTGGAGTTCGGCGGTCCCCCGAACCACGTGCGAGCGCTCAAGCACGAGGACCTCGGCATCTGAGGCCTCTTCACGACCGGGCCGGCAGCACGCAGAGCTCGTTGCCGGACGGGTCGGTGTAGACCCGCCACGGCAGCTCGCCCCACGCCGGGTGGAGCTCGCGACCGCCGCGTTCGGCGATGCCTGCAGCGACGCCGTCGGGATCGTCTCCGTCCTCGAGCCGGATGTCGAGGTGCAGCCGGTTCTTGGTCGGTCCCTTCCGGGCCGGCTCGGGGCACAGCTCGAGCCGGGGGCCGAGCAGTGACGGGTGGCGCAGGGACCGCGCGGCCACGCCGGCCGTGTGCGTCCAGCCGGTCAGCCAGGACCAGAACTCCGCGTCCCGGTCCGGGTCGGCAGAGTCGAGCGGGAGTGCGGCGATGGGTCCGGTGTCGGCGAACACCGCTCGATCGTCCATCACGCAGCAGGGATTGCCCTCCGGGTCGGCGAGCACCACCCAGGGGACGTCGCGCTGACCGACGTCGAGGTGTCGCGCGCCCAGCCCCAGCAGCCGTTCGACCTCCTCAGCCTGGCGGGATCCGCCGGCGAGGTCCAGATGGAGCCGCGGCGGCGCGAGCGGTGGCTCGGAGACGCGCTGGAAGCACACGTCGAGCACCGGTCCACCCTCGACACCGAGCCGCGTCTCGAAGCCGTCCGGCTCGTCGGTCAGCCGCTCACCGCCGAGGACCGCCTCCCAGAACCGGCCGAGCCGCTGGGGCTCGACGGCGTCGATGACGAGGTTCTCCAGGAACATGCAACCACCGTAGGGCCAGGCAGCCGGCTGGCTCGAGGGGTCAGTTGACCTTGATGTGGACGTGGTCCTCGTGGTTCGCCGTGGGCGACCCGCGGTCCGACATCGAGCGCCATCCCTCGCCGGAGCGCTCGATCGTCCAGATCCGGTGGTTCCAGATGACGTCGAACAGGTCCAGGGCGGCAGCGTTGGCGAGCAGGTAGTCGGCGAGGCGCTGGCCCACGGAGCCGTTCGGCACCATGAAGTCGATGGCCTGGCCGTTGACGTGCTCGCCGTGGCCGTCCTGGCCGCCGTACGACGACAGCTCGGGGAAGGCGGCACAAGCAGCCCGGTAGACGCGCACCGCGGCGGGCTGGAGACCCGACTCGATGGACGACCCGTCGGGGCAGGGCGCCCCGCTGAGGCCGGCTGGGGCTGCGGTCTCGGCGTCCTTCTTCTTCTCGCTGAGGTAGTCGGCGGTGACCCAGCGGGGCAGGTCTCCCACGATGACCTCGGCGAAACCGGCCTGGCGACGACCCGTGACCGCGATGCGCTTGCCGGAGTCGAGCAGACCGACCACCTTGGCCTTGTCGCGCGGCTCGGTGCGCAGGTTCAGGTCGGCGGTGGACCAGAGCTTGCCCTTGGCTCGCAGGACGCGATGGTTCACGAGTGGGACGCGCGCCGCCGAGCGGCTGGTGCCCAGGGTGCGCTCGGACGCGGTGACTGCGGGCCGGGCGGCACTGAGGCTGCCGGCAGCAGCAGGGCCCGGGGCCGGCGCGCTGATGCCGCTCGCGACCACACCCGTGCCGACGGCGAGCGCGGTCACGACCGGGGCCGCGACCATCGCGACGAGGCGCGGTCGCGCACCAGCGGAGGGCACGGGAGCCAGGCTGTGCCGACCGGCGTAACCGCCTGCGGGGCGAGGTGCGAGCCTGCCGCGGAGACTGCGTCGGGGCACGGGCGATCCAATCGTTCGGGTTCTGGGACTCCTACGATGGAAACACGAACCAGCACGTCGAGCCCAATCGAGGCACAGGCGGACGGACGTGAGTCTCGCCACGTGAACTGCGTCACAGCCGAGGTCCCGGGGGGCGTCCGCCCCTGCCCGGGAGGTCACCCGCCGGTGGTCTCCGTGGCTTCCTCGCGCACCACGCAACCGGTGCCGTCGGTGTCGTCCAGCCACCCCTCGGGCAGCGCCACCGACTTGCGCGGGCTGCCCTGACGCCCGCGCGGGGTGCCGAGCTCGATCACCGGGAAGGGCGCGTCGGCGTCGAGGTGGGTCAGCAGCTCGGCGAGCTCCTCGAGGTTGTCCACGAGGGCCAGGTCGCGCCGCAGGTCGCCCCCGGCGGGGAAGCCCTTGAGATACCACGAGACGTGCTTGCGGAACTCCTTGCAACCGCGCTCCTCCCCCATGTGCAGGCTGAGCAGCTCGGCATGCCGGCGCATCATCGTGGCCACCTCGCCCAGGCTCGGCAACGTGGCCACCTCCTCACCTGCGAAGGCCGCTGCCAGGTCGCGGAAGAGCCAGGGCCGGCCGAGACAACCGCGTCCCACGACGACGCCGTCGGCCCCGGTCTGCTCGATCATCCGCAGGGCGTCAGCTGCCTCCCAGATGTCGCCGTTGCCGAGCACCGGGATGTCCACGTGCTCGACCAGACGCGAGATCGCGTCCCAGTCAGCGGTGCCGGAGTAGCCCTGGATCGCGGTGCGTCCGTGCAGGGCGATGGCTGCGGCGCCGGCTTGCTGGGCGATCCGTCCGGCGTCGAGGTAGGTCAGGTGGTCCTCGTCGATGCCCTTGCGGGTCTTCATGGTCACCGGCACGTCGTAGCGGGCACCGGCCTTGACCGCGGCGTCGAGGATCTCGCCGAGCAGGGTCCGCTTCCAGGGCAGTGCCGCCCCGCCACCCTTGCGGGTCACCTTGGGCACGGGGCAGCCGAAGTTGAGGTCCACGTGGGCGACGCCGTACTCCGAGCACAGGATCTCGGTCGCCCGGCCGACGTACGCCGGGTCGGTGCCGTAGAGCTGCACCGAACGGACGTTCTCGAGCTCGTCGAAGACCAGCATCTGCCTGGTCGTGCTGTCGCCCTCGACCAGCCCCCGGCTGGTGATCATCTCGCAGACGTAGAGGCCCGCACCCTGCTCACGGCAGAGACGACGGTAGGCGGCGTTGGTGATGCCGGCCATCGGGGCGAGCACCACGGGAGTGGCCACCTCGAGCGACCCCAGCCGCAGGGGCGGCGGCAGGGTGGGCAGGGCGGTGGCGGCGCTCAGGGGTTCGCCTTCTTCTTGCTGCCCTTCTTGTTCTTCTTCTGCTTCTCTGCCTGCACCGGCTGGATCGGGCCCTCCCACCGGATCGCCTCGAAGGCCTGGACCGGACGGAAGCTCATCGCCTCCAGGGTGCCCTCGTTGGGCACCAGGTAGACGAGGCACTCCTGCACCTGCTTGCCCGCGCCGAACCCGGCGGGCAGCGGGTTGGACGGGCACTTCTCGAAGCTGTTGTTGAAGCTGGAGGGCTGGATCAGAGTGTTGGTCTTGTCGACGGCCAGCAGCGGGACTCCGGTGCGACTGAGGTCACCGGCGCCGACGTTCTTCACCGTGACCCGGACGTAGTAGGGACGCGACTTCTTGGTGCGGTCGTCGAGCTGGTAGCCGCTGAAGTCGGCGAGGGACCCCTCGCGCACGGAGTTCACCGTCAGCTGCAGCACCGAGCTGCGCTGGGTGTTCGGCTCGTAGGCAACCGTGGCCGTGGCGCCGAAGTCCAGGACCGTGCCGGCCTCGGTCAGCTCGACGCCGTCCGGGACCTTCACGTTGCCCTGGGGAAGGTCGACGCTGGCCTCGGTCTTCTTGGCCGCCTTCTCGTCCGCGCCGCCGCACCCGGCGAGCAGGAGGGCCGGGGCGAGCAGGCCGACGATGAGGGCACGATGGACCCGGCGAGGTGGTGTCACAGGCACATTCTGCCGTGAAAACGGCGCACTCGTGGTCATTCGCCGTTCCACGCGGGCGATGAGGTCAGCACCCGACGAGTCGCTCGGCGAACCAGGTGCGCAGGCCCTCGAGGGAGATCCGCTCCTGCCCCATGGTGTCCCGCTCACGCACGGTGACGGCGCCGTCCTCCAGGGTGTCGAAGTCCACGGTGACGCAGTAGGGCGTGCCGATCTCGTCCTGGCGACGGTAGCGGCGGCCGATGGCACCCGCGTCGTCGAACTCCACCGACCAGCTGGCGCGCAGCTCCGCGGCCAGCGCCTTGGCCTTCGGCGTGAGCGCCTCGTTGCGGCTGAGCGGCAGCACCGCCACCTTGACCGGCGCCAGGCGCGGGTCGAGCTTGAGCACGGTGCGCTTGTCGACGCCACCCTTGGTGTTCGGCGCCTCGTCCTCGGTGTAGGCGTCGACCAGGAACGTCATCAGGCTGCGGCTCAGACCGGCCGCAGGCTCGATGACATAGGGCAGATAGCGCTCGTCAGCCGCCTGGTCGAAGTAGGACAGGTCCTGCCCGGAGTGCTCGGAGTGGGTGCGCAGGTCGAAGTCGGTCCGGTTGGCGATGCCCTCGAGCTCACCCCACTCCGAGCCGGCGAAGTTGAAGCGGTACTCGATGTCGACGGTTCGCTTGGAGTAGTGGCTCAGCTTCTCCACCGGGTGCTCGTAGTGGCGCAGGTTCTCGGGGTTGATGCCCAGGTCGGTGTACCAGCGGGTGCGCTCGTCGATCCAGTACTGGTGCCACTCCTCGTCCTCACCGGGCTTGACGAAGAACTCCATCTCCATCTGCTCGAACTCGCGGGTGCGGAAGATGAAGTTGCCGGGGGTGATCTCGTTGCGGAAGCTCTTGCCGATCTGGCCGATGCCGAACGGCGGCTTCTTCCGCGAGCTGGTGACCACGTTGGCGAAGTTGAGGAAGATCCCCTGCGCGGTCTCGGGACGGAGGTAGTGCAGACCACCCTCGTCCTCGAGCACACCGAGATGGGTCTTGAGCAGGCCGGAGAACTGGCGCGGCTCGGTCCACGCGCCACGGGTGCCGCAGTTGGGGCAGGCCAGCGTGGCGAGGTCGACGTCGTCGGGGTTCTCGATCGACTTCTTCTCGGCGTACTCCTCCTGGAGGTGGTCGGCCCGGAAGCGCTTGTGGCAGGACTGGCACTCGGTCAGCGGGTCGCTGAACGTCGCCACGTGGCCCGAGGCCTCCCAGGTCTGGCGCGGGAGGATCACGCTCGAGTCGAGGCCCACGACGTCGTCGCGGGACTGCACCACCGAGCGCCACCACTGGCGCTTGATGTTGTCCTTGAGCTCCACACCCAGCGGCCCGTAGTCCCAGGCGGAACGGGTGCCCCCGTAGATCTCGCCGCAGGGGTAGACGAACCCCCGGCGCTTCGCGAGGGAGACGACGTTGTCGACGGCAGACGGGGGCGGCTTGGCCACGGGGATGCTCCTGAGCAGAGGGCGTGCCGCCCGCTGGCTGGGGGCGGCGAGGGCCAACCCTACCGAGCGGTTCCGGCCACGTTCACCCGAGTTCCCGTGGCTGCGAGCGGTTCAGCTCACCGTCGAGGGACTCGTAGGCGGACGGCTCGTCCACGGCGCGGCTGAGCAGCGGGACGGCGCGCATCTTCACGTCGTACGCCGAGAGGGCGCGCCGGTAGCTGCCGACGTCCTTCCACACGGTCACCATCGTCCACAGGGTCGGGTCGTCGACGTTGCGACCGAGGTGTCCCCCGGCGTACCCGACCCGGTCGGCCAGCGCCTCGAGGGCGACCTCGAGGTCGGCCCGGAACTCGACGGCGCCCTCCTCGGGCACGCGGAACCTGTTCACGACCAGCATCTGGCCGACCCTAGGTCCTGGTGCCGGCGCGCGTGCCGGCGGGCATCCTGCCGAGTTGACAATGGTTCTCATGTTCATTGACAATCATTGTCATGAGCCTTCGTCGACCGACCGTCAGCGCAGCCGCGGGAGTGGCCGGGGCGGCGTCGGGGATGCTCCTGCTGGGCGCCGCCCTGAGCGGGTGCGGCGCGACGGCCGACTCCGGCAAGCCGGAGGTCGTGGCGTCCTTCTACCCGCTCCAGTTCGTGGCCGAGCGCATCGTCGGCGACCATGCAGACGTGACCACCCTGACCGCACCCGGCGCCGAGCCGCACGACCTCGAGCTGTCACCGCGCCGGACCGCGGACCTCTACGGCGCCTCCGTGCTGCTCTACGAGTCCGGCCTGCAACCGGCCGTCGACGACGCGCTGCGCAACGACCGGCCCGACCAGGTCGTCGACGCCGCCGAGGTGGTCGGGCTGCAGCCGGGCGAGGACGGGAACGGGCTCGACCCACACTTCTGGCTCGACCCGACCCTGATGGCAGAGGTGGCCACCGCCTTCACCTCCGCCATCGCGGAGAGCGACCCGGCCCACGCCGCCGACTACCGCGCCGCCAACGCCGAGCTACAGACCGACCTGAGTGCCCTCGACCAGGAGGTGCGGTCCGGCCTCGCCAGCTGCCGAACGCGCACGGTCGTGGTCAGCCACGACGCCTTCGGCTACTTCGGCAGTCGCTACGACCTCGACTTCCGCCCGATCGCCGGGCTCTCGCCCGGAGCCGAGCCCTCGCCGCGCCACCTCGCCGAGCTCGCCGACCTGATCCGCACCGACAAGATCACCACCGTCTTCAGCGAGCGGCTGGCCACCACCAAGTTCGCCGACACGCTGGCCTCCGACGTGGGGATCGAGACCGGTGTCCTCGACCCGATCGAGGGGCTGACGTCCGCCGACGCGGACCAGGACTACCTGAGCCTGATGCGGGAGAACCTCGCCGCACTGGAGAAGGCAGGTGGCTGCCGATGAGCAGCCCCGTGCTCGAGGCGCGCTCGGTTGCCGTCTCCCTCGGCGGACGACCGATCGTGCGCGGCATCGACCTCACCGTGCACCCGGGCGAGGTGGTCGCACTGCTCGGGGCGAACGGCTCCGGGAAGTCCACCCTGGTCAAGGCCATGGTCGGACTGCACCAGCCCAGCGAGGGTGAGGTGCGGTTGTTCGACCAGCCGCTGACCGACTTCCGGAGCTGGCACCGGCTCGGCTACGTGCCGCAACGCTCCCCCATCGCCCAGGGCGTGCCGTCCACGGTCACCGAGGTGGTGGCCGCCGGGCGGCTGTCCCGTCGACGCCCCTTCTCCCCCGCCCGCCGGTCCGACCGGGTCGCCGTCCGGCATGCCCTCGAGGCCGTCGGTCTCGAGGACCGCGCCCGCCACCAGGTCTCCACACTCTCCGGCGGCCAGCAGCAGCGCGTGCTGATCGCCCGGACCCTCGCAGGTGACCCCGAGCTCCTGGTGCTCGACGAGCCCAATGCGGGTGTCGACCTGGCCAGCCAGGAGGCGATCGCGGGCATCCTCGCCTCGCTGGCGCACGACGGGGCGACCATCGTCGTCGTACTCCACGAGCTCGGGCACCTCGCGGAGGTGATCCAGCGGTCGGTGGTCCTGCGTGAGGGCCGCATCGCCTACGACGGTCCGCCGCACCTCTCGCCCACCGAGCAGGACTCGCGCGGAGGCCACGACCATCACCGGCCCAGCACGTCACCGGTGCTCCGTCCGCAGGTCAGGGCCCCCTGGGAAGGAGGGCCGTGATGGACCTGTTCACCGCTCCGTTCATGATCCGGGCGCTCGTCGCCGCCATGGTGACGGGTCTCGCAGCACCCGCCGTGGGCACCTACCTGGTGCAGCGGCGCCTCTCCCTGATGGGCGACGGGATCGGGCACGTCGCGGTCACCGGCGTCGCCCTCGGCCTGCTCACGGGCACCTCGCCGACGTTCACGGCCGTGGTCGTCGCGATCCTCGGGGCCCTGATGATCGAGCTGATCCGTTCCACCGGGAAGGCCACGGGGGACGTCGCGCTCGCGCTGCTGTTCTACGGCGGCATCGCGGGCGGACTGCTGCTCGTGTCCCTGGCCGGCGACGGTGTCTTCGCCCTGCAGCAGTACCTCTTCGGGTCGATCACCACGATCTCCCCGTCGGCGATGCTGGTCAGCGTCGTCCTCGCCGTGGTGGTCCTGGTGCTCTCGTTCGGGCTGCTGCCACAGCTGTTCTCGGTGGCCAACGACGAGGACTACGCCCGGACCACCGGGCTCTCGATCCGGTTCTACAACGTGCTGATCTCGGTCCTGGCCGCCGTCACGGTGAGCGTGGCGATGCGCACGGTGGGCCTGCTCCTGGTCAGCGCGCTGATGATCATCCCGGTGGCCACGGCGCAGCAGTTCTCGCGAGGCTTCCGGACCACGATGCTCGGCGCGATGACCGCCGGCATCATCGCAGCGGTCGGCGGCGTGGGCGTCTCGGCCTTCGCGGACGTGCCCCCCGGGGCCACGATCGTCCTGGTAGCGCTCGCAGGATTCGCGCTCACGGCACCGCTCGGACTCGTCGTCCAGCACCGACGGCGCGCGCAGATGCCGTTCCCGGCGGAGGTGGTCGGGACGCCAGCGGACCAGCACGACACCGTGGACGAACCCCATGGCCACCTGCACGGACCGGGCTGCGGGCATCCGGCCGTCGAGCACGGAGACCACGTCGACTACATCCACGGCGGACACCGGCACGCGCCGCACGGAGGCCACTATGACGAGCACTGAGCACGGCTCTTCGCCGGCCACCACAGCCGGGGCCCGACCCACCCGGCAGCGCCGGGCGATCGCCTCGGTGATGGAGAGCTTCGACGACTTCCGCAGTGCCCAGGAGATCCACGCCCTGCTCTCCGAGCGCGGCGAGCAGGTCGGTCTCTCCACGGTCTACCGAGCCCTGCAGGCGCTGGCCGACTCCGGCGGCATCGACTCCCTGCGCACCGAGACCGGCGAGAGCATCTACCGGCGCTGCAGTGGCAACCACCACCACCACCTGGTCTGCCGCTCCTGCGGAGCCACGGTCGAGGTCGAAGGCCCCACCGTCGAGCAGTGGACCCGCTCGGTCGCCTCGGCCCACGGCTACTCCGCGGTCAGCCACACCCTCGAGATCTTCGGCACCTGCTCCTCCTGCTCCGGCAACACCCCCGGCTGACAAACCGTCGCCGAGACGTCGCAGATGAACGCTGAAACGTCGCCGAGACGTCGCAGATGAACGCTGAGAAGTCGCCGACTCGTCGCGGATGAACGCTGAGAAGTCGCCGACACGTCGCAGATGAACGCTGAGAAGTCGCCGACTCGTCGCGGATGAACGCTGGACCTGCGACGTAGGATCGAGGAAGACTCGGTCGGGAGGTCAGATGTCAACGCAGGTCCAGGACACAGCGCAGCCGGATGACGGTGGGGCCGGCAAGTACGCCAAGCTCCCACCGAGGATCCGCCCGGAAGACATGGTCACGACCCAGGACGTTCGGCCCCCGCACACCGAGAAGGGCGAGCACGACCGCGAGACCGAGTGGATGCTGCGCACGACGGGGCTGTTCCTCTAGCTCACACCCAGCCGCCGCCTCGCCTCTCGGTGCCCGTTCAGCAGGATGCTCTCGATGTCGCGGTCGTTGCCCCAGACGTCGACCTTGGTCACCGCCACGATCAGCCAGCCCTCAGACTCGCGCAGGTGACGTCGGCGTCTCTCGTCGTGCTCGCGCTGCTCGATCGTGCGGTGATGCCACTCCTCTCCGTCGTACTCGATGGCGAAGCGGAGCTCCTCGACCCCGAGATCGAGCCAGTACGACCAGCCGTACGGGCTGGGCACCTCGATCTGGAGCTCGGGTTCGGGCAAGGTCAGCATGTCCAGCCAGCGCAGCCTGGTGACCGACTCCCCCGGCGACTGGGCGCGACCGTCGGCAAGCGGCGCGAACCCGCGGAGCTGCCGCACTCCGCGCATGCCGCGGAACCGGTCGACCTCGCACCAGAGCTGATGGCGGTCGAACGCACCGAGGCCGAGCATGCTGTCGAGAGCGGCGAACGCGGAGTCGCGGGGCAGCAGCCGCCCGAGGTCACAGGCCGTGCGTAGCGGCGTCGTCACCCGGAGGCCGTGCATCTCGACGACGTGCCCAGCCGGCAGGGTGCGTTGGCCGCTGCGGGCGAGGTCGTTGCGCAGCCGGGCGCCCTCCCGGTTCACGAACATGGACACCTTCGGCACCCGGAGGTGGTCACCCGGAGCGAGGATCATGTTGGCGCCGTGCAGCCAGCCCGCGGTGCGATCGGTCACCACGGCATCAGGGGGTACGACGGTTCGCAGCGCGGCGGCTCGCAGTGACAAGCAGTCACGTGCCTGCGTGGCGACGTACACGCCGGCCAGCATCCGCCGCAGGTAGCCCTGTTGGCAGAGCACGCCGAGGTCGCTGGACCGCAGCCCGTGGGCGCGCGCCTCGCCGTGGGTGAAGGGGACGTCGAGCGGCAGCGGGAATCGCCCGTCCAGCAGTGGCTGTCCCGGGTCGAGGAACGGACGCAACATGGAGGAGAGCCTCCGGGTTTCGCGCGCGTGGCGCTTTCGTCGTCCACAGGCACCCGGAACGTGCACGAATCTGCGACGTCTCGGCGCCGAATCGTTGTTCATCTGCGACGTGTCGGCGACGTTTTCTTGTTCATCTGCGACGTGTCGGCGACGGGGGTTTCTAGGCGGAGCCGTAGCGACGGTTGCGGCTCGCGTAGGTCTCCACGGCGGCCCAGAGGTGGCGTCGGTCGACGTCGGGCCAGAGCACGTCGCTGAAGACCATCTCGGCGTAGGCCGCCTGCCACAGCATGAAGTTGCTCAGCCGCTGCTCACCGGAGGTGCGCCAGACCAGGTCGGCCTGCGGGACGTCGGGGACGTAGAGGTAGCGGGCGAAGGTCCGCTCGTCGATCCGGTCGGGGTTGAGCCGCCCGGCCGCCACGTCCTGGCCCATCGCCCGGGCGGCGTCGGCGAGCTCGGCCCGGCCGCCGTAGTTGACGCACATCGTCAGCGTCAGGACGTCGTTGTCGCGGGTCAGCTCCTCGGCGACCCGGAGCTCCTTGATCACCGAGCGCCACAGCCGCGGGGTCCTCCCCGCCCAGCGGACGCGCACGCCGAGCTCGTGCATCTCGTCGCGGCGACGCCGGATCACGTCGCGGTTGAAGCCCATCAGGAACTTCACCTCGTCCGCTGACCGCGACCAGTTCTCGGTGGAGAACGCGTAGGCGGAGATCGCCTTGATCCCGATCTCGATCGCTCCCTCGACCACGTCGAACAGGGAGTGCTCACCCTGCTCGTGGCCGGCCGTGCGGGGCAGACCGCGCTGCTTGGCCCAGCGTCCGTTGCCGTCCATGATCACCGCGACGTGCTCGGGCACCTGCTCGAGCGGGATCGCGGGCGGCACGGCGCCCGACGGATGCGGGTCGGGGCGTCGCACCTGTCGTCGGGGGGATCGCCGCACGCTCATCCCTCGCTCACGTAGGGCATCGACCTCAGCCCACGGTCGAGGTGCCAGGCGACGAAGGCCGCCACCAGGCCGCGCGCCTCGCGCCGGTGACGCTTGTCCGACGGGTCGACCACGGCCCAGTCACCGGCGAGCAGGGCACCGAGGAGCAGCAACGTCTCGGGGGCAGGGCTGGCCGACCCCGGGACCCGGCAGGTCGGGCACAGCGTGCCCCCGGCCGCAGGGCTGAACGCGCGGTGCGGTCCCTCGAGGCCGCAGTTGGCGCAGGCGGAGAACGACGGTGCGTAGCCCGCGACCGACAGGGACCGCAGCAGGAACGAGTCGAGCACGTCGCCCGCCCGGTGCTCGCTCGCGGTCATCGCCCGCAGCGCGCCCAGCAGGAGGAGGTACTGCTGCACCGAGGGCTGCCGCTCCTCGGAGACCAGCCGCTCGGCCGTCTCCAGCATCACGCTCGCGGTCGTGTAGAGGTCGTAGTCGGCAGAGATGGCCGCCCCGTAGGGCGCCCGGGTCTCGGCCTGGGTGATCGTGTCCAGGTTGCGCCCGACGGCCAGCTGCAGGTCGACGTGCGTGAACGGCTCGAGCCGGGAGCCGAAGCGCGAGGAGGTGCGTCGTACTCCCTTGGCCACGGCCCGGACGACTCCGTGCTGGCGGGTGAGCAGCGTGATGATCCGGTCTGCCTCTGCCAGCTTGTGCGTCCGCAGCACGATGGCTTCGTCGCTGTACAGGGGCATGGGCACATTGTCCCCCGCCCCGGTGACAACCGGGAGCGACCCGCCGCCGGGCGAGCTCTCAGCTGGTCGGGACGTGGGCACCGGCGAGCGGGAGCCGGACCTCGAACGAGGTGCCCTTGCCGAGCTCGCTGGTCGCAGAGACGTCGCCACCGTGGGCGTCGACGATGGTCTTCGTGATCGCCAGGCCGAGTCCGATGCCCGGGATCGAGTCGCTCAGGACGGTCCTGCTCCGGAAGAACTTGGTGAACACCTCCTCGAGCTCGGCCGGCGAGATGCCGCGGCCGGTGTCGGTGACCCGGATGACGGCGTGCCGCTCGTCCCGCGTGACGTGGGCCTCGACCCGTCCGCCAGGGGGGGTGTACTTCACGGCGTTGCTGAACAGGTTGTCGAACACCTGGGCGAGCCGTTCCCCGTCCCCGTTGATCACCAAGGGGGCACCGGCCCCGGAGGTGTCGCACTCGAAGGTCAGTCCGGCGGCCGCTGCGGACCGCGCTGCCTCGATCGCCGAGCGCTGCAGGAGCTCGGTCACCGAGAGCGGCTCCACGTCGAGCACGGTCGTGACCGACTGGAGCGCGGTGGAGAGCAGGTCGTCGACGAGGCGGTGCAGCCGCCGGGCGTTCCGCTGCACGGTGAGCAGGTAGTCGTGCACGTCGCCGGGCAGGTCCTCTGCGTCGTCGAGGATGATGTCGACGTAGCCGACGATCGAGGTGAGCGGCGTACGCAGCTCGTGGCTCACCGAGGCCACGAACTCCTCCTTGATCCGCGACGCGAGCACCAGCTCGGTGATGTCGTGGTAGGCGAGAACGGCCCCGCCGAAGGTGCCGTCGGCCCGGAAGTACGGCGTGGACGACACCGCCAGCGCACGTCGCTCGTTGGGGTCCTGACCCACCCAGATCAGGTTGTCGCGGAAGGCCTCACCCTGGGCGGCGCGGACCGTGGGCATCAGCTCACTGGCCAGCAGGGTGACACCGTCGGCGTCGAAGACGAACCCGGTCTGACCCGCCATCCCGGCGTGGCCGTCGGGAAAGGCCAGGTTCATGAAGTCCTGCTGGCGCGGGTTGGTGGAGTCGTAGGCGCCCTGGGCGTCCAGCGCCACCAGCCCGACGTCCACCCCGTTGACGATCGTGCGGGTCAGCCGGCGCTGCTCGATCAGGTCTGCCATCGCCAGCTCCAGCCGGCTGGTGCTGCTGCGGTTCCGCTCCACCTGGAGCTTCCACAGCTCCGCGGTCAGGGCCACTGCTCCCGAGCAGATCAGGGACATCAGCGTCACTCGGGAGACCTGGGTCACCGTCGCCAGGGTGGGGCCTAGCACGACGAGCGCAGGGAACACGAACGCCAGCAGCACGGTCGTCACCGCGATGCGCACCCCGCGGCGGCCGTACTGGAGCCCGAGCCACAGCGCAGGGAACGCCACGGCGATCCCGATCGCCGGCCCGTCGGAGAGCTGGAACACGCCGAGCGCCGTGATGTCGAGCACCGGGAGCCAGATCGTCCAGCGATCGGCGAGGAATCCCCGACCGATCGCGACCGCGGCCAGCGTGGCTCCGAGCAGGACGCAGCTGCCGTAGGTGATGTAGGGGTCGTGCTCGCGGCCGGCCGCGAAGTGGAACGCGAGCTCCACGAGGACCGGGATCAGGAACAGACCCTGGGCAGCACGCGGGTCAGCGTGCTCCCCGGTCAGGAGCCGCTGGATCCCGGATACCAGGGTCGAGCGTGACGACATGCTGAACGAGTCCCTCCCCGCGGGCGTAGCAGAACCTTAGCGGCTCATGGAGACGGGCACGGCCGCATCCACGGAACCTGTTCGGCCGCCCTGCGGGCCGGCCGGGCCAACGCTGGCCGGCTCAGCCCCGGACCCGGCGGGCAACGTTGTCCGCCTCGAAGCAACGGGCCACGAAGTCCGCGGCGATCGAGGACAACCGCTGCGGTCGCGCGCGCCACTCCAGGATGCTGTGGGCCTCCACGAAGGTGCTGTCCGGCAGCTCCTCCGCGAGCATCGCAGCATCCGCTGCCGGGTGCACCGGGTCCCGGGGGTGGCCCACGACCAGGGCGGGTACGTCGATCCGCTGGCGAAGCCGCGAGGAGGGCGCCACCCGTCCGAAGAAGATCCCGTGGATGACTGCCGCCATCGACGACGGGCGCTGGTCGAGGGTGTCCAGGGCGATCCCGGCCCAGAAGGGGACCAGCCCGCGCGGCACTGCCCGAGTGACCAGGCGCAGCCCGGTGATGCTGGCCGGGAGGAACCGCGACGCGAACAGCAGCGGCGCGAACGCCAGGATCCCGGCCTCGAGCGCGTTGTCGAGCACCGGCATCTCCGCGATGATGCCGCGCACCCGCTCCGGGGCCATCGCAGCGACCTCGAGCGACACGTTGGCCCCCAGGGAGGTGCCCCCGATCACCGCCTGCTCGATCCCCAGGTCGTCGAGCAGCGAGATGACCTGCTCGCCGAAGGCGGTCATGGAGTACTCCAGCGGGTCGTCCGGCCGGTCGGAGCGCCCGTGACCCAGGAGGTCCACGGTGAGCACGTGTGCGCCGGCCGAGGCCAGGTGGCGGGCGAGTCGCTCGTGCATCCGTCGCGGCATCAGCTGGCCGTGGATCAGCACGACCCAGCGTTCGCCGCCGCCGTACTCGGTGTACTCGAGACGGTGCCCGTCATGGAAGAACTGGCCGATCCGCTCTGAAATCAAGCTCATGTGAGCAGTTTTTCACGCAAAGCCCACCCTTTGTGGAATTGTCCGCCGACGGGCTGGCTCAATACCCTGTGCGAACAGGGTGTCTGGGTAAGAATCAAGTCGTGCAACGCAACAGAAGGGGTTCGGGACGCTTGCTCGTGGGCGGGGGCGTCCTGGCGAGCTTCGTCGTGGGCATCGTTGCCCTCGAGGTTGCCCAGGCCACGGGCACGACGGCAGCCTGGTGGCCGGCCGCCGGGGTCGGGGTGATCACGGCGCTCCTCGCGACGCGCAGCCAGCGTCCCGCCACGTACGCCGCCCTGGGCGTCGCCTTCGCTCTGGCCAACCTCCTCGCCGGTCGCTCGGTCGCGGTGTCGGCCCTGCTGGGGGTGGCCGACGTGGCGGAGACGATCTTCGTGACCACCCTGCTCATCCGCTACGTGGGCAAGCGGATGGATGACGTGATGGACGTCTGGCGCCTGTTCACGATCGCTGCCGGTGGCGCCGTCGTCGCGGGTCTCGGCATCGGCCTGACCTATGCGCTGCTGCTCGATGCCTCGTTCCTGTCCACGGTCGCGCTGGTGGTCCCGGCGCACGGCGCCGCTGTCGTGCTGCTCGCGCCCTTCGCCCTGATCCGGTGGCCCGCCTCCCGGACCACCCCCCGAACCGGTGCTCCCGAGCTGGTCCTGCAGGTGCTGCTGCTGCTCGGCGTCATCGCGCTCACGTTCGGGTCCTCGGACTTCACGCTGGGATTTGCCGCCCTACCGGTCCTGGTCTGGGCTGCCGTCCGCTTCAGCGAGCTGGTCCTGCTGCTCGAGCAGGTCGCCTTCGCCGGCGCGGTGACCCTGTTCACCCAGATCGACCGGGGACCGTTCGCGCAGTTCCTGGACACAGGCCCCGGCACCAGCACCCAGCACGCACAGCTCTACCTGATCTGCCTCGCGCTGGTCGGGCTCCCCTTGACCAGAGCGATGCAGCAGCGCGACGTCGCGCTGGCACGGGCGCTCGCGAGTGACAGCGTCTTCACCCGGAGCTTCACCGAGTCCCGCGTTCCTGTCGCGATCGTCACCCGGCGGGACGGCGAGCTGCGCTTCTCCGACTGCAACGCAGCCACTGCCGCGCTGCTGCAGCGTTCGCCCGAAGAGCTCTCCGGCCTGCGGGTCGACGAGGTGCTGGTCTCGGCAGAGCTGCCGGAGGCCGCACGCCAGATCATCCGTGGGGAGGCCACCGGTTGGGCGGGCCTCCTCGAGGTCGTCGACCAGCCACGGACGAGGCTCGACGCCACCCTCTCCCCGATCCAGGCGCCCGACGGCCGCGCCACGTTCTCCCTGCACCTGCTCGACGTGACCGAGTCGCGCGAGGCCCAGGCACGCCTGCAGGCAGAGCGCGACTACACGCGTGCGGTGATCGACACCTCCAGGAGCATGCTGGTCCTCACCGACCGAGCCGGGACGGTGATCGCAGCCAACCAGATGACGACCGACCACACCGGCTTCGCCGAGGAGGAGCTCGTCGGCCGGCCGGTGTGGGACCTGCTCTTCGCCGAGGGCGAGCGAAGCGGTGTGGCCGCCGTGTTCGCCGATCCTGCGGGTCTGCCCCGCAGCGGCGAGGCGCAGCTGCGGACCCGCGACGGGGGGCAGCGCGCCATCGTGTTCTCCAGCGCCGTCCACCGCACCGCCGAGGACGCGCCCCTCACCGTCGTCATCTCCGCGACCGACGTGACCGAGGCACGCCAGGACGCAGACATGATCCAGAACCTGCTGCGATCTGCCCGCACCATCGCCTTCGTCGGGACCGACCTGGCCGGCCGGATCACGCTGTTCAACACCGGCGCCGAGCACATGCTCGGCATCGACGCCGCCTCGGCCACGGGTCGTGACTTCGTCGACTTCATCAGCGGTCAGGACCTGGCTCTGTTCGCGGTCCGGGAACCCGACCGGAGCCCGTTCGAGGCGGTCGTCGGACAGGCCTCCGGCGACCTGTCCCCCCAGACCCGGGACTGGACCTGGCTCCCCCTGGGCCGCCCGCAGCTGCGCGTCTCGATGACCACCAACCCGGTCACGGACACCTTCGGGGGGCTGATCGGCTACCTGTTCGTGGCCAACGACATCACCGACACCCGCCGCAGCCAGGAGATCCTGATCAGGGCCCTGCGACGCGAGCGGGAGGTCGTCTCGCGGCTCCAGGACCTCGACCGGGCCAAGGACGACTTCGTCTCGACCGTGAGCCACGAGCTGCGCACCCCCATGAGCAGCATCATCGGCAGCGCCGAGATGCTCGGGGACGGCCTGCTCGGCGAGCTCGAACCGGACCAGCAGCACATGGTCGACGTGATCGCGCGCAACGGCGGACGGCTGCTCAAGCTCGCCGACGACCTGCTGCTGCTCGCCACCTTCGACCGCGAGTCCTGGCCCGAACGACCCATCACGATCGACCTGCGCGACGTCGTGAACGAGAGCGCCAGCTCGGTCGCCTCCATGCTGGCGAACCGCAAGCTCGAGCTGGCCTACACCCTGCCCGACTCTCCCGTCCTGGTCTGCGGGGACGCCAACCACCTCGAGCGAGCGGTGACCAACCTGCTCACCAACGGCGTGAAGTTCACCGAGGACGGCGGCCGGATCCACATCGAGGTCGGGTCCCAGCCCACCACCGGCTCAGCCGTCCTGACCGTGACCGACACCGGCCTCGGCATCTCCGCACAGGACATGGACATGGTGTGGGGCCGGTTCTTCCGGAGCTCGACCGTGCAGGAGCAGGCCATCCAGGGCTCCGGCCTCGGGCTGTCGATCGTGAAGACCATCGTGGAGAGCCACGACGGCCAGGTCGACGTCACCTCGGCCGAAGGCATCGGGACGACGTTCACGGTCACCCTGCCGCTGGCCTGACCTGCCCCTTCGCGGTCGCCCTCAGGCGCGGCGGTTGACCGCGGAGATGACCGCCTTGAGGGACGCGGTGACGATGTTCGCGTCGAGCCCCACGCCCCACAGGATCTCGTCTCCGACGGCACACTCGACGTACGCCGCAGCGATGGCGTCTCCACCGGACGACAACGCGTGCTCGTGATAGTCGAGCACCCGCACGTCGAAGTCGTCGGGCAGGGCGTTGATCGCCTCGACGAACGCAGCGATGGGGCCGTTGCCGGAACCGCGCAGCTCGCGGAGGTCGCCCTCGACGAACACGTTCACCGTCAGCTGGTCCTTCTCCCCTGCCGCCGATGACGTGTGCACCGAGTCGAGCTGCAGCGGGGTCAGCCGGTTGAGGTACTCCCGCTGGAAGGAGTCCCAGATGGCCTCGGAGGTCATCTCACCGCCCTCGCCGTCGGTGCGCTCCTGGACGACGCGGCTGAACTCGATCTGCAGCCGGCGCGGGAGGTCGAGCTTGTGCTCGGACTTCATCACGTAGGCCACGCCGCCCTTGCCGGACTGGCTGTTGACACGGATCACGGCCTCGTAGGTGCGGCCGACGTCCTTGGGGTCGATCGGCAGGTACGGCGCCTCCCAGGGGTGCTCGGCCACCGGGTGACCGGCCTGTGCTGCCTCTTCCTCGAGCGCCTCGAGACCCTTCTTGATCGCGTCCTGGTGCGACCCGGAGAACGCGGTGTAGACGAGGTCGCCGGCGTAGGGGTGCCGCGGGTGCACCGGGAGCTGGGTGCAGTACTCCACCGTGCGCCGGATCTCGTCGATGTCGGAGAAGTCGATCTGCGGGTCGATGCCCTGGCTGAACAGGTTCATGCCCAGCGTCACCAGGCAGACGTTGCCGGTGCGCTCGCCGTGCCCGAACAGGCATCCCTCGACCCGGTCGGCGCCTGCCATCATCGCCAGCTCGGTGGCCGCCACCGCGGTGCCACGGTCGTTGTGCGGGTGCAGGCTGATGGTCGTGTGCTCGCGCCTGGTCAGCTGCCGGGAGAACCACTCGATCTGGTCGGCGTAGACGTTGGGCGTCGCGACCTCGATCGTCGCCGGGAGGTTCAGGATGATCTCGCGACCGTCCGCCGGCTGCCACACGTCGGAGACGGCCTCGCACACCTCGACCGAGAACGGCAGCTCGGTGCTGGTGAAGATCTCCGGTGAGTACTCGTAGCCGATGACGGTCTTGTCGAGGTTCGCCTCGGCGTACTTCATCAGCAGCTCGGTGCCGCGCACGGCGATGTCCTTGACCTCGTCGCGACCGGCCCGGAAGACCACCCGTCGGAACAACGGGGCCAGTGCGTTGTAGAGGTGGATGTTGGCGTGGTGCACGCCGACCAGCGACTGGGTGGTCCGCTCGATCAGGTCCTCACGCGCCTGGGTCAGCACCGAGATCGTCACGTCCTCGGGGACCTTGTCGCGCTCGATCAGCTGGCGCACGAAGGAGAAGTCGGTCTCGCTGGCCGACGGGAACCCGACCTCGATCTCCTTGTAGCCCATGGCGACGAGGAGGTCGAACATCCGGTGCTTGCGCTCCGGAGACATCGGGTCGATCAGGGCCTGGTTGCCGTCACGCAGGTCGGTGGACAGCCAGCGGGGCGCCTGGGTGATCTGGTTCGTCGGCCAGGTGCGGTCGGGCAGCTCGATCGGCGGGAACGCTCGGTAGCGGTGGATCGGCATGCCGCTGGCACGCTGGGTGTTGGTGAATCCTGAGTGCTGCAGAGTCATGGTCTTCTCTCGAGGGAGTGACGGGCGCCGGGCGACGCGAACTCTCCGCAGCGAGGTGTCCGGCTGGTCAGCCCTCGCTGCGGCAGCGAAGCAGCAGCTGGCGCATCATGACCGGGCCAGCCTAGCAGCGGGTGCCCGCCGGGCCGCCCAGGGACGGATGGGCCTAGTGATCAGGTGGCTCGGGGCACCCGGACCGTGACGACGGTGCCCTCCCCCTCGACCGAGTCGACCTCGACGCTGCCCTGGTGCCACTCCATCACCGACTGCACCAGCGCCAGGCCGAGTCCGGTGCCCTGGATCTCGTCGGCCATCGAGAGCGAGGATCGGAAGAACCGGGAGAAGATGCGCTCCTGCTCGTGCTCGGGGATGCCGATTCCGGTGTCCTCGATGCTCAGCACCACCGAGGCGTCCTCCGCTCTCAGTGCGACCACGACGCGACTGTTGTCGTGGCTGAACTTCAAGGCGTTGCTCAGCAGGTTGAGCACGACGCGTTCAATCTGGATCCGGTCGGCCATGATCCAGGGCAGCTCGGTGGGCTGCTGGACCGCCACCTCGATGCCCCGGTTCTCCGCAGCCGGGAGCAGGGCTTCGCGACAGTCGTCGACCACGGCTCCCAGGCTCAGCGGCTGGAGATCGAGATGGATCTGTTCGGCGTCGTACGCCGAGAGCGCCAGCAGGTCCTCGACGAGGTCCCGCAACCGACCGACGTTGCGCTCGATGATCGCGACACCGCGGGCCAGGTCCTCGGTCAACGGACCCATCCCGCCGTCGTTGAACATCTCGAGGTAGCCGACGATGCTGGTCAGGGGCGTGCGCAGCTCGTGGCTGACGGTCGAGATGAAGGCGTCCTTGGCCCGGTCGAGCTCCTCCAGCCGGCGCACGGACTCGCGCTGCTGCTCGAAGGCCCGCACCTGGATCAGCGAGGACACGAGATCGTGCGCGAGGCTGTCACAGAGGGCGAGCTCACGCGCCAACCAGGTGCGCGGCTCCACGGACTGCAGCAGGAGCCAGCCGACCACCTCGTCGCCGACCGCGATCGGGGTTGCGGCGAGCGCACGGACTCCCAGCGCCGCGATGATCTCGGCTGCACCCTGGTCGTCGAGGCGTGGGTCGCTGGTGACCTGTTCGATCCGGAGCGGCGCGAGGTGCTGGGCGGCATCGAGCAGCATCGCCGCCAAGGGCTCCGGCAGCTCGACGAAGGAACGCGGCTGCGGCAGGCGCGCATGGTCCTCGGAGCTGCTCCAGGACCCGTGCAGGGCGGAGTACTGGTGGGCGTCGACGAGGAGTACGTCGCAGCGGTCGACCGCCGTCGCCAGCCCCACCGACTCAGCGGCCCGGTTGACGAGCTGGGCGGAGTCGAGGTCCTGGCGCAACGACCGGGCCAGCTCGGAGACGAGCCGTGCCTGGTCGGCCCGTTCGAGCAGCTCGACCTGGGCGAGCCGGAGCTCGCGGACCGAGTCGTAGAGGTCGGAGGTGGCGCTCTCACCGATGGACTCCGCCGCCTGGCGCCGGGCACGCTCGCGACGGAGCTCACGCCGCAGGCGGCGCAGCTCATCACGGGGTTCGGCCGAACCGGTCGGCTGGGACAGGAGGTCCATCCGCGTCAGATCTCGAACGACAGGAGCAGGGTGCAGTGGTCTGCTCCGTCGAGCATGCAGCTGTGATGGGTGATGCTCACGGTCTCTCCATAGTGTTCAGCGGCTCCCCGGATCATTCCCACCGCCAGCGCACACAATCGTCGTGGGGACCGGTAGTGGACCAGAAGCGTGTCGTCCTCGTCACCTTCGAACCAGAACTCGGGCGGGCGGGACTCGGGGTAGAGCTTGCGGACCTCGGCATGGATCACGTCGTCGAGGCTCATCAGGAACGTGCGCAGGCAGTGGTGGCCTGCGAAGTGGTGCGGATAGCGCACGGCCAGGCCGAGCACCGCGCGGCGACCGACCTCGTGGGTCAGCTCCCGCGGTGCCACCCCGAGAACGTCTGAGCAGGCCGCGAGCAGGCGCATCACGTCGCCGTCGGGGTAGTTGCCCAGGCTGGTGTAGATGCCGTCCAGCCGGGCCTCGTCGAGCACCGCGTCCCACACCGGAGCGCCGTGCTCGGCAACGACGGCGTCCTCGACGAGGTTCAAGATGATCCCCTTCACTCAGGTGCCCTCTCGGTCGACGTCGCGCGCTTCCTGCTCCGTCGATCGTAATGTCAAAATCTGACGCGGCCAGCGGGCAAAACGGGCGGACTTCCGGGCCTTGCGTTTGACAGACTCCCGTGCATGACGCGCCTGCTGGTCGTGCACCACTCCCCCACGGGGTCGCTGCGGCGCCTCACCGAGGCGGCCCTGGCGGGCGCGAGCGACGACGCCATCCAGGGGGTCGAGGTGGTCGCCCGCGAGGCCCTGGACTTCGCGACGGGGTTGGCGGGAGCCCAGGACCTCCTCGACGCAGACGGCTACCTGCTCGGGACCACCGCGAACTTCGGCTACATGTCGGGTGCTCTCAAGCACGTCTTCGACTCGACCTTCCTGCAGGTGGGCGGGGCACTGGCCGACGACGGCAGCGGGCAGGCGTCGGTCGGGGCCACGACCAGGCGGCCCTTCGGGTTGTACGTCCACGGCCGCTACGACACGACCGGAGCCGTGCGCTCGGTGCTCGCGATCACCGGCGCCCTCGGCTGGCGGCAGGGGTACGACGTGCTCGAGGTGCTCGGCGACGTCACCGAGGCGGATACCGAGTCGGCGTACGAGCTCGGCGGTACGATCTCCGCACTGCTCGGGCAGTGAGCGCCCTTGCCTGGGCGAGTATTGCTGCCGCAGGCCGACCCCGGGGCGACTCGGTCACTTTCCGAGAGGGAGCGCCACGTGCCTCGTCGTACTCGCCCCAGGGGCCGCGCCGTCGCGGCCCTGATGGCGGTCGCGACCCTGCTCACCGCCTGCTCGGCCCCGTTGCAGCCGCGGACTGCTGCCGACCGGGCGACACCGCCCAAGCTCGGGGCCTGCTACGCACTGACACCGGAGGACGCCGAGGCGGCGAGCAGCGGCGCCGAACCGGTGCCGTGCAGCGAACCGCACACCTCGGAGACGTTCGCGATCGGGACGCTGCCGGACGCGACGGGCAAGGTCTACGACTCGAGTGCGCACGGGAAGGCGGTCTACGGCATCTGTGAGAAGGCCTTCGAGAAGTTCCTCGGCGTCGACGAGAGCCTGGCGCTACGGATCCAGCTGAGCTGGGTGTGGTTCCGCCCGTCGCCGCGCGGCTGGGACGACGGGGCCCGCTGGTACCGCTGCGACCTGGTCGGCGGACCGAGCGACGCAGCTCAGTACGCCGCACTCCCCACCACCGCCAAGGGCCTCTTCAACGCCCGCCCCCCGGAGCAGTGGCTCCGCTGCGCGCAGGGACCCAGCGTGCTGAAGTCGCGGAAGGTGCCGTGCAGCGAGAAGCACGACTGGCGGGCCGTGACCACGATCAAGCTCGGCGAGCCCGAGGACGCCTACCCGGGTGACCGGCTGGTGCAGGTGCGTTCGCGCGACTTCTGCTCCGACTCGGTGGGCGCGTGGATGAACTACCCGGTCGACTACGAGTTCGGCTACACCTGGTTCCACGAGGGTGAGTGGAAGGCCGGCAACCGCCGCTCGGTCTGCTGGGCCAGGACCGACCGATGAGCGCCCGGTCGCTGGGCACCAGGCTGGCAGCGGCATTCGCGCTGCTCGGCGTCGTCGCGGCCTGCTCCGCCGAGGATGCGTCGTCCGCACCGGAGCCTCGCCCCAGCGTCTCGGTGAGCACCGCCCCGGCGGCCCCGGCGCCACCGGCAGTGGGCAGCTGCCACCAGATCTCCCTCGCCCAGGCGACCGAACCGGTCGCGTCGGACGCCTCCGTGCCGTGCGGGAAGCCGCACACCTCGGTGACGGTCAAGGTCGGGGAGCTCACGCCGGTCGTGGACGGACACCTCCTCGCGGTGGACTCGCGCACGGTCCGGGCCCAGATCGCCGCGGCGTGCCCGAACACCCCCGGGAAGTACGTCGGCGGCGACACCACCAGCCAACGGCTCAGCAGGTTCGAGGTGGTGTGGTTCAGCCCCTCGCTCGAGCAGGCCGACGCGGGGGCGAACTGGTACCGCTGCGACATCGTCGCGTTGCGTTCCGAAGGCGAGCTGGTCACCCTCCCGGCGAAGATCAAGGACGTGCTGAGCCGCCCCGGAGCACTCGACCGTTTCGGCACCTGTGGCACCTCGGCCCCGGACAAGTCGGGGTTCAACCGCGTGGTCTGCTCGGAGAAGCACTCCTGGCGCGCTGTCGACGTGGTCGACCTGCCCCCCGGGACCCGCTACCTCGCCAAGGACGCCTCCGCCCGCGGAGACTCCGCCTGCAAGGACGTCGCCGCCTCCCGGGCCGACGGGGCGCTGAAGTACACCTGGAGCTTCGAGTGGCCCGCCCGGGCCCAGTGGAAGGCCGGGCAGAGGTACGGGTACTGCTGGGTGCCTGAGGCGTGAGGCCTCGGGTTTCCCACGGTCCCGTGGGAAACCCGAGCTTCCCGTGCTTTGCAAAGGACGGGAAGCTGGTCTTTCGTACGGGAACCTGGTGCTGGTGGGGTACGACGAACCCGCGCCGCCTGGACGAGCGAGCCCACCACCCACGTCGCGTGGTTTCCCACGGTCCCGTGGGAAACCCGAGCTTCCCGTGCTTTGCAAAGCACGGGAAGCTGGTCTTTCCTACGGGAACCTGGTGCTGGTGGGGTACGGCGAACCCGCGCCGCCCCGACGACCGACACCCCCGGCCGCAGCGCACGCAGACGCCCGCGCGCCCGAGCCGAACGACACCCCTAGCCCCTCGGGGGCCGGCCGGTCAGCGCACCGGGTGGCCGGCCTCGCGCAGGGCCTGCTTGACCTCGGGGATGCGGAGCGTGCCGAAGTGGAAGACCGAGGCCGCGAGGACCGCATCGGCGCCGGCGTCGACGGCGGGAGCGAAGTGCTCCACCGCGCCCGCGCCGCCGCTGGCGATGATGGGGATCGACACCTCGGCCCGGACCAACCGGGTCAGCTCGAGGTCGAAGCCGTCCTTGGTGCCGTCGGCATCCATCGCGTTGAGCAGGATCTCGCCGGCGCCGAGCTCGGCGGCGCGGATCGACCACTCCACCGCGTCGAGGCCGGAGGAGGTGCGGCCACCGTGGGTGGTCACCTCGAAGCCGGACGGTGCGCCGGGGGCGCGGCGCGCGTCCACGGAGAGCACCAGCACCTGGTTGCCGAAGCGGTCGGCGATCTCGGCGACCAGCTCCGGACGGCGCACCGCAGCCGTGTTGACGGCCACCTTGTCCGCACCGGCGCGCAGCAGCCGGTCGACGTCCTCCACGCTGGACACGCCGCCGCCCACGGTCAGCGGGATGAACACCTGCTCGGCGGTCCGGGAGACGATCTCCATGGTGGTCGAGCGACCCTCGTGGGACGCAGAGATGTCGAGGAACGTCAGCTCGTCGGCACCGTCCGCGTCGTAGACCTTGGCCAGCTCGACCGGGTCTCCGGCGTCCCGCAGGCCCTTGAAGTTCACCCCCTTGACCACGCGTCCCGCGTCGACGTCGAGGCAGGGGATCACCCGCACTGCCAGGCTCATCAGCCCTGCGCCGATCGTGGCTGCGGGCGCCCCGGCCAGGTGAGGTCGAGGGCGTCGGCGAGGGTGAAGCGACCCTCGTAGAGAGCCGTGCCGATGATCGCGCCCTCGACGCCGACCTCCACCAGGCCCATCAGCGCCTCGAGGTCGCTGAGCTCGGTGATCCCACCGGAGGCGACGACCGGGCGGTCGGTGCGCGAGCAGACGTCACGGAGCAGGTCCAGGTTGGGCCCCTGCAGCATCCCGTCCTTGTTGACGTCGGTGACCACGTAGCGGGCACATCCCTCGGCGTCGAGACGCTCCAGCACCTCGTGGAGGTCGCCACCGTCGCGGGTCCAGCCGCGCGCGGCCAGCGTCTGGCCGCGCACGTCGAGACCGATCGCGATCCGGTCGCCGTGGGAGGCGATCGCCTGGGCGCACCACTCCGGGTGCTCGAGGGCGGCAGTGCCGATGTTGACCCGCCGGCAGCCGGCGGCCATGGCGGCGGCCAGAGACCCGTCGTCCCGGATGCCGCCGCTCATCTCGACGTCGATGTCGAGGGTTCCGACGATCCTCGCCGTGAGCTCCCGGTTGTGCCCGCGCCCGAACGCGGCGTCGAGGTCGACGAGGTGGATCCACTCCGCACCCGCCTCCTGCCAGCGCAGGGCCGCCTCGACCGGGTCGCCGAAGCGCTTCTCCGATCCGGCAACGCCCTGCACCAGCTGGACGGCCTGCCCGCCGGCGATGTCGACGGCGGGCAGCAGCTCGAGGTGGTCACTCATCACAGGTCCTTCGGATCGGTTGGCATCGGGTCATCGTCGTCGAAACAGCATCGTGTGCAGCACCGGTGCCACCAGCAGGCAGACGATCAGCACCATCGCGCGCATCGGCCACCCCGGGAACAGCACCCAGACCAGCACGTTCAGGGCGAGCAGCATGGACACCAGGACACCGGTCTGGCGTCGGCGACGCGCAGCCAGGATCCCGGTCTGTCCCCCGCGACGCCGCGGCACCCGCGAGGTGACCGAGCGGCGTACGACCGCACGGCGCTCCTTCCTGGCGGCGAGGTCGGCGCGAGCGGCCGCGCGGATCGCCTCCTCGCGCTCCCGGGCCTCGCGCCGGCGAGCGCGCTCCTTGCTCATCCGCGGCTCACAGGCGCCGAAGCCCCTCGACCCAGTTGCGGAGCAGGCGAGCGCCGGCGTCGCCGGACTTCTCGGGGTGGAACTGGGTGGCCACCAGCGGGCCGTTCTCGACGGCGGCGACGAACCGGTCACCGCCGTGCTCGGCCCAGGTGACCAGGGGCGGTCGGGTGCGGCCGTTGGTCCTCAGCGTCCAGTCGCGCACACCGTAGGAGTGCACGAAGTAGAACCGCTCGCCCTCCGCGCCCGCGAACAGCGTGCTGCCCTCGGGGACCTGGACGGTGTTCCACCCCATGTGGGGTACGACGGGCGCCTGCAGGCGCTCGACCACACCGGGCCACTCGCCGCAGCCGTCGCTGGTCACGCCGTGCTCGTCGCCGTGCTCGAAGAGCACCTGCATGCCGACACAGATGCCCAGCACGGGTCGACCACCCGCCAGGCGGCTGCCGATGATCTCGGGCGCGTGCACGCGGCGCAGGCCCTCCATGCAGGCGGCGAACGCACCGACCCCGGGCACGACCAGCCCGTCGGCGTCCATCGCGTCAGCGCGCGTGGCCGACAAGGTGACCTCGGCGCCGGCGCGCTCGAGGGCGCGGACGACCGAGCGGACGTTGCCCGAGCCGTAGTCGAGTACCGTGACGGCTGGTGCGGTCACGACGGGAGGGCGGGGGTCTCGAGACGGGCGCCGTGCGCCCGCCCCGACCAGCGACGAGTCACAGCGAGCCCTTCGTCGAGGGCACGCCCGTCTCGCGGGGATCCATGGCCACGGCGTCGCGCAGTGCCCGAGCCACGGCCTTGAACTGCGACTCCACGATGTGGTGCGGGTCGCGGCCCGAGAGCACCCGCACGTGCAGCGCGATCTGGGCGTGGTGGGCCAGCGTCTCGAAGACATGCCTGGTCAGCGACCCGAGATAGGCGTCGCCGATGCTGACGAACTGCTGCCCCTCGGGCTCGCCGAGGTGCACGCAGTAGGGGCGTCCGGACACGTCCACGGCGCACTGCACCAGCGACTCGTCCAGCGGCACCAGCGAGTCACCGAACCGACGGATGCCGGACTTGTCACCGAGGGCCTGCAGCAGCGCGTCGCCGAGGGCGATCGCGGTGTCCTCGACGGTGTGGTGCGCGTCGATGTGGGTGTCGCCCTCGGTCTGCACCGTCAGGTCGAACAGCGCGTGCCGGCCGAACGCGGTGAGCATGTGGTCATAGAACCCCACGCCGGTCGAGACGTCGGTGCGTCCGGAGCCGTCGAGGTCGAGCTCGACGAGCACCTTCGACTCCTTGGTCTGCCGCTCGATGCGTGCGGTCCTGCTCATGGGGTTACCTCCGCGATTGCTTGTGTCAGGGCGTCCTTGAACGCCCTCATCTCCGCTGGTGTTCCGATCGAGACCCGCAGCCACCCCTCGGGGCCGGTGACGCGGATCAGCACTCCACGGTCGAGCACCCGCTGCCAGACTGCCTCACGATCGGCGAACCGACCGAACAATACGAAGTTCGCGTCGCTCGGCGCCACCTCGAACCCCTCGCCGGTGAGCCACTCGACCGTGCGGTCGCGCTCCGCTCGCAGCTCGTCGACCTTGCCCAGCAGCTCGTCGGCGTGCCGCAGGGCAGCCACCGCGGCCGCCTGGGTGATGGCGGACAGGTGGTAGGGCAGCCGCACCACCCGCAGCGCGTCGCAGAGCTCGGGCGCCGCAGCGAGGTAGCCGAGCCGGGCGCCAGCCAGCGCGAACGCCTTGCTCATCGTGCGGGTGACGATCAGGTTGCGGTGCTCCGGCAGCAGCGCCAGGGCCGATGGGGTGCCGCTGCGGCGGAACTCGGCGTAGGCCTCGTCGATCACCACGACGCCGGGCGCGATCCGGCAGAGCTCACCGATCACCTCGTGCGGCAGGGCCGTGCCGGTCGGGTTGTTGGGCGACGGCAGCAGGATCACGCTCGGCTGGTGCTGGTCGACCAGCCGCCGGGCGTCGTCGAGGTCGAAGCTGAAGTCGTCGTGGCGGCGCCCCGCCACCCAGCTGGTCATCGCGTCGCGGGCGTACTCCGGATACATCGAGTACGTCGGGGCGAACGAGATCGCCGTCCGTCCGGGACCGCCGAACGCCTGGAGGATCTGCAGCATCACCTCGTTGGACCCGTTGGCTGCCCACACCTGCTCCGGGGGGACGGCGAAGCCGGCGTCGGGGCTCAGGTAGCCGGCCAGCGCGCCCCGGAGCTCGGTGAACTCCCGGTCCGGGTAGCGGTTCAGCGTCGAGGCAGCCGCCGTCACCGCCGCGGCGATGTCGTCGACCACCGTCTGCGAGGGCGGGTAGGGGTTCTCGTTGACGTTGAGCGTCACCGGCACGTCGAGCTGCGGCGCGCCGTACGGCGCCACCCCGCGCAGCTCGTCGCGGACGGGCGGCCAGGTCTGCTCGGTCGTGGAGGTCGCACCCACCCCGTCGGCGCTCACCGGCGGCCGAAGCGGACGTTGACGGCCGCTCCGTGGCCCGGCAGGTCCTCGGCGTCAGCCAACGTCACCACGTGGTCGGCGACCTCGGCGAGCGCGTCGCGCGAGTACTCGATGACGTGCACGGCCCGCAGGAAGGAGCGCACCGAGAGGCCCGAGGAGTGGCACGCGCAGCCGGCAGTGGGCAGCACGTGGTTGGAGCCGGCGCAGTAGTCCCCCAGGGAGACCGGCGCCCACGGGCCGACGAACACGGCGCCGGCGTTGCGCACCCGTGCCGCGACCGCGGAAGCATCGGCGGTCTGGATCTCGGTGTGCTCGGCCGCGTAGGCGTTGATCACCTCGAGTCCCTGGGCGAGGTCGTCGACCATCACGATGCCCGACTGCCGCCCCCCGAGGGCGGTGCGGACCCGCTCGACGTGCCGCGTCGCGGCCACCTGCTTGTCGAGCTCGACGTCGACCTCGTCGGCGAGCCGAGCTGAGTCGGTGACCAGCACGGAAGCGGCGATCGGGTCGTGCTCGGCCTGGCTGATCAGGTCAGCCGCGACGTACGCCGCGTCGGCGGTGTCGTCGGCCAGGATCGCGATCTCGGTCGGTCCCGCCTCGGAGTCGATGCCGACGACGCCCTTGAGCAGCCGCTTGGCCGAGACCGTGTAGATGTTTCCCGGCCCGGTGACCAGATCCACTCGACGGCACGGGCCGGCGCCGTAGGCGAACATCGCGATCGCCTGGGCGCCACCGACCGCGTAGACCTCCTCGACGCCGAGCAGCTCGCAGGCCGCGAGGATCGTCGGGTGCGGGAGCCCGGTGCCGTGGTCGAGGAAGGGCTCCTTGCGCGGTGAGCTGGTCAGGGCGATCGACCCCACGCCGGCCACCTGCGCGGGAACCACGTTCATCAGCACGCTGGACACGAGCGGCGCCACGCCTCCGGGCACGTAGAGACCCACCCGGTCGACCGGGATCATCCGCGCCGTGACCCGGGCACCTGGACCGAGGTCGGTCACCGTGTCGGACTCGAGCTCCGCCTCGCAGGTGATCCGCAGACGCCGGATCGACTCCTCGAGGCCGGCGCGCACGGCGGGGTCGAGAGCGGCGAGGGCGTCGCGGAGCGCCTGCCGCGGAACGGTGATGTCGTTCTGCTCGACGCCGTCGAACTTCGCGGAGTACCCCACGATCGCCTCGACCCCGCGCTCACGGACGTCGTCACAGATCGGGCGCACCACGTGCAGCGCCGCCTCGACGTCGAAGTCGGCGCGCGGCACCAGGGTGCGGTAGTCGGGGGCGGCGCCGGCGCTGCCGTCCCGCAGGTCGATCCGGCGAATCATGGTGCCCAGTCTAGGTGGGTCGCAGCCCCGGTCCCGTCGCGGTCCATGCGGGGTTCCCGCATCGGCTCCCAGCACCCAGACTGGAGGCGCATCGTCGACCCGGGAGGCAGTCGTGACCCACAGGGCAGAGGACGGCCAGCAGGAGACACAGGCAGATGCCCAGCTCCTGACCACCTACAGATACCTGAGGATGGCCCTGGTCAGCGTGCTCGCGCTGCTCACCGCGGGGGTGCTGCTCCAGATGTCGGCCGACGGTTGGGCACTGCTCCCGTCGATCTCGGACTACTACTGGACGCCCGCCCGGTCCGTGTTCGTCGGCTCGTTGGTGGCCCTGGGCGTGGGCATGATCGTGATCAAGGCCGACAACGAGCTCGAGGACATCCTGCTCAACGTCGGCGGCGTGCTGGCGCCGGTGGTCGCCTTCGTCCCGACCCCCCAGCTCGGCACCTGCACGACCTCCGGTGGCGACCGGCCCGGGTTGCCCCAGTCGACGGTGGACGGCATCACGAACAACATGGGCGCTCTGCTGGTCGCGGGCGGCTTCGCGCTGGTGGTGTTCCTGACGTTGGCGTTCGGCGTACGCGACCGACGGCCGGGAGCCGGCAACGTCGGCGGCTGGATCCTGGTGGCCCGAGTCGCCGGCACGGTGGTGGTGATCGCGATCTTCGTCGGAGCCTGGTTCTGGTTCGAGAACGGACGCTCCTCGTTCGAGTGCAACGCTCACTACACCGCCGCCCTCGTCCTGTTCGCGTGCATCGTCGGGGTCACCGGTCTCAACGCCTTCTCACGGTTCCTGGAGCACCGCGAGGCCGAGGGACTGCGCGCGGCGGTGAACCCCTACTCCGTGATCACCGTGCTGATGGCGGGCGTGATCGTCGCCGGCGCCCTGCGTGCGGGTTCCTGGGGCTACTACATCCTGTTCATCGAGGCCGGCGTCATCGCGCTCTTCCTGTCCTTCTGGGTGCTGCAGAGCGCCGAGCTGTGGACCCGTGGTGTGCGCCACCTGGGCAGTCCACCCCGGCTGGCGCCACAGCGCCCGGACTGACCGGGCGCGACCCCCGGCGCCAGCTTCCTCGGAGGAGGGCGAAGGCAGGCTGCTCGAGCCGCGTCAGGCGGGCTGGACCTCGGGCGCTCCGTCAGCGCTCGCGGCGAGCAGCTTCGGGAGCGTCCGAGCACCCACCTGCGGCAGCACCATCGTGACGAGGGCCCCACCCTCGGCCGACGTTCCCGCGGCCAGCCGACCGCCACGCGCGAGCACCCACTCGTGCACCAGTCCCAGCCCCAGCCCTGTCTGTGCCTGCGGGTCCACTGCCACGTACGGCTCAGGGCTCTCCCAGGGACCGGAGTCAGTCCGGGTCAGGGCCTCGAGCAGACGTGGGTTCATGCCGGGACCGGAGTCAGCCACCCCGATGACCACGCGGTTCTCCACAGCCCGGCCGAGCAGCCGCACCGTGTCACCGGCATCGGTGTAGCGCACGGCGTTCTCCAGCAACGTGTCGAGACAGGCACGCAGGCGATCGGGCGAGCACACGTGCCGGATCGGGTCGCACGACACGACCCAGGTGCGGTCCGCGAGCACGCTCCAGCGCAGCACGATCTCGCTCAGCAGCTCACGCAGGTTGACCGCCTCGAGCTCGTCCTGGTCACGCATCCGGAGCGTGCGGACCAGTCGGTCACCCACCAGCACCAACCGGCCCAGCTCGTCCCGGATCACCTGCAGGTCGGCCTGACGGCTGGGGTCGGACTCCTGGGCCAGCAACAGGTCGGCGTACCCGATGGCGATGGTGGCCGGCGTGCGCATCTCGTGAGAGGTCATCCGGCTCAGACGTTCGCGCTGAGCCGCGCGGGCGCGATCGCGCCGGGCGATCCGGGACAACGAGTCGAAGGCCAGGTGCCTCTTGCGGACGTTCCAGACCACGAGCAGGACCAGAGTGCACATCAGCGGGATCTCCGGCAGCTCCTCCAGCGCGATCACCCCGTTCACCGCACGGTAGAGGAGGATGGCGCCGGTGATGAGGGTGTAGGTCAGGACCGCTACCACCGTCTGTCCCCACGGCCACGCCTCGATGCCGTACGCCAGCGCGAACGCCACCCAGGCGACGTGGTACGGCACGGTCTCCTGACCGGGAAAGGTCCACATCAGCGCCGAGCAGATGCCGGCGAACACCATCCACGGCACGAACAGGCGGTTGTCCCGTCCAGGGATGGAGGCACGCATCGTCAGTCCCCGTAGAAGCAGTAGCCGACCCCGCGGATGGTCTCGATCGGGGGTTCCCCGAGCTTGATCCGCAGACGCCGCATGCACACCTCGATGACGTTGCTGCCGGGGTCGAACTCCAGACCCCAGATGTCGTGAAGGAGCTCGTCCTTGCGACACACGTCCCCCCGCCGACGCATGAGGTGCGCCAGGAGACCGAACTCCCGTTCGGTGAGCACGACGTCGAGGGCCGCACCTCGTGCGCGACGACGGTCCAGATCGAGGGCGATGCCACCTGCCGTCAGGTACCGCTCGTGGCTCTCCTCGCGCTGGTGAGGCACCCGGACCAGGTGACGCCTGACCCGAGCGACCAGCTCGGCACCGTGGATCGGCTTCTGCACGAAGTCGACCGCGCCGCGATCCAGTGCCTGCACACGCGCAGCCACTTCGTTCACCGCCGAGAGGACGATCACCGGCGGCATCGGCTGCTCACGACGGGACAGCTCTCCCAGCATCTGCAGTCCGTTGCAGCGCGGCATCACCAGGTCGAGCAGCACGAGCTCGATGTCGTGCTCGCTGATCCGCTCGAGCCCCACCAGCCCGTCCTCTGCGGTGACGACCGAGTGTCCCTCGGCGACCAGGAACCGGGTCAAGAACCTGACCACGCCCGGCTCGTCGTCGACGACCAAGAGTCTGCCCATCACGTGCCCCCCTGCACTCCGCCAGATGGGGGCCCGCTGGACCGAGATCGCCAACCCATGGCACAGGACTGACCCGCCCCCAACACGCTGAAAGTAAGCCCGCCGCCGGGCCCGCGCCAGACTCAAAGGGACATTCGGGTCAGATCCCCCAGCAAGGGCTCGGTACGGACTAGTCCGCAGTTCAACCAAGCAGCCTCGGATGGGGCGAAAGCACCTCAGGGAGAGACCGCTTCCGGAGCGGGTGGAGCCTCGTCGCCCGCAGCCGGATCCAGCACGGGCAGACAGGTGTCGTCGACCACGGGTGCGTCGGTCGCGGGGACCTGGCCGGGCTCGGTGAGGGGAGGTTCGGGGCAGGGCGGAAGCGGCTCTGGCTCTGCTGCGGGACTGGCGGGCGGCTCGCTGACCGGCTCGGTCGGCTCGGTCGGCTCAGCGGGTGGCGGAGGTGCGTGGACCGCCGGCAACGGAACCTGTTGTGGGGACGGCTCACTCGGAGGGGCTGGAACCGGGACCTCCGCGGGAGCGGGAGGCTCGGCCTCCGACCGCGTTCCGGGCCCCGGGTCCGCCGGAACAGCGTCCGGTGGTCTCGTCACGGGGGCCGTGGGGGCGTCGCCAAGGCCGCTCGGGCGCTTCTCGAGAGGCAAGAGTGCCTGACCCACGCGAGCGGCACGCGCCCTGGCTGCCACCCTCGGCGACTGGCGAACCAGCGGCGTCACGGGTGTCAGCGACCACGCGTCGAGGTGCGGCGCCGCGACACCGGCCAGCTGGCGCAGCTCGAACGCCGTCTTCCAGGCGAGCACGCTCGCCAGGAAGGCGCCTGAGTGGTTGTAGGCCAGCACCGCCTCCCGCAGGTCGGCCGCGGACGCGAGGTCACGGCCACCGGCGCAGAGGTAGCCCATCGCCGCACCAGCGGCGTCGTAGATGTCCTGTGGGTCCCGGACCCCGTCGCCATCCAGGTCGACGCCCACCTGGCGCCAGGCGGCCGGCGTGATCTGCATCGGCCCCAGGGCGTGGTCCCAGGCCGAGTCGTCGTCCCACTCCCCTGCATCGGTGTCCCTGACCCGGCGGGACCCGGCGGCGCGGATGACCGGCCCGACGATCTTCGGAACCGCACGATGCCCGGCGTCCAGACGGAGGCCGGTCAGGTCTCCCGTCTCCACCTGTCCGACAGCTGCGAGCAGCGACACCGACACGTGACACGCCGGCGGTGCGACCGCCACCGCCAGGGTGTAGGCGTCCCACAGATCACCGGAGAGATCGGCCCCGGCACCACCGTCGGGCGATTCGGTCGACCAACCACGGGTGCTCACACCCAGGTCGGTGCGGACGAGCACCGGGTCACTGGCGATCGACCCGCCAGCGCTCACGAGCTGGACGGCTGCAGCCGCAACGGTGTCCTGCCGCGAGGTCACAGAGGGCGGCTGTGGGCCAGGCGCCAGGAACAGCCCCAACAGGCTGAGCGACAGCACTGCTCTCGTGGCCCTTCGCGTCATGACCGAAAGCCTGCCCTGCGTCGAGGTGATGACCTGGAAAGTGACCACGCCGTCAGGAAGATGTCAGGCATGGTCACGATGGCCGGCCCGGACGCTCGGGGGCCACGGTCGCTCGGAGGCCCCTGGGACCGCACCAGACACAGCAGGCCGCCACACCCTAGATTGGACAAGTGACCCAGGTGCCGCTCTTCCCACTCAACGCGGTCCTGTTCCCGGGGGTGGTCACGCCGCTGCACATCTTCGAGGACCGCTACCGCGCCCTGGTGCGCGAGCTGGCCGGCATCGAGAGCGTCTTCGACCGGGTGTTCGGCGTTCTCGCCATCCGGGAGGGCTACGAGGTCGGCGACCACGGCATGCAGTCCGCCCACCGCGTCGGCACCCTGGTTCAGCTCACTGAGCTGGAGGCCTACGACGACGGCCGCTTCGACATCGAGGTGATCGGCCGCCAGCGGCTGCGGGTGCTCGAGTCCGACAGCTCCGGCCCGTTCCTGCGCGGAGAGGTGGAGCTGATCCCCGACGAGGACGAGCCGGACGCCGTCCGGGAGGCGGCACGCGCGCAGACCACCTTCGACGCCTACCGACGCCAGCTCTCCGACCTGCAGGGCGGCCCGGTCCTGACCGGCGAGATGCCGACCGACCCTGCCTACCTCTCGTACGCACTGGCCAGCGCTTGTCTGCTCACGCTCCCGCAGCGCCAGGCCCTGCTCGAGGCGGAGACCGCGCACCAGCGTCTCGGGATGCTCCGGCGCACGTTGCACGAGGAGATGCGGTCGATGCGCGCCCTCCCGTCGCTGCCTGCCACCGAGGTGGCCCGCACCCGCTGGTCTCCGAACTGATGCCACCCAAGGGCGGTACGCCGGCCACGGTGGCCCTGGAACGGGCCGGGGTGGCGTTCACGACACATCGCTACGAGCACGACCCCGCTGCCACGTCGTACGGCCTCGAGGCGGCCGCGCAGCTCGGACTCGACGCCACGGCGGTGTTCAAGACCCTCCTCGCCGAAGTCGACGGCCAGCTGGTCGTCGCGATCGTGCCGGTCGCGGGCCAGCTGGACCTGAAGGCGCTCGCCGGGGCGGTGGGTGGCAAGCGCGCCGCGATGGCCGACCCGGCAGCCGCCGAGCGCGCCACCGGCTACGTGGTGGGCGGCATCTCGCCCCTGGGACAGCGCAAGCAGCTGCCGACGGTCGTGGACACCTCGGCCCTGGGCCAACCCACTGTCTACGTCAGCGGTGGGAAGCGCGGCTTCGACGTCGGCCTGGATCCGAGTGACCTCGTCGCCCTGCTGTCCGCCACCGTTGCTCCGATCGGGCGCAGCTGAGCCCCGATCACCGCAAGGAGAGACGCACCAGTGAGCGCGTCGTCTCGCCTTCGTTCCACGAGCTGATTCCGAACGCCCGCAGCGCGGCGAGGTTGTCCATCAGCTCGGCCGCCTCCGGGTCACCGTCGGTGTCGGCGCTCTTGCGCAGGGTCGACAACCACGCGTCGCCGAAGGCCACGTAGCCGACCGACTCCGCCCGGTCGAGCTCGGGAACGACGCTCCGGAACGCCAACGAGTCGGCCAACGAGCCCTCACCGAGCAGCTGCGCTGCGTAGTCCGGGCTGCTGGCCAGCGCGAGCTTGCCGTCGCCGGACGACAGCGAGACCGACAGGTCGCTCAGCGAGACCCCGGCCCGCGACTCGACCTTCTTGATCACCGCACGGATCTTCTGGTCGTCGCCGTGCACCAGCAGCCCGATCGGCACGTCCTGGGGACCCGTCACCGCGTCGAGGTCAGCCGGAGCGTCCCCGCCCACGGAGAAGCTGACCGAGTCGCCGAACAGGGTGACGAGGTCATCGGGCAGGTCGAGCCCGGTGCTGGTGGTGATCGCGTCGAGGACCTCGCCGAACATCCCGTCGGCCGACGTGAGCTGCTCCAGCCCTCCCGGCGGCACCGAGAGCGCGAACGCCGCGGCGGTGTCCGCCGGCAACGCACCGACGTGCTCACCGACCTGGCCCGCCCCGGTGTTGCGGCCCTCGGTCTTGCCGAGACCGCCGCCGACCATCGACAGCTCCATGCCCCCGTCGGCGAACCGCAGCGTGGCAGCAGCACCCTTGAAGTTCTCGAACGCCTTGGTGAGCTCCTTCTGCGCCCCGGCCGGACCGCCCGGTGCCAGGCCCCCGCCCAGCAGCCCGCCACCGAGAACGCCGCCCGCCTCCGACGAGAGCACGTCGACCACCTTGGCGCCCACGTAGGCGTTCATGATCCCGGCCCCGCCGGCTTCCTCGGTCCACTTCTGGAACCCGGCGTCGGCGGAGAGGGGGGTCTGCTTGCCTGCGGAGGCAATGGCCTCCGCGTGCTCGGTGGAGTCGCTGCCGACCACGTAGTCGTCCACCACGGTCCAGCCGAAGTCGTCGCCCTGCGCCTGCGAGCAGTCGACGAGCTTGGCGACGCCCACCTTCGCCTTCTCGGCGTCCTTGACCTGGAGGACCAGCACCGGCACGGCGCTGCCGTCACCCAGTCGCACGCCCCCGAAGCCGGCGCGTTGGCCGATCCACGGCTGCACGTCGCGCTCGTAGTCGAGTGCGGAGCAGGGACCGTCCTCGACCGACTTCTCGAAGACCACCTTCATCACGTCTGAGTCCGGCGTCAGGCCGGTGCGCTTGCGCCAGCTCGGCAGCTTGCGCAGGGTGGTGATCGCCTCGACCTTCTGCCCACCGGACGGGTCGAGGTCCACCGTGACCAGTGCGAACGTGGAGGCCGGGAGCACCTCGGCAGGACGTGGACCCCCGCCGAAGAAGAAACCCCAGGCGGCGTACCCACCTCCGGCGATCAGCGCCACCGCGACCACCGAGCCGACGACGGCCACCCAGCTCCGGCCCCCCGATGTGCTCGGGATCCCCGTCGGACCGGTCGGTTCGGTCGGTACGGCGCTGTCGTGACTCATGTGTCCCCCAAGAATGAAATATCCACGAGGAGGCTAACGGGTCAGGACTCGTCCTGTCCGGGGTTCAGCACCCACAGGTGCACGACCCCGGCGAGGGCCGCCGCGAGCGGCCAGGTCCAGAGAATCCCGCGGGCGTGCAGCTCGAGCTGCATCAGCACGGTGCCTCCCTCGGGGACCGAGCGCAGCGCGACCAGCTCGTCCTGCGGCCCGATCAGGTGACCGACCTGGACCATGACCACACTGGCGAGACCCGCCCCGAGGACGACCAGCACGATCATCAGGAGGGGGTCGCGATGTCGCCAGCTCAGCAGGACGATGCCGCCCAGCAGCCCACCGGCCAGGGCGATGACGAAGAACCAGCCGTCGATCCCGACCTGCTTGAGCAGCTCCTGGGGTGCCACGGCGGCGTCCTCCCCCGACTTCGTCACCTTCGGCAGCGTCGTCACCTGCCACCACACCAACGCCCCCACGAGACCGGACAGCGTGAACCAGACCACGGTCACCAGGGCGTCGACGACGGCAGCACGCAGCGTCCGTCGGCGCTCCTCGGTCGGCGGCACCGACGCGGGGACCTGCTGGTCGGCGGCACTCGTGCTCGTGGTCATCCCAGGCAGCCCGGACCGAGCAGGTGCTTCAGGTCGCCGTAAAGGGCGGGCGACGGACTGACGCGAAGACGGTCGTCGAGGCGCAGCACGCGGGTGGCGCCCCGGGTGACCAGCCGCAACCGGACCTCGGTGGTGCCCGGGTGCGTGCGCAGCACCTCCTTGAGCTGCTCCACGACAGGAGGCGTGCAGCGGGTTCCGGGCAGCGTGATCACCACCGGGCCGACGCTGCGGTCCTCCATCACCGGGGTCGAGACGGTCTTGCCGCGGAGCTCAGGCTGGTCCTTGCCCTTGTCGAGGCGACCCTGGACCGCGACCACGGTGTCCTCGACCAGCAGCGTGCTGGCCAGCTGGTAGTCGCTGGGGAAGAGCAGCACGTCGATCGCGCCCTCGAGGTCCTCGATCGTGACGATCGCCCAGGCGTTCCCGGTCTTGGTGATCTTGCGGGTCACGGTGGTGACCAGGCCGCAGATGGTCGCGAAGGAGCCGTCGGGACGGTCCTCGTCGGTCAGGAGCTGCCCGATGGTGCAGTCGGCGGCGCTGGAGAGGACGTGCTCGAGCCCGGTCAGCGGGTGGTCGGAGACGTAGAGGCCGAGCATCTCCCGCTCGTGTCCGAGCAGGGTCATCTTGTCCCACTCCTCCATGTGGTCGGGCACGACGACCTCGGTGCTCGCGCCACCGACCTCCTCGACGCCGAGCATGGCCATCAGCGAGCCCTGACCGCCTTCGTCGTTGCGCTTCGCGTCGATGTACTTGTCGACGGCCTCCTCGTGCACGGCCACGATCGCGCGGCGCTTGTGCTTCATGTCGTCGAACGCCCCGGCCCTGGCGAGCGAGTCGATCAGCCGCTTGTTGCACACCAGCACCGGCACCTTGGCCATGAAGTCGTTGAAGTCCTCGAACCGACCCTTCTGGCGGCGCGACTCGATGATCTGCTCGACGACGTTCCAGCCGACGTTGCGCACCGCGGTCAGGCCGAAGCGGATGTCGGTGCCCACGGGGGTGAAGTTGGCCTCGGACTCGTTGACGTCGGGAGGCAGGACCTTGATCTTCATCCGGCGACACTCGTTGAGATAGATCGCCATCTTGTCCTTGTCGTCCTTGACCGAGGTCAGGAGCGCGGCCATGTACTCGGCCGGGTAGTTGGCCTTGAGGAAGGCCGTCCAGTAGGACACGACGCCGTACGCCGCGGAGTGCGCCTTGTTGAACGCATAGTCGGAGAAGGGCAGCAGGATGTCCCACAGCGTCTTGATCGCCTGGTGGGAGTAGCCGCGCTCGGTCATGCCTGCGGAGAAGCCGGCGAACTGCTTGTCGAGCTCCTCCTTCTTCTTCTTGCCCATCGCGCGACGCAGGATGTCGGCCTGCCCCAGGGAGTAGCCGGCGAGCGTCTGGGCGATCGCCATCACCTGCTCCTGGTAGACGATCAGGCCGTAGGTCTCGCCGAGCACCTCGGCGAGCGGCTCCTCCAGCTCGGGGTGGATCGGCACCACCGGCTCGCGCCCGGTCTTGCGGCGGGCGTACTTGTTGTGCGAGTCCGCACCCATCGGACCGGGGCGATAGAGCGCGCCGACTGCGGAGATGTCCTCGAAGGTGTCGGGCTGCATGCTGCGCAGCAGCGCTCGCATCGGGCCGCCGTCGAGCTGGAAGACCCCGAGGGTGTCACCCCTCTGGAGCAGGGCATACGTCGCCTCGTCGGTCAGCTCGAGCTCCTCGAGCACGACCTTGGTGCCCCGGTTGTTCTCGATGTTGATCAGGGCGTCGTCGAGGACCGTCAGGTTGCGCAGCCCGAGGAAGTCCATCTTGATCAGGCCGAGCTTCTCGCAGGTGGGGTAGTCGAACTGCGTGATGATCGCGCCGTCGGCCTCGCGCTTGAGCACCGGGATGACGTTCTGGATCGGCTCGCTGGACATGATCACGCCGGCAGCGTGCACGCCCCACTGCCGCTTGAGCCCCTCGATGCCGATGGCGGTGTCGACGACCGTCTTGACGTCGTTGTCGCCGTCGTAGAGCGTGCGGAACTCGCCGCCCTCGTTGTAGCGCTTGTGCTTGGGGTCGAAGATCTCCTTGAGCGGGACGTCCTTGCCCATCACCGCCGCCGGCATCGCCTTGGTGATCCGGTCACCCATGGCGAACGGGTAGCCCAGGATCCGCGAGGAGTCCTTGACGGCCTGCTTGGCCTTGATGGTGCCGTAGGTGACGATCATCGCGACGCGCTCGCTGCCGTAGCGCTCGGTGACGTAGCGGATCACCTCGCCCCGGCGGCGCTCGTCGAAGTCGATGTCGAAGTCGGGCATGGAGACACGGTCGGGGTTCAGGAAGCGCTCGAAGATCAGCCCGTGCATGATCGGGTCGAGGTCGGTGATCCGCATCGCGTAGGCCACCATCGAGCCCGCCCCCGAGCCCCGCCCGGGGCCGACGCGGATGCCGTTGTCCTTGGCCCAGTTGATGAAGTCGGCGACCACGAGGAAGTAGCCGGGGAAGCCCATCTCGGTGATCACGCCGACCTCGAAGTCGGCGCGCTGGCGGACCGCGTCGGGGATGCCCTGCGGGTAGCGGTAGCGCAGGCCCTTCTCGACCTCCTTGATCATCCAGGAGGTCTCGTCCTCCCCCTCGGGGCAGGGGAAGGCCGGCATGTAGTTGGCGCTCTCGTTGAACTCCACGTTGCAGCGCTCGGCGATCAGCAGCGTGTTGTCGCAGGCCTCGGGCAGGTCGCGCCACAGGTGGCGCATCTCCTGCGGGGACTTGATGTAGTAGCCGTCGCCGTTGAACCGGAACCGCTTGGGGTCGCTCATCACGCTGCCGGAGGAGACGCAGAGCAGGTGCTCGTGGGCGGGGGCGTCCTCCTGCCGCACGTAGTGGGAGTCGTTGGTGGCGATCGGCGCGATGCCGAGGTCCTTGCTCAGGCGCAGCAGGCCGTCGCGGACCCGGGTCTCGATGTCGAGGCCGTGATCCATCAGCTCGAGGAAGTAGTTGTCCTTGCCGAGGATGTCCTGGAACTCCGAGGCCGCCTCACGCGCCTTGTCGTAGTCACCGATGCGCAGCCAGGTCTGCACCTCGCCGGAGGGGCAGCCGGTGGTGCCGATGATGCCCTGGCCGTACTGGGAGAGCAGCTCCCGGTCGATGCGGGGCTTGTAGAAGAACCCGTCGATGTAGGCCTGCGACGACATCCGGAACAGGTTGTGCATGCCCTGCGTGGTCTCCGCGAGCAGCGTCATGTGGGTGAAGGCTCCCGACCCCGACACGTCGTCGTTCCCGCCGTCGTTCCACCGCACCCGCTTGCGCACGCTGCGCGGGGTGTTGGGCGTGGCGTAGGCCTCCATCCCGATGATCGGCTTGACCCCGGCGGCCCTCGCCTTGGACCAGAAGTCGTAGGCGCCGAACAGGTTGCCGTGGTCGGTCATCGCGATCGAGTCCATGCCCAGCTCGGCCGTGCGCTCGAACATGTCCCCGAGTCGTGCGGCACCGTCGAGCATGGAGTACTCGGTGTGGACGTGCAGGTGGACGAATCCGTCCCGCCCTGAGGAGTTGCCCGACATGGAGCGCGATCAGCCCTTCCCGGAGCTCTGGTGTGGACCCGTCTTCAGCACAGGCTCCGGAGTCGATCCGCCGGGCCTGGTCGTGCGGGGAAGACGGTCAGCCTACGTCAGCATGACAGGGCTCCCTGACACGGACACGGGTGCTATTCCTCGGGTCGCTGCTCCCAGGCCCGGAGGCTCTCCTCGATCACGCTGTGCATCACCCGGGCGATGCGCTCGGGCCCGAGCTCGGGCACGTGTCCGGCCATCCGGGCGACGATCTCCGCCTCACGGACGGCATCGCGACCACGCTCCCCCGCGTGTCCGCCGGCGGACTCCTTGTGGTCCTGGACGGCCGCCGTGAGCGCAGCCCGCCTCGCGAGCAGGACGGCGAGCTCGTCGTCCAGCTCGTCGATCCGGCCGCGGAGGTAGCCGAGCGGGTCACTGCCCAGCCAGGCCATCTGGAGGTCCGGCTGGCGGTCGTCATAGCTGCTGCCGTCGGTGCGCTCGAGCTCGACGAGGCCGTGCCGCAGGTAGAACGACCGGGCGCGCTCGTTCGCCTGGTGGACTCGGAGCCCGAAGCCTTCCGGCCGCAGGCTCTTGACCACGTCCAGGAGCGCCGCGCCCACTCCGGCCGCCGGGCGGTGGGGATGGACGTAGATCAGGTTCAGCCAGGCACCCTCCAGCAGTGCGAAACCCAGCGCCAGCTCGCCGCGGACGGCGACCCACAGCTCGTGGCCGGGCATCTCGACCCGGCCTCGCAGCCAGCCCAGCACCTCCTCGGGGGTGCGCGTCTCCGGTGGGTGTCCGTGCCCGCTCGAGGCAGCCCTGAGCACCTCGAGCAGCGCGGGGAGGTCCTCCGGACCGCCCGGCCGCAGCTCGAACTCCACCTCGGGGTCGGCCAGGAGCTCCTCCGTCACCGGGTCCGGCACAGGAGACGGGCCAGGGGCAGGATCCGGGTCAGTCGGCATTCCGGATGGTCTCCAGGGCCTGGGCGAGGTCTTCGGGATAGCTGGACTCGTACTCCACCTGGTCGCCCGTGCCGGGGTGCAGGAAGCCCAGCCGGACGGCGTGCAGCCACTGCCGTTCGAGACCGAACCGCTGTGCCAGGGTGGGATCGGCCCCGTAGGTCAGGTCACCGACGCACGGGTGCTTGAGGGCCGCCATGTGCACCCGGATCTGGTGGGTCCGTCCGGTCTCGAGCTTGACCTCGAGCAGGCTCGCGAAGCGGTGGGCCTCCAGCGTCTCGTAGTGCGTGACGCTGTGCTTGCCGTCCTCGCGCACGGCGAACTTCCAGTCCGACCGCGTGTGCCGTCCGATCGGGGCGTCGATGGTCCCCTCGTGCGGGTCGGGGTGCCCCTGGACCAGGGCGTGGTAGGTCTTGTCGACCTCGCGGTTCCTGAAGGCGTTCTTCAGCAGCGAGTAGGCGCGCTCGCTCTTGGCGATCACCATCACGCCCGAGGTGCCGACGTCGAGGCGTTGGACGATGCCCGCACGCTCGGAGGCCCCGCTCGTGGCGATCTTGAAGCCGGCTCCGCGCAGGTGCCCCACCACGGTCGGTCCGGTCCACCCCATCGATGGGTGTACGGCGACACCGACCGGCTTGTCGATGACCACGATCTCGTCGTCGTCGTGCAGGATGCCGATCCCCTCGACCAGCTCCGCGACGACCTCGAGCGGGTCGCTCACCCGGGGGAAGGTCACGTCGAGGTGGGCGCCCGGCATCAGCCGGTCCGACTTCGCGGCTGCGTCACCGTCCAGCAGCACCAGACCCTGGGCGACCAGGTCTGCGGCCTTGCTCCGCGAGATGCCGAACATCCGGGCCAGACCGACGTCGACGCGCTCGCCGCCCAGGCCCTCGGGAACCTGGAGGGTGCGTTGCTCACCGTCCGATGCGGTCATGACTCGTCCTTTGCTTGCTCGTGCTCGTGCCGGGTGCCGTCGAGCCGGATCCCGCGCACCAGGAGGACGACGATCACCGCCCCCGCCACGTCGATGCAGATGTCGGCGACGTTGAAGACCGGCCAGTGCGGCAGCGCGAAGAAGTCCACGACCTCCCCGCGGAACGGGCCGGGTGCACGGAAGATGCGGTCGATCAGGTTGCCTGCCACCCCGGAGAGCAGCAGCCCGAGGCCCACGGCCCAGCCCCGGTGCCGCACCTGCAGGGCGTAGAAGATCACCACCGCCGTCGCGATCACGGCGATCACCGAGATGACCGGGGTCAGCGACGCGCCGGCGCTGAACGCCGCTCCGGGGTTGCGCAGCAGCCGCAGCTGCAGGAAGTCACCGAGGACGGGGACAGGGTCGCGGCCGGTCAGCTCGCGCACGGCGAGATGCTTGCTGACCTGGTCGACGAGCAGTGCCGCGCCAGCGATCGCGAAGGCCAGGCCTCGGCGCGATCGTGCCGAGGATGGCGTCGTCAACGGGGCTGATTGCTCACTGATGCTCAGCGACGCTCCTCGCGCTGCTTGCAGCTCAGGCACAGGGTGGCCCGCGGGAAGGCCATCAGCCGGTTCTTGCCGATGGCGTTGCCGCAGTTCTCGCACTGGCCGTAGCTGCCGTCGACGATGCGCTCGAGTGCGTGCTGCGACTGCTCCAGCATGTCCCGGGCGTTGTTGACGATGACCATCTCCTGGTCGCGCTCGAACGAGGCGGAGCCCACGTCGGCCTGGTCGTTGCCGGCACCCTCACCGGAGTTCTCGATCATGCCGGCGAGGTCCTCCTCGACCTCGACGAGCTCAGCGGTGAGGCGCTTGACGTCGTCGCGAAGCTGGGTGCGCACCTGCGCGAGCTCGGCCTTGCTCCAGGGATCCTCGGCGGCGAGCACCACGAGGGAGTCGTTGCCGGTTGCTGCGGTCGCCTTGCTGGCGGTCTTCTTCTGCACGGGGGCCTTCCTGGCAGGCGCTGTCTTGGCCGTGGCCTTCGTCGCAGCGGTGGTTGCGGGGGTCTTCTCGGCGGCCTTCTTGGCTACCGGGGCTTTCTTCGCGGCCGGCTTGGTGGCTGGGGCCTTCTTCGCGGCCGGCTTGGTGGCTGGGGCCTTCTTCGCTGCCTTCTTGGCTACCGGGGCTTTCTTCACGGCGACCTTGGTCGCGGGGGCCTTCTTCGCGGCGACCTTGGTGGCCGGGGCCTTCTTCGCGGCCGCCTTGGTGGCCGGGGCCTTCTTCGCGGCCGCCTTCTTGGCCGGCGACTTCTTCACGGCCGCCTTCTTGGCAGCGCCGGCACCAGCAGGCTTCGCGGTCCCGCCAGCCTTCTTGGCCTGGGCAGACGAACCCCGCGAGACGACCTTGCGTGCCGCTGCTCCGGCGCGGCTCACCAAGGACTTTCTGGTCGCTGATGCCATAGCGATGCGAACCCCTATCGGGTGAATGTATGAGCTGCGTCATACGTGGTGGCGCGAGGATATGTGGCGCGCCGATGCCCTTCAAGCCGCCGTCCCGGCACTTTGCCATAGTTCTGGCACACTTGACGCACCGCACGGCGTCGAGGGGACGAGTACCCCGCTGCCAAGGCCAAGAGCGAATCGGGGGCGGTGTGAGCCCGGTGGCACTGCAGCAGGAGAAGATCAGCCCGGAGTCGCCGGAAGAAACGCCACATTCCCCTCGGGGAGGGTGACGGAGTAGACCCGGCTGCGGTGGACCCACCCGGGTCGCCCACGAAGTGGGTCGGCGTGCAGCACCGGCGCCGGCCAAGGAGGGTGGTACCGCGGGGGCACGGTGAACAGCCGTCCCTCGTCCCTTCGCAGGACTTGGAGTCCGGCGTCGCCGGGCCCCTTCAGACGAAGGACAGCAGTGACCGGTCACCCCGCCTATCGGCCCGTCCCCCCGCAGGTCGACCTGCCCGCCCTCGAGCGTGACGTGCTCGAGTTCTGGCGCAAGGAGCAGATCTTCGAGAAGTCCGTCGCCCTCAACGAGGGCGCCGAGACCTGGACCTTCTACGAGGGACCACCCACGGCCAACGGCCGCCCCGGCACCCACCACATCGAGTCGCGCACGTTCAAGGACGTGTTCCCGCGGTTCCGCACGATGCAGGGCTACCAGGTCAACCGGAAGGGCGGCTGGGACTGCCACGGTCTGCCCGTCGAGCTCGCCGTCGAGAAGGAGCTCGGCTTCTCCGGCAAGGCCGACATCGAAGCCTTCGGGATCGCCGAGTTCAACGCTCGTTGTCGCGAGTCGGTGCAGCGCTACGTCGGGCTCTGGGAGGAGATGACCGACCGGATGGGCTGCTGGCTCGACATGCGCGACCCCTATCGCACGATGGACGCGGAGTACGTCGAGTCGGTCTGGTGGGCGCTGAAGACGATCCACGAGAAGGGCCTCCTGGTCGAGGACTACCGCGTGGCGCCGTACTGCCCCCGCTGCGGGACCGGCCTCTCCGACCATGAGCTGGCGCAGGGCTACGAGACCGTCACCGACCCGTCGGTCTACGTGCGGCTCCCGCTCACCTCCGGCCCGTACGCCGGGGCGGCCGACCTGCTCATCTGGACCACGACCCCGTGGACCCTGGTGTCCAACGCGCTCGTGGCCGCCCACCCCGACCTCAGCTACGTCAGCGCCACCATGGACGGCGAGACCCTGATCGTGGCCGAGGTGCTGGTCGAGAAGGCGCTCGGCGAGGGCTGGACCGTCACCGACCGGTTCACCGGCACCGACATGGTCGGCTGGACCTACCAGCGTCCGTTCGAGCTGGTCGAGTGGCCGGCCCGCACCGACGGCGCAGACGCCCCGGACGCGCACTACGTGGTCACCGAGGACTACGTCACCGCCGAGGACGGCTCCGGGCTGGTGCACCAGTCCCCCGCCTTCGGTGAGGACGACTTCGCCTCCTGCCGCCGCAACGGGGTGGCGATGGTCAACCCGGTGGACCCCCAGGGCAACTTCGCGCCCGAGCTGGACCTGGTCGGCGGGCAGTTCTTCCGGCACGCGAACACGGACCTGGTCGCCGACCTCACCGCGCGGGGGCTGCTGTTCCGGCACCTGCCCTACGAGCACAGCTATCCGCACTGCTGGCGCTGCCACACCGCGCTGCTCTACTACGCCCAGCCGTCGTGGTACGTCCGGACCACCCAGATCAAGGACGACCTGATCGCTCAGAACGAGCAGACCAACTGGTTCCCGGCGACGATCAAGCACGGCCGCTACGGCGACTGGCTGGAGAACAACATCGACTGGGCGCTCTCGCGCAGCCGCTACTGGGGCACGCCGCTCCCGATCTGGAGGTGCGCCGAGGGCCACCAGACGTGCGTCGGCTCGCTGCAGGAGCTGAGCGACCTCACCGGCGGCGACCAGTCCGCGCTGGACCCGCACCGGCCCTTCGTCGACGACATCGTCTTCGACTGCCCCACGTGCGGCGAGCGTGCCACCCGGGTGCCCGAGGTGATCGATGCCTGGTTCGACTCCGGGTCGATGCCCTTCGCGCAGTGGGGCTACCCCCACGTCGAGGGCTCTGCCCAGATGCTGGAGCGCGCCTACCCCGCCGAGTTCATCTCCGAGGCGATCGACCAGACCCGCGGCTGGTTCTACACGCTGATGGCGGTGGGCACCCTGGTCTTCGAGCAGTCGTCCTACAAGAACGTGCTCTGCCTGGGCCACATCCTCGCCGAGGACGGCCGCAAGATGTCCAAGCACCTGGGCAACATCTTGGAGCCGATCCCGCTGATGGACGAGCACGGCGCGGATGCCGTGCGCTGGTTCATGGCGGCCGGCGGCTCGCCCTGGGCAGCCCGTCGGGTCGGGCACAGCACCATCCAGGAGACGGTGCGCAAGGTCCTGCTGACGTACTGGAACACCGTGGCCTTCCACGTGCTCTACGCCAACCTCGCCGAGTGGTCCCCCGAGGACCCGGCCGGCGTGGCCCCTGCGGTCGACGACCGACCGGTGCTCGACCGGTGGGCACTCTCCGAGGCACACCGCCTCGTCGGCGAGGTCACCGCGGCGATGGAGGGCTTCGACACCCAACGTGCTGGTTCGCTGCTCTCGGCGTACGTCGACGACCTCTCGAACTGGTACGTGCGCCGCTCACGCCGGCGGTTCTGGGGTGGGGACACCGCTGCGTTCGCGACCCTGCACGAGTGCCTGGGCATCGTGACGCAGCTGATGGCCCCGTTGGCGCCCTTCATCACCGAGCGGGTCTGGCGTGACGTGTTCGAGGCCACCGGTGCGGACCTGCCCGAGTCGGTGCACCTCTCGCGCTGGCCGGTGCAGGACCCCACGCTGGTCGACGCCGAGCTGACCGAGCAGATGAAGCTCGCCCGGCGCCTGGTCGAGCTGGGTCGCGCCGCGCGCGCGGACGCCAAGGTTCGCACCCGGCAGCCGCTGGGCCGGGCCCTGATCGCGTCGACCGCGCACGACCGCCTCTCCGACGAGCTCCAGCGCGAGGTGGCCGAGGAGCTGAACATCGGCTCCCTCGAGCCGCTCTCGGCCGCCGGCGCCGACCTCGTCGACCACACCGCCAAGGGCAACTTCCGGGCCCTGGGCAAGCGGTTCGCCAAGGACACCCCGCGGGTGGCCGCCGCCATCGCGGCAGCCGACGGGAGCGCGCTCGCCTCGGCCCTCGCGACCGACGGCAGGGCCGTGGTCGAGCTCGACGGGCAACCGATCGAGGTCCTTGCCGACGAGGTGATCGTCTCCGAGCGTCCTCGCGAGGGCTGGTCGGTCGTCAACGAGCAGGGCGAGACGGTGGCGCTCGACCTCGAGATCACGCCGGAGCTGCGTCGCGCCGGACTGGCCCGCGAGGTCATCCGGATGATCCAGGAGGCGCGCAAGGCGAACGGCTTCGAGGTCTCCGACCGGATCGCGCTCAGCTGGACGGTCCTCGACGGCGAGGGCTCCGCCGAGCTGTCCGCTGCGATCGAGGAGCACCGCGGCCTGATCGCCGAGGAGGTGCTCGCCTCCACGATCGCCGAGGCCGAGTCACCCGAGGGGCTGGCGCAGACCGACGCGGACCTGGGTCTGGCCTTCACCGTCTACCGGATCTGACCCCCGGGTCCACCCCGGGAACCCCGACGGGGGTGTCACGCTCACGCGCGACACCCCCGTCGGGGTCGTTCCTGGCTGGTTGGGCCGGGTCAGCCGTTGGACCGGTCGCCCGAGTCCTCGCCCTGCTGGTCGGCCTGCTCGTCGCCGGGCACCGACTTCAGCCGCTTGGGCCCCACGCCGTCTTCGGCATCGGGCAGCTCGCCGCCCTCGCCGACCCCGTCGAGCGCCTGGAGCTGCTGGGTGAAGTAGCTCTTCAGGCGGCTGCGGTACTCGCGCTCGAAGGCGCGCAGGTTCTCGACCTCGCTGTCGAGCCGTGCCTTCTCCTTGTTCAGGTCGCTGAGCCGCTCGTTGCGCATGGCCTCGGTCTCGGCGTCGAGGTTCTGCGCCCGGGTGCGGGCCTCCTCGTCGAGCTTGTCGACCTTCGACTTCGTCTCGGCCTCGAGACGCTGCGCCGTGCTGCGGGCGTCGCTGACGATCTTCTCTGCCTCGTCCTTGGCCTCGGCGACCACGGCGTCCGCGTTGTTGGTCGCGAGCTCGAGCAGCCGGGTCGCCGCGGAGGATGCCTCCGCCGCGGTGACCACGCGGATCTCCTCGCGCGGCGCTGCGGCGGCAACGGAGGTCTGCGGGGCGTCCTCGACGTCCGCGGCCCTGCCTTCGTCGGTGCCGCTTGCCGCAGGCGTCTCGGTGGAAGTGACCGGAGCACCACCCTGCGCAGCGGCGAGCTTGGCCCGCAGGTCGTCGCTCTCCGCGATCAGCCGCTCCAGCTCGGCCTCGACCTCGTCGAGGAACTGGTCGACCTCGCCCATGTCGTATCCCTCGCGGAGCCGCACGGGGGTAAACCGCTTGCTGCTCACATCCTCGGGCGTCAGCGTCATGACCTCACCTTTGATCCTCAACTCGTCGACTTCACGTCTTTCGTGCGGGCACAGATTAGCCGGTCCTGCGACACCCGGCGTCACCACCTCCGGGCTCTGCCCCACGCGAGCGGAGGACGGCTCAGAAGAAGATGGCGCGGTTCACCGACAGCAGGATGTAGCAGATCAGCAACACTGCCACGAAGCTCAGGTCGATCGCCACGCCACCGAGTCGCAGTGGGGGCAGCACCTTGCGCATCGCCTTCACCGGTGGGTCGGTGATGGTGTAGATCCCCTCGAGGACGACCAGCACCGGGCCTCGTGGGGTCCACGAGCGCGCGAACATCTGGATCCAGTCCACGATGAGGCGCACGAACAGCAGCACGATGAATGTGCCGAGCACGAGCTCGATCAGCCCGCCGATGAGGGTCATGCCGTGGGGCTCCGGTCAGCTCTGATTGAAGAACCCGCCCTCGGCAATGCGCTGCTTGTCCTCCGCAGTGACGGAGACGTTGGGCGGCGAGAGCAGGAAGACCTTGTTGGTCACACGCTCGATGGTGCCACGGACCGAAAAGACCAGACCGGCGGCGAAGTCCACGAGGCGCTTGGCGTCGACGTCGTCCATCTCGGAGAGGTTCATGATCACGGGCACGCCGTCGCGGAAGTTCTCGCCGACCACGCGGGCCTCGTTGTAGGTGCGTGGGTGCAGCGTGGTGATCCGGGACATCGGCGAGATCGTCGAGGTGGCCTGGGGTGCCTGGGTCTCGCGGGTGGCCACCGGACGGCGACGCTCGGAGAGGTTGGCGACCGGGCGGGCCGGCTCCGGCTCGGTCCGACGGGCGGGCTCGTCGTACTCCGCCTCGGGGGTGGCGTACTCGCCGTCCGCGTCCTCGAGCAGGCCGAGGTAGACGCCCATCTTCCGCATCGCGCTCATGTCTTGTTTCCTCTGCTCTCGTGGCGCTGGTGTGCCGCTTCGTCTGCCGGTATCCGCGGCAGTTCGGACATTACTTGACGACCGGCCTCGTACCGAGGACCGCTGAGCCGATCCGGAGGTGTGTCGCGCCCTCGTGGATCGCATGTTCGAGGTCCCCGCTCATTCCGGCGGAGATCCAGGTCGCTTCGGGGGCCTGAACGCGCACGTCAGCAGCGACCTCGGCGAGTCTCGCGAACGCCGCGCGGGCGTCCCCGCCGAGCGGTGCGACTCCCATCACACCGCGCAGTCGCACGCCTTCGGTCGTGAGCATCCGCTCGGCCAGGGCAGGCACCTCGTCGATCGGCGCACCGGAGCGTCCTCCGGCGGCCGGGTCCGGGTCGAGGCTGACCTGGATCAGGCAGTCCAGCACCCGTCCGCGCTCCAGCGCGCCTCGGCTCAGCCCGCCGAGCAGCTTGGTCCGGTCGACCGACTGCACCACGTCGGCGTACGCCGCGACAGCGGCCGCCTTGTTGCTCTGCAGGGCACCGATGAAGTGCCACCGCACGTCGAGCCCGGAGCACTGCGCAGCCTTCTCGACGGCTTCCTGGTGCCGGTTCTCGCCGACGTGGCGGATGCCGAGGTCGGCCAGCAGCGCGACGTCGGCCGCGGGGAAGAACTTGGTGACCACCACCAGGGTGATCTCCTCCCTGCTGCGGCCCGAGGCCGCGCAGGCGCTGTCGATCCGCTCACGCACGTCGGCCAGGCCCTGCTCGATCGCCGCACGGCGCTCGGCTGGTTCGGGAGGAGTGCTCATCCGCGCCTCCGGATCAGGCCGGCCAGTCGACCCGCAGCGGCTCCGTCGCGGCGGTAGGAGTAGAGATCGGGCGACTCCAGCGTGCAGCGCGACACGTCGTGCACCCGCACCCCGAGACGCTCGAGCTGTGCGGTCACGCCCGCGCCGACGTCCAGAGCGGGTGTGCCCCAGGACGTGGTGGACGCCGTGACCGGCTCGGTTGCGGCGACCTCGCCCTGCAGCTCCGCGGGCACCTCGTAGCAACGGCCGCAGATGTGCGGGCCGATCCAGGCGCTGATCGCCGATGCGCCGAGCTGCCGCATCTGCTCGACACAGGCGGTGATGACTCCCGCGGCCATGCCCACCCTGCCGGCGTGGGCCGCGCCGATCACCCCTGCCCCCGAGTCAGCGAGCAGCACCGGCACGCAGTCGGCCACCCGCACCATCAGCACGACGTCGGCGCGGTCGGTGACCAGTGCGTCGCACTGCTGCCGCGGGCCTCCCGCCTCGACCACGACGCGCCCGTGCACCTGCTCCATGTCGGCCAGCTCGGCGCCCGGCGCGAACCTCTCGAGGAGCAGGGCCGTGTTGCGGCGTACGTCCTCGGGGTCGTCGTCCCCGACCAGTGCCAGGTTGAGGCTGTCGAAGGGCACAGCACTGACCCCGTCGTGCCTGTCGGTGAACGCCAGGTCGACGGGGCCAGTGCTGAGTTGATGAGTGAACATCGTGTTGCTTGCTCGACTCCTACTTCAGGAAGTCGGGAACGTCGAGCTCGTCGTCGTCGAAGGTCGGACGCACGGGGATCGAGCGCTGGGGGGCCGGGGCGGACCCACCGTTGTCGCCACCGACGGGACGCTGGGCCCCGACCGTCACCGGCTCGCGGCGCGGCTGGCTCGCCGGCTCGCTCGCCCGGCGCTGCTCGGCCAGGGCCCGGGCTGCCGCTCGGGTCTCCTCCTGGCTCTGCGGCTTCTGGGTCTCGGCCGGGCGGGGCCGCAGGATCTGGCCCTCGTCGCGACGCTTCGGCCGGCCACCCTCGAACCCGGCAGCGATCACCGTGACGCGCACCTCGTCGCCGAGAGCGTCGTCGATGGTCGCACCGAAGATGATGTTGGCGTCGGCGTGCACGGCCTCCGCGACCATCGCCGCTGCCTCGTTGATCTCGAACAGACCGAGGTCGGAGCCACCGGCGATCGAGAGCAGGACGCCCTGCGCTCCGTCGATCGACTCCTCCAGCAGCGGGCTGGACACGGCGAGCTCGGCGGCCTCGACGGCGCGGTTCTCACCACGGGCCGAACCGATGCCCATCAGCGCCGAACCGGCGTTGGACATGACCGACTTGACGTCGGCGAAGTCCAGGTTGATCAGGCCGGGGGTGGTGATCAGGTCGGTGATGCCGGAGACGCCCTGCAGCAGGACCTGGTCGGCCTGCTTGAAGGCGTCGAGCATGCTCACGTTGCGGTCCGAGATCATCAGCAGCTTGTCGTTCGGGATCACGATCAGCGTGTCGACCTCCTCGCGCAGCGAGGCGATGCCGGTCTCCGCCGAGGTCGCGCGACGACGACCCTCGAAGGCGAACGGGCGGGTGACCACACCGATGGTGAGCGCTCCCAGCGAGCGGGCGATCTTGGCCACGACCGGCGCACCACCGGTGCCCGTGCCGCCGCCCTCACCGGCGGTGACGAAGACCATGTCGGCGCCCTTGAGCACCTCTTCGATCTCCTCAGCGTGATCCTCGGCCGCCTGCGCCCCCACGTCGGGGTTCGCACCGGCGCCGAGACCACGGGTGAGCTCTCGGCCGATGTCGAGCTTGACATCGGCGTCACTCATCAACAGTGCCTGCGCATCTGTGTTGATGGCGATGAACTCGACGCCCTTCAGCCCGACCTCGATCATCCGGTTGACGGCGTTGACTCCACCTCCACCGATACCTACGACCTTGATCACGGCCAGGTAGTTCTGTGGTGCTGCCACGGCGGTGTCTCTCTCTGTGCTGCGTCGCCCTGCCCTGCTGCCGAGCGACTCTCGGATGTTCCTGGGGAAGTCCCCCCGAGCTGAAAAACTCTAACCCTGAAGTAGAGGGTTAACGTTATGTCAACCTGAGGTTGTTAGATCAAGGTAGGGGTCGAAGGTCGGAGTCCCCGCGCAACACGCGGGCGCGCCGCAAAAAGCAAGCAATATTTCCCGCGAGACGTCGCAGATGAACGCGCCAGACGCGTCGAGACGTCGCAGATGAACGGGTGCCGTGTTCATCTGCGACGTGTCGGCGAGGTTTTCGCGTTCATCTGCGACGTGTCGGCGAGGTTTTCGCGTTCAGCCGCGACGTGTCAGCGGGTGGTGGGGCGTCCGGGGACGGAGACGTCGATCTGCTGGCCCGGCCGGTCGAGGAGTACGGCGAGCACCTGCGCCTTCTTCGCGGAGTCCTCGGCACTCCCCCACAGCACCCGGCGGCCGCTGGTGAGCACCAGCTTGATCTGGTCGATGCTGGCCACCTCCACGACGTCGACCGTGGCGGCCACCTGGGACGGGAGCGCGTCGACGACCCGGCCGACCTCGAGGAGCGCCTCGGCCGAGGTGTCCGGCTCGGTCCGGACGAGAGGGAGACGCTCGGGACGGGCGGCGTAGCGGCCGAAGAGGACACCCTCGGAGTCGAGGGCCTGCAGCCCGGTGCCCCGGTTGATCACCGCGACGGGCGTGCGCTCGGTGACCTCGATGTGCACGGTGTGCGGCCAGCTCCGGGAGACCTCGACGCGCCGGACCGAGCTGAGCCGCTCCACCCGCGCCTGGATCGCGGCCAGGTCGACGCGGGCGAGCGGCGTACCGCGCGGCACCCGGGCCACCCGGTCGATCCGGGCCTCCCCCACGGACTCGTTGCCGACCACCTCGACCTGCTCGGCGGTGACGTAGCCGGAGCCGAACACCACCCAGCCGCCTCCTGCCAGCACCGCCAGCACCAGGAACCCGAGCACGTACCGGCGCGCGCGCCGCCACAGGCCGGCGTGCCGGCGCCTGCGGAAGTCCTTCATCGCGATCCGGACGGTCTCCTCGTCGGGGCCTGCCGAGGCAGGGACCTCGCTGACGCCGGCTCCGCGCCCACGACGGTCAAGCATCGGCACCGCCCTGCCGCTCCTCGAGCAGCTCGAGCACCTCTGGTCCGAGCAGGGTGACGTCGCCGGCACCGAGAGTGAGCACGATGTCCCCGGGGCGGGCGCGGGAGACGAGCTGGGCCGCGGTCGCCGACCACGACGGCTCGAACGCGACGTGCTCGGGGCCGAGCGGCACGGAGTTGGCCACCAGGGCCCCGTCCACACCGGGCTCAGGCTCCTCGCGCGCGACGTAGACGTCCATCACCACGACCTCGTCGGCCGCACCGAGGGCCACCCCCATGTCCTCGCCGAAGATCCGGGTCCGCGAGACCATGTGCGGCTGGAACGCCACCACGACCCTGCCCTCACCGGCGATCGAGCGCGCCGCCTGCAGGTCGCCACGGATCTCGTTGGGGTGGTGGGCATAGCTGTCGTACACGCGCACCCCGTCGGCCTGGCCCTTGAACTCCATCCGCCGCCGGGTGCCGGTGAAGGCACCGAGCCCGCGCGCCAGGTCGGGGAAGCCGAAGCCCAGCCGCAGCCCGCACGCGAGGGCACCGAGCGCGTCGAGGACGTAGTGGCGACCCGGGATCTGCAGGGTGACCTCGCCGAGCCGCCGACCCCGGTCGACGACGGTGAAGGTGGAGGTCGAGCCGGCGAACCGGACACCCTCGGCACGCACCTCGGCGTCGGCCGTCTCGCCGACGCGGACGACCGTGTGCCCACGCTCCACGGCCGTGCGACCGAGCGCGTCGGCGCCGGGGTCGTCGGCGCACACCACGATGAAGCCGTCGGGCGCGACGTGGTCGATGAACTCGTCGAACGCCGCGCGGTAGGCCTCCTCGGTGCCGTAGTTGTCGAGGTGGTCGGCCTCGACGTTCGTCACCAGGGCGGCGTACGGCGAGTAGACGAGGAAGGCGCCGTCGCTCTCGTCGGCCTCGGCTACGAACAGCTCCCCACTGCCGTCGTGGGCGTTGGAGCCGGTCTCGTTCAGGTCGCCGCCGATCGCGAACGACGGGTCGGCCGCGCAGTGCTGCAGGGCGACCGTGAGCAACGAAGTCGTGGTGGTCTTGCCGTGCGTCCCGGCCACGGCCACGACCTTGCGCCCCTGCATCACCGACTCGAGCGCCGCCGAGCGCGGCAGCACGCGAAGCCCACGCCGGCCGGCTTCGACCACCTCCGGGTTGTCCTCCCGGACTGCGGTGGAGACCACCACGGTCTCGGCGTCCCCGAGGTTCGCCGCGTCGTGCCCCACGTGGCAGGTCGCTCCGAGCGCGCGGAGCGCCCCCAGGGTCCGCGACTCCTTCGCGTCGCTGCCGGTCACCGACATCCCCCGACCCAGCATCAACCGGGCGATGCCGGAGAGTCCGGCGCCGCCGATGCCGACGAAGTGCACAGCACCGAGCTGGTCGGCGGGCAGCAGGACCTCGGGGATGGGGACCCTCATCGCCGTGCCCCCCGGCGAGAGCGACGGGTGCCGCACGCGGTGAGGATCAGGTCCGCGAGCTTGTCGTCGGCGTCGAGCGGGATCACGTCGGTCGCCGCGGCCGACATGGCCGCCAGCCGGTCCGGGTCGGTCAGCAGGGCCGGGACCGTGGCCGAGACCCACTCTGCGGTCAGGGCCGCGTCCGAGACGAGCAGCCCGCCCCCCGCGTCGACGACGGGTCGGGCGTTGAGCGCCTGTTCGCCGTTGCCGATCGGCAGCGGGACGTAGATCGCCGGCAGCCCGACGCCGGAGACCTCGGTGACGGTGTTGCTGCCGGCGCGGCAGACGACGGCGTCCGCGGCGGCGTAGGCGAGGTCCATCCGGCTCACGAACGGCAACGTGACGTACGCCGGGCCGCCCGGCGTGATCTCCGGGGCAGCCTCTCCGGTCGGTCCGACGATGTGCAGCACCTGGACCCCGGCGGCCGCGAACGCGGGGGCCGAGGAGGCGAGGGACTGGTTGAGTCGGCGAGCACCCTGGGATCCCCCGGTGACCAGCAGGGTGGGCCGGTCGGGGTCGAGGCCGAAGAACGCTCGCCCCTCGGCTCGCAGCGCGGCCCGGTCGAGGGTGCTGATCATCCGGCGGACGGGCAGGCCGAGGTAGTCGGCGTGCGGCAGCGAGGTGTCGGGGAAGCTGGTCGCGACATGACGGGTGAGCCGAGCGCCGAGCTTGTTCGCGATGCCGGGCAGGGCGTTGCCCTCGTGCACGACGAGCGGCACCCCCCGCCGCCGCGCGGCGAGGTACGCCGGGACCGAGACGTAGCCACCGAACCCGACGACAACGTCGGGCTGGAGCCGGTCGACCACCTCGAGCGCTGCGCTCAGCGCGTGCCGCAGCCGGCCCGGGGTGCGCAGCAGCTCCGCGCCGGGGCGGCGGGGCAGGGGCACGGCGGGGATCAGCTCGAGCGGGTAGCCCGCCTCCGGGATCACCCTCGTCTCGAGCCCGCGGGAGGTGCCCAGCGCAGTGATCACGACGTCGGGCCGGCGCCGGCGCAACGCCTCAGCGGTGGCGAGCAGCGGGGAGGTGTGTCCAGCGGAGCCACCGCCGGCCAGCAGGACCCGCAGCGGAGCAGCCGAGCTGTTCATCAACCGCGCCTCGACCGGGCGCTCCCGGCGGAGATCGCACCGGGCGACGAGCCGGGGAAGGATCCGCGCGACCCGTCGCGGGCACCCCTGCGGCGTTCGTGGCGGCGCTCGCCGCGACGGTGCTTCAGGGCGGCCGCGGCCTCGGGCTCGTTGCGGGCGAACCCGACGAGCAGGCCGAGGCCCACGAGCGAGGGCACGAGTGCGGAGCCGCCGTAGGAGACGAGCGGCAGCGGAATACCGATCACGGGCAGCAGCGCGAGCACCATGCCGATGTTGATGAGCATCTGGGACATCAACCAGATCGTGACACCTGCCGTCACGTAACGCACGAACGGGTCGGCGGTGTTGATCGCCAGCCGGATCGCGGCGTAGGCGATCGCCCCGAACAGCGCGAGCACCAGCAGGGTGCCGACGAGGCCGAGCTCCTCGCCCAGCACCGCGAAGATGAAGTCGGTGTGCGCCTCCGGGAGGGTGCCCCACTTCTGCTGGCTCGCGGAGAGCCCCTTGCCCAGGATCCCGCCGCTGGACATGCCGAGCAGGCCGTGCCCGGCCTGCCAGCCGGCGCCCTGGAAGTCCTTGAACGGGTCGATGAAGCTGGTCAGCCGGTTGCGTCGCTCGGCGTTGGAGGCGGCGAGGTAGAACGCCACCACCCCGACCAGGGAGAAGGCGATCCCGAAGAGCCGGGCGGGGACACCGACGACCCAGAGCATCCCGAGCAGCAGCGCGAACAGCACCAACGCCGTGCCGAGGTCGTGCTGGATCACCACGAGCAGCGAGATCAGGGCGATCACCGGCGCCACCGGGATCAGCGCGTGCCAGGGGTTGCCGAGCAACCGCTCCTTCTTGGCGTAGACGTCGGCCGACCACAAGATGATCGCGAGCTTGGCGATCTCGGAGGGCTGCACGGTCAGCGGGCCGAGGGCCAGCCAGTTGCGGTTGCCGTTGACGGTGAGTCCGAGGCTGGTCTGCGTCAGCGCGAGCAGCACGACCGCGACCAGCACGGCGGGCCACGCCAGCAGGCGCAGCACTCTCCGGTTCATCCGGCTGGCCAGCCACGCGGCCGGCAGCCCGATCGCGACCCAGGTGAGCTGCTTGAGGAAGATGAAGTAGCTGCTGTCGTGGACCCGGTAGGAGTACACGCTGGACGCGCTGAGCACCATCATCAGGCCGATGGCCAGCAGCATGGTGGCGCCACCGAGCAGGAGGTAGTAGGACGTCAGCGGCCGCTCCATGGAACGGCGTACGGTCGCGACCCAGCCGGCGAGGCCGGACTGCGGGGGCGCCTCACTCGTGACGCTCACAGGTCCTCCTCGTTGCCCGCGGCCACCGGCGACCTGGGTCCTCGGGGGCTAACCGTTCTCGCTGCTCGTTCGCTGCCTGCGGAGCACGGCCTCGGCGAAGGCATCGCCGCGCGCGCCGTAGTTGGCGAACATGTCCATGGAAGCGCAGCCCGGGGCAAGGAGCACGGTGTCACCGGGGTGGGCCAGGCTCACGGCCCCTGCGACCACGCGGTCCATGGGTCCTTCGTCCCCAGTGTCCCCGGCGACCACTTCGATCACGGGCACATCGGGCGCGTGTCGCGAAAGCGACGCCCGGATCAAGGCGGCGTCGCGCCCGAGGAGTACGACGCCGCGCAGCCGGTCCCGCACCGACCGCACCAGCTCGTCGAAGCCGGCACCCTTGGCCAGGCCACCGGCGACCCAGACGACGGGGTCGTAGGCGCGCAGGGAGGCCAGCGCCGCGTGCGGGTTCGTGGCCTTGGAGTCGTCGATCCAGGTGACCTCGTCGACCACCGCCACCTCGGCGATCCGGTGCCCGTCCGGCGTGAACTCGCGCAGGGCCCGCCGGATCGCGACCGGCGCCACCCCGTGGGACCGGGCGAGGGCCGCCGCGGCGAGGGCGTTGGCGACGTAGTGCGGGGCGTTGCTGGCCAGGTCTGCCATGGTGCACAGCTCAGCCGCAGCGGTCTGCCGGTCCTCGACGAAGGCACGGTCGGCGAGCACGTCGTCGACGACACCGAGCATGCCGACGCCCGGGGTGCCCAGGGTGAAGCCGACGGCCCGGGCACCCTCACGCACGTCGGCGTCGCGCACGAGGTTCTCGGTGACGGGGTCCTGCACGTTGTAGACGCAGGCGCGCTCGACACCGGAGTAGACCCGGCCCTTGTCGGCTGCGTAGGCGGCCATGCCGTCCGGGCCGGGGTACCAGTCGAGGTGGTCCTCGGCGACGTTGAGCACGGCCGCGGACTCCGGCCGCATCGAGGAGGTGTAGTGCAGCTGGAAGCTGGAGAGCTCCACCGCCAGCACGTCGTACGGCGTCGGGTCCATCACCGCCTCCACGATCGGGAGGCCCACGTTGCCGCAGGCGACGGCGCGCAGGCCACCAGCCCGGAGCATCGCCTCGAGCATCTGGACGGTGGTGGTCTTGCCGTTCGTGCCGGTGACAGCGAGCCAGGGTGCGGGGTGCGCGGGGTCGCGCAACCGCCAGGCCAGCTCGACCTCGCCCCAGATCGGGATCCCGCGCTCGCGGGCCTGGGCGAGCAGGGGCGTCGAGGGCGCCCAGCCGGGCGAGGTCACGACCAGGTCGACGTCGGCCGGCAGCTCGGCAGTCGAGCCGGGGCCGAGCCGCACCGTGGCCCCCAGCAGCTGGAGCAGGGTCCGCTGCTCGCGGCGGTCCCCTGCGTCGGACTCGTCGAGGGCGGTGACGCCGGCGCCGAGGTGGGTCAGGTTGTCCGCCGCCGCGAAGCCGGAGACACCGAACCCGGCGACGACGACCCGCACGCCGCTCCAGTCACTGGTGCGCCCGAGGCCGTCGATCTCGTCGGGCGTCATGTGCCTGCCACCCACTCGCCGTAGAAGACCCCCAGCCCAGCTGCCACGAAGATGCCCGCAATCAGCCAGAACCTGACCACCACGGTGATCTCCTCCCACCCGAGCATCTCGAAGTGGTGGTGGAGCGGGGCCATCCGGAACAGGCGTTTGCCCTTGGTGGCCTTGAAGAAGCCGACCTGCAGGATCACCGACATCGTCTGCAGCACGAACAGGCCGCCGAGGAGCGCCAGCAGGAACTCGGTCCGGGTGAGCACGGCGAACCCGGCGAGCGCGCCACCGAGCGCGAGCGACCCGGTGTCGCCCATGAAGATCTTGGCCGGCGAGGCGTTCCACCACAGGAACCCGAAGCAGGCCCCGGTGATCGCGGCAGCCACCACGGCCAGGTCCAGCGGGTCACGCACCTCGTAGCACTTGGGCCCGCCGGCCCGACCGCACCACTGGTTGTTCTGCCAGATGTTCACGATCGTGTAGGCGCCGAACGTCATCACCGACGCCCCGGCCGCGAGGCCGTCCAGGCCGTCGGTGAGGTTCACCGCGTTGCTCGACCCCGCGATCATCAGCCAGATGAAGATGATCAGCACGAACGTCGGCAGGGTGAGGTCCTTGGGCTCCCGGATGAACGAGATCGCGTGTCCCGCGGGGGTCTGGAAGCGCTCGTCCTCCAGCCACGGGGACAGCGCCAGCCAGCCGAAGACGACCGCGACCAGGGTCTGCCCGATGAACTTCGCGCGGCTCCTCAGCCCCAGGCTGCGCTGGCGGGAGATCTTGATGTAGTCGTCGAGGAACCCGACCGTGCCGAGCCCCACGAACAGGAACAGCAGCAACCACGCCGAGGCGCTCGGGGTGTGCCCGGTGACGTAGGTCGCCGTGAGGTAGCTGACCACCGTCGACAGGACGATGACCAGGCCGCCCATCGTGGGGGTGCCGCGCTTGGTGTGGTGGGTGGTGGGACCGTCGTCGCGGATCAGCTGGCCGTAGCCTCCGGCGGCCAGCACCCGGATCGCGTAGCGGGTCCCGACCAGGGTGAGGATCAGGGACAGGCCCCCGGCAAGGAGGATCGCTCTCACGTCTGGGACCTCTTTCCGTCGGCGTCGCCGATGAGCATCTCGGCAACGGTCTCGAGTCCCCCTGAGCGCGACGCCTTCACCAGGACGACGTCGGGACCGGCGACATTCTCGCGCAGCCACTCCCACGCCTGTGCAGTGGTGTCGACGTGCAGCGTCGTACGTCGGCCGCCGGTGGCGTGCTGCTCGGTCCGGTCGCGGCCTTCGACGAGCGCGACGTGGATGTCGCGGGCACCCTCCCCGACCACCAGCACCACGTCGATGCCGAGCTCGTGCGCCAGCCTCCCGACGGCTCGGTGCTCGGCGGCTGCCGAGTCACCGAGCTCACGCATCTCGCCGAGCACGGCGACGGTGCGGCGCCCTCCGCTCCGTCCCATCCGCGCCAGGGTCTCCAGGGCTGCCCGCATCGAGTCGGGGTTGGCGTTGTAGGCGTCGTTGACGACCACGACTCCGTCGGATCGCTCGTGCATCTCCATCCGCCACTTCGAGAGGTTCACGATCGTGCGGAGACTCTGCGCGACCGCGGCGAAGGAGCAGCCCGCGGCCAGTGCCGCGGCGGCGGTGGCGGCCGCGTTCATGGCCTGGTGCTCGCCGAGCAGGCGCAGGGCGACCTGCTGGGTCTGGCCGCGGTGGCTGAGCTGGAAGGAGGGTCGCCCGAGGTCGTCGAGCTCCACCCGGCCGAGCCGCACCGCCGCCGCTGCGGAGCGACCGAACGTCCACACGTGGGCACTGGTCCGCGCGGTCATCGCCGCCACCAGGGGGTCGTCGAGGTTCAGCACGGCGTGGCCCTCGGGTCCGAGCGCCTCGACGAGCTCGCCCTTGGCCTGGGCGATCTGCTGCTGGCCGCCGAACTCCCCGATGTGCGCCTTGCCCACATTGAGGACCAGTGAGATGTCCGGCGGCGCGATCGCGCACAGCTCGGCCAGGTGCCCGACGCCGCGCGCGCCCATCTCCAGCACCAGGTAGCGGGTCTGCTCGTCGGCCCGGAGCACCGTCAGCGGCAGCCCGAGCTCGTTGTTGAAGGATCCGGCGGTGGCGACGGTGGGTGCCACGTCGGAGAGCACCAGGGCGAGCATGTCCTTGGCCGAGGTCTTGCCCTGGGAGCCGGTGATGGCCAGGACCACCAGGTCATCCGTGGTCCCACGCAGCCGTCGAAGCACGTGCCGGGCGAGCTCCTGCAGCGCTGCCTGCACATCGACGACCAGCACGCTGGGCACGCCCGTCGCCCGGGTGCCCAGCACTGCGGCCGCTCCGCCGGCGACCGCTGCCTCGGCGTAGTCGTGTCCGTCGGCGTGCTCGCCGGGCAGGGCGACGAACAGACCGCCCTGCACGGGGGACCTGCTGTCGAGGAACGCTGGGCCCGTGACCGCGACCTCGGCACGGCCGGCGTCGACCACGCGACCTCCCACCAGGTCGGCGATCTCGGTGAGACGGAGCGCGATCATGGGCGCAGACCTCGGTCGAGCAGGGCCTCGCGGAGCTCGTCACGGTCGTCGAACGGGTGCACCTGGCCCGCGATCTCCTGCCCGGTCTCGTGTCCCTTGCCCGCGATCACGACGGTGTCACCCTCGCCCGCCATCGAGACGGCCCGACGGATCGCCGTACGCCGGTCGCCGATCTCGAGGATCTCGGCACCGGCCCCGACCACGGCGGCTCCGGCGAGCAGGGCGGACCGGATCGAGACCGGGTCCTCGCTGCGGGGGTTGTCGTCGGTGACGACGAGCACGTCGGCCAGCCGGGCACCGATCTCCCCCATCACCGGTCGCTTGCCGGTGTCGCGGTCGCCGCCGGCTCCGATGACCAGCAGCAGCCGGCCGCGGGTCAGCGGACGCAGGGCGGCGAGCGCGGCCTCCAGGGCGTCGGGCTTGTGGGCGTAGTCGACCACTGCCAGGAACTCCTGGCCCGCGTCGACCTGCTCGAGCCGGCCCGGGACACCACCGCTGCGGGCGATGCCCGCTGCTGCCTGACGGGGGTCGAGACCGGCCTCACCGGCCAGGGCGATCGCGCACAGGGCGTTGGCCACGTTGAAGGCGCCGGTCAGCGGGACCCCAGCCGCGATCCGCTCACCGGTCGGGGTGACCACGGTGAAGCGGGACCCGGCCGGCTCCAGCGTGACGTCCTCGGCACGCCAGTCGGCCTCGCCGCCGGACGGGGAGAAGGTCGCCATCGGCACCGTCGCCTCGTCGAGCAGGCGACGGCCGAACGCGTCGTCGACGTTGGTCAGCCCGCGCCGCGTGCGCTCCGGGGTGAACAGGGACGCCTTGGCGGCGAAGTAGTCGTCGACGTCGTGGTGGAAGTCGAGGTGGTCCCGGCCGAGGTTGATGAACGCTGCCGCGTCGAAGACGACCCCCGCGACCCGCCCCATCACGAGCGCGTGGCTGGAGACCTCCATCGCGCAGGCAGTCACGCCCTGCTCGACCATCACCGCGAACAACGCGTGCAGGTCGGGTGCCTCCGGCGTGGTCAGGGTGGACTTCACGTCGGTGCCGGCGATGCGCGTCCCGACCGTGCCGATCACGGCGGCGCTCACCCCGGCGGCCGTCAGGCCCCCCTCGAGCAGGCGGGTGATCGTGGTCTTCCCCTGGGTGCCGGTGACGGCCATCAGCGTCAGGGCGCTCGCAGGGTCGCCGTAGAGCCGCGCTGCCAGGTCTCCGAGGACCGATCGCGGGTCCTCCAGGACCAGCAGCGGCACCGCGCCGTCCCCGACCAGGGCAGCCCCCTCTGCGTCGGTGAGCACCGCCACGGCACCGGCGGCCACCGCGTCGGCGGCGTACGTCGCGCCGTGGGCGCGGCTCCCCGGCAGGGCGGCGTAGACGTCTCCGGCGACGACCCGCTGGGAGCTCAGCGAGAGCCCGGTGACCTCGATATCGCCCACGGCGCCCTCACCGGTGGGGGCACGGAGCTCGGCGCCGGTCCAGGCACTCACCTCGGCGAGTGCGGTCCTGGGCGGCGCGCTCGGACGGGTGAGCTGCGTTTCGGGCACCAGACGAGGCTATCGATCGGCCTGCGCGGCTCGACGACCCCACTTGATCGGCATGGTCGAACCGGGGGTCCCGGTCGGCGGAACGGCGTACTTCTGCAGCACATAGCTGAGGATCTTTCGGAACACAGGACCGGCGGTGCCGCCACCGCTGGCTCCGGCACGGGGCCTGTTGATCACGACGTAGACGGTGAAGCGCGGCGCATCCGCAGGAGCGAAGCCGGCGAAGGACACGGCCATGCTGCCGTCGTAGCACCGGCAGGTCTCGCCGACCTGCTGGGCGGTGCCGGTCTTGCCGGCGACGCGGTAGCCCGCGATCCCGGCTCCGGGGGCGGTGCCGACCTCTGGCGTCGTGACCAGCTCCATCATCTGGGCGGTCTGGCTGGCCGCCTCCGCGCTGACGACGCGACGAGTGCTGGTGGTCGCAGTCCCGACCTCCTGGCCCTGGCTCGTGGTGGCCCGGCCCTCGACCAGACTCGGCGAGACCACCTCGCCACCGTTGGCGATCGCATTGACGGCGCTGGCCATCTGCAGGGCGTTCACGGACACGCCCTGTCCGAAGGCGATCTGGGCACGGGTCAGGGTCGACCACGAGTCGACCGGGGGCAGCAGACCGCGGGTCTCACCGATCAGCCCGATGTCGCTGCGCCGCCCCAGCCCGAACTGGTCGAGGTAGGACCAGAGCTCCGCCGGGGTGAACTTGGTCGCCGCGAGGGCGGTGCCGATGTTGGAGCTGCGGGCGAGCACGCCCGCCATCGTGAGCCGGATCAACCCGTGGTCGAACCAGTCACCGATCTTGCGGTCGAGGACGGGCAGCTCGGCGGGCACCTTGATCCGGGTCGCGGGGGTGACCTTGTCCGCGTCGATCAGGGCCGCAGCGGTGAGCACCTTCTCCACCGACCCCGGCTCGTAGACGTCGCTGAGCGCGCGGCTGCCGATGTCGGCCTTGGCGGCCTTCTCCGGCTTGTTCGGGTCGTAGGACGGGTAGTCGGCCAGGCTCAGCAGCTCGCCGGTCCGCGAGTCCATCACCACGGCGACGCCGGACTGGGCCCGGGCACCCTGCACCGCGGCGCGCAGCACCCGCTGGCTGTACCACTGCACGTCCCGGTCGATGGTCAGCCGCAGGTCGTGACCGTTGACCGGCTTGACCCGGCTGTTGTCGCCCAACGGGATCCGGTTGCCGCCACCGACCTCGTAGGTCTCGCTGCCGTCCTTGCCGGCGAGCAGCTTGTCGAAGCTGCGCTCCACCCCGCCCGAGGGCTTGCCGTTGTCCTGCAGGAAGCCGAGCAGGTTGGCGCCGACGTCGCCGGCGGGATAGACGCGCAGCGGGTCCGAGCGCGTGTCCACGCCGAGGAACTCCTTGCCCTTGAGCTCGTCCATCACGCTGGAGGCAAGCGTGGAGGGGACCTGCCGGGCGAGGTAGACGAACCGGGTGTTCTTCTTGGTGAGCTTCGCGAGCAGGTCGAAGTAGTCGAGGTCAAGACGTTCCGCGAGGATCTTCGCGATCGCCTCCGCGTTGGACGCGGTGCGGGTCGGGTCGGCGACGATCATCAGGCCGGCGATCGACTGGGCGAGGGGCACCCCGTTGCGGTCGAGGATGCGCCCGCGCTTGGCGGGCAGCTCGATCGTGACCAGGCCGGCCTGCTGTGCTCGCGTGGCGTACGCCTTCGAGTCGATGCCCTGCAGCTGGAACAGCCGCGCACCGAACAGGGACAGCAGCATCGTGATGACGAGCAGCCCAACCCTCAACCTGACGTGGGTCGAACCACGCCGACTGCGCTGGGAACGGGTCAAGGAGTTGCTCCGGAGTCGGCCTCGGGGTTCGAGGTGCTGTTGCTGGGCTTCTTCCTATCGCCTGGGCGCGCGCCGATGTCGGAGGCGCGCGGCAGCTTGATGATCACCGTCTTGCGCTTCAGCGACTCCGGCTTGACCGAGGGCAGCGGGTTGATCCGGACGGCGTCGTTGCCGGTGGCGGGCGTGGGCTGCCCCAGCACCTGGCCGTCGCTGAGCCGGACGAAGGCGGGCTGCGCGGGAGCCACCATCCCCAGCGCCTTGGCCGTGATGGCGAGCCGCTGGGGGTCCCGGAGCCGGTCCAGCTCCAGGTCCAGGGACTGCTCCTCAGCGGTGAGCACGTTCACCTGGTTCTGCAGGGCGGTGGCCTTGAACGAGGCCTGCTGCATGTTGGTGTTGAACATCAGGAGCCCGACCACACCGCCTGCCAGCATCATCAGCACCAGGACCGTGAACGGCGTCCGGGCCGCTTGGGTGGTCGCCAGTCGCCGGGGAGGTACGACGGTCAGCCGGGCGCGCTCGACGGCGGCCTCGGCGAAGCGTGGGACCCGGGTCCGGATCCCGGCGCGCGCCGGGCCTGGTGCGGGAGTCATCAAGGTGCTCATGCTGCGGTGTCTCCCCTGGTGTGGCCGGGCCGGTTCGTGTTCAGGCGTTCTACGGCGCGCAGCCGGACAGAGGCGGCGCGCGGGTTCTCGTCGATCTCCGAGGGGCTGGCCTTCTCGGCTCCCCTGGTCAGGTTGCGCAGTGGCGGCTCGTAGCCGGCAGGCACGACCGGTAGGTCCGGAGGCAGGGTGGAGGTGGTCCCGGCGGCGAACGCCTGCTTCACCAGCCGGTCCTCGAGGGAGTGGTAGCTCATCACCACGACCCGGCCGCCGACGCCGATGGAGCCCACCGCGGCCGGGATGGCGCGGCGCAGGACGCCGAGCTCGTCGTTGACCTCGATCCGCAGCGCCTGGAAGGTGCGCTTGGCGGGATTGCCGCCGGTGCGTCGGGCCGGCGCGGGGATCGTGTCGCGCAGCAGCTGCACCAGGCGCGCGGAGTCGGTGAACGGCTTCTCCTCGCGTGCCTTCACGATGGCGCGGGCGATCTGACGGGCGAACTTCTCCTCGCCGTAGGAGCGCAGGATCCGGGCGAGGTCACCCCCGGGATAGGTGTTCAGCACGTCGGCAGCCGTGAGCCCCTCGCTGTCGTCCATCCGCATGTCCAGCGGCGCGTCCTGGGCGTAGGCGAATCCACGCTCCGCGACGTCGAGCTGCATCGAGGAGACGCCGAGGTCGAACAGGATGCCGTCGGCCGACGCGATGCCGAGCTCGGCGAGGACGTCGGGGATCTCGTCGTACACCGCGTGCACCAGGGTCGTCCGGGCCTCGAAGGGGGCCAGTCGCTCCCCCGCGAGCTCGAGGGCGTGCTGGTCGCGGTCGATGCCGACGAGCCGTGCCTGCGGGCACCGGTCGAGAACCGCCTCGGAGTGACCGCCGAGGCCGAGTGTCGCGTCCACGAAGACGGCGCCCGGTCGCTCGAGCGCGGGCGCAACGAGGGCGACGACCCGGTCGAGCAGCACCGGGACGTGGGAGGGGGTGGTCATCTTCAGGCCCTAGTTCCCGAACCGGACCATGAGCGTGAGGAGCACGGCGAAGACGCAGGAGGTGATCGCGGAGAATGCCATCACGGCCAGGGAGTCGCGAACCGCGTGGCGGACACGCTGGGCCGGTACGGCGGTGGCGGTGGTGGTGCTCATCGGTTTCGACCCCCTGACGCTGTGCGCGTCGTGCTGGTGCTGCAAGAAGAAGGTGCGGTGATCACAAGGCCAGGTTCTCCGTCCGCTCAGCTCCCGGGAGGGGATGGAGGAGGGGCGACCTTCTGGCACCGGGGAAGGTGTGTCAGACGGTCAGGGAGGAGCGGACGCGAGCCTCGCCCTGTGATCACCACTGTGTAGTTGTGCTGCTGGAGAACCGCCGTCAGAAGCCCGGGAAGATCTCTTCCTGCAAGTTCGCGAAGGCCTGCTCCTGGTCGGCGGTGTACGCCGTCCAGGCGCCGGGCTCCCAGATCTCGATCCGGTCGTAGATGCCGATGACGACGGCCTCCCGGTCGAGTCCGGCGTACTGCCGCAGCTCGGGGGTGATCGTGACGCGGCCCTGCTTGTCCGGCACCTGCTCCGAAGCCAGGGCGAACAGCATCCGGCCGTAGGCACGAAGCCGGCCGTCGGTCTGCGAGGCGTTGCGGAACTTCTCGGCGAAGACGTTGAAGTCGGCCTGGGTGCGGATGTCGAGGGCGTTCTCCTGGCCGCGAGTGATCACCAGGCCCTCCTTCATCTCGTCTCGGAACTTCGCCGGGAGGAAGAGACGACCCTTCTCGTCGAGCTTCGGGGTGTATGTGCCGGAGAACATCTGTCGCTCCCCTCACCCCGAAGAACCGACTGGTCCCTCCACTTCGCACCACTTTACTCCACATCCCTCCCCGGTCAACCACTTTCGCAAGAGATCCCTCCCCTTTTCACCACCTGCTGCCCCGGTGCCGCCCCCGGAGTCGCCGAACGGTCGCGACGAGGGTGCTGACGCCGACCTCAGCCCCCTCCCCGCTCCCCCACCAGGGACGAACCGACGCGCCGATCAGGGCACCAGCCCTGTCCTGGCACCCTGGAGATGTGGTGCGATGGGTTTCACTGGTTGGGGACACCGGGGCCGTGCGTCGGTCGGTGGTGCGAAGTGGCGGAAGAGGAAGCAGTGGTTGACGGAGTCGCGGACGGCGGGGCGCGTCGGGCAACAGGTGCGCCGAGCGTCGATGAGGTGCGGGTCGTGGCCGAACGCATCCAGGCCAACATCGCTCGCGTGATCGAGGGCAAGCCCGAGATCGCCCGGTCCGCGCTCGTGGTGCTGCTCGCCGGGGGGCACCTGCTGATCGAGGACGTGCCCGGCGTCGGCAAGACCATGTTGAGCAAGGCCCTGGCCCGGTCCATCGACTGCACCGTCCGCCGGATCCAGTTCACCCCGGACCTGTTGCCCTCCGACGTCACCGGCGTCTCGGTGTTCAACCAGGACACCCGTCAGTTCGAGTTCCGCCCCGGCGGCATCTTCGCCAACGTCGTGGTCGGCGACGAGATCAACCGGGCCAGCCCGAAGACCCAGTCCGCGATGCTGGAGTGCATGGAGGAGGCCCAGGTCACCGTCGACGGGACCACCTACCTGCTCGAGTCGCCGTTCATGGTCATCGCCACCCAGAACCCGATCGAGATGGAGGGCACCTTCACCCTGCCGGAGGCGCAGCGCGACCGGTTCATGGTGCGGCTCTCCATGGGCTACCCCGTCGAGTCCGCCGAGATCGCGATGCTGTCGGCACGCGACGGTGCCAGCCCGCTCGAGGAGCTCGAGCCCGTCACCGACGCGGCCGAGGTGCGCAAGCTGATCGGCGTCACGAGCGGCGTCCACGTCTCCGAGGCGGTCCAGCGCTATGCGGTGGCCCTGGCCACCGCGACCCGTCGCTCCCCCGACCTCCGCCTCGGGGCATCGCCCCGGGCGACCCTGCACCTGGTGCGCGCGGCCAAGGCCTGGGCGGCGATGCAGGGGCGGGAGTTCGTGCTGCCCGACGACGTGCGCGACCTCGTCCCGCTCGTCTTCCCGCACCGGCTGCTGCCCACGATGGAGGCCAGCATGAGTGGACGACGCACCACCGAGGTCGTCCAGCACGTCCTCGACCACATCCCCGTCCCCGCGCCCGGCCCGGCCCACTGACTGCGGTGGTGATCGCATGCGCAACCTGACCATCCGGGGGCGTTGCTTCCTCGCGGCAGGTGTCGCCGCGATCATCTCCGGCATCCAGATCGGCGAGCGGGACTTCGTGCGCATCGGCCTGCTCGCCGGTCTGGTCCCGGTGCTCGCGTGGCTGCTGCTGCGGCGCACCGAGCGCGACGTGTGGGTCCGTCGCGGTGTCAGCGCGCTGCAGGTCGAGGCCGGGGAGACCGCCCAGGTGGAGGTCCAGGTCGGCAACAAGGGACGTCCGACCGGGGTGCTGCTGCTGGAGGAGGAGCTGCCCGAGGCCCTCGGCGTGCGTCAGCGGTTCGTGCTCGACCCGCTTCCTCCCGGCGGCGCGACGACGTTGCACTACCTCGTGCGCCCCCAGGTCCGTGGGCGCTACCCCCTCGGTCCGATGCACGTCCGGGTGCCTGACCCCGTCGGCATGGTCGACCTCGACAGGACGCTGCCCTCGACCGCGACGATCCTGGTCACCCCGCGCACCGAGACTCTGCCCGCGATCGCACTCGGCGGGAGGTGGGCCGGCGCCGGTGACCACCGCACCCGCGACCTGCTCGGCGGCGGCAGCCCGGACGTGACCACCCGGGAGTACCGCATGGGCGACGACCTGCGCCGGATCCACTGGCCCACCAGCGCCCGGACCGGCGAGCTGATGGTGCGCCGCGAGGAGCAGCAGTGGCAGGCCCGGTGCACGTTGCTCATCGACAACCGGCGGATCTCGCACCGCGGCTACGGCACCGGGTCCTCGATGGAGACCGCCGTGAGCGCCGCCGCCTCCATCCTGCGCAACCTGGCCGCGCTCGACTTCGAGGTGCGGCTGGTCAGTGCGAGCGGTGACTCCTCCTCCCACGGGTGGCACCACGGAAGCCACGCCACGTCGGTGCACCAGCAGCTCGAGCGACTGGCCCTGATGGGACAGACCCGGCGAGACCAGCTCTCCACGGACTGGGTGGACGACTCGCACCAGGGCGGGATGCTGGTCGCCGTGCTCGGCCACCTCGGTGAGACCGACAAGGCGTTCCTGGGCGGGCTGGCGGAAACGGGCGCCTCGGCCTACGCCCTCGTGCTCGACGTCTCGGAGTGGGACCGCTCGCACCCGGCCGCGCCCCCGGCGACCGAGTCGCTGGGAGCCCGTGGCTGGCAGGCCACGACCCTCGGCCGCGACGGGTCCCTCTCGGCTGCCTGGCAGGCGCTGTCGCGATGAAGGAGGCCGCCGTTCGCACCGAGCCGCCGCGGGCGGGCTGGAGACCCGGCCCACCCGTCCTCGGCATGTTGGCCGGCTGGGTGGCGCTGGTGGCCTGGAGCGGCATGGTGGCGCAGCCGGTCTCGTTCCTCGTGCCGACGCTCGTCATCGGTCTGGTGCTGGCCCTGGTGGGCAGCTGGCTGCGCGTGCTGCGTGTCGCGGCGTACGCCGTGGTGCTGGCGCAGGTGGCCATCGCGCTGCTTGCCCTCAACGTGGTCTTCGCCGCGGACCAGTCGCGGCTCGTGGTGTTCCCGACCCTGAGCTCTGTGCGCCAGGTGGCCTACGTCATCGGCAACGGGGCCGCGACCTTGAACCAGTACTCCGCGCCAGTCGAGGTGAACCCCACGCACACCGCGGCCCTGCTCACGGCGGCTGGACTGGGCGTGCTGCTCTCGATCGACGTCCTGGCGATGGGTCTGCGTCGTCCGTCGCTGGTCGCGCTGCCACTGCTGATCACGCTCAGCGTCCCGGTGAGCATCCTGACCGAGGGGCTGGCCCTGCCGGTGTTCGTCGGCACTGCGCTGCTGTTCCTGCGGCTGCTCGCGACCGAGAACCTCGACGGCTTCGGACAGTGGGCGGCCGCGAGCGCAGGCGGCTCGCGCGCGCCACTCGCCGGGACCCTGTGGACCGTGTCGACGGTGGCCGTGCTGGCCTCGCTGCTGCTGGCTCCGCTGGTCCCGGTGACCGACCTCCTGAACCGCCGTCTGGGCGCCGGTGAGGGGCAGGGGGGCACGAACGCCTACCAGCTCAGCGTGATCAACCCGTTCATCAGGCTGCGCCGTGATCTCGTCACGAAGACGCACACCCCGATGGTGTTCGCCGAGACCGACGACCGGAACACCGGATACCTGCGGACCACGGTTCTCGACTCGTTCACCGGCAAGGAGTGGCGCCCCTCGGCACGCGACCTGCCCTCGGACAACTCCGCCGACGGGGTCTTCCCCAACCCACCTGGGCTGGCACCGGCCGTGGGCGGCCAGGAGCACGATTGGGGCTTCCAGCTGGCGCCGGGCTTCACCACGACCTGGCTCCCGCTCCCCTACCCGATCCGCGAGCTGAAGGTCCCGGGGACCTGGCGGTTCGACTCCCGCACGCTCGACGTCGCCAGCGTCGGCAGCGGGCCGTCCGAGGGGCTGGAGTACGCCGCCCGGTCCTTCACCCCGGCAGTGACGGCCGATCTCCTGCGGGGTTCGCTGAAGCCACCGGACGACGTCGTCGCCTCGATGACACGCCTGCCTGCTGACTTCCCCGCGGTCATCACCGCCCGCGCCAAGGAGGTGACCCGCGACGCGCCCACCCCCTTCGACAAGGCAGTGGCGCTGCAGGACTGGTTCCGTCAGGACGGCGGCTTCGAGTACTCGCTGCAGCAGCGACCCGGCTCGGGCATGGACCTGCTGGCCTCCTTCGTCACCGATGACCGCGTGGGCTACTGCGAGCAGTTCGCCTCGGCGATGGCCGCGATGGGCCGCGCACTGAACATCCCCTCACGCGTGGTCGTCGGCTTCCTCGACGGGACCTCGCAACCCGACGGGCGAATCCTCTACACCAGCGACGAGCGGCATGCCTGGCCCGAGATGTACTTCAGCGGCGTGGGCTGGGTCCGGTTCGAGCCCACACCGTCCCAGCGCGCCGGTGCGACGCCCGACTACACCCGGCAGGGGGCGAGTGCCCCTACCCCCTCGGCGGCACCCAGTGCCGTCCCCGACCCCGCCACGGCTCCTCCTCCGGATCAGGCGGTCACCGACGGGTCGACGCACCGCTTCGGGCTGCCGGTGCCCTGGTGGTCGCTGGTCTCGGTGCTGGCTGCTCTCGGGCTCGCCCTCGCTCCCGGCGCCCTGCGCGGGCTGCAGCGTCGCCGCCGGCTCGCGACCTCCCACCCGGTGCACCTGGCCGAAGGTGCCTGGTCGGAGCTGCGCTCGACCGCCCTCGACCTCGGACTGCAGTGGCCCGACCGGCGTACGCCGCGCGAGCAGGCACGCACGGTGACCGGCCAGGTCACTGCCGGGGACGCCGAGTCGGAGTCGCTGGAGGCGTTGCTCACCCGGGTGGAACGTGGCCGCTACGGACGGGCCGACGGCGTCGGCTCGGTCGAGCCCGGCGTCCACTCGGACACGGTGGCCACCGTCACCGCCTGGCGCAAGGCCATGGGCGGCAGCGTCGACCGGCGCCGGGGCTGGCGCGGGCGGCTGTGGCCGGCCTCGCTGCTGCGCCGGCGTGGCTGAGCCGTGCACCTGAGCCGTGCGGCTGACGCGCGGGGCTGGCGGTGGAATCGGAACCGGACGCTGGGACCGGGCTCAGTAGCCCTGGTGGCGCCGACGCTCCCAGCGGTGTTCCATCCGCTGCATGAACGTGCCCTGCTTGGGCTGGTTCCCGGAGCGACCGGAGGACTTCGCCCGACGGTTCTTGCGGGGACGCGACCGGCCACCTTCGAGGACGTCGAAGCGGGGCGGGTGGTCGTCGAAGGCGAACAGCTGCTCCTCGGTGCGCGACTGCTGCGGCGCCGTGTGCCGCCCGTGCCAGGCGGCGAGGCCGACGGTGGCCGATGCGAGCATCACCACGAAACCGATCACGCCGAGCCAGATCACCTGGCTGACGGCACCACCCATGAGCATGATGATGCCGACCACGAAAACGGACGCGGCAGCGATGGTGCGCACGCGAGCGACACGCTCGAGCGTGCTGCCCCGGAGAGCCGAGACGAACTTGGGGTCCTCTTGGGCAAGCGCCTGCTCCATCTGCTCGAGCAGACGAAGCTCCTCTTCGGAGAGCGGCACGACTTCCTCCCGGCACTGATGGTTTCCCACCACCGAGTCTAGGCAGGCGCCCAAGAAGTCGGTAGGCGGGATGGAAAAATCGTAATCGATATTTCAGGCTCCGGTGACAACGTCCACCTATGGGCGCTCGCCGAGGAGCAGCGTGGCCCGGCGTACTGCCCCACCACCGAAGCGCAGCGCAGCCGCGTCGGCAGCCCGGTCGGCCTCCTCCCACCCCCGCTCGCGGGCGCCGAGGACGAGCTGACGCTGCACCTGGTCACGCGGCATCAGGCCCTCCACCCGGACTCCCACCAGCCGGATCCGGGCCCGCTGCAGGCCCAGCGCGTCGAACAGCGCGACCGCGGTGGCGTGGATCTCGCCGGTGCCGTCGGTGGCATCGGCCAGCGTCCGGGACCGGGTGATGGTGGTGAAGTCGGCGAAACGGACCTTCATCGTGACCGTGCGCCCAGCCACCCCCGCGGCCCGCATCCGGCCGGCGACCTTGGTGGAGAGCCGCAGGAGCTCTCGCAGGATCACGGCCCGGTCGTCGGTGTCGCGGCCGAAGGTCTCGTCGGCGCCCATGCTCTTGTCCGGCTCGTGGGTAGGTCGCCGCGGGGTGAGGGTGCGCCGGTCGGTGCCCCAGGCGAGGTGGTGGACCTGGGTCCCTGCCGCCACGCCGATCCCGCGCTGGAGAGTGCTCAGCGGCGTGTGCGCGACGTCGCCGACGGTGCGCAGCCCGAGCCGGTGCAGCTGGTCCCGGGTCTTCTCCCCCACCCCCCACAGCTCCCCCACGTCGAGGGGGTGCAGGAACCGAGTGACCTCGCGGGGAGGTACGACGACCACCCCGTCGGGCTTGGCCCTCCTGCTGGCCAGCTTGGCGACCGAGACCGAGGCGGCCAACCCGACCGAGCAGGTGATCCGCTGCTCGTCGGCGACCCGGGCGCGGATGTGCTCGGCGATCCGCAACGGACTGCCGAGCCGACGGGTGGCCCCGGAGACGTCAAGGAACGCCTCGTCCAGGGAGATCGCCTCGACCACCGGAGTGACCTGCCGGAAGATCTCCATCACCGAGGAGGACACCGACTCGAAGTCGGCGTAGTCGGGCGAGAGCACCACCGCGTGCGGGCACATCCGCCGTGCCCGGGTCATCGGCAGCGCCGAGTGCAGGCCGTACTTGCGGGCCGGGTAGTTGGCCGCCAGCACCACCCCGCGATGACCACCCCCCACGATCACCGGAACGTCAGCGAGCTCAGGTCGGTCTCGGATCGCCACCGACGCGTAGAACGCATCCATGTCGACGTGCAGCAGCGGGCAGTCCCACGAGCTGTCCGCCCGACGGGAGGTCATGCCCCCACGTCCCACTGGTCACTTGTTTCCCACGGTCCCGTGGTAATGCCCAGCTTCCCGTGCTTTGCAAAGGACGGGAAGCTCAGGTTTCCCACGGGACCGTGGGAAACCTGGGACTGCTCCCTAGTGGCCGGCGACGAGGTGCAGCTGGCTGGCGAGGGTGAGGTACTCGGGGCGTGCGGCGACCACGCGCTCGAGCTCCAGCAGGGCAGCGCTGGCACCCGGCTCGAGGTCGAGCAGGGAGGAGGGCACCAGGTCGGTGAAGACACGGATGCCGTGGGTGCTGCGGATGTCGAACCCGGCTCCCTCGAGCAGGCCGGTGAGCTCCTCGGCGGTGAACCGGTGCTCCGTGCGGTGCTCGGACGGCTCGCCGGCGAGCAGGTGCATCGCCTGGGTGAAGTGTCCGGCCATCGCCCGGGCGAGTACGGCGGCGTGCCGCTGACCGACCAGCAGCGAGAGGGCGCCGTCGGCGCGCAGCACCGAGGCGATCGTGCCCAGTGCCTCGGCCGGGTCGTCGACGAGGCCGAGCACGCCGTGGCACAGGACCAGGTCGAAGCCGTCCTCGGGCACCAGCTCCCGCAGGTCGCCCAGGTCACCCTGGAGACCGGTGACGCGGTCGGCCACGCCGGCCTCGTCGGCCCGGCGGGCCAGCGCGGCCAGGGCATCGGGGCTGGGGTCGACCACGGTGACCCGGTTGCCCAGGTCGGCCACCCGGACCGCGAACCCTCCGGTGCCACCACCGATGTCGAGGACCTGCTGCTCCCCCCGCCCCTGGAGCAGCGCCCGGACGGCGTCCCAGACCACCGCGGTGCGGGCAGCGGTGCGTCGTTCGAGGGGTCGTTCCATGGGCGCCACCCTAGGGGGTGCCGGGCCGGCAGCGGAGAGGGCGCGATCATCCGATGCTCCCGGGGCTGCGGTGCCACAGCTTGCGGGCGACCTCGCCGGTGACGGCACCGGCGGCACTGCTCTTGATGTCCGGGCCGGCCGGCTTGATGTCGGCGTACGGCGACATCCGGAACCCGCTGGTGTGCACCAGCACCCGCTGCGGGGCCGGAGCCGCCCCGTCCTCGGGCTCGGCGTACCCGGCGGGCCGGCGGGCGATCTCGGCGTGCACGGCGTCCATCCCGCCCGACCGCCACAGGTCGTGCAGCGACCCGAGGTCCCAGGCGCCGGTCGCACGCAGCGAGACTCCGCGGGGGCCGGTGCGGCGCAGCTCACCGCGGACGACCAGCAGCCAGGAACCGAACACGGTCGCGGCATAGGGGCCCTGCACGTCCTCGAAGAAGGTCGCGTCGACCGGGCCGGTGGAGTCGTCGAGGGTCAGGAAGATCACCCGTCGCCCCGACCGGATCGGCGGGGTCTGGGTGGCCACCTTCACCCCGGCGACCAGCAGCTGGCTGCGGCTGCGCGCCGAGAGCAGGCCGCTGGACCGGGTGGTCCCGAGCCGGTCGAGGAAGTCGGCATGGAAGTCGAGGACGTGTCGGCTGGCATCGAGGCCGAGGATGTCCAGCTCGGCCCGGACCCGGTCGGAGTCGGTCATCTCCGGCAGGCCGCTGGGGGTGCCGTTCTGCTGCCCGTCTCCGAGGTCGAGGGTGAGCTGGAACGAGGTGGCCTCGGCGTGGCCGGCCTCGCCACCTCCCGCTCCGGTCCTCGCCCCCGACCCAGCCGCCGCCCCCACCGCCGGCCCCACCGCCGAGGTGCGGGCACCAGCCCGGCCCAGCCCCCGGGCCCGTCCCCGGCTCGCCCGGTCGGAGGCGCGTCGCAGCCGGTCGAGGTCACCCACCTCCAGCAGCAGGTCGCGCCGGGTGAGCCGGTTGCGGCGGCCGGTCCCACTCGTGCCGATGCCGTAGACGGCGTCGAAGGCGCCCGCCTGCACCAGCCGCTCCACCACCGGGCGGGAGACCTGCGCGCGCTGCCAGAAGTCGGTCAGCGAGGCGTAGGGCGCCCCCTCACGTGCGGCCACGATCCGGCCGACCTCGCCGTCGTTGATGCCGCGCACCTCCCCCAGGGCGATCCGGATGCCGTAGCGGGTGCCGTCGGCGGTGTCCCCACCCCCTTCCCGGTCCACCCCTTCCCGGTCTACCCCTGCCGGGTCCACCTCTTCGTGACCCCCCGCCGGGTCGGGGACGTCGGAGGCGGCCAGCCGCTCCACGACGTACGCCGCCTGGCTGGCGTTGACGTCGAGACCGAGCACGGAGATCCCGAGCTGGCGGGCGTCGTCGAGGATCAGCCGCTTGGGATACATGCCCGGGTCGTGGGTGAGCAGTCCGGAGATGAAGTGGGCCGGGTAGTGCGCCTTGAGCCAGGCCGACTGGAAGGTCGGCAGCGCGAACGCGGCCGCGTGGGCCTTGCAGAAGCCGAACGAGGCGAACGCCTCGATCACCTTCCACACCTGCTCCACCACCGGCAGCTGGTAGCCGCGAGCCAGCGCCCTCGGGAAGAACCAGACCTTGGTCTCGGCCATGCCGTCCTGGTCACCCAGCGCGCGCCGCCACTCGTCGCCCTCGGCGAGGGTGCAGCCGGTGAACTGGGCGATCATCTCGATCACCTGCTCGTGGAAGACCACGACTCCCCGGGTGCCGGCCAGGATCGGACGCAGGTCGTCATGGAGGTAGCTGGCCTGCTTCCAGCCCTGCTTGACGTTGAGGTAGGGGGTGATCATGTCGCTCTTGACCGGGCCGGGCCGGAACAGCGAGATGTCGGTGATGATGTCGGCGAAGTCCTCGATCCCGGACTTGCCGACGAGCTCGCGCTGGCCGGGCGACTCGATCTGGAAGACGCCCAGGGTCTTGGCCGAGGAGATCATCGTGTAGGTGGTGGGGTCGTCGAAGGGCACCTGCGACTCGTCGTCGAGGTCGAGGTCGATCCGGTCGACCCGCTTGATCTCGGTGACGGCATGGGCCATCGCCGACTGCATCCGGATGCCGAGGACATCGAGCTTGAGCAGGCCGAGGTCCTCGACGTCGTCCTTGTCGAACTGGCTCATCGGGTAGCCGAGGCTGCTCTGCTCGACCGGTGTGCGGTCCAGCAGCGTGCGGTCGGAGAGCAGCACCCCGCACGGGTGCATCGCGATGTGGCGGGGCAGCCCGTCGAGGCTCTCCACCAGCCGGAAGAACATGTCGAAGGTGCCCCAGTCCCCCGCGGCCGCCTCCCGGGCCATCCCGGTGGAGCGCAGCTCGGGCAGGTCGCGCAGCGCCATCCGGGCGTCGCGCGCCCGGATGTGCGGGAACGCCTTGGCGATGGCGTCGATCTCCCCCATCGGCATCCCCAGCGCCGCTCCGACGTCCCGGATCGCGTGCCGCACCTTGTAGGTGTCCATCATCGAGACCGTGGCGCACCGGTCGGTGCCGAAGCGGTCGAGGATCGCGTCGTAGACCTCGAGCCGGCGCGCCGACTCCACGTCGAGGTCGATGTCGGGCAGCGACCGGCGCAGCGGGGAGAGGAAGCGTTCCATCAGCAGCCCGTGCCGGATCGGGTCGACCCCGGAGATCCCGAGCAGGTAGTTGACCAGGCTCCCGGCGCCGGACCCGCGGGCCGCGCTGCGGATGCCCATGGACCGGACCATCGTGGTGACGTCGCCGACGGTGAGGAAGTAGGAGGCGTAGCCCAGCTGGTGGATCGTCTGCAGCTCGTCGTCGAGCCGCTTCCAGATCCGCTGCCGGGGAGCGCCGCCGTAGCGTCCGCCGATCGCCGCCTCGCACCGTCTCCGGAGCTCCACGTCGGCGGAGGCCACCTCGAACTCGGGGAAGTGCACCTCGCCGATCCCGAGGTCCGCACGCGGGTCCAGCACGCACTGGTCGGCGATCGTCCGGGTGGCGGCGAGCATCTCGGTGGCCGCGCGGGAACTGCGCTCCCCGAGACCGGCGTAGCGACAGATCTCCTCGGCGACCTCGTGCATCTGCTTGCCGGACTTCAAGAACCCCTCGGCGTTGCGCCGGTCGAGGTGTCGCACGTCCAGCGGCACCAGCCGCCGCGCCGCGTCGAGGACGTCGACGGTCGGTGCGTCCAGCCGGTCGGCGAAGCGGACCGCGTTGGACAGCACCACCGGGACCCGGACCGGCGACCGGGACCCGCGGCCGCTGGCGAGCCCCGCCATCCGCGCGGCGTGCGCGGAGGACCCCGGCCCGGAACCCTGCAATCGGTGCGAGACGACCTCGACCACGAGCTGTTCGGGACCGACCAGGTCCAGCCAGCGGCGCAGCACCGCCTGGCCCAGGTCGTCACGGCGCAGGGTGGCGGCGCGGCCCAGCGCCGAGGCGGGACCGAGCAGGACCCGGACGTCCTGGCCGGCGACGTGCTCGGCCACCAGAGCAGGGGTGCAGACCGGGGTGCCCCGCTCCCCCGCCTGGTGGGTGGCCGAGACCAGCCGGCAGAGCGCGGCCCACCCGCTCTTCCCGCTCGCCAGGAACGTGACCCGGGGCAGCTGGGCGTCACGGAAGGACCCTCCGCGCACCGGGGTGCGCGGTCGCGGGGCCACCGGCGTGGAGCCGGGCCGGTGGTCATCCCCCGGGTCCAGGCACGCCAGGTCGACGCCGAGGACCGGCCGGATCCCCGCAGCCATCGCCGCCTTGACGAACCGGACCGCGCCGTAGGTGCCGTCGCGGTCGGTCAGCGCGAGGGTGTCCATCTCCTGCTCGGCGGCCCGTTCGACCAGGGTCTGGGGGTGCGAGGCGCCGTACTGCAGCGAGTAGCCGGAGGCCACATGAAGGTGCACGAAGGGATCAGCCACGACGGTCCCTCAGGCAACACGGATCGGGACGTGCTCGGTCAGGCCCAGCGAGGTCTCCACCAGCGCCAGGAACCGGTCGGCGTCGCGCACGAGGTCGTCGGCCTCCCGCTCGGTGACCGCCCGGCGCGACCCCGCCTCGGCGGCCGCCCGCTTGTCGGCCCCTGCGGCGAAGAAGCTCGCCCACTCGCTGAACTCGGGGGCCACCTCGGCGAGCAGCACCCAGGCATTCTTCTGACGACGCCCACGGGTGGGCAGCGCCGGCTGCGCCCGGGCGGCCAGCAGGGCGGCGGTCGCCCGCAGCGCCGAGACATGGGCCTGGGCGTAGCGCTCCGGCACGTCGGAGCCGGTGATCGCCTCGCGCAGCGACTCGGCGGCCCGCTGGAGGTAGGAGTGGGTCGCAGCGGGCAGGAACGCAGGAGCAGCCAGGCTCGCGGAACGGGTCATCGTCATCTCCTCAGTCCATCGCCCGGACGAGCTGCCAGCTGCCCTCGGACCAGCTGAACACCAGGTCGAAGACCCCGAACCCCGGATCGTGCTCGGGCGACTGGAGGGCAGCGACCCTTCCCCGGGCTGCTGCCACTCGCCACACCTCGCGCTCCCGGAGGAGGTCGGTGTCGACCACCTCGGCGGACTCGTCATCGGCGCGGTCCGCCGCACGCCTGCCCGTCCACCACGCACCGGTCTCCACCCAGTGCGCGACCACCTCGCGCACCTGCCACAACCTTCCCCGCCACAGGAACTGGTCGGGGTCCTCGTCTGCGCCCTTGCGCACCTCCACCAGGTCGTCATATCGCCGCACCGCCTGCTCCTCACCGTTTGCTCCGTGCCCAACGACCCCTTGTCGGTGCCCTGGCGGAGGATGGGGGTCGAGGTCATCCCCCGCCAGGGCGGTGATCGAACATGTGTTCGAACAACTTCAAGGTACACCCCTCCTCCGACAACCCGTCAAGACCTGATCCACCGCCGTTCGCTACGTTGCGTGCCATGACCGTGGCCACCCCTGGGGACACCCCCGAGAACACCTCCGAGAACACCTCCGAGCCCCCCTCCGAGGCCCCCTCCGAGGCCCCCTCCGAGCACCGGGCCGTCGCGCGCTTCCGGGCCGAGCTGGAGCGCCGCGGTGGCACCGGCCGGATCGTCGTGCTGCCCGACTCGGTGCACACCGCGCAGCTGGCGGCAGACGCGCTCGGCTGCGAGGTCGGTGCGATCGCGAACAGCCTGCTGTTCGCCGTACCCACCCCCGAGGGCGACGACGAGCCGCTGCTGCTGCTCACCAGTGGGGCGCACCGGGTGGACACCGCCAAGGTCGCCGGCGCCCTCGGGGTCGCCGCCCTGACCAGGGCGAAGCCCGAGTTCGTGCGGCGGCACACCGGACAGGTCATCGGCGGCGTCTCCCCCTTCGACCATCCGGCGCCGGTGCGCACCTACCTCGACCCGTGGCTGCGCCGCCACGAGGTGATCTGGGCCGCCGCCGGGCACCCTGCGGCCGTGTTCAGCAGCACCTACGAGGAGCTGCAGCGGCTGACCGGGGCCGCCGAGCTGGAGGTGGAGTGATGGAGCTGTGGACCAACCCGTCCTGCAGCAAGTGCCGGGCGGCCAAGTCCGACCTCGACGCCGCCGGGATCAGCTACACCGAGCGCCGCTACCTCGACGACGTGCCCACGACCGCCGAGCTCGCCGACGTGCTCGACCGGATGGGCCTGCAGCCCTGGGACATCGCGCGGGCCGCCGAGACCCGGGAGGCCGGCATCGACCTGCCCCGCGACGCCGGGCACCGGGACGCCTGGCTGGCCGCGATGGTCGCCCACCCGCGCACCATCCAGCGGCCGATCATCACCGCCGACGACGGCACCACCGTCGTCGCCCGCGACCCCGCGACCGTGGCCGACGTCGTCCGGAGAGCACGCCCGTAGGCTGCACGCCATGTCACGCGTGGTGGTGGTCGGCGGCGGGTACGGCGGGCTCGCGTGCGCCGCGCGGCTGGCCAAGAACGGGCACGAGGTGACCCTGCTCGAGGCCGGACCCCGCGTCGGCGGCGCGGTCGGGTTCGTCGAGCAGGACGGGTTCCGCTGGGACGCCGGCCCGGCGCACACGCTGCTGCCCGCGGTCCTGCGCGACCTGTTCCGCAAGTCCGGGCGCCCGCTCGAGAAGGAGATCGAGCTGGTCCCCGTCGAGCCGGCGTGCCGGCACCTGTTCGAGGACGGCAGCGAGCTCGACCTGCCCGGGGGCAGCCGCGGCGCCCAGCTCGAGGCTGTCGAGGACGCGCTCGGTGGCGGCCTCGGTCAGGACTGGGTGACCTACGTCGACAAGTTCGCCGACGTCTGGGAGGTGCTGCGCCGCGACTGGCTGGAGCGGCCCTGGTCCCCCGAGCACGCGAGCCGGGACGCCAAGGACCTGCTCGGCTCGCGCCTGACCATGCACAAGATGCTGCAGAAGAGCTTCAAGGACGACCGGCTGCGCCAGATGGCGGGCTTCCCGATGGCGCTCGAGGGGCACGACCTGCGCAACGTGCCCGCGTGGGCGGGGATGTGGACCTACGTCGAGCAGAACTTCGGGGTCTGGACCGTTCCGGGTGGGATGGGTGCGCTCGCCGACGCCCTCGCCTCGCGGCTGGAGACCCGCGGCGTCTCGGTGCTGCTCGACACGCCCGCCCTCGACCTCGAGCTCAGCGGCGGACGGGTGGTCGGTGTGCGCACCGCGTCAGGGGTCGTGGACGCCGACCAGGTCGTCTGCGCGATCGACCCGCGACGGCTGCCTGCCCTCGCCGGGTTCGTCGAGCGCACGATGCCCGCGATCCCCCCGGTGACCTGCCACATCGGCCTGAGCGGCGACGTACCAGACCTCCCGCGCGAGGTGGTGATCCACGGCAACCCGATGCTGGTGCTGCGCCCGGGCGGGACCGCCCCCGCCGGCGCCCACGCCTGGACCCTGCTGGGGCGTGGCCAGCTCGCGGAGGACATCGTCACCGCGGTCCAGCGCGCCGGCATCCGCGTCCGCGACCAGATCGTGGTGCGGGTCGACCGGTCTCCGCGCGAGCAGGTCGAGCAGTGGGGCGGCTCGCCGTACGGCGTGCTCTGGCAGGGCCGCAGCACCGTCACCCGGCGTCTGGGCCCCGGAACCCCGGTGCCGGGCGTGTACGCCGCCGGCGCGCACGCCACCCCGGGGGCTGGGCTGCCGTCCGTGGGGCTCTCGGCCGCGCTGGTCGCGCAGTCGATCGGGCCCGCGTGAGCGCCGGAGCCGTCAGACGTTGAGCGCGAGCGCGGCGTAGATCTCCCGCGTCGCCTTCGAGCGGTTCAAGGTGTAGAAGTGCAGCCCGGGCGCACCGCCCTCGAGCAGCTCGGCGCACAGCTCGGTGGCGATCGCCACCCCCTCGGTGCGGACCTTGGCGGGATCACCCTCCAACGGCGCGATCCGGGCCAGCACCTCGGCTGGCATCTCGCGGCCGGACAGCTCCACCATCTTGTGCATCGAGGCGATGTTCAGGATCGGCATGATGCCGGGGATGATCGGGAAGTCGGCGCCCACGGCCCGGGCCCGCTCCACGAGGCCGAAGTAGTCCGAGGCGCGCAGCACCATCTCGGTCACCGCGAACTCGGCGCCCGCGTCGTGCTTGGCCTTGAGCACGGCCACGTCCGCGTCCAGCGATGCCGCGTCCCGGTGCCCCTCGGGGAACGCCGCAACGCCGATCGAGAGGTCGCACCGGTCGCGGATCAGGGCCACCAGGTCGGAGGCGTACTCGACGCCGCCGGGGGTCGAGACCCAGGCCGTGCCCGGCCCGTCCGGTGGGTCGCCGCGCAGCGCGAGGACGTTGCGCACGCCCGACTCCTGGAGCGCCTCGAGGATCCGGGCGAGCTCCTCGGTGGTGTGCCCGACGCAGGTCAGGTGTGCCATCGGCAGCATCGAGGTCTCGCGCGCGATCCGCGCCGTGATCGCGATCGTCCGGTCCCGGGTGGTCCCGCCGGCGCCGTAGGTCACCGAGACGAAGGTCGGCCGCAGCGGCTCGAGCTCGCTGATCGAACGCCACAGCACCTCCTCGCCCGCTTCGTCCTTCGGCGGGAAGAACTCGAAGGAAAAGGAGCGACCGCCCTGCCGCAGCAGGTCGCCGATGCGTACAGGGCCCTGAGACATGCGGTCGAGAATACGGGTCTACGCTCGCCCGGTGACCTCGAAGCACGCAGGATGGGACGCCCCCGACGACCGACCCGCAGCCGGGCCCGGCCCAGGACCCGATGCGCGCTGGAACGGCGCGGACTTCCGGGCCGGCATCGAGGCCACGCTCCAGGGCTTCGTCACGACGCAGGCGGCCTGGCTCGACGACCTCGGGCCCGACGCCCAGCGACTCGTCGAGCACGCGCGGACGAGCGTCTCCGGCGGCAAGCGCTTCCGGGCGGCGTTCTGCTGGTGGGGCCACCACGCCATCGCCGAGCCGGCCGACCCCGATGCCCTGCTGCGGGCCTGCGCCTCGCTCGAGCTGTTGCACGCCAGCGCCCTGGTCCACGACGACTACATGGACGCCTCCGACGTACGCCGTGGCCGGCCGGCGACCCACCGCGCCTTCGAGCAGCTGCACCGCGCGAACGGGTGGTCCGCCAGCGCGGAGCAGTACGGCGCCTCGGCGGCGATCCTGCTCGGTGACCTGCTGCTGAGCTGGTCCGACGAGCTGCTCCGGACCTCGGGGATGCCCGCCGAGCGGGTGCTGTCCGCCCTCGGGTTCTTCGACCTGACCCGGAGCGAGGTCGTCACGGGCCAGTTCCTCGACGTCTCCGCGCAGGCACGCGGTGCCGCCGACGTCGACACCGCGATGACCGTGCTGCGCTACAAGTCCGCGAAGTACTCCATCGAGCGACCGCTGCACATCGGCGCCGCCCTGGCGGGCGCCAGCCCCGACCAGATCGCCCAGCTCACCCGCTTCGGGCTGCCCCTCGGCGAGGCCTTCCAGCTGCGCGACGACCTGCTCGGCGTGTTCGGCGACCCCTCGGTGACCGGCAAGCCCGCGGGCGACGACCTGATCGAGGGCAAGCGCACCGTGCTGGTCTCCCTGGCGCTGGACGCGCTGCCCGCCGCGGAGGCGAAGGTGCTCGACGCCGGCCTGGGCTCGGCGCTCCAGCCCGACGAGGTCGCCCACCTGTGCGCCCTGATCGAGTCCTCCGGTGCCCGGATGCAGGTGGAGACCGTGATCACCGAGCTGACCCAGCGATCCCTCGCTGCCCTGGCGTCCGCGGACATCACCGATCGGGCCCGCGCCGTACTCACCGGTCTGGCTGCCGAGGCGACCCAGCGGACTGTGTGAGCCGGTTCCCGTGGTTTCCCACGGTCCCGTGGTAAACCCGAGCTTCCCGTCCTTTGCAAAGCACGGGAAGCTGGTGTTTCCCACGGGACCCAGGGAAACTTGTCAACTCCTGTGACTACAAAGCCAGCGCCTGGGCCCGGCGCTTGACCTCGGAGCCGCGGTTCTCGCGGAGGGCGTCGATCGGGCGGCCGGGGAGCGAGTCGTCGGGGGTGAAGAGCCAGGTGAGCATCTCGTGGTCGTCCCAGCCGCCGTCGGAGAGCATGGTGAGCAGGCCGGGGACTCCCTTGACGATCTCGCCGTCCATCACCAGCTCCGCGGGCACCTGCTGACCCGCGCCCGGCTCGGGTACGGCGGCCGCCAGCTGGTGCTCGCGGATCAGCTGGCGGACCTTGCTCACGCTCACGTGCAGGTGGTCCGCGGTCGCTTTCCAGTCCAGCCAGGACGGGATCAGCGCGCCCAGGTCGTCGGATCGAACGGGGTCAGGGCTGCCATCAGGCGTGTTCTCGCTCACGCGCACATGCTCCCACCACGCTCAACCGAGCCGCGCACCTGCCGGGTCTGGTGCCCCGAAGCCCTTAAAGTGGCAGGTCAGTCGGGTTACCTTCCCCCGCCCGACGCTGGAGGAGAACGTGGAGCGCACTGCCGACACGCTCATCGGTCGAGTCCTCGACGGCAGATACCGCGTGGGTCCCAAGATCGCCCGCGGCGGGATGGCCACCGTCTACGAGGCCACCGACCTGCGCCTGGACCGCACCGTCGCCGTCAAGGTGATGCACGAGGGTCTCGCCGACGACGACGAGTTCGTCCGACGCTTCCAGCGTGAGGCGCGCTCCGCGGCACGGCTCTCCCACCACAACGTGGTGGCCGTCTTCGACACCGGCGACGACAACGGCACGCTGTTCCTGGTGATGGAGTACGTCCCCGGTCTCACCATGCGCGACCTGATCCGCAAGGAAGCGCCGATGTCTCCGGCCAAGGCGCTCTCGGTGATCGAGCCGGTGCTCGGGGCGCTCGCGGCTGCGCACGACGCCGGGATCCTGCACCGCGACGTCAAGCCCGAGAACGTGCTGATGGCCGACGACGGCCGGGTCAAGGTCGCCGACTTCGGCCTCGCTCGCGCGATCAACTCCGAGACCCAGCACACCGCCACCGGCGGCATCCTGATCGGCACCGTCTCCTACCTCTCCCCCGAGCTGGTGGTGAACGGCAAGGCCGACGCCCGCGCCGACGTCTACGCGGCCGGCGTGCTGATCTACGAGATGCTCACCGGTCACAAGCCGCACCAGGCCGACAGCCCGATCCAGGTCGCCTACAAGCACGTCCACGAGGACATCCCGGCCCCGTCGGCCTCCACGCGCGGCATCCCGCCGTACGTCGACGCGCTGGTCGCCCGCGCCACCGCCCGCGACCCAGCCCTGCGCCCCGCCGACGCCCGGATGCTGCTGCACCAGGTGCGCCGCGTCCGCAACGCCCTGGACCACGGCGTGCTCAGCGACCCCGACCTCGTCTCGGACCTCACCCCGACCATCCCCGTCGGCGGTGGCCGGACGCCGACCGGCGAGCTGCCCGCCCAGATCATCGAGCCGCAGGAGCTGGTCGCTCTCACCGACGGTGACGGCTTCTACGACCAGGAGCACGAGGTCCGGATCCTGCCGCCGCCGGCACGCGGTGGGCGGTCGGACCCGCCTCCGCGACGACCGCAGACCCGCTCCCGGCGAGGACCTGTCCTTCTCGCAGTCGTCGTGGCGCTCGCCCTCCTGGCCGCACTCGGCGGCTGGTACTTCGGCGTCGCCCGCTACACCACGACGCCGGGCGTGCTGAACCTCAGCGAGGCCGCCGCCCGGGTGAAGCTCGACAAGGCCGGGCTCTCGCTGAAGGTCACCGACAGCTCCTACTCCGAGACCGTGTCCAAGGGTTTCGTCGTCTCGACCGACCCCGGTCCCGGCGACCGCGTGCTCAAGGACGGCACCGTCGGCGCCGTGATCTCACTCGGCCCGGAACGGCACCAGGTGCCCGACGTCCGCGGCCAGACGCTCGACGAGGCGCAACAGGCGCTCGACGAGTCGAAGCTCGAGTACGGCGGCCTCGAGGAGAAGTTCAGCGAGAAGATCGCCAAGGGCCGCGTCCTCGGCACCGATCCCGCCCCCGGCACCCTGCTGCGCCGCAACACCGCCGTCGACGTCATCGTCAGCAAGGGACCGCGGCCGATCAAGGTCCCTGACTTCACCGGCAAGCCCGAGTCGGCCGCGACCAAGGCGTTGAAGAAGCTCGGGTTCGAGGTCAAGACGACCGAGGTGAACAGCGACACGGTCCCCAAGGGGCGCGTGGCCACGCAGAGCCCGAACACCGGCACCGGCCAGAAGGGCGACGTGATCTCGCTGGTCGTCTCCAAGGGACCGGTGCTGGTCAAGGTGCCCGACGTCGTCCGGATGGGCCTCGACGCCGCCACCGAACGCCTGACCGCCGCAGGATTCCGGGTCAAGGTGGTGCGCGCGAGCCTCTACATCGGCGTGCAGTACGTCGTGGCCACCGATCCCGAGGGCGGCACGATGGCGGCCAAGGGGACCACGGTCATCGTCAGCATCGTCTGAGCCAGGGCCGCACACCGGACAGAATCCGTCACTTCCGTCACACCAGTCACACTGGTACCGTCGGGGCTTGCCACGCTGCGGGGCCGTTCGGGGCCCCGGTGGGGGGAAGCACCACGGCCCGTCGTCAGACGGAGGCGCACGTGTCATTGCTCGCCAGGCTCATCACGCTCACCGGGATCGCCGCGGCGCTGATCCTGGTGCCGTCGACCGCGCTCGCCGCGCCGTGGCCGGGTCATCCCGACCGCTCGATCGTGCGGCACACCGTCAGGTCGGGCGAGACGGCGACCGCCCTCGCGGTCCGCTACCACGCGTGGACCGACGAGCTGATCAGGCTGAACCGGCTCGGTCCGAAGGGTCACCTGCGTCGCGGCCAGGTGCTGCGCATCCCGGTCGTGGTCTCCGCGGTGCGCCGCGCGGGCGGGAAGGTCCCGGGAGCCGCCCCGAAGGCGAAGGCCGGCAAAGCAAAGGCCGGCAAGGCGAAGGCGGGCACGTCGAAGGCCGGCACGTCGAAGGCCGGCACGTCGAAGGCGGCGAAGCCCAGGCGGCACCGGGTCAGCGGCCCGATCGAGCACCGGGTGACGCCACCGAAGGGCTGGCGCCACGACCGGATGACCCGCCAGCAGGTGCGCCGCCTGGTGGCCCGCACGGCGCGCAAGCACGGCGTACCCCCCAAGCTGGCGCTCGCGATCGCCTGGCAGGAGTCCGGCTGGCAGCAGCGCCGGGTCTCCTCGGCCGGCGCCCTCGGCGTGATGCAGGTGATGCCCGACACCGGCCGGTGGATGCGCTGGTACGCCGGCCGCACGCTGCGGCTCAAGGACACCCACGACAACGTGCTGGCGGGCGTGATGACGATCAAGGTGCTCCGCTCGTGGACGGTCCGGGACAACCGGGCGATCGCGGCGTACTACCAAGGGCTGGGCGCGGTCCGGGAGCACGGGTTCTTCGACGACACCAAGCGCTACGTCGCCGCCGTGCGTGCCCACGAACGTCGGATCATCCGGACCGGCAGCCCGGTCTGACAGCCCCGTCTGACGGCGCGCCTGAGAGGCGGCCGACCCCGGCCCGGGGACACGAACGGCCCGCAGGCTGTCTAGGCTGCTCACGTGCCCAAGGCCCCTTCCCCGTCGCGGGTCACGCTGCTCGCCACCCTCGCCCTGCTGGCGATGACCGCGAGCTGGGGATCGACCTTCTACCTGATCCACGACCTGCTCGACCGGGTGCCGGTGCTGGACTTCCTGGCGGTCCGGTTCACGATCGCCTCGGTGGCGATGCTGCTGGTCGCGCCGAGGGCGATCGGACGGCTCTCCCGGGACCGGGTGCGGCACGCCGTCGTGCTCGGCGCGTTGTACGGCGTGGCGCAGATCCTGCAGACCACGGGCCTGGCCACCACGGCTGCCAGCGTGTCGGGGTTCATCACCGGGATGTACGTCGTGCTCACTCCCCTGCTCGCCGCGGTCCTGCTGCGCACCCGGATCGGCCGGCTGACCTGGGGCGCGGTGCTGCTCGCGATCAGCGGCCTCGGCGTGCTCACCCTCGGCAGCGTCTCCGGCGTGGCCCTGGGGTACGGCGAGGCGCTGACCCTCGTCTCCGCGGTGATCTACGCGCTGCACATCGTCGGACTCGGCGCCTGGTCGACCGCCCGGGACGCGCTCGGGATGTCGATCATCCAGATCATCGTGATCGCCGTGGTGTGCTCGGTCGCCGCCGCCCCGGGCGGGATCGTGCTGCCACAGACGACCACCGACTGGGCCTCCGTGGGCTACATGGCCGTCTTCGCCGGCGCCGCCGCGATGCTCGGCCAGACCTGGGCGCAGGCGCACCTGCCACCCACCCGCACGGCGATCATCATGAGCATGGAGCCGGTGTTCGCGGCGTTCTTCGCGGTGCTGCTCGGCGGCGAGGCCGTCACCGTGCGGATGCTCTCCGGTGGCGCGCTGGTGCTCAGCGCGATGCTCCTCGTCGAGCTCGCTCCCCGGCGCAAGATCGAGGCCGAGGTCACCCACATCGCCGTCTGACCGGATGCTGGATGCAGTGTCCGTCATCCGGACGGGCGGGCTTAACCTCGACCCATGGTTGTCGTGATGTCCCCCGGGGCGACGGAGGAGCAGATCGCTCACGTCACCCAGCGCGTCGAGGAGACGGGCGGGCAGGCGTTCGTGAGCCGCGGAGTGGTGCGCACGATCATCGGACTGGTCGGCGACATCGAGTCCTTCCACGGTCTGAACCTGCGCGGCATGGCCGGGGTCCAGGACGTGCACCGCATCTCCGACCCGTTCAAGCTGGTCAGCCTGCAGCACCACCCGGAGCGTTCCACGGTCCACGTCGGCCCCGAGGGCAACCAGGTCCCGATCGGCCCGGACACGTTCACCTTCATCGCCGGACCGTGTGCCGTCGAGTCGGCGCAGCAGACCCTCGAGGCGGCCGAGATGGCCAAGGCGGCGGGCGCGAAGCTGCTCCGCGGCGGCGCCTTCAAGCCGCGCACCTCGCCGTACGCCTTCCAGGGGCTGGGCGTGAAGGGCCTCGAGATCCTCTCCGACGTCCGCGAGGTCACCGGCCTGCCGGTGGTCACCGAGGTCGTCGACGCCCGCGACGTGCCGGTGGTGGCCGAGCACGCCGACATGCTGCAGATCGGCACCCGCAACGCAGGCAACTTCGGGCTGCTCCAGGCGGTCGGCGAGTGCGGCAAGCCGGTGCTGCTCAAGCGCGGCATGACCTCGACCATCGAGGAGTGGCTGATGGCCGCGGAGTACGTCGCCCAGCGCGGCAACCTCGACGTGGTCCTGTGCGAGCGTGGCATCCGCACCTTCGAGCCCAGCACCCGCAACACCCTCGACATCTCCGCGATCCCCGTGGTGCAGGCGATCAGCCACCTGCCGATCATCGTCGACCCCTCGCACGCCGGCGGACGCCGCGACCTCGTCGTACCCCTCTCCCGCGCGGCGATCGCGGTCGGAGCGGACGGTGTCATCGTCGACGTGCACCCCGACCCCGAGCACGCGCTCTGCGACGGCCCCCAGGCCCTTCTCGGCGCCGACCTCCGCGCCCTCGCCCAGGCCGTCCGCCTACTCCCCCCGGTCGTCGGCCGACGCTGACCCACCACCCATGTAAATCGGGGTTATGGACGCTCATCAAGGCTTCTACCGGCTCCGAAGCGTCCACAACCCTCGCCAAGTCGTACGCCGGAACGGCCGATCCCCTAGCGTCGGCGCATGGACCGACCGCTGAGCATCCCCGAGGGCCTCGTCGTCGAGCTGTCCCGAGCCAAGGTGTTGCCGGGGGCCGGCGCGGAGGCCGACCGCTGGATGGCGATGCTGGACGAGCGGCGCGATGAGTGCGTGGCCACCCTCGACCGCGAGCGGGTGGCCGTCGAGGTCGTGTTCCGCCTCCAGGAGGACGGCGAGGACCACCTGTTCTGGATGACGATCCGGGGCGACTCCGGCGCTGGCATCGAGTCCTCCGAGCACGCGATCGATCGCGACCATGTTGCGCAGGCGCAGCGCACCAAGGAGCCCGGCTGGGTCGAGGCCGAGCCGCAGGTCCTGCTGCTGCCGGAACCGGTCCGCCAGGCGGTGCTCTCCTGGGCACTTCGCCCCAGCCCCCAGGAGGGGTAGTCCGAGGCCCGGAGCACCACGGCTGGTGAACCGGCGCTTCGACCCCGGACTAGCCGGTGGGCTGGACGATGCCCGCCAGCACCTTCGCCGCCTGCTCGACCGCGGCGCGGTCCACGTCGAGGTGGGTGAGCATCCGCACCTTGGTCGGGCCGACCGCGCCGAGCAGGACCCCTTGCTCCCTCGCCGCGGCCACCACGACCGGCGCGTCCGGCACGTCGACGACGACGATGTTGGTCTCCGTGAGCTCCGGGTCCTGGCCACACGCCTCGGCGAGCAGGCGGGCGTGCTCGTGGTCGTCGGCCAGCCGCTCGACGTGGTGGTCCAGGGCGTGCAGGCCGGCGGCGGCGAGCACACCGACCTGGCGCATGCCGCCCCCCATCCGCTTGCGGCGTACCCGCGCCTCGTCGACCTGGTCGGCCGAACCCAGCACCAGCGAGCCGATCGGCGCACCGAGCCCCTTGGACAGGCAGACCGCCATCGTGTCCGCGACCGCGCCGTAGGCGGCGAGCGGCACCCCGTGTGCGACGTGCGCGTTCCAGATGCGGGCACCGTCGAGGTGGACCGCGCACCCGACCTCGTCGGCGAGCTCGCGCAACCGCTGCAGGTCGGCCAGGGGCAGCACGGTGCCGCCGGCGAAGTTGTGCGTGTTCTCCACCGAGATCGCGGCCGTCCGCACGAAGAACGGTCCCATGTCGGGGGCGAACATCTCGCGGATCGCGGCGAGGTCGACCTGGCCCTGGGAGTCGCTCCAGGTGCGGCTGGTCAGGCCGGTGAACGCGCCGTGGGCACCCAGCTCGGCACGCACGATGTGCGCGCGCGACTCGCACAGCACCTCCTGCCCCGGTCCGACGAGGGCGGCCACGGCGAGCACGTTGGCCATCGAGCCGGTCGGCGTGAACAGCGCGGCCTCGAAGCCGAACAGCGACGCCACCCGCTCCTGGAGCCGGATGACGGTGGGGTCCTCGCCGTAGACGTCGTCGCCCACCTCCGCGCGCGCCATCGCCTGGCGCATGCCTTCGGTGGGCCTGGTGACGGTGTCCGAGCGGAGGTCGATCATCCGGCGAGCCTACGAGGCGCCGGTCAGTGCAGCAGGTCCGGTGTCCGCCAGTCCTTGCCGAGCACGTGGTGGTCGGCGAAGGCGAGCACGGTCTGGTTCCACACCTTGGCGTGCTGCGGCGTGAGCACCCAGTGGTTCTCGTCGGGGAAGTAGAGGAACTTGTGCGGCATCTCCCCGTCCTCCGCCTCGGCCTGCGCAGCCAGCTCGGCGAACAGCCGCACCCCCTCGCCGATCGGCACCCGGTAGTCCTTGTCGCCGTGGACCACCAGCATCGGAGTGACGATCTTGTCCACGTGCAGGTGCGGTGAGTTGGCGAGCGACATCTCCGGGGTCATCTCGCGCTTCCAGTACCACGGCGCGTCGGTCGTCGGCCCGAACTGGTCGAGCGCCCACAGGCTCGCGTGCGTGACGATCGCCTTGAACCGGTCGGTGTGCCCGGCGACCCAGTTGGCCATGTAGCCGCCGAACGAGCCACCCATGGCGGCAGTGCGGGTCTCGTCGATGTCGTCACGCGCGACGGCCGCGTCCGTGGCCGACATCAGGTCGGTGTACGGCGCCTCGCCCCACGCACCCCAGCCACGGGCGATGAAGTCGAGGCCGTAGCCGGTGGAGAGTGCCGGGTCGGGCAGCAGCACGGCGTACCCCTGGGCCACCGCGATCCACGGGGTCCAGCGCCACGACCAGGCGTTCCACGAGCTCAGCGGACCGCCGTGGATCCACAGCAGCATCGGCGCCGGGTTCTCTGCCGACGCCCCCTCGGGCAGGGCGAGCCAGGAGCGCACCCTGGTCCCGTCCTCTGCGGTGGCCTCGACGTCGACCAGCGTGCCCGGCAGAGCCGGTGTCTCGCTCGGCCCGCGCAGCGCCGTCGAGTGCTGGTCAGCGGTGCCGGCGTCCAGTCGGACCGGCCGCAGGGGCTCGGCGTAGGACGTGCGCATGGCGAAGACGTGCCGCCCGTCGGGCGAGACCTGCACGTCGGAGTAGGCGAAGTCGTCAGCGGTCAGCCGGGTCACCACGGCCGACTCGACGTCGATCCGGAACACGGGGGCGCGCCCGTTCTCGTCGGCGACGAGCACCAGGGCACCGCCGTCCGGTGTCCAGTGGATCGGGCCGGCGGGCCAGTGGTCCCAGTCGCCCGTCAGGTCGCGCATCGTGCCGTCGGCGACGGAGGCGACGACGACGCGCTGGTCACCCGGGTCGTCCGGGGTCGAACGCACCGCACGCACGGCCACGACGCTGCGACCGTCCGGACTGAAGCGCGGGCTGTAGAACTCCGCCTCCGTGTCGTCGAGGAGCACCCGGCGGTCGCCGGTGGCGACGTCGACGACAGCCAGTGCCGTGCGCAGGCTCCCACCGGCTTCCGGGACCGCCCACGTGGTGACGACCGTCGAGCCGTCCGGGCTGATGTCGAGCTCGAGGTTCTCCAGGGCCCGGCGCGCGTCAGGGGTCAGGTCGGTCAGCTCGAGGCGGGGGTCGTCGGCCGAGGTGACACCTGCCGCGGGCAGGTCACCCACGAAGATCCGGGGGGCGTCCGGGCCGAGGTCGTGGTCCCAGAAACGCATCGGGCCGGACTCGTGCAGGATCGCGCTGACCTTCTTCTCCTTGCGCTCCTTGCGCTTCTTCTCCTCCGAGTCGAAGTCGTCGGAGGAGGGGAACGTGCCCGAGGAGAGCGCGACGGTGCCGGTGCCCGTCGCGACGCGCACGCTGCCGATGCCACCGGGCCTGGTGGCCAGCACCCGGGCCTCGCCACCGCCGGCGGGCAGCAGCCAGAGCTGCGCCTTCTCGTCGTCGTCCTCGGAGTCGGAGGCGGGGTCCGGTCGGCCGGAGGTGAACAGCAGTGAACCGTCGGGCAGGAACGCGGCGACGCCTTCGCCCTTGGCGCTCCGGGTCAGCCGACGGGCGGGTGCCTCGCCGAGCGGGTCCACCTCCCACAGGGCGGTGAGCCACTTGGTCCGCTTCGGGTTCAGCGTCTGGACCGCGGTGACGAGTCGCCGGCCGTCGGGGGACAGGACCAGGCCGGACCCGCGGGGCAGGTCGATGAAGGCGTCGAGATCGTGGAACGGGGTCGTGGTCGGTGCCGAGTCACTCATGCACATTGCCTATCACGGCGTCCTGACGACCGTCGCCCAGGATGCCTCGGCAGGTGACGCTCATGGGAACGGCGTCCCTGGGTCGCAGGGTGATCTCCGCGAGCGGCACGACCTCGGTGCCCGGGACGAGGTCGAGCCGGTGACGCTGCGCCAGCGTCGCGAGCACCAGCACGGCCTCCAGCATCGCGAACCCCGCACCGACGCAGATCCGGCGCCCGCCGCCGAACGGCAGGTAGGCATGTCGCGGCCGTTGGTGGTCACCGAGGAAGCGCTCGGGGTCGAACCGCTCCGGGTCGGGCCACAGGTCCGGCCTCCGGTGCAGGAGGTACGGCGCGACCACGACCGTCGACCCGTCAGGGATCTCGATCCCGCCCACGCGCTGGTCGCCGACGGCTTCCCGTTCAATCGTCCAGGCCGGCGGGTAGAGCCGCATCGACTCCTCGATGACGGCCCGCGTCCAGGCCAGGCGTTCGACGTCCGTGGCCGTGGCCGCTCGCCCGGCGAGCACGCGGTCGACCTCCTCCTCCAGCCTCGTCCGAACCTCGGGGTGACTGGAGAGCAGCACCAGCGTCCAGGTCAGCGCCGCAGCTGTCGTCTCGTGGCCGGCCAGCATCAGCGTCATCACCTCGTCGCGGATCTCCTCAGCGCCGAGCCCGCTCCCGTCGTCCGGGGGGACCAGGAGCCGGTCCAGCAGGTCTGCGGGCGGCTCGGCCGGTCCGGTCTCGAGACGTCGGGTGATCACGTCCTCGACCAGGGCCTCGAGCTGACCGATCGCCGGTCCGAGCCGCGGCAGCCTGCGCACGAGGCCGGGCATTCGCCGGTCGAGCCAGCCGGGCAGCAGCGTCATCAGCATCCCGGTGCGCAGGGCCTCGCGCTGCACCGTCGCGAGCGACCGTCCGGTCTCCGCACCCCGGTCGCCGAGGCTGGTCCCGAACAGGGCTCGCCCCACGATCTCCAGGGTGACCTCGCGCATCTCGGAGGCGACGTCGACGGTTCCCGTAGGTGCCCAGCCCTCGCACACCTCGGCGGTGGCGGCTGCCATCGCGGGGGCGAACGGGCCGAGGTGCCGCTGCGCGAAGACCGGCTGCACCAGGCGTCGATGCTGCTGCCACTTCTCCCCCTCGCTGGTCAGCAGCCCATCGCGCAGGACCGACCGGAGCGGCCGGTAGGTCCGCGCCTTGACGTAGTGGCGCTGGTCGGCGACGAGCACCTGCTCGGCATGCTCGGGCCGGGACAGCAGGTACACCGCACGTCGCGGCGCGTAGGGCACGCGGACCTCGTCGCCGTACTTCCTGGTCAGGGCGGTGATCGCTCCGAGCGGGTCACCGAAGAGCCGGAACCACCACCGCAGGGCCTCGCGTCCGCGTGGGCCGGCGGGCTGATCGGGGGGCGGGGCTGGTCGCACGGGCACTGCTCCTCGTCGCTGGACGGCGACCCACACCGTGCCACAGGCAGGACTGACGGATCCACCAGGTGACACGCGGCTACGGCTGCTCGACCCGCCCTCTGGATAAGGTGAAAACTCCATCGGCCGGCGTGAGGATTCCCATGATCGAGTTCCGCTCGGTGACGAAACGGTTCCCGGACGGCACCGAGGCGGTCAAGGACTTCAGCTTCGTCCTTCCGTCGCACAAGACGACCGTGCTGGTCGGCTCCTCCGGCTGTGGCAAGACGACACTGCTGCGGATGGTCAACCGGATGGTCGAGCCGACGTCCGGTCAGGTGCTGATCGACGACGTCGACGTCGCCACCCAGGACAAGGTGGAGCTGCGTCGACGGATCGGCTACGTGCTCCAGTCCTCGGGGCTGCTCCCCCACCGTCGCGTCGTCGACAACGTGGCCACGGTGCCGGTGCTCACCGGTGTGCCCAAGCAGCAGGCGCGGGCCGACGCGCTCGACCTGATGGACAAGGTCGGGCTCGACCGATCCCTGGCCGAGCGCTACCCGCGCCAGCTGTCCGGTGGCCAGCAGCAGCGGGTCGGGGTGGCTCGCGCGCTGGCCAGCGACCCCAACATCTTGTTGATGGACGAGCCGTTCGGTGCGGTCGATCCCATCGTGCGGGCCGACCTCCAGGTCGAGCTCAACCGGCTGCAGCGCGAGCTCGGCAAGACGATCGTGTTCGTCACCCACGACATCGACGAGGCCTTCATCCTCGCCGACCAGGTAGTCATCTTCCGCAAGGGCGGGATCATCGCGCAGGCAGGTACGCCGGCGGAGATCCTGGCCGACCCCGCCGACGAGTTCGTGGCCACCTTCATCGGGGCCGACAAGGGCAAGCGCGAGCTGTTCCTGCGCCAGCAGGGCGCCGACGGAGGAGCCACGCTCGTCGTCGACGGTGAGGGCCGCCCCGTCGGCGTGCTCGACCAGGGCGTGTCGGGCACCTCACCGGACGGGCAGGCAGTCGTGCCGTGAAGTGGACCTCCCAGAACCTCGACCTGATCGCTGAGCTGACCCTCAACCACGCGCGGTTGTCGGTCATCCCGATCGTGCTGAGCTTCGTGCTGTCGATCCCGCTGGGCTGGCTGGCCAACCGCAACCGGCTGCTGCGCACGATCGTGATCGGCGGCGGGAGCCTGCTGTTCACGATCCCGTCGCTGCCGCTGTTCGTGATCCTGCCGTTGATCATCCCGACCCGGGTGCTCGACGAGACCAACCTGATCGTGGCGCTGACGATCTACGGCGTGGCGATCATGGCCCGGTCGGCCTCCGATGCCCTCGCCTCGGTCGAGGCACCCACGCTGGACGCCTCCACGGCGATGGGCTTCTCGGCCTTTGCGAGGTTCTTCCGGGTCGAGCTGCCGCTGGCCGGCCCGGTGCTGCTCGCGGGCATCCGCGTGGTCTCGGTGACCACGATCGCCCTGGTCTCGGTGGGCGTCATCATCGGCTCCGCCAACCTGGGCTACCTGTTCGTGAACGGCAAGCAGCGCGGCATCCTCGAGGAGGTCGTCGTCGGCATCCTGCTGAGCATGGTCCTCGCGCTCCTCTTCGACCTGGTGATCGTGCGCGCGGGCAAGCTGCTGATGCCGTGGAAGGACGACGCCTCGCCGCGACGACCCATCCTGTTCGGCCGGGCCCGCGTCGAGGATGACGCGTCCCCCGTGGGGGTCGGTGTCCCGTGAGCTTCCTCATCGACGCGCTCCGCTGGATCTTCGACCCCGCACACTGGGAGGCCGGCAGCCGGAGCCCGTTGCCGATCTCGGAGCGGTTGATCGAGCACCTGCAGTACACCGGGGTCAGTGTGCTGATCGCCGCCGCGATCGCGCTCCCACTCGGCTTCTTCATCGGGCACACCGGCAAGGGGCGTCAGTTCGTGATCGCCTTCACCGGGTCCATGCGTGCGCTGCCCACGCTCGGCCTGCTCTTCTTCCTGCTGATGGTGTTCGGCTACTTCATGTCCTACGACACCGCACCGATCGTCGGCGCCACGATCGCCTTCGTCATCCTGGCGATCCCCTCGATGCTGGCCGGCGCCTACTCGGGTCTCGAGTCGGTCAACCGCTCGACCATCGACGCCGCTCGCGCCAACGGCATGACCGAGTGGCAGATCCTCACCCAGGTGGAGATTCCACTCGGTCTGCCCCTGATCGTCGGCGGAATCCGCAACGCCGTGCTCCAGGTCATCGCGACGGTCACCATCGCGTCGTACGCCGGACTCGGCGGCCTGGGGCGGATCATCACGAGTGGGATCGGGCTCAACGACTACGATCTGATCCTGGGCGGAGCTCTTCTGGTCACCGCGCTCGCGCTGGTGGTCGATGGAGCGTTCGCCCTGGCACAGCGAGCCACTGCTACCCGGGGGCTCACCGAGAACAGCTCCTCGGCACGACGACGCTCTTCCAACCCATCTCAGGACCAGGCGCGCACCGGCGCGCCAGACGAAGGGAACACTCTCTGATGTTCACCAACTCACGCCGCGCCAGGATCGGCGTAGTCGCAGTGGCGATCGGCCTCCTCACCGGCCTCAGCGCCTGTGGCTCCAGCGACCCGACCGCCGCCCCGGACAGCGAGGACGGCGGCAAGTCGATCGTGGTCGGCTCGTTCGCGTTCCCGGAGAGCGAGATCCTCGGCGAGATCTACGCGCAGGCGCTCGAGGCCAAGGGCATCGAGGTCGACACGAAGTTCAACATCGGCCCGCGCCAGCAGACGATCCCCGCGCTGCGCGACGGCTCGATCAACGTGATCCCGGAGTACAACGGCAACCTGCTCGCCTACTACAACCCCGACTACACCGAGCGGACGACCGAGGAGGTCGACGCCGTGCTGACCGACACGGTCGCCAAGGACAAGCTGCGGGTCCTCGACTCTGCCGAGGCCGAGGACAAGGACGCCTACGTCGTCACGCGCGCCACCGCGGACAAGGGCGTGAAGACCATCGGTGACCTCCAGAAGATCGCCCCGTTCACGCTGGGCGCCAACCCGCAGTTCGGCGAGCTCGGCTACGGGATCCCCGGCCTGAAGAAGGTCTACGGCGTCGGCACCGACTCCAAGGACGTGAAGTTCGTGCCGATCGAGGACTTCGGCGGGCCTGACACGGTCAAGGCCCTCGTCGACGACAGCGTCCAGGTCGCCGACATCTACACCACCTCACCGGCGCTCACGGCCGAGGACCTCGTCGTGCTCGAGGACCCGGAGAACATGATCTCCTCGCAGAACGTCATTCCGCTGGTGGCCGAGTCGGTCTACAGCGACAAGCTGGCCGAGGTGCTCAACGCGGTCTCCGCCGCCCTCACCACCGACGACCTGATCGCCCTCCGCGACCGGGTCGAGGGTGAGGAGAAGGCCTCCGCCTCCACCGCTGCGAAGGACTGGCTGGAGGAGAAGAACCTGCTCTGAGAGCACCCGCGCGATGCAGCGCAGCAGATTACGCGAAGGGCCCGGCGATGCCGGGCCCTTCGCCGTTCCCGGGCTCGATCTGTGCGAACCCTGAGAATCCAGGCTTATTCTTGACCTGTTCCAGAAAGTGCAGCAGACTCGCCGAGTGCCCACCCCTACAGACTTCGAGCTCCAGCTCCGTGGGGCACAGCTGCGCGTGACCCGTCCGCGGGTCGCCGTGCTGACCGCGGTGCACGAGCACCCGCACTCCGACACTGACTCGATCCTCGGCGCCGTGCGCGCCGATCTCGGCGAGGTCTCGCACCAGGCCGTCTACGACGTGCTCCGTGCCCTGACCACCGCCGGGCTGCTGCGACGCATCCAGCCGGCCGGGTCCGTGGCGCGCTACGAGGCCCGGATCGCCGACAACCACCACCACCTCGTGTGCCGCTCGTGCAGTGTCATCGTGGATGTGGACTGTGCGGCCGGCGTCACGCCCTGCCTGACCGCGTCCGAAGCACACGGCTTCACGATCGACGAGGCCGAAGTCGTCTACTGGGGCCTGTGCCCCGCCTGCTCCACCCAGAAGTCCTGACCTCACCCCCGGAAGGAAAGTCATGCCTGAGCACCACGATGCAGTCGTCGGCGAGATGAACGAGGAGGTCGGCGAGCCCAGCGCAAGCCGATGCCCCGTCGACCAGGGTCGCGCGCCGCACCCCACCCAGGGTGGCGGCAACCTCGGCTGGTGGCCCAACCGGCTGAACCTGAAGATCCTCGCCAAGAACCCCGCGGTGGCGAACCCGCTCGGTGACGACTTCGACTACGCCGCGGCCTTCGAGTCGCTCGACCTCGCGGCCGTGAAGCAGGACATCTCCGAGGTGCTCACCAGCTCCCAGGACTGGTGGCCCGCCGACTTCGGGCACTACGGCCCCTTCATGATCCGGATGGCCTGGCACAGCGCCGGCACCTACCGGATCCGCGACGGGCGTGGTGGCGCCGGAGCCGGCCAGCAGCGCTTCGCGCCACTGAACAGCTGGCCCGACAACGGCAACCTGGACAAGGCCCGCCGCCTGCTGTGGCCGGTGAAGAAGAAGTACGGCAACAGCCTCTCCTGGGCCGACCTGATCGTCCTGACCGGCAACGTCGCGCTGGAGTCGATGGGCTTCGAGACCTTCGGCTTCGCCGGTGGCCGTGAGGACGTCTGGGAGCCCGACGAGGACGTCTACTGGGGTCCCGAGACCGAGTGGCTGGGCGACGAGCGCTACACCGGTGACCGCGACCTCGAGAACCCGCTCGCCGCGGTCCAGATGGGCCTGATCTACGTCAACCCCGAGGGCCCCAACGGCAACCCCGACCCGATCGCGGCCGCCCGCGACATTCGCGAGACGTTCGGCCGGATGGCCATGAACGACGAGGAGACCGTCGCGCTGATCGCCGGTGGTCACACCTTCGGCAAGACCCACGGCGCAGCCGACCCCGACGAGTACGTCGGGCCGGAGCCGGAAGCCGCTCCCCTCGAGGAGATGGGGCTGGGCTGGAAGAACTCCTTCGGCACCGGGAAGGGCGAGCACGCGATCACCAGCGGACTCGAGGTCACGTGGACCTCCACCCCGACCCAGTGGGGCAACGGCTTCTTCGACAACCTGTTCGGCTTCGAGTGGGAGCTCACGAAGAGCCCTGCCGGCGCCCACCAGTGGCAGCCGAAGGACGGCGCCGGGGCGGGCACCATCCCCGGTCCTGCTGAGGACTCCGCCAAGCGCGTCCCGACCATGCTGACGACCGACCTCGCGCTGCGCTTCGACCCGATCTACGGGCCGATCTCGAAGCGCTTCCACGAGAACCCGGAGGTGTTCGCGGACGCGTTCGCCCGCGCCTGGTTCAAGCTGACGCACCGCGACATGGGTCCCCTCCCCCGCTACCTCGGGCCCGAGGTGCCGCAGGAGGTCCTGCTGTGGCAGGACCCGGTCCCTGCCGTCGCTCACGAGCTGGTCGACGCCGACGACGTCGCCACCCTGAAGGGCCAGCTCCTCGACTCCGGGCTGAGCGTCTCCCAGCTGGTCACCACCGCCTGGGCCTCGGCCTCGACCTTCCGGGGCAGCGACAAGCGCGGCGGCGCCAACGGCGCACGCATCCGTCTGGAGCCGCAGAACGGCTGGGAGGTCAACAACCCTGACGAGCTCGCGACCGTGCTGCGCACCCTGGAGGGTGTCCAGGAGACCTTCAACGCCGCCCAGACCGGTGGCAAGCAGATCTCCCTGGCCGACCTGATCGTGCTGGGCGGTTGTGCGGGGGTCGAGCAGGCGGCTCGCAACGCCGGCCACGAGCTCACGGTCCCCTTCACCCCTGGTCGCACCGACGCTTCGCAGGACGACACCGACGTCGAGTCCTTCTCGGCGCTCGAGCCCACGGTCGACGGGTTCCGCAACTACCTCGGGAAGGGCCACCGACTGCCGACGGAGTACCTCCTGATCGACCGGGCGAACCTGCTCACGCTGAGCGCGCCCGAGATGACCGTGCTCGTGGGTGGTCTGCGTGCGATCGGTGTGACGGCCAAGGACTCCTCGCTCGGCGTTCTCACCGCCACCCCGGGGTCGCTGACCAACGACTTCTTCGTGAACCTGCTCGATCTGGGCACCACGTGGAAGGCGACCGACGACTCCCAGGAGACCTTCGAGGCCAGCGACGCCAGCGGCCAGGTCATCTGGACCGGCAGCCGCGCCGACCTCGTCTTCGGCTCCAACTCCGAGCTGCGTGCACTCGCGGAGGTCTACGCCAGCGACGACGCGAAGGCGAAGTTCGTCAGCGACTTCGTCGCCGCCTGGGACAAGGTCATGAACCTGGACCGCTTCGACCTGCGCTGACTCTCGACCGGGCGGGGGCTGGCCCCCGCCCGGTCGGCAGCTCCTGCCTACCCCACTCGCACGGCTGCGGTCGACGCGTGCGAGTCGTGCTGCACAGGGTCAGCCAGGTCGTCACCGACGCCCTCCATGTCCCAGTTCGGCAGCAGCCGGTCCAGCCACGCCGGGAGCCACCAGTTGGCGTCTCCGAGCAGCTTCATCGTCGCGGGCACCAGGACCAGACGCACCAGGGTCGCGTCGAGGAACACCGCGGTCGCAAGGCCGAGGCCGAGCATCTTCAGGACGGGGTCGTCGACGAACCCGAAGCCGATGAAGACCGACACCATGATGGCGGCACCGCACGAGATCGTTCGCGCCGTCACCCCGATCCCCCGCACCACGGCGTAGTCGTTGTCACCCGTGCGCAGGTACTCCTCGCGCACCCGCGAGAGCAGGAACACCTCGTAGTCCATGGAGAGCCCGAACAGGATCGCGAACATGAACAGCGGGATGAACGAGATGATCGGCACCGTCGACTCCAACCCGATCAGGCTCGCGGCCCACCCCCACTGGAAGACCATCACCAGCACGCCGTACGACGCGGCGACGCTCAGCAGGTTCAGCACCGCCGCCTTGAGCGGCACCAGGACGGAGCGGAACAGCACCATCAGCAGCAGGTATGACATCGCCACGACCGCGACGACGAAGATCGGCAGCCGTTCCTTCACGCGCTGACCCAGGTCGGACATGGTGGCCGTGTAACCACCGACGTGTGCCGTGGCCGGGCTGCTCGCCAACGTGCGGGGCAGCACCTCGCTGCGCACCCGGTCGAGCGTCCGGGCCGTCGCGACGTCCTGCGGCGTCGTCGTCGGCTGCGCGATGATGACGGCGACGTCGGACGTCGCATCCCCAGGGGCAGCCGCGGCTGACGCGATGCCCGGGTCGGCCGCCAGCGCCGACACCAACGGCTCCACCACGGAGCGGTCCCGCGAGACGTCCACGGCCACGACCATCGGACCGGTGGCTCCGGGCCCGAAGCCCTCGGCGACCAGGTCGTAGGCCCGCCGCTCGGTGCGCACCTCGGGATAGCTGCCCTGGTCGGGCAACCCCAGGCGCAGGGCCAGGACGGGCGCGGCGAGCGCGAGGAGCACCATCGTGCCGGCGACGGCGTACGCCGCGGCGTGCCGCGAGACGTGCGCACCCCAGCGGGACCAGCGCAGCACCGCGGCATCGGCTCCAGGTCCGTGTCCGTTGCGGCGCCTGGCCAGTCGCCCGCGTGCCTGGACCCGATGGCCCGCCAGCCCCAGCAGGGCCGGCAGCAGGGTGATGGCCGCGAGCACCATCACCAGCACCACCGCCGAGATGCCCAGTCCGCCGGCGGTGACGAACGGCAGTCCGGCGAAGCCCAGCCCGAGGATCGCGACGACCACGGTGCCGCCGGCGAAGATGACCGCCTGCCCAGCGGTCGCCAGGGAGCGGCCCACCGACTCCGCGACCGGAAGGCCAGCAGCGAGGTACTCGCGGTGGCGTGAGAGCAGGAACAGCGCGTAGTCGATGCCCACGCCCAGCCCGACCATGGCCCCCATCACCGGCGCCCACACCGGGATGTCGACCAGCAGACCGAGCAGCGGCAGCGCGCTGGCCCCTACCAGCAGTCCGAACAGCGCCACCGCCAACGGCAGCCCCGCGGCCAGCAACGACCCGAAGGCCACCACCAGGATCACCGCCGCGACCACCAGGCCGATCACCTCGCCCACGTTCGCGGGCGGCTGCTCGAAGCTGAAGTAGAGGTCGCCCCCCGCTTCGAGCCGCAGCGACGACGAGGCCCTCGACTCCGCCAGAACGGCCTTGAGCGCCGTCAGGTCGGAGGCAGCGAGCTCGCCGATCTCGGGGTACTGCACCCGCACCAGTGCCACCCGGCCGTCCGGAGACAGCTCCTCGGTCGTGCCCAGCACCTTCGGCAGGTCCCCCACCGCCGACTCCAGCTGGTCGAGGCCGGCCCTGGCGCGCCGGGAGTCCACGAAGGTCTCAGTGGCCTGGCTCGACGTCGCCACGACGTACGCCGTGAGCCCGGCGGCACCGCTGCCGGCACTCGCCAGCAGATCGGCGGCGGCCTGGGAGTCGGTCCCAGGCGCCACCATCGAGTCCTCCAGCTGTTTCCCGAAGCCGGCCGAAGTGGCAACGATCAGGACCGAGAGCAGCACCCAGGCCCCGATGGCGACCCAGGGGCGGGTGGCCGACCAGCGCCCCCAGCGATACAGCAACCGTGACATGGGACTTCTCCTTGCTCGTGGTCCGGCCTCTCCGACCGGTGGCTCCACGCTCGCGGAGTGCCGGCCGGCGCACATCGGCGTCGTGGTCGGACCCGGCTCCGCCGATGGGAGGGGTGAGGGCTCGTTCTTTCGGTCGGTCCGCGACGGCTCTGCGATCCCTACGCTGGGTGGGTGATCACCAACGCCCTGCGCTCCCTGTGGGCCGAGCCCCGCGCCACGGACCCGCCCGAACCGATGTCGCGCGACCGGGTGCTGGTCGGCGTGCTGATGGTGACGGCGCTGCTCGAGGGGGTCTTCCGGGCAGACGTCCCTTGGCGGCCGTTCGCGACGATCGTGGCCGTCGGGCTGGCGCCGGTGCTGCTGTGGCGGCGTACGCACCCCTTGGCCAGCGTCGTGGTCGCCTTCGGCACCACGATGGTGGTGTCGCTGGCGAGCCTGGCGGGCGGGGTCCCCGGTGTCGGCCTCGTCACGATGATCTACGTCCTGGCGTTCGTCTACGCGCTGGTCCGCTGGGGTGCGGGGCGCGAGATCGTGATCGGTCTGGCTGTGGTGCTGGTCGCGGCGGTCCTCGGCACGGTGGCCGACTACACCGGGGCTGCCGAGACCATCGCTGGGTTCGCGCTGCTGGCGGCGGTGGCGGCGGCCGGAGCGGCGTTCCGCTACCGCGCCGAGAGCTGGCGTCGGACGCTCGACCAGGTCCGCAGCCAGGAGCGGGTCGGCCTGGCACGCGAGCTGCACGACATGGTCGCCCACCACGTCTCGGCCATCGCGGTGCAGGCACAGGCGGGACGGGCGATGGCGGGGCAGCGACCTGAGGCCGCGCTCGAGGCCTTGTCGGTCATCGAGGAAGAGGCGTCGCGGACGCTCGCCGAGATGCGGACGATGGTCCGGGTCCTGCGTGACGGGGCACCGGTCGAGCTCGCCCCTCAGCCCGGCGTCGCGGATCTCGTCTCCCTCGCCCGTCACAACCCGGTCCCAGTCGTCGACGTGCAGCTGCCGGCTGACCTCGACGGACTGCCTCTCCCGGTCGACGCGGCGGTCTACCGGCTGGCGCAGGAGTCGCTGACCAACGCCCTGCGGCACGCCCGCAACGCCTCGCATGTGGTGATCCGGGTCGACCAGCTCGCCGGTGGCCTCCGGTTGCGCGTGACCGACGACGGCCAGGTCGACCCGTCCAGGCCGGTGAGTCACGGCTTCGGGCTGCTGGGGATGACCGAACGTGTGCAGCTGCTCGGCGGCACGTTGCATGCGGGGCCGGCGCCCGACGGCGGATGGTCGGTCGACGCCGAGCTGCCGACGGAGGTACGCCGATGACGGTCCGCGTGCTGGTGGCCGACGACCAGGACCTGGTGCGCACCGGACTGTCCATGATCCTCGACGCCCAACCCGACATCGAGGTCATCGGCCAGGCTGCCGATGGGAACACCGCGGTCGAGCTCGCGCGTCGGCTCCGCCCCGACGTGTGCCTGGTCGACATCCGGATGCCAGGGCTCGACGGCATCGAGGTGACCGAGCTCCTGGCAGGACGAGGCGTCCCGGACCCGATGGCGGTGGTGGTGATCACGACGTTCGACCTCGACGAGTACGTCCACGGCGCGCTCCGGGCCGGCGCCCGCGGCTTCCTGCTCAAGGACGCCGGGCCGGCACTGCTCGTCCAGGCCGTGCATGCCGCCGCCGCAGGCGATGCCCTGATCGCGCCGAACATCACCCGGCGACTGCTGGCCACCCTTGCCGCCAGGAACCCGTCGACCCGGCGCACCCAACCGATCGAGCCGCTCACCGCTCGTGAGGAGGAGGTGCTGGCGCTGGTCGCCCACGGCCGCACGAACGCCGAGATCGCCGCCGATCTCTACATCGGCCTGACGACCGCCAAGACCCACGTTGCCAGCCTCCTGACCAAGCTCGGCGCCCGCAACCGGGTCGAGATCGCGATGTGGGCCTACGACACCGGTCGGGTCGGAGACTGAGTCGACGAGGGCTTCCCGCGCAGGGAGCAGACGGGTTCGCCTTACTGCGTCGAGGCCCGTGCGGCGAGCACCTTGCGCAGCGCTCGCGTCAGCACCTCGGCCTCGTGTGCGGTCAGGTGGTCCGAGAACTCGCGATGCACGGCGGCGACGTACGTCGGCGCAGCCTTGCGCAGGGCTGCCCGACCCGCGGAGGTCAGTGCCGCGAACGCCGACCGACCGTCGTCCGGGTTGGCCTCCCGGGACACCAGCCCGGCTCGCACCAGCTCGTCCACGACCCTGCTCACCCGGGTGCGGCTCACAGCGGCGACTGACCCGAGCTGGCCCATGGTCAGTCGCCGTTCTGGCGCGGTGTTGAGCTCGAGCAGGACGTCGTACCACGTGAGCGGCAGACCATCCGTCTCCTGCAGCTCGCGGTCGAGGCGCGGCACCAGTGCGGCGTGCACCTTGAGCAACGCGCCCCAGGCGTCGGCGGGATCACGGGCCATGGATCGACGATATCACTCCTTGTGCGTGCGCACACACTTTGCTATAACTGTGTGCGTCCGCACATAACTAGCGACCTAGGAACTGATGACCATGACCACCCTGCTGCACGTCTCTGCCTCCCCCCGCGGTCAGCGCTCCGAGTCCCTCGCCATCGCGGCGACGTTCCTCGACGGACTGCGCGCGACCTACCCCGACGTCACGGTCGATCACTGGGATCTCTGGGACGGCACCCTGCCCGAGTTCGGTCCGTCCGCCGCGGCCGCCAAGATGGCGATCTTCGGCGGCGCCGACCCCGAGGGCGACGAGGCCATTGCCTGGCGCGCCGCACGAGACACGTTCGAACGCTTCGACTCGGCCGACCACTACCTGTTCACGGTGCCGATGTGGAACGCGTCGGTGCCCTACATCCTCAAGCAGCTGATCGACGTCATCAGCCAGCCCGGCATGATCTTCAGCTTCGACCCGGTCACGGGATACACCGGCCTGCTGGAGAACAAGCGGGTCGCCGTCATCTACACCGGGGCGGTGTACGGGCCGGACCGCGGTCCGGGCTTCGGCAACGACTTCCAGCAGCCCTACTTCGAGGACTGGTTGCGCTGGGCCGGTGTCGACGACATCCGCAGCATTGCGTTCCGCCCCAACCTGGCCACCGCAGATCCCGAGCCCGGACGCCGTGCCGCGCACGACCGGGCCACCGAGGTCGCAAGGAGGTTCTTCTCGCCCGCCGAGCCGACCCTGCTGGCCGGGTGACTCGCCCCGCTCACCGCGCAGGCAGCGCAACTACCCGGCGAGGTCGAAGACGGCGGTGAGGGCAGCGTGGTCGCTGCCCGTCACGTCACGAGCATCGTCGGGGTCGTCGGTGATGGAGGGCAGCGCGGTCGACGCCACGCTCGTGTGGACCTCGGAGGTACGGCGCACCAGGTGGTGGCTGACGAAGATGTGGTCGATGAGCTCGTCGCGGCCCCGGTAGCGACGCGAGAAGCGCTCTTCCGGGGGATCATCGGTGCCAGGTTCCAGAGCCGGTCCCCGTCGCCCGCGTCTGGTCGGCTGAAACCGGCCGTGCCGATCTCGGATCCTGGTGGGCCGTTCAGGATCTGTGTGGTGGCCGCGTCCACCTCGTCGTTGAAGTCTCCGGCCAGGACGACCGCGCGGTGCTGTCCCATCCCGGCCAGCAACCCGTTGAGGTGGCTGCGCAGCGCGACGGCCTCGGCGGCACGCCGGTTCAGCGCATACCCGGCGAAGCGTGCCCTCTGTCCTTCGTCTCGTGGGAAGAACCTGCCCCCGGGATAGGTGAGCAGCTTCGACTTCAGATGGCACACCACGATCTCGATGTCACGACTCCCCTGACGGATCCTGGCTCGGAGCGCCGGTCGGCTGAGCTGGTTCATCGTGGGTGGACCCACCGGACCGGGCGGGTCGTCGCCGGTCTGGATCGGCAGGATCTCCGGCGGGAACCTCGCCACGTCGACTCGGCCGCGCAGCACTCTTCGAGAGAGGAGTGCCACTCGGATGCCACGAGCGTCCGGGAGCCCCAGCAACCGGTGCGACAACGTCGGCCGCACCGCCGACTGCAGACTCATCAGCGCCGCTTCGGTCCCGACTTCCTGCAGGGCCAGCACATCGGGATGGAATCGGTCGATGACCGCCGCAAGGGCGGCGATCTTTGCCTCGAAGTCCGACTCGCTCCTTGGACCGTCACCGCTCCCCGGCACGAACAGGTTCTGCACATTCCACGACATCAACCGCAGCGCGACCATGATCACTCCTCAGTCCGGTGGCGCGACCCCGTGACTCCGGCCATGTTCCACTCCATGCTCTGGATGAACGGACCCCTTCGTGCACGACCACTCACGCACGAGCTCCGCCACGATCAGTGCGACGCCCGGGGTGGAGGCTTGTACAGCTCCTGCACGGCGGCCTCGATGTCACCGCCATCGGCCTCAACAGGCTCGAGGTACAACCGCCCTTCCGCGATCAGCCCGTCGCGTACGACGAGAATCGTGACCCCGCGCATCGCGAAGGCTGACCCGTCCACGTGGTGGCCCCGCCAGTGCCACTCGCCCCACTCGATCTCTCCGTCCACCGACGACGTGACCAGCTCCGAGCCGAAGTCGGGCACTCCTTCGAAGACAGACGACCAGTTCTCCAGGACCTGGGCCCTCCCACCGAACCCCCGACCGGGGTGCAGTGGTTGCTTGCTCCGGTAGTCCTCGGCGAACAACGACGCCAAACGCTGCGAATCGTGAGCGTTCGCCGCACTGTTGAGCTGCTCCAGCATCGTTGCCATGTCCCACGATAGATCGGCTGGACGGTGCCCTGCCGCTGGCGAGCCACCCGCTCTAGGCCACTGTGGGGCACCCTCCTCTCAAGCCCTGCGTGACTCCCGCTGGGCCGTAGAGGGGTCGACCTGACGCGCGTGGTCGCGCAAGGTGGATCCATGACAACTCATGTGGAGACCTACGACATCGCGTTCGACGGCGAGCACCTGCACGCGCAGCTTGTCTCCCTCCCCATCGGCGCGGAGGTGGTCGACGCCTTCATGGACCTGACCGGGACAGTGGTCCTGACCGTGGCGCCGGTGCGCAGCACCTTGGAGACCGAGCAGGTCGTCTACTTGCTGGGCGAGCGGGACGCGATCGCCACGGGGTCGCGGTTCGTGCGGACCGTGTTCAACCACGACATCCCCGCGGTCCTGCACGTGTACGCCGCACCCGCCAACGAGCACACCCGTCTCGATGTCGAGCACGCCGCCAAGCACTGAGCGCCGCGACACCGGGGGCCAGCATCCGCTGCCGGCGACGTTGCCGCGATCCTTTTCGGGAACCCCCTGCTCAGAGCAGTGAGACGCCGAACGTGTCGACGGCGTCCACCCACCTCGCCGGCTCGTCGAGGTGCACATGATGACTCCCCGGGAGCTCAGTGACCATCGAGGCAGTCAACAAGCGCAGCACGGCGCTGCGGTCGGGCTCGAGCAGCGCCGAGTACCCACCCACGGCGGCCACCAGTGCCACCGGCACCGGGCTGGCCGAGACGAGCCCGGGCAGATCCCAGGTGCCCCCGCCACGGGGCAGCCGTGTGATCCGGGGGTCTGTCAGCAGCCGTCCCTCCAGGACGCTCCGGGCGTCGCGACGGCTCCAGGTGGGATGGCCCCGCAGCAGCGAGGCGATCGCGCCGACGGGGTCGGCGCGCGCGATGTCCACCTCACGCTCGATCTCGGCGACGACGTCTCCGCTGACTCGCTTGCCGGCTCGACCAGGCGGGTCCTCCAGCAGCACGCCGCGGGCGTACGTCGGTAGCGCCGTCACGAGCTGCAGTGCCACGATCGCCCCGAACGAGTGCCCGACGACCAGCGTGCTCCCGGCTGGTCGCCGGGCCACCACGTCCTCGACCAGAGCGGCCAACGATCCCGTCCCCCCGATCGGTCGACCTCCGTGCCCAGCCAGGTCGACCGCATCGACGACCCAGCCCCGCGCCTCGAGCTCAGGTGCCACGCGCCACCAGGTCCGTCGGCTCGACGACATGCCATGGATGAGCAGCACGGTGCGCTTCGCGGTCACCATCCGAACCTAGTGGGCGCTGCGGGGCTGCCCCGCACGTGCTGGCTGGAGACCCGGTCAGTCCTGCTCGGCGATGCGCGTGAAGGTCTCCGCCTCGGTGTCGACCATGCCCCGGGCCTTGCGCCCGATGAGCAGCTCGAGGACCCGGGCCAGAGGTCCGGACCACTCCAGCGAGAGGTCGAGCCGCGACCCTTCGTCGTCGCCGTGCACCGTGTGCACCGCCGTGCTCCGTATCCCCGGGCTGGTGGAGACCCACGTGAACGACCGCTCCTGCTGCTGCCACGCGGTCATCTCCCAGATCGCCTTGGGCAGCCCGGGCTGACGGACCTCGAACTTCGAGCCGACCGCGGTCGGCCCCCTACCCAGCGGCCGCACCACATCGACGGTCGGCAGCCGGTCACCCCAGCGCTCGACGTCGCTGACGATCGACCAGAGCCGGTCAGGGGTGGCAGCGGACCGCGCCGTCGCACGGATCATGGGGCCATGATGCCCGTCCGCAGGACGGCATGACCAGCGGTTGCCGTGCCGTCGCTCCGCGGACCCTGGGAGCTCGGGCAGCCCGCCCGCGGTGCTGGACCGGTGACCTCACCCGTTCGTCCTGGCGCTCGACCACCGTGCGACAGGGGGCGGCCCGGTATCGTCTCCCCGGTGACCACACCCCACCCCACGTACGAGCAGCTCGCTGCCCTGCCGGCGTACACCGAACAACCCGTCCCCGTCGCCTTCGAGGACGCCAACGGTCACCTCAACGTCCGTCACTACACCGGCATCGCGAGCGAGGGCCTCGACGAGTCACTGGTTGCCCAGGGCATCCCGCAGAACTGGCCCGCGCTCGGGCACGCCTGCTTCTCCGCCGAGCACCACCTGACCTACATCGCCGAGCTGCGGACCGGCGACCGGATGTCGTCGCGAGTGCGGCTGCTCGGGCGTGCGGAGCGAGCTGCACACGCTCTGGTCTATCTGCTCGATGAGTCGCACCAGCGGCTCAGCTTCGTGATGGAGGAGATCTTCCTGCACATCGACATGGAGACGCGGCGCACTGCGCCGTGGCCCGACGATGTCGCGGCTGCCCTGGACCGGCGCATCGCCGAGGACGCCGACCTGCCCTGGGATCCGGACCTCTCCGGCTCGATGAGCCTGCGCTAGAACCGACGGCCGCTCAGGAGCCGCGGCCCTCCTCGTCGTGCCGACGGAACACGCGTTCGACGACGCGGGTGACCGGCCCCTCGAAGTGCCGGTCGAAGTTGCCTGTCAGCTCCTCGGTCACCTCCCCGTGCACGTCGCGGAGCAGCTCTTCCTGTCGTTGTCGGTTCTGCGCACGCAGCAGCACCCGATGCTCGTCCTTGAGGGCGCGGTACGTCGCCACGCACATCGCGATCATCACCAGACTGAAGGGCAGAGCCGTGATGATGGCTCCGGTCTGCAGGGCGGCGAGTCCACCGGCGAGCAGCAGCGAGATGGCCACCAGGCCCTCCATCGAGGCCCAGAGCACCCGGCTCCAGGTCGGCGGGTTGGGGTCGCCGCCCGACGCCAGCATGTCGACGACCAGTGACCCCGAGTCGGAGGACGTCACGAAGAAGATGGTGACGAGGATGATCGCGCCTACGGAGAGGGCCGCGCCGCCGGGCAGACCCTGGAGCATGTCGAAGAGGACGTTCTGGCTGATCAGGCTGCCGTCGTCCTCCAGGAGATCACCCCGGGACATCTGCTGGAAGATGGCCGCGCCACCGAGCACCGAGAACCACACGAAGGTCACCAGGGTCGGGACCAGCAGCACCCCCGCCACGAACTCGCGGACCGTGCGGCCGCGGGAGATCCTGGCGATGAACACACCCACGAAGGGTGCCCACGAGATCCACCAGCCCCAGTAGAACGTGGTCCACGCGCTCTGCCACGCCTGGCCGTCGTTGCCCGAGAAGGCGCTGGTGTCGAAGCTGAGCCTCAGCACGTCGGAGAAGTAGCCGCCGAGGTTCTGCACGAACTCGCGCAGGATGAAGAAGGTCTCGCCGAGGACCAGCACAGCCAGCAGGAACACCCCTGCCAGGATCAGGTTGGCGTTGGAGAGCCACTTGATGCCGCGCCCGACACCGCTGACCACCGAGATGATCGCGAACAGCGTGATCGCGACGATCAGACCGACCAGCAGCAGGTTGCTCGGCTCGCTGAAGACACCGAGATGGACCAGGCCGGCCGAGACCTGCTGGACACCCAGCCCGAGGGAGGTGGCGACACCGGCGACGGTGCCGACGATCGCCGCGACGTCGATGACGTCGCCGAGCCAGCCACGTACTCGCCTCTCGCCGAGCAGCGGCTCGAGGACCCAGCGGATGGAGACCGGGCGGCCCTTGCGATGGATCGAGTAGGCCAGTGCCAGTCCGACCACGACGTAGATCGCCCACGCGTGGAACCCCCAGTGCAGGAACACCTGGGACATCGCCGCGCTGGCCAGGTCGGCGTCGGTGCCCGTGACCCCGGGCTTGGGGTTGGTGAAGAACGTCAGCGGCTCGGCGGCACCCCAGAACACCAGACCGATGCCCATGCCGGCGGCGAACAGCATCGAGAACCACGCGATCAGGCTGAACTCGGGCTTCTCGTCGTCCTGGCCCAGGGTGATGTCCCCGAACCGGCTGAAGCCCATCCACAGGGAGAAGGCGACGAACCCTGCCACGACCAGCACGTAGTACCAGCCGAACTTGTCGACGATCCCGCCCTGGACCTTGCCGAGCACCTCCCCCGTGCCATCCGGGAAGAGCACCGCCAGCGCCGCGGCACCCAGGACGATGGACAGCGCGGGCCAGAACACACGCGGCGCGACCGAGGAGAGCAGAGATTGCCGTTGTCCGGGTTCTGGAGCATTGGGCCCGGTCTGTCTGTCCTCGGTAACGCTCATCTGACTCGTCCTTTCGCCGCCGGTCCTTTCGAGGCTATGACCCCCCTAGGACCACGGCAAGCCCGTCGCGTCGCTGACGGTGGCGGCAGAACACCAGCGCAGGTGGGCTAGCGCCACTGCCTGCGTCGGCGCTGGAGGCCGTCCAGCACGAGGTCGAGGCCGATGTCGAACTCCTCCGCGTAGGCGTAGCCCGGCTGCAGTGCATGCTCGGTGATCATCTCGGCCAGGTGCGGGAAGTGGTCCCCCATCTGCTCCAGGATCCCCGCCGCCAGCTCGTCGAGGTCTGCGCCCGCGGACTCGAACGGGAGCGCTGCCTCCTGCAGCGCGAAGCCGTAGATATAGCTGTCCAGGGCGGAGAACGCGTGGGCCGCACCCGCCACCGAGAAGCCACCGGAGCGCAGGCATCCCAGCACCGCGTCGTGGTGGCGCAACGTGGCCGAGCCGGGGTTGCTCCGGGACTCGAGCAGTCCGACAGCCCACGGATGGCGAGTGAGCACCTCTCGCATCGAGACTGCCCGCTCGTGGCCCGGCCCGCATGTCTCGACAGATGCGCCAGATGAGCGCTGGACTTGCCGGCACTTCCCTCTTTTCGACAGCGATCTCTCGACCAGTTTCTGTCGGTGCCCGGTGCTTGGATCGGGTCATGTCCAGCCAGCCGATAGACCCTCGCAGCACCTCCGGTGCGGGTGGTCTCGCGGGCGAGCTCGCTGCGGTGCGCGCCCGGATGCGGATGCGGACCACGACCCTGTGGGCAGCACGCCCGAGAGCCGAGCTGATGGACGCTGTCGCCGAGGTCGAGGCGCTGAAGTCGACCCTGGACGCCCTGGAGCTGGCGATGGTCCGCGAGCTCGACGCCACCCACGCCGTCAAGGAAGCCGGCTGGGCCTCGACCCAGGACTACGTCACCTGCGTGGCCGGTGGCCACAAGGGCACCGGACCCGCCACAGTGCGGCTCGCGAAGGCCGTCGAGGAACCGGTCCTGGCACCGGTCGGCGTGGCGCTGGCCGACGGGTGGCTCTCCACCGCCAAGGCCCAGGTCATCCAACGCGCCATCGACACCCTCCCCGGCGACCCCGACCTACGCCGCCGCGGCGTCCAGGTCCTCCTGGCCGAGGCCAAAGGACTGGACGCGACCGAGCTCAGGAAGCTGACCCACCGGCTGCTGGCCCTGGTCGACCCAGACGGTGAGGACCGGCGCGCCGAACGCGAGCTGGACCGCCTCGAACGCGCCGCCCACCTGAGCCGGCACCTGACCATCACCGACGACCAGTGCGGCGGCGCCTGGATCAAGGGACGCTGCACCACCGAGGACGCCGCGCTGATGAAGGCCACCCTGATCCCGCTCGCCGCACCCCAACCCACCACTGGACCGGTGTGCGACCCGACCACCTGCGACATCCCGGGGTGTGGCCACGACGGCCGCGACCCCCGCGACCACGGCGCCCGGCTGCTCGACGCCCTGGTCGAGGGCTGCCGACGGCTCCAGAGCGCCGACCTGCTGCCCGAGTCCCACGGCGCCGTCCCGCGACTGACCCTGACCATGACCCTGACCGAGCTCCAGCAGCTCTCCGGGCTCGGCACCACCGAGACCGGGGAACAGCTCTCCCCCGCGACCATCCGTCGGCTGGCCTGCGACGCCGAGATCATCCCCGCCGTCCTCGGCGGACAGTCCGAAGTCCTCGACGTCGGCCGCCTCCGACGGCTCACCACCGCAGCGATCTGGAAAGCCCTCGTGGCCCGCGACCAGCACTGCCGCTTCCCGAGCTGCTCACGCCCACCGCTCATGTGCCACGCCCACCACCTCGCAACACTGGGCAGACGGCGGGGCAGACGTCGCTGAGCAACATGATCCTGCTCTGCGGACACCACCACCGACTCATCCACGCCCGGCCCTGGACGATCCGAAGGACCGCAGCCAACGACTACGAGTTCGACCCACCAGACGACATCCGCCGCCACCGCGTCAGCAGCAAGACCGCCACCCGACAGCTGACAAGCGTTTCGTCCAGATGCACCTGGGCCGGGTTCACGCCCGGCGCCTGTGATCGGACAAGAGCGGCATACTGAGGCGATGGGCGACTGCTGTGATCCGGAGCGCTTCAGTGCGAAGTTCAGCCAGCGCTTCGCACGACGCACCGCGAGGCGATACCGCAGGCGAGGGCTGACGCCCTCCGCCGCCGACCTCGTCGAGTTCCTGGCTGGCCAGGAGCTGAGCGGAGCCTCCGTGCTCGAGATAGGTGGCGGCGTCGGCCATCTCCAGCTCGAGCTGCTGAAGGCCGGCGCCGCGCACGTGACCAACCTGGAGATCTCCGACAGCTACGAGGCAGAGGCAGTGGCGCTGATGGACGAGGCGCGGATGAGTGAGCGTGTCACCCGGCGACTGGTCGACATCGCCGAGTCGCCGGAGGCTGTCGAATCCGCCGACTTCGTGCTGCTGCACCGGGTGGTGTGCTGCTACCCCGACTACGAGCGACTGCTGACGGCTGCGGGCAGTCATGCCCGCACGGCCCTCGCCTTCAGCCACCCACCTGCCAATGCGGCCGCGAGGCTGATCATCGGCTTCGAGAATCTCGTGCGCCGGCTCCGCCGCGACCCCTTCCGCGCCTTCGTGCACCCGCCGGCCGAGATGATGCGCGTCCTCGAGCGCCAGGGGCTCTCGCCTCAGCTCAGCAAGCGCAGCCGCGGCTGGGACGTGGTCGGGCTCACCCGGGTCTCCTGACCGTCTCGAGGTCCGCCGCCCCGCGCCTCACTCATCGGGGAGCTCGGCGAAGGCCTTCTTCGTGTCGCGGTACCAGCCCATCGACGCGATGGGGTGCTTCCAACGGCCCTTCATGTCCTGGTGGGCCTGCTCATGGGCAGTGTCGCCACCCTTCACCGCATCCCGGAGGTGGCGATCCTGAGCCTTGATGACCTCGTCAGCGGTCCCGCCCTGCAGCTCCAGGTCACACGGTCCCCCGAGCTCTCGGCATGTCATGGACTTCATCGCGCCCATCCCTTCGTTCCTCATCTGCGTGCCCGAGCCTGGCGGCTTGAGGGCCTTCCACCCTAGTGACGACCGTGCGCCACGGCGTGTGACAGCACACCGTCAGCGGGTCGCCGGTGAGAACCGATCTGCTAGTACTCCACGCTGAACTCGGAGGCGCCGATCGGCTCGACGTCGCGCACCTCGATCTGGCGTACGTCGGCCGACGGGGAGCCTTCGCGACACCAGGCCAGCATGGTCTCCACGTCGTCCGGCGGCCCCTGGAAGTGGGCGTGAACCGAGCCGTCCGGTTCGTTGCGGACCCACCCGACCAGCTCGAGCCGGACGGCCTCCTGAGCGGCGTACCCGCGGAAGGACACCCCCTGCACCTCGCCCGAGACCCTGACTTCCACCGCACGCGTCATGGCCCCAAGCATGCCCCGCCGTCGACCGCGTCGGTAGCAGGACTCGGATGAGATCACTGCCCGCGCCAGCGGCCCGAGATCAGCTGAGCCGGCTCGACGTGCTGGTAATTTCCGTTCATGGTGCACTCGGGAGACGTCATCGAAAATCCTGCGACCGGGGAACGGATCACGTTCCTGCGGACGAGCGCAGAGACCGGCGGAGCACTCGCCGAGTTCGAGCTCGAGCTGAGCCCGACCGCGCACCTTCCGGCCGCTCACATCCATCTGCGCCAGGAGGAGAGCTTCGAAGTCCTCAGCGGCCACATTCTGCTGCAGTGTCATGGTGAGGAGACGTTGCGCGGGCCGGGCGAGGTCGTGAAGGTGCCGGCTGGGGCGCCGCACGCCTGGGCGCCGTCCGGCGGCGAGGGAGCGCGGGTGCGCATCGTGTTCACGCCCGGCGCAGCCATCGAGGAGTTCTTCGACGAGTTCTTCCGCTACGGGCGCGAAGGGCGGGTGAACGCCAAGGGCATGCCCTCGCCGTTCGTCACGGCACGACTGGGACTGGCCCACGACATGTACCTCGCCGGACCGCCAGTGCCGCTCCAGCGCGCGGCCTTTCGTGTGCTGACGGGCGCTGCCAGGCTGCTCGACCGCGGCTGAGCGTCGCTACACCACCTCAGAGGTACGTCTCCGGAACCGGTCCCAGGACCTCGACATGGTTGCGTTGCGCGATCTCGTCCAGCATGTCAGGTGTCACCGTCCCGGCAGCCTCCGCAGCAGCCAGCTCCTCGAAGTAGCCCACCATGGCCGCGGGTGTGAAGAAGTTGAGCTTCGTCCCGGGGGTCGCCGACGTGACCTTGAACGTGTGCGGAGTGTTCGCCGGCACGTAGACGAACGTCCCCGGCTGGCAGGTCTGCTGCCGGTCCTCGAAGAACATCAGGTACTCCCCCTCGAGCACGAAGAACGCCTCGGCCGCATCGCGGTGCAGGTGCATGGGCGGGCCGAAGTCCGGGGGCTCGTCCTGGGTCCGGAGCAGCGAGAACTCGCCCGCCGTCTGATCCGTCGTCGCCAGCACAGCGGCACGGAAGGTGCCCATGTCCAGCAGTGGAGCCTCGCCCGGTAGGACGACGAAAGGCTTGCTCATGCAGGTCAGTCTCGCCAGCAACCACCTCGTCGACAATGACGACTTGAGGCCATTTCTCTCACCGCGTCAGCGCGAACTCGTGTCGTCCGGCCCCGAGGGATGGCCCCACGATCAGTGTCACGTGTTCCCGAGCCAGGTAGGGACGACCGCGCCCTGGCCAGTCGGACCCGGAAGCAAGCGAGTTCTGCAGCGGTGAGCTCGAGCTCGCGTCCGTGGCAGGGCAGTGTGCGTGCCGCGTCGCGTCGGCTCGGCTCAGGCCGACGCCAGCCACTTGTCCGGCCCGAAGACCTCGTAGTGGATGTTCGCCTCGGGGGTGTGCTGCTCGATCAGGCTGTGCCGCACCGACTCCATGAAGGGCAGCGGGCCGCAGAGGTAGATCTGCGCACCGGCGGGGATCTCCACGGTCCCGAGGTCGACCCTGCCCACCCGCAGGACGTCGCGGGTCGGCCGAACGCCGAGGTCCTCGTACCACCGGTGGAGCGATCCGCCAGGCAGTGCGCCCACGAGCTCCTTGAGCTCCTGGCGGTGGGCGTGCCGAGCCGGTGAACGGTCGGCGTGCAGCACCAGCACCTCGCGCGTCGAGTCGGTGCCGGCCAGGTAGTGCAGGATGCCGATCATCGGGGTGATGCCGATGCCGGCGGAGATCAGCACCAACGGCGCATCGGAGTCCTGGAGCACCAGCTCGCCGAAGGGCGCCGACACCCTGAGCTCGTCCCCCTCGAAGAGGCTCTGGTGCAGGAAGTTCGAAACCTCACCAGCCGGCACGATCGCGCCGTCGGCGCTGCGGATCGCCGCGACCGCCTTGACCGAGATCGCCCACTCGCTGTCCTCCGGGGCGTGGGTGAGGCTGTACTGGCGGATCTGGCGGGCGCCGTCGGGCAACGCCACCTGGACCGACACGTACTGACCGGGACGAGCCTCCGGCAGAGCGCTGCCGTCGGCCGTGCCGAGCACGAAGGAAACCGTGTCGGGAGACTCCTGCAGGCGCCGGCGCAGGACCAGGGTGCGCCACACGTCTCCGTACGCCACCCCCGTGTCGGCGTACAGCCCTCTCTCGATCGTGACCAATGCCTTGGCCATGTGCCAGTAGACCTCGTCCCAGGCCGCAGCGACCTCTGCCGTGACCGCGTCACCCAGCACCTCGACGATGGCGGCGAACAGGTGCTCGTGGACGATGGGGTACTGGTCCTCGGCGATGCCGAGCGAGGCGTGCTTGTGCGCGATGCGGGCCAGCACCTCGAGCGGGTCGCGTCCGTCCTCGGCCACCAGGAGCGTGGCGTAGGCGGCTATCGCACCCGCAAGGGCGCTCTGCTGGTCCCCCTGCGCCTGGTTGCCGCGGTTGAACAGGTCACGTTCGAGCTCGGGGTGCGCAGCGAACATCCGCTTGTAGAAGATCGGGGTGATGTCGCCGATGGCGGCACCGATGACGGGCAGCGTCGCCTTGATGACCTGGGCAGACTTCGTGGAAAGCATGTGGCTCCGTGGGTTGTCGAGAGTGTCAGGTCGTCGGGAGGATCAGCGAGCAGCACGGGAGCGCTGGCGGATGGTCGACGACCCGGAGTGCGTTGAGGGGCGGAGGACGTCGCCGAGCACCATGAGAGGGCACGCCGAGGACCGGCGCGACCACTCGGAGGGGGTGCTGGGTGTCCGCCTCCATGGGAGCACGCGGCGCCTCACCGGCGGCAGTGCCGAAGGTCCCATATATCCGACCAAAGGCTTTCGTGACCCTGACGGCATCTGACCGGGGTTCAGCAGATTCAGTGGCCTGAGTCCCAGCCCTGGGTCACTCGATGGTCGGCGACCAGGCTCCCGGCCAGGTCGAGGAGCTCGGTGCCGACCTCTCCGTGCGGAGCAGGCGGACCCGCGCCGTAGGCGTCGACGACGGCCTCCTCCACGGTGTCGATGTCGAGGCCTGCGACCTCACGCGAGAGGGAGCCAACCGAGCCGACGTCGAACTCCTGACCCAGGTGGCCGTACACCTCGGCCAGCACGGGTCGCAGGCGGTCCTCGTCGCCGACGACGATCAACGAGCTGAACAACCATGCCCCCGGGACCATCCGCTGCGCGGTCCCGACGAGCTTCTCGGTCCCGCGGGCGTTCACGCTGTGCGCTCCGGGGCAGTACTCACCGGGTACGGCGCCCAGCCGGGCGTCGATGCCGAACCCTCGGAACAGGTCCACGAAGCGGCGGCCGAAGTCTGCGAACCGGGCGTCCTGCCCGCCGGTCGAGCCGGGCGCCTGCCTGACGTGGTCGACGACCAGGGACGCTCCCGTGTAGGCCACCGCGCGCCCGCCCGTGGCCCGCACCACCGGCTCGAAGCCCGCTGCCCGCGCCGCCGCGGCAGCCTCGGGGAACCCCGGCAACCTCGTGTCCCGGCGACCGAAGACCACCACAGGCGAGGAAGGTCGGTAGATCCGAAGCGTCTCCTCGACCGTTCCATGGCGCGCGTCCATGAGCATCGCGCGGGCCAGCGCGAGCTCGAGTGCGGGTTCGCCGTCGGGGAGGGCGCCGCGCAGAGACCGCATGGACACATCATCGCTGCCGGTCGACTGGTCGGCACCGCGCGGCTTAGGTTCGTGGCATGGCAAACACCACGATCGGCCTCTCCGACGAGCTCGCGGCGTACGTCGTCGAGGTGGGCACCCGCGAACCCGGAGTCCTCACCAGGCTGCGCGCCGAGACCTCCGCGATCCCCGAGCACGGCATGCAGATCGCCCCCGAGCAGGGCGCCTTCCTGGCCATGCTCGTGGAGCTGACCGGCGCGCGCCGCTGCATCGAGGTCGGGACCTTCACCGGCTACTCAGCCACCGCGGTCGCCCTCGCGCTCCCCCACGACGGCAGTCTGGTCTGCTGTGACGTCTCCGAGGAGTGGACCTCCATCGCCCGCAGGTACTGGCACGAGGCCGAGGTCGAGGACCGGATCGAGCTGCACGTGGCACCGGCCGCGGACACCTTGGACGAGCTGCTCGCGGCCGGGCAGGAGTCGACCTATGACTTCGCCTTCGTCGACGCCGACAAGACCGGCTACGACGGCTACTACGAACGGCTGCTGAAGCTGGTGCGGCAGGGTGGGCTGATCGTGTTCGACAACACTCTGTGGGGCGGGAAGGTGCTGGACGAGGACACCGTGGACGAGGACACCGTTGCCCTGCGGACGCTGAACGCCAAGCTGAGCAGCGATCAGCGCGTCACCCTGTCCATGCTGCCGCTGGCTGACGGCGTGACGCTTGCGCGGCGACGCTAGTCGGCTTGCTGCTGCATGCGCTGCTCGTGCAGCCGCTGCTGGGCTGCGGGCAGGTAGGCCAGGCACGGGGCTTCGGCCTCGGGGTGCTTCTCGGTCAGGTGGAAGATCCAACGGTCCATCGCGGCCATGAAGCCGTTGTCACCTCCGGGGCGGTACGCCGACCACTTGAGGTGACCTCGGGCGACGCACACGGAGCAGCTGATCTTGTACACGAACTGCTGGTCCCGATCGAGGTCGATCTTCACCCTCGCCAACGCGCCGGCCTCGGCTGCGGCCTTCTTCTCGCGTGCTGAACGGCTCGCCACCATGTCGCACCCCCGGTCTCTCGGCCCGTGAGCCTACCCCTGCCCAGGCACCCGCCAGCCACCCGGACGGACCCACGGTGCCCACCCGGAACGCACCTTCCATGGCATTCTTGTGCCGAGCACGAAGCGACGCATCGCCTCGGGGTCAGGGCGTCAACGGATGGAGCTGCCGACCAGAGGAGCACAGCCATGAGCACCGACACCCGAGCCAGCGATGAGGTCACCGAGGAGCCGCCCCCGGGCCGGTGGGGTGGGCCGCAGGCCCGCTGGCCGGTCTTCATGGCCTCCGCCGTCGGGGTGACCGGCATGGCGCTGTGGGCGATCATCGCCCCCGAGCAGGCCGAGAGCGCCATCTTCAACGTGGTCGAGAAGGTCACCACAGGCTTCGGCTGGTTCTACATCCTCCTCGCCACGGTGATTCTCGGCTTCGTGCTCTTTCTCGGCTTCTCGCGCTACGGCCACGTGCGTCTCGGTCCCGACCACTCCCGTCCGGAGTTCTCGACGTTCGCGTGGGCGTCGATGCTGTTCGCCGCCGGCATCGGCACCGACGTGATGTTCTTCTCCGTCGTCGAGCCGGTGACCCAGTACATGGCGCCGCCCACCGGCGATCCCGAGAGCGTGGCCGCAGCGCGCGAGGCCACTGTGTGGACGCTGTTCCACTACGGGATCACCGGCTGGGCGATGTATGCGCTGATGGGTCTGGCGCTGGCGTACTTCGCCTACCGACAGAACCTGCCGCTTGCCGTACGGTCCGCGCTCCATCCGATCTTCGGCAAGCGCATCGACGGATGGCTCGGTGACGCCGTCGACACGGCGGCCGTCCTCGGGACCGTGTTCGGGGTGGCGACCAGCCTCGGCATCGGCGTGGTGTTCCTCAACGTGGGCCTGAACGTGACCTTCGGAGTCGGGATCGGCACCGGGGCCCAGATCAGCCTGGCCGTCCTGGCGGTCGCCATCGCCGCGGTGTCGGCGACCACGGGCGTAGACAGGGGGATACGGATCCTCTCCCAGCTCAACGTGCTGCTGGCGCTGGCACTCGCCGGATGGGTGCTCGTGACCGGCAAGACCACGTTCATCCTGAACGCCATCGTGATGAACGTCGGGGACTTCGTCCGCTCGTTCCCCGCCAAGACGATGGAGACCTTCGCCTTCGTCGACAACGACGAGTGGATGTCGCTGTGGACGCTGTTCTTCTGGGCCTGGTGGATCGCGTGGGCCTCCTTCGTCGGCATGTTCCTGGCGCGCATCTCCCGCGGGCGCACGATCCGCCAGTTCGTCGCCGGCACGATGGTGATCCCGTTCAGCTACATCGTCATGTGGATCTCGATCTTCGGCAACGCAGCCATCGACCGGGTCCGCGGTGGCGACACCGCGTTCGCGGAGCAGGCGCAGCAGTACGACGGTGCAGGGTTCTTCACCCTGCTCGAGGACTACCCCGGCTCCGGAGGACTGGTCCTGCTGGCCGGCTTCGTCGGGCTGCTGTTCTACGTCACCTCTGCCGACTCCGGGGCCCTGGTGATGGGGAACCTGAGCTCACGGCTGCGCAACGTGCAGGACGACGCGGCACCCTGGATGCGCATCACCTGGGCCGCGATCACCGGTCTGCTCACGATCGCGATGCTGGCGGTGGGCGGCATCCTGGCTCTGCAGTACGCCACGATCATCTTCGCCGTGCCGTTCGCCGTGGTCCTGGTGCTGGTGATGTGGGGCCTGTTCAAGGCGCTGCGCATCGAGGGTCACCGCGTCGACTCCGCGCACCACCACCTGCCCACCATGCTGTCCGCGCGGTCGTCCCACGAGGGCCGGGGGACGTGGCGCGCCCGGCTGGCCCGCGCCGTGAACTTCGTCGATGCCGGGGACGCCGAACGCCACCTGGTCGACGTGGTGGCTCCGGCCCTGACCGAGGTCGCCACCGAGCTGAACGAGCGCGGCATCCCGGCCGCGCTCACCTCGGGTGACGCCGACGAGGACCGGCCGTGGGTCGAGCTGCACGACGGTGCGTCCGAGCACCCGTTCGTCTACCGGGTCGAAGTGACAGAGTCGCCGGTCCCGACGTACGGCGGCAGGATGGTCGGCGACCGTGACCGCTACGCGCGGCTCGAGGTGCATCTCGGTGACGGCGGGCAGGACTACGACGTGATGGGCTTCACCGAGAACCAGGTGATCCACGACTGCCTCGACCAGTACGAGCAGCACCTGGCGTTCCTGCGGCTCACCTGACCCAGCAACACCAGCTTCCCGTACGAAACTCCAGCTTCCCGGCCTTTGCAAAGCACGGGAAGCTGGAGTTTCCCACGGGACCGTGGGAAACCGCGGGGGACGCTGGGTCAGACGTTGCCGATGGACCCGGTGATCGTGATCCGGAGCGCGACCCGCTCCGGGTTCACCCGCGGCTGCCGGTAGCGCTCGGCGTAGCGGCGTACGGCCTCCTCGACCGACGCCGCGTCGTCGCGGACCTCGGCGGTTCCTTCGATCGTCGACCACCTGCCGCCGTCCACCTGGCACACCGAGACCCGGGGGTCGGCGCCCGACCGGAGGTTCGCGACCTTCTGCGACGTCCGCGAGGTGATCCCCCACGCGACCCCGCCCTCGACGTCGAGCACGATCCCCATGGGTACGACGTGGGGGGACCCGTCGCGACGCAGGGTCGTCACCGTGCACAGGTGGCGCTCGCGCCAGAACTCCAGGTGCTCGCCGGCGAGCTCGTAGACGCGGGGCACGGCCGGGGTCAGGCCTTGCGCAGCATCTCGGCGACGAGGAAGGACAGCTCGAGGGACTGCACCCGGTTCAGGCGCGGGTCGCAGACCGACTCGTAGCGGTTGCCGAGGTCGACCTCGAGCAGGTCCTCGCCACCACCGACGCACTCGGTGACGTCGTCGCCGGTCAGCTCCACGTGCAGTCCGCCTGGCCAGGTGCCGACCGCGCGGTGCACGTCGAAGAAGCCCTGCACCTCCTCGATGACGTCGTCGAAGCGACGGGTCTTGTAGCCCGAGGAGGCCTCGAAGGTGTTGCCGTGCATCGGGTCGCACACCCACGCGACCTTGACGCCGGCGGCGTCGACCTTCTCCAGCAGCGGCGGCAGGTGCTCACGGATCTTGCCGGCACCCATCCGGGTGATGAAGGTCAGCCGACCCGGCTCGTTGGTCGGGTTGAGCTTGTTGGCGAGCGCGATCGCGTCATCGGCAGAGGTCGTGGGGCCGAGCTTCACGCCGATGGGGTTCTGGATCCGGCTGAGCAGCTCCACGTGGGCGCCGTCGAGCTGGCGGGTGCGCTCCCCGATCCAGACGAAGTGGGCCGACACGTCGTAGGGCAGCTGGGTGCGGCTGTCGATGCGGGTCATCGCGTGCTCGTACTCCAGCACCAGCGCCTCGTGGCTGGAGTGGAAGTCGACGCGGTGGAACTCGTCGGGGTCCGCACCGATCGCCTTCATGAACGTGAGCGCCCGGTCGATCTCGGCGGCCATCTGCTCGTAGCGCCGCCCGACCGGGGAGCCGAGCACGAAGTCGGTGTTCCAGGTGTGCACCTGGCGCAGGTCGGCGTAGCCGCCGGTGACGAAGGCGCGCACGAGGTTCAGCGTCGCCGCCGAGGCGTGGTAGACCTCGACCAGCCGCTGCGGGTCGTGGGCACGGGACTCGGGCGTGAACGCGAAGCCGTTCACCGCGTCACCGCGGTAGGCGGGCAGGGTGACGCCGTCGCGGGTCTCCATGTCGGAGGAGCGGGGCTTGGCGTACTGCCCCGCCAGCCGGCCCAGCTTCACCACGGGCACGGAGGCGGCATAGGTCAGCACGACGGCCATCTGCAGCAGCACGCGCAGCTTGTTGCGGGTGTTGTCAGCGGTGACGCCTGCGAAGGTCTCGGCACAGTCGCCGCCCTGGAGCAGGAACGACTCCCCATCTGCCACGGCGCCGAGCTTGGCCTTCAGCGCGTCGCACTCCCCCGCAAAGACGAGCGGGGGCATGGTGCGCAGGCGCGCGACGGCCGTGTCGACGGCCGTGCGGTCGGGGTACGACGGCTGCTGGGTCGGGCCCATGGCGTGCAGCGTCGCGAGGTCGGGAACTTGTTCAGACACCTCACAAGGGTACGGGGCCGCCTCGGAGGCGAGAACCAGGCCCGATCGGGACGTGACCCTTCGGTCCCGCCGTCGTTGCACCGTCACCACCTCGGCGCTCCCCGTCACCGCGTGAAAGGCCCCCTCATGGACAAGCGCACCCCCCGGTTCGCCCTCCTCACCGCCGCTGCAGCAGCGTCGGCGCTGGCGCTCGCGACCCTCGGCCTCCCGGCACAGGCAGCGACCAACGACCCGCTGCGCTCCCAGCAGTGGGGCCTCGACCAGATCCATGCCGAGCAGGCATGGGCCAAGTCGCGGGGCACCGGCGTCGTCGTCGCCGTCGTCGACTCCGGCGTAGACCTGAGCCACCCCGACCTCAAGGCCAACCTGGTTCCCGGGATCACGACCGTCGGCTGCTCCGCCGGCAGGACCACGTGCGGCAACGGCGACTGGCGTGGCATGGACGGCGTCGGACAGCCTGACGACGCCCACGGCACCCACGTCAGCGGCATCATCGCGGCGGTGACGAACAACGGCGTCGGGGTCGCGGGCACCGCCCCCGGCGCCAAGGTGATGCCGATCAAGGCGCTGGAGGACGGCTCCGGCAGCTTCGACGACATCGCCGTCGGCATCCGCTACGCCGTCGACCGCGGCGCCAAGGTGGTCAACCTCAGCATCGGCGCCACCCCCGGCGTGCAGGCGCTCACCATCACCGGGATCGAGGCAGCGGTCGACAAGGCCATCGCCTACGCGAGCTCGAAGGGCGTTCTCGTCGTCGCCGCGGCCGGCAACGAGAGCTTCCCGGTCTGTGACACGCCCTCGTTCGCCAACGGCGCGCTGTGCGTCACCTCGACCACCCGTCAGGAGACGCCGAGCTGGTTCTCCAACGGTGCGATCAAGCCGGACATGTATGCCGTGGCCGCTCCGGGTGGTGAGGGGCTGGTCAGCTGTGCCAACGACATCGTCTCGACGGTGCCGGTGGGCCAGGGCTCCGCGGCCTGCAAGCAGAAGAACCACGACTACTACGCCGGCACCTCGATGGCCTCGCCGCACGTCGCCGGCGTGGGTGCACTGCTCGCTGCCCAGGGACGCAGCCTGGCCAACATCCGCACGGCGCTGATGAGCACCGCGCGCACGCCGCTCCTCGGCACCGGCGTCTTCACCCCGTCCTACGGCTACGGGATCGTCGACGCCGCGGCCGCGGTCACCTTCCCGGGCGCAGCGCCGGCGAGGACGACCTCGGCCAAGGCCGGCCAGAGCGGCAAGTCGACCCGGACCAAGCGCGCCAAGAGCAAGAGGCGCTGACGCCCGGTCCCCGGGAGAGTCTGCGAGCGGGGGGACCGAGGGCTCGCACCGTCAGCCGGTGCGGGCCCTCGTTGCTCCCCGGCCCGGGGGGCGACTCAGCCGAAGAAGACCTCTGCCTCGGCGTACTCGGCCGGGTCGACCAGCTTGAGCTCGCCGGTGCCCTCGATCAGCGGCACCCGCGCGATCTTCGTCCCGCGCAGCGCCATCATCTTGCCGAAGTCACCCTCGTGCACGGCGTCGATCGCGTGCAGGCCGAAGCGAGTGGCCAGCCAGCGGTCGAACGCCGTGGGGGTGCCGCCCCGCTGCACGTGGCCGAGCACGACGGCGCGCGACTCCTTGCCGGTGCGCTGCTCGATCTCGCTGGCCAACCGGTCGCCGATGCCACCGAGCCGCACGTGACCGAACGAGTCCTTCTCCCCCGACACCAACGTCATGCCGTGCTCGCCCTCGCCGGCCTCCTGGGGGGTGGCGCCCTCGGAGACGACGATGATCGGGGCGTACTGGGTCTTGAAGCGGTTCTCGACGTGGGCGCAGACGAGGTCGATGTCGAACGGCTGCTCCGGGATCAGCACCACGTTGGCGCCACCGGCGATGCCGGCGTGCAGCGCGATCCAGCCGGCGTGCCGGCCCATCACCTCGACCACGAGGACGCGGTGGTGCGACTCGGCCGTGGTGTGCAGCCGGTCGATGGCCTCCATCGCGATGTTCACCGCCGTGTCGAAGCCGAAGGTGAAGTCGGTGGCGTTCAGGTCGTTGTCGATCGTCTTGGGCACTCCGACGACGTTCACGCCCAGGTCGTGCAGCTTGGTGGCCACCCCGAGGGTGTCCTCACCGCCGATGGCCACGAGCGCGTCCACACCGAGGTCGGCGAGGTTGCGCTTGATCTTCTCGACCCCGCCCTCGATGTTGAAGGGGTTGGTCCGCGAGGAACCGAGGATCGTGCCGCCGCGCGGGAGGATGCCGCGCACCTGCGGGATGCCCAGCTCGCTGACCAGCCCCTCCAGGGGCCCCTTCCAGCCGTCGCGGAAACCGACGAACTCGTAGTCGTACTCCTTGACGCCCTTGCGGACCACGGCCCGGATGACAGCGTTCAACCCGGGGCAGTCGCCCCCACCTGTGAGCACTCCGACGCGCATGCTGTTCTCCCTGCCTCGTGTCGTTGGATCGTTCATATCCAATCGCGATCCCGGGCAGCAGTCCAGCACGGCCCTTCTCCGGCGCTCTGCGAGACGCCCGGAGACGCCGCACGCACGCCACCGCCGAGCCGGGAGCCGTAGGGTCAGGCGCCATGAGCATCCTCGCGATCGACGCCGGCACGACCGGGGTGACCGCCCTGGTGGTGACCCCCGAAGGGTTGATCGCTGCCCGTGGCTACCAGGAGTTCCGTCAACACTTCCCGCAGCCGGGCTGGGTCGAGCACACCCCCGAGGAGATCTGGCAGGCCACGACCGAGGCGGTCCGCGACTGCCTCGACGCCTGGGAGGGCTCCCCGAAGGACCTGTCCGGGATCGGCATCACCAACCAGCGCGAGACCGTGCTGCTGTGGGACCGCGAGACGCTGGGCTCCCCGCGCCGCGCGATCGTCTGGCAGGACCGACGAACGGCGGACATCTGCCGACGGCTGCGCGAGGAGGGGCACGAGGACCGGGTCAGCGAGCTGACCGGGCTGCGCCTGGACCCCTACTTCTCCGGCACCAAGCTGGTCTGGCTCGCCGAGAACGAGCCCAACACCTGGGCACTCGTGGGCCAGGGTCGCTACGCGATCGGGACCGTCGACTCCTACCTGATCGCGCGGATGACCCGTGGGACCTGGCACGTCACCGACGTCTCCAACGCCTGCCGGACGCTGCTCCTCGACCTCGAGGCCGGAGGCTGGTCCGAGGAGCTGTGCCGCCTGTTCGGTGTGCCGATGGACGCCCTGCCCGAGATCGTCCCCAACTGGGGTGACCTGGCGCGGACCGACCCGAAGAGCTTCCTCGGCCTCGACCTGCCGATCTCCGGCATCGCCGGTGACCAGCAGGCAGCCCTGTTCGGCCAGACCTGCTTCGACGTGGGCGACTCCAAGTGCACGTTCGGCACCGGCTCGTTCATCCTCACCAACACCGGGAGCGAGGTGGTCCGTTCCGAGGTCGGGCTGCTCTCCACCGCGGCCTGGCGGGACCCCGCGGGTGCGACGACCTACGCGCTCGAGGGCGCGATCTTCGTGACCGGCGCCGCCGTGCAGTGGCTGCGGGACGGTCTGCAGATCGTCGGGAACGCCGCCGAGACCGCAGCCATCGCCGCCACCGTGGACGACTCCGACGGCGTGGTCTTCGTGCCGGCGCTCACCGGTCTCGGGGCACCCCACTGGGACCCCCACGCTCGCGGCACCATCCTGGGGATCACCCGCGGCACCAAGCGGGCGCACATCGTCCGAGCCACCCTCGAGGCGATCACCTTCGAGGTGCGTGACGTCATCGACACGATGCCGACCCGGCTGACGTCCCTGATGGTCGACGGCGGCGCGTGCGCCAACGACCTGCTCTGCCAGCTCCAGGCCGACCTGCTCGGCGTACCCGTGCTGCGCCCGCAGATCGTGGAGACCACCGCGCTGGGTGCCGCCTTCATGGCCGGCCTCGGGACCGGGGTCTGGGACTCGATGGAGGACCTGCGCCAGACCTGGAAGCTCGACCGCGAGTTCAGCCCGGACGAGTCGACGGAGGACCGCACACGGACCGACGCCGCCTATGCCCTGTGGCGCAAGGGGGTCGAGCGGGCCAAGGAGTGGGCCGAGTAGCCCACTCCCCTCTGCCTCGGCTCACTGCGTGGGCGCGCTGCCCCGGTCAGGCGACCCTCGCCAGGCCGCGTCGGGTTCCACGGTCGAGCTCGGCCGCCAGGACCGCGAAGCAGACAGCTGTGAGGGCGCAGCCCCACCACGTCACGTTCGAGAGGATGAACGCCGCGTAGCCGGCCAGCACCGCCGCCATGGCCCACCAGCGCACGACGCGCGCCCGCCAGAGTGCGACGATCGCCAGCGGCAGGGCGAGCAGGAAGCCGAGGATGCCCGGAGCGGTCAGCGCGGTGACACCCCACATCGTCTCGGACATGTGGTCGGTGACGGCTGTGACCGCGTCGGGGCCGTGGAGCTGTCCGATCGCCGAGTCGTAGTAGTCGACGATCAGCAGGCCGGGCAGGGTCGTCATGCCGACGAAGCCCAGCAGGGCGGCCACGTTCGCCAACCACGCGCCGCGCCCCCGGACGTAGGCGGCCGCCAGCAGCGCCGGCGCCATCCAGAACGCGTAGGACCAGTGGAACCCCAGCGACTTGAGCTGCAGCGGCTCGGGGTGGGCGGTGTAGAGCCTGAACATCTCCGCCCCGCTCGTTCCGGCCCCCGGGTCGGCCCAGGCCCCGACGACGGCGAAGACACCGGCCAGCACCGGGGCCGCCACCAGGAACAGTCGACGCGCCTCCAGCGCGCTGCGGCGTCGGGGGGCCGCTTCCCGCTCGGCGGCCGGGTGGGTGGTCAGGGTGGTCATGGCGGTTCTCCTCGTGTGGGTCGGGTGTCACCCAGCCAACCCCGACTGCGCCTCAACCGGATCCGTCGCGAGACCGAACCCTGCCTCAGTCGTACGACGGATCTTCGTCGCCTGCGAGCCGGGGCTCGCCCGGGAGCACCACGGCGTTCTCGTAGGCGAACACGACTGCGTGGACCCGGTCACGCAGGCCGAGCTTGGAGAGCACGTTGCTGACATGTGTCTTCGTGGTGCCCTCGGAGACGAACAGCCGCCGCGCGATGTCCCTGTTGGACAGGCCTCGGGCGAGGAGGCCGAGCACCTCCAGCTCACGGGGGGTCAGGAGCCCGAGGCGCGGCTCCGTCGCTCCGTGGGGCCGCGGCACCCGCTGCACGAACGCGTCGATGACCTTGCGGGTGACCCCCGGCGCGAGCAGCGCATCGCCGGACGCCACCACCCGGATGGCCGCGGCAAGCTCCTCCGCAGGCGCGTCCTTGAGCAGGAAGCCCGAGGCACCCGCCCGCAGCGCCTCGAAGACGTACTCGTCGAGGTCGAACGTCGTCAGCACCAGCACCCTGGTCTGCACCCCCGCATCCACGAGCTGCCGGGTCGCTGCGATCCCGTCGAGCACCGGCATCCGGATGTCCATCAGGGTGACGTCCGGCGCGAGCCGGGAGACGACGGCCACCGCCTCGGCGCCGTCGGCTGCCTCCCCAACGACCTCGAAGTCGGGCTCGTCCGCCAGCAGCGAGCGGAAGCCCGCCCGCACCATGCCCTGGTCGTCCACGATGACCAGCCTCGTCGTCATCGGGTCACCGCACTCATCCGTGGTCACCGAGAGGCAGCGTGGCAGCGAGCCGAGCGCCGCCGGACGAGCCTCGAGCCAGCTCCAGGGTGCCGCCGTACAGCGCGACCCGCTCACGGATCCCCACCAGTCCGTGCCCGCCGTTGACCTTCTCCTCGCCGTGTCCGGAGAAGCCGCCGCCGTCGTCCTCCACCTCGAGCGCGACCTCGTGGTCCGAGTAGCGCACCCTGATCTCGACCTCGGTGGCACCAGCGTGCCTGAGGGCGTTGGTCACGCCCTCCTGCACGATCCGGTAGGCAGCCAGGTCGACGCCGGGACTGAGCGGCACCTGCTCCCCCTCGACCTGCAACCGCACCTCGACACCGGCGTTCCCGGTCTGCTCCACGAGGCGCGACAGCTCGCCGAGGCCGGGTTGCGGCGCCAGGTTCAACGCGTCGTCGTCGGTGCGCAGCACACCGAAGAGGCGGCGCATCTCGGCCAGCGCCTCACGGGCGATCGACTCCACCGCCGCCAGGTCGGCGACCTCGCGGGGATGGTCAGGTCCGAGGCGGCGTCGCACCGCCTGGGTCTGGATCGTCACGACGCTGATCGAGTGCGACACGATGTCGTGCAGCTCACGGGCGATCCGGGTGCGCTCCTCCGCCGCGGCCCGCGCCGCCTCGAGGGCACCCTCGCGCTCCAGCCGGTCGGCGCGCGCCACCGCCTCGTCGGCCCGGGCCATCCGCTCGGAGACCACCACGCCGAGCGTCCACGGACCCACGAAGAAGACGATCGCGGCTGCCAGGTCGCTCGGCTCCAGACCTTCGATGATCGAGAGCACCATGAAGGGCACCAGCACGACCCCGAGCCCGACGTAGCTGCGGGGTGGCCGGGTGTCGGCTCCGAGCGTGAAGCACACCAGCACCAGCGAGAGCAGCGTGGAGAACTGGCCCTCCCAGTTGAGCGCGAAGTTGGCCGTCACCACGATGACCGCGACCAGCAACGGCGCTCGTCGGCGCCAGGCCAGCGTCACCATGGCCAGGCCGGCCACGACCGCGTGCAGGACCGGCGACGAGACCTCGGAGACGGCAGCCTCGGCCACCGTCAGCGCCACGAAGGCGGCGGCGATGACCACGTCCAGCCAGGGCGGTGTCACCCAGGGCGGTCTCAGCTCCACGTGTCGAAGGTAGGGCAACGGAGTCCGCAGCACATCGGTCGCGCGACGGAGAGGGTCCGGTCAGTCCCGCAGCCGGGTCACTGCCGCCTCGGCTTCGGTCCGGCTGCGCTCGGCCTCCTCGAGCACGGCCTGCGCGTCCTCCCGCGCCTCCTCCGCCTCCTCGAGGTCGTCGTCGACCCGGTCGACGTCGTCCTCGATCGCCGCGAGTCGCCGACGGAGCTCGTCGGCCTCGCCCTGCAGCTGCAGCCGGCGCGCGTTCAGGGAGGTGATCGAGTGCTCGACCTCACCGAGCTCCTGGTTCGCCTCGGCCACCCGTCGCGCCGCCTGCTCGAGCTCGTCCTCGGCGGCGGCCAGCTTCGCTGCGGTGTCGGGTACGACGTGCAGCTCGACCGGTGCCCGGACAGCATCCTCGGCCTCCTCGTCAGGCCCCTCGACCGGCGTCGCCCGCACGTCGATGTGCTCGGGCAGCGCGACCACCGCCTCGACGTCCAGCTCGGAGACGCCGGTGGAGGTGAACCCGGTGAGCACCCTGCCCGTGCGGATGACCTGCGCCGCCACGGGATCGAGCATCGCTGCGGTGAGCATCCCCTCGACCTGGTCGACCACCGGCCCCGTCAGTCGCACCCCCTGCTCCCGCGCGAGCGACCGGGCCGAGGAGGCCAGCGCAGCCGTGAGCTGACGACGCTGGCGGGTCAGCGATCGCAGCTCGTCGCCGTCCAGTGACTCCGCTGCTGCCCGGAGGGACGCTGCCAGCTCGAGGACGGCGTCGATCTGGTCGCCCTCGCGGCGTACCAGCAGGTTGACCGCCCAGGCGGCGACGGACGGCTTCCTCAGCTTCTTGATCAAGGCTGCGGTGGACTTGTCATCGCACTCGCGGGCGGCGAGGTTGCGGGCGTCGGTGAACTCCTCGGAGCTCAGGGCGTAGAGCCGGTCCGCGACCTCCAGCACAGGGGCGGTCTCAGTCACGGGACATCTGCTCGAGGAGCAGCTCGACCGCTGCCGCGCAGGCCGCGGTGCGGATCTCGGTCCGGTCACCCTCCAGGATGAGCCGGGCGCACCGCACCCCGGTCGCGCTCGCCAGCCCCACGAAGACGGTGCCCACCGGCTTGCCCTCCTGCAGGCTCGGCCCCGCCACGCCGGTGGTCGACAGCGCCCAGTCGGAGCCGATGAGGGCTCGGACCGCGGTCGCCATCTGGGAGGCGCTCTCCGCGGAGACCACCTGCGCGGCCGTGACCCCGAGGAGTCCTCGCTTCACCTCGGTGGCATAGCTGACCACGCCTCCGGTGAAGGTCGCAGAGGCGCCGGGGGTGCTGCTGAGCAGGGCCGCGAGCTCGCCGCCGGTGAGCGACTCGGCACATCCGACGGTCTCTCCGCGCTGCAGCAGAGCGCCGTGCGCGGCCTCGGCGGCCTCGACGAGGTCTCTGGGGGAATCCGCGCTCATGGCCCCGACGCTATCGCTCCCGGCACCCGCACGGCGGGACCTTGCATCCCCAGGCTCGCTAACCTGCTCCCCATGCCGCTACCCATCGAGGACTACGCCGCCATCGGGGACGGTCACACCGCTGCACTGATCGGGATCGACGGGTCGATCGACTGGCTCTGCCTTCCCCGGTTCGACTCGCCGGCCTGCTTCGCCGCCCTGCTGGGGGACGAGGACAACGGCCACTGGTCGCTGGGTCCGGAGGGCGAGCACACCGCGAAGCGACGCTACCTCGGGGACACCGCGGTCCTGGAGACCACCTACACGACCGCGTCGGGCGAGATCCGGGTCACCGACCTGATGCCGACGGGCGAGCGCCGGGCCGACATCGTCCGGCGTGTCGAGGGTGTGCACGGCACCGTGCGCGTGCAGCACAGCTGGGTGGTCCGCTTCGACTACGGCCGGATCCGCCCCTGGGTGCACCGGGAGGACGTGGCCGGTCGACCGGCCATCCTGGCGACCGCGGGCCCGGACAAGCTGATGCTGACCGGCCCCCGCCTGCCACCGGCCGTCGACGGCCACCACGAGGAGTGCTTCGACGTCGAGAAGGGTGACCGGCTCGACTTCACCCTCACCTGGTACCCGTCCTACCGGCCCGCGCCTGCGCCGATCGAGGTCGATGCCCGCCTGGAGCGCACGCTCAGCGAGCAGCAGGCCTGGGCGGACGCATGCCGCTACCAGGGCCCCTGGCGCACCCAGGTCGTGCGGTCCCTGGTGACGCTGCGCGGGCTCACCCATGCCGACACGGGTGGCATCGTCGCTGCGCCGACGACCTCGCTGCCCGAGGACTTCGGTGGCGAACGCAACTGGGACTACCGCTACTGCTGGCTGCGCGACGCAGCCCTGACCCTGGAGTCGCTGCTGGCGGCGGGACGCGCAGACAATGCGCACCACTGGCGCAACTGGTTGCTTCGCGCCATCGCCGGCGATCCTGCCGACATGCAGGTGATGTACACCGTCGACGGCGGACGGCACCTGCCCGAGACCGAGCTCGACCACCTGGCCGGGTACGCCGGCTCGCGCCCCGTGCGGATCGGCAACGGGGCCGTGGACCAGCGCCAGACCGACGTCCTCGGCGAAGTGATGGGCGCCCTGTCGATGGCCCGCAACAACGGTGTGCCGGAGACACGTGACAGCTGGAGCCTGCAACGCACCCTCGTGAACCAGCTCGCCGACGACTGGCGTGAGCCGGACAACGGGATCTGGGAGATCCGGGGGCCGCGGCGCCACTTCACGCACAGCCGGGTGATGGTCTGGGTCGCCTTCGACCGGGCGATCGAGGGCGTCGAGCGACACGGGCTCACCGGCCCGGTGGAGACCTGGCGCGCGATCCGTGACGAGGTGCGCGCCGAGATCATGGAGCACGGCTTCGACAGGGAGCAGAACACCTTCACCCAGCACTACGACACCGACGAGGTGGACGCCTCGCTGCTGGTGCTGCCGATGGTGCGGTTCATCGACGGTGACGACCCGATGATGCTGGGCACGATCGCCGCCGTGGAGAAGAACCTGATGCGGGACGGCCTGGTGCTGCGCTACCGCACGCACACCGGGGTGGACGGCCTGGCCGGGGACGAGCACCCGTTCCTGGCCTGCTCGTTCTGGCTGGTGGCGGCGTACGCCCTGGCCGGGCGGCGCGAGGAGGCAACCACGCTGATGGACCGTCTGGTGGCGCTGACCAACGATGTCGGGCTGCTCAGCGAGGAGTACGACATGGCGAACCGACGCATGGTCGGCAACTTCCCCCAGGCGTTCTCGCACCTGGCCCTGGTGACCGCCGCGATGAACCTGGCCCGCTCTAGCACAGAGTCCACTTAACTCACCAACCGGTCTAGTCCGACAAGGCCGATTTAACGGTCAAAAGGTGCCATCTCGCCGCAGTCGTTCCACACTTGCCAGACCGGCCTAACAGGATCGGGATTGCAAGGATCGGCCAAACTGGGGGGACTTCCAGACATGCGAAACCGTGGACAGCACAACCAGGCGGACCAGGACGACAGCACCGTCGCGGGCACGGACACCCTGACCGGAATGCTCGACAACGAGCAGCTCCTGGGCGGCCGCCACCGTCGGCCCACCGAGGCGAACCCCCGCATTCCCGGCCAGAAGGGTCCGCGCGAAGCCCTCATCGAGTCGCTCGCCGGCCCCCAGACCGACCCCGACACAGAAGCCGATGCCGACGAGTGGTCCTACACGATCACCGAGTTCGAGCCGGAGTACGACGCCGAGTACGACGACGAGTGGCCCGCCCTTGTCGAGCCCGAGGTCGCCGCCCCCACCGACGCACCGGCCATCGTCATCCCGGAGACTGCCCGCTGGACCGCCAGCAACCTCCCGCGCGTGTTCGCGGGAGCCCTGCTCGCCATGGCCGCGCTCGGCACCTCGACACTGGGTGTGCGCTACGAGCAGAGCCGCACCGCGGACGACTTCGTCGCCCTCGTGATCAGCGTGGCCATCGTGGTGGCCCTGTGGGGAATCATGATCGCGAGCACCCCGCAGGTGCTCACCCTGAACGGATCGGTGCTCGCGATCCACAACTCACGTGGAGTGGAGCGGTTCGACCTCGCCGACGGCATGCAGCCCGTGGACGTCGTCGGCGAGGCGAACAGCTCCAAGTGGGCCGTGCTCCTGCACCGGCCCGACGCCACCACGGTGGTCCTGCGTCGCCACGACGTCGTGGCGGCCCAGCTCGACCCCGTCGTCCGGCACTACCGCAAGATCGCCGCCGAGAACTACGCCGCGCGCCAGCTCAGGTTCAACCGCTGACTCCACCAGCAACGGGGTGGGCGTGCCCTCGGACCGAACCGCCACCACCCCGGCGAGGATGAACAGGCCGCCGACGAGCTGGATCGGCCCCGGCAGCTCACCGAGCAGCAGCCAGGCGAACAGGACGGCGAACATGACCTCGCTCAGGCCGACGAACGAGGCCAGCTTGGCCCCCAGGACACGAGCCGCGACGATGCCGGTGACGTAGGCCGTGGCCGCCGCGATGACCGCCAGCTCGAGCACCGGCACCCACCACGCCACCGACATGCCTGCGAGGGTCACGCTGGCGGTGCCGAAGTCCATCGGCAGCAGTCCGCTGACCCCCAGCCCCGCGAACGTGACGGCCGCCAGCATCAGTCCGCCGCCGGCCAGCGCCATCGGCGGAAGCGGGGTCGGGGAGGCGTGGCCCGACAGCAGGAAGAACGACGCCAGGCCGAAGGCGGCCAGCAGCCCCCAGGCGACACCGATGCCGTCGATGCGCACCCCGCCGAACACGTCGAGCACCAGGACGAGGCCTACGACAGCCAGGACGATGCCGACCAGGGTCGGCGCCTGGGGCATCCGCCGGGCGACGTAGCTCTGCCAGGCGACCACGAGCACGAGGCCGAGGTACTCCAGCAGCAGGGCCACCCCGACCGAGAGGTGCTGGACGGCGTAGAAGAACGCCAGCTGCGGGACCGCCACCGCGGCGAGGCCGTAGGCCGCGACCTGGCGCCAGCCGCGGCGCAGCAGGTGCCAGTTGCCCTCCAGCGCCCGCACCGTGGGGACGGCGAGCAGCAGGGCCGCCCCGGCGATCCGCAGGAAGACGACTGCCCCCGGAGTCCAGCCGGTCTCGAGCAGCGACTTCGCGAACGGCCCGGACGTCGCGAAGGTCATGGCCGAGACCAGGGCGACGAGGATGCCGACCCCCGACGAGCGTGTGGACACCGTGACACCACCTGTCATGAGTAAAGTAGAAGAACACCGGTTACTCTAGTGAGATGCCTGTCAGGAGTCAATGTGACGTTCACCCATGACACGAATGACGCCCTGGGCGCGGCCGCCGCCCTCGTGAACACCGCCTCGGACCCGGAGGAGGACACGCTGCGCACGCACGAGGACCTCGACCGGTTCCTCGACGAGCACGGCTGGACCGGCGGGCGTGGCCGCAGCGAGGCGGAGCTGGAGGCCGTACGCGCCCTGCGCACGCGCCTGCGCCGACTCTGGCACCTCGACGAGCTCGGGGTGGTCGAGCTGGTCAACGAGATCCTCGCCGAAGCGGCCGCCGTGCCCCAGCTGGTCGACCATGACGACTTCGGCTGGCACATCCACGCCGTCCCCCAGGAGGCCCCGCTCTCGACGCGGATGGCGGTCGAGGCGGCGATGGCCTTCGTCGACGTGGTGCGCACCGGAGAGCTCGACCGGCTCAAGACCTGCGCCGCTGACGACTGCGAGGACGTCGTGGTCGACCTGTCCCGGAACCGGTCGCGTAGGTTCTGCGACTCGGGGTGCGGCAACCGGGAGAACGTCCGTGCCTACCGTGACCGGCTCAAGGGTGATCCGACCGGCTGAGCCCGGTCCCGGGCAGGTCTGCCGGCTAGGAGGCCACGGGCGCTTCGCGCCGGTGACGTACGACGTCGCGGGCGAACTCCAGCCCCGAGGTGAGTGTGAGCACCACCGCCACGGCGAGCGCGATCGCGGCAGCCCACCACACCACGTCCCCGAAGGTCGCGAGGCTGCCGGTGAGCAGGCCGAACGGTGCCACGAACCCACCGAGCGCGATCGCCTGCATGGTGGTCTTGACCTTGCCGCTCTGCTTGGCGGGCATCACCACGTCGCGGGCCACCGAGAGCCGCGCGAAGGTCACCGACCACTCCCGCACGAGGACCAGCACGGTGATCGTCCACCACAGCCAGGCGGGGAGGAAGTCATGGATGATCGCCAGGCCGATGAAGGCCATGCCGGTGATCGCCTTGTCGGCGATCGGGTCGGCGATCTTGCCGAAGTTGGTGACCAGGTCGTGCTTGCGGGCGAGGTCGCCGTCGATCTTGTCGGTGATCATCGCCACGCAGAACAGCACGAAGGCGACCCATCGCCAGGTCAGGTCGGTGCCTGCGTCGTGCAGCAGCGCCCAGCCGAAGAACGGCACCATCACGATCCGCAGGGTGGTCAGGGCGTTGGGCACGTTCCAGTTGCTCACCTGGCGTGGCTGGCTCATCGACCCTCCTCCTCAGCGGCGATGCCGACTGCGATGAGGTCGACCCCTTCGGAGCCGATCACCCTCGCCCGAATCATGTCACCGACCGCCGCATCGTCCGACAGGCCCTGCACCGTGGTGGACCCGTCGACCTCCGGTCCCTGGTGCGCCGCGCGCCCCTCGACGATGCCGTCGACAACCGACTCGACGAGCACCAGCACCTGCTCGCCGATGCGCTCCTCGGCCCGCTGCGCGGTGAGCTCCTCGGCCAGGGCGGTCACGTGGGCCACCCGCTCGAGGATGGTGTCCTCGTCCAGCTTGTCCTCGAAGCGCTCGGCCTCGGTGCCGTCCTCGTCGGAGTATCCGAAGATGCCGATGGCGTCGAGCCGGGCCCGGCTGAGGAAGTCGCACAGGATCTCGAGGTCCTCTTCGGTCTCCCCGGGGAAGCCGACGATGAAGTTGGACCGCGCGCCCGCCTCGGGCGCCTGCGCCCGCGCCTGCTCGAGCAGGCCCAGGAACGCCTCGGAGTCGCCGAAGCGGCGCATCCGGCGCAACACCGGGTTCGAGGCGTGCTGGAACGACAGGTCGTAGTAGGCCGCCACTCCGGGAGTGGCCGCGATAGCGGTCACCAGCCCGGGGCGGGTCTCGGCCGGCTGGAGGTAGGACACCCGCACCCGCTCGATCCCCTCCACCGCCGCGAGCTCGGGCAGCATCGTCTCGAGCAGCCGCAGGTCCCCGAGGTCCTTGCCGTAGGACGTGGAGTTCTCGCTGACCAGCAACAGCTCCTTGACGCCCTCCGACGCAAGCCAGCGTGCCTCGGCGAGCACGTCCGACGGCCTGCGGGACACGAACGAACCACGGAAGGCCGGGATGGCGCAGAAGGTGCACCGGCGGTCGCAGCCCGAGGCCAGCTTCAGCGGCGCCATCGGGCCGGCGTCCAGCCGACGACGGCCACCGTGGCCGGGTTGGTAGGCGTCTGCATCGGCTCGGTCGGCCGGGGAGATCGGGAGCAGCTTGCGACGGTCCTGCGGGGTGTGCGGGTGCTGCTTCTCCCCCGCCAGGATCCCGCGCAGCTTGCCGGCGATGTCGGGGTAGTCGTCGAACCCGAGCACGGCGTCCGCCTCGGGCAGCGAGGTGGCCAGGTCCGCGCCGTACCGCTCGGCCAGGCAGCCCACGGCCACCACGGCCTTGGTCGTCGAGTCGGAGCCCTTGAGGTCAGCGGCTGCCAGCAGCGTGTCGACCGAGTCCTTCTTGGCGGCCTCCACGAAGCCGCAGGTGTTCACCACCACCGTCTCGGCGTCCGCGGGATCCTCGACGAGACGGAAGCCGCCCGCCTCCAGACGGCCGGCCAGCTCCTCGGAGTCGACCTCGTTGCGGGCACAGCCCAGAGTCACCATCGCCACGGTCGTCAGCGAGGGTGCGGGGCGGGTCAGGGGCGCGGGAGATGTGTTCATGGGCGGTTTGAGTATGACCGACGGTCGTGCCCATCAACGAATCAGCCGAAGTCCTTGGCTCCCGCAGCCGAGGAGTCCCCGACCGTGCCCTTGGCCTTGCCGAGGAACGAGACCTTGACCGCGGCGCCGTTGCTGGCCGTCACGTTGAACGGGGCGAGCCCGATCACCTGCTGGCGCTGGCCCTGCGCGAGCTTCCCGGCCCACAGGATGCGTCCGTCCCGGTCGCGCACGACCACCTGGGGGCTGGCTCCGGCGGCCACGATCTCCAGCGGCGCCAGCGTCATCTTGGGCGTCTCCGGCTCGGCGTTCGCGAGTCCGGCAGAGTCGACCACGTTGGGTGCGGGGCTGACCAGCTCCTGCGGCGTGTCGTTGAAGACGCGCGCGACACCCCAGATCCCTGCCAGGGCGAGCACGCACGCAGCCAGCAGGCTCCATCGTGGACCGGAGTACGTCGCTCGGACCCCGCCCCCGATGCCGGTGGCCAGCTCGGCCTCGAAGACCTGTCGTGCCTCGATCTCCGCCTGGGCGTAGTGGTCGTCGTAGAGGTCGACCAGCTGCTCGGCGTCCAGGCCGAAGACACGCGCAAGGGTGCGCAGGTGCCCGCGGGCGTAGAAGTCGCCGCCACAGGCCTCGAAGTCGTCGACCTCGATGCACTCGAGCACGTGCGGGCGGATCCTGGTGCGCTCGCTGAGCACGTCGATGCTCAGCCGTGCCCGGTGCCGCGCTGCCGCGACCAGGGGTCCGATCAGCGCGTTCTCGACGGGGCGAGGAGACTCCGCCGCGTAGTCGTCCACGCGAGCGACCACGACCGGTCCCTCCGCGCTCCGCTGCACGGGAATGGCCGGCGGCGTGGGGAGCCTGCGCACGGACTCGTGGAAGGCCTCGGCCCGGGCCGCCGGGCGCGGCGCACGGCCCGGTGCCACCGGGTCGGGCCCGAGGCCGAAGGGCTCGTCGTCCGACTCCATCGCGACGTCGCCGGTCAGCTCGTCGAGGACCTCGTCCTGCTCCGGGCTCACGTCGGCCGGCTCCGCCTCTGCCTGGGCGGGTTCCCCCGGCTGCGGCTTCGCGAAGCGCGCAGCCCACCGGCCCAGCTCGACCTTGACGCGCCACGGGCGGGCGGGCTCGGTGGTCGACAGCCGCTCGTCCGCCGCGCTCGGCTCCGGCGCCGCGAGCTCGTCCGGGACAGCCTCGTCGCGAGCCAGATCATCGACGAGATCGTCGTGGGCGAGCTCGTCAGGGGTGGACGGTGCTGCGGCGGGCTCGGCGGGCTCGGCGGGGGCCGGTTCCGGCCGGGTGAGCACGAGCACGGGGACGCGGCCGTTGGCCAGGTCATCGAGGTCGGTCACCAGGTCACCGGAGAGTCCGTCGAACTCCACCTTCGTGGTGCGCCCCAGCGGGACGACGTAGGCCTCCGGCTGCACCGAGACCACACCGGTGGCGACCTGCACGGCGGCCTCCGACGTCTCGCGGTCGCTGGGCTCGCCGGCCGGGTCGGTCGGGTCCGCGGGCGGAGCGTCCTGGACCTCGATGGAGCGCGGGTGCAGCACGATCCGACCGTCACGGAGCCAGGAGCCGGGGGTCTCGACCTCGAGGCGCTCGACGTCCTGCCACCGCAGGCCGCTCCAGGTCTCGCCACGGCGTACGCGCACACCGAGCTCGTCGGCGACCATCAGCGGGGCCCGTCCGTCACGGACCACCAGCAGCTGCAGCAGACCCACGGCCGCGACGACGGCGCACCACAACCATGCCGTGAGTGATCCGGTCTGCAGGGCACGCGAGAACCACGCCACGGTCATCACCGCCGCGGCGAGGGCCACCAGCCCGGCGATCCGCGAGTTGTGCCGAATCGAGATGCCCATCACTGCTCCTGGAGGTTCGAGATCACGTCGTCGAGGTCGTCGGGCTTGATCAGCACGTCGCGAGCCTTGGAGCCCTCGCTCGGGCCCACCACTCCCCGGCTCTCCAGGATGTCCATCAGACGACCTGCCTTGGCGAAGCCGACCCGCAGCTTGCGCTGCAGCATCGAGGTGGAGCCGAACTGCGTCGAGACGCACAGCTCGATCGCCTGGACCACCAGCTCCATGTCGTCGCCGATGTCGTCGTCGAGGTCGCGCTTGGCCGCGGCAGGCGCGGTGACGTCGTCGCGGTAGTTGGGCTGGAGCTGGTCCTTGCACTGCTTCACGACCAGGGCGATCTCCGCCTCGGTCACCCAGGACCCCTGGACGCGCACCGCCTTGGAGGCGCCCATCGGCAGGAAGAGACCATCGCCCTGGCCGACAAGCTTCTCGGCGCCCGGCTGGTCCAGGATGACCCGGCTGTCCGCCAGCGAGCTGGTCGCGAAGGCCAGCCGGGACGGCACGTTGGCCTTGATCAGGCCGGTGACGACGTCGACGCTGGGCCGCTGCGTGGCCAGGATCAGGTGGATGCCGGCCGCTCGCGCGAGCTGGGTGATCCGGACGATCGCGTCCTCGACGTCGCGAGGCGCCACCATCATCAGGTCGGCGAGCTCGTCGACGACCACACACAGGTACGGGTACGGCGCGAGCACGCGCTCGCTGCCGGCCGGCAGCTGGACCTTGCCGGCCCGCACGGCCTTGTTGAAGTCGTCGACGTGGCGGAAGCCGAAGTTGGCCAGGTCGTCGTAGCGCATGTCCATCTCGCGGACGACCCACTGCAGTGCCTCAGCCGCCTTCTTGGGGCTGGTGATGATCGGGGTGATCAGGTGCGGGATGCCCTCATAGGCGTTCAGCTCGACCCGCTTGGGGTCGACCATGATCATCCGCACCTCGTCGGGCGTGGACCGCATCAGCAGCGAGGTGATCATCGAGTTGATGAAGCTCGACTTTCCGGAGCCGGTGGCGCCGGCCACGAGCAGGTGCGGCATCTTCGCGAGGTTCGCGACCACGAAGCCGCCCTCGACGTCCTTGCCGAGGCCGACGACCATCGGGTGGTGGTCGTTGCGGGCGTTGTTCGACCGCAGCACGTCGCCGAGCGACACGATCTCCTTGTCGATGTTCGGGATCTCGATGCCGACCGCGGACTTGCCGGGGATGGGGCTGAGGATCCGGACATCGGCCGAGGCCACGGCGTAGGCGATGTTCTTCTGGATGCCGGTGATCTTCTCGACCTTGACCGCAGGGCCGAGCTCGACGATGTAGCGGGTGACCGTCGGTCCACGGGTGTAGCCCGTCACCTGGGCGTCGATCTCGAACTCCTCGAGCACCTGGGTGAGTCGCTCGACCACCTGGTCCGAGGCCTTGGAGCGCGCCTTGTGCACCGATCCGGGCTTGAGCACCTGGCTGTCGGGGAGGGAGTAGGTGATGTCGCCCGAGAGCGAGAGCTGCTCGACCCGCGCGGGGAGCGGTGTGTGCGGGGGCGGCTCGAGGGTCTCCTTCGCAGCATCGTCGACAGCACCGGTGACCTCACCGGTCAGCTCGGTCTCAGGATCCGCGGAGGCCGCCACCCGGGAGCGCTTGCGGCGTCCGAGCTCGCGTCCCTCGATGACCGGGCTGTCGTAGGCAGGATCGCCCATCTCCGGGTCGATCACGTCGTCGGTGCCACGTCCGCGGGAGCGCTTGGCAGGCTCTTCCACGGCGGCGTCCTCGGCCGGCAGGTGGTGCCCCATCACGCGGTCGCCGAACTCCCGCAGCCTCGCCGGGACCTGGTAGACGGGTGTGGCCGTGACCACGAGCAGCCCGAAGGCTGAGAGCAGCACGAGCAGCGGGACCACGACGTAGGCGGTCTGGAGCAGGTCGAGCAGCAGCTTGGAGACCACGAAGCCGATGGCGCCGCCGGCCTGCTGGAGGGGCTCGGTGTCGCCGAGCTTCGGCGACGGCGAGCCGTTGGCGATGTGCACGACGCCGAGGAGTCCGAACAGCAGCGCGGTCCAGCCGATGACCTGGCGCCCGGCCGGGCCGTTGATCTCGGGGTCGCGCAGGTTGCGCCAGGCGACGAAGCAGAGCAGGAGCGGGACGAACCAGGCCAGCAGCCCGACCGAGCCCGCCACGATCGTGCGGGTGAAGTCGCCGATGCCGCCGGGCAGCTGCCACCACACGGACGCGGCGACGACCAGGGCGATCCCGAGGAGGAACAGCCCGGCACCGTCGCGGCGGTGCTCGGGCTCGAGCTCGCTGGCGGTGCGACCGATGCGGCGTACTCCCCCACCGATGGCGTGGGCCAGGCCCAGCCAGGCGGTCACCAGGACCCGGGCGAGCACCGTGAAGACGCGGTAGATCGGACCAGGCCCGTTGCGCACCGCCCGAGGGGCCGGACGCGCCCCCGGCTTGCGGGAACCGCCCCTGGATCCTGTGGCGGGCTTTCGCCCGCCCTTGTTTCCCGACGGTCGGGATCGCGAGGTCGAGCTCCCCTGCCCGGACTTGCTGGCAGGAGTGCTCTTGCTGCGCGACGCCGACGGGGAAGACGTACGGGTCGCCATGCTCGGGAATCTACCCCGAACACCTCATCCGCCCCTCGCGTCACACGCCGCTGGGGGCCCGCGATGTCCACGGACGAGTCGGGCCGCTCAGGCACCATCGCCTAGCGTGAAGGCATGGATCAGGACGGCGACCAGGGCAGGGACCGGGCGGCAGCGAGGCCGGGCAGTCGCTGGGCCCCGTGGGTGGCTCGCTACGCCGTGGCGCTGCTGGTCTTCCTGGCCCTCGACATGGTCTGGCTCACCACCATCGCCCAGGGGCTCTATCGCGACCAGCTCGGCGACCTGCTCCGCGACCCGCCGAACGTGCTCGCGGCGGTGGTGTTCTACGCGTTGTTCGTGGCCGGCCTGGTCTTCTTCGTGGTCGAGCCCGCCATCCGCGCGGACTCGCTGCGCCGGGCACTGGTCACCGGCGCCTTCTTCGGCGTGGTGACCTACGCGACCTGGGACCTGACCAACCTGTCCGTGCTGGCGGACTTCCCGGTGGCGATCGTCCCGATCGACCTCGCCTGGGGTGGGTTCGTCTCGGCCAGCGTCGCCGGGGCCACGGTCGTGCTGGCCCGGCGGTTCCCGGCCTGGGCACGCTGAGCAGCCCCGTCCCCCATGCCGGCCCCCGCCCGCGTCTGCGTCCGGCCCGACGTGCGTGGGGTCAGAACTCCTCGGACCCGTCACGCAGCGGGACGCGCAGCCGGAACGTGCTGCCCTTGCTGAGCTCGGAGGTGACGAGGATCTCGCCGCCGTGCATCTGGGCGATCCGTCGCGAGATCGCCAGGCCGAGGCCGGTTCCCGGGATCGACAGCGCCTCGGGGTTGCTCGAGCGGTGGAAGGCGGAGAACAGGTGCACCTGGTCCGCCGAGGAGATCCCCAGGCCGGTGTCGGCGCACTGGACGTAGGCGTGGTCGTTGTCGTGGCCCACCTCGAGGTGCACGGTGCCGCCGTGCCGGCTGTACTTCACGGCGTTGCTGGTCAGGTTGTCGATCACCTTGCCGAGCTCGTCGGCGTCGGCGGTGACCACCACCGGCTCGTCGGGCAGCGTGAGGGTCATCTCGACCGCGCCCTGCTCGGCCGCCATGGCCATCAGCTCGACACTGGCCGAGGCCAGCTGGCGCAGGTCGACCGCGCGGCGCACGGTCTCGCGCTTGTCCTGGATCTGGGAGTAGTTCAAGAGGTTCTGCACGAGCCGGTTCAGGCGCTCGGCGTTGCGCGAGATCGCCTCGACCGAGCCGATGCCCGTGTCGAGGTCCTCGAGCAGCTCCACGTGCCCGATGATCGAGGTCAGCGGCGTCTTCAGCTCGTGGGAGATGGTCGCGATCAGCTCGCCCTTGTAGCGGTCGAGCTCCTGGAGCTCCCCGACGAGGTGGCGTTCGCGCTCGTAGAGGCGGGAGTTCAGCACCACCCGGCCCAGGGCACGCCCGACCTCCATCACGCCCTCCTGCTCCTCCTCGCTCCACGGGCTCACGATCGCGTCGCGGGCCAGCAGCACGTAGCCGAGCAGCTCGCGCCCGACGGCGACCGGGGCGAACATCAGGCTGTAGCCGGCGTACTCACGGACCAGCTCGCGGACCAGGCTCCGATGCCCCCGCGAGAGGCCGGTCTCGACCTCGGCTGCGTTGCTCTGGTCGAGGATGACGGGACGGCCGACCTCCCAGGCGCGCCCGGCCAGCAGGCTCTTGAGCTGCACGAGGTCGCGGCTCGACTCCCGGTCGTCCGGTGGGTAGGCCGCGGACTGCTCGACCTGACCGAGGTCGCCGGTGGGGAAGCAGCGGATCCACAGGTGCTCGGTCTGCAGCCCGCGGGCGATCGACTGCGCGGCCTCGCGCAGGGACAGGTCCAGCTGGGCGAGCTGACCGGCCGAGGAGACGGCTCGGAGCATGTCACCCATCCGCACCTGGTCGCCGAGCCGCTCACGCTGCTGGGCGTTGTACATCGCCAGGCCGGCCTGGACGACGAACATCTCCAGCAGCTCGCGTTCCTCGCGGTTCGGGATCCGGTTGCCGGGCGGCAGGTCCACGGACATGTTCCCGAGGAGCTGGCCCGTGGCTGAGTAGAGCGGGGCGTAGAGCGCGTCCAGGGGGTGCCAGCTGTCTGCCGACACGCCGGGCTCGAAGTCGGGCACCCAGGCGGACTCCTCGAGCGCGTCGGGCATCCGGTCGTGGGGGACGAACCGGAGCACGCCCCACTCGTCGGCCTGGGCGAACTCGTTGAAGATCGAGGCCACCGGCGTACGCCGCCCGATGATCTGCTCGCGGACCTCCTTGGGCCCGGCGACCGTGGTCATCACGAAGGTCTCACCCTCGAGGCGGGCGATGGCAGCGATCCCGTAGCCGAGCACCTCGACCACGCCGCGAGCGATCTCGTCCAGGACCTCGGACAGGTCCGTAGACGAGTTGACGCGAAGCATCAGCTCGTAAAGTCGGCGGATCCCCTCAGCGCGAGGAGACTCGGTCAGCTGCATCAACGGCCCTCATACCAGGTCTAGGCGAGGAACCGAGAAGGTCCCGCCTCGATTCTAGGGCGATTCGCCCGAATCCGTCCGCGGTTTCGACCACATCCCGACGGTCGGGCCTGCGAGCCCAGAACCCACCGGGGCGGGTCTGGACCCTTGCGTGGCCGCTCAGGCCTCGAGGACCACCGGAATGATCATCGGGCGCCTGCGGTGCCGGCCACTCACCCAGCGTCCCACAACCCGACGAATCGTCTGCTGGAGCTGGTGGCTGTCGTCCACCCCCTCGGAGACGGCCTTGTTCAGCGCGTCGATGATCGGGCCCTTGATCTCGTCGAAGGTGGTGTCGTCCTCGGCGAAGCCGCGGGCGTGGATCTCAGGGCCGCTGACCACCTTGCCGGTCTGGGAGTCCATCACCACGATGACCGAGATGAAGCCCTCCTCGCCCAGGATCCGGCGGTCCTTCAGCGAGCTCTCGGTGAGGTCTCCGACCGAGCTGCCGTCGACGAAGACGTAGCCGCAGTCGACCTTGCCGGTGATCTTGGCCAGACCGTCGACGAGGTCCACGACCACGCCGTCCTCGGCGATGACGACGCGCTTGGGATCGATCCCGGTCGCCTTGGCCAGCTCCGCGTTGGCGATCATGTGGCGGATCTCGCCGTGGACGGGCAGCACGTTGCGAGGCTTGACGATGTTGTAGCAGTAGAGCAGCTCACCGGCGCTGGCGTGACCGCTGACGTGGACGAGGGCGTTGCCCTTGTGCACCACGTCGGCGCCCCAGCGGGAGAGCCCGTTGATCACCCGGTAGACCGCGTTCTCGTTCCCGGGGATCAGCGAGGAGGCCAGCACGACCGTGTCGCCCGGCTCGATGTGCACGAAGTGGTGGTTGCGCTGCGCGATCCGGCTGAGCGCCGAGAGCGGCTCTCCCTGGGACCCCGTGGAGATCAGCACGACCTTCTCGGGCGGCATGTCGGCGGTCGCCTTGGGGTCGATCAGCAGCCCCGGAGGCACGTTCAGGTAGCCCAGGTCCTTGGCGATGCCCATGTTGCGCACCATGGAACGGCCGACGTAGGCGACCTTGCGGCCGTGCTCGTGCGCGGCGTCGAGCACCTGCTGGACCCGGTGCACGTGCGAGGCGAAGCACGCCACGATGATGCGCTGCTTGCTGGTGTGGAAGACGTTCTCCAGCACCGGCGCGATGTTGCGCTCGGAGGTGGTGAACCCCGGGACCTCGGCGTTCGTCGAGTCGGTCAGGAACAGGTCGACGCCCTCCTCCCCGAGCCGGGCGAAGGCGCGCAGGTCGGTGATCCGACCGTCGAGGGGCAGCTGGTCCATCTTGAAGTCGCCGGTGTGCAGCACCAGGCCGGCCCCGGTGCGGATCGCCACGGCGAGGGCGTCCGGGATCGAGTGGTTGACCGCCACGAACTCGAGCTCGAACGGCCCGAACGTGATCCGGTCCCCCTCCTCGACGATCGACTGGACGGTGTCCTTGATCCGGTGCTCCCGCAGCTTGGACCCGACCAGGGCCAGCGTCAGCTGGGAACCCACGAGGGGGATGTCCGAGCGCTCGCGGAGAAGGTACGGGACGGCACCGATGTGGTCCTCGTGGCCGTGCGTCAGCACCAGCGCGTCGACGGTGTCGAGGCGGTCCCGGATCGCGTCGAAGTCCGGCAGGATCAGGTCGACCCCCGGGTGGTTCTCCTCGGGGAAGAGCACCCCGCAGTCCACGATCAGCAGCCGCCCTTCGTACTCGAAGACGGTCATGTTGCGGCCGACCTCGCCGAGACCGCCGAGCGCGATGACGCGGAGACCTCCGGACGGGAGGGCGGGCGGTGCAGAGAGCTCGGGGTGTGGATGGCTCAAAGGAGACCTGCTTCGGTGAGTGCTGCGCGGACGACGTCGACGAGGGCGTCGTCGGCCTCCACCAGAGGAAGCCGGACCACCCGGTTGTCATGCACGCCGAGCAGCTCGATCGCTGCCTTGGCGGTCATCACGCCCGGCGCGTGCCCCATGATCGCCTCGACCACGGGTACGAGGTCACCGTAGACCTTCAGCGCCCCGTCGAGGTCACCGGCGTCGACCCGGGCGACCATGTCGGCGTACTGCTCTCCTGCGACGTGGCCGACCACCGAGACCACGCCGGCGCCGCCATGGGTGAGCCAGCCGAGGTTGAGCACGTCGTCACCGCTGTAGTAGCCCAGTCCGGTCCGCTGCATGATCCGGACGCCGCGGGCGAGGTCGCCGACAGCGTCCTTGACGGCCACGAACCTCGGGTTCTCCGCGACCCGCGCGAACGTGTCGGGAGCGATGGTGACCCCCGTCCGCCCCGGGATGTCGTAGAGCATGATCGGGAGCGAGCTGGCCTCGGCGACCGCCTCGAAGTGCGCCGCGATGCCTTCCTGGGAGGGCTTGCTGTAGTACGGCGAGACGAGCAGCACACCGTCGGCGCCGGCCTCCTCGGCCTGTCGCGCCAGGGCGACCGAGTGCCTGGTGTCGTTGGTCCCCACGCCGGCCACGACCCGGCAGCGGTCCCCCACCGCGGCGAGCGCCGCCCGCAGGATCTCGCCGTCCTCGGCGACGGACGTCGTCGGGGCCTCGCCGGTGGTGCCGCTGACCACGATGCCGTCGTTGCCGTGGTCGGCGAGGTGGGTGGCCACGCGGGCCACGCCGTCGAGGTCGACCTCCCCGTCGGAGGTGAAGGGCGTGATCATGGCGGTCAGCACCCGGCCGAACGGGGCAGCAGGCAGGCTCATGGGCCTAGGTTATCCGTGCTCGGCGCCACGCGCGGAACGCCACCGCCCCATCGGACGAACGGCATATATTCCTCGGCATGAGTGACAGCGAGCAGCCCGACCCGACGCCACCGACCGGCCCGTCCCCCGACCAGGGGCACGGCCAGCAGCCGGGCGCCCAGTCCGGCCAGCAGTACGGCCAGCAGCCGGTGCCTCAGGTGGTCAACGGCGCGTTCATGCTCGGTCACATGGGCCAGGAGTACGGCCCCTACGGCTTCGAGCAGCTGCGCCACATGGCGCTGAACGGGCAGCTCAAGGGCGACGCCAGCATCCGCGAGGCCAGCTCCGGCGGCTGGTTCCCCGCCAAGCAGCTTCCTGGGCTCTTCTCGCACCGCGAGTGGCTCACCACCGTGCTGCTCTCCGCGTTCCTCGGTGGCTTCGGCGTCGACCGGTTCTTCCTCGGCTACACCGGCCTGGGCGTGGCGAAGCTGCTCACGCTGGGCGGGTGCGGCGTGTGGACCCTCATCGACTTCGTCCTGGTCCTGCTGCGCAAGATCCCCGACGCCGACGGACGTCCCCTCGCCTGAGCGTGGTCAGGGGACCGCGGGGCTCCGCTCCAGCCAGCGGATCTCATAGGGCGTGTCGTTGTCCAGGTGCTCCTCGCGCCGGGTCTCGCGCCACTCCGACTCGTCGAACTCCGGGTAGTGGGTGTCGCCCTCCGGCTCGGCGTGCACCTCGGTGAGGATCTGGTCGGTGCACAGCACCATGGCGTCGCGGTAGACGTGCGCTCCGCCGCCGATCATCACGACGTCGTCGAGATCGGCTCCGATCCGGACGGCCTCGGCCACGCTGCGCGCCACCAGGACACCGTCGTAGGTCCAGGTTCGGTTGCTGGTCACCACGATGCTCTGCCGGTCCGGCAGCGGCCGGCCGATGCCCTCGAACGTCGTCCGACCCAGGACGAGCGGGTGTCCGACCGTGACCCGCTTGAAGTGCGCGAAGTCGGCCGGGATGTGCCACGGGATCTTCCCGTCTCGACCGATCACCCCGTTGGTGGCGCGGGCCGCCACCATCACGATCTTGGTCCCGCTCATACGGAGATCGGCGCCTTGATCACCGGGTGGGGGTCGTAGCCCTCCACGCGGATGTGCTCGAGGTCGAAGGCGTCGAGCTCGGAGACCGACGTGTCGAGGTGCAAGGTCGGCAGCGGTCGCGGCGTGCGGGTCAGCTGCAGCTCTGCCTGCTCGAGGTGGTTGAGGTAGAGGTGGGCGTCACCCAAGGTGTGCACGAAGTCGCCGACGCCGAGGCCGGTGACCTGGGCGACCATGTGCGTCAGCAGGGCGTACGACGCGATGTTGAACGGCACGCCGAGGAACACGTCGGCCGAACGCTGGTAGAGCTGGCAGCTCAGCCGGCCGCGGTTCTCCCCGTCCTGGGGTGGTGCCACGTAGAACTGGAACATCGTGTGACACGGCGCCAGCGCCATGTCCGGGACGTCCGCGACGTTCCACGCCGAGACGATGTGGCGCCGCGAGTCCGGATTGGTCGAGATCTGCTCCACGACCTGGGCCAGCTGGTCGATGTGCCGTCCGTCGGGGGCCGGCCAGGATCGCCACTGGTAGCCGTAGATCGGCCCCAGGTCGCCGGCAGCGTCGGCCCACTCGTCCCAGATGCTGATGCCGCGGTCCTGGAGCCACTTCACGTTGGTGTCGCCGCGCAGGAACCAGAGCAGCTCGCCGAAGATCGACCGGGTGTGCACCTTCTTGGTGGTCACCAGCGGGAATCCCTCGGACAGGTCGAAGCGCATCTGGTGGCCGAAGACGCTGCGGGTGCCGGTGCCGGTGCGGTCGGACTTCTCCACTCCCTCGTCGAGGATCCGGCGGAGGAGGTCGAGGTAGGCCTGCATGGGGACAACGTACCCGCGGGCGGGAGAGAGCGCCGGAGGCACAGCGGGTCGGATCGGTGAGGTGCGCCGTGCAAGGGTGGACCTCATGGTCATCGGTCTCGGCGCGGCACTGCTCGCCGCCGTGCTGTTCGGTGGCGCCGCCGTGGCCCAGGCCGTCGTCGCGCGACGCCAGGGCCTGGTGTCCTGGCCGATGGCGCTGGTGGCGCTGGTCTATCTCGCGGGCTGGTTCCTGCACCTGGTGGCCATCGCCTACGTGCCGCTCTACGTGGCCCAGGTCGGCATCGCCTTCTCGCTGGTGGTCACGACGCTGATCGCGGCCAACGTCGTCCACGAGCCGCTCGCCACCAGGCACTGGGTGGCCGTGGCCGCCCTGGTCGGCGGGCTGGCCCTGCTGGTCGGTGCGGCAGGTCCACTGGGACAACGCACCTTCGACACCGGCCGGACGCTCGCGCTCTACACGGTGGTGGCGGCGCTGCTGGTCCTTGGACTGCTGGCCACACGGAACCACGGAGCGCGCAGCGGCGTGCTCCTCGGGGTGCTCGGTGGCATCGCCTACGGCGGTTCCCCGATCGCGACGCGATCGCTCGTGCACGGCAGCTGGGACCTGAAGAACCTGGCACCCGCCTTCACCATCGGGCTCTTCGGCCTGCTCGGGTTCTGGCTCTACTCGCTGGCCCTGCGCCGGACCTCGGTCACCGCTGCGACCGCTCCCCTGGTGCTGCTGGAGACGCTGGTCCCCGCTGCGGCAGGGGTCGCGCTGTTCGGGGACGGCGTCCGGGAAGGCTGGTGGCCGGTCGCGCTGCTCGCCTTCACCATGAGCACGGTCGGCGCGCTGGTGCTGTGCGGGGCCGAGACCCGGCTCGAGCACATCGAGGAGCGCCACCCCGACGCCGTGGCCGCCCCGCAGCCCGTCTGAGGTCCGATGGTTGGATGGTCCCCATGACCAGCGCCGACGTCTCCGCCCGGATCGCGTGGGCCGACGACGCGCCCGCCATCGCCGCCGTACAGGTCCGCGCCTGGCGGGCGTCGTACGCCGACCTGCTGCCCGCCGAGGTCCTCGAAGGGCTCGACCCCGACCAGATCGCCGAGGGTTGGCGGCAGTCGCTGGGCCGACCGCACGACGCCCGGAACCGCGTCCTCGTGGCGCTGGAGCGCAACCTGGTCACCGGGTTCCTGGTCAGCGGCCCTGCGGCCGACCCCGACTGCGACCCGGTGGCGACCGGTGAGCTGGCCGACCTGACCGTGGACCCGCACAAGCGGGGCGCCGGTCACGGCTCGCGCCTGCTGCAGGCGGGTGCCGACACCCTGGTCGCCGACCGCTTCACCCGGGCCGTGATGTGGCTGCCCGCCGGGGATGACGCCCTGAGGGCGTTCCTCACCGAGAGCGGTTGGGGGCCGGACGGTGCTCACCGCACCCTGGACCTCGTCGGTGACGGCAGCACCACGGTCAAGCAGGTCAGGCTGCACACGGCGCTGGTCGACCAGTCGTGACCGGCTGAGCGAGCCCGGATGACGAGAGAGACCGCGCGGTCGATCGTCCGCGACGGGATCGCCGTCGGGATCGCCACGGGGGCCTACGGCCTCTCCTTCGGCGCCATCTCCGTGGCCAGCGGGCTGGACGTGTGGCAGACGTGCGCCCTGTCGCTGCTCATGTTCACCGGCGCCTCGCAGTTCGCGCTCGTCGGCGTGATCGGCGCCGGCGGGAACCCGCTGTTCGGAGCGTTGTCCGGGCTGCTCCTCGGCACCCGCAACACGCTCTACGGCCTCAAGGTCTCCCCGCTCGTGGCGTGGCGCGGCCCGCGCCGCGCCCTGGCCGCCCACCTGGTCATCGACGAGTCGACGGCGATGACCGTCACCCGGAGCACCCGTGAGCACGCCCGCGCCGGCTTCCTGTCCACGGGGCTCGCGGTGTTCGCGCTGTGGAACCTGGCCACGCTCGCCGGCGCCCTGGCGGGCGACTCCTTCGGGGACCCGCGGGCGTACGGCCTCGACGCCGCTGTGGGCGGCGCCTTCCTCGGCCTGCTCTGGCCGCGTCTGCGCACCTCGCGCAACCGGTTGGCCGCGGTGCTCGGCGCCGCTCTCGCCCTGTCGCTGGTGCCGTTCACGCCGGCCGGCGTGCCGGTGCTGGCTGCCTCGGTGGTCGCCCTGGGGATGGCGCTCCGGGCCGGCGAGACGCGCGCGGCAGGCGGTGCCCGGTGATCTGGTGGGCGGTCCTCGCCGGTGCCGCCGGCTGCTACCTGCTCAAGCTGGCCGGGATGTCGGTGCCGGAACGGGCGCTCGCGCACCCGGTGCTCCGGCGTACCGCCGACCTGCTGCCGGTCGTCCTGCTGGCGGCGCTGGTGGCGGTGCAGGTGCTGGTCGACCGCGGGCCCGAGGGCCCGGTGCTGCGCCTCGACGCCCGACTGGCGGGCCTCACCGCCGCGCTGGTGGCCCTGCTGCTGCGAGCACCGTTCATCGTCGTGGTCCTCGTGGCCGCGCTGAGCGCAGCCCTGCTGCGCCTGTGGGGCCTCCCCGGCTGACGTGCGTCCGGCTCGTCCGGGGCGCCCGAGACGGGCCCCGGACGAGCCGGTGGAGGGGGACGGGGAGCCCGTGTGCCCAGCACGGGCTCCCCGTCCAGGGGGACCTGACCTTCTCTGGGGGGAGAGAGGTCAGGACACGGACACCGCGGTCCATGCGGCGGCGACCGTGCTGTACTGCGTGCTGCCCGACCCGTAGAGGTCACGGGCGGCGTTGAGGGTGGCGGTCCGGGCACCGGAGTAGTTCGTGCTGCTGGTCATGTAGACCGTGAGCGCGCGGTACCAGATCTTGGCGGCGGCGGTGCGACCGATGCCCGTGATCGTCGAGCCGTTGCACGTCGTGGAGGTGTGCGTGACACCGCCGAACGTCTTCGTGCCCGACCCCTCGGCCAACAGGTAGAAGAAGTGGTTGCCGATCCCCGAGGAGTAGTGCACGTCGGCTGACCCAGCGGTTGTCGACCAGCAGTTGTAGGACTTGCCGTCGGACGACGGGTTGTCCATCCGGCGGAAGCCGCGGTGGTTCTTCAGGTCGAACTCCTCTCCGATCAGGTAGTCGCCCGGGTCGTTGGCGTTGGCCGCATAGAACTCGACAGTGGTCCCGAAGATGTCGCTGGTCGCCTCGTTGAGCCCGCCGGACTCACCGGAGTAGTTCAGTCCGGCGGTGTTCTCGGTGACGCCGTGGGTCATCTCGTGGCCGGCCACGTCGAGCGAGGTCAGTGGGCCGTAGTTGACCCCGTCGCCGTCGCCGTAGGTCATCTTGGTGCCGTCCCAGAAGGCGTTGACGTAGTTGTTGCCGTAGTGCACCCGGTTGAGCGAGCCTGCCCCGTTGCCGAAGATGCCGTTGCGGCCGTGGACCAGCTTGTAGTAGTCCCAGGTCACGTTGGTGCCGTACTGGGCGTCCACGCCGGCGGACTCACGGCTGCTGGTGCTGCCGTTGCCGAAGACGGTGTCCGAGCCGGTGAACATGGTGCCGTTCGAGCAGCCCATGCCGAAGACCTGGCAGCTGTAGGAGTCCGACTTGTTGTTCATGTCGCTCGTCCAGGTGTTGCCGCGTGTCGGGTCCTTGAGCTGGTAGGTCGAGCCCGACTGGGTCAGCTGCAGCGGAACCGTGCCGCTGTAGAGCGAGTTGCCGGTGCCGCCGACGTTGACGATCTCCTGCTCGGTGCGGATGACCTCGCCGGTGCGTGCATCGACGAAGCTCGCCAGTCGGCTGGGGGTGCCGTTGGCCTGCTCGCCACCGCTCAGCACTCGCCAGGCGAGCCGGGGCGTGGCTCCGGTGGCGTCCACCACGAGCGAGGAGCCCGCAGCCTTGACGTTGCGGATGCCGTTGGTGGCCTTGCTGGGAGCCAGCGCGCGCGTCGTGGCGGCCGGCCCGGAGACGGTCGGGGACACGCTGAGGTCCAGGGTGCGGTCCAGCGTCTGGCTGCTGCCCTTCCAGGCACCTGCCTTGTTCTGGTGCACGACCAGGTCTCCGCCCAGCACCTCGAGCCCGCGGTAGCTGCGGTGCAGCCGCACGTGGCTGGTGCCGTCGGCGTCGACGATCGTGCCGACGGCCTGGAAGGACTGACCCGTGCCGAACCGCGTGCTGGCGGCGTGCGACTTGGCTGCTCCGATCGCGTCGGTGGCACGACTGGTGGAACCCTGGTCAGCAGCCTGTGCCTGGCTCATCCCGGCCGCTGCGACCGAGACGGCCAGCAGCGCTGCGGGGACGATGGTGGCGCTCTTGCGCATCGATGTCCTTTGTTCGCTTCGAAAGAGAGTTGGCGAGGGGGACCCGACAGGCTCCCCCTCGCGCCAAGACTGCTCCCCGACAGCGCGGCTTGGCACCTTCACGAAACTGCGTTGCACAAACATGCGACGTTGCACGATCGCGCGGGCCGGTCGGCGTCCGGCTCAGCGTCCGGCCCAGCGTCCTGCTCAGCGTCCGGCTCAGAGGTCGAGGAACTCCTCGAGCCCCACGGTCAGGCCCGGACGCCGGCCGATCTGCCGCAGTCCCACCAGCACGCCGGGGGTGAACGACACCCGGTCGAGCGAGTCGTGGCGAATGGTCAGGGTCTCCCCCACGCCGCCCAGGATGACCTCCTGGTGCGCGACCAGCCCGCGGACGCGCAGTCCGTGCACCCGCACCCCGTCGACGTCCGCGCCGCGAGCGCCCTCGAGGCCGGTCGAGGTTGCGTCGGGCATCGCCCCGAGGCCCGCGTCGCGGCGCGCGGCGGCGATCAGCTCCGCCGTACGACGTGCGGTCCCGGAGGGTGCGTCGGCCTTGTCCGGGTGGTGCAGCTCGACCACCTCGACGGACTCGTAGAAGCGCGCTGCCTCGGCGGCGAAGCGCATCATCAGCACCGCGCCGATCGAGAAGTTGGGCGCGATCAGCACGCCGGTGCCCTCGCTGTCCGCGAGCCAGCCGCGCAACGTGTCCAGCCGGGTCGGCGTCGAAGCCCGTGGTCCCGACGACGGCGTGGATGCCGTGGGAGATGCAGAACTCCAGGTTGTCCATCACGACGTCGGGGTGGGTGAAGTCGACGACGGCCTCGACCCCGGCGTCGACCAGTGTCTGGAGGTCGTCGTCCGCGTCGATCCTGGCCACAAGCTCGACGTCACCGTCGGTGCGCGCGGCCTCCTCGACCGCGTCGCAGACTGCACGTCCCACCTTGCCCAGCGCGCCCAGCACGCCCACCTTGAGAGTCACGGGCTCAGGCTATCGGCGCCGGATGACTCGGGCGCAGCTCGAGGCAGAGCCGAGACGTCGGACCCCACCAAAGGACTCGGGCGAAGCCCGAGGCGGAGCCGAGACGTCGGAAACGAACAGGGGGAGCGCAGCGGAGGATGTTCGGCTTGCGACATCTCGGCGACTCGGGCGCAGCGCGAGGCAGAGCCGAGACGTCGGAAACGAACAGGAGGAGCGCAGCGGAGGATGTTCGGCTTGCGACATCTCGGCGACCCCACAGCCAAAGGCGCGGACGGGAACAAAGGTGTCTACGCGGCTGGACCTCAGCGTCAGCCCACAGACCAAGACCACCCCTTGACTCGAACGTATGTTCGAACCAGAATAGACCCATGACAGCGCTCCTCGACCGCCACCCCGACACGGCCCACCCCGTGCTCGCCGGCGTCGCCGAGCTGCACGGCCTCCTCGACCAGCTGCACGACAACGCTGCCTCCGGCGTCAGGTCAGGCGACCATGCCGCCCTGCTCGCCGACCTCGACCGCGCCGGGCGCCGCCTCGACGCCCTCAAGCTCAAGATCCTCGCCGCCGCCGACCACGCCGGCACCGCCCGCGACGCCGGGTTCACCGGCACCGACGCCTGGACCGCCCGACACACCAACACCTCCCGGACCACCGCCGCCCGCGAGGTCCACCTCGCCACCGAGCTCGAGTCGGGCCACGACGCCACCGCCCAGGCCCTCGACGCCGGGCTGGTCTCTCCCGCCCACGCCGCCGTCATCCTGCACGCCACCAACGAGCTGCCCGTCGGGGTCAGCGCCCCCCAGCGCGCAGCCGTGGAAGCAGCTCTGGTCACCAAGGCGCAACGGTTCAACCCCGACCAGCTCCGCCGCCTCGCCAGGCGGGCAGTTGAGGAGATCGAACCCGATCAAGCCGTGGTCGACACCCACGAGAACAACGCGCTGCGCACCGAGGAGGAAGCCGCTCGGGAGAAGTGCTCGCTGAGCCTCCACGACAACGACGACGGCACCACCACCGGCCACTTCACCATCCCGACCCTGGCCGCAGCGATCCTGCGCAAAGTCATCGAGTCCATGACCGCACCCAGACGGATGCGCGCGAGCGAGCAACCCAGTCACGACTGGCGCCACCGCCGCGGCCTGGCGTTCGCCGAGCTCCTCGAGCACCTGCCCACCGACCACCTGCACCCCAAGACCGCAGCCACCGTGGTGGTCACCATCGACCACACCGTCCTGACCGGCGCGCTCAAGGCAGCCCACCTCGACACCGGACACACCATCTCCGCCGGCGAAGCCCGCCGCCTCGCCTGCGGAGCCGGGATCCTCCCCGCGATCCTCGGCTCGAAGTCAGTGACCCTCGACCTCGGACGCGAGAACCGGCTCTTCTCCGAACCGCAACGACTCGCGGTCGGCCTCACACACCAGACCTGCGCCGCCGACGGCTGCGAAAGACCCTTCGCCTGGTGCGAGTTGCATCATCGCAAGCACTTCAGCCGAGGCGGCCGCACCGACCAGGCCAACGCCGTCCCGCTCTGCCACTTCCACCACCAACGCATCCACGATCCTGGCTACCACCACCAGGAGCTGCCCGACGGCGGCATCAGGTTCAACAGGCGCGGCTGAGCCATGGCATCAGAACGCCTCGGGGGTTGTGGCGAAGCTCCCCGCCCGAGAACGAGAGGGTCAGGAGGGCGGGCCGACGACGGCGAGCGTCTGCGGGCGCGTGTAGAGCTCACGGGCGAGGGTGTGCACGTCCTGGGGCGTGACCGCGGCGAGGCCGTCCAGGACCTCGTCCACGGAGCGCAGCCGGCGCTGGAACAGCTCGGACTCGCCGAGCCTGGTCATCCTGGAGCCGCTGTCCTCGAGGCTGAGCACCAGGCCGCCCCGGGACTGGCCCTTGGCGCGCTCGACCTCCTCCTCGGTGAGGCCGGACTCGGCCACCTTGACCAGCTGTTCGCGAACCACGCGCAGCAGCTCGTCGGCCTTGCTGGGGAGCGAGCCCGCGGCGACGCCCACCATGCCGGCGTCGGAGTAGCCGAGGCCGAAGGAGTAGACGGAGTAGGCCAGTCCGCGTCGTTCCCGGACCTCCTGGAACAGGCGCGAGCTGGAGCCGCCGCCGAGGGCGGACTGCAGGATGTTCAGCACGTAACGACGCGGGTCGGAGCGGGTCAGTCCCTGCATCCCGAGCACCACGTTCACCTGCTCGAAGGGCCGCGAGGCGGAGACCTCGCCGGAGCGGAACGGGCGGGGCCGGTCGGCGAGCCGGGGGCCGGCGGGAGCTCCGTCGCCGTCGAGGAAGCCGTTGCGTCCGAACGCTCGTCGGACCCGGCGTACGACGTCACCGTGCTCGACGTTGCCCGCCACCGCGATGGTCATCACGCCGGGGCGGTAGCGCCGGGTGTAGTAGCCGTTGATCTGGGAGCGCGTCAGCGCCTTGATCGACTCGGCGGTGCCGGCGATCGGCCGGGCCAGCGGTGTGCCCGCCCAGGCCGTCGCGGCAAAGAGGTTGTGCACGACGTCGTCGGGGTCGTCGTCGTGCATGGCGATCTCGTCGAGAATCACCTCGCGCTCGGCCTCCACGTCCTCCACTGTGATCAGGGAGGAGGTGAGCATGTCGCCGAGCACGTCGAGCGCCATCGGCAGCGCGTCGTCGAGCACCCGTGCGTGGTAGCAGGTGTACTCACGTGCCGTGTAGGCGTTGAACTCCCCGCCGACCTCGTCAAAGGCCGCGGAGATGTCCATCGCCGAGCGGGTCGGGGTGCCCTTGAACAGGAGGTGCTCCAGGAAGTGCGACGCGCCGTTGAGCTGCGCCGCCTCATCCCTGGACCCCACCTGCACGAACACCCCGACCGCCGCGGAGCGGACTCCGGGCATGTGCTCGGTGACGACGCGCAGACCGCCCTTGAGGACGGTCCGGCGTACGCCGCCAGGAAGACCCTTCAAGCTGGTCAGGTCACTCGTCGTCGTCGTCGGCCGAGTCGGACGCCGCAGCACCCTCGTCGACAACCGGAATCAGGGAGAGCTTGCCGCGGTCGTCGATCTCGCCGATCTCGACCTGGATCTTCTGGCCCACGGAGACGACGTCCTCGACGTTGTCCACCCGCTTGCCACCGGCCAGCGTGCGCAGCTTGCTGATGTGCAGCAGGCCGTCCTTGCCGGGCATCAGCGAGATGAAGGCGCCGAAGTTGGTCGTCTTCACGACGGTGCCGAGGTAGCGCTCGCCGACCTCGGGCATCGTCGGGTTGGCGATCGCGTTGACGGCCTGACGGGCGGCCTCGGCAGCCTCACCGTTGGTCGCACCGATGTAGATCGTGCCGTCGTCCTCGATGGACAGCGACGCGCCGGTGTCGTCCTGGATCTGGTTGATGACCTTGCCCTTGGGCCCGATCACCTCGCCGATCTTGTCGACGGGGATGCGGACCGTGATGATGCGCGGTGCGTGGACCGACATCTCCTCGGGCTCGCTGATCGCCTCGGCCATCACGTCGAGGATCGCCAGACGCGCGTCGCGGGCCTGGTTGAGGGCTGCGGCCAGAACCTCGGCGGGGATGCCGTCGAGCTTCGTGTCGAGCTGGAGCGCCGTGACGAACTCGCGGGTGCCGGCGACCTTGAAGTCCATGTCGCCGAACGCGTCCTCGGCACCGAGGATGTCGGTCAGCGCGACGTACTCGTGCTTGCCGTCGACCTCGCCGGTGATGAGACCCATCGCGATGCCGGCGACCGAGGCCCGCAGCGGGACACCGGCCTGGAGCAGCGACAGCGTCGCGGCACAGACCGAGCCCATCGAGGTGGAGCCGTTGGACCCCATCGCCTCGGAGAGCTGACGGATCGCATAGGGGAACTCCTCACGCGCCGGCAGCACGGGCAGGATCGCACGACGCGCGAGCGCACCGTGGCCGACCTCGCGACGCTTGGGCGAGCCCACGCGACCGGTCTCGCCGGTGGAGAAGGGCGGGAAGACGTACTTGTGCATGTAGCGACGCGTCTTCTCCGGGGAGAGCGTGTCCAGCTTCTGCTCCAGGGTGAGCATGTTCAGCGTGGTGACGCCCAGGATCTGGGTCTCACCGCGCTCGAACAGTGCCGAACCGTGGACGCGCGGGATCACGCCGACCTCGGCGGACAGGGTGCGGATGTCGCTCAGGCCACGGCCGTCCATCCGGACCTTCTCGCGCAGGACGCGGTCGCGGACGAGCTCCTTGTTCAGCGAGCGGAACGCCGCGCCGATCTCCTTCTCGCGACCTTCGAAGTCGCCGCCGATCTTCTCGAGCAGCGACTCCTTGATCTCGTCGAGGGCGTCTTCGCGGTCCTGCTTGCCGGCGATGACGAGCGCCTTCGCGGTGTCGTCCTTCACGGCAGCCTGCACGGCGGCGTAGACGTCGTCCTCGTAGTCGAGGAAGACCGGGAAGTCCTGGACCGGCTTGGCGGCCTGCTTGGCCAGCTCGGCCTGCGCCTCGCACAGCTGCTTGATGAACGGCTTGGCCGCATCGAGACCGCTGGCGACGACCGCCTCGGTGGGGGCCTGGGTGCCGGACTGCACCAGGTTCCAGGTCGACTCGGTGGCCTCGGCCTCGACCATCATGATCGCGACGTCACCGGTCTCGGTGACCCGGCCGGCGACGACCATGTCGAAGACGGCGTTCTCGAGCTGGCTGTGCGTCGGGAAGGCGACCCACTGGCCCTCGATCAGCGCCACCCGGGTGCCACCGACGGGGCCGGAGAACGGCAGGCCGGAGAGCTGGGTGGACAGCGACGCGGCGTTGATCGCCAGCACGTCGTAGGGGTGGTCGGGGTCGAGCGCCATCACGGTGATGACGACCTGGACCTCGTTGCGCAGACCCTTCTTGAAGGTCGGGCGCAACGGCCGGTCGATGAGGCGGCAGGTGAGGATCGCGTCCTCGCCCGGGCGGCCTTCGCTGCGGAAGAACGAGCCGGGGATCTGGCCCGCGGCGTACATCCGCTCCTCGACGTCGATCGTCAGGGGGAAGAAGTCGAACTGGTCCTTGGGCTTCTTGCCGGCCGTGGTGGCCGACAGCAGCATGGTCTCGTCGTCGAGGTAGGCGGTGACAGAGCCAGCCGCCTGGCGGGCGAGCAGCCCGGTCTCGAACTTGACCTTGCGCTGGCCGAACTTGCCGTTGTCGAGGATGGTCTCCACGACGGTGATCTCGGGTCCCTCAGTCAAGGGCTTCCCTTTCTCTTCGCGGAGCGGAGCCGCGAGCTCGTGACCTGCGCCTCGATGTCGAGGTGGTGGCCGGTCTTCGATCGAGGCCCGCTGTGCCTGCTAGACACAGAGGGCCACTACCGAGGACCGGGCCGGCGTCGCGGGCCGCTCCTGTGATTGGTGTGTGTTCAGTTGTACAACTACTGAGAAACGCACCCACCCGGAGGGTGAGTGCGTTTCTCTACATCAGCGACGCAGGCCGAGTCGCGACACGATCGAGCGGTAGCGCGCGATCTCTGTCTTCTCCAGGTAGTTCAGGAGTCGACGACGCTGGCCCACGAGAAGCAGCAGACCACGACGGCTGTGGTGGTCGTGCTTGTGCGTCTTGAGGTGTTCGGTGAGGTGCGAGATGCGGTGGCTCAGGAGTGCGATCTGCACCTCGGGGGAACCGGTGTCGCCTTCGCCAGTGGCGTACTCGGCGATGATCTTCTGCTTGGTTTCTGCGTCTGTACCGATCGACACGTTGAACTACCCATCTCTTTCGTCTCGTTGCGCGGCGCGCCGGGGCCTGTTCACCCGGGCACTCTGAATCCGCGGCCGTTGCACGGCGGAAGTCCCCCATCAGGGGTAACCGCTCAAGGCTATCAGCGCCCGACTGCGGGCGGCGAATCGGCACCTGCCCCCTAGTCCTGCGGCGGCTGCCGCTTCTGCTCCCTCTTGCCCTGCTTCGCCAGGGTCTTGTCGGCCGAGCTCTTCGCCACCGGCTCGGGCAGCAGCACGCTCGGGGTCACCCCGGCCAGCGTGACCGGGGGCAACGACGCGAACGGCGGGGACTGGAGCCGGGGGTCTCCGACCGGGGCGAGAGTGTCCGTGTCCAAGGTCTGCTCGGGCAGCGGGAACACGCTGTAGAGCTCCGTGCGCCCGTTGAGCCAGGGCACGTGGATGAACTCCCCCCAACCGGTCCCCTCGTTGTAGGGATCCTGGGTGACCGTGAGGCGACGGCCCTGACGGTCGACGAGCTGGACGCCCGTCAGCAGGTGGCCCTGAGCGTCGTAGGGATAGATGTTGGCGATCGGCTCCCCGTTGAACGACAGCCCGTCGCCAGGGGACTGGGAGGACGACTGCTCGTAGCGGTAGGCGTAGGGGTCATGGGCGGAGAAGAAACGTGTGAACATCACCGGCAGCAGGGCGATCGCGAACAAGTTCAGCGCGACCAGCCCCAGCCGCAGTGACAGCGAGCGTCTGACCACAGTGCCGGGGAACCACACCTCGCGGCCGATCTGCACGCTGATCAGGATAAGCACCGCCGCCAGCAGGGCGCGGTTGAGCGTCAGCCCGAAGATCGACTGGCTGCCGAAGACCTCCGCCAGCAGGGCCGTGGCGCACAGTGCGCGCAACACCCACCACAGGGGTCGCAACGACTGCGCCAGCGCGGGCAGGCCGAGGTGCTCGTCGGCCTCGACCCAGCCGTGCCAGGTCTCACCCGCCCGGTCCAGCCATGACATCAGGGCACTGCGCCGCCCGTGGCGCCGTCGCTCGACAGCCTGGGCACTGAAGCCGGCCGCGACCCGCAGCTCGGCGGCGTACTCTGCTGGATCCGGCAGCGCCTCGACGCCGCGCTCGGCGACAAGGTCGCTCAGGTCGGCCTCCAGGCCGCCCACCAGCTCCTCGCGCTCGTCGTCGGTCAGGTCCGACAGGCGCTCACGGACGGCGGTGACGTAGAGGTGGATGTCAGGCGTGGTGACGATGGTGTTCATGCGGAGACTCCCGAAAGGATCGTGGTGACGGTGGTGGAGAAGGACGTCCAGTCATCCTTCTGCTGCTTGAGCTGGGCTCGCCCGACCGGGGTGATCCCGTAGTACTTGCGGTGCGGCCCGGTCTCGCTGGCCACGACGTACGACGTCAGCGCCCCGGCGGCGTAGAGCCGGCGGAGCGTCCCGTAGACCGATGCGTCCCCGACGTCGTCGAGCCCGCGTTCGCGCAGCCGTCGCACGATGTCGTAGCCGTAGCCGTCCTCGTCGTCGACGACGGCGAGCACCGTCAGGTCGAGCACTCCCTTGAGGAGCTGAGTGGTGTCCATGCATCGCACACTACTACGCAGCGCGCACTACTGTGCAACGCATCGATATGGGCGCGTCGTGCAAGGATCCCCGCATGGAGACCTCCCCCCGCTCGGGCGAGCACCGCCGGGTCCTCGCCACCTGCAACCTGTGCGAGGCGATCTGCGGCGTCGAGCTGACCATCGAGGATCGCGACGACGGTCCACGGGTCACCTCGATCCGGGGCAACAAGGAGGACCCGCTCTCGCGGGGGCACATCTGCCCCAAGGGCGTCGCGCTGGCCGACGTCTACGAGGACCCCGACCGGCTACGGCACCCGGTCAAGCGGGTACCGAGCAGCACCGGCGGTCCCGACGAGTGGGTGCAGATCTCCTGGGACGAGGCGCTCGACCTCACCGCCGACGGCATCGCCCGGACGGTCAACCAGCACGGACGGGACGCGCTCGGCGTCTACCTCGGCAATCCCAACGCGCACTCGCTCGGGTCGCAGACCCACGGGGTGCAGATGGTGAAGTCGTTCAAGACGCGCAACAAGTTCAGCGCGAGCTCGGTCGACCAGGTCCCCCACCAGTTCGTCGCCTGGCAGCTGTTCGGCCACCAGCTGCTGATCCCGATCCCGGACATCGACCGGACCTCCTACTTCCTCGTCTTCGGCGCCAACCCGATGGCCTCGAACGGCTCGTTGATGACGGTCCCGGACTTCCCCAACCGGCTGCGCGAGCTCAAGCAGCGCGGTGGCCGGATGGTGGTCCTCGACCCGCGCCGGACCGAGACGGCCAAGGTGGCCGACGAGCACCACTTCGTGCGACCCGCCAGCGACGCCGTGGTGCTGCTAGCGATGCTGCAGGTCCTGTTCGAGGAGGGGCTGACCGACCCTGCGGCGTACGTCCGTGGCATCGAGTCGGTGCGGCTGGCGGTCGCGGACATCACCCCCGAGTACGCAGCCGAGGCCTCCGGGGTGCCGGCCGACGAGATCCGGCGGATCACCCGTGAGTTCGCCGCCGCCGACGGTGCTGCCGCCTACGGACGGTTGGGACTGTCGACGCAGGGGTTCGGGTCCATCTGCCAGTGGGCGATCCAGTGCCTGAACATCCTCACCGGCAACTTCGACCGCGAGGGTGGCGTGCTGTTCACCGAGCCCGCCGTCGACATCGTGGGCAAGGCGCTGATCGGGCGCGGCCACCACGACGTCTGGCGCAGCCGGGTGCGAGGCATCCCCGAGTTCGCCGGCGAGCTCCCGGCGAGCACCATGCGCGAGGAGATCGACACCCCCGGCCCGGGTCAGATCCGCGCGATGCTGACGATCGCCGGGAACCCGGTGCTCTCCACCCCGGACGGCCGTCGCCTCGGTGAGGCGCTCGCCGGCCTGGACTTCATGGCCGCCGTCGACATCTACCTCAACGAGACCACGAAGCACGCTCGACGTGGTGCTGCCGCCGACCACGGTGCTCGAGCGCGAGCAGTACGACCTCGTCTTCCACTCGCTCGCCGTGCGGAACACCGCCCGGTTCACCCCGGCCGTCTTCGAGAAGCCAGACGGCGCGATGCACGACTGGGAGATCTTCCGCGAGCTCGCGCTCCGGACGGCTGCGCGGCTGGACAAGAAGAAGCCACTGGGCAAGGCGCTCACCGAGCGAGCAGGACTCTCGGTCAGCCCGACGACGGTGGTGTCCACCCTGCTGCTCACCGGGCGGCGTACGACGATGCGGGCGCTGCGCGCGAACCCCGCCGGGGTCGACCTCGGCCCACTCCGGCCGACGATGCCGGATCGGCTGCAGACCAAGGACAAGCTGATCCACCTCGCACCGGACCTGGTCATCGCCGACCTGCGCCGCCTGCGCGACACGATCGCCGAACAGGTGCAGGCGTCGAGGAAGGGCGAGGACCACCCTGGCCTCGTCCTGATCGGGCGCCGGCACCAGCGCGACAACAACTCGTGGATGCACAACAGTGAGCGGCTCACCCGGGGCAGGGCGCGCCACCAGCTGCTGATGCATCCCGACGACGCGTCGCACCGCGGCTTGAACGACGGGGACAGGGTCCGGATCGCCTCGCGCGTCGGCGAGGTCACCACCGAGATGCTCGCCACCGAGGACATGATGCGCGGGGTGGTCTCGCTCCCCCACGGCTACGGACACCGCGTGGACGGCATCCGGCTCGGGAACGCGAGCCGGCTTCCGGGCGTCTCCATCAACGACCTGACCGATCCCGAACGGCTCGACGTGTCCGGAAACGCCGCCCTCAACGGTGTCCCGGTCACGGTCGAACCTGCCTGACCCAGCCGCGCGCGACATACTGGCGCGGTGCAGACCTCCGTGATCGAGGACCTCCTCGCCGACCTGCCCGCCCACGAGCGGGAGCTGTTCGAGGCACGCCTCGAGCGCTGGCTCCCCGACCTCGACAGCGCCCTGGCACCTCTCTACGGGGATCCCGACGCAGTGCGCGACCGGCTCGTCCGGCTCGCCGCCACGGCCTACGTCGCCAGGTCGGGCGAGCTCCGCGCCCTCGACCTGGAGCGCTCGCTCGCCCCTGACTGGTTCCAGCAGCCCGAGATGGTCGGCTATGCCGCCTATGCCGACCGGTTCGCCGGGACGCTGTCGGGTGTGGCCGAACGCGCGGGCTACCTCGAGGACCTCGGCATCCGCTACCTCCACCTGATGCCGTTGCTGACACCACGCCCCGCGCCGAACGACGGTGGCTACGCCGTGCAGGACTACCGGAGCGTGCGCCCTGACCTCGGCACGATCGAGGACCTGCGCGCGCTCGCCACCAGCCTGCGTGGGCGCGGGATCAGCCTCTGCCTCGACCTCGTGCTCAACCACGTGGCACGAGAGCACGAGTGGGCTCGCAAGGCCCGGGAGGGCGACCCCACCTACCGCGACTACTTCCTGGTCTTCCCCGACCGGAGCACCCCGGATGACTACGAGCGCACCCTGCCCGAGGTGTTCCCCGACTTCGCCCCCGGCAGCTTCACCTGGGACGACGAGCTCGCCGGATGGGTCTGGACCACGTTCAACGACTACCAGTGGGACGTGAACTGGGCGAACCCCGCGGTGCTCTGCGAGTACGCCGAGACCATCCTGGCCCTGGCCAACGACGGGGTGGAGGTGTTCCGCCTCGACGCGATCGCGTTCACCTGGAAGCGGATGGGCACCAACTGCCAGAACCAGCCGGAGGTGCACTCGCTCACCCAGGCGCTGCGCACCGTGGCCCGGATCGCCTGTCCAGCGACGCTGTTCAAGGCCGAGGCGATCGTCGGGCCCAGGGACCTGCTCGCCTACCTCGGCGAGGGCGAGCACCACGGGAAGCTGAGCGACCTCGCCTACCACAACGGGTTGATGGTGCACCTCTGGTCGATGCTCGCCAGCCGGGACGCGCGGCTGGCGTCGAAGGCCCTCCAGCAGCTGGCCGGGGCTCCGAGCAGCACCGCCTGGATCACCTATGCGCGCTGCCACGACGACATCGGCTGGGCGATCGGCGACGACGACGCCGCTGCCGCAGGGGTGACCGGGTGGGGTCACCGCAAGTTCCTCTCGGACTTCTACTCGGGGGAGTTCCCCGGCTCCTGGGCGCGCGGGCTGGTCTTCCAGGAGAACGAGGCGACCGGCGACCGCCGGATCTCCGGGAGCCTCGCCTCGCTCGCGGGCCTCGAGGCCGGCAACCCCCACGGACCAGACCGGGTGCTCCTGGCGCACGCGTTGATCCTGGGCTTCGGCGGCCTGCCGGTGATCTGGATGGGCGACGAGCTCGGCCTGCTCAACGACCCCGACTGGGAGAGCGAGGCCGAGCACGCCGGGGACAACCGCTGGGTGCACCGGCCCCGGATGCCGTGGCCGGTCCCGGAGGAGACCCACGGGATCAACCAGGGGGTGCGGACGCTGATCGCGGCCCGCCGCGCGCTGCCGCACCTGCACGCGTCGATCGGCGCCGACGTGCTCGACCCGGACGACCCCGGTGTGCTGCTGGTGGCCAGGCGGCATCCCGTCGGCACGATGCTCGGCGTCTACAACGTCACCGACACCCCCCGCTCGGTGCAGCACACGGTGCTGGACGATCTCGAGCTGGATCCGCACACGGTCGTGGACCGGATCACCGGGCTGGCCCCGGTCTCGCGCGGGGGCGCGCTGCACCTGCCCCCGTATGCCGCGATGTGGCTGACCTCAGTCGACTGACGGTGCGGCTGACGGCTCGGTCGACGGTTGGCTCGGCGGCTCGGTCGACGGTTGGCTCGGCGGCTCGGTCGACGGCTGGCTCGACGGCTGGGTCGACGTCGCGGAACGCGCCCGGAGATAGACCGTCCGGACACCGACCGCCCGCTCCAGCTCGGCCTTGATCTGGGTGAAGAACTGGTCGCGGTAGGTCTCGTCGGTCACCGCGACGACGGTGAAGTAGAGCCCCGAGAAGGCCGCCAGGAAGACAGACACCTGCACCAGCTCGACGGAGAGGTTGCTGGCCCAGGGCAGCGCGTGGATGCTCGACTGCGTCCACGCCTCCTGCACCCCGACGGTCATCACGACGCCGCCGAAGAGCACGAAGAACACGAAGACCGACACCGCGACGAGGAGCACCTGCAGGATCTGGGCCACCATCAGCACCAGCAGCAGGTTGGTCCTCTCCATTCCGTGCACCGGAGGAGGCTGGAGGTGAGCCGGGTGACCCGCCGGCGTCGGCTCGGTCGTGGTCCGGGCGACCGCCTCGGCGTAGGCCGCCAGGGGCGTGCCTCGACACAGCCGGGCGAGCGTCTCTGCGTCGACAGCGGGGTCGACGTGGTCGAGCTCCTCGGGCAGCCGCACCAGCAGGAAGCCGACGGCGAAGGCGCCGAACAGCAGCACGGTCACCCAGAGCACCGGTCCGTCGAGCGTGGCGGAGAGCTGCCACACCTCGGCGTTGATGAACAGGAACGTCATGAAGAGCAGCAGCAGCGGCAGCGCCCGGGTGACCATCGGGAACAGCAGTCGCAGGCTGCTCAGCGTGCGCCGCACCGCCCATCGGGCCATCGGGGCCGCACCGAGCCTGCGTCCCGCGTAGGCCAGCGCAGCAGCCCCCGTCAGGGTCACCAGCGTGGCAGGGGCGAAGCCGGCCTGCTCGGTCAGCGCCGCCAGCACCACCCCGATGACCAGTGCCGCCAGGGCGACCACACCGACGCCGACCAGCGTGTGCCGCGAGTGCAGCGCCCGGTGCGCCGCGACCCGACGCTCGGGCACGAACCACGGCAGCCCGTGGTCGACGAACCACTGGTCCGCCTCGGGGCCGGAACCGGTGACCATGCGCCGGGTCGTCATCGGATCGACAGCAGCTCGCGGGTCTGCAGCACGTCCTGGCGCATGGTCTCGACCAGCGCGTCCACCCCGTCGAACCTGACCATCCCCCGGATGCGGGCCACGAAGGAGACCTCGACGAGGCGGTCGTAGAGCTCGAGGTCGGTGCGGTCCAGGACGTAGGCCTCGACGCGGCGGTCGCGCTCTCCGTCGAAGGTGGGGTTCGAGCCGACGCTGATGGCTGCGGGCAGCGGTGTCGCCCCAGCGTCTGCGTCCGCGTCCGCGTCGAGCACGGTGAGCCAGCCGGCGTACACCCCGTCGGCGGGAGCCGCGAGCCGGCCGGGTGGCACGTTGGCGGTCGGGTACCCGAGCTCCCTGCCCCGCCGGTCACCGCGGACCACTCGGCCGACCAGCGCGTGGGGACGACCGAGGGCTTCCGCCGCGCCCTCCACGTCGCCTCCGGCGAGGCAGGTGCGGATGTAGGTCGACGACCAGACCTGCGGCCCGCCGTCGAGCTCGACCCCCTCGACCCGGAACGCGCGCTCACCCCCGGCCAGCCGGCCCGCCTCGGTGAGCATCGCCACGTCACCGGCCGCCTTGGCGCCGAACCGGAAGTTGGCACCCACCACCACGACGGCCGCGTGCAGGCCCTCGACGAGGACGCGGTCCACGAACTCCTGGGGACTCCACGCGGCGATCTCGCGCGAGAACGCGATCACGAAGACGTCGTCCACCCCCGCCTCGGCGAGCAACGCACTGCGGCGTTCGAGGTCGGTCAGGGCCGGGGGTGCGTGCTCGGGTCGGAGCACCGCCATCGGGTGCGGGTCGAAGGTCACGGCCACGACCTCGAGCCCGTCGGCGTCCGCCAGCTCGCGCGCGCGGCGCACCACGTGCCGGTGACCGAGATGGACGCCGTCGAAGTTGCCGATGATCAGGACCGTGCGGCCGAGGTCGCTCGGCACGTCGTCCAGGGATCGCCAGATGCGCACGGCGAGAAGACTAGCGGCGCCGCCGTCACACGAAGACCGCGACCGCCCTGGCCAGTGGTTCCTCCGCGTCGTTGACCTGCTCGTAGAGGGCCAGGAACTGTCCGTCCGGGGCGAACAGCGCCACGGGCGCCGGAGCATCGAGGGTGATCGCGAGCTTGCGCCCGAAGCGGACGTCGGTCGCCGCGGCCTCATCGAGGTCGATCGAGCTGAAGCTGGCCCGCGCGGCGTCGGCGATGGGAATCACCGAGAAGCCGTCGGCGAGCTGCTCCAGCGTGCGCGCGCTGGTGATGTCGAAGACCCCCACAGCGGTACGCCGCAGGACCGTCAGGTGCCCGCCGGTGCCCAGCTGCGCGCCGAGATCGCGAGCGATCGCGCGGATGTAGGTGCCGCTGGAGCAGCGCACCGACACCACCACGTCGAGGTGGCCCGCGCCGGACGCAGCAATGCTGTGCACCTCGATGGAGTCGACCCGCACCGGGCGGGCGGGCAGCTCGACCTGCTCCCCTGCCCGGACCCGGTCGTAGGCCCGACGACCGTCGACCTTGATCGCCGACACCGCCGACGGCACCTGCTCGATCTCACCCACCAGGCCGCCGAGCGCCTCGAGCAGGTCGTTCTCGGTGACGTCGTCGGTGGGCGCGGTGCTGAGCACCTCACCCTCGGCGTCGTCGGTGGTCGTGGAGGCACCGAGCCGGATCGTCGCGTCGTAGACCTTGTCGGTGACGAGCAGGTGACCGAGCAGGCGGGTGGCCCGGTCGACGCCGACGACCAGCACTCCGGTGGCCATCGGGTCCAGCGTCCCGGCGTGGCCGACCTTGCGGGTGCCCGCCAGGCGGCGTACCCGCGCGACCACGTCGTGCGAGGTCAGTCCCGCCGGCTTGTCGACGACCACCAGCCCGTCACCGCCCGCGGCCCGACGGTCGAGGCTCACTCGCCCTCGGGATCCGTGCTGCCGGCGTCCTCGAGATGCTCGGCCGCATCGCTGTCGTCGGGGTCGGCCACCTCGCGGGGCTTCTTGTACGGGTCCGGCTCACCGGCGTACGCCGCGTCCGTGGCGGCCTGGGCGGCGCGGGCGTCGGACTCGCGCACCCGCTCGAGCAGGTCGTCGATCTGACGCGCGGTCTGTGGCAGCGCGTCATGGATGAAGTCGATGGTCGGCACGTGGCGCATGCCGAGCTGCTTGCCCACCTCGGAGCGGATCAGCCCCTTGGCCGAGGCGAGGGCGACCGCGGTCCCCTCGAGGTCCTTCTCCTCCCCGAGCACGGTGTAGAACACCGAGGCCTGCAGGGTGTCGCCGGAGACGCGGACATCGGTCACCGTCACGAACCCCAGGCGCGGGTCCTTGACGCGGCGCTCGAGCATCTCGGCGACGATCACCTTGATCCGGTCGGCGATCTTCCGCACCCGTGGGTTGGCCATTGCTGTTCCTCTGCTGCTTCGTCGTCTCCCACGGGAACGTGGGAGTCAGTTGCTTCGCGTGCCTTGCCTGCTACTGGAAGTGGCGGCCTCCCACGCAACCGTGGGAAGCCGCCACTCCACGCGGATCAGCTCCGCGGGATCTCCTTCATCTCGAACGCCTCGACGACATCGCCTTCCTTGATGTCGTTGAAGCCGCGCAGGACGAGGCCGCACTCGAAGCCCTCCCGGACCTCAGAGGCGTCGTCCTTCTCGCGCTTCAGCGAGGACAGGTCGAGGTTGTCCGCCACGACCGCACCATCGCGGATCAGGCGGACCTTGGCGTTGCGACGCAGCAGGCCACTGGTGACCATGCAGCCCGCGATGTTGCCGACCTTGGAGCTGCGGAAGATCGTGCGGATCTCCGCCTGGCCGAGGGTCTGCTCCTCGTACTCGGGCTTGAGCAGTCCCTTGAGCGCTGCCTCGATCTCCTCGATGGCCTGGTAGATCACCGAGTAGTAGCGGATCTCGACGCCCTCGCGCTCGGCCATCTCGGTCGCCTTGCCCTGGGGGCGGACGTTGAACCCGATGATGATCGCGTCGGAGGCCGCAGCGAGGTCGACGTTGGTCTCGGTGATCGCGCCGACACCGCGGTCGATGACGCGCAGCGACACCTCGTCGCCGACATCGATCTTCGCCAGCGAGTCCTCGAGAGCCTCGACCGAGCCGGAGACGTCACCCTTCAGGATCAGGTTGAGCTCCTGGCTCTCGCCCTTCTCCATCGAAGCCATGAAGTCTTCCAGGCTGCGACGGACGCGACGCTTGGCCTGCATGGCCGCACGCTCGCGCGCCTCACGCTTCTCAGCGATCTGGCGGGCGATGCGGTCGTCCTCGACCACGATGAAGTTCTGGCCCGCGCCCGGAACACCGGACAGACCCAGCACCATCGCGGGACGGGACGGGTCCGCCTGCTCGATGTTGTCGCCGTGCTCGTCGAGCATGGCGCGCACCCGGCCGTACGCCGGACCCGCCACGATCGAGTCACCGACGCGCAGCGTTCCGCGCTGGACGAGGATGGTCGCCACCGGGCCGCGACCGCGGTCCAGGTGTGCCTCGACCACGAGGCCCTGAGCGTCCTGGTCGGGGTTGGCCCGCAGGTCGAGCGAGGCGTCGGCGGTGAGCACGACGGCCTCGAGCAGCTTGTCCAGGTTGAGCTGGGACTTCGCCGAGACGTCGACGAACATGACGTCGCCGCCGTACTCCTCGGGCACCACGCCGTACTCGGCCAGCTGGCCGCGCACCTTGGTGGGATCCGCGTCGGGCTTGTCGATCTTGTTCACCGCCACCACGATCGGAACGTTGGCCGCCTTGGCGTGGTTGAGCGCCTCGACCGTCTGCGGCATCACACCGTCATCGGCGGCCACGACGAGCACCGCGATGTCGGTCGCCTGCGCACCACGGGCACGCATGGCGGTGAACGCCTCGTGGCCCGGGGTGTCGATCAGGGTGATCGCACGCTCGGTGCCGTCGACCTCGGTGCGGACCTGGTAGGCACCGATGTGCTGGGTGATCCCACCGGCCTCCTTGTCGACCACGTTGGCAGTACGCAACGCGTCGAGGAGCTTGGTCTTTCCGTGGTCGACGTGACCCATGACGGTGACGACCGGCGGACGAGCCACCAGCATCTCCTCGTCACCCTCGTCCGACCCGAACTGCAGGTCGAAGGAGTCGAGCAGCTCGCGGTCCTCGTCCTCGGGCGAGACGACCTCGACGATGTAGTTGAGCTCGTCGCCGAGCAGCTGCAGCGTCGCGTCGTTGACCGACTCCGTCGCCGTGACCATCTCGCCGAGGTGGAACAGCATCTGCACCAGCGAGGCCGGGTCGACGTTGATCTTCTCGGCGAAGTCGGTCAGCGAGGCGCCACGGGCCAGGCGAACGGTCTCGCCGTTGCCCTTGCGGACGCGCATGCCGCCAATGGTCGGGGCTTCCATCTGCTCGAACTCTTGACGACGAGCGCGCTTCGACTTGCGTCCGCGACGCGACGGGCCACCGGGGCGACCGAAGGCGCCCTGGGTGCTGCCGCGCTGACCGGGACGACCGCGACCGGGGCCGCCGGGGCGACCGGCCGGAGCGCCACCAGGCGCACCGCCGGGGCCGCCGCCCATGCCTGGCGCACCTGCACCGGCGAAGCCACCGCGTCCGGGGGGGCCGCCACGTGCGCCGCCGGGACCACCGGGGCCACCACGAGCACCGCCGGGACCACCAGGGCCACCACGAGCGCCGCCGGGACCACCAGGGCCACGTCCGCCGGGTCCGCCACCGAAGGCGGCCGGGGACTTCGGCATCATCGCCGGGTTGGGGCGAGGCATGCCGTCACGACTCGACGGCGGGCGCGGCGGGCGCTCGCCGGCACCGGCTGGGGCAGCCGGAGCGCCAGGTGCGGCGCCGGGTGTGGGCGCCGGGCGGCTGCCCATGCCCTGGGTCGAGGAGAACGGGTTGTTGCCGGGACGCGGCGCTCCGGGGCGCGCGGGACGCGGACCGGGCTTGAAACCCGCTCCCGCGCTGGCTGCGGGGGCAGCCTCCTCGCCACCCTCACCGCCTCCCTCGCGGTCGGTCTCCGCAACCGGAGCAGGCGCCTCGGCAGCCGGCTCGGCGCGAACCGGCTCTGGTGCTGCCTCCGGCTCGGGCTCGGGCTCGGCCTGCACGCGCGGCCGGGGCCCAGGCGTGAACCTGGGTGCCGTGCGCTCGACGACCGGTGCCTCGGCCGGTGCCGGGGTCGGCTCGGCTGCGGGCTCGGACGTCGGCTGGGCTGCGGGCTCCGCGGGTGCGGCAGCGGGCGCGTCGGTGTCCGACGCTCCGGCTGCCGGCTTGGCGGGCGCCTTCTTGGCCGCCTTCTTCGCCAGCTTGGCCTCGGCCTTGGCTGCGAGGTCGGCGCCGTACTTGTCCTCGAACCGCTTCACTACGGGCGGCTCAACCGTGGAGCTGGGTGCTTTCACGAACTCACCGAGCTCGCCCAGCATCGTCAGGACGTCCTTGGACGGGACGTCGTACTTCTTGGCGAGTTCATGGACTCGGACCTTGGCCACGTGGTTCCTCCTGGTCCGAGCCCGTCACGTGACGGAGGCTGCGGACCGCTAGTTGATGTGCATGCTCATCGCGAAGTTCTCATCGCAGGCTCATGAGCTGATGCTCCAGTTCTGTTCCGGTTCGTGTGCGGTCTGTGCGAGGTGCTCTCTCAACCGGTCGAGGCTCAGCGCTCCCCGGACCCCGGCATCATGCCGCAGGGCCCTTGGGAAGGCACGTCTGCGTTCGGCGAGTGCGAGACATTCGGCAGTGGGGTGCAGGTGCGCTCCACGTCCGGCTGCGGTGCCACCCGGGTCGGGTGCGGCGAACCAGGATCCTGCCTGGCCTTCCGCGTCCGTCCCTGCGACCACCCGCAACAACTCACGTCTGGCGGCTCGTGCCCGGCATCCGACGCACGTCCGGATCGGACCCTCGGTGCGCGCAGGAGTGTCGAGTTGTGAAGCCACCGTCACACACTCTACCGGGGCGGGGCCGCTAAGCCGAACTGGCGGGTGGCGTGACCGGTGAGGTCCCCGGCCCGGGGTCCGGTGGCGCGATCGGCGCCTCGTCGGACCGGATGTCGATCCGCCAGCCGGTCAGCCGAGCCGCCAGGCGGGCGTTCTGCCCCTCCTTGCCGATCGCCAGGGAGAGCTGGTAGTCGGGGACGACCACGCGCGCCGAGCGGGACGCCTCGTCCACCACGGTCACGCTGGACACCCGTGCCGGGCTCAGCGCGTTGCCGACCAGGGTCGCCGGGTCGTCGGACCAGTCGACGATGTCGATCTTCTCGCCGTGCAGCTCGTTCATCACGTTGCGGACCCGCTGGCCCATCGGACCGATGCAGGAGCCCTTGGGGTTGACCCCGGGAACGTTGCTCTTGACCGCGATCTTGGTCCGGTGGCCGGCCTCACGGGCGATCCCGGCGATCTCCACCGTGCCGTCGGCGATCTCCGGGACCTCGAGGGCGAACAGCTTCTTGACCAGGCCGGGGTGGGTGCGCGAGAGCATCACCTGGGGCCCCCGCATGCCCTTGCGGACGCTGATCACCAGGCACTTGATCCGGGTGCCGTGCGAGTAGTCCTCGTCCGGGACCCGCTCACCGGCAGGAAGCAGCGCCTCGAGCCGGCCGAGGTCGACCATCACGTCATCGGGGTTGCGCCCCTGCTGGATCAGACCGGAGACGATGTCCCCCTCCTTGCCGGCGAACTCACCGAACTTGCGCTCATCCTCGGCGTCGCGCAGACGCTGCAGCATGATCTGCTTGGCGGTCGTCGCCGCGATCCGACCGAAGCCCGCGGGGGTGTCCTCGTACTCGCCGACGACCTTGCCGTCCTCGTCGACCTCCTGGGCCATCACCATGACGTGCCCGGTCTTGAGGTCGAGCGAGACCCGCGCGTTCGGCTGCGCTCCGCCGGTCTTGTGGTACGCCGTCAGCAGGGCCTGCTCGATGGCCTCGACCAACACCTCGAAGGAGATCTCCTTCTCCCGCACCAGCATGCGCAGGATGCTCATGTCGATGTCCATCAGACAGTCTCCTTCTTGAACTCGATCTGGATGCGGGCCTTCTTCACCTCGGCGTACTCCAGGCGCCTCTCGGCGCCCTCGACGTCGAGGACGGCACCGTGCTCGTCGCTGTCGGTGATCCGGCCGGTCAGCGGCTCACCCTCGTGGAGGGTGACGTTGACGAGTCGTCCAGTGTTGCGCCGCCAGTGTCGCGGCAGGGACAGGGGGCGGTCGACGCCGCGGGAGGACACCTCGAGGGTGTAGGCCTGCTCGCCCATCAGGCTGGTCTCGTCCAGCACACGGGAGACCTCGCGGGTGGCGTCGGCGATGTCGTCCATCGTGACGCCGTCGTCCTTGTCGATGGCGATGCGGAGGACCCTGCGCTTGCCGGCGGTGGTGAGCTCGACCGCTTCGAGGTCGAGTCCCAGCACCCCGATCGGGGCGGTCAACTCCTCAGCGAGGCGATCCCTGGTGTCAGCTGTGGCCATGGCTCCAGACCTCCCTGCTGTGCTGTTGTGTTGGCCCAACCTTAGCGTGAACCCGAACCACCACTGACCACTTCCGGGCTGCCCCGGCATTCCGTGCCCGACGGTCGGGGCTGCCTTCGGGCCGCTGGATTCGCGAGCCCCTAGGATTCGGGCGTGGCCGACTCCTCCCTTCCCGGCGCCAGGGGCGTCGGTGCCACCGCCATCTCCCGTCGCACGGTGATCGCGGCCGGCATCGCAGGCGTGGCCGGACTCGCACTGACCGGTTGCGGCCCCGGCGACGCGGACTCCCCCACCGGGCAGGCGACGCCGGCAGAGCTCAGCCCGGACGTGGCGACGGCGACCCGCGCACTCACCGAGATCACCGCCGTGCGCCTCGGAGTGGCCGCCACGATGGCCCGCCACCCCTCGCTGCGCAAGCAGCTCGCACCCCTGACGGAGATGCACCTGGCCCACGAGGCCTCGGTCGCGGACGCGGTCCCCGCCCGGGCCCGCACCTCGGCCAGCCCCGCGCCGTACACCGCACCGCGCAGGCCGGACGTGGCGCTGAACTCCCTCGCCCGGCTGGAGCGCACCCTGCACGACACCCTCGGGACCCTTGCCCTGGGAGCGGAGAGCGGAGCCTTCGCGCGTCTGCTCGCGAGCATGGGCGCCGCCGTCGGCCAGCGGCTGGCGGGGTGGCCGGCGTGACCCCGGTCGAGGCACTGCAGAAGGCGCTGGCCGCGGAGCATGCCGCCGTGCACCTCTACGGCCTGCTCGGGGCGCAGTCCTCCAAGTCACGCCAACCGACCCTGTTCGGCAAGCTCGACCGTGCCTACGAGGCGCACCGCGACCTCCGCGACCGGTTGACGGTCCTGGTGAGCGCCAAGGGTGAGGACCCGGTCGCGGCGGAGGTCGACTACGCCCTGCCGGGTGTGGCGGACAGTCCCGCACGGATCGTTGCGGTGGCGGGCACGATCGAGCGCCGAGTGACGCTGACCTACGGGGAGCTGGTGGCCAGCACCGCCGGCAAGGATCGCGCCTGGGCCATCTCGGCACTGGACGCCAGTGCCGTCCGCGAGCTGGGCTTCGGGGTGGCGCCCAGCCACTTCCCCGGCCTCGACTGACCGCTCGACGGACGGGAGCCGGCGCAGGTCGCGTGACCGAGCCGGACCGGTCAGATCGCGTCCAGCAGTCCCGGGATCTGGGCCAGCTCGTGTGCGACGGCGTGCGGCACGCCGACGTGGTGGCCCACCTGCTCGACCGGGATATCGCTGTGGGGGACGTGGATCGTCTTCAGCCCGGCGTTGCGCGCGCCCCAGATGTCGTCGTACAGCCGGTCACCGACGTAGACGCAGCGCCTGGGATCGGCGGCGCCGACGGCGCGCATGGCCGCGGCGAACGCCTCCGGGGACGGCTTCGTCCACGGGATCTCGCTGGTGTAGACGTCACCGTCGATCAGGTCCAGCACGCCGTCGCGACGGAAGAAGTCCTCGTGCCAGGCCCGCGGCCAGATCGTGTTGGACAGCACGCCCACCTTGATGCCACGCCCCCGCAGCGTCTCGAACAGCTCGGGGACCTGGGCGTCGGTGCCGGTGTGCGGCTCCCAGAACTCCCGGTAGTGCCAGAGCAGCTCGGGGTTGTGGTCCAGGCCCGCCTCGTGGAAGAGGTCGGCGACCGTGGCGCTGCGCTGCTGGTCGCGGCTGCGCCCCCAGATGGCCTGGTTGGCTCGGTGCAGCGCCTCGGCGTGCACCTCGCGCTGCCCCGCGCTGACGACCGCGTGCGCCAGGGCGAGCGACTCGGCGTGGAAGTCGACGTCGTGCCACCGGGTCAGGGTGCCGCCCCAGTCGAAGATGACCGCGTCGATCTCGGTTTCCATGGGTGGCAACCTAACCGACCCCCTGCGCAGCCGGACATGCGAATGTGACTCAGGTGACGGTTGACCGCTCGGCGCGCCCGTCGAGACACATTCGCATGTCGGGGTGCGACGCGCCCCCGCGAGCCCCGGGCCGATGACCACGCCACGGGTGGCCAGGATCGTGTCCGGGGGGCAGACCGGCGTCGACCGGGCGGCGCTGGACGCGGCGCTGCGGCTGGGGATCGGGTACGGCGGATGGTGCCCGCGCGACGGCTGGGCGGAGGACGCCACCGACCCGCCCGGGATCCTGGCGGTCTACCCGCTGCTCGCCCCCACCGGGAGCGCCGACCCGGCGCAGCGGACCCGGCTCAACGTCCGGGACAGCGACGCCACCCTGGTCGTGGTTCGGCGGGACCTGGACTCCCCCGGCACGGCACTGACTCTTGCGGCGGCCCGCGCGCTCGGGCGACCGACGCTCGTGGTCACCGACGGGTCGCCGGTGGAGGTCACCGACTGGCTGCGCGAGCTCGGACCCCAGGTCACGCTGAACGTCGCCGGCCCACGGGAGAGCGAGTGGCCCGGCGCATACGCGGCCACGCGCACCCTGCTCGAGCAGTTGTGGGCTGCTCCCTAGGCTGGGGGCGTGGACATGACCTATCGCCAGCTCGGCCGCTCGGGCCTGACCGTCAGCACCGTCGGCATCGGCTGCAACGCCTTCAGCCAGCGCGTCGACAAGGACGGGGTCTCAGCGATCCTCGACGCCGCCCAGGACGTGGGCGTCACCTTCCTGGACACCGCCGACATCTACGGCGGCACACCCGGCGGGAGCGAGGAGCTCCTCGGCCAGGCGCTGCAGGGCCGACGTGACGAGTTCGTCGTGGCCACCAAGTTCGGCATCGACATGCAGGGCGTGAACGGACGGGTGCACGGCAGCACCGGGTCGCGCAGCTACATCCGGCGCGCGGTCGAGGCCAGCCTCCGGCGTCTCCAGACCGACCACATCGACCTCTACCAGCTGCACCGGCCCGACCCCTCGACCCCGATCGAGGAGACCCTCGGTGCGCTCTCCGAGCTGGTCCGCGAGGGCAAGGTGCGCTACCTCGGCTGCTCGAACTTCTCCGGCTGGCAGATCGCCGACGCGGAGTGGCTCTCCCGCAGCGCCGGGCACGAGCGGTTCGTGTCGGTGCAGAACCACTACTCGTTGATGCAGCGCGAGATCGAGCACGAGGTCGTCCCGGCCTGCGAGCGGTTCGGCCTCGGCGTGCTGCCCTACTTCCCGCTGCAGTACGGCCTGCTGACCGGCAAGTACCACCGCGGCGCCGACGCCCCGCAGGACTCCCGCGCTGCGCAGAACCCCCAGCGGTCCGGCTGGCTGGCCAGTGCGGACTGGGACCGGGTCGAGGCGCTGCAGGCGTACGCCGACCAGCGCGGGCTCTCCCTGCTCGAGGTTGCCGTGGCCGGGCTCGCCGCCCAGCCGACGGTGTCCTCGGTCATCGCAGGAGTCAGCCGGGCAGAGCAGGTGCGGACGAACGCCGAGGCCCTGCGCTGGCAGCCCGCCCCCGAGGACCTGGCAGCCCTGAACGAGCTCTGAGAGGCCGCGAGCGACCTAGCCGCGGACGACCGAGACCAGGTGGCTCACGGCGTCGCCGACGGGCACCTCGGTGCGCTCGCCCGAGCGGCGGTCCTTGACGTCGACGTTGCCGTCCGCGAGACCACGGCCGACCGTGACGATCGTGGGCACACCGATCAGCTCGGCGTCCTTGAACTTCACGCCCGGGCTGACCTTCGGCCGGTCGTCGAACATGACCTCGATGCCCGCCGCCGAGAGGTCCGCGGCCAGCTTCTCGGCCGCTGCGAACACCTCGGGGTCCTTGCCGGTGGCGACCACGTGCACGTCGGCCGGCGCGATGGCTCGTGGCCAGACCAGTCCGAGCTCGTCGTTGTTGCTCTCGGCGATGGCGGCCACCGCCCGGGTCACCCCGATGCCGTAGGAGCCCATCGTGACCGTGACCAGCTTGCCGTTCTCGTCGAGCACCTTGAGGTCGAGCGCCTCGGCGAACCAGCGGCCGAGCTGGAAGATGTGGCCCATCTCGATGCCGCGCGCGGATTCCAGGGTGCCGTCGTGGCAGTTGGGACAGGCATCGCCGTCGCGCACCTCGGCGGCCTCGATCGTGCCGTCGGCGGTGAAGTCGCGCCCGGCGACGAGGTCGAGCACGTGGCTTCCGTGCACGTTGGCGCCGGTCACCCAGCGGGTTCCCTCCACCACGCGGGGGTCGAGCAGGTAGCGGATCTTCGATGCCGACTCCAACCCCAGTCCCCCGGGGCCGATGTAGCCCTTGACCAGCGACTCGTGCTTGCGGAGCTCGCCCTCGTCCATCGGCTCGACCTCGGTCGGCTCCAGCTGGCCCTCGAGACGCTTCTGGTCGACCTCCCGGTCACCGGGAACGCCGATCGCCAGCGGCTCGCGGGTGCCGTCGGGGTGCTTGAGCACGACCAGGACGTTCTTGAGGGTGTCGCCCGCGGTCCAGGGGCGGTCATCGCGGGGGAACTTCAGGTTGAGGTGATCGACCAGCGTCTGGATGGTCGGGGTGTCGGGCGTCGCCTCGGCGTGCGCAGCCGGCACGTCGTCGTACGGCACGGGCGCAGGTGCCGGGACAGTGACAGCCTCGACGTTGGCTGCGTAGTCGCACCGTGTGCACCGGACGTAGGTGTCCTCGCCCACGTCGGCCTTGGCCAGGAACTCCTCGGACTTCGAGCCGCCCATCGCCCCGCTGGTGGCCCGGACGATCACGTAGTCGAAGCCGAGCCGGTCGAAGGTCTTGATGTAGGCCGCGCGGTGGGCGGCGTAGGACCGGTCGAGGCCCGCATCGGTCGTGTCGAAGGAGTAGGAGTCCTTCATGATGAACTCACGACCGCGAAGCACGCCGGCGCGGGGCCGCGCCTCGTCCCGGTACTTCGTCTGGATCTGGTAGAGCCAGACCGGCAGGTCCTTGTAGGAGGAGTAGAGGTCCTTCACCGCGAGGGTGAACATCTCCTCGTGGGTGGGCCCGAGGAGGTAGTCACCGCCCTTGCGGTCCTGGAGCCGGAAGATCCCGTTGCCGTAGGTCGTCCAGCGGTTGCTCGCCTCGTAGGGCTCGCGCGGCAGCAGCGCCGGGAACGAGAGCTCCTGGGCACCGATCGCATTCATCTCCTCGCGGATGATCCCCTCGACGTTGCGCAGCACCCGCAGGCCGAGCGGCAGCCACGAGTAGATGCCGGGAGCGGCGCGGCGGATGTAGCCCGCGCGCACCAGCAGCCGGTGGCTCGGGACCTCGGCGTCGACGGGGTCCTCCCGAAGGGTCCGCACGAACAACGTCGACATCCTCAGAATCATGTCGGCAAGGCTAGCCGTGGACCGCGGGCGACTGCTCAGCGCACCGGCTCTCTTCTAGGCTTCGGGGCATGGACCTCGACCAGGCGGCGGTGCAGCGTGCCCGGGAGCTGATGGCTTCCGGCCGGGCCGTGCTGGGCATCTGCGGCTCTCCCGGGGCCGGGAAGTCCACGGTGGCGAGGCAGCTCGCACGGCTGGTGGGTGAGGCCGCCGTGGTGGTTCCGATGGACGGCTTCCACCTCCACGACGACGAGCTCGGGCGACTCGGTCGCTCCGAGCGCAAGGGCGCTCCCGACACCTTCGACGTGGCGGGGTACGTCGCGCTGCTGCGGCGGATCCGGGCCGAGCAGCAGCATCCGGTCTATGCCCCGCTGTTCGACCGGGAGCACGAGCAGTCCGTCGCCGGTGCGATCGCGGTGAGACCGGAGCACCGGTTGGTGATCACCGAGGGCAACTACCTGCTCCACGACGCGCCGCCGTGGCGCGAGGTGCGCGACCTGCTCGACGAGGTCTGGTTCGTGGAGGTCGACGAGGCGCTGCGGCTGGCCCGGCTGGTCGAGCGGCACGAGGCCCACGGGCGGACACCCGAGGACGCCCTGCACTGGGCCACGGTCTCCGACCAGGCGAACGCCGACCTCGTCAGTGGCTTCCGCGACCGCGCCGACCTCGTGCTCCGGGTGGACTGAGTCCGGTGCCGGGGCACCGGCCGACCGGTCAGAACATGATCGTGGCGAAGGTGCCGGCCTGCTCGAACCCGCTGCGGGCATAGGCCGCGCGCGCCGCGACGTTGTGCGCGTTGACGTAGAGCGAGACGGCGGGGGCGATCTCGCGCAGGCAGATGTCGACGACCGTGGCCATGCCGGCCGAGCAGAGGCCCTGGCCACGCATCTCCGGGTCGACGTACACCCCCTGGATCTGGCAGGCCCCGGGGGTCGCGCAGGCGACCTCGGCCTTGAACAGCACCCGTCCGTCCTCGATCCGGGAGAACGACCAGCCCCGGCCGATCAGCTGGTTGACCCGCGCCCGGTAGAGGTCACCGCCGCCGTCGGCCTCCGGCGAGATGCCCACTTCCTCGGTGTACATCGCCACGCAGGCGGGGTAGAGCGCGTCCGCCTCCTCCTTGGTCGTACGCCGCACCAGCGGGTCCCCCGGGCCGGGAACCGCCTGCGTGGCGACCAGGTGTGGCTGGTCCCAGCGGAAGTCGCGCGGCCGCGACCACTCGTGCTCGAGACCGGACCAGAGCCGGGACACCGCCTCCTGCGGACCGACGATCGTCGAGCTGCGCTGCCCCGCCCTCAGCGCCTTCTCCACGAAGGCGTCGCACGCAGCCGGGGAGGCGTTCACCGGCACCATGTTGGCGCCGACGTGACACATCGAGACCAGCCGGTCGTCCTCGAAGTAGCCCCACATCTCGCCGCCCAGCCAACGGGTGTCGAGCTGCGTGATCCGGGTGCGGTACTCGGCGAAGACGTTCACCACCGGGTCGGACGCGATCAGGGCCAGCGCCTCGGCCACGTCAGGGGGGCCGAGCACGCGGATGCTCTGGCTGGTCCGGACCACGCCCGGAGCCTACGACAGGTGTGTTGACCGAGTTCGGCCCCCCGCGACGCCGGCAGGTCTACGGTGGCGACCATGCCCCTTCCCCCGGCCCCGGCAGGCCGTCTCGCATCGCCTTCGAGTCGGCTCCAGCTGGTCCCCGCCATCGTGCTCCTGCTGCTGGTCGCCCTGAGCGGCTGCGGCTCCGAGAGCAGCCCGGACAGCACCGGCGACCGACCGAGCGAGGACGCCGTCGCGTGTCGGGCGCAGTGGCGGACGATCGAGCGTGAGGTCGACGACCGCGACTCCGCGAGCAACCCGTCGGCGCTGAGGCAGCGGTGGAACAGCATCGTCGCGACGTCACGGCACTACGTCACCGCAGGGAAGGCCTCGGACTGCGGGTCGACACTGGCCGCCGAGAAGAAGGCGATCGCTGCCCTCACCGCGTTCAGCGCGAAGCTGGCGGCGTACGACATGGAGCTGCGGCGCGACCGGGTGACGGCGGCCGCCGAGCAGTACGCCGCGGCACCGCGCCCCCCGGCCCCCAGCCCCAGCCCCGCCAAGAAGGGCAAGAAGGCCAAGAAGGTGCCCCGGCCACCCAAGCCCGCTGACGTGGCCACGGCCCTGAGGACCCTGGTCGAGCAGGCCCCGGTCGCCACCGCCCAGCAGGCGCCGGCCTGGCGGCAGGCGCGGGTGACCGACCCCTCCGACGCCGCGGCCGTGGCCAAGGCGGTCAAGGACCTCGCCTTCCTCTCGAGCGAGAGCTCGGCCTACCGCGCGTGCAGCGCGGCCCTCGCGCTGATCAACGAGGCCGTGGCCCCGAAGACCCCGTGAACGCTCCGCTCAGGAGACGCTGACCTGGGCCGAGGAGCCCTCCTCGGCCTCCATGCTCTCGGCGATCCGCATGGCCTCCTCGATCAGGGTCTCCACGATCATCGACTCGGGCACGGTCTTGATGACCTCGCCCTTGACGAAGATCTGACCCTTCCCGTTGCCGGAGGCCACCCCGAGGTCTGCCTCGCGGGCCTCGCCCGGTCCGTTCACGACGCAGCCCATCACGGCGACCCGCAACGGCACCTCGAGGCCCTCGAGCCCGGCCGTCACCTGGTCGGCGAGCTTGTAGACGTCGACCTGGGCCCGGCCGCACGACGGGCACGAGACGATCTCGAGCTTGCGGGGGCGCAGGTTCAGGGACTGCAGGATCTGGATGCCGACCTTGACCTCCTCGACGGGAGGGGCGGACAGGGAGACGCGGATCGTGTCGCCGATGCCCTTGCTGAGCAGGGCACCGAAGGCGGTCGCCGACTTGATCGTCCCCTGGAACGCCGGACCGGCCTCGGTGACGCCGAGGTGCAGCGGCCAGTCACCGGCCTCGGCGAGCAGCTCGTAGGCACGCACCATCACCACGGGGTCGTTGTGCTTGACGGAGATCTTGAAGTCGTGGAAGTCGTGCTCCTCGAACAGCGACGCCTCCCACACGGCGGACTCGACGAGCGCCTCCGGCGTGGCCTTGCCGTACTTCTCCATCACCCGCTTGTCCAGGGAACCGGCGTTGACGCCGATCCGGATCGACGTGCCGTGGTCCTTGGCCGCCTGGGCGATCTGCTTGACCTGGTCGTCGAACTTGCGGATGTTGCCGGGGTTGACGCGTACGGCGGCACAGCCCGCCTCGATCGCCGCATAGACGTACTTCGGCTGGAAGTGGATGTCGGCGATCACCGGGATCTGCGACTTCGTGGCGATGGCCGGCAGCGCGTCGGCGTCGTCCTGCGACGGGCACGCCACCCGGACGATGTCGCAGCCGGACGCGGTCAGCTCGGCGATCTGCTGCAACGTCGCGTTGATGTCGGAGGTGAGCGTCGTGGTCATCGACTGCACCGAGACGGGGTGGTTGCTGCCCACCCCCACCTTGCCCACCTGGATCTGGCGGGTCGGCCGTCGGGGTGCGAGCACCGGCGGCGGAGCCTCGGGCATGCCGAGCGAGATCGAGGTCATTCGCTTCTCACTTCCTTCGTCGTCGGTGGAGCTAGCTGATGGAGATGGGCGCCACGATGTCGGCGAAGATCAGCACCACGCTGAGCAGCAGGATGACACCCGCCATCACGTAGGTGAGCGGCAGCAGCTTGGCGCTGTCCACGCCACCGGGGTCGGGGCGGTTCAGCAGCCGGGCGATCCCGCGGCGGGCGGCCTCGTAGAGCGTGGTGGCGATGCCTCCGCCGTCGAACGGAGGCAGTGGCACCAGGTTGATCAGGCCCAGGAACAGGTTGAGCGCGGCCAGCAGGAGCAGCAGCGAGAAGAACCGGTCGGAGACGGAGATCTGGTCGGCCGACGCCATCTGGCCGGCGACGCGCCCGGCCCCGACCACGCTCATCGGACCGGTCGGGTCGCGCTCCTCGAGGCCGACCGAGGCCAGCGCCACGTGGTAGACCTTCACCGGCAGCGAGCCGATCGCCTGCAGCGTCTGCCAGGTGCCGTCGGCCATGGTGCTCACGACGTAGCCGACGCCCTGGCGCTCGTTGACCTGCTTCGGGTAGACGCCCAGGAAGCCGACCTCGGTGATCGTGCGAGGGTCGCCGGGCTCGGGCCGGGTGGAGACCGTGGTCCTGGGGTTGAGCGTCAGCTCGCGCCCGTCCCGCTCGACCACGACGCTGGCGGTCTTGTCGCCGTTGGCACGGATCTCCTTCTGGATCTGGGACCAGCTGGTGACCGGGCTGCCGTTGAAGGCGACGAAGCGGTCGCCCGGCATGAAGCCGGCCTCCTTGGCCGGCGCCACCGGGTCCTCGGCCGTGCACTCACGCACAGGCTCGTCGATGTTGGCCTTGGTCACCGCGATCACGCACGTGGAGATGTCCGCGATGGTGGTGGTCGGCTTGGGCACGCCGTGGCCCATGAAGACGATCGCGAAGAGGAACAGCGCGATCAGCAGGTTGATCATCACGCCGGAGCCCATGATCACGACCCGCTGCCACCACGGCTTGTTGTAGAACAGCCGGTCGTGGTCGTGGGGGGCCACGTGCTCGTACTCCGCGGCACGCACGTCGTCGACGAGCTGGGAGAACATCCCGGTGCTGCGGGTCCTGACGGTGCCCTCGGCCTGGTCCTTCTGGGGCGGGACCATGCCGACGAGCTTGCAGTAGCCGCCGAGCGGGATCGCCTTCACGCCGTACTCGGTCTCGCCGCGCTGGCGCGACCACAGGGTGCGTCCGAAGCCGACGAAGAACTGCGTCACCTTGACGTTGAAGAGCTTGCCGGGGACCAGGTGCCCCATCTCGTGCAGCCCGATGGAGGCGGCCACGCCGACCACGAACAGCAGGACGCCGAGCGTGTAGGTGAGCACGGTCATCGGGTGGGGTCCTTCAGCAGGGTCAGGGTGTGCGCGCGTGCCCAGGCATCGGCGGCCAGCACGTCGTCGACGGTGAGGTGTCGCCCAGATCCTACGTCGTGGGTGTTGAGCACCTGCGCCACCGTGTCGACGATGTCGACGAAGGCCAGCGCACCGGTGCGGAACGCCTCCACACACACCTCGTTGGCGGCGTTGTAGACGGCCGGCGCGGTGCCGCCCTGCTCCCCCGCCCGGCGGGCGAGGCCCACCGCAGGAAATGCCTCGTCGTCGAGCGGGAAGAACTCCCACGTCTGCGCACGCGTCCAGTCGACGGCCGGCGCGGCGTCCGGGACCCGGTCGGGCCAGGCGAGTCCGAGCGCGATCGGGATCAGCATGGTGGGTGGGCTCGCCTGCGCCAGGGTGGAGCCGTCGGTGAACTCGACCATGGAGTGCACCACGCTGGTCGGGTGCACCACGACCTCGATCCGGTCGAAGGGGATCCCGAAGAGCAGGTGCGCCTCGATCACCTCCAGCCCCTTGTTGACCAGGGTCGCCGAGTTGATCGTGACCACCGGGCCCATGTCCCAGGTCGGGTGGTTCAGCGCCTCCTCGGGCGTGACCTCGGCCAGCTCGGCGCGGGTGCGGCCCCGGAACGGCCCACCGCTGGCGGTGAGCACCAGGCGGCGTACCTCCTCGACGCGGCCGCCGCGCAGGCACTGGGCCAGGGCGCTGTGCTCGCTGTCGACGGGGACGATCTGACCGGGGCGCGCGAGGTCGGTCACCACCGGTCCCCCGATGATCAAGGACTCCTTGTTCGCCAGTGCCAGCACGTTGCCCGCCGCCAGGGCCGCCACCGTCGGGCGCAGCCCCACGGCACCGGTGATCCCGTTCAGCACCACGTCGCACGCCATGCCGGCGGCCTCGGTCGAGGCGTCCTCGCCGAGCCCGGAGTACGCCGGGACGAACTCACGCACCTGCTCGTCGAAGAGCTCCTCCTGCGACCCGCCCGCGGTGAGCCCGACCACCCGGAACCGGTCCGGGTTCGCCCGGACCACCTCCAGCGCCTGGGTGCCGATCGACCCGGTGGACCCGAGGATGACGATGTCGCGACGAGAGCTCACGCCCCGATTGTGTCAGCGCCCACCCCCGCGACACGTCGCAGATGAACACGCAGAACGCGCCGAGACGTCGCAGATGAACAGTCCGGTTGTTCATCTGCGACGTCTCGGCGCGAAATTCCCGTTCATCCGCGACGTGTCGGGGGGGTCAGGTGGGGAGCAGGAGGTGGCGCAGGGTCCCTGCCGTGTACGGCGCCTCCTCCGCCAGCGCCTCGATCTGCTCGGCCACGCTCCGCGCCGGTGAGTACGCCGCTCCAGGATCCAGCGCTGCACAGCCGGCAGGGTCCGTCCGGCCGGCACGGATCATCGCCTGCCAGTCCAGGTCGGGCTCGTGGACGTCCTCACCCCGGAGCACCCGCTGGCGCCCCTCGGTGGGGACGACCGAGCCGGCGCTGGCCAGGACCACCGGGGCCGCCGGGTCGTCGTCAGTGGTGACCACGCCCCCGAGCCGGGCAGTGGCCAGGGCCGCGACCACGGCGTCGAGGTCGTCGGCGACGTCGATGACCACCGGCACGCCCGGACGCACACCGAGATGGTGCAGCACCCCGCCCAGCGCAGCTGCCTCCTCGAGAAGCCGGGCGTGGGTCATCTGCTCCACCACGGGCTCGTCACCGCGTCCGCCGATCACGGCGGCGTCCAGCAGGGCGAAGCACACGTTGGTGGTCATGTCGGCAGGCTAGTGGGCACCGCTCGCCTGCTCCTCTCCGGCATGATCGGCGGATGATCGAGATCCAGACCGTGGCGGAGCTCGAGCTCGCCGCCGCCCGCGCAGATGCCGGCGACCGGTCGATGCGGGACTGGCAGGTCCAGGGTCTGGACCTCACCCGCCACGAGGAGGTGTTGCTACGCCTTGACGCGCACGGTGCCCTGTTCCTGGGGTGCACCCTCTCCGACGACACGGCGGACCTCCTCCGCGACCGCGGCGCCCTGCTGTTCCCGGAGATCCCGGACGTGCCGTTCGACCCGTGGCGCGCTCACCTCTACACCGCCGAGGAGCTCTACGCCGGGATCGAGAACGGCTACCAGAGCACCCCGGACGCCCGGATCTACGCGTGGGCCTGCTCGGGGCACGCCCCCGGTTCGCTCAAGGAGCTGCTGGCGCAGGCGCTGCACGACCGCTCCGTCGACGACGCCCTCGAGGAGCTCACCAACGGGCGTCGGGTCGTCGGGGTGATGGGCGGGCACGCCCTCACTCGTGACCACCCTGCCTACGCCGACGCGGCACGACTCGGCCACGACCTCGCCGGCCGGGGCCTGACCGTGGCCACCGGTGGTGGGCCAGGGGCGATGGAGGCGGCCAACCTGGGGGCCCGGCTGGCTCACCACGAGGTCGACGTCCTGGAGCGCGTCCTGCAGCAGGTCTCCGCCGTACCCGGCTTCGCCGACGACATCACGGCGTGGGCAGGCGTCGCCATCGCCGCTGTCGACGGCCTCGGCGACTCGGGCCTCTCCCTCGGCATTCCCACCTGGCACTACGGTCACGAACCGCCCAACCCGTTCGGCTCGAAGATAGCGAAGTACTTCCGCAACGCCGTCCGCGAGGACGGCCTGCTGGAGGTCTGCACGGCCGGGATCGTGTTCCTCCCCGGCGCAGCCGGCACCGTCCAGGAGATCTTTCAGGCCGCGTGCACCAACTACTACGCCACGGAGGCCGACGTGGTCCCGATGCTCTTCGTGGGCCGGGAGTACTGGACCGAGACCATGCCGGCGTGGCCGCTAGTCAGCGTCCTCGCCGCCGGCCGCCCGCTCGCCCAGCGAGCCCAGCTGCTCGACTCGACGCAGGATCTCGGTGCTCTGCTGGTGCAGGAATGACGACGCCGGGCCGGGCAGCCTGCCGTCCTCGGTGATCTCCGGGTCCTCGTCGGTGGGCCGGCGCAGCGACCACGGCTCGAGCCGTCGGTAGCCACGGACCGCCGTTCGCCGCAGGCGTCGGAACTTGAAGTGCTCGTCGTCCTCGAGCTTCTCGGCCAGGGCGCGATCGGCCAGCACCCTTCCGGGACGCGCGGTCGAGGTGAGCCGCGCGGCCACGTTCACGACCGGTCCCAGCACGTCACCGAGTCGCGCCAGGGCGGGGCCCCAGGCAAGGCCGACCCGGACCTCCGGGAAGTCCTCGTCCTTGAGCCGCGCCTCGGTGAGCTCGAGGCCGATGCGCGCGAGCCCTTCCGGGTCGTCGGCGACGAAGAGCAGCTCGTCGCCGATGGTCTTGATGATCCGGCCGCCGTGCGCGGAGATGATCACCAGCGCCTGCTCCTCGAAGTAGTCGACCATCCGGCCGATCTCACGCCGGGTCAGCGAACGGCTCTGCCGGGTGTAGTTGACGATGTCGGCGAACCCCACGCCGATGATCTCGCCCTCGTCGCCCTGGACCTCACCCTCGGCGGACTCGTCATCGGTGTCACGGTCCTCATCGGCATCCCCCCGGTCGCGCTCGTGGGCGGGCGCGGCGAGGAGCAGCCGCGACCCCGCGGCCAACGCGTGTCGGCGCCAGACGTAGTTCTGCAGCGACTCGATGGCCGGGACGACCTCGGTCATCAGGTCGCTGATCTCGTCGAGGCTCATCGAGTCGACGTCCATCACCTTGGCCAGGAGACCCATCTGCCACTCGGCCAGCCGGGCGAAGCTCCGCCCGAGCGTGCGCACGAGGGCCGACTCGTCCTCGGGCTCGATCAGCCCGATCTCGAGCAGGCGCTCGGTGAGGCGCAGTGCCTCGAGGTCGGCGTGGGTGAACGCCGGGATGTCGGCGCCGACCTCGGTGAACCCGAGCGATCGCCACCGCAGCCGGGCCTCGTCGAAGGTGATGCCCACTTCATCGGCGAGCTCGTTGCCGCTCAGCGAAGGGGCCTCCCCGAGGAGGAATGCTTCGAGAAGGTCGACCAGGTGCTTGTGGTCGTTGCCCTCGGCCATCAGTTCCCGTTGTCGCCCAACCGGTCGGCGGTCGTGTCGCGCAGCGCGTGACCGAAGGCGGGCACCTCCACGAGCAGCTCTTCGAGCGACTCCTTGGTGAAGTGGATGACCTCGACCTCCGTCAGGCTCACCACGCTGGCCGAGCGGAGCCGGTGACCGACGATGGCCATCTCACCGATGACGTCACCGGGGCCGAGCCGGGCGACCTCTTCCTTACCCTTGCGGACCGCGACCTCGCCGTCGACGATCAGGTACGCCTTGTCGGCGGGGGTCTTCTCCCAGATCAGCGACCAGTTGGCGGGCAGGTGCACCTGGCGACCCTTGGCGATCACGGCCTTCAGCTCGGCGTCGGTGAGGTTCTCGAGCCGATTGAGCTTCTTGAGCTTCTCGGGATGCGACTCGTTTGCCATGGAACGACTCCTCTGCGCGGACCGAGATCATATGGTTGGTTACTGATGCGTATCTTCCCGCCATCAGCACCCTGTGTCCACACGAACCCGACGTGCGAGACGTCACGTTCGGACGGAGCCCCGGGGAGGTTTGGAGCAGCGGAGATCAGTCGTCCAGCGCGGCGAGCTGTCCGCACGCGCCGTCGATCTCGCTGCCGCGGGTGTCCCGGACCGTGGTCGGAATACCCTTGGCCTCGAGACGGCGGACGAACTCGCGCTCGTCCTCGGGGTCGCTGGCCGTCCACTTAGAACCAGGCGTGGGGTTGAGCGGGATCAGGTTCACGTGCACCCAGCCCCAGTCGCCGTAGGAGTTCAGCACGTCGCCGAGCATGTCGGCGCGCCAGGCCTGGTCGTTGATGCCGCGCATCATGGCGTACTCGATCGAGACCCGGCGCTTGGTCCTCCTGGCGTAGTTCCAGGCGGCCTCGACGGTCTCGCCGACCTTGTAGCGCGTGTTGATCGGCACCAGCTCGTCGCGCAGCTCGTCGTCCGGGGCGTGCAGGCTCAGCGCGAGCGTCACCGGGATGCCCTCGTCGGCGAGCTGGTTGATCCGCGGGACCAGACCGACGGTGCTGACGGTGATGCCTCGCGCGGACATCCCGAGACCGTCAGGGGCCGGGTCGGTGAGGCGGCGTACGGCACCGATCACGGCCTTGTAGTTGGCCATCGGCTCGCCCATGCCCATGAAGACGACGTTGGAGACGCGGCCCGGACCGCCCGGCACCTCGTCGCGGGCGAGCGAGCGGGCACCGGCCATCACCTGCTCCACGATCTCGGCGGTGGACATGTTGCGCTGCAGCCCGCCCTGCCCGGTGGCGCAGAAGGGGCAGGCCATGCCGCATCCGGCCTGGCTGGAGACGCACATGGTCACGCGCCCGGGGTAGCGCATCAGCACCGACTCGACCAGGGAGCCGTCGAACAGCTTCCACAGGGTCTTGCGGGTGGTGCCCTTGTCGGCCTCCAGCGTGCGCAGGCCGGTCATCAGGTGGGGCAGCAGGCCGTCTACGAGCTCCTGGCGCTGACCAGCCGGAAGGTCGGTCATCTGCTCGGGATCGTCCACCAGCCGCGAGAAGTAGTGCGTGGACAGCTGCTTCGCGCGGAACCCGGGCAGGCCGAGCTCCTCGAGCCGGGCCTTGCGCTCGGCCGGGGTGAGGTCGGCGAGGTGCTGCGGCGGCTTGCCGCGGCCCTTGGGCTCCTCGAAGACGAGCGGGAGGGTCTTGATGGGTTCAGTCATGACCGGTCCAGTCTCCCATCCAAGGCGCCCGTCTCCCGAATCGCGGCCGTGAGCAGGGCCGGGCCTCAGAGCACGAGGTAGTGCAGCAACAGCCAGATCGGCGCCACGGTCGCCAGCAGCGAGTCCAGACGGTCCATCAGGCCGCCGTGCCCCGGGATGATCCGGCTCATGTCCTTGATGCCGAGGTCGCGCTTCATCACCGACTCGCACAGGTCGCCCAGCGTGGCCATCACGACTGCGATGACACCGAGCGCCACGCCGACCCACCACTGCCCCCCGAGGAGGTGTACGACGAGCAGGTAGCCGACCGCGACGCAGGCGACAGCTGACCCGGCGAACCCCTCCCACGACTTCTTCGGGGAGATCACCGGCGCCATCGGGTGCTTGCCGAACAGCACCCCGGCGGCGTACCCGCCGATGTCGGAGGCGATGGTCACGGCGATGAACGTGATCACCGCCCGCACCCCCTCGTCCTCGGCGAGCAGCAGCGCCACGAACGAGGCGAGGAACGGGATGTAGATCAGCGTGAAGACCGAGGCGGTGGCGTTCTGGACGTAGCCGTCCACCCCGCGACGCAGCAGCCACAGCATGGTGACGAGCACGGTCACGGCGGTCGAGGTCACCAGCGCCGGAGCGCCGAACAGGTAGGCGACGAGCAGCATCACCACACCGCCGAGCATCAACGGCTCCTGCGGGATGTCGATGCCACGGGTCTTCAGGCCCTGGTGCATCTCCCACATCGCGCCGACGACCGCGAGGCCGACGACGACGATGAAGGCAGGCTTCCAGAACACCAGGGACAGCACGATGGTCGCCACCAGCCCCACCCCGGAGGCGATTGCCACGGGGAGGTTGCGTCCGGCGCGGCTCACGGGTGGGCCCGAGCCATCGGGCTTCTCCGGCGTCGCCGGAGCAGATGAGGTCTCTGTCATCGGACTCAGACCTCGAGCAGCTCGGCTTCCTTGTGCTTGAGCATGTCGTCGATCTGGTCGGTGCTCTTCTTGGTCGAGGCGTCTAGGCGCTTCTCGGCACCGGTCACGTCGTCCTTGCCGACCTCGCCGTCCTTCTCGAGCTTCTCGAGGGCCTGCTTGGCGTTGCGGCGGATGTTGCGCACCGCGATGCGGCCGTCCTCGGCCTTGGTCTTGGCGATCTTGATGTACTCCTTGCGGCGCTCCTCGGTGAGCTCCGGGAACACGCAGCGGATCAGCTTGCCGTCGTTCGACGGGTTCACGCCGAGGTCGGAGTCACGGATCGCCCGCTCGATGGCGGGAAGGGAGCCGATGTCGTAGGGCTGCACCAGGATGATCCGGGCCTCCTGCGAGGTGAACCCGGCGAGCTGCTGGATCGGGGTCGGGGTGCCGTAGTAGTCCACGGTGAGCTTGGAGAACATCGACGGGCTGGCCCGGCCGGCACGGATGGCGGCGAACTCCTCACGGGTCACCTCGACGGCCTTGGCCATCTTCTGGTCGGCGTCCTTCAGGGTGTCGTTGATCAACGCATCTCTCCTAGTCGCGGTGGCCGTGCGCCATGCCGCCGTCGCCGGCGCTGACGAGCGTGCCAATCTTGTCACCCTGCACGACCCGCAGGATGTTGCCCTCGGGCTGCATGCCGAACACGATCATCGGCATGTGGTTCTCCATGCACAGCGCGAACGCGGTCGCGTCTGCCACCTTGAGACCCTGCTGGAGGGCCTCGGTGAACGTGAGCTCGTCGTACTTCATCGCGTCGGGGTGGGTGCGCGGGTCGGCGTTGTAGACGCCGTCCACGCCGTTCTTGCCCATCAGGACCACCTCGCACTTGGTCTCCAGCGCACGCTGGGCCGCAACGGTGTCGGTCGAGAAGTAGGGCATGCCGGCGCCGGCGCCGAAGATGACCACGCGTCCCTTCTCGAGGTGCCGGATGGCGCGACGTGGGATGTACGGCTCGGCGACCTGTCCCATGGTGATGGCGGTCTGCACACGTGTCTCGATGCCTTCCTTCTCCAGGAAGTCCTGGAGGGCCAGGCAGTTCATCACGATCCCGAGCATGCCCATGTAGTCGGCGCGGGCGCGGTCCATGCCACGTTGCTGCAGCTCGGCCCCGCGGAAGAAGTTGCCGCCACCGGTGACGATGGCGACCTGCACGCCCGAGCGCACGACGACAGCGATCTCGGCGGCGATCTTCTGCACGACGTCGGGGTCGACGCCCACCTGGCCGCCGCCGAACACCTCGCCGGACAGCTTGAGGAGCACGCGCTTGTACCCACTCATGTCATCCCTCTTCCCTTCACCTGTCATGGCAGAAGGCCGGTCCGATGCTGGCAGTGTGCGTGCATCGGACCGGCCTCCAACTTCTTGAGTCTCGCGACAACCTAGTGGATCAGGGAGTGAGTCAGGCGCCGACCTCGAAGCGAGCGAACCGCTTCACGCTGACACCGGCGGCGTCGAGGACAGCCTTGACGCTCTTCTTGTTCTCCGAGACCGACGGCTGGTCGAGGAGCACGACCTCCTTGAAGAAGCCGTTCAGGCGACCCTCGGTGATCTTGGCGATCGCCTGCTCGGGCTTGCCCTCCTCGCGCGCAGTCGCCTCGGCGATCGAGCGCTCCTTCTCGACGATGTCGGAGGGCACCTCCTCGCGGGTGAGGTACTGCGGACGCATCGCGGCCACCTGCATGGCGGCGCCACGAGCGGCCTCCTCGTCGGCACCGTCGTACTCGATGAGCACGCCCACGGCCGGGGGGAGGTCGGAGGAACGACGGTGCATGTAGGCGACGACGGGGCCGTCGAACACGGCCACGCGGCCGAGCTCGATCTTCTCGCCGATCCGGATCGCGAGCGCCTTGACGACCTCGTCGACCGTCTGGTCGCCCATGACGACCGCCTTGAGCGCCTCGGCGTCGGCCGGCTTGGCCTCCGCAGCGGCGTCGGCGATCTTCTGGGCGGTGGCGATGAAGTCGTCGCCCTTGGCGACGAAGTCCGTCTCGCAGTTCAGCTCGACGAGCGCAGTGCCCGACGTGGCCACGAGGCCCGCAGACGCGGTGCGCTCGGCACCCCGCTCGGCGGCCTTCTTGCCCAGCTTGATGCGGAGCAGCTCGGCGGCCTTGTCGAAGTCGCCGTCGGCTTCCTCGAGCGCCTTCTTGCAGTCCATCATGCCCGCGCCGGTGTGCTCGCGGAGCTTCTTGACGTCAGCGGCGGTGATCGCCACGCTCAGTCCTCCTTGGTCTCGGCAGCCGCCACGGGGGCAGCAGCGGCATCAGCGTCGGTCGACGCAGCGGCGTCGGCCTCGGGGGCTGCCTCGGCAGTGGCCTCGGGGGCCTCGGTCGCCTCGGTCGCCTCGGTCGGCGGGGCTGCCTCGGCCGGAGCCTCGGTCGCCTCGGTCGAGGCGCCGGTGGCCTCGGCCGCGGGGGTCGCCTCAGCAGCAGCGTCGCCACCGGTGGCGGTGACGGCAGCCTTGTCGGCGTCGCCCTGGAGCAGGTCGCGCTCCCAGTCGGCCAGCGGCTCGTCGGTGCCGATGCCCTTGGCGTCACCCTCGGTCTTGGCGCCCGAGCGGGCGATCAGACCGTCGGCGACGGCGTCGGCGATGACCCGGGTGAGCAGGCCCACCGCGCGGATCGCGTCGTCGTTGCCCGGGATCGGGTAGTCGACGAGGTCGGGGTCGCAGTTGGAGTCCAGGATCGCGATGATCGGGATCTTGAGCTTGCGCGCCTCTTCGACCGCGAGGTGCTCCTTGTTCGTGTCGACGATCCAGACAGCCGACGGCGTACGGCTCATCTCGCGGATGCCGCCGAGGGTCTTGTCGAGCTTGATCTGCTCCCGCCGCATCTGCAGGAGCTCCTTCTTCGTGCGACCGGACCCGGCCACCGCGTCGAAGTCGATCTCGTCGAGCTCCTTGAGGCGGTTGATCCGCTGGTGCACGGTCTGGAAGTTGGTGAGCATGCCACCCAGCCAGCGCTGGTTGACGTAAGGCATCCCGACGCGGGTCGCCTGCTCGGCGATCGCCTCCTGGGCCTGCTTCTTGGTGCCCACGAACATGATCGTGCCGCCCTTGGCCACGGTGTCCTTGATGAACGCGTAGCTGGTGTCGATGTAGGACAGCGACTGCTGCAGGTCGATGATGTAGATGCCGTTGCGCTCGGTCATGATGAAGCGCTTCATCTTGGGGTTCCAGCGACGGGTCTGGTGCCCGAAGTGGACGCCGCTCTCGAGGAGCTGGCGCATGGTGACGACTGCCATCTGATTCTTTCCTGTTGTGCCCGCGCGCCAGTGCGCGCGAACTGGTTTTCAGTTCGTTGCAGGTCTTCCCGGTGCTGCTGGGTCCTGCCCTGACGCCCGTGCGGGGCCCCACCCTGTTGCCAGGGACCGAGAGCCCTCGCCCACGTGGATCCGCCCTGCCAGGATGTGAACAGGACGGCGCGGAAACGAGCGTGCGAAGTCAACCCGTGCGGGTTGCTGGCATCACTCTATCCGTGCGTCGACGGGGTGTCGAAACGCGGTGCCCGGGCGAGCACAGCGCCGGCCGACCACTCCGCTCGCACAGGAGGGCCGTCCCACGGCCACTGCACAGGCCCAGCGGCAGTCCTGTCGGACAGCGCCGCCGGCGGCGAACGTGGAGGGATGCGTCCGCTCGTCTGCCTGCTTCTGACCGCGTTGCTGACCTCCGGGTCGGTTCCGACCTGGAGTCAGGCGACCCCGGCGCCGTCCCACCAGGGCACCTGGCCACTCACTCCTCGGCCGGCAGTTGCCCGCGGGTTCGACCCCCCGAGCTCCCCGTGGGGTGCCGGCCACCGTGGGGCGGACCTCCTCGGTCGGCCCGGGCAACGGGTGGTCGCAGCGCTCGCCGGGACCGTCACCTTCGCCGGCCGACTGGCCGGTCGCGGAGTGGTCGTCATCGACCACGGCCAGGTGCGCACGACCTACGAGCCGGTGAGCGCCGCGGTGCGGCCGGGGCAGGCGATCGACCGCGGCGAGCCGATCGGGACGCTCCAGCGGGCCTCGAGCCACTGCCTCCCCCGCGCCTGCCTGCACTGGGGGCTGCTGCGTGGCGGCACCTACGTGGACCCACTCACGCTGGTCGGCGCCGGCCCGGTGCGTCTGCTCCCGCTCGGTCGCGGGACGACTGCCTCGCTGCGAGCCTCCGGGGCTGCCCGCGACGCACTGGCCCGAGGTCCCGCCGCCGCTCCCGCGGCGGGGCGGTTCCCGGTCCGTCACGCCTGGTTCGGCGCGCCTCGGTCTCGCTGAGCGAGCCGGCACGCCGGGGGATACGCGAGACTGTCGGTGAGCGACATCCAGATGATGACCTGCCCAGGAGGCCCGCGATGACCACGCACGAAGCGCCGATGGCAGCCACAGCCACAGGGGTGGACGCGCCCACCCTGAAGAACCTCCGAACCTGGAACCTCGGGCTGACCGTGCTGCACGCAGCGCAGGCGGTGGCCGTCCTCGTCCTCGCCAGCGGCTTCGCCATCACCGTCACCTCCTCGTTCCCCGAGGGTCCGCCCGGGACGCCCCCCGCTGCCCCCGAGGCCGTCTTCGACGTACGGGTGGGCTTCGCGATCGCCGCCTTCCTGGCACTGGCCGCGGTCGACCACCTGCTCACCGCCACGGTGCTGCGAGACCGCTACGAGGCGGGGCTGCTGGCCGGCATCAACCGGTTCCGCTGGATCGAGTACTCCGTCAGCGCCACGATCATGGTGCTGCTGATCTGCTTCTACAACGGGATCACCGGCCTCGAGGCCCTGATCCCGATCATCGGCGCCAACGTGGCGATGATCCTCTTCGGCTGGCTCCAGGAGTCGATGAACCCCCCTGGCCGGAGCACGACCACGATGATGCCGTTCTGGTTCGGGGCCGTTGCCGGCGCCGCCCCATGGGTGGTCATCCTGGTCCACCTGATCGGGTCCGAGACCGTGCCGGGCTTCGTCTACGGCATCGTCATCTCACTGTTCGTGCTCTTCAACAGCTTCGCGCTCAACCAGTGGTTGCAGTACCGCGGCATCGGCAAGTGGCGCAGCTACGCCTTCGGCGAGAAGACCTACCTCGTGCTGAGCCTGGTGGCGAAGTCGCTGCTCGCCTGGCAGATCTTCGGCGGTTCGCTCGCGGCCTAGGTGCCCATGCAGTGGCTCGCCCCAGGCGTCAGGCGCGGGGGTGTGCCAGTCGGTAGGCCTGCCGCAACCGGTCCGTCGTCACGTGGGTGTAGATCTGCGTGGTCGACAGCGAAGCGTGCCCGAGCAGCTCCTGCACCGTGCGCAGGTCGGCGCCCCCCTCGAGGAGGTGGGTCGCCGCGGTGTGCCGGAGCCCGTGGGGCCCGATGTCAGGTGCCTCCGGCACGTCGGCCAGTCTCGCGTGCACCAGGGTGCGCACGGCACGCTGGTCCATCCGAGCACCCCGCGCCCCGAGGAACAGCGCTGCGCCCGCCCCGGCTGCGAACAGCTGCGGACGGCCTTCCTCGAGCCACCTCTCCAGGGCGCGGTCGGCGGGCAGCCCGTAGGGCACCGTGCGCTCCTTGCGCCCCTTGCCCAGGACCCGCACGACGCGACGTGCCCGATCGACGTCGTCGATGTCGAGTCCGCAGAGCTCCCCGACCCGGATGCCGGTGGCGTACAGCATCTCCAGGATCGCCACGTCGCGCAGCCCGACCGGGCTGCCGTCGTCGGCCCGCACGGCCGCGGCCTCGAGCAGGGCCCGCGCCTCGCCGGCGCTCAACGCCGCTGGCAGTGACTTGTGTGCCTTGGGGACCCCGAGTGCAGCGCCGGGGTCCGTGTCCGCGCGGCCGCTCCGCAGGGCCCACGCCGTGAACACCCGGACCGCTGTGGCACGCCTAGCCATCGTGGAACGCGCCTTGCCCAGCGTCTGCTGCTTGGCCAGCCAGCTGCGCAGGGTGCGCAGGTCGAGGGAGCCCACGCCGGTGTGGCCGAGCGCCGCCGCGTGCCCGAGCATGCCGGCCACATCGCCGAGGTAGGCGCGCACGGTGTGCGCCGCCAGATCCCGCTCGGAGGAGAGGTGGCGCTCGTAGGCCGCGAGCGCGGTCGCCATCTCCTCCGGCAGGTCGTCCATGCCGTCAGCCTACGAAGTCCGGCTCACGATGGCCGGCAGACACGGACGTCACCGCCAGCCCGATTCCGGCCTGTCTGACACCTATGAACCATCTTTGGGCAACTACCAGATCGGTTGGCTCGGTGCTCCTACCGTTGCCACACCCGGGTGACTTGATCACTCCCCCCGGCCCCGGCCAGAGAAACGGACACCTCTCACATGAACCTGGGCAAGCCAACCGCAGTCGCCGCTGGCGCGATCCTCCTCGTGACCGCCGGAGGCATCGGGGGCGCTACCGCGGGCAGCTATGTCACGTCGAAGGACATCAAGAACGGCACCGTCCGGTCCGTCGACATCAGGAACGGCGCCGTCCGGTCGGTGGACATCAAGAACGGCACCGTCGGCTACCGGGATCTCAACGACATGGTGCGCTCGATGCTGCACGCACAGGGGCCGCGTGGCCCTCGCGGCGCCGCCGGAGTCCCGGGCGTCGACGGCGCGAGCAGCACCCAGCTGGCACCGGAGAAGGGCGACCTCGGCCCTGCAGGCGCCGACGGCCGGCCGGGCCAGGACGGGAAGGACGGCCCCCCGGGAGCGGCTGGCAAGGACGGGGTCTCCGGGTACGAGATCGTGGTCGGTCCGGATGTGACCGTCGGCGGGTTGACCACCCAGCAGGCATCCGCCAGCTGCCCAGAGGGCAAGAGGGTGATCGGCGGGGGGCTGGTGCCGAGCGGTGGCCCTGCGTTCCAGCCCGTGATCCACGGCAGCTACGCCAGCGCTGGTGGGACCTGGACCGTGGTCGTGTCCGACCCGCTCTCGGTCGGTGGCGGGACGGTGAACGCCCAGGCGATCTGTGCGACCGCAGAGACTCCGATTCCCTGAGCTGAGCGCGCTGGTCGTCGCGCGACCGCTGCCGGCCACGGCACCTGGAGTCATTCGGACAGCTCTGGGACCTGGCGCCAGCGGCCGAGCGAGTGCTCGACCAGTCCGGCCCGGTGCAGTGCGCCGAGTGACTCCTGGGTGCGGCTGCGGGCTATCCCGGCAGTGCGGGCGATGGACGCGGTCTCGGCGGCCTGCAGGAGCGGAACGGCGTCGAGCACCTGGCGCTGGGTCGGCGAGAGCCGGTCGCGGGGATGCTCCGCCTCCCGGGGATCGGACAACGTGTGCACCCCCATCGGGCTGACGGCCTCCAGCACCTCCTCCCCGGAGGTGACCAGCAGGGCATCTCGCGCCCGAACCAGCTGGTGTGCCCCGGCCGACGGCGCACTGGTCACGGGGCCGGGGACGGCCATCACCGTCCGTCCCAGACCGCCCGCCCAGCTCGCGGTGTTGAGTGCCCCGCTGCGCACCGCGGCCTCCACCACCACAGCTCCCGCGGCGAGTCCTGCGATGACCCGGTTGCGGGCCAGGAACCGGATCCGGGTGGGCGCACCGCCGGGAGGCGCCTCGGAGACCACCAGGCCGACGTCTGCGATGTAGTCGATCAGGGTGCGGTGCGCGGCCGGGTAGGCCCGGTCGGCACCGCAGGCGAGCACCGCGACGGTGGCCCCACGGACAGCCAGGGCTCCTCGGTGCGCGGCCTGGTCGATGCCGAACGCGGCGCCCGACACCACCGTCCACGAGGACTTCGCCAGCGTCGAACCGATGCTGCCGGCCACGTCGGCGCCGTAGGTCGTGGCTGATCGGGACCCGACCACGGCCACGGCCTGCGCCGCTGCCTGGTCCAGCCGCAGAGGTCCACGGCACCACAGCCCCAGGGGTACGCCGCCACGCTCGTGCAGGTGCGGGGCGTGAGCAAGGTCATCGAGCGTCGACGGCCACTCGTCGTCACCCGGGCAGACGAACCGGAGCCCGCGAGCCGCAGCGGACTCGAGCTCCCGCAGGGGGTCGGTGGATCCCAGCCGCTCCCGCAGGTCGGCAGCGAGGCCCTCGTCGCAGGCCTGGCGTTGCAGGTGGGCGAGGACGACCGTTGCACCCAGGTCGGCCACGAGGTCGGTGAGCCGGGGGTCGCCGGGCTCTCCGACCCTGGACAGCACCACACGTGCCAACCGCTCCTCGTCGCGCGCGGTCATGACATCCCGATCACGTGCTCGACCGGGTGGTGGACCGGCAGGCTGGCGAGCAGCAACGGCGCCGAGGTCCGTAGCCGCAAGGCCACGTCGAGCTCGTCGATGCCGGGTCTGGCGACGCCCGCGAGGTCGGCGACCGACCAGGCCACCCGATGCACCCGGACGGCACCACGGCGGGTCAGCCTCCCCGAACGGACCTCGTCGTCCAGCCGGAGCGATGCCGGCTCGCTCAGCGACCATCGCTCCCGCAGCATCGGGCCGGGAACATGCACATTGAGCCGCCACGGCAAACCGGAGTAGCGCTCCCGCTGCCGGGACCGCGCGGCGGCGACCCGTGCCCGGATAACCTCGCTCGACTCGGGCCGCTCGAACGGCAGGACCTGCGAGGTCTCGGCCAGCGGCTCCACGAACCGGGTGATGTCGATCCGGTCCGCGATCGGCCCGGAGATCTTCTTGCGGTACTCGCGTCGCTTGACCTCGCCGCAGACGCACTGGTGGTCGCGTGCGAACGGGTGGTACTCGCCGCAGCGGCACGGGTTGCAGGCGAAGACGAACATCGCCCGGGCCGGGTAGACCGCGTCCTCCTCGCCTCGGGAGATGGAGATCTCGCCTGCTTCGAGCGGCTCCCGTAGTGCCTCGACCACGTCGGTGGGGAACAGCGGGAACTCGTCGAGGAACAGCACGCCCAGGTGTGCCCTGCTCACCTCCCCCGGTCGGACGCGGCCGCTGCCACCGCCGAGGATGCCGGTGCGTGAGGCGGAGTGGTGCGGCGCCCGGAACGGTGGTCGGGTCAGCCGGGCTGCGCCAGGTGGCAGTGCTCCCGAGAGGGAGTGCACCGCCGTGAGCTCCAGGGACTCCTCGTCGTCGAGGTCCGGCAGCAGGCCGGGGATCCGCTCCGCCAACGTCGTCTTGCCCGAGCCCTTCGGCCCGGTGAGCATCAGGTGATGACCGCCCGCGGCGGCGACCTCGATCGCGTAACGGGTGTCGGCCATGCCGATGACGTCGGACATGTCGAGGTCCTCGAGGCGCTCCTCGCCGCGCCAGGACAGCAGCGACGACCCGGACAACGGCTCCACCGCGGGCGCCTCCGGAATCTCCTCGGCGCCCGAGAGGAGGGCCATCGCCTGCGCCAGCGACCGGACCCCGAAGACTCGCATGCCGGGCACCATCGCGGCCTCGTCGGCCTGGGGCTCGGGGACGTAGACGGTGCTGTGACCTCGCGCTGCGGCCGCCATCGTCATCGGGAGCACGCCGGGAACACAGCGGAGCCGTCCATCGAGGGTGAGCTCCCCGATCATCACGGCGTCGGCCAGGCCGTCACGCGGGAACTGCTTGTCCGCCGCCGCCAGCACCCCGACCGCGATGGCAAGGTCGAAGTGCGGCCCGCGCTTGGGCAGGTCGGCGGGCGAGAGCAGGATCGTGACCCGGCGGGTGTTGGGCCACTTGAAGCCGCTGTTGCTCACGGCGGCACGACACCGGTCGCGGGCCTCGTTGATCGAGGCATCGGGACGGCCGACGAGCGCTGTGGCGATGATGCCGTCGGAGAGGTCGACCTGGACGTCGACCACATGGCCGACCGCGCCGTGCAGCGACACCGTGTGGGTGGTGGCGACCATCAGCCCACACCCCGCAGGTGCGAGATGTCGGCAACGCCTCTCACGTCGAGCAGAACGCCCACGACGTCGATGCGAACCTCCCGCGGGTGGGCGTCGTGGTCGACGAGCCAGCGTGCGGCCAGCCGACGCAGTCGCGCCCCCTTCGTCGCACCGACCGCCTCGAGAGGGTGACCGAACCTCGTGGACGTCCTGGTCTTCACCTCGCAGAAGACGAGGACGTCTCCGTCCCGCAGGACGATGTCGATCTCGCCGAGCTCACACCGCCAGTTGCGGTCGACCAGCACCATCCCCTCGTCGACCAGCCGCTGTGCGGCCACTCGCTCGCCGTACGCGCCGAGGCTGTTGTTGCGTGCCTGTCTGCTCATGCCATGAGCACACCGCAGCCGACGTCAGCGGCGTGTCGAGCGGGTGCGCGCTGTGGATGAGCGCGCCACGTCGGCCCTGTGGGTGCACGAGGTGGCTGGCGTCGACGGCGGGCCTGCTCACCTGACCAGGCGCACCGGGTCACCGATGACGGTGGCGTCCCAGGTCGTGACGTCGTGGACCGACCCACTGCCGAAGCCGATCTTGACGCGGTACCAGCAGCCACCGAGCGAGAGGAAGTTGCAGCTGTAGTCGGCTGGGATCGGGATCGTGATCGTCTCGGTCTTGCCGTTGTTCTTGGAGGTCCCGCCGCTCCCCTTGACGAAGGGGGCGGTGCAGTTGGTCAGGGCCGTGCCCGATCCTGCCGAGCCACCCTCCGCGTAGCAACCACCGGGGAACGGCGTCGACAGCGCCGAGCCCGTGGCATCGGTCGGGACCTGCACCTGTACGTCACCGTTGCTCTGCGCGTCGCCAGCGTCGTAGTAGCTGAACGAGATCTTCTGGCCTGCCGCCCCCGGCAGCACCCGGATCAGGTTGAACTGCACGGTGGCCGCGTCGGAGTTCACGAAGATCGGCATGTGGTTGTAGCCCGCCACCGCGACCGACCTCTCCTTGCCCAGCGGGGTCACGGCCCGGATCGCGAAGGCGTTGCTCCCCTCCCCCGTCGTGGTGTTGCCGGTCTCCGCAGCGGCCGCGGCGTTCCCGGACCGGATGAAGGGGCCGCCCGACCCACCCATGGACACGTTGGTGCGCACCTGGAGGTAGTAGTCACCCGCGCGGTTCGGGGTGAAGGTGCACAACGAGACCCAGTTGTGGAACTGGCGGGAGACCTCGTCCTCGTACTCGGGCTCGCCGCTCTTGAAGACCTTCTCGGAGAGCTTCTTGTCCTCGGTGTTGAAGCTGCCGTACTGCTGGATGCAGGGCCTTCCCGCGGTGTCCGTCTGCACCGGCGACTTCCGGGCGTTCTGCGTGTCCGACTGCTCGCGCAGCACGAACGAGGTGGTCAGGTTCTGCTTCGGCTTGTCACCCGACCCCTTGCCGGGGTAGCTGTCCCCGGTGCAGAAGCTGCGACTCGTCGGCCCGTCCTTGGTGTAGCGGTTGCGGGCGTCGCTGTTGATCACGTAGGGGTTGGTGGGCAGGGGGTTGGCGTCGAACTTGTCCTCCTTCGGCAGTCCGTCGCAGTCCTGATCGGTCGCGACCATCATCGGGTCGTAGAGCTGCAGGTCGATCGGGGTGCCGATCGCCAGGGGCTCGACCTTGACCACGAAGACGTAGCCGAACTCGTCGTACTCGTCGTTGGTCTTGCCCGTGCACCCGTCGACGCCGTTCTCCTCGCACCCCTTGGTCTGGTAGCGGTCACCCTGCACCTTGCCGGTCTGTGGCCCCTCGACCAGCGCCCAGAACTGGGGGGACCGCATGCAGTTGGCCAGCGGGAGCGGGCCTTGGGCGGTGCCGCCGCCGTTCCCGGGGTCAGGTTCGTTGCCGAAGGTGTTGCAGGGGCTGCCCATCGGCGCCGGCCCCTGGTAGTCCGCCACCCCCGCCCGCGTGACCGTTGCCGTGGGGATGTCGATCATCGCGCCGAACTGGTTGTCGATCGTGCTGGTGATGGCGACGCTGAGCTGCGTGGGCTTGGCGCCGATCGTCACCGACACGGAGTTCCTGCCCGTGTTGTCGTAGCCGTTGCGGGCGGCGACCTCCAGGGCCCGCGCCCGGGCACTCGCGAAGTCCTGGGGCAGGAACGGGACACCCGCCAGGGCGGCGGCGTCCGCGGCCTTCTGGACCTGCTCCACCTCGACGTACCACATCCCGGTGTCCACGGCGATGGCTGCGCAGCCGATGCCGACGACCGGCACCACGATCGCGACGAGGACGGCGGCGTAGCCGGCTTCGGAGGCCCGCCTTGCGAACGAGCGGGACAGCACACGACGCAGCACCTGGCGCGTCCGGAGGCTCAGTGGTCGTCTCATTGGTGCTGGAACGCTCCGCAGCTCTGGGTGGCCAAGGGTTCGAAGTTCAGGACGCCCCGGTCAGAAAGAGTCACCGAGTCGCCGAAGAACCCGGTCATCATCGGGTGCGAGGCATTGAGGTAGACACCCACCCGATCGAGCGGATGAAGCACCGACCCGGGGAAGCAGGCGCTGATCGAGCGGGAGTCCCAGCTGCCGCCGCCGTAGCGGAACGCGTCGAGATCGTTGCGCCAGACGAACTTGACGCAGTTCAGGGTGGCCGAGCAGTCCGTCGGCATCGTCCGGTTCGACTCCGGCCCCGGATAGCCCGCAGAGTTGGCCTTGAACACCAGGATGTAGTTGATGGAGTCCGGAGGCATCGCCGAACCTGCCCGCTGGATGGCGTCGGCCGCCTCCTGGGCGAGCGCCGGCGAGGAGGCACCGGTGCACGGCGGAGCCAGCGGCCCCGCCTCGCAGGTGCCCGGCCCGGCGTCGGCGCCGGTCGAGGCGATCCGCGATCCGGTGCGCACGCTCGAGCTGACACCGGCGTAGTCGCGCATCACGAACGCGAACTCGATCATCCCGAACACCAGCATGAACAGGATGGGCGTCACCAGCGCAGCCTCTACCGCGACCGCACCGGCCTGACCACGCCTCTTGGCGCGCGCGCTTCCACCGAAAAACCACATCGACCCGAGTTCCTCCATCCGAGGAGGAAACGTTAGACCGCTGGTGCCAGAGCCGTCCTGGGAATGCCAAATCCGACAATCCGGACCGACGACGGGGCTTCGGTCTCAGAGCTTGGGCAGCTCGATCTCGGCGTGGCTGAGCTCCTCGACGTTCACGTCCTTGAACGTGAGCACCTTGACGTTCTTCGCGAGCCGGCGCGCCGGGCGGTACATGTCCCACACCCACGCATCGGTCAGCGTGACCTCGAAGAAGACGTCCCCGGCCTCGGTGCGCGCCTTCACGTCGACCTGGTTGCACAGGTAGAAGCGGCGATCGGTCTCCACGACGTACTTGAAGATCCCGACGACGTCGCGGTACTCCCGGTAGAGGTTGAGCTCCATCTCGGTCTCGTACTTCTCGAGGTCCTCGGTGCTCATCTCACAACCTCCTGAAGGTCGACGTCGGTGGGGTCCCACAGCTCGAGCTGGGGCTCCAGACTGAGGGGTGGGTCATCGGTGATCCCGGCGGCTCGCCGCACGTTGACGAACCTCATCCGGTGCACCGCGCTCGGGCCGTGCTCGGCAAGGGCCTCGGAGTGCTCCGCGGTGATGTAGCCCTTGTGCGTGGCGAAGTCGTAGGCGGGGTACTCCTCGTGCAGGTCGCACATGATCCGGTCGCGGGTGACCTTGGCGATCACCGACGCGGCCGAGATGCAGGCGGCCACGCGGTCACCCTTCCACATGGCCAGGCCGGGCACCTCGAGGCCGTCCACCGGGAACCCGTCGGTCAGGACGTACGCCGGCCGCAGCTCCAGCCGGGCCAGCGAGCGGCGCAGCGCCTCCACGTTGGCGACGTGCATCCCCAGCCGGTCGCACTCGGCCGGCTCGACGACCACGACGGACCAGGCCAGGGCTCGCCGCAGGACCTGCTCGTAGCAGCGCTCTCGCGACTTCGCGGTGAGCAGCTTGGAGTCGGCCAGGCCCGGGACCTGACCCGCCTTCCCCTCCGGCAGGATCGCGGCAGCGGCCACGAGCGGACCGGCGCAGGCCCCGCGTCCGGCCTCGTCGACACCGGCGACGGGTGTCAGGCCCGCGCGGCGCAGTGCGCGCTCGTAGCCGTAGAGGCCGGCGTCGCGGCGGACCGTCGCACCACGAGGCAACCCGGTCATGACCTGCTCATCTCGCGTCCGGGATGTCCTCGAACGTGGCGGGGCGGTGCACGAACTCGGCCCGCTTGTAGGGCCAGATCAGCGCGAACACCTTGCCCACGACGAGGTCCTCGTCGACGAAGCCTCCGCCGGGACCGCCCATGTGACCACGCGAGTCGTAGGAGAACGCCCGGTTGTCACCCATCATCCACATGTGGTTCTTGGGGACGGTCCGGTCGAACTTGATGTCGGAGGGGTCTGCGCCCTCGGGAAGGTAGGCCTTCTCGTCGAGCGCCTTGCCGTTGATCGTGATCCGGTTCTGGGCGTCGCAGCAGACGATCCGGTCGCCACCGATCGCCATCACCCGCTTCACCAGGTGTCCACCGGTCGGGTAGAGCCCGATCTTCTCCATCAGCCGGGTGATCGACGACTGCGAGGCGCCTGCGTCCGACCCGTCCAGCCAGCCGCCCGGGTCCTCGAACACCACGATGTCGCCCCGGCTCGGTGAGGCGCTGCCCCAGTAGGACACCTTCTGCACCAGGATCCGGTCGTTCTTGATGAACTCCGGCTCCATGGACGGCGACGGGATGTAGAAGGCCTGCACGAACAGGCTCTTGATCACGATCGCCAGGACGAGCGCGAGGCCGAGCAGCAGGATCGTCTCCTGCCACAGGGGCATCGGCTTCTTCCCTGACTTGCCTTGGCGTCGATCGCCTGAGCGGTCGTCGGAGCCCACCGCTTCGTCCAAGTCAGTCACTCCTCGAGCCTAGCCGTGGCCGGGTCGGCCGAGGGCTCAGGCCTCGCGGCGCTCCTTGATCTTGGCTGCCTTGCCGCGCAGGTTGCGGAGGTAGTACAGCTTCGCGCGGCGGACGTCACCGCGGGTGACGATCTCGATCTTCTCGAAGATCGGCGAGTGCATCGGGAAGGTCCGCTCGACGCCGACGCCGAAGGAGACCTTGCGCACCGTGAAGGTGCGGCCGATGCCGGCGCCCTGGATCTTCAGGACGACACCCTGGAAGACCTGGATTCGCGAGCGGTTGCCCTCGACGACCTTGACGTGCACCTTGATGTTGTCACCGGCCCGGAAGGCGGGCACGTCGTCGCGCTTGATCTGTCCGGACAGTTCGTCAATGACGTTCGACATGATGTCTCCTCGTGACTGCCACAGGTCATCCACGGCATGGTGAAGTGAGTGTTCGGGCGCCCCAGCGGTGTGCCACACGGACCGCCCCCTGTGGCAGGTGGACCGTGAACACCGACCGCACGCGGCGGACGGTTGCTCTGGCTCGCTGAGCCAAGGACCGATTTTGCCACAGCCCGGGGGGTACGACGAAATCGGTGGTCCGTCACACCGCGCCGGACCCCTCCGGCCACCTCAGCGGCGGCGCTTCTCCAGCCGGACCGCGCCCGGATCGTCGCTCGGCTCGCGCGACATCCGGTAGCCGGCCTTCTTGTACATCTTGATGTTCCGCTCGCTGCGGGCGCCGGTGAACAGCTCGAACCGGGTCGCTCCCGGAGGGGCGGCCCGCTCGATCAGGTCGAGCAGCAGCCGACCCACGCCGCGACCTTGGAGGTCGGGGGCGACCATCACCCGGCCGACGTCCCAGGTGTTCTCGACCCGACGGCCGCGGGCAGCGCCCACCAACCGGTCGTCGACGCGCAGCACGAGGGTCGTCCACTCCCCCATCCACCGCTGGACGTCGGCCAGGTCCTCGTGCAGGGCATGGATGTGCACGCCCGGGTTGTCCTGGGCCTCCTGGACCCAGCAGGCACGCTGGAGGGTCAGCAGCTCCGGTGCGTCCGAGGGCACTGCCAGTCGCACCCGGGCGGCGAGGTCGCCCAACGGCACCACGCTCGTGCCGTGGGCCAGGTCGGGGCGGCGCTCGGCGGTGCGGCGTACGGACTCGTCGTGGCGCCAGCTCGCGATCCGGGCGTGGTCGCCGGACAGCAGCACGGCGGGGACGTCGTGGCCGCGCCAGCTGGCGGGCTTGGTGTAGACGGGGTACTCGAGCAGCCCGTTGGCATGGGACTCCTCGGTCAGCGAGGCGGCGTTGCCCATGAACCCGGGCAGCAGCCGCACCACCGCCTCGACGATGGCGAGCGCAGCCACCTCGCCACCGTTGAGCACGTAGTCACCGATGGAGAGCTCGCGCACCTCCATCGAGCCGGCCGCCTCATCCATCACCCGCTGGTCGATGCCCTCGTAGCGGCCGCACGCGAAGACGAGGTGGTCCCGCGTGGCCAGGTCGGCGGCCACGTCCTGGGTGAACGGCTCGCCGGAGGGTGTCGGCACCACGAGGGTCGGGCGGGAGGGGGGACCGGCGGGGTCGGCAGTCGCCGCGCGCTCCGCGAGGACGGCATCGAGGGCCGCGCCCCACGGCTCCGGCTTCATCACCATGCCCGCACCGCCCCCGTAGGGCGTGTCGTCCACCGTGTGGTGCCGGTCGGTGGCCCAGTCACGCAGGTCATGGACCTGCACGTCCAGGAGCCCGGCGGCCTGGGCCTTGCCGGGCAGCGACAGCCCCAGGGGCGCCAGGTAGTCGGGGAAGATGGAGACGATGTCGATGCGCACGGCTCAGAGCTCGTCCAGGAGCCCGGGCCGGTCGTCGATGACGATCCGCCCTCCCGCGACATCGACCTCGGGCACGAGCTGGGTCACGAACGGGAACAGCACCTCCCGCTCCGGGGTGCGGATGACCAGCAGGTCCTGGGCGGCGCCGTGCTGGACGCGGTCGACCTCCCCCACGGCCACACCGTCCGCGGTCACGACCGTGAGACCCACGAGCTGGTGGTCGTAGAACTCCTCGGGGTCCTCGGGCCGCTCGGTGGGATCGACCTGGACGCTCAGCTCCAGGCCGCGGGCGGCCTCGGCCGTGCTGCGGTCCGCGACGCCCTCGAACCGCACGACCAGCCGACCCGAGTGGGTCCGGGAGCCGAGGACGGTCAGCTCGCGCGTGCCTGCTCGCAGCACCGCGCCGGGGGCGAACCGACGCTCGGGCTCATCGGTCCGGGGCTCGACGAAGACGTCGCCCTTCAGCCCGTGCGCCGGACCGATCCGACCGACCACGACGTACTCGCTGCTTGCGCGGCTCGGTTCCACTGATCCTCCTGGGAGACGACAGGGGCACCATTCTCCACGCGGGAGAAGGTGCCCCTGGCCGTTGTTGCTGGACGCTGTGGTGTGACGTTGTGCGTCGGCAGGTGACTAGCGCGTGCGGTCGACGTCCACGAAGTCGATGCGCGCACCGGCGCGACCCGCCAGCGAGCTGATCACCGTGCGGAACGCGGTGGCGGTGCGGCCGCCGCGTCCGATCACCTTGCCGAGGTCCGAGGGGTGCACCCGAACCTCGAGGATCGAGCCGCGACGCAGCTCCTTGTCGCGCACGACCACGTCGTCGGGGTGCTCCACGATCCCGCGGACCAGGTGCTCCAGTGCCTCGGCGAGCATGCCGGTCAGGCCTCGGACTTCTCGGCGTCCGCGGCAGGGGCGTCGGCAGCAGGAGCCTCTGCGGCCGTGGCCTCGGGGGTCTCCTCGGCCTTGGCCTCGGCAGGAGCCTCGGCGGGCGACTCGACAGCTGCCTCGGCGGCAGGCTTCTCGGCCTTCTCGGACTTCTCAGCCTTCTCGGCGGCCGGCTTCTCGGCGGCGGCCGACTCGTCGACCGTCTCCGACTTGGCCATCTTCTTGGCGGACTTCTTGGTCACCGCGTCGGACTTGGGCTCGTTCGCCACGTCCTTGAGGGCCTCGTTGAACAGCTCGATCTTGTCGCGCTTGAGCTCCTTGGTGCGCAGCGTGCCCTCGGCACCCGGGAGGCCCTTGAACTTCTGCCAGTCACCGGTCACCTTGAGGATCGCCTCGACGGCCTCGGACGGCTGAGCGCCGACCCCGAGCCAGTACTGCGCCCGGTCGGAGACGACGTCGATGAACGACGGCTCCTCCTTGGGGTGGTACTTGCCGATCTCCTCGATGACCTTGCCGTCCCGCTTCTTGCGGGAGTCGACGACGACGACGCGGTAGTAGGGCTGACGGATCTTGCCCATGCGCTTCAGGCGAATCTTGACGGCCACGTTTGTGGTGTCTCCTTGAGAGTGTGTAGTGGTTGGGCTTCCGCGACCCGGTGGGGCCAGGTGCGGTGGTGACCCGGTGGGCGTGCACCGTCCGGATGAGAGGGTCCGAGCGGCGTACGACTCAGCCTGCCATTGTGCCAGATGACTGCCCCGGGTCCGAAATCGCTCGCACGACAACGGCATCCACGTCGTCTCGCACGACCACCTCCGCGATCAGGCCGGCGGTGCGGCAGTGCGCCGCGGTGGCCTCGGCCTGGTGCCGGCTGGTCTCGAGCAACAGGGTCCCGCTTCGGCTGAGCCAGTGCGCTGCCCCCGACGCGATCCGTCCGTGGAGCGCGAGGCCGTCGTCACCGCCGTCGAGCGCGACCCGGTGCTCGTGGAGCCGAGCCTCGGGCGGCATCAGCCGGATCTCCGCGGTGGGCACGTAGGGAGCATTGGCGACGATCAGGTCGACCCGCCCTCCGAGCGCCGCCGGGAGTGCGTCGAAGAGGTCCCCCTCGTGCACCTGACCCTCGGTGACGTTGCGCCGCGCGCACGCCACCGCCGCCGGGTCGAGGTCGGCGGCGTGCAGCTCGATGCGGCATCCGGCAGCAGCAGCAACCGCCACGCCGATGGCACCGGAGCCGCAGCACAGGTCGACCACGATCGGGGCGGGGCCGACCGTCCCGAGGAGCTCGACGGCCAGGTCGACCAGGGCCTCGCTGCGGCGGCGCGGCACGAAGACTCCCTGGCTCACGGTGATCCGCAGCCCGTGGAAGTCCGCCCAGCCGAGCACCTGTTCCAGCGGCTCGCCGCCCGCGCGTCGTCGTACGGCGACCTCCAGCTCCTCCGCGGTCGCTGACTCGGCGATCAGCAGCGCTGCCTCCTCGGCGGCGAACACGCAGCCGGCGTCGCGCAGCCGTCGTGCGACGGCGCTCTCGACCGAGAGCTCAGCCAACGACCCGGCCGCGGAGCACGATCCGGGTGGGCTCCGCGAGCACGGACAGGTCCGCCAGCGGGTCGCGGCCGTAGACGACGAAGTCGGCCGGTGTCCCCTCCGCCAGGGTGCCGTCGAGGCCGAGCCACGCGCGGGCGCGCCAGGACGCGGCCCCCAGGGCGTCGGCGACCGGCACGCCCAGTCCGGCCAGGGCGACCACCTCGCCCGAGAGGTTGCCGTGCCGGGCGACGCCTCCGCCGTCGGATCCCGCATAGATCGCCACCCCGGCCTCGTAGGCGGCCATGATCGTGTCGCGGCGCCTGCGGTGCAGGTCGGTCATCGTCTCGGCGTAGTCGGGGAACCGTTCCGCGCCCGCTTCGGCGTACTGCGGGAACTTCTCCAGCTGCATCACGGTCGGCACCAACGCCACGGAGCCAGCGACCATCTGCTCGATCAGGTCGAGGCTGAGACCGGTGCCGTGCTCGATGCAGTCGATCCCCGCATCCAGGAGGCCGCCGAGGACCTCGCGCCCGAAGCAGTGCGCGGTGACCTTGGCGCCGTGCTCGTGCGCCACCCGGATCGCCTCGGCGAACGCCTCGGGCGGGAACGACGGCGCGAGGTCGCCCTCCTCCCGGGAGATCCAGTCCCCCACCAGCTTCACCCAGCCGTCGCCGCGACGTGCCTCCTCGGCGACGACCGCCGGCAGCTCAGCCGGCTCCACCTCGTGGGCGTAGTTGCGGATGTACCGCTTGGTGCGGCCGATGTGCCGACCAGCGCGGATCAACCGCGGGAGGTCCTCGCGCTCGTGGATCCACGCCGTGTCCGCCGCCGAGCCACAGTCACGGATCAGCAGCGCGCCACCGTCACGGTCCGCGATGGCCTGCTGCTCGGTCGCCTCGTCGCTGATCGCCCCGTCGTCGTCGAGCCCGAGGTGGCAGTGCGCGTCGACCAGCCCGGGCACGATCCACCCCTCCGCCACCGTCTCGGCACCCGCCTGCGGCTCGTAGGTGACCATCCCGTCGACGACGTACAGGTCTCGCGCCTCACCATCGGGAAGCACCGGCCCCCGGAATCGCTGTGCAGCCATGCGCCGACGCTATCGCGGGCCGGGTCGCCGTGGTTTCCCACGGGAACGTGGTAATCCCTAGCTTCCCGTCCTTTGCAAAGCACGGGAAGCTGGTGTTTCCCACGGGACCGTGGGAAACCTGTGAACTCCTGGGACTACTTGAGGTACTTCGAGAGGTCCGGGAGCTGGGTGGGGTCGAAGTCGGCGGGGAGGTTCTGTCCCGGTTCGAGGCCGAAGGCGCTGCCGGAGGCGGCGGCCGGCTTGTCGGCGGGGCCGTCGATCTCCTGCTGGGCCCGCTTGGCGGGGTTGCCGGAGACGCGCTTGCCCTTGGCCTTCTTGGCCTGGGGTGCCTGGCGACCCTTGGCCTTCTTGCCCAGGCCGACGCCGGGCATGCCGGGCAGGCCGGGGGCACCTCCGCGGGCCATCTGCTGCATCATCTTCCGGGCCTCGAAGAAGCGGTCGACGAGCTGGTTGACGTCGGAGACCTGGCGGCCGGAGCCCTTGGCGATGCGGGCGCGGCGGGAGCCGTCGATCATCTTGGGGTTGGCCCGCTCAGCCGGCGTCATCGACTGGATGATCGCCTGGATCCGGTCGATCTCGCGCTCGTCGAAGTTCTCGAGCTGGTCACGGAACTGCCCCATGCCGGGCAGCATCCCGAGCATCTTGGTGAGCGAGCCCATCTTGCGGACCTGCTGCATCTGCTCGAGGAAGTCGTCGAGGGTGAACTCACCACCCTGGCCCTGCAGCTTCGCGGCCGCCTTGGCGGCCTGGTCGGCGTCGAAGGTCTTCTCCGCCTGCTCGATCAGGGTGAGCAGGTCACCCATGTCGAGGATGCGACCGGCCATCCGGTCGGGGTGGAACAGGTCGAAATCGGTGAGCTTCTCGCCGTTCGAGGCGAACATCACCGGCTTGCCGGTCATCTTGGCGATCGAGAGCGCCGCACCGCCGCGGGCGTCACCGTCGAGCTTGGTGAGTACGACGGCGTCGTAGCCGACCCCGTCGAGGAAAGCCTGGGCCGTCCTGACGGCGTCCTGACCGATCATCGCGTCGACGACGAAGAGGACCTCGTCGGGAGTGACGGCGTCGCGGATGTCCGCGGCCTGGCGCATCAGCTCCTCGTCGATGCCGAGACGGCCGGCCGTGTCGACGATCACCACGTCGTGCAGCGTGCGCTTCGCCTCCTCGACGCCGGCGCGGGCGACGGCAACCGGGTCGCCGACGCCGTTGCCCGGCTCGGGCGCATAGACCGTGACGCCGGCGCGCTCACCATTGACCTGGAGCTGCTTGACGGCGTTCGGGCGCTGGAGGTCGGCGGCCACCAGCATCGGGCTCTTGCCCTGCTCCTTGAGCCAGACCGCGAGCTTGGCCGCGAGCGTGGTCTTTCCCGCGCCCTGGAGGCCGGCGAGCATGATCACGGTGGGCGGGTTCTTGGCGAACCGCAGTCGGCGGGTCTCGCCACCGAGGATCGCGACGAGCTCCTCGTTGACGATCTTGATGACCTGCTGGGCGGGGTTGAGCGCCTGGCTGACCTCGGTCCCGCGGGCGCGCTCCTTGACCGCGGCAACGAAGTCCTTGACCACGGGCAGGGCCACATCGGCCTCGAGCAGCGCGAGCCGGATCTCACGCCCGGTGGCGTCGATGTCGGCCTCGGACAGCTTCCCCTTGCCGCGAAGGTTCTTGAAGGTGTCGGACAGGCGATCAGAGAGCGTGGCGAACACGTGTGAGGTTCCTCGGGTGCCGGTGGACATGGTCTGGTCGTGACTCTCGCGACCGGTCTGCAAGGGTAGCCGCACCCGGGACCGTGGCGCTCATCGCGGAGCGAAGGTGTCCACCAACGCCTGCCGGACAGCGTGCGCCGCGGACGCCGCTCGCTCGTCGGAGAGGGCGCCGGCGGAGGCCTCCTGGACGTAGAAGACGTCCACCGCCTGGGGTCCCAGCGTGGAGACGTGCGCCGAACGGACCGAGACGTCCAGCGTGGCCAGCGCGGCGCACACGGTGTGGATCAGGCCCGGGCGGTCGGCGCAGCGCACCTCCACGACGGTGGCCGTGGGTGATGCCTCCGGGCGCACGACCACGGTCGGCTCCAGGGTGACCGGCGTGACCCGGCTCAGGCGTTCGGCCGCGTCGACGCGGCCGTCCACGATCGCCTCGAGGCGTTGCCGGAGGATCACGTCGTCGAGGGCGGTCTCCGCGATCTCCCACACCGATACTCCGAAGCCGTCCTGGGTCCAGGCTCTGGCTGCGCGCACAGAGGCCTTCTGCAGCGCGAGCATCGCGGCCGCGTCTGCCAGCAGGCCGACCCGGTCCCGGGAGACCACGGTGATGCGCGACCCGTCGTCGGTGTCGCTCACGATCACCGAGACCGCATCCGGGTCGTCGAGGACCCGGGCGGGCAGCTCGACCTCCACCGGCGGCTCGTCCGGGAGTGCCTCGTCGGCGAGCACGGCGGCGGCCCGGCGCACCAGCGTCGCAACCAGGGATGCCCGCCACCTCGTCCACGCCTTGTCCGAGGTCGCCCGGGCATCGGCCTCGGTCAGCGCCGCGAGCAGCTCCAGCTCCTCGCGGTCCCCCACCCGCGACGTCACCAGCTCGATCGTGGCCGGCTCGTCCGGGTCGCGCGTGGTCGCGGTCTCCGGCAGCAGCAGGTGCCAGCGCACCAGCGCGCCGATCAGCCCGACCTCCCGGGTGTCGAAGCCGATCCTCTCGGCGATGGCACGCGCGATCGGCTCCCCGGCCACGCAGTGCTCGGTGAGCTGGCCCTTGCCGATGTCGTGCAGCAGCGCCGCCACCATCAGCACGTCGGGGCGCGCCACCCGGCGGATCAACGAGGAGGCCTCGATGCACGTCTCCACCAGGTGCCGGTCGACGGTGAACCGGTGCACCACCGAGGCATGCGGAAGCAGTCGGACCCGCTCCCACTCGGGCAGGATCCGCTCGATCGCCCCGGTCTCGTCGAGGGTCTCCCACACGCCCTGCAGACCCGGTCCGGCGGCGAGCAGCCGCACGAACAGGTCGCGGGCACCCGCCGGCCACGGGTCGGGCAGGGCAGGGCTCTCCTGCGCGAGTCGGGCGGCGGTCGTCGGGGCGAGGACGAGGTCGCGCTCGGCCGCCTCGGCCGCGGCACGCAGCAGCAGCAACGGGTCCCGGTCGGGTCGGGCACCGCGGTCGAGGACGATCTCCTCGTGGGAGATCGCCACTCCGGGGGCGATCGGCTCCAGCTGGGGTCGGCGCGCACCGGTGGGGCTCGGCTGCCGCTGCACGGCTTCCGCTCGACGCCAGGCCAGGCGGGAGATGTGGGTCAGCCGTCTGGCGAGGGAGCGGGTGTGGATCTGGGCGTCGTTCCCGCTCGGCAGGCCCAGCTTCGCCGCGATGTCGTCCCAGAGCTCGGGCGCGACCCGGTCCGTGGCCCGTCCTGCGACCGCGTGCAGGGCATCTCGAACGTCGAGCAGTGCCATCCGGCAGCGCTCCAGGTCGCCGTGGGGTACGTCGACCAGCCAGCTGGCCACCAGGGCCTTGAGCACGGTGGCGTCCCGCAGCCCGCCCACCGACTCCTTGAGGTCCGGGACCGACGCGTGCGCCAGCTCGCCGGCCACCTCACCGCGGCCGGAGACCAGCTCGTGCAGCTCCTCGATCCGGGTGCGCGCGTCCCGACGCCACTGGGTCAGCACGGCGGTCCGCAACCGCAGGGTCAGGTTCGGGTCCCCGGCGAGGTGGCGGGCGTCGAGCATCCCGGTGGCCACGCGAAGGTCCGCCGCGGCCTGGGCGAGCACCTCGGTGACGCTGCGGACGGAGTGGTCGATGTTCGCCCCGGAGTCCCACAACGGGTACCACACCTGACCGGCCCACTCCCCCACCTCGACCTCGGGATCGTGCACCAGCACGACGTCGAGGTCGCTGAACGGGGCGAGCTCCTGCCGGCCGTAGCCACCGACGGCGACCAGGGCCACGCCCGTCTCGGGGCATCCCGTGGACGCGAATGCGTCCGCGCACAGCTGGTCCGCGACGCGCGTCCGCTCGGCACGCTCGGCTGCGGTCACACGGCTGACTCGTCGCGGTCGCCGGTGCGCACGCGCACGACCGTCTCCACCGGAGAGACCCACACCTTGCCATCCCCGATCCGGCCGGTCGCAGCGGCACCGACGATGGCGTCGGTCACCGCCCCGACGTCGGCGTCGTCGAGCACGATCTCCAGGCGCACCTTGGGCACCAGCGCGATGTCGTACTCCGCACCGCGGTAGACCTCGGTGTGGCCCTTCTGGCGCCCGTAGCCGCTGACCTCGCTCACGGTCATGCCGGTGATCCCGACAGCCTCCAGCGCAGTCCGGACCTCTTCCCACTTGTGCGGCTTGATCACCGCTGTGACGATCTTCATCTCTTCAGCCTCTCAGTCATTCCTGCGCCGAGCCCGCGAAGGGCCCGGTCGTCGCCTTGGGTGCGTGGAAGCCGCCGCTGCTGCGGGTGCCCGCCGTGGAGTGCAGGTCGTACGCCGTCTCGGCATGCACCATCTGGTCGATCCCGGTGACCTCGTGCTCCTCGTCGATCCGGAACCCCATGAACCGGTGGACCGCCCACGCGATCGCACCCGAGACCACGAAGGCGTAGACGAGCACGACCGCCGCCCCGAGCAGCTGCCTGCCGAGCTGGTCGACGCCCCCGCCGTAGAAGAGCCCGGCCACCCCGGCCGGCGCGGCCGCCGAGCCGAGCAGGCCGATGCCGATCGTGCCGACGAGGCCACCGACCAGGTGGACCCCGACCACGTCGAGGGAGTCGTCGTAGCGCCAGCGGTACTTCAGGCCGACGGCGAGCGCACAGACGACGCCGGCGGCCAGACCCATGAGCAACGCCCCGATCGGGGTGACGGAACCGCCGCTGGGCGTGATGGCGACCAGTCCGGCGACCATGCCGGACGCTGCACCGAGCGTGGTCGGGTGCCCGTCCCGCCAGCGCTCGAGGGCCAGCCAGCCGAGGGCACCCGCGGCGGCGGCACAGGTCGTGGTCACGAAGACGACGGCGGCCGTGTGGTTGGCGCCGAGGGCCGAACCGGCGTTGAAGCCGTACCAGCCGAACCAGAGCAACCCGGCCCCGAGCATGACCAGGGTCAGGTTGTGCGGCCGCATGGCGTCCTTGCCGAACCCGACCCGGGAGCCGATCACCAGGACCAGGGCCAGCGCCGAGGCGCCGGAGCAGATCTCGACCGCCATCCCGCCGGCGAAGTCGATGGTGCCGACCCGGTTGAGCAGCCACCCCCCGGAGTGCCCGTCACGATCCGCGTCGAATACCCAGTGCGCGATCGGGGCGTAGACCAGCACGGTCCACACCGACACGAACACCATCCAGGCACCGAACCTGGCCCGGTCGGCGATGGCGCCGGAGACCAGCGCACCCGTGATCACGCAGAACAGCCCCTGGAACATCGCGAACAGGATCACCGGCACGCTGAGCCAGCTGTCGGCGTCCTCGCCGAGGAGCGCCTGCAGCCCGAAGTACTGCCCCGGGTCCCCGACCAGGCCGCCGCCGAGGTCGTCCCCGAACGCCAGCGAGTAGCCGACCAGCACCCAGACGACAGTGATCGCAGCGAGTGCGCCGAACGTCATCATCATCATGTTCAGCACGCTCTTGGAGCGCACCATCCCGCCATAGAACAGGGCGAGACCGGGGGCCATCAGCAGCACCAGGGCTGAGGCAGCGAGCAACCAGGCCGTGTCGCCGGTGTCGATCGTGGCGAGCACCTGGGCGGGCGCGGAACGGGTCAGGGACTCGCTGACCGCGCCGGCTACGGCGGTGAGTGGGGTCATGGCAGATCACTTTCGCGGCAGCACGTTACCTGCGGGCGCGTCACGTGTTTCGACTTCGTGACGCGCCCGCAGGCCGTGTTTCCTACGTGTTACGGCGACGTCGTGCGCCGCGTGCCGCCGTCAGATGGCCGCCTCGTCCCGGTCTCCGGTGCGCACCCGCACGACGCTGTCCACCGGCGAGACCCAGACCTTGCCGTCCCCGATCCGGCCGGTCTGCGCCGACTTGACCACGATCCCGGCCACGTCGTCCACGTCGGCGTCGTCGACCAGGATCTCGATCCGGATCTTCGGCACCAGCGCGATGTCGTACTCCGCACCGCGGTAGACCTCGGTGTGCCCCTTCTGGCGTCCGTAGCCGCTGACCTCGCTCACGGTCATCCCGGTGACCCCGAACGCCTCGAGCGCGGCCCGGACCTCTTCCCACTTGTGCGGCTTGATGACCGCTGTCACGAGCTTCATGCGTTGACCCCCTCGCTCTTGGCGCCCACCTGGCTGGGGGCGAGGGCGGACGAGCCGCCCAGGAGGCTGGCGCCACCGCCGCGCGCGACGAAGTCGTACGCCGTCTCGCTGTGCTCGGTGAAGTCGATCCCGTCGACCTCGTCCTCTGCGTCGAGCCGGAAGCCCATCGTCTTGTCGACGGCGGTGCCGATGACGTAGGTCAGGACGAACGAGTAGAGCAGCACCGCGCCGGCCCCGACAATCTGGCGCCAGAGCTGGTCGAACCCACCGCCGTAGAACAAGCCGTCGACTCCGGCAGGAGCAGCCGAGGTCGCCACCAGACCGATCGCGATCGTGCCGAACAGCCCGCCGACCAGGTGTACGCCGACCACGTCGAGCGAGTCGTCGAAGCCGAAGCGGTACTTCAACCCGACCGCGAGAGCACACAGGATCCCGGCCACGAAGCCGAGCACGAGCGCTCCGACCGGGCTCACCGACGAACAGGCCGGGGTGATGGCCACGAGCCCGGCCACCACGCCGGATGCGGCACCCAGGGAGGTCGGGTGACCGTCCCGGAGGCGCTCCACCAGCAGCCAGCCCAGAGCCGCAGCGGCGGTGGCGCCCAGGGTGTTGATCCAGGCCACAGCGGCCACCGAGTTGGCACCCAGTGCCGAGCCTGCGTTGAAGCCGAACCAGCCGAACCACAGCAGGCCGGCTCCGAGCATCACGAGCGGCAGGTTGTGCGGCCGCATCGGGTCCTTCTTCCAGCCCACGCGCTTGCCGAGGACCAGCGCCAGGGCCAGGCCCGCGGCGCCGGCGTTGATGTGCACCGCGGTGCCACCCGCGAAGTCGATGGCCGCCAGGTTGTTGGCGATCCATCCGCCGACCGCTGCGGTGCCGCCGTCGAAGGAGAACACCCAGTGCGCAACCGGGAAGTAGACGACGGTCGCCCAGATGCCGGCGAAGACCATCCACGGACCGAAGCGTGCCCGGTCGGCGATGGCGCCGGAGATCAGCGCGACGGTGATGATCGCGAACACGGCCTGGAAGGCGACGAACGCGAGCGAGGGGACGGTGAAGACCAACGAGTCCTCGCTCATCAGCCCGTTGAGTCCGAAGAACTCACCGGGGTTGCCCAGGAGCCCGCCGCCGACGTCGTTGCCGAAGGCCATCGAGTAGCCGTAGAGCACCCAGAGCACGCTGATCAACGCCAGCGCTCCGAAGCTCATCATCATCATGTTCAGGACGCTCTTCGCGCGGACCATGCCGCCGTAGAAGAGCGCGAGGCCGGGTGTCATCAGCAGCACGAGCGCCGCCGACGCCAACACCCAGGCAGTATCGCCGGTATCCATGGAACCTCCAGAGGTGAGAGAACATCGACCGGGACGGCCTCGTCCGACGCCGCTGTCGAGTGAGCCGTGGATCCCGGTGCAGCAACTCTGCGATCCGGAGGTTTCGGCGTCCGGCGCCTTGTGTTTCGGTGTCGTCACACATTCATGGGTGGTGTTACGCCTGCGTGAAATGCACCTATTTCCGGAAATACCCACGGCGACTGTTGGGCCGAACTTATGCTCACGGCGTGGAATCCAGCACTGTGGCAGCTGCCGTCAACACCGCAGCCGCCCCCGAAGTACGCCGCAAGCGCGGCCGTCCCCGCGACCCCGCGGCCGACGGCCGGATCCTTGCTGCTGCCTCGTCGCTGATCCTCCTGCGCGGCTTCGACAGCATGACCGTCGACGAGGTCGCCAGCAATGCCGGCGTCGGCAAGGCCACGGTCTACCGTCGCTGGGCACGCAAGGAAGACCTGGCCGTGGCGGCCATGGAGCGGCTCTACCGTGACGAGCTGCCGGCCCCCGACACCGGCTCCATCCGCGAGGACCTGCGCGCCATGTACGCCGCCGTGCTCGCCTTCGTGAACTCCCCCGCCGGCATGGACTACGTGCGCACCACGATCAAGGAGTCCATGCGCGACGACCGGATCGCCAACCTCTACCGCGAGGCCCGCGAGCGCGCCGAGCAGAGCGCCAGCGAGGTCTTCGAACGGGCCATCGCTCGCGGTGAGGTCCGCCCGGACATCCCGATGAGGACCGTGGTCCAGCTCGTCGGCAGCCTGGTCTCGATGCGGGCCGTGATCGGGCAGGACGTGCCCACGATGGCCGACCTGGACCACCTCGTCGACTTCGTGCTGCACGGCATCAGCACCAAGGGCTGAGACCGCTGCGGCCCTGAGCCGGCGGGTTCGCCCGGCTCGTGCTCAGCCCTGGTCGAGCAGTGCGTCCACGAACGTCTCCGGGTCGAAGGGCGCCAGGTCGTCGGCTCCCTCGCCCACGCCGACCAGCTTGACCGGCACCCCGAGCTCACGCTGGACGGCGACCACGATGCCGCCCTTGGCCGAGCCGTCGAGCTTGGTGAGGACGATGCCGGTGACGTCCACGACCTCGCGGAAGACGCGGGCCTGGACCATGCCGTTCTGGCCGGTCGTGGCGTCGAGCACCAGCAGGACCTCGGTCACCGGGGCCTGCTTCTCCACCACGCGCTTGACCTTGCCGAGCTCGTCCATCAGCCCGGCCTTGTTCTGCAGGCGTCCGGCGGTGTCGATCACCACGACGTCCGCCTCGCGCTCGATGCCCTCGCGCACCGACTCGAAGGCGACGCTGGCCGGGTCGCTGCCCTCGGCGCCCGTCACGACGTCGACACCGACTCGTTCGGCCCACGTGCTGAGCTGCTCGGTGGCCGCCGCCCGGAACGTGTCTGCGGCCCCCAGGACGACGCTCTTGTCCTCGGCGACCAGCACCCGGGCGATCTTGCCGACCGAGGTGGTCTTGCCGGCACCGTTCACACCGACCACCAGCATCACCGCCGGCAACCCGTCGGCCCTGGTGGTGGCGAGCGTGCGGTCCATCGCGGGGTCGACGAGAGCGAGCAGCTCCTCGCGGAGCACGGTCGGTGCGCTCAGTGCGTCGACGCCCTCCACCCGCATCCGGGTGCGCAGCCGTTCCACCAGCTCCTGGGTCGCCGCCACGCCCACGTCGGCGGTGATCAGGGTGTCCTCGATCTCCTCCCAGGTGTCCTCGTCGAGCCGGTCGCGGGAGAGCAGGGCCAGCAGCCCCCTGCCCAGGCCCCCCTGCGAGCGGGCGAGCCGCTGACGCAGGCGGACCAGGCGTCCCGCCGTACCCTCCGGACGTTCGAGGGTGGTGGTCGGCGCCCCGAGGTCTGGCCGGGCGTCCGGCTGAGGCTCGGCCTCAGGTGGGCGCTCGTCGGTGATCGAGCCGGCCGGCGGCGCGGTGGGGAGGTCCCGCGCCGGCGGCTGCTTGCGGCCGTTGACGAGGGCGACCAGGCCGACGACGAGGCCGACAACGAGGATCGCCACGGCGACGAGGACGTAGATCAGGACAGCGCTCATGCAGCGATCCAATCAAACGGGCCGACGCCGACGTTCAGCGGTGGGTGACGACCTCCGTGCGCGCCCCGGCGATCACGGAGACCGCCTGGGTGCCTCCGAGCCCCTGCTGGTGGGCGTCGAGGGTGGGCAGGACGGCAACCCCCCGACGCATCGCGCGGCCGAGCTGTGGCGAGAGCGGGGTGTCCTCACCGCGATAGGGATAGGCGGCGTACACGATGACGGCGGCGGCGAGCACAAGGGCGAGCAGCAGCACGACCACGATGGTTCCCATGGGGCTCCTTCGTCGGGGAAGAGTCGGTGCCCCGTCTCCCTGCCCGGCATCCCTTACCCGCAAACCCCGAGGTGATCAGGGTCTCAGCAGCGGGACCACGGCGTCGCGCACGACGTCCGGGATCGGGCTGACGGACCTGCTGGCGCCCGGGGTGTTGTCGACGTAGACGTGCACGAACCGTCCCTCGGCGCACGCCAGGGCACCTTCACCCTCCGGGTCGCCCTGGAAGAGTCCGATCCGGTAGATCACCGAGGAGGTGCCGACCTTGTCGACCACCATTCCCATGTCCACCGGGGCGGGATAGCCCATCTCGCGGAAGTAGCGGCAGCCCACCTCGGCCACCACTCCGATCGCGGAGAGCGCCCGGATGTCCACGCCGGTCGCCTCGGCCAGGTGAGCGTTCACCGCGGTGTCGATCAGCTCGAAGTAGCGGGCGTTGTTCATGTGGCCGTAGACGTCGTCGTCGGCCCACCGGGTGGTCGCCCGGCGCCAGACGGAGTACTGGTCCCGACGAGGCCGCCCACCGGCACCACCGCCGGTGGTCGAGCTGTCCTCGGTGGTCGACCCTGTCGCCACTACGCGGACTCCTGCTCGCGCAGGCGCTGGCTGATCACCGCGGACACGCCGTCGCCGCGCATGGTCACGCCGTAGAGGGCGTCCCCGACCTCCATGGTCCGCTTCTGGTGCGTGATCACCAGCAGCTGCGAGCTCTCCCGCAGCTCCTCGTAGATCTCGAGAAGTCGCCCGAGGTTCGTGTCGTCGAGTGCCGCCTCGACCTCGTCGAGGATGTAGAACGGCGAGGGCCGCGCCTTGAACAGCGAGACCAGGAACGCCACCGCCACGAGTGAGCGCTCGCCGCCGGAGAGCAGCGAGAGCCGCTTGACCTTCTTGCCGGCAGGACGGGCCTCGACCTCGATGCCGGTGTTCAGCATGTCGCCGGGGTTGGTGAGCACCAGTCGCCCCTCGCCGCCCGGGAAGAGCCGCGTGAAGGTGGAGTCGAACGCCGTGCAGACGTCGGCGTAGGCCTCGGTGAAGACCTGCTCGACCCGCTCGTCGACCTCGCGCACGATGTCGAGGAGGTCACGTCGCGTGTTGCGGAGGTCCTCGAGCTGCTCGGTGAGGAACTTGTGGCGCTCCTCCAGCGCGGAGAACTCCTCCAGGGCCAGCGGGTTGATCCGGCCCAGCTGGGCCAGGGCACGCTCGGCGGAACGCAGCCGCTTGGTCTGCTCCTCACGGTCGAAGGCGACCGGCTCGGGGGCCTCGGCCCCGTCGGGCACCTCGCCGGTGAAGGCGACGAGCTGGTCGGGGCCGTAGTCGGTGACCAGGGTCTCGATGTCGAGACCGAGCTCGTCGAGCGCGCGCTCCTCGAGCTGCTCGATCCGCATCCGCTGCTGGGTGCGGGCCATCTCGTCGCGGTGGACCGAGTTGACCAGCTCGTCGAGCTCGCGCCCGAGGTCCCGCAGCTGCTCCCGGCTCTCGCGCAGCTCCTGCTCGCGCCCGGCCCGCCCCTGCTCGACGCGGGTGCGCTCGGCCGCAGCGAGCGCGACGGACTCCTCCAACCGGGCAAGCACCACGGCGACGCCGCGACCGACCGCCTCGCCCAGACGCCCCTCGTGCAGCAGCTGCTCGCGGCGCGCGATGGCGGCAGCTCGGGCTTCGCGCTCCGCCTTGGCGGCGCGGATCAGGGAGTCGGCACGACCGTGCAGCGCGCGCGCCCGTTCCTCGGTGGTGCGCAACGCCAGGCGCGCCTCCATCTCGGTGGCCCGGGCGGCCCGCGAGGCCTCGGAGAGTCGCTCCCGCTCGGCGGTGTCCGGCTCCTCCTCGGGGGCGTCCTCGGCCGCGGCCAGCCTCGACTCGAGCTCGGCCAGGCCCTCGAGGTCCTTGTCGCGGGCGGTGCGGGCGCCCTCGATCGCCTGGTCCAGCCGTGCTGCCTCTGCGCGCGCGTTGCGCGCCTGCGAGCTGTACTGGCCGAGCTCCTCGGCGACCGCGGCCAGGGTCGCGTCGGACTCGTGCAGCTTGGCGAGCGCGACGTCGACGCGATGCCGCGCCTCCTGGCGCTCTCGCTCGAGCGTGGAGACGTCGAACGTCAGCCGCTCGAGGGTGTGCGTGGCGGTGCCGAGCTGCTCGGCTGCCTCGTCGACCGCTGCCTGCACCTCGATCAGGCTCGGCTGCCGCGACGACCCGCCCGCGGCGAAGTGGGCACCGAGCAGGTCGCCGTCACGGGTGACGGCGGTCAGGTCGGCCGCGTCGCGCACCAGGCCGCGTGCGGCGTCGAGGTCGTCCACGACGGCCACCTTGTGCAGCAGCCGTGCGAGCGCGGGCCGCAGGTGCTCGGGGCACTCGATGACGTCCATGGCGTACGTCGCCGAGGGGGGCAGCCCGGGCCAGGCCGCGTCGTCGCCCGCGGCGCCACCGAGCAGCAGCCCGGCGCGGCCGAGGTCGTCGTCCTTGAGGTGGGCGATCGCGCCGATCGCGGCATCGACGTCGTGCACGGCGATGGCGTCGGCCGCGCTGCCGAGTGCCGCGGCCACGGCCGTCTCGTAGCCGGTGCGCACGCTGAGCAGGGCGGCGACCGAGCCGAGCAGCCCGCTGACCGAGTCGGTGGCAGCGAGCAGGGCCCCGGCGCCGTCCTTGCGGTTCAGGCCGAGCTCCAGCGCTTCCTTGCGGGCGCTGAGCGAGCTGCGCTCCCGCTCGGCCGTGGTGAGCTCCTCGCGGATCTTGGCGAGGCGGTCCTCGGTGTCGGCGAGCAGCGCGCTGGCTGCCTCGTGCTCCGCGTCCAGTCCCTCCTCACCGGCGTCGAGACCGGCGACACGCGACTCGAGGGAGGTGAACTCGGCCTGGGCCCGGTCGGCGCGCGCGATCGCGTCGACGTGCGCCGCGGTCAGCCGACCGACCTCCTCCTCGGCCGCGGCGGCGCGGCTGCGAAGGCCGTTGACCTGCCCGTGGAGTCTGGCCATGCCCTCGCGACGGTCCGCGGCCGCGCGCTGCAGCCCCGCGACGCGGCGCTCCTCCTCGGCGAAGGCGAGCTCCAGCGACTGGCGTGCGGCCACAGCTGTGTCGAGAACCCCCCGGTTGCTCTCGACCTCCTCGGCGATCTCGGACTCCTGTGCCCGGGCCCGGGCCGCCTGGGCCTCGAGCTCGGCCGGGTCCCGACCGGCCGGCACCTCCGGCTGGGACGCCGCGTTGCGCACGCGCTCGGCGGCCAGGCTCGCCGTGCCACGCAGCCGCTCGCGCAGGCCGGACAGACCGAACCACGTCTCCTGGGCCTGCGCCAGGGCGGGCAGGTCCTCGCGCAGGGCCGCCTCCAGCGCTGCCTCGGTCTCCCGGGTCGCAGCCAGGGCGGCCTCCACCTGGGCGCGCCGCTCCAGCAGCACCGACTCGTCGGCGAGCTCCTGCTCCAGGGCGGTTCGGGCCGTCACCAGGTCGTCGGCCATCAGGCGGGCCCGTGCGTCACGCACGTCCGCCTGGACCACGGCGGCGCGACGCGCCACCTCGGCCTGGCGGCCGAGCGGCTTGAGCTGGCGCCGGATCTCACTGAGCAGGTCGCTGAGACGGGTGAGGTTCCCCTCGGTGGAGTCGAGCTTCCGCAGCGCCTTCTCCTTGCGCTTGCGGTGCTTGAGCACTCCCGCGGCCTCCTCGATGAAGCCGCGGCGGTCCTCCGGCGACGCGTGCAGGATCGCGTCGAGCTGGCCCTGCCCGACGATGACGTGCATCTCGCGCCCGATGCCGGAGTCGCTCAGCAGCTCCTGGACGTCGAGGAGCCGGCAGGAGCTGCCGTTGATGGCGTACTCCGAACCGCCGTTGCGGAACATGGTCCGGCTGATCGTGACCTCGGCGTACTCGATCGGGAGGGCGCCGTCGGCGTTGTCGATCGTCAGCTGCACCTCGGCACGCCCCAGAGGAGGGCGGCCGGACGTGCCGGCGAAGATGACGTCCTCCATCTTGCCGCCGCGCAGGGACTTGGCACCCTGTTCGCCCATCACCCAGGCCAGGGCGTCGACGACGTTCGACTTGCCCGACCCGTTGGGCCCGACGATGCAGGTGATCCCCGGCTCGAGCTGCAGGGTCGTCGAGGAGGCGAAGGACTTGAAGCCCTTGAGCGTGAGGCTCTTGAGGTACAACGTGCGCTCCCTGCCAAAGATCGTCTAGGCGTCCGACATCTGCTGGACGCGGCATCCTCTCAGACCGGGTGGTCCGCGGACCCCACGACGGGGAAGGTCAGCGCCCACGACCCTACTTGGCGAGCAGGGTCGATCCGGGTAGCCACGCAACGGGCGTGCCGGGCACGGGTCTCAGGTCTCGGTGAGCTCCAGGCCGGTCCGGGCGGCCTGCGTGGCGAGGATCTCCTCGTCGGCGTGTGCCACGTGCACCAGCTGGCGCCAGATCAGGGCGAGGAACACCGCCGAGCCGACGAACGCGAACCAGAAGGGAGCCGTGATCCCCCACCGGCCGGCGATCAGGCCACCGAGGACGGAGCCGACCACCATCCCACCGGTCACCCCGATCATGTAGACGCTGGCGACCCGCCCCTGGACGTGCGTGGGTACGGCGCGCTGCCGCACGCTGGTGGAGATCGTGCCCCAGATGAAGGCGTGGGCGCCGAACACGAAGAACACCACCATGGCCACCCACGGAACCGTGTTCAGTGCCAGCACCAGGTGGGTGAGGGTCTCGATCACCAGGCCGACGCGCATCACCGTGCCGAGGCTGACGTGTCGCTCCAGCCAGCCGTAGGACAACGTGCCGAGGATGCCGCCGCAGGCCATGGAGGTCGTCAGCAGACCGAACCCGACCTGCCCCATGCCGAGCCGGTCGAGGGAGTAGAGCACCAGCACGGACCAGGCGGCGCCGAAGGTGACGTTGAAGGTCACGATCGTGAGCACGAGCGTGCGCACGGCCGCGTGGTGCCGCACCCAGCGCATCCCCTCGAGGATGTCGGAGCGGACCGAGCTCGCCGGCGAGTCGGCGGCACGCGCCGAGGTGCGCCGCCCGTGCGCGGGGAGCTGGATGCGCAGCACCAAGACGACGCTGACGCCGATCAGCACGGCCTGGGTCACGAACGGCAGCGTGCGCCCCAGTCCGAACAGCACGGCACCGATCGGCGGCCCCGCGAGCTGGTTCAGCGTGACGATCCCGGTCATCACCCGTGCGTTGGCGATCCCCAGGTCGGGCTTGGCGACCAGCATCGGCATCAGGGTCGAGGTCGTCGTGTCCGCGAACGTCTCACCGACACCGAGCAGGAAGATCGCGCCGAGAACCAGCGCGATGTTCACCTCGCCGGTGAAGATGGTCCCCGCGAGGACGGCGAGAACCACGATGCGGCAGCAGTCCGCCACCGCCACCAGCCGACGACGGTCGACCCGGTCGGCGATGACGCCCGCGAAGAGACCGAAGATCGGCCACGGCAGGTACTGCATGACCGCTGCGAGCGCCACCAGCATGGGCTCGCGCGTCTCCGAGGCGACTAGCAGCGGACCGGCGGCGATCACCAGCCCGTCGCCGATGTTGCTGACCCAGCTCGCCCCGAGCAGCCACCTGAAGGATGTCCCGAGTCGAGCCGGGACCACCGTCTCGACCAGCGACCTGCTCACAAGGCGCGATGCTCGCAGACGAGCGGGTCAACGGCCAAATGGTTTGCCGGGGTGGCTCAGGACGCCCGGGCCAGGGCCGTGGTCCCCCGGTGCGCCGTACGACGACGCACGGCGACTGCCACCACCAGCGCGGCCAGCACGCCTGCCAGGGGAGCGCCCGCCGTCCACATGCCGGCCAGCGGAGCGACCGAAGCCGCACTGGTGTCCCACGCCGTGCCGGGCAGGTCGACGCGGTAGACGTCGATGCCGCGGGCGAGGTCGACCGAGTAGGCGAGGTTGGTCTTCTTGGAGGTCATCTTCCCGGCCTTGTTGTAGACCGGCATCCAGTAGGAGTCCCAGACCTCGGAGGCACCCCACGTGGCGTGGCCGTAGGACGTGATCTTCCGCGCGTCCCGGACGTCGAGGAACTGGGTGCCGCCGCCGTAGAAGCCCGCCGCGACGATGCCGGAGGGGTGGTAGTCGAACCAGTGCGAGGAGCAGAAGGCGCCCTGGGGGATCGGGAAGGTGCCCAGGTCGGCGAGCTCCACCTTGTCCAGCGGCACGATGGCGCTCGGCGTGCCGTCGAGCGACTTGACCCACCAGGTCTGGAAGGAGCCGGCCAGGCTGCAGTCGGTCTGCTCGTAGTCCTCCTCGGTGACCAGCAGGACGTTGCCGTTGGCCACGGAGGGCGCTGCGCCCGGGCGGAAGGCCGTGGCGTTGGGACGCTGGGAGTTGTGCAGGATGAAGTCGTTCCAGCCGGGGTAGTTCGGGTCAGTGCCCTGTCCAGCCAGACCGGTGGTCGTGATCAGCCGGGGAGCACGCGGGTCGGTGGTGTCCCACATGGAGGCACCCTTGAAGCCGGTGTGGGTGCCGATGCCGGCGTCGTCGAAGTTCCACTTGTGCCCGGCGGTGGGGCTGGCGAAGCCCTGCACCCCTGGTGTGGCCGGGTCCGAGTCGACCTCCACCGGGTGGTCGAGGTCGCGCAGGTCGAAGATCGAGAACCGGCCCTGCTTGTTGGTGCCGGCGGAGTAGGCGTAGGTGCAGTCGAACTCGTCGACGCAGGCCAGCGTGTGGGTGCTGGTGCTGCCCGGCGTGCGGCCGGCGACCCGCGGGTTGGCCGGGTCGGTGACGTCGACGACCATCAGCTCGCCCCCGCCCACGTTGGTGTGCGAGATGTCGCCGGGGCTGGCCTGGTAGAGGTCGACCCCGACCAGCGCGAACCTGCGGGTCCCGCTCTTGTACTTCCGCTCGCCGCAGTTCATCGCCTCGTTCTCGAACTGCAGCGACGGCAGCACCCCGGTCAGGGCCGGTCGGGTGGGCTCCGAGACGTCGTAGACCCGCACGGAGTCGAGGTTGGACTGGACGAACAACGGCGCGGTCTTCAGGAAGCATCCGGAGATGCCTGCCGAGGACGGGTTGCTCGAGGCGAGGGTGACGTTGCTGCTCGCGATGAGCGGCAGGTTCTGGTTGGCGCTCAGCAGCTCGCGCTGCGTCGCAGCTCGGTCAGCGTCGCCGTGTGCATGGGCGGGGGCACCGGTCAGGAGGGTGCCGGTGAGGAGGGCCGCTGTGGCGGCAACCGAGAAGAGGCGCATGAAGACCCAACGACCGTGCCCGCGTGGGGTTACTGCCCACCCGGTCGTTTGCTGGGACCGACCCGATCAGCTGTGCGCGAGGGAGCTGTCCCGAGCGACCGCCTGGTCGACGGACTCGCTGGCGACGGCCGCCAGTGCGTCGTTCTCCTCATGGAGCCGGAGGATGACGTCCTCGAGATCGGCCACACGCTGACGCAGAGTGCGATTCTCCGCTGCGAGCTGGGTGACCTCCCGGGGGTGGTGGGTGGCGATCGAGTAGCCGAGAAGCGCCTTGGCCATGAATGTTGCCTTCCAGGAGCGAGGAGTGGGCCCTGTGGGGCCGCCTACAAGAGTCTCACGAGCTCAGGTGGTCCTTCAAGGCCTCACCTCACGGTGGGCGACCGCCTCCGGCGCGGCGCCGGCTGGCACACCGGGCAGAAGAACGAGGACCTGTTCATGAAGGTGATCCGGCGGATCGGTGTGCCGCAGCGCGAGCACGGCTCGGCCTCACGCCCGTAGACCTCCAACGACCGGTCGAAGTATCCGCTCTGTCCGTTCACGTTCACGTAGAGGGCGTCGAAGGACGTCCCGCCCTGGCCGAGCGCCTCCAGCATCACCTGCCGACAGGCAGCGAGCACGCGTCGTACGTCGGACCGGCTCAACCGCTCCCCTGGCCGCTCCCCGTGCATCCGCGCCAACCAGAGCCCTTCGTCGGCGTAGATGTTCCCCACACCGGAGATGACGTTCTGGTTCAGCAGCAGTCGCTTGATCCCCGACGCGCTCCGACGGACCCGACCCACGAACAGGTCCTCGTCGAACTCCGGGTCGAGGGGGTCACGGGCGATGTGCGCGATCTCGGGCGGCAGCCCGGCACCACCGACGGACAGGGCGAGCCCGCCGAACATCCGCTGGTCCACGAAACGCAGCTCGAGCTCGCCAGCGAGGGTGAACCGCACCCGCAGGTGCCGCTCGTCCGAGGCGCCGGGCGGTTGCACCAGCATCTGGCCGCTCATCCCGAGGTGGGCCATCAGGGCGTCGGCGTCGGACTTCGGTCCCGTCGAGGTGTCATCGAGCGCCAACCAGAGGTACTTGCCCCGGCGACGGGCTGCGGTGAAGGTGCGCCCCGTCATCCTCGAGGCGAAGTCGACGGCACCCGCGGCATGCCGGCGCACCGGACGCGGATGGATGACCTCGACCGCTTCGATCCGACGTCCCAGCACGTGGGCCTCGAGGCCGCGACGCACGACCTCGACCTCGGGAAGCTCAGGCATCGCCTGTCGCGCCGCAGCCGGGCTCGACGCCGGTCCCGTTCACCGTGTCGCTCGTCGACCCCGGCGTCGGGAGCTCGTCGTGCAGCGTGCGGTAGGCCGACTCGGCCGCCTGCTGCTCGGCTTCCTTCTTCGAGCGCCCCACACCGCGACCGTGCAGCCGGTCGGCCACCCGGACCCGGGCGGTGAACGTCTTCATGTGGTCGGGGCCCTCGTCCTCGATGACGTACTCGGGGACGCCGAGCTCGTGCAGGGCGCTGAGCTCCTGCAGGCTGGTCTTCCAGTCGAGGCCGGCTCCCATGGCAGCAGCGGCCTCGAGCACCGGGTCGAAGAGACGGTGGATCACGTTCGCGGCGTTCTCGAACCCGCCGGAGAGGTAGACCGCGCCGATCAGCGCCTCGACCGTGTCGGAGAGGATCGAGGCCTTCTCCCGCCCACCGGTGGACTCCTCGCCCTTGCCGAGCCGGATGTGCCGGCCGACGCCGATCGTGCGCCCCACGTCCGCGAGCGCGCGGGCGTTGACCACGGCGGCGCGCAGCTTCGCCAACCGCCCCTCGGACAGCGTGGGGTGGGTGACGTAGAGGGTCTCGGTGATCACCACTCCGAGCACCGAGTCGCCCAGGAACTCCAGCCGCTCGTTGGTCGGCAGGTTGCCGTTCTCGTAGGCGAAGGAGCGGTGCGTCAGCGCAAGCTGCAGCAGCTCGGGACCCAGGGTCGGGTCACCGAGCGCCTCACGCAGCTCGTCAGTGTCGGCAGAGCCCTCTTCGGCTGACAACCCAAGGCCCGGGTCAGAGGACCTGACGACGTTCGGCCTTGGCGCCGTACTGACCGCACTCGGGGCACGCACGGTGCGGCAGGTGCTTCGCACCACAGGCCGGGTTGGTGCAGTTCACGAGCGAGGGCGCGACGGCCTTCCAGGCAGAACGACGGTGACGCGTGTTGCTGCGCGACATCTTCCGCTTCGGGACAGCCACGGTTGCTCCTTGAGATCGGGTATCGAAAAACAGGTCAGTTCAGGGTGGTGCAGGTCAGGCTTCGTTCGGATCCACGACGACCTCGCCGAGCGCGGCCCATCGGGGGTCCACCGGCTCATCGTGCCGGTGGTCCGGGTCGTCCGCGAGCCTGGCGCCACACTCGACGCACAGTCCCGGGCAGTCTTCCCGGCACAACGGCTGGAACGGCAGTGCAAGCACCACCGCGTCCCGCAGGTGCGGCTCCAGGTCGATCAGATCGTCCTCGAGCCGGCTGACATCATCGTCCAGGTCGTCTCCGTGCTTGTCATAGTCGGAGTCGTCGTAGACGAACAGTTCCTGGATGTCGACCGCGATGGTGTCCTCGATCGGCTCCAGGCACCGTGCACACTCGCCCTCGAGCACGGCTTGCGCCGTGCCGGTGACGAGCACACCTTCCATGACTGCCTCGAGCCGCAGGTCGATGTCGACGTTGCTGCCCTCGGGGACGCCCAGGATTTCGATGCCCAGCTCTGCAGGCGCCTCAGTGGAGAACGACATCTTGCGTTGCGACCCCGGGCGGCGGCCGAGCTCGCGGGTGTCGAGCACGAGCGGCGCTCTCGGGTCGAGACTGCGCAAGGTGTCACTTCCATTGGGGTGCATACAGAACCTCAGGGAGTCTACCGGCGGAACGCCCGCACGACCAAAACGCCCTGCGCACAGGTCGAGCTGCCCTCGCGCGGGCGACCGTGGGTCAGACCTGATCCTCGGCTGCGCGCTCCGCCAGCCGCTCGGTGAGCCGGGTCAGGACGTCCGGCGGCAGCAGGCTGGAGACGTCGCCACCGAACGCGGCGACCTCCTTGACCAGTGAGGAAGCCAGGAAGGAGTACTCGGGGCTGGTCGGGATGAACACGGTCTCGACGTCGACGAGCGAGGAGTTCATCTGGGCCATCTGCAGCTCGTAGTCGAAGTCGCTCACCGCACGCAGGCCCTTGACGATGGCGCGGATGCCGCGCTCCTCGCAGAACGTGGTCAACAGGCCCTCGAAACCGGCCACGGTGACGTTGGGGAAGTCGGCACAGACCTTCTCCAGCATCGCCATCCGCTCCTCGGCCGTGAACAGCCGCGCCCGGGACTTGGAGGCGTTGATGCCGACCGCGACGACGACCTCGTCGAAGAGCTGCGAGGCCCTCGAGATGATGTCGATGTGGCCGTTGGTCACCGGGTCGAATGACCCCGGGCACACGACTCTGCGCACGCTGCGCTCCTCGTTGTCGACGTCGTTGCGGCTCATGTCACTCATCCTGCGTCGTCGGGCCGGACGTGCCGCCCGCGGGATCGGCGCGAACGTACCAGAGCACGGTCTCGCCGTACCTCTTCGTGCGCTCGCACCCCAGTCCCTTGGGCCAGGCAGGTTCCACGCTACGCGCCGAGCGCTCCAGCACCACCACGGAACCGGTCGCCAGCCAGTCGTGCTCGACGAGCAGGGCGAGCATCCCCTCGACCTCCTCGTTGGCCAGCGGGTACGGCGGGTCGGCGAAGACGACGTCGTAGGGGGCCCACGGGGCCTGCGCCAGCACCCGGGCGACCGGCTGACCGAGGACCTCGACGTTGCGGAAGCCGAGCGTGCGCGCGTTGTCCTGGACCAGCTTGGCCGTGCGGCGGTCCGACTCCACCGCGGTGAGCACCCCGGCTCCCCGGGACACGGCCTCCAGCCCGACCGCTCCCGACCCGGCGTAGAGGTCGAGGAACCGCAGGCCGGTCAGTGAGCCGAGCTGCGCCTCCAGCGTCGAGAACAGCGCCTCCCGGACCCGGTCGGACGTCGGTCGGGTCGCCTCGCCACGGGGGGTCACGAGCCGGCGCCCGCCTGCGGAGCCGCCGATGATGCGGGTCACGTCATCTCCAGGAACTCGGCCTGCTCGGAGTCCTCCAGCAGACGGGCGGCCGCCGCCAGGGCGGGGTTGCCGGACAGGTCGGGGTCGGCGGCGAGGTGTGCCGTCGCCGCGGCCCGGGCGCGCTCGATGACGTCCTCGTCACGCAGCACGGACAGCAGCTTCAGGCTCGACCGGCCACCGCTCTGCTCGATGCCGAGCACGTTGCCCTCGCGGCGCTGCTCCAGGTCGATCCGGGACAGCTCGAAGCCGTCACGGGTGCCCGCGACGGCGCGCAGCCGCTCCATCGAGGAGCTCGCCGGGTCGACGGCGGTGACCAGCAGGCAGAGCCCGGCGTGACCACCGCGGCCGATGCGGCCGCGGAGCTGGTGGAGCTGTGAGACCCCGAACCGGTCTGCGTCGAGGATGACCATCACGGTGGCGTTGGGCACGTCGACGCCCACCTCGATGACCGTCGTCGAGACGAGCACGTCGACCTGGGCTGCGGCGAACGCCTGCATCACCTTGTCCTTGTCCTCCGGTGGCATCCGGCCGTGGAGCATCGCCACGCGCAGTCCCTGGAGCGGCCCCTCTGCCAGCTGTGGCGCCACCTCCTCGACCGCACGGAGCGGGCGGCTGTTCTCGTCCGGCTGCTCACCGGCCGGATCGGCGTCGATGCGGGCGCAGACGACGTACGCCTGACGGCCCTGCGCCACCTCCTCGCGCACCCGCTGCCAGGCGCGCTCCACCCAGGTCGGCTGCGCCTGGAGGGGTACGACGGTCGTCTGGACGTCGCCGCGCCCCGCGGGGAGCTCACTGAGGGTGGAGGTGTCGAGGTCACCGAAGACGGTCATCGCGACCGTCCTCGGGATCGGCGTCGCCGTCATCACGAGCACGTGCGGCGGGGTGCCGGCCTTGCCGCTGAGCGCAGCTCGCTGCTCGACCCCGAACCGGTGCTGCTCGTCGACGACGACGAGGCCGAGGTCGGCGAACTGCACGTGCTCCTCGAGCAGCGCGTGCGTGCCGATCACGATGCCCGCCTCTCCCCCGGCCGCCTCGGCAAGGGCCTGTCGGCGTGCGGCCGCGTTCAGCGAGCCGGTCAGCAGGGCCACCCGGGTCGCCCCCTCCGCCCCACCGAGGAAGCCGCCGGTGGCGAGGTCGCCCAGCATCGCGACGATCGACCGGTGGTGCTGCTGGGCCAGCACCTCGGTCGGCGCCAGCAGCGCCGCCTGCCCGCCGGAGTCCACGACCTGGAGCATGGCGCGCAGCGCCACGACCGTCTTGCCCGAGCCGACCTCGCCCTGCAGCAGCCGGTGCATCGGATGACCCGCGCCGAGCTCGTCCGCGATCTCGGCGCCCACCGCGCGTTGGCCGTCGGTCAGCGCGAACGGCAGCCTCTCGTCGAAGCGGTCCAGCAGCCCGCCCGGTGCGCCGGGCCGGGGGTTGGCGACCGTGGCCTCGATCGCGGCCCGGCGCCGCGCCAGCACCATCTGCGTGACGAAGGCCTCTTCGTACTTGAGCCGCTGCTCCGCCTGCACCTTCTGACCCCAGCTGTCCGGGCGGTGGATCCACCGCAGCGCGCGGTCGACGGGGATCAGCTCCTCGGCCTCCACCACCGACTGCGGCAGCAGGTCCGGCACGTCCTGGACCAGGTCGAGCGCGAGCGCGATCGTCTCCTCGAGCTGCCAGGTGTTGACCGCGGCGGCCGAGGAGTAGATCGGGATCAGGTCGGGCATCGCGGCGTAGGCGTCCTCGGCCGCGGCGCCGTACATCCGTGAGTCCGGGTTGGTCAGCTGCCACTGCCGGTTGAACCACTTCAGCCGGCCGCTGAACAGGCCGACCCGCCCCACGCCGAGCTCCTGGGCCCGCCAGTCGGCGGTGTGCTTCTGCCGGTCGAAGTAGGTCAGCATCAACCGCCCGTCCTCGGCGCGCACCACCACCTCGAGGCGGTACGCCGTGCGGCCGGTGCGCTTGTCCTGGTAGGGCTTCTGCTCCGCCCGCAGCACCTCGCCGACCAGGGAGAGCAGGTCGCCCTCCTGCAGCTCGCCGAGGTCGCTGAGCTTGCCCTTGCGGACATAGCTGCGCGGGAAGATGCCGAGCAGCTCGCCGACGGTGCCGACTCCGGTGGCCTTGACGATCTTGTTGGCGTGCTTGCCCCCGACCGCCGCGACCGGCGAGTCCCACCGGACGTGGATGCCAGCACTCGCACCGGGTCCGGCTCCACCACCGGAAGGACCTGTTGCGGGGGGCACGCCTACTCGACCGCCATCAGCAGGGGGTAGCGCTCCTGACCACCCTCGTAGCAGACCACGTCGACGCCGGGGTGGGTCTGCTGCACCCAGTGCTCGCACGCGTCCGCGAGGTCGCCGGCCTGCGCGCCCGCCACGAGGGTGACCAGCTCGCCGCCGCCGCCCAGGAGCCGTTCGAGGACGCCCGTGGCCACCTCGTAGAGATCCTTGCCGACGATCGCGAAGTCGCCCTGCACGACGCCGAGCGCGTCGCCCGCGACACACGGGCCGGCCGTGGTCATGGCCTCCTTGGCGGCCACGGTCACCGCCCCGTGGCGCGCCCCTCGGGCGGCAGCCGTCATGTGCACCACGTCGCTGTCCAGCGGCCGCGAGGGCTCGTGCACGGCGAGCGCCGCGATGCCCTGGACCTGCGCCTTGGTCGGGATCACGACGACGTGGACCCCTCGCTCCTCGGCCTCGTGGGCGGCGGCCTCGGCGACGCCGATCGAGTCGGGGTCGTTGGGCAGCACGATCACCTCCTGCGCACCCGTCGCGCTGATCGCGGCCAGGATGTCGCGGGTGCTGGGCCGGCGCCCCGGTCCGCCGGCGATGACCTCGGCGCCGGTGTCCGCGAACAGCTCGACCAGTCCCGGTCCGGCCGCCACGATCACCAGCTTCCGGCCGCGCAGCTCGGCGCGCTTCTCCCGGGCGCGGGCGATCTGCTCGGCGAAGTGGGTGACCTCGATCCGGCGCGGCGTGCCGGCCCTGATGCCGGCCTCGATCGCCTTGCCGACGTCGTCTACGTGGATGTGGACGTTCCACAGGCCCTCGCCCCCGACCACGACGAGCGAGTCGCCGAGGGTCGCGAGCTCCGTACGCAGCGGCGCGATCGCGTCATCGCCCGCCTCGAGGAGGTAGAGCACCTCATAGGCGGGACCGCCCTCGGTCAGATCACCGGTCGGCAGGTGCGCGACGGGGAGCGCGGACCTGCCCACCCGCGGGTTGCTCGGGGCCGAGCGCTTGCCGGTGATCGCCGACTCGGCGGCATCGAGGACGACGCACAGACCGCGCCCGCCTGCGTCGACCACACCGGCGTCCTTGAGCTGCTGGAGCTGGTCGGGGGTGCGGGCGAGGGCTTCGCGGGCTGCGGTCGCTGCGGCCCTGACGACGTCGCCGAGGCGCCGCTCGTCGTCCGCGGCGGCGTCGGCCGCAGCCTCCGAGGCAGCCCTGGCCACCGACAGGATCGTGCCCTCGACCGGCTTGCCGACCGCGGAGTACGCCGCCTCGGTCGCCAGTGCCATCCCCTCGGCGAAGACGGCGGCCGAGCGGTCGGCGGGGCCGGCCTGCCCGATCCGGCGCAGCAGCGCACCCACGAGCTGGCTCAGGATCACGCCGGAGTTGCCGCGCGCTCCGAGCAGCGCCCCGCGGGAGTAGGCGTGCAGGGCCGCACGCAGGTCGTCCTCGTTCTCCTCGAGCGCGTCCGCGAGCGCATCGCGTGCCGACTCGACGGTGAGGAACATGTTGGTCCCCGTGTCGCCGTCGGGCACGGGATAGACGTTGAGAGCGTCGATCTCCTCGCGGGCGACGCCCAGCCCGTCGACCGCGAGATCTGCGAAGCGGCGTACGACATGGAGGTCGAAGGTGGCGACCTCGGACCCAGCCTGCATACGCTCGAGACTCCTTGTCCCCGCCCGTGGGGAATCGTGGTGGAGCGCATCACCGTAGTTGGTCGGCGCCCGATTCGCGTCTAGCCGTCGCTCTGAGTTATTCTCGTGCGGTTGTCCGGACTCCCGCTCAGGGGGTCGGTTCGGACCCCTGACTTGAATCCGTAGTTCTACCCGAGGAGTGCACGGTGGCTGCCGTCTGCGACATCTGCGCCAAGAAGCCCGGCTTCGGCAACAACCGCCCATGGTCGCGCAAGATCACGAAGCGTCGCTTCGACCCGAACATCCAGCGCGTCCGCGCCACCGTGAACGGCGCCCCCAAGCGTCTCAACGTGTGCACCGGCTGCATCAAGGCCGGCAAGGTCTCCCGCTGACCACACCCAACTGACACCGACGCGGCCCACTCCGGACTTCCGGATGGGCCGTTTCGCATGTCCGGTCCGGACACACCGGTCGCTCAGAAGTGCGCCCAGCCGGTGGGGCCGTCGTAGTCCGCGCCGTCGACGGTGACCGTCGTGCCCGCCTCCCCGGGCTCGGCCACCGAGCCGATGCGGACGAAGCCGTCGGGGAGCGCGCTGCCCGACGGGAAGGTCGCGGCGATCGCGTGGTCGTCGCCGCCACCGAGGATGAACTGCATCGGGTCGACACCGAGCGCGGAACCGACCGCCCTCATCGGGTCGGCCAGGACGAACGCTTCGCGCTCGACGTCGATGGCCACGCCCGAACCGGCGGCGATGTGCCCCAGATCCGCGAGCAGCCCGTCGGAGACGTCGATCATCGCCGTGGCTCCGGCGCGGGCACCGGCAAGCCCTGCGGCGTACGGCGGCTCGGGGCGCTGGTAGGCCTCCACCAGCGCCCTCGGGGATCGGAACCCCCGAGCGAGCACTGCCAGGCCCGCGGCAGCCCAGCCCTGGCGACCGGCCAGGGCCACGACGTCGCCGGGCTGCGCCCCGCTGCGGAGCACTGGAGCGACCTCGCAGGTGCCGAGCGCGGTGACCGCGATCACCACCTCGTGGGCGGTGGTCAGATCGCCGCCCACGATGCTGGCACCGACCAGCGCCGCTTCCTCGGCGATGCCCTCGGCGAGCTGGAGCAGCCACGCCACCGGAAGGTCGCGAGGTGCGCCGAGCCCCACGGTGAGCGAGTGCGCGGTGCCACCCATGGCGTTGATGTCGGAGAGGTTGGCGGCCGCGGCCTTGCGGCCGATGGCCCGGGCATCGGCCCACTCTCGCCGGAAGTGACGTCCCTCGACCAGGAGGTCGGTGGAGACCACGACGTGCCCCTTGGGGGTGCGCAGCAGCGCCGCGTCGTCACCGGGGCCGACGAAGACGTGCGCGCCCTGGGAGAACCGGTCGGTCAGGGCCGCGATCAGCCCGAACTCCCCCACGTCGGCGAGCGTGGTGTCAGCTGCGAAGGGGTGCGACCGGGTCATGCGGCCATCCCACCAGACGGGTCGGCGACGACGCCGCGCGGCCACCTTGTTCCACCGGGGCGGGTCGTCCGGTAGGTTTCCAGTCCACTGACTTTTCGATCCATCGAGGGAGTCCACATGGTCGTACAGGCCTACATCCTGATCCAGACCGATGTCGGCAAGGCCGCCGAGGTTGCCAAGAACATCACCGACATCAAGGGCGTCGTGCTCGCTGAGGACGTCACCGGTCCCTACGACGTCATCGTGCGTGCCGAGGCGCGCAACGTCGACGAGCTCGGCAAGCTCGTCGTCGCCAAGGTGCAGACGCTCGACGGCATCACCCGCACGCTGACGTGCCCCGTCGTCCACATCTGACGAGCGCGGCACCCGAAGTTCACCGGCGACGCCTGTCATCTCGAGGGATGACAGGCGTCGCGCCGCTTCTGGCCGTGGTGGTGGCGCTGACGGCGACCGGCTGCGGCGCCGTCGAGGTGCGCGGCACCGAGGTCTCGGAGGCGGATCGGGCCGCGTGCACGTCCTTGGTCGAAGCCCTGCCCGACCAGGTCTCCGACCAGCCCCGCCGCGAGACCACTGGAAGCCCGCTCGGAGCCGCTTGGGGCGATCCAGCGATCGTGCTGCGCTGCGGCGTCGGCGGAACCCCTGCGGGCTACGACAAGTTCGCCGGCTGCCAGACCGCCAACGGCGTCGACTGGTTCGTCCGAACCGAGACGATCGAGGACCAGAGCGCCGACGTCGTCCTCACCACCATCGGCCGGACCCCCACCCTGGAGCTGTTCGTCCCCGCGACGTACCGCCCCCCCGTCGCCGCCATGGTCGACCTCGCCGACGTGATCAAGCAGCACACCCGCGTCGAGCGCCGCTGCTCCTGATCATTCCCCTATGTAAATCGGGGTTATGGACGCTCATCAAGGCCGGTTCCGGGTGAAAAGCGTCCACAGCCCTCGCCAAGTTGATCGCCGGCGGGCTCAGCGCAGGCCGGTACTGCGGTCCAGCGCCAGCTGCACGAGCCGCTCGACGAGCTCGGGGTAGGTCAGCCCGGACGCCTGCCAGAGCAGGGGGAACATCGAGGTGGCCGTGAAGCCCGGCATCGTCTCCACCTCGTTGACCATCAGCCGCCCGTCGTGCATGACGAAGAAGTCGACCCGGGCCAGACCCTCCACGTCCAGCGCCTCGAAGGCCCGCACCGCCAGCTCGCGCACCTCGGCGGTGACGTCGTCGTTGAGCGGTGCGGGGATCCGGAAGCTCTCCTCGAGGTACTTCGCCTCGAAGTCGTAGAAGGCGTGCTCGGAGCCCACGGTGATCTCGGCGATCTCGCTCGTCTCCGGGGCGGCCCCGTCCAGCCCCTGCAGTACGCCGATCTCCACCTCGCGGGCCTCCGTGGCCGCCGACTCGACCAGCACCTTGGGGTCGAAGCGACGCGCCTCCTCGATGGCGGCATCGAGATCGTCCGCCTCGTCGACCCGGGTGATCCCGAAGCTGGAGCCGGCCCGCGCCGGCTTGACGAAGACCGGGAAGCCGAGGCCCTTGACGGCCTCGCGCACCGCGCCCGGGTCCTGCTCCCACTCGCGTGGGCGGACCAGCACGTAGGGCAGCACCGGCAGCCCGGCGGCGAGGAACAGCTGCTTCATGAAGTGCTTGTCGGTGCCCACGGCGCTGGAGAGCACCCCGGCACCCACGTAGCGCACACCCGCCATCTCGAGCAGGCCCTGCAAGGTGCCGTCCTGGCCCCAGGGCCCGTGCATGACCGGGAACACCACGTCGACCTCGCCGAGCACGGTGGGCACCTCCTCGGCCGCGGTGACGACCAGCCCCTGGCCGGGGGTCAGGGCGACCTCACGGTCGCTGGTGACGGTCGGGAGCTCACCGGCCGGGCCGAGGGCCAGGTGGCCCGGGTCGGAGGACTCGAGCACCCAGCGTCCGTCCGGCGCGATGCCGACCGGCACCACGTCGTACTTCTCGGGGTCGAGCGCGGCGATCACGCTCCCGGCCGAGATGCACGAGATCGAGTGCTCGCTCGAGCGACCGCCGAAGACGACGGCGACGCGGGGCTTGCGGGCACGGTCCGGGGGGCTGCTCACGCGCCCGACCCTACCGGCGCCGTGGCCGGTCAATACGCTGGCCACATGCGCCCCGCCACCCAAGCCGTGCACCTCGGCCGCCCCCCGCACGAGGCCGACCAGCCACTCAACGTCCCGATCACGATGGCCTCGACGTACGTCGCCGGCGGCGAGCTGGAGTACGGCCGGTACGCCAACCCCACCTGGACGGCCTTCGAGGAGGCGCTCGGCGCTCTCGAGGGTGGCCAGTGCCTGGCGTTCTCGAGTGGACTCTCCGCGGTCGCGACGATCCTCGACCTGGTGGCGAACGGCGAGAAGGTGGTCGCACCGACGCATGCCTACTCCGGCTCGCTGATGCAGCTGGCGGATCTCGAGCTGCGCGAGCGGATCACCACCCAGCTCGTCGACATCACCGACACCGACGCGGTGGTCGCCGCCTGCGAGGACGCCTCCCTGGTGTGGCTGGAGTCGCCCACGAACCCAGCCATGGAGATCGCCGACATCGCGACGATCGCACGTGCGGCCCATGACGCGGGCGCCTACGTGGTCGTGGACAACACCTTCGCCACCCCGATCCTGCGCCAGCCCCTCGACGAGGGAGCCGACCTGGTGGTGCACTCGGCGACGAAGTACATCTCCGGCCACTCCGACGTGCTGATGGGTGCGATCTGCACCCGCGACGAGCAGCTGCTCGGCGTGCTCAAGGGTCGCCGGGACCTCTACGGCGCGATCCCCGGGACGTTCGAGGCCTGGCTGGCGCTGCGCGGGCTTCGCACGCTTCCGCTGCGGGTGGAGCGTGCCCAGGCCAACGCCCAGGAGCTGGTACGCCGCCTGCGGGAGCGCGACGACGTGACCGAGGTTCGCTACCCCGGCTTCGGAGGCATCATCGGGATCGTCCTGCCCCACGGTGGCATCGCCGATCTCGTGCAGCACTCCACCGAGCTCTGGGTCTACGCCACCTCGCTGGGCGGCGTCGAGTCCACCCTGGAGCGCCGACGTCGCTGGAAGAGCGAGGCCGCGACCATTCCCGAGGGACTGATCCGACTCTCGGTCGGCATCGAGGACGTCGAGGACCTCTGGGAGGACCTGAGCCGCGCCCTGGATGCCGCCAGCTCGTCGTGACGCGATGCCGCGGAGCCGGCTGACCAACTGCCCGGCACACCCCCTGAGTTGCCCAGCCTGTGGGGGTTTGGGGTGGGGCGACCGGGACGAGACTGCAGGACAAGCCCGGGCCCCGGTCTCCGGCCGGTTCGGGCTGTCGTGCGACCACAGAGGGTCGGCGCGGCTCGGGACGCACCAGAGGGAACCCCCACATGAGAAGAGCTCTACGCATCACCGGGGTCGCAGCCGTCGTGCTTGCGACCACCGCCCTGGCCACGAACGTGGTGGCGGTGAACATGTCCAGCGACGAGAGCACGCTCTCGCCGACACGAGAATCGGCGGACCGGCGGGTCGAGCGGCGCGTCGACGCCCTGCTGAAGCGGATGACGACCAAGGAGAAGCTGCAGCAGGTCCAGCTGCTCTCCGACGGCCAGGTCACCGACGCCGACGCGAAGGCGGGGGTCGGCGGCGTGTTCTCGCTGACGGACCCCGCGAAGATCGACCATCTCCAGCACGTCGCGATGGAGCAGTCACGACTGCACATCCCGATCCTGTTCGCCTACGACACCATCCACGGCTACCGGACGATCTTCCCGGTGCCCCTGGGCGCCGCGAGCAGCTTCGACCCGGCGGTGGCGCGCACCGATGCCTCCATCGGCGCGCGAGAGTCGGCAACGGTCGGGATCAAGCAGATCTACAGCCCGATGGTCGACGTCTCCCACGAACCCCGCTGGGGGCGCATCGTCGAGGGCAACGGCGAAGACCCCTATCTCGGTTCGGTGATGGCGGCCGCACGCGTGCACGGGGCGCAGGGCCGCAGCTACGCGGCCCTCGACAAGACCGCGACCAGCGTCAAGCACTTCGTGGGGTACGGCGAGCCGGAGGGGGGCCGGGACTACAACACGACGGACATGTCCGAGGCACGCCTGCGCAACCTGTACCTGCCCCCGTTCAAGGCCGCCGTCGACGCGGGGTCCGACACGGTGATGTGCTCGTTCAACTCGCTCAACGGGGTTCCCGGTTGCGCCAACAAGGACACCGAGACCGGGATCCTCAAGAAGGAGTGGGGATTCGACGGGTTCATCGAGAGCGACTACACCGCCGTCACCGAGACGCGCGCGTGCCCGCCTGAGAACCCCGACGAGGGTCCCTGCGGTCACGGAACGGCGGCGGACGGCCCCGAAGCAGGCGCCCACGCGCTGATGGCCGGCACCGACTCGGAGATGGTCAGCACCACCATCCGCGACCACGGGGAGCAGCTGCTGGCTCGCGGGCAGATCACGATGCAGCGCCTCGACGACGCCGTACGACGGATCCTGCGCGTCAAGTTCCGCGCCGGGCTGTTCGACCACCCCTACGTCGACCAGACCAGGGCCACCGACCCGAAGTCGTTCGTCACGGCTGCGGACCGGGCCGCAGCCCGGAAGGCTGCGACCCGGTCGATGGTGCTGCTCAAGAACGACGACAGCGTCCTTCCGCTCGCGGCCGGCAGGAAGACTGCGGTGATCGGCCCGCTCGGTGACAACCAGCACGACATGCTGGGCCCCTGGTGGGGTCGAGGCGTCGACGAGGACGCCGTCAGCGTCTACGACGGGATCAGGGCCCAGTCCCCCGGAGCCACGTTCACGCAGGGCTGCACGATCAAGGACCTGGAGCCGCCGAACAACACCCCGGCCGACGAGTGCGGTTCCACCGACGGGTTCCCGGCTGCCGTCGCGGCGGCGAAGGCTGCCGACCAGGTGGTGCTCGCGCTCGGTGAGTCGCGGGGCATGAGCGCGGAGGCGGCGTCCCGCTCGGAGATCGACCTGCCGGGCAGGCAGCAGGAGCTGATCGACGCGATCGCCGCGACCGGCAAGCCCTTCGTCGTGGTGCTGTTCAACGGTAGGCCACTCACCCTGTCTCGCGTGGCCGAGACCTCCCCCGCCATCCTCGAGGCCTGGTTCCCGGGCGTCGAGGCGGGCAACGCGGTCGCCGACGTGCTCTTCGGCCGGGTGAACCCCGGCGGCAAGCTGCCCGTCACGTTCCCGCAGCGCCTCGGCCAGGTCCCGATCTACTACAACCACGAGCCGACGGGGCGTCCGTGTGACGTGGGGTCCAAGTACAACTCCCGCTACCGCGACCTGCGCACGTGCGACCCGCTCTACGCCTTCGGGCACGGCCTGAGCTACACCACGTTCTCGGTGACCGACCTGCGGCTGGATCGCACCCGGATCCACCGCGACGGTCGGGTCCGGGCCACCATGACAGTGACCAACACCGGCCGGCGTACGGGTGACGAGGTGGTGCAGCTCTACCTGCACGACCCCGTGGCGAGCCTGTCGCAGCCGGTGCGGCGGCTTCGCGGCTTCGAGCGGGTGACCCTGCGCCCCGGGAAGTCGCAGCAGGTCAGCTTCACGATCGACCGCAGCGACTTCGGCTTCTACGACAACCGTGGCAGGTTCGTGGTGGAGCCGGGCACGATCGAGCTCTATGCGGGGAGCTCCTCGCAGGCGACCCTGACGAAGTCGTTCGAGATCCGCCGCTGAGAGACCGCCACCGCCCGCTGTAACGCGGGGTTATGGACCGTAGACACGTGTCGTACGACGCACTCAGCGTCCATGACCCCGCGTTACAGGCCACGGCTCGCCGACGTCGTACGGCGGAGCTCGCCGTCTGTCACACCCGACCACCCCGATCCGTCACCACCATGACGACCCAGGAAGCGAGGATGTGCCGGTGGGCAACCAGGACCAGCTGGCCGAGCAGTTCGAGGAGCACCGTGGACGACTGCGCTCGGTGGCCTACCGGATGCTCGGGTCGGCGCACGAGGCCGATGACGCGGTCCAGGAGGCTTGGCTGCGGTTGCACCGCACCGAGGGCATCGACAACCTCGGTGGCTGGCTGACCACGGTGGTCAGCCGGGTGTGCCTGGACATGCTGCGGTCGCGGGCCAGCCGCCCGCAGCACGGCCTCGATCACGCACCCGAGGTGCCGGTCGGCAGCGAGGGGCCGGGACAGCCCGAGTTCGAGGCGGAGCTCGCCGACACCGTCGGGAGCGCGCTTCTCGTGGTGCTCGAGAACCTCGGTCCGGCCGAGCGGCTGGCCTTCGTGCTGCACGACCTGTTCGCCGTGCCGTTCGACGAGATCGCCATGATCATCGGGCGGTCGCCGGCTGCGACCCGGCAGCTGGCCAGCCGGGCGCGCAAGCGGGTGCAGCAGCCCGAGGACGTCTCGGTTCCGCCCGACCGCACGGTGGTCGACGCGTTCCTGAAGGCGTCGCGGGGAGGCGACTTCGAGGGGCTGCTGGCGGTGCTCGACCCCGGGGCCGTGGTCCGCGCGGACGCCGCCGCGGTCGCCCTGGGGGCCGAGGTGCTGGTCGCCGGGGCGCGGTCGGTCGCCGAGGCGTACGCCGGCAGGGCCCGTGCCGCGCGACGTGCCCTCGTCGACGGGCTCCCGGGCGCCGCGTGGGTCCAGGCGGGCAAGGTGCGCGTCGCGTTCGCGTTCACGGTGGTGGGCGGACGGATCACCGAGATCGAGCTGCTGGCCGATGACGTCGTACTCGCCGGAGAGCGGGTCGAGCTGGTGACCCCAACCCGTCTTCGCGGGGGTTATGGACGCGCAACCCCCGGAACAAGCCTTGAGGAGCGTCCATAACCCCGATTTACATTGGGGTCAGTCGCGCTCGTGCTTGGTGTCGCGGGCGATGAAGGCGTGCATCATCTCGCGGGCGCTGATCTCGCCCTGGACGACGGCGGCCACGTGCTGCGCCACCGGGGCGTCGACCCCGTGGCGCTGGGCCAGGTCGAAGATCGAGGCGCACGACTTGGCGCCCTCCGCGACCTGACGGGTGGAGGCGACGATCTCCTCGGTGGTCATCCCCTGCCCCAGCTTCTCCCCGAAGGTGCGGTTGCGGGAGAGCGGCGAGGAGCAGGTCGCGACCAGGTCACCGAGTCCGGCCAGGCCCATCAGGGTGAGCGGATCGGCACCGAGCTTCATCGCGAGCCGCGCGGTCTCGGCGAGGCCGCGGGTGATCAGCGAGGCAGTGGTGTTGTCGCCGAAACCGAGCCCGATGGCCATCCCCACCGACAGCGCCACCACGTTCTTGTAGGCACCACCGAGCTCGCAGCCGAGCACGTCGGTGCTGCGGTAGGGGCGGAACGCCTGCGAGTGGCAGACGTCCTGCAACCTCGCCGCTACGGACTCGTCCGCGCACGCGATCACGCTCGCGGCCGGCTCGCGCAGGGCGATCTCGCGCGCCAGGTTGGGTCCGCTGACCACGCAGATCCGCTCCGGACCGGCACCGGTGACCTCCGAGATCACCTCGCTCATCCGCTTGGTGGTGCCCAGCTCGACGCCCTTCATCAACGACACGAAGACGGTCTCCGGGGCGAACAGGTCGGCCCAGTGGCCGAGGTTCTCGCGCAGGGTCTGTGAGGGCACCGAGAGCACCACGAACTCGGCGCCGTCGGCGGCTTCCTTGGCGTCGGTCGTCGCCCGAACCGATCCGGGCAGATCGATGCCCGGGAAGTACTCCACGTTCTCGTGCCGCTCGTTGATCGACGCACACACCTCGGCACGCCGCGCCCAGATCGTCACGTCGTTGCCGGCATCCGCGAGCACCAGGCTGAACGCCGTACCCCACGAACCTGCCCCGAACACCGCGACCTTCGTCATCCCTGTTCCCGCTTCCTGTGCTGCTTGTTCGGGTTGCCGATCTCGGTGACCCCGGACGCCTTCGGGTCGAAGCGTACGGCGGGGGCGGACTCGCCCCGCAACTCCTCGACCAGGGAGGTGATCGAGGCCATGATCCGGTCGGTCGCCTCGCGCAGCACCTCGTTGGTGAGCGGCTGCCCCATCAGGTCCGCCAGATCGACGGGGTCGCCGACCTTGAAGGACGCGGTCGCCCGCGGGAACACGCGCAGTCTCAGCGAGTACGCCGGCAGCAGGTCCTGCGCACCCCACTGCCCGATGGGGATCACTGGACAGCCGGTGGCGAGGGCGATCCGGGCTGCGCCGGTCTTGCCCCGCATCGGCCACTGCTCGGGATCCTTGGTGATCGTGCCCTCGGGATAGACGCCGATGCACTCGCCCTGGCGCACAGCCTCGACCGCGGCGTCGAACGCGGTCACCGCGCTCTCGCTCATCCGCTGCACGGGGATCTGCTTCGCGTTGACCGCGAGGTGCTTGACCACCGGGGTCCGGAACACCGCGTCCTTGGCCAGGTAGCGCACCAGCCGGCCGTGGTCGTGCAGGAACGCACCGAGGATCAAGGGGTCCACGTGCGAGATGTGGTTGACCGCGACGACGCAGCCACCGGTCGCGGGGATCTTCTCCCCGTCGATCCACTTCCTGCTGGCCAGTGCGATCAGCGCGGGCTTGACCACAGCGATCAGCACCGAGAATGCCCAGCCACGCCTCTGTTGCAGCTGCCGGACCTTCGCCACTGAATCCCCTCCTGGTTTCCCGCTCCCGTGTGCACGCGAGCCTACTGCCCCGACTGCGGCGGACCCGGTCTGCGGCCGCTGCCGTCCTACCGCGCGGGCGGCGTACCCCGACCTCCTGAGAGGATCGGCGCGATGCCCCCCACGTTCTCGCTGCTCGTGCCGGTGAAGATGCTGGCCCTGGCCAAGTCCCGCCTCGAGGTCGCGCACCTGCACGAGCGTGAGCCGTTGATGCGTGCGTTCGCCCTCGACGTGATCGCTGCTGCCGCGTCGGCCGCTCGTGTCGCACGTGTCCACGTCGTCACCGATGAGCCGGGTTTCGAGCTCGCCGGCGCCGTACGCCTTCCGGACGAGGGCGGCGGCGACCTCAACAGCACGCTGCGCCACGCCGCTCTGCGCGTCCGGCTGGACGACCCGACGACAGCAGTGGCCGCGATCTGCGCCGACCTGCCGTGCCTGCTCCCGGCAGACCTCGACGCGGCGCTGTCGACGGCGCTGCACCCGCGGTGGTTCGTCGCCGACGCGTCGGGGACCGGTACGACGCTGCTCGCGGCCGGTCCCGGCGTCGACCTCGACCCTCACTTCGGAGCCGGATCGGCCCGTCGTCACGAGGGTTCCGGTGCCGTGCCGCTCCGTGTCGATGTGCCGACCCTGCGTCTCGACGTGGACACCGAGGCGGACCTGCAGCGCGCCCGCGCCCTGGGAGTCGGTCGGCACACGGCTGCGGCGCTGGCCGGCACGAGCCCGCTGTAACGCGGGGTTATGGACCGTGAACACCGTGCATGCCGGGGGCCTACGGTCCATAACCCCGCGTTACATGCGCGAGCGGCGGCGACCCTCTCGGGTCACCGCCGCTCGTCAGCGGTGTGTCAGGACTTCTTGGCTGCCTTCTTGGCGGGCGCCTTCTTGGCCGGTGCCGACTTCTTGGCCGGTGCCGACTTCTTGGCCGGTGCCGACTTCTTGGCCGGTGCCGACTTCTTGGCCGGTGCCGACTTCTTGGCCGGTGCCGACTTCTTGGCCGGTGCCGACTTCTTGGCCGGTGCCGACTTCTTGGCCGGTGCCGACTTCTTGGCCGGTGCCGACTTCTTGGCCGGTGCCGACTTCTTGGCCGGTGCCGCCTTCTTCGCCGGTGCCGCCTTCTTCGCCGGTGCCGACTTCTTCGCCGGTGCCGCCTTCTTCGCCGGTGCCTTGCCGCCCGTCGCCTTCTTGGCGGCAGCGGCGGTGCGCTTCACCGCGCTGGTAGCAGAGGCGGGAGCGGCCTTCTCGACTGCGGCAAGAGTCAGCTTGGGCAGCTTCTTCGCACCGGAGACGACGTCCTTGAGCTGGGCACCGGGCTTGAACGCGGGCACGGCCTTCTTCTTGGCCTTGATCCGCGCACCGGTCGAGGGGTTGCGCACCCAACGGGCGTCCCGAACCCGCTTCTCGAACGAGCCGAACCCGGTGATGGCGACCTTCTCGCCCCGCGCCACCTCTCGGGTGATGGTGTCGAGCACGGAATCCAGCGCGTGAGCGGCCGCCTTGCGGTTGCCTTCAAAGCGAGCCGCGAGGGTGTCGATCAACTGACTCTTGTTCACAAGCTTCCCTTTCGTGAACGTCGGCCGAGCGCTTTGCTCGACTAATCCCTTTGCACGCTAGGGAAAAGTGACGTCCACCACAATGCAAACTGTGCGTGTCGCGCCCACGATCACTCGAAAACCCCGCCAGATCAGTGAATTGTGGCCGGTTTCCAGCTTTGACGCGTCTTTTCGAAGGTCGCGATGTCGTCGTCGTGCGACAGCGTGATGCCGATGTCATCGAGTCCTTCGAGCAGACGCCAGCGGGTGTAGTCATCGATGTCGAAGGGCTCCTCGATGGCGTCGGCGCCTTCTCCGGCCCGGACTGTCCGCGACTCCAGGTCGACGGTGACGCTGGCTCCCGGGTTCGCCTCGAGGTGGTCCCAGAGTCGCTGCACGGTCTTCTCGTCGACCTGGGCTGCGACCAGGCCGGCCTTGCCGGAGTTGCCGCGGAAGATGTCGGCGAAGCGCGAGCTGATCACGGCGCGGAACCCGTAGTTCTGCAAGGCCCACACGGCGTGCTCGCGCGACGATCCGGTCCCGAAGTCGGGTCCGGCGACGAGCACCGAGCCGGCGGCGTACTCCTCCTTGTTGAGGACGAAGGCAGGGTCGTTGCGCCAGGCAGCGAACAGGCCGTCCTCGAAGCCGGTGCGGGTGACCCGCTTCAGGTAGACCGCGGGGATGATCTGGTCGGTGTCGACGTTGCTGCGGCGCAGCGGAACCCCGACCCCCGTGTGCGTCGTGAACTTGTCCATCACTGCGCTCCTCCCGTGGCTGCTGCGATCGGTTCGAGGTCTGCCGGGGAGCTCAGCGTGCCGCGCACAGCGGTGGCTGCGGCAACGGGCACCGAGACCAGGTGGGTGCGTCCACCCTTGCCCTGCCGTCCCTCGAAGTTGCGGTTGGAGGTCGACGCGCTGCGCTCCCCAGGGGTGAGCTGGTCGGGGTTCATGCCCAGGCACATGGAGCAACCGGCGCCACGCCATTCGCCGCCGGCCTCCTTGAAGACCACGTCGAGTCCCTCGTCCTCAGCCTGCAGGCGCACCCGGACCGAGCCGGGTACGACGAGCAGCCGAGTGTCCTTGTCGACCGTGCGGCCCTTGATGACCTCGGCCGCCAGCCGGAGGTCCTCGATGCGGCCGTTGGTGCACGAGCCGACGAACACCGTGTCGACCTTGATCTCACGCATCGGAGTGCCGGCGGTCAGGCCCATGTACTCCAGCGCCTTCTCGGCCCCGATGCGGTCGTCGGCGTCGGCGAAGTCGGCCGGGTCCGGCACCACGCCGCCGAGCTGCACGCCCTGGCCGGGGTTGGTGCCCCAGGTGACGAACGGCGTCATCGTGGAGGCGTCGAGCACGATCTCCTCGTCGAAGACGGCGTCCTCGTCGGTGACCAGCGACTTCCAGTGCTCGACGGCCGCATCCCAGTCGGCGCCCTTGGGGGCCTCGGGTCGCCCTTCGATGTAGTCGAACGTGGTCTGGTCGGGACCGATCAGGCCGGCCTTCGCGCCCCACTCGATGCTCATGTTGCACACGGTCATCCGGCCCTCCATGGAGAGCGCCTCGATGGCGGGGCCGCGGTACTCGACGATGTAGCCCTGTCCCCCACCGGTGCCGGTCTGGGTGATCAGCGTGAGGACCAGGTCCTTGGCAGTGACGCCGTCAGGAAGGCTGCCGGTGACGGTGACCGCCATCGTCTTCGGCTTCGCCTGCATCAGCGTCTGGGTCGCCAGCACGTGCTCGACCTCGGAGGTGCCGATGCCGAAGGCGATCGCTCCGAAGGCGCCGTGCGTCGAGGTGTGCGAGTCACCGCAGACGATCGTCATCCCCGGCTGGGTCAGCCCGAGCTGCGGGCCGACGACGTGCACGATGCCCTGCTCGATGTCGCCCAGCGGGTGCAGGCGTACGCCGAACTCCTCGGCGTTGCGCCGCAGCGTCTCGACCTGGGTCCGCGACACCGGGTCGGCGATCGGCTTGTCCCAGTCGAGCGTGGGCACGTTGTGGTCCTCGGTGGCCAGCGTGAGGTCCGGGCGGCGCACGGTGCGTCCCGCCAGGCGGAGCCCGTCGAACGCCTGGGGTGAGGTGACCTCGTGGATGAGGTGGAGGTCGATGAAGAGCAGGTCCGGCTCTCCCGCTGCCTGTCGCACGACATGTTCGTCCCAGACCTTCTCGGACAGCGTCTTGCCCATACCCGATTCCCCTCTGACTCGTTGCTGTTGCTATAGCGTGAGATCAACCTTACGTTGCATCCCAACCAATGAGACGGCAGTATTGCATTATGGACAACACGAGCGGAGTCGGCGTACTCGACAAGGCTGCCCTTGTGCTCGCCGCACTGGAATCGGGCCCAGCCACGCTTGCCGGACTCGTCGCAGGGACCGGGCTCGCCCGCCCCACGGCGCACCGCCTCGCGGTGGCGCTGGAGCACCACCGGCTGGTGGCCAGGGACATGCAGGGGCGCTTCGTCCTCGGTCCGCGGCTGGCCGAGCTGTCCGCTGCCGCGGGTGAGGACCGGCTGCTGGCGACGGCCGGTCCCGTGCTGGCGCGCCTTCGTGACATCACCGGGGAGTCGGCCCAGCTGTGGCGGCGCCAGGGCGAGCACCGCGTCTGCGTGGCCGCTGCCGAGCGACCCAGCGGACTGCGCGACACGATCCCGGTCGGTTCGCAGCTGACCATGCGCGCCGGCTCCGCCGCCCAGGTGCTGCTGGCCTGGGAGGACCCCGAGCGGATGCACCGGGTGCTGCAGAACGCCGCCTACTCCGCGACCGCCCTGGCCGGCATCCGTCGCCGCGGCTGGGCGCAGTCGGTCGGCGAGCGCGAGCAGGGCGTGGCCTCTGTCTCGGCCCCGGTCCGCTCCCCCAGCGGCAAGATCATCGCCGCCGTCTCCGTCTCCGGCCCGGTCGAACGCCTCTCCCGCCAGCCCGGCCGGATGCACGCTCCCGCCGTACTCGCCGCCGCCGAACGGCTCTCCGAGTCGCTGCGCCGGGCTGCCGCCGAGTAGTCACTCTGGTCACTTGTTTCCCACGGTCCCGTGGGAAACACCAGCTTCCCGTCCTTTGCAAAGCACGGGAAGCTGGGCATTACCACGGGACCGTGGGAAACCACGGACCGCTCAGAACAGGGCTTCCTGCTCCAGCCCGAGCAGCAGCTGCTTGCGCTCGAGGCCGCCGGCATAGCCGGTGAGGCGGCCGTCGGCGCCGATGACGCGGTGGCACGGGATCACGATGGGGATCGGGTTGCGGCCGTTGGCCAGGCCCACCGCCCGCGAGGCGGCGTTGGTCATCCCGAGCCGGCGGGCGATCTCGCCGTACGACGCCGTCTCGCCGTACCCGATGCCGCGCAGCTGCTCCCAGACGCGCTGCTGGAAGGCGCTGCCGCGCGGAGCGAGCGGGAGGTCGAACTCCTTCAGGTCCCTGCGGAAGTACGCCGCCAGCTGATCCGCCGCGGCGACCAGCAACGGATCCTCGTCAGCGCGCTCGCCGATCGGCTCACCGACCGCCGAGACCGGGAACGGGCTGAACTCGACCGCGGCGATCATCCTCGCCCGCGACACGATCCGCAGCTCACCCACGGGCGATTCGGTCGTGGTCCACATCGTCGTCATCTCCGTTGCCGTTGTCGCAGTCACCCTAGGTCTCCTTCGTCGTCGGTCGCGCCCGCATCTCGTCCAGGACCACCGACCACAGGCGGAGCAGCGCGTAGGAGCGCCACGGCCGCCAGCTGTCGCTGTGCGCGTCCACGTCGGTGATCCCGAGCCGGACGGCGGCGTTGCGGACACCCACGTCGGTCGGCAGGAACACGTCGGGGTCGCCGAGGGCACGCATCGAGAGGTAGTCGGCAGTCCACGGGCCGATCCCGGCGAGGGACACCAGCGCCGCCCGGGTCTCGGCGCGGTCGGCGCTGCGGTCGAGCCGGACGGTGCCCTCGGCCAGAGCGGCTGCGAGCCCCGTCAGCGCCCGGGCCCGCGATCGCGGCAGCCGCAGACCTTCGGGATCGAGACCCGCGATGGTGTCGATCGCGGGGAACAGGTGGGTGACCTCGTGGGTGCCCTCGAGCGCGAGCAGCTCGCCGTGCTCCTCGACCAGACGGGCCGTCGAGGTCCGGGCCGAGGCGAGGCTGACCTGCTGTCCCAGGACGGTCTGGACGGCCATCTCGGCGCCGTCGAGCGCGCCCGGCACCCGCAGGCCCGGTCGCCGGCTGACCAGCGGGGCCAGGGCCGGGTGCTCCGCGAGGGCCTCGTCCACCGCGAGGGGGTCTGCGTCGGCGTCGAGCAGACGACGGGTGCGCTCGAGCGCTGGCGCGAGGTCGCGCGCGTCGGTCAGCGTGAAGATGCACGGCACCTGCCCCGAGCCGTGCCCTGCGGCCGTTCCCGAGGGGCTCAGCTCCACCCGGACCACGGCCGGGCCGTGCGGCAGCCGAAGCGAGCGTTCATACCAACCCGGCCCGAACGCCTCGATTCCCGGAACGGCGTGCAGCGACAGGAAATGGTGCAGGTCCGCGGCCGCGAACGGCTCCCGGACCGCGATCCGGGTCCGGATGGTGCCTGGCCGCGTGCGTCCGAGATCGGCACCCGCCCTGGCGCGGAGCCGGGTCGGGGTGGCGGCGTACACCTCGCGCAGGGTGTCGTTGAACTGGCGCACGCTGGCGAAGCCGGCCGCGAACGCGATGTCGCTGAACTTCAGGTCGGTGGTCTCGATGAGCACCCTCGCGGTCTGCGCCCTCCGGGACCGGGCCAGGGCCAGGGGTCCGGCGCCGTACTCCTGGGTGACCACGCGGTTGAGCTGCCGGGTGGAGTATCCGAGCGCCCGGGCCAGCCCGTCGACCCCCTCGCGCTCGACCACGCCGTCGCCGACCAGCCTGATGGCCCGGGCGGCCACGTCCGCCGCCACGTCCCACTCCGGCGATCCCGGGGTGGCGTCGGGGAGGCAGCGCCGGCACGCACGGAACCCGGCACCCTGCGCCCCGGCGGCGGTCCGGAAGAACGCCACGTTGCCCCGCTTCGGGGTGATCGCCGGGCACGAGGGTCGGCAGTAGATCCCGGTCGTGCGCACGGCGGTGTAGAACATGCCGTCGAAGCGCCGGTCACGCCCCCTCACCGCGCGGTAGCAGGCGTCCGGGTCGAGTTGCATGGCCCCAGTCTGCGCTGCGGGAGCGCGTGGTCCTAGCGGAAATCGGACGCCGACCGGACCGGGCTCAGCCCGGCGACCGCGAGTGGGCCGTGGAGTCGGGACAGAAGGCCTCGCGCGGAGACCCGGTGTGGATCTCCTCGGGCAGGGCGACCAGCACCGACCCGGCGGCCACGCCGAGACGTTCGGTCCGCACCAGCACGCTCTCGGCGAAGCTCCCGGCTCGCGCGGAGAGGTTCTCGCAGCCACCCATCGACAGCACCAGGCGCACCTCGCGGGAGCCGTGCCCGGGGATCTCGATGTGGCGCGACCCGGTGCTGGTCCTCAGGGAGCGGTAGGCGAACAGCCGGGCGTCCCGCTGCGACGGGTCGATCCCCACGACGGTCACGGGGAGAGCCTCGCCGTTCTGCAGGCGGAAGCGGTACTCCAGCGTGCCGCCGTCGTGGTAGCGCACCTGCCGGATCCGCCGGTCGGCGATGCCGAAGACCGCGCTCGCCGCGGTGCCGGTGACGGCCGTCGGCCCGGCGGTGGTGAGCGCCGTCGGCGGATGGCGTACGGCGGCGTACCCGACACCGGCACCCATCAGGACCACGAGGCTCGCGCCGAGCACCAGCAGCCGAAGCCGCCTACGCCGAGCGGCCACGAGTGCCACTCCCACCACGGTTGCGGCGCAGGCCGACCAGCGCGAGCAGACCGAACATCGGGCCCACCAGCACGACACCGAGCGACGGCGACGGCAGGCTCGGGGCTGCCGGTGTCGCCGGTCGCGCCGTGGCCGAAGCCGGCTTCGTCGGGCTGTCGAACCAGCTGCAGCCCGGGGGGTGCCGCCAGGTCTCGTCGTTGCGGTCGTACTGGCTGCACGAGAGGAACCCGGCGTCCTTGACGGTCAGCCCCGGCGTGAACTGCGAGCCGCCGGCGTCGCAGGAGGGCGGGTCGACGGTGAAGTTGTCCGTCTGCTCCCCACGCGAGTAGGTGTTGCCCTGCCAGCAGTTGCCGTTGCCCTGGTCGTCCCACCAGTGGTCCACGCCGTTGTGCGCCTTGGACCCGTCGGGTCGCAGGCCCATCCGGTTCTTCGTGGTGTGGTTGTGGTGCGAGGTGTCGTAGAGCTTCGAGGGGTCGAACTCGTCGCGCAGGGGCGCCGGGACCCAGAACTGCATGGTGCCGTAGCGCCAGTTGTCGTAGATCCAGTTGTTGTCGGTGGAGTTGTAGTTGCCGCCCGCGATCAGCACACCGGTGCCGACCGGGGTCGGGATCACCGGGCAGACCGTGCCCTGCATGTAGCCGCGTTCCCTGATCGGCTTGGCGCACACACCCTTGTCGACGAACTTGGTGTAGTAGTTCTGGTTGTTGTCGTAGATCCGGTTCGTGCTCCACCGGGCGTGGTCCTGCGGCAGCCCCGGGTGGCCGGGGAACAGCGAGTCGGTCGCGATGCCGGTGGAGTTGCGGTAGAAGTCGTTGTGGTGCGCGTAGACCGAGTTCCCGGCCGTGCCGGAGTAGCCGAGCGTGTTGTCGTGGCTGCGGTTGTCGAAGATCTCGATCGCGTAGCGCGTGGCCTTCAGCTGGGTGTTGTCCGCGTTGAGGTCCGAGGCCGAGCCGGGGTAGATCCCGGAGTCGCCGTTGTAGTAGTTGTCGGTGTGCTTGATCACCCCGTGGTCACTGGCGAAGGCGAGGATGCCGTACTCGTCGTTGGCCCTGGTCGTGACCCGGTCGATCACGAACCCGTCGGTCTCCAGCACGTAGACGGCGTTGAACTCCGCCTGCTGCACGGTGAAGTTGCGCAGGTAGAGCCCGCTGAGCCGGTCGGCCCGGATCGCGTTGAGCTTGGCGAACTTGTTGTCGATCAGCACGTCGGACCTGCGGTGGCCGGTGCCGACGATCTGGGTGCCGCAGAAGCGACTGTCGCAGGCGATCGACTTGTTCCCCGGCGTCTCGTCGCCGAACAGCGCGATCAGGTTCAGGTTGTGCGCGCAGCGCCGCTGGTCGGTGTAGGACAGCGCCACGGGGTTGGACTCGGCGTTGGCCGCACCGGACTCGGGCGAGGAGATCGACCCGATGTACTGCGAGGCCTCCAGCGGGCTGGTCGAGCTGGTCTTCAGCGACGAGCAGTACGCCGAGCGCTTCGCGCCGGCCCAGCGCTTCTCGTCGTACACCCCGGGGAGCACGTAGATCGAGGTGTCGCGCTTCTCGATGCTGTTGATCGCGGTCTGGATCGAGTCGAACCGGCACTCGCGCAGCAGCTGCCGGTTGCGCTTCTTCACCGCACCCTTCGGCATCGCCGCGATCCGCTGGCGGCTCGACGGCGTGCACACCACCCGGTGGTTGGGGTTGTCCAGCCCCAGATAGGCGGGCACCGCACCCTTGCCGTCGGGGAAGCCGGCGGGCCGTTCCTCGTGGGCTGCGGCCGGGGAGACCTGCAGGAGGACGGTCGCCATCGGGAGGGCAGCCAGGGTGGTGAGCATGGTGAGAGCGCGTCGGGTCATCGGTTTTGTCGCCCCTTTCGTTGCGCACCACCAACGAGAGGCGGGTCACAACGGTTACGCATGCGCCAAGGCGTGGGACGACTGCCCGGGAACGACAGCAGCCCGGCCTCAGATGAGGACCGGGCTGCTGGACTTGACGTACCCCCGACGGGATTCGAACCCGCGCTACCGCCTTGAGAGGGCGGCGTGCTAGGCCACTACACAACGGGGGCCTGAGCGGACGTGACTCTATCCTTCGCAGAAGTTGAGAGCCAAATCGTCGTACTCGCTGGGGTACTAGGACTCGAACCTAGACTAACTGGACCAGAACCAGTCGGGCTGCCAATTACCCCATACCCCATGGGATCGGCCCGTCCAAGTCTCTGGGCGAGCCGAGGGTCAAAGATACACAAACGCGGGGGCACCCACCAATCGGGGGGCTGTGACGAAGTCGACCCCCCGGTGCCCAGCGCTCAGAGGTCGCTCGGGGTGGCGGCCGGCACGGGCGGTGTGGTGCGGTTGTGCAGCCCCATCCTCCGCGCGACGTAGAGCACCAGGACCAGGTAGACGCCGTTCTGGACGAGGGTGACGGGCACCTGCCACCAGGACACCTCCGAGACCTGCAAGGCCCCCTGGAGGTCGCCGAACGCGATCGCCAGCGCAAAGGCCACCAGGTTGTTCAGGATGTGCAGGGCGATGCCTGCCTCGAGGCCGCCGACGAGGACGACGACCAACCCGGCCATCAGCCCGAACGCGAAGCGGTCGAAGAACAGTGGGAAGTTCTGCACGCCGTGGGCCAGGGCGAAGAGCGCTGAGGTGAGGACCAGGGCGGAGGTGACCGCGATCCGCGTCATCCACACCTTGCTGATCCCCATGGCCTCGGCCGCACCGTGCACGAACGACCCGATGGCCTGCATCAGGTAGCCGCGGAAGGCGTACTCCTCCCCGATCGCCTGCAGCGGAGTGGTCAGCAGGATCACGATCGCGGTCGCGATCAGGATGCCGGTGAGCTTGTTCGGCTCGCCCTCGATCCCACTGGTGTCGGCGGGCAGGAAGGCACTGGCCACCAGTGAGACGAACAGCGCCACGAACGAGAGCCCGAAGCAGGCGAACAGGAACTTCCAGCGGATCCCGGGGAAGACGGAGGCCAGCCAGCGCGGCCGCAGCCGGTGCACGTAGCGGACGATCGCCATGCTGATCAACGTCAGCGACCCCAGGCTGAGGTTCAGGTAGAGCATCGCCGAGGGCGTCACGGACTCGAGGGTGGTCGCGTCCAGGAAGCGCTGCATGAACGACCCGGAGCCCCCCTCGAGCAGCACACCCAGCGCGAGCACCGGCATCAGCAGCAACGGCATCACGACCATGCCGCCGACGATCAGCACGATGAAGCCGACCAACGGCTTCCACCACCTGTAGTCCCAGGTGCGCAACATCAGCGGATAGCTGCGTGGCTCCGGGTGCGGGTGCGCCAGCATCTGCGGCTGCCACTGCGTGGGCGGCTGCTGCCAGCCGTTCTGCGGGGTCGGCTGGCCACCGGGGTACGCCGGGGCGACGTCACCGCCCGGGGGCACCCATGGCGGTGGCGGAGGATGCTGGGGACCACCCGGGTAGGACATCAGGCGTGCTCCACGCTCTGCGCCGCTGCGGCGGGGGCGGCGTCCAGCCGGGCCAGCGAGGCCTCGCGACCCAGCAGCTCGAACGACTCGAAGAGGGGCGGCGAGATGCGCCGGCCCGTCACGGCCACGCGAACAGGCCCGAACGCGTTGCGCGGCTTCAGGCCGAGCTCCTCGACCAGCTTGGCGCGGAGCGCCTCGTCGATCGACTCGGTGGTCCACTCCGGGATCGCGGCGAGCGCCTCACGGGCCGCGGAGACGACCCCGAGGCCGGTCTCGTCGAGCAGCTTGGCGACGTCGGCCTCGTCGTAGGTGACCTCGTCGGCGAACAGGAACCCGAGCATGTCCACGGACTCCGCCAGCGTGCCCATGCGCTCGTGCACCAGGGGCATCGCGCGCGCCAGCAGGTCGAGCTGGTCTGCGGTGGGCTCCGCCGGAAGCACGTCGGCTGCCTGGAGGAAGGGCAGGACGCGCTGGGTCATGTCCTCGATCGAGAGCAGGCGCATGTGCGCGGAGTTGATCGCCTCGCACTTCTTGATGTCGAAGCGGGCCGGGCTCGGGTTCACCCGGCGGATGTCGAACGCCTCGGCCATCTCGGCCATCGTGAACACGTCTCGGTCCTCCGCGATCCCCCAGCCCAGCAGGGCCAGGTAGTTCAGCACGCCCTCCGGCAGGAACCCGCGGTTGACGTAGTCGCTCAGGCCGGCACCGGCATCGCGCTTCGAGAGCCGCTTGTTCCCCTCGCCCATCACGATCGGCAGGTGACCGAACCTGGGCGCTCCGGTGCCGATGCCGATCGCCTCGAGAGCCTCGTAGAGAGCGATCTGCCGGGGGGTGGAGGAGAGCAGGTCCTCGCCACGGAGCACGTGCGTGATCCCCATCAGGGCGTCGTCGACCGGGTTGACCAGGGTGTACAACGGGTCGCCGTTGGCGCGCACGATCGCGAAGTCGGGGACGTGCTCGGGCTGGAAGGTGACCTCGCCCCGGACCAGGTCGTCGAAGACGATCGGCCGGTCGGGCATCTGCAGCCGGACGACCGAGGTGCGCCCCTGACCCTCGAAGGCCAGGCGCTGTTCGGTGGAGAGGCCCCGGCAGTAGCCGTCGTACCCCTGGACCTTGGAGCCGGACGCCTTGCGACGGGCCTCCACCTCCTCGTTGGTGCAGAAGCAGGCGTACGCCGATCCGGCATCGAGCAGCTGCGCGACGATGTCGCGGTAGGTGTCGAAGCGCTCGGACTGCTTGTAGGGCCCGAAGTCACCGCCGATGCCGGGACCCTCGTCGAAGTCGATGCCGAGCCAGGCCAGCGAGTCGATCACCGAGGCGTAGCCCTCCGGGGTGTTGCGTGCGAGGTCGGTGTCCTCGATGCGCAGCACCAGAGTGCCGCCGTAGTGACGCGCGAAGGCCCAGTTGAACAGCGCGGACCGCACGTTGCCGACGTGCAGGTTGCCGGTCGGCGACGGTGGGAACCGGACCCTGACCTGCTCGGGGGCGAGGTCACCCAGGACCGGGTCGCCAGCTGCGGGGTCAGTCACGCGAAACCACCTTGTTCGTCAGGTTGCCGATGCCTTGGATCGAGACCTCGACCTCGTCACCGGCGTTCATGGGACCGACACCCTCGGGGGTGCCGGTGAGGATCACGTCGCCGGGGAGCAGCGTCATCACGCTGGTCACGTAGGCGATCAGGGTGGGGACGTCGAAGATCAGGTCGGAGGTGCGTCCGTCCTGCTTGACCTCACCGTTGAGGAAGGTCTGCAGGCGCAGGTCGCTGACGTCGAGCTCGGTCTCCACCCACGGGCCGAGCGGGCAGAAGGAGTCGAAGCCCTTGGCGCGGGTGAACTGGCCGTCACGCTTCTGCAGGTCGCGTGCGGTCACGTCGTTGCCGATCGTGTAGCCGTGGATCACGTCGGCGGCCTTCTCCTTGGGCACGTCGCGGCAGATCCGGCTGATCACGACGGCGAGCTCGCCCTCGAAGTGCACGTTCTCGCTCTGCGGCGGGTAGAAGACCGGGTCACCGGGACCGACCACCGAGGTGTTCGGCTTGAGGAACATCAACGGCTCCTCGGGCAGCTCCTGACCCATCTCGGCCGCGTGCGCGGCGTAGTTGCGCCCGATGCCGACCACCTTGCTCCGCGGGAGCACCGGGGACAGGAGCCGGGCATCGGAGAGCAGCACCTGCTCGCTGGTCGGCTGGAGACCGACGTAGAGCGGATCGCCCGACAGGGCGGTGATGATCGAGTCCTCGTCGGGGATGCCGAAGTCGTCGATGTCTCCCGTCACGATGCCGAACCGGGGGTCGTCGCCTGTGGTGAACCTCGCTATGCGCACCCGCCGAGCCTATCGACCGGCCATCGCGGTCCACGCACTAGCGTCGTCCCTGTGGACAACGCCCCGACGACCCGGCTCGACCGGGCCCTCTGGCAGGCGCGCGCACAGGCGCACGCCGACCGGGTCGACGTCTGGGTCCAGCCCCACCTGGCGCGCAGACGGCGGGGCGAGAAGCACCCGGTCCACGACTTCCTGTTCACCTACTACTCGCAGCGACCGGCTGCGTTGCGGCGCTGGCACCCCGGCTGGGCAGTGACCCTGCTGGATGCGCCGGAGTACGCCGAGCTCGCTGGCTACACCTCGGCAGGCCGGGGCGAAGAGCACCTCGGACTGTCCGTCTCCAGGGACCGGCTGCGCACCCAGCTGCCGGTGGTGCAGGCGATCCACCGGCTGCTGGTGGCGACGGCCGGGCGGTCCCCCACCCTAGGCTGCTTCGGGCTGCACGAGTGGGCGATGGTGCACCGGGCCGGCGACGACACCCGACATCCGATGCCCCTGCGTTTGGGCGGGCCGGGCACCGACGAGGTGGTCGAGTCGCACCGGATCAGCTGCTCGCACTTCGACGCCTTCCGGTTCTTCACCGACTCGGCCAGACCCCTGAACACGCTCCAGCCCGGCCGCGACGACCGGCCGGCCTTCGAGCAGCCAGGCTGCCTGCACGCCGGGATGGACCTCTACAAGCACGCCTTCCGGCTCACCCCCCTGATCCCCTCCGAGCTGGTGGCCGACTGCTTCGAGCTGGCCTGGGACATCCGCGAGCTGGACATGCGGGCTTCGCCGTACGACTTCCGCGAGCTGGGCTTCGAGCCGGTCCGGATCGAGACCGCCCAGGGCAAGCAGGACTACGTCGCGGCCCAGCGTCGGTTCGCCGAGCGAGGCGCGCCACTGCGGGCGACGCTGATCGAGAAGTGTGTGGAGCTGATCGCGGCTGCGGGCTAGGTTGGCCGCATGGACGAGCTCGTGGCGCGGTTCATCAAGAACGGTCGCCTGGTGATGATCCCCCGCAAGCGCAACAAGCTCCGGGCCGTCCTGGACCACATCGCGCAGGAGTTCGAGCCCGGGAGCACCTACCCGGAGGTCGAGGTCAACCGGGTGCTGGAGCGCTACAACGCCGACTACGCCGCTCTGCGTCGCTACCTGGTGGACGAGGACTTCATGACCCGTGAGGACGGGGTGTACTGGCGCAGCGGCGGAACCGTCGAGATCTGAGCGCCGATCTGGCCCCGGGCCTCAGTCGTCCCGGTCGACCCTGAACTGCGGCGCGCCGGACACGCAGCGAGCCCGGACCCTGACCTCGGGTCCCCCATCGCCCTGCTCGAAGGTCACCTCCACCTCCTCGGGCCCGCGCTTGTCGACCTCCACACGCCAGCCGTTGGCCGGCGAGGCCGAACCGAGGGCGACCCGCGACCCGGTGCACGAGGCGGAGACGCGGCCCGCGTCGCCCAGCCAGGTGCGGGTGACCGTGGCCGGGCCGGGTTCCGGCGCACGCGGCGGAGCGCCGGCCGGTGGTGGCGGACGCTTCGCTCGCGGCGGCTTCGCCGTGGGCGTGCTGGGTCGCTCCGGAGTCACCCTCGGAGTCGAGGGCGTCACGGGGACGAGCGTCAGCGGTACGCCGGTCGCGGACGGCTCGCCGGCGGAAGGGACCTCTGACGGCTCGGGCTCGGAGTCGGGCGGTGTGGACCGCGGGCTCTCTTCCGGGGTCGTCGCCCCCGGCGAGACGCCCGGCGGTGGCGCCACGACCCGCGGTGCGGCCAGTGGCGGAGACGTCTGGGTGGTCACGGCGCGGCCGACCTGGTTGATCATGAGCAGCGTCACGCCCGACCCGACGCCGATGACGCCGAGCCACAGCGTCACGCCGATCAGGAGGACCCGAGGTTTCATGCCGTTCATCACCCCCAGTATGAGCGTGAATTGGCGGTAGCGTGGCGACATGGCGAGCGTCGTGATCGTCGAGGACGAGTCGGCCATCCGCGATGGTCTCCAAGCAGCGCTCCGTGAGCGCGGATATGTGGTGGACACGTCCCCCACCGGACTGGGCGCGCTCGAGGTCGTGACGCGCAACCAGCCAGACGTCGTGCTCCTCGACCTGGGGCTGCCGGACATCGACGGGCTCCAGATCCTGGGCATGCTCCGCGGGATCAGCCAGGTCCCGGTCATCGTGATCACTGCCCGCGACGACGACCCCACGATCGTGAGTGCCCTGGACGCGGGCGCCGACGACTACGTCGTCAAGCCGTTCAGCCTCGAGCACGTCGCAGCACGCATCCGGGCGGTCCTGCGCCGCGGCACCGACAGCGGAGGCGAGGAGACCTTGCGCGTCGGGGGGCTGGTCATCGACCCGCGGCAGCGCACCGTCGAGCTCGACGGTGTCGGCCTCGAGCTGACCCGCAAGGAGTTCGACCTGCTCCTGGCGCTCGCCTCACGCAACGGTGACGTGGTCTCCAAGCGAACCCTCCTCGCCGAGGTCTGGCAGCAGGCGTACGGCGGCAGCGACCGCACCGTGGACGTCCACCTGTCCTGGCTGCGGCGCAAGCTCGGGGAGACGGCTGCGGAGCCCCGATACCTGCTCACCGTTCGTGGGGTCGGCATCCGGCTGGTGGCGCCCGAGCGGCAGGACTGATGCGGCGCCGGATCCTGCTGCTGGTGGCCGCCACCACCTCCGCCGTCGTCCTTGCCTTCGTGATCCCGCTGGGCGTCCTGGTGCGCAACATGGCCGCGGACCGTGTCATCGCCGAGGCTGACCAGGAGGCGCGGAACATCGCTGTCCTGGTCTCCAGCCTGGAGGACAGCCCGACGCTCCCCGACGCGGTCGCGGTCGCGGACACCCGTTCGGTCGCGACCAGCACCGTGCTGCGCGCCGACGGAAGCCGGATCGGACCGGCTACCAGTGGGGGTGGCCCCACGGCCCGGGACCTGACTCGCGCCCGGACCGGTGAGGCGTTCACACAGCGCACCAGTACCGGGACCCGGATCGTGGTGCCGGTCGTCACCGCGGACGCGACCGACATCGTCTACACCTGGGTGCCGATCGAGGAGATGCGCCGCGGGGTCGGCCGTGCGTGGGTCCAGCTCGCCCTGCTCGGTCTACTCCTCACGGCGCTGGCGCTCACCGTCGCCGACCAGCTCGGCCGTCGGGTGAGCACCCCCGTGACCCGGGTTGCCCGGGTTGCCGACCGGCTGCGCGAGGGCAACCTGGAGGCGCGAGCAGTGCCCGAGGGTCCTCCCGAGACGCAGGCGCTCGCAACGGCCCTGAACCGGCTCGGCGCGCGCATCGAGGAACTGCTGATCGCCGAGCGGGCGGCGGTCGGTGACCTCTCGCACCGCCTGCGTACCCCTGTGACGGCGCTGCGCATCGACGTGGAGGGCGTGCAGGATCCCGCGCTGGCCGAGCGCCTGCGACGGCACGTCGGCGCCCTCCAGCGGTCGGTCGACGCGATCGTCAAGGACGCTCGGCGGCCCGTACGTCGTGACATGGACATCACCTGCGACGCCGTCGCGGTCGTGCGGACCGCCGTCGAGTTCTGGTCCCCCCTCGCCGAGGACGAGGGACGTCGTCTCGAGGTCGACCTCCCTCCGTGCGACCTGTGGGCCGACCTGGATCCGGTGGACCTGCGGGACGTGGTCGACATCCTCATCGACAACGTCTTCGCACACACCCCGGAGGGGACGCCGTTCTCGGTCAGCCTGCGACGGCTCGAGTCGAGCCTCCCGGGCACCCGGGGCGGGTTGGTCCTCGAGGTGGTCGACCACCTCCTGCCCGACACGCCGGCCGTCCCCGGGGGCGCCCCCGTTGGAGACGCCGAGCGGGCGGAGAGCTCCACCACCGGGTCCGGGCTCGGCCTCGCCATCGCGCGCCGGAGCGTGGCAGGCCGCGGTGGGGACCTTCAGCTGAGCTCCACCGCGTCCGGCACCCAGGTGCGGGTCCGCCTCCGCGAGGCCGCCCGCTGAAGCGCTGCCCGTCCTCGAGCGTCAGTCCTCGAGCTCGTGGTCCTCGTGGTCCTCGTGGTCCTCGTGGTCCTCGCGGTCCTTCCGGTCCTCGCGGTCCTCGCGGTCCTCGTGGTCGGAATCGTCACTCCCACGATCAGATCGATCCTCCGGGGCGGCCGACGTCGGGTTCGTGCGGGGCACGGGTCGCGACCGGGCCTGCTCCTTGCGTGAGGCGGGAGCGGCGGCAGGCGGCGCCACCGGGGCCGCGGCCTGCACCACCGGTGCCGGGTCCGTGACCACGACGACCTTCTTCTGGATCCGGATGCAGGTGCCCTTGCGCAGGGTGGCGCCCTTCTCGCACGGCAGCCAGGTCTCCTTGACGACCGGCTCGGACGCCTCGGTCTCCTCGGCGGTGACCGCAGTGTTGCCGGCGCCGGCATCTGACGTGGAGGAGGCGGAGGCTGCGGGGCCGGCCCCCATCTGGTAGGCGGCGACGGCGGCGAGCACACCGCCGACGGTGCCGACGGTGGCCATGACTGTGGCTGAGAGACGCACGGGGGCACTCCTTGGATACGGGTGGCGGTTCCACTCGACCCAGCCATGATCACGAAAAGGCTGTTTAGGGCATGTCGTATTTACATCAATAGTTTGTTAAATCTATATATCGCATGGTTTATCTAAGGTTTTCTTGATTGTCGGATGAGGTGCTCTTGTCCGACTCAACCTCATGCTCGTCCTTCAGCAAGTTCATGCCCACCCAGCACCCCGGAGAAACCATGACCGTGCGGCACACCCCCGCCCGACGCGACCTGTACAAGGCCGCGACCGCCACCGTGACCGGCCTCGTCGCCTTCGTCTCGGTAGCCGGTACCGGTTACGCGGCCGGTGCCATCGCGCAGCAACAGGCTGGGCAGCAGGAGGACAAGCAGGAGCAGCAGGACGCGGCGGTGGCCGCGCCCGTCCAGGAACCCGAGGTGCGGACCGTGGCCCGCCGCCGACCGCACCGCACCGTGGTCCGGACCGAGGTCGTGCACCGGGCCAGCACCGCCGTGGCCGCGGTCGCCACCGGCGGCAACGTCACCTCGGCCGGCGCCGCGAACACGCCCACCCGGAGCTACTCGACCTCCTCCTCCTCGAGCAGCACCCGCTCGGCCGCCCCGAGCCGGTCCGCCCCCCAGCCCGCTCCGAAGGCCGCGCAGCCGGCCCCCAAGCCGGCTCCCAAGCCCGCCACCAAGCCCGCGCCGTCCTCCGGTTCGTGACCCCCGCACCCGCGTTCGCCACGAGCCAGGGCCACTGGGGCTCCGGCCACCGCCGCTTCGACGCCCTCGGCACCTACGTGCACGTCGCCACCAGCGACCCGGAGGCCCTCGACCGGGCGGAGGCGCTGACGCGGGCGGTGCTCACCGAGGTCGATGCCACGTGCAGCAGGTTCCGACGTGACTCCGACCTGTCGCGCGTGAACGCGTCCGCAGGTCGATGGGTCCGGGTCGACCCGCTGCTGGTCGCTGCCGTGCGGGTCGCCCTCGACGCGGCGCACGAGACGGACGGCCTCGTCGATCCCTGCCTCGGCGTCCAGATGGTGTCCCTCGGGTACGACGCCGACCTCGGCGTCGTACGCCGTCGACCGCCGCAGTCAGCCCTGACGCCGGTCCCGCACCCGGTCGGGGCCTGGCACGACGTCGCTGTCGACGACCGTGCCGTGCGGGTACCGACCGGGGTTGCGTTGGACCTCGGGGCGACCGCCAAGGCGTGGGCCGCGGACCTCGTGGCACACACGCTCGTCGATGCCCTCGGTGGCGGTGCGGTGGTCAGCCTCGGTGGCGACATCCGGGTCTTCACCGACGACCACGTGCCCGCCTGGCCGGTGTCCGTGAGCGAGCACCCCGACGAGGAGGGCTCCTCGCCGGTCTGGCTCGACGCAGGCGGCATGGCCACGTCGTCGACCCAGGTGCGTCGCTGGCACGCCGGAGACGTCGAACGGCACCACGTGCTGGATCCACGCACCGGACTGCCCGTGGACGGTCCGTGGCGCACGGTCACGGCCACCGGTCCGACCAGTGTCGCCGCGAACGTCGCCACCACCGCCACGCTCGTCCTCGGTGCCGAAGCCCTGCCCTGGCTGGCGCAACGTCGCGTCGACGCCCGTCTGGTCGGCCGGGACGGGACGGTCACCTGCACCGGGTCCTGGCCCACCCCCGACGAGACCTCGGACCGAACGAGAGAAGGAGCAGCATGAGCGCACTCACCGAAGGGCCACTGTTGTGGTTCCTCAACCGTGGCACCGGCGTGACCCTGATGGTGCTGTTCACCGTCACCACGGTGCTGGGCGTCCTCAGCGCCCGTGAGGGACGACGCCGACTCGTGCCGGGGATCGTCACCCAGGGACTGCACCGCAACCTGGCACTCTTCTCGCTCGTCCTGCTGGTCGCGCACGTCTTGACCGCGGTCCTGGACACGTTCGTCGACATCCGTTGGTGGCACGCGCTCAGCCCGGTGGGCGCGAGCTACAAGCCGGTGTGGCTGGGTGCCGGCACCCTCGCCCTGGACCTGATGCTGCTGATCGTGGTGACCAGCCTGCTTCGCGAGGCGATCCCCCACCGACTGTGGCGCAGCGTGCACTGGCTGGGGTACGCCGCCTGGGTGCTGTCGATGGCCCACGGCGCCGGGATCGGCACCGACGCCGGCACCAGCTGGGGCCGCTGGCTGGGCGGCGCGTGCATCGTCGCCGTGGTCGCCGCGGCCCTGCTGCGGATGGCGGTCGACAGCCGCAGCCCCCAGGAGCGGCACTCCGCCGTCCTGCCCGAGACGGTGGCCCACTGATGCGGCCCGCACTGGACGTGGCTCCGGGCCCGTGGCTGCTGCGCTCCCCCGCCCCCGACCTGGCCACGCACCGCCGCACCCACGGCGAGCTGCCCGAGGTGTCCCTGGACGCCCTGCTGGCCGTCCTGGACTCGGTGGTCCTGCGTGGCCGCGGAGGTGCCGGGTTCCCCTTCGGGATCAAGCTGCGAACCACGGCCGGGCGCCGCGGTCGCAAGCACGTCGTGGTCAACCTCAGCGAGGGGGAGCCCGCCAGCCTCAAGGACCTCGCCCTGTCCCTGACCCAGCCCCACCTGGTCCTCGACGGTGCGGCGGTGACGGCGCGCGTGCTGGGAGTTCACAAGATCCACCTGGTGCTGCCGGCAGAGCACCCGCAGGCCCAGGCCTCGATCGAGCGCGCCCTGGCCGAACGCGGGGAGCTCGACGGACGGGGTCGCCTGCGGTGGGAGGTCCACCACGCCGCGCGCCGGTTCGTCTCCGGTGAGGCCAGTGCGGTGACCGAGCTGATCGACGGGCGGGTTGGACTGCCGGTGACGTCCTGGGAGCCGACAGCGCTCGCCGGCGTCGGCGGTCGCCCGACGATGCTGTCCAACGCGGAGACGTTCGCCAACGTGGCCACCCTCGCGCTGCACGGCGCGGAGGCCTACTGCCGTCAGGGGACCACGGACGAGCCCGGCACCCGGCTGCTGACCCTCGGCGCCGACTCCGGCAGCCCCCGGGTCGTCGAGGTGCCCCACGGCACCCCGTGGCGGGAGGTGCTCAGCGAGGACGAGATGAGTGCGCCGGTGCTGCTCGGTGGCTACCACGGCACCTGGGCCGCGGAGGGTGAGCTGGCCGGCCACACCGTCTCCGCGACGGCGCTCAAGGAGGCCGGACTGACCATCGGCGCGGGGGTGGTGCTGCCCCTGCCCTTCGGTGCCTGCCCGCTGGAACGGACGGCGCGCATCGTCAGCTACCTGGCCTCCGAGTCGGCCGGGCGCTGCGGCCCCTGCTTCAACGGGCTCCCCGCGCTCGCGACCGCTTTCCAGCAGGTCGTCGACGGAGTGCCCGGTCCGGGCGTGGAGGAGCTGACCCGGATGGTCGAGGGCCGCGGCGCCTGCGCCCACCCCGACGGCACCATCCGGCTGGTGCGGTCGACCATGCGCAGCTTCGGCCTGGAGATCGCGGCCCACGCCCACGGTGTCTGTCTCGTGTCCCGACGCAACGCGGAGGCCGTGTGATGAAGAAGGACAAGCCGCAACGCCTGCAGGTCGACTGGCCGAGCTGCCGGGCCCGCGGACTGTGCCACGAGGTGCTGCCCGAGGCGATCGATCTCGATCCCTGGGGCTACCCGGTGGTCGGGGGCCGGGTGCGGCCCGAGCTGGTGCGCCTGGCCCGCGAGGCGGTGCGGGCCTGCCCCGTCTCTGCCCTCAAGCTGCGGGACGCACCCCAGCCCTCGAGCCCCCCACCGCGCGCCTGACGCCAGGGGGTCACCAGCACGGCGGCGTGCGCGCCAGCCATGGGGTGGCGTGCTCGACCTGTGCCCCGATCGCGAGCAGGCGGGCCTCGTCCCCCGGCGCGGTGGCGAGCATGACGCCGACCGGCAACCCGGCCGGGGTCCAGTGCGTCGGCAGCGAGAGGGACGGGCTGCCGGTGACGTTCCACAGTGAGGTGTACGGCGTGAACCGCTTCTGTGCCTCGAAGTCCGCAGCCGGGTCCGCATCGTCGCGGATCGCCCCGACCGGCAGCGGCGGTGCCGCGAGCGTCGGGGTCAGGACCGCGTCGTACGACGCCAGCGCGGCCAGCGCCCTGGCCGCCACCCGGCGCAGCTCGCCGATGGCCAGGCCGAACTCGGGACCGCTCACGGCCAGTCCACGATCGGCCAGCCAGGTGGTGAGCGGGCGCAGGCGGGCCCGGTCGGCGCCGGACAGGCCGATCACGGACTGGGCCGTGAGCACCGACCAGCAGGTCTCGAAGACAGCCACCGCCTCGCGGGGAAGCGGCACCTCGATGTCGACGACGTCGTGGCCCAGCGAATCCAGCAGGGTGCTGGTGTCCTCCCAGGCCCGGAGGCACTCGGCGTCGATCTCCGTGTCCGCTATCACCGGCGCGCTGAAGCGGGCGATCCGGAGCCGACCGGGCTCCCGGTCGCAGGCGGCCAGGAAGGGATGCGCCTCCTCGGGAGCCCAGAACGGGTCCCCCACCGCGCGGCCCGCCAGCACGTCGAGCAGTGCGGCGGCGTCGCGGACCGTGCGTGCGAGCGTGCCGTTGGTGGCGAGCCCCACCGGGTCGCCGTACATCGGGGCGCCGGAGATCCGTCCTCGGCTCGGCTTCAGCCCGACGATGCCGCAGCAGCTGGCCGGGATCCGGATGGACCCGCCACCGTCCGATCCCTGCGCCAGCGGCACCAGTCCGGCCGAGACCGCTGCCGCCGACCCGCCGCTCGACCCGCCGGCCATCCGCGTCGGGTCCCAGGGGGTCACGGCCGGGGGTGCCCCCTCGGGCTCGGTGTAGCAGGGCGAGCCGAACTCCGGCGTGCTCGTCTTGCCCAGGCTGACCATGCCGGCGGCGGCGATGCGGCGCACCACCTCGTCGTCGACCTCCGGCACGAAGTCGGCGAACACCGGCGAGCCGAAGCCGGTGCGGACGCCGCGGGTCAGGTTGAGGTCCTTGATCGCGGTCGGTACGCCGGCCAGGGGGCCGTCCCCCGAGGGCCGGGCGGCGCGTGCCTGGGCGGCCGTCACGGTGACGAACGCCCCGAGTCCGTCAGAGAGCCGCGCGATCCGTGCGAGGTAGTGCTCCACCAGCTCGCCCGTCGAGGTCTCCCCCGACCGGATCGCGGCGCCCTGTTCCAACGCGGTCAGGTCGTGCAGCTCACCCATGCCCGCGACGCTACCGGCCCGATCCGGGCCGTCAGGCGTTCGCTCAGGCCCCGTGCCGTCGCAGGCCGAAGGTGAGGCTGTCGAGCAGCGCCATCCAGGACGCCTCGATCACGTTGTGGCCCACCCCGACCGTCACCCAGGATCCCTGCCCGTCGGTGGTCTCGATGAGCACCCGGGTGACCGCGTCGGTGCCGTGCCCCTGGTCGAGGATGCGGACCTTGTAGTCGATCAGCTCGAACTTCACGATCTCCGGGTAGAGCTGCTCGATCGCCTGGCGCAGCGCGTGGTCGAGCGCGTTGACGGGGCCGTTGCCCTCGCCGACCGTGACGATCCGTGCCCCACCCGCCAACAGCTTCACGGTGGCTTCGGAGATCGCCTCCTCACCGGGTCGGGTCTCGGTGATCACCCGCCACGACTCGGTCTCGAAGTACGACGGACGGGCACCGTCGACCTCCTCCTGGAGCATCAGCTCGAAGGAGGCGTCGGCGGCCTCGAAGGTGTAGCCCCGCGACTCCAGGTCCTTGACGCGGGTGGTGACGCGCTGGACCAGGTCGGGGTCGAGGTCGAAGCCGAGCTCGCGTCCCTTCAGCTCGATCGAGGCGCGGCCGGCCATGTCGGAGATGAGCAGCCGCATGTCGTTGCCGACCCCCTCGGGGTCCATGTGCTGGTAGAGGTTCGGGTCGACCTTGATGGCGCTGGCGTGCAGTCCCGCCTTGTGCGTGAACGCCGAGACGCCGACGTAGGGCTGGCGCGACGCCGGCGGGAAGTTGGTCACCTCGGCCACTGCGTGCGCGACCCGGGTGGCCTCACGCAGCAGTCCCGCGGGCAGCACCTGCCGGCCCAGCTTGAGCTCGAGGTTGGCCACCACGCTGACCAGGTCGGCGTTGCCGGTGCGCTCGCCGTACCCGTTCAGGGTCCCCTGGACGTGCGTGGCTCCCGCGTCGACGGCGGAGAGCGTGTTCGCCACGGCGCACCCGGTGTCGTTGTGGCAGTGGATGCCCACGCGCCCCCCGGTGGTCGCCACGACGTCGCCGACCACGTCCGAGACCCAGTCGGGCAGCATGCCGCCGTTGGTGTCGCACAGCGCAGCCACCTCCGCGCCCGCCTCGAACGCGGTGCGGAGCACCTCGAGCGCGTAGTCGCGGTTGTCGCGGTAGCCGTCGAAGAAGTGCTCGGCGTCGAGGAACACCCGTTGCCCCTCGGCGCGCAGGTGGGAGACGGTGTCGCGCACCATCGCGAGGTTCTCCTCCAGCGTGGTGCGCAGCGCGAGCTCCACGTGCCGGTCGTGGGACTTGGCCACGAGGGTGACCACCCCGGCACCGGAGTCCCGAAGGGCGGCGATCAGCGGGTCGTCGGCCGCCTTGACCCCGGCCCGCCGGGTCGCCCCGAAGGCGGCGAGCTGGGCGTGCCGGAGGCTGAGCTCCTCGCGGGCCCGCCGGAAGAACTCCGTGTCCTTGGGGTTCGCTCCCGGCCAGCCACCCTCGATGAACCCGACTCCGAGCTCGTCGATGTGCCGGGCGATCGACAGCTTGTCGGCGACCGAGAGGTTCAGCCCCTCCTGCTGCGCGCCGTCGCGCAAGGTGGTGTCGTAGACATGGAAGAGGTCGCCTGCCGGTAGGCCGTTCATGGGTCCGTTTCCTGGTTCGGGGGCGGGGAAATGAAAAAACCTCCCGTGTGGACGAGAGGTCAGCGCGGCGGCCGGAGTGACGGGGCCGTCGCGCTAGGCGATGATGATCGAGAGGTGCTGCACGTCGTCGAGTCTGCCACGGAAGCAGAGCAGACGGTACGCCGTTCCGCGATCCGGGCGCCCCGAGCCGCCGCACGTTCGGCGGCGGAGCGGACGGCTCAGGAGATGACCCGGCCGGCGAACTCGGAGCGGCCGGCGCCGTACCGGTTGACGAGCTGGACGCGGAAGCAGGTGCTCGAGCCCGATTCGACCGGCGGCTCCCGCCACATCGCGGGGCTCACCGGCAGGATCGTGGTCGCGGCTGCCGTGGGCGCCGTGCGGCAGTCGGCGGAGGACCAGCTGCGGACCAGGATGTGCGAGCCGGAGGGAACGGTCGGCGGGGCCACCCAGCTGATCGTGATCGGCGAGGTCTCACCGCCGGTGAAGTCGACACGCTGAAGCGCTCCCGGGATGGTGTCGATCGGGCACCAGGGGGCGGGGAATCGCGCTCGGCCGCCGTAGGCGCGCACGAAGGTCGCCACCAGAGCGGGGTCGAGCGTGCGGCACTGGTAGTAGCCGGCGTGGCTGGTCGGAACCGTGTCGCAGCCGCGCACGTCCAGCATCGGGGACATCAGCGAGCACCTTGTGCTGGTGTGACCGAAGCCGAGCACGTGGCCGAGCTCGTGAGCCAGGATCATCATCACCTCGATGCGGTTGTGCGCATCGAGCGAGTCGACCGAGTTGTAGACCGAGTTCAGGCGCACGTAGGCACGACGGACCTTGCCGACCGTCGCAACCCCGGCGACCCCGCCCAACGCGCCGTAGCCGATCTTCAGCTTGGCCTTGCGTGGGTTGTTGGTGCGCACGAACTTGATCCGGCCACCGGTGGTGTTCCACTTGGCGAGGGCGGTGTCGAGGCTCCACTGCCACTTCGCGGGCAGGGTCTCGTAGTAGGTGATCCGGCGTCCCTTCCAGGCGCGGCGCGAACGCCTGGCCGACGCGGAGGCGTACACCGCGTCCCCGTGGAGCACCGTGGGTCCGCCTGCGTCGGCGGACCTCGTCGCGGCTGCCGGCGCCGGTGCAGCCGACGCGTCCGCGGTGTCGAAGGCAGCCATCCCCCCCATCGCGAGCGCGCAGGCCGTTAGCAGAGTGGCCGCGCGGCGCGCGAATCGGTGGTGGAGAGGCACGCGCTCATCATGGATGAGGCGTGCTACGTGGGGAATACGCCCGATTTGGCGCCCTAGACCAGCGGAGGTGACATTTCGGATAATGGCGTGTGCACGACGCCTTGCATGGCTGTGCGGGGGTATACGCGGACGGTCGGGGGTGCCGTGATCGCTTTCACCGCCAGGGTGCGCGCGACTCCGGCACCCAGCTCGGCCCTCCGGTGAGCAGCAGTCCCACCAGCACCGACGCCCCGAGCAGGCACATCGCCAGCACGAACCAACCGCCGAACTCCGTGCGGGACGTGCGCATGACCAGGCCACGGGTCATCTCGCGCACCCGCCCGGACCCTGGCCCCCACCACAGTGCCGGCGTGAAGCCGAGTCCCCCGAGCACCATCCCCACGACGACCGACTGGCCGAGAAGATAGGCCAGCGCGAACATGGCCGCGGCAGTGAACGAGGCAGCCGCCAGCAGAGCCACGTCGCCGAGCAGGGCCAGCACCAGGTAGGCCGGCAGCGAGAGAGTCGTCGTCGGCACGTCGTACCACCTGGGCCGGCCGCGGACGAGCCGCTTGCGACCGTGCCGTTCCCGGGTCACCGAGGCGGTGCGGAGCAGCAGCACCACGGCCGCGACGACCGCGACACCGACGTAGGGCAGGGCGGCGACGAGCGCCGAGGTGAGCACGCCTAGGCCGAGCAGCTGGAGGACCCGCTGTGCCCCGCTCGGCTCCGCAGGCGGTCGTGCCGGTGGCCGCGAGAGGGGGCGGTTCAGGTCCGGGTCGCTGCGTGCCGGCAGCACGCCGGTGGGTGCCGCGGTGGCGGCCGGTGCAGCCACGGCCCGGGTGCCGTCCGCCATCGGAGCCAGGACGACCGTCTCGGGCACCGGTTGGGGCGCGTACGGCATCGTCAGGGGCTCGGGGGCTCCGTCGATCCGTTCAGCGGTCGCTGCCGGCTGCGGCAGCTGACCGAGCCGCTCGAGCCAGCTGCGCAGCTCGCGCACCGTCGGGCGCTCGAGCGGCTCCGGCGACAGGCTCTCGCGCACCACCCGACGCAGCTGGTCGGGCACCCCGGCCAGGTTGAACTCGCCCCGGCGGACGCGGTCGAGGATCGCCATCGTCGGCCCGGTGCCGTAGGGCGGACGCCCGGTCGCCGCATAGACGACGGTGGCCGCCCACGCGTGCACGTCGGCCGCCTCGGTGGCGTCGTCGCCGTAGAGGATCTCGGGCGCCAGGTAGCCCGGCGTGCCGAGCAGCCACCCGGTCTGGGTCAGGCGCGGATCCTCCGCGACACGGGCCAGTCCGAAGTCGATGAGGACAGGGGTGCGGCCCTCCATCAAGATGTTGGTCGGCTTGATGTCGCGGTGCAGCACCCCGACCGCGTGCACCGCCTGCAGCGCTTCGGCCAGCGCGTCCGCGAAGTGCAGCAGGTCGGCGCCGGCGACCGGCCCCTCCTCCGCGACGTGGTGGTAGAGCGAGAGACCCGGCACGTAGCGCGTCACCACGTAGGGCACCGGCCCGTGCGGGTCGGCGTCGATGACCTCGGCGATGCGCGGGCTGGAGATGCGGCGCAGCGAGCTGACCTCGCGGGCGAGCCGGTCCCGGGCCTCGGTGTCGCCGACGATGTGCTGGCGCAGCACCTTGAGCGCGACTCGCCGGCCGTCGGGGGCCTGGGCGAGGTGCACCACGCCCATGCCGCCCTCGCCGATGGGCGCGAGCAGTCGGTAGGCACCGACGTACGCCTGATCGGTGCGGTGGCTGGGGACGGTGGTCACCGGCCATACGTTAGTCGCAGCGCGGCGGCAGCCGAGGAGGCACGCAGCCTCGTGGGCGGCGCGTGTCGAGCCTCAGCAGACGCGGTGCATCCAGCCGAAGGAGTCCTCGGCCCGGCCGTACTGGATGTCGACGAGCGCCTGGCGGATCTCCATCGTCAGCGGCCCTGGCTCGGTGCTCTGCGTCCCCGGCCCGGAGACCTCGCCGCCGTCCCACTTCAGGGTCCCGACCGGGGTGACCACGGCCGCGGTGCCGCACGCGAACACCTCGGTGATCTCGCCGCTCGCGACGCCGGCACGCCACTCGTCGATGGAGAACTTCCGCTCCTCGACGCGGTGACCCCGCTTCTCGGCGAGGTCGATGATCGCCGAGCGGGTGATGCCCTCGAGGATGGTGCCGGTCTCCGGGGTGACGATGTGCCCGTCGGCGTAGACGAAGTACATGTTCATGCCGCCGAGCTCCTCGACGTACGTGCCCTCGGCGACGTCGAGGAAGACCACCTGGTCGCATCCGTGCGAGGTGGCCTCCTGCTGCGCGACGAGCGAGCTGGCGTAGTTGCCGCCGGTCTTGGCCGCACCCATGCCGCCCCGGCCCGCCCGGGTGTACTCCTCGGTGAGCCACAGCGTGAGCGGCTTGATCCCGCCCTTGAAGTAGGCGCCTGCCGGCGAGGCGATGACCATGAACGTGACGTGCTGGGCCGGACGCACGCCGAGGAACACCTCGGAGGCGATCATGAACGGCCGGATGTAGAGGCTCTTCTCCCCCGCACCTTCGGGCACCCACCGCTGGTCGGACTCGACGAGCGCGTCGACACAGCGCACGAAGTCGTCAGGCTCGAGCACCGGGAACGCCAGCCGGTGCGAGGACCGGGCCATCCGCTTCGCGTTCTCCTCGGGGCGGAAGGTCCAGACGGACCCGTCCTCGTGGCGGTAGGCCTTCATCCCCTCGAAGGTCTCCTGCGCGTAGTGCAGCACCGCGGTCGCCGGGTCGAGGCTCAGCGGGCCGTACTTGGTGATCCGCCCGCCGTGCCAGCCCTGCTCGGGAGTCCACTCGAGCGTGAGCATGTGGTCGGTGAAGTGGACGCCGAACCCCGGGTTCGCCAGGATCTCGGCGACCTCCGACTCGCTGCGCGGTGTGTCCGAGGGGGTCGTGGTGATCTCGAGCGTCATGAGGGCACGGTATCGCTCGTCGCCAGGGACCGGCCTTGGGCGTCAGCCGACGAGGCGGGCGAGGATCGCGTCCCCGACCTGGCTGGTGCTGCGCGAGGTGCCCGGGGTGCGCTCGGCGAGATCGGCCACCACGGCCTCCTCGACGGCGCGAGCCGCAGCCTCGAGCCCGAGGTGGTCGAGCATCAGCCCGACGGAGAGGATCGCCGCGGTGGGGTCCGCCTTCTGCTGGCCGGCGATGTCCGGAGCCGAGCCGTGCACCGGCTCGAACATCGAGGGGGCGGTGCGGTCGGGGTTCACGTTGCCGCTGGCGGCCAGCCCGATGCCGCCGGTGATGGCCGCGGCGAGGTCGGTGACGATGTCGCCGAACAGGTTGTCGGTGACGATCACGTCGAAGCGTGCAGGGTCGGTGACCATGAAGATCATCGCGGCGTCGATGTGCATGTAGTCCACCGTGACGTCGGGGAACTCCGGCGCGACCTCCTGCACCAGTCGCCACCAGACCGCGCCCGCGTGGACGAGCACGTTGGTCTTGTGCACCAGGGTCAGCTTCTGCCGCCGCTTCTGCGCGCGACGGAAGGCGTCCCGGACGACGCGCTCCACCCCGAAGGCCGTGTTCACCGACACCTCGGTCGCGATCTCGTGCGGCGTACCGACCCGGAGAGCGCCACCGTTGCCCGTGTAGGGGCCCTCGGTGCCCTCCCGCACGACCACGAAGTCGACATCGCCCGGGTCGGCCAGGGGCGACGAGGCCCCGGGGAAGATCCGCGACGGACGCAGGTTGACGTAGTGGTCGAGCTCGAAGCGCAGCCGCAGGAGCAGCCCGCGCTCGAGGATTCCGGGCGGGAGGTTGGGATCGTTCGGCTTGCCGCCGACGGCACCGAGGAGGATCGCGTCGTGCTGACGGATCTCCGCGAGCACCGAGTCCGGGAGCACCTCCCCGGTCGCGAGGTAGCGCTCAGCGCCGAGGTCGTAGCGGGTGGCCTCGAGCTTCACGCCGGAGGGCCCGGCAGACGTCGCCGCCTGCTCGAGCACCTTCAGCGCCTCGGCCGTGACTTCGGGACCGATCCCGTCCCCGGGAATGACGGCGAGCTTCAACGATCCAGCGGTTTCAGGCATGCGGGCGATGCTAGTTGTCGTCCGGGCGCTCGCCGCCGTTGTCTCGCAGGTCAAGCGCGGACTGCAGCGCCTGCTGGTTCATCGGGCTGGTGGGGTTGTGCTTGGCGGGTCCCCACTCGGGATACATGTCGTACATGGTCGTCTCCTCGACGGTGTTCACAGATGAATGTGTGGATTGCTCCGGAGGAGGTGAACGCAGCTCGACGGGCACGGATCGCGTGGCCGGATCTGGTTCGCGGGAAGTCAGGGGTGGAACTTCTCTGATCTCGCTCGCGGAGGGGGTGACAGGCCTGTCGGCGGGGTACGCCGAACTCCGCGGCGAGGTGGCCTATCGAAGTGAGGCCCCGCCACGGCGGCAAATAAGTACGAAATTCCTCCGCATGGTGAGTCCACCCTAGGGCGGCCCCGTCGGCGGTGGTCCGAGATTCCCCAATCGTCCCAGGATTCGAGACAGTCGTCTCAGAACAGACGCGCTCCCGCTCCTTTGGGAGACTGCTCCCATGAGCGCCCCACCCGATGTCCCCCCGATCGTGGCGCGCGCCTTCGACGTCTCCCTGCGGGCGGGATACGCCTCGTTCTGTCGCAACGAGACCGGTCGGCTGCTGGCCACGCTGGCCGCCACCCGGAGCGGCACCATGGCCGAGTTCGGCACCGGCTGCGGTGTGGGCACGGCGTGGCTGCGTTCCGGCGTACGTCCCGGAACCCAGATCATCTCCGCGGAGCTGGACCCCAGGCTGGCCACGGCCGCGCAGGAGATCTTCCTCGACGACCCGCAGGTCGAGGTGCTGGCGGGCGACTGGTCGACCCTGCGGAACAAGGGGCCCTACTCCCTGCTGTTCCTGGACCCCTCGGTCCCGCAGGACGCGAGCGTCGACGCGGTCGCCGACCTGGTCGAGCCCGGCGGGCTCGTGGTCCTCGACGACTTCGCGCCCTGCCAGATGTGGCCACCGATCACGGCCGGCCGGGTGGACATCCTGCGCGAGAACTGGCTCACCGACGAGCGCTTCACCGCCGTCGAGGTGATGGTGGCCCCGGACGCCGCCGCCCTGATCGCCACCCGCCGCTAACCCCCGCCGACCGGGCACTCCGGGTTGGTGAACCGCCGACCGGGCACTCCGGTGGGAAACCCCGCCGACCGGGCACTCCGGGTTGGTGAAACCCCGCCGACCGGGCAGTCCGGGTTGGTGGCCATAACCCGGAGTGCCCTCTCGGCGTACGCCCGACAACCTTGGGTGCCCGGTCGGCGTACTACGGGGTGCTGGTTCTGGTTCTGGCTCTGGTTCTGGTCGGGGGGTCGAGCTCGACGATGAAGCGCGGCAGCATCAGCTGGACCAGCGGGCCGATGGCCAGGGCGTAGACCACCGTGCCGAGACCGACGACGCCGCCGAGCAGCCAGCCGATCGCCACCACGACGACCTCCATCGAGGTGCGCACCACCCGGATCGAGAGGCCGGTGCGGCGGTTCAGGCCGGTCATCAACCCGTCGCGCGGCCCCGGGCCGAACTGCGAGCCGATGTAGAGCGCCGTGGCCAGGGCGTTCAGCACCACGCCACCGACCAGCAGCAGCGACCGCTGCCAGAGCACGTCGGGAGCGTCGAGGACACCGAGGGCGGCGTCGGCCACGAGGCCGACCACGAACGAGTTCGAGACAGTTCCGAAGCCGGGCATCTCCCGCAGCGGGATCCACAGCAGCAGCACGACCAGGCTCATCACGATGACCGCGGTGCCGATGCTGATCGGCAGGTGCACCGCCATCCCCTGGTGCAGCACGTCCCACGAGGCGTTGCCGAGGGTGGCGCGGATCAGCATGGCCAGGGTGACCCCGTAGAGCGCGAGGCCGAGGAACAGCTGGGACAGCCGGCGCGGGAGCCGACCTGCGCGCAGCTGTGCGACCGGGCCGAGCCGGGCGAGCTCGCGCACCCGACGGGGGGCCACTTCCTCGATGGCGACATCACTGGTCATGGGAGAAGTTCACCACCAAGTGGTCTGGTCGCAAATAGCCAATCGTGCTTCACTGGTCTGCATGAAACGCGTTCTCGCCGCTTCGCGGATAGCCACTCTGCTGGGTGACTTCGACCGCTCCCCGGCCTACAAGGGGCTCGCCGAGGCGCTGCGGGTGCTGATCACCGACGGCCGGGTCCCCGTCGGTGTCCGGCTGCCGAGCGAGCGCGAGCTCACCGAGGCGATCGAGGTCAGCCGCACCACCGTGACCAGGGCGTACGCCGAGCTCCGCGAGCACGGCTTCCTGACCTCCCGCCAGGGCTCCGGAAGCGTCGCCAGCCTCCCGGCGAGCCGGGGCCATCGGGGTGACCACCTGCTGCCTCCCGGCGACCTGCCGGCCGACAAGATCGACCTGACCTGCGCCGCCCCGCTGCCCGGTCCCGGTGTCCTGGCCGCCTTCGAGCGGGCCGTCGGCGAGCTGCCGGCGTGGCTGGCCGGCACCGGCTACTACCCCTCTGGCCTGCCGGGGCTGCGCGAGGCCGTGGCCGGCTCGTACGCCGCCCGCGGACTGCCGACCAGTGCCGGCCAGATCATGATCGTGCCGGGCGCCCTCGCCGGCGTGGCGGTCGCGGTCCGGGCCTTGCTGAGCACCGGGGACCGGGCCGTCGTGGAGAGCCCGACCTACCCCAACGCCATCGCCGCGCTGGGCCACTCCGGGGCCAGGCTGGTCGGGGTGGACGTGCCCCCCGATGCCGCTGTCGCCGGTCCGGACACCGACGAGCTGGTGGCCACGCTGCGTCAGGTCGCTCCGCGGGTGGCCTACCTCGTCCCCGACTTCCACAACCCCACCGGGGCGTTGCTGGGTGACGACGACCGGCAGCGCGTGGCCCGGGTGCTGGCCACGACCCGGACCACCGCCCTGATCGACGAGTCGATGGTGGCACTGGCACTGGACGGGCAGCGGCTGCCGGCGCCGTTCGCGGCGTACTCCCCCGGCGCGGTCAGCGTCGGCAGCCTGAGCAAGCTGTTCTGGGGCGGGCTGCGGATCGGCTGGCTGCGCGTCCCGGAGCAGCAGATGGACGCCTTCTTCCGGGCACGGCTCAGCCTGGACCTCGGTGCGCCGGTGCTCGAGCAGCTCGTCGCCGAGGAGCTGCTCACCGCCTCCGGCGACCTGCTCGACCACCGCCGCGAGCAGCTGGCCGCCTCTCGCGACGCCGCCCTGGCCGCGGTGGCCCGGCATCTTCCCGACTGGCGCGTGAGCCGTCCCTCCGGGGGGCTCAGCCTGTGGTGCGAGCTGCCGCGCGCCCTGTCCTCGGCACTGGTGCCGAAGGCGGCGCGTCACGACGTGCTCCTCGCCGCCGGCCCCAGCTTCGCCGCGGAAGGGGGGCTGGACCGGTTCGTGCGGCTGCCCTACACCCAGCCGGCACACGTGCTCGCCGACGCCATCGAGCGGCTCGGGGTCGCCTGGCAGGAGACGCTGGCCGACCCCGGCGCGCTCACCCGCACCCTGCCCAACCTGGTGGCCTGAGCCGGTCCCACGGACCGGCGACCATCACTCCGAGAGGTCGACCGCGCGAACGATGTCGGCCGAGATCGCCGCCCGGATCTCGTCGAGCACCTCGGTCGGCACCGCGGAGTCCACGGACAGCGCAACCAGCGCCTGACCACCCTTGGAGTCGCGCGAGACCTGCATGCCGGCGATGTTCACCGTCGCGTCGCCGAGGATCTTGCCGACGGTGCCCACCATGCCCGGACGGTCCTCGTAGGTGAAGAACGCGAGGTGCTCGGTGGGCTCGAGATCGACCTCGAAGCCGTTGACCTCGACCAGGCGCTCCTTGTGGTTGATGCCGATCAGCGTGCCGGACACCGAGACCTGGGAGCCGTCGGCCAGGGTGCCGCGGATCGTGATCAGGTTGCGGTGGTCCGGGCTCAACGGGTCGGTGACGAGCCGCACCTCGGTGCCGCGCTCGGCAGCGAGGAGCGGAGCGTTCACGTAGGAGACCTGGTCCTCCACCACGTCGGAGAACACCCCCTTGAGCGCGGCGAGCTCGAGCACCTTGACGTCGAACTCGGTGATCTCGCCGCGGACCTCGACGTCGATCTGCTGCGCGACCTCACCGGCGAGCGCGGTGAAGATGCGACCCAGCTTCTCGACCAGCGGGATGCCGGGGCGGATGTCCTCGGCGATCACCCCACCCTGCACGTTGACGGCGTCGGGGACCAGCTCCCCTGACAGCGCGAGCCGGACGGAACGGGCCACGGCGACACCGGCCTTCTCCTGGGCCTCCGCGGTGGAGGCTCCCAGGTGCGGCGTCGCGACGACGTTCTCGAGCTCGAACAGGGGCGAGTCGGTGCAGGGCTCCTCGGTGAACACGTCGAGACCGGCCGCCGCGATCCGCCCCGTCTTGAGCGCGTCGTAGAGGGCCTTCTCGTCCACGATGCCGCCCCGAGCCGCGTTGACCAGCACCAGACCAGGGCGAGCGATCGCGAACTGGTCCTCGCCGATCAGTCCGATCGTCTCCGGCGTCTTCGGCAGGTGCACGCTGACGAAGTCGGCCTCGGTCATCAGCTCGTCCAGGGTGACCATCCGAACGCCCATCTGCGCGGCGCGACCGGCCTGCACGTAGGGGTCGTAGGCGATCACATCCATCCCGAACGCGGCCAGCCGCTGCGCGACCAGGACACCGATCCGGCCCAGGCCGACGATGCCGAGCGTCTTCTCGAACAGCTCGGTCCCGGAGTACCTGCTGCGCTTCCAGTCACCGCGGGTCAGCGCCGCGTGTGCCGGGCTGATGTGCCGCGCCGCGGCGAGCATCAGCGCCACCGCCAGCTCCGCCGCGCTGACGATGTTGGAGGTGGGCGCGTTGACCACCATCACGCCGTTCTGGGTGGCTGCCTTCACGTCGACGTTGTCCAGGCCGACCCCGGCCCGGGCGACGACCTTGAGGCGCCTCGCCGCCAGCAGCGCCTCCTCGTCGATCGCGGTGGCGGAACGGATCAGGACGGCCTCGACGTCGGCGATCGCGCGGAGCAGGTCGGCGCGATCGGCACCGTTGCAGTGCCGGATCTCGAAGTCGGGACCGAGCGCGTCCACGGTGGCCGGGCTGAGCTCCTCGGCGATGAGGACGACGGGGCGATGGGTGGAGAGCGTCACAACGATGGTCCTCGCGAGGTCGGCGGAAGCTGGGCCCGGGAGCAGGTTCGTGCACGACGCTGTGCCGAGCGGCCACAGTACCTCCGAACGACCGGCTGCGCTGCGACCGTCCGAGGTCCGCCCGTGTCCGGGTGAGCCAGGAAAGGCGAAGGACCCAGCAAGTATGAGTTGCTGGGCCCTTCAAGTGTGACCGGAGAACGGTGACCTTCCGATCGATCGCTCGTCGCTCGGATCCCGGTGGCCGTCACCTGCGCACCGCGTCGGGTTGCCCCGACGACTGGACCGTCTGCTTCGAGTGATCCCGCTCTTCCCGGGGGAAGGGCGTAGTGGAGTTCTACGCCCAGAGCCCAATGGTCCGCAAGGCCTTTCGGGGTGGTTGTGCCGGCAATCTCGGGCCGGAGGCTGGTCGTCCACAGCCTGGCGCCCGTCGTCCACAGGCAGGCGCGGTTCTGCACAGGCTGAAGACCCGTCCTGTGGAGCGCGCGTGCTGCCGTCGCTGCTTCGCGATACCGCCTTGGGGAGTGCAGTGCAATGATCGAAGCACTCCGGGACTTCACCCGGCAGGGCGTGTGTGAGACGGCCAAGGAGGAGTCCGATGGACTGGTGGGGCTGGCTGATCGTGGTGGTGGTCGTCCTGGCGTTGCTCGCGGGAGGCCTGGTGGCCGTGCAGGCGCGTCGCAGACGCGGTGGTGTGATCGCCGGCCCGTCGTCGGCGCCGAAGGGGTCCTCCGAGCAGGGCGAGCGATGACGCGGCTGATGCGGGCCTCGGGCATCACCAAGCTCCCCGTCGTCACCCATGCGGGCCACGACGTCGCCCAGATCAAGGACGTGATCTACTCCGCCGACGGGGGCGCCGTGGCCGGGTTCACCCTCGCCGGCCGCGGGTTGCTGGCAGGCCCGCTGAAGACCGCCGTGAGGTGGTCGCGTGTCGCCGCACTGGGCGGCGATGCGGTCATGATCACCCAGGCCGACGTGCTCGAGCCCGTCGACGACGTGCTGGCGTCCGCGGCCTCCAGCGTGGGCGGGTCCGGCGGCAACGTTCTCGGCTCGCGGGTGCTGACCGACGCGGGGACGGACCTCGGCGAGGTCGTCGACGTGATCCTGAGCTTCGACGACCAGTCCTGCGACGTGATCGGCTACGAGATCGAGGCCTCGGAGGCCTTGCGCGCCTCGAAGCAGCCGACCGGCACCAAGCTGCTGGTCCCTCTCCCCGACACCTTGTCCGTCTCCGGCGAGCACCTGATGGTGCCAGCGAGCGCCGAGGACTTCGTCGGAGAGGACCTGGCGGGGTTCGGCGCCGCCGTCGAGGACTTCCGCGCACAGCTCGGAAGGAGCTCCTGATGCGGTTCAGCGAGGTGCTCAAGCGCAAGGTGGTCAGCACCGACACCGCCGACACCGTCGGGAAGGTCTCCGGCTTCCTGGTCGACCCGGCCACCCGGGCCATCGCCGGGCTGGTGTGCAAGAAGACGCAGACCGGCACCGTGATCGCGTGGCCCGACCTCACCGCGGTCGGTGCCGACGCGGTCACGATCGCCGACGCGCAGAAGATCCACTCGCCCGAGGGCCGGCTTGCCGAGCTCAGCGACAAGGCTCACCGCGTGCTGGGCAAGCGCGTGCTGTGCGCCACCGGTGACGAGCTCGGCGAGGTCTCGGACGTGGAGTTCGACCCGGAGACCGGACGGCTGGTGAGCCTGGTGCTCGAACGTGAAGAGGTCGACGGCTCGCGGCTCCTCGGCGTCGGCTCCTACGCCGTCGTGGTCTCCACCGGCTGACCTGCAGGCCGTGGGTCGCGCGTCAGATCGCGCAGCCGTCGGGACCGCACGTCTCGTCGCTGCCGATCACGTCGAGCTGCGGGTGCGCCTCTGACCAGGCGCGCTCGAGCACCTGCACGAAGGTGTCGGCAGGCTGCGCGCCGGAGACGCCGTACTTGCGGTCGATCACGTAGAACGGCACGCCGTTCGCGCCGAGCGAGGCGGCCTCACGGATGTCCTGCTCGACCTCGTCGGCGTACTCGCGACTCGCGAGCACCCGGTCGACGTCGTCCAGGAGCAGTCCCACCTTCTCGCCCGTACGGCGCAGCAGGTCGTGATCGGCCACGTTCTCCGCGCGCAGGAAGTACGCCGCGAGCAGCTCCTCCTTGAGGTCGGCCTGCAGCGCCGGTCCGCCCGTCGCGAGGGCGTGGTGCAGCAGCCGGTGCGCGTCGACCGTGTTCGCGCGCTGGGCCTCGCCGAGGCGGAAGAGCAGTCCCTCCTCGGCCGCGGCAGCCTCCATCCGGTCGATCATCTGCTGACCGGCAGCGGGGCCGCCGCCGTACTTGGCGCCGAGGTGCTCGGCCATCGTCGGGGCGCCCGCCTCGGCCACCGCCGGTGTGGACGGGTCCAGCAGGAAGGACTTGTAGACGATCTCGATGTCGTCACCGCGACCGAGGCGCTCCAGGGCGCTCTCCAGCCGGCGCTTGCCGATGTAGCACCAGGGGCAGGCGATGTCGGACCAGATCTCGATTCTCATGTGATGCGCAACGGGCCCGGCGGCGCAGATGTTCCCCCGTGCGCCGCCGTGTGAGCCGCGTCATGGCAACCCTGCCGCGCTGCGTGGCACGACCCCGGTCGGGCTCGGGGTCGGGTCAGGGGCAGATCCAGCGACTTCCCCGATGCGCGCACCGACCCGACGGGGCCAGGCTCCCGGGCATGATCACGATCGATTCCCTCACGAAGAGGTACGGCGGCTTCACCGCCGTCGACGACGTCACGTTCACCGCCCGACCGGGACGTGTGACCGGCTTCCTCGGCCCCAACGGGGCCGGGAAGTCCACCACCATGCGGGTGCTGGTGGGGCTCACCGCCCCGACTTCCGGCGCCACGTCCATCTCTGGACGTCGCTATGCCGAGCTGCCCAACCCGGGTCTGGAGGTCGGGGTGCTCCTCGACGCCTCGGCGCAGCATGCGGGCCGCACCGGGCGCGAGATCCTCACGCTCGCGGCCCGCACGATGGGGCTGCCCCGGCTGCGGGTGGACGAGCTGCTCGAGCGGGTCAGCCTCACCGAGGACGAGGCGGGGCGCCGGGTGCGGCACTACTCGCTCGGGATGCGCCAGCGGCTCGGCATCGCGACGGCGCTGATCGGCGACCCGGACGTGTTGGTCCTCGACGAGCCCGCGAACGGGCTGGATCCGGCGGGGATCAGGTGGATGCGCGACCTGTTGCGGTCCTACGCCGACCAGGGCGGCACGGTGCTGCTGTCCTCGCACCTGCTCCACGAGATCGAGGTGATCGCGGACGACCTCGTGGTGATCGGCAACGGCCGGATCGTCGCGCAGGGCACCAAGGCCGACCTGCTGCAGGCCGCCGGGACCGTCGTACGCACTCCGGACGCGGCGCGGCTCGCGCTCGCGCTGGAGGCTGCCGGCATCACGGCCACCGTCTCCCCCGACGGTGCCGTCCGCACCAGCGGCGACGCCGAGCTCGTCGGGCGCATCGCCCTGTCGGCAGGGGTCGCCCTGGTAGAGCTGCGCTCGGCCGGCGGGGCGGGGCTCGAGGAGATGTTCCTCGAGCTCACCGCAGAGTCACAACGAGAAGGAGCAGCAGCATGAGCACGATCACCCTCGAGCGCCAGGTGGAGCGTGCCGGCTCGGCGCGACCCGTGCCCGGGCCGATCCCATTCGGCCGCGTCGTCGGCGTGGAGCTTCGCAAGATGTTCGACACCAGGTCCGGGTTCTGGTTGATGGCCAGCATCGCCATCACGGCGTTGATCGCCACTGCGGCCGTGATCGTGTGGGCCCCGGAGGAGGCTTTGACCTACGAGACCTTCGCGACCGCCATCGGTTTCCCCATGGCGGTGATCCTGCCGATGGTCGCCATCCTCTCCGTGACCAGTGAGTGGACGCAACGCAGCGGCCTGACCACCTTCACCCTCGTCCCGCATCGCGGGCGGGTGATCCGTGCGAAGGCGGTCGGTGCCGTGCTGATCGGGGTGGCGTCGATGATCCTCGCCTTCACGATCGGCGCTCTGGGCAACCTCGCCGGGACGACCATCCTGGGCATCGAGACGACCTGGAACCTCACGATGAGCGACCACCTGCTGATCGTGCTGGCCAACGTGCTGGGTCTGCTCGTCGGCTTCATGCTCGGCGTGCTGGTCCGGAACTCCTCCGGCGCGATCGTGGCCTACTTCGTGTACTCCCTGGTGCTGCCGGCCGCCTTCGGGACGCTGGCCACCTTCCAGGCGTGGTTCCGCGACCTCCAGGGCTGGATCGACCTCAACTACGCCCAAGGTGCACTGTTCGAGGGCACCCCCACCGGCGAGCAGTGGGCCCACCTCGGCGTCGCGAGCCTGATCTGGCTGGTCGTGCCACTTGCCCTCGGACTGTGGCTGATGTCGCGGTCGGAGGTGAAGTAGCTCGTCACATCAGCCCCAGGTTTCCCACGGTCCCGTGGTAAACACCAGCTTCCCGTACGAAATTTCGTACGGGAAGCTGGAGTTTCACTGGGTACCGTGGGAAACCGCGGTCAACGCCCGGCAGTGCCCTCGACGTAGTCGGAGTCGTGGCTCTTGACCCAGGCCATCAGCTTGCGCAGCTCGCGCCCGGTCTCCTCGATCGGGTGCTGCTCGCCCTTGGCGCGGAGCTCCTTGAACTCCTTGCCGCCGTTGTCCTGGTCGTCGATGAACCGCTGCGCGAAGTTGCCGTTCTTGATGTCCTCGAGGACGGCCTTCATGTTCTCCTTCACGTGCGGGTCGATCACGCGCGGGCCGGAGACGTAGTCGCCGTACTCCGCGGTGTCGGAGACCGACCAACGCTGCTTGGCGATGCCGCCCTCGTACATCAGGTCGACGATCAGCTTCAGCTCGTGCAGGCACTCGAAGTAGGCCACCTCGGGCTGGTAGCCCGCCTCGGTGAGCACCTCGAAGCCGTACTGCACCAGCTGGCTCGCACCGCCGCACAGCACCGCCTGCTCACCGAACAGGTCGGTCTCGGTCTCCTCGGTGAAGGTGGTCTTGATGCCACCGGCCCGGAGACCGCCGATTGCCTTGGCGTAGGACAGCGCGAGGTCCCACGTGGTGCCGGACTCGTCCTTCTCGACCGCGACGAGCACGGGTACGCCGCGTCCGTCGACGTACTCGCGGCGCACGAGGTGACCCGGGCCCTTCGGCGCGACCATGAACACGTCGACGCCCTCGGGCGGGGTGATGTAGCCGAAGCGGATGTTGAACCCGTGGCCGAAGACGAGGGTGTCGCCTGGGGCGATGTTGGGCTCGACGGACTCGGTGTAGAGCTTCCGCTGGATGTGGTCGGGGGCGAGGATCACGATCACGTCGGCTTCCTCGACAGCCTCGGCCGGGGTGAGCACGCGTAGCCCCTCGGCCTCGGCCTTGGCACGGCTCTTGGAGCCCTCGGGCAGCCCGATGCGTACGTCGACACCGGAGTCGCGCAGCGAGAGCGAGTGCGCGTGACCCTGGCTGCCGTAGCCGAGCACGGCCACGTTCTTGCCCTGGATCAGGGCCAGGTCGGCGTCGTCGTCGTAGAACATGTCAGCCACAGGGGCTCTCCTTCATCTCTTCATCTTCGGACTGGGCGAGGGTTGTGGACGCTTTGCGGCCGGAACAGGCCTTGATGAGCGTCCATAACCCCGATTTACATGGGAAGTCAGCCGGGGATCGCTTGGGCCGCGGGAACGGGTACCGGCACGGGGCGCAGGGTGCGCTCGGTGATCGAGCGGCTGCCACGACCGATGGCGACCATGCCGGACTGGACGAGCTCGCGGATGCCGAACGGCTCGATCACGGCGAGGAAGTCCTTGAGCTTGGCGGCGTTGCCGGTGACCTCGATCGTGACCGCGTCGGGGGCCACGTCGACGACCTTGGCCCGGAAGAGCTGGACCGCGTCGAGGACCTGGCCGCGGGTCTCGGCGTCGGCCTTGACCTTGATCAGCAGCAGCTCCCGCTCGATGGCGTCGCGCTCCTCGAGCTCCACGATCTTGATCACCTCGACCAGCTTGTTCAGCTGCTTGGTGACCTGCTCCAGCGGGGAGTCCTCGACGCCGACCACGATCGTCATCCGGGAGATCTCCGGGTGCTCGGTCGGGCCGACCGCGAGGGAGTCGATGTTGAAGCCGCGACGGCTGAACAGGCCGGCGATCCGGGCGAGGACACCGGGCTTGTTCTCCACCAGCACCGAGAGTGTGTGCGTGCTCATCGACGTCCTCGCTTCGCTCCGGGCGCCGAGGCGCCCCTGGAGATGCTCCCTCGAATGGTGGGCTCGCTCCGCTCGCTCACAGGTAGTCCTCCTCGAACTCCGGCGCCAGGTCGCGGGCGTACTTGATCTCGTCGTTGGACGTGCCAGCGGCGACCATCGGCCACACCATCGCGTCCCGCTCCACCCGGAAGTCCACCACGACCGGGACGTCGTTGATCTCCATCGCCTTGTTGATCGTGGCGTCGACGTCGGCCGGGTTGTCGCACGCGAGACCGACGGCGCCGTACGCCTCGGCCAGCTTGACGAAGTCGGGCACCCGCTTGGACTGGAGGTCGGTGCTGGAGTAGCGGCCCTGGTAGAACAGCGTCTGCCACTGGCGCACCATCCCCAGCGACTCGTTGTTGATCACCGCGACCTTGATCGGGATGCCCTCGATCGTGCAGGTCGCGAGCTCCTGGTTGGTCATCTGGAAACAGCCGTCGCCGTCGATCGCCCAGACGGTCGCCTCCGGGCGGCCGACCTTGGCGCCCATGGCCGCAGGGACGGCGAACCCCATCGTGCCGAGCCCGCCGGAGTTGATCCAGGTGTTGGGGTGCTCGTACTGCACGAAGTGGGTCGCCCACATCTGGTGCTGCCCGACCCCGGAGACGTAGATCGCCTCGGGTCCCGCGATGGCGCTCAGCCGCTGGATGACGTACTGCGGCGCCAGGCCCTCGGCGGGGGTGTCGTAGCCCAGCGGGTAGCGCAGCTTCACGCCGGCCAGGAACTTCACCCAGCCCTCGTAGTCGCCCGTGGTGCCCTTGTCCTGCTCGGCCCGCAGCGCCACCACGAGGTCGGCGATCACCTCGCGGGCGTCGCCGACGATCGGCACGTCGGTGAACCGGTTCTTGCCGATCTCGGCGGGGTCGATGTCGGCGTGGATCACCTTGGCACCGGGAGCGAAGGAGTCCAGGTTTCCGGTGACCCGGTCGTCGAAGCGTGCACCGAGGCAGATCAGCAGGTCGCTCTTCTGCAGACCGGCGACCGCGGCGACGGTGCCGTGCATGCCGGGCATGCCGAGGTGCTGGGGGTGGCTGTCGGGGAACGCTCCCCGCGCCATCAGCGTGGTCACCACGGGGATGCCGGTCAGCTCGGCGAGCTCGCGCAGCTCCTTGGAGGCCCGCGCGCGGATCACGCCGCCGCCGACGTAGAGGACCGGACGACGCGCCTCGAGGATCATCCGGGTCGCCTCCCGGATCTGCTTGGAGTGCGGCCGGGTCACCGGGCGGTAGCCGGGCAGGTTCAGCTCGGTCGGCCAGGTGAACGTGGTCTGCGCCTGGAGCGCTGACTTGGCCACGTCGACCAGGACGGGACCGGGGCGACCGGTGGAGGCGATGTAGAAGGCCTCGGCGATCACTCGCGGGATGTCAGCGGGATCGGTGACGAGGAAGTTGTGCTTGGTGATCGGCATCGTGATGCCACGGATGTCGGCCTCCTGGAAGGCGTCCGTGCCGATCATGCTGGCGCCGACCTGGCCGGTGATCGCCACCATCGGGACGGAGTCCATGTGCGCGTCGGCGATCGGCGTCACCAGGTTGGTCGCGCCCGGGCCGCTGGTGGCCATGCAGACACCGACCTTGCCGGTCGCGACGGCGTACCCCTGCGCCGCGTGACCGGCACCCTGCTCGTGCCGCACCAGGATGTGCCGGATGCGCGAGTCGAAGAGCGGGTCGTACGCCGGGAGGATGGCACCGCCGGGGATGCCGAAGATGTTCTCGGCCCCCGCGGACTCGAGGGACTTGATCAGGCTCTGCGCGCCGGTCACCGTCTCGGCACCTGCGGATCCCTGCTCGGTCATCTGCACATCATCTCTGTCGCTGTCGGACCAACAAAAAACCCCCCGAGCCTTCCGGCGGACGAGGGGTCGACACGTGGGGTGGGGCCCAAGGCCTCAGCTCACGCGTCGCGTGCGTACGAGAATCTCCAAACGCATGACCCAAGCATGCCCTCGCACCCCGCCGCGCTCAACTCAGTGTGTCACGCGTCCCGGATGCTGGGACGACCGTCCCAGATCGTGGCTGTTGCCGCCCGCTCAGTCGCGGTTCTGCCAGGTGGTGATGCAGGCCCGGTTGCCGTCGGCGTCCTCCAGCACCCAGAAGGCGGGCGCACGGTCGTCGCTGACCAGTCTGCCGCCGGCGGCGAGCACGGCCTGGAGCCGCGCCTCGGCCACGTCGTGCGGCACGCTCACGTCGAGGTGGAACCGCTGCCGGTCCGACGCCGTCGAGTCCGTGTGCTGGAACCACAGCGAGGGTGACCGTCCGGCACGGTCGCTCAGGTCGTCGTCGAACCCCGGCGTGCGGCGGTAGCCCAGGAGTGCCTCCCAGAACGGCTTCACCGCCTCGCTCTGCGGCGTGTCCAAGGCGATCTCGATCACGTCCGGGGCCTCCGCGGCGGCACCGATGCCCATCTGCGCGGCCAGGTCGCTGATCTCGCGCGCGAGGCGCACGTCACGGGCGGTGATCGCGTTGACGTCGTGGCTCTTCGAGGTGACCGTGAGGTGCGGGTAGCGCAGGTCGACGTCGGGGTGGTGGTTGGCCCGGTCGGCGGCCTCGGCGATCCGCGCGACCAGCGCGGCGCCCGTGTTGAAGCTGCCGGTCTCGAACCGAGCCACCAGTCGGCCGAGGATCAGCCGCCAGTCGTCGAGGCCCTCCTCGAGGATCTGCTGCCCGGTCAGCGCCTGCTTGTCGTCCATGACCGACACGTTAGCCACCCCGGTGCGGCTCCGGCAGTCCCGGTGCCGACACCTGCAGCCGGGTGCGCTGGCTGCCTCGAGGCTCGAAGTTGGCCGGGTCCAGCCAGCGGCGGTGTGCCGCTCGGACCAGCGGCCAGTCGACGTCGGTGATCGAGAACCACGCCGTGTCGCGGTTCCGGTGCTTGTAGACGACGGCCTGGCGGAACACGCCCTCGAAGGTGAAGCCCAGCCGCAGCGCTGCCCGCCGCGACGGCTCGTTCAGGGCGTCGCACTTCCACTCGAGACGGCGGAACCCCAGGTCGTCGAGGACGTGGCGAGCCATCAGGTGCAGCGCCTCCGTGGAGGTGGTGCTGCGCTGCCACCGGCTGCCGATGGTGATCGAGCCGATCTCGACGACCCCGTTCACCGGGTCGATCCGCAGGAAGCAGGCGAGGCCCACCAGCTCCCCGGCCGGGGAGACGACCACCATCGGGACGGTCGCCGGCAGTCCCCGGAGTCGGTCGAGATAGGCGGCCAGACCGTCACGGGACTCGAACGGCCCCTCGGGCATGTAGGTCCAGGTGTCGGCCGGCGAGTCGACGCACAGCGCGGCGTACAGCCCGTCGACGTGGGCCTCGTCCAGCGGTTCGAGCCGGCAGGTCCGCCCGACGAGAGTGACTGGGACGAGCGGTGCGCAGGGGCTCCATTCGAGGCGTTCACCGACGGGTTGCCCGAACTCGTTGAGCGGCATCCGGCGAGCCTAGACTGCGGGAATGACGGACCTGCTGCGCCTGATCCGCGACTCGGTGATCGGCGAGGACCACGTGATGCTGACGCCGTACGGCGAGCGCCGCGTCACCTACGCCGACTACACCGCGTCCGGTCGCGCCCTGTCGTTCATCGAGGACTTCATCCGCGACGAGGTGCTGCCGAGCTATGCCAACACGCACACCGAGTCGAGCGGCACCGGTCTGCAGACGACGCGGCTGCGTGAGGACGCCCGCAAGATCATCCACGACGCCGTGGGCGGCGACGACGAGACCGTGGTGCTGTTCGCCGGCTCGGGCACGACCGGCTGCGTCTCGAAGCTGATCGGCATCCTCGGCCTGCGGATCCCCTCGGTCCTCGAGGATCGCCACCACCTGCTCCAGCACATCCCGGCCGCCGAACGCCCAGTCGTGTTCATCGGCCCCTATGAGCACCACTCCAACGAGATCCCGTGGCGCGAGTCGATCGCCGACGTCGTCACGATCCCGCAGGACGCCGACGGTCACATCGACCTCGGGGCCCTGCGCTCCGCGCTCGAGGCGTACGCCGACCGACCGCTGCGGATCGGCTCCTTCTCGGCCGCCTCCAACGTGACCGGGATCGTCTCGGACACGGTGGCGATCGCGACCCTCCTGCACGAGCACGGCGCCCTGTCGTTCTGGGACTTCGCCGCGGCGGCGCCGTACATCGAGATCGAGATGTGCATGCGGTCCTCCGGCGGGACGATGGAGAACCCGCTCGCCTACAAGGACGCGATCTTCCTCTCGCCGCACAAGTTCATCGGTGGCCCGTCCACGCCGGGAGTGCTCGTGGCCCGGCGTGAGCTGTTCACCAACCGCGTCCCGGACGTGCCCGGGGGCGGCACCGTGGCCTACGTGAACGACGCCGACCACGCCTACCTGTCCGAGCCCGAGCTCCGCGAGGAGGGCGGCACGCCGGCGATCATCGAGTCGATCCGCGCCGGCCTGGTCTTCCAGGTCAAGCAGGCCGTGGGCGTGGAGCGGATCCGTGCGGCGGAGGAGCGTTTCCTGAGTCGGGCGGTCGCGGTGTGGGGCGGGGAGCCCTCGATCGAGATCCTGGGCAACCTCGAGGCAGACCGGCTCTCGATCGTCTCGTTCGTCGTCCACACGCCCACCGGCCGCTACCTGCACCACAACTTCGTGGTCGCGCTGCTCAACGACCTGTTCGGCATCCAGTCGCGCGGCGGCTGCTCGTGCGCCGGGCCCTACGGCCACCGGCTGCTCGGCATCGACATCGAGCGCAGCCACGAGTTCGAGCGCGAGATCACCGGCGGCTGCGAGGGCATCAAGCCGGGCTGGATCAGGGTGAACTTCAACTACTTCCTCTCCGACACGGTCGCCGACTACATCATCGAGGCGGTGCGGATGGTGGCGCGGGACGGTTGGCGCCTGCTCGGTGACTACCGGTTCGACACCGCCACCGGCATCTGGACGCACCGGGGTGGCGTGGTGGAGCCGCCGCTGCGGCTGCACGCGATCAGCTACGACGAGACCGGCATGCACGCGCCGAGCTCACAGCTGGCCGGCGACGAGTCCCTGCTCGCGCAGCACCTCGACGACGGCGCCAAGATCCTCGCCGAGGCCGACGAGCCGGACCTCTCGACCTTGGCCCCGGTGAGCGCCGACTTCGAGCACCTGCGCTGGTTCGACCTGCCGTCGGTGTCGGTGGAGTAGGAGCAGCTCCTCGGGCCGGCCTGGTGGGCCGGTCTGGTGGGCCGGCCTGGTCGGCGCCCTCAGGGAAGGACCAGCTGCCCGATCTCGCCGGGGTTCACCGCGATCTCCCAGCGGAACCCGTCCGGGTCGGCGAAGTAGCCGGAGTAGCCGCCCCACTCGCGTCGCTCGGCGGGCCCGGTCTCCGCACCCAGCGAGGCGGCCAGGTCGAGGATCGCGTCCACCTCGGCCTCGGTGGCCACGTTGTGGGCCAGGGTCAACGGGACCACGCCCGGCCCGCGGCGTACCGGCCCGACCTCGGCCTCGAAACCCGCCTCGGACCACAGTGAGAGGACCAGCCGCTCCCCCACCCGGACCATCAGCACCTGGTCAGGCACGTCGAGCTCTGCACCCCAACCCAGACCGTCGATGTAGAACGCCCGGGTCCGGACGAGATCGGCGACCGCGAGGGTGATGAAGCTGATTCTCTGGTCCATCCAGCACCTGCTTCCCGTACGAAACTCCAGCTTCCCGTCCTTTGCAAAGCACGGGAAGCTCGGGTTTCCCACGGGACCGTGGGAAACCCCACGGACTAGCCGCAGACAGCCCCGTGCGCCGCCGACTGCACGAGCTTGGCGTACTTCCCGAGCACGCCGCGGGTGTACTTCGGGGGGTTCGGCGTCCAGCCCTCCCGGCGGGCGGCCAGCTCCTCCGCGGCGACGGCGACCTCGAGGGTCCGACCGGCCACGTCGAGGGTGATCTGGTCGCCGTCGCGGAGGAACGCGATCGGACCGGCGTCGACGGCCTCGGGGGCGATGTGTCCCACGCAGAGTCCCGTCGTGCCGCCGGAGAACCGGCCGTCGGTGATCAGCAGCACGTCCTTGCCGAGGCCGGCACCCTTGATCGCCCCGGTGATCGCGAGCATCTCGCGCATCCCGGGCCCGCCCTTGGGACCCTCGTAGCGGATCACGACCACGTCGCCGGCCTCGATCTTCCCTTCGGTGAGCGCATCGAGCGCCGCTCGCTCGCCGTCGAAGACCCGGGCGGTGCCGGTGAACGTGGAGTCGTCGAAGCCGGCCGACTTCACCACGGCGCCCTCGGGGGCCAGCGACCCCTTGAGGATGGTCAGCCCGCCGGTCTTGTGGATCGGCTTGTCCAGCGTGCGCAGCACCTCACCGTCCAGGCCCGCAGGCGCCAAGGCGTCGAGGTTCTCGCGCATGGTCCTGCCGGTCACCGTGAGGCAGTCGCCGTGCATCAATCCGGCGTCCATCAAGGCCTTCATCACCACCGGGATGCCGCCGATCTTGTCGACGTCGTTCATCACGAAGCGGCCGAACGGCTTCAGGTCGCCCAGGTGCGGCACCTTGTCGCCGATCCGGTTGAAGTCGTCGATGGTGAGGTCGACCTCGGCCTCGCGGGCGATCGCCAGCAGGTGGAGTACGGCGTTGGTGGAGCCGCCGAGCGCCATCACGACCGCGATCGCGTTCTCGAACGCCTCGATGGTCAGGATCTGGCGGGCCGTGATGCCTTGGCGCAGCATCTCCACGACTGCCTGTCCCGAACGGTGCGCGAAGCCGTCGCGACGGCGGTCGACCGCCGGCGGGGCCGCGGAACCGGGCAGGCTCATCCCGAGCGCCTCGGCCACGGCGGCCATCGTGTTCGCGGTGTACATCCCCCCGCAGGCGCCCTCGCCCGGGCAGATCGCCCGCTCGATCCGGTCGACCTCCTCGCGGGTGATCTTTCCCGCGAGGCAGGCGCCGACCGCCTCGAAGGCGTCGATGATCGTCACGTCGTTGCCGTCGACCTGCCCGGGCATGATCGACCCGGCGTACAGGAACACGCTGGCGAGGTCGAGGCGCGCGGCCGCCATCAACATGCCGGGAAGCGACTTGTCACAACCGGCCAGCAGCACGGAGCCGTCCAGCCGCTCGGCCATCATCACCGTCTCGACGGAGTCGGCGATCACCTCGCGGGAGACCAGCGAGAAGTGCATCCCCTCGTGGCCCATGGCGATGCCGTCGGAGACCGAGATGGTGCCGAACTCCAGCGGGTAGCCACCGCCCGCGTGCACGCCGTTCTTGACCGCCTTCGCCAGCCGGTCGAGCGAGAGGTTGCACGGCGTGATCTCGTTCCAGCTCGACGCCACGCCGATCTGCGGCTTGACCCAGTCGTCGTCGCCCATCCCGACCGCGCGCAGCATGCCCCGTGCCGCCGTCGACTCGAGCCCGTCGGTGACGTCGCGGGAGCGGGGCTTGATGTCGGGCACGGAGGTCTTCCCGGGGGCCTGCTGAGTCATGGGCCGAGACTACTTCGCTGCCGTTGCTCACTCGGGCTCGGCTCAGCCTCCGAGCGAAGCCGCCCGCACCGACATCACGTCGGGCAGGTTCACCGCGACCTCACGCCAGGACTCACCCGCGTCGGCCGAGCCCCACACGCTGCCGTTGCGGCCACCGAAGTAGAGCCCGGCCGCGTCGTGGGTGTCGGCGCACATCGCGTCGCGCATCACGGCGGCGTAGAACTCCTCGGGCAGTCCCTGGCCGAGCGGCTCCCACGAGTCGCCGGCATCCCGCGAGCGCCAGACCCGCGGCTTGCCCTCGGGTGGGAACCTGCCCCGACCGTCCACGGGGAAGATGAAGACGGTGTCGGGCTCGTGCGGGTGGACGACGACGGGGAACCCGAAGTCCGAGGGCAGCCCGTCGGCGATGCTGACCCACGCGCCGCCCTCGTCGTCGGATCGATAGACCCCGCCGTGGTTCTGCAGGAACATCCGCGACGGGTTCGAGGGGTGCCGCGCGACCTTGTGCACGCACTGGCCGAACTCGGGGTACTCCTCCGGCGCGAAGTCCACGCGGATGCCCTGGTTGCGCGGGTGCCACGAGGCGCCACCGTCCGTGGTCTGGTAGACGCCGCCGGTCGAGATCGCCGCCGTCAGGGAGGCCGGGTCGGTGGGATGCGGGAGCAGCGTGTGGAAGGCCTGGCCGCCGAAGCCCGCGTCCCACTCCGGACGGTGCGGGTGGTCCCACAGCGCCCGTTCCAGGGTGAACGTCTCGCCGCGGTCCTCGGACCGGAAGATCGCCCCCGGCTCGGTGCCGGCGTACACCACGCCGTCCTCGACGCCCGGAGCGAGCTGCCAGACCCGCTCCACCGACGCCTCGAGACCCTCGGGGAAGCCGATCGGGTGCTCCTGCCAGGTGGCGCCGAGGTCGTCGGAGCTGAAGACCTGGGGTCCGGTCCAGCTCAGCGAAGCGCCCGCAAGCAGGCGTGGGTGGTCGCCGCGCTGGTCGATCATGCACGAGTAGATCTCCATCATCGGCAGGTGCGGCCCGTCGACGGTCCACGTCTCCCGGTCACGGTCCGACCTCGCGATCCAGAGACCCTTGCGGGTCCCGATCAGCAGCAACGTGTCGCCCTCGGTCATGGCACTCTCCCTCGTCGGCCCGCACAGGTCACTGAGTTCGACCCTAGTCCCGTCGCGGACTCATCGGTCCTCCCGAGAACGGCTCACCCGAGCCGAGTTCACACAGATGTCACGTGCACGTGACCGCGACGACGCCGTGCCTGCCTAGCGTCGACGACAGAGGGCAGCAGCCCCCTCGGGGAGGTACGACATGAACCAGTTCATCCAACCGGTGCTTCGACCGCTGGCACGGTGGGCCGAGCACAGTCAACGTCAGGCCTGCAGCAACGCGCTGGTTGCGTCCGACGCCCTCAGCGCCGGTCGCCGGGAGCGCGACGAGGTGGAGACGTTCATCCGTGAGTTCGTCACCGCCACGGCCGCCGGCCGGCAGGCCCGCTCCGCGGCGGGTGCCTCTGCCCTGCACCTGGCCCGCCTCGGGTGAACCGGAACGCGGTGCCGGCCGGGGCGTGATCCCCGGCACCAATCCCCCATGCGCGGGTCCGCCTGCGACACAATCCGGGCATGGCTCTCCCAGCGGTCCCCCTGCACGTCGCCCCCTCGGCCGATGACGGCCTTGCCCTGCGCTACTACGACGTGGTCAGCCTGGACGGCACCCGCCTCCGTGCCTGGACCAACGACGTGGACGGCCCGACGGTCCTGCTGTGCAACGGCCTGGGCACGAACCCCTACGCGTGGCCGGCCCTGCTCGACCCGGCGTGCGGGGTCCGCGTCATCTCCTGGAACCACCGGGGCACCGGAGGTTCGGAGCGCCCCGTCGACCCCGAGCACGTCGGGATCGACGCGTTCGCGGAGGACGCCCTGGCTGTGATGGACGACGCCGGGTTGGACGCCTGCGTGCTGATGGGCTGGTCGATGGGCGTGAACACCATGTTCGAGGTCGCGGTGAACCACCCCGAGCGGGTCACCGGGCTGTTCGCCGTGGGCGGCGTCCCCGGGGACACCTTCGCCTCGATGCTCGCCCCCCTCGGTGTCCCGCGCTTCGTGCGCAAGCCGCTGACGGTCGGCCTCGCCCGCATCGGCAAGCTCATCGGCAAGCCGGTCCACAGCGTGCTCGAGCAGCTGCCGGTGGGCCCGCTGACCCAGAGAGTGCTCTCGCACAGCGGGTTCATGCTTCCCACGCCCGACCCGGTGCTGGCCCTGCGGGCGGTCAAGGAGTTCCTTTCCACCCCCACCGACTGGTACATGCACCTGGCACTGCACTCCTCCCTGCACCTGCGGGTCTCGCTGCGCAGCATCGACGTGCCCACCGCGTTCGTCGCCGGGAAGTACGACGTCCTGGCGTCGTCGCACGACATGTGCACGGCCGCCGAGCGGATCCCCGGGGCGACGTACGAGGAGCTGGGCGCGACGCACTTCATCGCCATGGAGAAGCCTGTCGAGGTGCACCAGGCGCTGCTCGACCTGCTCGCCCGCGTTCCCGGGTAGGGCCGCTGGCTAGGCTCGCGACATGCTCCGGCTGGCCACGCTGATCGTCGTACCCTCCCTGCTGCTGACGGGCTGCGGCGAGCAGGAAGGCGGCAGTGGCCGGGCACCCACGCCGAAGGCCCCCAGGTCCTCCGCGGCCACGCCACCGCCGACGTCCGAGACGACTTCGACCCCGGGCCCGGCGAAGCCTTCGCAGCGGCCCAAGGTCCTCGGGACGATCGCACGGGGCCTCGAGGTGCCGTGGGGCATCGCCTTTCTCCCGGACGGGTCCGCACTGGTCACAGAGCGGGACAGCGGGCGCGTGCTGCGGATCACCGGCACGACGGTGCGCGAGGTGGGTCGGGTCGACGAGGCCAGACCGGCTGGCGAGGCGGGGCTGCTCGGCGTGGCGGTGTCTGCGTCGTACGCCCAGGACAAGCGGGTGTTCCTCTACACCACCGCGGACCAGGACAACCGGGTGCTGCGGACGACGCTCGAGAAGGGCAGGCTCGGGAGGATGCAGCCGATCCTCACCGGGATCCCGAAGGCGATCAACCACGACGGCGGGCGGCTGCTGTTCGGTCCCGACGGGATGCTCTACGTGTCCACCGGCGAGGCTGGCCAGCCCCAGCTCGCGCAGGACCGCGGCTCGCTGGGCGGCAAGATCCTGCGGATCACCCCCGACGGCGACCCCGCCCCGGGCAACCCCGACCCACGCTCCCCGATCTGGACATGGGGCCACCGCAACGTCCAGGGGCTCGCCTTCGACGACGACGGTCGCCTCTGGGCCTCGGAGTTCGGGCAGAACACCTTCGACGAGCTCAACCTGATCGAGAAGGGTCGCAACTACGGCTGGCCGATCGTGGAGGGCAAGGGCGACCGGCCCGACCTGCAGAACCCACAGGTGACCTGGTCGACCGACGAGGCCTCCCCCTCGGGGCTCGCCTTCGTCGACGGGCGGCTTTGGCTAGGGGCCCTGCGCGGTGAGCGGCTGTGGCGGATCGACCTGTCCGGCAAGGGCGCCCGGGACGAGAAGGGGTTCTTCGTCGGTGACTACGGTCGGGTGCGCACCGTGGCGGCCGCCCCCGACGGCAACCTCTGGGTCACCACGTCGAACCGGGACGGCCGAGGCGACCCCGGCAAGGACGACGACCTGATCCTCCTCGTCCGCCCCTGACCCTGTCGCCGACACGTCGCAGATGAACAGCCGTACGCCGCCGACACGTCGCAGATGAACAGCCGTACGCCGCCGACACGTCGCAGATGAACACGCATGCCGCGAGGGGGCGACCAGGACGACGGTCATCTACGACGTGTCGGCGCGTTTTGAGCGGTCATCTGCGACGTGTCGGCGCGTTTCGAGCGGTCATCTGCGACGTGTCGGCGGGGTTTGGGCGTTCATCTACGACGTCTCGAGGGTGGCGCGGCGGACGGCCCGGCGCAGGGTGGTGAGCACCGCGGGGCCGAGGACGACCAGGGCGATCGTGTTGGTGATCGCGCGACCGGTGTCCCAGCTGCCGGTCGAGGTGAGCAGCGTGTAGACACCGAACCGGTGCAGGTTCTCCAGGAGCGGGTCACCGGGGATGAACGAGAGGCCACCAGTGTGTCCGGGCACCTCGATCCCGAGCGCGAACGGCCAGCTGGACATGTTCATCACCAGCCCGAACGCGTAGGCCGCGAAGACGCCGTACGCCACCAGCATCGCGACCTCGAGCGCACCGGTGACACGTCTCGGCAGCAGACCGGCACCCATCCCCACCCATGCGGAGGCGAGCATCTGGAACGGCAGCCACGGCCCCACCCCGGCCGTGAGCAGCGCGGAGGCGAACAGCGAGGTGCAGCCGAGCACGAACCCGAAGCCGGCCCCGAAGACCCGGCCCCCGAGGATCAGCAGGAAGAACACCAGCTCGATCCCGGCCATGCCCGCACTGAGGCCGCGCATCACCGCGTTGATCGCGGTGAGCACGCCCAGCATCGCCAGCACCTTGGAGTCCATGCCACCTTCGGTGAACTCCGCCAGGCAGACCACGATCACGACCGGCAGCAGCAGCAGGAACACGAACGGCGGCTGCACCGTCTGCTCCTCGACCCGCACCTTGACCAGCAGCGGCCACAGGAACATCAGCAGTCCAGCCGCGGACGCGAGGGCGAGCACCGCCGCCGACCTGGGGTGCAGGGGGACGGCCGCCCGCACCACGCGGCCGCTCGCCTGCCCGATCCGGTCACGCGCGCCGGTGGCGGTCATCCCGCAGCTCCGACCGCGACCACCTGGTCGACGGTCAACCAGCCGTTGCCGAGGATCTTGAGCACCTGGGGCGCGAACGCCGGCGACTCGGCCACCACCTTCGCGGTGGGGCCCTCCGAGACCACCTCCCCCTCAGCGAGTACGACGACCCGGTCGGCGACCTGCGCCACGAACTCGACGTCGTGCGTGGCGACGAGGACGGCCCGGCCCTCGTGCTTGAGGTCGGTGAGGATCTGGGCCAGTGCCGCCTTGCCGGGGTAGTCGAGCCCCCGGGTCGGCTCGTCGAGGCAGATCACCGCGGGCTCGGCGGTGAGCACCACAGCGAGCACGAGTGCCAGCCGCTGCCCCTCGGAGAGGTCCCGGGGGTGCTGGTCACCGGGAATGCCCGGGGCGAGTCGGTCGAGCAGGGTCCGGGCCGACCCGGCTGCGCCACCGGCCTCCCGGTCGGCGGCCGCGCACTCCTCGTCCACGGTCTCGAGGTAGAGCAGGTCGGCCGCCGTCTGCGGGACCAGCCCGACCAGTCGCCGGCGCGCGTCCGCGCCCAGGGCTCCGGGGTCCTCGCCGCCCACCCGGACCGAGCCCTCGACGCGCTTGCGTGAGCCCTGCAGTGCCCACATCAGGGTGGACTTGCCCGACCCGTTGCGCCCCATCAGCGCGGTCACCTGACCCGGGCCCAGGGACAGGTCGACACCACGGACGGCGACGTGCCGCCCGTAGGCGACGGTCACCCCACGTGCCACCAGCAGCGCTTCCCGACCGACGAACGTGTCCCCGTTGGTCGTGTCCGGCGACGCACCCGGGGAGAGCAGCAGTCCCGATGCACGACGCCGCGCGTCCCGGACCGTGAGCGGCAGCGGTGACCAGCTCGCCCACCGGCCGAGCTCGACGATGGGCGGCGCCACGGACGAGTGCAGGAGCAGCTCGGCCGGGTCTCCGGCACGCACGTCGCCGTCCGCGCCGACCAGCACCAACCGGTCGGCGAACGGCACGACGCGTTCCAGCCGGTGCTCGGCGATCACGACCGTGACCCCCAGGTCGTGCACCAGCCGGGTCAGGGTCGCCAGGACCTCCTCCGCGGCGGTCGGGTCGAGGGCAGACGTCGGCTCGTCCAGCACCAGCACCCGGGGGTGCATGGTCAGCACGGAGCCGATCGCGACCCGCTGCTGCTGACCGCCGGAGAGCGTGCGCAGGTCGCGGTGGCGCAGGTCGGCCACGCCGAGGAGGTCGAGCGTCTCCTCCACCCGGCGGCGCATCGTGGTCCCGTCCAGGCCCAGCTGCTCCATCCCGTAGGCCAGCTCCTCCTCGACCGTGTCGGTGACGAAGCCGGCGGTGGGGTCCTGGCCGACGTAGCCCACGACGTGGGCACGGTCGCGCGGAGGCAGGTGCAGGATCGCTTGCGCCGTCGAGCAGCACGTCGCCGCGGAGCCGTCCGCCGGTGAACGTCGGCACCAACCCGTTGAACAGGCCGAGCAGGGTCGACTTGCCCACGCCGGTGCGGCCGGCCACCAGGACCAGCTCACCCTCCTCGAGGGTCAGGTTCACCTCGCTCAGCACGAGGCCCGGGAGGCCCGGGAGGCCCGGCCCTGGTTCGCCGTAGCTGAAGGTGACGTCACGCAGCTCGAGCATCGACCACCTCCGGGGCTGGGCGGGGCGACCCGGCGAGCACGGGCATCGGCGCGGCCGCGGCGGCGACGAGACCGAGCAGGACGACCAGCAGCGAGGTTCCGGTGACCGTCGGGGCGGAGTCGAGAGCCGGGTGCAGCACCAGCTGGCCCCGCAGGACGCCGATCACGCCGAACGCCACGGCGAGCCCACTGAGGGCGACGACGATCTCGGCCCGCCGCCAGTGGTCCGGACGGTAGCGGCTGCGCTGGACGCGCCGGCCCGCCGACCAGAATCCGGCCGCCGCCAGTGCGACGCCACCGACGAGCCCGGTCAGCACCAGCCAGCGCGGCGTGGTCTGGTCGAGCAGTGCGTAGGTGCCGACGCAGATCCCGACCAGGCCGGTGAGCATCAGGGCACCGGTGGTGCGGCGCTGCCCGCTGGTCAGGTTGCCGGCCCGGCCGTAGCCACGCGCGTCCATGCCCGCGGCCAGGGACATCGACCGCTCGAGCGCGTCCTCCATCACCGGGACGACGATGCCGCGCAGCTTGCCGATCCGGCCCCCGGGGACGCCGCGCAGCTGACGTGCGGCGCGGACCCGACGGAGGCTGTCCGCGAGCTGGGGCAGCAGCGCGACCGCCACCACGATGGCGGTGCCGATCTCGTAGAGCGCGGGCGGCATCGACTTCAGCAGCCGCTTGGGGTTGGCGAGCGCGTTCGCGGCGCCGACACACACCACGATGGTGGCCAGCCTCATCCCGTCGTACAGCCCGGCCAGCACCGACTCCAGCGTCACCGGACCCAGCAGCCGGATGCCGGCGACCCAGTCGGGCAGTGGGACCACCGGCAGCTCGAGGAGTACGACGGAACCGTAGCCGCCTCCGAGGAGCACCCGGAACACGACGCGCACCACGACGATGACGAGGCCGAAGATCAGGTAGAGCCGGAACGACCGCGACCACGGATGGTCCGAACGCCGGAGGGACACGGTGAGCGCGGCGATCCCGACGATCGTCAGCAACAGCAGCGGGTTCGTGGTGGCTGTGGCTGCGGCGGCGAGGCCCATCGCCCAGAACCACCAGGCTCCGGGGTGCAGGTCCCGCGCCGGCCGTGGGCCGCTCACGGGGTGCGGTCGACCCGGCGTGCCCGGACGACGAGAGCACCGGCCGCCGCCAGGAGCACGAGCAGCACCGCGGGGATCCACCAGGCGAGCGCCGACGAGTCCTCGTCGGTCTCCGACGCCTGCTCCGAGTCCGAGGACTGGGCTGGCGCCTCGGAGGCGATGTCTCCGGCGGCGGCGTCTCCGGTGACCGGCACCACGGCGGGAGGCGCCGGAGTGGTCGAGCTCTGCCAGGAGAAGGCCACGAAGTCGCCGTCCTCGAGCTGGAGCTCGTCGGCGCCCGTCGGCGCGTAGCCCCACTCGCCGTCCTCGGCGAGGAAGAGGCCCCAGTAGGCGTTGCCGGCAGGCATCTTCGCGCACTTGATGTCGGCCGGCTTGCCGTCGACCTGGCAAGCCACCCCGGGGAACGCGCCGACGGGCGTGAGCTCGAAGCCCGCGTCGGCGAAGACCTGGGAGGCGGACTTGCCCGCACCGGTCTCGTCGCACGCGGTCTTCACCCCGCCGCCGAGGTCCTGGAAGTCGACGACGACGTTCACCCCGCCCTCGGTGCACAGCTGGTTGTCTGCGGCGAACGCCGACGGCATCGCGGTGGGGCCGAGGAGCACGCCGACGGCCGCGGCCAGGAGCGCAAGGAGCCCTGCTCCGCTGGCGCGTCGCTTGATGGTCTGGGTGAGGAGCCGTCCGGGGGTGTGCATGGGTCCTTCCCGCCGTTGCAGCGGGGGCCGGATGCACCGCCCGCTGCGTTCCACGACAGCGTGTGCTGGAGATTCGTCCTGGGCGAGTGCTCCGGCTCGTCGCCGTCGGCGGGACGGACGACCTACGGTTGCGGGTCAGCGCCGGAGTTGGACCGGCTTTCCCCACCTCGGACGGTGTTGATGGTGGTTCGCCCCGACGGGGCGCAGCCAGACTAACACCGGCCACACCCCGTCGAATCGCGTCGTCGCGCCGCTCTCAGACACTCCCCCGGCGTCGCCAGAGGACGGTGCCCGCGGCGGCGCCCGCAAGGGTGATCAGCACCAGCACCGGCACCCATGCCGGCAGGCCGTCCTCGTCGTTCCTGAGGTCGCTCGAGACGGCCTGGCCGGACAGCGCCTCGGCGTCGGAGCCGACATCGGGGCTCGGCTCGAGCGTCACCGAGCCTTCGGGTGTGGCCGTGTCCGTCGCCGAGGGGTCGCCCGGCGAGGCCGACGCCGACGCTGCTGCGCTCGGCTCTGCCGATGCGCTGGGGCTCGCCGACCCCGGCCGCCCCACGCGGAGGCCTCGGCCGGTTTCGTCGACGCCGCCCTGGTGGGTGCGGCCTTGGTCGGGGCTGCCTTGGTGGGTGCTGCCTTGGTCGGGGCCGGCTTCGTCGGCGCGGCCTTGGTCGGCTTCTTCGTCGGAGACTTGGTGGGCTCCTTGGTCGGTGACTTGGTGGGCGCGGGCTGGCTGTTCACCGGTGCAGCACCCGGAGGGTCACCCGCCCCGCCGTTCTGCCAGGAGAAGGCCACGAATCCCCCGCTGGAGACCTTCAGACCACCGACACCCGAGCTCGAGTAGGTCCACTTGCCGGACTTGCCGTCGGACCAGTACAGGCCCCAGTAGGCGCTGGCCGGAGGGGTCCGCGCGCAGTTCTCCTCCTGCGGACCAGGCTTGCCGGATACCCGGCACACGAAGCCCGAGCCGGAGACGTAGCCCAGGTTGAACCCGGCGTGGTCGAAGACGTGGCTCGCCGGCTTGCCGGCACCGTCGGCGTCACAGCCCTTCTGCACCCCGCCCCCGAGACCGTTGAAGTCGACGACGACGTTGACCCCGGAGCCTGAGCACAGCGCCGCGCTTGCGGGGGCGGCGGCGAACCCCACCAGCCCGGTCGCCGCGGCAAGTGCCGCGGCGACCAGACCGGTCAGCGTCCGTTGGAGCGAGGTCATCGGACGACCCTGATGACGGTCGCCCCCCGACGGGTGTCGATGAAGTGGCCGTAGCCCACGATCCGCTTCTTGCCACGCTTCTTGCCCACCCGGAACGTGGCGGAGAACGTGCCGTCAGCGGTGGCGTGGCCGCTCCGGACCAGCCTGCCCTTGTAGACGATCCGGGCCCACTCGTGCGGCGCCAGCCAGTTCACGGTGGCGGTCATGGTGCGACCGCGCTTGACCCGGTGACGCGACTTGGTCACGCGGAGCTTGGCCTGGCCGAGCACCTTGACCGCTGTGGTGGCCTGGTGGCCGTAGGCGTCCCTGACGGTGTAGACCCGCGTGCGTGTCCCGGCAGGCAGCGTCACGGTGGAGTTCAGTCCGGTGTCCGTGGCCACGCCCGTCTGGCTCGTCCCTGGCCCGGTCGTGCAGAGCACCGTGCCCTCCTCGGCGCCGCTGGCAGTGAGCACGTCCTTCGTGCCGGCCTTGCGATAGCCCCGCGGGCCGGTGAGCTGGAGGTCCGGGGTGGCGGCGTCGGAGAACCCGAGCAGCCCGGGCGCCGCCTGGGCGGTGGCCCGACGCCACTGGTCGGCCGTGGAGTCGGTGATCCCGTCGGCGCGGCCCGCCGCGTGGCCTGCGTCGTCGTAGGCGATGGCCCCCTGCTCGCTCGCCAGGGCGTTGCCCGCGTCGCCGTCGGTCGCCTGGTGGGCCCGCAGCCAGGTGGCCGCCTGACGGGCAGCCGGCGTGCCCTGCAGCGCCCAGGCCGCGAGGCCGGTGCTGTTGGCGTTGGCACCCTCGGTGGTGGTGCCGCCACCGAAGGAGCCGTTGCACCGCTGCTGTCCCACCAGCCAGGCCTGCGCCTTGTCACGGGCGGCAGCCACGACGGGGTCCGCGTCCTGTCCGCCGAGGAGCACGACGGCCAGGGCCGTCGCGTCGGCGTCCGGGGCGTCGGCGCCCTCCACGCATGACTGGTTGGCGGCACCAGGAGCCGAGAAGTTCAGCCGGAAGTAGCCGCTGCGGCACTGCTGCTTCAGGAGGAAGCCGGTCACGCCGCCGGTCTTGGCCGAACCGGCCTCGGCGAGTGCCCGGGACGCGAACGACTGGCCCAGCACGTTCGCGTAGTCCGTCGAGCTCTTGTCCTGCACCCGGCCGGTGATCGGCGCGGACGCAGCCACGCGCGACTCGAGGGTGTCGATCAGGTCCACCCCGCCGAAGGCGCGCGGGTCCGAGCCGGCGGTGGTGGCCAGGACCGCGGACTTGGCAACGGCTCCCGAGTAGATGTCGTCGGGGGCGAAGTCGCCGCCGGTGATGTACTCCTCGATGCGCGACGCGACCGCGTCGGAGACCGACTGCACGTCGGTGTCGTGCCCGCCCACGGTGTCGAGCGCGAGCGCGGTGTCGATGCTCAGACCGAAGTCGTCGAAGCCGCCGTAGTTGGGGTTGTGCATCAACCCGCCGGTGAGCTGGCCGGCCAGCCAGTCGCCCGCCTCCGAGGCCGGCTGCGGTCCGACCGGGTCCGCCTGGGCGGGGGTGACGGCGAGGATCGATCCCGCCAGGACGAGCCCCGCCGTGGCGGCGTACGCCGCGAGGTGGGTGGTGAGCGTGGTGGCACGCATGGTGATGGTTCCTTCCCGCTGCACAGCGGGAGGCACACAAGACGTGGACCACCCGCTGGTTTCCACGACAGCGTGTGTTCGAAAGACGTGCGCAGCGGGTGCTCCGGCTCGCCGTCACTGCGAACAGTGACGACCTACGGTTGCGGGTCAGCGCCGGAATTCGACCGGCTTCCCCCAGCGACGAACGTGGTGGGTGTGGAGTTGTGGCCCCGACGGGGCTGGCGGAACAGTAGCACCGCCGAACGGCCCGGAGGTTTGACGTCCCAGCGACCGGGAACCTCCACCGAGGAAGCCGAGGAGGAGGCACTTGGAGAGCCGATCGCCGCACCGGGGCGGGGTCCTGCCGTGCTGACGGCTGCTGTGATCGTGGTCGTCTCGGGCGCCCTGCTGGTCGGGGCGGCCTGGGGGATCTTCGGCAACCTGCCGGACCAGGTGGAGGGCTTCATCGTGGCCCTCGCCGGTGGAGCCTTGTTGCTCTCGACCGTGCTGGAGCTGATCGAGCCGGCCACGAAGCAGGCTGCCCTCGGGTGGGTGGCCCTCGTGGTCCTGCTGGGTGCGGTGACGTTCACCGCGCTCGACCGGTGGGTGGCCGATCGCTGGGGGTCCGACAGCGGCGGTGGACTGCTCGCGGCGATCACCCTGGACGGCATCCCCGAGAACCTGGCACTCGGGGTCGCGTTGATCGGCGCCGGTCCGCTGCAGGTCGCGGCGCTGTCGGGCTCGATCCTGCTGTCGAACCTGCCCGAGGCCGCGGGCGGAGCGCGCGAGATGGCCGGCGGAGGCCGGTCGAGCAAGAGCGTGTTCGGGTTGTGGGCCGCCACCGCCGGCCTGCTCTCCCTCGCGGCGATCGCCGGCAACCTGCTGCTCTCCGGGGCGCCCGAGGCCGCCCTGGCCCTGGTCCGCAGCTTCGCCGCGGGTGCGGTGATCGCCTCACTCGCCACCGAGGTGTTCCCCAAGGCGTTCAAGGAGGACAGCTACCTCGCCGGGGTCGCCACCGCCATCGGCGTGGTGCTCGCCCTGGGGCTGGACAAGCTCGGCTGACCCGGCCCGGCAGGACCGCTCGCCCAGGGAACGCCCAGCAACGACTGCGACTGCCCGCCCACCGGACGTCAGGAGCTGAGGCGCTCCAGGATCAGCTCGCGGACCCGGCCGGCATCGGCCTGGCCCCGCATCTCCTTCATCACCGCACCGATGAGCGCACCGGCGGCCGCCACCTTGCCGTCCCGGATCTTCTCGGCGACGTCCGGGTTGGCCGCGATGGCACGGTCGACGGCGTCCCCCAGAGCGCCCTCGTCGGAGACGATGGCGAGCCCGCGGGCAGCGACGACCTCGTCCGGGTTGCCCTCCCCCGCCAGCACGCCGTCGAAGACCTGACGGGCGAGCTTGTCGTTGATCGCCCCCTCGTCGACGAGGGCCTGGATGCGGGCCACGTCCTTGGGGGTGATGGCCAGCTCGGCGAGGTCGGTGCCCGACTCGTTGGCCCGGCGGGCGAGCTCGGAGAGCCACCACTTCCGGGCAGCCTGCGGGGCAGCTCCTGCCGCGATGGTCTCCTCGACCAGGCCGAGCGCCCCCGCACCGACGGTGTCGCGCATCTCGAGGTCGGTGAAGCCCCAGTCGGCCTGCAACCGCGCGCGGTGCTCACGCGGCGGCTCGGGCAGCGTACGACGGAGCTCCTCGACCCATTCCCGCGACGGAGCCACCGGCACCAGGTCGGGCTCGGGGAAGTAGCGGTAGTCCTCGGCGTCGGACTTCTCGCGGCCCGACGTGGTGACGCCGGTGTCCTCGTGCCAGTGCCGGGTCTCCTGCAGGATCGAACCACCGGCGGCGAGCAGCGCCGCGTGCCGGGAGATCTCGTAGCGGGCGGCCCGCTCGACCGACCGCAGCGAGTTCACGTTCTTGGTCTCGGTGCGCGTGCCCAGCGTCCCGGCCCCGGCGGGAGCCAGCGACAGGTTGACGTCGCAACGCAGCGATCCCTGCTCCATCCGGACGTCGGAGACGCCGAGCCCGAGCAGCAGCTCGCGCAGGTGGGCCACGTAGGCGCGCGCGACGGCCGGCGCCTTCTCGCGGGCGCCCATGATCGGCCGGGTGACGATCTCGATCAGCGGGATGCCGGCGCGGTTGTAGTCCACGAGGGAGTAGTCGGCACCGTGGATGCGGCCCGTCGAGCCACCGACGTGCAGCGACTTGCCGGTGTCCTCCTCCATGTGCGCGCGCTCGATCTCGACCCGGAACGTCTCCGGGCCGTCCTCGCCGACGATCTCGACGTCGGTCCAGCCGTCGAAGGCGATCGGCTCGTCGTACTGGCTGGTCTGGAAGTTCTTCGGCATGTCCGGGTAGAAGTAGTTCTTCCGGGCGAACCGGCACCACTCCGCGATCTCGCAGTTCAGCGCCAGGCCGATCCGGATCGCCGACTCCACGGCCTTGCGGTTCACCACCGGCATCGAGCCCGGCAGGCCCAAGCAGGTCGGGCAGGTCTGCGTGTTCGGCTCGCCCCCGAAGGTGGCCGGGCAGCCGCAGAACATCTTCGTCGCGGTGTTCAGCTCGACGTGCACCTCGAGACCCATCGCCGGGTCGAAGGCCGCGAGCGCGTCCTCGAAGGGCATCAGCTCGGTCATCGGGCCACCCCCTTGTCCAGCTTGTCGGGATCGATGAGTGGTCCGCCCCACTGCTGCTCCAGCAGCATCTCCATGGCGGCGCCCACGCGGTAGAGCCGGTCGTCGGCCATCGCGGGTGCCAGGATCTGCAGGCCGACCGGGAGACCGTCCTCCTCGGCCAGGCCGGCGGGGACCGACATCCCGGGGATCCCGGCGAGGTTGGCCGGGATCGTGGCGACGTCGTTGAGGTACATCGCCAACGGGTCGTCGAGCTTCTCGCCCAGCTTGAACGCCGTGGTGGGAGCCGTCGGGGAGACGAGCACGTCGGCCTTCTCGAAGGCACGCTCGAAGTCGCGGCTGATCAGCGTCCGCACCTTCTGGGCCTGCCCGTAGTAGGCGTCGTAGTAGCCGCTGGAGAGCGCGTAGGTGCCGATGATGATCCGGCGCTTGACCTCGTCGCCGAAGCCCGCGTCGCGGGTGGACCGCATCACCTCCTCGGCGCTGGGCGACTCGACGCCCTCGGGCAGCACCCGCAGGCCGTAGCGCATCGCGTCGAAGCGGGCGAGGTTGGAGGAGGCCTCGCTCGGCATCACCAGGTAGTAGGCGGCCAGGGCGTGCACGAAGCTCGGGCAGCTCACCTGGACGATCTCGGCACCGGCCTTGACCAGCAGCTCCACGGCCTCGTCGAAGCGCTGCTGCACTCCGGGCTGGTAGCCCTCGCCGCCGAGCTCGGTGACCACGCCGATCCGGACGCCGGCGAGATCACCGGATGTGCCCTGACGAGCCGCCGCGACCACCGGGGGCACGGGCTGGTCGATGCTGGTGCTGTCGAGCGGGTCGTGGCCGCCCACGATCTCGTGCAGCAGGCTGGCGTCGAGGACCGTGCGGGTGACGGGTCCGGCCTGGTCCAGGGAGTTCGCCATCGCCACCAGGCCGTAGCGCGAGATGCCGCCGTAGGTCGGCTTCACGCCGACCGTCCCGGTGACCGCCCCCGGCTGGCGGATCGAGCCGCCGGTGTCGGTGCCGATCGCCAACGGGGCCTCGAAGGCGGCCACGGCTGCCGCGGACCCGCCCCCGGAACCGCCCGGGATCCGGTCGAGGTCCCACGGGTTGTGGGTGGGCCCGTAGGCCGAGTGCTCGGTCGAGGAGCCCATCGCGAACTCGTCCATGTTGGTCTTGCCCAGGATCGGCAGGCCCGCGGACCGGAGGCGGGCGACCACCGTGGCGTCGTACGGCGGGACCCAGCCCTCGAGGATGCGGGACCCGCACGTCGTGGGCACCCCGTCGGTGGCGAGCACGTCCTTGACCGCGACCGGGACCCCGTCCAGGGCCGAGGCCAGGTCGCCGGCGGCGCGGCGCTCGTCGGACGCGCGGGCCGCGGCCAGCGCTCCCTCGGCGTCCACGTGCAGGAACGCGTGCACGGCGCCGTCGACGGCGTCGATGCGGTCGAGGAAGGCCTGGGTCAGGGCGACGCTGGTGGTCTCGCCCGAGGCGAGGGCCTCGGCGAGGTCGGCGGCACTGCGCTGGATCAGCGGGAGGGCGGCGCTCACTGCTCGTCCCCGAGGATGCGGGGCACGGCGAACCGCTGGCCCTCCACGAGGGGGGCGCCGGAGAGTGCCTGCTCCGCGGTGAGCGAGGGACGGACGACGTCCTCGCGGAACACGTTCACGACCGGCAGCGGGTGCGAGGTCGGCGGGATGTCGTCGGCGGCGACCTCGCTGATCGCGGCCACCGACTCCAGGATCACCGACAGCTGCGGTGCGAGGTGGTCGAGCTCGGCGTCGGAGAGCTCGATCCGGGCGAGGTCGGCCAGGTGCCGGACCTCGTCACGGGAGATCTCGACCCGGTGCGATCCGGCGGACTCAGGCATGGTTCAACCCAGCGATTTCAGGCATGCCGGCCATCCTAGTCGCGCAGTTCCCGACGCCGGATGCCGCCTGCGGCCGCCCCGTCGCCCCCGGTCCGGTCAGGCTCACCACGGCCGGGCTACCGTCGTAGAAACCCAGCGGGAGGGCCATGACCCAGCACGGCAGCGCGCGACACAACTCAATCTTCGGCCGACGCAGCGGACGCACCACCGTGCTCGTGGCCGTGCTCGCCTTCACTCTGAGCGGCTGTGCCGCCAGTGCGAGTGAGGGGAGGGGATCGGCGGGTTCACCGGAGAGGGTCGGGCCCGCCGTCTCCCCGACCGCTTCGCCGTCCCCGGACGTGGCGTCGCCGCGCTACGTCGCGCTCGGGGACTCGTTCACGTCGGCGCCGTTCGTGCCGGTGACCGACGTCGCCAACGGGTGCCTGAGGTCGAGTGCCAACTACCCGACGCTGGTCGCTGAGGAGCTCGGTGCCGAGCTGGTCGACCGCAGCTGCGGTGGGGCCCGCACGGCCGACTTCAGCCGCAGCCAGTTCCCCGACGTCCCTCCCCAGCTGAGCGCCCTCTCGGCCGGCACCGACCTGGTCACCGTCGGCATCGGTGGCAACGACAACCGGGTCTACCAGCTGCTCACGAACCGCTGCCCGGAGCTGAAGGCGCGCGATCCGCAGGGTGCACCCTGCGAGACCTACATGCGGTCCCGGGGAGGGGACATCCTGCTCGATGCCCTCGCCCGGACCCGGGCGCAGGTCACCGAGCTGGTGCGCACGATCCGCGAGCGGGCGCCGCAGGCGAAGGTGCTCGTCGTGGGCTACCCGCAGATCGTGTCCACCGAGAACGTCTGCGACGCGCTCCCCCTGGCCAAGGGCGACTACGCCTACGCCGTCGAGGTCAACCGAGCCCTCACCGACGCCCTGCGCGAAGCCGCCCGGGCGACCTCCTCGACCTATGTCGACGTCTGGAAGGCGAGCCAGGGCCACGACATCTGCTCCGCGGACCCCTGGGTGAACGGAGCGGTCACCGACCAGCAGCGCGCGCTGCGCTACCACCCGTTCGCAGCCGAGCAGGCCGCGGTGGCCGAGCTGGTGCTCGCTGCCGCGGGGCTGGCCTGAACGCAGGGGGTCAGAGGCCGGTCGGTCCCCGGTCCAGCAGCACCTTGAACGCGTCCTCGTCGAGGATCGGCACGCCGAGCTGCTCGGCCTTGTCGGCCTTCGAGCCGGGACTGTCCCCCACCACGACGTAGTCGGTCTTCTTCGACACGCTGCCGGACGCCTTGCCGCCGCGGCTCAGGATCGCCTCCTTGGCACCGTCGCGGCTGAAGTCGACCAACGAGCCGGTCACCACCAGCGTCAGGCCCTCCAGGGTGCGCGGGGTGGAGTCGTCGCGCTCATCCTCCATGCGCACCCCGGCCTCGGCCCACGTGTCCACGATCTCGTTGTGCCAGCCCGACTCGTCGCCGTCGAACCAGTCGCGCACCGACGCAGCGATCGTGGGACCGACTCCCTCGGCGGCCGAGAGCTGCTCGAGGGCTGCGTCGCGGATGGCCTGCATCGAGCCGAACTCGGCAGCCAGGGCACGAGCTGCCGTCGGGCCGACGTGCCGGATCGACAGCGCCACCAGCACCCGCCACAGGGGCTGGTCCTTGGCCTGCTCGAGGTGGTCCAGCAGCTTGCGACCGTTGGCCGAGAGCACCCGCCCCTCACCCTCGGTCCTCTTCGCCGCGCGGGTGAACAGCTCCGTGCGGAGCAGCGCCGCCTCGTCCAGCCCGAACACGTCACCCTCGTCCTCGATCACCCCGGCGGTGAGCAGGGCGTACGCCGCCTCGGACCCCAGTCCTTCGATGTCGAAGGCACCGCGCCCGGCGACGTGGAAGACCCGGTCGAGCAGCTGCGCCGGGCAGCTACGGTGGTTGGGACACCGGAGGTCCTTGTCGCCCTCCTTCTCCTCGACCAGCGTGGTGCCGCAGGAGGGGCACTCGGTCGGCATCACCCACTCCGCCAGCCCGTCGGGACGCAGCGGCAGCACCGGGCCGAGGATCTCGGGGATGACGTCGCCGGCCTTGCGCAGGATCACGGTGTCTCCCGGACGCACGTCCTTGCGCCGGACCTCGTGGGCGTTGTGCAGGGTGGCCCGCTCGACCGTGGAGCCGGCGACCTTGGTCGGCTCCATCACCCCGAACGGGGTGACGCGGCCCGTGCGACCCGTGTTGACCTCGATCGCCAGCAGGCGCGCGTTGACCTCCTCGGGCGGGTACTTGTAGGCGATGGCCCACCGCGGGGCGCGGCTGGTCGAGCCCAGCCGGCGTTGCAGGCTGACGTCGTCGACCTTGACCACCACCCCGTCGATCTCGTGCTCGACGTCGTGGCGATGCTCGCCGTAGTGCTCGACGAACTCCTCCACCGCACGCAGGCCCGGCAGCACCTTGACCCGGTCGCTGGTGGGCAGGCCCCAGGCGGCCAGGGCGGCGTACGCCTGGGACTGGGCCAGCGGCTCGAAGCCCTTCCTGGCGCCGATCCCGTGGCAGACCATGCCCAGGGCCCGGGTGGCGGTGACCTTGGGGTCCTTCTGCCGCAGCGACCCCGCCGCCGCGTTGCGCGGGTTGGCGAACATCGGCTTGCCGGCGTCGACCATCGCGGCGTTGAGCCGCTCGAACGCCTCCAGCGGAAGGAAGACCTCACCGCGCACCTCGATCAGCTCCGGCACGGGGAACTCCTCGCTCGGGGTGAGCCGGTGCGGGATCGAGTCGATCGTCTTGATGTTGGGGGTGACGTCCTCACCCGTCCGGCCGTCGCCGCGGGTCAGGGCGCGGACGAGCCGCCCGTCCTCGTAGAGCAGGTTGATCGCCAGGCCGTCGACCTTGAGCTCGCAGAGGAAAGCCGGGTCGATGATCCCGTCGCGTCCCAGCCGGGCAGCCCACGCCTCGAGCTCCTCGAAGGAGAAGGCGTTGTCGAGGCTCTCCATCCGTTGGAGGTGGTCGACCGGCGTGAACTCGGTCGACACCGCCCCGCCGACCTTCTGGGTCGGAGAGTCGGGGGTGCGCAGGTCGGGCACCTCGTCCTCGAGCTCCTCCAGACGGCGCATCAGCCGGTCGAACTCGGCGTCGGAGAGCGTCGGGTCGTCCTTGACGTAGTAGCGCCAGCGCGCCTCCTCGACCTGCTCGGCCAGGGCGCGGTGCTCTTGTCGCTGTGCCGCCAGCGGATCGGTCGCTGCGGTGTTCTCGCTCGTGGTCTGCGCATCCGTCACGGGTCCATCCTGCCCGGTCGCGCCGACAGGTCGTGCGTCGGCACGTGGCCACCAGGAACGCGGCCCCGGTCACGCACGCATCCCGATCGCCTGACTAGTATTTAGGTAAGCCTTACCTAACTTCAGGAGATCGCATGCGCCACCCGCTCCCCACCCTGCTCTTCACCTCGCTCGCACTCGGCACCACCCTGACCGGCTGCGCCGCCTCGGCGGAACGCGACGCCGACCAGGGCTCCGCCCCCGCGGGGGTGGTCGAGCAGTACGCCGCCCTGACCGGGGAGGTCACCGAGCGAGGCGGCTCGACCACCTCCGGGGAGTGGGAGGTCGCCTACATCGTCGAGCCGGCGGAGCCCTGGTACGCGGGTCACGGCGCGCACCAGTCGTTCCGCTCCCCGACGGACGCGGAGACCCACCACATCGAGATCGTTCCCCGGGAAGCCGGGACCGGCCGCATCGTGCCGGACGTCCCGATCACCCTCGAGGTGGTCGACGACTCGGGCGCCGTCGTCGACTCCCAGCGGCTCAACTTCTACTACAGCACCTTCTTCCACTACGCCAACAACTTCTCGGTTCCCGAGAGCGGGAAGTACACGCTGCGCGCCGAGCTCGGGGTCCCGACGTTCCTCCGCCACGGAGCGGAGGACGAGCAGCCGCCGCTGAGCCAGGGGGTCACCGTCTCCTTCGACGACGTCGACCTCACCCGAGGCTGAGCCGGCCTGACGGCCGACTGGCTCGGCTACGCCGGGCTGGAGGGTGGCCCGGCCATCGGGTCCTCCCGAGGGCGGTGAGGCGTCGCCAGACAGCACCCATCCGCTGACGGCAGCGCTCCGAAGTACTCCTGACCCGATTGGAGCGACGCATGCCCTCCCCCTCACTCTCCCGCAGCGAGCCGCCGGCCCCGCCCCGCGGCATCGTGCTGATGCTGCACGGGGGCGCCAAGACCGGCCTGAACCCCGTCGGCAGCCGGAGCGCGTCGCTGCGGCGCACCACCGCGATGCGCGACGCCTTGGAACCGCAGGTCCTGCGCGAGGGGCTCTCCCTGTGGTTGCTCCGCTTCGGTGTGCGCGGGTGGAACGCCGGGGCCGCCGCCGAACCGTCCCCGGTGCCGGACGCGCGCTGGGCCGTCGAGGAGGCTGCCGCCGAGCACCCGGGCGTGCCCGTCGTGCTGCTCGGGCACTCCATGGGCGCACGCACCGCCGTGCACGTCGCCGACCATCCGAACGTCGTCGGCGTCGTCGGCCTGGCGCCCTGGCTCGAGCCGGGTGACCCCGTCGACGCCCTGGCCGGGCGGCACCTGCTCGTCGGTCACGGAAGCCGGGACAAGATCACCTCCGCCGCCATGACCAGGGAGTACGCCGAGCGCGCCCGTCCGATCACCGCTTCGGCAGAGTTCACCGACATGGGCCGGCTCGGCCACTACATGCTGCACCGGCCCCGCGACTGGAACCGGTTCGCGCTGCGGTCGTCGTTGAACGTCCTGGAGCGGGTACGCCGCGGCGACCACGTCTGATCGGTGGTCCTCGGACCTGCCGCGGAGCAGCTGAGTCCCCTAACGTGACCTCCACGGGTGTGTCGGCTCACGCCCAGGCACCCACGAAGGAGAAGTCATGGCAACCTTCACCCGGTCCGACGACCTGCAGGGCGCGGAGTTCGTCGACGCGAACCTGCGTGGCGCCCGGTTCGTGCGCGCTGATCTCTCCGGTGCCGTGATGCGCGGCGTCGACGTGCAGGGCGCGGACATCGACGCGCCGTGGCTCATCGACGACGAGAGCTTCTTCCGCCTCAACGGGGTCGACGTGGTCCCGCTCGTCGAGGCCGAGCTGAACCGCCGCTTTCCCGGGCGCGCCGACCGTCGGGCGCAGGACCCGGAGGCTCTGCGCGCCGCCTGGGCCGCGCTCGAGGCCACCTGGGCGACCACGGTCGGGCGCGTCGCCGGGATGCCGGCCGGAACGGTCGACGTGTCCGTCGGGGGCGAGTGGTCGTTCGCGCAGACGCTGCGGCACCTGGTGATGGCCACGGACACCTGGCTGGGCCGGGCGATCCTGGGGATCGATCAGCCGTTCCACCCCATCGGCCAACCGAACGCGGAGTACGAGACCGACGGCAACGACATGTCGGTCTTCACCACGACCGACCCGTCGTACGCCGAGGTGCTGGAGGTCCGGGCCGGCCGCGTCGCGATGGTGCGCGACTACCTCGCCACCGTCACCCCGGACGAGCTGGCCGCGGCACGCAAGAACCCGTGGGACCCCGACTACGAGGAGACCGTTCTCTCGTGCCTGCACGTGATCCTGGAGGAGGAGTGGGAGCACCATCGCTACGCCGTCCGTGACCTCGACGCCCTCGAAGTGAGGTCCGACACCTGAGCCGGTGACCACCCGAGACACGGAATGCGCCGTGGCCCGAGATGGTTGTGCCAGGCAATGTCTTCCGCCAGTGCCACCGCCGCCTCCACCGACTCGCTCCGCGTCCCGGTCCTGGTCGGCCTGCTCTTCGGCCTGACCGGCCTGGGGAGCTCGTCCGCGGCGATCGCGCTGCCGGTGATCGGCCAGGACCTCGGCGTCAGCATCGGGGTCGGTGCGTGGGCGATCAGTCTCTACGCGCTGATGCTCGCGGTGGCCACGGCCGTCTACGGTCGCGTCTCCGACCTCGTCGGGATCCGGCTGCCGCTGCTCGTCGGGGTCACGCTGATGGCCGCCGGCGCGCTCGCCGGCGCGCTCGCCCCCAACTTCGGTGTCCTGCTGGTGGCCCGGGTGCTGCAGGGAGCGGGCGCCGCAGCGGTGCCCACGCTCGGCGTCGCCATCGTCAGTGCCCGGTTCTCCGGCAGCAGTCGCGGCGCTGCCCTCGGCCGGGTCGCCGGGATCGCGGCCGCGGTGAGCTGCCTCGGCCCGTTGGCCGGCGGCGTCGTCGAGGGCCTGCTCGGCTGGCGCGTGGTGATCGCCCTGCCGATGCTCGGCGCCCTGCTCCTCCCGCTGCTGTGGCGCTCGGTGCCCACCACCGGCAGCGGCGCGCGGCTCGACCTGTTCGGCGCCGTCCTCGTCGCCGCCACGGCGGCCGGGGTGGTCCTGCTGGTGCAGTCGCCCTCGACCGGGCCGATGGTGGCCATCGTCGGAGCGCTGCTCGCGGTCCTCGGAGCCCCCGCGGTCGCCGGGTGGGTACGCCGCCGTCCGAACGGCTTCCTCCCGCTCGCGGTGATCCGCAACCCCGCCGTCGTGCGGAGCGCCCTGGCGGCCGCCGCCGTGCCCGCAGCCTGGTTCGCCCTGCTCATCGCCGTCCCGGCGGTCCTCGTGGCCGACGGGTGGGAGCCCTGGCAGGTCGGGGTCGCCCTGATCCCCAGCGCCGTCACCGGTCTGGCCGCTCCCAGGATCGCCGGTCCACTCCTGGACCGGATCGGTTCGGCCCGCTCCCTCGGGCTCGCCTCCCTCGTCGCCACCGGCTCGCTGGTCGTCGCCGCCTCCGGCGCAGGTCTGGGATCGGCGGTGCTGCTGGTCACCGCCGTCGTCGGCGTGACCTTCGCGTTCGGCCTGGGGCAGCCCGCGTTGATGAAGGCGGTCGGTGACGCGGTCAGTGACGACGTGCGGGGCGTGGCCCTCGGCGTCGCGACCCTGTTCTTCCTGGTCGGCGGCGGTGTCGGCTCGGCGGTCGTCGGCGGTCTCGGCGCGGTCCTCGGCATGGGCTGGGCCCTGCTGCTGCTCGCCGCGGTCCCGATCGTGGGCCTGGTGGTGCTGCTGCCGCAGTTCGAGTCGGTGCCCGCACCGGCCAGCGATCCCGCCCCCGAGCCGGCTGCCTGACCACGACACCGAGGCTGCCCACGTGTCCGAGGTCACGCACCCGGGCTGCAACCGTCGGGGTCCCCGGTTCGTCGTACTGGACAGACCTGCACCAGCAACCCGTTGGGAACCATGAACAAGGACAACACCGCCCGTCCGTTGGGGCTCTCCCCCGCCCAGGTGGCCGGCAGCGCCCTGGCCGCGATGTCCGGCGCCCTGATCGCCTCCTGGGCGGGCACCACCGGCACGATCATCGGTGCCGCGGTCGGCAGCGTCGTCGCCACGATCGGGGCGGCGACCTACACCTGGTCGCTGCGCCGCACCAGCGACGCCGTACGCCGCCGAGCCCTGCAGGTGCGCCAGTCCGCCCTCGCCGGAGGGGCGTTGCCACGCACGGTGCACCAGGGGCCGCTGCGTCCGGACGATGAAGCGACCCCGCCGGCCCAGGTGGACCCGCCGGGCCGGCCGGACCGGGCGATGCCGTGGGGACGGGTCGCGCTGGTCAGCGCCGCGATGACCGGGGTCGTGCTCGGTGGGATCACCACGTTCGAGGCCGTCACCGGCCACCCCATCTCGTCCCTGACCGGTGGTGACCGGACCCAGGGCACGTCCCTGGGCAACTTCGTCGGCACCGACTCCCCTCCGGTGGCGAAGAAGAGGCCGACGGTGCAAGAGACCACACCGGATGCCGACCCGGCTCCGACCACGACCCCGGCGGAGGTCCCGATCGCCCCGACGCCCTCCCCGACCCCCTCGGCGGACCCCACCCCGGTGCAGCCCGGGGACGGCACCGACCCGGCGCCGGCGGAGCCGGCACCCACGGAGCCGGCACCCACGGAGCCGGCGCTGCCCTGAGCCCTGACCGGGGCCCGAACAGGTCCGGTCCCTGCCCGGGAATGAATGCTCGCCGGCCGCGGTTGACCCGTATGCTCCCGATGAAACGGAACGGTTCCGTTTCATCCTGATCTCGAGGAGAACCGTGCCGAAGCAGGCCACCGCCCGCCCTCGCGTCGAGGGCGACCGCGAGGACGAGATCCTCGAGGCCACGCTGCACCTGCTGCTCGAGGTCGGCTACGACCGGCTCACCATGGACGCCGTCGCCCGCCGGGCGCGGGCCAGCAAGGCCACGCTCTACCGCCGGTGGGAGGACAAACCCACCCTGGTGGTCGACGCGATGGTCCGCTCACCCCGGGCACCCCGGGTCGAGGACCACGACACCGGCAGCCTGCGCGGGGACCTGGTCAGCACCTACTGCGACGTCAGCGGCGTCGGGCGCAACGGCGCCAGCGGGATCCTGGCCTCGGTGGTCACGGCGCTGTCCAGCGACCCCGAGTTCGCCACCCGGTTCCGCGAGGCGTTCATCGGACCCAAGATCCAGATCTCGCGCGGGATCTACGAGCGCGCCATCGCTCGCGGGGAGATCCGCGCCGACCTCGACATCGACATCATCGCTCCGGCCCTGGCCGGGATCCTGCTGCACCGCTCCTTCGTGCTCGGCGACGTGCCCGACGACGACCTCGTCGAGCGTGTGATCGACCACCTCATCCTCCCTGCCGTCGGCCACCCGGCCGGCACACCCTCACTCCCGCCCGAGCAGAAAGCGCAGACGTCATGACCGACACCACAAGGGCCGCGACCGGGCCCGACGAGGTCGCCCGCAAGGGTGGGACCCACGACCACGTCCATCTCGGGTGGGCCCTGGTGCTCATCTCGATCGCACAGCTGATGGTCGTGCTCGACGCAACGATCGCGAACATCGCGTTGCCGTTCATCCAGCGCGACCTGAGCATCTCGCAGGCCAACCTGCAGTGGATCGTCACCGGCTACTCGCTCGCCTTCGGCGGCCTGCTGCTGCTGGGCGGTCGACTGGGCGACCTCTACGGGAGGCGCCGGGTCTTCATGATCGGCGTGTCGATCTTCGCCGTGGCCTCCGGCATCGGCGGACTCGCCCAGAGCGAGATCATGCTGCTCGGCTCGAGAGGCCTGCAGGGTCTCGGAGCCGCACTCGCCTCCCCCGCTGCCCTCGCCCTGATCACCACGAACTTCCCGGCCGGTCCGAGGCGCAACCGTGCGTTCTCGGTGTACGCCGCCATGTCCGGAGCCGGCGCGGCGGTGGGCCTGCTCCTCGGCGGCTGGCTCACCGGTCTGCAGCCCGACATCCTCGGCCTCAGCGTGGACGGGTGGCGGCTGACCTTCCTGATCAACGTCCCGATCGGCCTGGCAGCGGCGTACTTCGCCCCGCGGGTCCTCGCCGAGAGCGAGTCCCACCCCGGCGAGCTCGACGTGCCCGGTGCCCTCTCGGGCACCCTCGGCCTGATCGCGATCGTCTTCGGCCTGTCTCGCGCCGGCCAGCCCGCTCACGGGTGGGGTGACCCCTCCACCCTCGCGTCGCTGGGGACCGGCCTGCTGCTGCTGGTCGCGTTCGTGATGATCGAGCGCAAGGTCGAGCACCCGCTGCTGCCGTTCCGGATCCTGCTCAACCGCACGCGAGCCACGGCCTTCCTGACCATGGGCATCGTCCCGGCGGCGATGTTCGCGATGTTCTACTTCCTCTCGCAGTTCGTCCAGAACGTGATGGGCTACTCCCCGCTGCACACCGGCTTCGCGTTCCTCCCGTTCAGCTTCGGCATCGTGATCGCCGCGACGATCTCCTCCAAGCTGATGGCCAGGGTGGACCCGCGCTGGATCGCGGGTGTCGGAACCGCGATGGCGGGTGCTGCGCTGTTCGGGTTCTCCCGGCTCTCGGTCGACTCCAGCGCCGCCAACATCCTCGACGTGGTGCGCAGCGGCGACCTCCACCTGGGCTCGCACCTCAGCTACTGGACCGACATCTTCCCGTTCATCGCGCTGATGTCGCTGGGCATGGGCGCGACCTTCGTGCCGATGACCCTCGCGGCGGTGCACGGTGTCGGCCAGCGCGACAGCGGCATCGGCTCCGGCGTGCTGAACACCATGCAGCAGGTCGGCGGCGCACTCGGCCTGGCAGCACTGTCCACCGTGGCCGTGCACTTCTCCTCGATCCGCGGCGACGAGATCGGCGCCGCCCTCAGGGCGGCGACCCCCGACGGAGCCGCCCCGCCCACCGAGGCGATGCAGGCGGCGATCAACATGATCGTCTACCAGGGCGCCTTCAGCAGCGGCGCAGTGAACGCCTTCCTCAGCGGCGCGTTCATGATCTGGACCGCGAGCCTGATCGTCTGGGTCTTCCTCAACGTCAAGCACGAGGAGCTCGCCGTCGACGACGCTCCTGAGGGAATGGTTGTCGCCTGAGCCTCAGGTTTCCCACGGTCCCGTGGTAAACGCCAGCTTCCCGTGCTTTGCAAAGGACGGGAAGCTGGAGTTTCGTACGGGAAGCTGATGCTCACGAGGCGAGCGCAGTCCTGATCGCCTCGACGACGGCGGCAGGGCACCCGGGTCCCGGCTGGTGCTCACGACACGAGCGCAGTGCCGATCGCCTCGACGAAGGCGGGCAGGGCACTCGGATCCCGGCTGGTGCTCACGACTCCAGCGCAGCCCTGATCGCCTCGACGAAGGCGGGCAGGTCGCCGGGGTTCCGGCTGGTGATCAGGTTGCCGTCCACGACGACCTCCTCGTCCACCCAGATGGCGCCGGCGTTGCGGAGGTCGTCCTCGAGGCTCGAATAGCTGGTCAGGCGACGGCCCTCGGCGAGCTTCGCCGAGATCAACAGCCAGGGGCCGTGACAGATCACCGCGAGCACCTTGCCGGCGTCGTACGCCTCACGAACGATCCGCTGGGCCCCCGCGTCGGTGCGGATCGTGTCGGCGTTGACGGTTCCACCGGGGACCACGACCGCGTCCACACTGGAGACGTCGAGGTCCTCGAAGGTGCCGTCCACGTCGATCTTCTTCGTAGGCTCGGTGTCCCCCTCGACGGCCTGGATCGGTTCGGCGTTCGAGGAGTAGATCCACACCTCCGCGCCCGCCCGGGCGAGCTCGTCACGCGGCGTGACCAGCTCGGCCTCCTCGAAGTGGTCGGTGGCGATGATGGCGATCCTCTTGCCGGACAGGTCAGGCATGACTCTCCCTTCAGGTCGGTTACCGGACGGGTACCCGACCCAGGGGCCACGCAACCCCCTCAGCCCACCTCGGCGGCCGCGGCGCGCAGGGCCGCCAGCGCGCTCCGGGCGTACGCCGGACTGGCGCCGGCCATGCCGCAGCCGGGGGTGAGCACCAGCCGGTCGGCGACCTCGTCCGGCCCGAAGCCGAGCATGTCGAGGAAGCGCTGGACGCGCTCGAGGGCAGCCTTCGCCGAGACGGTGCCCTCACCGGTCGAAGCCACCACGCCGAGCCCCACCAGAGCGCCCTGGTCGAGCGCCGTGGCGAGCTCCTCGTAGGCGGAGGCAGCCAGCACGTCCAGGTCGACCGAGATCCCCTCGGCACCCGAGCGACGCAGCAGCGCCACCGGCACCTCGGCGGCGCAGCAGTGCACCATCGTCAGGTGCGGCGCAGACGCCCCCAGCACCCACTCCAGCGCATCCTGCGCCAGCGGCGGGGTCACCGAGCGGTGCCGGTTGAACCCGGAGGCAGTGGGGACCCGCCCGGCGAGCACGAACGGGAGGGCGGGCTCGTCGAGCTGCATGATCAGGGAGGCGCGCGGCACCCGCCGCTGCACGTCGGCCAGGTGGACGCGCACGCCCTCGGCCAGGGCCTGGGCCAGCTCACGACGGGCACCGAAGTCGGAGAGAACCTTGTCGCCGCGCGGCTTCTCCACCATCGAGGCCAGCGTCCACGGACCGGCGACCTGCACCTTCAGCCGGCCGTCGTAGCCCTGGAGCTGCTCCTCGAGCACGTCGAGGTCCTGGGCGAGCAGTGACTTCGCCCGACGGTGGTCCACACCCGGGGCGTCGGTGAGTCTCCAACCGGCCGGCTGGAGGTCGAAGCCGAGCTCGCCGATCACGGCCACGGCGCGGCCGCCGAGGTCCGCCACCGGGCCGCGTGCCGGGAGCTCCGGGAGGTGCGGCAGGTCCGGCAGCTCGTCGACCACCATCCGCAGCGCAGCACCGAAGTCGACACCGGGCAGGGACCCGACGCCGGAGGCGACCGAGGTCATCGGGCCGCCGACCGGGTGCGGGAGATCGTCGCGGATCCGACGACCCGGGAGCCGTCGTAGACGACGACCGCCTGGCCCGGTGCGATGCCGGAGGCCGGATCACGCAGTGACACCTCGACGACGGGTTCTGCGTCCTCGCCCGGCGTCACCGTGACGACCGCGCGGTGCTCCTCGCCGTGGGCGCGCAGCTGGACCGTGGCCTCGGTCGGCACGCCCGGCGTCAGTGCGGTGCCGCACCAGCGCGGGCGGATGGCCTCCAGCCCATCGACCGCGAGCGCCTCGCGGGGTCCGACGGTGACGGTGCCGGAGACAGGCTCGATGTCGAGGACGTAGCGGGGCCGGCCGTCCGCGGCGGGAGTGCCGATCCTCAGTCCCTTGCGCTGCCCGATGGTGTAGCGCCAGCTGCCCTCGTGCTCACCGAGCACGTCGCCGTCGGTGTCGACGATCGCACCGCCGCGGTTGACGTCGGCGAGCTTGTCGGCCAGCCAGCCACCCGTGTCACCGTCGCTGATGAAGCAGATGTCGTGGCTGTCCGGCTTGGCGGCCACGGCCAGCCCGCGCCGCGACGCCTCCTCGCGGATCACCGACTTCGGGGTGTCGCCCAGCGGGAACAGCGAGTGCGCGAGCTGGTCCTGGTCGAGCACGCCCAGCACGTAGGACTGGTCCTTGGACATGTCCTCGGCACGGTGCATCTCGATCAGGCCGTCGGCACCGGTGCGCAGCTGGGCGTAGTGGCCGGTCACGACTGCGTCGAAGCCGAGCGCCAGGGCACGGTCGAGCACCGCCGCGAACTTGATCTTCTCGTTGCAGCGCAGGCACGGGTTGGGCGTGCGGCCCTCGGCGTACTCACTGAGGAAGTCCTCGACCACGTCCTCGTGGAAGCGCTCGCTCATGTCCCAGACGTAGAACGGGATGCCGATGACGTCGGCGGCACGACGCGCGTCGTTGGCGTCCTCGATCGTGCAGCACCCGCGCGCGCCGGTCCGGTAGGACTTCGGGTTGCGCGAGAGGGCGAGGTGGATGCCGGTCACCTCGTGGCCCTGCTCGGCAGCACGCGCAGCAGCGACGGCCGAGTCGACGCCACCCGACATCGCTGCCAGGACCCGCATCAGCGCGCTCTCGACGTGGTCGCCGCGTTGCGGGCACGGGCCACGACCGGGCCGATGGCCGCGACCAACGCGTCCACGTCTGCTTGGGTCGAGGTGTGGCCGAGGGAGAAGCGCAGCGAGGAGCGGGCGAACTCCTCCGAGGAGCCCATCGCGAGCAGCACGTGCGAGGGCTGGGGTACGCCGGCGTCGCACGCCGAGCCGGTCGAGCACTCGATGCCGCGGGCGTCGAGCAGCATCAGCAGGGAGTCACCCTCGCAGCCCGGGAACTCCAGGTGGGCGTTGCCGGGCAGCCGGTGCCCCGGGCCGGACTCGGGGTCGCCGTTGTAGATCGCGTCGGGGACCTCCCGGCGGACCCCCTCCACGAGAGCGTCACGCAGCAGGGTGAGCCGCTCGGCGAGCTGCGCCTGCTGGGCGACGGCGAGCTCGGTGGCGACCGCGAAGCCCGCGATCGCCGGGGGGTCGATGGTGCCCGAACGGATGTCCCGCTCCTGACCACCGCCGTGCAGCAGTGCCGTCGGCTGCAGCTCGCGGCGTACGACGAGAGCGCCGATGCCGTAGGGGCCACCGATCTTGTGGCCGGTCACGGTCATCGCGTCGACCCCGGACGCAGCGAAGTCGAGGGGCAGCTGGCCGAGCGCCTGGACTGCGTCGGAGTGCACCGGGATGCCGTGGGCGCGAGCGATCTCGACCACCTCGCGCACCGGCTGCACCGTGCCGACCTCGTTGTTGGCCCACATCACCGTCACCAGCGCGACGCTGTCCGGGTCGGACTCCACGGCGTCCCGGAAGGCGTCGACATCGACCCGGCCCAGCCGGTCGACCTCGACGAGCTCGACCTTGGCACCCTCCCCTGCCAGCCACAGCAGGGGGTCGAGCACGGCGTGGTGCTCGACCGGCGTGCTCAGGATGCGCACGCGGCGGGGGTCCTCGGCGCGCCGGGACCAGAACAGGCCCTTGATCGCGAGGTTGTCGGCCTCGGTGCCGCCGGAGGTGAACACCACCTCGCCCGGACGACAGCTGAGCGCCCGCGCGATCGTCTCGCGGGACTCCTCCACGACCCGACGTGCCTCACGTCCGGATCCGTGGAGGGACGAGGCATTGCCGACGCGACCCAGCTGCGCGGTCATCGCCGCGGCAGCTTCGGGAAGAATCGGCGTCGTCGCCGCGTGGTCGAGATAGACGGTCATCGCCCGCCAAGCCTACGCGGTGCCCGATGGACGTCCGCCGCCCCTGTGGTCTCCGCCCACGACCGCCCGACCGACCCGCTGGAGGACCAGTGATCAGCATCGACCCGCAGGCCCCCGAGCCGCCGTACGTCCAGGTGCGCGAGCAGATCCGCGCCCAGGTCGACGCCGGCGAGCTCGGACCCGGGACCCGCCTGCCCGCCGTGCGTCGCCTCGCCGAGGATCTCGGCCTGGCCGCCAACACCGTGGCCCGCGCCTACCGCGAGCTCGAGGTCCTCGGGGTGATCGAGACGCGCGGGCGCGGGGGCAGCATCGTCACGGGCGGTGGCGTCGAACGCTCCGCCCGCGAGGCCGCCCAGGAGTACGCCGCGAAGCTGCGGGCGTTGGGAGTCGGCGCGGAGGAGGGCGTCGAGCTGCTGCTGCGGGCGATGGGCTGATCGGCGCGGGGGCCGGGAACGACCGAGCCGGCCAGGACACCCACGCGATGATCGCCTCGGGGGTCCTGACCGGCTCAGGGTGACATGGTCGTGTTGCGGCTCAACCCTTGCGCTTGGTGATCTCCTCGGTGGCCGCGGGCAGCACGCTGTGCAGGTCACCGACCACACCGAAGTCGACCAGCTCGAAGATCGGTGCCTCTTCGTCCTTGTTCACGGCCACGATGGTCTTGGAGGTCTGCATGCCCGCCCGGTGCTGGATCGCACCGGAGATGCCGTTGGCGACGTAGAGCTGCGGGGAGACCACCTTGCCGGTCTGGCCGACCTGGAAGGCGTGCGGCTTCCACCCGGAGTCCACTGCGGCGCGCGAGGCACCCACAGCAGCCCCGATCGAGTCGGCGAAGTTCTCGACGGGCTCGAAGTTGCCACCGGTCCCGCGGCCGCCGGAGACCACGATCGCCGCCTCGGTGAGCTCGGGACGCCCGCTGGCGGCACGCGGCTGCGAGGCCACGATCTTGGCCTTCTTGGCCGAGTCGGAGATCGTCGCTGCGAACTCCTCGCGGGTGCCGGCGCCGGCGGACTCCTCCGGCGGGGCAGCGTTTGGCTTGACCGTGATGATCGGGGTGCCCTTGGTGACCTTGGCCTGGACGGTGTAGCTGCCGGCGAAGACCGACTGCGTGGTCACCGGCCCCTCCTGCACGTCCACGGCGTCGGTGATCAGGCCCGAGTCGAGCTTGATCGCCAGGCGCGCGGCGATCTCCTTGCCCTCGGCGGAGGAGGAGATCAGGATCGCGGCGGGCTCGGCCTTCGCGGCGATCTGCTGCAGTGCCTCGGCCTTGGGCGCCACGAGGTAGCCCTTGATCTCGGTGTCGTCGACGACGTAGACCTTCTCGGCGCCGAACTTCTTGACCGCCTCGACCGCTGCGTCGGCCTGGTCGGTCGCGCCGATGAAGACAGCGGCGGGTTCACCGAGACGCTTGGCGATCGTGAGCAGCTCGTAGGTGGGCTTGCGGACCTTGCCGTCGACGTGGTCGACGAGAACCAGAACTTCAGACATGAGGTGGAATCCTTCGGGAGACTGGATGGGCCGGCGGGGTCAGATGAACTTCTTGGAGGCGAGGAACTCGACCAGCGCGGTGGCGCCGGACCCGTTCTCGTCCGTGACGACCTCGCCCTGGGTGCGCGGGGGCCGCTCCTCGGTGCTCTCGACGGCGGTCCAGGCGGCGGAGAGGCCGACCTCTCCGGCGTCGACGCCCAGGTCGCTGAGCGACCAGGTGGTGAAGGGCTTCTTCTTCGCGGCCATGATCCCCTTGAAGGAGGGGTAGCGGGCCTCGCCGGACTGGTCGGTGACCGACAGCACCAGCGGGGCGGTGGCGCCGATGACCTCGGTGGAGGTGTCGCCGTCACGCTTGATCCGGAACTCCTTGCCCTGCCGCTCGATCACCGATCCGAGGGTGACCTGGGGCAGGTCGAGGCGCTCGGCGAGCATCGCGGGCACGACGGACATGCTCGCGTCGGTCGAGGCCATGCCGCAGACGACGAGGTCGACCGGCGACTCCTCACCGAGCTTCTTCACCGCGGCCGCGAGCACCTGCGAGGTGGCCAGGGAGTCGGAGCCGGCGATCGCGTCGTCGAGGACGTGGACACCCTGGTCGGCACCCATCTGCAGTGCCTTCTTGATGGCCTCGGAGGCCTCCTCGGGACCGACGCAGAGCGCGGTCACCGTGAACTCCTCGTCAGCGGCCTTCTCCTTGAGCTGCAGCGACTGCTCGACGGCGTACTCGTCGAGCTCGGACAGCAGGCCCGGGACGCCGACGCGGTCCACGGTGTTGTCGGACTCGAAGTGGCGGTCGGCAGTTGCGTCGGGGACGTACTTCACACAGACGACAATGTTCATGTTCGATCGGCCCCGTGCAGGGGGCCCCTCCTGAACCTAGAGACGAATGGAGTCGATGCTCCGAACTGAGAGGTTACCGCCGAGTCACTCCGTCAGAAACAGCAGACGTAGGTGGGCTCAGTCACAGGAGCGACGGTGGGGCGGCCCACCGACGATCCCGTCGGACCGCTGGGTCAGCGGCCGGCCTTGGGCGCGATGAGATTCGCCAGCAGTCGGCCGATCAGCAGGTAGACGACCGCGGCGATCCCCCAGTTGACCAGGGCGTTCTTGGCCACGGCGTTCTTTCCGGAGAAGTCGAAGATGCCGTTGTCGCGGCTGAACGGCCCGGACACCGCGTCGGCGACACCGGTGATGAACTCCACGATCGAGTTCTGCTCGTTGACGCTGTTGCGCAGCACGACGAGCACTGCGCCGAGCGCGAGGATCGCGGCGAGGGCCACGAAGACCATGCGCACCAGGCTGGCCACCTGGGCCCGGATCGTGGCCTGGGTGGCACGCGGTCGTCGGTTGCGGCCTGCGCCGACATCCTCGGTCTTGTCGTTGGTTGGCACGGTGACTCCCTGTGGTTCTGGACTGGTGTGCGGGCGGGTGTGGTGTTGCTCCGGGGTTCAGCGACCCTCGAACTGGGCCTTCCCGGGACCGTTCTCGACGAACGAGCTCATCCCGATGCTGCGGTCCTCGGTGCCGAACAGGGCGGCGAACTGCTGCCGCTCGATCTCGAGCCCGGTGTCGAGGTCGACCTCGAGCCCGCGGTCGATCGACTCCTTCGCCGCGCGGACGGCGTACGTCGCCGCGCGGCTGAACTGGCCCGCCCAGGCGACCGCCTCTGCGTAGACCTGGTCGGCGGGGACCACCCTGTCCACCAGCCCGATCCGGAGCGCCTCGTCGGCCTTCACGAAACGGCCGGTGAAGATGATGTCCTTGGCCCGGCTGGGACCGATCAGCCGGCTGAGCCGCTGGGTTCCCCCGGCGCCGGGAATGATGCCGAGCAGCACCTCGGGCTGGCCGAGCGTGGCGTTGTCGGCGGCGATCCGGATGTCGGCGCACAGGGCGAGCTCGCAACCCCCGCCGAGCGCGTAGCCGGTGACCGCGGCCACGACCGGCTTGGGGATCCGGGCCACGGCGGTGAAGGCGCTGGTCAGCCCGGAGGAGCGCTTGATCATGTCCGTGTAGGACATCTCCGCCATCTCCTTGACGTCGGCGCCGGCGGCGAAGACCCGCTCGCCGCCGTAGATCACGACCGCCTTGACGTCGTCGCGCTCGGTGGCCTCGCGCGCGGCCTCGCGGATCTCCTCCTGCATCTGCGCGTCGAGCGCGTTCATCTTGGGGCGGTCCAGACGGATGGTTCCCACCCCGTCGGCGACCTCGAGACGGACGAACTCCATGACTGCTCCTCTTCCACGTGCGGACACCGGTCGGCCCAACCTATCGGTGGCCCGCGCGGTTGCCGAGCGAGGCTCTGCGCCGTCTCGAAACCCCTCGCCGACCCCGGTGCTGGTTCCTGCCCGTCCCAGCCCGGGCCGAACGTCGGACGGCGGCCGGCCCAGCAGGGATACTCGGCAGGTGACTCCAGGGACGTGGTCGGCAACCGACGAGAGCGTGGCCGTGTGGCCGGGCCGCAGCTGGCCGCTCGGCGCGACCTTCGACGACGAGGCCACCAACTTCGCCGTCTTCGCCCCCGAGGCGACCGCGGTCTGGGTGTGCCTGTTCGACGAGGACGATCGCGAGACCCGTCACGAGCTGACCGAGCACACCCTCGGCATCTGGCACGGCGCGCTGCCGGGTGTCGGGCCGGGCCAGCGTTACGGCTACCGAGCCGACGGACTCTGGGCCCCGGCCAGGGGCATGCGGTTCAACCCCGCCAAGCTGCTGCTCGATCCCTACGCCCGCGCCGTCAGTGGCGGGTTCAGCATGGCGCCCGCGGTGTTCGGGCACGTCCGCACCGCCGATGGCGAGGACCTGCTGGAGATCCGCGACGAGCGCGACTCCGCGCCGTACGTCGCCCGGAGCGTGGTCGTCCGCGACGACTTCCGCTGGGACGGCGAGCGGCCGATGCAGCGTCGGTGGCGCGACACGGTCCTCTACGAGCTGCACGTCAAGGGTTTCACCAAGCTGCACGACCGGATCCCGGAGGAGCTGCGCGGCACCTACGCCGGTCTCGGGCACCCCGTCGTGACCGACTACCTTCGCGACCTCGGGGTTACGGCCGTCGAGCTGCTGCCCGTGCACGAGTTCGTCTCCGAGCAGCATCTGGACGAGCACGGCCTGAGCAACTACTGGGGCTACAACTCGATCGGCTACTTCGCCCCGCACGCCGGCTACTCCTCCTCCGGGGACCGCGGGCAGCAGGTCGGCGAGTTCAAGCAGATGGTCAAGAACCTGCACGCGGCCGGGATCGAGGTGATCCTCGACGTGGTCTACAACCACACCGCCGAGGCGGGCATCGACGGGCCGACGCTGAGCTTCCGGGGCCTCGACGACCTCGGCTACTACCGCAGGCCCGGTGGTCCCCGTGGCGCGGCGGCGAGCGAGGACGCCTACTGGGACGTCACCGGTTGCGGCAACACGGTGAACGCCGAGAGCCCGGCGGCGCTGCGGATGATCCTCGACTCGCTGCGCTACTGGGTCACCGAGATGCACGTCGACGGGTTCCGGTTCGACCTGATGTCGGCCCTGACCCGCACCGGCCACGACATCGACATGGGCGGCCACCTGCTGACCACCATCGGCCAGGACCCGGTGCTGCGGCACGTCAAGCTGATCGCCGAGCCGTGGGACACCTCGCGGGAGGGCTACCGGGTGGGCGAGTTCCCGCCTCCGTGGGTGGAGTGGAACGACCAGTACCGCGACACGATCCGGGACTTCTGGCGTTCGGCCAGCGACGGGGTGCGCACGGTGGCGACCCGGATGGCGGGCTCCTCGGACCTCTACCTGGACGACGGCCGTTCGCCGTACGCCTCGATCAACTTCATCACCGCCCACGACGGCTTCACCCTGCGCGACCTGGTGTCCTACAACCACAAGCACAACGAGGCCAACGGCGAACGCAACCGCGACGGCACCGACAACAACCGGTCGTGGAACTGCGGGGTGGAGGGCGAGACCGATGACCCGGCCGTGCTGGCGCTGCGCCACCGGCAGGCCGCGAACCTGATCGCGACCCTGTGCCTGTCCAACGGGGTGCCGATGCTCACCGCCGGCGACGAGCGGGGGCGCACCCAGGGCGGGAACAACAACCCCTACAGCCAGGACAACGAGGTCTCGTGGGTCGACTGGCGTCCCGACGACGCCTGGCTGGACATCTTCGACATCACCCGCTCCGCCCTGCGGGTCCGGCGCGAGCACCCCGCCCTGCGGCAGCGGCACTGGTTCGAGGGGCGCCCGACGATCGTGGGTGGCCCCAAGGACCTGGCCTGGATCCACCCGACCGGCCGCGAGATGAACGGCGACGACTGGCTCGACGCCGACCTGCACGTCGTCGGCATGTTCGTCTCCGGCGACCCGCTCCGCTCCCCCGGCCCGCGCGGCGAGCAGCAGCGCGACAGCAGCTTCATGCTGTGGCTGAACGGCTCCGGCCACGACTGCGAGGTCACCCTCCCCCTCAACGAGTGGGTGCAGCACGGCGCGATCGTGCTGTCCACCGACCCGGGCCTCCCCGAGGGCCTGAAGGTGGAGGCCGGCGGCGCGATCACCCTCGCCGCCCGCAGCCTGGTGCTGCTCGAGCAGGTCTGAGGGCGGCCCGGCCTGCTGTAACGCGGGGTTATGGACCGTACACACGCGGCATGCGGCGTACTAACGGTCCACAGCGCCGCACCAGATGAGATTCAAGTCGTCCTGGTACCGGTGATGATGTGGGCCTGAGCGACCATCCCGTACTGCCTGTAACTGGGGTGGATCATCAACCTCGCTGTTTCCGGGCTGATCCTCCGTCGTACGCCACACCCGCACCAGCTTCCCGCACGAAACTCCAGCTTCCCGTGCTTTGCAAAGGACGGGAAGCTCGGGTTTCCCACGGGACCGTGGGAAACCCGAGACGTCAGGCGTGCGCGACCAGCCCCAGCTCGGCAGAGGTCGCCAGGGCGGCGTTCTTCGGGAGGATCCGCACCGTGTAGCCGAACGATCCGGCGCGGGAGAGCTTGACGTGCCCGTCGAAACGGTGCCGGCCGCCCTCGTAGGTCTCCCCGAGGGCCAGCGAGGTGGTGGTGGTGTCGGTGAGCCGGTCCTCGCCGAAGACGCGACCGTGGACGACCTCGACGTCGACGTCCTCGGGCGAGAGCTCGCCCAGGGACACGAACGCGCGCAGGTCCATGCCGCCACCGATCTCGGGGCTGTCGGAGAGGCCCTCGGTCTCGATGTGGTCGACCTTGACACCGGGCCAGCCGGCGACGACCCGGGTCTTCCACGCGGCGAGCTCGGCGGCCCCCTCGTAGGAGTGGTTCATCGACCGCGACGACACGGCGGCCGGCGAGTACAGCTTCTCGACGTACTCGCGCAGCATCCGGGTCGACAGGACCTTGGGGCCGAGCGACTTCAGGGTGTGCCGGACCATCTCGATCCACCGGGTCGGCACGCCCTCGGCGTCGAGGTCGTAGAACCGCGGCGCGACCTCGTTCTCGATCAGGTCGTACAGCGCGTTGGCCTCGATGTCGTCACGTCGGTCGGGGTCCTCGACGCCGTCGGCGGAGGGGATCGCCCAGCCGTTGTTGCCGTCGTACCACTCGTCCCACCAGCCGTCGAGGATCGACAGGTTCAGGCCGCCGTTGAGCGCAGCCTTCATGCCGGACGTGCCGCAGGCCTCGTAGGGGCGCAGCGGGTTGTTCAGCCACACGTCGCACCCGGGGTAGAGCGGCTGCGCCATGGCGATGTCGTAGTTGGGCAGGTAGGCGATCCGGTGCCGCACCTCCGGGTCGTCGGCGAGGGCCACGATCGCCTGGATCAGCTTCTTGCCGCCGTCGTCGGCGGGGTGCGCCTTGCCGGCCATGATCAGCTGGATGGGGCGTTCGGGATCGAGGAGCAGCCGCTTGAGCCGCGCGGGGTCGCTGAGCATCAGCGTCAGCCGCTTGTACGACGCAGCACGCCGCGCGAAGCCGATGGTCAGCACGTCGGGGTCGAGGGCGGTGTCGACCCAGCCCAGCTCGGCCTCGGACTGTCCGCGCTTGAGGCAGGACTTGCGGAGCCGGGCGCGCGCGTCGAGGACCAGACGCTGGCGCAGGTCGCGCTTGGTGGCCCACAGCTCCGCGGAGGGGATCTTGTCGACGACGTCCCAGACCTCGCCCGAGTCGGTGTCGGTGTCGGCCCCCTGCTTGGTCGCGAGCTGGAAGACCTCGCGGGCCACCCAGGTCGGGGCGTGCACCCCGTTGGTGATCGAGGTGATCGGCACCTCGGCCTCGTCGAACGCGGGCCAGAGGCCGTTGAACATGCCCCGGCTGACCTCACCGTGCAGCTCGGAGACACCGTTGGCACGCTGGGCGAGGCGGAAGCCCATCACCGCCATGTTGAACACGCCGCGGTCGCCGCCCTCGTAGTCCTCGGCACCGAGGCGGAGGATCCGGTCGGTGGGCACCCCGGCCACCGGGCTCTGCGAGCCGAAGTACTGCTCGATCAGCTCGCGCGGGAACCGGTCGATGCCGGCGGGGACGGGCGTGTGGGTGGTGAACACCGTGCCGGCACGGGTGACCTCGACGGCCGTGTCGAAGTCGAGCCCGGGACCGTCCTCGGCGACCGTGAGCTCACGGATCCGCTCGAGACCGAGGAAGCCGGCGTGGCCCTCGTTGGTGTGGAAGACCTCCGGCTCGACAGCGCCGGTGAGCCGCGAGAACGCCCGGATGGCACGGACCCCGCCGACACCGAGCAGCAGCTCCTGGAGCAGGCGGTGCTCGGAGGTGCCGCCGTAGAGCCGGTCGGTCACCTCGCGCAGCGTGCCGGTGTTCTCCTCGATGTCGGTGTCCAGCAGCAGCATCGGCACCCGGCCGACCTGCGCGACGAAGATGCGTGCGGTCAGCTCGTGCTCGCCGGGGACCGAGATCCGCACGTGGGCCGGGGTCCCGTCCTCCTCGCGCAGCAGCGTGATCGGCAGGCCGTCGGGGTCGGAGACCGGGTAGCTCTCGAGCTGCCAGCCCTCGCTGGAGAACTGCTGGCGGAAGTAGCCGTGCTGGTAGAGAAGGCCGACAGCGATCAGCGGGATGCCCAGGTCGCTGGCGGTCTTGAGGTGGTCACCGGCCAGGATGCCGAGACCGCCGGAGTACTGCGGCAGCACCGAGGTGATGCCGTACTCCGGGGAGAAGTACGCGATGGCCCGGGGCAGCGCGGGCGCGTCGGCACCGGTCCCGCTGGCGGCGCGCTGGAACCAGCGGTCGCCGGTGAGGTACTGGTCGAGGTTGGCGCGCGCCACCTCGAGCGTCTGGAGGAACGCCGGGTCGGCGGCCAGCTCGTCGAGGCGAGCCGTCGACACGGCACCCAGCGTCTTGACCGGGTCACGACCGCTCTCGCGCCAGATCTCCGGGTCGATCGCGGCGAAGACGTCCTGCGTCTCGGGGTGCCAGGACCAGCGGAGGTTGGTCGAGAGGTCGCCGAGCGCCTGCAGGGACTCCGGGAGGACCGGACGGACTGTGAATCGTCGGATAGCTCGCACAGGAGCACGCTAACCCAGATCATTGGATCGATCCAACGCGGCCCGCGAAAATAGTGCAGGGGTAGCACCCGACTCAGCGCGTCGGCCCGGCCGCGGCTGGTCCGGTGAACGGTCCCCGTTTGCGCGAACGCCCGGACTTCGCAAGTCTGAGCGGCATGGTCGGACGTATCCCAGTCATGGACGTGACACCCGTGGTCAGCTGCGGACAGCACCCTGCCAAGGCCTCGGTGGGTGAATTGTTCGAGGTCACCGCCCTGGTCTTCCGCGAAGGACACGACCAGCTCGGCGCCGAGGTGGTGCTCACCGACCCCAGTGGCGTACGCCGGCCACCGGTGCGGATGGGCGACGTCGAGGGCCAGGTCTCGCGGATGGCCGCGACGGTCCGTCCCGACGTCGAGGGCGCCTGGACGTTCGAGGTGCAGTCCTGGAGCGACCCGATAGCCACCTGGCTTCACGACGCAGGCATCAAGGTCCGCGCCGGCGTCGACGTCGAGCTGATGTTCACCGAGGGCGTGCTGCTGCTCAAGAGGGTGCTGGCGCAGCCGGGCCTCGACAAGGCCCAGCAGCGCGTGGTCCGCGACGCGGCCAAGGCGCTGGGTGACGCCAAGCGCCCGGTGGAGGCCCGGCTGGCGGCCGCCGACACCGAGGTGATCGCGCACGTCTTCGCCGCCCACCCGCTGCGTGACCTGCTCACCACCGAGGGCCCCTTCGACCTCTTCGTCGACCGCGAGCGAGCGTTGTACTCCTCCTGGTACGAGTTCTTCCCGCGCTCCGAGGGCGCCCGGCTCGACGCGAAGACCGGCAAGATGGTCTCGGGCACCCTGCGGACGGCCGCCCAGCGCCTCGCCGCCGTGGCCGCGATGGGCTTCGACGTGATCTACCTGCCGCCGATCCACCCGATCGGCGAGGTCAACCGCAAGGGTGCGAACAACACGCTCACCCCCACTCCCGACGACGTCGGCTCGCCCTGGGCCATCGGCAGCAAGGACGGCGGGCACGACGCCGTACACCCCGACCTCGGCACGCTCGAGGACTTCGACGCCTTCGTGGCGGAGGCCAAGCGGGTCGGCCTCGAGGTGGCACTGGACTTCGCGCTCCAGGCCGCGCCCGACCACCCGTGGGCCACCGAGCACCCGGAGTGGTTCACCACCCGGGCCGACGGGACCATCGCCTACGCCGAGAACCCGCCCAAGAAGTACCAGGACATCTACCCGATCAACTTCGACAACGACCCCGAGGGGATCTACGCCGAGTGCGAGCGACTGCTGCGGCACTGGATGTCCCACGGGGTGCGGATCTTCCGCGTCGACAACCCGCACACGAAGCCGGTCGTCTTCTGGGAGTGGCTGCTGGGACGCATCCGCGCCACCGACCCCGACGTGCTGTTCCTCTCCGAGGCGTTCACCAAGCCGCCGATGATGCAGGCCCTCGCGACGGTGGGCTTCCACCAGAGCTACACCTACTTCACCTGGCGCACCACGCGGACCGACCTCGAGACCTACCTGCTCGAGGTGTCCCGCGAGACCTCGGCCGTGCTGCGGCCGAACTTCTTCGTTAACACCCCCGACATCCTGCACGAGTTCCTGCAGTACGGCGGCCCCGCGGCGTTCAAGATCCGGGCCGCGCTCGCTGCGACCGGCTCGCCGAGCTGGGGGGTCTACGCGGGCTTCGAGCTGTTCGAGCACACGGCCGTGAAGCCCGGCAGCGAGGAGTACCTCGACTCCGAGAAGTACCAGATCCGCATCCGTGACTGGGATGCCGCCGAACGGAGCGGCCAGACGCTCGCGCCGTACCTCACCCGCCTCAACGAGATCCGTCGCGCGCACCCGGCGCTGCAGCAGCTGCGCAACGTCACGGTCCACTCCAGCGACGACGACTCGGTCCTGGTGTTCAGCAAGCACCTGCCCTCCGCGTTCGGGACCGGCGAGACGGACATCGTCATCGTCGTGGTGAACCTCGACCCGCACGGCCCCCGCACCACCACCGTTCATCTCGACCTGCCCGCTCTGGGCCTCAGCTGGGAGGACACGTTCGCCGTGCATGACGAGATCACCGGCCACGACTGGCACTGGGGGGCGCACAACTACGTGCACCTCGACCCCTACGTCGAGCCCGCGCACGTGCTGACCGTGAGGCGGAACGCGTGAGCGAGATGATGGTGCCCGGGGACGTCCCCGACGAGGGCCCCGTGCTGGGCGGCTTCGAGCAGCCGGACTGGTTCAAGACGGCCGTCTTCTACGAGGTGCTGGTCCGCTCGTTCAAGGACTCCAACGCCGACGGCATCGGGGACTTCCGCGGGCTGACCGAGAAGCTTGACTACCTGCACTGGCTGGGCGTCGACTGCCTCTGGGTCCCGCCGTTCTTCAGCTCACCGCTGCGCGACGGCGGCTATGACGTCGCCGACTACACCAACATCCTCCCCGAGGCGGGGACGGTGGAGGACTTCCACCACTTCCTCGACGAGGCACACAAGCGCGACATCCGCGTGATCATCGACTTCGTGATGAACCACACCAGCGACCAGCACCCGTGGTTCCAGGCCAGTCGTGCCGATCCCGAGGGTCCCTACGGCGACTTCTACGTGTGGTCCGACACCGACGACCTCTACGAGGAAGCCCGCATCATCTTCGTCGACACGGAGCCGTCGAACTGGACCTGGGACCCGGTGCGCCAGCAGTACTACTGGCACCGGTTCTTCGCCCACCAGCCCGACCTGAACTTCGACAACCCCAAGGTGATGGAGGCGATGCTGGAGGCGATGAGCTTCTGGCTCGACATGGGCCTGGACGGCTTCCGGCTCGACGCCGTGCCCTACCTCTTCGAGCGGCCCGGCACCAACGGCGAGAACCTGCCCGAGACGCACGAGGCGCTGCGCCAGGTGCGCCGCTACGTCGACGAGAACTACCCCGGCCGGGTGCTGCTCGCCGAGGCCAACCAGTGGCCCTCCGACGTCGTCGACTACTTCGGCGGCAAGCGCGACCCCGACACCGGCGAGTACGTCTCCCCCGGCGACGAGTGCCACATGTGCTTCCACTTCCCGGTGATGCCACGCATCTTCATGGCCGTACGCCGCGAGAACCGGTTCCCGATCTCGGAGATCCTCGAGCAGACGCCGTCGATCCCGGACGGCTGCCAGTGGGGCATCTTCCTGCGCAACCACGACGAGCTGACCCTCGAGATGGTCACCGACGAGGACCGCGACTACATGTGGGACGAGTACGCCAAGGACCCGCGGATGAAGGCCAACATCGGCATCCGCCGGAGGCTGGCGCCGCTGCTCGACAACGACGTGAACCGGATGGAGCTGTTCACCGCGCTGCTGCTGTCCCTGCCCGGGTCGCCGGTGCTCTACTACGGCGACGAGATCGGCATGGGCGACAACATCTGGCTCGGTGACCGTGACGGTGTCCGCACGCCGATGCAGTGGACCCCCGACCGGAACGCGGGATTCTCGGTGGCCACCCCGGGCAAGCTGCACCTGCCGGTCAACCAGGACCCGGTCTTCGGCTACCAGCGGGTCAACGTCGAGACCGAGCTGGACAACTCCTCCTCGCTGCTGCACTGGACGCGCCGGATGATCCACGCCCGCAAGCAGCACCCCTGCTTCGGGCTCGGCGAGTTCTCCGACCTGGGCGGGTCCAACCCGTCGGTCCTCTCCTACGTGCGCGAGCACACCGACGAGAACGGCTACACCGACACGGTGCTGTGCGTGAACAACCTCAGCCGCTTCCCGCAGCCGGTCGAGCTGGACCTGCGGCGCTGGGAGGGCGTGCGACCCGTCGAGCTGCTCGGCGGCGTGCGCTTCCCGGAGATCGGCGAGCTGCCCTACCTGCTCACGCTCGGTGGCTACGGCTTCTACTGGATCCGGCTGCCACAGACCGAGGCCCAGAGCGACGCGCACCACGCGGCCCAGATCGCGTCCGACGCGGCCGAGGCCGCGGTGACGACCGAGGGAGACGGCGCGTGACGTCCACCCCGAACCCCGCTCCCGCGCCCAGCGAGGAGCTCCAGGAGGCTCTCGTCGGGTTCATCAGCCAGGCGCGCTGGTTCGGCGGCAAGGGCCGTGGCTTCCAGGTGACCGACGTTCGGGTGCTGCAGCTGCGCGACGGCGAGCCTCGGGTGAGCATCGCCCTGATCACCCTGTCCTTCGACGACGGCGGCGCCGACCTCTACCAGGTGCCCGTCTCGTCGTACGCCGAGCCGCAGGGCCGTCTCGGCCATGCGCGCATCGCCCACGTCGACGGGCGCCACCTCTACGACGCGCTGCACGACCGCGAGGCCACCCAGGTCTGGCTCGACGCGTTCCAGGCCTCCGCCGCCGGGGAGGGACAGCCTGTCTCCCTGTCCGGCGTCACGTTCCACCGCACCGGGAAGCACGACCTCGACATGTCGGTGCACTCCACCCTGTTCAGCGGTGAGCAGAGCAACTCCTCGCTGGCCTTCGGCGACGACTCCCTGCTCAAGGTGTTCCGGCGGGTCACCCCGGGCGTCAACCCCGACATCGAGATCCACGAGGCCCTCACCAGCGCCGGGTCGCACAGCGTCGCCGAGCTCTACGGCTGGATGGAGGTGGCCCCCGCCGAAGGTGTCGAGGACCGCGACCCGATCCAGCTCGCCATGCTGCAGCAGTTCCTGCGCACCGCCAGCGACGGCTGGGAGCTGGCCCTGGCGAGTGCGCGCAACCTCTTCGCGGAGGCCGACCTGCACGCCGACGAGGTCGGCGGGGACTTCGCCTCCGAGTCGCACCGGCTCGGGGTCGTCGTCAGCGAGGTGCACGCCCTGCTGGCAGAGCACTTCGGCACCCGGGCCTACGACGCGTCCGCGAGCGCGGCCGCCATGCGACAGCGCCTCGCGGCCGCGGTCACCGTGGTCCCCGAGCTCGGCCGGCACAGTGCGGCCCTGGAGCAGGTGTTCGCCCGAGCCAGCGACTCCGCCGGACTCGCCCAACGCATCCACGGCGACCTGCACCTCGGCCAGACGCTGCGCACCGTGCGCGGCTGGAAGCTGGTCGACTTCGAGGGTGAGCCCGCCAAGCCGCTGGCCGAGCGCCGGCTGCCCGACTCCCCCTGGCGCGACGTCGCCGGGATGCTGCGCTCCTTCGACTACGCCGCCCAGTCGGTCGTCAAGGACCTGCACGCCTCGGACGACCCAGGAGCTCAGATCGCCTACCGGGCCAGCGAGTGGCTGGAACGCAACCGGGTCGCGTTCCTGGAGGGCTACGTCGAGCGCCGGGTCGAGGCGGGCGGCGCCCCGCTCTCCGATGCCGAACGGGCGATGATTGACGCCTACGAGGCAGACAAGGCCGTCTACGAAGTGATCTACGAAGCGCGCAACCGCCCCACCTGGTTGGACATCCCCATGCAGGCAATCGATCGGATCGGAGCAGACCGTGGCTGATTCCACGTTCGGCGAGCTGGACCTCCACCTCATCAACGAGGGGCGGCACGAGCAGCTCTGGCAGGCACTGGGGGCGCACGTCCACGACGGTGGCACCACCTTCCGCGTCTGGGCGCCCAACGCGCTCGAGGTGCAGGTGCGTGGCGACTTCAACAGCTGGGACGGCAGCCGCAACCCGATGACCGTCGCAGGGACGTCGGGTGTCTGGGAGGCGTTCGTGCCCGGGATCGGCTCGGGCGAGGGCTACAAGTTCCACATCCGGGGAGCCGACGGCGAGTGGCGCGACAAGGCCGACCCGATGGCCTCCTGGGCCGAGATCCCGCCGGCCACGGCCTCGCGCGTCTTCGCCAGCGGGCACACGTGGACCGACGACGCCTGGATGAGCCAACGGGCCGCGATCGAGCGCCCGGACCAGCAGCCGATGTCGGTCTACGAGGTCCACCTCGGGTCCTGGCGCAAGCACGACGGCGGCGGCCCCCTCAGCTATGACGAGCTCGCCGACCAGCTCACGGCGTACGTCGTGGAGATGGGCTTCACGCACGTCGAGCTGCTGCCGGTGATGGAGCACCCCTTCGGTGGCTCGTGGGGCTACCAGGTGACCTCCTACTACGCACCGACCTCGCGGTTCGGGGACCCCGACGGGTTCCGCCGTCTCGTGAACGCGATGCACAACGCCGGGATCGGCGTGATCGTGGACTGGGTGCCGGCCCACTTCCCCAAGGACGACTTCGCGTTGGCGCGCTTCGACGGCACGCCCCTCTACGAGGACCCCAACCCCAGTCGTGGGGAGCACCCCGACTGGGGCACCTACGTGTTCAACTTCGGCCGCAAGGAGGTGCGCAACTTCCTCGTCGCGAACGCGCTCTACTGGTTCGAGGAGTTCCACATCGACGGCATCCGTGTCGACGCCGTCGCCTCGATGATCTACCTGGACTACTCCCGCGAGGCCGGCGAGTGGCAGCCCAACGTGCACGGCGGTCGCGAGAACCTCGAGGCGGTGCACTTCCTCCAGGAGCTCAACGGCACCGTCTACAAGCGCGTTCCCGGCGTGATGACGATCGCTGAGGAGTCCACCTCCTGGCCGGGGGTGACGCGGCCGACCAGCGCCGGCGGCCTCGGGTTCGGCTTCAAGTGGAACATGGGCTGGATGCACGACAGCCTCGAGTACGTCTCCCGCGATCCGATCTACCGCGGCTACCACCACAACCAGCTGACCTTCAGCATGGTCTACGCGTTCTCCGAGAACTACACGCTGCCGATCAGCCACGACGAGGTCGTGCACGGCAAGGGCTCACTGCTGCGCAAGATGCCGGGTGACCGGTGGCAGCAGCTGGCCAACGTGCGGGCGTTCCTGTCCTGGCAGTGGGCACACCCCGGCAAGCAGCTGCTGTTCATGGGCCAGGAGTTCGCCCAGGACGGCGAGTGGGCCGAGCAGCGCTCCCTGGACTGGCACCTCCTCGAGGACGGTGGCCACAGCGGCGTGAGCCGGCTCGTGGCCGACCTGAACCGCGCCTACACCGCCACCCCGGCCCTGTGGTCCCAGGACGACTCCTCCGACGGCTTCGCCTGGATCGAGGCCGACGACGCGGCGAACAACACCATCGCCTTCCTGCGCTGGGGATCCGACGGCAGCGCGCTCGTCTCCGTGACGAACTTCGCCGCCGTGCCCCACGAGGGCTACCTGCTCGGGTTCCCGTTCGCAGGCGAGTGGCACGAGGCGATCAACACCGATGCCGAGGTCTACGGCGGCTCCGGTGTCGGCAACCTCGGCACCGTCACCGCGCACAGCAACCCGCACAACGGGCAGCCGGCCTCTGCCCGAGTCAGGGTGCCCCCGCTCGGCACCGTGTGGTTCACCCACCCGGGGCAGTAGCGGCGTCGGCTGCGTTGGGATGCTCGCCTAGGGTGGCTGCGTGTCTGCAGAGCTGAACGACGTCGCCCCCGGGGTGGTCCGGGTGTCCTGGTCCGCCGAGCTCCAGGCCCGCGGTCTGGGGGACTCCTCCAACGAGGTGACCAACGCCGTCGAGCGGGCCTTCAAGGGCGGCGCGACACGCGTCGAGACGCACGTCGACCCGGACGACGCGATGGCACAGCGGATCGCGACGTTCTCCGGGCTGATGCGGGAGGGCGTCGCGCGCGGCGTCGACGGGCACCGTGACCGCATCGTCTACGCCCGGCTGGTCGATGACGTGCCCCTCGAGGACCCCAAGGGCTTCCGCACGCTGCTGAACTCCTTCCTGCCCCGCAAGCGCGGGATCAGCCAGATGCTGATCCGCTCCACCGACGGCCGCGTGCTGCTCTGCCAGCTCACCTACAAGCGTGACCTCGACCTGCCCGGCGGGGTGATCGAGGTCAGCGAGTCACCCCAGCTGGCGGTGGCTCGTGAGATCGAGGAGGAGCTCGGCCTGAAGCTGGACGCCGGCCGGCTGCTGCTCACCGACTGGCTGCCGCCCTGGGGCGGTTGGGACGACGCCATCTGCCTCGTCTTCGACGGCGGCGAGCACGACCCTGCCGTCCTCGACACGATCGTCCGCCAGGAGCGCGAGATCCGCTCGGTCGGCTTCTTCACCATCGCCGAGGTGCGCGAGCGCTGCGCCGACTTCACGGCCCGCCGCATCGAGGCGGCGCTGCGGAACCTCTCGGCGGCCCCCGGCCCGGCGTACACCGAGAGCGGCCGCGGCCTGCCCGGCTGAGCCGCCCGCCGCCGCTGCTCAGTCCTCTTCGTCGTCCTCGAACGGCCGCGGCGCGATCGTGCGCCACCCCGCCCGCAGCACCCGCTGGAGCAGCTGCGCGTTGACCCAGGCCGTGGCCATCCAGACCGCAGCCCACACGACGGCCACCGGCCACGACAGCTCACCGGGCGCGTCGCCGACCAGGTAGCCGACGGCCGTGCCGCCGTAGAACCCCACCCACAGGGCCAGCAGGCTCAACGGGAGCGCGAGCGCGACCAGCGCGACGTGCCACCAGCTCGAGTCCGCCACCAGGCTGAGCACCGACACGGCTCCCACGGTCGTCACGTAGAGCTGGCTGACCCCGGACAGCCGCACCGGCGGCAGTGTCGCGGCTCGATCCTCCATCCCCACATCGTGCCACTCGGGCGCAGCCCGAGGCGGAGCCGAGACGTCGGACCGTGCATCACTCTGGATGACACCACTGCAGGGCCGCAAGGACTCACCTCAGGAGCTGCGTTCGGCTCACCTACAGCGGAGACGGTCGTAGGCTGACGACTGTGCCCCATGCCCGCCCCAAGATCGAGGCAACCGCCGGGGACAGCCCCATCCGGACGCTCGAAGCAGTCCAGCGCGATGGAGCTGAGCGCGGGTGGCGATGTCGGCAACGCAGAGGACGAAGAGCCATGCTCTCAGTCCTCATGCTCTTCATGGTTGAGGCTGGCCTGTTCGGCTGCGCCTCCGAGGCGAACGCCCCCCCGCGGGGCGGGCAGGACCCGGCCTCCTCGGCCACCCCCGACAGCCTTGCCGCCTGCAACCACGGACCGGGGTCGCGCGGTGACGACCTGCAGCTGTCGACCGGCCTGCACTGGCTCGAGGACGGCCACGGCTACGACGAGCCGGGCGAGATCTTCGTCTGTATCGCCCCTGAGCTCGGCGGCACCGTCACGGTGACCGGACCAGAGGGGGTGCGGCTGAGCCCCGCCGAACAGCGGGTCGATCCCGCGGGCAGCGGCGTGCTGCGGTTCGAGGTCCGGGTGGAGCCGGGCGCCTCGGGCGAGGTGAAGGCACGGACGATCTCCGGCGACACGAGCTCCACGCTGTTCGGTCCGGTAGTGGAGTCCGACGGCGACGGCTGGACCTTCCGAGAGGGTGACTGAGCCAACTTGCGGTTGGCGCACCCGCACCCCTGCTCGCTCGACGAGACGCCGACGCGCGAGGCCACGCCCCACAACGCCATGTCCCCTGCTTACAGCGTCATCCAAGACTTGCCATATCAACTCAACTCTCTTCAAATAGACATGTTTTGAGGAGCAACAATGGTTGATGTCATCTCATGGGTGTCTCATTGCCGGGGGAATCCTCTTTGTTCTCGCCGTGGTCGAACTGTTTCGAAATTGGGGCCTCAAAGAGGAACTGACCACTGCGACCAAGCAGGCGGCAGAGATTGCCAAGACGTCCAACTCCAGCACCGAACAGCTCGAAAAGCATGCTGGTGTGGACTTCAAGGGACAATGGGAGGCCCTGGCGGCACTGTCAACTGCACTCAAGGACCTGGACAAGAGCACACGTTTCTTTGTGCTTTCCCTCGCGTTTATAGGCATTGCCGGGGGGATCGTTGGTCTTGACGCGGTCGCAACAGGTATCGCCAGTACGTAGTACGGAAGGGGTGATCGCAGGGTGGGCGGCCGATCCACGGCGGGGTCCTGGTTGGCTATGTTGATCTCCCGGAAAGTCCCATGGCGTCGCGAGCTGGGATTCTGATTGGCGAGCGAAGCCGCTGCAGTCAAGGCCTTGGGTTCCGCGCTGCGATTGCCGGTCTCGATTATGGCTTCACCCGACTTGGCCTGCACGAGATCTGGGCTGAGGCCCTTGATGCCAACCGGCGATCGGTTCGAATCTTGGAGAACCTTGGCCTCAAAGAATTCAGTAGGGGCGACGATTCCGTGTTCCTTGCCAGCCCACCTACTACAGGCGGTTCTCAACCACCTCCCATGCCTGGGCGAATGACCGACATCCTTGGGAGGCGCCCCGCAACGCCTGACGTACGCAGCTCGAGTCGCCCCGAAGGCGCGTCACTTCGCCGCCTGTCGGTGCATCGCGAACGCCTAAGACCTCACGCTATCCAGGTGCCGCAGCGCGCTGGCGTCTCGACCGCCCGGATGAATTCGCACACGCGGGCTGCAGCTTTGAGGGGTGCCTGAGACCACGGGGGCAGGCTTCGACGCAATGACCCGTTTGGGGCATGGCTGTACCGGTGATTGTCTTCCAACATTGCGACCCGGGAGGGTCCGAATGACGAGTGCAGTGCTACCCGCGAAACCACGAGCGTCTTGGCGGGACGACCTGATTGGCGCCGCCAGAACCCTGTCGGTACTCACGTTGGTAGGCGGAGCCTGCGGTGCGTTCGTCGTCGGGATACTGGGACGGCTCGCGATGCTGCTGCTCGCCGTCCTCAACCCAGACGCCACTGGGGTGACCAGCGACGACGGTTTCGTGATAGGCCAGTTCACGCTGTCGGGCTCCGCGCAACTGGCGCTGGCCGGCTTCCAGCTCGGAGTGATCGGTGCCGGGTGCTACGTCGTTGTTCGCGGCCTGATCATCGGTCCCTCCTGGTTCCGTCTCCTGTCGATCTCGCTCGGTCCCGCCGTCGTGACCGGGGCCATCGTGGTCCACACGGACGGAGTGGACTTTCAGCTCCTGGAACCGGTGTGGCTAGCAACGGGTCTCTTCATCGCTGTCCCAGCCGCCTACGTCGCACTGCTGCACGTCCTCGGAGAACGCGCCCTCGAACGCTGGCGCCCGCCCAGCGCGCTCGTAGTGATCGGGTTCGCCCCTTGGGTCCTCCTGTTCCCGGTGACCCTTGCACTGGCGGCAGGTTTCGCAGCGTTCCGCACGCTGCGCCGCTACGACACCGGTCGCGCGTTCCTCGCCAGCCCCTGGCCCGCCTGGATACTGCGGGCCGGCCTGGCGGTCCCGTTCGTGGCAGCTCTCGTCGACCTGCGCAACGATCTTGTCGACCTCGGCTGAGGGCCGCTCGGCGTCGAAGCGCCGGCAGGGACAGTCCCTGGCGACGGGACGACGCCGCCCCTGGGCGACGGTCTCGGCGGTGACCGGAGCAGCATGGGCGCTGTTCCTGCTTCCCCAGCAGCTTGTCGCCTGGGACGGACAGGAAGCACCGTCGTGGGCGCGTTCGGCCGACAGTCTGCCCGTCTACGCCCTGATCCGGGACCTGAACGGCGCCGGCGGGCTTGAGCTATACGCCTGGGCAGGAGTGCTGCTGGTTCCGGCATGGATCCTGATCGGTTGGCCGCTGCTCGGCTACGGCAAGCTGCCCGGCGTGGTGGGTGCCTTGTTCCTCCTGGGTGCCCCGGTGTCTGTCGCCAGCTACCTAGCAGCGAGCGCTCCTGCTCCGTGGCACAGCCTGTGGGGCGCCGAGATCTTCGTGCTGCTCGCGATCCCGCTCACCGCCATCGCAGCGGCGATCTCCGCCAGGTCCAGGCACTTCCCGACCTGGTGGTGGGCGCTGATGGCCTGCACGCTTCTGGTCGCCGTAGGGTCCACAGCCGCGTTCGGATACTTCCCGCACGGCACCCTCGTCGGACTCGGAGCCGAAGTGGGTGCGCTGGCGCTACTGCCAATCTGCCCCCGCTCACGCAGCGTCGCCACCCTCGTTTCGTCCGGGCGCTGAACCGCGGCCGGGCACTGGGGCCACGCAGACGAGCGACGCCAGGTCGGTTGGCCGTACGCGTCGGCGACTTCACGGAGGCCGCGACCCCGCGGGCCATGTCGCCTGTCGAGGACCGGGTTTGCCGCGGTTGGTCCTCGGAGCCGATGATCGGACAGGGGATGATCCGCGCCGACACGTCGGCGGGTGGTCAAACCCGCGTCTCACCACCGCGATCAGCCGACGCGGGTGTGGCCGATCGCGGGCAACAGAAAGAGTTCTCCACATCTTCGAACACACACTCGAAACTGTCGGTGCTCAGGTCTAGCGTTGGTTCCATGAGCACGGCACCGACCCTCACCCCCACCGAGGTGATCGACCGTGCCCGCACCGCCCGCACCCAGGCCAAGCGAGCGGCTGCCGAGGAGCTCGAGCTCGCCCTGGCGTGGGCGCACCTGCACCCCTGCCCGGCCGGCGAGACCCCGGCGCACTGGGGGGAGGTCGACCTGCACGGCGAAGCAACCGACACCGCTGGCCGGGCCCGGTGCCCCGTGGGTGGCCGAGTTCGCGCCCGCCGACCTCGGCGCGGCGCTGGGGATCAGCCTGGACGCCGCCCGGTCGCTGGTCGGGGACGCGTTGGAGCTGGCGCACCGGCTCCCCCGGCTCTGGGACCTGGTCCGCGAGCTGCGCGTCCCGGCGTGGCGGGCGCGGGTGATCGCCCGGGAGACCCGCGACCTCTCGGTGGACGCGGCCCTGTTCGCGGACCGGCTGATCGCCGCCACCCCCGACCGGGTCGGGCTGGTCAACGCCGCCCGACTGGTCCAGGAGGCCCGGCTCTGGTTCGACCCCGACCGCGCGATCGCCGACGAAGAGGCAGCACTGGCCAAGCGCGGTGTCTGGCTACGCCATGGTGCCACCCCGGCGACCACCGAGATCTCGATGATCCTGGACACCCCCGACGCCGAGCTCTTCGACGCCAGCGTGCGCCGGATCGCCCACGACCTCCACGAGCTGGGTGACACCGACCCGCTCGACCTCCGCAGGGCGCGTGCGGTCGGGGTGCTCGCCGACCCGCAGTACGCCCTGGACCTGATGTCCGGCCGCGAAGGCGCCGCACCCACCCAGAACGGCGGGGCCGCGAACCTCTACCTGCACCTCACCCCCGCCGACCTCGCCCCCGAGGACCGGCGCCGTCACCATCGAGCGTCTCGGCGCCGCCACCACCCGGCTGCTCACCGACTGGCTGGCCCGGTTCACCAGCACCGGCGGCAAGGTCCTGGTCCGCCCGGTCCTGGACCTCGCCGACACGGCGGCCGTGGACCGGCACGACCCACCCGCGACGATGCGCGAACAGGTCCTCCTCACCGACGCGCACTGCGTCTTCCCCGGCTGCGGCCGCGACTCCCGAGCCTGCGACCTGGACCACATCACCGAGTACCTCCCGATGGAGGACGGCGGACCACCGGGCCAGACCACCGCAGAGAACCTCGCGCCGTTGTGCCGCACCCACCACCGGATCAAGACCCACACCGCCTGGACCTACAAACGCGGCCACGACGGCTACACCTGGACCTCGCCCACCGGACACCAGTACGACGTCCCCACCAGCCCGCGCCACCCACCCGGCACGCGCCGAAGAGCTGACCCGCGGCTTGCTCCCCTACGCTCGACAGGCCGCGGCAGGGGGGCTGCGGATGCCAACGCCCGCACATGCCTGCGCGGTGTCGACTCACCATGACGATCGTGAAGCTGCGATGACTTCGGGCGGCCTCGCTGGTCGTTACGAGGAACCGATCGCGGACTGAAGGAGCACGTCATGGGGGCTGGACATCGCCGCTGTGCCGAGCAGGGGCCCCGGGCGTGAGCGCCACGGGTGCTCTGGCTCGCAGGATGTTCGACCTGGTCGAGCCGATCGGGGTCATCCCCTACTCAGCTGACGAACCCGACGAGGCGATGTTCGCCCTGGGGTTCACCAGCTACTGGGACACCTACTTCGCCGGCCGGGCCGCCCCGCTCGGCAGCTCGGTGCCCGCGGGCGTCGTCCACGCGCTCTTCTACAGCTTCGCCCCGGGGGAGGTGGCCCGACACATCCCGAAGGTCTGGAGCACGACGACACCGGAGGCGGCGATCGCCGCCCGCGAGGCAGGCTGCGTCAAGGCGCTGCGCCGGATCCTGGGCGACCTCGTCGACACGCCGGACTTCGCGCGAGCCGTCGAGCTGCTCACCAGGGCAGCGACCAGCGCCCCGCTCGAAGGTCGCCCCATGTACGCCGCGCTGCGCACGCTCCCCCTGCCGGAGGAGCCGGTCGCTCGCCTCTTCCACGCCGCCTCGCTGCTGCGCGAGCACCGCGGCGACGGACACGTCTGCGCCCTGATGGCTGAGGGCATCGGCGGCCTCGAGGCCCACGTGCTGCTCGCCATCGATCTGGGGATCCCGGCCACGACGTTCGGCCGGATCCACCACCTGCCCCCCGATCTGCTGACCGACCTGATCGACGAGCTGAAGCACCGCGGACTGGTCATGGACGAGGCGACGTTCACCCCCGCCGGCCGACGGGCCAAGGATCGTGTCGAGGCGCTGACCGACGAGCTCGCGGTCGTGCCGTACGAGTCCTTGGAGACGGCCGAGCTCGAGGAGCTGATCGCGGCCCTTGAGCCGCTCACGCAGCAGCTCACCGCCGCTCGGGACGGGGGCTGACACCGCGCCGAGGCCACGTTGGCCACGAGGGAGGCGAGCGCGACCACGATCGCGCCCGCCTCGCGGAGAATGCGAGCCGACCCCCGTGATGCTTCTGCGGCGCACATCTCCGACCTCGTGTCACCCGAAGGTATGTCGAACCGGCGCTGGGCGGAATAGCACGGATGTTCCTGTCCTAGACCGCACCGTCCAGAATGCGATGAGGCACCGCAGCTCCCCCGAGACGGGGTCGGGACACGGCTCAGAACAGGGCGGAGGCCAGGTCGCGACGAGCACGGATCACCCGCGGGTCGGCGTTCCCGACGGCCCCGAACAGGCCGATCAGGTGGGTGCGGGCGGTGTCCCGCTCGGCACCGCTGGTGCGGCGTACGACCTCGATGAGGCGGTTGAAGGAGTCGTTGACGTGGCCACCGAGCAGGTCGAGGTCCGCGACCAGGGTCTGCGCGTCCACGTCGTCGGGGCTCGCGGCCGCGGCGGCCCGGGCCTGGTTGAGGTCGACGCCCTCGGTGCGCTGGAGCAGCCGGGCCATCGCCAGTCCGGCCGCAGCCTCGGCGTCGGCGGGGTTCGCGTCCACGAGCTTCTGGTACTCCGCGACGGCACCGTCGATGTCGCCGCGCTCGAGTGCGTCCTGTGCGGGCAGGTATCGCGGGTCGAGCTGCTCCTCCCCCGACTCGTCCACCGGGCCGCCGCCCGTGCGCGGCTGGTGGCGGCCGGTGAAGCCGCTCGCGGTGAGCTGCTGGAGGACCTGGGTGATGGCCGCGCGCAGCTCCTCGAGCGGCGCGAGGTTCTGGAGCAACGGCATCGGCCTGCCCTGGGCGATCAGCACCACCAGCGGCACCGAGGGGATCTGCATCGCCTCCGCGATCTGGGGCACGGCGTCGATGTCGACGCGGCCGAGCAGGAACCGGCCCTCGAACTCGTTGGACAGCGTCTGCATCGCCTCGGCGAGCTGCACGCTCTCGGGTGAGCGACCGGGACTCTCGAAGGCCAGCAGGACGGGGGCCGTGCGGGACCCCTCGAGCACCTCCTGGAAGTTGTGCTCGGTGATCTGCATCGCGTAGGCAGTGCTGGCGCTGTCCGAGGCTCGGCCGGGCTCGGCCGCAGATCCCGCGGGCCGCTGGAGCCCGGAGAGGTCGACGGCGCCGGGTCGGGAGAATGGCTGCTGGGTCATGCCCCCATTGTTCCTGACCGCGATTGCTGCCGGGAGACCGGTCGAACTACGGTCATAATGCGCGTGTGGGCCAGGGAGAGACTCGCGCAACAGCGGTGTCCTCGCTGACGCGCGCGCTCCTGTGGACGGTGCTGTTCCTGGTCGCCAGCCTGATCGGCCGGAACACGATCGTGCACACGAACCTGCCGTTCGTGGGTCCGGCCGTCGGCGTCGCCTTCCTGTGGCTGGCCAGCGGAAACCGCTCGACCTGGCGCACCGACGGCATCCTGATCGCCCTGCTGAGCTTCGCCGTCGGGTTCATTGCCGGAGGCGACTGGGTCACCGCCCTGCTCGGGGTGATCATGGTCGGGCCCGCGCCCGTCGCGATCGCCTGGCTGCACCACACCTGCCCGCAGGTGTGGGGTGGTGGCGGGCACCGGCCCATCAGACGGCTCCAGGAGTTCGGCCAGTTCCTCCTGGCCGTCACCACGGCCGTACTGGTGTGCGCCCTGCTCCGTACGGCGCTCGGAGTCCTGCTCGTGCAAGGTGAGGGCTGGGGCTCCCTGGCGCTGCGCGCTGGACGTCCCATCTCGTCGATGGTCGCCCTGGGCACTTTCGGACTGTTGGTCGGCGGCGAGATCGACGCGCGCCGCAGGTCCAGGGACTGGTCGGTCCCGATCAGCGTCCCGCGGGCACTCGAGATGCTCGCGATCATCGGGGCGATGGCAGCGGTGTTCTGGGTCGGCTATCTGGAACACCCCGCGGTACCCAGCCTGTTCGTGCTCACGCTCGGCGTCGTCTGGGCCTCGGTCCGCTTCTCACCGCTGACCACCTCCACGCTCGCACTGGCCCTCGGGGTCGCCACCATCACGTTCACGGTGCTCGGGTTCGGGCCGATCTCGAACGCCGCCTCGCCCGAGGGCGAGGCGCTGATCACCCAGATCTTCGTAGCCGTGCTCACCGTGACCGGCATGGCGATCTCGCTCTCGCGGCGACAGCTCTTCGAGGCGATCGCTGAGCTCACCCGCTCCGAGGCGGTCCTCGCCAGTCGCGCCAAGGAGCTCGACCTGATGCTCGAGAACCTCGGCGACGGGGTCGCGATCGTCGAGGACAGTGGGCGGATCGTGCACGCCAACAGCGTGCTGCGCGAGACGTTTCTCGAGGCGATGCTGGCGCTGGACCGCGACCTCGACCTCGACGCGGCCTACGTCCGAGCCGTCGGCGAGTACCACCTGTTCCACCCGGACGGGCGACCGATGGACGACGACGACGTTCCCTACCGACGAGCGCTTCGCGGCGAGCTGGTCGACTCCGAGGAGTTCCACCTCGTCCGCGACGCAGACCGACCCGCGCGGATCGTCGAGGTCAGCGCGATCGCACTGCCGCCGGACGCGGGTGTCCAGGCGCGCGCCATGGTCACGGTCCGCGACGTCACCGTGGAGCGGGAGCAGCGCGAGGCCCTCGCGACCTTCGCCAGCACCGTGGCCCACGACCTGAACACACCGCTGACGGTGCTCTCCGGATGGGCGGACGCGCTCAACGAGGAGTTCGAGTCCGCCCCGGCCGTCGAATCCACGACGGGTGCGCCGATGCTGGCCAAGATCAGAACCTCGGCCGAGCGCATGCGCGAGCTCATCTCGGACCTGCTGGCCCACGCCGTCGCCAGCGACCAGAACATCAGCTGCGAGCCGGTGCCGCTGGCCGAGGTCGCTGCTGAGCTCATCCGCGCCCACATCGGGCCGGGCACGGAGCACGATGCCATCGTGGCCGACGACCTGCCGGAGGTGTGGGCCGACAGGTCACTGATCACCCAGCTCCTGGACAACCTGATCGGCAACGCCCTGAAGTACGTCGCCCCCTCCACGCGTCCGCGGGTGCGGATCTCGGCGACCCCCGAGGAGGAGGGCTGGGTCACTGTCCGCGTGAGCGACAACGGCATCGGCATCCCCCGGGACCAGCGCCACCGGGTCTTCGAGTCCTTCCACCGGGCCAGCGGGGACGGCTACCGGGGCACCGGTCTCGGCCTGGCGATCTGCAAGCGGATCGTCGAACGGCACGGTGGCCAGATCTGGATCACCGACAACCCCGACGGTCGGGGCGTCACCTTCGAGCTCACGCTGCCGACCACGGCCGAGACGCTCGCCGATGCCGTGCACCCCTGACCAATCCGTTCCTCGTTCCGCGGCGAAACCCTCCCGTGAGCACCGCCGCTGCCAGGGCCTGGCTGATGCAGAAGAGCGCCCCCCTGACCGTGCGCTACGGCACGCCTCTGCAGATCGCCGGGGGTGACCTCCCCGACCCGGTCCAGGTCCGGATCCCGACGCGCCACGGCTACGTCCGGTGCGAGATCTACCGTCCGCCCGGCGTCGACCGACCGCCCGTGTACGTCCACCTGCACGGCGGCGCGTTCATCGTGCGGCACCCACGGATGGATGACTTCTTCGCCCGCTTCGTCGTCGCCGAGGCCGGGGTCGCCGTGCTCACGGTGGACTACGACGCGGCTCCGCAGGTGCGCTACCCGGTGGCCCACCACGAGGTCCACGATGTCGCGGCCTACGTCGCCGCCCACGGCCCCACGCTCGGCCTGGACGGGAGCCGGCTGGCCATCGGTGGCTTCAGCGCCGGCGGCAACCTGGCCGCGTCCGCCTGCCTCCAGGCCCGGGAGAGCGGGCGGTTCGCTGCGCGGATGCAGCTGCTGGGCGTGCCCTCCCTCGACGTCGCGGAGGGGTACGCCGACAAGCAGCCGGTCGGGTCACCCATGCTCGGGGAGTCGATCCTGGACCTGGTGCGGAGCACCTACTTCCGCGACGCCGGTCGCCGCACCGAGCCCTACGCCTCGCCGTTGCGGGCGAGCGATCTCAGCGACCTGCCACCGACGATGATCCTCACCGGCGAGCTGGACCTGCTGCGTCGTGAGGGCGACGCCTACGCCCGACGTCTTGCCGAGGCCGGCGTCCCGTTGCGGCACCGCGTGGTGCCGCGGGCCGACCACTACTTCCTCGACATCGCCAACGCGCGCACCGAGATGGGCCTGATGGCCGGCGCGCTACGACACCACCTGCTGCCGGAGTCCTGAGCAGCCGCGACGAGCACGCTCAGAAGCGAGCAGCCTCGCGGTACTCGCCCCACTCGGCCCGAAGCGCGTTGCAGATCTCGCCCAGGGTCGCCTCGGCACGGCAAGCCTCCAGCATGGACGGGATCATGTTGCGGTCCGCTCGGGCCGCCGCGAGCATCTCCTCGATCGCCGCGGCGATCGCCGACTCGTCCCGCGCGGCACGACGCTGGTCGAGCACGCGCACCTGCTCGGTCTCGACCTCGTGCGACACGCGCATGATCTCCAGCTTGCTGGTGACCGAGTCGTGGTGGCAGTTCACGCCGACGACCTTCTTCTCGCCCTTCTCCAGGGCCACCTGGTAGGCGAACGCCGCGTCGGCGATCTCCGACATGAACCACCCCTCCTCGATGCCGCGGAGCAGGCCCTGCGTGACCGGGTTCGCGCCGTCCCTCGCCGACTGGGCAAGCGCCTCGGTCTGGTCGTGGCGCAGCGTGGAGCCGCCCATCTCCAGGATCCTGTCGAAGATGGCGTTGGCCTCGGCCTCGATCTTGTCGGTCAGCGCCTCGACGTAGTAGGACCCGCCGAGAGGATCCGCGACGTTGACGACGCCGGTCTCCTCCATGATCACCTGCTGGGTGCGGAGCGCGATCTCTGCGGCCTGCTCGCTGGGCAACGCCAGCGTCTCGTCGAGGGCGTTGGTGTGCAGCGAGTTCGTGCCACCCAGCACGGCAGCCAGCGCCTGGATGCCGGTGCGCACGACGTTGTTGTAGGGCTGCTGCGCGGTCAGCGAGACCCCGGCCGTCTGGGTGTGGAACCTCATCCACTGCGCCTTCTCGGTCTTCGCGCCGTAGACGTCGCGAACCCACCTGGCCCAGATGCGGCGGCCGGCGCGGAACTTGGCGATCTCCTCGAAGAAGTCGAGGTGGCTGTCGTAGAAGAAGCTCAGACCCGGAGCGAACACGTCGATGTCGAGGCCGCGCGAGAGCCCGAGCTCGACGTAGCCGAACCCGTCGGCCAGCGTGAACGCCAGCTCCTGCGCGGCCGTGGATCCGGCCTCACGGATGTGGTAGCCGGACACGCTGAGCGGCTTGTAGTCCGGGATCTTCTCGGCGCAGTACTCCATCAGGTCGCCGATGAGCTTCAGGTGCGGCTCCGGCCCGAACAGCCACTCCTTCTGGGCGATGTACTCCTTGAAGATGTCGGTCTGCAGGGTGCCGTTCAGCTTGCCCGTGTCGGCGCCCTGCCGCTCCGCGGCCACGAGGTACATGCAGAAGATGGGTACGGCGGGTCCGCTGATCGTCATCGAGGTGGTGACCTCGTCCAGCGGGATCTTGTCGAAGAGCACGTCCATGTCGGCTGCGGAGTCGATCGCCACGCCGCAGTGCCCGACCTCGCCGAGGCTGCGTGGGTCGTCGGAGTCACGGCCCATCAGGGTGGGCATGTCGAAGGCGACGGAGAGTCCGCCACCACCGCGGCCGAGGATCATCTTGTAGCGCTCGTTGGTCTGCTGGGCGTTGCCGAAGCCGGCGAACTGCCGGATCGTCCAGGCCCGGCCCCGGTAGCCGGTGGCGTAGAGCCCACGCGTGTAGGGGAACTCGCCCGGCCACTCGGAGTCGTCGGTGCCGTAGGCCGGCTCGACCTCCATCTGCGAGAGCGTGGTGAAGTCTGCGTCGCGCACCCGCCCCTGCTCGAGGGCGGTGTCATAGCGTCGCTGCCAGCGCTGTCGTGCCGAGTCCGTCCCGGAAGTGTCCGCGGTCACATCAGTCATGCGTCGATACTAGGACGCTCGGCGACCTCGGAACGGGCCGGTCCCCGGGACGCCCTCCGGGAGCGGCCGGCCTGGTCATAGACTCCGCGATGGATCATCTGGACCCCCCGAGGAGAGTCGTGTCTGACGTCAAGCCCCTGCAGAAGGTTCTGATCGCCAATCGAGGCGAGATCGCGGTCCGGGTGATCCGCGCCTGCAAGGACGCGGGCATCGGCAGCGTGGCCGTCTACGCCGAGCCCGACCGCGACGCTCTGTTCGTTCGGCTCGCCGACGAGGCGCACTCGCTGGACGGCGCCACGCCTGCGGACTCCTACCTCGACATCGCCAAGATCGTCGCCGTCGCCGAGAAGTCCGGTGCCGACTCGGTGCACCCCGGCTACGGCTTCCTCGCCGAGAACCGCGACTTCGCCCAGGCCGTGATCGACGCCGGGCTGGTCTGGATCGGGCCGCCACCCGAGGCCATCGAGAACCTCGGCGACAAGGTCAAGGCTCGCCACATCGCGGAGAAGGTGGGGGCGCCACTCGCGCCCGGCACCAAGGATCCCGTCGAGAACGCTGCCGAGGTGGAGAAGTTCGCCGACGAGATCGGCCTTCCGATCGCCATCAAGGCGGCCTTCGGCGGAGGCGGCCGGGGCCTGAAGGTGGCCCGCAAGCGCGAGGAGGTCGCCGAGATGTTCGAGTCGGCCGTGCGCGAGGCCAAGAGCGCCTTCGGTCGCGGTGAGTGCTTCGTGGAGAAGTACCTCGACAAGCCCCGCCACGTCGAGACCCAGTGCCTCGCCGACCAGCACGGCAACGTCGTCGTCGTCTCCACCCGGGACTGCTCACTGCAGCGGCGCCACCAGAAGCTCGTCGAGGAGGCTCCGGCGCCCTTCCTGACCCAGGACCAGGTGGACACGCTCTACGAGTCCTCCAAGGCGATCCTGCGTGAGGCGAACTACGTCGGGGCGGGCACCTGCGAGTTCCTCGTCGGCCAGGACGGCACCATCTCGTTCCTCGAGGTCAACACCCGGCTGCAGGTGGAGCACTGTGTCTCCGAGGAGGTCACGGGGATCGACCTCGTGCGCGAGATGTTCCGCATCGCCGCCGGTGAGGAGCTGGGGTACGACGACCCGCCGGTCGTGGGCCACTCCATCGAGTTCCGGATCAACGCCGAGGACGGCGGAGCCAACTTCATGCCGGCTCCCGGCACCCTCACCACCTGGTCGCCCCCCGCCGGACCCGGCATCCGTGTCGATGGCGGTTACGAGCAGGGCGAGACGATTCCCGGCGCCTTCGACTCGCTGATCGCCAAGCTCGTGGTCACCGGCCGCGACCGCACCCAGGCCCTCGAGCGCTCCCGGCGGGCCCTCGCGGAGTTCCACGTCGACGGCATGCCCACGGTGATCCCGTTCCACGCCGCGGTGGTCAGCGACGAGGCCTTCGTCGGCACCCCGGCGGACTCGCCCGAGCAGTTCTCCGTCTTCACGTCGTGGATCGAGACCGAGTTCGACAACCAGATCGCGCCGTACGCCGGCGCCTCGGCCGAGGGCGTCGAGCCCGAGGAGCGCAACAAGGTCACGGTCGAGGTCGGCGGGCGTCGCCTCGAGGTGGTGCTGCCCGGCGGTCTCGCAGCCATCGGTGGCGGTGGTGGGAGCAAGAAGCCGAAGCGGTCCGCGACGAAGAAGGCCGGAGCCGCAGCGTCGGGCGACTCGGTCACCTCGCCGATGCAGGGCACGATCGTCAAGGTCGCCGTCGAGGACGGTGCCGACGTCGCGGAGGGTGACGTCATCGTCGTCCTGGAGGCGATGAAGATGGAACAGCCCATCAAGGCCCACAAGGCCGGCAGCGTCGCCGGCCTCAGCGCCGAGGTCGGGGCCACCGTGACCAACGGCGCCGTGATCTGCGAGATCAAGGACGCCGGCTAGCTCGGCGGCCCCGTGGGGCTACTCTCCGGCCAGCCCGTCGATCGACTCGCGCAGCAGGTCGGCGTGGCCGTTGTGCCGCGCATACTCCTCGATCAAGTGGGTGATGATCCAGCGCAACGAGAAGCGTTGTCCGTCCTCGAGGACCTCCTCGGAGAGCGATCCCAGACCGTCGGGGCCCGACAGTGCCTCGTCGATGACACGGTCCGACACCGCAATGGACTCGTCGAACCAGGCGAACAGCTGCTCCGGCGAGGCACCCGCCGCCGAGGTGAAGGACCAGTCCGGGTCGCTCTGGTCGAGCTCGTCGAACCAGGACGGCTTCGCGACACCGCCCGCGAACGTCTGGTTGAGCCAGCCGGCCTCCACCACCGCAAGGTGCTTGAGCAGGCCGCCGAGCGTCATCGTCGTGGGTGGCAACGGGGTCTCGAGCTGTTCGGGGGTCAGCCCCGAGCTCTTCCACCTCAAGGTGTCGCGCTGGTAGTTGAGGAAGCCCAGCAGCGTGGCCGCCTCGTCCTTCGCCAGCGGTGGGTCGATCCGATCCTCTGCCCGAAATATCGTCATGGCTGCACAGCGTAGGCACCTGCTCCGACACTTGGCCATGGCGTGTTCGCTGCGCAGACCGCAGGAGCGTCACGCCTCAGGGCAGCCCGGGGTGGTTCTTGGCCAGGAACGGCAGCAGCGCCCGCTTCGGCAGCAGGTGGGCGAACGCGGCTCCGGCCCGGTTGGCGAGACCCGGGATCACCACGAGCGTCCCCTTGTCGAGGCCGTCCAAAGCAGTCGTGGCCACGTCGGCCGCGGAGACCCACATGAACGAGGGCAGGGCGTTGTCGGCCTCCTCCTTGGTGAAGCCGGCCGCGGCACCGAACCCGGTGTCCACCGGCCCGGGGCACAGCACGGTCGCGGTCACGCCGGTGCCCTTCAGCTCGGCGGACAGGCTGCGGGTGTAGGACAGCACGAACGCCTTGGCGGCGCCGTACCCCGCCTGGCCCGGTAGCGGCTGGAAGGCCGCGGTCGACGCCACGTTGAGCACCGCGCCACTGCCCCGCTCGACCATGTCGGGCAGGAACCGGCTGCACAGGTCGGCGACGGCGACGACGTCGACCTCGAGCATGTTCGCCTCCGCGTCGGGATCGCTGCGGTGCACCGGCCCCAGCGTGGACAGGCCGGCGTTGTTGACCAGGACCTGGGGGGTGAGGCCACGAGCAGCGAGCTCGGTCGGCAGCGCCGAGCGCGCCGCGCGGTCCGAGAGGTCGGCCGCCAGGACGTGTGCCGTGGTCGGCAGCTCCTCGGCCAGCGCCTGCAGCCGGTCGGTCGAACGGGCGACCAGGACGAGCTCGTGCCCGCGGCGGGAGAGCTCGCGTGCGAGCTCGGTGCCGATGCCGCTGGAGGCACCTGTGACCACCGCCACATGTCCGGTTCGGGGGGTTGGAATCGGCATCTTCGCAACATACCGCGCGGTCTACCGGCGGGTACGCGTCGAACCGATGAAATCCTCGTTAAAACGTGAGGCAGATTTCAGGTTCAGGCGGGAAACATGATGTACTCCTCACATGACACAGCTCCCCCCCACCACGTTGACCCACGACCACGCGACCCCCGAGCGCGGCCTGTCACTGGCCGAGCGGCTCATCGGCGGCGAGGAGTTCGCCGTGACTTTCGGCGGCCAGGGTGCTGACTGGTTCGCCACCCTCTCCGAGCTCGTCGCCGAGCACGCCGACGCCTCCCGGGTCACGCACCTGGTCGAGGAGTCGGCTCGCCTGGTGGCGCCGGTCGCCGGCCAGCTCGCCGCCGCCCTGCCCCGCCCCTTCGAGCCGCAGGTCTGGCTCACCGACGAGGCCTCGCCGCGCCTGGCCGAGACCCTCTCGCCTGCGCTGGGCATGCCCGGGGTGCTGCTCACCCAGCTCACCACCCTCGACCTGCTCGCGGCCGAGGGCCTCGACCTCGCCCGCGTCTCGCCGGTCGCCTCGGTGGGCCACTCGCAGGGCATCATCGGCGTCGCCGCGTTCGCCGGCCGCCGGGAGAACCTGGACGAGCACGCCGGCGACGTGCAGCTGATGGCCATCGCCCGCCTGATCGGCGCCGCCTCGGCGATCGTCGGCCGTCGCGTCCGCCTCGTCCCGCACGGCGAGGACTCCCCCATGCTCGCCGTGAGCGGCGCCGACCTCCACGAGGTCGAGGCCCTGGTCGAGGCTGTCTCCGACGCGACCGACGTGGCCACCGTCGCGGTCGTCAACGGCCCGCGCCGGGTGGTCGTGAGCGGCACCCCCGCCGTCCTGCGCCGTCTCCGCGCCGCCATCGAGAAGCGCGCCGCGGCCGAGGCTGCCGACATCGACGCCAAGGTCCGTGGCGGTCGCGCCTTCAACCCGAGCGTGGAGTCCATCCAGGTCTCCCTCGGCTTCCACCACCCCGCCCTCGCCCCCGCCGTGGCCATGGCCCGCGACTGGGCCGAGGCCTGTGGCCTCGACGCCGGCCTGACCGAGCACCTTGCGCACGCGATCTGCGTCGAGACCGTCGACTGGCCCCGCGAGCTCACCGACGCCGTCGGTCCCGACACCCGCTGGGTCGTCGACCTCGGCCCTGCCGACCTCTCCGCCAACATGACCGGCCGTGCGCTGCGTGGCCGCGGCGTCACCGTCCTGCCCGGCGCCACGGCCGCCGGCCGCGACCTGCTCTTCACCTCCGGCGCCGAGATCAGCGAGGCCGCCGACTGGTCGGCGTACGCCCCCCGCCTGATCGACCGCGGCGACGGCTCGCCCGTCGTGGACACCGCCTTCACCCGGCTCACCGGCAAGTCGCCGATCCTGCTGGCCGGGATGACACCGACCACCGTCGATCCCGCGATCGTCGCCGCCGCCGCGAACGCCGGGCACTGGGCCGAGCTCGCCGGTGGCGGCCAGGTGACCGAGCAGATCTTCGCCGCCAACATGGCCCGGCTCTCCGACCTGCTCGACGAGGGCCGCACGGCACAGTTCAACGCGCTCTTCCTCGACCCCTACCTGTGGAAGCTCCAGCTCGGCGGTCAGCGCCTCGTGCAGAAGGCTCGCCTCGCCGGCGCCCCCCTCGACGGCGTCGTGATCAGCGCAGGCATCCCCGAGCTCGAGGACGCGATCGCGATCATCGAGGACCTGCACGAGTCCGGCATCAGCCACGTCGTGTTCAAGCCCGGCACCGTGAAGCAGATCCGCCAGGTGCTGGCGATCGCCCGAGCGGTCGACACCTCGGTGATCGCCCACATCGAGGGCGGCGTCGCCGGCGGTCACCACTCGTGGGAGGACCTCGACGAGCTGCTGCTCTCGACGTACCCGGCCCTGCGCAGCGTCGACAACCTCGTCGTGTGCGTCGGTGGCGGCATCGGCACTCCCGAGCGGGCCGTGGACTACCTCACCGGCACCTGGGCCACCGCCCACGGCGAGGCCGCGATGCCCGTCGACGGCGTGCTGATCGGCACCGCTGCGATGGCTGCCCTGGAGGCGACCACCTCGGCGTCCGTCAAGGAGCTTCTCGTGCAGACCCCCGGCATCGAGACCGGCTGGGTCGGCTCCGGCCGCAGCGTCGGCAACGTGACCTCGGGGCGCAGCCAGCTCGGAGCGGACATCCACGAGATCGACAACGCCGCGTCGCGCTGCGGCGCGCTGCTCGACCAGGTCGCCGGCGACGCCGAGGCCGCGCTCGAGCGCAAGGACGAGCTGGTCGCTGCGATGGCCGTCACCGCCAAGCCCTACTTCGGTGACGTCGCCGAGATGACCTACGAGCAGTGGCTGCGCCGCTACGTCGAGCTCACCGGCGCCCCGTGGCTCGACGTGACCTTCCGCGCCCGCTTCGAGGCCATGCTCGACCGCGCCCTGGCGCGCGTGCACCCCGAGACCTCCGGCCCCGTCGAGCGTCTCGACGCCGACCTGGACGACCCCTCCGCCGCCATCGACTCGCTCGTGGCCGCGCACCCGCAGGCACTGAGCTGCCTGCTCCACCCGGCCGACGTGCTCTTCTTCCTGGAGATCTGCCGCCGTCCGGGCAAGCCGGTCAACTTCGTCCCCGTGATCGACGCGGACGTACGTCGCTGGTGGCGCTCCGACTCGCTGTGGCAGGCCCACGACGAGTCCTACGGCGCCGACCAGGTCATCGTCATCCCCGGCCCCGTGGCCGTCGGCGGGATCACGGTCGTCGACGAGCCGATCGCCGACCTGCTGGACCGGTTCGAGGCAGCCATCGTGGCCGACCTCCGGGCCGCCGGCAGCACCCCGCTCCCGGCCGCGAGCCGGAGCACCGTCGGCGCAGGCACCACCGCGCTCGACGCCGCCTTCGCGTCGCCCGACGTCGTGTGGGCCGGTCGCGTGGTGAGCAACCCGCTGCACCGCCTGGTCGACACCGCCACGGAGCTCGTCCCGGACGGGGACCCCGCCACGGCGACCTCCGCGGTGCTGCGCGTTCCGCTGTCGCGCGGCGAGCTGACCCTCGACGTCGACCTCTCCGGCGTCCTCGACGGCCGCCTTCCCGTGATCTCCGCGGACTCCGCCGCTGCGGGCATGGGTGCCCTGCTGGCCCTCACCGCCGGTGGCAACCTGCCCGAGGTGGTCGACGGCACGGCCGTCGTGCGCACCACGTGGGACAGCAACCTCGTCTCCGACCACATCGGCGTCACCAGCCCCGCCCGCACCCGCCGCGGCGACGCGGTCGCCGTGCCGCAGGAGCAGGCCGTCCCGGACGCGCTCGTGGGGCTCGCCTGGCCCGCCGTCTTCGCCAGCATCGGTGCGGTCGAGGGTCTCCTCGACCTGGTCCACCTCGACCACCGCATCGAGCTGTCCGACACACTCGCCGACCTGCCCGACCAGGCCGAGCTGACCGTCTCCGCAACGCGTGGTGGCGTCGCTGCCACCACCGCCGGCCAGGTCATCGCCGTCGACGTGCGCATCACCTCCGGCGAGACCCTCGTCGCGACGCTGCACGAGCGCTTCATGGTCCGCGGTCGCGTCGGCGAGGCGGACCTGAGCGCCCCCGCGCCGCTCGCTCCCGCGGCCGAGGAGAAGCCCCGCGCCCGCCTCGACCGCTTCACTGTGGCTGCGCCGCAGCACATGGGTGCCTTCGCCTCCGTGAGCGGCGACCACAACCCGCTGCACACCGACGTGCCTGCTGCGCGGATGGCGGGCTTCGACGGCCCCATCGTGCACGGCATGTGGCTCTCCGCGGTCGCCCAGCGCGCCGCTGCCTCCGTCGGGGCCACGCACCACCCCCGCCCGATCCGCAGCTGGCTGGCCCGCTGGGTCGCGCCGCTGCTGCCGGGCGCTGAGGTCGAGATCACTGTCGAGCGCACCGGTGTCCTGGGGGGCGACACCGTTGTCGAGGTGACCTGCCGTGCCGACGGCGAGCTGGCGATGGTCGCCGAGGCCGTCGTGGCAGCCCCGCGGACGGCGTACGCCTTCCCGGGTCAGGGCATCCAGAGCCAGGGCATGGGCCTGGAGGCTCGCACCCGCTCGGCCGCTGCCCGCAAGGTCTGGGACAGCGCCGACGCCCACACCCGCGAGGCGCTCGGCTTCTCGATCCTGGCGATCGTGCGCGACAACCCGGTCGAGCTCTGGGCCGACGGTGAGCTGCACCGTCACCCCGACGGCGTGCTGTTCCTGACCCAGTTCACCCAGGTGGCCATGGCGACCCTCGCCGTTGCCCAGGTCGCCGAGATGCGTGAGGCGGGAGTCTTCGTCGAGGACGCCATCACCTGCGGCCACTCGGTCGGCGAGTACAACGCGCTCGCGGCCGTCACCGGCATCCTGCCGCTGGAGGCCCTGCTCGAGATCGTCTTCCGCCGCGGCATGGCGATGCACCACCTGGTGCCTCGCGACGCCAACGGCCGCAGCAACTACCGGCTCGCCGCCATCCGCCCCTCGCAGGCGGACCTGGCCGACGACGCCGTCGCCGAGTTCGTCGCCGGGCTCTCCGAGCGCACGGGCGAGTTCATCCAGATCGTCAACTACAACCTTCGTGGTTCGCAGTACGCCATCGCCGGCACCGTTGCCGGCCTGGAGGCGCTGGAGACCGCGATCGAGGAGCGGCGCGCCCGCATCGGCGGCAAGCCCGCCTTCATCCTGGTGCCGGGCATCGACGTGCCCTTCCACTCCTCCGAGCTGCACGCCGGCGTCGACGACTTCCGTCAGCGCCTCGACGACCTGCTCCCCGAGCACGTCGACATCAGCGTCCTGATCGGCCGCTACATCCCCAACCTGGTGCCGCGGCTCTTCACCCTCGACCGCAGCTATGTCACCGAGGTCCGCGACCTCGTCGACTCCGCTGTGCTCGCCGACGTCCTCGCCGACTGGGCGACGTGGGAGGCCGACCCGGCTCGCCTCGGCCGCGCGCTGCTGATCGAGCTGCTCGCCTGGCAGTTCGCCAGCCCGGTGCGCTGGATCGAGACCCAGGACCTGCTGTTCGGCTCGCCCGAGCACGGTGGTCTCGGCATCGAGCAGTTCGTCGAGGTCGGCGTGGCCAACGCTCCGACGATCGCGAACCTCGCCTCGCAGACCACCAAGCTCGCGTCGTACGACGGGATCGCGCCGCGGATCATGAACTCCTCGCGTGACGCCGCAGTGGTCTTCGCGACCGACACGCCGGTGCACGACGACGAGCCGGAGGTCGAGGTCACCGAGAGTGCCGCAGCCCCCGCCGAGGCGGCTGCCACCAGCGCTGCCCCCGTGGCTGCGGCTCCGGTCGCCGCTGCCGGTGCCGAGCGTCCCGCGGACCTGCCCTACTCGGCAGCCGACGCCACCAAGACGCTCACCGCCCTGCGGACCAAGGTGCGTCCGGAGCAGATCGGTTCAGCCGACACCATCGAGGCGTTGTGCGACGGGGTCTCCTCGCGGCGCAACCAGCTGCTGGTCGACCTCGGTGCCGAGCTCTCGCTGGGCGCGATCGACGGCGCCGCCGAGGCCGACTGGAACTCGCTGGGAGTGACCGTCACCAAGCTGGCGCGCACCTACAGCGGGTTCGGTCCGGTGCTGACCGAGGCCGTGAGCGAGCAGCTGCGCAAGTTCGCCGGCGCTGCCGGCAGCAAGCCTGCCGCGATCGCCGACCGGGTGCGCGACACCTGGCAGCTCGGTCCCGGCTGGGTCACGCACGTCTCCGCCGAGCTGGCCGCGGGCCTGCGCGACGGCTCCTCGACCCGCGGTGGTCCGCTCGGCTTCGACCCGGCGGCCCTCGGCGGGGACCTGAAGAACCTGAACGCCGTCGTGGACCACGCGGTCCAGGCCGTCGGCCGGGCACACGGCGTCGCCGTGAGCATGCCCGCCACCGGTGGCGGCGAGGGTGGCACCGTCGACGCCGCCGCTCTCGGCGAGCTGACCGCGTCCATCACCGGCCCGGACGGCGTCCTGGCCTCCACGGCGCGACACCTGCTCGGCAAGCTCGGCCTGCAGGAGCAGGTCGACCTCGAGTCCGGTGACGACGTCGACGCCGAGCTGGTGCGACTGGTCGAGGCCGAGCTGGGCTCGGACTGGGCCCGCAAGGTGTCCCCGTCCTTCGACGCGCGTCGCGCGGTCCTGCTGGACGACCGTTGGGCCTCGGTCCGCGAGGACTTCGCCCGCGTGTGGGTCGGCGACGACTCCGTCCGCGAGCGCAGCTTCGCCGGACTGGACGAGGCTGCGGTGGCGCAGGCCGGCTGGTGGCTGGATCGCGCCCGCCGCGAGAAGCGCACCGACCTGGTGTCCTTCTACGAGGGCATCGGCTCGGACACCGCGCTCGAGTGGGCCGGTGAGGTCGCCGTGGTGACCGGTGCCGCGCCCGGCTCGATCGCCGGCGCAGTCGTGGCCGACCTCCTGCGCGGAGGTGCCACCGTGGTGGCGACCACCTCGCGCCTGGACAAGGGCCGGCTCGCGTTCTTCCGTCAGCTCTACCGCGACCACGCAGCGACCGGCGCGGCCCTCTGGGTGCTGCCGGCCAACCTGGCCTCCTACGCCGACGTGGACGCACTCGTCGAGTGGATCTCCTCGCCGGTGACGGAGACCGCCGGCGGCCAGCGCACCGAGCTGCGCCCCGCCCTGTCCCCGACCCTGGTGTTCCCCTTCGCCGCCCCGGCGGTCCAGGGAACGGCAGCCGACGCCGGCCCCCGTGCCGAGGTCGAGTTCCGCGTCCTGCTCTGGGGCGTGGAGCGCCTGGTCACCGGTCTGGCCGCCCAGGGCGCCGACCACAAGATCGGCCAGCGGATCCACGTCGTCCTGCCGGGGTCGCCGAACCGTGGCCGCTTCGGTGGCGACGGCGCCTACGGCGAGGCCAAGGCCGCGTTCGACGCGTTCGTCCAGCGTTGGCAGGCCGAGCAGGAGTGGGCCAAGCGGGTCTCCCTCGTGCACGCCCACATCGGCTGGGTGCGCGGCACCGGGCTGATGGGCCACAACGACCCGCTGGTCGACGCCGTCACCGCTGCCGGGGTGCAGACCTGGTCGCCCGCCGAGATGGCTTCCGAGCTGCTCGAGCTGTGCCGGCCCACGGCCCGCACGGCCGCGGCGACTGCTCCGGTCGTCAAGGACCTGACCGGCGGCCTCGGCGAGGCCGACCTCGACCTGGCCGCTCTCGGCCGCGAGGCCCGGGAGGCCGCCGAGACGGCGTCCCAGGCCGATGCCGAGGACGCTGCCGGCACCACCACGATCGAGGCGCTCACCCACCCGGCCGGCTGGGCCACCGTCCAGCCGACGATGGAGTGGCCCAAGGTCAAGACCGCCCTCGAGGACATGGTCGTCATCGTCGGCGCCGGTGAGGTCGGTCCGCTCGGGTCCTCGCGCACCCGCTTCGAGCTCGAGGTCGAGGACCACCTGTCCCCGGTCGGCGTGATCGAGCTGGCGTGGACCACCGGCCTGATCGTCTGGGAGAACCAGCCGGTCGCCGGGTGGCACGACGCCAAGAGCGGCGAGCTGCTCAGCGAGGGCGAGGTCGTCGAGCGTTTCGGCGAGCAGGTGGAGGCCGGTGTCGGCATCCGCAGCTATCGCGACGACGCCCAGCTCGTCGACGGCACCGCACCGCTGATGGTGCCGGTGTTCCTCGAGGAGGACACCTCGTTCGTCGTACGCACCAAGGACGAGGCCGAGGCGCTGGTCGAGGCCGCGCCCAAGCACACCCGGATCGCGCCCACCGAGGACGGCGACTGGTTGGTCACGCGTCTTGCGGGCAGCGAGATCAGGGTGCCGCGCAGGTACAAGCTCTCCCGTTTCGTCGGCGCCCAGATCCCCGACGGGTTCGACCCGTCGGTGTGGGGCCTCGGCGCGATGACCGAGTCGGTCGACCGGCTGGCGGCGTGGAACCTGGTCGCCACCGTCGACGCGTTCATCTCCTCGGGCTTCGAGCCCGCCGAGCTGCTGCGCTGGATCCACCCGACGCGGTTCGCCAACACCCAGGGCACCGGCATCGGCGGGATGCAGTCCACCCGCAAGATGTACGTCGACGCGCTGCTCGGCGAGCAGCCCCCGAACGACGTCCTGCAGGAGGCTCTGCCGAACGTGATCGCGGCGCACACCGTGCAGTCCTACCTCGGTGGGTACGGCTCGATGGTGCACCCGGTGGCCGCCTGTGCGACCGCTGCGGTGAGCGTCGAGGAGGGCGTGGACAAGATCCGTCTCGACAAGGCCAGCGTGGTCGTGACCGGCGGCTTCGACGACCTCGGCATCGAGGGCATCGTCGGGTTCGGCAACATGAGCGCCACGGCCGACACGGCCGAGATGCTCGCCAAGGGCATCGACGAGCGGCACGTCTCCCGGCCCAACGACCGTCGCCGAGGCGGCTTCGTCGAGGGTCAGGGCGGCGGGACGATCGTCCTGGCTCGCGGAGACGTGGCGGCCGAGATGGGCCTGCCGGTCCTCGGCGTGGTGGCCTACGCCGGCTCGTTCGCCGACGGCATCCACACCTCCATCCCCGCCCCGGGCATCGGTGCCCTGGGCGCCGGTGTGGGTGGCGTGAACTCGCCGCTCGCCAAGGGCCTCGCGTCGCTGGGCCTGGGCGCGGACGACGTGGCTGTGGTCTCCAAGCACGACACCTCCACGGCAGCCAACGACCCCAACGAGTCCCAGCTGCACGAGAAGCTCGCGGGGGCGCTCGGTCGCACGACCGGGTCGCCGCTCTACGTGGTCAGCCAGAAGTCGCTGACCGGTCACGCCAAGGGCGGCGCCGCCGCCTTCCAGCTGATCGGGCTGTGCCAGGTGCTGGCCACCGGGACGGTCCCGCCGAACCGTGGGCTGGACTGTGTCGACGAGGCGCTGGCGATCAACGAGCACCTGGTCTGGCTGCGCGAGTCGCTGCAGGTCGGCCCGATGCGTGCCGGTCTGCTGACCAGCCTCGGCTTCGGCCACGTCTCGGCGATGGTGGCCGTGGCGCACCCCGGTGCGTTCGTCGCCGCGCTGTCCCCGGCGCAGCGGAAGACCTGGCTGAAGGCGGCCACGGCTCGCCTGGTCGCCGGTGAGGCCCGTCGTCTCGACGCCATGTGCGGCGGCAGCCCGCTCTACCGCAAGCCCGAGCAGCGCCGGTTCGCCGACGCGTCGGTCAGCCTGACCAAGGCCGACGAGAGCGCGATGCTGGTCGACCCGGCCGCACGCCTCGGTGCGGACGGTGTCTACGCACAAGCCGGTCGATGACCGACCCGATGTCGACACCACTCGACCCCGGCACCCTGGTGGGACACGCCGGGGTCGGGGTCGACGTGGTCGGCATCTCCGCCTTCGCCGAGCAGCTCGACCAACCGGGCACCCGGTTCGCGCGCGTGTTCACCCCCGGGGAGCGGCGCGCCGCCCAGCAGAAGGAGAGCGCGGCCCAGGGATCGGCAGCACAGCACCTGGCCGCCCGCTGGGCCGCCAAGGAGGCAGTGATCAAGGCGTGGTCGAGCACCTGCTTCGGCCACCCCGAGGTCATCGACCCTGCCTACGTGGACCTCAGCGAGATCGAGGTCCGCTCGGATGCGTGGGGGCGACCCGCGATCCGGCTGCACGGCGCCATCGCGCGCGCCATGACCGGCTTCGAGGTGCTCGTCTCCCTCTCGCACGACCCCGCCGCCGACATCGCGGTGGCCTTCGTGGTGCTCCAGCACGCGGAGCCGCGCTGACCGGTCAGTGCACGGGTCGCTTGCTCGCGGCCTCGGACTCGGCCGCCATCAGGTAGCCGGTGAGCAGGGTCTTCAGCTGGACGACGGCGTCGGGGTGGGACTGCCCGTCCCGGATCGAGAAGTTCAGCATCGAGTAGGTCACGTGCACCAGGACCTCGGCGATCACCTGGCGCTGGGCGATCTTCGAGCCGGGTGTGAGGGGTGCCAGCAGCTGGGTCACCTGGGCCGCCAGCTCGCGCTCGTGGTTGGCCGCGATGGCGCGCGTGGGCGGGGTGGCCTGCATCGCCAGCCACACCGCACGCCGGGACGGGTCGGTGCGCCAGAGGGCGGCGAGGTGGTCGAGGAGCTTCTCGAGCAGCTGGGCCCAGTTGAGGCTGGGGATCTCGTCGGCGAACTTCGCCAGCTCCGCCTGCACGTTGACGGTGTCGAGGCGGTCGAGCTCGCAGATGATGGCGTACTTGTTGCCGAAGAACTGGTAGAGCGAGCCGATCGGCACGCCGGCCCTGAGCGCCACCTGCTCGGAGGTGAAGGCCTCGAATCCCACCTCCACGAGCAGGGCGCGGGCGGCGCGCAGGATGTCGTCGAAACGACGCCGGCTGCGCTCCTGCGACGGCCGGCGCCGCGGCAGGAACTCCGCGGGGTCGTGCGCCTGGGTGGTCATCCCCTCAGGTTACTTGAGGGTAGGCGCGGATTCCTGGTTCTGCCCGGCCGCGGGCTCCCGGCCCGCCCATCGAGACGACGTACGACGGAGCCCACACATCGCCGAGCCGCACTAGATTCAACCCATGTTCTCCAAGATCCTGGTCGCCAACCGTGGCGAGATCGCCATCCGTGCCTACCGCGCCGCGACCGAGATCGGGTCGAGGACGGTCGCGGTCTTCCCCTACGAGGACCGCTGGTCCGAGCACCGGATGAAGGCCGACGAGGCCTACGAGATCGGCGAGCACGGCCACCCCGTGCGCGCCTACCTCGACCCCGACGCGATCGTCGAGGTGGCGGTGAGGTCCGGGGCCGACGCGGTCTACCCGGGCTACGGCTTCCTCTCCGAGAACCCCGACCTCGCCGAGGCCTGCTCGAACGCCGGCATCACCTTCATCGGTCCGACGGCCGACGTCCTGAAGCTGACCGGCAACAAGGCGCGGGCGATCGCAGCGGCCAAGGCCGCCGGTGTCCCCACGCTCGAGTCGGTGCCGCCGGATGCCGACCTGGACAAGCTGATGGAGGCCGCCAAGAGCCTCAGCTACCCCCTGTTCGTGAAGGCCGTGGCCGGCGGCGGCGGACGCGGCATGCGGCGTGTGGCCGAGGAGAAGGACCTCAAGGAGGCGATCGACACCTGTATGCGCGAGGCCGAGGGCGCCTTCGGTGACCCGACGGTGTTCATCGAGGAGGCCGTGGTCGACCCACGGCACATCGAGGTGCAGATCCTGGCCGACGCCGAGGGCAACGTCATCCACCTCTACGAGCGCGACTGCTCGGTGCAGCGACGACACCAGAAGGTCGTCGAGATCGCGCCCGCACCCAATCTCGACCCGGAGCTCCGCGACCGGATGTGCGCCGACGCGGTGCGCTTCGCCCAGGAGATCGGCTACCGCAACGCGGGCACCGTGGAGTTCCTGCTCGGCGTCGACGGCAAGTACCACTTCATCGAGATGAACCCGCGCATCCAGGTCGAGCACACCGTGACCGAGGAGGTCACCGACGTCGACCTCGTCCAGTCCCAGATGCGCATCGCCGCGGGTGAGACGCTGGCCGACCTCGGCCTCGACCAGGATGCGATCCAGCTGCGCGGCGCCGCTCTGCAGTGCCGGATCACGACCGAGGACCCGGCCAACGGGTTCCGGCCCGACACCGGCCGGATCACCACCTACCGATCCCCCGGTGGCGGCGGGGTCCGGCTCGACGGCGGCACCACCTACACCGGTGCCGAGGTCTCCGCCCACTTCGACTCGATGCTCGCCAAGCTCACCTGTCGTGGCCGCACCTTCGAGATGGCGGTGCAGAAGGCCCGCCGCGCCGTGGACGAGTTCCGGATCCGCGGGGTCGCCACCAACATCGCGTTCCTGCGCGCCGTCCTGGACGAGCCCGACTTCATCGAGGGTCGCGTCACGACGAGCTTCATCGAGAACCACCCCGGGCTGCTGGCCGCACGGCCCACGGCCGACCGCGGAACCCGGCTGCTCACGTGGCTGGCGGAGACCACCGTGAACAAGCCGCACGGCGAGGCTCCGGTGAGCGTCGACCCGGCGAGCAAGCTCCCCGTGGTCGACCTCGGCGTGCCGGCACCCGACGGCTCCCGCCAGCGGCTGCTGACCCTGGGCCCCGACGGCTTCGCGCGAGCACTGCGTGAGCAGACCCGCGTGGGGGTCACCGACACCACGTTCCGCGACGCCCACCAGTCGCTGCTCGCGACCCGGGTGCGCACCAAGGACCTGCTCGCGGTGGCCGGCCACGTCTCCCGGCTCACCCCCGAGCTGCTCAGCGTCGAGGCCTGGGGCGGGGCGACGTACGACGTGGCCCTGCGCTTCCTGACCGAGGATCCCTGGGACCGGCTGGCCAAGCTGAGGCAGGCGGTGCCCAACATCTGCCTGCAGATGCTGCTGCGCGGCCGCAACACCGTGGGCTACACGCCGTACCCGACCGCGGTCACGAACGCGTTCGTGCAAGAGGCAGCCGAGACCGGCATCGACATCTTCCGGATCTTCGACGCCCTCAACGACGTCGAGCAGATGCGCCCCGCCATCGAGGCCGTGCGCGAGACCGGGACCACCATCGCCGAGGTCGCGCTCTGCTACACCGGTGACCTGAGCAGCCCCGACGAGAAGCTCTACACCCTCGACTACTACCTCGGGCTGGCCGAGCGCATCGTCGATGCCGGAGCCCACGTGCTCGCGATCAAGGACATGGCCGGGCTGCTCCGCGCCCCAGCGGCACGCACCCTGGTCACCGCGCTGCGCGAGCGCTTCGACCTCCCGGTGCACCTGCACACCCACGACACCCCTGGTGGCCAGCTGGCCACCCTCGTCGCCGCGATCGACGCCGGGGTCGACGCGGTGGACGCGGCCTGCGCGTCGATGGCCGGCACCACCTCCCAGCCCGCGCTGTCGGCGCTGGTCGCGACCACCGACCACTCCGAGCGGGAGACCGGTCTCGACCTCGCGGCAGTGTGCTCCCTCGAGCCCTACTGGGAGGCCACTCGGCGCGTCTACGCGCCGTTCGAGTCGGGGCTGGCCGCACCCACCGGCCGCGTGTACACCCACGAGATCCCGGGCGGCCAGCTCTCCAACCTGCGCCAGCAGGCCGTGGCGCTGGGGCTGGGTGAGAAGTTCGAGCAGATCGAGGACATGTACGCCGCCGCCAACGACATCCTCGGCAACGTGGTCAAGGTGACCCCCTCCTCGAAGGTGGTCGGCGACCTGGCACTCCACCTCGTCGCCGTGGGGGCGGACCCCCGGGAGTTCGAGCAGGACCCCGGCCGGTTCGACATCCCCGACTCGGTGGTCGGCTTCCTCTCCGGCGAGCTGGGCGACCCTCCCGGCGGGTGGCCCGAGCCGTTCCGCGAGAAGGCGCTGGCCGGGCGCACCTGGAAGCAGCCCGTCGGCGAGCTCACCGAGGAGCAGGCCGCGGGGCTCGAGGGCACCGGCCGGCGGCACACGCTGAACCGGCTGCTGTTCCCCGGCCCGACCAAGGCCTTCGACGAGGCGATCGCGACCTACGGCGACGTCTCGGTGCTGGACACGACCGACTACCTCTACGGCCTGAAGTCCGGCGAGGAGCACGTGGTGGAGATCGAGGAGGGCAAGCGGCTCATCCTCGGCCTCCAGGCGATCAGCGAGGCCGACGAGCGTGGCTACCGCTCGGTGATGTGCACGATCAACGGCCAGCTCAGGCCGGTGAACGTGCGCGACCACTCCGTGGACTCCGCGGTGGCCGCCCAGGAGAAGGCCGACCCCAGCAACGACCGTCAGGTGCCTGCCCCGTTCGACGGGGTGGTCACCCTCCAGGTGAGCGAGGGCGACAACGTCGAGGCCGGCGCTGTGGTGGCCACCATCGAGGCGATGAAGATGGAGGCCTCGATCACCGCACCGCGCGCGGGCACGGTCGAGCGCCTCGCCTTCACCGGCACCCAGCAGGTCGAGGGTGGCGACCTCGTGCTGGTGCTCGACTGAGCGACCTCAGCGCCGGTAGCGGACGCGCACCTTGCCGGAGCGGAACACCTTGATCTCGCCGCGCTCGAACCTGGCGTAGGTGCCGCGCCGGAAGCGACGTGGCTCGGTCATCGGGAAACCCAGCCGGGACGTGGCAGCACCGCGGCGGGTGTAGGCCTTGAGCACCCGACCGTAGAGCTCGTGGGCGCCGACACCGTCCTTGGAGTAGATCCGGCCCTTCTGGAAGCGACGCGCCTGGCCGGAGGCCACGGCGTACTCGCCTCCCGCCGGCCCGCCGACAGGGGAGCTGTAGCCGCCGATCTCGCGCCAGCGCAGCGTGATCGCCGAGGGCTCACCGGGCGCTTCCGTGGCCGGGTCCGGAGTCGGGGTCGGTGCCGGGGTCGGTGCCGCAGGAGGCGGCGGTGGGGGTGCCGGCGAGGAGGTGCTGGCGGAGCCGAACTTGAACCACTGCGAGCGAAGACCGAGACGCGAGCGGAACGTCGATCCTGCGACGGTGACGTCGGACTTCGACCCGTCCAGGACCATCTCCTCGACCCGGCCGGACCAGTCGCCGTTGCCGTCACGGCGCTTGACCAGGACCCGCTTCAGGGTGCCCAGCCCGGGCCACGCCTTCTGGATCGCGGAACGGGTGACGGTCGTGCTCCACGTGTGCACGGGGTTGCCGGAGAAGTTGTCGTAGCCGTCGGCCTTGGCGACCAGGTAGGGCATGCTCCCGGCCGAGAGCCAGCCGCCGCTGCTGGAGCTGAACTGGGTGAACGCCGGGCTGCCCTGCCACGTCAGCACCTGGTTGGCGGTGTCGTCCACGGCGGTGTTGCTGCGTGGGTCCTCGGCGCCGACACCGCCGTAGACCTGGCACGAGGTGGTGTCGCAGATCTGGTAGTAGCGGTCGAGGTGAGCGGCGCGCTCGAAGGCGGCGTAGCTGCGCGCCGCCACGGCCTGAGCCCTGACCGCGGCCGGCATCCAGGACGCGGGCATCTCACGCGGCACGACGCCCTTGACGTACTCGTCCATGCTCAGCACGTTGACCGTGTCCGAGCCGCTCAGGCGCAGGGCGCCGCGGTACTCGCGGGTGGTGCCGGCGACCCGGAGGACCAGGGTCCCGGCGCGGAAGAACTCCGCGTCACCGCTCAGCGCCTTGCCACCGGGGAGATAGCTGTGCCAGGCGCCGTCGTCGTAGTCGAGCGTCGTCTTGCCGCCGACGGTGCGCAACCGCCAGGTCGAGATCCTGGCGTTGTCCGTCGGCAGCTCGAAGGACGTCGCCGAGCCGGCCTCACGCACCCGCAGCCCACTTTCCGGGAGCACCCGCACGTCGTCGTCGGTGTCGGCGGTGATCCGCACCCGGATGGGTCCGCCGAGGGTGGTGAGCACCGTGCCGGGGTAGTAGAACGCCAGGATCTGCGCGTGCGTGAGCCCCTTCTTGGCGGCTCCCTGGGCGCCGTACTGCGACATCCCGTGGCCGTGGCCGTAGCCGTGCCCGGTGAGCTTCAGCACGCCGTCGGCCGGCACCGAGTAGCTCTCGGAGACGTTGCGGGAGGCCTGCGCGGGGCCGGACAGCAGCCCGACCACCAGCGTGGTGGCCACGCCGGTGGCGAGCACCATCGCACCTGCGGCCGTGACCCGGTGACGGCGAACGATTCGTGACATCTGTGTGACCCCAGTGACCTGTGGGAAGCAAGAGAACTCACCCAGTATGGAGGTCACTAATACGACTTGCCGCATTTTAGGGATATCGCGGAAATGCATCCGCTAATTACATCTTTGTCATTCAGAGCAGCATCTTCCCGTCGGCGGGGCTGGTGTGCAGACGACGCGCGGCCTCTGCCACCGAGCCGCTCATCGAGGGGTAGACCGTGAACGCGTGGGCCAGCTGGTCGGCCGTCAGCGACTGCGCCACCGCGATCGAGATCGGGTGCACCAGCTCGCTCGCGCGCGGCCCGACCACCACTCCGCCGACGATGATGCCGGTGCCGCGCCGGCAGAACAGCTTCACGAAGCCGTCGCGGACTCCCTGCATCTTCGCCCGGGGGTTGCCCGCCAGGTCCAGCCGGACCGTCTCCGCCTCCACCTCGCCCTCGTCGATGGCCTTCTGCGAGACGCCGACGGTGGCGATCTCGGGGGCGGTGAACACGTTGGAGGACACCAGCTTGAGGTCCAGCGGCGTGACGGCGTCCCCGAGGAAGTGCCACATCGCGATCCGCCCCTGCATCGCCGCGACGCTGGCGAGCATGAGCACGCCGGTGCAGTCGCCTGCGGCGTACACCCCCCGCGCAGTGGTCCGCGAGACCCGGTCGACCTTGACGAACCCGCCGTCGTCGACGGCTACCCCGGCCTCCTCCAGCCCCAGGTCGGCGGTCTTCGGGATGGACCCGAGCGCCAGCAGGCAGTGCGAGCCGGTGACCACGCGCCCGTCGGTCAGGGTCACGACCACCTCGTCGCCGTCGCGCCGGACCGACTCCATCCGCGACTTGGAGAGGACCTGCATGCCGCGCCGGGTGAGCACGTCCTCGAGCACGGTGGCGGCGTCGGCGTCCTCGCCGGGGAGCACCCGGTCACGCGAGGAGACGAGCACGACCTCGATGCCGAGGGCCATGTAGGCGCTCGCGAACTCGGCACCGGTGACACCGGAGCCGACCACGATCAGCTTGGCGGGCGTCTCGGTGAGGTCGTAGACCTGCTCCCAGGTGAGGATCCGCTCGCCGTCGGGCTCGGCGGTCGGGAGGGTCCGGGGGGCGGCACCGGTCGCGAGCAGGACCGCGTCGGACACGATCGTCTCGGTGCCACCGTCGGCGAGGTCCACCACGACGGTGTCGGCCCCGTCGAGACGGCCACGGCCACGCACGACGCGGACGTCCTCGCGGTCAAGACGCCGGCCGATGTCGGCGGACTGGTCGGCGGCCAGGGCCTTGACCCGGCTGTTCACCCGGGCCAGGTCGACCGCGACCTCGTGCGCCGCGTCACCGGCCCGGTCCTCGAAGGCGATGCCGAGCTCGGGTGCGCCGGCCAGGTCGGACATCAGCTCGGCGGTGGCGATCAACGTCTTGCTCGGCACGCAGTCGGTCACGACGGCGGACCCGCCGAGACCGTCGGAGTCGACCACGGTGACCTCGGCGCCCAGCTGGGCAGCCACCAGGGCCGCCTCGTAGCCGCCGGGTCCCCCGCCGATGATCGTCACGCGGTTGGACTGCCCGAAGTTAGGTGTCGTCACGCGCTCATTGTGTCGCACGTCCACGCGACGCCTGCGGCCCCTTAGGCTGCTGGGCGTGACCCTCCACCCCTCGCCGCTGACCTGCGCACGGATCCACGCGGGGCCTCGATGACGTTGTACGCCGCCTACGGCACCAACCTCGACCCGGCGCGGATGGGTGAGCGCTGCCCCCACTCGCCGCTGCGCGACACCGGGTGGCTCGAGGGGTGGCGGCTGACCTTCGGCGGTGAGGACCACGGCTGGGACGGGGCACTCGCGACGATCGTCCAGGACCCCTTCGAGCAGGTCTTCGTCGCGATCTACGACGTCACCGACGAGGACGTGTCCGCGCTCGACGGCTGGGAGTCCGCCGACACCGGGCTCTACCGCAAGACCAAGGTGCGGGTCTCCACCCTGAACACCGAGGTCGTCGCCTGGGTCTACGTCCTCGACGCCTTCGAGGGCGGGCTCCCCTCAGCGACGTACCTCGGCACCCTGGCCGACGCCGCCGAGGCCGCCGACGCCCCCTCCGACTACGTATCCGCCCTCCGCACGCGCCCCTGCCGCTCCAACTTCGGCGGTTAGCCGCTCGCTGCGCGAGTCACACCAGCCCCAGGTTTCCCACGGTCCCGTGGTAAACACCAGCTTCCCGTGCTTTGCAAAGGACGGGAAGCTCGGCTTTCCCACGGGACCGTGGGAAACCGCGGCCACGGCCCGCTCTGCCTACCCTCTCCGCACCCGCCGCGGGGGCACTAGGCTCGCTCGGTGACCCACGACGAGACGCAGACCTACACCGAGGCCGCAGCAGAGGCAGCAGCCGTGCTGGCCGAGAAGACCGGCGTTCCGCGCCACGACATCGCCCTGGTGATGGGGTCGGGCTGGTTGCCGGCGGTGGACGCGCTGGGCGAGGCCACGGCGGAGATCAGTACGACGGAGCTTCCCGGCTTCGCCGCCTCCACCGTCGTCGGCCACTCGGGGACCATCCGATCCGTGCGTGCGGGTGAGAAGAACCTGCTCGTCTTCCTCGGCCGCACCCACTTCTACGAGGGGCTCGGCGTGCGTTCGGTCGTGCACGGCGTGCGCACTGCGGCGGCTGCCGGCTGCGGGACCATCGTGCTGACCAACGGCTGCGGGGGGCTGGACGAGAGCTGGACCCCCGGCACGCCGGTGCTGATCAGCGACCACATCAACCTCACCGCCACCTCTCCGATCGAGGGCGCCAACTTCGTCGACCTCACCGACCTCTACAGCCCCCGGCTGCGGGCACTGTGCCGCGAGACGGACCCCACGCTCGACGAGGGCGTCTACATCCAGTTCCCCGGGCCGCACTACGAGACGCCTGCCGAGATCGGGATGGCCCGGGCCATCGGAGGCTCCCTGGTCGGCATGAGTACGACGCTCGAGGCGATCGCCGCCCGCGAGGCCGGCATGGAGATCCTCGGGATCAGCCTGGTCACGAACCTCGCGGCCGGCATCACCGGCGAGCCGCTCAACCACGAAGAGGTGCTCGAGGCAGGGCGTTCGGCAGCCACCCGGATGGGCCAGCTGCTGAGCAGCATCGTCCCGCTCGTCTGAGCAGGCCCGTGCCGTGCGATCCGTTCCAGTCCGACAAGACATCTTGTGCATTGACAGGCCTGCGACCGTGCCGCTATCGATGAGGCACCACACCTCGGGAGGCAACCGATGAACGACGCAGATCAGCACGACGTCAAGGACGACGAGCAGGAGCAGACCCCCGGCACCACGCAGGAGGAGGTCGAGGAGCGGGTCAGCGAGTCCTTCGACGACCCGCGCGAGGAGCCGGACGAGGAGACGAAGCAGGACATCGAGGAGGAGCGCGCGCGGCGCCTCGACCCGGACAACCGCCCCGACGACGTGGAGGTCGACAACACCCAGCGCGAGTTCGACGTGGACCGCGGCATGTTCACCGACAACGATGACTACGACCCCGACACGCCGGCACCGTTCAGCGATCCCGAGAACCCGAACAGCCCGAAGGACGCGGACGACGAGAGCTCCGACGAGGAGCAGGAGGAGGAAGCCAGCTGAAGGTCTTCCTGACCGGCTCTGCCGGCGCGATCGGCAGCGTGCTCTCTCCCGCGCTCGCCGCCCTCGGGCACGAGGTCGTCGGCATCGACCTTCCCGGCCGCGACTGCGACCTCACCCTGGACTGCACCGATCCGGTCGCTGTCGACGCCGCGATCGCCGAGGTCCGGCCTGACGCCGTCATCCACCTCGCCGGCATCGCAGGCGAGTCGGCCCTGCCGGATGCACTCTCGGCGCACGTCATCTCGACCGCCGCCCTGCTCGAGGCGATGCTGCGCCACGACGTACGCCGCATCGTCTACGCCTCCAGCAACCACGCAGTCGGTCGCACTCCCCGGGTGCCGGTGCTCGGTGTCGACGTCCACGGGCGGCCCGACACCTTCTACGGGGTCGGCAAGGTGGCCGCCGAGGCGTTGCTGCGGCTCTACGTGGACCGGCACGGCATCGACGCCGTCAGCACCAGGATCGGCTCGTTCCTCCCCCGGCCGACCACCCGACGCCAGCTGAGCACCTGGCTCTCGCACGACGACGCGGTGCGCATGTTCGAGGCGTCGCTGACCGCACCGGCGCCCGGCTACGCGGTCCTCTACGGGATCTCCGCGAACGCCCGCGGGTGGTGGGACCTCGGGCCGGGTCGCGCGCTGGGCTACCTGCCCCAGGACGACGCGGAGCGGTTCGCCGCGGACATCGAGGCCGCCCCGGAGACCGACGCCGACCGGGCCGAGGCGGCGCACGTCGGCGGCCCCTACGCCACCGGCGAGCTCGAGCGCCCCGCGTTCGACTGACTCCGCCCGCCAGCCACGTGGGCGAGACCTCCGCCACGTGGCCCCCGAACCTACCGGGCGGTAACATCACGGCATGAGCGCACTGGTCAGCCACACGGTCACCGACGGCATCGCACACGTCCGCCTCACCCGGCCCGAGAAGCTGAACGCGTTGACGCTGCAGACCCTCGAGGAGCTGGTGCGCACCGCCCGGTCACTGCGGCGTGACCGCACCCTGCGCGCGATCATCGTCAGCGGGGACGGCGCGTCGTTCTGCGCCGGCCTGGACTTCGGCACCGTGCTGAAGTCGCCGGCCGGGATCCTCGGCGCACTCACCCCGCGGCCGTGGCGCGGCACGAACACCTTCCAGGAGGCCTGCTGGGCCTGGCGGCGGCTGCCGGTGCCCGTGATCGCCGCGGTGCACGGGCACTGCTACGGCGGTGGCCTCCAGCTCGCCCTCGCCGCCGACTTCCGGATCGCCACACCCGACTCGGAATGGTCGGTGCTGGAGGGCCGGTGGGGCCTGATCCCGGACATGACCGGCGTGCGAACGCTGTCCGAGCTCGTCGGCATCGACGTGGCCAAGCGGCTCACGATGACGGGGCAGATGCTGTCCGGCAAGGAGGCCCACGACCTCGGCCTGGTGACCGAGCTGGCCGCCGAGCCGGTGGCCGCAGCCGAGGATCTGGCCCGCGAGCTGGCCGGTCGCTCCCCCGACGCCCTGGCGGCGGCGAAGCGGCTGTTCAACCGCACCTGGACGGCCTCTCCGCGGCAGACGTTCCTGCAGGAGCGGCTCGAGCAGTACGTCCTGCTGGTCACCGCGAACAGCAAGGCCGCGGTCAAGGCCGCCCTCGCCGGTGAGCCGCCGCAGTTCGGACCGCGGACGAGGCGGTAGGTGCTCCCGGCTACCTTGTGCGCCATGGCTACCACTGCACTCGGGGAAACCCCTGCCCACACCGTTGGAGACCTGCCCGCCGTCGGCGTCCAGGCTCCCAAGTTCACCCTCGTCGACGCCCAGCTGGCGGAGCTCAGCTCAGCCGACCTGCTCGGACGCGTCGTCCTGAACATCTTCCCCAGCATCGGCACCGGCGTCTGCCAGGCCAGCGTGCGGAAGTTCAACGAGCTCGCCGCCGAGCTCGATGACACGACCGTGCTCAACGTGTCGGTCGACCTGCCGTTCGCGCTGGCCGGGTTCTGCGGCGCCGAGGGCATCGAGAACGTGACCGTCGCGTCCGCGTTCCGCTCCAGCTTCGGCGACGACTACGGCGTACGCCTCCTGGACAGCAAGTTCGAGGGCCTGCTCGCCCGTGCGGTCGTCGTCGTCGAGGAGGACGGCACGGTCTCCTACACCCAGCTGGTCCCCAACATCGGCACCGAGCCCGACTACGACGCGGTCCTCGCCTCCCTGGGCTGAGCCGCACCCTCGAGCAGGGCCCGCAGGCCCTTTTCGGCACCACGCATCATCCGGTGGTGGTTCCAGACCAGCAGCGGCCGCACGACGTACGACGCCCACACGAACATCCGAGCCTCGGCGTGCACCTCTTGCTCGAACACGAGCGAGGTCACGCCGGGGCCCGACTCGTCGAGGTGGTACCGCGCGAACCCCCGGATGGGGCCGTCGATGCCCACCTCCAACCGGTCCACCGCACGGCTGAGCGCGGTCAGCTCGAGCTCGAGGTCGTAGGGCAGCACGGACCGGCACACCACCAGCGCGCGGTCGTCGTCGATCTTCGCGACACCGCGCACCTGCGGCCACCACTCGCAGTAGTGCTCGAGGTCGACCAGTGCCTGGTGCACGCGTTCCCGCGGTGCCGCGAGGGTGAAGGTGCTGGTGAACCGGTAGCGAGGCCCTTGCATGCCTCCGAGTATGCCGAGCACCCCATCGAGCCCATCCGGCGATCCCCTAGCCTCGGGGCCATGAGCCACCACGTCGACACCGACCTGCTCGACCGCGCCCGCGCCTGGGTTGACCAGGACCCCGACCCGGTGACCCGGACCGAGCTCGAGTCCGTGATCGCCACCGTCGAGGCGGGCGGCGACAGCTCCGACCTGGCGGACCGCTTCGCCGGCACCCTCGAGTTCGGCACCGCCGGCCTGCGCGGCGCCGTCGGCGCCGGTCCGAACCGGATGAACCGGGTGGTGGTGCTGCGCGCGGCCGCCGGGCTGGCGGCGTACCTCCGCTCGCACGGCGCCGCCGACGGCGACTCCGTGGTGATCGGCTACGACGCACGGCACAACTCCGACGTGTTCGCCCGGGACACCGCCGAGGTGATGACGGGAGCCGGCCTGAAGGCGTTCACGCTCCCGCGCCCGCTGCCCACGCCGCTGCTCGCCTACGCGATTCGCGACCTCGGCTGCGTGGCCGGCGTGATGGTGACTGCCAGCCACAACCCGCCTCAGGACAACGGCTACAAGGTCTATCTCGGTGACGGCAGCCAGATCGTCTCTCCCGCCGACGAGGAGATCGCCCAGGAGATCGCGGGCGTCGGAGCGGTCGCCGACATCCCTCGGGGCGACGGAGGCCAGGTCCTCGACGACACCGTCCTCGACCGATACCTGGCCTCGGTGGTGAAGCTCGCCGGCGGCGGCCCACGTGACCTGACCATCGTCTACACGCCGCTGCACGGTGTCGGCGGCACCACCGTCGCCACCGCACTGAAGCAGGCGGGCTTCTCCGAGCCGCACGTCGCGACCGCGCAGGCCGAGCCCGACCCGGACTTCCCCACGGTCTCCTTCCCCAACCCGGAGGAACCGGGGGCGATGGACCTCGCCCTGGAGCTGGCCCTCGAGGTCGACGCCGACATCGTGGTGGCCAACGATCCCGACGCCGACCGCTGCGCCGTCGCCGTCCCCGGGGGTCCGCACGGCTGGCAGATGCTGCGCGGCGACGAGGTCGGTGCGCTGCTGGCCCAGCACATCCTGGGCCTGCGCCGCGACGGCGTCTACGCCACCTCGATCGTCTCCTCCTCGCTGCTGGGCAAGATGGCAGCGTCCCGCCAGCAGCTGTACGCCGAGACGCTCACCGGCTTCAAGTGGATCGGCCGCGTCGAGAACCTCGCGTTCGGCTACGAGGAGGCGCTCGGCTACTGCGTCGACCCGCGGCACGTGCGCGACAAGGACGGCGTCTCCGCGTTGCTGATGGTCTGCGACATCGCGGCGCGCGCGAAGGCCGACGGCCGGACCCTGCGCGACCTGCTCGACGACCTGGCCCGCGAGCACGGCCTGCACGCCACCGACCAGCTGTCGGTGCGGATGGACGACCTCGCGGCGATCCCGGCCGTGGTGGACCGGCTCCGGGACCACCCACCGACCTCGCTCGGGGGCCTCGCGGTGGAGGGTGTGGACGACCTGTCGCTGGGGTCGGAGCACCTGCCACCCACGATCGGCCTGCGGTTCCGCCTCGCCGACCACGGGAGGGTGGTGGTGCGCCCGTCCGGCACGGAACCGAAGATCAAGTGCTACCTCGAGGTGGTGGTGCCCGTGTCCGACGAGGACGGCGGGGTCGACGCGGCGCGGATCGCGGCGGTCGGCCGGCTCGACGCGATCCGGGGCGACGTACAGGCGGCTGCCGGGCTGTAGCTGAGCCGCTGACAGCTCGTCCCGAGGGTCAGTTGACGACCTTGGGCCCGCGCAGCCCGGCCCGTTGGACCACACGCTGGATGACCAGGTCGCGCTGGTCGGGCCGGGAGACGAAGCGGATGTCGCGCAGGCCCTGGTCCTGGGCCGCGGACTCGAAGGTGAAGTGGCCGAACCCGAGCATCCGGCCGTGCAGGGGCCGGACGACGGTGATGTCGAGGATCCGGCGCAGCGGCATCGTCGCCTGCGTCCGGGTGAACAGCCCGTGCACGCGGAACACGCGCATGTTGGTGATCACGAACTGGTCGATGTTGCGGTCCAGCGCGCGGAAGACACCCCAGACGACCAGGAGGAAGCCGAGCAGCAACGGCAGCCAGCCGATGTCGAGGGAGACGAACGGGATCATCACCCAGCACCCGAGACCGGCCAGGACGAACAGGACCGGGACGACGTAGACCACCCAGTGCTTGCGCACGATCTCGACGATCACCTCGCCCTCGTCGCGCAGCAGCCGCCCGCTGATTCCCGGGTCAGTCAGCCAGCGAGCGACGCGCCCCACGGTGTCACCTCAGGAGCTGAGCGACTTGAGGAACCGGATGAAGGAGTCGAAGAGCTTGACCAGCGCGTCCCAGATCGTGGTGCCGGTGGTCTTGGCCGAGTCCGCGAACCCACTGGGGTCCTGGACGAGCCAGAAGCCCAGGAACACGATGACGAGGAGGACTACACCCTTCTTCAGTGCGCCGTCCATCGAATGCTCCTCGTGTGTGCGGGGGAAGGTGCGCCACGCCTCGAGCACGGCGCAACACCTCAGTTCTACCAAAGCCGAGCCGCCCAGCGCTGCAGGCGCGCTCGCAGCCGGCTACCCCAGCCGGCCAGGCGCCGACCGCGTCAGGGTCTGGATCAGGCGGTGGCCGCGCTGGCGGCGCCGTTCTCGAGGCTCTCCAGCAGCAGGTCGGCAGCGGCGTAGGGATCGCTGTCGCCGGCCACCACCTCGGCCGCCAGCTCGTCGAGGGCGGCGTTCTCGTGCACGCCGCGCCACTGCTGGCGCAGCGCCGTCACGGCGATCGCCTCGATCTCGTCGCGGGCCCGGCGGAGCCGCCTCGCGTCGAGCTCCCCGCTCGCGGTCAGGTGCTCGCGGTGCCGCTCGATCGCGGCCACGACCTCGTCGACACCCTCCCCCCGGCTGGCCACCGTCTTGACGATCTCCGGCCGCCAGGCGCCCTCGGGCCGCTCCCCGAGCGCCAGCATCGAGCGCAGCTCGCGCCGCACCTGGTCCGCGCCGTCCCGGTCGGCCTTGTTGATCACGTAGAGGTCGCCGATCTCGAGGATCCCTGCCTTCGCGGCCTGGATCCCGTCGCCCATCCCGGGCGCGAGCAGGACCATCGTGGTGTCCGCCATCGCAGCGATCTCGACCTCGCTCTGCCCCACCCCCACGGTCTCGATCAGGATCACGTCGCAGCCGGCCGCGTCCAGCACGCGCAGCGCCTGCGGCGTGGCCCAGGACAGTCCGCCGAGGTGTCCCCGCGAGGCCATCGAACGGATGTAGACGTCCTTGTCGAGGGCGTGGTCCTGCATCCGCACGCGGTCACCCAGCAGCGCACCACCGGAGAACGGCGACGACGGGTCCACCGCCAGGACGCCGACCCGCTTGTCCTGCGCGCGCAACGCGGTCACGAGTGCCGCCGTCGAGGTGGACTTGCCGACCCCGGGCGACCCGGTCAGGCCCACGACGTGCGCGTTCCCGGCGTACGGCGCCAGGCCGGCCATCACCTCGCGCAGCAGCGGCGAGGCGTCCTCGACGAGCGAGATCAGCCGGGCGACCGAGCGGGCGTCACCGTTCCTGGCCCTCTCGACCAGCTGCGGGACGTCCCCTGTGGATCGTCTGCTCATGCCGTTCCTCCCTGGAAAGCGGATGGTCCCCGACGAGCTGGCCGCCCACGTCGCACATCAGGCGGCCGGGTCGTCAGGGACCATCCGGCTGAGCGGAAACCTTCTCAGGAGGTCGGCACCCGCACGATCAGGGCGTCGCCCTGCCCGCCACCGCCGCAGAGGGCAGCGGCACCGGTGCCGCCTCCGCGACGCTTGAGCTCCAGGGCGAGGTGCAGCACGATCCGGGCGCCGGACATGCCGACCGGGTGACCCATGGCGATCGCGCCGCCGTTGACGTTGACCCGCTCGTCGGCGATGCCGAGCTCGCGGGCCGAGGAGATGCCGACCGCGGCGAAGGCCTCGTTGAACTCGACGAGGTCGAGGTCCTCGGGCGAGATGCCCTCCTTCTCGCAGGCCTTGGCCGTGGCGTTCGCCGGCTGCAGCTGCAGCGTGGAGTCCGGTCCGGCCACCTGGCCGTGGGCACCGATCTCGCAGAGCCAGTCGAGACCGAGCTCCTCGGCCTTCGCCTTGCTCATCACGACCACGGCACAGGCCCCGTCGGAGATCTGCGAGGACGAGCCTGCGGTGACGCTGCCGTCCTTGCTGAACGCCGGACGGAGCTTGGCGAGCGACTCGGCGGTGGTGTCACCGCGCACGCCCTCGTCCTGGGAGATGACGATGGGGTCGCCCTTGCGCTGCGGGATCTCCACGGGGACCACCTCCTCGTCGAAGACGCCGTTCTTCCATGCCTTGGCGGCCCGCTGGTGCGACTGGGCGGCGAACTCGTCCTGCTCCTCGCGGGTCAGGTTGGCACCCGCGGCGTTGCACTCCTCGGTCAGCAGACCCATGGCCTGCTGGGTGGTCTGGTCGTAGAGCGCGTCGTACGCCATCGAGTCGACCAGCTTGACGTCGCCGAACTTGAACCCCTCGCGCGACTTCGGCAGGAGGTGGGGAGCGTTGGTCATCGACTCCATGCCGCCGGCCACGATGATGTCGTGCTCGCCGGCGCGGATGAGCTGGTCGGCCGTGGCAATGGCGTTGATGCCGGACAGGCAGACCTTGTTGATCGTGATCGAGGGCATCGACATCGGCAGCCCCGCCGCGATGCCCGCGGTGCGGGCGGGGTTCTGGCCAGCACCCGCCTGGATCACCTGGCCCATGATCAGGTAGTCGACCTGGTCACCGGTCACGCCGGCCTTCTCGAGCGCACCCTTGATGGCGACGCCGCCGAGCTCGGCAGCGGACAGGCTCTTGAAGCCGCCGAGCAGACGCCCGATCGGGGTCCGCGCGCCCGCGACGATGACGGACACGTCACCCTGGGATGTCTTGGTCGATGCCATGGCACTGCCTCCTGTAGAGCAAATCTGGGTCGAGTCCGACAGTACCCAGCATTTCCTGCGCGCAGGAGGGGGGTCCGCGCCTCGATGGTGTCGCCCCCGTCACACCTCGTTGAGCAAGGCGCCGACCTACGTGAGGATGACCCCCATGACCGCCGCCAGCGCCGAGATCCCGGCCCACTTGTTCCTCTGCATCGACCACGTCGGCATCGCCGTACCGGACCTCGACGTGGCGACCGAGATGTATCGCGAGAAGTTCGGGATGACCGTGGTGCACGAGGAGACCAACGAGGAGCAGGGTGTCCGCGAGGCCATGGTCGCGGTCGGGGACTCCGGCTCCTGCATCCAGCTGCTCGCACCCCTCGACGAGACCTCGACGATCGCCAAGTTCATCGGCCGCTCCGGCCCGGGCCTGCAGCAGCTCGCCTACCGGGTGAGCGACGTCGACGAGGTCTCCGCCGTCCTCCGCGAGCGCGGCGTCCGCCTGCTGTACGACGAGCCGCGCCGCGGCACCTCGGACTCGCGGATCAACTTCATCCACCCCAAGGACGCCGGGGGCGTGCTCGTCGAGCTCGTCGAACCGGCAGCACACGCACACTGAGACAAGGCACACACCTCGGGACAACCGTCATTACCCGCCGGTAATCTTCGCCCCACCCCGCCCCAGACCAAGGAGCCACACGTGCAGCAGATCCTCGACGCGATCATGGCCGGAGACACCTCCCCGGAGGACTACGCCAACCTCGAGCTTCCGGATTCCTACCGTGCGGCCTTCGTCCGCAAGGAGGACGTGGAGATGTTCGAGGGCGTCCCGAGCAAGGACAAGGACCCCCGCAAGTCGCTCCACATCGACGACGTGGCGCTGCCCGAGCTCGGCCCCGGTGAGGCGATCGTCGCGGTGATGGCCAGCGCCATCAACTACAACACCGTGTGGACCTCGATCTTCGAGCCCGTCTCGACGTTCGGCTTCCTCGAGCGCTACGGCCGGATGTCGCCGCTGTCCAAGCGCCACGACCTGCCCTACCACGTGGTCGGCTCCGACCTGTCCGGTGTGGTGCTCAAGACCGGCCTGGGCGTGCACTCCTGGAAGCCCGGCGACGAGGTGGTCGCCCACTGCCTCTCCGTGGAGCTGGAGAGCCCCGACGGCCACGGCGACACGATGATGGACCCCGAGCAGCGGATCTGGGGCTTCGAGACCAACTTCGGCGGCCTCGCCCACCTCGCGCTGGTCAAGTCCAACCAGCTGATGCCCAAGCCCGACCACCTGACCTGGGAGGAGGCCGCCTCCCCCGGCCTGGTGAACTCCACGGCGTACCGCCAGCTGGTCAGCCGCAACGGCGCCGGCATGAAGCAGGGCGACAACGTGCTGATCTGGGGCGCCAGCGGCGGCCTCGGCGGCTTCGCCACCCAGTACGCCCTCAACGGCGGCGCCACCCCGGTGTGCGTGGTCTCCAACGAGGAGAAGGCCGCGATCGCCCGGAAGATGGGCGCCGAGCTGATCATCAACCGCTCCGAGGCCGACTACAAGTTCTGGAAGAACGAGCACGAGCAGGACCCCAAGGAGTGGCGCCGGTTCGGCAAGGACATCCGCGACCTGACCGGTGGCGAGGACGTCGACATCGTCTTCGAGCACCCGGGTCGCGAGACCTTCGGCGCGTCGGTGTTCGCCGCGCGCAAGGGCGGCACCATCGTCACCTGCGCCTCGACGAGCGGCTACATGCACCAGTACGACAACCGCTACCTGTGGATGAACCTCAAGCGGATCATCGGCTCGCACTTCGCCAACTACCGCGAGTCGTGGGAGGCGAACCGACTGATCGCCAAGGGGATGATCCACCCCACCCTGTCGCGGACCTACTCCCTCGACGACGTGGGCCAGGCGGCGCTCGACGTGCACCACAACGCCCACCAGGGCAAGGTCGGCATCCTGTGCCTGGCTCCCGAGGAGGGCCTCGGCGTGCGCAACGAGGCGCTGCGCAGCCAGCACCTCGACCAGATCAACGCGTTCCGCGGAGTCTGAGAGTCACAGGCGTCCCAGCATCACCACCACACCCGGTGGCACCACTCCGGTGCCACCGGGTGTGACTTTTTCCAGGCCGTCGGCGCGTCGCGCGAGATGCGGCCGAAAAGCCCTTCTGGGATGGGTGACACTGGCCTCGTACGTCGGTCATCAAACCCCGGATAGAGGAAGATTCATGAGCAACCAGGGCCTGTCCATCTTCGACCACGAGCCCGAGGACTCCGGGAACGAGCCCACCCAGGTGATCCCCCGGCTCGACGACTCCCGGAAGGCCGACGCCGCGTCGTCCAGCCAGTCCGGGAAGCAGCAGAGCGCCCAGAAGGTAGCCGAGAAGCCCGTGCTGCCTCCGCCGCCTGCCTCGGCGCGCCCCGAGACGGCCGCCCCGCAGGCCCGCCAGTCCCCCAGCACGCCGCAGGCCCCTGCCGAGCGCACGGACACCAGCGCCTCCCTGCCCAAGCTCCCGACCGTGCGCCGCGGCGGTTACGACACCGACGCGGTCGACCGGTTCCTGCGGACGACGGTGGCCGAGAAGGCCGGACTCGGCGCCAGCCTGAACGAGGCCCAGAGCCGGCTTCGGTCGCTCCAGGCCGAGGTCGAGGCCCTGCGCACCAAGGTCGACGAGAACGAGAACCCCACCTACGCCGGGCTCGGCGGCAAGGCCAGCGAGATGCTGCGTCTCGCCGAGGAGCAGGCCTCCGAGGTGCTCGAGGAGGCGCAGGCCCACGCCGCCCAGATCCGCGAGCAGGCACAGCGCGACGCCGCGGCCGTCAAGGCCGAGGCCGAGGCTGACGCCGAGGACATGCGCGTCGTACAGCTCCGTGAGCTCGAGGAGAGCCGCAGCCGCACGACGGCCGACATCGAGGCTCACCGCGCCCGCGCGCTGGCCGAGGCCGACGACCACCTGGCCTCCGCCAAGCGCGAGGCGGAGCAGCACCGCCTCGCCGCCGAGCAGGAGACCAACGCACTGCGCACCAGCACCGCGCGCGAGGCCGAGCAGGCCCGCGCCGCTGCTGACCGCGAGGTGCAGGAGGCCCGGCGCGAGCTGGCCGTGGAGAAGGAGCGCCTCACCCGTGAGGCCGCGGAGCACCACGACTCCGCCGTGGCCGAGACCCAGCGTCTGGTCGCCGAGGCGGAGGAGCGCTCCAACGCCGCCGAGCTGCGCGCCCGCGAGGCCATCGAGGCCGCCAACGCCCAGCGCGAGCAGGCCGCCCAGGAGGCGGAGCAGCTGGTGAGCCGTTCACGGCGCGAGGCCGAGCAGATCGTCAGCGCGGCCAAGAAGCAGGCCGACGCGCTGCGCAACAGCGGCCACGCGGACTCCGAGCGTGAGCTGCAGTCGCTGACCGCCGAGGTCAACCGGCTCGCCCGCCGCCGCGACTCGATCACCGCCCAGCTCTCGGCTCTGCGCGACGTGGTCGCCGGGTTCGGCAACGACGACGAGAGCTGAACGTGGGAGCTCCCGGATCCGACCAGCGCAGCGAGGACGGCGCGGAGGCCGACACCGGCCCGCGCGAGCGCGCCGCGTCTCGCGGATCCGGGAGCACCCCCTCGGCAGGCACCCCCCAGGCGGCCGGACGGCCGACTCCTGACCCCCACGAGAGCCGCCCGCCCCGCGGGCCGTGGAGCCACTCCCCGTTCGTGACCGGCTTCGGCCTGGCCGCCGGAGCGCTGCTGGCCTGGTGGCTCGGCGGCCTGATCGTCCAGGCCGGCTCGGTGATCGTGCTGATCGTCGTGGCCCTGTTCATCGCCTTCGGCCTGAACCCCGTGGTGAGCTGGCTGATGCGGCACGACATCCGTCGTGCCTACGCGGTCCTGATCGTGGCGCTCGGCTTCGTTGCTGCGCTCGCGCTGTTCATCGTGGCCATCGCCCCGGTGGTCGCCGAGCAGGTCGCGGCACTCACCGACAACGCGCCGGCCTGGCTCGACCAGCTCCAGCACAACCGGCAGATCCAGCGCTGGGACGACAAGTACGACCTGATCGGGAACGCCCGCGACTTCATCCTCGGGGGTGACCTCACCAAGCGGCTCTTCGGCGGAGTGCTCGGCGTGGGGCTCGCGATCCTGGGCTTCCTGGCGAACGCCTTCATCGTGATCGTGCTGACGCTCTACTTCCTCGCCTCCCTCGACTCGGTCAAGCACGGCCTCTACCGACTGGCCCCCGCCAGCCGGCGCGAGCGGGTCGAGACCCTCGGCGACCGGATCCTGGAGGGGATCGGCGGTTACGTCTCCGGCGCGTTCCTGGTGGCGATGGCGGCCGGCCTGTCCACGCTGGTCTTCCTGCTCATCGTCGGTCTCGGCGAGTACGCCGTGGCGCTGGCCGTGGTGGTCGCCCTGCTCGACGTGATCCCGATGATCGGCGCCACCCTGGGGGCCATCGTCGTCAGCGCGATCGGACTGGCCACCGACGTGCAGACCGGGATCGCCTGCATCATCTTCTTCCTGATCTACCAGCAGATCGAGAACTACGTCATCTACCCGCGGGTGATGTCCAAGTCGGTCGACATCCCCGGCGCGATGACCGTGATCGCCGCACTGGTCGGCGCCGCCCTGCTCGGCGTGGTCGGCGCGCTGCTGGCCATCCCGACCGCGGCGGCGATCCTGCTGCTGGTGCGCGAGGTCTTCGTCCGCAAGCAGGACGCCCGCTGAGCGGTCCGCGTCGGCCTTCGGACGGCTAGAAGTCGAACCCGTCGAACATGTCGCCGATGCCGTCGAACATGCCACCGATGCCGTCACCGATCGAGCCGATGCCTTCGCCGAGGCCCTCACCGATCGCCCCGATGCCCTCACCGAGGCCGTCGAACCCGCCTCCGAAGAGCAGCCCCATGAACATCCAGTCCATCGGCCCGAAGGTGCCGAAGTAGCCCGCGGCGTACGGCTGGTAGGCCCGGCCCCCTTGCCAGTAGGGGACCCGACGGTTTCCGACCATCACCTTGCGGATGTCCGGCTCCGCCCCGGCACGCACCCGCTCGACGTCCAGGGCGCAGGCTGGGACGTCACGCTCCGCGCCACCGGGCGGGGTGTAGGCGACGTCCTCGACCGACAGCCCGTGGCGGGGGTCGAAGAAGCACGGCGGTCGGCGCGTGGGCAGGGGCTCACCGTCGACCCGGGCTCGGACGCAGGCCATCGCGTAGCGGGCGTCCTCGAGGATCTCCGTGACGTGCCGGACGTGCTCCGGCTCGGTGATCGTGTCCGCAGCCGCCTTGGCCGCCTCGTAGGCGTCGAGCGCCCGCTGGTAGTCCGCGTTCGCGCCGGGGTCGAGCTCGTGCCCGGCCAGCTCGGTGTCGAAGTGCTGGAGCTCCTCACCCAGGGCCGTGACGTCCTCGTAGGCGAGACGGCGTACCGGCTGCAGCTCGGCGTCCCTGCGCTCCAGCGCCCTCTGCTGGTTGCTCCGGACGGCCGCGCGCACCACCAGACCGGCGACCACCAGCAGGACCAGGAAGATCACGAACCCCATGGCTGAAGGTTACGACCTGCCTCCCAGCCGGGGGCGCGGTGCTCAGCGGACGGTGTAGTCGCGGAAGCCGCGCTTGGTCTTGCGACCGAGGTAGCCCGCCGTGACGAGGTGCTCCAGCAGCGGCGCCGGGGCGAACCCGGGCTCGCGGAACTCGAGGTAGAGCTCGCGCTGGATCGCCAGCGACACGTCGTTGCCCACCACGTCGAGGAGCTCGAACGGTCCCATCGGCAGCGCACAGCCCTGCTTCATCGCGGTGTCGATGTCGTCGGCACTGGCGTAGTGCGCCTCGAGCATCTTGATCGCGTCGTTGAGGTAGGGGAACAGCAGCGCGTTCACGATGAACCCGGCCCGGTCGCCGCAGGACACCGCGACCTTGCCGACGTCGGCGCACAGCGCGCGGGTGGTCTCGGCGACGTCGTCGCTGGTGGAGACCGTGCTGACCACCTCGACCAGCTTCATGATCGGCGCCGGGTTGAAGAAGTGCATCCCGACCACGTCCTGGGGGCGCTTCGTGGCCTGCGCGCACTCGATGATGGGCAGCGACGAGGTCGTGGTCGCGAGGATCGCGCCCGGCTTGCAGATCTCGTCGAGGTTCTCGAACAGCGTGGTCTTGACCTTGAGGTCCTCGGCGATCGCCTCGACGGCGATGTCGACGGTGGCCAGGTCGTCCAACGAGGTGGTGCCGGTCAGTCGGGCGAGCACCTCGGCCTTCGCCGACTCCTCCATCTTGCCGCGCTGGATCGCCTTGTCGAGCGAGCGCTCGATCGTGGCGCGCACGTGGTCGACCTTGGCCTGCGAGCGACCGACGTAGATCACGTCGTACCCGCTCTTGGCGAAGACCTCGACGATGCCAGTGGCCATCGTGCCGGTGCCGACCACGCCGACCTGGGTGATGTCGTGCTTGAGCTGCGGGACGTCGTCGGCGGACGGCGTGAGCTGGTCGGGCACGACGACCGGGCTGTCCGCCTCCTCGTAGGCGTAGAAGCCCTTGCCGGTCTTGCGTCCGAGCAGGCCGGCCGTGACCATCTGCTTGAGGATCGGCGCGGGGGCGTGCAGCCGGTCCCGACCCTGCTTGTACATCGTCTCGAGGATCTCGTACGCCGTGTCCAGGCCGATCAGGTCGAGCAGGGCCAGCGGTCCCATCGGGTAGCCACAACCGAAGCGCATGGCGGCGTCGATGTCCTCGCGGGAGGCGTAGCGGCCCTCGTACATCGCGACGGCGTGGTTGAGGTAGCCGAAGAGCAGCGTGTTGGCGATGAAACCGGCCTTGTCGCCGCAGACGACCGGGTTCTTGCCCAGGGTGCCGACCAGGGCCGAGACGTCCTCGAGGACCTCGGGGGCCGTCACGACGGTGCGCACGATCTCGACGAAGCGCTGCACGGGGGCGGGGTTGAAGAAGTGCACGCCGATCACGCGCCCCGGGTGGGAGGTCGCCGTGGAGAGCTCCGTCACCGACAGCGAGGAGGTGTTCGTCGCGAGGATCGCGTCCTCGGCGAGGATGCCGTCGAGCTGGCGGAAGATCTGCTTCTTGATCTCGATGGACTCGACGACCGCTTCGACCACCAGGTCGGCGTCGCGGAGCTCCTCGAGCGAGGTGACGAACGTGACCCGGTCGTTGAGCGCCTTCGCGTCCTCCTCGGTGAGCTTGCCGCGCGAGACCGCGCGGGCCGTCGAGTGCGTGAGGTGCTGCCGGCCGCGCGCCACGGCCTCGTCGTCGAGCTCGACGCCGATGACGGAGTAGCCGTGCCGGGCGAACACTTCCGTGATGCCGGCACCCATGGTGCCCAGTCCGACTACGCCGATGGTCTTGAAGTCACGTGCCATGTGGCGCATCCTGCCACGCGCCGACCGAGCTCCGACTGTGTGTCCGCTCACGTCCGGCCGGGAGGCCCGTGCGGGACACGAACCCCGCGTGGCAAGGGAAAGGTCAGGCCAGCTCCGCGACCAGTCGGGCGACCTCGTCGGCGCAACCCCAGCTCAGCGTCACCCCGGCGCCCCCGTGCCCGTAGCAGTGGATCACGCGCCCCGTCGCCTCCAGTCGCACAGCAGGTCGGACCGGGCGCAACCCCACCCGATGCCCCACCACGCGGGCTCCGGCGAGCTCCGGGACCAGGGCGGTGGCGCGCGCGACGATGGCCGCCGCCGTGTCCGGGGACGGCGTTCGGCTCCAGTCGCCCTCCTCCGCGGTGCCGCCGACCACGATCCGGCGACCCCGCGGCACGACGTAGGTCGGGCCGGACTCGTCGACGCTCCAGCGATCGACCTCGACCCCCTCCATCAGCACCACCTGACCGCGCACCGGCTGCAGGGTCAGGTCCTGCGCCAGCCGACGCGAGCCGAGGCCGGCGCAGTTGACCACGACAGCGTCGGTCTCGGGTAGCGCTCCCAGGCTGATCCGGGTCAGCGTGCCGCCCAGGGCCTCCAACCGGGCGCGCAGCCAGCCGAGGTAGATCGGCATGTCGATGACCGGCGCCGTGAAGGACCAGGCGTCGGCATAGCCGGGCGGAGCCTGGACGCGGACGAGGTCGGGCACCGCCCGCGCCCACCACGGGTCGGCGGCCGGCTCACGGAGCACCTCCGTGCCGGGCAGCATCCGGACGCCGTGCTCCGCGCCCTGCCCCTGCTCGCGAGCGAGCCCGGCGAAGGCGGCGTACGACGTGGCGGCCCAGGCTGTCACCAGGGACTGCGGCAGCGCCTTGTAGGGGTACCAGACGGCGGCGGCCACCACCGAGGTCGTCTCCAGCGGCAGGTCACGCGCCAGCACGTCCACCCGGTGGCCGTCCTCGGCAAGCCGGATGGCGCAGCTCAGCCCGGTCACACCGGCTCCGACCACCACCACGCGTCCCACGGCGCCAGCATGGCAGGTAGATTCGCCGCTCGTGAGACTCGTTGTTGCGCGCTGCCAGGTCGACTACGCCGGGCGGCTGACCGCCCACCTGCCGATGGCGACGCGGGTGCTGATGCTCAAGTCGGACGGATCGGTGCTCGTGCACTCCGACGGCGGCTCCTACAAGCCGCTGAACTGGATGAGCCCCCCGTGCACCGTCCGCGAGGGCAGCACCGAGGACGGCCAGGTCGAGTGGACCGTGGCGGCCAAGAGCGGCGACAGCCTCCGGATCCTGATCGAGGAGGTCATCCACGACTCCAGCCACGACCTCGGTATCGACCCCGGCCTGCAGAAGGACGGCGTCGAGAAGCACCTCCAGGAGCTGCTCGCCGAGTTCCCGGCCACGCTGTCGGAGGGGCTCACCCTGGTGCGCCGCGAGTTCCCCACGGCGATCGGCCCGGTCGACCTGATGTGCCGCGACGCCGGCGGGGCCAGCGTGGCCGTCGAGATCAAGCGGCGTGGGGACATCGACGGGGTCGAGCAGCTCACCCGCTACCTCGAGCTGCTCAACCGCGATCCGCTGCTCGCGCCCGTGCGCGGCATCTTCGCCGCTCAGGAGATCAAGCCCCAGGCACGCGTGCTCGCCACCGACCGGGGCATCGCCTGCGCGGTGGTGGACTACGACGCGCTGCGCGGGATGGACGACCCGAGCCTGCGTCTGTTCTGAGCCGACCGTCCTCCCGGGCGGAGTCCGGTGCCGCTCAGCGGGGGTGGATCGCGGCGGCCCGCAGCGGGAACGTCATCCGGAACGTGGTCCCCTCCTGGCCGCTGTTCACCACCTCGATGGTGCCGGCGTGCGCCTCGACGATCGCCAGCGCGATGGTCAGCCCGAGCCCGGCGCCGGGAGTCTGCTGCGCCACCGCGATCGGTGAGCGGAAGAGCCGCTCGAAGAGCTGGTCGGGGTCTTCCTCCCCGATGCCGATCCCGGTGTCGCTGACGTCGATCTCCGCGGTGTGCTCGCCTGGACGCAGCGTCACCCGGACGCGCCCCTCGGCCGGGGTGAACTTGATGGCGTTCGAGAGCAGGTTGTCCATCGCCTGACCGAGGCGGTCCCGGTCGCCGTACATCGGGACGGCGGTCCCGGGGGTCTCCAGCGACAGCGCCAGCTGCGCCTCCTCGGCGCGGGGGCGAGCGGCCTCGACGGCTTCACGCACCACGCGCTCCAGGTCGATCTCGGCGGACCGGATGCTCAGTCCGGACTCCTCGATCGCGACCAGCGTCAGCAGGTCGTCCACCAGCCGCAGCTCTCGCTCGGCGCTGCGCAGGATCACCGAGAGGAAGCGCTGCCCCTGGGGGCTGAGCTCCTCGAGGTCGGTCATCAGCTCGCCGTAGCCGATCATCGAGGTCAGCGGGGTGCGCAGCTCGTGCGAGACGGTGGCGAAGAACTCGTCCTTGACGCGATCGGTCTCCTCCTGCATCCTGCGGCGCTCGGAGATGTCGCGCACCGCGGCTGAGACGAGCAGTCCCTCGTCGGTCTCCAGCGGCGAGAGCGTGACCTCGACAGGGAACTCCGAGCCGTCCTTGCGGCGCGCGTGCAGGTCGCCCGCGAGGCCCATCGGGCGGGAGCGCGGTTCGCTGACGTAGCCGTTGCGGAACGCCATGTGCATGCCGTTGTACCGGTCGGGGACGAGGATCTCGACGGGCTCCCCCACGAGCTCGGCGCGCTGGTAGCCGAACAGCTTCTCCACCTGCGCGTTGACGAGCACGATGATGCCGTCGCGGTTGACGATGACCATCCCGTCGGGGGCGGCCTCGAGCAGGCCGCGGAACAGCGCCGTCTGGCGGTACTTGTGCTGGGGCACTCGCAGCCCGATCGCCACCATCTTGCCGCGGTCGGTGTGGGTCGGGACCAGGGTCAGGTCCAGCGCGCTGATGCTGCCGTTGGAGTGCCGGATGGAGGCGTCCCGGATGGTGACCTCGACGTCGTTGGTGAGCACCGCATCGAGCGCCACGCGCTGGAAATGGTGCATCGTCTCGCGCCCGAACTCCTGGACCTTGCGCCCGGGGATGTTGTCCGCGTCCAGGCCGAGGAGCTCACCTGCCGAGTCGTTGGCGAACAGCACGACGCCCTGGGCGTCGGCGAGGACCATGGCGTCGTCGGTCTTGAACACCATGTCGGTGAGCGCGCCGTACTCCCACTGCTCGGCCTCGTGCAGCTGGTCCATGTATCGATCCGCCCTGATCGTCGAACCCGAGGCACGCCGAAAGCTCTGGCCGCACCTGACGTCCCACGCAGACTACGACGAGGTGGCCGCCCCAGCGGGTATACGAGAGGGCGAGTCCGGATTGACCGGAAAAATGACTAGACCAGTCCATTCGCGACACGAATCGCGCCCACGATCCCCGCCATCGCCTGAGTCAGGCTGAAGTCCTTGGGCGTGAACACCTCGGCCACACCGAGCGCCTTGAGCGCCTCGGCGTCTCGACCGGGGATGATCCCGCCGACGATCACCGGCACGTCCTCGATCCCGGCGGCCTTCATCTGGTCGAGCACGTCGGGCACGAGCTCCATGTGCGACCCGGAGAGGATCGAGAGCCCGACGCAGTGCACGTCCTCCTGGACCGCAGCCGCGACGATCTGCTCCGGGGTGAGCCGGATGCCCTGGTAGACGACCTCGAAGCCTGCGTCGCGAGCGCGCACGGCAACCTGCTCGGCCCCGTTGGAGTGTCCGTCGAGGCCCGGCTTGCCGACGAGAAGCCGCAGGCGACCGCCGAGCTCCTCGCTCGTCGAGCGGACCAGCTCGCGCACCGCGCTTAGCTCCTCGCCGGCCTCGGCCACTCCGACGGCCCCGGAGACGCCGGTCGGCGCCCGGAACTCCCCGAAGACCTCACGCAGGGTCGCGGTCCACTCCCCCGTCGTCGCGCCGGCCCGGGCGGCCACCAGGGTGGCCTCCATCAGGTTCGCTTCGGTCTTGGCCGCGGCGGCCAGCCGCTCGAGGGCGCGGTCCACCTCGGTCTGGTCCCGCTGCTCGCGCCATGCCTGCAGCCCGGCCACCGCAGACCGCTCGGCCTCGGGGTCCGCGGCCTGGATGGCCGCGTCCAGGTCCGCGGTGAGCGGAGAGGGATGGGTGGTCTCGAACCGGTTGACGCCGACCACGACGTCGTCGCCGCTCTCGATCCGCGCGCGTCGCGCTGCATGCGCACTCACCAGCGCCTGCTTCATGTAGCCGGACTCCACCGCGGCGATGGCTCCACCGAGAGCCTGGACGCGGTCGATCTCGGCGCGGGCGTCCGCGACCATCTGGTCGACCTTCGCCTCGATGACGACCGAACCCTCGAAGATGTCGTCGTACTCGAGCAGGTCGGACTCGAAGGCCAGCACCTGCTGGAGCCGCAGCGACCACTGCTGGTCCCACGGCCGGGGCAGGCCGAGCGCCTCGTTCCACGCAGGGAGCTGTACGGCGCGGGCGCGGGCGTTCTTGGACAGGGTGACACCGAGCATCTCCAGCACGATCCGCTGGACGTTGTTCTCCGGCTGGGCCTCGGTGAGGCCGAGCGAGTTGACCTGCACCCCGTAGCGGAACCGGCGCATCTTCTCGTCGCGGACGCCGTAGCGCTCGCGGGTGATCTCGTCCCACAGCCGGACGAAGGACCGCATCTTGCAGGTCTCCTCGATGAACCGGACCCCTGCGTTGACGAAGAACGAGATCCGGCCGACGACCTTCTCGAAGTCGTCCTCCGAGACCTGCCCGGAGTCCTTCACGGTGTCCAGGACGGCGATCGCGGTGCACAGCGCGAACGCCAGCTCCTGGGTCGGGGTGGCTCCGGCCTCCTGCAGGTGATAGCTGCAGATGTTGATCGGGTTCCACTTCGGGATCTCGTTGACCGTGTAGGAGATCAGGTCCGAGATCAGTCTCAGCGAGTGCTCCGGCGGGAACACGTAGGTGCCGCGGGAGAGGTACTCCTTGATGATGTCGTTCTGGGTGGTGCCGGCCAGCTGGTGAGCGACCTCCAGCGGCTCCATGCCGGGGTTCTGCTCCTCCGCGACCACCTGGTAGAGCGCGAGCAGCCACATCGCGGTGGAGTTGATCGTCATCGAGGTGTTCATCCCGGTCAAGGGGATGTCCTCGAAGAGCCGACGCATCTCGCCGAGGTGCGGGATCGGCACACCGACCTTGCCCACCTCGCCACGCGAGAGCGCGGAGTCCGGGTCGTAGCCGGTCTGGGTCGGCAGGTCGAAGGCCACCGACAGCCCGGTCTGCCCCTTGGCGAGGTTCATCCGGTAGAGCTTGTTGGACTCGGCCGCCGAGGAGTGACCGGCGTAGGTGCGCATCACCCAGGGACGGTCCTTCTCGGGCCTCGCTGCGGGGTTGTCGTTCATGTGCGGCAGCGTAGGCCCGCCGGGCGTCGAGCGGTAAGGCCTGTGGAGTCTGTCACTTGCGGCGTGGGTCACATCGGCGTGCGGAGACCGGCCGGGAGCGATCCGGGCCAGCGCTCAGACGGCCCTCGAGCGGTTCGTGGGCTCGACCGGAAGCATCCAGCGCAGGTTCGAGAGGTGCAGCAGGCGACGTACGCCGGGCGTGCCGCCGCGCAGCATCACCCGTCGGCCCTCGCGCTCGGCGGCACGGTTGGCCACCGCCAGCATCTTCAAGGTGGTCATGTCGACCGAGTGCACCCGGTCGATGTCGACGAGCACGTCGCCCTCCTGCTCCGCGAGCAGGGCGTAGACGATCGCGCGCAGCTCCGCGGTGCAGCGCACGTCCAGGGAGCCGGCCAGCTCCAGGGTGTTGTCGTTGGTCCTGTATTCCATGCGAGCCCCCTCCCACGGTCCTCCAGGCTCCCAATATCGATCCTGGGGAGTCCGTTGAGTACCGGGGCGCGCCGACGAGAGACGGAAAACACGGATGAACGGGGCATTGCACCCCGGACTCGAGGGTGCCGGACTAGTCCGGGAGGCGATCCACGCCGGCGCCGACGGCCGCCAACGCCTCGGCGAAGCGGGGGTAGCCCCGGTCGATGTGTTGTGACTCGGCGACCACGGTCGTGCCCTGGGCCGCGAGGCCCGCCAGCACCAGCGCCGCCCCGGCGCGGATGTCGTGGGCCACCACGGGCGCGCCGGAGAGCAGCGGCACCCCCCGGACCACCGCATGGTGCCCGTCGGTGCGCAGGTCCGCGCCCAGCCGCGCCAGCTCCTGGGCGAACATGAACCGGGCCTCGAAGACGTTCTCGGTGATCATCGCGGTGCCCGACGAGACGGCCGCCAGCGCCATCGCGAACGGCTGGAGATCGGTCGGGAAGCCCGGGTAGGGCAGCGTGGCGACGTCGAAGGAGTCGAGCCGGCGGTGCACCCGCACCGTGAACCCGGTCTCGCTGGGCTCGATCTGGGCGCCGGAGGCCGCGAGCTTGTCCAGGACGATGTCGAGGTGGTGGGTGACCCCGCCCTCGATGTGCAGGTCACCCCCGGCGATCGCGGTCGCGAAGACCCAGGTGCCGGCCACGATCCGGTCAGTGACCGTGCGGTGCTCCACCGGGTTGAGCCGGTCGACTCCGTGGATCACCAGGGTCGAGGTGGAGACACCCTCGATCTGGGCGCCCATCGCGAGCAGCATCTGGCACAGGTCGATGATCTCGGGCTCGCGGGCGACGTTGTCGATCACGGTGGTCCCGCGGGCCAGCACGGCGGCCATCAGCAGGTTCTCGGTGGCGCCGACCGAGGGGAAGTCCAGCCACAGGTTCGCCCCGACCAGTCCCCCAGGGACCTCGGCGACGACCTGACCGTGCTCGACCCGCACCTCGGCACCGAGCTCCTCGAGTCCGCGGATGTGCATGTCCAGGCCCCGGGACCCGATCGCGTCGCCCCCCGGCAGGGCCACACTGGCCAGCCGGCAGCGGGCGACGAGCGGGCCGAGCACGGCGATCGATGCCCGCAGGCGGCGTACCAGCTCGTAGGGGGCCTCGTGCTCGAGCTCCTCGGGCACCTCGATCGTGGCTCGTCCGGTCGTGGGACCCGTGGTCGGGTCGGCGTCCGCCGGGTGCTCGATCTCGACCGTGCAACCGAGCTGACGCAGGAGCTGGCCCATCACGGTGACGTCGAGGATGTCCGGCACGTTGTGGATGACCGACCTGCCCGGTGCCAGCAGTGCGGCCGCCATCAGCTTCAACGCGGAGTTCTTGGCGCCCCCGACGTACACGGTCCCGGCCAGCGGCCGGGTCAGCGGACCCTCGGAGACGACGCGGAAGCTGCCCATGGTGTTGAGACTATCCGCGGCCGCTCCCGGCCACGGGCGAAGGCTCGACCCGGTGGTTCGCCCCCTAGGCTGGCGTCATGGTCAACCTGACTCGCATCTACACGCGCACCGGCGACGCCGGCACCACCCGTCTCGGTGACATGAGCGAGACCACCAAGACCGACCTGAGGCTGCTGGCCTACGCCGACGTCGACGAGACCAACGCCCACCTTGGCCTGGTGCTGGCCTCGAGCGAGCTCGACCCCGACGTCGTCACCGTGCTCACCCACATCCAGAACGACCTCTTCGACGTGGGGGCCGACTTCTGCACGCCGGTGGTGGAGAACCCGGAGTATCCGCCGCTGCGCATCGAGGCGGACTACGTGGAGCGACTCGAGGGCTGGTGCGACCAGTACAACGAGTCGCTTCCCACGCTGCGCTCGTTCATCCTCAACGGCGGCACGCTGGCCGCGGCGCACCTGCACGTCGCGCGCACGGTCTGCCGCCGTGCCGAGCGCTCGGCCTGGGCGGCCCACGAGCAGTACGCCGACTCGATGAACGTGCAGGCCATCAAGTACCTCAACCGGCTCTCCGACCTGCTCTTCATCCTCGCCAGACACGCCAACCGCGAGGTCGGCGACGTCCTGTGGGTGCCCGGTGGCGAGCGCGGCGAGCAGTCCCCGAGCAAGTAGTCCCCCGGAGCGTGAACCGCCCCGGCGCGTCGGCAGCGTGTGCGTCATACCGTCACAGCAGTCACAGCTTCCCGTACGAAACCCGAGCTTCCCGTCCTTTGCAAAGCACGGGAAGCTCGGGTTTCCCACGGGACCGTGGGAAACCTGGGGTCAGCGGGACGGGCGGGACCCGGGCGGCCCGGCTTCGAGCCAGGACTGGAGCCCGGTGAGCGAGTCCGGACTCATGGCCAGCTCGACCCTGCCGTGCGGTGTGCTGCACACGACGACGACGTGGCCGGCGTAGAGGGCGTACTCCTCTGCCCGCTTCGGTCGGCGCTGCGACTCGAAGGTGAGGTCGTTGCGGCTCCAGGACCGGCGTGGTCTGGGCAGCGGGGAGAAGATCCGGTACCAGTCGAGGGAGTCCTCGCGATAGCGCCCCAGGCCCAGCACCCAGCCGCGGCCACCGGGCTGGTTCAGGTCACGCACGCTGAGCTCGAAGGTGCCCCCGTGCCGGGAGAGCACCCGGCGCCTGACCACGAGCACGATCCCGAACAGCAGGAGCACGAGCAGGACGGCACCAGCTGAGTCGAGCAGCCATTGCCACACCGGCATTCGATACCTCGTTCAGCCGCAACCGTCGGATGAGGGTTTCAGCCTAGGAGATGGCCCACACGCAGCGAGGACCGCCCCGGTGTCCGGAGCGGTCCTCGTGATCTGGTCGGTGACGCAGGCGCGTGGCCTGGGTTCAGGAAGCGTGCTCCGCCGCGCGGACGCGAGCTTCGTAGCGACGCACGGCTGCCTGTGCCTCGTCGTCGTTCTCGCCGCTCTCCTTGGCCCGCTCGAGCTCACGGCGCGCCTTCTCGAGGTCGATCTCGTGCGAGAGCTCGATGTGCTCGGAGAGCACCGAGACCCGGTTGTTGGCCACGGACAGGAACCCGGCGTCGACCGCTGCGATCCAGGTCTCCCCCTCGGACGTCTGCACGTCCACGACCCCGTCGACCATCAACGAGAGCATCGGTGCGTGGTGCGGCAGGATGCCGACGTCGCCCTCCGTGGTGCGGGCGATGACCATCTTGGCCTCACCCGACCACACCAGCCGGTCGGCAGCAACGAGCTCTACCTGGAGGGTGCTGTCGCTCACGACGACGACCCGGTCTGCTTCTGGATCTCCGCCCAACGCTTCTCGACGTCGTCGAGGCCACCGCACATGAAGAAGGCCTGCTCGGCCACGTGGTCGTACTCACCGTCGGCGATCTTGTTGAACGCCTCGATGGTGTCGGCCACGGGGACGGTCGAGCCCTCGATGCCGGTGAACTGCTTGGCGACGTAGGTGTTCTGCGACAGGAACCGCTGGATGCGACGGGCCCGGGAGACGATGATCTTGTCCTCCTCGGAGAGCTCGTCGACACCGAGGATCGCGATGATGTCCTGGAGCTCCTTGTTGCGCTGCAGGATCTGCTTGATCCGCACGGCGCAGTCGTAGTGCTCCTGCCCGATGTACTGGGCGTCCAGGATCCGCGAGGTCGAGGTCAGCGGGTCCACGGCCGGGTAGATGCCGAGCGACGCGATCTCTCGCGACAGCTCGGTGGTCGCGTCGAGGTGCGCGAACGTGGTGGCAGGGGCCGGGTCGGTGTAGTCGTCCGCCGGCACGTAGATCGCCTGCATCGAGGTGATCGAGTGACCACGCGTCGAGGTGATCCGCTCCTGGAGCACACCCATCTCGTCGGCCAGGTTGGGCTGGTAGCCCACGGCCGAGGGCATCCGGCCCAGCAGGGTCGACACCTCCGAGCCGGCCTGGGTGAACCGGAAGATGTTGTCGATGAAGAGCAGCACGTCCTGGTTCTGTACGTCGCGGAAGTACTCCGCCATCGTCAGCGCGGACAGCGCCACCCGCAGGCGGGTGCCCGGCGGCTCGTCCATCTGGCCGAAGACGAGGGCGGTCTGACCGATGACGCCGGCCTCCTCCATCTCGACGATGAGGTCGTTGCCCTCGCGGGTGCGCTCGCCGACACCGGCGAACACGGACACACCACCGTGGTCCTTGGCGACTCGGGCGATCATCTCCTGGATCAGCACGGTCTTGCCGACACCGGCACCACCGAACAGGCCGATCTTGCCGCCCTGCACGTAGGGGGTGAGCAGGTCGATGACCTTGATGCCGGTCTCGAACATCTGGGTCTTCGACTCCAGCTGGTCGAAGGCGGGCGCCTGGCGGTGGATGCCCCAGCGCTCCTTGACGTCGAGCGTCTCGCCCTCCTCGAGGTTGAGGCACTCGCCCAGGGTGTTGAACACCCGGCCGAGGGTGACGTCGCCGACGGGCACCGAGATCGGGCCGCCGGTGTCGCGCACCTGGGCGCCACGGACGAGGCCGTCGGTGGGCTGCAGCGAGATGGCGCGGACCATGCCGTCACCGATGTGCAGCGCGACCTCGAGCGAGAGCGTGCGCGTCTCGCCCATCAGCTCCAGCTCGACCTCGAGCTTGTTGTACATCTCCGGCATCGAGTCGCTCGGGAACTCCACGTCCACGACGGGACCCGTGACTCGCGCGATCCGTCCGACGCCGCCCGGGCTCTCAGCGGTCTTGGTCTCTTCAACAGTGGCAGTCATGTCTCTCACTCACTCCCGGCGTTAGCGTCGGCCAGCGCGTTGACGCCACCGACGATCTCGCTGATTTCCTGGGTAATGCCGGCCTGGCGGGCCTGGTTGGCGATTCGGGTGTACTTCTTGATCATCTCGTCGGCGTTGTCCGTCGCCGACTTCATCGCACGCTGTCGGGCAGCCAGCTCGGAAGCGGCGGCCTGCAGCATGGCGAAGAAGATCCGGCTCTGGACGTAGCGCGGCAGCAGTCCGTCGAGCACCTCGGCGGCAGACGGCTCGAACTCGTAGAGCGGGAGCACGTCCTCCTCCGCGGGCTTCTCGGTGCCTTCGACGACCTCCAGCGGCAGCAGCCGCACGGCGGTCGGCTCCTGGACCAGCATGGACCTGAAGCGCGTGTAGACCACGTGCACCTCGTCCACGCCGACACCACCGAGGTCGCCCTCCTCGGGCTCCTCGTCGTCCTCCCGGAGGAAGGCCGCGATCAGGGTCTCCCCCACCTCGCGGGCGATGTCATAGCTGGGCTGGTCGGAGAAGCCGGTCCACGCGTGCACGATGGGGCGGCTGCGGAACTTGAAGTAGCCCTGCCCCTTGCGACCGCAGATGTAGGTCTCGATCTCCTTGCCCTCCTCGCGCAGCTTCTCAGCGAGGCGCTCGGCCTCCTTGAGCACGCTCGAGGAGTAGGCACCGGCGAGACCCCGGTCGCTGGTCACGATGAGCACGGCGGCCCGCTTGGGGTCCTCCGGCTCGGTGGTCAGCGGGTGCTCGACGTTGGAGAAGGTGGCCACCGCCGAGACCGCACGGGTCAGCTCACGGGCGTACGGCGCTGCCGCCTGTGCCCGCTGCTGCGCCTTGATGATCCGGGACGCAGCAATGAGCTCCATGGCGCGGGTGATCTTCTTCATCGACTCGGTCGACTTGATCCGCGCGCGGTACTCACGCAGCGATAGGGCCATGGGTCAGCCCCGCTTCTGCTTGACGATCTGCTCCTGCTCGACGTCCTCGTCCTCGAGAGCCTCGGCCTTTGCTTCGGTGCCGGGCTTCTTGATGGAGTCGCCGTCGGAGGTCTCGAACTGGTTCAGGAACTCGTCGTAGGCCTTGGCAGTGCCGTCCTCGTCCTCGAACTTCAGGCTCTCGCGGATGCCCGCGAGGATCCCGTCGTGCGAGCGGTGCAGGAAGTCCAGGAACTCCTGCTCGAAGCGGAGCACGTCGTCGACCGGGACCGCGTCCAGGCGTCCGGAGGTGCCCAGCCACAGCGAGATCGTCATGTTCTCGAGCGGGTACGGCGAGTACTGCGGCTGCTTGAGCAGCGCCATCAGCCGCTGACCGCGGTCGAGCTGCTGACGCGAGGCTGCGTCGAGGTCCGAGGCGAACATCGCGAAAGCCTCCATGGCGCGGAACTGCGCCAGGTCGACCTTGAGCGAGCCGGTCACGGCCTTCATCGCCTTGGTCATCGCCGAGCCACCCACGCGGGACACCGACACACCGACGTCGATCGCCGGGCGCTGGTTGGACGCGAACAGGTCCGACTGCAGGAAGATCTGGCCGTCGGTGATGGAGATGACGTTGGTCGGGATGAACGCCGAGACGTCGTTGGCCTTGGTCTCGACGATCGGCAGACCGGTCATCGAGCCGTGGCCCAGCTCGTCGGAGAGCTTCGCGCAACGCTCGAGCAGGCGGCTGTGCAGGTAGAAGACGTCGCCGGGGAACGCCTCTCGGCCCGGCGGGCGACGCAGCAGCAGCGAGACGGCGCGGTAGGCGTCGGCCTGCTTGCTCAGGTCGTCGAACACGATGAGGACGTGCTTGCCGTCGTACATCCAGTGCTGGCCGATCGCCGAACCGGTGTACGGCGCGAGGTACTTGAACCCGGCGCTGTCGGACGCGGGGGCCGCGACGATGGTGGTGTACTCCATCGCGCCGGCCTCCTCGAGGGCGCCACGCACGGAGGCGATGGTCGAGCCCTTCTGGCCGATGGCGACGTAGATGCAGCGCACCTGCTTGTCCGGGTCACCGGACTCCCAGTTCTGCTTCTGGTTGATGATCGTGTCGATCGCGATCGTCGTCTTGCCGGTCGAGCGGTCACCGATGATCAGCTGGCGCTGGCCACGGCCGATCGGGGTCAGCGCGTCGATCGCCTTGATGCCGGTGGCGAGCGGCTCGTGCACCGACTTGCGGGCCATCACGCCGGGAGCCTGGAGCTCGAGGGCGCGTCGGGAGTCCGACTCGATCTCGCCGAGGCCGTCGATCGGGACACCGAGCGGGTTCACGACGCGGCCCATGAAGCCGTCGCCGACGGGGACCGAGAGGATCTCGCCGGTGCGACGGACCTTCTGGCCCTCCTCGATGCCGGAGAAGTCACCGAGCACGACGACACCGATCTCGCGGGTGTCGAGGTTCAGGGCGATGCCGAGCGTGCCGTCCTCGAACTCGAGGAGCTCGTTGGCCATGGCCGAGGGCAGTCCGGAGACGCGGGCGATACCGTCGCCGGCCTCCGCGACCGTTCCGACCTCTTCCTTGCTGGCTGCCTCCGGCTGGTAATCGGACACGAAGCGCTGCAGCGCGTCCCGGATCTCCTCCGGACGGATCGAAAGCTCCGTCATATCTGTTGTCCCTACTCTCCGTTGCGTCAAAACAATGGTTCTGAATGTGTCAGCGGGCCGGGGCCCGATGAGGACCTAGCCTGCGAGCCTGCGGCGCGCGTCGTCGAGCCGCCCGGAGACGGTGCCGTCGATGACGTCGTCGCCGATCGCCACGCGCATCCCGCCGATGACCTTCGGGTCGACCACGACGTTGAGGTGCACGGTGCGGCCGTACTGGTTGCTGAGCGCGTCCTGCAGTCGGGTGAGCTCGTCGTTGCTGAGCTCGTGGGCGACCCGGACCTCGGCCACCCGCTGACCGTGTGCGTCCGCGGCGACCTTCTGGTACTCCTCGATGGCGACCGTCACGCTGCGGTGGCTGCCACTGAGGGCCTGCTCGGCCAGCCGAAGCGTGGCCGGCAGGGTCTTGCCGTCGAGCACGTCCCGGAGCAGCGCGGCCTTGTCGGCCCCCGAGCGTGCGGGGTCCGAGAGGGCGGTGCGCAGGTCGGGCTGTGCGTCGATCAGGCGACCGACCGCGAAGAGCTCGTCGGAGAGCCGCTCGGCGTTGTCACCGGCGGAGTTCACGACGGCGACGACCCCCAGGATCTCCAGCGCGTCGGCGAGGTCCCTGGTGGAGGTCCATCGCCGCTCGACCGCGTCGGCGACCAGGTCGAGCGCGGGGGCGCCCACCTTGCCCTCGAGGAGCTGCCGGAGCAGACCCGACTTCGCGGACGAGTCGGTCGAGACATCGGTGGCCACCCGGCGCAGCCCCGGCTCGGCGCGGAACAGTGCGGCGACGCCGAACAGGTCCTCGCCGAGCTGGGCTGCGTCCGTGGTGCTGGTGCCCTCGAGCTTGTCGCTCAGGGCCGCCAGCGCGTCCGCCGAAGCGCCTCGCAGGTCGGAGCCTGCCATCAGCCGGCTCCGTTGGTGCTCGCGCCGGCGTCCTTGGCCTCGTTGTGCAGCTCGAGGTCGGCCAGGAAGCGGTCGACCACACGTCCGGAGCGGTCGTCGTCCTCGAGGCTCTCCCCGACGATGCGACCGGCCAGCGACGTGGCCAGGCTGCCCACCTCGGCGCGGAGCGAGGTCACGGCGTGCTGCCGCTCGGCCTCGATCTGCGCCTTGCCGTGCTCGGTGATGCGGTTGGCCTCGTCCTGCGCCTGCTGCCGCATCTCCGCCACGATCTGGGCGCCCTGCTCCCGAGCGTCCTCACGGATCTTGGCCGCCTCGTGGCGAGCCTCCGAGAGACGCTGCTCGAGCTCGGCCAGCTTGGCGTCGGCCTCGGCCTGCTTGGTCTCAGCTGCCTGGAGCCCACCCTCGATGGCGGACGTGCGCTCGGCGAACGTCTTCTCGAAGTTGGGCACGACGTACTTCTTGGCCAGGTAGTAGAGCAGGCCGAAGACCACGATCGACAGCACGATCTCGATCGGGTGCGGGATCAGAGGGTTGAGCTTCTCTTCACCGGCGAGCGGGATCACATACATGTGCTCGGTCCTTCGTCAGGGGGTGTGCGGTCAGAGCACGAATGCGAGGGCAATACCAATGATCGCGAGCGCCTCGGCGAGGGCGAAGCCCAGGAAGGCGATCGTCTGCAGGCGACCCTGCGCCTCGGGCTGACGCGCCACACCGTTGAGGTATGCGGCGAAGATCAGACCGATGCCGATGCCCGGGCCGATGGCGGCCAGGCCGTAGCCGATCATGTTGAGATTGCCGCCGTCGATAGCCATAGGAAGCACGGCTTGTTCCTTTCGGTTGGTTCAGCTTTTCGATGTGTTCAGTTGTGGTGTTGCAAGCCCCCGGCGAGCCGGGAGAGGTTCTGGGTGCTCAGTGCTCCTCGGCGATGGCGCCGGAGATGTAGAGCGCGTTGAGCAGGACGAAGACGTAGGCCTGGAGGAACTGCACCAGCACCTCGAGGAAGGCGATCACGATGAACATCAGCCACGCCAGGATGCCGACGGGCTTGACCATGGCCGCACCGTGGATCAGGAGGTACTCGCCACCGAGTGCGAACAGGATCAGCAGCAGGTGGCCGGCGAGCATGTTGGCGAAGAGTCGCAGGGCCAGCGTGAGCGGCCGGACCAGGATGTTGGAGAGGAACTCCAGCGGGATCAGCAGGACCAGCATCGCGGGCGGGACGCCCGGGGGAACGGTCTGGTGCTTGAGGTAGGCGAGCACGCCGCCCTGCGCCTTGATGCCGGCGATGTTGTAGACCAGCCAGCTGATCAGGACCAGGCCGTAGACCATGCCAGCACGGGAGAAGGTCGGGAACTCGAAGCCGGGAACGGTCGCGAAGAGGTTGTTCAGCAGCACGAAGAAGAACAGCGCGAACAGGAACGGCACGAACCGCATGAAGTCTTTGCTGCCGATGATGTCGCGGCCGAGCGAGTTGCGGACGAAGCCGTAGCCGAGCTCGCCGACGTACTGCAGCTTGCCCGGGACCATGGCACGCTTCGCCGCCGCGGCGCGGAAGACCACGAAGACGAGGACTGCGCCGATCACCAGCTGCAGCATCGGCTTGGTGACACCGAGGTACATCTCCTGGCCGAGGAACTCGAACGTGGAGCTGGGACCGATCGGCGGCAGGTTGAAGTCACCCGGGCCTGGGGGCACGAAGCCCTCGGTACGGGTGACGAGCGTCGGGGTGAGGCTCACTGCAACTCCTGTTTCGTCACGTTCTTCTTCTTCGAAGCACTTACGTCTGCGTTGCCAGGTTCGATCCGGAACCTCGACCACGTGGCAAAGACCCCGAGGCCAGCACCAGCAAGGATTCCGATGGCCACCAGGAACGATGTCCCGAACCACAGGTCTGCGAGCCAGCCGAGCAGTCCGTAGAACGCCACCCCGGCCACCAGGTAGCCGAAAGCGTGCCAAGGGTCACCGGCAGGGGGGGTCTCGTGCACAGGTTCCTGCTGAGCCATTGGGGTGGGAGCGTAGCAGTCGGCGGACTTCACGGCGCACCCGGCTCTCGCCGCTGGGACGCCTCGTCCGGGGCCGGCTCCGACGCGTCAACCGCGTTCGACGCGGGCGCGATGGGGCGCTCACCGGGGAGTTCGATGTCGTAGACCGGGACCCGTGCGCGGGCCGTGGCGACCAGCTGTCCGGCGGTCCAGGCGACGGTGGCGGCGATCACGCCACCGGCCAGCCAGCCGGGCGCCAGCGTCTCTTCCATGACCCCGGAGTTCGAGAGCGCCGCGAAGGCAAGGGCGACCGCGGCCACCTGCAGGGTGTAGGTGAGCACCGCCATCATCAGGGCCGCCTGGGGTGCCACCCGGGTGGCCCCGATCACGACGGCCGAGCCGAAGACGAAGAAGGCCAGAGCGATCCCGCCACCGACGAGGGCGCCGTAGGCGCCGGGCTCACCGGATGCCAGGCCACCCGCGGTGGTCACGACGGCCACGGCTGCCACGACGGACCCCGCCGACACGGCGAGGACCCTGGGGGTCCTGCCACGTGGGTGCCCCTGGCGGGGGCGGGCGGTCGTCGACATGGGCGGCCTCATCGTCGTCGTCTGGTGACGCTCCTCGGCGTACGAGGGGGCGGTCATCGGGCGGTTGGCGGTGCTTGTGAAAACTAGCACAAAGTCGCCGGCTGCGAGAAACCGGCCCCGTTCAGCGCACCAGGTGGTCCTCGGTCCGGGTCTCCCCCGGCCGCTGGAGCCGCGGCAGGATGAAGGTCAGCAGCACCGTGCTCAGCGCTGCTCCGGCGAGCACGGTCCACGTCAACGGGCCGGAGTAGAGGCTGATCAGCACGCCGCCGAAGGCGATCAGGCCAGCCCACATCCACATGATCAGCACGGCTCGGCGCTGGCTGTGCCCGATCTCGAGCAACCGGTGGTGCAGGTGCTCCTTGTCCGGCTGGTAGAACGCCTGCCCCCGCCGGGTGCGGCGTACGACGGCCAGCACCAGGTCCGCGAGCGGCACGATCAGCACCGAGATCGGCAGCAGGATCGGCAGCAGCATCACGATCGACCTCTCGCCGCCGGAGCCGCTCCCGTCCACCGTGACCGAGGCGAACTGGCCGGTGAGGGTCAGCGTCGACCCGGAGAGCACCAGGCCGAGGAGCATCGAGCCCGAGTCGCCCATGAAGATGCGCGCCGGGAAGAAGTTGTGTGGCAGGAAGCCGGCGCACGCCCCACCCATCGCCGCGCAGAGAAGCGCAGCGGTGATCGCGAGGGTCTCACCGTTGGCGTCCGCGAGCTTGTAGGAGAACAGGAAGAACGCGACCGCTCCGATCAGCACGACTCCCCCGGCCAGCCCGTCCAGCCCGTCGACGAAGTTGACCGCGTTCATCGTGCCGACCACCAGCAGCATCGTCAGCAGCACGGCCTGGGTCGGGTCGAGCACGAACTGGCCGACGCCGGGGAGGTTCAGCGACCACAGCTGCACGTCGTTGAGCACCATGAACCCGGCCGCGACGATCTGGCCGCCGAGCTTGGTCAGGGCGTCGAGCTCGATCAGGTCGTCCACGACGCCCACGGCGCAGATCATCGCCCCCGCCAGGAGCACGATGCCGGAGTCGTGGAAGACGAAGGGCTGCGAGGTGCTCAGGAACGGCAGGTGCTGGGCCACGAGCAGCCCTGCCCCGAGGCCACCGAGCATCGCCACACCCCCGAAGTACGGGATCGGGGTCGCGTGCACGTCACGGTCGCGCACCCGCGCCACCGCACCTGACCTGATCGCCAGCTCGCGGGCGAAGACGCACAGCAGATAGCTGGCCACGGCTGCGACCAGGAAGACGAGCAGGTACTCACGCAAGGTCGGGCCCGGCCTGTGTCCCGGGGTCTTCTCCCGTTCCAGCTTCGGAATCCTCGGGTTCGTCGTCAGGCAGGTCGTCCGACTCAAGGGTGGTGCCCAGGCTCTCCAGGACGGCTGCCAGCTCAGCGGCCGCGATCGCTCCGTGTCGAAGGATCCGCGGCCGGATGCCGGTGCAGTCGAGGATGGTGGAGGCGAGGGAGCCGGCGGTCGGCCCCGAGTCGAGCAGCACCTCGACCTTGTCGCCGAGCATCCGCTCCGCGGCGTCGGCGTCGGTTGCGGCGGCCTCACCGGTGAGGTTGGCCGAGGAGACGGCCAGCGGGCCGGTGCGGCCCAGCAGGTCGAGCGCGGCCTGGTCGTCGGGCATCCGCACCGCGACGGTCCCGCGAGTCTCGCCGAGATCCCAGCGCAACGAGGGCTGCTGGCGGCACACGATCGTCAGCGGACCCGGCCAGAACCTCTCGGTCAGTCCGTCGACCCAGCCGGGAAGGTCCGTGGCCAGCGCCTCCAGCGTGGTCGTGGCCGAGATCAGCACGGGCGGCGGCATGTCGCGACCGCGCCCCTTGGCGTCCAGGAGCCGTTGCACTCCGTCACCGTCGAAGGCGTCCACACCGATGCCGTAGACCGTGTCGGTCGGCAGCACCACCAGCTGTCCGCGGCGTACGGCGGCCACGGCTGCCGCCAGGCCGGACTCGCGGCTCTCGGGGTCGGAGAGGTCGTAGCGGGTGCTCACAGCTTCATCCTGACGGTCGGCGTTCCGTCATCGTGCCAGCCGCGCCGACACGTAGCGTGCACGGCCTGCCAGGTCGAGATGGTCGCGGACCTCGGTCCAGCGACCCGCGTCGAGGAACACCTGCGCCGCTGACTCACCCTGGACGTCCGCGTGCTCCGCCCCCACCCAGCCACCGGGGCGCAACAACCGGGCTGCGCGCGCCTCGAGGACCCGGATCGCATCGAGTCCGTCTTCCCCTGACCACAACGCCAGCGCCGGGTCGTGGTCACGGGCCTCCGGGGCCACGCTCGCCCAGGCCTCGAGCGGGATGTACGGCGGGTTGCAGACCACCACGTCGACGGTGCCGTCGAGGTCGGGGAAGGCGTCCGCCATGTCCCCGAGGCGCAGGTCCACGCCGGACCCGGCCAGGTTCTGCTCGGCCCACGCGTGCGCCGCCGGGTCGAGCTCCACCGCGTGCACACTGGCCGCCGGGACCTCGTCGACCACGCTGAGCGCGATGGCCCCCGACCCGCAGCACAGGTCGACGACGACCGGCGACCCGCCGGTCCGGGGCGTGAGCTCAGCGGCCCGGTCGATGGCCCAGCCGGCGAGCAGCTCGGTCTCGGGCCTGGGCACGAACACCCCCGGGCCGACGCGCAGCTCGACGTGACGAAACCCTGCCGTCCCGGTGAGGTGCTGCAGCGGCTCACGGTCTGCACGGCGCGCGACCAGGGCCTGGAAGGCTTCGAGCGCGTCAGGGTGGACGTCGTCGACCAGAGCCAGCCGGCCACGGCTGGTGCCGAGCGTGTGCGCCAGCAGCTCCGCGGCGTCGTGCTCCGGACTGCCCACCCCGGCGGCGGTGAGCCGTGCCGCCGCGTCGCGCACCAGCGCCCGCACGTCAGCCATCGCTCACTCGCCCAGCGCCTCGAGGCGGGCCGCCAGGTCCGCCTCGACGCTGGAGGCGATCACCGGCTCGAGGTCACCGTCCAGGACGCGGTCCAGGTCGTAGGACTTGTAGCCCGTGCGGTGGTCGGAGATGCGGTTCTCCGGGTAGTTGTAGGTGCGGATCCGCTCGGAGCGGTCCACGGTCCGGACCTGCACGCGTCGAGCGTCGCTGGCCTCGGCGCTGGCCTCCTCCTGCGCCGCCAGCAGCAGCCGGGCGCGCAGGATCCGCATGGCCTGCTCGCGGTTCTGCAGCTGCGACTTCTCGTTCTGGCAGCTCACCACCACCCCGGTGGGCAGGTGCGTGATCCGCACGGCGGAGTCGGTGGTGTTGACGCTCTGGCCGCCGGGGCCGCTGGACCGGAACACGTCGATGCGCAGGTCCTTGTCCTCGACGTGCACCTCGACCTGCTCTGCCTCGGGGAGGACCAGCACGCCGGCGGCGCTGGTGTGCACCCGGCCCTGGCTCTCGGTCACCGGCACCCGCTGGACCCGGTGCACTCCGCCCTCGAACTTGAGCAGGGCGAAGGGCGCCTCGCCCGGTTCCGGGGTGCCCTTGGCCTTGACCGCGACCGTGACGGACTTGTAGCCCCCGAGGTCCGACTCGTTCGCGTCGAGGATCTCGGTGGACCAGCCGCGGCGCTCGGCGTACCTGGAGTACATCCGGAGCAGGTCGGCGGCGAACAGCGCGGACTCCTCGCCACCCTCGCCGGACTTGATCTCGAGCAGGACGTCCTTGCCGTCGGCCGGGTCGCGCGGGATCAGCAGGTGGCGCAGCCGCTCCTCGGCGACGGCCAGGGATCGGGTCAGCTCCTCGGCCTCGGCCTCGAAGGAGCCTCCGACCTCGGGGTCCTCACGGGCCAGGTCGCGGGCGGCCTCGAGGTCCTCCCCGAGCCTGAGCCACTCGGCGTGGGCACGCATGACGGCAGAGAGCTCGGCGTACCGCTGCCCCAGTCGCCTGGCCATGGACTGGTCGGCGTGGACCGCGGGGTCGGCCAACCTGCCCTCGAGCTCGGCGTGTTCCGCGGCGAGCTGAGAGACGGCTTCGAACAAGGGAGGCTCCGTGAGGTGGCTGGGCTTTCCCACGGGACCGTGGGAAAGATCCGCTTCCCGTCCGATGCAGAGGACGGGAAGCTCGGGTTTCCCACGGGAACGTGGGAAACCACGAGCCCGGAAGCTACTTCTTGTCGGCCTTCTTGGCGTAGCGCGCCTCGAAGCGGGCCACGCGGCCACCGGTGTCGAGGATCTTCTGCTTGCCCGTGTAGAAGGGGTGGCAGTTGGAGCAGACCTCGGAGCGGATGGAGCCGCTGGGCGAGGTGCTGCGCGTCGTGAACGTGTTGCCGCAGGTGCAGGTGACCGCGGTCTCGACGTACTCGGGGTGGATGTCCTTCTTCATGGGTTTCCTCTCGGGGTTACAGCCCCGGGTCGCACCTCTGGTGGGTGCGTGAACCGGAGCCAGCGTCCAAGTGTGCCATCGACTCCCGGACGGGAGCGAATCGGCTCGTGCGGTCACAACAGCGGCGGGAGCGCGGGTGTTCCCGGGCGCGCCCCGGAGGCGCGCCGAACCGGTCGGACAACCTCGAAACGACGTCCCGCGCTGCCCGGCCGGGGGTTGGATCAGCGGCTGCGTGCGAGGACCGCGGAGACCCGGGAGGCCAGCTCCCGGGGACTGAACGGCTTGACGATGTAGTCGTCGGCGCCGGCCTCGAAGCCCTGCTCGATGTCGGACTCCTGCGCACGGGCCGTGAGCATGATGATCGGCAGCCCGTCCATGCTGGCGTCCTGCCGGAGCGCGCGTGCCGCATCGAGACCACTCATGCCCGGCATCATCACGTCCAGGATCACCAGGTCGGGCTTCTCCGAGGTGCACGCCTCGACTGCAGCCGCGCCGTCGCCCACAGGAACGACGTCGTGCCCGCCATGACGCAGCTTGAACACGACGAGTTCGCGGATGTCCGCGTCGTCATCGGCAATCACGATGCGAGCCATGTGTTTCCCCTCGTTGAAGCACTTATCGACTATGAGCATATCCACACCAGAGGGTGTGGGAGGTCATATCGGACCTAGTTGTCCTGCGCGCCTGCTGTCGGCGTCGTCTTCTGCACCTGCATCAGGAACTCGAGGTTGTTCTGGGACTTCTTCAACCGCTCGAGCAGAAGCTCCAGGGCCTGCTGCCCATCCAGTCCGGAGAGTACCCGGCGGAGCTTCCAGACGATGGCCAGCTCCTCCTTGCTCATCAGGAGCTCCTCGCGGCGCGTGCCCGACTGGACGGCGTCGATGGCCGGGAAGATCCGCTTGTCGGCGAAGTCGCGACGCAGGCGGATCTCCATGTTGCCGGTGCCCTTGAACTCCTCGAAGATGACCTCGTCCATCTTGGAGCCGCTCTCGATCAGCGCCGTCGCCAGGATCGTCAGCGAGCCGCCGTCCTCGATGTTGCGCGCGGCGCCGAAGAAGCGCTTGGGCGGGTACAGCGCTGCCGAGTCGACGCCGCCGGAGAGGATCCGGCCGCTCGCCGGCGCGGCGAGGTTGTAGGCACGTCCGAGGCGGGTGATGCCGTCGAGGAGCACGACGACGTCGTGGCCGAGCTCGACGAGGCGCTTGGCGCGCTCGATGGCCAGCTCGGCGACGATGGTGTGGTCCCCGGCGGGTCGGTCGAAGGTGGAGCTGACGACCTCGCCCTTGACCGATCGCTCGAAGTCGGTGACCTCTTCGGGACGCTCGTCCACGAGCACCACCATCAGGTGGCACTCGGGGTTGTTGGTGGTGATCGAGTTCGCGATCGACTGCATGATCATCGTCTTGCCCGCCTTGGACGGCGAGACGATCAGGCCACGCTGGCCCTTGCCGATGGGCGCGGCGATGTCGATGACCCGGCCGATCAGGTTCGTCGAGGTCGTCTCCAGGCGCAGTCGCTCAGAGGGGTACAGAGGCGTCAGCTTGTTGAACTCGACACGCGTCCTGGCCTCGTCGGGGTCGGAGCCGTTGACCGAGTCGAGCTTGACCAGCGGGTTGTACTTCTCCTTGCGCTCGCCCTCGCGGGTCTGTCGCACCTGGCCGGTGATCGCGTCACCGCGGCGGAGGCCGAACTTCCGCACCATCGACATCGACACGTAGACGTCGTCGCTGCCGGGCAGGTAGCCGCTGGTCCGGACGAACGCGTAGTTGTCCATCAGGTCGAGAATCCCGGCGCAGGGCGCCAGGACGTCGTCCTCGAGAACCTGCATGTCGGGCTCGTTGCGGTTGCCGCGGCTGGTCGGGGCGCTCTGGTTGCCACCCGTGGCCTGGGCGGGGCCTCGGTCGCGGTCACGACCGCGACGGCGGCGGTTGCGCCGGCTGCCCTCCTCCTCGGGTGCGGCGTTCCGGTTCGAGTCGCGGTTGCTGTCCCGGTTCCCGTCGCGGTTGTCGTTGCGGTTCCCGTCGCGGTTGTCGTTGCGGTTCCCGTCACGGTTGTCATCACGGTTGCCATCACGGTTGCCGGGCTGGTTGCGATCGTCGTTGCGGTTGCCGCTCTGGCTGCGATCGTCGTCGTTGCGGTTCCGGTTGGCCTCGCGGTTGCGCTCGCGGTCACCACCCTCACTCCGCTCGTCGTTGCGGCGGTTGCCGTCCTGCCTGTCGCGCTGGACGTCCCGCTGGGAGTCGTCACCCTGCTCGCGGCGGTTGTCCCGGCCCTCACCCCGGCTGCTGCCGTCCGAGCGGGCACTGGCCGAGCCGTCGCCGGCGCCACCCTGCTGCTCGGAGGCATCGCTGCGTTCGGTTCCACGCTGCGTTGCCCGGTCGCCCGAACGGTCACCGGTGCGGGTGCGCTCACGAGGCGCCCGCTCGGCCGAGCCGCTGTCTCCGGCCGCTGCCGGCGAGGCCTTCTGCTCCCGCTGGTCGCGGTCGTCCCCATCACGCACGGGAGTGGTCGAGACGCTCGTCTCGGAACCGCTCCGGTCCGCGCCCTTGCCCTGCCGGGGCTTCCGCTCGGCGTTCTTGGTCTCGCCACTCTTGTTCTCGGCGCTCTTGTTCTCGGCGCTCTGGCGCTCGCTGCTCTCGACCTGACCGCTGGGCGGGCCACTCTTCCCGGCACTCGGCTGGCCACCCGCCTGGGCGCTGCGGATCGCCTCGATCAGGGCGCCCTTGCGCATTCCCGTCGCCTTGATCCCGAGCCCGCCGGCGACCCGCTTCAGCTCGGGCAGCAACATCGCGTTCAGGCCACCCTTGCGGGCACCGCCTGCGGCCGCGCCGGTGTCGGGAGCGGTGTCGGTGGTCTCGGTCATACGGGGTTCCTTCCCCCTGGGCGGCTGTGCGGCGAGAGCCGCCAACGGAGCTGTTGCGGTGATGGGCGATTCCGCCTGGGTGACTCCGGACGCGCGAAGGCATGTCGGGTTCCAGGTTGGGGTGATCGGCTGGGGTGCGTCACCGTTCAGTCGGTCCCGGCGCTTGGTTCCCGGAGCCGGTCGTGTGACGCAATGTCACATTAGCACGGTCGCTCCCCGGCCACCGACACGCTGGCGGTACACCTTCCAACCGGCCGGACGGTGCTCGGAGACTGCAGCCACGGAGGGCCCGTGGCCGTCCGCGATGAAGGCCAGCACGGTGGGTCCGGCGCCCGAGATCACCGCCGGAACGCCGTCGGCGCGGAGGGCCCCCAGCAGCTCGATGGACTCCGGCATCGCCGGGGCGCGCTGCTGCTGGTGCAGGAAGTCCTCGGTGGCCCGGAGCAGCTGCTCGGGATGCCCGGCCAGCGCCGTGACGAGCAGTGCGGCACGCCCACTGTTGGCTGCCGCTGCCGCATGCGCCACGGTCTCCGGCAGCAGGCCGCGCGCCACCTCGGTCCGGACCCCGGTCGGCGGGACGAACACGACGGCCGAGACCGAAGGGTCGACCGGAGCCTGCTGGGCCCACACCTCCTCGCCCGACTGACCACTGACGACGAAGCCGCCGAGAAGGGCCGGCGCGACGTTGTCCGGGTGCCCCTCGATCAGGTTCGCCAGGGCCAGCGCGGCAGCGTCGTCGAAGACCTCGCCGGCCCCCTTGCCGGCCAGGGCACGAGCGAGCACGATGCCGCCGACGATGGCAGCGGAGGAGGAACCCATCCCCCGGCTGTGCGGGATCCGGTTCACGCAGACCAGGCGCAACCCGGGCGGCTGTGTCCCCAGCGCTGCGAACGTCGCACGCATGGCGCGGACGACCAGGTGCTGCTCGTCGCGGGGTACGTCGTCAGACCCCTCACCCTCGACGTGCACCTCGAGCCCCGACGAGATGACCTCCCCGACGAGAGTGTCGGTGAGCTCCAGGGCAAGACCCAGGCAGTCGAACCCGGGACCGAGGTTGGCACTCGTGGCCGGAACCTCGACCGTGACCCGGCCGCCCGCGAAGCCCCCCATCTCAGGCCAGTCCGGCGGCCGCGGCTGCTGCGTCGACGTCGGCGTCGCACACGGTGTCGACGAGGTCGGTGAACGTGGACAACGCAGTGTCGATGTCCTTGAGTCCGTGGCCGGTCACGGTGACGACGATCTTCCGGCCCTCGTGGCGGATGCCTTCGGAGGCCTCGAGCAGCAGGCCTGCCACACCGGCAGCCGATGCCGGCTCGACGAAGACGCCGTCACGCTGCGCCAGCTCGCGCTGCGCCTGCAGGATCTCGGTGTCGCTCACCTTGCGGAACTTGCCGCCGGAGCTCTCCGCAGCCTCCATCGCCAGGTCCCACGACGCCGGGTTGCCGATCCGGATCGCCGAGGCGACCGTCTCGGGGTCGAGCACCGGGGCGCCGAGCACCAACGGGGCGGCACCGGAGGCCTGCCAGCCGCGCATCACCGGGAGCCGGGTCGAGTCCCCGGCCAGGTGCGCCTCGCGATAGCCCATCCAGTACGCCGAGATGTTCCCGGCATTCCCCGTCGGGAGCACGTGCAGGTCGGGAGCGTCGCCGAGGAAGTCCACGATCTCGAACGAGGCGGTCTTCTGTCCCTGGAGCCGCATCGGGTTGACCGAGTTCACCAGCGCCACGGGGTAGTTCTCGGCGAGCTCGCGCGAGATGCGCAGACAGTCGTCGAAGTTGCCGCGCACCATGATCACCTGCGCTCCGTGCACGATGGCCTGGGCCAGCTTGCCCGCCGAGATCTTGCCCTGCGGCACGAGCACCAGCGGCTTGACGCCTGCTCTGGCCGCGTAGGCGGCCATGGACGCGGAGGTGTTGCCGGTCGAGGCGCACACGACGGCCTCGGCGCCCTGGCCGACAGCCACCGAGAGCGCCACGGTCATGCCGCGGTCCTTGAACGAGCCGGTCGGGTTGTCACCCTCGACCTTGAGCCACACCTCTGCGCCGGTCAGGTCGGAGAGCCACGCGGATCCCACCATCGGGGTCCCGCCCTCGCGCAGCGTGATCGTCGGTGTCCCCTCGGGCAGGTCCAACCGGTCGCGGTACTCCTCGATGACGCCGAGCCAGGCTCGCGTCGGTGGGCGTCGGGTCATTCCGACTCGCCCTCCACACGCATCACCGACGAGACGTCGCGGACGTTCGGCATGCCGCGCAGCGTCTGGACCGTCGCGGCCAGGTCGGCGTCGCTGGCCCGGTGCGAGACCACGACGAGCTGGGCGTCGTCGCCGCGCCCCTCCTGCCGGACGGTCTGGATCGAGACACCGTGCTCGGCGAAGGCGAGTGCGACGGCGGCGAGCACGCCCGCCTTGTCGTCGACGTCGATCTGCACGTGGTAGCGGGTCTGGGTCTCCCCCATCGGCAGGATCGGCAGCGCGGCGTACGCCGACTCGCCGGCTCCGCGGACATCGGAGATCCGGTTCCGGGCGACCGTGACCAGGTCACCCATCACGGCGCTCGCGGTCGGGGCACCTCCCGCCCCCGGACCGTAGAACATCAGCTGACCGGCCGCGGCACTCTCCACGAACACCGCGTTGTAGGCCTCACGGACGCTGGCCAGCGGGTGGCTGCGCGGGATCATCGCGGGGTGCACCCGGGCGGAGACCGCTCGTCCGTCAGGTCCGTCCTCGACGGCGCAGATGGCGAGCAGCTTGACCACGCAGCCCATCTCGGCGGCCGAGGCGACGTCGCTGGCGCTGACCTCTGCGATGCCCTCGCGGTAGACATCGGCGGCGGTGACGCGGGTGTGGAAGGCCAGGCTGGCCAGGATCGCGGCCTTGGCCGCGGCGTCGAAGCCCTCGACGTCGGCGGTCGGGTCGGCCTCCGCGTAGCCGAGCTCCTGGGCCTCCTCGAGGGCCTCGTCGAAGCCGGCGCCGGAGCTGTCCATCCGGTCCAGGATGAAGTTCGTGGTGCCGTTCACGATGCCGAGCACCCGCGTCACCTGGTCGCCCGCGAGGGACTCGCGCAACGGGCGCAGGATCGGGATGGCACCCGCGACGGCGGCCTCGTAGTAGAGGTCACGGCCGGCCTTCTCCGCCGCGGCGAACAGGGTGCTCCCGTCCTCGGCGAGCAGTGCCTTGTTGGCCGAGACCACGCTCGCGCCGTGTGCCAGTGCGGAGAGGATCAGCGTCCGGGCCGGCTCGATGCCGCCGATGACCTCGACGACGACGTCGATGTCGCCGCGGGAGACGAGCCCCTCGGCGTCGGTCGTGAACAGCTCCTCGGGGAGGTCGACGTCGCGCGCGAGGCCGAGGCGGCGCACGGCGATGCCGACCAGCTCGACCGGTGCGCCGACGCGTGCGGTGAGGTCGCCGGCCTGCTCGTGCAGCAGCCGGGCGACCTGGGAGCCGACGACGCCGCAGCCGAGCAGTGCGACGCGAACTGGTTTCTGGGTGTCCTTGTCCATCACGACCATCCTCGCATCGCTGGCCCGGCCCCGTGACGCCTATCCGGCTGATGGCCGACGGGAGTCATCCGAGGTCGGTGGCGAGCAGGTCGTCGAGCGTCTCCCGGCGTACGACGACACGGGACTCGCCGTCCCGGACCGCGACCACCGGCGGCCGCAGGGCGTGGTTGTAGTTGCTGGCCATCGACCGGCAGTAGGCGCCGGTGCCCGGGACCGCGACCAGGTCACCGGGCGCCACGTCGCCCGGCAGGAACTCGTCCTTGACGAGGATGTCCCCGGCCTCGCAGTGCATGCCGACCAGCCGGGTCATCAGGCCCGGGGCGTCGGACGACCGGTTGGCCAGCGTGCAGGAGTAGTCGGCGTCGTAGAGCGCGGTGCGGATGTTGTCGCTCATCCCACCGTCCACGGAGATGTAGGTCCGCACCGCTCCTCCGTCCAGCTGGACCGCCTTCACGGTGCCGACCTCGTAGACGGTGCAGACGGCCGGTCCGGCGATGGCCCGACCGGGCTCGATCGACAGGCGCGGGACGCGGAGGTCCCGTGCGGCGCACTCGTCCCGGACGATCTTGTCCATCTCCGTGGCCAGCTGCGACGCCTCGGACGGGTCGTCCTGGGTGGTGTAGGCGATCCCGAAGCCACCACCGAGGTCGAGCTCGGGCAGCTCGACGCCGAGCTCCTCGAAGATCTGGGCGTGCAGCGCCAGCACCCGCCGGGCCGCCACCTCGAAGCCGGAGGAGTCGAAGATCTGCGAGCCGATGTGGGAGTGCAGCCCGAGCAGCTCGAGGCCAGCGGTGCCGTGGATCTGTCGCACAGCGTCCAGGGCGTCACCGCTGCTGATCGAGAACCCGAACTTCTGGTCCTCGTGGGCGGTGGCGATGTACTCGTGGGTGTGCGCCTCGACACCGGCGGTCACCCGCACCATCACCTTCACCGACGGCGCCGAGGCGGGCCGGTCCGCGACGAGGTCCGCGAGCCGGTGGATCTCGTGGAAGGAGTCGACCACGATCCGACCCACACCGAGCTCGATGGCCCGGGACAGCTCGGCGCTGGTCTTGTTGTTGCCGTGGAAGCCCACGCGCGCCATCGGGAACCCGGCCCGCTCGGCGACGGCGAGCTCACCGCCCGAGCACACGTCCAGGTTCAGCCCCTCCTCGTCGACCCATCTGGCGACGGTGGTGCAGAGGAAGGCCTTCCCGGCGTAGTAGACGTCCCAACCGGAGAAGCCGTCGCGGAACGCGCGCGCGCGGGCCCGGAAGTCCTCCTCGTCCAGCACGTACGCCGGGGAGCCGTGCTCGGCCACCAGGTCGCTCAGCCGGACGCCACCCACCTCCAGGGCGCCGTCGACCTTGCGTGCGGTCTGCGACCACAGCTGCGGCACGAGGGCGTTCGGGTCCTCGGGCTCCCGCAGCCAGGCCGGTCCCCGGACCGAGACGGCGGCGTGCGCCCAGCCGGCCTCGTGCGCCCGCACTGCTACATCCTCTCCGGGGCGGAGACGCCGAGCAGGCCGAGCCCGTTGGCCAGCACCGTCCTGGTGGCCTGGACGAGCAGCAACCGGGCGCGGTGCAGGTCCGTCGGCTCCTCGTCACCCATCGGCAGCACCCGGCAGTTGTCGTAGAACCGGTGGTAGGAGCCCGCGAGTGCCTCGAGGTAGCGCGCCACCCGGTGGGGCGCCCGGAGCTCTGCGGCGCTCGCGACCACCCGCGGGAACTCCGCCAGCGCCCGGAGCAGCTCGCCCTCCTTCTCGTGCGTGAGCAGGTCGGGGTGCGACTCACCGGAGAGCCGGAGGTCGGCGGCGTTGCGGAGCAGGCTCGCGACGCGGGCGTGGGCGTACTGGACGGTGAAGACGGGGTTGTCGTTGGACTGCCTGGCCCACAGGTCGAGGTCGATGTCGATCATGGAGTCCGAGCTGTAGCGGGCCAGCGCGTAGCGGGCGGCGTCCACCCCGATCGCCTCCACGAGGTCGTCGATGGTGACCACCGTGCCGGCTCGCTTCGACATCCGCAGCGGCTGACCGTCGCGGACCAGGTTGACGAGCTGACCGATCAGGATCTCGAGGTTCTCGTGCGGGGTGTCGCCGAAGGCGGCGCACATCGCCATCATCCGGCCCACGTAGCCGTGGTGGTCGGCGCCGAGCATGATGAAGCAGCGGTCGAAGCCGCGCTCGCGCTTGTCGAGGTAGTAGGCGAGGTCGCCGGAGAGGTAGGCGCCGCGACCGTCGGACTTGATGATCACCCGGTCCTTGTCGTCACCGAACTTCTCGGTGCGCAGCCAGACGGCCCCGTCCAGCTCGTAGGTGTTGCCGAGCTCGGTGAGCCGCTCCACGGCCCGGCCGACGGCTCCGCTCTTGTGCAGGTTGTCCTCGTGGAAGTAGACGTCGAAGTCCACGCCGAAGTCGTGCAGGCTCTGCTTGATCTCGGCGAACATCAGGTCCACGCCCTCGGCGCGGAACACCTCACGCGCCTCCTCCTCGGGCAGGTCGAGGGCGTCGGGCCGCCTCACGAGCACCGCCGCCGCGATGTCGTCGATGTACTGGCCGCCGTACCCGTCCTCCGGGACCGGCTTGCCCTGGGCGCTGGCGAGCAGCGAGCCGCTGAACCGGTCGATCTGGCCGCCGTGGTCGTTGAAGTAGTACTCCCTGGTCACCTCGGCGCCGGTCATCGTGAAGACCCGGCCCAGGGCGTCACCGACCGCGGCCCAGCGGACGCCGCCGATGTGGATCGGCCCGGTCGGGTTGGCCGAGACGAACTCGAGGTTGATCTTCTCGCCGGCGAAGGTGTTCGAGGAGCCGTACGCCGCACCCGCAGCCACCACGTCGGCCGCGACCTGTCCCTGCGAGGCCGCGGCGACGGTGATGTTCAGGAAGCCCGGACCGGCGATGTCGACCTTCGCGACGCCGGCGGCCTGGGCCAGCCGGTCCGCGAGCATCTGCGCCAGCTCGCGCGGCGGGAGGCCGGCCTTCTTCGCCAGCTTCATGGCCACGTTCGTGGCGTAGTCACCGTGGCTGCGCTCCCGCGGTCGCTCGACGGTCACCTCGGCGGGGACGCCCTCCGGGAGGACGAGCTGTCCGCCCTCGACCAGGGCGGTGAGGGCGTCGACGACTGTCGCTGAGATCTGGTGGGGAGTCACCGAGCAAGACTATCGGCGGGCACCGGGTTCCAGGCACCGCGTATCGCCCGGTAGTGTTCGGGCTCGTGCCGCGAGGCGCATGCCTCCGTAGCTCAGGGGATAGAGCACTGGTTTCCGGTACCAGGTGTCGCAGGTTCGAATCCTGCCGGAGGCACCCATCCCGGCCGCACCGCACCGCCCGCACCCAGCCACGCACCAGTGGCGACCCGGGCCGGCCGCCGGACCGGCGACCAGCCTCACGTGATGCTGGCTACACCCGAGGCCATCCGAGTGGCCTGACCTGCGGATCTGCCGCCCGGGGGTCTAGCCTTTGGGGCGTAACCACACACCCGCTCGTGGAAGAGGCGAAACTGGTCGTGCCCGATTCAACCGAGGACAGCTCGATGTCGGCGTTCGGAGCCAATGAGTGGCTTGTCGACGAGATGTACGAGCGGTACCAGAAGGACCCCAACAGCGTCGACAAGGTGTGGTGGGACTTCTTCGGCAAGGACCAGCGCCAGGGCTCGACCACGTCCGGCGAGACCTCGGGCAGCGAGGACACCGCCGGATCAGCAGGCTCGTCCGGCTCCAACGGCGGAGGAACGGTCACCGAGTCGACCGGCGCGCCCAAGCGCCGCCCGTCCTCCGGCTCCAGCAAGTCCAGCCCGGCCGAGTCCAGCCCGGCCAGTCCAGCCCGGCCGAGTCCAGCCCTGCGGCCAGCGAGAAGCCCGCGGCCGAGAAGCCCGCCCAGAAGACCAGCGAGAAGAAGGCCGAGGCCTCCCCGACCGTGTCCGAGACCAAGAGCACCGCCAAGCCCACCCCCAAGGACCCGGAGAAGAAGGCCGAGCCCGCGGCAACCGACGAGCCCAGGTTCACCGTCCTCAAGGGCGCGCCTGCGCGGACCGTGCAGAACATGGACGCCAGCCTGAGCGTGCCCACGGCCACCAGCGTGCGCTCGGTGCCGGTCAAGCTCCTGTGGGACAACCGGGTCGTGATCAACAACCACCTCGCCCGCGCCCGCGGCGGCAAGGTCTCCTTCACCCACCTGATCGGCTTCGCGCTGGTCAAGGCCCTGAAGTCCATGCCCGAGATGAACGTCGGCTTCGACGTCGTCGACGGCAAGCCCAACCTCGTCACGCCCGCGCACATCAACCTCGGCCTGGCCATCGACCTGCCCAAGGACGACGGCACCCGCCAGCTCCTGGTGCCCAGCATCAAGGCCGCCGAGACGATGGACTTCGCCCACTTCTGGACCGCCTACGAGGAGGTCGTCCGCAAGGCGCGCAACGGCAAGCTCCAGGTCACCGACTTCCAGGGCACCACGATCAGCCTGACCAACCCCGGCACGATCGGCACGAACCACTCGGTCCCCCGCCTGATGAAGGGCCAGGGCGCGATCATCGGGGTCGGCTCGATGGAGTACCCGCCCGGTTTCCAGGGCGCCTCCGAGGACACCCTGACCCGCAACGCGATCAGCCGGGTGCTGACCCTGACCTCGACCTACGACCACCGCGTGATCCAGGGCGCGCAGAGCGGCGACTTCCTCAAGCGCGTGCACGGCCTGCTGCTCGGCGAGGACCACTTCTACGACGAGATCTTCCGCTCGCTGCGGATCCCCTACGAGCCGATCCGCTGGTCCTCGGACATCTCCACCAGCCACGACGACGAGATCAGCAAGCAGGCCCGCATCCTCGAGCTGATCCACGCCTACCGCGTGCGCGGCCACATGATGGCCGACACCGACCCGCTGGAGTACAAGCAGCGCAGCCACCCCGACCTCGAGGTCGAGACGCACAACCTGACGCTGTGGGACCTCGACCGCGAGTTCGCCACCGGCTCCTTCGGTGGCGAGCGCCGGTTCATGAAGATGCGCTCGATCCTCGGCATCCTGCGCGACTCCTACTGCCGCACGGTCGGCATCGAGTACATGCACATCCAGGACCCCGAGCAGCGCCGGTGGATCCAGGAGCGCGTCGAGCAGCCGCACCAGAAGCCGCCGCGTGAGGAGCAGCTCCGGATCCTGCTCAAGCTCAACCAGGCCGAGGCGTTCGAGACCTTCCTGCAGACCAAGTTCGTCGGCCAGAAGCGGTTCAGCCTCGAGGGTGGCGAGACCACCGTGCCGCTGATCGACGAGATCTGCGAAGCGGCCGCCGAGGCCGGCCTCGACGAGGTCACGATGGGGATGGCCCACCGCGGTCGGCTCAACGTGCTCGCCAACATCGTCGGCAAGAGCTACAGCCAGATCTTCCGCGAGTTCGAGGGCAACATCGACCCGCGCACGGTCCAGGGCTCCGGCGACGTGAAGTACCACCTCGGCGCCGAGGGCGAGTTCATCGCCGACTCCGGCGAGACGATCAAGGTCTCGGTGGCGGCGAACCCCTCGCACCTCGAGGCGGTCGACCCGGTGCTCGAGGGCATCGCACGCGCCAAGCAGGACATGCTCAACCAGGGCGAGAAGTTCCCCGTGCTGCCGCTGCTCGTCCACGGCGACGCCGCGTTCGCCGGCCAGGGCGTCGTGGCCGAGACGCTGAACCTCTCCCAGCTCCGCGGCTACCGCACCGGCGGCACCATCCACGTCGTGGTCAACAACCAGGTGGGGTTCACCACCTCGCCGGCCGCCTCGCGCTCGTCGCTGTACTGCACCGACGTGGCCCGGATGGTCCAGGCACCGATCTTCCACGTGAACGGTGACGACCCCGAGGCGTGCATCCGCGTGGCGCGGCTCGCCTTCGAGTACCGCCAGGCGTTCAACAAGGACGTCGTGATCGACCTGGTCTGCTACCGCCGTCGCGGCCACAACGAGGGCGACGACCCGTCGTACACCCAGCCGCTGATGTATGACCTGATCGAGCAGAAGCGCTCGGTGCGCAAGCTCTACACCGAGTCCCTGATCGGTCGTGGCGACATCACGCTGGAGGAGGCCGAGCAGGTCCTCAAGGACTACCAGCAGCAGCTCGAGCGCGTCTTCACCGAGGTCCGCGAGGCCACCAGCACTCCCGAGGGCTGGACCACCGTCCCGGACTACCCGGAGAAGAGCCACGAGGAGTTCACCACCGCGATCTCCCCCGAGACGCTGAAGCGGATCTCCGACGCCTACGTGAGCGCCCCTGAGGGATTCACCGTCCACCCGAAGGTGCAGCCGCAGCTGCAGCGTCGGGCCAACGCGATCACCCAGGGCCCGATCGACTGGGGCACCGGCGAGATCCTCGCGCTGGGTTCGCTGCTGATGGACGGCCGACCGGTGCGACTGGCCGGACAGGACTCGCGCCGGGGCACCTTCGTGAGCCGGTTCGGCACGATCATCGACCGCACCAACGCCAACGAGTGGACACCGCTGGCCAACCTCTCCGAGGACCAGGCCAGCTTCTACATCTACGACTCACTGCTCTCGGAGTACGCCGCCCTCGGGTTCGAGTACGGCTACTCGGTGGCTCGCCCCGACGCCCTGGTCATCTGGGAGGCCCAGTTCGGCGACTTCGTGAACGGTGCCCAGACCGTGATCGACGAGTTCATCAGCTCCGGTGAGACCAAGTGGGGTCAGCAGTCAGGTGTCGTGCTGCTGCTGCCGCACGGCTACGAGGGCCAGGGGCCCGACCACTCCTCGGCCCGCATCGAGCGGTTCCTGACGATGGCCGCGGACGATGCCTTCGTGGTGGCCCAGCCGTCCACACCGGCGAGCTACTTCCACCTGCTGCGCCGGCACGCGCTCGGCGACGAGCACCGGCCGATGATCGTGTTCACGCCCAAGTCGATGCTCAAGCGCAAGGAGGCGGCCTCCAAGCCGGAGCACTTCCGCGAGGGCACCTTCGAGCCGCTCATCGGCGACGCGGTAGTCGACCCCGAGAAGGTCGACACGCTGCTGCTCTGCAGCGGCCGGATCACCTGGGACCTGATGGTCGAGCGCGGCAAGCAGCAGGGCGAGAGCCCGACCACGGCGATCGCTCGCATCGAGCAGCTCTACCCGCGCCCGCAGGCCGAGCTCGAGGCGGAGATCGCGCGCTACCCCAACCTCAAGGAGATCCGCTGGGTGCAGGACGAGCCGGCCAACATGGGCCCGTCCCCGCACTTCCAGCTGAACCTCTTCAAGACCCTGGACCGGCCCGTGCGGATCATCGCCCGGCCCGAGTCCAGCTCACCGTCGGTCGGGCAGCACTCCCGCCACGTCGAGGAGCTGAAGGGTCTGATGAGCGAGGCGTTCGCTGCGGTCCCGGCACGCGCCGACGACAGCTACTAGGCCGTGTACTTCACCGACCGCGGCATCGAGGAGCTCCAGCGGCGCAGGGGCGACGAGCAGGTGACCCTGGCGTGGGTCGGGGAGCGCCTGGCGGAGTTCACCGACCTCAACCCGGAGTTCGAGACGCCGGTCGAGCGCTTCGCCACCTGGCTCGCGCGGCTCGACGACCCCGAGGACGACTAGCCGCACCCACCGGTGCCGGTCGGTTTCCGGGCGCCGCTCTCAGGTGCAGCGGGGTCCGACGTCGAGGTCGTGCAGCACGCGGGACAGGTCGCTGTCGCGACTCGGGTCGTCGCCGAGGGGGAGGTGTGGCATCCCCTGGGCGTGGCGACGACCGTGCTCGAGGAGCAGCCAGAGTCCGGCGAGCAGGAGCACCAGGGTCAGGGCGGTCAGGAAAGTGGTCATGGCAGCAAGTTTGCTCTCCGCCAATTCCTGCCAACAGTGGCAGCAATGCCGTACTGCGTAGATTTTCTGCCACACTAGGCGGATGGCTCTCTCCTGCGTGGCCGTCGTGGTCCCCCACCGGCCCTCGATCTTCGAGCTCGGCGTGGTGCACGAGGTGTTCGGCATCGACCGCACCGACGACGGCGTTCCCGCGTTCGACTTCCGCTCCTGCTCCGAACGCCCGGGTGAGCCCATCGAGATGGCCAACGGCGTCACGCTGACCACCCCCTACGGACTCGACGCGGCGGACGACGCCGACCTGGTGGTTGCGCCCGCCTTCGACTACACCGAGCCGACCCCGCCCGAGGTCCTGGACGTGTTCCGGAGGGCGCACGCCCGCGGGGCGTACGTGCTCTCCGTGTGCTCGGGAGCGTTCCTGCTCGGCGAAGCCGGCCTGCTGGACGGACGGGCCTGCACCACCCACTGGCGCTACTCCGACGAGCTCGGCCAACGCTTCCCGCAGGCGCGCGTCGACCCCGACGTGCTCTTCGTCGAGGACGAGCGGGTGATCACCAGTGCCGGCACCGCAGCCGGGATCGACGCCTGCCTGCACCACGTGCGCTGCGAGCTCGGGGCCGCGGTGGCGACCAGGATCGCCCGTCGGATGGTGGTGCCGCCGCAGCGTGACGGCGGTCAGCGCCAGTACATCGACCTGCCGGTGCCCACGGTCACCGGGGTCAGCCTGACACCGATCCTGACCTGGATGCGCGAGCACCTCGCCGAGGAGCAGCCGGTGCGGGTCCTCGCCCAGCGGGCGTCGATGTCGGAACGGACGTTCGCGCGCAGGTTCGCCGCGGAGACAGGCAGCACACCCGGGAAGTGGCTGCTCGCCCAGCGGCTGCACCACGCCCGCACCCTGCTCGAGAGCAGCGACCTCCCGATCGAGACCGTCGCCTCCCGGGCCGGCTTCGGGTCCGCGGCACTGCTGCGCCACCACTTCGGCATCCACGTCGGCGTCGCGCCGGCGGAGTACCGGCGCACGTTCCGCGCCCCGGACCGCGCAGCGGGCTGACCCCCGACCCCCTAGGGTCGGCGCATGGCCTACCCACCCGCCCCGTGGAAGCTGCACGGCCAGCTCTGGTTGTCCCTCTTCCGGGTCCGCGACGGTGACCACCCGACCCGCCCGCCCGGCGTGTACGGCGCGGCCCTGGTCTCCTACGAGGACCCGAGCCCGCTGACCTACTCCGAGCTGCTCGTCGCCCGGCCGGTCAAGGCCGAGGGCGCGCGGCGGGTGAACATCACCGACATCTGGGTGGACTCAGCCGACTCGCGCGACGGCGGCCGTGACCTCTGGGCCATCCCGAAGGACCTGTGCGACTTCGGCCGCACCACCGACGGCGGCCGCGTCCAGCGCACGTCCTGGAGCACCACGCTGCGCGGAGTGCCCGTCGCCTCGGCGCGGTTCACCGACGTGTCCCGGCATGCGCCGCGCGCCCCGTTCAAGGGGTCGACGTGGCAGCGCCGTCACTCCGGCGAGACCGAGGTGGCGTTGCTCAAGGGCAGTGGTCGCGCGCTCCCCTGCCACGGTTCCTGGGACTTCAGCGAGGTGGGCCCGCTTGCCTGGCTGGCTGGCAAGCGCCCCATCGCGTCGTTCCGGGTCGCCGACTTTCAGATGTCCTTCGGCTGATCCAGCAGCTCGACCGACACCGGCTCGTCGACCGCGTCGTCGGTCGTCTCGCCTCCCAGGTGCTCGGCCGGGTCGTCCCCGTCCTCGAACCCGTCGTCCGGGACGGCATCGAGGTGGTCGCTCCCGGCCCTGCGGGCGGCGTCCCTGATCTCGAAGACCTCGGTGGCGAGACCACCCACGGCCCGCGCGATGTCGCCGACCGCAGTCGTGATGATCGTCGCCACGCTGCCGACGGTGTGACTCGCCGCCGTGACGCCGTCCTGCAGTGCGTCCTTGCGGATCTCTGCCTTGCTGAGCTTGTCGCGCATGTCGTCAGTCTCTCAGTCCGCGAGTCACGCTGCCAGCGGCTGTTCGGGCTCGACGGCGCGCTCGCGCTCCGGCGTACGTCGTCCCGGCAGTGCGAGCCGACAGATCTTCCTGGCCACGCTGAACAGCTGCTTGCCCAGCGGCCCCTGGTTGTAGTCCAGGCCGTAGCGCCTGCAGATCTCCTGGATCTCACCGGAGATCTCCGGGTAGCGCCGCGCGGGCAGGTCCGGGAAGAGGTGGTGCTCGATCTGGTGCGACAGGTTGCCGCTCATGATGTGGAACAGCCGTCCGCCGGTGATGTTCGCCGAGCCGAGCAGCTGCCGGTAGTACCAGTGGCCGCGGGACTCGTCCTCGCACTCCTCCTCGCTGAAGGTGGAGACCCCGGCCGGGAAGTGGCCGCAGAAGATGATGTTGAAGGTCCAGACGTTGCGCACGAGGTTGGCGGTCGCGTTGCCCACGAACGTCAACGGGAACAGCGGGCCGGTCAGGGCGGGGAACAGCAGGTAGTCCTTGACCGCCTGCTTGCGGATCTTGCGCATCAGCCCGGCGTGCAGCGGCTTGTTGTCGGCCAGGGTGCGCTTGCCCTTCACGATGTTCTCGACCTCGAGGTCGTGCATCGCGACCCCCCACTCGAAGAAGATCATCAGCAGGAACGCGTACACCGGGTTGCCCAGGTAGTAGGGGTGCCACTTCTGGTCCTCGTCCATCCGCAGGATCCCGTAGCCGATGTCGCGGTCCTTGCCGAGGATGTTGGTGAAGGTGTGGTGGATGTAGTTGTGCGAGTACTTCCACTGGTCGCTGGGGCAGACGTTGTCCCACTCGTACATCCTGGAGTTCAGGCCCGGGTCGCCCATCCAGTCGTACTGACCGTGCATCACGTTGTGCCCGATCTCCATGTTGTCGAGGATCTTGGAGACGCTGAGCGCGGCCACGGCGAGGGGCCAGGCCGGCGGGAGGTACATCAGCGCTCGCCCGGCCACCTCGAACTGCCGCTGGCGCTTGACGATGCCGCGGATGTACGCCGCATCCTCATCGCCCAGCGAGCCGATGATGCGCTGCCGGATCGCGTCCATCTCGTTGCCGAACGCGTCGAGCTGCTCGGGGGTCAGCCGGTTGCCGGGCTTGGTGGACCTGATCGTGCTGGTGCTGGTGCTGCTCATGTCAGGGATTCCTCTCGAGGGAAGTTTGGAGGGACGTGGAGAGTCAGAGGTCGACGGCGCAGTCGCCGACGGGGGCGGAGACGCAGATCCGGATGTCCTCGTCCGGGAGTGCGGACTCCTCCCCGGTGAGGACGTTGCGGACGGTGCCCTCGGTCTTGCGGGAGACGCAGGAGAAGCAGATCCCCATCCGGCACCCGGACTCCGGGGTCAGGCCGAGCGCCTCGGCCTGCTCCAGCAGCGAGGCCCCGGAGTTGGGTGCGCTGGTCTCCGAGCGCGAGAACGTGACCGCTCCCCCGGTGGAGGGAGAGCCGGTGCGGACACTGGCAGCGGTCGCCAGCTTGAAGAACTCCGTGCGCAGGCGCGCCGAGCCGGCGTACGCCTCGGTGACCAGCGACATCATCGGCGCCGGCCCGCAGGCCCAGGCGTCGGTGTCGCGGAAGTCCGGCACCAGCCGTTCGAGCGCCTCGGCACTGAAGACCTCTCCGTGCCTGAGGTGGACGTCGACACCGTTGTCGGCGCGGGCGATCTCGTCGAGCTCTGCTGCGAAGATCTGGTCATCGGGCGTGCGGGCGTAGTGCAGGAAGGTCACCCGGCGGTTGGCGTGCCCGTCGTAGCCGTCACGGAGCAGCGTGCGCACCTGCGACATCAACGGCGTGATCCCGGACCCTCCCGAGATCATCAGCAGGTGGTTGCCGGTCGGTGTCGCCGGGCTCTCGCTCAGCGTGAACTCCCCAGCGGCCTGGCTGAGGTGGACCAGCTGGCCCGGCTTGGCGTCGCGCACCAGGAACCTGCTGACCCGCTGCTGCCCCGGCTTCGCCTCGTCGTGCGCACGGACCGTGATCGTGAAGCGCTCACCCGGCCCGGACTCCGCCGAGGAGATCGAGAAGCATCGGGTCGTGCGTCGGGCTCCGTTGATCTCGACGCCCACCTGGACGTACTGCCCGGCCCGATGGCCACGCCAGGTGCTGGTCGGCTGCAGCGTCAGGGTCGCGACGGGGTGCGGTCCGCTGGTCTCGCGGACGACCTCGACCACCCGGGCCCGCACCTCGGTGGCGGCCCACATCGGGTTCAGCTGCTCCAGGTAGCGGTCCACGCCGTGCGGCGAGGTCAACGCTGCCAGGGTCCGGGAGCCGAGGATGCGCTGGGTGATCGTCATGCCGGCCTCCTCTCACGTTTTGAGTGAACATCTGTTCACCCAAAAGCATGCTGCCCGGCAGTCGCGCGGTCAAGGCGGGACACGCGTGACACCCGCCACGCCGGCCGCCCCTCCCCGCCTCTTGCTGCCGGGGTGGGCCGGCCCTCTAGGGTCGGGGAATGACTCGGACGATCTTCACAGGCGGCATGGTGTACGACGGGACGACCGGTCGTCCCTCGACGGGCGACGTGGTCGTCGAGGACGGCCGCATCGTCGACGTCGGGGTCGGGCTCGACGGTGACGAGTCCGTCGACTGCAGCGGCGGCTACCTCTCCCCCGGGTTCTTCGACTGCCACGTGCACGTCACGCTGGACAACCCCAGCCAGATGCGGATCGTCGAGACCCCCTTCAGCCTGCAGTTCTTCAGCGCGGCAGCCAACCTGCGCAAGACCCTCGACATCGGGATCACCAGCATCCGCGACGCCGGCGGTGCCGACCTGGGCATCAAGGAGGCCGTCGACCGCGGGATGATCCCGGGACCTCGGATGCAGATCTCCCTGATCATGCTCAGCCAGACCGGCGGCCATGGCGACGACTGGGCGATCTGCGGAGGCGACGTACCGTTCCTGCTGCCGCACCCGGGGCGTCCCAGCGGTGTGGTCGACGGCCCCGACGAGGTGCGTCGCCGGGTGCGCGAGATCATCCGTGCCGGGGCGGACGTGCTCAAGATCGCCACCACTGGCGGCGTGCTCTCGCCGCGTGACGACCCCCGGCACGCCCACTTCCGCGACGCAGAGATAGCCGTGATGACCGAGGAGGCGACGGCCGCCGGCATCCATGTGATGGCGCACGCTCAGGGCGCCGGCGGCATCAAGGCCGCACTGCGCAACGGCGTGCGCTCGATCGAGCACGGCATCTACCTCGATGACGAGGCGATCGAGATGATGCTGCACGCGGGCGCCTGGCTGGTGCCCACGCTGCACGCTCCTCGCGCCGTCATCGCGGCCGCCGAGGCCGGCCTGCCGATCCCGGCGTCCTCGGTCGAGAAGGCCAGGGTCGTCTCCGAGGCCCACCGCGACAGCGTGCGCCGCGCCCACCAGGCGGGAGTCCGGATCGCCATGGGCACCGACTGCGGAGTGGGTCCCCACGGCAGCAACCTCGAGGAGCTCGAGCTGATGGTGGAGGCCGGTCTGACCCCGCTCGATGCCCTGCACGCCACCACGGGCTCGGCTGCCGACCTCCTCGACGTCGCCGGGGACCGCGGCACGATCCGTCCCGGCCAGCGGGCCGACCTGGTGATCGTGGACGGCGACCCGGAGGACGTCACCAAGCTGGGCGACCGGGTCCGGTCGGTCTTCCTCGACGGCGTCCAGGTCAGCTCGCGCGACTCCTGAACCCGACCCCGCACGACGTCGCGAGTGCACGATCGTGCACCAAGGAGGGCGGAAGCGGTAGCCTCAGGGCCATGGAACGGACCCCGCGCAGTCGATCAGCCGGGGCGACGGCCACCGCGGTCGAGCCGGGGGTGACCCGCGGAGAGCGCAAGGAGCGCACCCGTCGGGCGATCCTGAACGCCACCCTGGACCTGTGCCAGGACAGCAGCCTGGTGGCCCTCTCGCTGCGCCAGGTGGCCAAGGAGGTCGGCATCGTCCCGACCGCGTTCTACCGCCACTTCGACTCCCTGACGGACCTCGGGCTCGCGCTCGTCGAGGAGTCGTTCGCCTCGTTGCGCGAGATGCTGCGCGACGTGCGGCGGGCCGACCCGGGGTATCGCGACATCATCGACAGCTCGGTCCGGGTGCTGGGCGAGCACGTGCACTCCCAGCACGACCACTTCGCGTTCATCTTCCGCGAGCGTGTCGCCGGACCGCCCGCGGTCCGTGCAGCGATCCGGCACCAGGTCGAGCTGGTCGAGCGCGAGCTCGCAGCCGATCTCGCCCGGCTCACCGACCCGGCCGCGTGGTCGACCGAGGACCTGCGCGTGCTCTCCAACCTGATCGTGACCTCGATGGTCGGGACCGCCGAGGCGCTGGCCACGGCCCGCCCCGGAAGTGAGTCCGCGATAGCCGACCAGGCCCGCACCCAGCTCCGGATGATGCTCGTCGGCGCCCAGAACTGGCGCTCGCGCGGTCAGGACTGACCGCACGCGTCAGACCGGCTCCGCCGCCGCTGACAGCTCGGGGTCCGGCCCCTGGGGTCCTGGCGCGCCCGCACCGTCGGGACCGACGCGTCCGTCCACGCGCGCCGGCATCAGCAGCGCCAGCCCGAGCACGAGCACGCACAGCCCCGCCCCGACGGCAAAGGCCCACTGCAGCCCGGCCATCGTGGCCGCGACCGGCGACGCGCCCTCGCTCACCAGGGCCGCGGCACGGCTCGTCATCACCGTCACCACCAGCGCGGTACCCGCGGCGCCGGCAACCTGCTGGCTCGTCCCCAGCAGTGAGCTGCCGTGCGAGTAGAGCTGCGGTGGCAGTGACCCCAGCCCGAGGGTGAAGCTCGGCGTGAAGAGGGCGGCCAGGCTGACCATCAGCAGGATGTGCACCGGCAGGATCGCCCAGATCGGGGTGCTCTCCCGCAGCGCCGCCAGCGCCACCATGGCCGCGAGCAGTCCGAGCGCTCCTGGCCGGACGAGGACCCGGGCACCATGGGCGTCGTACGCCCGGCCGACCCGGGGCCCGAGCAGGCCCATGGCCAGTCCGCCGGGCATCACGAGCAGGCCCGTGGCCATCGGCGTCATCCCACGCACGTTCTGCAGGTAGAGCTGCAGCAGGATCATCGACCCGAGCATCGCCATGAAGGCGATGGCCATGACCGAGAGTGACACCGCGAAGACACGGATCCGGAGGGTGCGCAGGTCCAGCAGCGGCCGATCCTCGCGCTGCAGCACGAGCTGGCGCCAGACGAACACGGCGACGCCGACGACCCCGCCCACGAGCGCCGTCCAGGCCACCGTGTGGTCCCCCGGCACGCCGATCTCGCTCAGGCCGTAGACCAGGGTGCCGAAGCCAGCTGCCGCGATCACCACGCTCCACCAGTCGATCCGGCTCACTCTCGGCTCACCCACGTTGCGGAGCCGGCTCAGCCCGAGGATCCCGATGCACGCAGCGATCGGCAGCACGACGAGGAAGATCCACCGCCAGGACAGAGAGTTCAGGATGATGCCGGAGACAGCCGGGCCGAGCGCCGGAGCCACCGACATCGCGAGCGTCACGTTTCCCATCACGCGGCCGCGGTCTCCCACGGCCACGACGGCCATCAGGGTGGTCATCAGCAGCGGCATCATCACCGCCGTGCCGCTCGCCTGGATGATCCGCGCGATCAGCAGCACCGGGAAGGCCCACGCGGCCGCGGCCAGCAGCGTGCCGCCGCAGAAGACGCCCATGGCCAGGCCGAACGCGAACCGGGTCGTCACACGCTGCAGGAACCAGCCGGTCACCGGGATCACCACGGCCATCGCCAGCATGAACGCCGTCGAGAGCCACTGGGCCGCGCTCGCGTCGACGTCGAAGTCCGCCATCAGCCGCGGGATCGCGTTGATCATGATGGTCTCGTTGAGGATGACCACGAACGTCGCCCCGACCAGCCACTTCAGGACGGCGTAGTCGGGAACGGGCGACGTGGCCCTGGGGGCGGACTGCATCTGGGAACCTCTTGTTCGGGGACGTCTCTGAGCGTGCCGAACCGGGACGGCCTCGGCAACTGGTTTTGACTCGCCGGGATCGCCCGACTCATCGACGGGGCGGGGCTCCAGGTGCCACTGTGGGGCAACGTCCACCACACCGGGAGTTCTTGATGAGCGAGACGACAGCCACAGCGGGCGCGAACGGTTCGGGAACGCCCGAGGACCCCTGGCGTCTCACCACGGCACCTGGCTCGTCGTCCTACGAGATGTACCGCGACGAGTCCGCGGACCCTCCCGTCCTGGTGTCCCAGGTGGGCAGCACGCGACTCACCTACCTGCTCCGCGCGGTGGACGACCTGACCGCGTGGCTCCGGGCCCAGGGCGACTGGGTGCCGCTGGGTGCCGCGGACGAGAAGAAGACCCCGGCCGAGGGATCGGTCGAGGCCTGGGGCCGGGCCGGGGACAACCCGGTCGGCGGCTGGTACGGGCAGCGGAAGGGATACCGGGGCAGGTTCGGGATGTACCTCCCGCCGTTGCTCGAGACCCTCGGCCTCGTCGAGCTCACCCACGACGCCCGCAACAACAGCGTGCGCGCCCGCTGAACGCTGGTCAGGGAGTCGGGCTGACCGACAGGTCCGGGATCGTGGCGTCGCTGGGCAGGTCCAGCACGTGCACGACGGCCCGGGCGACGGTCTCGGGACGGATCCAGTCGCCCTCGTCGTACTCCTTGCCCTCCTGGTCGTGCACCTTCTGCTGCATCGGCGTCGCCGTTCGTCCCGGATAGACGGTCGTGACGCGGACGCCGCCCTGCTGCTCCTCGCCGCGCAGGGCATCGGCCAGGGCACGCAGACCGTGCTTCGATGCGGCGTACGCCGACCACTGGGGGTGCGCGCGCAGGCCCGCACCCGAGTTCACGAACACCACCGTGCCGCGAGCCGCCCGCAATGCCGGAAGCGCCGCACGGGTGAGCGCGGCCGGAGCCAGCAGGTTCACGTCGAGCTGCTCGCGCCACTGCTGGGTGCTGAGCTCGCCGACCGTGCCGAGCTCCACGACACCGGCCGCGTGGACCACGGAATCGAGCTCGGCCGGCAGCTCCAGTGCGGTCGCGGACGTCGGGTCGGACAGGTCGGCCACTACCGTCCTCGCTCCCGGCCAGCGCTCCGCGAGCTCCGCGGCCCGCTCGTCGGACCGCGCGAGCAGGAGCAGGTCGTCGCCGCGAGCGTGCAGGAGGTCGACGAGCGCGGCACCGATGCCGGACCCAGCCCCCGTGATCAGGTGGGTGGCCATCAGCGCGTGAACACGACCTTGCCGAAGATGTCACCCTCGGCCATGGCAGCGAACCCGTCGCGGGCCTGGTCCATGGGCAGCGTGCGGTCGATCAGCGGACGGGCACCGGTGGCGTCGAGCATGTTCACCAGCGAGGCCAGCTCCGTGCGCGTCCCCATGGTCGAGCCGATCACCCGCAGCTGGAGGAAGAAGATCCGGGTGAGCTCTGCGTCGTCGAGCTTGGGCCCGGACGTGGTGCCGGAGATCACGATCGCGCCGCCGGGACGCAGCGACCGGATCGAGTGCGACCACGTCGCTCGGCCCACGGTCTCCATCACGGCGTCCACCTTGACCGGCAGCCTCGCCCCGGACTCGAAGACCTCGTGCGCCCCGATCTCGAGCGCACGCTTGCGCTTGACCTCGTCGCGGCTGGTCGCGAGCACGCGGAGCCCCCCGGCGCGGGCGAGCGAGATGAGTGCCGTCGCCACGCCACCCCCTGCGCCCTGCACAAGCACGGTGTCGCCCGCCTTCAGACCGCCCTGGGTGAACAGCATCCGGTAGGCCGTGAGCCACGCCGTCGGCAGGCAGGCGGCCTCGGCGAAGGACAGCGACTCGGGCTTGGGCACCACGTTGGCCCGGGGTACGGCGACCTTGTCGGCGAACGTGCCCTGGTGCCGCTCGCTGAGCAGCGACCGCCTCGGGTCGAAGGTCTCGTCGCCTTGCCACGCGGGATCACTGATCACCGCGTGCACCACGACCTCGTTGCCGTCCTCGTCGATGCCCGAGGCGTCACACCCGAGGATCATCGGCAGCGACTCCTCCTTGAGCCCCACGCCGCGCAGCGACCACAGGTCGTGGTGGTTCAGCGACGCCGCCTTGACCGTGACCGTGGTCCAGCCGTCGGGCACCTCGGGATCGGGCCGCTCACCGAGCACGAGCCCCTGCAGCGGGTCTTCGGAGGAGAAGCTTTCGGCGTACACAGCAAACATGGACCGACCCTAGCGGCCACCCCTGAGCGCACCACCAGCCCCTGCTTCCCGTACGAAACTCCAGCTTCCCGTCCTTTGCAAAGCACGGGAAGCTCGGGTTTCCCACGGGACCGTGGGAAACCGCAGAGCCCGCCCTACCGCCGGGCAACCCCGTCCCGCCGGGCAGCGTCGGCCACGGCAGCGGCGACGGCCGGGGCGACGCGGGGGTCGAACGGCGAGGGGATGATGTAGTCCTCGCGCACGTCGTCGGCCACGATCGCGGAGAGGGCGTCGGCCGCGGCCAGCTTCATTCCCTCGGTGATGGCCCGGGCCCGGGCGTCGAAGGCGCCGCGAAAGATCCCGGGGAAGGCCAGCACGTTGTTGATCTGGTTCGGGAAGTCAGAGCGGCCCGTGGCCACCACCCGGGCGTGCCGGTGCGCGACGTCGGGGTGGACCTCGGGCATCGGGTTGGCGAGGCCGAAGACGATGGAGTCGGGGGCCATGCTCGCCACGACCTCCTCGGGCACGGTCCCGCCGGAGACCCCGATGAACACGTCTGCACCGACCATCACGTCGGCCAGGGTGCCGGAGCGTCCGGTGAGGTCCGCGGTGATCGCCGCGAGAGCGAGCTTGGAGTCGTTGAGCCCTGCGCGGCCAAAGCTCAGCACGCCGCCTCGGTCCACGACGGCGACGTCGCGTATGCCGGCCGCGAGCAGGATCTTGGTCACCGCGACGCCGGCGGCACCGGCACCCGAGACGACCACGCGAGTCGTCTCGGTCAGCCTGCCGGTGAGCCGCAGCGCGCTCTCGAGCGCAGCCAGCACCACCACGGCAGTGCCGTGCTGGTCGTCATGGAACACCGGGATGTCGAGGCGACGCTTGAGCTGCTCCTCGATCTCGAAGCACCGGGGCGCGGAGATGTCCTCCAGGTTGATCCCGCCGAAGCTGGGGGCCAGCCGGACGACCGTCTCGACGATCTCCTGCACGTCGACGGTGTCCAGGCAGATCGGGATGGCGTCGACGCCTCCGAACTGCTTGAACAGGACCGCCTTCCCCTCCATCACCGGCATCGCGGCCCGCGGCCCGATGTCGCCGAGGCCGAGCACGGCGGTGCCGTCCGTCACGACCGCAACGGTGTTGGACACCCACGTGTAGTCGTCAGCCAGGTCGGGGTCGGCGGCGATGGCCTCGCAGACGCGCGCGACACCAGGGGTGTAGGCCAGGGACAGCTCCTCGTTGCCGTTGAGGGCGACGCGGGAGGCGATCTCCATCTTGCCGCCTGCATGCAGGGCGAAGACGGGATCCTGGGAGCGGGGGTTCTCCAGATCTGGCATGTGTTCCGATGCAACCATGAGTACGGGTCCTTGGGGCAGACGAGGTCAACGGATTGATGGGGCGATTCGACGCGATGGCCGGTGGTGAGGCCGCGGATTCGCTACGCACGGTTGGGGGGTGACCCGACCTTCATGGTGCCACAGCGATGGGCACCCGCGGGGCGTCAGCATGCAGATGTGTCGAGCCTCACCGATGCGGGAGGGTCCGCCGCGACCGGTCCGGTGGCCTCGGACGCCGGGGTCGCAGCGGGGAGGGCCGGGGCCACAGCCGCGCCCGGACCATCGCGAGTACGTCGCTCGTGCTGATCGCGCCACCGGACCACGAGTCGCGACCTTCGCTGGCGTTGTCCCGCGTCACCCACCACCCGTCCTCGTCGAGGTGGTCGAGCCGCTTGACCGCAACCACACCGTCCGCGAAGCGCACGACCGCGAGCCTCCCTGCTCGGGGAGGTGCACCGTGGTCCACGAGCAGCCGGTCGCCCTCGCGCAGCGTCGGCTCCATCGACCGGCCGCGCACGATGGCCAGACCCAGGCGTGGAAGCCGATCGGGAAGACCACGGCGGACCGGCCCGGGCAGCGGCAACGGCAGCACCTCCGACTCCCTCCGTGCACCTGCTGATTCGTGGGTCGCGGTCGGGAGTAGTGTCGCAGCCAGCGAGGCGCTGGAGCCATGCAGCGCCACTCCCGACACATCTCGAGAGGAACATCCGGATGCTGAAGAACAAGCTGTTCGCCCCGACCATCGAGGTCTCGGCCCACTGCGACCTGCCGTGTGGTGTCTACGACCCGGCCCAGGCTCGCATCGAGGCCGAGTCGATCAAGGGCATCATCGGCAAGGTCAAGGACAACGACGACGCCGACTTCCGCACGCGTGCGGTGCTGATCAAGGAGCAGCGCTCCGAGCTGGTCAAGCACCACCTCTGGGTGCTGTGGACCGACTACTTCAAGCCCCCGCACTTCGAGAAGTACCCGCAGCTGCACCAGCTGTTCAACGAGGCCACCAAGCTGGCCGGTGCGAGCGGCACGAAGGGCGAGCTGGACGAGGCCAAGGCCGACGAGCTGCTCGCCAAGATCGACGAGATCGCCGAGATCTTCTGGGAGACCAAGAAGGCCTGACCCCTGCTGCAGGCCGCTGACCTGCGCGTTTACTGCTTCGACGCCGTCTCGGTCCGCAGAGAGTCCGCACGGACTCCAAGCGGACTGAGTGCGGCGTCGAGCACGTTGCGGGTCCGGTCCTCGTCTCCGGGCCATAGATGGGCGTAGGTCCGCAGCGTGATCACCGCGGAGGCGTGTCCGAGGAACGTCTGCACCTGCTTCACCGAGGCGCCACCAGAGATGAGTGCAGACGCAGCGAAGTGCCGAAACGAGTGCGAGGTGAGGTCGACCTCCGCGACCTTGGTCGCGTCACTCAGCAATCGTTTCCAGCGCCGGTAGGTCAACGGCTCGCCCACCTCATCGGCGAACAGCGCGTCGGCGGTCGACGGATAGGCCGCAAGGTGCGCGGCAAGCGTGTCGATCACCACTTTGCCTACCGGGACCGTGCGCCGCGAAGCCTTCGACTTCAGTGCAGCGATCTGGTGCGACTGCAGTCGCTGGCGCTCGACACGGACCGTCCGGCGCAGGAAGTCGACATCAGAGAGTCTGAGTCCCAGCAGCTCGCCCACCCGAAGACCCGAGCCCGCGAGAACGACCGGGATCGCCTGCCACCGCTCCCCCAACTCAGAGCGCACCCGCTCGACGTCTTGGAGAGTTGGGACCTCGACCTCGTCGTCGTGGTCCTTGGGCAGCGTGATCCGCCTGCAGGGACTCACCGAGATGACCCGGTCCTCCATCGCGGCGTCCATGACCCGGGCGAGCACCTCGTAGATGTTGCGGATGGTTCCGGCCGACAAGGTCGGGGCCGCCATCCCGTCTTTGGCTGGGCGAATCTCGCGGACTTCGAGCCATTTCACGAGGGCTTGGATGTCGCTGCGGCGGATGTTGCCGATCCGATGGTCGCCCAGCCTCGGCAGGATGTGCAGTCGCAGTGCGTTGTCGACGATCCGCGCAGTGCCCTCCGACGAGACCTGGATCGACTGCCAGCGGGTGGCGTAAGCACGGAGCGACTCACGTCCAGCTCGCGGGTCCGCCCACTCCCCGCGCACGAGCCGCGCCGTCTGCTCGTCAAGCCACGCCTGAGCGTCGACCTTGCGCTCGAAGTGTTGTGCGTGCTCTCGGGCGCCTTCATCCCGGAATCGGGCGCGCCACCGCCCATTGGCTCTCTTCTGGATGCTTGCCATGGCTCATCGTCTCTCTGGTCGCCGACAGTGGCCAGGCTCAGTGCCTGGTCTGGGGGCGGCGCGACTGCTCTTCGAGCCACTGGTCGACCTCGCTTCGCCAGTAGCGGACGGTGCGGCCGACCTTGAAGCTGCGAGGCCCACAGCCGAGGTGACGGTAGTAGCGCAGGGTGGCGACGGGGACGCGGATGAGCTCGGAGACCTCTTTCATGGTGAGGAGCTCGTCGTTGGCGTGGGGGGTCTCGGGGGTGGTGGGGCGGTGGTTGATGGCGGTCATGTCGTTCTCCCTCTCGAGCTTTTGTCGGTTCAGTGGTTTTTCGCTGTGTGTACATAGGTCCCGGCGGGGCCTGCGTGCGATCAACTGTTGGCCGTGGATCTGTCCACACGTCTCACCAGATGCCTCACCACCCGGCGGCGTCGAGGGGGTAGATCTGTGACCGTGGGGTTATCGGCTGATGCCTCTGCCTCGGTCGGGTGTGCCGGGTGAGCGGTAGGGGCCTTGGTGGCGGGTCGCGCGCTGGGACCGGGCGAGGCGCTCCGAGGCGGTCTGGGCTTCTTGCTGCTCGTGGCGGCGGTCCTGGAGCCAGTGGTTGTGTTCTCGCTCGAGGCGACCTGGTGGCAGGGATCGGATGGCGGGTTCCGCGAGGCGGGTGCGCACCTGGGCGGTGGCGGTGGTGAGCTGGTCACGAAGCCTGTCCTGGTCGGCGCGGTTGGCGACGACCCAGGCTGCGGGAGGTTCGCCGTAGACCGCCATGGAGTCGTAGCGGCTCTCGCAGCGGGCCAGGGCGTCGTGTAGGTCTTGTTCGGTCGTCCACGCGGCGCGTAGGTCGGCCAGGGCGGGCTCGAGGGGACGGTGTGGGGCGTACCTTTCGAGGTCCTCGGCTGCACGTCGGGCGGCGCGCCCGGGGCCGAGGTCGGCGCGTTCGCGGCCGAAGGTCTCGATCCACTGGTGCCGGGCATCGTCGAGGTCCTCGGCGACCAGGTGGGCCACGTTGTCCTCGCGGCCGCGGGTCATCGCGACGTAGGCCGCGGCGGCGTGGGTGTGCTCGCCGAGCAGGAGGTGGCCGGTGTGGGTGGTCTCGCCCTGGGCGCCGTGGACGGTGGTGGCGTAGGCGAGCTCCACGTGCTCATGCGCGTAGGCGGGTGGGAGGGACCGCGACCCGTTGTGTGCGTTGGCGTTGTGGAGAGTCAGGGTCCTGTCGTGGTCGATGCCGGTGATGGTCCACGTGTCGCGGTTGGCGACGGCGAGGTCACGGTCGTTGCGTCGGGTCAGCACCCGATCCCCTACCCCGAGACGCTCGCCCGCGTCGGTGACGAACTCGAGACCGTCATCGACGTAACCGGCGGCGACCAGCCGGTCCCTGATGGCGCCGTTGAGCGCAGCGACTTGTTCCCGGGTGTCGGCCATCACCAGCACATCGCTCTTGCCGGGGCGGATGTTGTCACCAACGAGGTCGGCGAGGGTCTGGGTGCGTTCGGCCCCGGTGGGGTAGAGGCGGACCTGGTCGCGGGCGACCAGGGCGTCGAAGACCTCGCCGGCCCGTACCCCCGTGCGCATCGCCAGGGAGAGGTCGGCGTACTGCGGGTCGGTGAACCGGTGCACCACGTCGAGGGACACCACGGCTTCGGGTCTGGCCCACCGTGCGGCGAGGTCGAGGAGACCTCCGCGGCCGACAGCGGGGAGCTGGTGCCGGTCGCCCACCAGGGCGACCCGGGCCTTCGTCTCGTCGGCGAGGGTGAGCAGGGCGCGGGCGGTGTCCTGGTCGAGCATCCCGGCCTCATCGACCAGCAGCAGGTCACCGCATTGCAACACTGCGTCCGCGACCGGATACGAGGGTCCGCGGGTCCAGCGGCCGTCGTCGTCCCAGCGCCACCCGTGCTGATGGGCCAGCCATGCCGCGGAGAACGCCTTGGTCCCGGTCTCTCGGCCGGCGACCTTGGCTGCCTTCAGCGTCGGGGTGACCACGACCATCCGGTGGCCGCGCTCCGCGAGCAGCTCCTGGGTTGCGAAGAGGGTCTTGGTCTTGCCTGCTCCCGCCGCGCCCTCCACCACCAGGAGCTGGGCGCTGCCAGCGAGCAAGGCGACGGCCGCTCGCTGCGCGAGATCCAAGCCTTCTGGCCCTTGGTCGGGTTGGGGCTCGCCATCGGGGTCGGCGAACGCGGCCACGTGGGCGGGCTGCTCTGCGCGACCGACGATTCGGGTCACGAGGTCGGCCTCGACAGCCAGCACCTCCCGTGAGGTGAGTGCGCGGATGTGTTCGGGCACATCGGCGCGCGGCAGGAGCGGCTCGCAGCAGGACAGGGTCCGGGCGGTGAGGTCCTCAGCCAGGTCGACCCGGATCGCAGCCTCGGCCACCAGACCGGTGCTGGCGATCCACTGCTCGACCTCCCCGCGGATGTCGGCGGCGTTCCACGCCGACCGCCGCGCACCCAGCCGGGACAGCACGACCTCGACTACTCGGCTGCGATCCACCGAACCCACCCGCGGGGTGCCGGCCACGATCGGTAGCCCGACCTGCTGTGGGTCTCGGTAGCCGAGGGCGTGCAGCTCCTCGTTCCACCGACCGACCAGGGCGGCGCCGTCCTTGGGGACGACCTTGTCCGGACGCGCCTGCGCCCAGGCGCGTCGGTCCCACGCCTGCCGCAACCCGGGCCCGGGTTCGGCGCCGGGGTTCGCCTGTCGCCACTCAGCCTCGTAGCGGTCGAGGTTGCGGCCTATCTGTGCGGTGCGGGCACTGAACTTGCCGACGTAGGGCGCTAGCTCGCCCAGCTCGCCGGTGGCCGGGTCCAGGCTGAACCCGTGCGCTTCGAGCACGGAACGGAACTCGGGGTCGGTAGTCACCGCGGCGTGGCCGATGCCGTTGATCGCGGCGAGGCTGTCGCGCATCCCGACCGAGTGCAGCCCTCGCCAGGTGTCTTCGGCGAGAACGCGGGCGTTGATCTGGACGTGCAGGTGGCGGTGCGGGTCACCGGCCCGGGAGGTGTAGTGCCGCACCACGGCCGCCTCGATCTCGCTCACCGGCACCTGGACCTGTCGGCCCTTGGGCCCGACGCGGGTGGTGGCGTGCTCGGCGACCCAGCCGATGATCTGCTCGGCCGCGCGGGTCTGGGCGGCATCGAGGGCGACGGCGATCTCGGGGTGCAGCGCGGCCGCGAGCGACCAGGTCTTGGGTCCGTTCACCACGACCTCCACGAACCGCAGCGCCTTCGCATCGGTTCGCAGTCGTCCCTTCGCCGCACCGGTCACGGGGTCGTACCCGGCGACCCACTGCTCGTAGGTCTCACCGGTGAGGCTCCCGGCCGGGCTCACCCCGGTCAGTGGTGAGGCGACGTAGCGGGTGGCGACGCCGCTGCCCTCGGCCAGGTAGTAGTCATCCGCACGCGAGCGGTCCTGCTCGACATAGGTACGCGCAGCACCGGGCGATCCGCGGTAGAACTTCATCCCACCGTGCACGAATCTCACCACCAACGATTTCCAACAACAGCCCGATAAATGACTCATCGGGCCGCCCGAAGGCGGCCCGACTCACCTACGTTCGTAGCATGCGTGCCGACGTATTTGGTGTCAGAGCGAGGGCGAATGCTGGGGTCTCGGGACGAGATTCTTGGTGCCGTTGACAATCAACCTCAGTCCTTCAGACGGGCGCTCGGTGAGTGCATGGAGGGGTCGTTGTTTTCGTCACGTCAGCGGGGCTGGGCGAGCTGGCTTGGGGGATGCGCCCGGGGGGAGGGTACGGCCCCGTACGGGGCCCCGCCAAGGCGTCGTCGGCCGGCCTGCGAACGCCACGAGGTGGTGTCGTGCGGCGGCAGTTCCGAACGCACTCTCATGGCTCCCCTCTGTGTCAAGACGCGGCAGGCAATGTGGTTCTAGGCTTGGTGGTGACGGGTCCGGGAAGTGGCTGATCCGAAGAGCCGGTGTGGGGATGAGAGCCGGTCGCGCTGGAGTCAGAGTCGTTGCCCCGTTGCCCTCCCGGGCTCGTCGCCGAGTGCGTGATGGCGTCGTCGACGAGGTGGCGATAGACGATGTCGGAGAGTCGTCGTTTCAAGGCGCGCATGGCTTCCATCGAGGTCTTGCCCTCGGCTTTGCGTCGGTCGTAGTAGGTGCGGCCTGGTCCTGGGTTGCGGAGCTGGACGGTGGCCATGATGTGCAGCGCCCGGTTGATCTGACGGTTGCCAGCCCGCGATAGCCGGTGTCGGACCTGGTCTCCGGAGGAGGCGTCGATGGGTGCGGTGCCGTTCCAGGACGCGAAGTGGTCGCGGTTGGGGAACCGGGTGATGTCGCCGATCTCGACCAGCAGCCGTGCTGCGCCGGAGGGGCCGATGCCTGGCAGGTCCATCAGACTGGTGCCGGTCTCGGCCAACAGTGCCGTGAGTTCCTTGTTGGCAGCCTTCTTGCGGGCATAGATCCGTTCCAGGTCGCTGATCAGCTCCGCGGCCACCCGGCGGCGGGTCTTCCCGACGACGTCACGTGGGCGGACCTTCGCGAGCAGCGCCTTGGCCTGGGCTGCGGAGAGATCCTTCTTCGCACCGCCTGGAATCAGCTCGAGCAGCAGCTGGTGCAGCTGGGCGACCATTCGGGTGTGGTCCTCACCCAGGGATCGGCGGCGGTCGACCAGGACACGCAGCACCGCGAGCTGCTCGTCGTTGACCACCGGTCGCAGCCCGGCCATCCGGGTGCCGACTAAGGCAACCGAGTGGGCATCGGTGGCGTCGGTCTTGCGGCCCTGCCCCGTGGCGAACACCCTGGTGCGTGCTGAGAGCTTGGGTGGAACGTCCACGACCTCTTCACCATCAGCGAGCAGACGCATTGCGACGTGGTGCCCGATCCCGCTGCACCCCTCGATGGCCCAGACCCGGTCGCGCCACTTGTGGGCATAGCGCATCAGCGCCTGGTAGCCGGCGCGGTCGGTCGCGAACCTGCCGCCGCCGCGCACGGTCTCGTCGCCGGCCATCACCTCGATGGTGACCGACCTCTTGTGCGGGTCCATCCCGATGACCACGCGATCTACAGAGCTCATCTGTTGTCCTCCGGTTCTCGATCCATCACTGGTTGTCGAGCCGGGAGGGCAACGCTACTTCGAGCTGAGCAAACCCCTCTTGAGCCTCTCCCCGCCCTGGAAGCACCCGGGCTGCGCAGGCCAAATGAGAGCCACACGACGGGTCGTGGGCAGCCGATGTGAGAGCGACAGCCCGGGCGCCTAGACCGAGCCTCGCCAGACAACGGTCATGGAGCAATAGAACAAGTAGCCGATGGTCGGGCGGCGCCCGACGTTGCCGAGGTGCGGGCGGCCCTGGCAGACGACTCTACTCTCTGCGCGAACCGACTCGGATTACGCGACTGCGACGTCCTCGGGCCGGCTGGTCGCCTCGGATCAGTCGGAGAAGTCGGGGTCGGATGCACGCAGTTCCTGTGGCGGCATCGGCCACGGATCGTAGGTCGGATCAGTCGGGAGCAGGAGGCCTGTTGCCTCTCCGTAGGTTGTGCGGTATGCCGCGTCTTCTTCGGCACGGAGCGCGTACGCCAGGGCGACCATTTCGTCCCGGTCGTCATCCGCCCAGCGCTGAGCGGCTGACCTGTCGCGACCCCAGGTGCCGTCAACGCGTCGGTACTCGACGTCTTGGTAGCGCCGGCCCGTTTGCGTCTTTGTCCAGAGCGTGCGGCTCATGTACCAGAACATTTCCGCTGGTTCAGCGGGCTGCCCGTCGCCCATCTGCTCGGTCTCGGGGACGGGGGCCGGTTCTCCGGTTTCGAGGGCGACGCGGTCGCCAAGGGCCGAGATGTGAGCGTCCAAGCCATTGCTTGCGAGTTCTTCTGCCAGCACGCGGACCATCGCTGCGCCCATCGGTGCCGTGAGGAACCCCTTGGTGTCGGCGTGGAGCGCGAGGCCGACAGGGAGGAGGACGGGGTCGAAGATGAAATTCGGCGTGTACGTCTCGCCGTTGCGCTCCCACTCGTCTAGCTCGCTGCCGTTCTCGTCGATGGCCGCGAATCTCGCGTACGCCGCCCACACGGCCGGCAACAGCGCTCGATGATTGCCGTCGAGGGCCGTGACAAGGAAGTGCGGGTCAGCCTCCCAGCCCGATACGTCACCCGTCTCGGGGTCGTACCATGTCTCACCCTGGCCAATGAGGGCGTCTTCCGCAACAGTCACTTCCGGCATGACTCTCCTGACCGAGTTCGGGATTCGATGCAACGGGCCGATTCTTGCAATCGCAACGCTGGCTCGTACTGGGAATCGCGGCAAGAGAGCACGCACATGCCGCATAGTGTGCGCGGGAGCGCGCGCGGATCTGCCGCATAGTGTGCGCGGGAGCGCGCGCGGATCTGCCGCATAGTGTGCGCGGGAGCGCGCGCGGATCTGCCGCATAGTGTGCGCGGAGCGCGCGCGGATCTGCCGCATAGTGTGCGCGGGAGCGCGCGCGGATCTGCCGCATAGTGTGCGCGGGAGCGCGCGCGGATCTGCCGCATAGTGTGCGCGGGAGCGCGCGCGGATCTGCCGCTGTCGGTGCGGAGCATCCTATGCCGCATGGTGTGCGCGTCAGCGCGCGGATTGGCTTGTTATGGACGTGATCTTCCATAACATTTCGATCGACCGTAGTGGCTACCTAGAGGCCCGGAGTGAAGTCCGGGTGACTCAGCAAATCTGGCGTCTCGCTGTCCGCAGAGAGTCCGCGACATCTCCAAGCACAACTCGAGGCAGTCAACGTGTTTCCGCAGGTCAGCCGCCCTCTACCGACGATGGCGATCGACCGCCGTTGAGCCTGGCCCACAAGGAGACCAAGAAGGGCTGAACGCCCCGATGTGCCCCGTCGCCGGAACCTCGGGCCCGGCGAGAACACGCGACCCCCGCGGCCCCAGGCCCGCGGGGGTCGGTGCGTCGTGGACGGCTGCGCCACGCGGAGCAGTAAGCCCGTCCGCACCCACGGGCACCTGATCCGCATTAGTCTGTTTCCCACTGATCCCACCGACCCCAGGACACCACGTGAGCCAGAACCCCGACGTCGAGCTGCGCCTCCCAGCCGAGAGCGCCTACGTCGCCGTCCTGCGCATGACCACCGCCGGCCTCGCGGCCCGGCTCGACTTCACCCTCGACGACATCGAGGACCTGCGGATGGCCGTGGGCGAGGCCTGCGCGCTCGTCCTCGAGCACGCCGCAGAGGGCGGAGACCTCCGCGCGCACTTCGACCTCAGCGACGGGTCCATCCGCGTCTCGATCTCGGCCGACTCCGCCACGGACGCCGACCCGGACCGCGAGAGCTTCGGCTGGCAGGTCCTCACGGCCCTGACCAGCGAGGTGATCACCAGCCGTGAAGGAGCCCTCCGCTGGGTCTCCTTCACCGTGCGCTCCAGCATTGCGGCCTGACCCATGGCCGGTCCGGCACCTGAACCGGCACCCGGTCCACCGGGGGCCACAGCCCATGGCGAGCCCACCGACGGGCTGACTGATGGGCCTGCAGCCGATGGGCAGACATCTGACCGGCGCCTCGCCAGGCAGCCGACTGCCCGACAGCTGACCACGCGTGAGAAGAGCCATTCCCTGTTCGAGGAGATGGCGGACGAAGCGACGTCCACGCAGCGCCGGCACGACTGCCGAGAGGAGCTGGTGCGTCTGCACCTGCCCCTCGTCGACCACTGTGCCCGACGGTTCGCCAACCGCGGCGAGCCCCTCGACGACCTCGTCCAGGTCGGCACGATCGGCCTGATCAAGTCGGTCGACCGCTTCGACAGCGACCGCGGCGTGGAGTTCTCCACCTACGCCACCCCCACCATCCTCGGCGAGATCAAGCGCTACTTCCGCGACAAGGGCTGGGCGATCCGGGTCCCGCGACGACTCCAAGAGCTCCGGATGTCGATCGGGTCCGTCACCGGAGAGCTGGCGCAGGAGCTGGGCCGCTCCCCCACGCCTCGTGAGATCGCGGCCAAGCTGGGCGTCGGCGTGGAGGAGGTGCTCGAGGGCATCGAGTCTTCCAACGCCTACTCCACCCTGTCCCTGGACGCCGGGGACAGCACCGAGGACGGTGGGACCAGCATGCTGGACACACTCGGCATGGACGACGAGGCGCTCGCGCACGTGGAGATCCGGGAGTCCATCAAGCCCCTGATCGAACGGCTCCCCCCACGGGAGAAGAAGATCCTGCTGCTGCGCTTCTTCCGTGGCATGACCCAGTCGCAGATCGCCGAGGAGATCGGTGTCTCACAGATGCACGTCTCTCGCCTGCTGACGCGCACCCTCGACGAGCTGCGCACCTCGCTCAGCGAGGTCAGCTGACGGGAGCTGTCCCTTCAGGCCTGACGCCCTGCCCGCTCCAGCGCGTCGATCGAGCGCGGGTGCAGCAGCCCGGCGAGCACCAGCGACGCCACCACTGCCAGGGTGATCGCGACCGGCAGCGTGTCACCGTCGCGGAAGTTCCACGCCAGTCCGAGCCAGATCAGCTGCGCCAGCAGCACCGGTCCTCGCGACCAGGCGCGGATGGTGTTCAGGCCCCAGGCGCACACGAGCAGCGCCGCGCCGTACCCCACGAAGAACAGGCTGGTGGTCAGGCCCATCACCAGCCGGTCGCCGTCCAGGCTCACCGCCTCGGCGATCCCGAAGCCCAGGGTGAGCAGTCCCTGGACGAGGACAAGTCCGGCAGCGGCTGCCAACGGCGCCGGCGTACCGTATCGTGAGTACGGCGACCTCGTCGTCGGATCGGGCTCGGGCTCGAAGTCACGAGGGTCGGAATGGCCGTTGTTCACCCACTGAGCCTATTCCGTCACCATCTGTGACCAACGCGACCATCCTCGGGGGTTGTCATCGGGTCGCGGAATTGCAACGATCAAATGGTTGCGCTGCAGCAGGATCTGATGTGCGCTCCAACCCCGGCACTCCACCCCCACGGACGCCGGGCCAACAACGTGAACGTGTTCACTAGTAGTCGGAGGGTGTCCCACCCATGGATTGGCGCCACCGTTCCGCGTGCCTCGACGAGGACCCGGAACTGTTCTTCCCGATCGGCAACACCGGGCCAGCGATCTTGCAGATCGAGGAGGCCAAGCAGGTGTGCCGTCGCTGCGACGTGCGCGAACAGTGCCTCGCTTGGGCCCTCGAGGCCGGACAGGACCACGGCGTCTGGGGCGGGCTCGGTGAGGACGAGCGTCGAGCGCTGAAGCGCCGCAACGCGCGTGCCCGGGTGCGCACCGCCTGACCGGACCCTCCGCGCCCCCTTCAGCGGGGCTGACCCGCGACGTTCGGGACGCTCACCACGACCCGCGTCCCGGCACCGCCATCACGGCGCCCGAGGCTGATCTGTCCCCCGAGCTCACCGACGAGGGTGCTCACGATGGACAGACCGAGGCTGGCCGACGCCTCGAGGTCGAACCCTGCCGGCAGGCCCACGCCGTCGTCCTCGACGACCAGCTGCAGCCCGTCCCCCTCGCGAGCGCAGCGGATCTCGATGAGGCCGCCCCGGTGGTCGACGGCGACGGACTCGGTGGCGACGGACTCGGTGGCGACGGGCTCGGTGGCGACGGGCTCGACGAAGGCGTGCTCGACCGCGTTCTGGATCAGCTCGGTGAACACCATGGCCAACGGCGTGGCGGCGTCCGAGCTGATCGCACCGAAGGACCCCGTGCGACGGGTCCGGATCAGTCCTCCCGGTGACCCGACATCGGTGACCAGCCGGGTCAGCCGGTCCGTGACCTCGTCGAAGTCGACGGTCTCGTCGAAGGCCTGGCTCAGGGTCTCGTGGACCACGGCGATCGCTCCGACCCGACGCACCGCCTCCTCCAGGGCCACCCTTCCCTCGGGGATGCCGATCCGTCGTGCCTGGAGCCGCAGCAGAGCTGCCACGGTCTGCAGGTTGTTCTTCACCCGGTGGTGGATCTCCCGGATCGTCGCGTCCTTGGTGACCAGCTCACGGTCGCGGCGACGCAGCTCGGTCACGTCACGCAGCAGCACCAGGCCGCCGGTCGGGACGCCCTCGGGAAGCAGCGGGATCGAGCGCACGATCACCGTCGCCTGCGAGTTGCCGAGCTCGGTGTCGCGCGGCAGCCGGCCGCCGAGCACTGCGCTGATCGTCTCCTCGTCGACGCGCATAGACGGCGGGACCAGCTCGCGGGTGATCGCTGCCAGGGACTTCCCGCTCAGGTCTCCGGTGAGACCGAGCCGCCGATACACCGAGAGCGCGTTGGGGCTGGCGTAGGTGACGTTCCCGGTGGGGTCCACCCGGATGAACCCGTCGCCGACGCGCGGCGTGTCCGCGTGGTCGGAACGCTGCCCCGGGAACGGGAAGGTGCCGCACGCGATCATCTGGGACAGCTCGCTGGCCGTCTGGAGGTAGGACAGCTCGAGCCGGCTCGGCGTACGCACCCCTTGCAGGTTGGTGTTGCGAGCGATCACCGCGATCAGGCGTGAGTCACGCTGCACCGGGATCGCCTCGACCCGCACGGGGACGTCGTCACGCCACTCCGGGTCACCCTCGCGGGCGATCCGGCCCTCGCGCAGCGCCGCGTCGAGCAGTGGGCGCTTGCCCGACTGCAGGAACGACCCCACGATGTCGTCGACGAAGGCCGTCGGTCCGGTGGTGGGCCGCATCTGTGCGCCGGCCCAGTAGCCCGACCCGTCGCGAGCCGGCAGCCACAGCACGAGGTCCGCGAAGCTGAGGTCGGCGATGATCTGCCAGTCCGCGAGCAGCATCGAGAGCCATTGCAGGTCCCGCGACGAGAGATCGGTGTGGGCCCGGGCGAGGGCCTGCAGGGACGGCACCCGCCCAGCCTAGGACGCCTGTCGTCGAGGCACGGTCCGCGTCCGTGGGGAGGACGCACCGCGAGGGGCTAACCTCGCCGCATGACCCAGGCAGCCGACCAGTCCACTGACCAGCCGGGCGACCAGTCCGCCGCTCCGGCCGACGCTCGCGGAGACGGCGCAGTCGAGGCGCACTCCGGTCAGCACGCCGTCGCCGTGGCACGTGCGCACGGCGTCGAGACGATGTTCACCCTGTCCGGGGCCCATGTGTTCCCGATGTACGACGGCGCCGTCACCGCCGACCCGCCGATGCGCATCATCGACGTACGCCACGAGCAGACGGCCGCGTTCGCGGCCGAGGCCATCGGCAAGCTCACCCGCAAGCCGGGCCTGGCGGTCCTGACGGCAGGCCCCGGGGTCACCAACGGCGTCAGCGCCATCGCACAGGCCCAGTTCAGCGGGTCTCCGCTCGTCGTGGTCGGCGGCCGGGCCCCGTCGAGCCGGTGGGGCAGCGGCTCGTTGCAGGAGCTCGACCAGCCCCCGATCGTCTCCTCGATCACCAAGTCGGCGCGCACCATCCACACCGCCGCCGAGGTGGCCGAGGGGATGCACGAGGCGTTCACCCTCGCCGGCTCCCCGCACCGTGGGCCGGTGTTCATCGACATCCCGATGGACGAGTTCTTCAACACCGCCACCTCGCCTCGGGCCGAGGTCGGGCTGCGCGAACGCACCGAGCCGGACGGCGACGCGATCGCGGACATCGCCGAGCTGCTCGGACAGGCCGAGCGTCCGGTGGTCATCTTCGGAACCGACGTCTGGGCCGACGGCGCCGAGGAAGCGGCCCTGCGCCTCGTCGAGGAGACCGGCGTCCCGGTCATCACCAACGGGATGGGTCGCGGGCTGGTTCCGGGCGGTCATCCCCTGCTGGTCACCAAGGCGCGCAGCGTCGCCCTCGGCGGAGCCGACCTGGTGGTCGTCGCCGGAACCCCGCTGGACTTCCGACTCGGTTACGGCCTCTTCGGGGGCAAGGACGGCGCCACCCCTGCTCGCGTCGTCCACCTCGCCGACGCGCCCGGACAGCTCGCGCGGCACGCTGACCTCGCCGGCGAGGCCTCGGGTGACCTGACGCTCGTCCTGGACGGGCTCCGGGACGCCGTCGCCGGTCTGGTGCGGCGTCCTGACTGGTCGGCCTGGGTGACCACGCTCCAGGACACGGTGCGTGCAGCCGTGGCGCGCGACGCCGAGCTGCTCGGCGCGACGGCCGACCCGATCCACCCCGCCCGCATCTACGGCGAGCTGGTCCCACGGCTGGCGGACGACGCGATCGTGATCGGCGACGGTGGCGACTTCGTCTCCTTCGCTGGCAAGTACATCGAGCCCAAGCACCCCGGCGGCTGGCTCGACCCCGGTCCTTACGGGTGCCTGGGCGCGGGCCTGGGTGCGGCCATCGCGGCGCGCATCTCACGCCCCTCGGCCCAGGTCGTGCTGCTCTACGGTGACGGCGCGGCGGGCATGTCGTTGATGGATGTGGACACCCTGGTGCGCCACGACCTCCCGGTCGTGATGATCTGCGGCAACAACTCGGCCTGGGGTCTGGAGAAGCAGCCGATGCAGATGCTCTACGGCTACGACGTGGCTGCGGACCTCGCGCCCCAGACGCGCTACGACGAGGTGGTGCGGGCCCTGGGTGGAGCCGGCGAGACCGTCACCGACCCCCGCGAGATCGGTCCCGCCCTCGATCGCGCCTTCGCCTCCGCCGTCCCCTACCTGGTCAACGTGATCACCGATGTCAACGCCGCGTATCCCCGCAACACCTTCGGCATCTGAGCCCGCCGGCGTCGGCCTCGTGATCAGGCGCGCCGAAGCCGACGAGCTCGACGTGGTCGGTCGGCTCACGGTCCAGGCCTACCTCGACGACGGGTTCCTCGCTGCGGGCGACCGATACGTGCACCGGCTGGCCGATGCGGCCACGCGCGCGAGCGAGGCCGAGGTCTGGGTGGCCGTCGCCGACGGGGAGGTGCTGGGCTCGGTGACCTTCTGCCCGATCGGTTCACCCTGGCGTGAGGTCGGCCGTGAGGACGAGGGCGAGTTCCGGATGCTGGCGGTGGCGACGTCCGCCCGCGGTCGAGGTGTCGGACGAGCCCTGGTCGAGCACTGCGTGGCCCGCTCCCGCGAGCTGGGGTACGCCGGCATCCGGATGTCCACCATGGATCGGATGTCCTCGGCCCACCGGGTCTATGAGCGACTGGGCTTCACCCGCGCGCCCGAGGACGACTGGTCTCCCGAACCCGGCGTCGCGCTGCTGGCGTACGCAGCCCGGCTCGACTGAGGGTCGGGGACCTCAGCCCGCAGCCGGGACGCGGGAGAGGAACCGCTCGGCGGTGACGACCACTCTGGTCACCTCACCCGAGCCGACCAGCTTCCCGCCCTGACGCGCAGCGACACTGAACCGCACCAGGCGACCATCGACGTGGACCACGGTGGCGGTGACCTCCACCCGCGCACCCACGGCCGACGGAGCCGTGTGCTCCAGGGTCACCCTGGTGCCGACGCTGGTCTCGCCCTCCTGGAGCATCGGCTCGATCGCGGCACAGGTAGCGGCCTCGCACCAGGCGAGCAGCCTCGGCGTCGCCAGCACGGGCAGGCTGCCCGACCCGAGGGCCTGGGCAGTGTCGTCAGGCCCGACCGTGCGGTCGAGGGTCGCGGCGTCTTCCGGTGATGGCTCCATGACGTTCATCCAAACACCGCAGGAGTCCGGACATCACAAGAGCCCCGGACCGAGGGTCCGGGGCTCGAGGAACAGCCTGTTGGCCTGAACGTGGTTCAGGCGTTGGGGCGCTTGCCGTGGTTCGCTGCCTTCTTCTTGCGAGCGCGGCGCTTGCGACCGGTCTTGCCCATGTGGTCCTCCTACGTGAACGCTTGAGGAGTTTCCCTCGAAGCCGACGTCCATCTTCGCAGGTGAGGCGCACCATCACGAAATCGGGGCACCCGGTCGCAGGGTCAGTCGGTCCCGGAGATCTCGATCTGGACGCGCTTGATCGAGAGCTGCACCCGCTGGCGGAGGCCATCGGGAGCCACCTCGGAACAGGAGCGGGCGACCAGGGCCTTCACCGTGCGTTCGAGGTCGTAGCGGGCCAGACACGGCCCGCACTCGTCGAGGTGGGCCTGGATCTCGGCGCACCCGGCCTGGTCGAGCTCGTTGTCCAGGAAGAAGAAGACCCTGCCGAGGACCTCGGAGCAGTCGGTGTCGGGGCCGTGCGAGTGCGGCGCGTGCTCGTCGCTCATCACGACTCTCCCTTCGTGCCGGTTGCACCGCTGCGGAGCAGGTCGTTCTCGCGCACGTAGCCGGTGAGCATCTCGCGCAGCTGGCGGCGACCCCGATGGAGCCTGGACATCACGGTGCCGATGGGCGTCTCCATGATCTCCGCGATCTCCTTGTAGGGGAAGCCCTCGACATCGGCCAGGTAGACGGCCAGCCGGAAGTCCTCGGGGAGCCGCTGCAGGGCGTCCTTGACGTCGGAGTCAGGCAGGTGCTCGAGCGCCTCCATCTCTGCGGACTTCAGCCCGGTGGAGGTGTGCGACTCGGCACGCGCCAGCTGCCAGTCCTCGACGTCCTCGGCCATCGACTGCTGCGGCTCACGCTGCTTCTTGCGGTAGATGTTGATGAACGTGTTGGTCAGGATCCGGTAGAGCCACGCCTTCAGGTTCGTGCCCGGACGGAACTGGTGGAAGGAGCCGTAGGCCTTGGCGAAGGTCTCCTGGACCAGATCCTCGGCGTCGGAGGGGTTGCGCGTCATCCGCATGGCAGCGGAGTACAGCTGGTCCAGGAACGGCAGGGCGTCGCGCTCGAAGCGCAGCTGACGCTCGGCTTCGCTCTCGGTGGCGGGATCGATGGGGTCCGCGGGAGGCTCGACGAGGTCGAGCGCATCGGATTCGGTGTCACTCATTGCGTCCCAGACTACCGAGGTGTCCATGGACGCGGCTTTTTCGAGGGTTGCCGGCACCAGTCACCCCTAACGGCTCGACGACGGGATCTATCCGGCTCAACGCCGCCTCACCCGATTCGATTCCCGGCGATCTCGCGCACGACCCACTCCAGCGTCGCCTCGAGCACGACGGCCAGCGCCTCGTCCTGGCTCACCAGGGACGACTTCGGCACCTTCATCGAGTGGTCGGCACCCGGCACCACCGTGATGTCGATGCCGTCGGGGAACTCCTCGGGCGTCCCGAACGGGTCACGCTCGCCCTGGACCACCAGGATCGGCACCCGCACCCGCTGCAGCTCCGGCAGCCGGCTCTTCTCCGGCCGTCCTGGCGGATGGAGCGGGAAGGAGAGCGCCAGCACGCCCCGCGCACCCACACCCCGGGCGATCCGGCAGGCAGACCGGGCGCCGGCACTGCGTCCCCCGAGGACGAGCGGACTTCGGGTGCGCATGTCGTTGAGCACGGCGGTGTAGCACTCGTCGATCACGGGCGGCGCCGGCGCGAGCTTCTTGCCGGCGACCCGCCAGGGCATCTCGACCAGGGTCACCGAGATGTCCTGCTGGGGCAGGGTCCGTGCCAGGCGGACCAGATCCGGCGCGTCGATCCCCCCACCCGCCCCGTGGGTCAGCACCAGCGTGGCGAGCGGCCGCTTGGCACGGCGTACGACGAGCCGGGCATCGCCCTGCGGCGTCGCAACGATCCGCTCGATCGGCATCAGCTCGCTCCCTCGGGGGTCAGGTCTGTCAGCGGCAACGGCTCGACGAGCTCGGGCCCGTTGTTCTTCACGTTGGAGACCAGGGTCGCGACTGGGAACGCCTCCAACCGGCCGGGCGCCGCAGGTTCGAGCAGCGCCAGCAGGTCGTCGCGGTCGTGCAGCCTCGGGTCCAACCACTCGTCGTAGCGGTCCGGGCCGAGCATCAGCGGCATCCGGTCATGGATGTGCCCGAGGGAGTCCTCGGCGGTGGTGGTGAGCACCGTGCACGTCCACCGGAAGCGCGTCGGGTCGTCCTCGGCCTTGGCCGGGTCACGCCAGATCTCGTAGAGCCCGGCCATCGCCAGCACGCCGCCGTCGGTCGGCCTGATGAAGTAGGGCTGCTTGCGCGGTTTCCCCGCGGGGGTGAGGGCGTCGGTGGGGTACCACTCGTAGTACCCGTCGGCCGGGAGGATGGCTCGCCGCTTCTCGAAGGCCCGACGGTAGGCCGGCTTCTCGGCGACGGTCTCGACGCGGGCGTTGATCATCCGGTTGCCCACCGAGACGTCCTTGGCCCAGAACGGCACCAGGCCCCAGGTGAGCACGCGCAGCTGCCGCTCCGGCGTCGACTCGTCGCCCGAGCCGCCCGGAGGACGCTCGACCACGGCGTAGACCTCCTTGGTGGGGGCCACGTTGTAGTCGGGCTCGATCCGTGGGAGCTCGCCCTGACGGATCTCGAACTCCTCGACGAGATCCTCAGGCTGTCTGCTCGAGGCGTAGCGGCCGCACATGCGGCAAGGCTAGTGGTGCGCGTCCCCGCACGGACTGTCACTCCACCGGCGATCTGGCGTGAGAAACGCCTCCCGAGTGGTTCCATGACGGGAAAAACACAATAAACTCGTCGAGCCGCACCCAACCGCGTGGAAGGACACCTCCGAACGATGAGTGTTCTCCCTGCGACCGAGGCGCCGGACCCGGAGTTGATCTCGCGGGTGCGCGACGGCGACATCTCCGCCTACGGCGTCCTGTTCTCCCGCCACGTGGACTCGGCGAACCGCCTGGGGCGGCTGCTCGAGGACGGTCCCGCAGCCGACGACCTCGTGTCCGAGGCGTTCGTCAAGGTGCTCAACGTCCTCCTGGGCGGAGGAGGGCCGGACGTCTCCTTCCGGGTGTACCTGCTGAACGTCGTGCAGCGACTTCACCTCGACCGGACCAGTCGCGGCGAACGACCCCCGACCAAGGACGACCTGACCCGCTTCGACGGGCGCATGCCCATCGCCCAGCTCGCTCCACCGAGAGTGCCGCTGCCGCCAGGGCGTTCGCCTCTTTGCCTGAGCGTGGCAGATGGTCCTGTGGCACATCGACATCGAGGGCCAGAAGCCCACAGATCTCGCTCCGCTGCTCGGACTGACGGCCAACTCGGTCTGGGCGCTGGCCTACCGGGCACGCGAGGGCCTGCGCCAGGCGGTGCTGACCATGCGCAGCGGCGACGTCGTCACCGAGGCGTGCCAGCAAACACATGACCTTCTGTCCGCCTTCGTCCGCAACGAACACTCGCGGGGCGACAGTGAGCAGGTCGAGGAGCACCTGGCGCGCTGCCGACGCTGCACCGCTGTCTATCTCGAGCTGACCGAGGTGAACTCCTCGATGGCGGCGGTGCTCGGTCCCGCGGTGCTCGGCGCTCGGGCGCGGTGGCCTACCTCGGCCGCACGGGCGCAGCCGCGACGCTGCCCCGATGGTTGTCGGCGCGAGCGTAGGCGCACTGCTCGTCCGTGCCCGCGAGCTCGTCTCCACCCACGTAGCCGCCAGCCTGGTGACGGCCGCGGTGATCGGCGTGGCGGGGGTGACTGCGATCGCAGTGACCCGCCCGGTCCCGACGGACGTCCCGTCCGCTGTAGAACCACCCTCGCCCACCGGCAGCATCGCCAAGCCACCGGCCCAGGCTCCGTCGACTCCGGCCGGCAGAGCCCCTCGGACGGCCAAGAGGGTCCCGACTGCCGCGCCGGCACCGGTGCCCACGACAGCAGGGCCGGCATCGGGACGTGAGAGCGCAGGGAGCGTGAGCACCTCTCCCGCACCGGAGCCTCAGGGGGTCTCGGCACAACCGCGGGGACCCGAGAAGTCCCCCCAGCAGCCGCAGCCGGGCTCGCCCGGCACGGGGAGCCCGCCGCCTGCTCCCGAGCCCACCCCCGCACCGGCGCTCCCACCGGGACCCGGACCGGATCCCCAGCCGATTCCGATCGTGGTGCCCAAGCCCGCCCCCCCACGCACCGACCTGGGCAGGGCGACGCAGCACAAGCACGTCACCAAGCAGGCCCACAAGGTGCAGGCCAACGCCAAGAAGGCCACGAAGAAGGCCGCCACCAAGGCCACGAAGAAGGCCACGAAGAAGGCCACGAAGAAGGCCGCCACCAAGCAGCAGAAGAGCACCGGCAAGCCCGGGAAGGCCAAGGCGAAGGACCGCAAGAAGCCCGCCCCCAAGAAGTCCGGCCCCAAGAAGTCCGCCCCCGCGAAGTCCGGCCCCGCGAAGTCGGCCCCCGCAAAGGTCGCCACCAAGAAGTCCGCCCCCAAGAAGGTCGCCACCCAGCAGAAGAGCAAGCCGGCCAAGGCCGAGGCGAAAGACCGCGAGCGGTCCGCCACCGAGAAGCCCCACCAAGCAGCAGAAGAGCAACGACAAGCCCGAGAAGGCCAAGGCCAAGGCAAAGGCAAAGGCAAAGGTCAAGGTCAAGGCCAGGGTCAAGGTCAAGGACCGCAAGCCGGAGCAGAAGCAGGGCGGAAGGCACGACCCGGACTCCAGGCAGAAAGCCGGGCAGAAGGGCACGAAGCAGCGACGCGACTAGGTCACGCGGTGGGGCCCCGACTGGTTGAGGCCGGGCCGATCGGGTATTGATGTACCCATGACAGCCACCCGACTGATCGCACGTCCCCTGCTCGCCTCCGCCTTCGTGCTCGGTGGTGTGAACGCGCTCCGCAACGCACCGCAGCTGGCCCGCGAAGCCAAGCCCGCTGCCGACCGGCTGCGCCCGCTGCTGGAGAAGGCGGCTCCTCAGGTGAAGCTCCCCGAAGACAACGTGACCCTGGTGCGGATCAACGCTGCGGCCCAGATCCTGGCCGCGCTGGCACTCGCCCGGGGTCGCGCTCCGCGGCTCTCCAGCACGGTGCTGGCTGCGTCGCTGTTGCCCACCACGGTCGCCGGGCACGCGTTCTGGGAGGAGACCGACCCGCAGACCAAGGTCGACCAGCGCAAGCACTTCTTCAAGAACCTCTCGATGCTGGGCGGCCTGCTGCTCGCCGCTGTCGACACCGAGGGCCGGCCCGGCGTCGCCTGGCGGGCGAAGCACGCCGCATCGGGCGCTCGCCGGGAGGTGCGGCACCTCGGCCGTGAGGCCAAGCTGGAGGCCCGGCTCGCCGGACAGCGCGCAGGGCTCTAGCCTCGGCGGGTGGACACACCCCGACACTGGCAGGCGCCCCTGGCTCATCGCCCGGTGGACGCACGCGTCGAGCTGCCGGGTTCGAAGTCCCTGACGAACCGGGCCCTGGTGCTGGCCGCGCTGTCCGACGGGCCTTCGGTCGTCCACCGAGCGCTCCGCTCGAGGGACACCGAGCTGATGGCAGCCGCCCTCTCGACGCTCGGTTCGGCCGTGGACACCTCGAGCGAGCACTGGACGGTGTCCCCGGGGGTGCTGCGCGGTGGTGAGGTCGACTGTGGGCTCGCGGGGACGGTGATGCGGTTCCTGCCGCCCGTGGCAGCCCTGGCTCGCGGTGACGTGTCCTTCGACGGCGATCCGCACGCAAGGACGCGGCCCATGGCTGGTGTCCTGGAGGCCCTCCGCGGCCTCGGGGTGAGCGTCGACGACGGCGGGCGGGGCACGCTCCCGTTCACGGTGACAGGCACCGGATCGGTGGCCGGCGGCCGCGTCGTGATCGACGCCTCCGCCTCGAGCCAGTTCGTCTCGGCGCTGCTGCTGGCCGGAGCGAGGTACGACGCGGGGGTCACGGTGCAGCACGACGGGCCCCCGGTGCCGTCGCTCCCCCACATCGAGATGACGGTTGCGGGGCTCCGTGAGCACGGCGTGGAGGTCGACACCGACGGGTCCACCACCTGGTCGGTGGCGCCGTCGCCGATCCGGGCGACCGACGTCGTCATCGAGCCGGACCTCTCCAACGCGGCCCCGTTCCTGATGCTCGCCATGACCACAGGAGGACGGGTGCGCGTCCCCGGGTGGCCTGCCCGCACGACCCAGGCCGGTGACGCCATCCGCGCCCTGCTGTCCCGGATGGGCGCTGCGGTCTCGCTCGACTCCGGAGGGCTCACTGTCACCGGCGGCGAGACCATCCTCGGCATCGATGCGGACCTGCACGACGTCGGCGAGCTCACTCCGGCCGTCGCCGCGCTGTGTGCCCTGGCCTCCACCCCCTCAAGACTGCGCGGCATCGGGCACATCCGAGGTCACGAGACCGACCGGCTCGCGGCGCTCTCCACCGAGCTGCGCGGTCTGGGTGCGGCCGTGACCGAGCACGACGACGGGCTCTCCTTCGAGCCCGCCGAGCTGCACGGGGGCACCTTCAGGACCTACGCCGACCACCGGATGGCACACGCGGCCGTGGTCGTCGGCTCGGCGGTCGCAGACGTGCTCGTGGAGGACGTCGGCACCACCGCCAAGACGTTCCCCGGGTTCGCTGACGTGTGGGCGGGGCTGCTCCGGTGACCACGCGCTACGGCGAGCACGACCCCGAGAGCTTCGAGCGGCCACGCCGGCGCACCCGGCCCCGGACCAAGGACCGCCCCGCCTACGCCGACGCGGTGCCTGCCGTCGTCGTCACCGTCGACCGGGGTCGCTACACCTGCCGGCTCAGCGAGACCCAGCCCATCGTGACGGCGATGAAGTCGCGCTCGCTGGGCCGCAAGGCGGTGGTCACGGGCGACATCGTGAACCTGGTCGGCGACACGACCGGCAACGACGGCTCGCTGGCCCGGATCGTCACGGTGGAACCACGTCGCACGGTGCTGCGACGCACCGCCGACGACGACGACCCGGTCGAGCGCGTGGTCGTGGCCAACGCCGACCAGCTGGTGATCGTGACCGCACTCGCCGACCCCGAGCCACGACAGGGGCTGGTCGACCGGGCCCTGGTGGCGGCGTACGACGCAGGCATGGACCCGTTGCTGTGCCTGACCAAGGCCGACCTCGCGGATCCCGAGCCGATGCTGGCGAGCTACCGCCCCTTGGGCGTGCCCTACGTGGTGACCCAGCGCGGCGCCGACCTCACCGAGGTCAGCGCGCGGCTCGCGGGACGGACCAGCGTGCTGCTCGGCCACAGCGGCGTCGGCAAGTCCACCCTGGTCAACGCCCTGGTGCCTGATGCCTTCCGTGAGGTGGGCGTGGTCAACGCCGTGACCGGCCGCGGTCGGCACACCTCGGTGAGCGCGATCATGCTGGCGCTCCCGGGTGGCGGCTGGATCGTCGACACCCCCGGGATCCGCTCCTTCGGCCTGGCCCACGTCGATCCCGACCAGCTGATCGAGGCCTTTCCCGACCTGCACGACCTGACGTCGGCGTGTCCCCGAGGGTGCACCCACGGGGAGAACGAGCCCGAATGCGGCCTCAGCGAGGCGACGGGGCTGCAGGCCGACCGCGTCGGCTCGTTCCGCCGGCTCCTGGCCAGCCGCGAGGCGGGCGAGCAGTACTGAGGCTCAGGTGCCCGACCACACGGCTCGGGCGCCGGCGTCGCCGGTGAGCACGACCAGCACCAGCACCACCACGGCCAGCACCGGCAGCAGCACAACGAGCGGCTTCTCGAGGACGGCGACACGCCCGGCCAGCGGCGCAGCCCGGTTCGTGGACCCGACCAGCCGGGTGACGTGCGGCAGCGCCCAGAACGCGACCACGGTGACGCCGAAGAGCACCCACGTAGCCGCCTGCAACCGGCCGGCCCACATCTCGTGGGTCTGGATCAACGCGCTGTCCCCGACGCGACGCTTGAGGTCGTCCCCGCTCAACGCGGCGAGCTGCACGCTGCCGGCTGCCCCGGCCGCGGTCAGGAGGGCCGGCCACCGGGCCAGCCAGCGCCAGCGCGGGAGAGCCATCGTGATCACGGCCAGGGCGGCCAGTGGCACGAGCACGACTGCTGCATGCACCACCAGCGGGTGGATCGGCACTCCATTGATCTCCATGTGCCAACGGTAGGGCCGAACCCTGGGAATACCCTGTGCCCATGCCGTCCGACTACACCGACGATCTCCGGCTCGCCCACGTGCTGGCCGACGACGCCGATGCCCTCTCCGAGGCCAGGTTCAAGGCCATCGACCTGCACGTGATGACCAAGCCGGACCTGACCCCCGTCACCGATGCCGACCAGCAGGTCGAGGCCGGCATTCGTCGTACGTTGTCCAGGACCCGGTCGCGCGACGCCGTGATCGGTGAGGAGAGCGGCTCCAGCGGACACAGCCAGCGCCGGTGGGTGGTCGACCCCGTCGACGGCACCAAGAACTTCGTCCGCGGCGTGCCGGTGTGGGCGACCCTGATCGCCCTGATGGTCGACGACGAGGTGGTGCTCGGCGTCGTCTCGGCACCGATGCTCAATCGTCGCTGGTGGGCCATGAAGGGTGGCGGCGCCTGGACCGGCAAGTCGCTGCTCCGCGCCACCCAGTGCCAGGTCTCGGACATCTCGCGGATCGAGGACGCCTCTTTGTCGTACTCCTCCCTCTCCGGCTGGGACGAGCGCGGTCGACTCGACGACTTCCTGTCCCTGTCGCGTCGCTGCTGGCGCACCCGGGCGTACGGCGACTTCTGGTCCTACATGCTGCTGGCCGAAGGGGCCGTGGACATCGCCACCGAGCCTCAGCTCGAGCTGCACGACATGGCCGCGCTCGACATCATCGTGCGCGAGGCGGGTGGCTACTTCACCTCGCTCGACGGAGAGCCGGGACCGATGGGCGGGAGCGCGCTCGCCACCAACGGCAAGCTGCACGACCAGGCGCTCGCCTTCCTCGGCAGCCACCCCCACGAGGGCGAGCCCCGCCCCGGCGGGACCGTGCACGACCTGAGCGCCCGACGCGGCGAGCCCGTCACCGACCGCGACTGACCCGCTCAGGACGCGCTGCCCTGGACCGAAACCCTGTCCACCGGGGCCGAGGCAGACTAGATTCGAGGAAGCCCACCGACCTCGACGTACACCGAAGGGGCCCGAGCCATGAACATCAACGACGTGATCCGCAGCAAGTCCAGCCATGAGGTCATCACGATCAGCCCGGAGGCGAGTGTCCGGGACCTGCTCGCCCTGCTCGCCGAGCACAACATCGGCGCCGTGATCGTCAGCTCGCAGGAGGGGGCCGTGGACGGCATCGTCAGCGAGCGCGACGTCGTGCGCAAGCTGAACGGCGACGACGCCGTCCTCGATGCACCGGTCGAGCAGATCATGACCGCCTCCGTGCAGACGTGCGAGCCCAAGGACGACGTCGACCACGTGATGGCGCAGATGACCGAGCACCGCATCCGGCACGTGCCGGTCCTCGACGAGGGCAAGCTCGTCGGCGTGGTCAGCATCGGTGACGTGGTGAAGAGCCGGATGATCCAGCTCGAGTTCGAGCGCGACCAGCTCGACCACTACGTCCACCAGACCTGACCCTGCCCCCCTTCGCCGAGACGTCGCAGATGAACACGGAATCGGCGCCGAGACGTCGCAGATGAACGGCGGGGTCAACGTCTCGCGACGCGTCGCGGCAGCCCAACTGTTCATCTGCGACGTGTCGAGGTCGTTTTGTCGTTCATCTGCGACGTGTTGCGGCCGTTTTGTTGTTCATCTGCGACGTGTCGAGGTCGGGTGAGCGGCGGCAGTGGGGGCGTGGCAGGGTTCTCCCCATGAGTGCAGACAAGCCTGAGATCGACTTCGTGGACGGCCCGCCCCCCGCTGACCTGCAGGTCACGGAGGTCACCGAGGGCGAGGGCAAGGAAGCCACCGCCGGCAGCACCGTGTCGGTGCACTACGTGGGCGTGGCCCACTCGACGGGCGAGGAGTTCGACGCGTCGTACAACCGCGGCGCCCCCCTCGACTTCCGCCTCGGCGTCGGTCAGGTGATCTCCGGCTGGGACCAGGGCGTGCAGGGCATGAAGGTCGGCGGCCGTCGCCAGCTCGTGATCCCGCCGCACCTCGCCTACGGAGAGCGTGGCGCCGGCGGCGTGATCAAGCCCGGCGAGACCCTGATCTTCGTGGTCGACCTGGTCGACGTCCGCTAGGTCGGGGCCGCCCCTACCAGGGCAGGTTGTCCTCCGGCTCGCCACGGGAGACGCGAGCCCGAGCCGCACCGAGGTGCACCACGTCGCCTGGGACGAGCTGGCGCCCCCGCCGGGTCTCGACCTCGTCGTTGACCGTGACCAGGCCCTGGATCATCAGCTCCTTGGCCTCGGACCCGGAGTCGATCAGGTTCGCGAGCTTGAGGAACTGGCCGAGGCGGATCGACTCGTCGCGGATCGGCACGTCCTCGATGGCATCTCCGGTCATGGTGCGTCTCCTCCTCAGAGCGCCAGCGAGACGGCGTGGATGAGGACACCCACGAGTCCGCCGACGATGGTGCCGTTGATCCGGATGAACTGCAGATCGCGGCCCACGTGCAGCTCGATCTTCCGCGCCGCCTCGTCGCCGTCCCAGCGCTCGATCGTCTGGGTGATCACAGCGGTCAGCTCGTCGCCGTACCTCCCGATCGCCCACACCGCGAAGTCCGCACCCCAGGTGTCCAGCCTCCCACGGAGCACGTCGTCGCGCTGCACCCTGGCACCGAACGAGGCCAGCTCGCGCACCGCCCGCTCGCGCAGGGGCCCGTCGGTCTCCTCGAGAGCCTCGAGCACTGCCTTGCGGAGCGCGCTCCACAGTGACATCCCGGTGACGACCATCTGCGGCTGCTCGAGCACCCGGAGCTTGAGCTTCTCGGCCCGCTCCTGCGTCGCCGGGTCGTGCAGCAGGTCCTGGGCCAGCTGGCGCAGCAGGCTGTCCAGCGCCAGCCGGGCGTGGTGATCGGGGTCGCGCCGGATGTCGGCCACCCAGCGGATCGCCTCGAGGTGCAGCCGTGCCGTGACCACCTCGTTGAGCCGGTCGGGAGCCCACCACGGCGCCCGCTCCCCCAGTACGTCGGCGAACGTGTCCTGGTTGTGCACCAGCCAGCGGTGGGCCTCCTCGAGGGCGAGGTCGACCAGCCCGTGATGGGCGTTGTCGGCGACGATCTCCTGCAGCAACCCGCCCGCCACGGGTGAGATCGGCTCGGCCCGGAAGCGCGGGATCAGCACGTCCTCCACCACCGAGCGGACATCGTCGTCACGGAGCCTGCGCAGGCCGAGCGCGGCCACGGTGGCCGCCTCGGCCACGACCCGGCGGGCGTTGGCCGGATCGGTCAGCCAGCCGCCGACGCGCCGGGCGATGTCGGCGCCGGCCAACCGCTCCCGGATCACGGGTTCGTTGAGGAAGTTCTCGGAGAAGAACTCCTCGAGGCTCTTGCCGAACTCGTCCTTCTTGCGCGGAACCAGTGCGGTGTGCGGGATCGGCAGCCCCAACGGGTGCCGGAACAGGGCGGTCACCGCGAACCAGTCCGCAATGGCACCGACCATGCTGGCCTCGGCGCCGGCGTTCACGAACCCCCAGAAGCCGTCGCGGTTCACGGTGGCGAGGTAGACCAGCGCCGCGAACAGCAGCAACCCCCCTGCCACCGCCTGCATCCGACGCAGGCGCGTGCGCCGGAAAGAGTCGGCAGCGGGCTCGGAAGTCATCAGGGAATCTGTCATGGCGCCTGAAACCTATCGAAACGCAAGATACGGCTGAGGCGCGACTTACACTTCGCTGGTGTATCGCACTGCTCGCGGCCTGCTCGTCGCGCTGTCCGCGCTGGCCATCGTGCTCTCGGGACACCTGACGGCGGATGCTGCCAAGTCCACCAGGCTGCTCCCGCCGGACCCCGGCGAGGGGAGCTACAGCCGTGACCAGGCCGAGGACGTGCTGGCGCAGGCCGAGCGACGGCTCCGCCGGGACACTGCTCGGATGCGTGCGCGCGAGGTGGTCGGCAACGGCCCCGCGACCGACATCACGATGACCTTGCGCGACCTGTTTCGCGCACGTTCCGCGCTGACCGGGGCGGACCGGCGCCAGGCCGACGCGTTGCTCGCCCGCCCATCGGACCCGGGCGGGGATGACCTCGGCGGGAGCGCGAAGATCGAGTACCCCGCTGAGGGCCGCAGGCACTGGTGCCCGACGAACGGGGTCGCCTGCATCCACTGGGTGGTCACGACCGACCCCAGCAAGCCCAACCGGGACGCGATCAGCACCGTGGACGCGAACAAGAACGGACAACCCGACTACGTCGACTCCGTCTACGCCACGCTCAAGCACGTCTGGGACTACGAGACGCGCACGCTGGGCTACCGGGCACCACTGGGCGACGGCGGGACACCCGGCGACGCCGACAACCCCGATGCCCGGCTCGACATCTATCTCGCCGACCTCGGCAGCCGCGGCCTCTACGGCTACTGCGCCCCGGACGAGCGTGCCGGGAGCCAGCGCCGGTTGCCGGGGTTCTGTGTGCTCGACAACGACTTCGCACGCTCCCAGTACGGCATCGAGCCGCTCAAGGCGCTGCAGGTCACCGTCGCCCACGAGTTCTTCCACGCGATCCAGTTCGGGTACGACGTGGACGAGGACGCCTGGATGATGGAGGGGACCGCCACCTGGGTCGAGGACGAGGTCTACGACTCGATCAACGACAACGTCCAGTTCCTGGTCGAGAGCCCGCTGCGCTACCCCCGCACGGCCCTCGACTACAGCGTGGGGCTGCACCGCTACGGCTCCTTCCTGTTCTTCAAGTACGCCGCCGAGCGGTTCCGTGACCCGCGGGTGGTGCGCCAGTTCTGGGAGGCCGCCGACGCCTCCACGGGCAGGTACTCCCTCCAGGCGATCCGGGCCGTGGTCGATGCCCGCAGGACGAGCTGGCCGGCCTTCTTCGCCACCTTCGCCAGCTGGAACACGCTGCCCAACGGCAGCTACAGCGAGCGTCGCTCCTACCCCTCGCCCGCACTGACGCTCAACCGCACGCTGTCGAAACGGGCCCGGTCGACCGGGTGGAAGTCCGTGGCGCTGCCACACCTGTCCAGCTCGGCCATCCGGGTCTCGCCGCAGCGGCGGCTCCGTCCACGCTCGAGGCTGCTGGTCGAGGTCAACGCACCGGACAGCTCGCACGGCTCGTTCGCGATCCTGCAGACGCGCTACCGCACCGGGGCCGTGGCGCACCGGGTGATCGCGCTGAACGGCCGTGGCGACGCTCGCCTGCTCACCGGCTTCAACCGACGACGGATCGCCTCGATGATCGTGGTGGTGAGCAACACCAGCACCACCATGCGTGACTGCGGGGCGATCAGCACCGGCGGTGGGCCGGTGTACTCCTGCTACGGGCGCGGCTCGTTCGACAACAGCGACCGGTTCGCGGTCCGCGTCACAGTGCGCTGAGGAACAAAGCACCCGTCCGGGGGCGTTGGGGCTACGAACGACTCTCGCCACCCCAGCCCGCAGACTGCCCCGAGGAGAACCCCTGTGCCCACGCTGAGCGACTTCGCCGCCACCACCCTGACCGGCGAGGAGGCACCGCTCGACGCCTACACGGGCAAGGTGGCACTCGTGGTCAACACCGCCTCGCAGTGCGGGTTCACCCCGCAGCTCGCGGGTCTGGAGACCCTCCACTCCCGCTACGCGGAGGAGGGCCTGGTCGTGCTGGGCTTCCCCTGCAACCAGTTCGGCGAGCAGGAGCCCGGCGACAGTGCCGAGATCGGTGCCTTCTGTGAGCGCAACTACGGCGTCAGCTTCCCGATGTTCGAGAAGGTCGACGTCAACGGCGAGTTCGCCCACCCGCTCTACCAGTGGCTGCGGTCGGAGAAGAGCGGCCGGCTGGGCGAGAAGATCAAGTGGAACTTCACCAAGTTCCTGATCGGCCGTGACGGCACCGTGCTCAAGCGCTACGGCTCCACCACCAAGCCCGAGAAGATCGCCGCCGACATCGAGAGCGCGCTCGCCGCCTGAGCTCCTGCCTCGCCGGCCGCTGGTCGGTCTGGTACTGCGCGGTAACGTGAGCGGGGAGCCCACCACCGCGCGACAGGAGCCCCGATGCAGCTTGCCCTGACCCAGGACGAGACCGCCTTCCGTGAGCAGATGCGGACCTTCTTCACCACCCAGGTCCCGCAGGAGATCCGGGACACGGTCGCTGCCGGTGGGCACCTCGGCAAGGACGCCATCGTCACGGTCCAGCGCATCCTGAACGAGGCCGGCCTCGCCGTGCCCAACTGGCCGGTCGAGTGGGGTGGCCAGGACTGGTCACCGCTGCAACGGCACATCTGGCACGAGGAGATGCAGCTCGCGTGCGTCCCGCCGCCGCTGGCGTTCAACACCGGGATGGTCGGACCGGTGATCGCGAACTTCGGCTCCGAGGAGCAGAAGCAGAAGTTCCTGCCCGCCACCGCCAACCTCGACATCTGGTGGTGCCAGGGGTTCTCCGAGCCTGACGCCGGCTCCGACCTGGCCTCGCTGAAGACCCGGGCCGTGCGGGACGGCGACGACTGGGTCATCAACGGGCAGAAGACCTGGACCACGCTGGGCCAGCACGCCGACTGGATCTTCGTGCTCTGCCGCACCGACCCCGAAGCCGATCGCAAGCAGAAGGGCATCTCCTTCATCCTCTGCCCGATGGATGCCGAGGGAGTGACGCTGCGGCCGATCCAGCTGATCGACGGTGGCCACGAGGTCAACGAGGTCTTCTTCGACGACGTCCGGGTGCCGGCCGAGAACCTCGTGGGCGAGGAGAACGCCGGCTGGAGCTACGCGAAGTTCCTCCTCGGCAACGAGCGGGTCGGGGTCGCCCCCGTCGGTGCCACCAAGCGCGCGCTGGCCACCGCCAAGCGCATCGCCCAGGAGACCGGCCAGCTCGAGGACCCCCTGGTGGCGGCTCAGGTGATCGAGCTCGAGAACGAGCTCCTTGCCCTCGAGCTGACCGCCCTCCGGGTCGTGGCCCACTCCGCCGACGGCAAGCCGCACCCGGCCTCCTCGGTGCTGAAGCTGAAGGGCTCCGAGCTCCAGCAGGCGGTCTCCGAGCTCCTGGTCGACCTCGGTGGCCCGCTCGCGCTGGCCTCCGGCGCCGGCGAAGGGTCCGACGTGCCTGCGTGGGCGCGGGTGGCCGCACCGAACTACCTCAACCTCCGCAAGGCCTCGATCTATGGCGGGTCGAACGAGATCCAGCGCCAGATCATCGCCGGCACCATCCTGGGCCTCTAGGCCTCGACGAGAGGAACAGACGTGGACTTCACACTCGATGGAGAGCAGACCGCCCTGCGCGACGCCGTGCGCGGCCTGATCAAGGGCTACGACGCCGAGCATCGCCGCCAGGTGACCGCGGAGGACCCCGGCTACGACGAGGCACTGTGGGCACGGCTTGCGGAGATGGGCGTCCTCGGGCTTCCCTTCGCCGAGGACGACGGCGGCATGGGTGCCGGACCTGTCGAGGTGTCAGTCGTCGCGGAAGAGCTCGGTCGGGTGATCGCGCCCGAGCCGTACGTCGAGTCGGTCGTGCTCGCGGGCGGACTGGTCGCAGCGTGCGGCACGACCGAGCAGCGCAAGGAGCTCCTGGGGAGCCTCTCCGCGGGCGAGACCGTGCTGGCGTTCGCCTGGTCCGACGCGACCGGCGGCGAGGGCGGTGTCACGGTCGACTCCGGGACGCTGTCCGGCGTCAAGGAGCCGGTGCTCGGTGGCGGCCGTGCCGACCAGCTGATCGTGTTCGCCCAGGGCCAGCTCTTCCTCGTCGACGCGGCGGACACCGAGCGCACGTCCTACGTCACCTTCGACGGGGGCCGCGCCGCCCGGGTCTCCTTCGACCGCACGCCGGCCACCCCGCTCGGAGAGGGCGGGGACGCGACCGAGGCCACCAAGGACGTGATCGCCGCGGCCACCGTGGCCTACTGCCACGAGGCGCTGGGCGCGATGGACTCGGCGTTGCGGCTGACCACCGACTACCTGACGACCCGCAAGCAGTTCGACGTCACCCTCAACCGCTTCCAGGCCCTGACCTTCCGGGCCGCAGACATGTACACCTCGCTCGAGCTGACCCGCAGCATCGTCACCTGGGCCACGATGGTCCTGGCCGACGGGTCCACCTCAGCGGAGAAGAAGCGCGAGGCCGCGGCCCGCGCCAAGCTGCAGGTGAGCCGTGCCTCGCGGCACGTGGGCCAGGAGGCCATCCAGCTGCACGGCGGCATCGGCATGACAGCCGAGTACGCCGTCGGTCACCTGACCGCCCGCCTCACCGCGATCGACCACCTGCTGGGCGACGGACGCCAGCAGGTGCGCAACCTGTCGCGGCGGCTGACCTCCTACGACGTGGTCGAGCCGCTGCCCTGACCACGGTGCGACGTCAGTCCCCGAACCAGAACCCTCGTCCGCCGTACCAGTCGCCGAGGTGGGCCGAGCGCGACCCGCTTCGTCCACCGAGGTAGCTGCCCACGACGGCGGCGCCGAGATCGTCGAGCTCGGGCGCGACCACCCGACCGCCCACGCGGGCCGCGAGCTGGTCGAGGAAGCGGGCCAGGCCGGGGTCGTCCCCGAGCCGGAAGATCGTGGTCTGGGCACCGAGCCGGGCGGCGTTGTCGAGCTCGCGCACCGACCAGGCCAGCGTCAGCGGGTGGGGCGGGTAGGAGAACCACACCTCGCCGTCCGGCTCGAGGTGGCTGGTCGGCTCACCGTCGGTGACGATCAGCAGGACCGGCTGCGCGTTCGGGTGCTTGCGGAAGTGTCGGTTGGCCAGCAGCAGCGCGTGGTGCAGGTTGGTGCCCTTCTCCCACATGGCGTCCAGCCCGGTCAGCTGGTCGATGTCCATCACCCTGGCCGAGCGCCCGAAGCCGATCAGCTGCAGGCGGTCACCCCGGAACCGGCTGGTGATCAGCTGGTGCAGGGCCAGCGCGGTCCGCTTCATCGGGACCCAGCGGTTGGCCATCGCCATCGAGAACGAGGTGTCGACCAGGAGTGCGACGGCTGCCTGGGTGCGCGCCTCGGTCTCGTTGACCTCGATGTCCCGCATCTCGATCTTCAGGCGCGCTTCGACCTGGCCTGTTCCTGGGTCGCGCTCCCCGGCCGCACGTACGGCGGCATTGGTCACGGTGCGGGTCACGTTCCACGGCTCGGTGTCGCCGAAGACCCACTCGCGGCTGGCTCCACTCATCTCGCCCGCCGCCCCGGCCTGCCGCACGTCGCGCTGACCCTGTCGACCGGACACCCGGCTGGCCACGTCCTTGAGGAGCGACTTGCCGAGCTGCCGCATCGCCTTGGGCGAGAGCTTGAGCTGGCCGTCCGAGCCGCGTTTGAGATAGCCGTTGTCGCTCAGCGCCCGCTCCAGCTCGCCGAGCGTCTTGGCGCTGACGGCGGCCCGCTCACCGAGCTGACGCTCGAGCTTGTCGAGGTCCACGTCGTCCATCCGGGCCCCGCCGTAGGACTGCGAGAGCTGTTCGGCGAGGTCGTCGAGATCGGCGAGGTCCTGGAGCGCACCGGTGCCGTCGCCGAGCCCGAGCCCCTGTTCGCCGCCGAAGTCCTCCGAGCCACCCCAGTCCTCCCCGGGGCGCAGCGCCTGGAGGTTGTCGTCGAGCTGGCCCAGTGACCGTCCCAGCTCCGGGCTGCCGAAGGCCTGCGCGGCCAGGGCGTCGAGCTCGTCGCGCTGTTCCTGGGTCATCGAGTTGCGCATCCGCTGAGCGGCTGCCGCACGCTTGGCCAGGGTGTCCATCAGCTCGTCGAGGTTGCGCGGGTTCTCCGGGAAGAACTCCCCGTGCTTGTCCATGAATTCGGTGAAGTCCTGCTCGGTGTCCTCACCGCGGCGGCGCTTCTCGAGCAGCTCGTTGAGGTCGCCGAGCATCTCGGCGATCGCGGCCCGATCCTCGTTGGTGGCGCTCTCCAGTGCCTGTTTCATGCCCTTGAAGCGCTGGTCCAACAGCTCGCGGCCGAGCAGGTCCTTGATCTTCTCGTAGTCGGCCCGGGCCTCGGGACTGCGCCAGTCGTAGGCGCCGAGCTCCTTGACGGCAGCGGCGGTGCTCGACGGCAGGCTCTCGATCTGCAGCTCGGCGAACCGGGCCTCGTCGTCGAGATCCCGGGCCAGCTGCTTGCGCTCGTTGAGCACGGCCCGGTCGAGCAGCTCACGGATCTCCTGCATGGTGCCGTCGAGGCGGTGCTTGCTCAACAGCTCACGGCGCCGCGCCTCCACCTGACGGGCCAGGTCGTCCAGGCCCTGCTGGCTGCTGCCCCCGCGACGCAGGAACTCACGCATCGCCCGCTCGGGCGAGTAGCCGGCCATCACGTCCTCGCCGATGGCGTCCAGCGCCTCGACCAGGTCGACCGGGGGCGCCAGCGGGTCCGGGCCGCCGGCGAAGCGCCCGTAGCGGGACCGGCGCCGGTCAGGCATAGACGGTCTCTCCGTCGCCGGCCTCCTTGCTCACCCGCTGCGCGAGGTAGAGGCCCTCGAGGGCGAGCTCGATCGCGCTGGCGCGCTCGCCGTCGTTGGTGGCACCGAGCCGGTCACAGATCTGGTCGTAGAGCTCGGACTCGCCGAGCACGGGCAGGCCGCTGAGGAAGTCCAGCGCTGTCACCTGCTCCCCCGTGGTGACGCTGGAGCCCTGCTCGATGGCCTGCACCAGCAGGGCGAAGTCGAGCCCGCCAAGGTGGGAGCGCACCGTCTCCGCAGTCGCTCGACGCAGCAGGTGCTCGAGCACCTGCGCCTCACGCCCTTCCTCGCCTGCCTCGAACTCGACCTTGCCGCCGAGCACGTCCACGGCCGTCTCGAGGTCGATCACCCGGGCCACCGGGTCGTCCTCGTGCTGGGTGGTCGCGCGGTGCAGCGCTGCGGCAGCGACGGTCTCAGCGCCGGCGATCGAGAACCGCGCCGAGACGCCGGAACGCTGGTCGACCGAGCTGGACTCGCGCAGCGCGCGGGTGAATCGGGCCAGGATCTCGACCAGGTGGTCCGGCACCGCCCCGACGAGGTGAGCCTCCTGGCGGATCACGGCCACCTCGTCGGCGAGCTCGACCGGGTAGTGCGTGCGGATCTCGGCGCCGAAGCGGTCCTTGAGCGGGGTGATGATCCGACCGCGGTTGGTGTAGTCCTCCGGGTTGGCACTGGCCACCACGAACGTGTCGATGGGCAGGCGCAGCACGTAGCCGCGGATCTGGATGTCGCGCTCCTCCATCACGTTGAGCATTGCGACCTGGATGCGCTCGGCGAGGTCGGGCAGCTCGTTGATCGCGACGATCCCCCGGTGCGATCGCGGGATCAGGCCGAAGTGGATCGTGTCGGGGTCGCCGAGGCTGCGTCCCTCCACCACCTTCATCGGATCCACGTCGCCGATCAGGTCGGCGACACTGGTGTCCGGGGTGGCGAGCTTCTCGGCGTACCTCTCGTCGCGGTGCCTCCAGCGGATCTCGAGATCGTCGCCCTGCTCCGCGGCGAGCCGCTGGGAGGAGTGCAGGATCGGTTCGTAGGGGTGCTCGCCGAGCTCGGAGCCGGCGATCACCGGGGTCCACTCGTCGAGCAGCCCGACCAGCGTGCGCAGCAGCCGGGTCTTGCCCTGGCCCCGCTCGCCCAGGAGCACCACGTCGTGCCCGGCGAGGATCGCGCGCTCCAGCTGCGGGATCACCGTCGCGCTGAAGCCGTGCAGGCCGGGCCAGGGATCGCGCCCGTCACGCAGCGCCGCGAGGAGGTTCTCGCGCAGCTCCTCGCGAAGCGACCTCTGCAGGTGCCCGCTCGCACGGAGCTGGCCCAGCGTGTGCACGTCAGGTGGAGTGTGGCCCGTTGGCGCGGTCGTCGTCACCCGATCCACGGTACCCAGACTCCGCAATCGCGTCTCCGGGTTTGGCAGCGCTGGTGCTGCCCACGGGGCTGGGGCACACTCGCCCGGTGAGCCTCGGAGCGCGGACCCGCGCCTGCCCCTGCGGGGCCGGGACGTACGACGCCTGCTGCGGTCCCCTCCATCGCGGTGAGGTGCAGGCCGCGACCCCGGAGGCGCTGATGCGCTCGCGGTACTCGGCCTACGCCCTCGGTGATGCCGACTACGTCTGGCGGACCTGGCACCCCCGCACCCGCCCGGACCGGGCCTGGCTCGACCCCGGGACGACGTGGACCGGGCTCGAGGTGCTGGCGGCCGGGGAGTCCACCGTCGAGTTCCGGGCGCACCACGACGGGCCGGACGGCCCCGGCGTGCTCGAGGAGCGCAGCCGGTTCGTGGAGCGCGCCGGCCGGTGGTTCTACCTCGACGCCGACCCGGACTAGCGCCTGGCGAGCACCGACTCGGCGACGTACCCGTGCCGGATCCGCTGCGGGTGGTCGCCGACCGCGAGGTAGGCCAGCTCCTTCTTCTTGCCGAAGCTGAGCACCGCGACCGAGTCGGCCTCGCTGAGCGAGACCCAGCAGGTGTTCCCGAGGCCCTCGGTCGTCCAGTAGGGCTTGCCGTAGGAGTGACCCGTGCTGGCGGTGTCGAAGATCTTGGCGCGCATCGTCTTCCGGTTCACCAGCGCTGCGTAGTCGTCCATCGTGCCGGCCACGCACAGCGTCCTGCCCTTGGAGTCGATGGACAGCCCGTGGTGTGCCGAGTCGTTGACGTACTGCTCCTTCGGCATCGTCGGAACCCGGTTGGGCAGGCTCACGACGCGGCGAACCGCACCGGTGCGTGGCTCGGGCACGCCGCCCGCGGTGTAGCTCACGACGCCGTCGGTGTCCCGGGCCTGGGTGTCGAACTCGACGAGGCCGTGGAAGTAGGAGACCTGGAAGTAGACGAAGCGCTCCCCCGGCGCGATCGCCATCGGGCGGACCGCAGCACTCATGTCGGGGTAGCCGGCCTCGGCCAGCTCCTTGCCGATGTCCCAGCGCTGGGTGACCTCGAAGTCGGAGTTGCGCACGATCTGGAACCAGCGGTCGCCCTTGAGCGCATCGTGCAGCGGGCCGATCTTGACCGGCCCGGCGCCGTTCTCGTCGCCGGGGGTGTAGACCTTGCCGATGCTCGCGTGGAAGATCCGCGAGCCGTTCGCGGTGTAGTTGCTCTCGTGCGGCGTCTCGCCCGACTCGAAGGTGCGGAGCCGGTCGCCGAGCGCGATCTTCTTGCCCCCCACGGTCTCGTTGACCATGGAGTACTCGATCACCTGGCGCTGGGTCGAGTCGCTGACCAGCAGGCGACGTCCGTCGGGCGAGAGGCCCATGTGGTCGGTGCGGTACCCGTCCATCTGCTGCTCGCGCACGATGCTGTCGGCGCGTCCGGCGACCGCCTTGGCGACGTCGATCCAGACCACGTCGGCGAAGCTCGGCCGCGAGACGGCGAGGTAGCGACCGTCACGGGTGCTGAACATGTCGTCGACGTACTGGTCGTGGCCCTCACCCGGCCCCTGCTGGATGGCGACGTAGAACGCCAGCTTGTCGGGGCTCCGCTGGATGTCGGCCAGCTCCTGTGCCTTGTCGGGGATCAGGTCCACACCACGCTTGAGCACCTTGAGCTTGCGGGCGTCGACGATGGAGGCGGTGCCGGCCCAGTTGTTGCCGACCCACATCACGTCGCGCAGCTTGCCGGCCCCGGCTGCGGGCTTGGCCTCGGCGACGGGGGCGACGCCGGCCCCCGCGAGGAGTGCGGCGGGCAGGGCGAGCAGGGCGATGACAGCTGTACGTCGCATGTCTCTCCAACGATCCGCGGCAACCCACGTCACGGTCGCAGGGCGCAGGGCGGGCGTGACCTACGTCCCCCGGTTCGGACCGCAGAGTCGGTGGGTTGCTGTGCGAGTCTGAGCCGGTGTCCTCAGCCGCCGACGTCGTCCTCGCGGCGCTCCTCGCCCTTGCCGTGGTCACGATCGTGGTCCTCGCTCGCCAGCTGACCGCCACCCGCAAGCGGGTCGCCGAGCTCGAGCAGCTCGAGGCAGCCGTGCGGGTCGCGGAGACCCGCAACCCGCGCGCGGTGCAGGCCGCCGGCTTTGCGGTGCGGACGGCTGTCGAGACAGTGGCCCGCTTCCGCGAGCAGGGCGTGCGCGGCATGCTGCTCAGCTCGATCGACGACTTCGCCACGTGGGCCAGCGAGAACCGCACGGTGATCGCGCGGGTGGCCGGACCGGACGGCACGGTGACGATCATGTTCTCCGACATCGAGAGCTCCACGGCGCTCAACTCCGAGCTCGGTGACGAGGACTGGGTCAAGCTGCTCGCCGCCCACGACCGGCTGGTGAACACCTTCGTCGACCGGCACCGTGGCCAGGTCGTGAAGAGTCAGGGCGACGGCTACATGATGGTCTTCTCGACACCGCAGCTCGCCCTGGCAGCCGCCCTCGACATCCAGCGCGCACTGAGCGCGAAGCGACAGCGCAGCAGGGCCCTGCGCCGCACCCCGCTGCGCGTCCGCATCGGCCTGCACTCCGGCACCGCCATCGAGCGCGACGGTGACTACTTCGGACGCAACGTGGCCATGGCCGCGCGCGTCGCCTCGATGGCCGACGGCGGCGAGGTGATGGCCAGCACCGAGGTGGCCGAGGCGGTCGCCGGCAGCACCGCCTTCCGCTGCGTCCAGGACGAGATCGTGGAGCTGAAGGGACTACCGGGACAGCACCAGCTGTGGCTGGTGGTGGCGGGATGACGCAGGGTTCGCCGGGCGAGTGACAGGATCTGCGGCATGTCCCGGGTCCTCGTAGTCGACGGCGCCAACGTCGTCGGCTCGCGCCCTGACGGCTGGTGGCGCGACCGGGCGGGTGCCGCGGCGCGCCTGCACGGTCGGTTGGCGGTCGCGGACACCTCCTACGACGAGATCGTGCTGGTGCTCGAGGGGCAGGCCAAGGGCGGCGTACCCCGCGGGCGGGACGCCCACCTGCGCACCGTGCACGCAGCCAAGGACGGCGACGCGACGATCATCAGCGAGGCCCGCACGGCCTGCGAGCGCGGCGACGACGTCGTCGTGATCACCGCGGACCGCGCACTGGGTCAGCGGGTGGAGAACCTCGGCTGCCGCACGATGAGCCCGTCGTGGCTGCTGGCCGTGATCGAGAGCTGAGCGCGGGCGTGCGAGGAGGCCCAGCTCACTTGCTGAAGCGCTTGTCGCGCTCCTCGGCGTTCTTGTCGGCCGTGGTCTGGTAGCGCATCACCACGTCGCTGAACACCTTCCAGTCGACGTCGCGCGAGCGAACCACGACCCAGCGGTCCTGGTGCTGGGCGAAGGCGATCTCCCCGTCGCGGACGCGCACGTCGACGCCCGGGTCCTCCAGGTCGAAGGTGTGACTGTGGCCGTCGCGGCGGATCTGGATCACCGCGTTGTCCACCGTGATGCGCTGGGGCGTCTCCGTCTGCATCAGCGCCCAGGTCAGCACCGTGAACACGAAGGCGGCACCGGCCACGATCGCCACCACAGGGTCGCGCTGGAGCGCCGACCACGCGCCTCCCAGGAGGGCCGTGACGACCGAGACGAACAGGAAGACCCGAAGGAACCACCGGCCGAGGCTGTGGGCCACGAAGACGTAGTGCTCCCCCGACGGCTTTGCCGCTTGCCTCGGGCTCATCTGTGGATCCTCCGTCCCCGGGATGCTCGAGCGGGACGCACCGGTGGGCGACTCACCCGACCCGCTGGGTCAAGGGTAGGCGACAGCGCCGCGGGAGTGACGGAAGCAGCGGCCCGTGTTCGTTGTCCGAGACAACCTCGTCCTCACGCCGGGCGTCCTCGCGGAACGTCGCGGAAGGCTCAGGAGAGGTTCTGCAGCCGCACCTGGCCGCGCGAGGCCAGCCTGCCGTCGGCGTCGATGACGGTCTCCACCAGCCAGAGCTGCTGGGACCGGCCTCGGTGCAGCGGAGTCGCGGTGGAGGTCAGCGTGCCCTCGGCGACGGCGCGGAAGAAGTCGGTGTTGTTGTTGACCCCGACCACCTTGCCCTTGTCGCCGAGCCAGAGGGCCGCGCCGATGCTCGCCAGGGTCTCGACCACGCTGCAGTGCGCGCCGCCGTGCACGATCCCGTAGGGCTGGTGCAGGTGCGGTCCGGCCGTCCATGTCGCCACGACGCGATCGCCGGTGTGCTCCACGAAGTCGAGCCCGAGATAGGTGATGAACTCCCCGGCCAGGTCCTCAGCAGCGCCGGGCAGCGTAGGGGTGGTCTCGTTCTGTTCCATGCATCGAAGTGTGGCAGCGGTGCCGCACCGCTGCACCGCGGGTCCTGACCCCGTGGTAACTTAACCGACCGTACGGTAAAGTTACTGCATGCGTCCCAGCAACCGTTCCGCCATCGTGGAGGCCGCCCACCGGGTGGCCGAGCGCCAGGGTGGCGCCGACTTCTCCTTCGAGACCACAGCGACCGAGGCCGGGCTGACGAAGGCCGGGGTGCTCTACCACTTCCCGACCCGGGAGGACCTCGTGCTCGCCGTGGTCGAGTACGTCGCCGGCACCTGGGAGCAGGCCATGCTGGCGGCCCTCGGCGTCCCGTTCGAGGAGGCCACCCCGGCCGAGCGGATCCGCGCCTACGTCGCGGTGGCCGCACATGACGACGTCTCCCGTGCCGACGTGGCGGTCTACGCCGACGCGCTGTGCCGCCCGGCCCACCTGGGGCCCTGGGACGAGGTGTTCGCGCGCTGGTTCGACCTCGACGACTGTCCGCCCGCCGAACGCGCACGGCTCACCTGCGCCCGCTTCGCCGCCGACGGGCTCTGGATGGCCAAGGCCACCGGAGGCGTGCAGGCGAGCGGCCCGGCGTACGCCGCCCTGGTGGCGCAGCTGCTCGCGATGACCCACGGAGCCGACTCCGGAAGTGACCCGTCATGACGCCCTCACGCCCGTCGGCGCAGACCTGGGCGCTGCTGGCGGCAGCCATCGTGACCGAGGTGGCTGCCACCTTGTCGCTGCGGGCCGCCCTGGACCATCCCGCCTGGTTCGTGGTGGTGGTGGGCGGCTATCTCGGCGCGTTCGTGCTGCTCGGGCGGGTGCTGGGCGACGGCATGCAGGTCGGGGTCGCCTACGGCGTCTGGGCGGCCAGCGGGGTGGCTCTCACCGCAGCCCTTGCCGCCGTCCTCTTCGCGGACCCGTTCACCGTGCCGATGATCCTCGGCGTCGCCCTGGTGATCACGGGCGTCCTGCTGGTCGAGCTCGGTTCCCATGCCGGCGGACGTGTCCCCGCAGAGGTCGACGTGGAGATGTCGTCGTGACCTGGTTGCTGCTCAGCGGCGCGATCGTCTCCGAGGTGGCCGGCACCCTGGCGCTGCGCCAGTCCGACGGCATGCGGCGGCGTGCCTGGCTGGCCCCGGTGGTGGCGGCCTACCTGCTCGCCTTCGGCCTGCTCTGGCTCACCCTGGCCGAGGGCCTCGCCGTCGGCGTCGCCTACGGCGTCTGGGCGGCCAGCGGCGTCGCCCTCACCGCGGTTGCCGGCCGGCTGCTGTTCCGCGACCCCCTCACCCCGACGATGATCCTCGGCATCGCCGCGATCGCAGGCGGCGTGCTGATGATCGAGCTCGGCGCGCACTAGGCGGGCCTGCGGCTCCGCTTCCCTTGTGCTGCTCGCGGCGTCGAGATGTCACCCGGGTTGAGCCGGGCACTCCCGCTAGTGTCGCCACGTGGAGGTCTCCCTCAAGTACGCGGTCGTCGAACGCGAGCGACGCTTCCTCCTCGACCAGCTCCCGGACGAGGTGGCGCGCACCGCGCGAATCACGGATCGCTACGTCACCGGGACGCGGCTGCGACTCCGCGAAGTCGTCGCGGAGGACGGAAGCGTCACACGCAAGCTCGGCCACAAGGTTCGCCTCACCGATGGTCCCCAGGAAGTCGCCTGCACGTCGATGTACCTCGACGAGGCCGAGTGGGCGGCGCTGTCCAGCCTCCCCGGGCGGGTGCTGGGCAAGACTCGCCACTGGATCCACCGGGACGGCCTGGTCGTCGTCGTCGACCTGCTCGATGACGGCACCCTCGTGGCCGAGATAGACGACCGGGACGGACCGGCAGCTGCGGTCCCCCCATGGCTGAGCGTGATCCGTGAGGTCAGCGGGGACGAACGCTGGACGGGCGCCTCATTGGCTCCGTGACGGCGCGAAGGCTCGGCCCCGTCACCGAGCGGAGCGCCGGCTCAGGTCCGCACGTCGTACACGCCGAGGGTGACGCCGTTGTCGTAGGCGGCGTGCTCGACGAGCTCGAGCCGGCTGGGGCCGATGTCAGGACCGTCGGTGAAGAGCCGCTTGCCGGCGCCGATCACGACCGGGAAGACCAAGAGGTGGTAGCGGTCGACGAGACCGGCGGCGGCGAGGCCCCGGGCCAGGGTGGCGCTGCCGTGGACGATGATCGGGCCGCCATCGCCTTCCTTGAGCCGGGCGACGTCGTCCATCGAGCTCAGGACGGTGGTGGGCTGCCACCCCGGGTCGGTCTCGGTCAGCGTGGTCGACACGACGTACTTGGGCATCGCGTTGTAGCCGGCGAACTCCTCGGTCATGCCAGGCCACACCGGGGCGAACTCCTCGTAGCTGACCCGGCCCAGGAGCATCGCCTCGGCCTCCTCCTGCTCGCGGCCCTTGATCTCGTACGCCGCGGGGTCGAAGTCGACCTCCTTGAAGGTCCAGCCTGCCCGGGGGTGCTCCCCACCGCCGGGAGAGTCGACGACGCCGTCGAGGCTGATCATCTCGGTGACGATCAACGTGCGCAAGGTTCCTCCTGATTGCCCGGGACTGGCAGGTCTGACCAGCTTGGCGGCCGCCAATCATCGCAAGGTGTGCACCTGCTGCGCCCGAATGACCCCCTTGGGCGATTGGCTCCTCAACGCTACGGGAATAGCGTCGGAGCACTCCGTAGACACGGTGGCCGGGGTCGCCGGTTCCCTCCGAGGAGTTGCCATGCGCACCGAGAAGCAACGAGTCACCAGGCGCTTCCGGCTCGCCCGAGTGCTCCCAGCTCTCCTGGCAATCGCCATCTTCGGCCTGACCGGCTGCGGCGGTGAAGTGACCGGTGACCGGGCAGCGGTGCGCACGAGCCCTACCGCTCCGAACACCACCGACGCCGCCCCGACGATCACGCCCGAGTCAGAGGGTGAGCCAGTCCTGATCGAGACCGCGATCAAGGGGTTCCACGGAAAGGTCGTCACCGGATCGGTCCTCGGGGAGTCAGCCTTCTGCGCAGGCGGAACTGTCCGGCACGACCAAGGAAGCATGGAGATCGGCTTTCCGGCGGTCGACGTCTTCCTGTGCTCGGACGGCCAGCTGAAGATCGGCTTCGGGCCGGGTCCGGAGCAGATGAACAACTCCGTGCAGAGCAGCGACTGGAAGATCCTGGAGGGGAGCGGACGCTTCTCCGGGCTGACGGGAAGCGGTCAGATGATCGTGCAGTGGTCCATGAAGGCAGGGCAGGAACGAGGTCAGGAGACCTTCATCGGACACGTGGCCGTCCCGTAGCAGGAGCAGGACCAGGAAGGCCGGTAGGACGCCAGGTCAAGCCCGCGGCACGACCGACCATTCGTCGTGGGGGGTGCGGCACAAATGGCATGGTCCGTGACTGGCGAAGTTGCGGCTGTACATCCGCCATCAACCTCGCTCTCGTATGACTGCCCAGCTTGGGTCGGCCTACGTGCGTCGGTGGAAGCTGACCTTCCCGTTGGGGTGATGGGTCGTCTCATAGCTGGGGTCGTGGATGCGGCGGTGGTGGTGGCCGCAGAGCAGGCGGCCGTGGGCGAGGTCGGTGGGTCCGCCGGCCGCCCAGGCGATGTCGTGGTGGGCGTGGCACATCGCGGGGGGTCGTTCGCAGTCCTGGGCGGTGCAGCCGCCGTCGCGGGTGATCAGGGCGATGCGTTGGGCCTCGGAGTGGAACCTGCGTCTGCGGCCGACGTCGAGGACCTGGGACCTCCCGCCGAGGACGACCGGGATGATCCCGGCGGTGCACGCCAACCGCCGCGCCTGGCTGGCGGAGATCCGACCCCCGGTGTCCAACCCTGCGGCTCCCAGCCCCGTGAGGAGCTGGTCCAGGGTCATGGTGACCACGATGGTGGCCGAACAGCCGCCGGACCTGGGCAGGGTCTCGGCGGGGATGCGTTCGAGGAGGGTGCACAAGGCTTGGCCGTGCTCGACGTTGCCGGGCAGCCGTCCGTGCCGGTCCGAGGACGGGGGTGTCAGGGACTGGAGCATCTTGCGGAGCATCTGGCCGTGCAGGGCGGGGATCCGGAACCGGCCGTGGCAGGTGCCTTCGTCGTCCTCAGCCATCTCGAAGGTGGTGCGCCGCAACGCAGCCGCCTCCATCGCCTCCAGCTCACGGCCCTCGAACCGCTCGGCGACCTCGGGGGCGATCACCTCGAAGATCCGCAGTCCCAGCACCGAAAGTGCTTTGGCGTCGTAGTCGGCTGCGAGCCCGACCAGGTGCTCCTCAGCCCGGAGTCGCTGCTCGGGACTGATCGCGAACTCGCCCGTGACCGGGAGCCGGTCCAGGGCCTTGACGATCGCGCGGGCCTGGGGCGGGTTCACCGCCCCCACCCCCATCGCTGCGGCGAGCACCTCATGGTGGTCCAGGGCTTGGGCGAGCTTGAGGTCGGAGCGGGTGCTGATCCGGGTCTGTCGGGTCTCGACCGCGACCCAGTCCGCCGCCGACGCGGCGGCCTCGGGGTCCCCGGCACCACAGCGCTCGGCCTCGGCCAGCACCCGGAGCTCCAGGGCAGCGAGCTGCGCCTTGGCGGTGGCCAGGTCGACCAGTGCGGCCCGTTGCTGGGCCGGGGTCATCGACCAGGTGGCCACCGAGGTCAGGTCGGTGAGCCGGGCACGCAGTCGTGCGGCGAAGTCGGTGACCGGGTGCGACCGGTCCAGCAGCTGGCTGCTCATGAATCCACGCTAGACCCGACCACCGACAGTTTCGATCACCAGTTCGAACACTGTGGACAAGGTCGAGAATCGCTCGGGCGTGCGCACGAAGCGGCTGCGACCAGGACAACCGACGTACCGGCTCCGACAAGCCCAGCTCGACAAGCCCAGCCGACGCCGGCGACCATCCCCGGGAGCGGGCCGGCCTCGTGTCAGCATGGTGCCCATGCCCGCCCCACACACCGAGGAGCCGATGGCTCCGGAGGTCTCCCCCGGCACCTTCGCGCTCGACCCCACCGATCCCACTGGCGTGGCGCGGGAGGCCGGGCACCGCTGGGTCGGCAGCCTCTGGGTCGTGGTCGGGCTGTTCGCCCTGGTGATGTTCTGGTGGTCGCACCACGTCGGCATCACGGTCAAGGACCCCGAGGGCAGGTTCTTCTACTCCAGGATCGCCATCTCGGTGGTCGTCTTCAGCCTGCTCGCGGTCATCGAGGCCTCGTTGCGTCCAGGTCTCCGCGGTTGGACCTGGCAGCGCACCACGCAGCTCCTCCGCAGCCGGTGGAGCCGCAAGCGGCTTGCGCTCACCTGGCTGGCCCTGCTCGCCTACCACCTGACCTACTTGATCTACCACAACCTGAAGAGCTGGGACGTGCTGAACGAGCCCAAGGACGCGATGCTGCTGCGCTGGGACGAGTGGCTGTTCTTCGGCCACAGTCCCAACGTGCTCCTGCACGACCTGCTCGGGCGCGACGTCGCGATGTACGTGCTCATCGCCATCTACGAGTCGTTCTCCACCATCGTCACCATCTCCTTTGTCGCCGCCCTGGTGCTCATCCCCCGGCTCCGCGACGGCTACGTCTTCATCGCCTCGGCGATGTGGACCTGGATCCTCGGCACGGCGTCCTACTACGCGATCCCCTCGCTCGGGCCGTTCGACTCCGCCCCGGAGCAGTTCGCCGGGCTGCCGCACACGATGATCCAGGAGACGCAGGCGCGCTACATGGCTCAGCGCGCGCACCTGCTCGCCGACCCCTCGGCCGCCGACGCGTTCGCCCAGGTCTCCGCGTTCGCCAGCCTGCACGTCGGACTGGTCACGATGCTGCTGCTGATGGCCCGCTACTACGGGCTGCGCCGGATCACGATGTTCTTCTGGTTCTACCTGGCCGGCACGATCCTGGCGACGGTCTACCTGGGCTGGCACTTCTTCGTCGACGACATCGCCGGCGTGCTGATCGCGGTGGCGGCGGTGCGGATCGGTCGCTGGATGATCTACCCCGGTGGCGAGGCGCGCTGGCGACTGCCCTCCACGCTGGACGACCAGGACCGTCAGCACAGCCGGGAAGCGACACCGGTCAGGGACTGACGTGGGCGAGTCATCTGGGGTTCAGGTTCGAGCGGCATGCTTGGTGTCGACACCAGGAGCACAATGACCGCGACCCTCGCCCGCCTCACCCCGTACACGTGGAAGACCGTCCTGGTCCTCGCGGTGATCGGGGCCGGCTGGTGGACCGCTGTGCACGGCGTGGCAGGAGTGCACTGGGTCGAGGTCTTCGGCGTTCTCGGTGGGGTCACCACCGGCTGGCTGATCGCCCTCGCGGCGATCTGGCTCGGCGGGCTCGGGGTCTACTCCCTGGTGATCTCCGCTGCCCTGCCGGGCCTGGGGGTACGCCGCAGCTTCGTGCTCAGCCTCAGCGGCAGCGCGGTGGCGAACGTCGTTCCCCTCGGCGGCGCCGTGGCCACCGCGCTGAACTGGCGCATGGTCAGGGTGTGGGGCCACTCCGACCGGGCCTTCGTGGCGTTCTGCGTGCTGACCAACGCCCTCGACGTGCTCACCAAGCTGCTCCTGCCGATGATCGCCGTCGCCGCGCTGGTGACGCTGTCGATGCACGTCCCGACGATGCTCGCGGCGGCAGCAGCGGCCTGCGGGGCAGCGATCCTCGCCGCCCTGCTCGCGCAGCAGGCACTGCGGCTGCGGCCGGGCTCGGTCGGCACCCGGCCCGACTCGCGCTGGCGCCTCGCCGTCCGCGGTCTCCTGCGTGACTCCGGCACCCGGATCCGGGGCCTGCTGTCCTCCGGCTGGCGACAGCTGCTGCCGGCCAGCGTCGTCTACGTCGCCACCCAGGTGCTGCTCCTCTACGTCGCGCTGCACGCGGTGGGCCTGCCCGCCTCCCCGGTCACGGTGCTGGTGGCTGCGGCCATCGAACGGCTGGGCACCTTGATCCCGATCACCCCGGGCGGCACCGGGGTGGCGGAGGTCGCCACGATCGCCTGGCTGGTCGCCTCCGGCCTCGACCCGGTCGAGGTGGTCGCCGGGGTCCTGCTCTACCGGCTGTTCCTGATCGTGATGGAGATCCCGCTCGGCGGCGTACTCCTCGGAGGGTGGGCGTGGACGCACCGGGCAGGTGCCCGCGAGGCCGTTCCGGCAGCCACCGAGACGGAGGTGCTGGTGTGAGGATCCTGCACCTGAGCGACCACTACCCGCCCGTGCTGGGCGGCATCGAGAACCACGTCGCCGAGCTCGCCCAGCGTCAGGCCGCCCGCGGCGACGAGGTCACCGTGCTCACCTCCACGGCCGCCTCCGCCGAGGGTTGGCACAGCGACGACCACGGGCCGGTCACGGTGCGCCGTGTCGCCTCGACGCTGGAGGGGGCGCGCACCGGCCTCGACTCCTACGACGTGGTGCACGCCCACATGTCGGTGTGGGCGCCGTTCGCCGCCCCGCTGGCCGCGATGACGGCGCACAACGGCACGCCCACGCTGATCACCGTGCACTCGCTGTGGAACTGGCTCGGCCCGGTGCCGGCCGTGGCCGCCGGCCTGCACGGGATCCTGCGCGCCCCGGTGCAGTGGACGGCGGTGAGCCACGTCGCCGCTGACCAGGTCAGCCGTCGCCTGCCGGGGCGCCCCAGCGTCGGGGTGCTCACGAACGCGGTGGAGCTCTCACCTCGCGGCGCCACCCCGCGGCGATCGGTGGACGCACCGGTGCGACTGGTCACGACCATGCGGATCGCCCGCCGCAAGCGTCCGCTTCCCATGCTGCGCATGTTCGAGCAGGTGCGCGACTCCAGCACCCGCCCGGTCTCGCTGACGATCGTCGGCGAGGGGCCGCAGCGGCCGCGGGTCGAGGAGCAGCTGCGCCGCCGCGGCCTCGAGCAGGCCGTCCACCTGACGGGCCGTCTCGACGCGCCCCAGGTCCGAGAACACCTCGACGACGCCGACCTGTACGTCGCACCGGCCGTTCTCGAGTCGTTCGGGCTCGCCGCGCTCGAGGCGCGCTGCGCGGGGCTCCCCGTGGTCGGCTACGCCTCGAGCGGACTGAGCGAGTTCATCGCCCAGGGTCAGGAGGGCTGGCTCTGCGAGTCGGACGCCGACATGGTCTCGAGGCTGCGCTGGCTGGTCGACGACGACGAAGCACGGCGCGAGATCTCCGAGCACAACCGGCGGACGCTGCCGGGCACCACCTGGGCCAGGACGATGGACGAGCACGACGAGGCCTACTCCCGCGCCGCCGTCGCGATGACCATCCCCTCGCGGCGGACCAGACCTCTTCTTCCGAGCCGGGCGGCCCGATGAGCGGGGCCGCTGTGCCCCGGCGCACGGTGGTCTCGTTCCACGCCCACCCCGACGACGAGGCCCTACTGACCGGTGGCACCCTCGCGGGACTGGCCGCGGCCGGCCATCGGGTCGTCCTGGTCACCGCCACCTGCGGGGAGCGGGGGCTCGCGGGCACAGCCGACGGCGAGGGCGCCGAGCTGGCCAGGGTGCGCCGGGCCGAGCTCGAGGCGTCGGCGGCCGCGCTGGGCTGTGCCCGCGTGGTCGACCTGGGGTACGCCGACTCCGGCCTCCACCCCGACGCGGACGACGCCGCAGCGTTCGCCAACGTCGACGTCGAGGAGGCTGCCGCACGTCTCGCCGAGATCCTCACGGCCGAGTCGGCCGACGTGCTGACCGTCTATGACCGCAACGGCGGCTACGGCCACCCCGACCACGTGCAGGTGCACCGGGTCGGGACTCGCGCCGCCCAGATGGCGCGCACACCTGTCGTCCTCGAGGCCACGGTGCCCGCCGCCCTGTTCCGCGGCGTGCTCCGCGTCCTCGCCCTGGCCCGGCACGCCCTGGGCACCAGCGCCCCGCTCGGCACGGACCAGGTGTTCAGCGCCAGGGGCGAGATCACCCACCGGATCCGGGTGACCGGACAGCTCGAGGCCAAGCGCGCCGCCATGGCCGCCCACGGCTCGCAGCGCCGTGCCTCGGGCGAGGTGCGCGTGCTCGACCGGCTGCTGCGTCTGCCGCGCCCACTCTTCGCCCTGGTCTTCGGCCGGGAGTGGTTCGTCGAGCAGGGACGCAGCGGGCCGGCCCGCGCGTCAGCGGTGTTCAGCCACGCCCGAGGAGCCGGCTGAACCAGCCCCCGCCCGAGCGCTCCGCCTTCGGGTGCCCGGGGCAGCGGTCGGAGCGCGGGATGCCGGCCATGACCTGGTCGACGTGCTGGCCGCAACCGGCCCAGGTGGCCTTGCCACAGGTCTTGCAGGTGACTCTTCTACACATGGTGACTCCTTCTAGATATCAGTGAATCAGAGGTTGTGGGGTAGCCGGCTCAGCCGTGCGAGAACCGGATGTCGGGGAGCACGCGACGAAGCCATCTCGGGCTCCACCACGCCGCCGCCCCGGTGAGCCGGAGCAGCACCGGGAGCAGCACCAGCCGGACCAGGAAGGCGTCCAGCAGCACGGCGACACCGAGCACGATGCCCATCTCCTTGGGAGGTAGCGGCCCCGACAGCGCGAAGGTGAAGAACACGGCCACCATCACGGCACCCGCGGCGAAGATCACCCGACCGGAGTGGGCCAGCGAGCCGATCATCGCCTCGCGCGGGTCGCCGGAGTGCTCGTAGTGCTCCTTGGCGGAGGCGAGCAGGAAGACGGTGTAGTCCATCGCGATCGCGAAGATCATCGCGAAGAAGAACACCGGAGCCCACGCGTCCAGGAAGCCCTGGGGCTCGAAGCCGAGCAGGCCGGCGCCGTACCCCTCCTGGAAGATCAACCGGGCGACCCCGAACGCGGCAGCGGTCGAGAGCAGGCTCGCCAACGTGCCGAGCAGGGCGATCAGGGGCGCCTGCAGCGCGACCAGCAGGAGCAGGAAGCCCAGTGCCAGGATCACGCCGATCACGAGCGGGGTGGAGTCGTCGAGCTGCGTCTTCAGGTCGAGGCTCTCCACCGCAGCGCCGCCGACGACGGCCGAGTCGGGCAGGTCGGCCCGGAGCCGGTCGACGGTCTCGGACAGGGCCGGGTCGGAGGGATCGACCTCGGGCACCGCCTGGATCAGGGTGTAGATGCTCCCGTCCCGTGCGGGCATCGGCGGCATCGCAGCGGCGATCCCGGGGTCGTCGGAGACGACGGCCGCAGCCTCCTTGGCCTGGACCTTGTCCACCACGATGCTCAGGGTGCCGGGCGCGCCCTCGCCGAAGCTGTCCTGCACGAGGTCGTAGCCCACGCGTGCGCTGGACTCCTCGGGCAGGACCTTGATCGAGGGCATCGCGGTCTTCAGGCCGAGGATCGGCGCGGCCAGGGCGACCAGCACCACCAGCGACGCCAGGCCGAACAGGACGGGGCGCTTCCAGAGCCGCTCACCCCACGCGGCGAACCGGGCGGAGCGGTGCTCACCGGAGTGAACCCACGGCAGCGCCAGCTTGTTGATCCGGTGGTCGAGCTTGCCCAGCACCAGCGGCAGCAGGGTGAGCGTCGCCCCCAGCACGAAGACGACGGCCAGGATGATCCCGCCCGCCATGGACCGGAAGGACGGCGACGGCACCAGCATCACGGCCGACAGCGAGATCAGCACGGTGACGCCGGAGAGCAGCACCGCCTTGCCAGCGGTGTCCATCGTCTCGGCGACGGCCTCCCGCGGCGGCTCGTTGCTGCCCATGCGTGCTGCCCGGTAACGGACGACGAGGAACAGCGCGTAGTCGATGCCGAGCGCGAGCGCGAACATCATCGCGAAGTTCATCGCCCAGATCGACACCGGCACGAACTGGTTGATCAGCACCAGCGAACCGGCGGAGGCCACCAGTCCGGACAGGGTCAGGATCAGCGGGAGCCCGGCAGCCACCAGGGCACCGAAGGCCAGCACCAGGATCGCCAGCGTCACCGGCCAGGAGAACATCTCCGACTTGAGCATCGCGTCGAGGTTCGCCTCGTTGAAGTCCGACCAGAGCAGCGAGGCGCCGGTCGGGTTCACCTGGATGTCGCTGGTGGAGAGGGCCTGCAACGGACCCTTGAGGTCGTCGGCTGCCCGCACCATGTCGTTGGTGTCGGCGTCCGCCCCGCCCAGGAGGACCGCAGTGCGGCCGTCCTGGCTGAGGGTGGCGCCTGGTTGTGGCGCGACGACCTCACCGATCCGCGGGTCGGCCTCCAGCTGGGCGGTGGCCTCCTTGAGCACCCGGGCCCCCTCGCCCTTGTTCACCGGGCCGGCCGAGCTGTGCACGACGACCTGGATCGCAGAGCTGGTGTTGCCACCGAAGTGCTCCTGGGCCAGCTCCCGTGCGGACACCGACTCGGAGCCGTTCGCCTGCCAGCCCGCTCCCGAGAGCTCGGCCTCGACCTTGGGCGCGAACGCACCGAGGCCCACGATCAGCAGGATCCAGACCGCGGTGGTGACCCGGGCGTGGTCCATCACCCAGAGTCCGAGACGACCCAGGGGCCCCGGGCGCCAGCTCATGTTGTCGGTCGGCAACGCCTTGTGGCGGGGCGGCTGCTTTCGGGCGGGTTGCTTGTGGGCAGGTTCGTCGCGGGCGGGTTCGCCGTGGACGGGTTCCTGGCGGGCAGGAGCGAGAACGCTCATGTCACATCTCTTTCGTGGATTCGGGGGGGGTTGCGTCCGGTCGTCACGTCGACCTCGGAGCAGCGGTCAGATCAGGGCGGGGAGTGCCTGGGTGGCGGTGTACGCCGCGACGACCAGCACCAGTCCGGTGAAGGCGCCGGAGAGCTTCTTGGTGGACATGCCGGCGGCCAGTCGCGCACCCAGGAGCGCACCCACTGCCGAGGCGGCTGTCAGCAGGAGCACGAGGCTCCAGTCCGGGGTGCTGCCCACACCGGCGCGCACGGCCAACGCGGCGGCGCTGGTCAGGGTGATCACGACCAGCGAGGTGCCGACCGCGAACTCCATCGGCAGCGCCATCGCCATCAGCAGGGCCGGTACGACGATGAAGCCACCGCCGACTCCGAGGAAGCCGGTGAGCAGGCCCACCACCGTGGCGGCCACCAGGACCTTGAGCGCCTGCGGGCAGCGACACATGAACGTCGGGCTGAAGGTGATGATCGGGTCGTCCAGCGAGGTCCGTGAGGCGCCCTCGGGGCGGCGTCCGGCGAGGAGGCGGTAGGCCATCACGGCACCGACGACCAGCAGCAGCGCGGCGAACGACGCCAGCAGGACCGGCTCGGGGACCAGGGCCGAGGCCTTGGCCCCGACAGCTGCGCCTCCGATCGTCACCAACCCGAATGCGACGCCCCGCGAGAGCAGCACGTTCCCGGCACGGTAGGCGGTGATCGCACCGATCAGTGCGGTCACCCCGACGACGACCAGCGAGCCGGTGGTCGCCTGGGAGGCGTTCTGTCCGAGGGCATAGACCAGCACCGGGACAGCGAGGATCGACCCGCCGCCGCCGAGCGCACCCAGGCTGAGCCCGATCAGTGCGCCGGCGACGACGGCAAGCAGGATCGTCACCTCTGGTTGTCTCCCGGCTCGTCGCCGGTCTCGGGACCGACCAGGTGGAGGTTCACCTTCTCGGCGTTGTCGAAGGAGTCGTCGATGACCACGGGGCTCCGGCCGGCGGCATCGAGCAGCGAGGCTGCCACCGACGCGCGGTAGCCACCGGCACAGTGCACCCACAGCTCGCCGGCCGGCACGTCGGCGACGCGCTGGGGCAGCTCGTGGATGGGCACGTTGACGGCGCCCTGGATCCTGGCGCTCTCGTACTCGTCCGCACGGCGCACGTCGAGCACGACCACCTCGCGGTGGTGGCGCACGTCGGCCAGGTCGGCGAAGGTGGCGGTCGGGTAGCTCGAGAGCTCCCGGTCCGACCAGTCCTCAGGGCCACCGGTGCTGTGCGCGGCCGGTCGGTCGATGCCGATCCGCACCAGCTCGCGCTGCGCCTCAGCGACGTCCTCGGCCGTCTCGCCCAGGAGCGTCACGGGCGTGCCCCACGTGATCAGCCAGCCGAGGTAGGTCGCAAAGCCCCCGTCGAGTCCGAAGTTCAGGGTGCCCGGTGCGTGTCCGGCGGCGAAGGCGGTCCGGTTGCGCAGGTCGACGACCCACTCACCGGCTTCGATCCGCCGACGGAGCTCGGAGGCGTCCGCGAGGGCCGGCGCGCTCAGATCGGGCTCGGAGGGGCCGGCTGCGTTGGCCGGCGCCATCTGCGCGTAGTACGCAGGCCAGGCGCCCAGTCCCTCGAGCAGCTCCTGGACGTAGGTCTCCTCGTCCTGGGTGAGGACGGGGTTGCTCTTCTTCTCCTGGCCGATCGTGGACTCGGTCGCGTCGGACTGGCTGGCCGAGCAGAAGGAGCCGAAGCCGTGCGTCGGGAAGACCCCGGCCTCGTCTGGGAGCAGAGAGGCGAGGCGATGGGCCGAGGCGTGCTGGTGCCGGACCAGCTTGTCGGTGTTCTCCTCACCGAGCAGGTCGGGTCGACCGGTGGCGCCGAAGAGCAACGAGCCCCCGGTGAAGACACCGATCGAGGCGTCGAGCGCGTCCTCGGCACCCGCGTCGCTCAGCGCGTAGGAGAGGTGGTTGAAGGTATGACCCGGGGTGGCGACTGCGGTGACCCGCATCCGGTCGCCGACCTCGATCACCTCGCCGTCACGGACCGGCGTCCGCTCGAAGGACACGTCGTCCTCGGCGCTGACGAAGTAGGCCGCACCCGTGCGCTGGGCCAGGGCGAGACCGCCGGTGAGGTAGTCGTTGTGGATGTGGGTCTCGAAGACATGGGTCAGCCGGACCCCTGCCTCGTCGAGCAGGGCGAGCACCCGGTCGATGTCACGCTGGGGGTCGACGACCAGGGCCACCTCGCCGTCGTGGACCACGTAGCTGCGGTCTCCCAGGGTCGGGGTCTCGATGGGGACGATCGTGAGGTCGTTCGTGTTCATCGGTTTCCTCCTTCGACGGGACGCCCGGAGCTGATCCAGGCATTGGTTCCTCCGGCAACGGATCGGGCATCGAGGCCCGAGGCACGCAGGAAGTCGGTCATCGCGCTGGAGCGGCCACCGGCAGCGCAGATCACGAAGACGGGCTGCTCCTTGTCGAGCTCGTCCACACGTCCGGGGAGCTGGCCCATCGGGATCAGCTTCGCTCCGGGCACGTAGCCGGTGGCGTGTTCGGCCGACTCTCGGACGTCGACGACGGTGCCGTTGGCACGCTCGCGGTCGAAGGTCTCGATGTCGATCTCGGGGGTCTGGTTCTCGCTCATGCGGGAGGTCCTCTCAGGTAGGTGAGGAGTCTTTGCGAATACCCTAGGGGGTATGTATGATCTAACCATAAACACCCCCCGGGGTATCGGTCAAATCAGGCCAGCCCCCCACGGAACCGCTACGGAAACGGAGCCTCATCAGATGACCACCCTCGAGCTGGGCGCGGAGAACTTCGAGTCCGCCATCACCGACAACAACATCGTCCTCGTCGATTTCTGGGCCTCCTGGTGCGGCCCGTGCCGACAGTTCGCTCCCGTCTACGAGCAGGCTGCCCAGGCGCACCCGGACCTAACCTTCGGTAAGGTCGACACCGAGGCCGAGGCCGCCCTGTCCGCCGCCGCGAGCATCAGCTCCATCCCCACCCTGATGGTCTTCAAGGAGGGCATGCTGGTCTTCTCCCAGCCAGGGGCACTGCCTGCGCCGGCCCTGGAGCAGGTCATCGCCGCCGTGCGCGACCTCGACATGGACACCGTGCGGGCCGAGATGGCCAAGCAGCAGAGCGAGAATGACGACATCGACACCCAGAGGAGCGCCTGACATGACGTTCACCATGAACACCACCCTGACCCAGCCCTACGACGAGGCGGTCGAGGCCGTCCGCGCAGCACTCACGGACCAGGGCTTCGGCATCCTGACCGAGATCGACCTCAAGGCCACGTTGAAGGAGAAGCTCGACGTGGACATCCCGCCGCAGGTGATCCTGGGCGCGTGCCGCCCTCCGCTGGCCTTCGAGGCGATCCAGGCCGACCCGTCGATCGCAGCGGTGCTGCCGTGCAACGTCGTGGTGCGCACCGTCGATGACTCCACCACGGTGGTCGAGGCCTTCGACCCCGACGCCATGATGGGCATGTCCGACGGTGCGGGGCTCGACAAGGTCGCCGCGGACGCCAAGGAGCGCCTCACCGCTGCTCTCGACGCACTGGGTGGGCAGCGTTGATGGAGCTCGACCCCGTCGAGATGAGCGCGGTCATCAACCGGATCAAGCGCGCTCAGGGCCAGCTCGCCGGGGTGCTCCGGATGCTCGAGGAGGGCCGCGAGTGCGAGGACGTGGTCACCCAGCTGGCGGCGGTGTCCAAGGCTCTCGACCGGGCCGGCTTCGCGATCGTCGCGACGGGCCTGCAGCACTGCCTGACCTCGAGCGAGGGCGTCGACAGCGTCGACGTCAAGAAGATGGAGAAGCTGTTCCTGTCCCTCGCCTGAGCGGGAGGAGCCAGCTCCTCGTGGTCACCGGGTCGGCCAGATGCAGATAAACTCATCTCTGGAGCGCCGGGAAGTCTGGTCGGCAACAGCTGCCAGCAACCCCTGATGAGGAGCGCCACCCCATGATCGAGCAAGTCCCGTCACCCGACCTCTTCGGTCGGAGCTCGCTGTCAGAGAACTCCCGCATCGCCGAGGTGCTCCGCAAGGAGACCGTCGGCGGGGCGCTGCTCGTCATCGCCACCGTCGTCGCCCTGACCTGGGCGAACAGCCCGTACAGCGACTCCTATGCCGCCCTGCGTGACCTCAAGGTCGGGCCGGCCGCACTGCACCTCGACCTGACACTCGGCACCTGGGCCGCCGACGGCCTGCTCGCGATCTTCTTCTTCGTCGTCGGCCTCGAGCTCAAGCGTGAGTTCGTCGCCGGCGACCTGCGTGAGCCTCGGCGCGCCGCACTGCCGATCCTCGCCGCCGTGGGCGGCATGGTGCTGCCTGCGATGCTGTTCCTGGCCGTCAACCTGAACACGGGCGACGGAGCCCTTCAGGGCTGGGCGATCCCCACGGCGACCGACATCGCGTTCGCGCTCGCCGTGCTGGCGGTGATCAGCACCCATCTCCCCTCGGCGCTGCGCACCTTCCTGCTGACGCTGGCCGTGGTCGACGACCTGTTCGCCGTGACGATCATCGCGATCTTCTACACCAAGGACCTCCAGGTGCTGCCCCTGCTGCTGGCACTGGTCCCGCTGGCGCTGTTCGCCTTCCTGGTGCACAAGCGCATCCGCACCTGGTGGCTGCTGATGCCGCTCGCGCTCGCGACCTGGGTCCTGGTGCACGAGTCCGGCGTGCACGCCACCGTGGCCGGCGTGCTGCTCGGCTTCGCGGTCCCGGTGATCCGCAGCCAGGCTGCTGGCGGTCCCGAGGCGGGCAAGGGACTGGCCGAGCACTTCGAGCACCTGTTCCGTCCGCTGTCGGCCGGCTTCGCCGTCCCCGTCTTCGCCTTCTTCGCTGCCGGCGTGACCGTCGGTGGCTTCTCCGGCCTCACCGAGGCGCTCTCCGACCGGGTCGCTGTCGGCATCGTGCTGGCCCTCGTCGTGGGCAAGTTCTTCGGCGTCTTCGGCGTCACCTATCTGGTGGCCCGGTTCACCAGGGCCCACCTGGACGATGAGCTGTCCTGGCTCGACGTGGCCGGGATCGCGCTGCTCAGTGGCATCGGCTTCACGGTCTCGCTCCTGATCGGCGAGCTCGCCTTCGGCGCGAACAGCCTGCGCGACGAGCACGTCAAGGTGGGCGTGCTCGCCGGGTCGCTGATCGCGGCGCTGCTCGCCTCGGCGCTGCTGCGATCGCGGAACCGCGTCTACGAGCGCATCTGCGCCGAGGAGGAGCGCGACCTGAACAAGGACGGCATCCCCGACATCTACCAGACCGAGCCGTAGACGCGGCTCAGGTCCAGGGCACCGTCGCCTGGAGAACCGCCTCCTCGAGTGCGCGCGTGCGCAGCTCGGTGACCTCCTGGTACTCCGGGTCGGCCACCATCTGGCTGAACGCCGCACGTGAGGGGTAGCGCACCATGATCACGGCGTCCCACTCCTGACCGGACTCGGCCACGAGCACCGACGACCCGTCCCCGGCGTAGATGACCTCCCCGCCGACACGAGGCAGGAACGTGGCGCTCAACGCGTCGGCGTACTCCGCGTAGAGCTCGCGTCCGCCTTCGGCGAAGCGCAGCAGGTTGAGCATCACCACGGGACCGCCGGGATCCTCCTGAAGGTAGCGCTTGATGTCGGTTCCACGAGGGTCAACAGCCATGTCGTCATCCTGTCAGGCGGTTCGCTCGGGACGGGTCAGCCTCCAGCGATCCATTCCACGGTGCGCCTCGCGATCTCGGCGCCGGCGTCCTCCTGCACGAAGTGACCCCCGTCGAGCCGGGCATGCGGCTGGTCGCGGGCGCCGGGCACGTGCTGCTGGAGCGGGCGGTCGCCGCGACCGAGGATCGGGTCACTGGCGCCGAAGAGCGTGAGGAAGGGCTTCTCCCACTCGCCGAGCTTGCGCCACGCCTCGCGGTTGGCCGGGACGGCCGGGTCGTCGGGGCTGGTCGGCACGAGCCTGGGGAAGGCACGGGCCCCGGCCTGGTAGCGACGGGACGGGAACGGCGCCTCGTAGGCGGCCACCTCCTCGGCGCTGAGCTTGCGCTTGGTGCCGGTGGCCACGATCCGACCGATCGGCAGCACCGGGGTGTACGTCGCGAACGTCTGCCAGAGCTTGAACGCCAGCGGGGGCTTCCTGTCGGCGATCGGGAGGAACCCGTTGGCGACCACGATCCGGCTGAACCGGTCGCTGTCCTCGGCGGCCAGCCGCAGCCCGAGCAGCGAACCCCAGTCCTGGCAGATCAGCGTGATGTCGCGCAGGTCAGTGGTCGCCACCCACTCCTTGAGCCAGTCCATGTGTGCCTGGTAGGAGTAGTCGCTGGTCGAGGTGGGCTTGTCCGAGCGACCGAAGCCGATCAGGTCTGGCGCGACCGCCCGCATCCCGGCGTCGGTGAAGACCGGGATCATCCGCCGGTAGAGAAAGCTCCACGACGGCTCACCGTGCAGCATCAGCACCGGGGCGCCGTCCCGCGGGCCCTCGTCGACGTAGTGCATCCGCAGGCCGTCCCCCACGTGCGCGTAGCGCGGCTCGAACGGGAAGTCCGGCAGGTTCGCGAAGCGCTCATCGGGGGTGCGTACGGCGTCCATGGGTCTCCTAGATCGGGTCGTCCCGACTGGACGCTACCGAGGTGCCGTCCTCGACGCGCAGGGTGGTCGAACCGGGTCCGAACCACAGCGTGCGCTGCGGGAACGGGATCGCCACACCGGCGTCGTCGAGGGCACCCTTGACGGCGACGGCGACGGCGCTGCGGGTGCGCCACCGGGTCGCGATGTCTGCCCGGTGCCAGAACCGCACCGCGAGGTTGACCGAGGAGTCCCCGAACTCCTCCACCCACACCTCCACGGGCGGGTCCGCCAGCACACCGTCGGCCCTGGTGCAGGCATCGCACAGCAACCGCTGGACGGCGTCGAGATCGGCGTCGTAGGCGACACCCACCGTGAGGGAGGTGCGGCTGGACGGGGTCCGCGTGTAGTTGACGATCGGCGCCTGCAGCACCTCCGCGTTGGGCAGGTAGACCGTCAGCCCGTCGTAGGTGGACAGCTCGACGGCCCGCAGGTTCACGTCGCGCACGACGCCCTCGAAGTCACCACTGCCGATCTGGTCGCCGACCCGGAAGGGCCGCCGCACCTGCAGCAGCACCCCGGCCACGAAGTTCTGCATGATGTCCTGCGCCGCGAAGGCGAGCGCGATGCCACCCACACCGAGTGCCCCGACCAACGGCCCGACGCGCACACCGATGGTCTCCAGCGCGTAGACGACACCGAACGCCACGATCAGGACCGCGACGAAACGGCCGATCAGCCGGCCGGCGTAGCGGTCGCCGTCACCGCGATCGACCAGCCGCACCAGCAGCTGTCGCAGCGCGAGGGCGAGCAGCAGGGAGCCGGCGAAGACGCCCATCGCCGTCACGGCCTGTCCGAAGGTCACGTCGTCGAGCACGTGCCCATCCTGACCCATGCGCACGGTGCGTCCCGGCATCCTCGGTCGCTGCCGGGCGACACGACCGACATGCCCCGTTTATGGTGTAGCGCATGTCTCGAGCCCTCCTGGTGCGTCTCGCACTCCCCCTCACCCTGTCCGCGCTGCTCCTCAGCACCTCGGGGTCCGCGCCCGCGCTCGCCTCGGCCGGGCGGCCGACCAACGCCGCGAAGGTCTACCGCTGGGGCAACGCCTCGGTGAAGGACGAGTTCAAGTCCCCTCTGGCTCGACGGTGGAAGGTGAACAAGCCGCGCCTGGTGCGCAACCAGCACGGCATGCTGACCCTCGACTCGACCCCCAGGAGCGGGACGGTCACTGCGACCCTGACCGGCAGCCCCCGTCAGTACGGCCGGTGGGAGGCGCGAGTCCGAGGTCGCCAGTACGGCCACGGCGGGACACCGTTCCGCGCCGTCTGGGAGCTCACCCCCCAGGGCCACCAGCACTGCGGTGCGCGCAGCATCGTGCTGGGCGAGTACGCGCTCGGCAGCAACCGTGCGGCCATGCACCTGCGCAACCTGCCGAGGACCGACTTCACCGCCAGCAGGGACCTCGCCCTGAGCGGGAACCAGTTCCACACCTACGCCATCGAGGTCACCCGCAACCGGATCTCGTGGTTCGTGGACACCAAGGTCGTGCGAACCGAGCTGCGTCGCGCCTCCCGCACCGGTGCGTCGTACAACATCCGGTTCCGGTTGCAGGCCACTCCCGGCGCGCGGATGCGCCAGGGCCGCATGCAGATGGACTGGGTGCGCTACTACTCCCTGGCCAGGAAGAACGCGAAGTCGGTCAAGGCACCACAGACCCGTAGGACGACCTACCGCGCCGCCTGCTGACGCAGCCGTCCTAGAGCACCATCCAGCCGAGGACGGGGGTGGACTGCAGCCCCACGATCACGCACATCAGCACGAGGAGACCCAGGCTCCAGCCGATCACCTTGCGGAAGATGTCGCCCTCCCGGCCGGCCATGCCCACGGCGGCGGCCGCGATGGCGAGGTTCTGCGGGCTGACCATCTTGCCGAGCACCCCACCCGACGAGTTGGCCGCGGCCATCAGCACCGGGTCCAGCCCGGCCTTGGTCGCGGTCTGCACCTGGAGCGCCCCGAACAGCGCGTTCGCCGAGGTGTCGGAGCCGGTGACGGCGACGCCGATCCAGCCGAGGATGGGCGACAGGATCGCGAACGCACCGCCCGCTCCGGCGAGCCACGCACCGAGCGACGAGGTCTGTCCGGACAGGTTCATCACGTAGGCCAGCGCCAGCACCGCCATCACCGTGACGATCGCCGACCTCAGCTCGACATAGGTGTCGGCGTACGTCCGCAAGGCCTTGGCGGGAGACACCTTGAGGATCACCGCCGTGATGATCCCGGCGATGATCATCAGCGTCCCGGCGGAAGGCAGCCAGTTCAGGAGGTACGCCGTGGAGGTGACCGGCTCGCCGGACGGGTTCAGCACCTCCAGGCCGGGCCACGCGAACTTGTAGCTGAACGGCTCCTGGGCGAGGAACTCCTTGACCGCAGTGATGTTGGTGATCGAGAAGATCGCGATGATCACCAGGTAGGGGGCGTAGGCCCGGGCCACCTCCCCGCTGCTGTCGTGCACCGCGGCTGCGCCGGACGCACCCGCCGCGCCCTCGCCGGTGGCGCCGGCCCCGCTTGCGGACTGGGCTCGTCGGCCTCCTCCGACCACGGCGCCGGCGGAGACCCTGTCCCCACGCGCTGCGACACCGGAGCCACCGTCACCAGCGATGCCCGCGTCGGACGCGACCCGGTCGGCCGTCAGCACCTCGCTCGGCGTCCACGTGCGGAGCAGCAGCACCACGGCAGCGGCGGACACCAGGGACGCGACGATGTCGGCGAGCGGCACGGAGATGTAGTTGGCGGCCACGAACTGGGCCACGCCGAAGGCGGCCCCGCACACCAGCGCGGGCAACCAGGTCTGCCGGACACCACGACGACCGTCGACCACGTAGACCAGCACCAGCGGCACGACGACGGCGAGGATCGGGGTCTGCCGACCGACCATGGCGCCGAGGGTCGCGACCGTCAGCCCGGGATCGTCACTGACGCCGGAGGAGACAGCACCCAGCGTGACGATCGGCGTGGCCAGGGCACCGAAGGCGACCGGCGCGGTGTTGGCGATCAGCGCGACGGCGGCCGCCTTGACCGGCTCGAAGCCCAACGCCAACAGCATCACCACGGTGATCGCCACGGGAGTGCCGAAGCCGGCGAGCGCCTCCAGCAAGGCACCGAAGCAGAACGCGATGATGATGGCCTGGATCCGCTGGTCGGGGCTGACCTTCTCGAACGAACGCCGGAGCACGTCGAAGTGACCGGAGGCGACCGTGAGGTTGTAGACCCAGATCGCGTTGATCACGATCCACAGGATCGGGAAGAAGCCGAACGCGGCGCCCTCGGTGCCGCTGAGCAACGCCTGGCCGAACGGCATCCCGAACAGCACCACGGCGACGACGACCGCCACCGCGAGCGAGATCACCCCGGCCACCCACGCCTTGAGGCGTAGGCCGCCGAGCAGCACGAACAGGGTCAGCAGCGGCAGCGCCGCGCACAGGGCGCTGAGCGCGAGCGAGTCGGCGACGGGCTGCAGGTCTTGCTGGAACATCAGGACTCCCGAGAGTCGGAGGGATGGGCTAGGTGGGAAGGAACGTGGTGGCCGGGGCGCCGCGGATCGACGCGTCGAGGACCTCGATGGTGTGCGCCATCGCCATCGCGTGGCCGGAGCGCTCGATCGCCGAGGTGACCTGCATCAGGCAGCCCGGATTGGCCGTGACCAGGACCTCTGCTCCGGTGGCGACGATGTTCGCGGCCTTGCGGTCTCCGAGCTCGCGCGCCGGCTCGGGGTTGAGGATGTTGTAGATGCCGGCCGACCCGCAGCACAGCTCCGCCTCGGCGATCTCCCTGAGCTCCAGCCCGGGGATGGCCTCGAGCAACCGTCGCGGCTGGGCCCGCACGCCCTGGGCGTGGGCGAGATGACAGGCGTCGTGGTAGGCGACGGTCACCTCCAGCGGGTGCCTGGGGGCGACCGGGCCGAGCTCGTCGAGGATCTCGGAGACGTCGCGGACGCGCTCACCGAACTCCCGCGCGCGGTCGGCGTACGCCGGGTCGTCGGCCAGCAGGCGGGCATAGTCCTTCATCGTCGAGCCGCACCCTGCCGCGTTGACGACGATGAACTGGACTCCGCTCTGGTCGAAGGCGTCGATCAGCCCACGGGCATAGGACTGCGCCTCCTGCTCGCGGCCGTTGTGCACCGACAGGGCGCCACAGCACCCCTGCGCGCGAGGCACGACCACGTCACATCCCTCCGCCTGGAGGACCCGCGCCGTGGCCGCGTTGACGCCAGGGAAGAACGCACCCTGCACGCAGCCGGTGAGCAGGCCGACCACGGCACGGCGCGGGCCGTGCGCGGCGATGTGCGCGGGAAGCGGCATCGGCTTGCCCAGGCGCGGGGCGAGTCGCTCCATCGCAGCGATCTGGGGGGCCATCCGGTCCAACAGGCCGGTGCGCCGTAACGCCCGGTCGAGGCCGGTGCGCTGCACGAGCCGCAAGGGACCGCGCAGCAGCCGCAACCGCTCCGGGTGCGGAAACAGCGCGAAGATCAGTGCACGCAGGGCCTTGTCCCTGGCGCTGCGCTCGTGACGACGCTCGACCTGGGCCCGCGTCTGCTCGATCAGCGTGTCGTACTGCACCCCCGACGGGCAGGCGGTCACGCAGGCCATGCAGCCGAGGCAGGCATCCCAGTGCGACACCATCTCCTCGCTCATCGGCTCGCCCTCCAGACCCTCCTTCATCAGGTAGATCCGGCCCCGCGGAGAGTCCATCTCCTCGCCCCACAGGACGTAGGTCGGACAGGTCGGCAGGCAGAAGCCACAGTGCACGCAGTCCCCGATCAGCGCGGCGTCGGGCGGGTGCTGCTCGTCGAAGGCACCACCGGGGACGGGCATCCCGAGGTCGATGATGCTGCCGGTCTCCCCCACCGCGGCGTCGTCGGCTCTCTGCTCGGTCACGGCTAGATCCCTCCCACGAATCGACCGGGGGCGAGCCGACGGTCGGGGTCGAACTGGTCCTTCACCCGTCGCATCAGGTCGAGCGCCGGGACCGGGCCCCACACGTCGACGGCCTGCTTGACCGCTTGGGGGGCGTCCACGACCACGGCGCTCCCACCCCGGCGGGTGCACACCTCGCGGAGGCGTGCGACCCGGTGGGTGACATCGTCGACGGACGTTCCCGGCGCCACCGCGGCGTACGCGACGCCGCTGCCGGCGGACCCGCGCAGGTGCACTCCGACGTCGCTCAGGACGGCCAGCACCTCGGCCAGCCCGGAGAGCGCGAAGGTCAGCTTCAGGCAGGTGGCGCGGTGGTCACCGGTCGCCACCACGTCCCAGGGGTAGGTCTCACCACCCGCCGGGGGATCGACGGACTCGCTCGCATCGGGGCCGAGCAACCGCATCGTCGCGGCGACGCGTCCGGCCACGCCCTCCTCCCGCCCCTCGAGCAGCACGTGGACCCGGCCGGCACCTGTGGACGGCCACTCGACCTCGAGCGCGGAGGGCACCAGCTGCGCGTTCAGCACCGACTGCACCACCGCGTGGGCCCGGCCGGGACGCTCCACCGAGAGGCTGACCCAGCGGCCCACGTCCGGCACCGGGTGCAGCCGGAAGGTCGCATCAACGATGACGGCGAGGGTGCCGAGGGAACCCACCACCAGCTTGCCGAGGTCATAGCCCGCGACGTTCTTGACCACCCGGCCGCCCGCCTTGGCGACGACCCCGTCCGCGCGGACCACGGTGACGCCGATCAGCAGGTCACGCGCGGTCCCCGTGGCCACGCGGCGCGGTCCGCTCGTGTTGGCGGCGAGGATGCCGCCGACGCTGCTTCCGGCCACCGTCTCGTCGAGCGCCAGGCGCTGTCCCCCGCGACCGACGGTCTCCTGGAGGTCGCCCAGCCGGACGCCTGCCTGCGTCGCGACGATCAGGTCACCGGCCGCGTGGTCGAGCACCTCGTCGAGTGAGCTGACGTCGAGCAGCACGTCGACCCCGGTGGGAGGTCGGCCCCACGACATCTTCGTCCCCCGACCGCGGGGGACGACGCTGAGCCCGTGCGCAGCGGCGGCACGCATGACCTCCGCGACCTGCCCGGTGTCCTTCGGCCTCGCCACCAGTCCGGGCCGGACCCCGTCGACGTCGTCCTGCCAGTCCCCCGGCACCGGCTCGCGCACGTCGGCGCACGCGGAGGAGATCGCCTCGCGGGCCGTCTGGTCCAGCGTCCCGGTGGTCATCAGAAGACCTCCGCCAGTCCGGCTTCCTGAAGCGGGTGCGCGCCCTTCTTGCGCCCCGGGACCTCCCCGCACAGCCGCGGAGTCGGAAACACCTTGCCGGGATTGGAGATGTTGTCGGGGTCGAAGGCGCAGCGAACGAGCTGCATGGTGTCGAGGTCGTCGCCGGTGTACATCCGGGGCATGTAGGCCGCCTTGTCCGTGCCGACGCCGTGCTCACCCGTGATGGACCCGCCGTGCTGGATGCAGAGGTCGAGGATGGCCCCGCTCACCTTCTCGGCCGCTGCGCCCGCGCCCTCGACGGAGTCGTCGAACAGCACCAGTGGGTGCAGGTTGCCGTCACCGGCGTGGAAGACGTTGGCGACGCGGACGCCGGAGGACTCCGAGACCTCGGCGATGGAACGCAGCACCTCGGGCAGCGAGGTGCGCGGGATGACGCCGTCCTGGACGATGTAGTCGGGGCTGATCCGGCCGACGGCCGCGAACGCCGACTTGCGTCCCTTCCAGATCAGCGCCCGCTCGGTGGGGTCGACCGCGACCCGCTGCTCGAAGGCGCCGTTCTCCTGGCACAGCCGCTCCACGTCCGAGTACTCCGCCTCGACGTCGATGGCGGCCCCGTCGAGCTCGATGACCAGCACGGCGCCCGCACCGGCGGGGTAGTTGCAGTGCACCGCGGCCTCGGCGGCCTCGATGGCGAGCGCGTCCATCATCTCCACCGCCGCGGGAACGATGCCGGCCGCGATGATCGCCGACGTGGCCGCACCGGCCTGGTCGGTCGACTCGAACCCCACCAGGAGCGTGCGCACCTCCTCGGGCAGCCGGACCAGCCGGACGGTCACAGAGGTGACGATGCCGAGTGTCCCCTCGGAGCCGACCACCGCCCCGAGCAGGTCGTAGCCGGGGCTGTCCGGGGCCAGGCCTCCGAGCTCGACGGTCTCCCCCTGGGCCGTCACGAACTCGGCACCGAGGACGTGGTTGGTGGTGAAGCCGTACTTCAGGCAGTGCGCGCCTCCTGAGTTCTCGGCCACGTTGCCGCCGATCGAGCAGATCTGCTGGCTCGAGGGGTCCGGGGCGTAGTAGTAGCCGTGCGGCAGGGCGGCCCGGGTGACGTCCAGGTTGATCACCCCGGGCTCGACGACGGCACGCTGGTCGTCGGGAAGCACCGCCGTGATCGCGCGCATCTGCGAGGTCACGATGAGGACGCCCTCGGCGTGCGGCAACGCCCCACCGGACAGGCCGGTGCCGGACCCCCGGGCCACGAAGGGCACCCGTTGCTCCGCGCAGGCGCGGACGACGGCGGCCAGCTGCGCGGCGTCCTGGGGCAGCACCACCAGGGCCGGTGTGACCCGGTAGTGCGTCAGGCCGTCGCACTCGTAGGTGCGCAACCGGGACCGGTCGGTGATGACCGCATCGGCCGGGAGCAGCCCTCGCGCCACGTCGGCCACGGCGTCGATCCCCACGGTGCTGCCGTGCCCGGCGGCTCCTGGGACCTGCGCTGCGCTTCCCGACATGCTGCTGGCCTCACTCCGCCTGGGCCGTGAGGCCGGCGCCCTCGATGCCCGCCACGGCTGCTGCCTCGTCGTTGTCGGAGGTGTCGCCTGTGACCCCCACAGCCCCCAGCAGGACACCCTGGGCGTCTCGCACCAGGACCCCACCCGGGACCGGCACGAGCGATCCGCCCACGGCCGTCGTGACGGCAGCGATGAAGTAGGGCTGCTGCTCCGCGCGCGCCATGATCGACCGGGAGCCCATGCCCAGGGCCAGGGCACCGTGCGCCTTGCCGAAGCCGATCTCGAACCGCTTCATCGACGAGCCGTCCTCGCGCTCCACGGCCACGACGTGTCCACCGGGGTCGAGGACCACGACGGTCAGCGGCTTGAGGCCCTCCGACGCTGCGTGGGCGCGGGTGCCCGCGATGATCGTGCGGGCGGTCTCCAGGTCGAGCCCGGACGGTGACCCGGACGGTGACCCGGACGGTGACGCTGTCATGCGCGGGTCCCTTCGGTCGACTTCTCGTGGGCTCGGCGGCGGTGCAGGATCGGCTCGGTGTAGCCGCTGGGCTGCTCGAGGCCCTCGAGGACCAGGGCTCGCGCCGCGGCGAAGGCGTCACCGTCGAAGCCGGGCGCCATCGGCACATAGCCCGGGTCGCCCGCGTTCTGCTCGTCAACGACCTTCGCCATCCGGCGCAGGGTCTCGTCGACCTGCTCGGCGCTGACCACGCCGTGGTGCAGCCAGTTGGCGACGTGCTGCGCGGAGATCCGGCACGTCGCCCGGTCCTCCATCAGCGGCTCCCCGGTGATGTCGGGGACCTTGGAGCAGCCGACCCCGGCGTCGACCCAGCGGACGACGTAGCCCAGCAGGCTCTGCAGGTTGTTCTCGATCTCCTGCTGCCGGTCCTCGGCGGTCCAGCCCTCGGGATCACCCAGAGGGATCTCGAGCAGCTCCGCCCGGTCGCGGCGACGTCCACCGGCGGCAAGCTCCTCCTGGCGCGCCCGGACGTCGACCTGGTGGTAGTGCAGTGCGTGCACGGTGGCAGCCGTCGGCGAGGGCACCCAGGCGCAGCTGGCTCCAGCGCGGGGGTGGCCGATCTTGGTCTCGTACATGTCGGCCAGGCTGTCGGGCGCGGCCCACATCCCCTTGCCGATCTGGGCGCGGCCGAGCAGCCCGCACTCCAGGCCGATGTCGACGTTGAGGTCCTCGTAGGCCTTGATCCACGTCTGGGCCTTCATCTCGTTCTTGCGGACCATCGGACCCGCGTGCATCGAGGTGTGGATCTCGTCGCCGGTGCGGTCCAGGAAGCCGGTGTTGATGAACGCGACCCGCTCGCGGGCCTCGTTGATGCAGGCCTTGAGGTTGACGCTGGTGCGGCGCTCCTCGTCCATGATGCCGACCTTGATCGTCAGGCGGGGCAGTCCGAGCAGCTCCTCGACGCGGGTGAAGAGCTCGACCGCGAAGGCGACCTCGTCGGGCCCGTGCATCTTCGGCTTCACGACGTACATCGATCCGGTGCGCGAGTTGGGCAGCTCGGACTCACCGCGCAGGTCGGCGAGACTGCCCAGAGCGGTCATGACCGCGTCGAGGATGCCCTCGGGCACCTCGTTCCCGTCCCCGTCGAGCACGGCGTCGGTGGTCATCAGGTGGCCGACCTGGCGGATGAACAGCAGCGAGCGGCCCCGCAGCGCCACCTGCTCGCCCGAGGGCCCGGTGCAGGTCCGGTCGGGGTTCATCGACCGGGTGAACGTGGTGCCGCCCTTGGTGACCTCCTCGGAGAGCGTGCCCTCCATCAGCTGCTTCCAGTGGCGGTAGCCGAGCACCTTGTCCTCGGCGTCGACCGCGGCCACCGAGTCCTCGAGGTCCATGATCGTCGAGACCGCGGCCTCCAGGAGCAGGTCCTTGACGCCCGCCGAGTCGGTTGAGCCGATGGGGTCCTCGGGGTCGATCTGGATCTCGACGTGCAGTCCGTGGTGGACCAGCACCACCGCCTCCGGCGACCCGGCCTGGCCTCGGTGGCCCACCAGCTGGGTGGGGTCGGCCAGCCGGGTCAGCTCGTCCTTGACGGTCACGGCGAGACCGTCGTCGTCCACGGCGTACGACGTGGCGTCGGCGTGCGAACCACTGGCCAGCGCGAAGTGCTCGTCGAGGAAGGCTCTTCCCCGAGCGATCACCTCGTCGCCGCGGGCACGGTTGTATCCCTCCCCAGGGGCGAGATCGCCCTCGCGCGGGATCACGTCGGTGCCGTAGAGCGCGTCGTAGAGCGAGCCCCAGCGCGCGTTGACGGCGTTGGTGGCGAACCGGGCGTTGAGCAGCGGGACCACCAGCTGGGGGCCGGCGATCCGGGCCACCTCGTCGTCCACGTCGGAGGTCGTCGCTGCGACCTCGCCGGGCTCGTCGAGCAGGTAGCCGATCTCGGACAGGAACGCGGCGTAGGTCTCGGGGGCGGGCGTTCCGGGGTGTGCGTGGTGCCACTCGTCGAGCCGTTGCTGCAGCTCCTCGCGGCGGGTCAGCAGCTCGTGGTTGCGCGGCGCGAGGTCGCGCACGAGCCCAGCCAGGCCCTCCCAGAAGTCGGTCGCCTCGAGACCCGAGCCCGGCAGGGCCTCCTCCTCGACGAAGCGGTGCAGGTCGGCGGCCACCTGGAGCCCACCCACGCGAACCCGCTGGCTCATCTCACTCCCCTTGTCCGGCGGCCACGTTGCAGCACTTTCCGCATTGTGGAAGTATTCTTTTCCATCATGGAAACCTAGGGAGGTCCCTCTCCCTGTGTCAACCACTCCGGCCCCCCATCGCACCGAGGACCGCCCCGTGCCCGACCCCGAGCAGAACATGCGTCTCGCCACCGGCACCGGAACCGGTGGAGTGCAGTCGGTGCACCGCGCGCTGGACCTGCTGGAGGTGGTCGCCGCCGGTGGCGGGATCCTGACCATCGGCGAGATCGCTACGACGACCGGCGTCCCGCTGCCGACCGCGCACCGACTGCTGGGCACCCTGGTCGACCGCGGCTACATGCGCCGCACGCCCGACCGTCGCTACGCGCTCGGGTTCCGGGTGCTGCCGCTGAGCGCCTCGGCGAGCTCGATGGTCGGGGCCGGTGCGGAGCGGATGCTCTCCGGACTCGTCGACGCGCTCGGCGAGACCGCCAACCTGGCGATCCGCGACGGCGACCGGGTCACCTACGTCGCGCAGGTCCCGGGCCGGCACGCGATGCGGATGTTCACCGAGGTGGGTCGCAGCGTGGACCCGCACTGCACCGCCGTCGGCAAGGCCCTGCTCGCCACGTACGGCGACGACGAGGCACGCGCGGTGCTCGCCCGGACCGGGTTGCCCCGGCACACCCCGCACACCGTCACCGACGTCGAGGAGCTGATCGCCCAGCTCGCCGTCGTACGCCGTCAGGGCCACGCCCTCGACGAGGAGGAGAAGGAGCTCGGCGTGCGCTGCATCGCCGTCGCCGTGCCGGGGGCAGGGGCCGGCTTCGCGATCTCCGTCTCCGGCCCCGCCACCCGGATGACCGACGAGCTGGTGGCCCGGGCCCACCCCGCGCTCTCCGCCGCCGCCGCGAGCTTCGCCGCCGAGCTGATCTGAAGAAGAAGGCTGCATGTAAATCGGGGTTATGGACGCTTCTCAAGGCGTACGCCGGCCCGGAACCGTCCACAACCCTCGCCAAGATGAAGCTACCGGCCCCGCGACAGCCGCCGGGTCGCGGCCTCGGCCAGGAACGCGGCACAGTCCGGCAGCACCGAGTCGTCGAAGACCGCCCGGGCCGAGTGGTTGTCCGGGGCGCTCTCGGGCTCGTCGCTCGCACAGGCGCTGATCGACACGTAGCACCCCGGGACGCGCTCGAGCACGTAGGAGAAGTCCTCCGTGCCGGGATCCGCGAACGGCTCCTCGACGTAGCGCTCCTCGCCGAACAGATCCACCAGGACCTCCCTGGCGAAGGCGTACTCGTCCACGTCGTTGACCGTGACCGGGTAGCCGGCCGTCCACTCGATCTCGGCCCGGAGCCCGTGCGCCGCCGCGATCCCCTCGAGCAGCCGAGGCACCGCCTCGCCCATCAGCGCCCGCTGCTCGGGGCTGAAGGACCGGATGGTCGCCTCGAGGACGGCCTCGTCCGAGATGATGTTCTCCTTGGTGCCGGCGGCGAACTTGCCGATCGTGAGCACCACCGGGTCGTTGATGTTCACCCGGCGGGTGACCAGCGTCTGCAGCGCGGTCACCATCTCGCAGGCGACCGGGATCGGGTCACGGGTCAGGTGCGGGACGGCGCCGTGCCCACCGCGGCCGAGCACCCGCACGACGAGGTCGTCGCAGGCCCCGAGCAGCGGCCCGGGCCGGGAGAACCAGGTGCCGAGCGGGCGTCCTGCCGCCGCCACGTGCAGGCAGTACGCCGCGTCCGCCGGTCGCCCAGCGGCATCGAGCACCCCCTCCTCGATCATGGCCAGGGCGCCTGCCGTGGTCTCCTCGGCCGGCTGGAACATGAACACCACGTCACCGGCGAGCTGGTCGCGACGCTCGTGCAGCAGTCGTGCCGCCCCGACCAGGCCGGCGACGTGCAGGTCGTGTCCGCAGGCGTGCATCCGCCCCGCGTGGCCGGAGGCGTAGGACAGGCCGGTCTCCTCCTGGATCGGCAGCGCGTCCATGTCCCCCCGCAGCAGCACCACCGGACCGCTGCCGTCGTTGGCCCCACCGCGCAGCACCGCGGTCACCGACGAGAGCCCCTCCCCTGTCGTGATCTCGAGGTCGAGCCCCTCGAGCGCTTCGAGGACGAGCGCCTGCGTTCTCGGCAGCTGCCGGTCGAGCTCCGGCACCTGGTGCAGCTCGCGACGCAGGGTCACGAGGTCGGGGGCGAGGGCATGGGCTCGGTCGAGAACAGGTTCCATGGCTGCATTCTGGCCGGGTCCCCGGCCTGCGCGGGCACGCCGGGCCCGTCGACCTATGCTGGATCAGAGCCATCCATCACTGCCGGCGTACGGCAGCCGACCGAGCCGGAGGACGACGTGGCCATGGTCCTGGGTGTCATCGCCGCCACCCTCCTGGTCCTGCTCGTGCTCGGCGGCCTCACCGGCCGGGTCCGCCTCACCTCCTGCTGCTCGATCGCCGACCCGCGCAACGACCTGCGGATGCGCTCCGCCTACGACGCCGAGACCGGGCCCGATGGTGCACGTCGACCGGGCAGCCCTGGTTGACCGAAGGGCGTCGACCGGGCAGTTCTGGTTGGCAGCGGCCGCCGCGAGCAACCCGGAGTGCCCGGTCGCGGCACCTTGAGCAACCCGGAGTGCCCGGTCACGACACTGTGAGCAACCCGGAGTGCCCGGTCGCGGCTGACCTCACCGGGCGTGCAGGTCGAGCGACGCGGCAGCCTCGTCACTGAGATGTCGGGCGATGGCGAGCGCGGCCGTGGCGGCCGGCGAAGGGGCGTTGAGCACGTGCATGGATCCCTCACCTGCCAGGATGCGGAAGTCGTCGACCATGGCCCCGCCCGGTTCCAGGGCCTGGGCGCGGACGCCCGAGGGCCCGAAGGTCAGCTGCTCCGGCCGCACCTCGGGGACGTAGCGCTGGAGCTCGCGCGTGAAGGCGCGCTTGCTGAGGTCGCGCCACACCTCGCGCGCACCGGTCCGCCAGTGTTGCCTGGCCAGCCTGCGAAAGCCCGGGTAGCGCAGGGTCTCCAAGAGCTCGGGCCAGCTCACATCGCGACGGTCGTAGCCCTCGCGTGCCGTCGCCAGCACGGCGTTCGGGCCAGCCCACACCGCACCGTCGATCCGCTTGGTGAAGTGCACGCCGAGGAAGGGCAGGGACGGGTCCGGTACCGGGTAGATCAGGCCGCGGCACAGATGCCGGGCCTCCGGCGCGAGCGAGTAGTAGTCACCCCGGAAGGGCACGATCTGGACTGGCGGGTGTCCCGACATCCCGGCCAGCTTGTCGGCCTGCAGTCCCCCGCAGGTGATCACGCTGCGGGCGCGGACCTCACCGCCGCTGGTCACCAGCGTCTGGCTGCCGCGGGAACGCTTGATCTCCAGCACCTCGTGCCCGAGCAACAGATCGACACCGGCGCCGCGGAGCCCGGCGGCCAGCTCCTCGACCACCCCGGCGAAGTCGATGATGCCCGTCCCCGGTGAGTGCAGGGCCCTGATGCCGGCAGCGTGTGGCTCGACCTCGCGCAGCTCCTCGGCGCCCATCATCCGCAGGCCGGGGACGCCGTTGGCGGTCCCCCGCCGTTCCAGCTCGGCCAGCGGCCCGAGCTCACTCGCGTCCAGCGCCACGATCAGCTTGCCGCAACGCTCGATCCGGACGCCGTGCTCCTCGGCGTACCGCTCCATCAGCACCTTGCCGGTGACGCAGAGCCTCGCCTTGAGGGACCCCGGCTGGTAGTAGACGCCAGCGTGCAGGACCCCGCTGTTGTGGCTGCTCTGGTGCAGACCGGGCGCGGATTCCTTGTCCAGCACGGCGATCCGCAGCCCCGGGTGGCGGGAGCTCAGCTCTCTCGCGGTGGCCAGTCCGACGATGCCCGCCCCGACCATGACGACGTCATAGCGCGGCAATCGCAGCCCCTCCAGCAGACGTCGCTGCCAGTGCCCGGTCCACCGCGGCCGAGTCGAGGACCTCGCGGATCGCCATCGCGGCGCAGCCGACGACACCGGCCTGCTCACCATGGGTGACCGGGACGATCACCAGCTCGCGTGTCGACAGCGCGGTCGCCTGCGAGTAGAGCGACTCGCGCAGCCCGGCCACGAACACGTCGTAGACCTGGGCCAGGTCGCCGCCCACGACGACCGCGTCCGGGTTCAGCAGGTTGACCGCCGAGGCGACGACCTCACCGACCCGGCGTCCCGCGGCTCGCACCAGCTGTCGGGCGCTGCTGTCGCCCTGTACGGCGAGGGCGACGAGGTCGCGCACGTGCGAGACGTCCTGACCAGCGGTCCGGGCAGCCTGCACCAGCGCCCAGCCGGAGGCCACGGCCTCGAGACATCCGGTGTCCCCACAACGGCACGGGAGCCCCTGGGCGGCCGGCACCTTGGTGTGCCCGATCTCGCCGGCAGCCCCGACCGCACCGCGCAGCAGCTGGCCTCCCGACACGATGCCGACGCCGATGCCGGTGGACGCCTTCACGCACAGCAGGTCGTCGTACTGCTCCAGGTGCCCGCGGCGCTCGGAGAGCGCCATCACGTTGACGTCGTTGTCCACGAACACCGGCGCCTCGGTCAGGTCGTGCAGGAAGGGCGCGAGCTCCACGCCGTCCCAGCCGGCCATGATCGGCGAGTCCAGGCTGGCACCACGAGCCGAGTCCACGGTGCCCGGAATGCTCAGGCCGACGGCGCGCACGTCTCCAGCCGGACGCTCCAGCCCGGACAGGAGATCGGCGAAGGCAGCCACCACCTGGGGCATCAGCTCGTGGGGAGCGGAGCCGACCTCCTGGTCGATCTCGGCGGTCACGAGGACCGCGCCGTCGAGGTCGCACACCCCGAGCTGGGTGCGGCTGCGTCCGATCGCCCCGGCCAGCACCACCCCTGCGTCCCGGTTGAACCGGAGGCGGACGGGAGGGCGACCGCCCGAGGACGGCGCCCGGTCGTCGGCCCCCTCGATGACCAGGCCGGAATCGAGCAGTGCGCCGACTCGGGCAGCCACGGCTGTGCGGGAGAGGCCGGTCGCCCGTCCCACCTCACTGCGCGTGTCCGCACGACCGTCGCGGATGAGGGAGAACACCTCACCCGTGCTGGCCGGACCCGGACCCACTACTGACATGCCGGCCATCTAACCACTCTCGGCACCCCGAATACCTGAACCGGCTGACTTTTGCTCTCCGAAAGACTTAACTACGTCTTGCCAGCGCGCATAAATCGGCCTACCGTGAGAGAGCGCTCACCTTTTCCCAGCGAAAGAGCAGCACATGTCCACACTGACCAACACCGTCCCGCCAGCCGACTTCGTCGTCTTCGGCGGCACCGGTGACCTCGCCGTCCGCAAGCTGCTGCCGGCCCTCTACCTCCGGGACCGCGACGGGCAGCTCACTCCCGAGACGCGCATCATCGCGCTCTCCCGCGCGGGCCTCGACGACGCGGGCTACCGCGACAAGATCCGCGGGGAGCTGCCCGACTTCGTGCGCTCCGACGAGCTCGACACCGCGGTCGTCGACCGCTTCATCAACCGCCTGACCCACGTCACCATCGACATCGAGCACGAGGCCGGCTGGTCCTGCCTGGTGGAGAAGCTCGAGCAGGTCGACCGGGTGCGCGTGTTCTACCTCGCCATCGGGCCCGCCCTGTTCGGGCCGGTGAGCAACCGGCTGGCCGAGCACGGCCTGGTCACGCCGGACTCCCGGCTCGTGCTGGAGAAGCCGATCGGGCACGACCTCGCCTCGGCCCGCGAGATCAACGACGCCGTCGGCGCGGTCTTCGAGGAGAGCCAGATCTTCCGGATCGACCACTACCTCGGCAAGGAGAGCGTGCAGAACCTCCTCGTCACCCGCTTCGCGAACACGTTCCTCGAGCCGCTGTGGAACGCCAACTGCATCGACCACGTCCAGATCACGGCATCGGAGTCCCTGGGCGTCGGAGCGCGCGGTGGCTACTACGACGAGTCCGGCGCGCTGCGCGACATGGTCCAGAACCACTTGTTGCAGCTGCTCTGCCTGGTGGCCATGGAGCCGCCGACGTACGTCGGACGCGAGACCGTTCGTGACGAGAAGCTCAAGGTCCTGCAGGCCCTCAAGCCGATCATCGGCGAGCAGGTCGACCGGTCCGTCGTGGCCGGGCAGTACGTTCCCGGCCTCGTCGACGGCAAGGCGGCCCCGTCCTACCTCGCCGACATCGAGAAGCCGGCGTCGGGCACCGAGACGTTCGTGGCGATCAAGGCCGAGGTGCAGAACTGGCGCTGGGCCGGAGTGCCGTTCTACCTGCGCACCGGCAAGCGGATGGAGAGCCGCGCGTCCGAGATCGTGATCCAGTTCAAGGCCGTCCCGCACCCGATGTTCCCCGACGCGGAAGGCACCAGCGAGCCGAACCGACTGGTGATCCGGCTGCAGCCCGACGAGGGCATGCGGCTGCACCTGACCGCCAAGGAGCCGGGACCCGGCGGCATCCGCCTGCGTCCCGTCTCGCTGGACCTGAACTACGCCCAGACGTTCCAGCAGCACGCGCCCGACGCCTACGAGCGGCTGCTGATGGACGTCGTCCGTGGCAACCCGACGCTGTTCATGCGCCGCGACGAGGTCGAGGCCGCGTGGACCTGGATCGAGCCCATCCATGAGCGGTGGGCTCGCGCCGGGCACCGCCCTCGCCCCTACCCGTCCGGAACCAGCGGCCCCAGCGCCGCGACCACCCTGCTCGAGCGGGACAACCGCTCCTGGCACGAATGAGGTCCCCCATGAACGACATCCATCCCGTCGTCGCCGAGGTGACGGCCCGCATCGTCGCGCGCAGCCGCACGGAGCGAGAGGCCTACCTGGCCAGGCTGGAGGGGGCCGCCGAGCGCGGACCCGCTCGCGGCCGGCTGGCGTGCGCCAACCTCGCCCACGGCTTCGCCGCCTCCAGCCCGGTCGACAAGCTGGCCCTGCGCGGCAAGGTCAAGCCGAACGTGGCCATCGTCTCCGCCTACAACGACATGCTCTCCGCGCACCAACCGTTCGAGAGCTACCCCGCCCAGCTGAAGAAGGCAGTGATCCGCTCCGGGGGGCTGGCCCAGTTCGCCGGCGGGGTCCCCGCGATGTGCGACGGCATCACCCAGGGTCGCGACGGCATGCAGCTCTCGTTGTTCAGCCGGGACGTGATCGCGATGTCGACGGCGATCGCCCTCTCCCACGACATGTTCGACGCAGCGCTGATGCTCGGCGTCTGCGACAAGATCGTTCCCGGCATGCTGATCGGCGCCCTGTCGTTCGGACACCTGCCGACGGTCTTCGTCCCCGCCGGTCCGATGACGTCCGGCCTGCCCAACAACGAGAAGGCCGCAGTCAGGCAGCGGTACGCCGCCGGCGAGGTCGGCCGCGAGGAGCTGCTCGAGGCCGAGGCCGCGTCGTACCACTCGGCCGGGACGTGCACGTTCTACGGCACCGCCAACTCCAACCAGATGCTGATGGAGGTGATGGGCCTGCACCTGCCGGGCTCGAGCTTCGTCAACCCCGGCACCCCGATGCGCGCTGCACTGACCGACGCGGCGGCAGCCCGGGTCACCGCGCTCACGACGTGGGGCGAGAGCTACACGCCCGTGGGCCGGGTCGTGGACGAGAAGGCGATCGTGAACGGGTGCGTCGCACTGCTCGCCACGGGTGGCTCGACCAACCACACCCTGCACCTGGTGGCCATCGCCCGGGCGGCCGGGATCACGCTCACCTGGGACGACCTGTCGGAGCTGTCCGCTGTGGTCCCGTCGGTCGCCCGGGTCTACCCCAACGGCAGTGCCGACGTGAACCACTTCCACGCCGCCGGCGGCCTGGCCTTCACGGTGCACACGTTGCTCAAGGCGGGTCTGCTGCACGACGACGTCCAGACCGTGGCCGGGCACGGCCTGTGGCGCTACACCACCGAGGCCCGCCTGCACGGGACCGAGCTCACCTGGGAGGAGGGCCCCAAGCGGAGCCACGACCCCGAGGTGCTCCGCGGTGCGGACGACCCCTTCTCCGCGGACGGCGGGCTCCGGATGCTCGAGGGCAACCTCGGCCGGGCCGTGATCAAGACCTCGGCCGTCAAGCCGGAGCACCGGCAGGTCAAGGCACCCGCTCGGGTCTTCGACGACCAGGCCGACTTCCTCACCGCCTTCGAGGCGGGCCAGCTCGATGGCGACTTCGTCGCAGTGATCCGCTTCCAGGGGCCGGCCGCCAACGGCATGCCCGAGCTGCACAAGCTCACCCCGGCCCTCGGCGTCCTCCAGGACCGCGGCCAGCGCGTCGCGCTCGTCACCGACGGCCGGATGTCCGGGGCGTCGGGCAAGGTGCCGGCCGCGATCCACCTGACCCCCGAGGCCTCGGTGGGCGGACCGCTCGCCCGGGTGCGCGACGGTGACCTCGTCACCCTCGATGCGGACGCCGGCCTGCTCGACCTGCACGTCTCGGAGTTCGACCTGGAGTCCCGCGAGCCGGCCGCTGCGGACGACTCGCGCGTCTTCGGCACCGGACGTGAGCTGTTCGCGTCCTTCCGCGACGCGGTCGGCCCCGCCGACCAGGGCGCCAGCGTGTTCCACACCCACCTCACGGAGACCACCGATGACTGAGCTGCTCCCCGCCCCGACCCACGAGACCGCCCAGGAGACCGGCATCGCCGGTGGCCTGATCGACCGGGTGCCGGTGATCCCGGTGGTCGTCCTGCACGACGTCGCCCACGCCGTACCCGTTGCCGAGGCGCTCGTGGCCGGTGGCGTCGGCGTGATCGAGCTGACCCTGCGGACGCCCGAGGCCCTCTCCTGCATCGAGCAGATCGCGATCAACGTCCCGGAGATCCTCGTCGGAGCCGGCACGATCGTGGCGCCGGGTCAGGCCAAGGACGCGCTCTCGGCCGGTGCCCAGTTCCTCGTCTCCCCCGGCACGACGGAGGCTCTCGCCGCAGCCATGCAGGAGACCCGGCTGCCCCATCTGCCGGGCGCTGCCACGGTGAGCGAGGTGCTCCGGCTGCTCGAGCTCGGCTACACCGAGATCAAGCTCTTTCCGGCGGAGGCCTCCGGCGGCGCCGCGTTCCTCAAGGCCCTCGGCGCTCCGGTCCCGCAGGCCCGGTTCTGCCCCACGGGTGGGATCACCGAGGAGAACGCGGCGACCTACCTGGGCCTGCCCAACGTGGGTTGCGTCGGCGGTTCGTGGCTCACGCCTGCAGCGGCACTCGCTGAGCGCGACTGGGACCTCGTCACCCGGTTGGCTCGACAGACGCTCGACCTCCCGGCATGAACATGCCGGAGCGGTCATGGCGGGGACGGACCCGCCGATGACCGTCGACGCCCTTCCCGCCGTGGTCGACCTCCGGGCCGTTCGGGTGGCCTGCTCGCTGTCCGCGACCGAGGTCGCGCACGTCGTGGAGGTGCACCCGACCACGGTGCTCCGGTGGGAGCGCTGCGAACGCCTCCCCGGCCCGACGCACGTGCGCGGGCTCGCCCACGCCTACGGCGTCCCGGTGCCGGCGATCGCGGGGTTCTTCGACCGCGTCCGCACGCCGGCCGGGCCGATGGACGGCTGCCCGGGCCGCGGGCTACGCCGACTCCGCCGGATGCACGACCTGCCGGCCGCCGCCCTCGCCGAGCAGCTCGGCGTGCCGGTGCACACGGTCTACAACTGGGAAGCCGGACGAGCCCGGGTCCCCCAGGACCGGATCGCTCAGCTGGCCCAGACGTTCTCACTGCACCAGGGTGCGCTGGAGCGGCTGCTGGACCGTTGGGCCGACTGGCAGGCCCCCACGGAGACCGGGGTCAGGCCCCTGCGGAGGTTGCGCCTCCGGGCCGGCCTGTCGCAGGCGGAGCTGGCCCGCCTCGCCGGCATCGGCGTCACGAGCCTGAAGTCCTACGAGCAGGGAGCCCCCCTGTCCCTCCGCGGCCTGCGCGGTCTCGCGCGGGCACTGGACGTGCCGGCGGCCACCGTCGCCCGGGCCGCAGGCTTCGACCTGCCTACCGAGCTCCGCCCCTCGCAGTGGCAGCACGACGACCTCCCCCGGGTGCTCCGTGCCCTGCGGCAGTGGAGCCAGCTCACCCAGGCCGAGCTGGCGGATCGCTGCGGCTGCAGCACGTCGGCCGTCCGAGCGTGGGAGCAGGGGCGGCTCCGCCCCGGCAGCGAGTCGCGCCGGCGGCTGGAGGCGCTCTACCGGCTGGACACCGACCAGCTGCTCACCGCCTATCCGCAGCCCGGTCCCCAGGTGTCGGGGCAGGCCCGCTGAGCTAGGTGCGTCGAGGACGCCCACCCGCCCCCGCGGACGGATTCAGTCGAGGTCCATCGTGTAGCAGACTGCGCTGCCCTCGATCAGGACCGTCCCGTCCCCGCGCGTCACGGTCGTCCTGAGCTCGGTGATCGGCTTGTCCTCCCGGACAGCTGTCACCTCGACCCGGCCGGTGATCTCGTCGCCGGGTCGCGCCGGCGCCACGAAGCTCCAGTTGACGTTGAGGAAGACGGTGCCAGGACCGGGCAGCTTCTCGGCGACGACGGCGTTCAGGATCGCGCTGGTGACACCGCCCTGGACCACGATCTCGCCCAGGCGCGAGGCGCGGGCCGCCGCCTCGTCGTAGTGCAGCGGGTTGTGGTCACCGCTGATCCGGGTGAACAGCTCGATGTCCTCGTTCGAGATGGTGCGGGTCAGCTCGGCCGACTCTCCGATGCGAGGTGTCTCCCGGTTCGCTGTCACGACACCGATTGTGCCTCAGCTGCGGGCCACGAACTCCGCGACGATCCGACCCAGCTCGGCGCCGGCGTCCTCCTGGAGGAAGTGGCCGGCACCCCGGATCACGGGGTGCTCACGGCCTCGGGCGCCGGGCAGCCGCTCCTTGAGGATCGCAGCCATGCCGCCGGTGATCGGGTCGCCGTCGCTGAAGGCGACCAGCACCGGCTTGTCCCACTGTCCGAGCACCTCCCAGGCTGCCCGGTTGGCGCGGGTGGCCGGATCGTCGGGGCGGGTCGGCACCAGCGACGGCATCACGCGTGGGCCGACCTTGTAGGACTCGTCCGGGAACGGCGCGTCGTACGCCGCCCGGTGGTCCTCGGAGAGACCGCGGGCACAACCCGCGGCGACCAGCCGGCCGACGTCGAGCTGCTCGGCACTCTCCACGGCCCGACGGAACTGCCACCAGATCGGGGGCATGTCCAGATCCCCGGTGGGCAGGCCGGTGTTCGCAGCCGCCACCCGTGCGAACCGGTCGGGGTTCTCGGCCACGAGCCGGAGTCCGATCAGGCCGCCCCAGTCCTGGCCGACGAGGGTGATGTCGCGCAGGTCGAGAACATCGATCACGAGCGCTCGCACCCAGGCGACGTGGGCGGCGAAGGAGTGGTCCTCGCGCTGCACCGGCTTGTCCGAGCGCCCGAAGCCGACCAGGTCGACGGCAACCGCGCGCAGGCCGGCCCCGGTCAGGCTGTCGATCACGTCGCGGTAGAGGTAGGACCAGGTGGGCTCCCCGTGCAGCAGCAGCACGACCGGGCCGTCGGCCGGGCCGGCCTCGACGTAGGCCATCCGGAGGGTGCCTCCGTCACCGTCCGGCACCTCGGCGAACTGGGGCTCGTGGTCGAAGCCGGTGAGAGCGCCGAACCGCTCGTCGGGAGTGCGCAACGTCCTCATGAACGAGCCCCCGCAGGGTTCGACTCGGCGATGCGCTTCAGCGCGGCCAGCGTGACCGGGATTCCGGCGCGAGCCTGGTTGGTCCGGAGGGTGATCCGGTCCTCGGCTGCGTCACCGTAGGTCTCCCGGAACATGTTCAGTCCCTCCGGAAGGAACTCCCAGGACTCCGTCACCATCGTGCCGTCGGCGTGCGGGACGAAGACGTAGCCCCAGCGCACGTAGCTGCCGCCGACGACGAACGCGAACTCGTCCGGACGATCCGCCACGACCACCTGCGAGCGGGTCTCCCAGGTGCGGTCGGACACCTGGTTGCGCCCGGTGAACCAGGCACCGACCTGCCCCGAATCGTCCGGGTCGTCCCACCAGCAGCCGGTGCAGATCGGGCTCCACTCACCGGTGCGGGTGATGTCGCTGACCAGGTCGTAGACCTTCGCCGGCGCAGCCGCCACGAAGAGCGACTCCTGGTGACGCAGCGTCTCGATGTCACTCATCCCTGGTCCTCCTACTTCTTCAACCGGCGACTGCCGCCGTGCCAGTCCTCCTCGACACCCACGTCGCCGTCGTCGACGCCGAGACCGACGAGCTGGGGGAGCTCGCGCAGGCTGCGCTTGAGCTCGGAGAAGCCGGCGAACCGGGCCAGCCCCACGACGTGGTCCCACAGCTCGGCCGCAGAGTCCTCGTCCGGCACCCGACTGATCACCGGTCCGAAGAACGCCACCCCCTCCGGCGGCTCGAAGTGCAGGATCGGCGTGCCGACGTCCTTGCCGGTCAGCGTCAGCGCCTCTTCGGTCTCCATGCCGATCTCGAGGTCCCAGGACTCCTCGTCGAGGGCCTCTGCCAGCTCGGTCGGCAGGCCGGCCTCGAGCAGGATCGGCTCCACGAACTCACGGGTGCCACGCCGCTGCCGGCCCTGGACCGTGTCGTCCGCGGTGTCGAAGATGCGCTTGCCCATGGCGGCGTACAACGGGCCGACCGCCGCCGCACCGTGCTCGGCCCGAGTCCGGGCGGCGACGCGCAGGAGCCGCAGGCCGGCCGTGTGCCCGGCCTCGTAGTCGGCCGGGAAGTGGCTGTCGTAGTCCACGTCGGCGTTGATCAGCCGCAGCGAGATGAACCGCCACTCCACGGTGTAGTCGCGCAGCTCCTGGACCTGACGCACCCATTTGCTGGTCATCCAGGCGAAGGGACAGACCGGGTCGAAGTAGAAGCGGATGTCGGCTTGGTCCATGTTGCCCACGTTAGGGGCGCACCCCAAGGCAACCGATCACACCGGGCGGCGGAGCAGGATCGCGGTGAACTGCTGGGTGCTGCCCCATGGAGTGACGTGGTCCTCACCGCTCGTCGAGACCAGCTCGAAGCCTGGGAACTCCGCGGTCAGCTCGTCGTGGGTGTAGCGCACGATCGGCAGTCCGCTGCAGGTGAGCGGGCCGTCCGGACCGAAGGTGGCGACCACGACGTACCCGCCCGGCCGCAGGCACCGCTCGAGGGACAGGCGGTAGTCGTCGCGCTCGTCGAGCTCGGTGAGGAAGTGGAAGACCGCACGGTCGTGCCAGAGCGCGAACTGCTTCCCCGGGTTGAAGTCGAGGACGTCGGCGACCTCGAGCACGACATGCTCACCGGCCGCGCCGATCCGGTCGCGGACGGTCTGCAGCGCCGTGGCGCTCAGGTCGATCGCGGTCAGGTCCCGGTAGCCACGCTCGACAAGGTGGTCGATCAGGGTGGACCAACCGGCACCCACGTCGATGATCGCCTCATCGAGCCCGAGGCCCGTCTCGTCGACGAGCCCGAGGGACAGCTCAGGAACGGACTGCCACCAGGACACGCCGTCGACATCCTTGCTGTCGTGGACGCCCTCCCAGAAGGCGCTCCTGGACTCGGCGTCCTCGGGTCGTGACTCGGTAGCGGACATGGTTCGAAGATACGACATCTCGGCAATTCGGCAGTCCAGACCAGATGTGCCCTGGCCAATTAACGGAACCGTTCCGTCCCGTTAAGTCGCCCGTCGTTTTAGCAATGACCCTATGTTGATGACTGTGGAACATCTGCGGCCTACCGCCCAACAGGCCAGCACCCCTCTGGGTGAGGTCGCCAACCTGATCGACGGCGGCGACATGGACTGCGGCAGCGGTCTGCTGCTGCTCATCACCCGCGCCATGCGCCGACTGGAGGCCGGGGACCTGCTCGGCATCCGCAGCGCGGAGGCCAGCGTGGTGACCGACCTCCCCGTCTGGGCCGAGCTCGTCGGGCACGACATCGCCGCCGAGGTCGCCGAGACCCCGAACGGCCCGTGGTGGTTCGCCGTCCGCAAGGCCGGGGCACTCGCCGGGCCGAGCACCGTCTTCAGCCTGGGCAGCAAGACGCCCGTGGGGCACCGGCTGTGGGCCTACACCAACTTCGACTGCAACCTCGCCTGCCTCTACTGCTGCGCGGAGTCCTCACCGAAGGCCGACTCGCGCCGGCTCGACCCCGTCGTGGCGAAGGAGATCTTCCACGAGTTCGCTGCCTCCGGCGGCAAGGAGCTGTTCCTCACCGGCGGCGAGCCGTTCATGCACCCGGAGCTGGGTGCCCTGGTCGACGCCGGGGCGGGACTGGAGCGCACCATCCTGACCAACGCCATGGTCTTCGGGAAGGGACGCCGTCGCGAGACCCTGGAGTCACTCGACCGCTCCGTGGTGATGCAGGTCAGCCTCGACTCGGCGACCCCCGAGCTGCACGACAAGCAGCGCGGGGCCGGCTCGTGGGCCCGCGCCCTCGATGGCATCGTCCTGGCCAAGTCGCTCGGGTTCCGGGTGCGCGTCGCGGCCACGATGTTCGACGAGGACCCCGTCGGCGTGGCGGCGCTGCACGAGCGGCTCGACGGCGAGGGCATCGCTGCCGAGGACCGGGTGATCCGGCCCGTCGCCCAGGAGGGCTTCGCCGACCACGGCATCCACGTCTCGATCGACACGCTCGAGCCCGAGCCGACGATCACGGCCGACGGCGCCTGGTGGCACCCGGTGGCCGTCACCAACCCGAACATGCGGATCGCCGACGCTCCCCTCTCCGTGGAGGAGATCTTCGGGGTCGTCCGGGACACCCTGGCCGTGCAGGGGGCCGCGGCCGCTTCCGGGCGTGAGGTGTTCCGCTGTGCCTGACACCAGCCCGGTGGACCGGGCGATGGCCTCCGTGAGATGGCTGCTCGCCCCCGCGACCGACGAGGTGCCTCGGGCGCAGGCCGTCGGGGCCGCTGCGTTCAGGATCCTGATCGGGCTGCTCTGGCTCTACAACGTCTCGTGGAAGCGGGCACCCGACTTCGGCCAGGAAGCCGAGAACGGTCTGTTCAAGTTCACTTCCTACGCCGTGAGCGACCCCGTTCTCGCACCTTTCAGCTGGGTGATCGAGCACATCGTGCTCAAGGCGTTCACGCCGTTCGGCTGGATGGTGCTGGTCGCGGAGACCACGCTCGCGGTGCTGCTGCTCACCGGCGCCTGGGTGCGCCTCGCGGCAGCGATCGGACTGGCCCAGTCCGTCGCGATCGCGCTCTCGGTGGCCTTCGCGCCGCACGAGTGGCCCTGGTCCTACTGGCTGATGATCGGCGCCCACGGCCTGCTCCTGGTGAGCTCTGCCGGCCGGGTGCTCTCGGTCGACGCGGTCCGTTCAGGGCTGTCACCCGCACGAGGTCTCGCCCAGTTCTGGGGCGTGCTGTCGATCCTGGTCGGCGCGTTCAGCGTGCTCGGCTCGTTCGGGGACCCGCTCGCCAAGCGCGGTCCCGGCCTCAGGTCGACCGACCTCTCGATCAGCCTCGGCGAGTACAACCTCCTCGGCGGGCTGGTGCTGGTCGTCGCGGGCGCCCTGCTGGTGATGGCAGTGCGCGGAGGTCCGCGACGGGCCGCCCAGGCGGCTGCGGTCCTGTCGCTGGTGGCCGCTCTCTCGCTGCACGCCCAGCTCGGCTTCACCGATCCGGTTCTCGGCGGCACGCCCACCTCTGCGGCGTACTTCTTCGCGCTGGCGCTCGTGGCCGGGGTCGTCGGATCGACCCGCCGCGCCACGCAGCACGATCACGCCTCGCACTGACCCACCCCACCCGTCACCACGGCCCGAGAAACACCTGGAGAATCCGCATGTCGGCAACCACTCGCCGTTCCTTTCTGCTCGGCAGCGCCGGGCTGCTCGTCCTCAGCGCCTGCGGGAGCGAGGACGCCACCAGCACGGCTCCCAGCGGCAAGAAGGCCGCCTCCGGCCCGCTGGGCATCTCGGCCATCCCCGACCAGGACCCCGAGCTGCTCAACCGGCTCTACCCGGTCCTGGCGACCCGCTTCGCCACGGAGACAGGGCTCGAGGTGGAGTACCAGCCGGTCACCGACTACACCGCCGTCGTGCGCGCCTTCGAGGTCGGGGACGTCTATCTCGCCTGGATGGGCGGCCTGACCGGCGTACAGGCGAGGTCGCGCGTCCCGGGCGCCACCGCGATCGCCCAGCGGGACATCGACGCCGACTTCCACAGCCTGTTCATCGCGACGAAGAAGTCCGGCCTGGCGCCGTTCGACGACGCCGCAGGGCTCAAGGACCTGGCCGGCCACAGCCTCACCTTCGGCAGCGAGACCTCGACCTCCGGTCGCCTGATGCCGCAGTACTTCATGGAGCAGGGGGGGCTGGACCCCGAGGACCTCAAGGGGTCGCCGGCCTTCTCCGGCTCGCACGACGCGACCATCGAGGCCGTGGCCTCCGGCAGCTTCGAGGTCGGAGCCGTCAACGAGCAGGTCTGGAACGCCACCAAGGAGGCCGGCGAGGTCGACCTGAGCAACGTGGTGGTCCTCTGGCGGACCCCGGGGTACGCCGACTACCACTGGCTCGCGCGGCCGGATCTCGACGAGGTCTTCGGCAGCGGCACCACCAAGAAGGTGACCGACCTCCTGCTCGGCCTCGATCCCGCGAACGCGGACGACGCCGCCATCCTCGACCTCTTCGGAGCCACGTCGTTCGTCGCGACGAAGAACTCCAACTACGACCAGATCGAGGCGGTCGCCAAGGAGCAGGGCCTGCTCGCGTGAACACGTCGGCTGCCGTGGTGCGGATGGGTGGGGCCGGACGAAGGTTCGGCAGTCACCGGGCGCTCGACGGGGTCGACCTCACCGTGCACGCCGGGGAGCGGGTGGCCCTGCTCGGAGCCAGCGGCGCCGGCAAGAGCACCCTGCTCGCGCTGCTCAACGGGTCGGTCGCCGCGACCGACGGTGTGGTCGAGGTGTTCGGCAAGGAGCTCGCCGGACTCTCGTCGGGTGCCCTGCGGACCCTGCAGCGTGGGATCGGCACGGTCAGCCAGCGTCTGGACCTGATCGAACAGGTGCGCGTGCTGCACAACGTGAACGCCGGCCGTCTGGGCACCTGGAGCACGGTCCGCGCGGTGGCCGCGATGATGTGGCCGCGAGCCGACGCCGAGGTCCGCTCCGCGCTGGAGCGGGTCGGGATGGAGTGGGCGGTGCACGAGCGCACCGAGCGCCTCTCCGGTGGCGAACGCCAGCGGGTCGCGATCGCGCGCCTGCTGATGCAGCAGCCCGGACTGATCCTCGCCGACGAGCCGGTCTCGAGCCTCGACCCGGCCCGAGCGGCGGAGACCCTCGACCTGCTCAGAGCCCCGGCCGCGGAGGCCACGCTGATCGTCAGCCTGCACCAGCCCGAGTACGCGCGCGAGCACTGCACCCGCGCCGTCGGCCTGCGCGCCGGCCGGATGGTCTTCGACGTCGCGATCGCCGACCTGGCCGACGACATGCTGTCCGACCTCTACTCGTTGTCATGAGCCTCCTGCGATGACCCCGGTCCCATGACACAGCTGCTGGACCGCGACCCGGTCCTCGAGACGACCGCCGGGGTGCGCGCTCCGCGCCGGATGACGGGTCGACGGGTGCTGCTGCGTCGCCTGACCGGGCTGATGATCGTGCTCGTGCCGCTGCTCTGGTCGCTCGACCGGGCGATCCCCGCGGGTGGCGACCTGGTCAACCGCGGCGGGATCCCGCTGCTGGGTGACCTGTTCGGCAACGCCCTGCACCCTTCGCTCGAGCCGGCGTTCCTGCTCCTCGTGCTCGACGCGGCCGGGACGACGCTGGCATTTGCTGCGTTGGGCACGGCTGGTGCCCTGGTCATCGGCATCCTCGGTGGCCTGGTCCTCAGTGACGTCGCCTGGTCGCACCGTCCCCCGTGGCCGATCCGCGTCTTGCGGCTGCTGCTGCGCACCGCCCTGGTCGCGATCCGTTCGGTCCATGAGCTGGTGTGGGCGCTGCTCTTCGTCAGCGTGCTCGGCCTGGACCCGCTGGTCGCCGTGCTCGCCATCGCCCTGCCGTTCGGGGCACAGACCGCCCAGGTGTTCGGGGAGACGTTCGACGGCGTCCCCGCCGGTCCGCTCGAGGCGCTGCGCAACGCCGGTGCCCGACCCGGCTGCCGCGCTGGCGTACACGCTGCTCCCCCAGGCGGCGCCGCTGCTGCTGTCCTACTCCTTCTACCGGTTCGAGTGCGCCGTCCGGTCCACGGTGCTGCTCGGGGTGGTCGGGGTCGGCGGGCTCGGCCAGGAGCTGGTGGTCAGCCTCCAGTCGCGCAACTGGGACGAGGTCTGGACCCTGGTCGGCGCGGTGCTGGTGCTCTCCGCCGTGGTGGACCTCTGGAGCACCAGGCTCCGGGCCGACATGGCCGTGGTGAGCTGCTCGGAGTGGTCCGGGGGCCGCGAGCAGCGCAACGCCGCCCTGCAGCTGGCCGAAGCCGATCCGGGGGCCCGGTCGACCCGCGGGTCGGAACGGTCGTCGTCGCGCTGGGCACGCTGGTCAGCACTGGTCATCCTGCCCGGGATCGTGATCGCCTGGCTCGCCTCGGACGTCTCGCTCGGCGGTCTCACCAGCCCACGCACGCGAGCGCTGACCGGCGGCCTGCTCGACGACATGTGGCCACCGAGCCTGCCTGCAGGCGGCTGGTCGGTGCTCGGCGGCTCGGTGCTGGACACGGTCTGCATGGCCATCCTGGCGATGGCGGTGGCCGTGGTCGTCACGCTGGTCGTGGGCCCGTGGGCCACCAGTCCTCGACGCGCAACCGACGACCATCGCACCCACGTCGTGGCGCGCTCGGCACGGTCGCTGGCCTGGTGGCTCGCCCGCGCCCTGCTGCTGGTGCTCCGCTCCATCCCGCCGACCGTCTGGGCGGTGGTGGCCCTGCTGGTGCTGTTCCCGGGCATCCTCCCCGGGGCTCTCGCGCTCGGCCTCTACACCGGCGGAATCCTGGGGCGTCTGGTCGCCGAGGCGTGGGAGAGCGTGGACACCCGTGCCCGGGACGCGCTGCGGCGCACCGGCGTACGTCGCGGTCTGGCGACGCTCGTGGCCACGGTGCCGCCCTCCACCCACCAGCTGCTGACCTACACCCTCTACCGCTTCGAGATCTGCGTCCGCGAGACGGCTGTGGTCGGCATCGTGGGTGCCGCCGGTCTGGGACGGCTGTTCGCCGAGAACCTCGCCGTGTTCCGGTTTCCCGTGGTCACGACACTGCTGCTCGCCTCGTTCGTGGTGAGCGCCTCGACCGAGCTAGTCGGTCGGCGCCTGCGACGCGCCATGCGGGCCTGAGGCGGCTCCGTCAGCCGCGGGCGCCATCCGCTCGATCAGCACCAGGATCGAGACCAGCACGCCGATCGAGCTGGCGATGACGAAGAGCACACCCGTCGCGAACGCCGTCACCTCGCCGAACGTGCTCTCCCGGAAGGGGTCCGCCACGATCAGCATCGTCATCAGCGCCGCCCCGAGGCCGAGCGCCAGCGTTGCGGCGGTCGCCAGCGAACGGCGGCGTCTGCGCGAGTCGTCGGTCCCGGCGCCTGGCTCGATGTCGCCGCCCTCGAACAGCACCACCCCGGCAAGCGCGATCCCTGCCCAGAACCCGACCAGCAGGAACGAGGCCACCGAGTCCGCCGTGCGGTGCCAGCCGGCCGCCATCGTCGCCAGCGCGATCACGCACGCGTAGGTGCCGCCGACGGCCGCCACCCCACCCCGGGTTCGTGCAGGCACGACGAGCAGCAGGGCGACCACGACGGAGAAGGCGGCGGTGCTGTGCCCGCTCGGCAGGCTGTTCAGGGTCGCGGGGGCGTACTCGCGCAACCCCAGGTCGGGTCGCTCGAGCAGGCCCTTGAGCAGCTGGGCGGAGAGGTTCGACAGGGCCAGCACCCCGACTGCCGCAAGCCCGATGCCGCGGCGCAGGCGCAGCAGGGCGATCACGGCGATCACCGCCAGCGCGGCCAGCAGGGACGCCACGGTCACGACTCCGAGGGTGCGGTCGACCAGGTCCTCGGTGGACGAACGGCTCAGGATCGCGCCCCGCAGCGAGGCATCCGCGAACTGGCGCCCCGAGAGCGTGCGGACGGTGCCCTGGTAGACCACTCCGAACGCGACGGCGCACGCCGCCACCCAGGCCCCGAGCAACGCCAACGAGCGCCGGTCACGTCGATCCACCACCACGGGGACAGTATGGAGGGCATGATCGCCGCAGCAATCACCGGCGCAGCGGCCGGCGTCGTCCTGGGCTACGTCCTGCAGCGTGGACAGCTGTGCTTCCACTCGGCGATCAGCACCGCCCTCGACCGCCGTTTCCTGCTGGCTCGCGGCTGGGCGCTCGGGGTGACCCTCGGGGCTGTCGGCCTCGCCCTGCTCTTCCTGCTTCCGGGCACCGAGTCGCTCAACCGTGGCCTGGCCTTCCGCCCGGTGGCCAACATCGTCGGTGGGCTGCTGATCGGAGCCGGGATGGTGGTAGCGCGCTCCTGCGTCTCGGGGCTGTTCTACAAGCTCGGCGCCGGCATGCTCGGCGCCCTGGTCGGGATCGGCGGCTGGGCCGCCGGCGAGCTCCTCGCTCGCCAGCTCGCCGTGCCGGGCCCCACCCTTCTCTCCGGGGGCGCGGGCGCGACCCTCCCTGGGCTGCTGGGCCTCCCCCGGCTGCTGGTCGCCGCGGTGGCGCTCGGCGGCGTCGCGCTGTGGCTGTGGCGGCGCCCTGGCCACGACCGTCCGGAGCACGGCTGGCAGTGGGGCTGGCTCCCGATCGGCATCGGTCTGGGAGCCGCCGTCACAGCGGGCTGGGCGCTGGCGGCGGCGGGCGGCTCCAGCTTCGGTCCCAGCTCGGTCGGGGCCGTGAGCAGCGTCGCCGCCGGCTCACCGAACTACTGGCTGATCGCGTTCCTGGTCGGCATCGTCGCCGGGGCGAGCGTGGCCGCCCGTACGGCGGGAGGGTTCTGGCTCCGCGGCGAGGAGCCGGTGCGCTACCTCGAGCTCGCGGCCGGAGGGGTCCTGCTGGGTGCCGGTGGCTGGATCGCCGGCGGCTGCAACATCGGCCACGGCCTGTCGGGGGTCGCTCAGCTCAACGTGTCCTCGCTGGTCGTCGTCGCCGCGATGGTCCTCGGCGTCGCGGGCACCCGACAGCTGCGATCGAGCACGAGAGCCCCGGCCCTGACGCCCTGAACGCGGGCGGGTCACCGGCTGGGCACCGGCTGGTCACCGGCTGGGCCGACGTACGCCGAACCAGGTCAGGCGGCCGCCTCGAGCGCCTCGGTCAGCAGCGCGACCAGCGCCTCGAGCTGCACGTCCACCGACGAGGAGACCTCTTCGTCGGAGCCGTCCAGCGCCCGGGCCGCGAGGCCGGCCTTGGTGTCGATCAGCTCGGCGATCTTGGTGTCGATCGTCTGCGAGGCGATGATCCGCCACGCGGTGACCGGCTCCTCCTGGCCGATGCGGTGCACCCGGTCGATCGCCTGAGTCTGCTCCGCGTCGGTCCAGGACAGCTCGGCCAGGACGACGTTGGACGCGACCTGCAGGTTGATGCCGACGCCGGCCGCGCTGAGCGAGCAGACGATGACCGACACGTCGGGGTCGTTCAGGAACGCCTCGATGTTCTGCTGGCGGGCCTTGGGGGTCTGGTCGCCGCGGATGGAGGAGTAGCCGATGCCGCGCTTGGCGAAGGTCTCCTCGGCGACGTCCATCACGTCGATGTGCTTGGCGAAGAACACCACCTTGCCCACGCTGTGGGCCAGCTGCGAGGCGTAGTCCGCGGCCAGGCCGGCCTTGGCCTGCCCGATCCGACGCATCATCGTGAACACGTTCTCGTCGGTCTTGGTGGTCGTGGTGTCGTCGCGCTCCCAGTTGGCGACCCGACGCACCAGCTCGTGGTCGATCCCGTCGACGACGATCCCGGACGTGCGGGTGGCGAGCGCGGTCTCGTAGCGGTAGACGAGGCGTCGCGCGAGCTCACGCTCGGCGTCGCGGATCGAGCGGCCGGCCTCGTCGTCGAGCTCGACGGGCAGGTCGGCGATGCGACGGGCCGGGATGTCCGCGGCGACGTCGACCTTGCGCCGTCGGACGATGCCCATCTCGATCACGGCACCACGTGCGTTCCTGTAGAAACCCGGGTCGGCGGGTGTCAGCCCGCGCTCCTCCAGGGCCTCCATCAGCTGGGCCCGCGGCTTCTTGTCGTCGATCCAGCCGAGGAACTGCCAGATCGCCCGGAAGTCCTCGATGTCGTTGATCAGCGGCGTCCCGGTCAGGGCCATCAGCAGCGGACGGCCGGCCCGGGTGCGGATGCGCTCCGAGAGCTCGAGGGCGTGCCGCGAACGCTGTGAGGACTTGTTCTTGATGAAGTGCGCCTCGTCGACGATCATCCCGCGGAAGCCGAAGTCACCGAGCCAGCCGACGTGCCGGTCGAGCACCTCGTAGTTGACGATGACGATGTCGGCGAAACCGTCGATGGTGTGGCCGTCGCCGTGGATCACGGTCGGCTTCTTCTCGGGCGTCCACAGGCCGACCTCGTGCGCCCAGTTGGTCTTGACCACGTTCGGCGCGACGACCAGCAGGGGGTAGGCGTTGGCGGCCTTGGCAGCCAGCAGGGCCTGGGCGGTCTTGCCCAGCCCCGGCTCGTCGGCGAGCAGGAACGTCCGGTGGCCGGCCGCGGCAGCAGCCACGACCTGCGACTGGTGGCGCATCAGCTCCAGACCGCCCGGCGATCTGCTCAGCTTCGGCTCGGGGAGCTCCATGCAGGAGGAGGCCCCGCCGTACTCGAAGGAGCGGAACAGTGGCCCGAGCAGCTCCCAGGTGGCCAGGCGACGCGCCTGGGGCTCGCGGGACTGCGCCGCCGCGCTGAAGTCGGGGGCCAGGAACGGGTTGGCGAGCTGCCGGGCCACCACGGACTGCGGGACGACGCGGCGCTCCGTCGCGGCCGAGCCCGCGGGGGCTTCCGAGCGTTGGACCTCCTCGGGCGGCACCTCCATGCCGGCGGCCTTGAGCATCTCTCGCTTCAGGGACCGAGCCGAGTCGGTCACCACGGAGTCCTCGGCGAGCAGCTGGAGCAGCGAGGTGTCGCGGGCGGCGGTCTTGGCCAGGATCGTCGCGACCCCGTCCAGCCGCTTGAGCTCCGCGGCGCGCTGGGCCTCGGTGCTGGAGTCGTCGGCCTTGATCCGGGCGCGTTCCTCGCGGACCAGCAGCGCGACGACCTGGAACTTCGTGCGTCCCGAGGACGTCACCGGGCCACGCTGGACGGCCGCCTCGACCTCTCGGACCGCGCGTGCGAGCACCGGGATGATTCCCTCGTTGTCCTGATCGCGGGCACGACGGTTCTTCGGGGCAGTACGGGTAGCGCCGGACTGGCGCTGGCCTCGTCGAGCCAAGGACTCCTCCTCTGGAGTACGCACCGGACGTTGGTCGCGTCCGGACGACATCACCCGCCCAAGCCTGACGGGGCATTCCGACGCCGATGAAGCGAGCCGGATGGCCACTCCACGACGCGGCGCGGTCCCACTGGTCTGCAACAGACCGACGTGCCGGGCCTCGAGCGCCCGCCGACGATGTGGAACCAGATGATCACCAGCCGATGGCCGTGTGACGGGCCGACGAGCTGGGTCTTCGCAGGACGAGCGGCATGACCGACCGACCGGCGACCCCAATCGTAGCGCCCCACGACTCGCGGTGCGACACGAACCTGCCGTTGCGAGCCGCTGTGCGCCCCCGGCACTGGTCGGGCCCGGTCCGTTCCGAGCCTCGGCAGCGCCCCTCCCCCGACCTAGGATCGAGGCATGAACACGCTTCGTCTCACCGACGAGCAGCTCGCCCTGACGCGGCACGCGCTCTATGCCTACCTGCAGGCATTCGGTCACAGAGAGGCCGACACCGTGGAGGAGATCAAGTCGGTCCTCGCCACGGTCGACGCCGCCGTGCGCCACCGGCTGAGCCGCTCCACCCACGCCTGACCGCACGTCCGCCCGCCCCTGGCCGGGACCGGTGCCCCGGCGAGGCGATGCCCCGTGCCTGGGGCCTGCTCGGCGATACCGCTGAGGTCACCGCCGATACCGGACCGACACCAGCGCGGTGTGGTCTGGAGTCGGTAGTTCTCGGAAAGGCGCCGGCGACGCCGCACCCTCCTGGGCGTCCCGACGTCCGCTCACCGGTGTGTGGTCGGGAGCAAGGGGGCGTTGTCGTGGTGCGGCACGACCGGTCTCGGAGCACTGCTGCCGCGGGAGTCGTCCTGGCCCTGGCCGTGGCCGTCATGCAGGCCCATGGGTCCCGGGGCCGACCAGAGACCCACGACTCGAAGGCCACCTTGTCCAGCACCGGGGGCTGGCCCGACCGGGATCCGTTCGACCCCGACGAGGCCGTGCTGCCCGGTGGGGCCAGGGTGTTCTCACATGCCGAGCCGCACGAGCCACTCGTGGTCCGAGGCGGACGCTACGCCGTACGACTGTCCCGGAGGGTGCTCTACCAGGCGGAGCTCCCGGTCGGGAGCAGCATCTACGCCGGCTCGTTCATCAGGCTTCCCGCCGGACGTGACGGGCTGATGTTCATCTCCGACGCCCCCGGAGCCACCACCGGCATGCCGGGTCGGCACTGCCTGGACCTCGACTTCCGGTCGCCCGGCCCCACGGTCCGGGACCTGGCACAGGCACTCGCCCGGTCACCGCACCTCCACGCCACGACCCCGCGCCCCACCCGGATCGACGGTCAGCCGGCGCTGCTGGTCACGATGGCCCTGACCGCTGACGTGGACATCACCTCGTGTATCGACCGGACCGTCGCACTCGGTGACCACGACGCCCTGTCCACTGCCCGGGTCCATCGGCTCTGGGTGATGCAGGTCGCGGGCCGGCGCGTCGTGCTGCACACCGTCCAGGGGGCCGGCGCCCTCGGTCGCGACGTCGCGATGCTGGACCGGATGGTCCGCACCGTCACCTTCGTCCGCGGTTGACTGCTCGGGCCTCGACTCCCCTCGACCGAGAGGCCGGCGTCGGGGCCGGGTCAGGAGGGCGCGGCCAACCCCGAGGACACGATCTCGCCAGCACCGGAGAGATCGAGCGCGGCGTCCGCCCCGGTGCCGATCGCTACCGACCCGTGACGAGCGGGTCAGCGCGGCGCTACCGTCGCGAGCATCCACCTCGACACGGCAGGAGTAAGGGCATGGCCGTCTCGCTGAACCACACGATCGTGCACGCCACCGACAAGCAGGTCTCGGCGCGGTTCCTGGCCGACGTCCTGGGGTTGCCACCACCGACGACCTACGGCCCGTTCGTCGTGGTCACCGTCGACAACGACGTCTCGCTGGACTTCCACACCGTCGACGACCGGCCACGCCCGCAGCACTACGCGTTCCTCGTGGGCGAGGCCGAGTTCGACGCGATCCAGGCTCGGATCATCGAGCAGGGACTCCCCTTCTGGGCCGATCCCGCACACCGCCAGGAGGGGGAGGTCAACACTGCCGACGGTGGCCGCGGCCTCTACTGGGACGACCCGGACGGGCACGTGCTGGAGATCATCACCGTCCCGTACGGCGGCTGGCCGGACGGCGCGACCACACCGGGGTGAAAGCCAGACCACGGTGCCGGACAGATGACATCGTGGAGTGCGTGGAGGAAGACCGACCAGCCCTGTTCGAGGCCGTCGTCGACGAGGTCGGCGAGCCGCTGCGTCGCTACCTGGCGCGCCGTACCGACCCCGACAGCGCCCAGGACGTCCTGGCCGAGGCCTTGTTGGTGATCTGGAGGCGGTTGGACGACGTCCCGCAGGGGCAGGTGCTGCCCTGGTGCTACTCGGTGGCCCGCAACTGCCTCGCCAACCACCAGCGTTCACAGCGTCGCCAGGTCGGCCTGCTTGCCAGGGTCATCCACCTGACGCCCACCGGCGACCAGCAGCCTGCACCCTCGCTGCCCGACCCTGAGCTGCACCAGGCCCTGACAAGACTGCGACCGCAGGACCAGGAGCTGATCCGCCTGTGGGCCTGGGAGGACCTGCCCCCCGCCGAGATCGCCGTGGTTCTGGCGATCTCCACGAACGCGGTCAACATCCGGCTGCACCGGGCCCGCGCCCGACTCGCCCAGCTGCTCGCCGGCAGCGAGCTCGGAAAGGAACGCGGCTCGTCCGGACACAGACAGGTCGAGGAGGGGAGGACACCATGACCGACAACCTGCACGACCGGCTCCGCGCCGCGGACCCGGCCGTCGGCCCCGGGGCCTCCCCCTCCTCGCCAACCTCGATCCGCGAGCTGATGGAGAAGACCATGCAGACCACCGACCTCCAGACCCCGTCCTCCGAGCGAACCCACCACTCGCGTCGCTCACCCTGGCTCGTCGCGGCGGCGGTCGTGGCCGTGCTCGCCCTCGGTGGTGCCGTTGCCGCGGGCGTCCTGTCCCGCAACGAGCCTGGTGTCTCCGCAGGTGCGAAGCCGTCGATGACCCTGGTCCTGCCCGAGTCGGACGCGATGAGCTCCTGCATCCAGTTCTCGGTCGAGGTGCTCGCGGGCATGCCCACCGCCTTCTCCGGGACGGTTCTCTCTGCCGAGAAGGGCATGGTCCTGCTCCGGGTGGACACCTGGTACCGCGGGGGCTCCGGCGAGACGGTGGCACTGAGGAACCCTGAGAACGCCATGACGTCGATCGACGGGATCGAGTTCGTCGAGGGCAAGCGCTACCTGGTGACCGCCAGCGAGACCGGCACTGTCAACTCATGCGGCTACACCGCTGCGTGGACCCCGGAGATGGCCGCCGACTTCGAGGCCGCGTTCGGCGGCTGACGAGGCCTCAGCGCGACAGCGAGCCCTCGAGGACCGGCCAGAGCGCGCCCGCCCCGAGTCCGAGCAGGACACTGGCGCCGGCCGCCGTCAGGGCGACCGCGGACGGGGCGACCCGGACCGGACGTGGCTCGGGCGCCGGCTCCTCGTCGGCCGGCCGGAACATCTCGACCACCCAACGCAGGTAGTAGAACAGGCTGACCAACGTGTTCAGCACCACCATCACCGCCAGCCAGGCGAACCCGCCGTCCCAGGCTGCGGTGGCGGTGGTCAGCTTGCCCACGAACACGACGGTGGGCGGGGTGCCGAGCAGCCCGAGGAGGAGCACGAGCAGGCTGCCCGCCAGCCACGGTCGTGATCGGGACAGCCCGCGGTAGTCGCTCAGCGTCCGGCGTTCCGGGAGCGCACCGACCACGGCGAAGGCACCGAGGTTCGTGACCGCGTAGCCGACGAGGTAGAGCAGCAGCGAGGGCAGGGCCAGCTCGCTGCTGGCCGCTGCGGCGACCGGCACCAGCAGGAAGCCCGCCTGGCTGACCGTGGACCACCCGAGCAGCCGCCGCGGGTCGGTCTGCGCGTATGCCGCCAGGTTGCCCAGCGTCATGCTCGCCGTGGCGATCACTGCGACCAGCAGGGGCCACTCCACCTGCACAGGAAGGGAGACCACGAGCCGGTGGACCGCGACGAGCGCACCGACCTTCGGCACCGTGGTCAGGAACGTCGCCGCGGTCACGGACGTGCCCTGGGCCGCGTCGGGCACCCAGAAGTGCGCCGGGACCGCACCGGCCTCGAACATCAGGCCCCCCAGGACCAGCACCACACCGGCCACGACAGCGACCCGCGGCGCCGTCCCGAGGCCGTCGGCCAGCCCGGCGTACGTCGTGGTGCCGGCCAGGCCGTAGAGCAGCGTGACGCCGAGCATCAGCACGATGCCGAACAGGGCACCCATCAGGTAGGTCTTCAGCGCGGCCTCGGCCGACCTCGGCAGCCGCACCAGCCCGATCAGGCCGTAGAGCGGGATGGACGCGAGCAGGAAGCCCACGACCAGCACCATCAGGTCGCTGGCGCCGGCCAGCACCATCACGCCCGCAGCCGCGAACATCAGCAGCGCGTAGGTCTCGCTCTCGCGCGGGTGCTCGCCCACCTCGTCGCCGGCCAGCACCACCACGAGGCCGGTCACGACGACGACGAGCAGCCTGGCCACGCCCGTGGCCGGGTCGACGGCGAAGGTCCCGGTGAACACACCCATGTCCTCGGACGCCAGGCCGACCACGGCCGCCACGCCCGCTGCCACCAGCATCCCGAGGGTGAGCATCCGCGCGACCCACTGTCTGCGCCGCGGCAGGAACGACCCCGAGACCAGCGCCAGCAGACCAGCCGCGAAGACCAGCAGCTCGGGCAGCAGCGCGAGCGTGTCCGAGCCCATGCTCATCGGCTCACCAGCGAGACGAGCTGGCGGGCGGCCGGCTCGACCACGTCGAGCAGCGGCCGCGGCACCAGGCCGATCAGCAGCGAGAGGGCCATCAGGGTCCCGGCCGACCACAGCTCGGCGGGGCGCAGGTCGGTGACCTTCTCCGCGAGACCGCGGGGCTCACCGGTGAACACCTGCTGCAGCGCGCGCAGGAAGAGGGCTGCGGTGACCAGGATGCCCAGGAGCGCGACGGCGGTGACCGGGGCGACCGCGACACTGCCGGCGAAGACCTGGAACTCGGCGATGAAGCCGGAGAACGCGGGCAGGCCGAGCGAGGCGAACGCGGCCAGCGCGAAGAGGGTCGTGAGTCGCGGGGCACGACCGGCCACCCCGCCGTAGTCGGCCATCTCGTAGCTGCCGCCACGCTCGCGCAGCGAGCCGACCAGCAGGAACAGCGCTCCGGTGATCAGCGCGTGGCTGACCATCTGCACGACGGCGCCGGTGGTGGCCACCTGCCGGGCGGTCTCCGAGTCACCGGACACCATCCCGGCGACACCGAGCGCGAGGACGACGTAGCCCATGTGGTTGACCGAGGTGTAGGCCACCATCCGCTTGAGGTTCGTCTGGGCCAGCGCGACCAGGGCGCCGTAGAGCACCGACACGACGCCGACCACGACGATCACCACCGCCCACGCCTGCCACGCCGAGGGCAGCATCGGCATCGCGACCCGGACGAAGCCGTAGGTCCCCATCTTCAGCAGCACGCCCGCGAGGACGACCGACCCGATGGTGGGCGCGTCCGTGTGCGCGGAGGGGAGCCAGGTGTGGAAGGGGAACGTCGGTGTCTTCACCGCCAGTCCCAGCAGCACCGCACCGAGGACCAGTCCCCCGACGACGGGATGACCCGCCAACGGTGTGGTCCTCGCGAGCTCGACCATGTCGAAGGTGTGCGGGTCGGCGGCGACGTAGAGCCCGATGAAGCCGAGCAGCAGCGCCAGTGAGCCCAGGAACGTGTAGAGGAAGAACTTCATCGCCGACCGGGCGGCGTTGCCGTGGCCCCAGCCGGCGATCGAGAAGTACATCCCCACGATCGAGAGGTCGAAGAACACGAAGAAGACGATCAGGTCGGCCGAGACGAACAGCCCCAGCGAGACGCTCTCCAGGAACAGGAACAACGCTGCCTGGAGCCGCGGCCGGTCCCGCTCGCGCAGGGCATAGACCGCGCAGGCCGCGAAGATCACGACCGTCATCGCGACCATCGGCAGCGAGAGCCCGTCCACTCCGACGTGGTAGCTGCTGCGCACGCCGGGGATCCAGGGCACCTGCTCCTCGAAGGCGAGGCGTCCCACTCCGGGGTCGTCGTACGCCGCCCAGAGGATCGCCACCAGGAGCACCTCGACCAGGGTCGCCGCCACGAACACCCAGCGCGCCACGGCGTCGCCGATGCGGCCGACGAGCGCCAGGACGACGGCCACCACCAGCGGCAGGAAGACGATCAGACTGAGCACGAGCCACTCACCTCACGAGGACGAGCAGGAGGACCGCCGTCGCGAGGAGCACGACGGCCTGGACGTAGTACTGGTGCAGCTGCCCGGTCTGCGGGCGGGTGGCGAGACGGCCCAGCCGCCGGGTGCCGGAGGCCAACGACTCCACGGCCCCGTCGACGACGTGCACGTCCAGCGCCGCCAACCGGTGCCCGAGCACCCCGACGCTGCCGGCCACCGCCCCGACCCCCCGGTCGAGGACGTGGTCGTCGAACCTGGCCAGTGCCTGGCCCAGGGCAGTCGTCGGCGCCACGAACACGGAGTGGGCGGCCTTCTCGAGCCGCCACCAGTCCCGGAGGAGAGGTGGTTCGGGCAGCCGCACCCGAGCGACCGCCCCGAGCACGACGATCGCGAGCAAGGCCGAGGCGACCATCTCGACCACGGTGGCCGACGGCGCGGACTCCGCGTCCACCGCGCGTCGTAGTGCATCGCCCACCGGTGGCAGCGCCAGGACCCCGAGCACCGCGGCACCCGCGGCGAGGACCACGAGCGGCACCTGCTGGAGGTTGCTGATGTGGCGGGAGCCCTGCTCCTCGGAGTCGTAGCCCTCCTCCGCGGCCGGGGTGACCGGGCGCCACACCAGCACCAGCATCTTGCCCGCGTAGGCCGCGGAGACAGCGGCTGCTGCGATCGCCACCACGTAGAGGGCCGCGGAGCGTTCGAGAGCGGCAGCGAGCACCGCGTCCTTGGTTGCCCAGAGCGAGAGCGGCACCACGCCTGCCAGCGAGAGCGCGCCGACACTGGCGGCGATGCCGGTCACCGGCCAACGGCGAGCAACACCGCGCAGGTGCGGCAGGTGCTTGGTGCCCAGGGCACCGAGCCAGGCTCCGGCCGCCAGGAACAGCAGCGCCTTGGTGGACGCGTGCGCGACCAGGTGGGCAGCTCCCCCGCTGGTGCTGCCCACGCCCGCGGCGAGCACGACGAAGCCCAGCTGGGCGGACGTGGAGGCCGCGAGCAGCTGCTTGAGGTCGGTCTGGGCCACCGCGACGGCGCCCAGCACGAGCGCGGTGAGCGCCCCGACCCAGGCGACCGCGGTGCCGGGCCAGCCCGCAGCCTCGAGCAGTGGTTGCACGCGGAGCAGCAGGTAGCCGCCCATCGCCACCATCGCCGCGGAGTGCAGCAAGGCGCTGACCGGGCTGGGCCCGTCCATCGCGCGGGACAGCCAGAACGAGAACGGCAGCTGGGCCGCCTTGCCCAGCGCGGCCACGGCGATCCCGACGGCGATCACCACGCGCCAACCGTCAGTGGCGTCGGCCAGGTCCGGCAGCGCGAGCCCGGCACCTCCGGCCAGGGCGGCAGCTGCGGCCACGTAGAGACCGAGGTCGGCCGTCCTCGTGGTCAGGAACGCGGTCAGGCCCGAGGAGACCCGCCGGTCCTCCCGCCACCAGAACCCCACCAGGGCGTACGACGTGGCCCCCATCACCTCCCACGCCAGGAGCAGCACGGGCAACGTGGTCGCCACCGCCGTCAGCAGTGCCGCCGCGGCGAAGAGCAGCATGTAGCCGTGGAACCTGGCCCGGCCACGGGTGACGTCGCCCGCGGCGAAGATCAGCACCAGCAGCGTCACGCCGGCCACCATCGGCAGCATCAGCGCGGACAGGGCGTCCACGGCGAGCCCGAACGAGCTGCCGGCCATGAACGCCACCTCGACCTGCGGTCGGGCGAACGCGGCGACCACCCCGAGGGCGAGCGTCGCCGCAGCGGTCGCCACGCCCACGGTCGCCGGCCAGGCGTCCGTGTCAGGGGAACGACGGCCGCGGGCGCCCGTCAGCAGCAGGGCTGCCCCGACCAGGGCCGGGAGCAGGACGACGGCCCACAGCACGGCTGGCCGTCATCCGCTCAGCTCCCCGGCCATGTCGGTCATGTCGTTGCCGGTGTCTCGGTGCAGCAGCGTGGCGATCGCGAAGCCCATCGCCATCTCGACGGTCATCGCCGCGATGACCACCATCAGCAGCACCTGTCCGGTGGGATCGGGTGCCAGGAACCACCAGGCGCCGGCCGCCGCGAGGATCACGGCGTTGATCATCAGCTCCAGGCCCATCATCACCATCACGACGACCTGCTGGGAGATGGCGCCGTACAGGCCGACGCTGAACAGCGCGGCCGCCACGAGGAGCACGGTCTCGATGGTCATCGCCCGACACCCCCTGGCTGCGGATCGTCCGCAGGCCGCCGGTCCAGGTCGTCCCCGAGCCGGTCATAACGACCACGGCGCGTCGCCAGCACCACAGCGGCCACGATCGTGGCGACCATCACCGGGCTGATCACGGCCATCACGAGCATCTTCGACTCCATCAGCGCCTCACCCAGCGCCACCGTCGGGTCCGCGCTCGGCGTTCCCCGGCGGGAGGGCCACGGCACCAGCAGGGCCCCGGCGCCGAGAACCAGGAACGTGGAGACCGCCGCGGCGAGGGCGGTGCGCTTGCCGTGCACCATGCTCATCGGCATCAGCGCCGGGTTCATCCCCATGTACATGACCATGTAGACGGCCATCACGGCCATCTCCATCACCATCATCAGGATCGTGACCACGCCGACGTAGTCCTGGTGCATCAGCAGCACGGCCGCACCGACCGCCACGAAGGAGACGGCAAGCGCGTACGTCGCGCGCGCCATCGAGTCGAACACGAACACGAACGCCCCCGAGATCACGGAGATCACCGCGAAGAGCCAGAACAGCACGTCGACCACCATCAGTGGCCACCTCCCTGGCTGATGCTGACGACCGCGACCACGAGGTCCTGGACGACGGCCAGCGGCAGCAGGACCACCCAGCCGGCCTCGACGAACCGGTCCGGCCGCAGCACCGGGAGCCAGTGCCGCGAGGCAACGAACACCGCGAGGAGCAGGGTCGTCTTCACCAGCACCCAGGCCCACCCGGGCAGCAGCGGGCCGGCGCCCCCGCCGAGGAACATCGGCACTGCGAAGGCTGCTCCGGCGACGAGCAGCATGTACCTCCCGGCGAGGAACAGCAGCCGGTCGGCACCGGAGAGCTCGGTCAGCACACCTCCGGCGAGGTCGCTGCCTGCGGGCGCTGAGAGCGGCCCCCAGACGGCGAACCCGACGACGCCGATGCAGTAGATGGCGAACGCGACGGGCATCCAGACCACGAACCACAGCCCGTCCTGCGCCGCCGCGATGTCGCTGACCCGCAGGCTGCCGGCGGCGATCGGAGGTGCCACCAGGGCGAACATCAGCGGCAGCTCGTAGCCGAGCGCCTGCGCCAGGAAGCGGTAGGCACCCACGAGCGAGTAGGCGGAGTTGGGGCCCCAGCCGGTGAGCCACACCAGGGCCCAGACGGTCACGTCCATCGCGTTGAACCAGACCACCCCGACCGGGCTCGCGAACAGCACCCAGCCACCGAGCGGCACCACGGCGATCTTGAGCAGGGACAACGGCAGCAGTCCCCAGGCACCGACGCGAGCCAGTGGCCGGTCCGCCGAGAGCGTCGAGCGCTGGCGCTGGCGCAGCAGTCTGGCGGTCTCGCGGGCCGGGGTCATCGCTCCCTGGAGCCGACCCCGACCGGCCGCGACCCCCTCGATGCTCCCGTGCAGAGCGGCGGCGAGACCCGCCAGCAGGAGGACCAGCCCGGCGGCGACCGGCGCCCAGTACGCCGAGACGGCGACCACGGACTCAGACACCCGCCACCTCCTGGGCGGCGAGGAGGGACGCCACGTCGAGGCTGGCCACCACCAGACGCGCCGAGGCCAGCTCCAAGCCCTCGACAAGTCGTGGGACCAGCTCGACGAGCGCGTCCTCGGTCATGGCGGCCCCGCCCTGCTCGGGGCCTCCGGCCGCGTCGATCAGGGCGAGCAACCGGTCGTGCACGTCACCCAGGAGCAGGTCGTGGCGCGCGTCGCCCGACGAGCCGGGCAGCGCGTCGGCCCGCAGAGGGCCCAGCCCTCGCAGCATCCAGGTGAGCAACCGGTTCCGGCGTACGCGGCGACGCAGGGCCTGGACGTGGGCCCGCGCCCGCTCGGCCTCCCCGTCGAGGAAGGCGTCTCGCGCGGCGCGCGCCGCAACCTCCCCGGCCGGCCAGCCGGCCAGGGCCAGCAGATCAGCCACGGCGTCACAGCGCAGCGCGTTGGCCTCCCCGGCGCCCACCTTCGTGGCCTCCGCGGGAGGGCGGGTCGGGACCACCTCGGCTCGCGCCTGGGCCACGAGGTCACCGTGGAGGGTGCAGTGCAGCACCAGCCCGGCCGGCCAGTGGCGCAGCACCGGTCCCAGCGGGACGTGGAGCACATCCATCTCGAGCCCGTCGCGGTCGTCCTCGCTGCCTTCGGCGAGCGGGATGCCGCCGGGTGCCATGTCCATGCCCCGTGGTCCATGCCGCCGTGGTCCATGCCGCCGTGGTCCATGCCGCCGTGGTCCATGCCGCCGTGGTCCATGCCGCCGTGGTCCATGCCGCCGTGGTCCATGCCGCCGTGGTCCATGCCGCCGTGGTCCATGCCGCCGTGGTCCATGCCGCCGTGGTCCATGCCGCCGTGGTCCATGCCGCCGTGGTCCATCTCGCCGTGGTCCATCTCGCCGTGGTCCATCTCGCCGTGGTCCATCTCGCCGTGGTCCATCTCGCCGTGGTCCATCTCGCCCGAGCGGTGCTCGCGGCTCTCGGCGTCGGCTGCGTGGGCGTGGGTGTCCAACAGCTCCTCGGCGGCTTGGTCGAGGGCCGTTGCGACACGTGCCTCGTCGGGCACCTCGACCCGCACCCGCGGGCCGGGCATCGCCGTCCAGACGGACTCCACGGCGGAGACCAGCGCATCGTCGCGGTCGCCGTGCAGGGCACCGCAGACGGCGAGCACGTCGGCGTCCGCCGGGGAGTCCGCCAGCACCCAGCCACGCGCCAGCACGGAGCGTTCCACCCGGGCCCGGACGCGGAAGGCGCCGCGCGGCGCGACCACCAGGACATGGGTGCGCCCGACGGCCAGGGCGCCAAGCAGCCGGTTCAGGACCATCGGAAGGCACCCTCCCGACGCGCCCAGAAGACCGCGAGGAGGAGCGCTCCGAGAAACAGGAACATCTCGACGACCGCACCCACCCCGAGCCGGCCCACGACGACCGCCCAGGGATACATGAAGAGCATCTCGACGTCGAAGGCGAGGAAGACCAGCGTCGCGAGGTACCACCGCACGTGATACCTGGAGAGAGCGTGCTCGGTCGGGTCGTGGCCGGAGAGGAACGGCATTCCCTCCCAGGGCTGCCGCGAGACGACGCTCAGCCAGTGCAGGACGAGGACTGCCAGCACCATGCTCGCGGCGACGAAGGCCAGGGCGAGCACTCCGTCGTACATCGGCACCCCCTGGTTGCTGCACGCTGGCGTCAGGTCGTCGGGACGAGGCTATCCAAACCGGTCGGACCCGCAACTACCGGAACGGGGCGCGGCGACGGGGGGGTGCGTCGCTCGCCGCGCCCCGCTCAGGGGGAGGGCTTCTCGTGCACCTGGGTCAGCTGGTCGCGGCACCTTCGTCGGCCTCACCGGCACCGTCAGGGCCGTGCTGACCTCTGCCCAGCACGCCGGCATCGAACGCCTTCAGCACCGACTGCTTGTCGGCCTCGGTGAGACTGCCGTCGGCGACGGCAGTGTCGAGTCGTGTTGCCAGCCCGGAGCGAACCTCCGCCTTGCGGTCAGCGGCCACCGAGTCCAGGGCGTCGGTGACCTTCTGCACCGAGACACCCAGCTCGTCCGCCAGTGCTGCGGCCATCTCGGCGCGGCGCGCCTCACGCTCGGCCTCGGTGGGCGGCGTCCGGGACTCGCCCTCGGCCGGTGCCTCCGGCCGGAGCTGGTCGCGGACCGCCCGCATCGCGGCCGTCACGTCGGACTCCGGGAGCCCGAGTGCCTCGGCGAGTCCCGCGCTCTGCTCGCCCGGACCGCCCCGGTGACCCCGTCCGTGGCCGCGTCCCTCACCTGACCCAGTGAAGCCGGCCGCGGACCCCTCCGCTGTGCGTGCGTTGGTCTGCGTCGCCGAGTCCTGGCCGGAGCCGCGGTCGTCGGCTGCGGCCAGGCCGATCCCACCGACGACGATGCCCGCTCCGGCGACCGAGATCGCCGCGGTCGTGCTCACCTTGCGAGAGATGCTCATGTGTTTGCTCCTTGACCCGGTCTCCCGGCGTCGGACCCCGCTGGTCGAGGTCGTCTGCCACCGACAGTGCTGCGGAGAACTGGCAGCAACGACAGCAGAGCCTGTGAACGAGATGTGCGAAGTCCGACGGACGCGCGTGGTGACCACCCAGAGGTGCTACGCGTGCTTGTAGGGGAACACCCAGCGGAACGGTGCCAGCATCGGTTTGCGGCACCAGCACTGCGCCGTGCAGTGGCACCGCGTCACTCCGGCAGCCTCGAGTACCTTGCTGGCCACGGCGGCCACGAGGTAGAGGCCCACCAGGAGTTCCGCCACGCGTCGCATCCGACCACGCTACGGCAACCGTGAGCGCGACGAGGCCACCGAGCCGCCTCCGACAGCTGCCCGGCAAGCGCGTGGCAAGCGCCTGGCAAGGGTGGAGGCGGAGCATCGGTCCAACGCCGGATCGAAGCCCGACCCGGACCTGGAGAGGATGTGGACACGATGGCCGCCTCGCTGATCATCGAGTCGGAGTCCGGCACCTGCGCCGGCTGGGTGCACCGGCACAACGGCTACTACGCGGGAGACTTCTCGGCCTTGCGTGTGACACGTCCCGTCCCAGCCGGCCGGAGGTCGACCCCGACGGCGTACACCCCCGTTCGACCCGGTGCGGTCGACAGGGACCACGGGTGCTTCTCGGTGGGCACACAGACAGCGACCAGGACGGCGGACTCCTAGTCACCGAGACGGCGACCGTACAACGCCCTGGGACAACGTCAGCCAGTGCTTCCTCAGAACGCGGCCCGGAAACCCTGTACACGGTGACCGTCTCGACCCATATTTGTCCGGGTCAGGCGCCATCGCGGCGCTCACTTTTCCTTCTCGGGAGAAAAACAATGCGCATCACTCGTATCAGCGCGGTCGTGGCCACGGCCGTCCTCGCCGCCACCGCAGGATTCAGCGGCACGGCCAACGCCACCCACGCCTGGGGCAGCTACCACTGGGCCCGGCAGTCGAACCCGTTCACCCTCAAGGTGGGCGACAACGTGTCCAGTGCCTGGGACTCCTACCTGAACACCGCGAACAGCCAGTGGAGCCAGTCCACGGTGCTGAACCTGACCAAGGTGACTGGCGGGACCACCGGCAAGGTGTGCAAGGCGACGCTCGGCCGCGTCGAGGTCTGCAACTCGGCCTACGGCCAGAACGGCTGGCTCGGACTGGCCAGCATCTCGATCACGGGCGGCACCCACATCACCCAGGGCACGGTGAAGCTGAACGACACCTACTTCGCGATGCCGCAGTACAACACCCCCGACGAGCGCGCGCACGTGATGTGCCAGGAGATCGGGCACACGCTGGGCCTGGCGCACACCAGCGAGGACGGCTCCACGCAGAACACGTGCATGGACTACTCCCAGTCGCCGACCAGCACGGCTCCCAACGCGCACGACTACTCGCAGCTGCAGACGATCTACTCCCACCTGGACTCGACCACGACCGTGGGCCTGACCAGCGGGGCGAAGGCGCGACAGGTCGGCAACGACCGGTCTTCGTGGGGTCGCGAGGTGGACCGTTCAGAGGACGGCAGGCACTCCACCTTCGTGCGGGACTTCGGCAACGGCAAGGCCGTCGTGACCGAGGTGACCTGGGCGGGCTGACCCGCACCCAGAAGCATGCCGGCGAGCGCCGGGTGGTCCGACCACCCGGCGCTCGTTGGCGTCTGGCTCCTGAGGGATCCGTACCATGGATGGCCGGTCGGCGGCTCGACGCCGAGCCCTAGCATCGGGGCCGTGAGCATCGACTGGCGAGAAGCCTCCGCAGGCGGACAGACCTTCCGCTACGTCGACAGCGGCGAGGGTCCGTTGGTGCTCCTGCTGCACGGGTTCCCCGACCTTCCGACGTCGTGGGACAGCATCCGGGCACGGCTGAACGCGGCCGGGTTCCGGACCGTGGCGCCCTACCTGCGGGGCTACCACCCCGCGACGTCCAGCGATCGCGGGTTCGACACCAGCGACCAGGCCGACGACGTGGCGCTGCTGCTGGATGCCCTGGGCGAGGACACCGCGGTCGTCGTCGGCCACGACTGGGGCGCGGACGCGACGTACAGCTCCGCGACCAGGCACCCCGACCGGGTCACCAAGATGGTGGCACTGGGCATCCCCCACCCGATGACGCTGAAGCCTTCTCCCGGCGCGGTCTGGGCGGGTCGGCACTTCGTCTGGTTCAAGCTCCCCTGGGCGCACACCACTGCCCGGCTCTTCGGCCTGCGGATGGTCGGGCGGCTCTACCGCCGTTGGGCGCCGAGCTGGCGCGGGCCGGAGCGCGACGCCTCGGTGGCGGCTGCGGTCGAGGCGTTTCACCACGACGAGGTGCTGCGCGGTGCGCTGGCGTACTACAAGGCGCTCCGCCCGGGTCACCCGCTCTACCGGGACAAGATCACCGTGCCGGCGCCTGGTGGTCGGGGGCGCCGACGAACCCAGCGTGCTGCAGGCCGGCTACGCGGCGACCCCGAGCCGGTTCACCGCCCCGTGCGAGGTGCGCATTCTCGACGGGGCCGGTCACTGGCCGCACCGCGAGAACGAGGACGAGTTCCTCGAGGCACTGCTGGCCTTCCTGGCCGACTGAGCCCGCGGGTCGCAACGTCCCGGCGCAGCCGCTCTCCGGGAGGTGGCGTCTCACCGCGATCCACATCGGTTGCGTGCGACCGCTTGCCGTTCCCGAGCCTGACGCCGCCCGGTCGCCACTCGCCGTTGGACGGTGGTCACGTGTGCTCCGCAGCGCCTACCGTGAGGACATGAGCGAGACGTCGGGCGATCCGGACCCGCACTGCCCCACCTGTGGACAACCGTTGAGGCACGGCGGTCACCTCTCGCCCGAGAACGCGGCGCACCTGGTCGCGACGGGCAATGCAGGCATCACCTTCGAGACCCAGGGCAGGTGTGAGAACGAGGCGTGCCCGGACTTCGGGAGCGAGTTCGCTCCGGAGCAGTGGCTGGTCCCCGACGACGGCGAGTGAACCGAGGGCTCGCGGGGGGCTGAGGCCCCGCACACAGTCAACGCACAGGACAACCGCACACCCGGCACAGGTGCTTCCCCCAGTCTCGGTTCCATGATCGAGCAGATCAGGCAGACGTCCCACACGGGCGCTGTCCGTTCCGGGAGCACCCCCATGACCACTCTCTCCCCCCAGCGCACGGCGCCGCGTCCCGCAGGCCCTGAGCCGGCCCGTCGCGCAGGTGTCGACGCCGCTGTTCGTCTCGGCGCGATCAGCACGTTGTGGCTGAGCCTGCTGCTGGTGACCTACTGGTGGGTGGCCGACCATGGCGTCGGCGACCTCACCGGTTGGACCACTGGTCTCAACTCGGTCGGCCGGATCAGCGGCCTGGTTGCCTCGGTGCTGCTCCTCGTCCAGGTCGTGCTGATGGCTCGGGTCCCGGCCCTCGAGCGCGCCTATGGCCAGGACCGGCTCGCACACCTGCACCGCCTGGTCGGGTTCACCTCGTTCAGCCTGATGCTGCTGCACATCGTCACCATCACCTGGGGGTACGCCGCCGGACGGCTCGTCGAGGTCCCGTCGACCCTGTGGAACCTGACCGTGGACTACCCGGGGATGCTGCTCGCCGTGGCCGGCACCGGGTGCCTGATCATGGTCGTGCTCACCAGCATCAAGGCGGCCCGGCGTCGACTCCGCTACGAGTCGTGGCACCTGCTGCACCTCTACGCCTACCTCGGCGTCGGCCTCGCCCTGCCCCACCAGCTCTGGACCGGCCAGCAGTTCGTCAGCTCCACGGGACGGACCGTGTTCTGGTGGACGGCGTGGGCGGTCGCCGTCGGCGCGGTGCTCGTGTGGCGGGTCGGGCAGCCGGTCCTGCTGAACCTGCGTCACCGGCTCCGGGTCACCTCGGTGGTCGACGAGGGCGCCGGCATCTGGTCGGTCCGTCTCACCGGCAACCGGCTGGACCGGCTCCCGGTCGAGGCCGGGCAGTTCCTCAGCTGGCGGTTCCTCGGCCGCACCGGTTGGACCCGCGCCAACCCCTACTCCCTCTCGGCAGCACCGGACGGGCGCAGCCTGCGGATCACGGTCCAGGGTGTCGGCGACGGCAGCCACGGCACCCGGACCCTGGTTCCCGGCATGCGGGCCTGGGTCGAGGGGCCCTACGGACGGCTCAGTGCCCGCGCCCGGACACGTCCCCGGGTAGCGCTGATCGGTGCCGGGGTCGGCATCACCCCGTTGCGCGCGCTGGCCGAGGGGCTGGCCTACGCACCCGGCGAGGCGATCTTCATCGAGCGGTTCACCGACGAGCCGCTGTTCGCTCGCGAGGTCGACGCCCTCGCCGACCAGCGTGGCCTCCAGGTGCTGCGACTGCCGGGACGCCGTCGCCGTCCCGACTCCTGGCTCGGTGACGGGATCGGTCCGGCGGACGACCTGAGCGCCCTGCGCCTCTGGATCCCCGACGTGGCCGAGCGTGACGTCTACGTCTGCGGTCCCGAGCCATGGACCGCCCTGGTCCGCCGTACGCTCGCCGATGCGGGCGTCTCCCCCGAGCACATCCATCTCGAGACCTTCGCGTGGTGACGACATGAGACGCATCGTCCTGTGGGCGCTGAGCACCCTCTCCACCCTCGTCCTGCTCTTCGGCTACAGCACCTCGACCTCCGGGGTGCAGCCGACGACGCCGCCGTCCTCGGTCTTCTCGAGCAGTGCGGACAGTGGCACCGCAAGCGCCGGCTCGGGCTCGGGCTCGGGCTCGGCCTCGAAGGCGGCCGCCACGACCGTCACGGGCACCGTGGTCCAGACCCGCTGGGGGCCGGTCCAGGTGCAGCTCGAGGTGGGCAGCAACAAGATCACCAAGGTGAGCGTCCTGCAGTACCCCAGCGGGAACGGCAAGGACCAGGAGATCAACAGCTACGCCCTGCCGATCCTCACCCAGGAGACCGTGACCAGCCAGGGCGCCAACATCGACATGGTCAGCGGCGCCACCGTGACCAGCACCGGCTACCTCCAGTCCCTGCAGAGCGCTCTCGACCAGGCCGGTCTGTGAGCACCACGGTCACGGCCTCGCTGCCGGTCCACCGCCGGACCGAGCACGTCATGGGCATGCCGATCAGCCTCGCGCTCAGGGGCCGGCACTCGCACGACCTGCGGGCGGCGGAGGCCTGGGAGGCGGCGCTCGCGGTGCTCCGCGAGGTAGATCGGGTCTTCAGCACCTACCGCGCCGACTCGTTCGTCTCGCGTCTCGACCGCGGTGAGGTCGAGCCGGCGGACTGCCCGGCCGAGGTGCACGAGGTGCTCGAGCTCGGTGACCGAGCTCGCGCCGAGTCCGGCGGCGCGTTCGACGTCCGACGCCGCGACCCTGCGGGCCGAGACACGCTCGACCCGAGCGGCGTGGTGAAGGGCTGGGCCGTCCAACGCGCCGCGCGAGAGCTCGAGACGCTGGCCGACACCGACTTCTGCCTCTCCGCCGGCGGCGACATGGTCTGCCGCACGAAGCTGGCGAGCTCATCCGCCTGGAGGATCGGGATCGAGGATCCCCACGACCCGGACCGCATCGTGGCCGTCGTACCCGTCCGCAACGGGGCAGTGGCCACCTCAGGTCTGGCACGCCGCGGTGCCCACATCGTCGACCCCCGGACAGGGCGCACGCCGTCCGCGGTCGCATCGGTCACCGTGGTGGCGCCCGATCTGACATGGGCCGACATCGATGCCACGGCTGCCTTCGCGATGGACGGCGAGGCGCTCACCTGGCTGCGAGGACGTGAGGGACGAAGTGGCCTCGTCGTGTGGGCAGACGGGACGTGCGAGCTGTTCGGCGCGGAAGGCTGACCTCAGCTCACCCAGGCGGTGGTGACGGCGCCAGCACCAGGGCGTTGAGCGCGGCGACGTGCGCCTCGAGCGCCTCCCGGCCGAGCCCGGTGGCCCGGAACCAGGTCGATCGCGTGCGGCCCTTCCCGGTCTTCTTCGACGTCGCGTAGCCGGCATCGACGAGCGCACTCATCTGCTTGGAGAGATCCGAGTCGCTCAGACCGAGGTGGTCCCGGATGAACGCGAACTCGACCTGCTTGGCATGGGCGAGCATCCCGAGCGCCGCCAGACGCTTGGGCGGCGTCAGCACCGGGTCGATGCGATCGAGACTCACGCAGCGCTCGAGACGCCGGTCGATCCCGCCGACATCGCACGTTCGAGACGGCGGCCGAGGATCCAGAACGCAACCAGGAGCCACCCGTAGGAGAGCACCGCGACGATGCCGGGTGGCCACCTGGATGCGAGGGGACCGAGAGAGATCAAGGTCAGGCACAGGACGAACCCGAACACGAACGTGGCGCCGAGCTGGGCCGGCGATCGGGTCGCCCTCATCGGTCGCACCTGGCGGCGACGCCAGTCGTGGACTCCCACGATCATGAACAGCAGCACGGCAGCGAGGACGGCGGCGAACCGAACGAGGCCGGCTTGCGACTCCACGGCGACCACGGCCGGCCCGGCGGTGGCGAGGGCGAACAAGTGCCAGCGGGGCGCGGGCGGGTACCCCGCCTCCCGGGTCGAGCTCACCGCGGCGTCGAGCTCGGCCAGCTGCTCCCTCGCCTCACGCCCGGCGTCACCGCCATTGATTTCCATAGTGGAAACTGTAAGGGTTCACTTTCCAAACCGTCAAGTAGAACTTCCGGTGTGGATCAGGTGCGCGGCGACGCGTCCTCGGTCTGCTCCTCGGGTGTCGACGCCCGGTCCACTCCCGGGCGCGAGCGACGCCATGCCACGTAGACCGCGACGAGGGCGACCAGCGCCGGAACCGCCCAGCCCGGCACCGCAGCCGTCCACTCCGTGACGGCTTGCTGGGCGCTGAACTCGACGTCGGTCAGGTCCCCCACGCCGAGTGACCCCGTCAGGCCGGCGGTGCCGTCGTAGCGCAGGAAGATCACGCCGATCGCGATGAACAGCAGGCCGGAGACGAGCGAGACCGTGTGCACCCGCAGGCGTCCGAGGGTGACGGTACGGCCCCGCAGCCAGCGGCGGCTGCCCAGGTCGTAGCGGTCCCAGAGTCCGGCGAGGAGGAGCAGCGGCGCCGCCATGCCGAGGGCATAGACCGCCAGCAGGACGCCTCCTTGCCACGGCGAGTCCTGCGTGGCCGCCACGGTGAGGATCGCGCCCAGCACCGGACCGGAGCAGAAGCCGGCCAGCCCGTAGACCGCCCCGAGCAGCAGCGTCGAGATCCAGCCGTTTCCCTCACGTCCGGCGACGGCCGTGTTCAGCCGAGCGACGAACGGGATCGTGAAGCCCTTGCCCAGAAGGATCAGGACGCCGAAGCCGATGATCATCCAGCCGGCAATGCCGATCAGGAGCGGGCGGTGGCCGTAGAAGAGCGCCGAGGCGGCGCCGGCGCCGGTACCGAGCGGGACGAGGGTGATCAGCAGCCCGAGGTAGAACACCATGGTCCGGGCGACCAGCGCCCGCTTGCTCGCGAACGCGTAGGCGAAGAACGACGGGAGCAGCAGCGCGCTGCACGGCGAGAGCAGGGCCAGCACGCCGGCGGCGAAGGCCGCCAGCACGCCCACCTCGCCCATCAGCCCGCCTCAGCCGCGGCCTGGTCGATGGCCTGCTCGAAGACCTCGAGGGGCTGGGCACCGATCACCGGGACGCCGTTGATCACGAACGCCGGGGTGCCGGTGACGCCGATCGCCTGACCCTGGGAGAAGTCGGCGGCGATGGCCCGCTTCGTGGCCTTGGACTTCATGTCCGCCCGGAACTTCTCGACGTCGAGGCCCACCTTCTTCGCGATGCCGGCGACGTAGTCCTCATCGAGCTTGCCGGAGTTGGGCGGCAGCTGGTTGGCATACATCTGGTCGTGGAAGGCCCAGAAGCTGTCCTGCGCCGCCGCGGCACGACCTGCCTTCGCCGCGGTGGTCGACTCGGGGCCGAGGTAGGGGAAGTCGCGCCACTCGATGCGCAACGTGCCGTTCTCGACGTACTTCTTGATCAGGGTGGGCGCGGTGTCCCGGGCGAACTTGCCACAGAAGGGGCACTGGAACTCCGAGTAGGCGAGCATCACGACGGGTGCGTCGACCTCGCCCATCGCCATCGGGTCGTCGGCCTCGCGACGCACCAGCTTCGCCCAGGTGTCGTCCGGAGCCTTGTTCGAGTCCGTCGACTGGCTGGACGTGGTGGCGCTGGTCTTCTCGGTGGCGTCGTCGGAGCCCCGGGTGCCCACGATGGTGGCAACCAGGGCGATGACCGCCACGGCGGCGACGGCGAGGGGGACAACGGGGCTCTTGCGGCGGTCAGACACGTGCGACATCTCCGGACTGTGTGGTGGGACAGGACAGCTCGCCGAGCAGTCGGCTGCGCAAGGCCCAGACGAGCAGTGCGACGGCGAGCAGTTGGAGCACCGGCTGGACCGGCTCGAACCAGGTGACGGCACCGGCGCTGCCGAGCGCGAGCAGCACCAGCTTGTTGCAGACGGGGCAGCCCACTGCGAAGTAGGTCAGGGACGCCCCGATCCAGCCACCGCGACGGCTCGCAGCGGCGTCGGGCTGCTGCGGCGCAGCGACGTACGTCGCAACGAGGAGCCCACCCAGCACGGACGAGACGACCAGCGACGGCCAGGCCCACCAGGGCGGCGCGATCTCGCGCCCGAACACGGGGTTGTCGATGAGATCGGTGGGGATGGCCACCACCAGCACGAACGCGATCGCCGCAGCAACGGCCGCGAGCCAACGTCGTGCCGGCCACGAGCGGAGGACGACCAGGGGCGCGGCGATCACGACGCGCTCACCTCGACGGGGTGGCCGTGCGTGCGCCACTCGAGCATGCCGTCCTCGAGTCGACGCGCCTCGACTCCCGCCGAACCCAGGACGCGGACTGCGTCGTGGGCCATCACGCAGAAGCTGCCGCGACAGTAGGCCACCACCCCGGGGGCGTCCCGAAGGTCGTCGGCCATCGCGATCAGCGAGCCCAGCGGCGTGCTGCGGGCCCCCGGGATGTGCCCGGCTGCGAACTCCTCCTCGGGGCGGACGTCGATCAGCGTGATCCCGTCGTCGCCGAGCAGCCGGGCGAGCTCCTCCCGAGAGACCAGACCGACCTCGCCGGACCCTGGCAGGTTCAGGTAGGCCTCGAGGGCCTGGCCGACATCGGCCGACCGCTCGCGAGCCACGCCACGCATCGCGTCGTAGAGCGCGATGACGTCGTCGCCGGCCAGGCGGTAGTGGACCCTGGTGCCCTCACGCCGGGTGCGCACGAGGTTGGCCAGCTTGAGCACCTGCAGGTGGGCCGACACCGTGGTCACGCCCATGCCTGCCGCGCGGGCGAGTCCGTCGACCGTGCGCTCCCCCTGCGCCAGGAGCTCGACGAGCTGCAGTCGCTTGGCACTGCCGAAGGCCTTGCCGACGACCGCGAGCTCGTCGAACACCCGGGTACGGCGTTCTGCTGAATCCACCAGTCCTCCAATGATCTTTGGAATATCGTAGGAGGTGGGTCCCAGCAGAGGTTCGACCCCCCGGGGATGCACTGTGCAGAACTCGGTTCCTCGACGCCCCCTGCGCACCTCTTGAACCTGTGGGTCGAGGGCGAGGACTCTCTCCGCCGTTGTTCGGCACGTCGGTCGGGCCCGTTGAAGACTTCTCGCTGTCTGATTGGACGAACCACGGCGCTCGGTACATGTACGCGGTGAACACAGTCCGCAAAGGAGAGACCATGATCCCGCTCGACGAAGAGCTAGCCGCCTCGACGCCACCCGTCCCCGTCCTCACCTCCGAGCTCGACCGGGAGCTGGGATTGGTCATCGCCGAGGCCGAGCGGTTGGCTGGGCCGACGCGAGCGCGGAGCCGGAGGCGTCTGTCCATCGGAGGCCTGATCGCCGCCGGGATTCTGGGCCTCGGCACGGCGGCCGCCGGTGCGGCAGGCATCCTCCCCTGGTTCGACACGGCACCGTCCAGCGCCGTCGTCACCACCTCGAACGGGGCCGAGTGCAAGGTGACCTTCGGGGTCAAGGCGATCGCCGACCCCGACAAGCCCGTCAACGAAGTCACCCGCGCGGCGGCGCTGGCGATCGCCGAGGACTTCCTCGCGGACCTCGATGTCTCGAGCATCGACGTAGGGGCAGCGGCGCGCGGGTTGCCTGCACGCGCCACCGCTGACACGGAGTCCGGACCTGCGGAGAGCGTCGAGGCCTACGAGACCCGCGCCGTGATGTCCGTCGTGCAGACGCGCGTCGACGCTGAGCTCGAGCAGCAAGGCCTGCCCACCTCCGCCGTGAGCGTCGCGATGGCCACCTCCTGCGAGGGCGGGGACAAGTGACGGCTCACGACACCGCCGTCGTGCGGGCAACCCTGCGCGCTGCGTCCTCCGACCTGCTGGCCTACTTCGTACGTCGCGTGGCGTCGCCCGAGGACGCCGCCGATCTCTTCGGCGAGACGATGCTGACCGCCTGGAAGAAGATCGAGAGGATGCCCAGCGAGCCGGAGCGGCAACGGATGTGGCTCTTCGTGATCGCTGCCCACACGCTCAGCAACCACCGCCGCACCAGCCGGCGGCGGCGAGAGCTCACCGACCGGTTGCGTGCTGTCCTCGCAACCGCCGCGACGGCGCCTGACATCCAGGGGACGCATGCCGTACGTGACGCGGTCCTGCGACTTCACGACGCCCAGCGCGAGCTGGTCATGCTGATCCACTGGGACGGCTTCACCATCGTGGAGGCCGCCGAGCTCCTCGACCTCAATGCCTCCACGGCCCGCAGCCGCTACGCAGCCGCCCGCACCACCCTGCGGGAGGCACTGGTGGACGTGGAGCTCTGAGGGGACCTCAGCTGCGACGCAACGCGCGGCGGATCACCCGGGTCAGGTTGGTCCACACCAGCCGGGAGTCGACGGAGAACAGGATCGGCAGGGTGACGCCGTCACGCCACTGCGGGTTGAGCTCCTCGTAGCGTGCAGCGAGGCGTCGCCCCTCGGTCGAGTGCGGCAGCGACTCGCCGTCAGCGACATTGGCACCGCGCACCACACCCTCGCCGGCATCGAACGAGGTCGGGTAGAACGCCTCAGCGAACGCCACCAACGCGCCCCGAGCCCACGAGGGTGCCGCGGCATCGCGCAGCGACCACGTCCGACCGGACGTGCGGGTCAAGGAGACGTAGCTCTGCGGGAAGGCCGTGGTGACGAAGTGCAGGCTGCGCATCCCGAACCTGCGCAGCGCGATCGGCACCAGCCGCCACGGCACCAGGATCGTCTTGGGATGCCCGCGGTAGGCGGAGCGGAAGTAGAAGAACTTCGAGAACATCAGCAGCATGCGCCGGCGCTCCACGTCGACCGGGAGCATCGCGATCGTGAAGAACCCCTGCGCGACGTCCTGGGGATCCACGAAGACGAACACGAAGCGATCCGGCCCGACCACCGCACGGCGGAACTCCTCCCAGTCCTGGGCCTCGGGACGGGTCAGCGTGAGCATCTCCACACGGACGCGCCAGATCTCGCGCAGGCGCTCCTCGCTGATCTCGTCGCTGGGGAGGAGCAGGGCGCGCAGGGGTCGACTCATCGGGTGGGCTCCGGAGTTCTGGGTGCGCCAGATGCGGGCACGGGGCGCGACTGGCCCACGGAGAGTACCGGCCGAACCACTCGGCCTGCCTCACGGCCGCCCGAAGGACCAGACCGGGTTCACTGTGACTTCGGGGGCGGTGAGCCCCAGCTCGATGAGCAGTGGACGCACCACGCCGTCGCCGAACGATCGTCCGTCGCCCTCGGTGCGCCACACGTCGGCGACGACGAACCCGTCACCTTCGGGGTAGACCACATGCGCCATCAGCCCAGGGGGAGGACCCCCGGACCGCTTCATCTGCTGCTCGACCCGCTCGTCGAGCAGGTAGTACTGATCTCGGGTCGCGAACGGGACAGACAGCCGAAACAGGACAGCCATGGCGCGCATCATCCTCTCGTCACCGCGCCGACGGAAGGCACGATCCGGACTCGACTCGGATGCCGGTCAGCTACACCGGTGCCTCGGCCCTGGGTCCCGGGCTGCACCGTGTCGGAGTCGTCAGGACGCTCGAATGTCACGGGCTCCCGACACGCCATGGCGACTGCGCGTCAGAACCTCTGTGCCGTGATCCCGTCGTCGAAAACCAGCGAGCGGGTCGCCTTCACTGCGAGGGGCTCACCACAGGTGGCATCATCGACGTCGCAGGTGAGGATCCAGCCGGTCGAGTCGTCGGGTGCGGCCGGGTCATGTCCCGCCTCATTGCGGTCGCGCACGAGCAGGATGATTCGGTGCTCGCCAGGGTCGGCCCACCCACGGAACCACGCGAACGGGTGTCCGGTAGGCAGCTTCACGGGCTGTCGGGGAGCACCCTCGCGGTACACCTTCACCGAACCGTTGGTCTCATCGACGAAGATCTCGCGGTCAGGCGTCACCAGACCGTCGAGCCGGGGCCACGGCGCAGGAAGATCCGCGGCGGCCACTCCGAGCGCACGGTAGCCACGGTTGCCCTCCCAGAGCATGCTCCTGGGGAAGCCCTCCTCGTCGTCGATGCCGGGCTCCTCGTCACCGCTGCCCAAGTCACGGCGAACGTCCCTGATGTCACCGGCGGCACGACGCCAGTAGGCGTAGCCGAGGGCGTCGAAACCCTCGAAGTTCGGCCACGCGTTCGCGTAGAGCTCGGCGAGCTCCTCTGCGCCATCCCTGGGGTCACCCATGCCGTCAGTGGTGCTGACCACGGCGCGGCCAGTGCTGAGATCGACGACGCGGATCGCGGCCAGACCGCCTCGGGACTCGTCCGGGTCGCGTTCCAGCCAACCGGCGTACTTCCCGTTCACGCTCACCTCAAAGGACGGGATCGCAGACGACACCTCGGTCACGGTGTCGCCGTTCCAGTACACGACGTCGTCGTACTCGTGCAGGAGGTCGCCGTCAGAGGCGACTCGCAGGAAGAAGCCGGTCGGGGTGCGCAGCAGGCCGGTGATGTTGCGGTCGACGACGTCGGCGAAGCTCTGATCTCCATAGTGGATGGTCCGACCCTGCGCCCAGGTCAGGCGCGGCTCGGCGAACGGGGTGCCTCCGGCCGGGAGCAGTCGGTCACCCTGTGCCACGTTGTCGGAAGCCACCGGCGGCGTTCCGCATCCCGACACGACACCGGAGATCACCAGGGCGAACATCGCAGCGATCAGGACCGCGGCGGTGCCACGGGGACGAGAAGCGGTGGGTGGGGTCACGTGAGGGTAGACGCACAAGACCGCCTGCTGGTTGCCCACGTCAGACGCGTCGTCGCGCACGATCTGTCCACGCGGCACCTCGTCATGCAGGCACCGGCCGGTCAATCAGGGCCTGCTCGGGTAGGCGTGGACGACTGCACTGGACAGCTTCGGCACGGCGTGGGTCAGCCGGTGTTCCGCAGTGTGCGCCAGCTGGTGGGCCTCGGCCAGGGAGGTGCTGCTCTCGATGTCGAGGTCAGCATCCGCGTGGATCTCGTGGCCGATCCAGCGCATCCTGACCCGGCGGACCGCCACCACTCCGGGGATCGCCTTCAGGCTCGACTCGGCCGCCTCGACCAGGTCCGGGTCGACCGCGTCCATCAGCCGACGGAAGATGTCACGCATCGCCGTCCGCAGTACGGCGAGGATCGCCACGGTGATGACCAGCCCGACGACGGGATCGGCTGCCTGCCACCCGGCGGCGACGCCCGCGGCGCCCAGGACGACGGCAAGCGACGTGAGGCCGTCGGTGCGCGCGTGCAGGCCGTCGGCGACCAGCGCTGCCGACCCGATCTGGCGGCCGACCCGGATGCGGAAGATCGCCACCGCCTCGTTGCCGAGGAAGCCCACCAGCCCGGCCAGGGCGACCCAGCCGAGGTGCTCCACGGGTCGTGGATCGATCAGCCGTGTGATCGACTCGTAGCCGGCCACCACTGCGGACAAGGCGATCATCGCCACCACGAAGAGCCCGGCAAGGTCCTCGGCGCGGCCGTAGCCGTAGGTGTAGCGGCGGGTGGGCGCGCGTCGGCCGACCACGAACGCCAGCCAGAGCGGCAGCGCGGTCAGCGCATCGGAGAAGTTGTGGATCGTGTCGGCGAGCAGTGCCACCGAGCCGGAGACGGCCACCACGGCGAGCTGCGCGAGGGCCGTCGCACCGAGAGCGACCAGACTGACCTTGACCGCGCGGATCCCCTGCGCGCTGGCCTCGAGCGCGTCATCGATGGAGTCCGCGGCGTCGTGGGAGTGCGGTCGGAGCAGGTGGGTCAAGCGGTCTCGCCATGCGCCTTGCCGGTTAGGACCGTGAACGTGCTCGTGGGAGCCGCCGCGCCCATGACCGGTGCCGTGATCGTGACTGTGTTCCTGCGTGCTCACTTGTCGCCTCGTCGTCGAGCCGGACGCAGCGGGGTCGCCTCGTCCTGATGATGCCTCGGGACCCCGGGTCCGGCATGCTCAGCGTTGAAGACCGCATCGCGCACCAGCTGCGCGACATGGTCGTTCTCCACCCGGTAGTAGACCGACGTCCCTTCACGCCGGGTCCTAACGAGGCGAGCCATCCGAAGCTTGGCCAGGTGCTGCGAGACCGAGGCGGCCGGCTTCCCCACGAGATCCGCCAGCTCGGTGACGGACAGCTCCCGGTCGAGCATCCCCCACAACAACCGGACTCGGGTGGAGTCGGCAAGCATGCGGAAGACCTCGGCCGCGAGCTCCGCCTGCTCGGCCGGCAGGCCACTTTCCTTGCTATCCGCATGCATACGCAGATACTAGAGGATACTCCCGCGTTGCAGGTGCAGACCGAGCACCGGACATCCTCTGTGGCGGCTCCCTCTCAGGCGTCGGTGGCGTCGAGCAACGTGGACAGCAGTCGTCGGAGCTCGTGGTGCCCGCGCTCGCCCAGGATCTCGGTCACCTGCTCCTCGATGCCCTCGATCGTCCGACGCCCGGCCGCTACGGCGCCCCGGCCCCTCTTGGTCAGCACGATGAGCTTGGCCCGGCCGTCGCCAGGGTCGGGACGACGCACGACGTACCCCATGTCGACGAGCTCGTCGACGAGCTCGCCCATGGCCTGCGGGGTCATGTTGGCCTTCCGTGCGAGCTCGGTGAGCCGCGAACCGTCCGGTGATATCTGGGCGAAGACGGCGGAGTGCTTGGGCTTCTGCGGATAGCCGGCCCCGACCACGCCGTCGACGATCTGGAATCCCAGCAGGCTGTACGCCTGACCCAGCATCGAGACGGTGTTCAGCGGCTTCTCCATTGACAACTCCGGGTCACGAGAGTATTCAGGTTACCTGAATAGTTTCTAGCACACCTCGTTCGACATGGTGCTTCTGAGCGAGAGGAGCCATGACCATGACCCACACCGAGGCGGGCACCCTGCCGGCCACCTCCGTTCCCGTCTGGGTCGGTCGCGCCGGTGCGATCTGTCTGGTGGCAGGCATCCTGGGGGCCGTCAGCGGCGTCTTCCTGGCGGTCTACCCGGGTCAGGTGTCCGAGGAGATGTTCAGCTATCCGCTCACCCCAGGCGGATTCGCTGTCATCCAGATCTGGTTCTTCGTCCAGCACATCGGGCTGCTCGCCGGCATCGCGGCACTCGCCCGCGCCGAGACCACGGCCCGGGACAGCGGCGCCCGCTGGGGCACTGGCCTCGCTGCGTCGGGCATGACGCTGCTTGCGCTCACCGAGCTGATGGCCGTCACGGCACGCAACTCGACCTATCCCGGCGACCGCACCGGTCTTCTCGACGCGCTCTACGGCGTCTCGAGCGTCGCGGTCGGAGTGGGACTGATCCTGGCCGGCATCGCCGTCCGCCGCCGGGGACTCTGGACCGGATGGCGCGGAGTGGTGGTGCTGGTCGCCGGCATCTTCGTGTTCGTGCCGATGATGCCGGCCCTGATGGGGCCGTACGTCGTCGCGCGGCTCGCGATCACGGTCTGGATGCTGCTCTTCGCGGCCCTCGGCTACGCGCTCTGGAAGGAGGATGCGCGATGAACGTCACCGCGGGACCGGCGGCACGCGAGATGCCGATCATCCACCGGATCTTCCGCCGCCAGTTCGCCGAGGTGCGGGCGCTCGTGCGCGAGGTGCCCGCAGCCGAGGTGGTGCGGGTGGCCGCGGTCGCCGACCACCTCGAGTTCCTGCTCGACGGCCTGCACATGCACCACACCACGGAGGACGACCTGATCTGGCCCAAGCTGCTCGACCGCGCGGGGCTCGACGCGCCGTTGGTGGAGCGGATGGAGAGGCAGCACCAGCAGATCGACGAGTCGGTCGCCGAGGTGCGCGCGGCGAGCGGGTGTGGAGCTCGGGTCCGACGTCGGCGACGTCCTCGGCGCTCGCCGACCGTCTCGGCGAGTTCCTGCTCGTCCTCGAGAGCCATCTCGACGAGGAGGAGCAAGTCGTGGTGCCGCTGATCGACCAGCACCTGACCGAGGCCGAGTGGCGGGACGTCGGGGAGAGGCTTCGAGAAGTTCACGCCTGCCCAGCGGTGGATCGCCACCGGGCAGATGGTCGAGGTCGCGACGCCCGAGGAGACATCGATGATGTTCGGCCAGCTGCCACCGCCGGTCAAGGTGCTCTGGCACCTGGTCGGCAAGCGCAAGTACCGCAGGTACATCGGGCCGGTCCGCGGCGGACCGCACGTGTGAACCGGGGGCGCCGTGACCAAGGCCGCCGCAGTCTGCTCGCTCGTGCTCGGACTGGGCTTCGGCCTCCCCGGCGCGTATGGCGCGTGGTACCACCTGCGACACGGTGAGGTGTGGACGTTCCTCGGCTTCCCGACCTATGGCGGCGGGCCATTCGAGCGCTGGGGGATCGCGACCAGCGTCGCGCTGCTGCTCGGCTTCGTGGGCGTGTGCGCTGCCGAGGTCGTGGTGGGCGCCTTGCTCTGGAGCGAGGCCTCGATCGCACCGTGGCTGGCGCTCGGCCTGCTGCCGGTCGAGCTCGTGTTCTGGACCGGCTTCGCGCTGCCGCTCGGACCGTTGCTCGGGCTGGCGCGCACCGCGCTGGTGATCGCCATCCTCGTGTCTGGGGACTGATGCCGTGCCGCCCGGGAGCGGACGTGAGCATCCAACACCGGACAGGGGCAGGTGCTCCGGGGTAAGACTGGATCACCACTGACGACCACGAGGTACGAGCACGATGACCAAGGACCCCGACGCAGGAGGCCGCGTCCGGACGTTCGCCTGGGCGGGCGTTGCCGACTGGCGCGCCGAGACCGCCGAGGTGCGGCTGACGTCCTCGGGGTTGACCGCCCATGGGACGCAGCTGGGAGCGACGCCGTGGCCCTACCGCATGGAGTACGAGCTGCACGCGCCGCACGACTGGGTGACCGAGCGACTCTCGGCGACGGTCGAGACCCCGTCCTCCCGAAGGTCGATCGAGCTGTCGCACGACGGGAACGGCAGCTGGACGTGCGCTGCCACCGTGGAGGGGCAGGACGACCTCCCGCCCCCCGGTGGCCCGACGTCGGAGGTGGCGGGAGCGGTCGACTGCGATCTGGGCTTCTCGCCGTTGACCAACGTGATGCCCATCAAGCGCCTCGGACTGGACGCCCATGGCGGCGGCAAGGACTTCGTGATGGCCTGGGTCTCCGTGCCCGACCTTCGCCTGATCCGCTCCGAGCAGCACTACGAGCACGTCACCGCCGAACCGGGGCGGAGCATCGTGCGCTACGTGGGACGGCACCGTGGCTTCGTTGGCGAGCTCATCCTGGACCGGGACGGGTTCGTCGTGTCGTATCCGGAGATGGCCCGCCTCGTCGCCTCCACCTAGGGGGTCGGCTACGGCGCGCCGCGCGTCAGGACGTCGGAGTCAGCAGGATCGGATGGACGCCACTGCGGCACTGCCCCGAGACGTCGACGCAGGACCTGACCTTCGCGGTCAGTGTCTTGGTGCCGTCGGGGTTGTCGGTGACGGTGTACGTGCCCCCGCCGGTCACGACGGCGCCGCTCCCCCGAGCCTTGACGGTCACCGCGCCGGCGGCCTCAGCGGTCGGTTCGAACGAGAACGTCCCGGCGTCAGCACCGGGGAAGGCGATCTCGATCGTGAACGGCGCGCTCAGGCCGGCCACCTTGCCGCTGAAGGTCACCCCGTCCGAGGAGCCGGAGGCGACGTACGCCCCGCCCGTGGACAGGACGACCTCGGCCTTGCCGATGCCGCGCCGGGAGCGCGCCTCCAGTGCGACCGTGCCGCCGTCACCTGACTTGTCCGGGGCGGTGTAGGTGAAGGTGGCGTCGGCGGGCGCCGAGCCCGGGGCAACGTCGGCACCCCCGGTCGAGAGCGTGGCCGTGACTTCGCCACGAGTCGGGGTCCCGTCGATCTTGCTCCTGGGCGTGGCCTTGATGCTCGAGGTGCTGCCCGGCTCGAGACCGGTCGGTCCCGGCGAGGCGGTGAAGGCCAACCGCACGCACCGGCCGGACTTCCACGCCTCGTCCGCCGCGGCGTACAGCTGCAGCCCGATCACCATCGCGAGGACGCTGCCGAGGTCCTGGGTCTCCTGGCGGAGGGCGTCGCTGACCTTGCCGCCCGAGCGATTCACCCGCACGTCGCCGGCAGGGCCCAACCCGGCCGTCCCGGAGAGGTCGATGAACTCACCTCGAGCCCCCGACGATCGCCCCGCCTGGGCGCGGAAGCTGATGTCGAGCGCCGAGAGCTCGGCGTTCTCCCCCACGGTGCCCTGCACGGTGACCTCGATCGTGGTGCGCTGGCCCGCGCCCCCCTTGCTCACCGACACGTCCACCTTGGCCTTGGCCTCGAAGTCGCCTTTCGGGTCCGGGCAGGTCGCGACGTCGAGGGTCGTGGACAGCCGGGTCGTGACGCCGTCGGTGGTCAGCTCTCCGGTCACTGTCCCGGAGACCTTGTCGCGGGCGACCTTCGTCTGCGTCCTGGGGTTGCCCTGGCTCGCCGTGGCCTGCCCGGCCATCTGGGCATCCGTCGACCCGTTGGAGTCGCTGATGCCGCCTGCCATCAGCCCGATGGAGAGCAGTCCCGCGAACATTCCCTCGTTCGTACCCGTCGCGGAGCCGGTCGCGCGCGCCGAGCCCGCGTGGAACCCGAGATCGATCGGGGACTTCTCCAGGGCCAGCGTGCCCGCGACCGTCGGTGCCCAGGCCCGCGCCAGGGTCGCCGCTGCTGCGTCGCCCCCGCCGAGCGCGTCCGCGAGTCCGGACACCTCCGCGAGGTCGTTCTGCAGCTCGACGCCCATCCTGGCGAGCTCGGCACGACGCTCGGCCTCCGGGCTGGTGAGCAGCGCGTCGAGCCGTTGGTTGAGAGCTGTGAGGTCCTTGGGCGGCGCATCGCCCTTCGCCGGCGAGTCGCCACCCGAGCACGAGGACAGGACCAGGGCGACGGCGAGCATCCAGGCACCAGTGCGCCACGTCGACGGGATCGCTCGACCGTTCAGGCTGTCTCCTGACACCACACACCTGCTTTCGGTACGCGGCATCAGCTGCCGGTACGCGGCATCAGGCGCCGAGACCGGCAGCATGGCACAGGGTGTTTTGCGAGGGAAAGGGGTCGTGCTTCCCGGTGGGGTGCTTCCCCGTCGGTCTGGTCAGGCCCGGGACGTCCTGCGACGCACCCAGGTGGCGAGCAGCAGCGCCGGCACCACGACAGCGAGGCCGCCGCCGGAGGTGCCCGCCAGCGACGCCAGCCCGGTGCCGCTGAGGTCGGCACCCGGGCCGGCCGCGGCCGGGAGCAGGTCCACCGGCAGCAGCGGCGGGACGTCACCGACGGTCTCGCCGGAGTACTCGTAGACGTCGAAGCCGCGCACCAGGTCGTTGCCGTAGCCGTAGAACGAACCGTCCCGGTTGATCTTGTTGGTCTTGAACGACCACGTGTCGGAGTCCGGCAGCGCGAAGTGACCGACCTCCTTCAGGCCGACGCCGTCGCCGTAGCCGACAGCCGCGGCGGAACCCTCGAAGTCGGCCAGCGCGGAGAGGTCGATGACCCGCACACCCTGGGCGTACCAGGCGATCGTCATCAGCTCCTGCTTCGGGTAGACACGCAGGACGTGCGAGGTGCAGGTGGCCCCGTCCTGGACCTTGGCGGCCGGGATGAACCAGGTGCCGATCTTCTCGGGCGCTCGCTCCTTGGCGCCGGTGATGTCGTAGAGGTGGAGACCGCCACCGGGGCACTCGACGCTCGCGGCAGCGCCAGCGCGCTCGTCGGTGACGACCATGACCTCACGCCTCGAGCCGTCGGCCCTCCTGAGCGTGATCGGGTCGGCCTGGTGCACCACGTTGATGCTGGGGTCGAGCGTCTGGGAGACGATCGTCGGGTTCGCCGGGTCCACGGTGTCGAGGACCAGTGTCTGCGACAACGCCGCCGAGTAGGCGCGCGTGCCCGACTCGTTGAAGGTGATGTCGTGTGACTCCGACCCCAACGAGAGCGGGACGAAGGGGATCGAGAAGTCCCTGATCTTCTTCGGGCTCCTCGGCTCCGAGATGTCATAGATCGTGATCGTCGGGCTGGTGCTCGTGATCAGGTCCGAGTTGGAGTTGTAGAGGTAGTCGCCGCTCGGGTGGATCGTCATGTTGTGCGAGCCCCGCGGGACCGGCAGGAAGGAGACGCTCCGCGGAGTGGTCGGCGAGGTGATGTCGACGATGACCGTCCCGGAGTCGTTCGCGTTCAGCCCAAGGTCGCGGGCGCACTGGGACGCCGCTCCCGCGGCGCCGACGGTGCCGTCCGCGGTGTAGCTGGCCAGGACCCGCGGGCCGTTGCGCCAGACCTGGATGTCGCCCTGGCTGATGGCACAGTCGTAGACCGCGGCGATCCGCGGCGCCTCGGGCTTGGTGATGTCGACGATCTGCATCCCCTTGCGCAGGGTGCCCGCCAGGGCGTACTCCTTGCCCGCGACCTTCACGAACTCGATGTCCGAGCCGTTCTGCGCCTCCCCCGACCCGTCGTACTGCAGGTTGGCGACGTGCCGCATCGCCTGGCCGGTCCCCTCGGTCGCCACCCGCTCACCGCGGGTGTTGCTCGGCTTGTCGCCGGGGCGGTCGCCGTGCGCCAGGGCGGGTGCCGCCGGCAGCAGCGCCAGTGCGAGTGCGGATGCGCCGGCCGCCAGGCCGAGGCGCGAGAGGTTCCCGAGAGTCATGACGTCGCCTTCGTAGGGTGCGTGTGACCTGGCCAACGAAGCGAACCCGACGAAGTTACCTTCGCGATCCGGCGGAGCAGGCACCACCGGGACGAAGTCGCCTGTCCCGCGGACGAGAAACCCTGGTTCTGCCTCCCTCCGCAGGGAGTCTGGCGTCGCTCCCGATAACCACGTGCGCTCGTCGACATGGTGGTGTGGGATCCAGGCATGGCCACCATTGAGCTGGGCACTCCCGACGTCGACGAGCTGACCGAGGTCCTGAGCGTGCTGCGGGAGTGGCAGAGCGACGCGGCGCCGATGCAGCTGCACCCTGGGGACCTCGGTTGGTACGCCGCGTTGGGCGCCGAGGCGGCAGCAGCGGCAGTCCGGACCTGGCGTCGGGACGGACGTGTTCTCGCGGTCGGTCTGCTGGACGGTGCCGAGCTGTTGCGGATGACGACCGCGCCGGACGCTCGACGGGACCACGAGCTGGCGCAGCGGATCGTCGAGGACCTGGTGGAGGAGCGCGGCGTACTTCCGGCTGGACGGGTCGCGGTCGAAGCCCCGACCGGCACGCTGGTCATGGATCTGCTCGCGACGGCCGGCTGGCAGCTGGACGATCCGTGGACGCCGCTGCGCCGCGATCTCAGGGAGCGGGTGGAGGATCCCGGGCTCCGCATCGAGACGATCGGGCCGGATCGGGCTCACGTGGCGACCGCTGTCCACCGGGCGTCGTTCGGATCTGCGAAGTTCACCGACGAGCGGTGGCGCGCGATGGCGTCCGGCCCGGCCTTCGGGGACGCACGCTGCCTGGTCGGGTACGACGACCAAGGGAGTGCCGTGGCGATGGTGACGGTGTGGTCGGCCGGCCGAGGTAGACCCGGCCTGCTCGAGCCGCTGGGCGTGAGCCCGAACCATCGCGGTCACGGTTACGGCGCGGCTATGTCGACTGCGGCAGCGCTAGCCCTGCAGGACATGGGTTCCTCCAGCGCGATGGTCTGCACGCCGAGCGCCAACGTCGGCGCCGTGGCCACCTACAAGTCAGCCGGTTTCCAGGAGCTCCCCGAGAGGCGCGACCGATATCGCGCCGCTCAACCACCGCCCGCCCTGACCGCGAGGTAGGCCGCCGCTGGTGCCCAGGCTCAGCGACGGACCCAGCGCGATCTCCTCGCCGGACCGGGTGAGGTCAGCGGAGCTCACGGTCGCGACCGCAGTCCCCCGTCTCGGCAGGACCGCTGAGGCAGTCCCGAGGAAGGGCGTACTGCAGCACGACGACTACGCACGGTTGGAGCAGGAGCACCCCGACCAGGCCGACGGCGAGCGACCGGCGAGCGGCCATGCGGGGGCGGCGCCACCACAGCATCGTTGCCGCGGTGACGGCGACGGCCGAGGAGATGAGCAGCGCAGTCGGAACCGGGACCTCGGTCATCGGGCCCAGCTCGAGCGCGAGGGTGGGTTCACACATGACGCGGGAGTAGGGCGAGTCGGGGGCAGCCATGGGCCCCTCGTCGTCGTAACCCGGGCAGGGGTCATCGAACACGGTGAAGGCCGCGACCAGGACCAGGGAGGCGATCCCACCGAGCAGCAGGGCCACCAGTGCGGCTGCACCAGTCGCCCATCGCCCCGGCGCAGGACCAGTCTCCTGGGCACGGGGGTCGCTGGGGTCGTGAGCATTGCTGGTCGTGTGCGCCGAGTTCACGGTGCCAATCGTGCTTCGCGAACCGCAGGTGCAGGGGAGTTATGACCAACTCGCCCACCAGCTGGAGCAGGAACACGTGACCAGCGCCCCCGAACCCGCACCGAAGGACCAGCGTGCGCGGCACCGTGCTCGCGCTGCCGACATCACTGCCCGCCAACGCCAGAGGCCCTCTTCGGATGACTCCGAAAAGGGCCTCTGGCCTGCAATTTCACTTTGTAGCGGGGGCAGGATTTGAACCTGCGACCTCTGGGTTATGAGCCCAGCGAGCTACCGAGCTGCTCCACCCCGCGTCGGTGAGTTCAGGTTACGGGACGGGCGACTGCTACTCCAAATCGGGGTCGGGTGACCTCGGTCATCAGGTCGCTCCGTCGTCGGACACTACGATGTTGCCGCGCTGGAGCCCACGGCTCCATCCACCGACGGCTCGGGTGGCGCGGGGCCGCTGAGCCAGGACGGGCGGACGTGACGGCGAAGCCACCGCAGGTCTTCGGGTCGGTGCTGCTCGGCCCCGCGCGCCAGACCCCGCGGCGGCTCCGGGTGCGGGTCCAGGTGCTGCTCACCTCGCTGCTGATCACCACCAACCTGATCGGCGCCGCGATCGTGTTCGTGCTCTCGGCGATCGTGCTGCCGAACCCGAGCCCGGACCGTGACACCGTGCTGGCGCTGGCGATCGGGGTGCCGGTCTACGTGGCGGCCGCTGTCATCGTGGGCGTGGTCTGGGGCACCGCCGGGGCGTTGCGCTCGATGCGGTGGGCGTTCCGCGGCGAAGTGCCCACCGAGCGCGAGCGCCTGCGGGCTCTGGGCGTCCCGTGGTTCCTGACCAGGATCCAGGCGATGCTCTGGTTCGGCGGGACCTTCCTGTTCACCGTCCTCGCTGCGCTGCTGCAACCCCAGCGGGCACTCAGCACCGGACTGACGATCGGCATCGCCTCCCTGGTCGTGTGCGGGATCGCCTTCCTGTTCAGCGAGTTCGCACTGCGCCCGATCGCTGCTCGCGCGCTCTCGGGGGAGGACCGGCTCCGCGTCCGCGGTCTGGGTGTACGCCGCCGGATGGTGCTGTTCTGGAGTCTCGGCACCGGCGCCCCGATCACCGGCCTGCTCGTGGTCGCGATCCTCACCCTGGTCCGCGGCGAGGTCACGCTGACCAAGCTGTCGGTCGTGATCCTGGCCCTGGGCGGGGTGGTGCTCTGTTTCGGGTTGCTGGTCACCTGGCTCAACGCGCGCGCCGTCGTGGCCCCGATCCTGGCGGTGCGCAACGCGATGCAGCAGGTCGAGGAGGGCAACCTCGATGTAGAGGTGCAGGTCTACGACGGCACCGAGCTCGGCCAGCTCCAGGCGGGGTTCAACCAGATGGTCCGCGGGCTGCGCGAACGCGAGCGCCTGCGCGACCTGTTCGGTCGGCACGTGGGCCGCGATGTCGCCGAGGCCGCGGAGATCGGCGACGTCGAGCTGGGCGGGGAGACCCGCGTCGTCTCCGTGCTGTTCGTCGACCTGATCGGCTCCACCACGCTGGCCACGGAACGTGAGCCCGCCGAGGTGGTCGCGCTGCTGAACCGCTTCTTCGGCATCGTGGTCGAGGAGGTCGACCGCAGCGAGGGTCTGGTCAACAAGTTCATCGGCGACGCGGTGCTGGCCATCTTCGGCGCACCGGTCGAGCTCGACGGCCACGCGACCAAGGCACTGGTGGCCGCCCGGTCGATGGCGACCCGGCTGGCCGAGGAGGTGCCCGAGCTGGAGGCCGGGATCGGGGTCGCGACCGGCGAGGCGGTGGCCGGCAACGTCGGCGACGAGTCGCGGTTCGAGTACACCGTCATCGGCGACGCGGTGAACGCCGCAGCCCGGCTCACCGAGCTGGCCAAGGACGTCGACGGGCACCTGCTCGCCGCCTGGGACTCGGTCGAGGCAGCGAGCGACGACGAGGCCGCGCACTGGGAGCGGCACGACACCGTGACGCTGCGGGGCCGCAGCAGCGAGACCGTCCTCGCCCGGCCGGTCGGCTGACCTGCTCAGCCGATCGCGTCGAGACGCTCCTGCACCTGCTCGGGAGTCAGGTCGCCGCTGACCTGCGAGACGATCCACTGCACGCCGTACGGGTCGCGCAGCCTCCCCTGCACCATCCCGTAGCCCTGGTCGGCCACCTCGATCAGGAGCTCCGCACCGGCCGCCACCGCTTGTTTCGCTGTCGTGGCCGCGTCGTCGGTCTCCAGGGTGAGGATCAGGGAGTCGACCTTGCCCGCGGGGTCCATGGTGTCCGCGTCCTTGAGCTGAAGACGGACGCCGTCCCGGTTCATCTCCGCGAAGACGACGGAGTCCCCCATCGTGTGGCGCTGGGTCACCTCGAACCCGAAGGCCCGGGAGTAGAAGATCAGGGCCTCGTCCGCGGACGGGGCGACGACCTTCGGCACGATCTGTGTGAGTCCACTCATGCCGTCCATTCTTTTCACAGCTGTGCATCCATGTCACCCGCACGGCGCCGATCCGGTCTCCGCGAGCTGCAACATCGCCCAACCGTGGGCGTCGCCTTGTGCAGACCCGCCATTTCGTCGCGAGCGGCCGCGGTGGTTGAGTGCGGGACATGACTGCACCCGAACCCGGCCAGCCCGAGGGTCCGCTGCGTGACCTCGTCGTCCTCGACCTGACCCGCGCCCTCGCCGGACCACACGCGGCGATGATGCTCGGCGACATGGGCGCCCGCGTGATCAAGGTCGAGTCGCCGGCCGGTGACGACACCCGCGGCTGGGGGCCGCCGTTCGTCGGTGAGGAGGACGAGCGGGAGTCGACGTACTTCCTCTCCGCGAACCGCAACAAGGAGTCGATCGTCCTCGACCTCAAGGACGCGGGTGACAAGGACGTCCTGGCCCGGCTGGTCGAGCGCGCGGACGTGCTGATGGAGAACTTCCGGGTCGGGGTGCTCGACCGGCTCGGCTTCTCCGTCGAGCGGCTGCACGAGCTCAACCCGGGTCTGGTGGTGCTGTCCATCACCGGCTTCGGGCACGACGGGCCCGAAGCGCTGCGCGCAGGCTACGACCAGATCGCGCAGGGTGAGGGCGGGCTGATGTCCATCACCGGGACCGAGGCGCCGACCAAGGTCGGCGTGCCGATCGCAGACCTCCTCGCCGGGATGAACGGCGCGTTCGGCGTCCTCGCCGCCCTCCACGAACGTACGACGACCGGGCGCGGCCGGGTCGTCCGCACCTCGCTGCTGGCCGGCATGGTCGGGGTGCATGCCTTCCAGGGCACCCGGTGGACGGTGGCCGGCGAGGTGCCCGGGCTGGCCGGGGACCACCACCCCGCGATCGCGCCCTACGGGATGTTCGAGACCGGCACGGCGCCCATCCAGATCGCCTGCGGCTCCGAGGGGCTGTGGCGCGCGCTGTGCACGGCGCTCGAGCTCGACGCGACGGACCCCCGGTTCGCCAGCAACCAGCTGCGGGTGGGCCACCGCGACGAGCTGATCGCACTGCTGGAGGCGCACTTCGCGACCGACCCCGCCGAGCACTGGCTGGCGCTCCTCGCCGACGCGGGCGTCCCGTCGGGCAAGGTCCGCACGCTCCAGGACGTCTACGAGTGGGACCAGACCCTCTCCCAGGGCCTGCTGCTCGAGGTCGAGCACGCCACCCAGGGCACGCTCAACCTGCCGGGGTCGCCGATCCGCTTCGACGACAACGCCCACTCCGGCGGGCGTGCGCAGCACGCGGCTCCCCCGACCCTGGGGCAGCACGGTGCGGCGATCCGGGAGTGGCTCGACGCCTGATCACCGGGTGGCGATCAGCACGCACCTGGCCGGCCGGACGCCGCACCGGGCCATCCGCTCCTCGCCGCCGTCGTTGCGCACCACCGGTGAGACCAGGTAGTCGTCGTCCTCCCAGGCCCAGGCCCGGACCCGGAAGCGCCAGCCGGCCGGGGCGGCCAGCGTCGCCTGTTGCGTCCCGTCGACGGCCTGCACCCCCAGCTCTGCGATCGAGGTGACCTCGCCGCCCGTGCTGCCGGAGGGGGTCAGGACGAGCCGGCTGGCGTCCGGACTGACCACCAGGTCGTCGTGCGTCGGCAGCGAGCCGATGCGGGTCAGCTCGCCGGCGTCGGAGATCTCCGCCAGGTAGGGCGCTCCCGTGGTCCCGTCCGTCACGCCGTCAGCACCGTCGTTGACGACGAGGCCGGCCGGGGTGCTGCCCAGGATCTGCTGTCCGGGAGCGGTCGAGGTCAGGTCGACGGTGCTGTTGTCGCCGCCCGGTAGCCACATCAGGTAGGTGCCGGTTCCCTGGACGATCACCTGGCCCTCGTTCGTGACCGCCCGGACGCGGACCGGATCGCCGGCCTCGGCGTTGCCGGGATACACAGGCAGCGCACCCATTCCCTGTCCGCCGGCTCGGGTGGCGAAGCCGGTCACCACGGACCTGCCCTTCTCGGTCACCACCATGGCGACGTAGCCGCCGTCCGGTGAGATGACCGGCGGCGCGTCGCCCAGCCCGGAGATCTCGGTCGCGATCCGTCCCTTGCCCCACCACCAGGTGTTGTCCGAGCGCTGGGCGAGCCACCCGGAGCGGCCCGACTGCACCGACCACCAGGCCCCGGGGACCCTGTTGGCGCCCACGTAGAGCCGTTGGTCGAGCACGTAGGGGATGGAGGGCGCAGTCGTCGGGATCTCCGTGACCGGCTCCTCGGTTCGCGAGGCGGGGGGCGCCGGCTCACGCTCGCCACTGCCCCGGAAGGTCTCCCCCACGGCAACCGCGCCGGAGACGATCAGCACGACGGCCGCAGCAACGAGCAGCGGTGACCAGTGCCGGCGGGAAGGACGCCGCACCTGTGGCTCCTGCGGCAGCGCCGGCATGGGCGGGATCCGCACCCCCTCCGCCACGTCACGGAGCTCGCGGGTCAGGGTCTCTTCGACGCCTTCGTCCATGTCAGCTCTCCCTCGCTTCCGTGCCGATGTGGGCGAGCGCGGCTCGCAGCGCCTTGAGGGCGTGGTGGGCGGTGGACTTCACCGTTCCCTTGGAGCAGCCGAGCGTGTCCGCGATCTCCTGCTCACTGAGGTCCTCGTAGTAGCGCAGCACGATCACCGCGCGCTGTCGCGGCGGCAGCGACCTCACGTGCGGCCACAGCACCATCCGCTCCTCGGGGCCGCCGGCCGGCGCGAGCACTGACTCCGGGGGCGCATCGGTGAGCAGCTCGAGCTGTCGCGCCTTCGGCCGCTTGTGCGAGAGATAGGTGTTGGTGAGCATGCGGCGCAGGTACGCCGCCGGCGAGCTCGACTCCTGGATCCGGGCCCACGACCGGTGTGCCTTCAGCAGCGTCTGCTGGGCGATGTCCTCGGCGTCGGCGTGGTTGCCGGAGAGCAGGTAGGCATAACGGTAGAGCGAGGGCCAGGCGGTGCCGGCGTACTCCTCGAACGTGGCCGAACCCGAGAAACTCGTCACGGTGCTCATCATCGCCTCACCACTCCCCTCTAGTGACCTGACGCCGCGGGTGCGTCGGAAGGTTGTGTCGCGGCAGGCCCCGGTGAACTCGAGCTGAGGGGCGTGGTCGGGTGCAACCCCGTGTCGGGTTGACTGTCGTCATGACCCCGGAGGAGTTTCGAGCGGCTGCCCACGAGCTGGTCGACTGGATCACCGACCGTCGCATCGAGGTCGAGGGACGGCGCGTACGTCCCGACGTCGAGCCCGGGGACATCGCCTCCCGGCTCCCCTCGACGCCACCGGTCGGCGGCGATTCCGCCGCGGACGTCCTGGCCGACCTGGAGTCCGTGGTCGCGCCCGGCATCACCGAGATGCAGCACCCGATGAACTTCGGGTGGTTCCCGTCCAACGCCAGCCTGTCCTCGATCCTCGGCGACCTCGCCTCCTCGGGGCTCAGCTCCCTGGGGATCTCGTGGGAGTCGTCCCCGAGCCTCACCGAGGTCGAGGAGGTCGTCGTCGACTGGCTGCGGCAGCTCACCGGGCTGAGCGACCGCTGGTCCGGCGTCATCCAGGACACCGCCTCGAGCGCCTGCCTGGTGGCCATGCTGGCAGCCCGCGAGCGCGCCAGCGACCACGCGCAGGCCGACGGCGGCCTGGTCCGGTTCGGCCAGCCCCTGCACGTCTACACCACCGAGGAGGCGCACTCCTCGGTCCGCAAGGCCGCCCTGCTCGCCGGGTACGCCGCCCGGGACATCCGGCTGGTCGACGTCGACCCCTGGACCCGCGACATGCGAGCGGACCACCTCGCCGAGGCGATGAAGGCTGATGTCGCGGCCGGCGGTGTGCCCGCGATCGTGGTCGCCTCGCTCGGCTCGACCGGCGTCACCGCGTTCGACCCGCTGCCCGAGATCATCGCGGTGGCCGCTCCCCACGGTGCCTGGATCCACGTCGACGCGGCCATGGCCGGCGCCGCGATGCTGCTGCCCGAGCGTCGGCAGCTGTTCGCCGGTGTCGACGACGCTGACTCGATCTCCTGGAACCCGCACAAGTGGATGGGCACCATCCTGGACACCTCGCTGCTCTACCTGCGCGACCCCGAGCACCTGATCCGGGTGATGTCGACCAACCCGAGCTACCTGCGCTCGACCTCCGGCGGGGACGCGACCCAGTTCCGCGACTGGGGGATCCCGCTCGGACGCCGGTTCCGGGCCCTCAAGCTGTGGTACCAGCTGCGCATCGACGGCCCCGACGCGATCCGCGACCGCCTCCGCCGCGACCTCGAGAACGCCGAGTGGTTCGCCGCGGAGATGGCGCAGCGGGCCGACTGGGAGGTGGTCGCGCCCGTGAGGCTGCAGACCGTGTGCCTCCGGCACGTCCCCCCCGGTGTCGACCCGTCCGACTCCGAGCAGGTCAGCCAGCACAACCTCGCCTGGGTGCGGTCACTGAACACCTCCGGGCACGCGTTCGTGTCACCCTCGATGCTCGACGACGTCTGGATGGCGCGGGTGTCCATCGGTGCCGAGGCCACCGAACGACGTCACCTGCTTCGGCTGATCGAGCTCATCGACGACGTCACCTGACCACCCCGTCGAGCGCCGAGCCGTCACCGACCTTCTCTGCGGCGATGACGCTCAACGACCCGTCGCTCTCGAGCACCACGGCGGCCACGGCCGACACGTCGCCCAGACCACTGCCCCGGATCACCTGGAGCACCTCGGTCTCAGCGAGTCGTTGACTCCGTAGGGCGTCGGTCAGCATCTGCCCGTCCTTGAGGACCATGGTCGGTCGCGACGTCAGCACCGACCGTCCTGTCGGCACCCGGGACGCGAACATGGCGACCAGGAACTGGAGCAGCGCCAGCACCGCCAGCGCGGCCAGCCCCTCCACCCACGAGACGTCCTTGCTCAGGAAGATCGTGGCCAGGGTGGAGCCCAGGGCGACCGTGACGACGAGATCGAAGGCGTTGAGCTTCGCCAGGGTGCGTTTGCCGGAGCTGCGCAGGATCACGACGAGGGCGGCGTACGACGCCGGACCCACCAGCAGGACACGCAGGACATCGGACCAGGAGTCGAACCACATGGCTCAGTTCTATCCGGTCGGCGGCTGGTGACGCCTTCCCGACGCACCGTCACCGCCACCGCGTCCGGGCCGGGTCGGGGAGCTGATCCGGCAGGTCGTGAGGGCATCATTCGGGGGTGGCCCGTCCCTCCTGTTCCGTCGCAGCCGTCGCAGCCGTCGCAGCCGTCGTCTGCCTCGCCACGGCCTGCGGCGGGCCGGCGGCAAGCCCGCCCACGGATTCCGTCACAGCGACGGAGATCGGCACGGCCCGCGACGCGGCGAGGTTGCTGGCGGATCTGCGCGTCGAGCCGCGGGGGCGGGCGGGCGCGCCGTACTCGAGGGCCGCGTTCGGCCAGTCCTGGGCCGACACCGACGGCAACGGCTGCAACCAGCGTGACGACGTGCTGCTGCGTGACGCCGTGCCCGGCACGGTGCATCTCGTCCGGCAGGGCGCCTGCGACCACGACGTCATCGGCGGTGACTGGGTCGACCCCTACACCGGGAAGGCCCTGAGCTTCGACAACCTCAAGGACCCCCAGCAGGCACAGGGCATCCAGATCGACCACGTCGTGCCGCTCGCGGAGGCATGGGTCTCGGGCGCTGCGTCATGGACGTTCGACCGCCGACGCGCCTTCGCCAACGACCTCCCGGAGCTGCTGGCCGTCGACGGCCCCACCAACGCCGCCAAGAGCGACGGCGACCCTGCCGCGTGGCGCCCACCCAGGCGAGGGCAGTGCTCCTACGCGATCCGGTGGATCGAGATCAAGCACGCCTGGGACCTCGCGGTCGACAGGAGCGAGGCCCGGGCGCTCGACCAGATGCTCACCTACTGCCCGTGAGCGGGTTGGTGGGGACCGGTCACGCCGTCCTGGTCAGCCGAGATCCACGATCGCAGCCACGGGGCCGCCACCGTCCGGACCCTGGTGCGCAGCCGACACGGACACGAACACGGCCGGGTCGCCGGTCACGGCGGCGGTCACGCCACCGACAGCGGACTTGATCTGGCGGTGCCAGTGCACGTCGGAGTCGTCGAGCATCGCGTTGCGGCGCCCGCGGACCATGCCGTCCTGCGAGACCTCGCACTTGAGGAAGACGTTGACCAGCCGGCCGTCGAGGTCGGAGGTGTGCGGGCGCTCGGGCAGGTCGAGTCCGGCGTCCCTGATCGCGGCCCAGATGCCGTCGGCGTCGAGCGCGTCCTTCATCACCGAGTGCCCGATCCGGTAGCGGCCGCCCACACCGGGCGCGTTGCCGACCACGATGACCTGTGCCTGGTCGAGCTCGACGCCCGAGGAGCACGACGCGACGGCGGAGTACAGCGAGCGGTCGTGCATCACGTCGGCGTCGGTGGGCATGTCGATCTCACCGAGGGCGACCGCGATGCCGAGCGCGGTGGTGCCGTTGGAGAGGTCCATCGACTCGTGGGTGTGCTCGGTCCACACCGTCTTGCCGCGCGACTTGGCGTCCCGGATGGTGTGCACGGTGAGCAGCGGCGTCTTGGTCTGCACGTAGTGCACCTCGGCCGGGTCGGTGATCCCGGCGCGCTCCATGGCGACCCTGGTCGCGGCGGCGACCTTCTCGACCATCGCGACGCGACCGATGTCCTCGGGCAGCAGCACCTCGCTCATCGCGAAGCCCACCGTCAGCCGTGGCTCGTCGGAGGGAGTGACGTCCTCGGGGGGCACGGTCGCGAAGATCGTCGCGTGCGGGCTGATCACGCCGTCGGTGCCGCCGGACCAGACGATCGGGATCTGCTTGACCTGGTCGGCCGGGGCGCCCTTCTCCACGAGGACCTCACGGAAGGCGCGGTCGGAGATGATCCGGGTGTAGTCGTTGACGCCACCGTTGCCCTCGGTCTTGCCGATGATGGCGATCACGCGGTCGGCGTGCATCACGCCGTCGTCGATGAGCTTCGCGAGCTCGCTGGCGTCGGCGACCGAGTGGATCGGGACCTTGCGTACTTCGATGGCGTCTGGCATGTCAGCTCTCTCCTGCGGGTTGTCCGGGTGATGGGTCGGTCTGGGTGTCGGGCACGACGACGGTGCCGAAGTCGCCGGTCACGGCGTCGACGATGTGGTCCAGGCTGGTGATCACCGAGCGGGAGCCGGATCGCTCCACGAACCGGCAGGCCGCGTCGACCTTGGGCCCCATGGAGCCGCTCGCGAAGTGGCCCTCGGCTGCGAGCCTGCGCAGCTCGGCGACGCCGACGCGGCCGATCGGGGCAGCGTCGGGGGTGCCGAACCGCAGCACCGCCTGGGGTACGTCGGTGGCGATCACGAGCACGTCGGCGTCCACCGAGTCAGCCAGCAGGGAGGCGCCGAGGTCCTTGTCGATCACGGCCTCCACGCCACGCAGGGATCCGTCGGGATCGGCCACCACTGGGATCCCGCCGCCACCGTTGGCCACGACCACGAAGCCCGCGTCGACGAGCGCCTTGATGGCTGGGGCATCGACGACCTCGCGGGGCTCGGGCGAGGCGACCATCCGGCGCCAGCCCTTCTCGCCACGGTCCTCCCACGTCTCGCCGTGCTCGATCAGCACCTGCGCCTCGTCCCGCGGGAGGAAGCGGCCGATCGGCTTGGTGGGACTGGTGAAACCGGGGTCGTCGCCGGAGACGAGGGCGCGGGTGACCACGGCCGCGGTCGGCCGCTCGACCCCACGACGGTGCAGCGCCGCGTCGAGGGCGTTCATCAGGATGAACCCGAGCGTGGCCTGGGTCTGGGCCCCGCACCAGTCCAGCGGGACCGGGGGGACGACGCCGGCAGCCAGCTCGTTCTTCACCAGCAGGTTGCCGACCTGAGGGCCGTTGCCGTGCGTCACCACCACGTCGACGCCGTGCGCGATCAGGTCTGCGATCGCCTCGGCCGCCTGGGTGGCCGCGGCGATCTGGTCCTCGGTGCGCGCTCGCCCGTCCGCGTTGGTCATGGCGTTGCCGCCGAGTGCGAGCAGGACTCTCATGCGTCGAACCTAGTGACTACGGCCGAGGCCGGGCACCAGCAACTCCGGCCAGTGAAAGCGCCCATGGCTGGCAGTTCTTGCCAACACCGCATCAGCGCCCCAGCAGCGCGTTCAGGGTCAGCGTCCCGACCGGGAGCCCGTGCAGGTCGTAGTAGGCGAACATCGCCGCGAGCCACTCCCGCTCGCGCGGGTAGAGCCCAGCGGCGTCCCAGGCACGCTCGACGACCACGTCGACCCCGGCCTCGGCCGCGAGCTGCGCGACGGTGGCGCTCCGCGTGGCCAGCTCGTACGTCGCACCGGCATGGCCGTCCTCCAGCAGCACGATCGCCGCTGCCTCGCCCACCTCGTCGAGGTCGGCGAACCCGAAGGTCGCGTCCGCCCGGTAGGGCAGCCGGACCGGGGCGGTCAGGTCGAGGTTCTGCAGGTAGGGGCCGGGCTGCAGGATCGTCCAGCTCAGCCCGCTGCGGCGGACGAGGTCCTCGGCGACCGCCTTGCCGAGGTGGTGCGGCATCGACGGGGTGTAGGGCGCGGCGACCGAGTGGTAGCCGATCCGGCTGATCCCGGCCGTGTGCGCCGCGTCGAGCGCGTGGGCGACGTAGCCCGGCTCGTCGGGATGCAGGTTCGGCGCGATCAGGTAGACCGCGTCGCAACCCTGGAGCGCGGCCACCAGCCTGACCACCGGCCCGTCGTGCTCGTCGCGCCCGGTCGTCACCACGTCGGCGCCCCGCGCCTCGAGCGCGGCGCTGACGGCGCGCCCGGTCTTCCCGTGCCCGCCGACGATCGCGACGCGTCTGGTCACACCAGGTCGACCTCGGCGTGCGCGGCACCACCGGAGAGGCGCGCATAGCCGGGACCGCGGTCGAAGAACGCCTCCGCGGCAGCTGGGCGAGCCGACCGCTCGGCGGTGGTCGCGGCTGCGTCGTGCCCGAGCGAGTCGTCGTCGAGCGAGCCGGTGAGCACCACGCCGTACGACGAGAGCGCCGCCTCGGGCGAGACCTTGCGCCAGACCACGTCACGGACCACCATCGCCGGGTCGCGCTCGAGCGGGTTGCCCCAGCCGCCACCACCGGTGGTGCGGATCCGGATCACCTCACCGGCGCTGACCGGCTCGTCGTCGGCGAGGGCGTCGACCGTCCGCTCGTTGCGCCCGCCGGCGTCGATGACGACCTCGAACGGCTGGCCGGCCAGTCCGCCCTTGACGCCCCAGCAGGCCAGGATCGACCGGTCGGCGATCGACATGAAGTGACCGTCCTTGAGCATCCGGATGTGCTTCTCGTAGCCCAGGCCGCCGCGGTACTTGCCGGCGCCGCCGGAGTCCATCGCCAGGCCCAGGCTCTCGACCAGGAAGGGGAACCGGGACTCGGTGAACTCGCTGGGCAGGTTCCGTGAGTCGGGCACGACGTGGATGGTGTCCTCGCCGTCGGCGTAGTAGCGCCCACCCGAGCCACCGCCCAGCACCTCCCGCATCAGGTAGGAGCGGCCCTCGAGGTCCTCGCCGTAGACGCCGGTGTAGCGGATCGTCTCCTGGTCGGCCGGCATCCGCCCGTCGACGGCCTTGGCCACCACGCCGGCGAGCACGCCGAGCAGGCGCAGGATCACGAACGTACGCGCGTTGGTCGGCGCCGGGAAGACCGGGGTGAGCAACGTGCCGGGTGGCGGGAACCGCATCTCGATCAGCGGGACGATCCCCTCGTTCACGTCGAGCTCGGCCATCCGCTCGGGGGTCTCGGCGAGGTTGCGCAGGATCGGGGCGAGCCACTTCTTCAGGAAGACGCCGTCGCTGTAGTCACCACAGTGGTTGATCGGACCCTTGGCCTGCGGGCTGGTGCCGCCGAAGTCGAGGATCAGCCGCTCGCCGTCCGGGTCGTCGGCCGCGGTGCGGGTCATCGTGATCCGCTGGGTGTGCAGCTTCGGCTCGTCGACGCCGTCGTGCTCGGCGTAGTCCTCCCACACCCACTCCCCGACCGGGATCTGGGAGAGGATCTCGCGCCGGTAGGTCGTGGTGGTGCGGTCGATGATCGCGTCGAAGCACGACTCGACCGTCTCCACGCCGTAGCGGTCGAACAGCTCGCCGAGGCGACGCGCGCCCATCAGGCAGGCCGAGCACTCGGCGTCGAGGTCGGCGGCGAGGCTCTCCGGCATCCGGGAGTTGCGGGTCATGATCGCCAGCGCAGCGGTGTTCGGGACACCTGCGCTCCACAGCCGGATCGGCGGGACCATCAGGCCCTCCTCGAACACGCTGGTGGCGTGCGAGGGCATCGAGCCCGGGACGGCGCCACCGATGTCGTCGTGGTGACCGAAGGCCTGCACGAACGCGACCACCCGGCGCTCCCCCTCGGGCCCGGCGAAGACCGGCACCGTGACGCACAGGTCGGGCAGGTGCCCGATGCCGCCCTCGGAGCGGTAGACGTCGTTGTGGAAGAAGACGTCGCCCTCGACCATCTCCTCGATCGGGAAGTCCCGGGCCACGGGGTGCACCAGCGCGGAGTACGACCGACCGGTGAGCTTGCGCAGCAGCCGGTCGTGGATGCCGGCGCGGAAGTCGTGCGCGTCCCGGATCATCGGGCTGCGCGAGGTGCGCCCGATCGCGGTCTCGACCTCCATCTCGACGGCGGCCAGGGAGCCCTGGACGATCTCGACGAGGACGGGGTCCGCACTGGCACCGGCGTCCCCGGTGAGCATCCCGAACGGGAACTGGGTGGGTGCGCGGCGGCTGGCGGTGCTCTGGTCGTCCACGGTCGTGGTCACTGCTCGCTCCTGGTGACGATGATGTTGGCGAAGTCGTCGATCCGGGCGGCGAAGCCCGGGTGCAGCGGCACCGTGGAGCCGAACTCCTCGATGATCGCGGGGCCGGCCACGACGGTGCCGGCCTCGAGGTCGGGACGCCAGAGCACCGGGGTGTCGACGTACCCCTCGGCGGGGTCGAAGCAGACCGGGCGGCTCGACGCCGGCTTCGGGGTGTGACCGGCGAGTGCGGTGACCCGCTTGATCTCCGGTCGCTGGATCGGCCCGATGCCGGAGACCCGGAGGTTCACCCACTCGACCTGCTGGGTGGCGTCGTGGGCGAAGTCGTAGCCGTAGAGCGCCCGGTGCTCGGCGTGGAACCGGCCCGCGACCGCGGTCAGCACGTCGGCGTCGATGTCACCCTCGGGGACGGCGACCCGCACCTCGTAGGCCTGCCCGAAGTAGCGCAGGTCGGCGGTGCGCACGAACTGGTGCTCGGCCGGCTCGAAGCCCTCGTTGTCCAACGCGACCCGCGCCTGGTCGGTGAGCCCGGCGTAGATCGAGGCGACGCCGGTCGGCTCGAGCGAGTCGGCCAGCGAGACATGGGTGCGGACGTAGTCGTTCTTGACGTCCACGGTGAGCAGGCCGAAGGCGGAGACGTTGCCCGGGTTCGGCGGCACCAGCACGGTGCGCAGGCCGAGCACGTCCATCAGCCGGCAGAGCAGCAGCGACCCGGAGCCGCCGAAGGTGGTCAGCGTGAAGTCGCGGACGTCGAGGCCGCGCTTGACGGTCACCTGACGCAGGGCGTTGGCCTGGTTCCAGGCAGAGATCTCGAGCACGCCGTTGGCGCACGCCTCGGGGCTGAGCCCGAGCTGCTTGGCGAGCTCCTCGACTCCGTTGCGCGCCGCGTCGACGTCGAGCGGGATCTCGCCGCCGAGCAGGTGCGGGGGGATCCGGCCGAGGAAGACGTGCGCATCGGTGATCGTGACGTCGGTGCCGCCCTTGGCGTAGCAGATCGGGCCGGGGTCGGCGCCGGCCGAGTGCGGGCCGACCTTGAGCGTGCCCTCGGGCGAGAGCCACGCGATCGAGCCGCCGCCTGCGCCGACGGTGACCACGTCGATCATCGGGATCTTCGACGGGAAGGCACCGACGGTGCCCTCGGTGGTCAGGGTCGGCTCGCCGTCGATGACGACGGAGACGTCGGTCGAGGTGCCGCCGCCGTCACAGGTCAGGACCTTGTCGAAGCCCGCGACCCGGCCGATCAGGGCCGCGCCGAGGGCGCCGGCCGCCGGGCCGGACAGCACGGTGGTGATCGGCTGGTGCACGACCTCGTCTGCGGAGAGCACTCCCCCGTTGGACTTCATCACGTAGAACGGGATCTCGCGGTCGTCGAGCGCCGCCAGCCGGGTCTTGATGTTGGTGACGTACGCCGAGAGCCGCGGCTTCACCGCCGCGTCGACCAGCGTGGTCATCGCGCGCTCGTACTCGCGGTACTCGCGCAGCACCTCGCTGCTCAGCGAGACCACCGCGTCCGGGTGCTCCTCGGCGAGGACGGCGCGCATCTGCTCCTCGTGGTCGGGGTTGGCGTAGGCGTGCAGGAAGCAGACCGCGAGCGTGCTGATCCCCTGCGCCCTGAACCAGCGGGCGGCGGTGCGGGCCGTGGCCTCGTCGAAGGGACGCACCTCGGCCCCGGTGAAGTCGAGCCGGCCGCCGACGCCCTTGACGAGGTCGCGGGGCACGATGCGTCCGGGCTTCACCCAGAAGTAGGAGTTGCCGTAGCCGTCGGGGACCGACTGGCGAGCGATCTCCAGCATCGACTCGTAACCCTCGGTGGTGATGAACCCGAGCCGGTCCACCTTCCCCTCGAGCAGCTGGTTGGTGGCCACGGTGGTGCCGTGGCTGACCGCGTCGATCGCGCCGGGCCCGGCGCCGAGCAGCGCGAGCACCTTGTCGATGCCGGCCAGGAAGCCGTCGGCCGGGTTCGACGGTGTGGACGGGGTCTTCGTGGTGACGAGCTCGCCCGTCTCCTCGTCGAAGGCCACCACGTCGGTGAAGGTGCCCCCGGTGTCGATACCGATCCGGATGTTGCGGGTCTGGCTGGGCGTCATGGGTCGATTCAAGCGTGCGGCCTCACCGGCAGCCACGGCAGATTGTGCCCATCGGACGCGGCTTCGTGCACAGATGGTGCCAAGTCGGGTGGACGGGCTACCCACCCTCTTGCGTCATGCAGGTATTCACCTGCATGATCGATCGCATGACCCCCCAGCCGCCGCCGTTGGACCTGGTGTTCAAGGCGCTCGCCGACAGCACCCGCCGGCTGCTGCTCGACCGGCTGCGGGAGCACAACGGGCAGACGCTGAGCGAGCTGTGCGACCGCCTCGAGATGGCTCGCCAGTCCGCCACCCAGCACCTCGACCTGCTCGAGCGAGCAGGCCTCGTCGTCGTCGTACGCCGGGGCCGGGAGCGCCTGCACTACCTGAACCCGGTGCCGATCCACGAGATCGAGGAGCGCTGGATCTCCGGGTTCGACCAGCCACGACTGCACGCCATCCGACAGATCAAGAACAACGCAGAGGAGCTCGCCATGACCGACACGATGACCACCGGCACCGGCACCGACACCGCGGTGCCGACCTACGTCTACGTCACCTACATCCGCGCCAGCGCCGAGCAGGTGTGGGAGGCCCTGACCGACGCCGACCTGACCGCGGAGTACTGGGGCCACGCCAACGTCTCGGACTGGCAGCCGGGATCGACGTGGGAGCACCGTCGTGGCGATCGTTCCGGGTCACCGGACATCGTGGGCCAGGTGCTCGAGGCCGAACGGCCCAGCCGCCTGGTGATGACCTTCGAGTCCCCCGACGCGGATCCATCGACGCCGAAGTCGGTCGTCACCATGGCGCTCGAGCCGCACCAGGACATCGTCCGGCTCACGGTGACCCACGAGAACCTGCCCAACGTGGGGATGCTCGAAGGCATCTCGAACGGTTGGCCCGCCGTGCTCTCGAACCTCAAGTCGCTGCTCGAGACCGGCGACGTCCTCCCCCAGGCGCCGTGGGACATGCCCGCCGGCCACGCCTGAGCCCGCACTGAACGCTGATCGCTCGACCACTCGGGAGCACACACAGATGGACATCACCACACTGCGCCTCGCCTACGAGGACCTGCTCGAGGCCGCCGACGAAGTGCTCGGCCCCGCAGACCAGGCGGCCCTCGCCCCGCCTGCCGGCGAGTGGGACGCCCTCCAGGTGCTCGGACACGTCGCCCTGGTCGACGCCGCGACCATCGCCGTTGTCTCCACCGTCGCCGCCGGGATGCACGCCACCTACGACAACCGGGTGACGCTCGACGCCTGGAGCATCGAGCGGGTGGTCCGGCTGACCGGCGACCGTGCCGGTCTGCGCGAGCGCATCCGCACCCAGGGCGAGGTGCTGGGCATGCTGGCCGAGGGCCTGAGCGAGACCGAGCTGGACACGCTGGTGCCGGCTCGGCTGGTGTCGGGCGACGAGGTCCTCGTCGACGAGCCGGTGCCCCTGAGGGCGATCGTCGCCGGCATCGCCGAGGACCACCTGCCCCGGCACACCGACCAACTCCGCGCCCTGCTCCCGCACGACGCCGGGAGCTCCTAGCCCTGCGAGAGCCCCCGCACGTCCGGGGCACCCAGCCGGGCTGCGTCGGCGGTGTGGTCGTCCGGCTCCTGCTGGGACTGCAGCTCGGCCTCGACTCGCGCCCGGTAGTGCGCGACCTCGCGCTTCTGGACGTCGTCGTCCCAACCCAGGATCGGCGCCACCAGGGCGGCCACCTCCTCGGCCACCTGGGTCCCCCGGCCGGGCGTCTCGATCGAGATCCGGGTGCGCCGGGTGAGGATGTCCTCGAGGTGCTGGGCGCCCTCGTGGCTCGCGGCGTAGTAGGCCTCGGCCCGGAGGTACTCCTCGGCGCCGGTGAGCGGCTCCTTGAGGTCGGGTCGCTCGGCGATCAGCTCCAGGAGCTCGGGGTAGAGCGTGCCGTAGCGCCCGAGCAGGTGCTCGATGACCGACACGTGCAGCCCGCTCCGGTCCGCGATCAGCTGGCGTGAGTTGTGCGCACCGAAGTAGCCCTCGGCTCCGAGCAGCGGGATGTGCTCGGTGCACGACTTGGGGACCTTCTTGTCCAGGTCGTGCACGGCCGCGTCGACGGCGTCCTTGGCCATCACGCGATAGGTCGTGTACTTCCCGCCGGCGATGACGGTGAGTCCTCGCACCGGGCTGGAGACGGCGTGCTCGCGGGAGAGCTTGCTGGTCGAGTCCGACTCGCCGTACAGCAGCGGCCGCAGTCCGGCATAGACCCCGACCACGTCCTCACGGGTCAGCGGGTCCGCCAGCAGGGTGTTCGCGTGGTTGAGCAGGTAGTCGATGTCGCTGCTGCTCGCTGCCGGGTGCGCGAGGTCGAGGGACCAGTCGGTGTCGGTCGTGCCGATGATCCAGTGGCTGCCCCAGGGCAGCACGAAGAGCAGGCTCTTCTCGGTGCGGGTGATGATCCCGGTGGCGGAGTTGATCCGGTTGCGGGGGATGACCAGGTGGACGCCCTTGGAGGCACGCACCTGGAACTGGCCTCGGCCGCCGACCAGCTTCTGGATCTCGTCGGTCCACACCCCGGCGGCATTGATCACCTGCTTGGCGCGGATCTTCAGGGCCTGGCCGGTCTCGAGGTCGGTGACCTCCGCGCCCACCACCCGGTCGCCGTCACGCAGGAAGCCGGTCGCCCGGGCGCTGTTGACGCACAGGGCACCGTGCTCGGCGGCCGTGCGGGCGACCATCATCGTGTGACGGGCGTCGTCGACCTGGCCCTCGTAGAACGCGATCGCCCCGCGGATGGCCGACTTCTTGCCGGAGGGGAAGGACTCCCGGGTCTTCTTGCGGCCCAGGTGCCTCATGTGCGAGGGCACCCCGCGCCCGGCGCCCATGACGTCGTAGACGCCCATGCCCAGCCCCACGTAGGCCCGGTCGATCCGCTTCTCGAGCGGGTAGATGAACTCCACCGGACGGGCCAGGTGCGGGCACAGGGTCTCCAGCACGAGCCGTCGTTCCTTCAGCGCCTCGAAGACCAGCGCGAAGTTCAGCTGCTCGAGGTAGCGCAACCCACCGTGGAACAGCTTGGTCGAGCGGCTCGACGTGCCGGCGGCGTAGTCACGCGCCTCGACCAGCCCGACCTTGAGGCCGCGGGTGGCCGCGTCGAGGGCACACCCGGAGCCCACGACGCCGCCGCCGATGATCAGGACGTCGAGCTCCTCCTCGCCCAGGCGGGCGAGCACCTCGCCGCGGGCCTGCGGGCTCAAGGGCTGTTTGATCATCTCGCACCAGTCCGTTCGGTTGATCGCTGACCGGCGTGGGCACCGAGGTCAGGTCTGCTACGTGACGTCGACCCAGTCGAAGGTGCGGGTGATCGCCTTGCGCCAACCTACGCGGCCTTCCTCCCGCTGCGCATCGTCCCACTGAGGCGTCCACCGCTTGCTCTCGTTCCAGTTCTTCCTCAGCTCCTCCGGGTCCTCCCAGAAGCCGACCGCCAGGCCAGCGGCGTACGCCGCCCCGAGAGCGGTCGTCTCCGCCACCACCGGGCGGCTGACCGTCACCCCGAGCACGTCGGCCTGGATCTGCATGCACAGCTCGTTGGCCGTGACACCGCCGTCCACCTTGAGCACCTCGAGCTTGACCCCGGAGTCCTTCTCCATCGCCTCGGCGACGTCGAGGCTCTGGTAGCAGATCGCCTCGAGGGTGGCCCGCGCGATGTGGCCGTTGGTGTTGAACCGGGAGAGCCCGACGATCGCCCCGCGGGCGTCGGAGCGCCAGTGGGGTGCGAACAGGCCCGAGAACGCCGGCACGAAGTAGACGCCGCCGTTGTCCTCGACCTCGCGCGCCAAGGTCTCGCTCTGCTCGGCGCCCTTGATCAGTCCGAGCTGGTCACGCAGCCACTGCACGGCCGAGCCGGTGACGGCGATCGATCCCTCGAGGGCGTAGACCGGCTTCTGCTCGCCGAACTGGTAGCAGACCGTCGAGAGCAGGCCGTTCTCCGAACGGACGAGCTCCTCGCCCGTGTTCAGCAGCAGGAAGTTGCCGGTGCCGTAGGTGTTCTTCGCCTCGCCGGGCGCCAGGCACACCTGTCCCACCATCGCGGCCTGTTGGTCGCCGAGCGCGGCGGTCAGCGGCACCTCGCCCCCGAGCGGCCCGTTGGCCGTGGTGTGGCCGTAGGTGCGCGGGTCCGAGGAGGGGCGGATCTCCGGCAGCATCGAGCGCGGGATGTCGAAGATCTTGAGCAGCTCGTCGTCCCACTCCAACGTCTCGAGATCCATCAGCATCGTGCGGCTGGCGTTGGTGACGTCGGTGACGTGCACGCCCCCGTTGGTCCCGCCGGTGAGGTTCCACAGCAGCCAGGAGTCGGTGTTGCCGAAGATGGCGTCGCCCTTCTCCGCGGCTTCCCGGACCCCGTCGACGTTCTCGAGGATCCACTGGATCTTTCCGCCGGAGAAGTACGTCGCCGGAGGGAGACCGGTCTTGCGCCGGATCAGGTCACCGCGCTCGTCAGCGTCCAGGGCGGAGGCGATCTTGTCGGTCCGCGTGTCCTGCCACACGATCGCGTTGTAGTAGGGACGACCGGTCCGCTTGTTCCAGACGACGGTCGTCTCACGCTGGTTGGTGATCCCGAGCGCCGCCAGGTCGGAGGCATCCAGACCCAGTCTGCCCATGGCGGTCTGGAGCACCGAGCTGGTCCGCTCCCAGATCTCCACGGGGTTGTGCTCCACCCAGCCCGCCTTCGGCATGATCTGGTCGTGCTCGAGCTGGTGCCGTCCGACCTCGTTGCCGCCGTGGTCGAAGACCATGAAGCGGGTGCTGGTGGTGCCCTGGTCGATGGCGCCGACGTACTCAGCCATGGTGCGTCTCCTTGGTGTGGTCCGGCTCAAGAGGTGTGAGCGGGGGTCTGGTGGGTCTCGGTGCTGGCCCTGGTCTCGGCCTTCGTCTCGGCCTTCGTCTCAGCCTCGGCCTCGGCCTGGGCTTCCGGGGTGGGGATCTTGCCGACCTCGCCGGGCTCGTCCTGCGCCGGCAGGAAGCGGTCGATCAGGACCCGGTAGGCGCCCGCCCCGAGCAGTCCGCCGACCAGTGGTCCGACGATCGGGACCCAGAAGTAGAACGCCCCGCGTTGGTCCTGCCAGGCCGTGTCGTAGCCGGTGAGGAAGGAGGCCAGCCGGGGACCGAAGTCACGCGCGGGGTTGATCGCGTAGCCGGCGTTGGTGCCCCACGCCATCCCGATCCCGACGACGATGAGGCCGATGATGAACGGCGCCATCCACGGCGCCGGGGCGTCGTTGCGCACGTCGGTGACCGCCAGGATCAGGAACAGCAGGATCGCCGTGCCGAGGATCTGGTCGAACAGCGCGGTGGTCGTGCTGATGTCCAGGGCGCCGTTGCCGGGCAGCGTGGAGAAGATGCCCTGGGTGTCGATCGTGTGCCCGGGGTCGATCGCGGCGATGGCGTCGCCGTAGACGGCGCGGATCATCAGCGCGGCGGCGAAGGCGCCGAGGACCTGTGACACGAAGAACGGGAGCACCTTGCGCCACTCGAAGCCGGCGAAGACGGCCAGCGCAAGGGTCACGGCGGGATTGAGGTGCGCACCGCTGATCCGCGCTGCGGTGTAGACACCGAACACGACACCGAGGCCCCAGCCCCAGGCGATCGAGTCGTGGTCGCCGAGCGTGCCCTTGCTGGTCACGACCTGCGCCACCACCCCGACCCCGAACAGGATCAGGATCATGGTCCCGGCAAACTCGGCGACGAGCTCCCCGATCAGGGTTCTCCTTGCTGTCCTCAACGACATCGTGGCTCCTCCGAGGGACCAGGGGCGAGTCGCGTCGCCCAGTTGCTTGAGCGTGTTGTGACGGGGAGCCACAACAGTGGCGCTCGGAGCATGACCGAACCGACGTCGGACGAAACCTGCCGTTGCGTCCGAATTCCCGCAGCGCCGACAGGGTGGCCACGTGGCCTGCGCGATCGGCGACCGACGTTGCGCGGGCGTCCACCCCAGCCGGAGGCGATCTAACGGTCAGGCCAGCAACTGCTCTCGGCAGGTCCTGGCGAACCAGCTCTCCCAGTCCTCCGGCGACCAGCCTCGCCGGTCGACGAGCAGCAACCAGACGTCTGGGTGGTTGAGCGTCCACATCAGGTCAGTGGCCCGCTGAACATCGAGCCCTGGTCGCAAGGAGCCCTTGCCGGCAAGGCTTTCGACGATCGCGCGCTGGTTGTCCAGGAAGTCTGTCTGGATCAGCTCCCACAGTGCCGCGAGGTCATCGTCGATGGGCGCGGCGTCGCGGATCACCCTGAGCATGGGCCCGATGCGCGTCTTGACGACTCGAGAGCTCTCCGCGGTCATCGCTAGCTGCCGATGCGGATCCGGCTCGGAGAGGAGCTCGGCGTACCAGGGACGTTCGGCGACGGGTGCGTCGTCGAGGTCGCCCTTGAGGGAGAGGTCCCACACCGCTCGGAGCAGGCCCGCCTTGCTGCGGTAGGCGTTGTAGACCGTCTTGAGCGAGACGTCTGCGCGCTTCGCGACCGCTTCCATCGTCGTGGCCGGGTAGCCGCCTTCGACGAAGAGGTCCCGGGCGGCCTGGGCCAGTGCACGACGCCGATCAGAGGCCTGCTGCGTGCGCAGCGAGGAGTCGTAGGTCCGCGATCTCTTGACTTCATCGGTCACGGGTCTAGCCTAGCAATATTCGTTACTCATAACGTGTAACGAACTACCGAGGAGGCTGCGTGATGACGTCAGAGACTGTGCACCTACCAACCCCCGAACAGATCCGCACCCGCGTCCACCAGATGTGGGGCTCGGTCGCGGAGTCCTGGGGGGACCATGGCGACCACGTCGAGGAACGCGCGAAGCCGGTCACCCGGCTCATGGTCGACGCCGTCGCGCCTGCTCCCGGCGACGAGGTGCTCGAGCTCGCCTGCGGCGCAGGCGGCCTGGGCCTGGCCATCGCCGACCAGGTCGCACCAGGAGGACGAGTCGTCCTCTCCGACGTGGCGCCGGAGATGGTGGCGATCGCGTCCACGCGGGCGGCGCATTACGCCCAGGTCGGGGAAGCCGCCACCCCGGTCAGCGCGCAGGTCCTCGACCTGGAGCAGATCGACCTGCCCGACGACTCGTTCGACGTCGTCGTGTGCCGTGAGGGACTCATGTTCGCACTCGACCCGGTCCTAGCCGCCCGCGAGATCACCCGAGTCCTGCGGCCAGGTGGCCGAGCAGCCGTCGCGGTGTGGGGTCCGCGCGATCGCAACCCGTGGCTGGGAGTGCTGGCAGACGCCGTGCACCGGCACACCGGCACGCCCGTGCCCCCCACCGGAACCCCAGGTCCGTTCTCCCTGGGCGCCGACGGCGCCCTCGAGTCGACACTGACCGCAGCCGGACTCGAGCAGGTCAGCGTGCAGCCTGTCGACGTGCCCACTCACGACGCCTCCTTCGAGGACTACTGGGAGCTGCGTATCGATCTCGCCGGCCCGCTGAAGCAACGCCTCGCCGCGCTGCCTCCACACGACCTGATCGCCATCAGGGAGATGGTCCGGGAAGGGCTGTCGCGGTACCAGACAGCAGACGGTCTGAGGGTCCCCGGCCTCGCGTACGTCGGGTCCGCACGCCGATCAGCCGCCGCGCATCGCCCCGGGACCAGGGACTGACCTCGGGTCTACGCAGACCATGCCACCGCGGGCGGCCAGTGGGAGTGGCGGCAGAAGAGCACCTCCACCTTCATCGATGGGAGACCCCGAGTACTCAGGGGGCCGACCACGAACGCTTGCGTTGCCGTATGGAAACCGATGCCGGACGACGATTGCCCGGTCATCGACGCGGCCAGAACGGTGCCCGGGGTGCTGGATGCCTACCACCTGGTCGACCCCAGGACGGGTGACGGCCTGTCCGTCGCCTTCTTCGAGGACGACATGGACGTCGCAGAAGTGAGGACTGCCATCGCCAAGAAGGCCGACGAGATCGGCTGGCATGACGTGACCCGCTCAGCCCCGGAGGGGGAGACGATCTATCGCGTCGTGCGGCGAGGATAGGCGGCCCGAAAAACCGTCGGAGAGCCTGACCCTTGGTGCAGCCCTCGACCACGGAAAAACTCGTTGCATCCCATGCACGGCAGCGGATTCTCGCCCAGAAACTGTCAGTGCCCGGTGCTTGGATCGACCTATGAGCAGCCAGCCGATCGATCCCCGCAGCACCACCGGATCCGGTGGTCTCGCGGGCGAGCTCGCGGCGGTGCGCAGGCAGATGCGAGACCGGACCACGACCCTGTGGGCAGCTCGTCCACGGGCTGAGCTGATGGACGCTGTGGCCGAGGTCGAGGCACTCAAGTCGACCCTGGACGCCCTGGAGCTGGCGATGGTCCGCGAGCTCGACGCCACCCACGCCGTCAAGGAAGCCGGGTGGGCCTCGACCCAGGACTACGTCACCTGCGTCGCCGGTGGCCACAAGGGCGCCGGACCCGCCACAGTGCGGCTCGCGAAGGCCGTCGAGGAACCGGTGCTCGCATCGGTCGGCGTGGCGCTGGCCGACGGGTGGCTCTCCACCGCCAAGGCCCAGGTCATCCACCGCGCCATCGACACCCTGCCCGGCGACCCCGACCTGCGCCGCCGCGGCGTCCAGGTGCTGCTGGGCGAGGCCAAGGGACTGGACGCGACCGAGCTCAGGAAGCTCACCCACCGGTTGCTGGCCCTGGTCGACCCAGACGGTGAGGACCGTCGCGCCGAGCGTGAGCTGGACCGCCTCGAACGCGCCGCCCATCTGGGCCGGCACCTGACCATCATCGACGACCAGTGCGGCGGCGCCTGGATCAAGGGACGTTGCTCCACCGAGGACGCCGCCTTCATGAAAGCCACCCTGATCCCGCTCGCCGCACCCCAACCCACCACCGGCCCGGTGTGCGACCCGACCACCTGCGACACCCCGGGGTGCGGCCACGACGGCCGCGACCCCCGCGACCACGGCGCCCGGCTGCTCGACGCCCTGGTCGAGGGCTGCCGACGGCTCCAGAGCGCCGACCTGCTGCCCGAGTCCCACGGCGCGGTCCCCCGGCTGACCCTGACCATGACGCTTGCGGATCTCCAGCAGCTGTCCGGGTTCGGCACCACCGAGACCGGGGAACAGCTCTCCCCCGCCACCCTCCGACGGCTGGCCTGCGACGCCGAGATCATCCCCGCCGTCCTCGACGGACAGTCCGAAGTCCTCGACGTCGGCCGACTCCGCCGGCTCACCACCGCAGCGATCTGGAAAGCCCTCGTCGCCCGCGACCAGCACTGCCGCTTCCCGAACTGCTCACGCCCACCGCTGATGTGCCACGCCCACCACCTCGCAACACTGGGCCGACGGCGGGGCAACGTCGCTGACCAACATGATCCTGCTCTGCGGCCACCACCACCGCCTCATCCACGCCCGACCCTGGACCATCCGGAGAACCGCAGCCAACGACTACGAGTTCGACCCACCCGCCGACGTGAGACGCCTGGTCACGAGACCGCCACCCGACGACTGACGCAAGCCGGGTGCCCGGTCGTCGCGACCGCGATCAGCGCGCCCTACAGCTGGGCGCTCTTCCCCTCGTCGACCGCGGCGACCGCTGCGTGGGGGTCGGGCGCGGTGATGGTGACGGTGCGACCACTGTGCAGGAACAGTCGCAGGGTGGGCCCGGAGCGGACGGTGCAGCAGGTGCGCCTCGGTGTCCACCAGAAGCCGAATGCGACGTAGAGGGGGTGCAGGTCGATCACCTCGGCCCGGTCGATCTCGTCGAGTCGATACGTGCAGCGTGGCCATCCGAACGCCCCGAAGTGCACGGTGACTCCGTTGGGGCCGGCGGTGGTCCTGACACTCGACCCGGTCAGCGCATACAGGGCGACCCCGGCGGCGTACAGAAGCAGCGGCACCATCAGATCCCGTTCACCCTGGCGGGGGTCACCTCCGAGAATGATCAGCGGAATCGCCATCACGGCAATGGTGGCGATCATGATCCAGTTCGTGGCCCGGCCGGTGTAGATCGAGTACCGGCTGATGTCGGCGGAGTCGGGCTTGGTCATGTCAGCTCCTCGATGATGCGGATCAGCTCCGCGCGGCCGATGCCGTGCGAGCGCGCGACGGTGACCAAGGCATGGGCGGCCTCTGACACCGGCGACAGGTCGGGGGCGGCCGAGGTGACGCGCGCTCCGCGACCTCGCCGGAACTCCAGCAGGCCCTCGTCACGCAGCTGTCGGTACGCCGCCAGCACGGTGTTGCGGTCCACCGACAGGGCGGCGGCGAGCTCAGCCGCCGGGGGGAGCTGCTCGCCGACCGTGAGGACCCCCGAGGCCACGCCGTGACGGGCACCGCTGGCGATCTGGTGCTGCAGCGACTCCCGGGAGGAGTGATCGATGGTCCATCGCATAGTGCTAGTATTATTAGCATCATTTTCCGGCGCGTCAACGCCTCCCCTGAGCTGGGGGCCACATCGACGAGCCGCGGCCGGGTGTGATCCGTGGCACACTGGCTCTCTGCCCTGGACCTCGGTAGCCCACCACCAGCCGCCGAAACCTCCGGACCGGAGCACCTCATCTCACCCCTCCTCCAAGACGACCGATACGAGCCGTTCAGCCCCACGCGAGGTCGCCGTCAGCACGACGCTGAGCTCGCACCGCCTGCCATGGGTGTCGGTGCGACCCTTCAGGTGCGGGGCGCGCTCGCCGAGGTCAAGCCGCGGCTCAGGGGATGGCTGCACCTGGGGACGATCCCGCTGACGATCGCCGCAGGGGTCCTGCTCGTCGCCATGTCCCCCACGGCCAGCACGCGCGTGGGCTCGAGCGTCTTCATGGGTTCGGCCCTGGCGCTGTTCACCGTCTCAGCGGCCTACCACCGCGGCGCGTGGTCACCGCGAACCGGCGTGCTCCTGCGTCGCCTCGACCATGCCAACATCTTCTTGCTGATAGCCGGGTCCTACACCGCCTACAGCCTGATCCTGCTCAAGGGTGAGCAGCAGGCCGTCCTGCTCTGGATCGTGTGGGCGGGGGCCTTCCTCGGTGTGCTGTTCCGGGTCCTCTGGATCAACGCGCCCAGGTGGCTGCACACCCCGGTCTACATCGCCCTGGGTGCGGCAGCGCTCCCCTTCACGCCCTACCTGCTGCGCGGGGCGGAGGGGCTCAGCCCTGGCATCGGCACTGCCACTCTCCTGATGCTGGCGGCGGGGGCGGCGCTCTACACCCTCGGCGGGCTGGTCTACGGATTCCAGAGACCCAACCCATGGCCGCGCTGGTTCGGCTTCCACGAGGTCTTCCACTCCCTGACGGTTCTCGCCTTCGCGGCCCACCTCACCGGTGTCGGCCTGGCGACCTTCTCGATGCGCTGACGACAAACCAGCTCACGGCACGACAGCGCTCCTGGGTTCAGGGTCGGACCAGGGCTGCCCCCGATGTACTCGGGCCCCAGGTCGGGCGCACAGTTGAGGTAGGACAGGGATACTCCCTGACACCGACCCGAAGGAAGTGCAACACGATGAGCGACATCCGCCAGAGCTTCGCGCAGCAGGGCTTGGTCCGGCCACGGGACGGGCGAGTCCTCGGCGGTGTGTGCGCCGGCCTCGGCCGACGCTTCGGCATCACGCCCTGGGTCGCGCGACTCCTGTTCGTGCTGCTGCTCATGGTCATCCCTGGCAGCCAGCTCCTGGTCTACCCGATCCTGTGGATCCTGATGCCGGCCGAGGAGAGTCTGCCGTTCCAGCCACCGTCGACCCCATCGGTCGATCTCTCCTGAACGCTCTTTCCAGCGACCGACCGCCAGGCTCAGGCACAGCCGGTCAAAGCCGCCGAAACCGTCGACCGACCGACATGCACCAGCCATCCGGGACTCTGGACCGATCCGCGGACCTCTGTTAGACAACTCAGGTTGGACAGGTCTCGTGGAAGAGGTGGCGGCATGCGGCGAACCAAGACTCTGGCGGCAGTGGCAGTGGCGGCGACGGGGGCACTCGTCCTGAGCGGCCTGACCGCCGCGAACGCGGACGCGGATCGGCACCGCCACCGCAAGGGCTTCCGGACCACCCAGCCGGCCATGCTGACCCCGGTGCGACGGGGCGTCACCGTCACCCCGCTGCTGACGGTCGGCGACAAGCTCCGCAGCGGCTACCAGTTCGAGGCGGTCCCGGACGGGATCTCGCTGCTCCCCCGGTCTCGCGGGCGAGGCGGCAAGGTCGACGTCTACGTCAACCACGAGACCAGCAAGGTCCCCTTCCCCTACAAGACGGATGGGCCGACGGCCGAGACCGGCGAGAACGACTTCGACAATGCCCAGGTGAGCCACCTGGTGATGAACCGGCGCGGGGCGAGCACGCTGAGCGGTGAGATGGTGATCAAGAGCAGTGAGGGCTACCAGCGGTTCTGCTCCAACTACCTGGCCACCCGGCGCGAGGGCTTCAAGCGGCCGATCCTGTTCACCAACGAGGAGTCGCCGGACTACGTCTACCGCCAGGAGAACTCGTGGCCGCCGGTTCCGGGCAGCGCGGCCGAGGAAGAGGCCGGGGTCGTGGTGGCTCTGGACGTCAGGAGCGGAAAGCGCGTGCCGATCTACGGCATGGGCCGGCACAACCACGAGAACGCCGTACCCATCCCGGGGTACCGGAAGCCGGTCGTGATCTCGGGCGACGACACCTTCACCAGCGGACCGCTGACCGCTGTCGAGGAAGGCGGTGGCGGGTTCGCCCAGTCGCAGCTCTACTCCTACATCGCGAAGAGCGCGAAGTCGCTGATGAAGGACAAGGGCCACCTCTGGGCCTTCGTGTCCGACACCCCTGGTGTCGACGACTACTACGACGTGGTCCCCGGCTCCAAGGCCAAGGTCACGGGCCACTTCATCAAGGTCCCCAAGCGGATCGCGACCGGCAAGAACCGCGACGGCAGCGAGGTCAAGGCTGCCGACGTGGGCTACCCGGCGCCGCCCGACGACGGGAGCTGGCAGACCGACCTGCGCAAGCCGACCCGCACGGGCATCGACGGTCCGCAGTGGGTGCTGCAGCACTGGAGCGACCTGCACGACGTCTTCCAGTTCGTGCGCATCGAGGACATCGCCTACGACAAGCGTCGCGGCATGCACAACGTCGTCTACCTGGCTGACTCGGGCCGGGGGCGCGCCTCCGCGACCGACACGCCCTTCCCCTCGAGCAACGGCCGCGTCTGGCGGATGGAGCTCGACAAGAGGAACCCCAAGAAGGTGAAGTCCCTGACCGTGCTGGTCGAAGGCGACGACAACCCGGTCAAGACGCTGGACGAGGTGCACCAGCCCGACAACCTCGAGTCGACCAAGACCGGCCTGCTGATCACCGAGGACCCGGGATCGAGCCAGCAGTTCCCCACCGACTCGACCGACCCGAACGCCACGACGGGCCGGCTGTGGTTCGTGCCCTTCTCCGGCAAGCCTGACGTGATCGCCAAGGTGGACCAGTCGGCCGACGGCGGTCCGACCGACGTCGACGGGCGACCCGACGGCAACCTGGGGGCCTGGGAGTCGACCGGCATCGTCGACGCGTCCAAGGCCTTCGGGCCAGGCGCGTTCCTGATCAACGTCCAGGCTCACTCGCTCTGGGTGGAGAAGGCTCCTGGTGACGACAACTTCGCACCGCCCGGGCCCGACTTCACCTACAAGCGCGAGGGCGGGCAGATGGCGCTGATCCGGATCCCGGGGATGCGCTGAGACCGAGCCCGACCACCGAGCATCGACCCGTCCGGGTCACTGCTCCCGGACGAGGGGATGCTCGGCGACGACAGTGATCGTCCCGGGACTGACCTCGGTGAATCCGCCGTCGGCCACGACGACCGGTGCGGTCGCGACGAGCCGGTCCCAGAGGCCTTCGGGGGCGACGGAGACGCTCACCGGTGCCCCTGACCCGGTCCAGGCCGCAGCGACGTCGACGGGGAGCGTCTCGAGGACGAGCTGGGCGGCGTGGCCGACCTGCGCGGCAGCCTTGCCGGTGGTCATGTCCACGAGCGGGTTGAGCACCAGTCGCACGGCCGCGTCGTTCGGAACGTGGGTTCGGGTGTCCTCCAGGGTCAGCCCGCCGACCTGCAGCCGCGCGATCTCGGCGTGCACCTGGTCGACGGGTCCGGGGACGTGCACCGCCACGACCACGTCGTCGGCCCGGTGGACGAAGACTCCCGGCACGGCCAGCTGGCGGGTCCACCCGGCACCACGTGCACGGCGTACGACCTTGCGGATCGGCCCCGAGCGCCAACGGTTCGTGCGTGCCCGGACCTCCGGATCGGCATCGTCAGCCGTGAACGCGGCCAACGCCAGAGCCACGGCGGAGGCGGTCGCGCAGAGGACTGCGGTGTGCTCCGGCGCCGGGTCCTTCGCGACCTGCACCACGATCTGCATGGCCCACGGCACCTGGTCCGCGTCGACGGCGTGCTCGTCCTCGGTCACCCTCGAGATTCAACCAGCGCCTACGCGCGCCCGACATTCAGGGCGACCTCCACCACCTGGTCGAACTCGATGCCGGCCGCCTTGCGCACCGCGTCCTTCACCGGGAGCAGGTAGTGACCATCCTTGGGGAACAGTGCCGTCGCGAACTCGACCCCGTCGATGCGCACGACCACCGGCACCTGGCCCCAGTACTCGATCCCCTTGGCCGCGAACTTGATGTCCGCGCTCTCCTCCTCCGGGATGCGCACGAAGTAGAACGGCGCCGGCCCCCGCCACTCGATGACCGGACCGTCGAACTCGAAGGCCATGGCACTCATTCGAGTGAGTATGCCGCCGCCGAACTCGTTGGTCGAGACCCGTCGGGCTGCCCCCGGCACCAGCCCCCGATCCAGGGTCAGGCAGCGGCTTCGAGCACGAACACCCGCAGGCGCCGGCCGGTGATCCGGGTCTGGTACTTGCGGTAGCCGACGTAGATCTTCTCAGCACAGGCCAGGACCTCTGCCTGCTCGGCATCGCTCGTCGGGCGGGCCACGACCTCGAGGCTGGTCCCTCGGTAGGTCATCGTCGCCGCTGGGTCGGCCTCCAGGTTGAGCACCCAGGTAGGGGTCGACTCCTGGCCGAAGTTGGTGCCGAGGAGGGCCAACGTGTCGCCGAACGGGATCGCGATGAGATGAGCGGTACGCGGCAACCCACTCTTGCGCCCCTTGGTGGTCACGTCGACGACGGGCAGACCGGCCAGCAGGCTGGCCACGGTGTGGCGCTGCCGGGTGAGGCGCTGGACCCAGGTGTCCAGGGTCGGCAGCACCCGGGCGAAGACCCAGGCACCGCCACGGGTCGCGACCATCCTCTGCAACGCACGCTGCACCGGATTAGCCGGCTTGAACCGATAGCCAAGGTCGTTCGCCACAGTCATGTCGCCGAGAGTAGCGGTGCAGAGCCGGCGCTACCGGCGTTCGCGCGGCACCGTGTCGGCCATGTCCGCGGCCCCTGAAGGGCGGGTGCTCGACAGACCGAGCTGACCCGTGGGCATCAGTTCCGCTCGCACTGGGTATGAGCGGCTCATCCGGACCGATGAGCGAGGAGCACGACATGAGCAGACTGATCGGGATCATCGTGGTGGTGTGGCTGCTGATCGGCCTGCTGGCGGCGTTCCAGCGCGGCTACTTCTCCAACGAGAACGACGTGAGCTGCAAGCAGGTCAGCGACACCGTCCTGACGGTGGTCGCCGGCCCGCTGAACTACCTCGGAGTCAACCCGAAGGTGAAGTGCAGCGTTCCGCAACCGTCCGAGTAGGCGGCGCCCGCGCACGTCGAGGACCCCCGCCCCGGCTGTTCGGGCCGGTCACCTGTGGGCCAGGACCCCCTCCGGCGCGCCTACGATGGAGCGCAGACAGGCCGTCGACCGAAGGGCCCCCGCGTGATTGCAGGCAGGTACTCGCTCGACCGTGAGATCGGTCGGGGCGGGATGGGCGCAGTGTGGCTCGGCCGCGACGAGGTCCTCGGTCGCCAGGTCGCCCTGAAGCAGATCGGCCTGATGCCGGGCGCGGACAGCACCGACCTCGCCCGCGCCGAGCGCGAGGCGCGCCTGAGCGCGCAGCTGCACCACCCGCACGTGGTGGCGGTCTTCGACGTCGTGATCGATCCGGAGACCAGCGGCCACTGGCTGGTGATGGAGTACGTCGAGGGCACCACCCTCGCCCAGCTCGTCCGCTCCCGTGGCCCGCTCTCCCCCGACGACGCCGCACCGCTGCTCTGGCAGACGGCCGACGCGCTGCTGGCCGCCCACGCCGCGGGCATCGTGCACAGGGACGTCAAGCCGGCCAACATCCTGATCGACACGAACCGTCGGGCGAAGCTCACCGACTTCGGCATCGCCCGGATCGCTGCCGACCCCGCGCTCACCCAGACCGGGATGGTCACCGGCTCACCGGCTTACCTCGCCCCGGAGGTCGCCATGGGCGGCCGCGGCGACGAGGCCGTGGACGTCTGGTCGCTGGGAGCCACCACCTTCTTCGTCCTGGCCGGTCGGCCGCCCTACGAGATCGGGGACAACGTCCTCGGCGGGCTCTACCGGATCGTCAACGAGGACCCCCCGTACCTCGAGGCGGGCTGGCTGACCCCGCTGCTCGCAGGAACCCTGGTCAAGGACCCGGCACAGCGGTGGTCGATGGCCCAGGTCCGCAGCTTCCTCGCAGACCGGACCGACCACGCGCTCGACCCCACGCGGGCAGACCCCACACCACCACCGGTCATCGCGCCGACCCCGGCCGACCGGACCCTGACCACCAGGGCGTCAGGCGCCGGCCCCGCGGGCGGTGTCCGCAAGCTCTGGCGCACGCCGACGAACCGGCTGCTGGTCGGCCTCGTCGCGGCGATCCTGCTCGGACTGGGGCTGTGGGCCGCACTCGCTGACGGTGACGCACCCTCGAACCAGGCGGGGTCCGGCGCGTCGAGCCAACCGTCCAGCACGCCCGAGGAGGAGCCCGAGCCGACCGAGGAGGGCATCAAGACCTTCATCCGCGACTACGTCGACGCCGTCGGCTCGGACCCGGCCACGTCGTGGCAGATGCTGACCCCGAAGTTCCAGAACGAGAGCGGCGGCTTCGAGACCTACAAGCGGTTCTGGGACTCCGCCAGCAACGGCCGGGTGCTGAGCATCTCCGCCAACCCGGACAACCTCAGCGTCAGCTACCAGGTCCGCTTCGACAACTTCGACAACGGCCCCGGCCCCACCGTTCTCGACCTCGTCTTCGAGGACGGTCGCTACCTGATCGACGGCGAGCGCAGCCAGGGCTTCACCCCGGCCAACTGACCCAGCACACCGACCGGGCAGTCCGGGTTGCTGAACCCTCGCCGACCGGGCAGTCCGGGTTGCCGAGCCCTCGCCGACCGGGCAGTCCGGGTTGTGGCTGAGCCGTCAGGGCCGTGCCCCGACGGCGGCCTTCCCACGAGGACGTAGTCGCAGCACGCTCACGCCCACCAGGATGAGCAGCACGGCAGCGCCGTCGAGCAGGGTCAACGGCTCACCCACCAGCAGCCACCCGATCGCGAGCGCCACGATCGGCGGGAGATAGGTCGAGCTGGAGGCCGTGACCGCTCCCAGCCGGTCGACGATGAAGTAGTAGAGGATGTAGGCCACCCCGGTGCCGAGCAGCCCGAGCCCCAGCACGAGCGCGACCAGTGCCCGCACGTCCTGTCCGATGTCGGTGATCCCGTCGTAGTCGGTCACGACCGCGAGCGTGAGCAGCCCCAGCCCCATCTGGTACGACGTGAGCGCCGCGCCGGGGATCGACAGCCCGACGAGGAACTTGCGCGCGTAGACGAACGAGAGACCGACGCTGAGCGAGCCGAGGAGCATGTAGAGCACGCCGACCGGGTCGACGCCGCCGGTGCTCTCCCAAGGTCGCGCGATCAGCAGCACGCCCGCGAAGCCGATGACGATCCCGAGCAGCCGGTTGGTCGTGATCCGCTCCTCGCGCAGGAAGATCACCGCGGCCACGAAGGAGAACAGTGGGATCGCGCCGCTGAGTGCGCCCGCGATGCCCGAGGGCAGCAGTGCCGTTCCTGCCGCGTAGGCGAAGTAGTAGACGCTGGTGGCCAGCACCGACATCGCCAGGAAGTGGTGCACGTGCCGGACGTGGTCGCGCCGCAGCACTCCACGTGCAGCGGCGTACGCCACGATGGGCAGGAAGCCGCACAGCACACGCAGGACGGCGATCTGCCCGGGGCTGATCGTCTCGGCCGCCCACTTCATGAAGATGAAGTTGCTGCCCCAGATCAGGCCGAGGGCAGCGAAGGCGCCGGTGGCGGGGTTGCGCATCCGCTCACTGTGCCAGTGCCCGGGTGCCTACCGGACGCCCAGCCGGATGCCGGGACCCACCCGCTCGGGCCATGCCCACGTCCGCCTGCGCTCACTACCCTGAGGTGCGCCGGCCACCGCGGCCGACCCTGAGGGAAGGGCGCCACTGATGACCCGTGCTCCGAGCCGGTACGCCGACTCCGGCCGCATCGACACCCGGTTGCAGATCTCCGCGCTCTGGACGTCGGTGCTGTTCGTGTTCGCCTACGTCGACCTGTTCTCGCTCTACCGACCGGACTTCCGTGCCGACCTCGAGTCCGGCAAGGTCGCCGTGTTCGACATCGGCCAGCCGTTCCTGTTCTTCACCACGCTCTACATCGTCATCCCCAGCGTGATGATCTACCTGACGCTCGTGATGCGTCCGGCGACGAGCCGCCTGGTGAACATCGCGGTGGCCGCGGTCTACGCCGTGACCATCATCGGCAGCGCCGTCGGCGAGTGGGGCTACTTCGTTCTGGGCAGCACCGTCGAGGCGCTCCTGCTGGCGCTGGTGATCCGGCACGCCTGGACCTGGCCCCGGACCCCGGCGGGGGTGCCGGGCACGGCCTCATGACTCCAGGATGGTCTTGGCCTTCTCCAGGTTGGAGCGCACGTCGCGGGTGTAGAGCTTCATCACGATCGGGTCCGCGAACTTGAACACGCCCTTGAGCGACTCCATCTCCTGGTGCCAGCTGACCCGGGTGCCGTCGCCCTCGTCCTCGTAGGTCAGCGACAGCGTGTACGGAATGGTGGCGTCCTCGGAGACGAGCTTGCTCCGGCTTCCGGGCTCGACCTCCACCAGCTCGTCGGTCAGCTCGAGGCGCCGGCCGGCGACCTTGACCACGCCGTGGCAGACCCGGCCCGGCTCCGTCTTCTCCCCGGAGACCATCTCGTACTCGACGATGTTGCCGTTGTAGACAGGGACGTTGTCCGGGTCGGACATGAACTCCCAGACCTCGATGCGCGGCTTGTTGATGACGATGGACTCGTCGACGGTGAGCATGAGCGGAGTACCTCCCGAACAGGGCCGGTGAACGTGCAGATCTCTTGCGACGCTAGGTGCCGCCCACTCAGGTCGGTAGGGGTCACCGCCGCATTGGGCCAGGTGGGCTAGACGTCCTGGAGGAACTCAGGACCGTTGCCGGACGCGGGCAGTGCGCGGCGCGATCCTCGTCAGCTGCGGGCGAGCCGGGGCAGGCCCTCGAGCCGGTCCGAGTCGGGCAGGCGACGACGCCGGACCATGTGCAGCACGATCAGCGTCGAGGACAGGGCCGCGTAGATGCACCACAGGGACGCGAAGGCGTCGACGTACACGAACGCGACGGCCACCAGTCCCACCAGGTTCACCCACCCGAACGCGACGAGGGAGCGGTACCCGGACAGCAGGGCCGGACCGATCACCGCGACCACGTAGGGAACGGTCAGGAGGTCACCGTGGCTCAGGCCGGTGACGTACTCGAGCGCGTACGGATGGGCCACCGCCGACACCGGGGCGGAGAACACCTCGGCCCCGAGCGCCACCGACGTCACGGCACCGAGAAGCACGAACGGTGCCACCCGCAGTCGGGCGCCGTGCGGTTCCAGCAGCAGCACCGACAGCGGGAAGAGCGTGGGCAGCACCACCATCGCGTAGCCCAGGTAGATCAGCACGGCACCGTGCTGCAGTGCCTCCGGCACGACGGCACCTTCGAGACCTGCCCAGATCACGGCTTCCACGAGCTGGTGCAGCGCGAAGAGCAGGGGCAGGGCGGCGAACGGCAGCTCGCGGACGTGACGCACCTCGCGCAGCGCCACGACCGCCATCGGGAGCAGGACGGCACCGGCTACGACGTCGGCCTCGACCGAGAAGCACACGATGGTCCTCTCAGCCCGGATCCGCCGGCCACGAAGGCCTGCGGTGACGCCGAGCAGTTCACCCCACCGTACTCAGGTGGCTTCGAACCCCGCGGCGATCTCGAGCAGCCGGCGCTCGGAGCCGTGCGGTCCGACGATCTGGATGCCCACGGGCAGACCGTCGCGGGTCTGGCCGGCCGGCACCGCGATGGCGGGGCATCCGGTGGCGCTGATGAGGTACGCCGACCGCATCCAGTCGAGATAGGTCTCCAGCGGCTGACCGTTGATCTCGGTGGGGAACTCCTGGTCGGCCGGGAACGGGGGGACCTGCGAGACCGGCAGCACCAGCACGTCGTGGTCGGTGAAGAACTCACGCATCACTTCCGAGAGCGTGGTGCGCTGCGTGTAGGCACGGGCCACGTCGGCACCGGTGAGAGGCTCCCCGGCCCGGATGTTGTCGGCCAGCGACTGCTTGAACGAGTCAGGGTGCTCGGCGAGCAGCCGGCCGAACTTCGCATGCAGGTGCCAGGCCCGCAGTGTGCGGAAGGTGTCCTCGGCGAGCGACAGGTCGGGGTGGGCGGAGGCGACCGAGGCACCGGTCGCGGCGAAGACCGCACCCGAGGACTCCACCACGCCGGCGACCTCGGCGTCGACGGCGAACGCCCCACCGAGGTCCACCGAGAGCGCCACGCGCAGCCCCGCCATGGATCCGGACAAGGGGGGCGCAAAGGTCGAGCCCGCGTCGCCGAGCGCCTGCGGCACCCGCGGGTCGGGCCCGGCCAGCACCGAGAGCAGCAGCGCGAGGTCCCCGACGTTGCGTGCCATCGGGCCCCCGACCGAGGTCGTCTCCCACTGGTTGTAGAGCGGCCATTCCGGCACCCGACCGAGGGACGGTCGCAGACCCACGACCCCGCAGAACGATGCCGGGTTGCGCAGCGAGCCACCCATGTCGGAGCCGTCGGCGAGCGGGACCATCCCGGAGGCGAGGGCGCAGGCGGCACCGCCGCTGGAGCCCCCGGCCGACCGGGTGGGGTCGACCGGGTTGAGGGTGGTGCCGAAGACCGTGTTGAACGTGTGCGAGCCGGCCGCGAACTCAGGCACGTTGCTCTTGCCGATCACCACCGCCCCCGCGCCGCGAACCCGTTCCACGAGCAGCTCGTCCTGCTCGGGAACGTGGTCGGCGAACAGCGGTGAGCCGTAGGTCGTGCGCCAGCCGGCGACCGCGTGGGTGTCCTTGAAGGCGAAGGGCAGGCCGTGCAGGGCACCCGGCTCCCCGCCGGAGGCGAGGTGCTCGTCGGCCCTGGCGGCGCCGTCACGGGCGCGGTCGGGGTCGAGGGACACGAGCGCGTTCAGCTCCGGGTTGCGCTCCTCGATCCGGGCCAGGTGCAGCTCGAGCAGCTCGCGCGCGGAGATCTCACGGTCCCGGACCGCCCGGGCCATCTCCCGGGCGGTGGACTCGACGGTGAGGTCCGCCGAGGTCACCGGCGTCGCCGCCCCAGGACGGCCCCGACGACCACGCCGACCAGCACCAGGCCGGCGCCGACGGCAACACCGTGCAGGAAGTCGGGTCCGACTCCTTCGGCCCGGGCAGCCGCCGCCGGTGCGGTGAACACCTGCCCCTCGCCCTCGGCGCTGCCCGAGACCGCCACCTCGGGGGTGGCTTCGGTGCCGGTCAGCACCGCGTCGAGGTTGCCGAAGAACTCGCCGGCCATCCGACGCGACACGCTGGTGAGCATCCGCTGCCCCACCCCGCCGACCATCCCGCCGACGACGGCCTTGGCGTCGTAGGTGATCGTCGTGGTGCCGTCACCGTCCTCCCGGAAGCCGACTCGTACGTCGGCCCCGATGGTGCCCGGCGCACCGGCCCCCTGGAGCTTCATCAGCAGGGACTCCTGCGGCACCAGGTCGGTGAGCGACACCGAACCCGTGTAGGTGCCCCGGATCGCCGCGACCCCGGCCGTGACCGTCATCGAGTAGGCGTTCTCGCCGGACGACTCGAGCCGCTCGCACCCGGGGATCGTGCGCACCAGGACCGCTGGGTCGAGAAGGACCTCCCAGACCCGCTCGGCCGGGGCGTGCAGGACGGCTTCGCCGGTGAACAACATCAGGTCTCCTCGGTGCTGGGGGCGTGCTGCGAACGCAGCTCGAACAGGTCGGACGGCGAGATCGGCATCGCCGTGATCGGGAAGCCCTCGGCGTCCTCGATCGCGGCAGCGAACAGGGCACTGGCGGGGATCACCCCGGCCTCGCCGGCGCCCTTGATCCCGAGCGGGTTCAGCGGCGAGGGGGTCTCGAGGTGGTCGATGTCGATCGTGTCCGGGACCTCGGTGACGTAGGGCATCAGGAAGTCCATGAACGAGGCGTTCTGCAGCTGCCCGTGGGCGTCGTAGGCCATCCGCTCGTAGAGCGCGCCGCCCACACCCTGCGCCACGCCGCCGTGGATCTGGCCCTCGACGATCATCGGGTTGATCAGGTGGCCGCAGTCGTGGACCACGGCGTACTTCAGGATCGTGATCTCGGCGGTGAGCGGGTCGGTCTCGATGATGGCAGCGTGCATCCCGGAGGCGAAGGTGGCCCGCTCGGGTGAGTAGAAGTCGCGGCCCTCGAGTCCCGGCTCCTCGTCCTCGGGCACCGGCGGCTTGCCGGGGTCGCCCACGGAGAACTGCGTCGCCACCTTGGAGGCCTCGTCGAAGGCGTAGCGCAGCGGGTTGGACAGCACCGAGACGGTGCCGAGGTCGATCGAGGAACCCGGCGCTCCCTTGACGGACACCACGCCGTCGACGATCTGCAGATCGGCCGGGTCCGCCTCCAGCGCGTCGGAGGCGATCTTGAGCACCTTCTCCTTCGCCCGCTTCGCAGCCAGGTGGATCGCCGAGCCACTCATCACGGCGGCGCGCGAGGCGAAGGTGCCGACGGCGTAGGGCATCCGCCGGGTGTCGCCAGTGACCACCTCGACGTCCTCGAAGCGGCAGCCGAGCTCGTCGGCGACGAGCTGGGCGAAGACCGTGGCGTGGCCCTGCCCCTGGGTGGTCAGGCCGGTGGCCACCTTGACCTTGCCGGAGGTCTCGATGTGCACGTGCGCACCCTCGTAGGGGCCGACGCCGGTGCCCTCGACGTAGCAGGCGAGACCGATCCCGACCTGCCGGCCCTCGGCTGCCATCTCGGCCTTGAACGCGGGGAACTCATCCCACCCGATCAGGGCCTTGATCTTCTCCATCGAGGCCGGGTAGTCGCCGGAGTCGTACTCCAGCTCGCGGCCGTCCTGGAAGACCAGACCGTGGTCGTAGGGGAACTCGTCGGGCTGGATGAAGTTGGTGGAGCGCACCTCGGTGCGGTCCTTGCCGAGGTACGCCGCGATGGCGTCCATCGTCCGCTCCATCACGTAGCAGCCCTGCGGCCGACCGGCTCCGCGGTAGGGCGTCACCATCACGGTGTTGGTGTAGAGCGACTCGAAGACCACACGGTAGTTCTGCGGCTTGTAGGGGCCGAGCAGCTGGGTCGAGGTGATGATCGGGACGATCAGGCCGTAGGGCGTGTAGGCGCCGTGGTCGTGCCAGAACTGGACGTCGAGACCGAGCAGCCGGCCCTCGTCGTCGAAGCCGACCTCGACGTGGTGGACCTGGCCGCGCTCGTGCGCCGAGGAGATGAAGTGCTCGCGCCGGTCCTCGGTGAACTTCACCGTGCGGCCGAGCGTGCGCGCGGCGAGCGGGACCAGCAGCTCCTCCGGCCACGGGTGGTTGATCTTGACGCCGAAGCCGCCACCGACGTCGGGGGTGATCACGTCGACCTGACCGAGGTCGAGACCCAGCTTCACCGCGACGGCGGCACGGACGCCGGTGGAGGTCTGGGTCGAGGTCCACACCTGGAGCCGGTTGATGTCGGCGTCCCAGCGGGCGACGGTGCCGCGGCCCTCCAGGGGCATGCAGGCGCTCCGCTCGATGGTCAGGTCGAGCTCCAGCCGGTGGGGCGCCGCCGCGACGGCCGCCCGGGCGTCCCCGACCTCCTGCTCCATCCGGGCGCCCACGTTGCCCGGGACGTCGTCGTGGACGAGCAGCTCGGCGGCGCGCGCGTTCTCGATCCCGACGACGGGCTCGAGGAGCTCATAGCTGACCCGGATCCGGTCGACGGCGTCCTCGGCGACGTAACGGTCCTTCGCCACCACGAAGGCGATCGCCTCGCCGACGTGGTTGACCTCGTCCTTGGCCAGGGCGTACTGGGTGCGACCGTGGGTGAGCGCGGGGTGCGGGATCAGCAGCGGCAACGGCTCGGCCATCGGGCCGGTCAGGTCCTCGTAGGTCCACACGGCATAGACGCCGTCGAGGTCGAGCACCTCGGAGACGTCGATGTCGGTGATCCGGGCGTGCGCGTGCGGTGAGCGGAGCACCGCGGCGTGCAGCGTGTCGGCCGAGACCGCGACGTCGTCGGCATAGCGGCCGTTTCCGCGCAGGAACCGCTGGTCCTCGACCCGCTGGACCGGGGTGCCGAACAGCTTGGTCGTCATGACCCGGACCCCTCGCGGGTCACGTCTCCGGCTGCCCGGTCAGCAGTCAGCTCGGCCGCGCGCCCCACCGCCTTGACGATGTTCTGGTAGCCGGTGCACCGGCACAGGTTCCCGGCGATCATGTCCTTGGCCTCGTCCCGCGTCGGCTGCGGGTTCTCGCGCAGCCCAGCAGTGATCGTGGTCAGGAAGCCAGGCGTGCAGAAGCCGCACTGCAGTCCGTGGCACTCCAGGAACGCCTGCTGGACCGGACCCAGTGAGCCGTCGTCCTCGGTCAACCCCTCCACGGTGGTGATCTCGGTGTCGACGGCCGAGACCGCGAGCATCAGGCACGAGCGGGTCGGCCTGCCGTCCACGAGCACCGTGCAGGCGCCGCAGACTCCGTGCTCGCAACCCACGTGGGTGCCGGTGAGCTCCAGGTCGTGGCGCAGCGCGTCGGACAGCAGCCGGCGGGCCGGCACCTGCACGTCGTGGGCCGCGCCGTTCACGACCAGGCGTACGTCGTGCAGCTGCTCGGTCATCGTGCCCTCCCCCGGGCGTTGTCATGGGCTCGCGAACGAGCATCGTCATGGGCTGTCCGCAGCACTCGGGCGGTGAGCACCCGGACCAGCTGCGCGCGATAGTCGGCGGTGGCGTGGATGTCGGCCACCGGGTCGAGCGAGCCGAGGGCCAGCTCGGCCGCATCGGCGAAGGTCTGGTCGGTCGTCCCGTGAGCGAACGCAGCAGTCAGGTCCAGCACGGTGGGAACCTCGTTGACCGAGAGATAGCCGGCGTGCGCGGAGACGACCGTGTCCCCCTCGAGACGCACCAGTGCTGCGACGCCGCACATCGCGTAGTCGCCGTGACGTCGGGCGATCTCGTCGAACGCCACGCCCGCGCCAGGCGCCAGCGCCGGGAAGTACGCCGACACGGCGATCTCGTCGTGGTGCAGCGACGACTCCAGCGGGCCGAGGAACAGGTCGGCCGCCTCGATCGTGCGCCGCCCGGTCGGCGACTCCACCTCGACCGAGCCACCGAGCAGGGAGAGCACCACCGGCATCTCGGCTGCCGCGTCGGCGTGCACGATCGAGCCGACGGTGGTGCCACGGTTGCGGATCGTGGCGTGCGCGACGTGCGCCAGCGCCATCGGCACGAGCGGCTGCACCCGGCGGACCTCGACGGAGGCGAGGACGTCGGCGTGCCGGGCGAGGGCGCCGATCCGCACGCCCTCGCCGGTCACGTCGATGGTGTCGAGACCCGGGATCGCGTTGATGTCGATGAGCAGCGACGGCGCGGCCAGCCGCATCGAGAGCAGCGGAACCAGGCTCTGGCCGCCGGCGAGCACCTTGGCGTTCGGCTCTCCGGCCAGGGCCGCTGCCGCCTCGGCGAGCGACCCGGGCCGGAGATAGTCGAACGGTGCAGGCTTCACAGCGCCTTGGTCACCTCGTCGGCGCCACGGTGCGTCCCGGACCCACGACCCGAACCCACGAGGTGGAAGAACGCGATCACCAGGATGGTGCCCAGGGCGATGCCGCTCAGCTCGAAGTTCTCGCTGAACTTCAGGGTCACGCCGCCGATGCCGGCGATGATGCCCGCTGCGAGGCCGACCAGGTTGACCGGGTTGCCGAAGTCCACCCGGTTCTCCACCCAGATCTTTGCGCCCACCAGTCCGATCATGCCGTAGAGCACCACAGTGATCCCGCCGAGCACACCACCTGGGGTGGCGCTGACGATCGCACCGAACTTGGGGCACAGCCCCAGCAGGATGGCCACGGCGGCCGCCACGTAGTAGGCCGCTGTGGAGTAGACGCGGGTGGCACCCATGACGCCGATGTTCTCGGCGTACGTCGTGGTCGGCGAGCCACCGAACGCGCTGGCCAGCGCGGTCGCGAAGCCGTCGGCACCGATGGCGCGGCCCATGTAGGGGTCGAGGTCCTCACCGGTCATCTCGGCGACTGCCTTGACGTGGCCGGTGTTCTCCGCGATCAGGGCGATCACACCGGGGAGCACGAGCAGGATGAAGGTGAGTGAGAAGCTCGGGCCGTGGACGACCGACACGCCGTCGGCGAGGGTGCCGCTGGGGAACCCGATCCAGTCGGCCGACTTCACGAACGCCCAGGTGATCCGGTCGTGCTCCTCGACGGCGAAGTCGTTGAGCGAGTTGGGTGAGTTGATCTGGCCGAACACGTTGTCGAAGAGCCACGAGACGACGTAGCCGAAGATCAGCGCGAGGAACACCGCGATCCGCGACCAGAAGCCCGGGAACAGCACTGCGGCGCAGACCATGAAGGTTGCGGTCAGCAGCGCGACCCACTGGTCCTGGGGCCAGTAGATCTGGGCCACGACCGGCGCGAGGTTGAAGCCGATCAGCATGACGACCGCACCGGTGACGGCGGGCGGGAGGATCTTGTGGATCATCCCGGCGCCCGAGAAGTGCACCAGCACGCCCACGAGCAGGAGCACGATGCCGGCGACCATGATCGCGCCGGTGACGTCCGCGGAGTCGCCACCCAGGGAGCGGATCGCGGCGACGCTCGCCACGAACGAGGCGCTGGTGCCGAGATAGCTGGGCACCTTGTTGTTGCAGATCAGCAGGAACAGGATCGTGCAGATGCCGGAGAACATGATGGCGAGGTTGGGATCCAGCCCCATCACCAGCGGGAAGACGAAGGTCGCCCCGAACATCGCGACGACGTGCTGGGCACCGAGACCCGCCGTCCGTCCCCACGTCAGTCGCTCGTGGGGCGCGACGGCCTCACCCGGTGCGGGATCGACTACATCCCACTTGAACATCGATGCCATGGCTGTTCCTCCTGTGCTCGGTGGTACCCGAGAGACCACAACCTAGTGAGGACCATCACACCGCGACGACGGCTACTCGTGCCGAAGGAACGCCGAACGGGATGGCAGATGTTGTGGGAGCGTCGCAGCGCCTCAGACGAGGATCTCCAGCACCCTGAGGGCCACCGCGACGTCGAGCCGCAGGTGCGGGTCGCGGGAGAGCGGCCCGAGCAGCCGCTCCAGCTTGCTCACCCGGTACCGCATCGTGTTGTAGTGGAAGAACTGCAGCCGCGCGGCCTCCGCGACGTTGAAGTTGGTGTCCAGCAGCACCTGGAGCGTCTCGCGCAGGTCGACGGCCTCGGTCGTCTCCTCGGCCAGCGGACCGAGCACGTCGCTGGCGAACGCCTGCAGCTCGCGCGCGTCGGGGACGAGCGCGATCAGCCGGTGCAGCCCCATCTGGTCGAAGAACGTCCTGGAGCCGGAGCCGTGGACGCGTCGGCCGACCTCGACCGCACGCCGGGCCTGGGCGTAGGCCTCCGGGAGCCCCTCCAGGCTCTCCGCGGCCCGGCTGACACCCACGGAGAAGGGCCGGCGCCCGCCGCCCTTGTCGCCCGAGACCGACGTCACTGCCTGGGTCACCACCCGGTGACCGGCCACGGGCTCCTCGGCGAGGTCCTCCAGGGGGAGCAGGGTGACGACCTCCGAGGAGAAGTCGACACTGGGGATCGTGGGGTCCAGGCCGCGGCTCACCGACGCCCAGGCTGCTGAGAACCGCTCCTGCCACGTGCGGCGGGTCAGGCGTGAGACCGGCTCCTCCTCGTCCGGCACCGGGTCGAGCTCGGCCACGACCACCACGACCGGTCGACGGAGGTTCCAGCCGAAGGTGTCGGCGTGCTCGGCGACGTAGGCCTCCCCGCCGGCGCGACGCAGGAACACGTCACGCAGGAAGTCGCCCTGGTACTTGTTCTCGACCGCGGTCACGGCCTCCTCGTGGGTGATCAGCAGGGCGGCGACGGCGGCGCTGCGCTCCAGGGCGCGCACGTCGTGCGCGGAGATCGCTGCCGCGCTGCGCAGGCAGACCAGGCGCGCCAGGTCGGCACCGCCTGCCGCCACCCGCAGCGCACGGATCTCCCCGGCGCCGAAGGGACGACCCTCCTCGCCGATCCGCTCCACCTTGATCCGACCGGTCTCGTCGAGCAGCTCCTCGGCCTGCATCTGCGCCAAGGCGTCGTCGTGCACCGCAGAGGCGCGAACCCGGCCGTCGGAGGTGGTGATCACGACGCCCAGGTCGAGCACCCGGACCACCTCCGCGGCGATGCCGTCGAGGTCGCCGCCCTCGAGCACGATCTGGGTCAGGGCGGTGTGCAGCGCGTCGACCCGGGCCAGGGCCGCGCTCGCGCCGGCGCCCTCGGCACCCTCGGCTGTCAACATGTGCACCCGCTTCCTGAGATCGTTGGCACAACCTCACATCGGCAAACCGTAGCCCGCGGGTCTAGCGTCGGTTGTCGTGATCCCTGTCAGCGCACCCGTCCGTGTGAGGTCTCGGCTCTGCGCTGCCCCCGACGGCCCGGTCGAGGTCGTGCACCGCGGGGCACATGCGGTGTACGTCGAGATCGCCGGCTGGTGTGTGGGCCTGGTCGACCGGCACGCCACCCAGGTGCCCTGTGCGCTCACCAGCACCATCGAGGACCTGTCCGCGCTGAGCGGCAGCGACGCGTTCGTGCACGCCGGCGTGCTGCACCTGGCCGGCGTCCCCCTGATGATCCAGCGGCTGCGCCCGGTCGCCGTGCCCCCGCTCCGGACAGAGCGGCTGGCACCGGACTCCGGGACCTCACCCCCGCTCGACGCCGAGGCCGTCGCGGGCCTGGTCGGCGCCGGCGACGGACTCACCCCGCGCGGAGACGACGTGCTCTGCGGCTGGCTGGCCCTGCACCGGGCAGCCGGAATCCCCACCCCCACCATCGACGAGGCGGTACGAAACCGGATGCCACACACGACCCTGCTCTCGGCAACCCTGCTGGACTGCGCACTGCACGGTGAGGTGCTGCCCCAGTTCGCGGCGTACGTCGCCGCGCTGGGCACCCCGGCCCTGGCTCGTGCCGAGGCCGACCTGCTGGCCGTGGGCCACTCGACGGGCTCCGGCCTGCTGGAGGGTGCCCGCTGGGCAGCCGCCGGGATCGCCACCACCGAGGTCGGCCCCGAGAGCCTCGTCGGAGTGCCGGCATGAGCGGCCAGGAGCTGGTGCACGTCGAGCTGCGCCCGGGGGCGTACGCCGACTCGGTGTCGTTGCTCCAGGTGAGCCGCGCGGTGCAGGGAGTCGACGGGGTGGCCACGGCCCAGGTGGCGATGGCCACCACCCTCAACGTCGAGGTGCTCACCCAGATGGGCTTCGACGTCCCCGCCGACGCCACCCCGAACGACATGGTCGTCGCGGTCCGGCTCGAGCACCCCGAGGCCCTGGCGCAGGCCCTGGCCGGGGTGGAGTCGGCCCTGGTGGACGTCAACCGGGTCTCCGAAGGCGCCCGCGACGTGGCGCCGCCGCGCACCACCGCCACCGCCCTGCGCGGGGTCGCCAACGGGCTGGCGCTGGTGTCCGTGCCCGGCGCCCACGCCATGGTCGAGGCGATGGACGCCCTCGACGCGGGCTGCGACGTGATGATCTTCAGCGACAACGTGCCCGTCGACCAGGAGGTCACCCTCAAGCGCATCGCCGCGGAGCGTGGGCTGCTGGTGATGGGACCCGACTGCGGCACCGCTGTGGTCGACGGACTCGGACTCGGCTTCGCCAACACGGTGCAACCCGGACCCGTCGGCATCGTCGCCGCCTCCGGCACCGGGTGCCAGCAGCTGCTCACCCTGCTCGACCACGCCGGGGTCGGCGTGACCTCCGCCCTGGGCGTCGGCGGGCGCGACCTCTCCACCGAGATCGGCGGCGTCTCCACCATGCTCGCACTGACCCGGCTGGACGCGGACCCGACCGTCGAGCTCATCGTCGTGGTCTCCAAGCCGCCGGCCGAGGAGGTCGCGGCCGCTGTCCGCGCCCACGCCGCCACGCTCACCACACCGGTCGAGATGGCCCTGCTCGGTGCCGGCCAGCCCGACCTCACCGAGGCAGCGGAATCGGTGCTGGCGCGCCTCGGCCACGACGTGCCGCACTGGCCGGTGACCGCCCCGCCGGAGCCGCTGGCCACCGGCACGGGTCGATGGCTGCGTGGCCTGTTCGTGGGCGGCACCCTCTGCGACGAGGCCATGTTGATCGCGTCCGCCGCGCTCGGCCCGGTGCGCAGCAACATCCCGCTCTCCCCCGACCTCGCCATGGACCCGCACGAGGTGGTCGGCGCGCACACCATGGTCGACTTCGGCGACGACACCCTCACCGCCGGACGCGCCCACCCGATGATCGACCCGAGCCTGCGCCTGGAGCACCTGGCCCGGGCAGCAGCCGACGACCAGACGGCGGTGATCCTGCTCGACGTCGTCCTGGGGCACGGCGCCGAACCGGACCCGGCCGCGCTGCTGGCACCGGCGATCACTCCGATCCGGCAACCCGTCGTCGTCGCCGTGGTCGGCTCCCGGACCGACCCGCAGGGCGTCGACAGGCAGGTGCAGGCCCTGGCCGCCGCCGGTGCCGAGGTCCACCTCTCCAACGCGTCGGCCACCCGACGTGCCCTCGAGCTGATGGGACCCCACTGATGACCGCTCCTGCCGCCCCCCACGTCGCCCCCCACGTCGTCAGTGCCGGGGCCGAGCTGTTCGCCGACGCGGTCTCCTCCCAGGCCGTCGACGTCACCTCGGTCGACTGGCGCCCACCGATGACCGGGACCGACGCCGATCTCGCCACGGTCGCGGGCGACCCGCTGCGCCGGGACGCGAACGCCCGCGCCCTGGCCGCGTTCTTCGGAGTCACCGCGACGCTCGTCGACGTCGCACCCGCGTCCGAGGTGCTCGGCCTGCAACGCGGCGAGTTCCTGCACGCCGGTCCGCCGCTCGCCTGGGACCGGGCATCCGGGCCGATGCGCGGCGCGCTGATGGGCGGCGCCGCCCTCGAGGGCCTCGTGACCGACCCGGAGGACGCCGTCGCGCTCTTCGAGTCCGGCGACTCCGTCTCTCTCGACCCCTGCCACCACCACAGCACCGTCGGACCGATGGCCGGAGTCGTCACCCCCAGCATGTGGATGTTCGTCCTCGAGGACGCCAGCACGGGGCGGCGTACGCACTGCTCGCTGAACGAGGGCCTGGGCAAGGTGCTGCGGTACGGCGCCTACGGCCCCGAGGTGCTGACCCGACTGCGCTGGATGAGCGACGTGCTCGGCCCGCTGCTCCAGAGCGCGGTGCGGGCGACCGTCTCCGGGCAGGGTCCGATCGACGTGACCGGAATCCTGACCCAGATGCTGCAGATGGGCGACGAGGCGCACAACCGCAACCGGGCGGGCACCTTGATGCTCCTGCGCGACCTCGCCCCCTCGATGGTGACGAGCGGGATGGACACCGCAGACATCTCCGAGGCGCTTCGCTTCGTCGGCGGCAACGACCACTTCTTCCTCAACCTGGCGATGCCCGCGTGCAAGCTCGCGCTCGACGCGGCCCGCGGGATCGAGGGTTCTACGATGGTCGTGGCGATGGCCCGCAACGGCACCGACTTCGGGATCCAGACAGCCGGCACCGGTGACGAGTGGTTCACCGGTCCCGCGCAGGTCGCGGACGGGCTCTACCTCGGCGACTACGGTCCCGACGACGCCAACCCCGACATCGGCGACTCGGCGATCACCGAGACCGCCGGCATCGGCGGGTTCGCGATGGCGACCGCGCCTGCGATCGTCCGCCTCGTCGGCGGCTCGGTCCCCGACGCCCTGGCCACCACACGGCGGATGCACGAGATCACCCTCGGCGAGAACCCGCGCTGGACCGTGCCCGTCCTGGAGTTCCAGGGCGTGCCGACCGGCATCGACGTCACTCGCGTGTGCCGGACCGGGATCGTGCCGCAGATCAACACCGGCATGGCCGGACGCCTCGCCGGTGTCGGGCAGGTCGGCGCAGGGCTGGTCACCCCGCCCGCGGAGATCTTCCCCCAGGCGCTGTCCAGGATGGCCGAGCTCACGAGGACGCGTCAGCGCGCCTGACCGGCCCGAACGGGTCATTGCCGGTGGTGGGACCTCTGGCTATTTTGGCGAGGAGATGTCGTCGGCCGAGGGGACCGAGATGACCGCTTCCAGCCCGCGCACGGTGCTGCTCGCGCTGAGCGTCCTGCTCGCCTTGGCCGAGATCGGCGATGGGTTGCGGCTCGATCCGCCGTGGGCGGCATGGACCTACGCCGCGCTCCTCCTGGGCGGCTCCGTCTGGCTGTGGCGCTCTGCTCGCTCCGGGCCGGTGATCATGCTCGGAGCGCTGCACCTGATCGAGCTGCTGATGCTGATCTTCGTCTTCCGGACAGCCGAGCAGGCGCCACCGACCTGGCTGTTCGTGCTCTTCGTCGCGATCTCCGCAGCCGGCACGCTCGCCGCCGCGGCAACCCTGGGCCAGCGCTCCCGCACGAACGCCTCCTGAGGCCTACTTGGCCGTGATCGCGCGCTGCACGAGCGCCCGGGCCTCCTCGACCGAGCGCGCGTAGCCCTCGAGGTCGCCCGCCTTGAGGGCCTTGTCGGCCTCGGCGAACTTCTCGTCGGCCTGCTGGAGCAGCCGTAGCGCGGCGACCGGCAGGTCCTGGGTGTCCCCGCCGTCGGTGCTGCCGGACCCGGTGCCGTTGTCGACCGGGGTCGATCCGCCACCGCTGGCACGGGAGAGCACGTCGTCGAGCGCCGCGGACAGCGTCGGGCCGATGCCGACCTCCTTGCCGAAGGACACCAGCACGAAGGTCAGGCCCGGGTAGTTTCCGGCTCCACCCTCACGCAAGGTGTACAGCGGCTGCACGTAGAGCAGTCCCTTGCCGACGGGCAGGGTGAGCAGGTTGCCGTAGCGGGCCGAGACGTCTGCGCGCTTGAACGCGAGCAGCTGCCCGGCGACCTTGTCGTCGCGCTGGAACTGGTTCGCGATCTGGCCGGGTCCGGGCACCTGGGTGTTGTCCGGGAGCCGGAGGATCTGGAACTTCCCGTAGGTGTCCGGCTTGGCGGCGTCCGCACCCACCGACATGAAGGCAGCGAGGTTCTGCTTCTTCGACGGCACGTAGACGCTGGTCAGCGAGAACTCCGGCACCTCACCGGACCGGGTCGCGACCGAGAGCCGGTAGGGCGGCTGCTTGCGCGTCGACGCCGACGTGTCCTGCGGGATCTCCCACTTGTCGTTGCCCTCGTAGAACGTCTTCGGGTCGAGCACGTGGTAGCTCGCGAGCATCTCCCGCTGCACCTTGAACAGGTCCTCGGGGTAGCGCATGTGCGCGAGCGCCTCGGACGGGATCTCCGACTTCTTCTCGACGACGCCGGGGAACGCCTTCTCCCAGACCTTGAGGATGGGGTCGGTGGCATCCCACTCGTAGAGCTTCACGGTGCCGTCGTAGGCGTCCACCGTGGCCTTGACCGAGTTGCGCATGTAGTTGATCTGGTCGGTCGGCAGCGTGGCGAAGCTCGATCGCGGGTTGATCGCGTCCGAGGTCATCTCCTGGAGCGACTTCTTCTCCGAGAGCGGGTACTTGTCGCTCGTGGTGTAGCCGTCGAGGAGCCACACGATCTTGCCGTCGACCACGGCCGGCAGGGCATCGGAGTCGACGATCAGCCAGGGTGCGACCTTCTGGACCCGGTCGCGCGGCGCGCGGTCGTAGAGGATCTTGCTGTTCTCGTTGACACGCGAGGACAGCACGATGTTGGCATCACCGAAGTGCACGGCGTAGAGCAGCTTGCGGAAGATGCCGCCGACACCGACGCCATCCTTGCCGTCGTAGGTGTTCGTCTTCGACTGGCCCGGGTCGCCGCTGCCCTGCGGGATGTCGAGCTCGATGTCCTTGCCGTTCGGCGCCTTGCCGACGATGGAGTACGGCGGGCTCTGCTCACCGAAGTAGATCTGGGAGCGGTACTCGCCCACCGAGTTGGTGATCGGACCGCGGGGAGGCAGGTCCTCCTCGGCCCACACCGGCTCACCGTCGTTGCGCACCGGCTGGTCCTGGGTGTTGCGCTGGTTGCCGAACGCGGCGATCAGTCCGTAGCCGTGGGTGTAGACGGTCTTCTCGTTGGCCCACTTCTTCTGGGCCTCCGGGAGGCCTTCGAGGTTCATCTCGCGGGCAGCGACCACGACGTCGCGCTCCTGCCCGTTGATCTGGTAGCGGTCGACGTCGAGCACGCCCGGCACGCTGTAGTAGCCACGCACCTGCTGCAGCTGCTCGAAGGTGTCCGAGACCAGCTGCGGGTCGACCAGGCGGATGCCTGGGAGCGAGGCCGCGTCGGCGCGGAGCTGGGTCTGCGAGAGCTTGGTCTGCGCGTCGTACTCGCTGACCGTGGTGTCGTCGAGACCGAAGGCCGAGCGCGTGTACTGGATGTTCTTCGCGATGTACGACGCCTCCTTGTCCGGCTCGTCGGGCTTGACCTGGAAGCGCTGCACCAGGCCGGGCCACACCCCGCCGAGCAGGACCGCCGAGATCGCGAACAGGGCCAGGCCCACACCGGGAAGCAGCCAGGTGCGGCGGATGATGTTCGCGAAGAACAGCAGGGCACAGATCACGGCGATGAACAGCAGGATGTTCTTCGACGGCAGCACCGCGTTGTCGCGCGTGTAGGTCATGCCGGTGACCAGGCCGCCGGTCTGGGAGGTCAGGTCGAACCGGTCCAGCCAGTAGTCGGCGCCCTTGAGCAGCAGGAAGATCCCGAAGATCGCGGAGAGCTGGGCCTGCGCCGCACCGGAGACCTTGTCGGTGGCGGACTGGAGGCGGATGCCGCCGTAGAGGTAGTGCACGACCGCAGCGAGCAGCAGCGCGGTGAACAGCGCGGTCATCGAGAAGTCGACCAGGTAGTGCAGCCACGGCAGGTCGAAGATGTAGAAGCCGAGGTCCTTGCCGAAGTAGGGGTCGGCCTTGCCGAAGTCCTCACTGTTGGACCAGAGCAGGTAGGTGCGCCACTTGCCCGTCGCCGAGGCGCCGGCGAAGACACCGAAGACGATGCTGGTGCCGATGAGCAGCAGCGTGCGCATCGGGGTGACGACCTCGCGGTAGCGCTCCAGGTTGGCCTGCTCCGGCGAGTGCGGCCGGAAGACCGGGCGCAGGCGGTAGGCCAGGAAGAGGTTCACGCCCACCACGAGCGCCATCACGCCGCCGAACACGGCGAACAGCAGCACGCGGGTGAAGATCAGCTTGTTGAAGACCTGGGAGTAGCCGACGGTGCCGAACCACAGCTTGTCGGTCCAGATGCCCGCGAACAGCGAGAAGCCGATGACGAGCGCACCGACCACGATCAGGGTGAGCAGGAGCGGCCGCGGGCGGCGCGGTCCTTGCACCACAGGTCGAGTCGGCCTCGCGCCAGGGGGGCCGCCGCCGGGGGTCGCGGCAGGTTCTTCGCCGAAGAAGTCACTCATCGTCTTGGGGTTCTCCCGCGTCAGCGTCGAGGGTGGTGTGCAACAACTCTAGAAGGCCGGGCACAAGGTCGGTCCCGGTGAGGACCAGGTCGTCCTCGTCATGGGCCCGCTGCCGGATGGCACAGAAGCTCTCGCCGGTGCGCAGGGCACCGGCCACGATCCTGGCCTCTTCACGATCGGGGTGGGCCGCGGCGTACTCCGCCGCCTGCTCGGCGTCGGTGGGCACGTCCGGGCTTCCCGGAGGCACCGTCATCGCCTCGACGACGACCGCGCAGCCGGCCACCTCCGGTGGCCACAGGATGCTGGCCAGCAGCTCCTCGAGGCTCTCCGAGGTGGTCTCCTGCTCGACCGGCGTCAGAGCATGCTCGGTCGCCTCGACTCCGAGCAGCTCGGCAAGGTGCGGCTCGCGCTCGAGCAGGTCTGCGGTCTCCACCAGGGCGAACAGCTGGGCGGGCCGGTCCCAGCCGACACGCGCAGCGTGGGCCTCGACCTCGCGCACCGCGTCGGCGATCGCGTCGGCGGCGTTCGGGAGCTGGGTCATCCCGTGCAGTTTGTCAGGTCGGCGTCAGGGTCCTTCACCCAGGTCTGCACGTCGGTGATGGCCTCCTCGAGCGTGTTGACCTTCACAAGACGCATCTTGTCCTTGTCGTAGTGGCCCTCCAGGGCCTCCGCGCAGTTCTCGGCGGGCACCAGGAACAGGCGGGCGCCGTCGTCCTGGGCCCCGACGAGCTTCTGCTGGATGCCGCCGATCTGGCCGACGTTGCCCGCTGCGTCGATCTCGCCGGTTCCGGCAATGACCTTGCCGTCGGTGAGCGACCCGGGGGTGAGCACGTCGTAGATGCCCATCGCGAACATCAGGCCGCCGGAGGGGCCGCCGATGTTCTGGCTGATGTTGAGGTCGACGTCGAAGGGGAACTCATAGCTCGGCGCGATCGAGACGAGCACCGCGCTGGCTCCCCCGCCATCGGGCGCGCTGGTCGTGCGCAACGTCTTCTCCAGCTCCCGACCGTCGCGCCGGACCTGCAGGGTGATCTCGGTGCCCACCGGCAGCGGACGGATGAGCCCGGTCAGCTGCTCGAGCGTCGACACCTTGGTGCCGTCGACGGCCAGCACCAGGTCGCCCACCTCGAGCTTGCCGTCTGCCGGTCCGTCCTTGGTCACGGCGGCGACCTTGACGGCGCTCCCGTAGCTGATGTCCAGCGCTCCCAGGGCGGCGGCGACGGCGTTGTCCTGGGACGAGACCATCTGGACGCTCGACTCCTGGCGCACGCTCTGCTTGGTCGCGGTGTTGGGGTAGATCGCGTCGTAGGGGTAGACGGCGCGGTCCGGGTCGAGCCACGCAGTGACCAGCTGCAGGATGTTGATCTTGGTCTCGGGTCCGCTGGGAATGACCGTGACCAGCCGCAACGCGCCCTTGTCGCGGTAGGTCTCGCGCCGGGAGACGGTGATGATCTGCTCCTGGTCGTAGGTGCCGAGCACGTTGACCGTCGGGCCCGGCGCAAAGGTCACGTAGGGCACGGCCGAGCGGGACGCCAGGAGGATCATCGAGAGCAGCAGGGCGACGGCCACCAGACTCGCCCAGGTGCGACGGGTCATCCGCGATCTCCGGCGTGCTTGCTCATGGCGTCAGCCTCTCATTCGGCCACAACCACATGAGGCTGCGCCCGGCGTGCGGGCAGCTGGGCCGTCAGGCCGAACGGCGCGTGGCGTCGGGCGCGGACTCCCGGTCCGAGCCGTCCGGAGCCGGCGGCACCGGCTTCTGCGAGGGGCGTATGGCGATGCCGGTGCTGCGATCGCGCAACGGCCGCGGCACGCCGACCTGGTGGGTGACCTGCTCGGGCAGGTCACGCAGGATGGCGGCGGCGAACCGCTCCTGAGCTGCGTCGGACCGGTCGGGACTCACGTCGCGGGCACGCCCGAGCCAGCTCACCCAGAGCATCGCGACCAGTGTCACGATTGCGGGCGGCAGCCACCACAACAGGATCTCCACACCTCCCATGATGCCGACGTCGGTGGTCAGACCGACCAGCAACACGCCCAGGAGCACCCCCGAACGACCCCCCGTCCGGGGGATGGTCCGGGCGGCACGCGACTTGCATGATCGACCCATGAGCTATCCGGGACCTCGCTACCACGGCGCGCAGGGGGAGATCTCGGCCGAGCTTCGCCCGCACGACACCCCCGACGACCTCGTCTACCCCAACGGGACCAGGGCGGCGTACCTGTCCACGGGCGACGGCACCGACGGGCTGTTCGGTCTCTACCGCTGGTCGATGCCGCCGGGCTCGGGAGGCCCGGCGCTGCACTTCCACCGCACGATCAGCGAGTCGTTCTTCGTGCTGTCCGGCTCGGTCCGGCTGCTCGACGGCGAACGGGAGGTGACAGCCACGTCGGGCGACTACCTGCACGTCCCGCCCGGCGGTCTGCACGGCTTCGGCAACCACTCCGACGAGCCCGCCTCGATGCTGATCCTGTTCGCCCCGGGGGCGCCGCGCGAGGGCTACTTCGAGGGCCTGGCCGAGGTGGCCGGTGGCAGGCAGCTCAGCCCCGAGGAGCGCTCCGCGTTCCTGGCTGCCCACGACACGTTCTTCGCGAGCGGCTCCTGACAGCGCGCCGGGGTCCGGCCAGTGCCCGCTAGGGAGAGTTGACCCACTCCTCGCGACCATCGCCGAAGACCTGGTGCTTCCAGACGGGCACGCTCTCCTTGAGCCGGTCGATCAGCGCGCGGGAGGCGTCGTAGGCCTGGCCACGGTGTGCCGCCGAGGCGGCCACCAGCACCGCGGTGTCACCGATCTCCAGCCTGCCGGTGCGGTGCACCGCGGCGAGGGCGATCACCTCGAACTCCTCGACCACCCCCTCCGCCACCTCACGCAGCCGGTCCAGGGCGCTCGGGTGTGCGGTGTAGTCGAGGTGGTCGACCGTCTCGCCGTGGTCGTGGTCCCGCACCACGCCGACGAACAGGTTGACGCCACCAGCGGCGGGGTCGTCGACGGCGGCCAGCACCTCGGTCGGGTCCAGCGCGACCTCGCGCAGGTCGAGCAGGCGGATGGCGGTGGAGTGATTCGTGCTCACCGGGCGAGGGTACGACCTCCGGCCACGGGCGCCGTTCCGGGCATTGGCCGCGACGGGTAATTTGGGGTCATGAACGAGCAACCGGACGACAACCCGTTCAAGGGCACCCCCTTCGAACAGATCTTCAACGCGCTCGGCGGATCCGGTGTGCCCGGTCAGGGCGCTGGCATGCCCGACCTCTCCGGCCTGATGGGTCAGATGCAGGCGATGATGGCGCCGTACGACGGACCGGTGAACTGGACCCTGGCCACCGACATCGCGCGTCGCACCTCCGCCCAGGAGCCGGACCCCAGCCCCACCAGCCAGGACCAGACCCGGATCGCCGACGCGGTCCGGCTCGCCGACCACTGGCTCGACGACGTGACCGTGCTCCCGTCGGGAGTGACCACCTCTGCCGCCTGGAGTCGCGCCGAGTGGATCGAGCAGACCACCGACGTCTGGCGGGTGCTGGTGGAGCCGGTGGCCGAGCACGTCGTGGCCGCGATGGGCAAGGCCATGCCCGAGGAGGCCCAGGCGATGGCCGGGCCGTTCATCGGGATGCTGGGCAAGGCCGGTGGCGCCATGTTCGGCAGTCAGGTCGGTGCCGCTCTCGGCGGGCTCGCCGCCGAGGTCCTCACGGCCAGCGACATCGGCCTCCCGCTCGGCCCGGCCGGCAAGGCCGCCCTGGTGCCGCACAACATCACCGCGTTCGCCGAGGGGCTCGACGTGTCCTCCGACGACATCCTGCTCTACCTCGCCCTGCGCGAGGCGGCCCACCACCGCCTGTTCGCGCACGTCCCGTGGTTGCGCCAGCACCTGCTCTCCTCGGTGGAGGACTTCGGCCGCGGCGTCACCATCGACATCTCCGGCATCGAGCAGGCGATGGGCCAGCTCGACCCGACGAACATGGAGGCCGTCCAGGAGGCCCTCTCCGGTGGGCTCTTCGAGCCGCAGCAGACGCCGGCGCAGAAGGCCGCCCTCACGCGCCTCGAGACCACGCTGGCCCTGGTGGAGGGCTGGGTCGACGAGGTGGTCGGCCAGGCCACCGCCCAGCGGATGCCGGCCGCGACCAAGATGCAGGAGGCGATCCGGCGTCGCCGCGCCGCCGGCGGTCCCGCCGAGGAGACCTTCGCAGCGCTCGTCGGCCTCGAGCTGCGCCCGCGCCGGCTTCGCGACGCCTCCGCGCTGTGGGGCTCGTTGCGCTCGCGACAGGGCAAGGAGGCCCGGGACGCGGTCTGGGCACACCCCGACCTGCTCCCCGACGCCGCCGACCTCGACGACCCGTTGGGCTTCCGCGAGGACCTGCCCGAGGTGGCCGAGCTCAGCGACGCGGACTTCGACAAGGCGATCGGCGAGCTCCTCGACAGCCACTCCACCGACGACGACACCGAGACGGACCCGGAACGCGACGGCGAGTGAGCCTGCACGCCGACGCCGTCGACGTGCTCACCGGCTGGCGGGCGCCGGGTGATGTCCAGGAGCAGCTGCGTGCCGACTTCGTGTCCCACCTGGCCGCGCACGTCGACGGGCACTGGCGAGGCTGCTTCCCGGCCCACCTCACCGCAGGTGCGCTGGTGCTCAGCCATGACCGGACGCAGGTGCTGCTCAACCTGCATCGCCGGGCCCGCCGTTGGTTCCACTTCGGCGGGCACCTCGAGCAGGAGGACCGCACCCTGGCGGGTGCCGCGCTGCGCGAGGCCACCGAGGAGTCCGGCCTGACCGGTCTCTCGGTGGAGCCGGCACCGCTGCACCTGTCGCGGCACACCGTGGGCTTCTGTGACCCACGCGGACCGGTCGACCACCTCGACGTGCGCTTCCTCGCCGTGCTGGGAGCAGACACCGAACCCGTCGTCAGCGACGAGTCGCTGGACGTGCGGTGGTGGCCGGTCGCCGACCTGCCCACTGCTGAGCCCGACATGCTGCAGCTGATCGGGCTCGCTCTCCTGCGCTAGTCGCCCTCGGGGGGCCCGTCCTCGGCGCAGGAGTCGAGGTCCATCGCAGACGCGTGCGCCACTCCCTCGAGGTAGCCCTTGGCCCGCTCGGCACGCGGGAACTGGTCCACCCACTGCCAGAACTGCTTGCTGTGGCTGGGCTCGATCAGGTGGGCGAGCTCGTGCAGGAGCACGTAGTCGACCACCCACGCCGGCATCGGCTGCAGCCGGTCCGAGAGCCGGATCTCACCGGTCGAGGTGGTGCAGGACGCCCAGCGGGTGGTCATGTTGCCGACCCAGCGGATCGAGGCGGGCGCCACGTCCTCGCGCAGGAACTCGCGGCACAGCTCCGCGGCCCGGCGCATCAGCTGGTCGTCGGTGCGGCGACGACGCTTCTCGGTCCGGTCCAGCCGTTGCAGCATGGTGGTCACCCACTCGGCCTCCTCTGCCTGGCTGAACCTGTCGGGGATCATCACGATGACCTTGCCGTCGCGTCGGTAGGCCGACACCGTGCGCTTGCGCCGGCGCGAGCGCCGCACCTCGACCTCCGGACCGTCATCATCGTGCTGCATGGCAGAGAAACTAGCCCGCGGCACCGACAGGCCCCGGGATGAGGGGCGGAGCATCAGGGCCGCGCCCACTCCAGCAGCCGCTCGAGTGGCCACGTGTTGACGATCCGGTCGGGCTCCAGGCCGAGCTCCTCGGCCCGCGCAGCACCGTAGACGAGGAAGTCGAGCTGGCCGGGCGCGTGGGCGTCGCTGTCGATCGAGAACAGGCAGCCCATGTCGATCGCCTGCTGCAAGAGCCTCGAGGGAGGGTCCCGCCGCTCGGGCCGGGAGTTGATCTCCACGGCCGTGCCCGACTCGAGGCAGGCGCCGAACACGGCCTCGGCGTCGAACTGGGACTGGTCGCGGGTGCCGCGGTTCCCGGTGACCAGCCGACCGGTGCAGTGACCGAGCACGTTCGTGAACGGGTTCTGCACCGCGGCGACCATCCGCCGGGTCATCAGGCCCTTGTCCATCGCGAGCTTGGAGTGCACCGAGGCCACGCGCACGTCGAGACGACCGAGCATCTCCTCGGTCTGGTCGAGCGACCCGTCGTCGAGGATGTCGACCTCGATCCCCTTGAGCAGCCGGAAGCTGCCGTCGAGGTGCTCGTTGACGGCCTCGACCACCTCGAGCTGCCTGGTCAGCCGCGCCGCCGACAGGCCGTTGGCGACCTTCAGCCGCGGCGAGTGGTCGGTGAGCACCAGGTAGTCGTGACCGAGCTCGATCGCGGTGAAGGCCATCTCCTCGATCGGCGAGCCACCGTCGGACCAGTCGCTGTGCGAGTGCAGGTCGCCGCGCAGCTGCGCCCGGATCTCCTGCCCTCCCTCCACCAGCGGGCCGGCGTTCTCGCGCTCCAGCCTGGCCAGCCGTTCCGGCGTACGCCCCTCGACGGCGGCCTCGATCACCTCGGCGGTGGAGGCGCCGATCCCCGGCAGGTCACGCAGGGTGCCCTCGCGGACGCGGGTGGCGACCTCGTCGCCCAGCGGCAGGATCGTCTCCGCGGCGGCACGGAACGCCTTCACCTTGTAGGTCTCCGCGCGACTGCGCTCCAGCAGGAACGCGATCCGTCTCAGGGCACCCACTGGCCCGTCGGCGTAGCTCTCCGGGTCGGTCTGCGTCACGGACGACATTCTTGCTCGCCCACCGTGATCCACAGCAAACGGGCACCGTCCACAAGTTGTCCACAGGGTTTTCCACAGGCGGTGGGTAACTCTGGTGGGCCCGGGACCAGCTGGTCATTGACCGCACCGGCCCGGCTCTCTAGGGTTACCGCCCAGAAGGGGCCCTCGATGAGCCGCTGCTGCGTTCGCAAGGGGAAGGCAAGCGCAGACGCTCTCATCGGGGGCCTTTCCTGCTGTCCAGCCCAGTCCAGCCGCAGTCCGGCCCAGTCCAGCCGCAGTCCAGCCCAGTCCAGCCGCAGCCCAGCCCAGCCGTCCGGCGGTTCAGACCCCGCGGAACCGTGCGGGACGCTTCTCCCGGGCGGCGGCGATGCCCTCCTGCAGGTCGGCGGTGGCGAGGGTGATCGGCTGCGCCAGCGCCTCCCACTGCACGCAGGACTCGAAGTCCTGGTGGCCGCCGTCACGCAGCGCCAGCTTGGTGTAGCGGCTCGCGATGGGGGCGGTGGCGGCGATGCCGACGGCGATCTCATCGACTTCGGCGAGGAAGGTGTCGGCGCCGAAGACCCGCGAGACCAGTCCGAGCTCCCGCGCCTCCTGTGCCTCGACCGTGCGGCCGGTGAGCAGCAGCTCCCGCGCGTTGGCCTCGCCCACGGCGTTGGGCAGCAGGTACGTCGCAGCCATGCCGGGGTTCATCCCGAGCTTCACGAACGGGGCTCCCAGCTTCGCGCCCTCGGCGGCGTACCGGATGTCACAGGCGAGCGCGAGGCACAGCCCGGCGCCGATCGCGTGGCCGTTGATCGCCGCGATGGTGGGGACCTCGAGCTTCCGGATGGAGAGCCAGGCCCGGTAGAACGCCATCATCCGGTGGCGCAGGTGGTCCACCTGGGCCTCCGGCTCGCTGGCGATCCAGCCGGTGTTCCCACCGGAGCAGAACGCCGAGCCCTCCCCCGTGACGACCACCACGCGGACGGTTCGGTCAGCAGCCAGCTCGTCGATCGCAGCCACCCAGGAGGCGGTCATCTCGTCCGACATCGCGTTGCGCTGGTCCGGGTTGTCCAGGACGAGTCGCACCACCCCGTCGCTCGGCCGCTCGACGCGGAGGTGGTCACGGGTGCCGGTGGCGACGGAATTCGGGGACATGCGCGGAGATTACCGCCGCGGGACACGCTCACGCCCCGAGGCACCCCCTCCGTGGATTGAGCGTGAAAGTGCTCTAGTGTCGATCAAGGTTCGACTACCGAACCACGGCGGGTTTCCCCGGACGCTCCCGCCGTGACGATCAGAATTAATTGATGAGGAGGCCGTCATGGCGGAAACCTGGAGCGGCGAGTTCTACTGCGTGAAGTGCAAGGAGAAGCGTGAGGCTTCCGGCGAGGTCAGGGTCAACGACAAGGGCACCCGGATGGCCAAGGCCGTCTGCCCCGTCTGTGGCACGAACCTGAACCGCATCCTCGGCAAGGCCTGACCCACTACCACGAGTCCTGGCTCAGCTGACGAGACCACGGCGGGATCCCTCCTCGGAGGGGTCCCGCCGTCGTTTCTTCCGGTCCGTTGACCGCGCACCTGCCTGTGGACAGCCGTTTCCCTGACCGCAGCGGTCGTCCTACCGTCCGCCCATGGACGCCTCAGGGACCACACCGCCAGCCGGCCCACCAGCCGCCCCGTTGCTCGCGCCCGGCCTGCGTGTGGTCCGGCGCGGTCCCGACCGGCTCCAGGTGGGCCTCCTCGAGGGCCGTCGGGTGCTGCTCCCCCGCACCCCGACCGTCGAGCGCACCCTCGGGCTGCTCCTCGACCGACGCCCGCCCGACGACGACCCTGGCTGCGCCGAGGTGCTGGCCGCACTCGACCGGAACGGCTGCCTGGTCCGGACGCCGCCTCGACGTCCACCCGCCTCGACGAGGGTGGCCGTGCTGGGACACCTGGAGCCCGCCGGCCTTCCCGACGCGGAGACGCTGCTGGTCGACTCGGGGCTGCGCGTGGGGCCGGTCCAGGCCGCGGACGCGGTCCTGGTGCTCGGAGCGGGCGAGCTGGACCGCGACCGGCTCGACCCCCTGATCCGGCGCGGGACCCCCCATCTCGTCGTACGACTCCTGGACGGGGGTGCTGTCCTGGGGCCGTTCGTGGTCCCGGGCCGGACCGCGTGCCTGCGCTGCATCGACGCGCACCTCGGCGTGCACGACCCGGAGCACGTCGCGGTCACCGCTCGCTACGTCCGCGCCACGGCGCGGGCCCGTGCCGACGGCACGCCTGACCTGGAGCCGGCCCTCGTCAGGGTCGCGCTGGCCTGGGCGGTGCGTGACCTGCTGGCCCACCTCGGTGGACGGCAGCCCTCCACCTGGTCAGGCACCCTGACCTGGGGTGACCTGCCGGCTCCCCCGACCCTGGTCGAGTGGCGTCGACACCCGCGCTGTGGCTGCGTCTGGCAGCCTGCTCAGCCCCCGTCAGGCACCATGGGGACATGAACCACACATCCGGGGCCACCGGCTCGACCCTGGGCAGCGTGCCACCGGCCGCGGCCCGGCCCACGGTCCTGTCCCGGTCGAGCCGCGGGTGAGCGACCTCCCTCGCAAGGCGGCCCGGCGCACGGCCAAGCTGGCTGCGCTGCCGCTGGGCTATGCCGGGCGCACGGCCTGGGGCCTGGGCCGCCGGCTCGGCGGCGCCTCCGCGGAGTCGGTGCTCACCGACGTGCAGCAGCGCACGGCGGACCAGCTCTTCCGCACCCTGGGCGACCTCAAGGGGGGTGCGATGAAGTTCGGTCAGGCGATGTCGATCTTCGAGGCGGCGCTACCCGACGATCTCGCCGCTCCCTACCGCGAGAACCTGACCCGGCTGCAGGACTCGGCGCCGCCGATGCCGACGATCACGGTCCGCGAGATCCTGGCGCGCGAGCTGGGGGCGGACTGGAAGGACCACCTCGTCGAGCTCGACCCGGTGCCGACGGCGGCGGCCTCGATCGGCCAGGTCCACCAGGGCACCTGGTCCGACGGGCGCAAGGTCGCGGTCAAGGTGCAGTACCCCGGATCGGCCGAGGCACTGACCTCCGACCTGCGGCAGCTCGCGCGGATCGCGAAGGGCCTCGGCACCCTGGTTCCGGGAATCGACGTCAAGCCACTGATCGCCGAGCTGCAGGCCCGGGCAGTCGAGGAGCTCGACTACCAGATGGAGGCCGAGGCCCAACGCGTCTTCGCCGAGGAGTTCCGCGACGACCCGCACATCGTGGTGCCGGACGTGGTGGCCGCCGCCGGGACCGTGCTGGTGACCGAGTGGCTGGAGAGCCCGCACTCGCTCGCACACACGATCAGGGCCGGCACCGAGGACGAGCGGAACCACTACGGCTACCGCCTGCTGCGGTTCATGTTCGAGGCTCCGGGCCGCACCGGCATGCTGCACGCCGATCCACACCCGGGGAACTTCCGACTGCTGCCCAACGAGGACGGCACCCCCGGTCGGCTGGGCGTGCTCGACTTCGGTGCTGTCGCACGACTGCAGGAGCGGCAGCTGCCGCGGTCCATCGGCGCGCTGATCCGGATCGCCACGCTGGAGGACTACGACCAGCTGATCACCGCGCTGCGCGCCGAGGGCTTCATCCGCGAACGCATCCAGCTCGACGCCGACCAGCTGCGCTCCTACCTCGCGCCGTTCCTCGAGCCGGCCGGCGTGCCGGAGTTCCAGTTCTCGCGAGCCTGGATGCAGCAGCAGTTCAAGCGCGTCAACGACCCTCAGGGCGACGCCTACTCCGCCATGCTGCGGCTGAACCTGCCGCCGGCGTACATGCTGATCCACCGCACCTTCGCGGGTGGGGTCGGCGTGCTCAGCCAGCTCGAGGCGCGGGTGCCGTTCCGCCAGGTGCTGCTGGACTCCCTGCCGGGCTTCGCCGACTGAAGGAGCGCCACCAGGGCCGGCTCACCACCACTCGGAGTCGAGCTTGCTCTCCATCGCACGCAGGTGGGTGCGGGAGCAGTCGTCGCAGAACCACCGCGACGTGCCGTTCTCGACCGCCGCGGTCCAGGTGATCGGCGGCGGGTCGCTCTCGGCCGCGGTGCCGCAGAAGGAACAGGAGACCACGAGGCCACCCTAGTCCCGGACATGACTGAGCCCCGGGAAGTTCGTGCCTCCCGGGGCTCAGTGATCGGTGACGGTCGAGCGTTCGCCGCCCGCGCCTAGACGGCGCGAGCGAGCGCCAGGCGTGCTCGGCCGGCTGCCCGCTCGGCCCGGCGGGAAACCCGCTCGGCCCGGTGCGAGAGCCGCTCCGCACGACGCTGCAGCCGACGTACGGCGGCGGCGCGGCTGGCGCGACGGCTCTGCTCGACCTCGGCCATCCGCGCGCTGTGCGCGGCGCGGGCCAGGTCGACGTCCATGAGGCTCATCGTGGTGCTCCGTTCGTGTGCAAGCTGTGAACATCTGGTTCAGCACTCCTAGGCGGCCGAGAAGGCTGCGGTCGGGGCGGGGCGGGATCCGAGGAGGTCCCGCTCGGGGTGGTGGGTGCTTCCGAGCGATGCGGACTGGTCCTTGCGGGGCCGGCCACGCGGGCGCTTGCGGGGGATCACTGCTCCGGAGAGGAACAGCTCACCGCCCCAGACGCCCCACGGCTCGCGCCGCTCGAGGGCTCCGGCCAGGCACTCCGATATGACGGGGCAGCCCAGGCAGAGCTCCTTGGCGAGCTCCACATCGGTGGGCGACTCGGCGAAGTACAGCTCCGGATCCTCTGCGCGACAGGGCAGCATCTCCTCGGCCGGTGCCGACGGCTCAACCATGGTGGTACTCATCTGTCACCTCCTCGTGACGAAGGTTCTGGTGGGTCGGGTGGGTGGTGGGGACAACACAAAGGCCGCGGATCCCTGGTGGGTTCCGCGGCCTGGAGGCTGCCGATCGTCGAGCGTTGGCTCAGGTGATCGGTGGACTCCAGGATCGGGGACCCGTGGCCATTCCGGCGTCGCCGGCGGCGTTGAGGGCAGGGATCTGGACAGGTGCGTCGACGCGACGGAAGTCAGTGCGCACTCCGGCGAAGGCCCAACCGCGGGCGGGCGCGACGAAGGCAGACTGCAGCGCAGTCGCGACGGTCGTGTTGGTCAGCTTCACGTCGCACCTCCTTCGTTCGATCGCCAGGCCCTGGTTGGCCAGTGAGCGCGTGGGCAGTACGGTACGCCGCCACGGAATGGCGACGCAATCGATTTAACGGATCAAGTTTCTCCGGACCGGACCACCGTGCCGGACGGCGGGTCAGGCGATGATCGCGAGCAGCTCGTCGGCGTACTTGTCGAGCTTGGTCTTCCCGATGCCGTTGATCGACTGCAGCCCGCGGCGGTCGGTCGGCCTCACCTCGGCCAGCGCTTCGAGGGTGGCGTCGGAGAACACCACGAAGGCCGGGACGCTCTCCGCCTCGGCCCGCTCCGTGCGCCAGCTGCGGAGCAGCTCGAAGAGCTGTTCGTCGTAAGGCACCGGGCAGTCCTGGCAGTAGCCCCGGTTGCGCTCGCGCGAGCTGGCCAGCGGCCGCTGGCACTGCTTGCACACGGCGGCCTTCTTGCCCTGGCGACGAGCGGTGCGGGCGGGACCGGCCCCATCCGCACGGTCGGTGGCCGACTCAGGTCTCAACCCGGTGAGGAACCGTGACGGCTTGCGCCGCCCGCCGCCTCCGGGGTTGCGGGTCAGCGCCCAGGACACCCACAGGTGCCGGCGTGCCCGGGTGACACCGACGTAGAGCAGACGTCGCTCCTCCTCCACCGCCGTCGGGGTGTCGGCGTAGACGATCGGCATCGAGCCCTCCTGGACGCCGCAGAGGAACACCGCGTCCCACTCCAGGCCCTTGGCCGCGTGCAGCGTCGCCAGGGTGACGCCCTCGGCGACCGGGGCGTGCTGCTCGTGCGCCCTGCGGTCGAGCTCCGCGACGAAGCTGTTCAGCGACGCGTCGCGATCGGCAGCGGCCTCGGCGGCTGCGTGAGCCGACGCCTGCGAGACCAGGGCCTGAAGTGACTCCCAGCGGTCTCGTGCCTGACCGCGGGCGGTCGGCGCCTCGGGCGACCACCCCATCCCGCTGAGCACCGCACGCACCTGCCCGACGAGCTCGTCGGAGTCCTGGGTGCCGCCGCGTGCCTGGCCACGCATCAGCGCCAGCGCCTGACGGACCTCCTGACGTTCGAAGAACCGGGCGGCGCCCCGCACGACGTAGGGGATGCCGCGGGCGGTGAGGGCCTCCTCGAACGCCTCGGAGAGCGCATTGATCCGGAACAGCACCGCCATCTCGCTCAGTGCGACGCCCTGCTGGTGCAGCCGGTGGACCTCCGCGGCGACCGCGTCCGCCTCGGCCACCTCGTCACTGGCCTCGCGCCAGGTGATCGGTGTCCCCTGCTCCCGCTGGGAGCGCAGCTGGACACTGGTCGTGCCGGAGCCCTTGAGCAGGCTGTTCGCGGCCTCGATGACCTGCGGCGAGGACCGGTAGTTGCGCACCAGCTCCACGTTGGTGGCACCGGGGAACTTCGCCGGGAAGTCGGTCAGGTAGCTCGGCCTGGCACCGGCGAACGAGTAGATGGTCTGGGCCGGGTCACCGACGACGCAGATCTCGTCGCGTCCGCCCAGCCAGAGGTCGAGCAGCGCGGACTGGATCGGGCTGACGTCCTGGAACTCGTCGACCACGAACCACTTGTACTGGCGCCGCACCTCGGCCGCGACCCGCTCGTCCTCGCTGAGCAGTGCTGCAGCGCAGAGGAGGACGTCCTCCATGTCCATCCGGCCCTGGTCGCGCTTGAGCTCCTCGTAGCTGCCGAAGACGTGCGCGACCGTCGCTGCGTCGAGACCGGTGACCTCGCGACCGCGCGCCTGGGCGAGCCGCTCGTAGTCGTCGGGGCGGACGTTGCTGACCTTGGCCCACTCGATCTCGCTGGCGAGGTCGCGCAGCAGCGCCTGGTTGACCTCGACCCGGTTGCTGCGGGCGGCCCCGGCGATGATCGGGATCTTCGACTCGGTCAGCTGGGGCGGGGCGCCGCCGTAGACCCGTGGCCAGAAGTAGCGCACCTGGCGCAGTGCGGCGGAGTGGAAGGTCCGTGCCTGGACGGCGCCGGCGGCCATGCTGCGCAGCCGGGTGCGCATCTCACCGGCGGCCCGGGTGGTGAACGTGACGGCCAGCACCTCGGTGGGGTTGTAGACGCCCGAGGCGACACCGTAGGCGATCCGATGCGTGATCGCGCGGGTCTTCCCGGTGCCCGCTCCCGCCAGCACGCGCACCGGACCGCGGAGCGCCGTGGCGACCTCCCGCTGCTCCGGGTCGAGCGCGTTCAGCAGGTCATCGGCGTGCATCGGAAATGTTCTCCGTCCCTTCTGTGTTGACCAAGGGACGAGCGTAGACGCGCCCGGCGACAACCCGTGACCCAGGAGGCCACCCACGTGACGACCGAGTCCAGCTTCACGATGTACACGACCCCGTGGTGCGGCTACTGCCACCGCCTGCGCAGCCAGCTCGACCGCGAAGGCATCAGCTATGACGTGGTCGACATCGAGAAGGACCCGACAGCCGTCGACATCGTGATGAAGGCGAACAACGGCAACCAGACCGTGCCCACTCTGGTCTTCGCCGACGGCAGCGCGCACACGAACCCCTCGCTCGCCCAGGTGAAGACGAAGATCGCCTCACTCGTCTGAGCGCAGACCGGCTCCGGACCACCGGTCCCTCACCAGCGGCCGGGCAGTGTCCCGCCGTACCAGCTCTCGATCAGCGATCGTGAGATCGAGACGCCGCCCGGCAGCACCAGCCGGCCGGCCTCGGCCTCCGCTCGCATCTCCGCGCGGGTGAACCACTGGGCGTGCTCGATCTCGGAGCCGTCGACGTCGATCTCGGTGTGGGTGGCCCGTGCGGTGAACCCGACCATCAGGCTGGCCGGCAAGGGCCAGGGCTGGCTGCCGAAGTAGTCGACCGGGCCGACCCTGACCCCGGTCTCCTCCTGCACCTCACGGCGTACGGCGTCCTCCATCGTCTCGCCAGGTTCGACGAAGCCGGCCAGCGTGGAGTACCTCCCCGCGGGCCAGCCCGGGCCCCGGCCGAGCAGACACCGTTCTTGCGCACCGCCCGGTTCACCGTCGGTCACCACCATGATCACGGCGGGGTCGGAGCGCGGGAACTGGTCCTTGCCGCACTTCGTGCAGCGCAGCACGTGCCCGGCCTGGCGAGAGGCGAGCGGCCCGCCGCACCGAGGGCAGTGCCGGGTCGCCCAGTGCCACTCGGCGAGTCCGATCGCGTGCAGCACCAGCGGTGCGTCCTGGATCGACTCGTCGGCCAGCGACTGCACGATCTGGCGCAGCACCACCCACTCGTCCCGGTCGCCCGGGGCATCGCGCGGGTCCACGACGACGGCGAAGTGCTCCACGCCGTCCCGCTCACCGAGGAGGAGTCGGACGCCGTCGGGGGCCTCCTGTGGCGAGACCCAGGTGATCCGACCGCCCTGGGGGCGGACCCGGGAACCGGCGATCACGAGGACCCGCGTCGCCGGGTCGGCCCAGCGGTCCTCCAGCCAGCCCTCGTCCTCGCGCAGTGCTCCGTGACGGTCGTGCGCGTGCTCGGACAGGGCGACGTGGGGCAGCACCCGGCTCATCGCGGATCGGCCGTGCGGAGGAGCGGATTCATGCCAGCGAGGTTAGCCCTAGGCTCAGGCGGCATGAGTACCCATATCGGCGCCCGCCCAGGCCAGGTCGCGCCCACCGTCCTCCTCCCCGGCGACCCCCTCCGGGCCCGATGGATCGCCGAGACCTTTTTCGACGACGCCACCTGCTACAGCGAGGTGCGCGGCATGCTCGGCTTCACCGGGACCTGGCAGGGGCAGCCGGTCTCGGTCCAGGGCTCGGGCATGGGTCAGCCGTCGCTGTCCATCTACGCCAACGAGCTGTTCCAGGACTACGACGTACGCCGGATCCTGCGGGTCGGTTCGTGCGGTGCGCTCACCGAACGGGTCGCGGTGCGCGACGTCGTGATCGCGTCGGGCGCCTGCACCGACTCCTCGATGAACCAGCTCCGCTTCCACGGCCTCGACTACGCGCCCGTGGCCGACTTCGAGCTGCTGCGGGCGGCGCACGCTGCCGCCACTGCCCGCGAGGACGTGACCGCCCACGTGGGCCTGGTGTTCACCAGCGACTCGTTCTACCCGGCCCGCCCCGAGATCATGGAGCCGATGGTGCGCCACGGCGTCCTGGCCGTGGAGATGGAGACCAGCGCGTTGTACACGCTCGCCGCCTCCTACGGGCGACAGGCGTTGACGGTCTGCACCGTCAGCGACCACATCGTGACCGGCGAGGAGACCTCGTCGCAGGAGCGTGAGCAGACCTTCGGTGCAATGGTCGAGATCGCCCTCGCGGCCGCGATCGGTGCGGCCGAGCAGGGGGCCTAGGCGCTGAGCTTGGGGTGCTTGCCGGGGCCGGCCTCACGCGCGGAGGGTTCCTGGGATGCGGCATGGGCGGGAAGCCGCACGCAGCTGATCGCCTCCTGGCGGACGACGCAGATGTCACCGCTCGCCTCGAGCACGGCCACGCCGTGGCCGTCACTGCTGACGATCCGGCCGACCACCCACTCGCCACCGATGTGCAGGCGGACCACGAGCCCGTCCTCCTTGGCGCGGTCGAGGGCACTCCCGACAGTGAGCAACATCGACGAGCCGAACACGGGGACCCCCTCCACACGCGCCGCACCCGCGAGGCGTGTGACCATCTTTGCCGAGAAACCGCCCACCTGAGGGGGGTTTGCGGCAATTGCTAGTCGGCGCCCTGGGCCTGTTCGCGGGTCTCGCGGTGCAGGTCGATCGCCGTCGGCTGGGCGGGCACGTGCGCCTGCTGCGCAGCATGGGCCGGCAACCGGACGCAGTTGATCGCGTCCTGGCGCACCACGCACAGGTCGCCGTTGGTCTCCATCACGGCCACTCCGTGACCGTCGCTGTTCAGGATCCGGCCGGTCACCCAGTCGCCGCCGATGTGCATCCGGACGACGAGCCCGTCCTCCTTGGCCCGATCGAGCGCGTGGCCGACAGTCATCAACATCGTGGAACCGAACACCAGGACCCCCTTGCGCCACCCCACCCCGTGCTGCGCTCTAGTGGGGATTAGAGACCACTCATCCGGGTTTGCCCAGCAACGCCCGATCAGGGGTGGTTCCGGTCTACACCGCCGCCCTGTTCCGGGGCCCGATCGCCCACGGCCCTTGACGGTCGGCCGATCGGTCAGGTCGCCTCCAGTCACCCTGCGTTCAGTTTCACCTGGGAGGTTGGCCCTGTGTGGAGCGCACTGCGGAGCCCGGTCTGGATCGGGCGCCTGGTCGGGCTGGTGGGGCTGGTCACCGTGGTCAGCGCACTGCTCCCGGCGTTGCGGAGCCGGTTGCACGTGGTGACCGACGTGCTGCCCGGCTTCCTGCCCGCTGCCGCCACCACCGGAGCACTCGCGACGGGCGCGATCCTCGTGCTGCTCTCCCGAGCGCTGCGGCGGGGCAAGCGCCCCGCCTGGCTGATCGCCACCTGCCTGACGGCCGCGACCGTGGTGCTGCACCTGGTCAAGGGGCTGGACGTCGAGGAGGCCCTGGTCACCTCGGCGCTGCTCGCGCTGCTGCTCAGCGCCCGGGGGAGCTTCACCGCGCGGTCCGACCCGCGGTCCCCCGGGAGGATCCTGGCCGTCCTGCTGGTCGGCCCCGTGGTGGGCACTGTGCTCGGCTGGGGCTGGCTGGCCGCCGACCGCGACGGGCAGGTGCCGGGGACGACGACCTGGCAACGGCTCGAGCACGCGCTTCTCGGCCTGGTCGGCATCACTGGGCCGGTGCGGTTCGTCGATCCTGCCGAGGACACCCGGGCCACCATCGCCCTCCTCGTCCTGGGTGCCGGCATCCTGGTCCCCCTGCTGATGGCTGCGTTGCGCAGCTCGGCCGGACCGCAGCCGTTGACGCCGGAGGCGGACACCCACCTCCGGGAGCTGCTCACGAGCTGGGGCCAGGTCGACTCACTGTCGTACTTCGCGCTGCGAGACGACCGGTCGGTCATCTTCAGCAGGTCCGGGAAGGCCGCCATCACCTATCGCGTGGTCGGCGCGGTCTCGCTCGCCGCGGGCGACCCGGTCGGGGACCCCGAGGCGTGGCCGGGCGCGATCACGGCGTGGCTTGCCGAGGCGCAGTCCTTCGGCTGGGTCCCGGCGGCCCTGGGGGTCAGCGAGGCCGGCGCGACGGCGTTCCACCGAGCCGGACTCGACGCCCTCGAGCTCGGCGACGAGGCGATCGTGCACGTCGCCGACTTCGGTCTCGAGGGCCGCAGCATGCGCATGGTGCGGCAGGCGGTCTCGCGATGTGCGCGCGCCGGACTGACGGTCCGCTGCAGCCGCGTGCGCGACCTCGACGAGCCCACCCGGAAGGTGCTCCTCGCCCGGGCCGCGGAGTGGCGCGACGGCAGCGTGGAGCGCGGTTTCTCGATGGCTCTCGGTCGGCTGGCGGAGCCACAGGACGGCGCCTGCGTCGTGGCGCTCTGCTCCGACGCCGACGGGCGGCTGCGGGGGCTGCTGCACCTCGTGCCCTGGGGCCGCGACGGCCTCTCGCTCGACCTGATGCGCCGGGACCGGAACACCGAGAACGGCATCATCGAGCACATGGTGGCCGCCCTCTGGAAGGACTGCCCCGGGCTCGGCGTGACCCGCCTCTCGCTCAACTTCGCGGTGTTCCGCAGCGTGTTCGCCCGAGGGGAGCGCCTCGGCGCCGGGCCGGTCCTGCGGGTCTGGCGTTCGGTGCTGCTCGGCCTGTCCCGGTTCTGGCAGATCGAGTCGCTCTACCGCGCCAACGCGAAGTACCAACCGGAGTGGGTGCCCCGGTTCCTGTGCTTCCGGTCGGCGGGCGACCTCCCCCGTGTCGGAACCGCGGCGTTGCGCGCCGAGGCCTTCATCGTCGCGCCACAGTGGGCCCGGCGGACCAGCCGGCTGCTCGCACGCGGCTAACCGTCGGCGCGCACCAGCCGCTCGAGGTCCTCGCGTCCCCAGAGCTGCCCGGGCGCGACCGTCTCCCCGGAGCGCACGTAGTGGAAGACCGCCCGCACCTGCTCGACCGGGACCCCCATCAGCTCGGCCCAGGCGACGCGGTAGATCGAGAGCTGCAACGAGTCGGCGCTCTGCTGACGGTTGGTCTTCCAGTCCACGACCAGCCAGCACCCGTCCGCCTCCGCGTAGACCGCGTCGATCCTGCCGCGGACCACCTGACCGGCCAGGACGAGCGCGAACGGCGGCTCGACGGAGTGCGGCACCCGGTCGGCGAAGGGGCCGGCCTCGAAGGTCTCGATCAGCGACTGCAGCTCGTCGGCGTCGTCGATGCCCAGGTCTCCACGACCCGGCAGGTCGTCGGGGTCGAGCAACGCCTGCTGACCGAACCGCGCCTCCACCCACGCATGGAACCGGGTGCCGAACCGGGCAGCCGGGGACGGCTTGCGGGGCATCGGGCGAGCCAGCTCGCGCGCGAACTGCTCGGGGTCGTCCCGCAGGCGCGCCAGGGCGGTGGCCGAGAGGCTGCTGGGCAGCGGCACCTCGATCACGTCGGGCCGCTCGCCGCGCGCCTCGTCGAGCAACCGCTCGAGCTCCTCGTCCCACTGGCTGACGGTGGCGGCATCCACCAGGTCCAGCTCCTCGGCCTCGACCTCGGTCCGCTCGAGCTCCGCGCGCACCAGCTGGGCGGCGACCAGTCGACGCTCGTGCTCGGCAGTGCGTTGGGTGACCGGCCACGCGACCGAGTCGGGAGCTGCCATCAGTGGGTTCGGGGCGCCCTTGTCGGGGGTGACCGGCCACGCGTCCGGCTCGGCCCCCCAGACGCTGATCGCCTCCCGCACCGTCTCCTGGTAGGGCGAGGGGGTCAGCGGCGTCTTCCGGGTCGGGCCCCACTGGTAGGAGGAGACCCAGAGCTCGTGCCGGGCGCGGGTGAACGCGACGTACCCGAGGCGGAGCTCCTCCATCGCCTGGTGCGCCTTGGCTGCCAGTCGCAGCTCCTCCATCGCCGGCTTCTCGTGTCCCCGGAGCTGAGGGATGTCGCGGGCGTCACCGCGCAGGGGGGCGGGAAGCACGGCCGGCCCGGTCGTCCACTGGCTGCGCATCCGGTTCACCGGGAACTTCTCGTCGCAGACGCCCACCAGGAACACCGTGTCCCACTCCAGCCCCTTGGCGCGGTGAACCGTCAGCAGCTTGACCGAGTCGGCCTCGGAAGGGGTGGCGATGTCGAGTCCGGTGCCGAGCTCGTCCTCCGCCCTGAGCCAGGCCATCAGCGAGGCCAGGGTGACCTGACCGTCGATGGCCTGGAAGTCGGCCACGGCCTTGACGAACAGGTCGAGGTTGTCACGGCGGGCCGCGGCCGCGGGCGAGACCGAGGCGGCCAGCTCGACGTCGATGCCGGTGGTGTCGATGATCCTGCGCACCAGGTCGAGCAGCGGCTCACCGGCGTAGGAGCGGAGCTGGCGCAGCTCGGCGGCGAGGAGCTGGAACCGGACCCTGGCCTCCGGGGAGTAGGCCAGGTCGCCCGGGTCGGCCAGCGCGTCGTTGAGCGAGACCACCTCGGTCGGGTCGGCTCCCTCGACGGCGCGTTGGAGCTCCTCGCTCACCGAGATGCCGTCCTCGCGGACCTGCCGACCGGCCAGTGCCCGCGCCCGGGCACCCAGCAGCGCGAGGTCGCGCGGGCCCACCGCCCAGCGCGGGCTGTTCAGCAGCGTGAGCAGGTCGGCGTTGGCGGTCAGGTCCTGCAGCAGCGACAGCGTCGCCACGATCCCGGAGACCTCCGGCAGCCGCATCAGTCCCGCCAGACCCACGATCTCGACCGGGATCTCGCGCTCGCTGAGCGTGTCGAACACGTCGGCCGCGTGGGCGTTGTCCCGGGTGAGCACCCCGATCTCGCTCCACAGCGGCTCGGGCATCGCCCGGTGGGTGGCCAGCACGCGGTCGGCCAGCCAGGTCAGCTCCTCGGGGTAGGTCTCGTGCACGACGGTGCGGACCGTCCCGTCGGCGGCACCCGCCTTGGGCTCCAGCGGGCGCACCTGGTCGAAGGCGTCGTAGAGCGGGCCCGCGAGGGCGTTGGCGACGTCGAGGATGCGCCGGTCCGAGCGTCGGTTCACGGTCAGCGGGTACGACGGCACCGGGCGTCCGTCGACGGAGGGGAAGGACTCGCCGAAGTTCAAGATGTTGCTGACCGAGGCGCCGCGCCAGCCGTAGATGGCCTGGTTGGGGTCACCGACCGCCGTGACCGCGTGCCCGCGACCGGAGCCGGGCTCGGGGCCCGAGAACAACGAGGCGAGCATCTGCGCCTGGGCGACCGAGGTGTCCTGGTACTCGTCGAGCAGCACGATGCGGTACTTGTCGCGCTCCAGTCGCCCGACCTCGGGCTGGTCGCGGGCGAGCTCGGCAGCCAGCGCGATCTGGTCGGAGAAGTCCATCAGCCCGAAGCGCTGCTTGAGACGACGGTAGCCCTCGACCAGGCCGAGGATCTCCTCGCGCCGGTCCATCACGTTGAGCACGTCGAGGATCGGCTTGCGCGCCCGCGCCGTCTCCAGCGCCTTCTCGAAGCTCGGCCGCTCGCCAGCCTGGAAGGCACGCACGTCATCGACGCTGACGAGGTGCTCGCTCATCGCTCCGTCGAGCGCCAGCAGGTAGCCGATGACCGTGGGCGGGTGCTCGCTGAGCAGCTCAACGCGCCCGGTGTGCCGCTCGATGGCCCGGGCCGCGACCTGGTAGCGGGAGGCGTCCGCCATCACTCTGGTGTCCGGCTCGTGCCCGATCCGCAGGCCGTGCTCGGCCAGCAACGACGCGGCGTAGGCGTTGTAGGTCGCCACCGTCGGCTCGACGCGCTCGGGGACCTCGTCGGCGGCTGCGGGGACCGGCGAGCCGGCACCGCGGCCGGGCTCCGCGAGGCCGGCGCCCGCCAGCGCAGCTCGCACCCGACTGCCCAGCTCGGCCGTCGCCTTGGTGGTGAACGTCAGTCCGAGCACCTGGTCGGGTGCGACCTGACCGGTCGCGACGAGGTAGACGACGCGGGCAGCCATCACCGAGGTCTTGCCCGAACCGGCCCCGGCGATGACCACGGCCGGCTCGAGGGGTGCGCTGACCGCCTCCCACTGCTGGTCGCTGAGCGCGAACGGCGCCCCCATCACCCGTTGCAGGTCTGCGGGGGTCGCGATCCGGAGGCCCGTCACGAGAGCACCGACCCGGCCGACTGTGCCGGGCAGAACGAGGCGAAGTCGCAGCGTTCGCACGCCTTGCCGGGACGCGCCTCGAACACCTCGTCGCGCACCGCCCTCGACGCCGCGGAGAGCTGGCGCTCGATCATGAGCAGACCGTCCTCATCGGGCTCCTGGGGCGGCTGGACCTGGACCTTGGGCACGCCGGTCCCATGGCGCAGCTGCCACAGCTCGGCACCCCCTGCGGTGGCGGGGCCACCGACCAGCTCGTCGGCCGCCCCGTGGGTGACCACGTGCTGGTAGAAGCCGAGCTGCGGGTCGACCAGCACCTCGGGGCCAGTCGGCGGTGTCTTGCCCGTCTTCAGGTCGACCACGACCACCCGCCCCTCGTCGTCGACCTCCAGCCGGTCGGCGAATCCGCGCAGCGCCACCTGCTGCCCGTCCGGCAGCCCGACCACGGCGCGCAGCTCCTTCTCCGTGCCCAGCACGGTCCGGGCACCGGGCCGGTGGTGCCAGGCCACGAACCGCGTCAGCGCGAGCCTCACCTGCTCGCGCTCGCGGTCGGCGGACCAGGGGGTCCGGAAGCTCAGCTGGTCCCACACCTCGTCCACGAGCCCCATCAGCTCGTCAACGGCCTCCGGCCCACGACCGAGATCCTCGCGATGGATCCGGTCGGCGATGGCGTGCACGATGTTGCCGAACCCCTGCGCCTGGCTGGACAGGCTGGAGCCGCCGGCCTCACGCTCGAGGAACCACTTGGCCGGACACTCGAGCAAGCCGGCCAGGGCGCTGGCGGAGAGTCCGATCGGCGCCTCCTCGGGACGGACCGGCTGCTCGGAGCGGGAGAGGTCGCGGGTGCCCCACCAGTGGGCGGGGTCGGCCGCCGGCACGAGTGGTCGCCCGTCCGGACGCGTCTCGGTGACCATCCTGGCGAGCCGACGCACGGCCGCCGCGCGGATCGTGGGTGAGGTCTCCGGGTCGGCCGCGGCGCGTCGGAGCTCGCTGACCAGGCCGGCCAGCGAGAGCGGCCGCGGCGGCCGTCCCTGCAGGTGACGCGGCTCCAGCCCCAGCTCGGAGAGGAAGCGCGAGGGCTGCTCCCCCTCGTCGTCGGGGGACGCCACCGCCGTGACGACGAGCCGCTCGCGCGCCCGCGTGCAGGCGACGTAGAACAGCCGGCGCTCCTCGGCGAGCAGCTCTCGAGTGGTGGTGTCGGGCTGGAGCACCGGCACGGCGTACTGCTGGGCGCCGATCCGGTCGGCGCGCAGCAGGCTGGTGCGCCGGCGCAGGTCTGGCCATGCCGACTCCTGGACGTGGGCCACCACGACCAGGCGCCACTCGAGCCCCTTGGACCGGTGCGCGGTCAGCAGCCGCACCGACTCGCCGCGGATCCCCTGCTCGGCGAGGGTGTCGCCGGGGATCTCCTGGGCCACCAGGGTGGCGAGGAACGCCTCGACGCTGGTGTGCCCGCGCTGCTCCTCGGTGCGGGCGGCCGTCTCGAACAGCGCACACACGGCGTCGAGGTCGCGGTTGGCCAACCGGGCACCGCCACCGCCACGCTGCACCCGCGAGCGCAGCTGCTCCGGCCAGCCGGTCCCGGACCACAGCGTCCACAGCACCTCCTCGACCGTGCCGGTGCCGTCGAGCAGCGCACGCGCCCGGCGCAGCAGCGCAGAGAAGGCGGCCACCCGGCGGACCACGGTGTCGAGCCCGGCGGCGTTGCCGAGCAGCTGCTCGCCGTGGAGCACGGCCTCACGGAGCAGGTACGGCGAAGGGCGCGGCGTCCGGCCCTCGGTCTGGGCCACCTGCTTGTCGCGCTCGCGCAGTGCCCGGGAGAGGGCCCTGACGTCGGTGGCGTCGAGCCCGGCCAGCGGCGAGACGAGCAGGCCCTCGGCCGCCACCGGGTCGAGGTGGTCGGGGTGGTCGGGGTCGTCGTTGTCGAGGTTCACCACCGCGCGCAGGGCGTCCAGGAGCGGACGCACGGCAGGCTCCCGGACCAGCGGCGTCTCGTCGCCCGCCACCTCGACGGGCACCCCCGCCCCGGCCAGGCCGCGGCGCAGCACCGGGATCGAGGTGCGCCCGGACCGCACCAGCACCGCCATCTCGGACCACGGGACACCGTCCTCGAGGTGGGCCCGGCGCAGCAGGTCCGCGACGCGCTCGACCTCGGCGCGCTCGGTGTCGTAGGTCAGCACCTCGACCCGGTCCCGACCACCGGGAACCACGGACTCCGGGTGGGTGAAGACTGCGCGGGCCTCGCCCTCGATGCTGCCGGTCAGCGGGATCCGGGCTGCGACCCGCTGACTGGCGATCAGCACCCGGGGGCCGAACCTGCGCACGCGGGAGAGCGCTCGGACGTCACCTGGCCGTCCGTCGCGATGGCGGAACTGGTCGGGGAAGTCGAGGATGCCGCGCACCTCGGCACCGCGGAACGCGTAGATGGACTGGTGCGGGTCCCCGACGACGGTGAGGTCGCCGCCGTCCCCGGCGAGTGCGCGCAGCAGCCGCACCTGCCCCGGGTCGGTGTCCTGGTACTCGTCGACGAAGACGTGCCGGAACCGGCCCCTGAGCTCGGCCTGGTGATCGGTGGCCTCGATCACCGCGCGGCGGATGAGGTCGGCGTAGTCGGTGGCGCCCTGCGCATCGAGGTTCTGGAGGTACTGCTCGAGGAACCAGCCGGCCGCGACGAACTCGGGCAGGTCGTGCTCGAGCCCCAGCGAGCGCAGGGCCGCGGAGTCGAGACCCTTCTCCCGCGCCCGGCCGAGGACGGCCGCGACCTCGTGGGCGAACCCGCGCGTCTGGGAGGCGCGGGCCAGCGAGTCCGGCCAGCGCACGGCCTCCGGGGAGTCGTTGAGCAGCTCGCGCAGCACGACGTCCTGCTCAGGAGCGCTGAGCAGGCGCAACGCACCGGTGTAGAGCTCCGGCGGCGAGTAGCGCCGGATCAGGCCGTAGGCGAAGGAGTGGAACGTCGAGCACATCGTGGTCGACGTGGTGCGGCCCAGTCGGGCAGTGACCCGGTCGCGCAGCTGCTCGGCGGCCTTGCGGCTGAAGGTGAGGGCAAGAACCGAGTCGGGGTCGGCGCCGCGCTGCTCCACCCGGTCGACGATGGCCTCCACGAGCGTCGTCGTCTTGCCGGTCCCGGGCCCGGCCAGGACGAGCTGCGGTCCTGATCCGTGGTCCACCACGGCCTGCTGGAACTCGTCCAGCTCGGGCCGGGCCGCCGGGCCGGAGCGCGCCGGGACCAGCGCATGGGTCGTCTCCTGGGTCGCCGGTCTCACGCACACACCCAAACACCCGGCACCGACAGCGGGCTACGGCAGGTCCGGGTCCGGACAGGGGTCACGGCTGCCAGAAGGCCTGGGGCAGGTCCACCCGACCGGACGGGCGCAGCGTCGTGCCCTCGTCGAGGTAGTGCGCCCGCGCCTCGTCACCGTGGCACGCCGGCAACGACCCGTCCGAGCGGATCACCCGCCACCACGGCACCGAGCCACCGTGCTGGGACATCACCCGGCCCACGCCGCGCGGCCCGCCGAAGCCGACTCGTTCGGCGATCGCACCGTAGGTGGTGACCCTGCCCCTCGGGACCTGCTCCACGACGGCGAGCACCGCCTCGACGTACTCCTCCGGGTCCACGCCGCGATGCTCTCAGGTCACCGAGGCTGTCCCGAAGACACGACCGGCGCGTCACCTCCCCCTCCGGGAGGTGACGCGCCGGTCGTTACCTGCGGTGTCCGATCAGGGGATCGGGGTGAACGGCTCCGTGCCCAGGGCCAGCGCGAGACCGCCGATGCCGGAGTGCGCCTTGGCGAACGCCAGCTCGTGGTTGTAGTCGCCCACGCCGTTCGAGCCCGCCAGCGGAGCGATCGCGAGCGTGGAGAGCGTGCCCAGGGCCTTGCCCTGGGGGTCGAGGAACGCGCTGCCGGAGTCACCGGGGACGCCGGGGCTCACCGTGTAGACGGGGTGCGTCCAGCCGCCACCCTGGGTGCCCAGGCTGGTGCCCTCCTTGGGCGAGAGGGCCTCGACGCCACCACGGAGGCTCGAGTTGCCGAAGGAGAAGACCCGGTCACCGGCGCTGGTGCCGGCGGTGTTGATGCCCACAGGACCGCCCCAGAACGGGAGCGAGGGGTTCACCTTGTCCTTGGAGGCGGCGTCGACCTTGACCAGGGCGAGGTCGTTGTACTCGCAGGTGTTCTGGTCGGTGGTGCCGGCCTGCTGCATGGCGAGCCAGGAGCTGTAGGCGAGCGTGCCGGTGCCGACGGTGGTCCCACCGACGGGGAACGCGCCGTTCTCGACGAACTCGACCTTGGTGCCGAGCGGCAGCGAGCCGGCGTCGCAGCCGTTGGTGTCGGTGGCCGCACCGGTGCCGGCGCAGTGCGCGGCGTAGCCGACGTAGATGTTGCCCGCGGCGTCGGTGTGCACGAAGTTCGCGGTGCACTGGGCGCCGTCGGTGTACATCTGCACGCCGGGGTGGATCTTCGCGGTCGAGGCCGGTGCCCAGGCCACGGCCACGGAGCGCTTGGCCTTCGTGGGCGCCGCGGTCGCGGTGGTCGTGGTGGCCGCGAGGCCCGTGAGGGCGAGGACGGCGGAGGTTGCTGTGGCCAGGACGGCCCGAGACATACGCATGCAGTGATGCCTTTCGGTCGAGTCGCGGGAGCGCGGTGCTTCCACCGGGACCAACGACGCATGGCCCGAACGGTTACGCCCGGGTAGTCACAAATGACTACCCGGGCGTGCTGCGCCACCGCAAGTCGAGCCGCCCGCCGGCTCCGTCAGGCGTTGCTCAGTACGACGGCTGGGAGGGGTCGATCTGGTTGACCCAGGCCACCACGCCGCCGCCGACGTGCACGGCGTCGGCGAAGCCGGCGCCCTTGAGCACCGCGAGCGCCTCGGCCGAGCGAACCCCGGACTTGCAGTGCAGCACGACCTGCTTGTCGGCCGGCAGCTCGCCGAGGGCGTTGCCGTTGAGGAACTCCCCCTTCGGGATCAGCACGGACCCGGGGATCCGGTTGATCTCGAACTCGTTCTGCTCGCGGACGTCGACCAGCACGAAGTCACGCTCGCCGTTCTCGCGCTCCTTGAGCATCTGCTCGAGCGTGCCCACCGAGATCGTGGAGCCGGCGGCTGCATCCGCTGCCTCCTCGGAGACCGCGCCGCAGAAGGCCTCGTAGTCGATCAGCTCCGTCACGGTGGCGTGCTCACCGCACAGGGCGCAGTTCGGGTCCCGGCGCACCTTCAGGGTGCGCCACTCCAGCTCGAGTGCGTCGTAGATGACGAGCTTGCCGACGGCCGCGTCGCCGATGCCGGTGATCATCTTGATGGCCTCGTTGACCTGGATCGAGCCGATGCTCGCGCAGAGGACGCCGAGCACGCCGCCCTCGGCGCAGCTCGGGACCATGCCGGGCGGCGGGGGCTCGGGGTAGAGGCAGCGGTAGCAGGGCGCCTCGGCGCTGGAGCCGTCCTCGTTGGTCAGCGTCGGCCAGAACACGCTGGCCTGGCCGTCGAAGCGGTAGATCGAGCCCCACACGTAGGGGATCTTCAGGAAGTACGCCGCGTCGTTGACCATGTAGCGGGTCGCGAAGTTGTCGGTGCCGTCGACGATCAGGTCGTAGCCGGCGAAGATGTCCAGCACGTTGTCGTTGTCGAGGCGCTCGTTGTGCACGATGACGTTGACCAGCGGGTTGATCTCGGCGATCGACTCCTGGGCCGAGATCGCCTTGGGCTTGCCGATGTCGGACTGCCCGTGGATCACCTGGCGCTGCAGGTTGGACTCGTCGACCTCGTCGAACTCGGCGATGCCGAGGGTGCCCACGCCGGCCGCGGCCAGGTAGAGCAGCGCGGGGCTGCCGAGGCCGCCGGCGCCGATGACCAGCACCTTGGCGTTCTTCATCCGCTTCTGGCCGGTCATGCCTACGTCGGGGATGATCAGGTGCCGGCTGTAGCGGCGTACCTCGTCGGTGGTCAGCTCGTCGGCTGGCTCGACCAGTGCGGGAAGTGACACGTCGTCTCCTCGTTGTGTGCCGGGTGCGTCTGCGACCCCACGAGCCTGTGCTGGGACAGGCGCTCGGGCGGTCTGGAGGTTGAACACCGTCTGTCCCCGCCATGTTCCCCCCATCCCCAGCGGCCGTCCCGGCGTGCCCGGCATCCGGACAGGGCCGCGGGGGCTGCTTGTAGGCTGCCGCCGTGAGCATGTCCGAAGAACGTCGAACCCCTCCCCGGGCCGGGGAACGCGCCGGCCGCAGCGCCGTGGCCCAGGGCGCGCCCGCGGGATCGAACGGGGAGGCCGGCACGCCGGTGGCCGAAGGTGGCGGGGCGCCGCGGAGCATCCGCCTCCCGAGGCGCGCGCGCCGGGCGCAGCTGCTCTCCTCCGCGCTCGAGGTGTTCGTGGCCCAGGGCTACCACGCCGCCGCGATGGACGACATCGCCGAACGCGCCGGGGTCTCCAAGCCGGTGCTCTACCAACACTTTCCCGGCAAGCTCGAGCTCTACCTGGCCCTGCTCGACCAGTCCTGCGACACGATCATCTCGGCCGCGAAGGCCGCGCTGGACTCGACCGAGGACAACAAGCAGCGCGTGACCGCGACGATGCACGCGTTCTACAACTACGTCTCCAGCGCCGAGGGCGCGTTCCGGCTGGTCTTCGAGTCCGACCTGACCAACGAGCCGGCCGTCCGCGCCCGGGTCGACCGGGTCACCGTCGAGTGCGCCAAGCTGATCGCCCACGTGATCGCCGACGACACCGGCCTGCCCGAGGAGCAGTCCCAGCTGCTGGCCGTCTCGCTGGTCGGCATGGCCCAGGTCAGTGCGCGGTTCTGGCTGCAGGAGGCTGGCACCATCGACCGGGACGGCGCGGCCTCGCTGGTCGCCGGCCTCGCCTGGCGCGGCATCGGTGGCTACCCCCGGACCGACGAGCACCGCTGATCGCACGGGTCGGGGCACCCCCGGGTGGTCCCGCCTGTCACAGTTCCATCCATGGTCCATCCAGGGCCCCCGGGACACCGGACCAGCAGCACCATCGACAAGCAGCACAAGGAGGTCCTCCTCATGGAGGTCAAGATCGGCGTGCAGAACGCCTCCCGCGAGCTCACCATCGACACCACCCTGGACGCCGACGGCGTCCAGAAGGCCGTCGCCGACGCACTGGCGAAGGGCGGCGTGCTCGCCCTGGTCGACGCCAAGGGTCGCCGCATCGTCGTACCCGGCGACAAGCTGGCCTACGTCGACATCTCGACCAGCACCACGGGCCAGGTGGGCTTCCGCTCCTGATTCTGGCCCGGCACGGGCTCAGCCGAAGGTGAGGCCGTGCGCCTCGATGATCGGCAGGGTCCGTTCGAAGTCCGCACGGCAGCCGGTGTCGGGCAGCAGCGCCGCCATCGACTCGTCGTCCCCGGCCAGGTCGACCGCCCGGAAGAACGCCTCCAGGCCACCCGGGGAGATGATCTCGAGCAGCCGTGCCGGCTCGTCGCCTGCGTTCCAGAACGTGTGCCACTCCCCTCGCGGCTTGAGGACCAGGTCGCCGACCTCCGCCACCACCTCGGTGTCGCCGAAGACAGCCCCGACGCGCCCCTCGAGGATGAAGCTGTACTCGTCCTCGCGCTCGTGGATGTGCAACGGTGCCGCGATGGCCCGCGGGGCCAGCAGGTGCTCCACCATGGCGAAGCGTCCGCCGGTCATGGCCGAGTCGATCAGGAAGCGGTCACGACAACCGTCCGGCGATCCCAGCGTCTCGCCCCCCTGGGGCCCGATGATCCTGTCGTCCATGACCACACGATCCTCGGAAGCGGGCTAGGACGCCAGACCCAGCTCGGCCATCCGCTTGGCGTGGTTCTCGGTCAGCCGGCTGAACATCCGCGACAGCGCCGCCAGGTCCATCCCTGGGCGGTCGACGCCGCCGGCCAGCAGGGCCGCGAGCGAGTCCCGCTCCGCGGCCACCCGCTGGGCCTGGGAGAGCGCCTCGCCCATCAGCCGGCGGCCCCACAGCGCGAGCCGCCCGCCCACCCGGTGATCTGCCTCGATGGCCCGGCGGACCCGGTCGACCACGAAGTCCGCGTGACCCGCGTCCGCGAGCGAGTCCACGATCAGCTGCCGGGTGCCCACGTCGAGGTACTGCGCGATCTCGACGTAGAAGTCGGCCGCCAGCCCGTCGCCCACGTAGGCCTTGATCAGGCCCTCGAGCCAGTCGCTCGGCGCAGTCGCCGTGTGGAAGACGTCGAACGGCTTCACGAACGGCGCCATCGCCTCGATCGGGTCGACCCCGAGCGTCGAGATGCGCTCCATCAGCGGCTCGACGTGGCCGAACTGGACGGTGGCCATCTTCGCCAGGGCGAGCTTGTCCCGGAGCTCCACGGCCAGCTTCGCGTCGTCGGTCAGCCGCTCGAAGGCGGAGATCTCGCCGTAGGTGATGGCACCGAGCAGGTCGATGACCGCGGCCCGGTACGCCGGGTCCTCGAACGCGACGGAATCCTGCTCGGAACTCGGCGGCGCGGAGGGGTCCGGAGGCAAGGGTTCGGTCATGGCGGCACCCTACCGATAGACTGAGGGTTGACTGCAGGCTTGATGCCCCCTTGAAGACCCACTGTGGGCGGCTCGCCAGCGGCGTACGACTTACCAGTCTTGAACCCATCGACTCGCGTGCGGGTCAGCACAGAACAGGCAAGATCCTGACGACTTTCAGAGAGCTCGGCGTCCTTCCCGAGATTGCAGACGCCCTTGAGCGCGCCGGCATCGTGACCCCCTTCCCCATCCAGGAGATGACCCTCTCGGTCGCCCTGATGGGCACCGACCTGATCGGTCAGGCCCGAACCGGCACCGGCAAGACGCTGGCCTTCGGCATCCCGGTCCTCCAGCGCGCCGTCGCGCAGCACGACCCCGACTTCGAGGACCTCGCGGCCCCCGGCAAGCCGCAAGCGCTGATCGTGGCGCCGACGCGGGAGCTCGCGCTCCAGGTCAGCAAGGACCTGACCATGGCGGGCAAGGACCGCGGGATCCGCGTCCTGACCGTCTACGGCGGCGTCCCCTACGAGCCCCAGCTCGATGCCCTCTCCTCGGGTGTCGAGGTCGTCGTCGGTACGCCCGGCCGCCTGATCGACCTGATGAACCGCCGCGCGCTGGACATCTCGCACGTGAAGTCGCTCGTGCTCGACGAGGCCGACGAGATGCTCGACCTCGGTTTCCTCCCCGACGTGGAGCGGCTGCTGCGCCAGACCCCGGAGACACGTCAGACGATGCTGTTCTCCGCGACGATGCCGGCCGCGATCGTGTCGCTGGCCCGCACCCACATGCGGCACCCGATGAACATCCGCGCGGAGTCCGGCGAGGACACCCAGATGGTGCCCGCGACCGCGCAGTTCATCTACCAGGCCCACGACCTCGACAAGCCGGAGATGATCGGCCGCCTGCTGCAGGCCGAGGGCGCCGACCTGATGATCGTGTTCACCCGCACCAAGCGCCAGGCCCAGCGGATCGCCGACGACCTCGAGGAGCGCGGCTTCAAGTCGGCCCCGCTGCACGGCGACATGGCTCAGCCGGCCCGTGAGCGCGCCCTGACCAAGTTCCGTGAGGGCAAGCTCCAGGTGCTGGTCGCCACCGACGTGGCCGCGCGCGGCATCGACGTCACCGGGGTCACCCACGTGGTCAACTACACCTGCCCCGAGGACGAGAAGGTCTACGTCCACCGGATCGGCCGCACCGGCCGCGCCGGCGCCACGGGCATCGCGATCACCTTCGTCGACTGGGCCGACCTGCACCGCTGGAAGATGATCAACAAGGCGCACGACCTGCCCTTCGACGAGCCGCAGGAGACCTACTCCAGCTCCCCGCACTTCTTCCACGACCAGGGCATCGCACCCGGGACCAAGGGCCGGATCGTGCCCGAGGGAACCGTGGAGCGCAAGCCGCGCCCCGAGAGCGGTGGCCGTGGTGGCCGCAGCCAGGGTGGCGGCGAGCGCGGGCGTGGCCGGTCCCAGGGTGGCTCCCGCGAGAGCGCTGGTGCGGACAAGGGTCCCGCGGAGAAGTCCGGGGACAGCGCCGGCGAGAAGTCGGGCGACCGCCCCGCACGCAAGCGCAACCGCAGCCGCAGTCGCACCCGCGGTGGCAAGCCGGCAGCTGCCGGCGACAACAGCTGATCTCACGGCGCACCGGCCCGATCGTCGGGCCGGCCCAGCCGGGTCTCAGTCCGTGACGACGACCTTGCGTCCTACGGGCGCGAACGCCCACAGCCGCTTCGCGTCCGGCAGCGCCTGACGGATGCACCCGTGGCTCTGCGGTGTGCCCAGCTGGGTGCGCGTCTGCAGCCGCTGACCGTCCTTGGTCGGGATGCTGTGGAACCCGATGGCGGCGTTCGCGCCCCGGGTGAACCGGACGAAGAACTGCATCTCACCGGAGTCGTCGATGCCGACGGCGTGCCGGGAGCGTGAGTAGACGGCGTAGGTGCCCGCGTGCAGGTTGTCGGTGACGCTGCCCGAGACCAGGTAGGTGCTCACCACCGGTCCGCCCGAGGCTCCGGGGTCGACCAGCCAGACCCGCTGCTCGCTGATGTCGAAGACCACCCGCCGCCCCGTCCCGCTGCCGGCCGGGAGCGGTGCGGTCGTCTCCTGGGCAGCCGTGCCCGGGACCGGGGGCAGCGGCGCTCGGGTGGTGTCCGGGATCGTGTCTGCCGAGGTCAGGGCCGCACCCTCGGCCGCACCCGCCGACGGCGGCCCCTGACCTGCTCGCCCGGCGGACGAGGCCTGCCCGAGGACACCGATCCCACCGAGCATGCTGACCATCGTGACCGCAAGGGCCGAGCCTGCTGCGCAGAGCCGCCGGTAGCGCAACCGTGCAGCGCCGTTCCCGGATCGGGAGATGCTGGCGGCGCCGCGCTCGGTCACGGGTCAGCCTCGGTTCAGCAGACCGGTCGCGACGTCACGGTAGGCCTGGGCTCCCTTGTTGGAACGTGAGGTCTTCAGGATCGAGCGACCTGCGGCGGGCGCCTCGGCGAACCGGATCGACTTCGGGATGGGTGGCTCGATCACGGCGAGGCCGTAGGTCTCGGAGATCGTCTCGAGCACGGTGCGGGCATGGTTGGTGCGGCCGTCGTACAACGTCGGGAGGACGCCCCACACCTCGAGCTCGCGGTTGGTGAAGCGCTTGACGTCGTGCACGGTGTCGAGCAGCTGGCCGACGCCGCGGTGGGAGAGCGTCTCGCACTGCAGCGGGATCAGCACGCCGGTGGCCGCGGTCAGGGCTGCGACGGTCAGCACGCCCAAGGACGGCGGGCAGTCGAGCAGCACCCAGTCGTAGCCGTCGGTGTCCTCGATAGCGGTCCGGATGACGTACTCGCGGCCGGTGCGGGTGAGCAGGTCGGCCTCGGCGCGGGCCAGCTCGATCGTGGCCGGCATCAGGTCGACCCCGTCGTCGGTGGCGATGATCACCTCGGAGGGATCGAGCCCCTTGGTGAGCACGTGGTGCACCGACACGTCGAGGTCCTCGGGGTCGATCCCGAGGCTGAAGGTGAGGCACGCCTGCGGGTCGAGGTCGACGAGGAGGACGCGCTGCCCCTGCTCGGCGAGAGCGGCTCCGAGGGAGGCAACCGTCGTGGTCTTGGCGACGCCGCCCTTCTGGTTGGCGACGGCGAGGACATGGGTGGTTGACATCAGGGGACATTGTGCCGCACGAACGGGCCTTCCCTGCGCACGCCTGCGGGTGTCGTCGCCGACACGGGCTCCACCCGCCGGTCTACCAGGTGGGTCGAGGGCCACCGAACGGCACTTCCAGGGCCTCGGGGCCGAACCCCGTGACGTCTGCGAGCAGCCAGTCGTCGCGGAGCAGCAGGGCCGCCGAGGCGGGCTTGATCACCAGCCACAGCCACCGACCGTCGGCCTCACCCGCGAACACCGCACGCGCGAGCAGCTCCTCCTCGGAGACGTGCTGGTCCGGGAGGTTGTCCTCGACCAGCCACATCGGCACCGCGCGACCGCCTGCCCGCACCCGGATGGCGGGCGGGCCGTTGCTCACCTGCGGTCCGGGGTCGTCGTACGTCGTGCCCGCGCAGCGTGACCCGAGCCCGACACCGGGGTCCTCGGAGACGATGGTGACCTCGACCTCACCGTCGAGGTCGCTGGCCCCGACGGTGGTGGTCACCGTGGCCCGGACCCGGCCCTCGTGGCCCACGCAGCCGAAGTCGGCCACCGACCACCCGGGACTCATCGGCCAGGGCAGGTAGGTCGGCAGGTCCTCGATCCGGGCGACGAGCTCGGCGAACGAGTCGTAGTCGGCCCGGTCGGGGCGCCAGAACGGCGCGATCGGGCCGTGCACCGAGCATGCAAACGTCTCCCCCTCGCCGGTGACCGGCGAGGTGCAGCGTGGACACGACGCGGCGAGGGGCACGCCCCGAGGGTAGTGCTCAGGAGTTCCAGCGCGCCACGGTCGGCGAGTCGCGCTCGTAGGCGAGCACCGAGATCGTGGCGGTGTCCAGGGTGAACAGTCGACCGTCCGTCACCGGCAGTCCGAGCCACCGTGCGGTCAGCGCACGGCTTGCGTGCCCGTGGCTGAAGACCAGGACCCGGCCACCGTGCGCGCGCACCTTGTGGACGACCCGGTCGAGCCGGCGCGAGACCTGATCGGGGCTCTCGCCGCCCGGGCACGGGTGCGACCAGACGGTCCAGCCGGGGACGTCCTCGCGGATGGTCGGCGTGCTGAGCCCCTCGTAGTCGCCGTAGTCCCACTCGGTGAGGTCGTCCTCGACGTGGGCAGCGGCGTGACCCGCCAGCTCGGCCGTACGCCGCGCGCGCAGCCGCGGACTCGTCAGCACCAGGTCGAACTCGACGTCGGCGAGCCGTTCGGCCAGCCGTCCGGCCACCTGCTCCCCCTCGGGGGTGAGGTCCAGCTCGGTGTGCGAGGTGTGCAGGCCGTCGCGGCTCCACTCGGTCTCGCCGTGTCGGATCACCCAGAGCTCGTCAGCCATGGTCAGATCCTGTCATCCGGCCCGGCGGGTCGTCAGTGCACGCCGCTCATCAGCGACCGGATCGGCTTGGTGCCCATCAGCACGAGCGCGCCGGTGGTCACGGAGGCCGCACCCACCCACAGGAAGAACGGCTTGCCCTCCCCCGCTTCGTAGAATCCGGCCAGCTTGCCCGACATCGCAGTACCGAGGGCGATGGAGAGGAAGAACAGCGCCACCATCTGCGTGCGGTACTTCCGGGGCGCCAGCTTGGTCGACAGCGACAGCCCGACCGGGGAGAGCAGCAGCTCTGCCACGGTGAAGACCAGCAGGATGCCGACCAGGCCGAGCAGCGGTCCCGAGTGCGCCGCCGAGGGCATCGGCAGGAACAGCCAGAACGCCAGGCCCATCACGACGGTGCCGAGCCCGAACTTCACCGGCGTCGACGGCTGCCGCTCACCGAGACGGGTCCACAGGCCTGCGAACACACCGGCCAGCACGATGATGAACACCGGGTTGATCGACTGCACCCACGAGACGGGCATCTCCCAGCCGAACAGGTTGCGGTCCAGCTGCTTGTCGGCGTAGATCGTCACCACGGTGAACTGCTGCTGGTACAGCGACCAGAACACCGCGCTGCTCAAGAACATCGGGATGAACGCATAGACGCGCCGACGCTCGACGTCGCTGATCTGCCGGTCGGAGAGGATCAGCGCGAAGTAGCCCAGGGCGAAGACGGCGCTGAGGGTGATCACGATGGTCGAGAGCCGGTCGACGGTGATGACCTGCACCAGGGTGAGCAGCACGACCAGGGCCAGCGCGCCGATCCCGATCGCGATGAAACGGGTGCGCTGCGCGTCCGGGAGCGGATTGGGGACGTGGTGGGTCTCCTCGGGCAGCTTGCTGCGGCCCAGGGCGTACTGCACCAGCCCGGCGGCCATGCCCACGGCAGCGAGACCGAAGCCGACGTGGAAGCCGACCTCCTTCTGCAGCAGACCGGTCAGCAGCGGGCCGAGCAGGGCGCCGATGTTGATGCCCATGTAGAACAGCGAGAACCCGGCGTCGCGGCGCTCGTCGTGCTCGGAGTACAGCGAGCCGACGAGGCTGGTGGCGTTGGCCTTGACGCCTCCGCTCCCCAGGGCGATCAGCACCAGGCCGACGCCGACTCCCGCCAGGCCGGGGATCAGCGAGAGTGCGACGTGCCCGCTCATCACGACCACCGCGGAGTAGAACAGGGTCCGCTCGGGGCCGATCAGCCGATCGGCGATCCAGGCACCGAGGATGGTGGCCAGGTAGACGGCGCCCCCGTAGGCGCCGATGATCCCCGCCGCGACCGACTCGTCGATGCCGAGGCCGCCGCGCGCGGCCGAGTAGTACAAGTAGATGAGCAGGATGCCCTGCATGCCGTAGAAGCTGAACCGCTCCCACATCTCCACGCCGAAGAGGTTGGCGAGGACCCGCGGTTGGCCGAAGAAGCCCCGGTCGGTCTCGGTGCTGGCTTGCTCATGCGTGGAAGTCACCGGAAGACGGTGCCACGTATGCCTCATCCCGCGCAAAGCGGGCCGGGGTTGCCTGCCGGGCTAGGGGGTGGTGCCGGGCCAGTTCTTGTCCGGCTGCGGCACCGGCCGGCCGGGCTGCTCGCCGCCACGCTCGGTCAGGTAGCTGTCCTTGGGCACCATCACCTTGCGGCGGAAGATGCACACGACCTTGCCGTCCTGGTTGTAGCCGATCGTCTCGACGTGCACGACGCCACGGTCGTCCTTGCTCTTGCTCTCCCACTTGTCGAGCACGATCGTCTCGCCGTACAAGGTGTCCCCGTGGAAGGTCGGGGCGACGTGACGCAGCGACTCGATCTCGAGGTTGGCGATCGCCTTGCCGGACACGTCCGGCACGCTCATCCCGAGCAGGATCGAGTAGACGTAGTTGCCGACCACGACGTTCTTGCCGAACTGGGTGGTCTCCCCGGCGTAGTTCACGTCGAGGTGCAGGGGGTGGTGGTTCATGGTGAGCAGGCAGAACATGTGGTCGTCGAACTCGGTGACCGTCTTGCCGGGCCAGTGCTTGTAGGTCGCACCGACCTCGAACTCCTCATAGCTGCGACCGAACTGCATCCTGCTTGCTCCTCTTGCCGGGAACGGAACCGACGGGAAGTCTCCCACGCCGCTGCGGGCCGCGGTTCACGGTCCAGAATGCTGGGCTTCCCGACGTATGCTCCGAGTCATGTTCGGCCTGAACTCGAGCGCCGTCGACGAGCCAGCCCTCGAGGCCGACACGACACCTGCGCCGCCGCCCCCGCCGCCGCCCCCGCTCTCGCGGACGCGCCGGGTCGCCACCTTCGCGCTCTCGCTCGCGGTCACCGGGCTGTGGGCCTGGCTGGTCACCCTGGTGCTCGACGCCTCGATGTTCCCGGCTCCGCTCTCGGCTCTGCGCAACCGCGCGTTCGAGAGCCCCGCCGTGCTGCCCAGCGTGCTCGTGGTCTGGGTGCTGGTCCTGCTCGTGGTCGCCCTCGTCGGGAGGCTCTGGCTCTCGCTGGGCATCGTCACGGCGCTCACCGCCGTGGTCGGCGTGGTCAACCTGACCAAGCTCGAGTTCCGCAACGACCCCGTGTTCCCCAGCGACGTGGTGTTCCTCGGCCAGCCGGGCTTCCTGTTCGACATGGTGCCGCCGGCCAAGGTGTTGACGGGGGCCCTGGCCATCGTGGCCATCGTCGCCCTCGCGGGCCTCTTCGGCTGGCTGGTGGCCAGGCTGCTGCCTCCCGTCGCCCGCGGACTCTCGCGCCGGGGGTTGATGGCGCTGCGGGTCTCCCGGCTCGTGGTGGCGCTGATCTGCCTGGGCCTGCTGAACCTCGCCACGGACTTCAACGAGCCCGGCAACGCGTGGCGCGCGGCGTTCGACTCGACCGGGCTGCGCTGGCGCTACTGGGACCAGAAGGTGAACTACCAGCGCAACGGCTTCGTCCCCGGCCTGCTGTTCAACATGCACGTGACCGCGATGGCCGAGCCGAAGGGCTACTCCCGGGCCGCCGTGGAGGCGATCGCCGAGCGCTACCGGGCGAAGGCCGCGCAGGTGAACCAGGGCCGCACGGCGAACCTCGACGACACCAACGTCGTGATCATCCTCTCCGAGAGCTTCACCGACCCGACCTGGCTGAAGACCGTGAAGTTCCCGGTCAGCCCGATCCCGAAGACCACCGAGATCATGGCGAACACGCTCTCGGGCAGGATGCTGGCGCCCGGCTTCGGCGGCGGCACGGCCAACGTCGAGTACGAGGTGCTCACCGGTCAGTCGCTGAGCCAGCTCACCCCGCAGCTGTCCACGCCGTACGAGCAGCTGGTCTCGCACTACGAGTCGTTCCCGTCCGCCGTGGACTGGTTCCTCGCGCACGGCCACACTCCGATCGCGATCCACCCGTTCGCGCCGCGGATGTACAAGCGGCCCGAGGTCTACAAGACCTTCGGCTTCGAGAAGTTCATCACCAAGGACGAGATGAAGAACACCGGTCGTGGGGGCGGCCGCTTCATCGACGACGAGTCCTCGTTCACCGAGGTCCTCGACGAGATCGGGGCCAACGACAAGCCCGTCCTGGCGCACCTGATCACGATGCAGAACCACATGCCCTACGGGGGCCAGTACGACGACCCGATCACGCCGACCGGCCTGCCGGCCCGGAACAACAAGCTCGCGGGGCAGTACGCCCGCGGCCTGGCCCGGACCGACGACGCCCTGGCCGGCTTCCTGGACAAGCTGAAGCAGCAGCCGGAGCCGACCGCGGTGATCTTCTACGGCGACCACCTGCCGGCACAGGTCTACCCCGAGAGCATGGAGCAGCGTGAGGGACCGCTCGCGTCCCACCAGACGCCGTTCCTGATCTGGAGCAACGGCAAGCCCCTCGAGCACACCGACCTGCCGACGACCAGCCCGATCCACTTCCTGCCGAAGCTGTTCAACGCCCTCGAGGTGCCGGTCCCGCCGTGGTACGCCCTGCTGGACTCGCTCGACCAGCACGTCCCGGCCATGGATACCGGCTTCGCGATCAACGCGGCCGGCGAGAAGGTGAAGCCGTCCCAGCTGGACGCGAGCGCGAAGGCGGTGCTGTCGGACTACCGGATGATCATGTACGACCTCAGCATCGGCAAGCGGTACAGCGAGAAGACGATGTTCGGGGACGCGGGCTAGACGATCCCGTGGAACCGCTCGGGGATCCGGACCAGCGGTCGCTTCTCCATCTGCCTGATCTGGCTGCTGCGGGGAGAGCGGAAGTTGCCCGGCGGGTCCTCCGTGACGAGGGCGTCCAGCTTCTCCCCCGTCGGGGGCACGAAGTCCGGGATCTGGGAGGCGTCCGCCCCCTCGGTGATGCGTTCGAGCAGCTCGACCAGCGAGTCGCCGCCCTGGCGCCACTGGGTGTCGACCGAGCGGCCGTCCTCCTCGACCATGCGCAGCCGGTGGTCGGCCGCCTCCTGGAGGTGGTCGCGGTCACCGAACTTCATGTGGAACATCCACAGGTCCGGGTCGACCCGGTAGGGCGCCCGCAGGCCGTGGGTGCCGGTGCTCCAGTGCTCCGGAATCGTCTTGATCGCGGGCTTGCACATCAGCGGCAGGAACTTGGCCAGCTGTCGCTGCCCGAGCAGCGGGCGGGTCAGGTCCAACGGCGGCTCCACACCCACGTTGTGCACCACGTTGAAGCCCAGCGACCCCACCGCGGTGAGGCCCTCGTCGGCCTTCGCCTCGATGTAGGACCTCAGGTCCGGGTGGCGGTCCGGGTCGGGGACGATGAACTCGTCGGTGTCGCAGAACATCACCACGTCGTAGAGCTGCAGCAGCGAGCGCCCGAAGTTGCCGACCATCGCCATCCGGGTGGAGTTGAACTTGCCACCCCGGATCGGCGGGATGCGGAGGACGTCGCAGGGCAGGTCGTCGGTCGAGCCGTCCTCGGAGTTGTCGTCGATCACGTAGAGGTTCTCGTTGCCGAACTGCCCTCCGTAGTACTTGATCCACAGCGGCAGCATCTTCGCCTCGTCGCGGCAGAACGTGATCGCCGCGATCCGCAGGGGCTCGTCCGGGTCGCGTGCCGGCGCCGACTCCTCCGGGTCCGCGTCGTCAGTCGGCTTGCGCCGCAGGAAGGTGCGTACGCCGCTCATGCACTCGCCTCGTCCTCGGGGTCCGACTCCGACCCCACGTAGGAGCCGTCGGAGTCAGGGTCATCGTCGGGGCTGCTCTGGGAGCCTGAGGCCGACGCGAAGGGCGACGGCACCTTGGTGAACCGCGCCCCCTGTCGCTCGACCAGGAAGGCGAGCCCGTCGAGGGCGGCCTCGAGCTGCTGCTCGGCGGTCACCTTGCTGGTGTGCACCCCTGGCACGGGCTGCGCCTCGAGCTCATCGATGTCGCCCACGACCCTCAGGTCCAGCCGGCGCAGCTTCTTCAGCTCCGCCTTCGACCGGCGGCGCACCCAGCGCTCGTCGAGCCCGAGCGGCACGCTCTCGCGACCTCGCCTGACCAACCCGCTCTTCGCGAGGCCGGACTTCACGATCCTCTCGTAGGCCTGCCGGCTGAAGTCGGGTCCGAGGCGCTCGTTGAGCTCGCGGAGGACGAGCGCGGACGCTGCGTCGATGCCGGGGTTGCTGCGGACCGCGGTCTCGCACAGACCCTCGGGGATCCCCGCCACGGCGGCGAACCGGTCCCAGAGCACGTTCGGCGGAGCCCCCTTGGGCGGCACCGTGATCAGCGTGAAGTGGTCGCGGCCCACCGCGTCGGACCAGCGGCTCGCGATGTCGGAGAGACGCTGGTGCTTCCAGAACCACCGGCCCGGCTTGGAGCTCGTGTCGTTCTTGCGCACCGAGTCGAGGAACTCCTCCCAGCTGCGCACCCCGCGGTTCTGCGTGGACTCCGTCCACATGGCCGGCAGCGACCGGGCGAGGTCGCGCGCAGTCAGCACCACCTGGAGGTCTGCCCCCGCGAAGGCCTCCTGGATGATCGCGATCTTGGGTCGCTGTCGCGGCGCGAGGAACTCCATCGAGATGATCGCGGTCCCGGGCCAGGCGTGGACCGCGTCCACGAGGCGCTGCCACGGCCCGTCCGGGCTGATCGGGTCCTGACCGGATCCTCCGCGCTCGGAGAGCTCACGGACCGCCAGGACCTGGTGGCGCCAGCGCTCTCCCGCGAAGGCGATCCCGTGCTCCTCGAGCCGCGCCCGGTTGGTGTCGAGCACGTTCTGGATGAAGCTCGTCCCGGACTTCATCGCCCCGATATGGAGCACTACCCGCGTCGCCACACGGGGAGCATAGGCCATCGTCCGGGCCGCTCCCCGCGCTCCCGCGCCAGGTCCGGGGCGGAGTCGGCGAGCGTGGTGATGAGGGAGCTCAGGAGCCCCCGCCACCGGCCTTCCGGCGGTGCATCTTCGGACCGGCGCCGCCGGTCACCTCGGACCCGTGCGCCTTCTCCTTGACCGGGCCGTCCTTGGGTACGCCGCGGTCGTTGCCCTGCTTGCGGTCCAGTGCCTCACGCATCTTGGCCTTGAGGTCTTCGTTGTCCCCGTTGCCTTCGTGCTCGGTCATGGGTTTCCTCCTGCAATAGCGGTCCGGGGTCTCCACCAGCCTCGCACGCCGGCCGGGAAGGGTCGAGGCCATTAGGCCCCTGGCTCCCAGGTCACCGGGATGCCGTGCGGCGCAGCGCGGCCCAGCACCCTGCGCTCCCCGCCCGGCCAGGTCGTCAGGACCACCAGGAACGCGTGCTCCTCTCCCGGGGCAGGCCGGGTCGGCTCCAGGAACAGGTGCGCGAACGGAGCCTCGGCCAGGGCACGCCTGCCCAGCGCACGGACGTGGCCGGTGACCCGGTCGCGCTCATCCTCGTCGAGGTACTGCCACATCACGCTGTGCCACAGCACGGTCATCGACCCCTCGGAGAGCTCGATCCCGTCGACGAAGTCGCCGGCACCCTGGCGGAGCACCTCGGGGCGCACCTCCTGGGCCAGCGCCAACGCCCCGCGGAGCCGTTCGAGCCGGTGGGCCTGGTCGGGCCAGACGTATGCCGTCAGCGCCAGGCGCCCAGCGGTGGTGGAGACGTCCAGCGGCGCCGGGTCGCACCCCAGCCGGTCGGTCAGGCGCAGTCCCGGCCACGGTGTGAGCCGCGCGCCCCGCCACGCCGGCTCGAGACGCACGGGTGACATCGGGTCGCCGAACCATTCGCCCTCCTCGTCACCGTAGAAGAACCGGTCGGCGAGCAGGTTCAGCCCGGCGGAGGAGCCGATCTCGAAGAGCCGAACCGGCATCCGCTGGTGATCGGGCAGGTGCAGCAGCCCGCCCATCAGCGCCGATGCGCGGCCCACCTCGTTCGTCTGGGGCGCCCGGTCCAGCCATCCCCTGACCGCTTGGGGCTCCCGTTCCAGCAGCCCCAGGAAGGCCGCGCTGCCGGCGTCGGGGTCCCAGGTGCCACCCACGCTCGGGTAGTACGTCGCGAGCTCCCCCGCCCGCCGCTCCAGCACCAGCCGGTGCACGCTGCCGAGCAGCCTCAGGGCGAGCGCCGAAGGACCCGGGTCGTCCTCGTGTCCGCGCAGCACCGCCGCGGTCGCGCCGTGGGCCTCCAGGTCGTCGGCCAGGCGCATCAGCAGCCCGGCGTACATCGGGGAGCCGAGGTCCGCGCACGCCGCGGACTGCCTTCGGAACGCCGCCGCCGCCTCCATCCCCCGAGTCTCCCACTAGGACTTGGGGCGAAGCCCGAGGCGACTCGGGCGAAGCCCGAGGCGGAGCCGAGACGTCGGACCCCACCAGGAGGACTCGGGCGAAGCCCGAGGTGGAGCCGAGACGTCGGAAACGAACAGGAGGAGCGCAGCGGGGGATGTTCGGCTTGCGACATCTCGGCGACCCCACAGACCAAAGGCGCGCCAGGATGCCAGCCCAAGGTGCGCCAAGGGCCGACCAAAGGTGCGCCAGGAGACAAACGTGCCCCCCTCGAACTCTCCACGCATGAGCAGGAATCCTTCGCCAACAAAGTTCTCCACATCTTCGAACACCCACTCGAAACTGTCGGTGCTCGGGTCTAGCGTGGGTTCCATGAGCACGGCACCGGCCCTCACCCCCACCGAGGTGATCGAGCGTGCCCGCACGCCCGGACCCAGGCGAAGCGAGCGGCTGCCGAGGAGCTCGAGCTCGCCCTGGCCTGGGCGCACCTGCACCCGTGCCCGGCCGGCGAGACCCCGGCCCACTGGGGAGAGATCGACCTGCACGGCGAAGCAACGACACCTCTGGCAGGACCCGGTGCCCCGTGGGTGGCCGAGTTCGCCCCCGCCGACCTCGGCGCCGCCCTCTCGATCAGCCTGGACGCCGCCCGGTCACTGGTCGGTGACGCGTTGGAGCTGGCGCACCGGCTGCCGCGACTCTGGGACCTGGTCCGCGACCTGCGCATCCCTGCCTGGCGGGCGCGGGTGATCGCCCGGGAGACCCGCGACCTCTCCGTGGACGCGGCCCTGTTCGCGGACCGGCTGATCGCCGCCACCCCCGACCGGGTCGGGCTGGTCAACGCCGCCCGACTGGTCCAGGAAGCCCGGCTCTACTTCGACCCCGACCGAGCGATCGCCGACGAAGAAGCAGCACTCGCCAAGCGCGGTGTCTGGCTACGCCCCGGTGCCACCCCGGCCACCACCGAGATCTCGATGCTCCTCGACACCCCCGACGCCGAGCTCTTCGACGCCAGCGTGCGCCGGATCGCCCACGACCTCCACCAGCTCGGTGACACCGACCCGCTCGACCTCCGCAGGGCGCGTGCGGTCGGGGTGCTCGCCGACCCGCAGTACGCCCTGGACCTGATGTCCGGCCGCGAAGGCGCGGCACCCACCCAGAACGGCGGGGCCGCAAACCTCTACCTGCACCTCACCCCCGAAGACCTCGCCGCTGAGACCGGGGCGGTCAGCATCGAGCGCCTCGGCGCAGCCACGACAGAGTTGCTGACCCAGTGGCTGGCCCGGTTCACCGACACCGGCGGCAAGGTGACCGTGCGCCCGGTCCTCGACCCCGCCGACCCGACCGCCGTGGACCGCCACGACCCACCCGCAACCATGCGCGAGGCCGTGATCCTGCGCGACGCCCACTGCGTCTTCCCCGGCTGCGGCCGCGACTCCCGGACCTGCGACCTCGACCACATCACCGAGTACCTACCGATGGAAGACGGCGGACCACCGAACCAGACCCGGGCGAAGAACCTCGCGCCGTTGTGCCGCACCCACCACCGGGTCAAGACCCACACCGCCTGGACCTACAAGCGCCTCGATGACGGCGGCTACGCCTGGACGTCGCCGACCGGTCACCAGTACACCGTGGCCACGAGCCCTCGCCACCGACGAACCTGACCGCCCAGCTCCCCGACCGCCTCCCGGTCGGGGAGCTCGGCATGCCCAGGTCCGCCGCGGAGGTCTCTCCGGCTCGCCGCGGCACCAAGGCCCGCCGACCCTGGATTGACACCATGTGCGGCATGCCTCTGAGGACCCACATCGCCCCTTTCGTGAAGCGTCGCTGCGCTTCCGGGCCGGGAGCCGCTGCGCCGGTCGTCGGAGTGCTCGTCCTCGTGGCAGTGGCGCTACTGATGCTCCTGGACGACGCCCGAGTGCAGAACCAGCAGGAGCTCGAGAACGTTGCCTTCGGCATGCCTCTGAACTGGGTCACCCAGGACCAGGGCCTCGACCCACAGCTGCCGCACACCACGCACTTCGTCTCGCCGTGGGAGCACCCGACCACCAGCGACTGGCTGCCACTGGTCCTGAACCTCGCCGTCATCGGGCTTGTCGTGAGCGGCGGCTGGTGCGGCGTCCAGATGGTGCGCGCCACGCGTTGCGCGACCCCGGGGGGAGCGCGTCGGACCGTCTAGTCAGCGTGCCCGGCGCCCCGAGCCTCAGCCCTGGACCGGGAGCGTGGCCGGCTCATGCACGCGGCCGCGCAGCACGGCGACCCCCATGGCCGCCATCCACACGAAGAACGCCAGGAACCCCAGGAACGTGAAGTCCTCCACCGCGGGCACGACGGCACCCAGGACACCCAGCCACCCGCCGAAGAGCGCCGTGAAGAGCCCCAGCCAGCCGATCCAGTGCGGCAGCACCGCAGAGCGCAGCACTGCCACGGCGTACATCGGCACCACGACTCCCCACAGGACGGTGTCGCCGGCGAGGTTGAGCCCCAGACTCACCGCAGCCAGCACCTGCAGGGTGACCGCCAGGCCGCTCTGCACGGGCGCGTCCGCGGCGACGTACCCCGGGACGAAGTGACTGGCCATCCCCAACGGGATGACGTGGGAGGCGGTGACCAGGGTCATCGCCAGGACCGCGAGCACGGGCGCCAGGACCAGCCACGGCCCGCTGTCGCGGAGAGCGTCGTGGAAGCCGACGAGCGCGACCAGTGCGACGACGCCACCGAGGACCACCAGCCACCCGCCGGCCAGGAACGCGCTCCCGCCGGCGTCCACCTCGGCCACCCAGGTCTGCGCCGCCGGCCCCGTGTCCGGGATCAGCGTCTCGACACCCGAGGCGGCCATCAGCACGATGCCGGCCACGAAGGTCGCCGTCGTCGCGATCCCCGCCCAACCGCCGATGGTGCGCAGCTCGACGCCCATGCTTCATGGTCGGACCGGCGAACGAGGCCGTCAATCACGTCCCCTCACCGGGGCAGACCGCTCAGCTCTTGAGCTTGTAGTCCTTGAGCACCGCGCGGCCGATGATCATCTTCTGGATGTCGGCGGTGCCCTCACCGATCAGCATGAACGCGGCCTCACGGTAGAGGCGCTCGATCTCGTACTCCTTTGAGTAGCCGTAGCCGCCGTGGATCCGGAACGACGCCTCCACGACCTCGTTGCAGTACTCCGCAGCGAGGTACTTCGCCATGCCGGCCTCGACGTCGTTGCGCTCCCCGCGGTCCTTCATCCGGGCGGCGCGCACCATCATCGCGTGCGCGGTCTCGACCTTGGTGGCCATCTCGGCGAGGCGGAACAGGATCGCCTGGTGCTCGGCGATCGGCTTGCCGAAGGTCTCGCGCTGCTGGGCGTAGGAGATGCCCAGCTCGAAGGCGCGGTTGGCGATGCCGCAGGCACGCGCGGCGACGTTGACGCGGCCGACCTCGACGCCGTCCATCATCTGGTAGAAGCCCTTGCCGGGCTCGCCACCGAGGATCTGGTCAGCGGAGATCTGGTGACCGTCGAGGACCATCTCGGTCGTGTCGACGCCCTTGTAGCCCATCTTGTCGATCTTGCCGGGGATCGTGACGCCCTGGGCGGTCTCGCCGAATCCGGGCTCCTTCTCCACCAGGAAGGTCGTCATGTTCTTGTAGACCGAGTCGGCACCCTCGTCGGTCTTGACCAGTACGGCGACCAGGTTGGACGAGCCACCGTTGGTCAGCCACATCTTCTGGCCGGTGATCGTGTAGCCACCGTCCTCGCCCTTGACGGCCTTGGTCTTGATCGCAGCAACGTCCGAGCCGAGCGACGGCTCCGACATCGAGAACGAGCCGCGCACCTCGCCGGTCGCCATCTTCGGCAGGTACTTCTGCTTCTGCTCCTCGGTGCCGTGCTGCATCAGCATGTAGGCCACGATGAAGTGGGTGTTGATCACGCCGGAGACGCTCATCCAGCCGCGGGCGATCTCCTCGACGGTCAGGGCGTAGGTCAGCAGCGACTCACCGAGCCCGCCGTACTCCTCGGGGATCATCAGCCCGAAGATGCCGAGCTCCTTGAGGCCCTCGACGATCTCGGTGGGGTACTCGTCCGCGTGCTCGAGCTCGGTGGCGACCGGCAGGATCTTGGTCTCCACGAACTGGCGGACCGTCTTGACGATCTCTTCCTGGATGTCGGTGAGACCTTCGGTTTCGCAGAGGCGACCCATGCTGTGCGTCCTTTTCGGGAGGGCGGTGACTGGAGGAACAAGGTGCGGCGGGAGCCGGCGTACGCCGAACGGCGATCGCGCCACAGGCTATCGAGCAGTATCAACGCCGAACGGCCAGTCCACCATGACCAACCTCACGTCCCGGCCATCAGTCCTCGGAGGACGACCCGTCGCGGAGCAGCACCCGCTGCAGCACCGGGAAGCGGCGGACCAGCGCGACCCGCAGGCCCGGGTCCTCGGCGGCCAGGCTCTCCTCGAGCTCGGCGCGCAGCGCCCTGCGCTGGTGCCGGAGGTCGCGGATGTCGTGCAGCAGCTGGGCGGCGAGCTCGACTGCCACCTCCGCAACCTCCGCGTCGGTCACCGAGTCGGGAAGGCGCCGCTCCGGCAGCTCGTCGGGGACCAACAGGTCGTCGAGGTCGCCGATCACGTCGAACCCGCTGCTGGCGAGGTAGTCGACGGCGGCGCGACCGCGGGCCCGGATCTCCTCGACCCGGTCGGGGGCCGGCCAGAAGCGGTCGCCGCCGCGGGGCACCAGCCGCTCGTCGGCGAGGAAGGTGCGGATGTAGGTGCCTCGGTCGATCGCGGAGCTGAACGAGCCCAGGTGCGCGTTCATGCGTCGAAGGGTCTCGGCCTCGACCACGCCCATCGAGGAGTTCGAGAAGCCCTCGCTGAGGTCGACCGAGTCCGGGTCGACACCGACGAGCCCGGCGAACCGGTCCCAGATCTCCCGCCGGGGTGCGTCCCGGCCGGGCAGCGGCAGCACGTGCACGGCAGCCGCCGGCACGCTCTGCGCCCAGCGCTTCAGCACGCTGGCCACGTCGAGCGAGTACCAGTTCCACACCGCGCCGGTCTCCACGGAGTCATCGCGGCTGTAGTCGGCCATCGGGGTCGTCTCGCGGTTCTTGATGCTCTCCTGCCAGCTGGCGGCGAACAGGCCGAGCGGCTCGCGGGCGGTGACGATGACGTGGATCTCGGCAGGAGCCAGGTCGGCCACCATCCGGGCGGCCTGCTCGGGTGTGGCGGAGGCGAAGAACTCGTGGCTGATCAGCGCCGTGCCCGGCCAGGCGGCGACGTCGGCGCGCAGCCGCTCCCACGTGCCCAGCTGGCGCTCGGTGCCTCGGGCGAGGAACGGCGCCTCCTCACGGATGACCCGCGTGGCCCAGTAGTGCTCCCGGCGCTCGTCACCGGGAAGCCGCAGACCCTGCTCCTCCAGCACCTCGCGGTTGGCCCAGAGGATCGTCTGCAGGTAGGTGGTTGCGGTCTTGGGGAGGCCGATGTGCAGGTAGACCCGCGCTGCCATAAGGGCGCCTTCCCGCTCAGAGGGCCCGGGAGTACTTCTCGACCGCGGCCGCGATCTTCTCCTGGTCCTGGGAGGGGAACGGCAGCAGCAGCTGCTCGACGAGGTCGGTGACCTCGGCGAGCCTGATGTTCAGCTGGCGGCACTCCTGGACCTCGGACTCGAGGCTCTCCAGTCGTCGTTGCAGCTCGTCGAGCCGGTCGCCGGCGACCGCGCGGGCCACCCGCTCCACGACCCGTCCCTTGAGGCTGCGCCGAGCGCCGCTCTGGTTGCCGGTCTTCACGTCAGCCATTGCGCCACCAATCGAGTCACTGGACGGTCCGGGTTCCCGGCCGTCGGTTCAGCAGTGTGGTGCACGATAACCGCACCCCACTCCTGCAAGGTCCGCACGACGTGGTCAGCGTCGCGCGGGCGCACGATCCCCCTCGTCCCCTTGGGCTCGTGCCGCTCCCCCGGGGCCAGGGTGTCGAAGTCGGCGTACAGACGGCCGCCCTGCGCGAGCGCCATCCGGGCGAACCTGCCCAGCGCCTCGAGGCCACGCTGGTCGATGGAGTCGATCAGGTGGTTCGCCATCAGCGTCGGGGTGCCGTCCATCCGGGCGATGCGCGCCCCCTGCGCCAGCACGGAGCGCAGCTCGTGCAGGTTCATCCAGCCCACATCGAGGTCGAGCCCCTCGTCGGCAGCGGCCCGGATCGCCGCGTTCGGTGCCTTGCGGGAGTAGTCGAGCGCCACCGTGGGCACCCCCTGGCGGGAGAACCACAGGGCGTCGGCGCCCCGACCGGAGCCGAGGTCGACCAGGCGGTCGATCGACGGCTCCTGCTCCCGCACGTAGCCGGCGAGCGGACTCGGCGCGTGCGTCGGGATCTTCTCGCGTACGCCGCTGTACTTGCGGTCCCAGTCGGCGCGGTTCACCCGACCACCGCGGAACCATCCGTTGAGCCGGCGGTGGGTGCTGCGCGGCGTCTCGAAGTGGAAGGCGGGGTCGGGCACCTTCCAGGCCGGGCCGTAGGTCGCCTCCAGCACCTTCTCGGCGTTGGCCGGCGCGGGCCAGGTGCGGTCGGCCAGGGTGCAGGTGCCGAGCGGGAAGATCCACTCCTCCTTGAACGGCGTGCCGATCTCGCCCATCAGGTAGAGCCGGCCGTCGAGGAAGTAGCCACCGAAGACGTCCAGACCGCGCACTCCACCGTCGGCCTCCACCACGTCGACCTTGATTGCGGCGGCGCTGTAGCGGTCGACGTCGAACCCGCGCTCGCGCAGGTCGCGCTGCAACCGGTAGGACTCTCGGATCACGTCCAGCGGGTGGGTGTGCCGGCTGACGTAGCCGAGGTCGACGTCGCTGTCGTGACCGATCAGGTTCTGCTCGCGCACGGCGCCGAGGAGGGTGCCGTAGGCCAGGAACGCATCCACACCGGCGTCCTGCAGGGCGGTGAGCACCTGCTCGGTCGAGTCCAGGAGCGGGGCCACGTGCTCGGGGTTGCGGGTGTCGAAGGTCGCCGCGATCCGGTTGGACTTGTCGATCCCGAGCGGCCGCCCGGAGGCGTCGACCACGGCGATCCGGTCGACCTTGCTGCCGAGCTGCACCTCGGCGTCGTACGCCCCGCGGCCGGAGACGTGCTCGACCACGGCGAGCCGGGTGGTGCCGTCGAGGTAGCGCTTGAGCTGCGCCGGCCACTCGGCCAGCAGCCCGGGCCCGTCCGGGCGGGTGTCCCGCAGGGTCCAGAACGACCAGATCCGGCGACCGTCGAAGAGCACGTCGACGACCACGTCCTCGGACGCGACGAGGTGCACCCCGGTCTCGTCCACGACCGAGACCTGCAACGGCTGCTGGACCATGGGGCGTCAGTCTCCGACGAACTCGTTGGCCCGGGTGAGGTCCTCGTCGAAGTCCACCTCGACGATGTGGAACTGGGAGATGTCGAGGGCCTCGACCCGCAGGCCGTCCTGTCTCGATGGCCAGCTCGATGCCCCGTTCGAAGTAGTCCTGCTCCCCCGCCTCGTCCAGGCGGCGGATCAGGGTCGCCTTGTCCTCGGCCGAGATGAAGTTGATGCCGACGGCCTCACCGAGACCTCCGACCACCGACTTCGAGAGCTCCTTGATGTAGCCGTCCGTGTCGAGGGTGTACTTCACCTCTTCGTCGGCCACCGACTCGGTGTTCACGCACACGAAGCTGCGCCCAGCGTCGATGTGCTCCTCGAGCACGGGCAGCACCCGGGGGTCGAACACGACATCGCCGTTGAGCCAGAGCACCCCACCGGGCTGGGACAGCTGCAGCGCCTTGAGCAGGCTCTTGGAGGTGTTCGTCGAGTCGTAGACCTCGTTGTAGACGAAGGAGATGTCGGGCATCGCCTCGATCACCAGGTCGAGCTTGAAGCCCACGACCGCGGTCACGAACACGTCGTCGGCGTAGGCGGCCCGGAGCGCGTTGACCGCCCGGCGCATGATGCTCTCGCCGGAGCGCAGCGGGGTGAGTGGCTTGGGGTGCGGCTTGCCGAGACGGGTTCCGAGCCCCGCAGCGAGAATCACGACCTGCTTGGCCACGGGCCCACTCCTTTTGCGCTGCAACGGCTGATGATCCCGGTGAGCCTACCCATGCGCGAGTGTCTGGCTCCCATGTCCCGCTGCACGGCGCGCCCTGCGACTAGGGTTCCCCCGTGAACCCAACCCTGCGGAGCCGCCGGCTCCGCTCGCACCTCGACGGGGGGCCAGGATGAGCACGACCCCGACGCGAGTCTTCGCGGCCCGGCTCGCCGGGCTGCCTGTCTTCGACCCCCAGGGCGACCAGGTGGGCAAGGTGCGCGACGTCGTGGTGCTGCTGCGTTCCGACGTACGCCAGCCGCGGGTCGTGGGCCTGGTGGTCGAGGTCTTCGGGCGCCGGCAGATCTTCGCGCCGATGACCAGGGTCACCAACATCGACGCCGGCCAGGTGATCACCACCGGCCTGCTGAACATGCGCCGCTTCGTCAAGCGGTCGACCGAGACCCTGGTGATCGGGCAGATGCTGGACCGCAAGGTGCGCATCCGGAGCACCGGCATCGAGGGGTCGGTCTTCGACGTCGCCATGGAGCAGGGCCGCACCCGTGACTGGGTGCTCTCCCGGGTGGCGCTCGCCGAGCCCAGCAAGGGCTTCAGGCGCAAGGCCCAGACCCACGTGGTCGAGTGGGACGACGTGGAGGGTCTCTCCCTTGAGGACAACCAGGGCGCCGAGCACCTGATCGCCTCCCTGGCCGACCTGCGTCCGGCGGATGCCGCCAACCTGATCCACGAGCTGCCCCGGGACCGCCGCAGCCAGGTCGTGGACGGCATGGACGACGAGCGGCTGGCGCACATCCTCGAGGAGCTGCCCGAGGAGGACCAGGTCGAGATCCTCGAGCACCTCGACTCCGGGCGAGCAGCCGACGTCCTCGAGGAGATGTCGGCCGACGACGCCGCCGACCTGATCGCCGACCTGCCGCACGACACCGCGCAGACCCTGCTGGGCCTGATGGAGACCGACGAGGCCGCCGAGGTGCGCCGGCTGATGGTCTACGGCGAGGAGACGGCCGGCGGCATGATGACGCCCGAGCCGGTCATCCTCCCCCCTGACGCCACCGTCGCCGAGGCGCTCGCCCACGTGCGCAACGAGGAGCTCACCCCGTCGCTGGCCGCTCTGGTGCACGTGTGCCGTCCCCCGATGGAGACGCCCACCGGCAGGCTGCTGGGAGTGGCCCACATCCAGCGTCTGCTGCGGGAGCCGCCCTCCACGCTGGTGGCGGGACTGATCGACACCGGGATCGACTTCCTGCGCCCCGAGGCGACCCTCGAGGACGTCTCGATGTTCCTCGCGACCTACAACCTCGTGGCCGCACCGGTCGTCGACGAGGACGGTCGGCTGCTCGGCACGGTCACGGTCGACGACCTGCTGGACCACTTGCTGCCCGAGGGGTGGCGCGACCGCAAGATCGGACGGGGTTGACACCATGGACAAGCCCGAGAAGAAGCCTGAGAAGCACACCGACCGACGAGCCGACAAGCGGGTCGCCGACGACCGGCGCCGTGCTCCCCGGCTGGACACGCCCCGCGAGCTGAGGCGGAGCCTGGTGCGTCGCCCGGCCGTGCGCCAGGACGCGTTCGGCATCTTCGCCGAGCAGTTCGCGCGGTTCATGGGCACCGCCCGGTTCCTGATCTACATGACGCTGTTCGTGCTGTTCTGGCTGCTCTGGAACTTCATGGCGCCAGCCGACCTGCGCTTCGACAACTACCCGTACATCTTCCTGACCCTGATGCTCAGCCTCCAGGCGTCGTACGCCGCGCCGCTGATCCTGCTGGCCCAGAACCGGCAGGAGGTCCGCGACCGGGTGATCAACGAGCAGGACCGGCACGCCAACGCGCGGGCCCACGCCGACATGGAGTTCCTGGCCCGGGAAGTGGCCTCGCTGCGGATGGCCCTCGGCGAGGTGGCGACCCGCGACTTCCTGCGATCGGAGCTGCGGAATCTGATCGAGGAGCTCGGCGAGACCGACGACGAAGACGCCGCGGCAGACCCTTCCTGACGCCCCGTACCCTGGTGCCATGACTTCCCCTGACATCGACCGGATTCAGGCTGCGCTGGCTCGCGTCAACGACCCCGAGATCAAGCGTCCGATCACCGAGCTCGGCATGGTCGAGAAGATCGACGTAGACGACACGGGCATGGTGACCGTGCACGTGCTGCTCACCGTCTCCGGCTGCCCGCTGAAGGAGACCATCACCCGCGACGTGACCAACGAGGTCTCGACGGTCGACGGCGTCACCGGCGTCGACGTCCAGCTCGGCGTGATGACGCCGGAGCAGCGGGCCAGCCTCCAGGAGACGCTCCGCGGCGGCCAGGCCCAGCGCGACATCCCGTTCGCCCAGCCCGGCTCGTTGACCAAGGTGATCGCGGTCGCCTCCGGCAAGGGCGGCGTCGGCAAGTCCTCGGTCACGGTCAACCTCGCGGTGGCGATGGCCCAGCAGGGCCTCAAGGTCGGCATCGTCGACGCAGACATCTACGGCCACTCGGTGCCGGCCATGCTCGGCATCGCCGACACCCGTCCGACCCAGGTCGGCGACCTGATCATGCCCGTCCCGACCCCCAGCGGCGTCTCGGTGATCAGCATCGGGATGCTCAAGCCGAAGCGCGACCAGGTCGTCGCCTGGCGCGGCCCGATGCTCGACCGTGCCCTGGTGCAGATGCTCGCCGACGTCTACTGGGGCGACCTCGACGTGCTGCTCCTCGACCTGCCCCCGGGCACCGGCGACGTCGCCATCTCGCTGGGCCAGCACCTGCCCAGCGCCGAGGTGGTCGTGGTGACCACCCCGCAGGACGCGGCGACCGAGGTCGCCGAACGCGCTGGCACGATGGCCTCGATGATGCACCAGCGGGTCATCGGCGTCATCGAGAACATGTCCTTCCTGCCCTGTCCGCACTGTGCCGCGGAGGGCACCGAGCACAGGTTGGAGATCTTCGGCAGCGGCGGCGGCGAGCGGGTCTCGAGCACCCTCGGCGCCCGCTTCGGCTACGAGGTCCCGTTGCTCGGGTCCGTCCCGATCGACGTGAGCCTGCGCGAGGGCGGCGACACCGGCAAGCCGATCGTCGAGTCCGACCCCACCGCGCCAGGTGCCCTGGTGATGACCGAGATCGCCCGGGGCCTCTCCGGGCGTGGCCGCGGCCTGGCCGGCATGCAGCTCGGCCTGAGTCCCACGCTGAAGGGCTGAGGACGTGTTCGGGATCGGGCTACCGGAGCTCGTCGTGATCGCCATCGTCGCCGTGGTGGTGTTCGGTCCCGATCGCCTTCCCGAGCTCGCCAAGCAGGCCGGCCGGTTCCTGCGGCAGGTGCGCAACCTGGCGCAGACCGCCCAGACCCAGCTGCGCGACGAGCTCGGCCCCGAGTACGCCGACCTGCGACTCACCGACCTCGACCCGAGGCAGGCGATCCGCAAGCACATCCTCGAGGCGATGGACGAGGACCTCGACGCTGCTGCCCCGGTCCAGAAGTACCACGCCCTCGGGCCCGACGAGCGTCCGCCGTACGACCAGGAAGCCACCTGAGGCGACCCGGGCTGCGGGCACGGTCGGCCGGATCAGCCGGTCTTGGCCTCGAGCCCCACCTCGACCTCGAAGGTCTTGCCACCGCGCTCGACGGTGAGCACCACCTTCTCGCCGGGCACGTGGGAGCGGATCGCGACCACCAGGTCGATAGAACCGGTGACCTGCTTGCCGTCCACCTTGCGGATCAGGTCACCGACCTTGAGGTCGGCCCGGGCAGCCGGCATGCCGGCCGAGATGGACTCGACGGTGGCACCGTCGCGGCCCTCCGTGCCTCGGACGTTGGCCCCGATGATCGGGTACTGCGCCTTGCCGGTCTTCAGGATCTGCGCGGCGGTCACCTGCACCTGCTCGATCGGGATGGCGAAGCCGACACCGATGTTGCCGCCGCTGTCGCTGGCCAGCTGTGAGCCGAGCGAGGCGATCGCGGAGTTGACGCCGACGACCTCGCCCTGGAGGTTGACGAGCGGGCCACCCGAGTTGCCCGGGTTGATGGCCGCGTCGGTCTGCACGGCGTTGATGTAGGAGTTGTCGTTCTCGCCCTCACCCGTGGTGACCGGCCGGTTCACGGCGCTGATGATCCCCGACGTGACGGTGGCGGACAGCCCGAGAGGCGATCCGATCGCGACCACGGTCTCGCCGACGCGCATCTGCGAGGCGGAGCCGATGACCGCGGGCGTGAGCTTCTTGGCGTCCTCCGACTGCAGCACCGCGATGTCGTAGACCGTGCTTCGGCCCACGACCTTGGCGCGCGAGCGGTTGCCGTCCTGGTCGATGATCTGGATCCTGCCGCCGTCGGCGTCGGCCTCGGCCACCACGTGGTTGTTGGTGATCACGTGACCCTGGTCGTCGAGGACGAACCCGGAGCCGGTGGCCCCCTGGTTCTTGCCGCCGAACTCCGCGGAGATCTGCACCGTGCTCGGCAGCACCTTCGCAGCCACGGCAGCGACGCTGACGTTGTCGGCCGGCAGCGGCGGGGCGGTGCGGCGCTGGACGCGGAGCACGTCCCCGACCCCACCTCCGCCCTGCGCGACCAGGGCACCGGCGAGAGCACCGCCGGTCAGCCCGAGGACCAGGGCGACCAGCGCCACCGCCGGCCACATCCACACCGGCGGGTTCGCCCGACGGGCCTGGACCGGCTGGTAGTACTGCTGGCCGAACTGCTGGTGCCCGTAGGGCTGCTGGTCGTAGGCGTGCTGGTAGGGCGGCGGGAAGGGGTTCGGCTGGTCGGGCGGCCAACCGGTCGGCTCCTGAGGCGCCTGACCCGTCCAGGGCAAGGGCGTGGTCGGCTCGGAAGGCTCCTCGTTGCTCACCCGCCTATCTTGACCTACGCAACCACATCGTGTTCGCGTTGGCCTCAGACCCCGTCGGTGACCCCACGGGGCCGCGAGGCGGGTCGCTGCGGATCATCGCCGGTGAGGGGCGCGCCGGCACCTCGCCACCGCTCGTCAGTCCGCCGGTCACCGTGAGCAGCCCGAGGACGCAGGCGCTGACGGCACCGCCGCCCACCAGCACCGCAGCGGTACGCCGCCGTCGGGACTGCTTCTCGATCTCGTCGACGGCTGCCCACGCATCCACGGCGTAGAGCGAGCCCAGCAGCTGGGAGGGCGGGTCGACCGTCCCGGGATCGGACAGCGAGAACAACTGCCGCTTGACCCAGCCCTCGCGCTCGACCAGCCGGCGACAGCCCGGGCAGGTCAGGACGTGCGACCAGGCCCGCTCCTCCTCGACCGGGGGGAGCTGGCCGTCCACCAGAGCCGACGCCTTCGCGCCGATGTGTCCGCTGAGCGACAGCATCACCGCACCTGTCCGGCCAGGCCCGGCTCCGTGACCGGGCCGGCGGTGCGGGGGCCGGCGAACCGGGTGCGCCCGGCACGGGGCGCACGGTGGGCCAACGCAGCGCGCAGCTGGGCCCGGCCCCGGTGGATCCGGGAGCGCACGGTGCCGAGCTTGAGCCCGAGCACGTCGGCAATCTCCTCATAGCTGAGGCCCTCGACGTCGCAGAGCACGACCGCGGCCCGGAAGTCCGGGGCCAGCGAGGCCAGCGCGGTCTCGACGTCGGCGTCGAACATCCGGTCCAGCTGGGCGGCATCTGGTGTCGGCAGTGCGCTGTGCAGCCGGGTGGCGGCCTCGTCGCTGAGCGCGTCGAACCGGATGCGCTGCTTGCGCCGGGCCTGGTCGAGGAAGAGGTTGGTGGTGATCCGGTGCAGCCAGCCCTCCATGGTGCCGGGCGTGTAGGCGTGCAGGGAGCGGAACACCCGCACGAACACCTCCTGGGTGAGGTCCTCGGCATCGTGGCGGTTGCCGGTGAGACGGTAGGCCAACCGGTAGACCCGGACGGAGTGATCGGTCACGATCTGCTCCCAGGTCGGCACGAGGTCGCTCGATTCGTTCACCATGAGCTCACGCTAGGCAGGCTCCCTGAGACCCACCTGAGGGGAAGCCAGCAACCAGCACAGAGGTTGTCCACACCCAGCCCAACGAGTCGAGCCGGGCACTTTGTTCCCGCTGTCGCCTCCCCGGCGACCCGTTCGCGGCCCGGGCGCGCGCGCCCGGGCCGCGCTGGGGGGTAGGGTCCGACCAGTCCTGGCACCGCATTCGAGGAGACCGTCATCGTCACGCCAATCAAGCCCGCGAGCTGGACCTACGCCGAGGAGTTCGTCGCCGAGGACGAGGTCCTGGCCAGCGCCCGGTCCCGGGCCGACGAGGTCGGCGTCGTCCCGATCGGTTCAGGCGCCGGCGCCGCCCTGCGCTTCCTCGCCTCCGTCCTCGAGGCACGTGCCGTGGTGGAGATCGGCACCGGCACCGGCGTCTCCGGCCTCTGGCTGCTCCGCGGCATGCGCGCCGACGGCGTGCTCACCACGGTGGACACCCAGGCCGAGCACCAGCGCCTGGCCAGGCAGGGCTTCACCGAGGCGGGCATCGCCCCACAGCGCTTCCGGCTGATCCCGGGCGCGGCGCTCGAGGTCATCCCCCGGCTCACCGACGGCCACTACGACCTGGTCTTCTGCGACGGCGACAAGCACGAGTACACCGACTACCTCACCGAGGCGCTGCGCCTGCTCCGCCCGGGCGGGATCGTGGCGTTCGACAACGCCTTGTGGCACGACCGGGTCGCCGACGCGGCCCAGCGGGACGCCGAGACCGTCGCGATCCGCGAGCTGGGCAGGGTCGTGCGCGAGCACGAGTCCCTGGTGCCGGCACTGCTACCGGTCGGCGACGGCCTGCTGGTCGCCAAGAAGGTCTGGACGCCCGAGGCCTAGGCCCGGGGGCGGTCGTACGACGGCGCGGAGACGAACCCCTCGGGGCCTTGCGCCACCGCGACCACCTCGCACTCCTCGATCAGCTCGGGACCGTTGCCGGTGAGCCGGGAGACCGGAGACTCGTCGGCGACGGGCGCGAACTCCTCCTGGAAGTCCGCGCGCGCTGCCTCGTCGACGAAGACGTAGCACCCCTCGAACCACTCACCGGCGCGCATGCGCCAGGTCTTGAAGCGCAGGCCGGCACGGCTCTCGAAGCGGGCGTGCGAGGACTCCGCGACGTAGTCGCGCAGCTGCTCCTCGACGCCGGTGGGCAGGCCGACCAGGGACCACCGCACGGTCAGTGCGGAACAGGTGCTCGCGCTCATGCCGGCCGCACCCCCTCGAGCGGCTCGTCCTGGCCCAGCCAGCTCAGCAGCAGCCTGGCCCCGAAGCCGGTCGGGCCCTCGGTCCACTCGAAGTTCTCCTTCGGTGCGTCACCGGTCGAGGCGATGTCGAGGTGTGCCCACGGCAGCCCGCCGGTGAAGTGCTGGAGGAACAACGCCGCCGTGATGGCCGGGGGGCCACCGGGAGCGTTGTCTGCGTCGGCGATCTTCGAGGAGATCTTGTGCTCGTACTCCTCGTGCAGCGGCATCCGCCACAGCGGCTCGCCCGAGCTCGCGCCCGCGTCGTCGAGCAGCTTGGCCAGCGCGTCGTCGTTCGTGAACAGCCCGGCGTTGTGCTCACCCAGGGCGACCTTGATGCCGCCGGTCAGGGTCGCGATGTCGACCAGGGCGTCCGCCCCGAGCTGTTCGACCGCGTAGGCGAGACCGTCGGCGAGCACCAGCCGACCCTCGGCGTCGGTGTTGGTGACCTCGGTGGTGCGGCCGCCGTACTGGGTGATCACGTCACCGGGACGCATGGAGTTGCCGCTGACGGCGTTCTCGGCGAGCGGCAGCAGGCCGGTGACCCGCACCTTGCAGCCGATGGCGGGCAGGGCGGCCATCACGGCGCCGACCACGGCTGCGCCCGTCATGTCGCGCTTCATCGTGACCATGCCCGGGCCGGTCTTGATCGAGAGCCCACCGCTGTCGAAGGTGATGCCCTTGCCGACGAGCACGATGTGAGGTGCCTTGCGCGAGCCCTTGGCCGGCTTGTACTCGAGCTGCACGAAGCGTGGCGGGGCCGCAGCGGCCTGCCCCACACCGACGACGCCGCCGAAGCCGCGCTCGGCCAGCTGTACCTCGTCGAGGACGGTGGCCGTGAGACCGGCAGCCTCGGCGGCGGTCACGACCTGCTCGGCCAGCCATGCGGGAGTCTTGATGTTGGACGGGACGGACGCGAGCATCCGGGCCTGCCAGCCTGCACCGGCGCGGGCGACCGCGCGGTGCAGGACGTCGCCGCGCTCGCCGTCGGACTCGGTCAACGACAGGACGATGTTGCCCACGGGCCGGTCCTTGGGGCCGTCCCGGTGCAGCGAGAAGCCGAACGAGCCGAGCATCGCGCCCTCCACGAAGGCGGCCATCGCGGTGTCGTCACCGACCGCGGAGACCGAGGAGGCCACCGACTCCGCGTTGGTCGTACGCCGGGCCACGGTCGCGCCGGCACGACGCAGGTCGGTCGTGGTGGCGTCACCGACCCCGACCATCAGCACGCGGGCGAGCGCGGGATTGGGGAGGTCGGTCGTGCTCGACACCGGGAGCTCGGTCACCTCGCCGGTCTCGCCGGTCGCGCCGGCGGCGACGAGCAGCTCGAGGAGGTCTACCCCGAGGTCGTCGCCGAGCGCGGCGGCACCCGGACCCAGGGCGGGCCCGTCCTCACCCGGCAGCACGGGGACAGCAACGACACCTGCGCCGACGATCCGTGAGGGCGCGAGGTCACTGAGGGCGAACTGGGGCGGCGAGATCTGCGGTGGGAGCGACACGCGACGACCTTATAGCCGAGGGCCCCCGCAGTCCCGTGCGGGACTGCGAGGGCCGAAAGCGAAAGGGGGTCAGACTCAGCCGACCACGTTCTTGAGGGCATCGCCGAGTGCGGTCGCCTCGCTGGCGTTGAGCTCGACCACCAGCCGGCCACCGCCTTCGAGGGGAACCCTCATCACGATGCCACGACCCTCCTTGGTGACCTCGAGCGGGCCGTCACCCGTCCGCGGCTTCATGGCCGCCATGTGCACACCTCTTCCCCATGTTCATCCGTGCGCATGAGCGCCCAACTCGACCCATTATTCCCCATCGGGGAACCCGTCTCGCCATTCCGTCGAATACATGGGGCAGACTCGGCCGGAAATGGCGGCCCGAGGCGGCCCCCGAGGATGACCAGACGACGACCCGACAGGGGTGCTGAATGACCCAGCCCGTGCGCTACGACGTCTCCGAAGGCGTCGCCACGATCACGCTGAACCGACCCGAGGCGATGAACGGTCTCGACATCGCGACCAAGGAGGCCCTGCTCGGAGCGGTCCGTCAGGCAGCCGGGGACGAGACGGTGCGGTGCGTGGTGCTCACCGGCACCGGCCGCGCCTTCTGCGTCGGCCAGGACCTCAAGGAGCACATCTCGATCCTGCGGAGCTCCGACGCCCGCGCCCTGTTCACCACGGTGGAGGAGCACTACAACCCGATCGTGCACACGCTGGCGACGATGCCCAAGCCGGTCGTGGCCGCCGTCAACGGGGTCGCTGCCGGCGCCGGGGCCAGCCTCGCGTTCGCCTGCGACTTCCGGGTCCTGGACGAGTCGGCGGGGTTCAACCTCGCCTTCGCGGGCGTCGCCCTCTCCTGTGACACCGGGTCGTCGTGGACCCTGCCTCGACTGGTCGGCCGGGCCAAGGCGCTGGAGCTGCTCTACTTCCCGCGCACGATCGGTTCGGCCGAGTCGCTCGAGCTCGGCCTCGCCACCAAGGTCGCCCCCGCTGAGGAGTTCGAGGCCGAGGTCGCAGCCCTGGCACGCCGGCTCGCCAGCGGCCCGACCGTGTCCTACGGGGCGATCCGCCGCTCGGTGGAGTTCGCCGCCGCGCACGACTTCGCGGAGTCCCTGGCGTTCGAGGGCTCGATGATGACCCTGACCGGCGAGACCGAGGACCATGCCAACGCAGTGGCGTCCTTCGTCAACAAGGAGAAGCCCAGCTTCACCGGCCGATGACCCGGGCGTGTCGGATCCGCCTCAGCGACGGGCTCCCACGGCAGCGAGCACCCCACGCGGGCCTGTGCGGGTGGCCTGTCGTCGACTGACGCCACGGCCGTACTCCACCGTCACCGCGACCCCGCCGAAGCTCGCGTTGAACCACTCGGTCATGGTGCCGTGGCACCTGCCGGTGCAGTTGAACGACTTCACCGGGAGGTGCAGGCCGCGATGCAGCCGGCGCACGAGCGGCGCCCCCTTGCGACCGGCCCGTCCGACGCCTCGAAGTGGCTGGTGGAAGCTGATCACGTAGGCCGGATTCACCTCGCGCAGGAACGACATCACTGCCCGGGTCTCAGGCTCCGAGGCGGGTCTCGGACCGGAGTCGTAGCTGCCCCGGATCCGGACCCAGTCCTTGGGGAAGTTCCGGTTCAGGTCCACGCCGTGTGCGTTGCGGCGGCTGCGACGGTGGATGCCGTCGGGGTTGTACTGCGGCACCACCCAGATGTCGGCGCCGTGGATCGGGCTCCCGTCGCGCAGGTTGTAGAGGATCCGCGAGGGGCCGCGCTCGTTGCCGTGCATGGCCGCCAGCACCACGACCTTGCGGCGCGAGGTGGGGTCACCGAGGCGCCACGCCACGATGCTGCGGCCCTGCACGCTGTGTCCGATCACGCGCACCTCGGTGACCGCGCCGGACGGGGCGGTGGTCGCCTCCGCGGCGGGCGGGCTGGTCGCGAGCAGCACCGTCACCAGGGTGAGCGCGAGCGCCTGCCCAGGCCTCACGACAGCTTGTCCAGGACGAAGTAGGTGGTCCACACGACGGCGCCCACCAGGGCTCCGACGTGACCCACCACGGACAGGGCCGGGCCGTCGGTCCAGGAGTCCCCCGCGCCGGGGGAGGCGTGGCGGCCCTGCGAGGGCATCCACCGCATCAGGATGAGCAGCCCGACCACCGTGGTGGACCACCACAGCAGCAGGCCGAAGAAGCCCACCACCCAGTCGATGCCGATGAACAGGTAGGCGCCCCAGACCACGATCGCCAGCCCCCCGGTGATCGTGTGGGCGTTGACCACGGACTCCGGCACCACGACCCGGCCGGCAGCCGGCGACTCACCGGCCAGCAGTCGCATCCGGGTCAGGACGACCAGGACGACGGCGAGAAACAGCAGGACCGTCGAGACGAAGAGGGGCATCCGCTCATGATGCCGCACCTCGACCGGGGTTGTCCTGCTCCTCGAGCTGGGCCGCCAGCCGGGCCACCAGTGCGTCGACCTCGTCCGGCCGGTAGCCGCGCAGCACGGTGTTGAACCGCAGCTGCCTGAGGTCGTCGGCGCTCACCGGGCCGTCGTCCGGCAGCCCGACGTCCGCACGGTCGTCGTACGCCGGACCGAGGGTGTCGCCGTGCCCGGCCGCGACGACGGCGACCGCCCCGATCAGCAGCACGATCAGCACCGCGAAGAACCAGGTCATCGCCGGCTTCCCTCGACCACCAGCGAGACCGCCTCGGTGACGTCATCGGTCAGGTTGATCCGGTCGAGGTCACTCTCGGTGATCTTGCCGCCGTCGAGGACGGTGTCGCGGAGCCAGTCGAGCAGGCCGGACCAGTACTCGGTGCCGATGAGCACGACCGGGAACGAGGTCACCTTCTGGGTCTGGGCCAGCGTGAGGGCCTCGAAGAGCTCGTCGAAGGTGCCCAGACCACCGGGCAGGACGACGAAGCCGCGGGAGTACTTCACGAACATGGTCTTGCGTGCGAAGAAGTAGCGGAAGTTCACGCCGAGGTCGACCCACGGGTTCAGGCCGGTCTCGAACGGCAGCTCGATGCCGAGTCCGACGCTGGTCCCGCCGGCCTGTGCCGCCCCCTTGTTCGCAGCCTCCATCGTGCCCGGGCCGCCACCGGTGATCACGGCGAACCCGGCCTCGGTCAGCTCCCGGCCGAGCTGCTCGGCCTTGGCGTAGTAGGGGTCCTCGGGCGTGGTGCGAGCCGAACCGAAGACCGAGACCGCCGGCCCGAGCTCGGCCAGGGCACCGAACCCCTCGACGAACTCTGCCTGGATCCGCAGCACTCTCCACGGATCGGTGTGCAGCCAGTCGGTGCCCCCTCCGGAGTCCAGCAGCCGCTGGTCGGTGGTGGTCGGCTCGAGCTGGGAGCCGCGCAGCACGGTCGGGCCGCGATGCTGCTCCCCTCCGCGGGCGCCGGGGATCTCCGGCGGGGTGCTCACGCGCCCAGCCAGGTGCGCAACGTCGCCTCGCAGGAGTGCAGCTGCTCGATCGGCACGAACTCCTCCTGCTTGTGCGCCAGCGTCGGGTCGCCGGGGCCGTAGTTGACTGCGGGAACCCCCAGCCCGGTGAACCGCGCCACGTCGGTCCACCCGAACTTGGGGTTGACCGTGCCGCCGACGGCGTCCACGAACGCCCGGGCCGCAGGCACCCCCATGCCCGGAAGCGCTCCCGGCGCCGAGTCGGTGACCACGATCTCGAACCCGTCGAAGAACTCCTTGACGGACGCCAGCGCCTCGTCCTCGGAGCGGTCCGGAGCGAACCGGTAGTTCACGGTGACCACGCACTCGTCCGGGAGGACGTTGGTGGCCACTCCGCCGCTGATCAGCACGGCGTTCAGGCCCTCGTGGTACTCGAGCCCGTCGATGACCGGCCTGCGGGCGTCGTACTCGCCGAGCCGACGCAGGATCTCGCCTGCGGCGTGAATCGCGTTCGAGCCCTGCCAGGAGCGCGCCGAGTGGGCCCGCTCCCCGCGCGCGGTGACCTCGACGCGGAGAGTGCCCTGGCACCCGGCCTCGACCACGGCGTCGCTGGGCTCCATCAGGATCGCGAAGTCTGCCTCGACGAGATCGGGCCGCTGGGTCGCGACGATGCCCAGGCCGTTGAACACGTCGTCGATCTCCTCGGCCTCGTAGAACACGAAGGTGATGTCGCGGTTCGGCTCCGGCAGCGTCTGCGCGAGGCGCAGCGCGACGGCCACCCCTCCCTTCATGTCGCAGGTGCCCAGGCCGTGCAGCCGGGTGCCGTCGTTGCGCGCAGGGAGGTTGCGGTTGAGCGGGACGGTGTCGATGTGGCCCGCGATGACGACCCGTTCACTGCGGCCGAGATCGGTGCGCGCGACGAGGGTGTGCCCGATCCGGGTCACCTCGAGGTGCGGGATCGCCGCGAGAGCCGTTTCGATCTGGTCGGCGATGGCCAGCTCGTTCCGGCTCACCGACTCGATGTTCACCAGGGTCTCGGTCAGGGTGACCACGTCTGCGCTCAGGTCCAAAGACATGTCGGTCATCTTGTCACCGACCCGGTGGTGACACCGTGAAGGCTCAGCGCCGAGCGGCCGCCAGGCGACCCTTGAGGAGCGCCTTGGCGGGGTGGGCCCGGTCGCCCATCATCGCCAGGCACGCCTCGACCACCTCGGTGTCGTAGGGCGCGATCTCGGTGTAGCGAGCCACGGCCTGCGGCTCCGGGTCGGCCAGCAGCGCCTCGCGCAGCGCGACGGCCACGTAGTCCGCGAGCTCGTTGAGCGCCGGTGCCTCGGTTCCCGGCATCAGGTCTCCGCCGTACGCCGAGACCGCTGCGCGGACCTGCCCCTTGGCCAGCAGCCGCAGCACCTCGTCGACGTCGATCCGCACCGGCATCGTGAGCCGGTAGGGCCGCGAGGCGAGCTGGCCGGCCAGTGCACTGCGCAGGTGGGACACCTCGGCCTTGAGGGTGGAGAAGGTGACGGCCTGCTCGCCGTAGAGCAGCGCGTGCAGCTGCTCCAGCGACAGCCCGGCGGGATGCAGGGCGAGCAGCGCGAGGATCTCGGTCTGGCGCCGGTTCAGCAGCAGGCGGACGCCGTCGAGATGGGCCTCCGCAGCGCCGAGCAGCGTGAGGTCCAGGCCGCCGAACGACGAAGCCGACCCGGCTCCCGGGAGACCGGAGTGCTCCGAGGACGGCATCGCGGTCTCGATCAGCCGGGCGAGCACGCGGGCGGTGGCCAGGCCGATGGGGTGCGTCCGCTCCCACGTCGTGGAGAGGTCGATCACGCCGAGCTGCTGGCCGGTCACCGGGTCGTGCACCGGGGCGGCCCAGCAGACCCAGTTGTGCACGATCTCGGCGTAGTGCTCGGCACTGAAGACCATCGACGGCTGGTCGTGCCGGTTGGCCAGGTCGAGGGCGTTGGTGCCGACACTGTTGTCGTCCCACCTGCCTCCGGCCACGAAGTTGACGCTCTCGGCCTTGCGCCGCATCACCCGGCCGCCGTAGGTCCACAGGATCCGGGTCTCCGCGTCGGTGACCGCGACCACGAGGTCACCGTCCTCGGCGGTGCGTCGCAGCTCCGACTCGACCCGCTCCACGGCGACCTGGAGCGGCGAGCCCTGCCACAGCGCGGCGGTGTCGGACTCGTCGGCCAGGGGCGCCTCGGTGACGTCGATGCCCACCCAGGGCGCCGACCTCTCCCAGGACCGGAGGATCTCGGGGCGGACCGGCCCGGGGGCCACCTCACCCTCCTCGACGAACCTCGTCCAAGCCCGCACGGCCTCGACCCGACGACTGTGCAGCTCGCTGCTCGGACGGCTCATGCAGGACTCCCTGGGTGACTGCCGCCACCGTAGCGGGCACCGCCAGACCGGAAAAGGACGCGACCATGCAGACGTCTCACGAGGACAGCTCCCGACGCAGGAACCGGACCGTGCGCTCCATCGAGAGTGGCCACTGCGGACCGAAGGCGTGCTGCTCGCCACGGTAGATCTCCAGGCGCGAGTCCACGCCGGCTCGCTGGAGCAGGCGCTGCGTGGTGCGTGACCAGGCGACCGGACAGGAATCGTCGGCGGTCCCGTGGTGGATCAGCACGGGCTCGCTGACCCGGTCGAAGAAGGTGCGGGCAGAGAGGCCGCGGTAGAAACCCGGCGCCTGCTCGGGCGTCCCGTGGCGCCGGTAGGTGGCAGCGGCCTGCTCCGGCCGCTCGGCGACGGTCCAGCGGTTGAAGTTGTCGAGGAAGTCCGAGCTGACCGGAGCGAACAGCACGGCGGCGCGGACCAGCCCCGGTCGCACCACCAGTGCGTTCATGGTGACTGCGCCGCCCATCGAGCGCCCCAGCATCGCGACCCGGTCAGGGTCGACGTACCCCTCCGCCTTCACGGCCTCGACCGCGTTGATGGCGTCGCGGGTGTAGCCGAGCCTGGAGAACCTGCTGCGGCGCGAGGCGGGATCGGAGCCGGCGTGACCGCGATAGTCGGTGTGCAGCACCACGAACCCGGCACGGGCGAGGTGGTCCTGCTCCCGGGAGAGACCCTGGCCGGTGCGGTAGACCGCGGGGTCGATGTAGCCGTGGTTGAGCACTACTGCGGGGAACGGCCCCTTGCCGCGTGGCCGCAGCAGCACCCCGGAGACGGTCAGGCCGCCGCTGTCGTAGGTCACCTCGTGCCGCGTGTAGGCGTCGTTCGTCAGCACGAGTCGTCGGGTGGCGATGCGCGCGCTGCCGAAGTCCGTGCGCATCAGCGCCGCCAGGGAGACCCGGTCGAGCACGGGCGGCAACGGGTCGGCCGCGGGACCGTCGGACCCCCGCGTCGGAGCCGGAGTGGGGGGAGTCGGGCTGCTCCGTTTGGTCGGGCTCGGGTCGACGGTCGACGGGGTGGGTGCGGGCCGGGCCTCGGGGTCCTGCGTCGCACAGGCCGACAGCGCCAGCACCAACGCCCCTGCGGCCATGGTGCGAGCACTGCTGGAGGAGACCCGGGCAGGCACCCCTTCATCGTGCTCCGTGCGTCCAACCGTCCGGCCAAGGGTTCGACCGACGATTCGGCCGGTCATGGACAGGTGACCATCTGGTCACCTATTCTGCCGTGGTGGCCACCACACCGATCGACGACGACGACATGGACGCCGTCTTCCGTGCGCTCGCCGACCCCACCCGGCGGCGGCTGCTGGACGCGCTCTTCGTGTCCGACGGCCAGAACACCGGGGAGCTGTGTGCCCGGGTCCCCGAGATGACCCGCTTCGGGGTGATGAAGCACGTCGGGGTCCTCGAGGAGGCCGGCCTGCTCAGCACCCGGCGGGTGGGCCGCACCAAGCTCCACTACCTGAACCCCGTCCCGATCGGGATGGTCGCCGACCGCTGGGTCAGCAAGTACGCCGAGCCGTTCACCCGCGCCATGGTCGGCCTCCGCACCGGCCTGGAAGCCGGGTCCTGACCCACCAAGAGGAACGAGCAGCCATGTCACCCGCCGAGCACCAGTACGAGATCTACCTCCGGGCCACTCCCGAACAGGTGTGGGCTGCGATCACGGACCCGGCGTTCACCCGGCAGTACTTCCACGACATGGCCTTCGCCCGGCCACCGGTCCAGGGCGAGGCCTACGAGCTCTCGATGAGCGACGGCTCCCCCGGCGTCGAGGGCGCCGTCGAGGTGCTCGACCCGCCTCGACGGCTGGCGCTCACCTGGCACACGTTGTACGACGCCAGCGTCACCCACGAGCCGGCCAGCCGCGTCGAGTGGCAGGTCGAGTCCGCCGGCGAGGGGCTGACCCGGCTGCGACTGGTGCACACCGACCTCGCGCAGAGCCCGAAGACCTGGGCACTGGTCGAGCACGGCTGGGTGTGGATCCTCGACTCGCTGAAGACCCTGCTCGAGACCGGGTCGCCACTGCCCCGGACCACCACGGAGCGGGAGGTCGCCAGCGATGCGGGCGGCGAGTGGCACCGGATGCAGGCGGTCGAGGCCAACAACGCGACCTGGGAGCTGATCGAGAGGCCCGCGCGCACGACCGACGACGACGAGGACATGCTGCGTCGGGCCTACGCCGCTGCCTACCACTGGGACCGGGCCGCGCGCCGGACCCCCGCGAACGCCGCCCGCGCCGACTGGCTGCTCGCCAAGGTGCAGCTGGCCACCGGCCGCTCCGAGCTGTCGCTGCTGCATGCCGACCGCTGCCTCGCCACGTGCACGCGTCACGGGTTGGTCGACTTCGACCTCGCCTACGCCCACGAGGCACGAGGACGGGCGTTGCGGGCGCTGGGGCGCACGGAGGAGGCCACGGCGTCGTGGGCGGCGGCCCGGGCGGTGCCGATCGCGGAGGCCGAGGACCGCGAGCACCTCGAGGCGGACCTCGCCGACGTCTCCTAGCGCTGGGCGGCTCAGAGCCCGTCGGCCGGCAGGTGCGCGTGGATCCGCCCGGCGGTGGTGGAGAGCCGGTCCCCGGTGCCACCCCATCTCCCCGCCACGATCTCCGCGGCGATGCTGACGGCAGTCTCCTCCGGGGTGCGCGCGCCGAGGTCGAGCCCGATCGGGCTGGAGAGCCGGTCCAGCTCGTCCTCGGTCAGGCCCGCCTCCCGCAGCCGCTCGAGGCGGTCGTCGTGGGTCCGACGCGACCCCATCGCCCCGACGAAGGCGACCTCCGGCAGCCGCAGCGCGATCTCGAGGAGCGGCACGTCGAACTTCGGGTCGTGGGTGAGCACGCAGATCACCGTGCGGCCGTCGATGCGGCCGGCCCTGCTCTCGGCCTCGAGGTACTTGTGCGGCCAGCTGACCACCACCTCGTCGGCGTGCGGGAACCTGGTGCTGGTGGCGAACACCGGCCGTGCGTCGCACACGGTCACGTGGTAGCCGAGGAACGCACCCATCCGGGCCACCGCCGCGGCGAAGTCGATCGCTCCGAAGACGAGCATCCGCGGGGCCGGTGCGAACGCCCACACGAAGACGCGCATCCCCTCACCGCGCCGCTCCCCGTCCGGGCCGTAGCCGAGGGTCGCGCTGTGCCCGGACGCAAGCAGGCCGAGCGCGTCGTCGTACACCGCCGCGTCGGCTCGCTCGCTGCCCAACGATCCGGACAGTCCGGGGTCCGTCGCCTCCGGGGGGCGTACGACGACGCGGCGACCCAGCCAGGCGGGATCGGGGTGCTCGACGACGCTCGCCACGGCCACCGCTCGGCCGGCGGCGATGTCGGCGGCCACCTCGCCGAGCTCGGGGAAGGTCTCGCGGTCCACCTTCTCGACGTAGACGTCCAGGATGCCGCCGCAGGTCAGCCCCACGGCGAACGCGTCGTCGTCGGAGACGCCGTAGCGCTCCAGCACGGGAGCGCCGGTCTCCACGACCGACTGGGCGAGCTCGTAGACGGCGCCCTCGACGCAGCCGCCCGAGACCGACCCGACCACGGTGTCGTCGGGACCGACGAGCATCGAGGCGCCCGGCGGTCGAGGGGCGGAGCGGAAGGTGGCGACGACGGTGCCGACGCCGACGCTCTCGCCTGCCTCCCACCACCGCAGCAGGTCGTCCAGGACCTCACGCATGTGCCACCACCTCCAGCACCTCGGCGAAGCACCGCAGCGAGTGGCCGGCGATGAAGTCGTCGCAGTGCGGCAGCGCGGCCCGGATGCCCTGCTGCACCGGCTCGTAGCCCTCCTTGCCGCGGTGCGGGTTGACCCAGATGACCCGGTGGGCGAGGCGATGCAGGCGCTCCATCTGCTCCCCCAGCTCGGCCGCGTCCCCGCGCTCCCAGCCGTCGCTGAACATCACCACGACGGCTCCGCGGGCCATGCCGCGGGCGCCCCAGCGGTCCAGGAAGGCCTTGAGCGTCTCGCCGAGGCGGGTGCCGCCCGACCAGTCCGGCACCTGCTCCCCGGCCCGCACCAGCGCGCGCTCCGGGTCAGCCGTGCGCAGCGGCAGCGTGATCCGGGTCAGCCGGGTGCCGAGGGTGAACACCTCGACGCCGTGCCCCGACGGCACGGTCGAGAACAGGTGGCAGAGCCGGAGCAGGGCGTCGGCGTAGGGCCGCATCGAGGCGGAGACGTCGACGAGCAGCACCAGCCGGCGGGTGGTGCTGCCACGCCGCCGATGGGCGACCCGACCCGGTTCGCCCATCTGGCGCAGCGTGGCCCGCAGCGTGCGGTGCATGTCGATCTCGCCCCGGCGCCACGGCGTACGACGGGCGGCTCGGCGGCGCGGCAACCGGGGGTTCAGCGCCCGGATCATGGCGTCGAGCAGCGCCTTCTCGTCCGGCTTCATCGAGGCCACGTCACGGTGGCGCAGCACCTCGGCCTCACTGGCCACCGCCCGCACCACCTCGAGCTCCGCCTCCTCCGAGGCGTCGCCGGCGTCCCCCGACGGCAGCGGTGGGCTGATCTCACGCTGGTGCTCCCGGGGCACCGTGCGAGGGAGCTCCGAGCGTGGCCCGAACCAGGCCTCGAAGACGTGGTCGTAGCGGACCAGGTCGTCGGGCCCGGCGCACAGCGTCGCCTGCCCGGCCAGGTAGGTCGTACCCGCGTCGTCGGCACCGACGAGGGCGACCGCCTCCAGGAAGCTGGTGGTCCGGTCGTGGGTGACCGGCAGCCCGGCCGCACGCAGGGCCCGTGCGAAGCCCAGCAGGATCTCGTCGGCCTGGTGTCGCGGCTGCTCGGTCATCAGGCTCATGCCCGCAGCATCCGATCCAGGGCGATCTTCACCCGGTCGGTGTCCTCGCGGTACTTCACCACGGCGCCCAGCGTCCGCGCCGCGGTCTCCAGATCGAGCTCCTCGGCGCCGAGCCGGTGCAGCGCCCTCGCCCAGTCGAGCGTCTCGGCCACTCCCGGTGGCTTGAGCAGGTCCTGGCCGCGCAGCTGGTGCACCGCTCGCGCGACCTGGGTGGCCAGCTGCTCGCTGACCTCCGGCAGCCGGGTGCGGAGGATGGCGACCTCACGCTCGAGCCCGGGGTGGTCGATCCAGTGGTAGAGACACCGGCGCTTGAGCGCGTCGTGCAGCTCGCGGGTGCGGTTGGAGGTCAGCACCACGGTCGGCGGGGTGGCCGCCGCGACCGTGCCGAGCTCGGGGATGCTCACGGTCCAGCTCGAGAGCACCTCGAGCAGGAACGCCTCGAACTCGTCGTCGGCGCGGTCCACCTCGTCGATCAGCAGCACCGCCGGTGACTCGCGCAGTGCCCGCAGCACCGGCCGGGCCAGCAGGAACCGCTCGTCGAAGAGCGACTTCTCCGCCTCACTGGCATCGAGCTCACCGGCCTTGGTCGCGGCCTCGAGCGTGCGCAGGTGCAGGATCTGCCGCGGGAAGTCCCAGTCGTAGAGCGCCTGGGTGGCGTCGATGCCCTCGTAGCACTGGAGCCGGATCAGGGGCACGTCCGCGACCTGGGCCAGCGCCTCCGCCAAAACGGTCTTGCCGGTCCCGGGCTCGCCCTCGAGCAGCAGCGGCCGCTGCATCTCCTGGGCCAGGAACACCACGGTGGCGAGGTCGTCGTCGACCAGATAGCCGGTGCCCTCGAGGGCGGCGGCAATCGACCGTGGTGAGGAGAGGTCCATCTTCGAAGGCTACTCAGCCTTCGGTTGGCCGCCGGTTGGCCTCACCGGTCCACGTCGGCTCCGGTGGCCAGATCGCCGCACTCCACCAGCTCCACGTCGTGCACGGCCAGGTAGGGGCGTGCGCCCTGGTCGCCGTCGGCAGCCGCGACCACACCGGCCCAGTGCTCCCGACCCAGCAGCACGGGGTGACCCGGCTCCCCGGCGTACGCCGCCCGGCGCAGCGTGGCTCGGGTCGCCGGGGCCGAGAGGACGCGCTCGACCACGGCGGCACCGACGTCAGGGAGGTCGACCAAGCCGACGAGGACCGCAGTCACGGATCCGTCCTGCTCCAGGGCCTCGAGGCCCGCCCGTAGCGATGCCCCCATCCCCGCTGGCCAGTCCTCTGCGACCACGACGTCGGTGTCCGGTGGCACCAGGGCGCGGGCCGCGTCGGCAGCCGCACCCAGCACGACGGTCACGCCCTCACATCCTCCCGCGCGCAGTGCACCCACCGACCGCACCAGCCACGAGGCCCCGTCGGCGTCGTGCACCAGCGCCTTCGGGGTGCCCATGCGCCGGCCGGCGCCGGCCGCGAGGAGAAGTCCGTGAACCACGGCCCCACGATGACACGCCGCTCACTCGACAGGGGTGTACTCCCCGCTCGGGGTGACGATCGTGCCGGCCTCGCCGCGCAGGATCGCCACAGCGTCCTCGAGACGTCCGATGGCCGCCGTGTCTCCGGTCAGCTCCACGAAGCGACACACCGCGTCCACCTTCGGTCCCATCGACCCGGCCGGGAACTGCTCACCCCGGAGACCCATGGGGGTGGAGCGGCGGATGGGCTCGGCTCCCGGCGTGCCGAAGCCGCGCTGCACGCTCGCAACATCGGTGAGCACAAGCAGCAGGTCGGCCTCGAGCGCCTCGGCCAGCACCGCGGTCGTCAGGTCCTTGTCCACGACTGCCTCGACCCCCTCGAGACGGCCCTGGTCGTTGCGGATGACCGGGACACCGCCGCCACCGGCGCACACCACGATCGCTCCGCTCTCGAGCAGGAGCCGGATCAGGCGGGTCTCGACAACGCGCTGCGGCTTCGGTGATCCCACCACCCGGCGCCACTTGTCACCGTCGGGCCGGACCACCCAGCCGCGGGCCGCCGCGAGCTCGTGGGCCTCCTGCTCCTCGTAGACCTCGCCGACGAACTTCGACGGCTCTGTGAAGGCCGGGTCGTTGGCCGCGACCAGGGTCTGGTTGATGATCGCGGCGACCTGACGGCCTGGGAGCGCGTTCTGCATCGACTGGAGCAGCCAGTAGCCGATCATCCCCTGCGTCTGTGCCCCGAGCACGTCGAACGGGTAGGGCGTGGTCAGGTGCGGGTCCGAGGCGCTCTGCAGTGCCAGGACGCCAACCTGGGGGCCGTTGCCGTGGGTGAGGACCAGCTCGTGCCTGGCTGCCAGCGGCGCCAGCGCCGCCACGGCTGAGGCGACGTTCTGCTCCTGCACGTCGGCGTCGGGCTTCTGCCCCCGCCGGAGCAGGGCGTTTCCGCCCAGCGCCACCACGATCCGCATCAGGAGCCCAGCGTCGCGACGAGCACAGCCTTGATCGTGTGCATCCGGTTCTCTGCCTGGTCGAAGACGATCGAGTGCCGGGACTCGAAGACCTCGTCGGTGACCTCCAGGGCACTCATCCCGGTCCTCTGGAACAGCTCCTCCCCGACCTTGGTGTGCCGGTCGTGGAAGCCCGGCAGGCAGTGCATGAACCGCACCTGCGGGTTGCCGGTCAGCTCGAGCAGGGCCAGGTTCACCTGGTAGGGCTTGAGCAGGTTGATCCGCTCCTCCCAAACCTCCGCGGGCTCCCCCATCGAGACCCACACGTCGGTGTAGACGAAGTCGACGCCCGCGACCCCCTCGGCGACGTCCTCGGTGTGCAGGATCCGCGCCCCGGTCTCGTCGGCGATCCTGCGGGCCTCGGCGATCACGTCGTCGTGGTTCCAGAGCGATCGCGGCGCGACGATCCGCACGTCCATCCCCATCATCGCCCCGGCCACCAGCAGCGAGTTGCCCACGTTGTTGTGCGCGTCTCCGAGGTAGGCGAAGGAGATGTCGGAGTCGTGCTTGCCGGAGTGCTCCCGCATGGTCAGCATGTCGCACAGGCTCTGCGTGGGGTGCCACTCGTCGGTGAGCCCGTTCCACACCGGGACTCCGGAGTACTCCGCCAGCGTCTCGACGTTGTGCTGTGCGGAGCCGCGGTACTCGATCCCGTCGTACATGCGACCCAGGACCCGGGCGGTGTCCTCCATCGACTCCTTGTGGCCGATCTGCGATCCGGTCGGGTCGAGGTAGGTGACCCTGGCACCCTGGTCGAACGCCGCGACCTCGAACGCGCACCGGGTCCGCGTCGAGGTCTTCTCGAAGATCAGCGCGATGTTCTTGCGGACCAGCCGGGCCTGCTCGGAGCCGACGTACTTGGCCAGCTTGAGCTCGGCGGCCAGGTCGAGCAGGAACCTCCACTCCTTGGGGGTGAAGTCGAGCTCCTTGACGAAGCTGCGGTTGCGCAGGTTGAACGCCATCTCAGATGCCCTCGCGCTCGATGGGACAGGTCATGCAGCGCGGGCCACCGCGGCCGCGGCCGAGCTCGTTGCCCTGGATGGTGACCACCTCCACGCCGTTCTTGCGCAGGTAGGTGTTGGTGGTGACGTTGCGCTCGTAGGCGACCACGACGCCCGGACTGACCGCGAGCACGTTGCAGCCGTCGTCCCACTGCTCGCGCTCGGCCGACTTCACGTCCTGGGTGGGGGTCAGGACGTTGATCCGGTCGAGCCCCAGCGCCGCGGCGATGGCCCGGTGCATGTCCTCGGGAGCGTGGGCAGTGACCTTGAGCTCCTTGTCGCTGTCCCCCGGCTCGATCGTGTACGCCGGGAGCTCACCCAGCCCGACGTACTGGGTGAAGGTGTCCTCGTTGACCATGGTCATCACCGTGTCGAGGTGCATGAACGCACGCTTCTGCGGCAGGGACAGCGCCACGATCTTGGTGGCTGCTCCTTGCGCGAAGAGCTTTGTGGCCAGCCGCTCGACCCCCTGCGGCGTGGTGCGCTCGCTCATCCCGACCAGCACGGCGCCCCGGCCCAGGACGAGCATGTCCCCGCCCTCCGCTGTGGCACGGCCGTTGTCCGAGCCAGGGGACCAGACTTTGAAATCGGCGTCGGTGAACAACGGGTGCCAGCGGTAGATCGCCTCGTAGTGGATGGTCTCGCGCATCCGCGCCTTCATCCGCATCGAGTTGACCGAGACGCCGTCGTAGATCCACGCCGAGGTGTCCCTGGTGAACAGGTGGTTCGGCAGCGGTGGCAGGAAGAGGTCGTCGAGGTCGAGCGCGTGGATCACCACCGAGCTCGGCTCGGCGGCGTGCTCCAGGAGCTCACGCTTGGTCATACCGCCGATGAGGTACTCCACCAAGGTGTCGTCGTCGAACCCCGCGAAGGTGTTGTAAAGCGTGTCGGTCGCCATCGGGCCGTAGATCCGCTCGTCGAAGGAGGCGTCCAGGATGTGCTTGCGGGCCTCGGGGATCGCGACCGTCTCCCGCAGCAGCTGGTCGAGCAGGTGGACCTTCACCCCGAGGTCGCGCAGCGACTCGGCGAACGCGTCGTGCTCCTGCTTGGCCCGCTTGACCCAGAGGACGTCGTCGAAGAGGTAGGAGTCCTTGTTCGTCGGGGTGAGCCGCTTCAGCTCCAGGTCCGGCCGGTGCAGGATCGCCTGCCGGAGCCGTCCCACCTCCGAGTCCACGTGCAGCTTCATGCGCTTCTCCGATTTCGTCGACGTCTGTCGCCGCCACTCTCCCCGTGCGCGCAGACAACGGAGAGTGCCGAAGGTCCCGCCTGCGGGAGCCGTCCGGCACCGGCGCACGGTGCCGGGTCGCTGGTTTGCTCGACCCGTCAGCAACGACCGCCGGACGACGGAGCCCTCATGGCCGCACAAACGCCCACTACAGCTCCCGAGACCGGGGAGAAGCGAAGCAGGTTCACGTTCCCGAGCGCCTTCACGGTGCTGTTCGTCGTGACCGTCCTGGTCTGGCTGCTGGCGTTCATCGTGCCTACCGGCGCCTACAAGATCAGCGAGGAGACGGGCGGCCCGGTCCCGGGCAGCTACGCGGGCGTGGACGCCGGGCTGTCCTTCACCGACCGGTTGATGCAGCTGTTCCTCGCCCCGGTCAATGGGCTCTACGGCGTCAAGGCCTCCGAGGGCGGCTTCATCGGTCCCTACGAGAGCGGCGAGCTGTTCGGGGCTGCAGGCGTGTTCCTCTTCGTCGTCGCCATCGGCATCTTCATCACGATGTCGCTGCGGACCGGCGCCATCGACAACGGCATCGCACACGTGGCGCAGCGATTCGGGTCCCGGGGCGCCGTGCTCATCGTGATCTTGATGGTGCTGTTCTCGATCGGCGGCACCACCGAGGGGATGGCCGAGGAGACTCTCGGGTTCTACGCACTGGTGGTGCCGCTCATGCTCAGCCTGGGTTACGACCGGATGGTCGCCGCCGGCACCATCCTGGTCGGAGCAGGGATCGGCGTGCTCGCCTCGACCGTCAACCCGTTCGCCACCGGGGTCGCCTCCGACGCCTCCGGGATCTCCATCGGTGACGGGATCGGCTTCCGGCTCCTGATGTACGTCGTCCTGGTGCCAGTGGGTGTGCTCTTCGTGCTCCGCTACGCACGCAAGGTCAAGGCCGACCCGACCCGATCGATGACCAAGGCCCAGCCCGGTGACGAGGAGATCGCCAGCCGGGGCATCGGCACCGTCCCGAAGCTCACCGGCCGGCAGCAGAGCGTGCTCGCCGTGGTCGCAGTCACGTTCGCCTTCATGATCTTCGCCATCGTGCCGTGGGCGCAGGTGGTCCAGGGGCCCGCCGCCGACAGCTTCGTCTGGCAGCTGGACTGGTACTTCCCCGAGCTGGCGGCCTTGTTCATCGTGATGTCGATCGTGGTCGGCCTGATCGGCGGGCTCGGCGAGAAGGGGCTCACGGACACGCTGGTACGCGGCGCCGGCGACTTCGTAGGGGTCGGGCTGATCATCGTCCTGGCGCGCGGCGTCACCGTGATCATGAACAACTCCCAGATCACCGACACGGTGCTGCACTCGATGGAGAACGCCGTGAACAACACCTCGTCCGGGGTGTTCGGGGTGCTGATGTTCCTGGCGAACATCCCGCTCGCCTTCCTGGTGCCCTCCACGTCAGGTCACGCGGCCCTGGCGATGCCGATCCTGGCCCCGCTGGCCGACTTCGCCGGCGTCCCGCGGGCCATGGTGGTCACGGCGTTCCAGTCGGCATCCGGGCTCGTCAACCTGATCACGCCCACCTCCGCAGTGGTGATGGGCGGCCTGGCGTTGGCCAAGGTGCGCTACGACGAGTACCTCCGCTTCGTCGCGCCGCTGGTGTTGGTGCTGCTGGTGGCCTCGACGGTCATGATCGCCGTGGGCGCAGCGTTCGCCTGACGGTGCCGGTCCGGATGCAATGGGCCGGTGCCCACTCAGGGTTGGATGTCCGCACGCTGCCGAGTCTGCGCCGCCAGCTGCCGGCCCCACTCCCGCGCTCGGTCCAGCTCACCCGGGAGCACCGGGCCCTCGGTTCCCTTGACGAAGAAGCTCTCGCTGCCCGCACTGGCGTACCCGTGGCGGTGGGCAACCCGCACAGCCTTGTTCGCCGCCGAGCCGGGGAGCTTGCGCATCGTCGCCACCCGGGTGTCGAAGGCCGCCACCTTCTCGACATGCCGGCGGTCGTCGAGCTTGCCCAGCCAGTCGCGCAGCCCGAACTCGGTCTGGCCGTGGGTGGCGCCCTGCTTCACGGCCTCCTCCCGGGTGGACTCACGACTGAGCGAGAAGGCGTGGGTCGGCCCGCCGGCGACGATGAGGTCGACGGGGTCGGTGACCGGTGCGGGCGCGTGCGAGACCTCGTGGAGCTCGACGTCGAGCTGCTCCGCGAGACCCTCAGCAACGGCGCGGGCGACCTCCTCGGTGTTGCCGAACATAGATTCGTAGACCACGAGTGCGTGCATCATGAATCGCTCCTCATTGCCAGTCGGCGGGGGGTGGGTTGTGTTCTCGTCCGCATGTCTCCACGCTGGTCCTCCCCCGGGTTGCGCGGGGAGAGTCACGCGACCTCGGCGGGAGGGACCATTGACCCACCCGCGGGCCAAGGTGCGCGTTCGGTGATTTCTGGGAGCGAGGTGGCGCCGTGCTGGTGGGTGAGCTGATGACGAGGGAGCCGGTGACGGTGAGCCCGGAGACGACCGTCGGCGAGGCGCTGGGCCTCCTGGACAGGCACTCGATCACGAGCCTGCCCGTCGTCTCCCGGGACGCGGTGATCGTCGGGGTGCTCAGCGAGGCCGACCTTCTCGTCGGACGGGTGCTGCCGGATGCTCGCTCCTCCCTGACCCTGCCCGGTGCGGGCGAGCAGCTCGGGGCGCCTGGGACCGTCGGCGCGGTGATGAGTCCACGTCCCATGACGGTCACCGAGTACACCGACGTCGCGGCGGTGGCCAAGATGATGGCCGCGACCGGCTTCAAGAGCCTGCCCGTGGTCGACACCGGACACCGAGTCGTGGGCGTGGTCAGCCGCCGCGACATCGTGCGGATGCTGGCCCGGCCCGCCGCCGAGATCGAGCGCGACCTGGTGGCGCTGTTCCGCAGTCTCGGCAAGGACTGGACGGTGACGGTGCAGGACGGGCAGGTCACCGTCGCCGGGCCCACCGAAGGTCGCGACCACTCCCTCGCCACGTCCGCGGCCTCGACGGTTCCGGGCGTGGTCAAGGTGCGCATCGCCTGACCCAGCCTCGGCCGCCGCCTCCTGAGGAGGGGCTCTGAGCTGCTTCTGGCGCGGAGAAGCTGTCATACCTCGATGCTTGGATCGAGGTATGAGGACCACCGAGCAGGAGCAGGACCTGGAGTGCCCTGCCGACGTGCTCGGGTTCGGTCGCTCGCAGCGGGCCCCACCGGCACCCTCGACGTCACCCGCGACCGCCGACCCCGCGGCGGAACATCCTGCCAGCTCCAGACTCAGCCGCGCGATCGTTGACACGGTCGCCCGTTCGGGCGGTCGTGCTCAGTGGCGACCCTCGTCCTGGTGGGTGATGGGCACCACGAGCACCGGGCAGGGCGCCGTGCGCAGCATGGTCCGGGTCGTCGAGCCGATGTGCAGGCCGAACGGTGTCCGGTGGCCGCGGCGCGCGAGGACCAGCAGGTCCGCCTGGCCGGCGGCGTGGTGCAGCGCGACCACGGGTCGGTCGAAGTCCATCGTCAGGAACCACCGCGCGCCCGGAACGGTCCGGGCAGACTCCTCGATCACCTTGCGGAGCGGCGGGCCGCCGTGCTCGCGCCACTGGGGCTCCAGTGTCCGGGCGCTGATGGCAGCGTCGTAGTAGCCGGTGGGACGCCAGGCGTGCACGACGTGCACCTCGGCATCGCGGGCCAGCGCCTCGGCGAAGGCCACGTCGAGCACCTCGCCGACGTCCTCGGCGCTGTCGATCCCGACCACCACGCGGTTCCGAGTGGGCTGGTCCGGGCTCCAGGCTCGTGGGACACCGAAGACCGGCACCGGGGAGTGCGCCCCGAGGGAGGTCGTGGTCGACCCGGTGAACAGGTGCTGGACCTCGGAGGAGCGCGTCCCGAGCACGACGCAGTGAGCCCCCTCGAGGTGCTCGAGGAACGCCGCGGCCCGCGGGCCACGTCCGAGGACCCGGGTCAGGTCGCCGGTCCAGCCCCATTCCCGCACCTGCTCGGCGGACTTCTCCAGCACCCGGTTGCCGATCTCCGCGAAGGTCTCCCACGGGATGTAGGGGAGCATCGGCGCATACATCACCGCCTCCTGGGCGATGTGCACCAGCCGCAGCTCGGTGTCGTCACGAACCGCCAGCGCGGTGGCATAGCGCAGGGCGCGCTTCCCGTCCTCGGTGCCGTCGACGCCGACGACGACGACGTTCCCGGTCGTCCGGTCACTGGCGTGGGCGTGCTGCTCCTCGGGGTCCATGACTTCACGGTGCGTCGCAGCACCCGGGGCCGGGCAGGGGCACCGGACCCGGGTGCCCGGGACCTTGGACCCGCCGACAAGATCACTCGCACAGGTGTTCGAACGGTTGCTAGGCTAGGTCCATGAGCATCGACTTCCAGCCCTCGCTCCTCGATGCCGAGGCGCCAGGTCTCGGACCGCTGTCGGGACACCTCCAGCGCACCTGGCTGACCCGGGGCGCCTGGGTCGACGTGCTGCCCGGCTGGTTCAGCGGGGCCGACGAGGTCTTCGCCGAGCTGCTGGCCTCGGTCCCGTGGCGGGCCGAGCAGCGACCGATGTACGACAACGTCGTCGACGTCCCCCGACTGCTGCACACCTACGGGATCGGCGAGACGCTCCCCCACCCCGGTCTCACCGCCGCCCGCGACGCACTCAGCGCCCACTACCTCCCCGAGCTGGGCGAGCCGTTCGTCACCGCGGGCTGCTGCTACTACCGCGACGGCCACGACTCGGTGGCCTGGCACGGTGACAACATCGGACGAGGCCGAGCCCACGACACGATGGTCGCCATCGTCTCCTTCGGCTCGCCCCGCAAGCTCCAGCTGCGCCCGGTGGGCGGCCACACCGAGGTCACCCACGCCCTGGGCCACGGCGACCTGATCGTGATGGGCGGCTCCTGCCAGCGCACCTGGGAGCACGCCGTGCCGAAGACCTCACGGCCCGTCGGCCCCCGCATCAGCGTGCAGTTCCGCCCCCGCAACGTCTTCTGAGGCGCCTTCAGCGACGCCTGATGCGGATGGGGCCCCTGGCCGACGCGAGGTCCACCACCTCCCCTGCCTGGGTGACCTCCACCTGCCCCTCAGCCACCAGCCGACCGGCGGCCCGTCGGGCGGGCTCCATCAGCTCTCGCCAGCCGTCGGACGTGCCGACGACGCGGGCTGCATCGGAGGGGCAGATCGTCGCGCCCGGCGCGCGCCCGTCGAGCAGCTCGAGGATCGCGGCGGTGAGACGTCGCTCCACGTCGTCCTCGGAGGTCGCTGCCACGACTACTCGCTCAGGCGGTCCGGTCGGCGGAGCCCTCGAGGTCCACCTTCATCGCGGCTAGCGTGCGCTTGATGTTGCCGCGCTGGAACTCCGCGAACAGCCGGCCGCCGGTGGCGGCCCGGTCGAAGGCTGCAGCCACGAAGTCGGGCCAGCGGCGGCGCTCGTCGGTCCAGGTCTCGGTCACCCGGGTGCCGCCCTCGACCGGATCGAGGGTGTAGTCCCAGGTGGCGATGCCGCCGGGGAGGACGGGCGTGGCCAGGCCGATCTTGCGCACGTTGAACGCGAACCTGCGCCCGGGCTCGGCCACGGTCACCACGCACTGAGTCGTCCAGCGGGCTCCGCCGCGCTTGTTCCTGCCGTCGAAGACGGCACCGACCTGGAGTGGGCCGGCGGAGACCTGCGTGCTGGTGCCCTGGTTCTCGGGGCTCCACCGCGGCATCTGCGTCGGGTCGGCAACGAGCTCGTAGATCGCGTCGGCGTCGAGTGCGATGACCACACTGTCGCTGACCTGCATGTCGCGGCCCATGGGTCTCCTCGGATCGGGGCTTTGAGCCTACTCAGCGGTTCCCGCTCCACGCCCGCGGTCTCACGTCCAGCAGCGTGATGCTCCGCACCACCCGGTCCTGGTCATCCAACAGGTCGACCACGACGCTGCGCAGGTTGCTGTCCCAAGGGAGGACCTCACCGGCCTCGCCGTCCCACTCCGCCATCATCGAGGCGCGCGACCGCTCACCGGGCACCACCACCGCGAAGCCCCTCGTCGCCGGGTCGAGCACTGCGTCACGCTGCCAGTCCGGGCCGTTGAAGAGCCGGCCGTGGACGCGCACGTGCGTGACCGACGCGTCCTGCGGGCGGTCGTCGGGCCCGCCGTACACGACGGGGTAGTACCAGTCGCGCTTGGCGTCCTCCGAGAACACGTAGTCGAAGAGCTGCCGGTCCCGGTCACTGGACTCCGGGTCGAGCTCGCCGCAGCCGTAACCGCCCGAGAACCGCTTGCGGCCGTCCCAGTTGGAGAACGTCGCCGAGCAGATCTCCTCTCCCTCGATGGCGCGCCACGCCGTGAAGCGGCCGTCGCCGGGGAGCCGGAGGTCCGCGATCAGCGAGATCGCTGGCCGGACGGGATGATCCGCGTCACGGCTCAGGAACCGCGTCATCGAGTGCTCGAGGAACGTCGGCACCGATCCCGTCGCAGCCGCGACCCCTCCGGTGGCCGCCACCACCACGGTCGCACCCACCACGAGCGCCTTCCAGTGCCGCGGGCGCCGACGTGCCGGCCCCGTGCCGGAGACGATCGAGGTGACGGTGCGCTGCATCCACGCCTCGTCGAGCACCGGTCGTTCTGGCCTCAGCAGGGCCAGGCTGCCCGTGCGGAGCGAGTCCTCGGTGCTGCGGTCCCAGTCGTTCTGCGTCCTCATCGGTTCTCCTCCATGCTCGCGCGGGCGAACGCCTGGCCGGCGAGCGCATCAACGGGGTGGTGGCGCGTCTGCGCCGCCTCCAGGGCCGCACGGCCGCGGTGCAGCCGGGCCCGGAAGGCGCCGGGGCGCAGCTCGAGCACCTCGGCGGCCTCGGCGATGGACAGTCCGTCCCAGGCCACGAGCAGCAGCGCCTCGCGCTGGTCCTCGGTCAGTGCCGCCAGGGCGCGCAACGCCCGGTCACGACTGAAGGCCGTCTCGGCCACGTCCTCGGCGTCGTGGTGCGCCAACGCCTCGAGCAGCCCGATCCGGTCATGCAGGCGCCGGCCGCGGGCCAGTGCCCGCCGGTCCTCCGAGAGCAGGTTGCGGGCCGTGGCGATGAGCCACGGCAGCGGGGGGTCCGGCAGGTCGTCCCAGCGTCGCCAGGCCACCGCGAAGGTCTCCGCCACGATGTCCTCCACGCGGGAGTGGGGGGCATGGCGGCTCGCATAGGCGGCGACCCGTGGCGCGTCAGCGTGCCAGCAGGCGGTGAACGCCAGTTTCCGAGAGCTCTGTTGTCGCATCACACCCCGTAGTGGTCCGAGCGAGGCCGATGTTACGCAGGCCCGGCGGATCAGTTCGGGACACACGCAGGGCCCCGGTCCGAAGACCGGGGCCCTGCCTGTAGTGCTCTGTTCTGGTGCCTGTGCGGCTGGACTCAGAAGTCCATGCCGCCCATGCCGCCGGACGGGTCGCCACCCATGGGGGCGGCCTTCTCCGGCTTGTCGGCGACGACTGCCTCGGTGGTGAGGAACAGCGCGGCGATCGATGCGGCGTTCTGCAGTGCCGAACGAGTCACCTTGGCCGGGTCGATGATGCCTTCGGCGATCATGTCGACGTACTCACCGTTGGCGGCGTTGAGCCCGTGACCGGGCGTCAGGTTGCGCACCTTCTCGGCCACGACGCCACCCTCGAGGCCGGCGTTGATCGCGATCTGCTTGAGGGGAGCCTCGGCCGCGACGCGAACGATGTTCGCACCGGTGGCCTCGTCACCCTCGAGCTCGAGCTTCTCGAACGCCTTGTCGGTGGCCTGCACCAGGGCGACGCCACCTCCGGCGACGATGCCCTCCTCGACGGCAGCCTTCGCGTTGCGAACGGCGTCCTCGATGCGGTGCTTGCGCTCCTTCAGCTCGACCTCGGTGGCCGCGCCGACCTTGATGACCGCAACACCGCCGGCCAGCTTGGCCAGGCGCTCCTGCAGCTTCTCGCGGTCGTAGTCGGAGTCGCTCTTGTCGATCTCGTTGCGGATCTGGTTGACCCGACCGGCGATCTGGTCCTGGTCACCCGAGCCCTCGACGATGGTGGTCTCGTCCTTGGTCACGACGACCTTGCGGGCCTGGCCGAGCAGCTCGATGCCGGTCGACTCCAGCTTGAGGCCGACGTCCTCGGAGATGACCTGGCCACCGGTCAGGATCGCGATGTCCTGCATCATGGCCTTGCGGCGGTCACCGAAGCCCGGAGCCTTGACGGCGACGGACTTGAAGGTGCCACGGATCTTGTTGACCACCAGGGTGGACAGGGCCTCGCCGTCGATGTCCTCGGCGATGATCAGCAGCGGCTTGCCGCTCTGCATGATCTTCTCGAGCAGCGGCAGCAGGTCCTTGACCGTGGAGATCTTCTGGTTGGCGATGAGCACGTAGGGGTCGTCGAGGACGGCCTCCATGCGCTCGGGGTCGGTCATGAAGTACTGGGAGATGTAGCCCTTGTCGAAGCGCATCCCCTCGGTCAGCTCGAGGTCCAGCCCGAAGGTGTTGGACTCCTCGACCGTGATGACGCCTTCCTTGCCGACCTTGTCCATCGCCTCGGCGATGGCCTCACCGACAGTGGTGTCGGCGGCAGAGATCGAGGCGGTGGCCGCGATCTGCTCCTTGGTCTCGACGTCCTTGGCCATTCCGAGCAGCTGCTCGGAGACGGCTTCCACAGCCTTCTCGATGCCGCGCTTGAGCGCCATCGGGTTGGCACCGGCGGCGACGTTGCGCAGACCCTCGCGCACCATGGCCTGAGCCAGCACCGTGGCGGTGGTCGTGCCGTCGCCGGCGACGTCGTCGGTCTTCTTGGCGACCTCCTTGACGAGCTCGGCCCCGATCTTCTCGTAGGGGTCCTCCAGCTCGATCTCCTTGGCGATGCTCACACCATCGTTGGTGATGGTGGGCGCGCCCCACTTCTTCTCGAGAACGACATTGCGGCCCTTGGGACCGAGGGTGACCTTGACCGCGTCGGCGAGGGTGTTCATCCCACGCTCGAGCCCGCGGCGGGCCTCCTCGTTGAAAGCAATCAGCTTCGGCATGCTCTTGGCGATTCCTCACGCATGAGAGATGGATGGCCGAAGTAGTCGCCCGCGACGGCCGGTCCGGGCTGACCTGGCGGACCCTTCCCGCCAGCGCCTTCGAACCTCAACTCCGACGGCCAAGGTTGTGGTGCTGTTCTGTCACTCTCACCAGGAGAGTGCCAACTGCATTTTTAGCACTCGACCCCGGCGAGTGCAAACGTCTGGCGGCTGATTCTCACGCTGAGCCGCCTCAGGATCGGACCAGCCGGGCAGCCACGAGGTCGGCGAACGCGGCAGCGTTGCCGGGAACCACGTCCAGATAGAGACCCGGCTCGGTCGCCTCCAGCTCGCTCACGGCCAGGGTGCCGTCGGCCAGGCGCATCTGGTCGACGCGGGCGTAGTCGAGGGTCTCGCCCAGGAGTCGGCCCGCCGCTTCGACCGTACGCCGGGCCAGGTCGGCCGCCTCGTCGGTCACCGGCGTCTCGACCGTGGAGCCGCCGTACTCCTCGTGCACCCGGATCTCGCCGGACGCAGGCACCTTGCGCGCCTGCGAGACGACCCGGCCGCCCAGCACGAACACGGACGTCTCCCCCTCGGTGCGGACCGACTCGACCAGCGGCTGGACCACCCAGGGCCCCGGCCCGAGCCGTGACTCGTCGAGGTCCGGGGGCCCACCGTCGGTGCCGTCGAAGACCACCACGCCTCGTCCGCCGGCACCCACCCGCGGCTTGACGACCGCGGGAGCGAACTCCGCGATCGCGGCAGGGAGCCCCTCCTCGCCGTCGACCACCACGGTGGGCACGACGGGGACGCCGGTCGCGGCGAGCTCGACGAGGTAGGCCTTGTCGGTGTTCCACGCGAAGACCTGCGCCGAGTTCAGCATCGTGGGCAGGGAGCGCGCCCAGGCCAGGAACTCCGCCCGCCGTTCCTCGTAGTCCCAGGTCGCCCGCACGGCCACCAGGCCCGTCGACCAGTCCACGTCCGGGTCGTCCCACACCACCCAGCGCGAGTCGATGTCACGCGCGGCGAGCGCGTCGGGCAGTCGGGTGTGGCCGTCCCACTCCTCGCCCTTCGGCAGCGCGGAGCAGGTGGCCAGCAGCACCAGCGGCCGTCCGTGGGACACCGTCGCGCTCATGCCAGCTCAGGTGGGAAGCCGCCGGTGGCGATCGGGCCCCAGGACTCGACGGTGACACGGATCAGGGACTTGCCCTGGTCGCGCATCGCCTGGCGGTACTCGTCCCAGTCGGGGTGCTCGCCGGAGATGCTGCGGAAGTAGTCGACCAGCGGCTCCACCGCATCCGGCAGGTCGAGCACCTCGGCCGTGCCGTCGAGCTGCACGTAGGGACCGTCCCAGTCGTCGCTGTGCACCAGCAGCGTCACCGAGGGGTCACGCCGGAGGTTGGCCACCTTGGCGCGCTGGGGGTAGGTCGCGATCACGACCCGACCCTGCTCGTCGACACCGCAGCTGACGGGAGAGACCTGCGGACGGCCGTTGCGGCGCATGGTGATCAACGTGGCCTTGTGCCGCGGACGGACGAACTCGAGCATCTGGTCGCGTTCGACCCGGTCGGCGGTTGCGATGTTGCGAGCCATGCCGGCCAGTGTGCCGTACCGAGCAACCAGCGCCGGACGCGCGATCCGAGCGTGCGGATCTGGCGGGCGGCCCGCACCTGGTGACAGGGTGGCGGGCATGCCAGAGTCCTACCGCTGCGGCCCCCTGGCCGTGCACGAGTACGGCGACGCAGGCCGGCCGGTGCTCCTGCTGCTCCACGGCCTGACCGACTCTGGACAGTGCTGGACCGACCTCGTCGACCGGCTCGGTTCGGCCTACCGCATCGTCGCGCCGGACGCGCTGGGGCACGGTGACTCGGCCCGGTTCACGCCGGCACAGCTCGAGGGCGACCCGCTCGAGCTGATGTACGCCGCCACCGAGATCCTGCTCGCCGACGTGGCCCCGATCGGTGGCGCGCTGGTCCTCGGTCACTCGATGGGCGGCGGGATGGCAGCGGCCCTGGCGGCGCGGCGTCCGGACCTGGTGCGGGCGGCGGTGCTCGAGGAGCCTGCCTGGGTGGATCTACCGCCCTCCGGGGAGCCGCCCGATGAGACCAGGGAGCGCGTCGACGACGCGCGGTCCACGGCCACCGACCCCGAGGCTGCGATCAGGCGTTGTCGCGTCGAGCACCCCACCTGGCCGACCAGCGAGCTCCCGGCCTGGGCACGCGCCAAGGCAGACGTGGACAGGGCCTTCCTGGCCACGGGGCGCTACCAGGTCGAGGTCCCCTGGCGTGAGATCGCGGCCGCCATCGACGTGCCCACACTGGTGGTCACCGGCGACGACGAGGTGATCCTGGACGCGCGAGTCCTGGCCGAGGTCGCGGCTCTGGGCAACCCCGCGCTCGAGATCAGGACCGTGCCCGGCGCCGGGCACTGCGTGCGCCGTGACGACGGTGACGGGTTCCACGCCCTCGTCGACCCGTGGCTGGCCGCGCACGCCTGAGCGCGGGCTCAGCCGCCGGCGACCGCGGGGATGATGCTGATCTGGACGCCCTCGGGCGTGGGGCTGGCCAGGCCCTCGAGGAAGCGCACGTCGTCGTTGCCCACGTAGACGTTCACGAACCGCCGGATCTCTCCGGAGTCGTCGAGCACCCGGGCCCTGATGCCGTGGTGGTTGGCCTCGAGGTCGTCGAGCACCTCGCTGAGGGTGGCCCCCTCGGCAGACACCTCGGAGGCCCCGCCGGTGTAGTTGCGCAGGATGGTGGGGATCCGGACGTTGACGCTCATCTCTCTCCTCGAGGTCGTGGGTTCGGTGGAGTCACCGGAGGCGACGGGACACCAGTCGAGCACATGCGGCTCAGACGACGCCGGAGCCGAGGAACGCGGCGTACGACGGCTCGATGGTCGCCGCGGGCCCGACCTGGTCGGAGATCGCGTCCAGCGTCTTGAGGCCCATGCCGGTGTTGATCACGACGGTCTCCAGCTGCGGGTCCAGCTGACCGGTCTCGACGAGCTTCTTCAGCACGCCGACGGTGGTGCCACCGGCGGTCTCGGTGAAGATCCCCTCGTGGCGGGCGAGCAGCAGGATGCCCTCGCGCACCTCGTCGTCGGTGATGTCCTCCACCGCCCCGCCGGTGCGACGACAGATGTCGAGCACGTAGATCCCGTCAGCCGGGTTCCCGATGGCGAGGCTCTTGGCGATCGTGTCCGGCTTCACCGGGCGGATCGCTTCGATCCCGGCCTTGTAGGCCACCGACACCGGCGAGCAGCCGGTCGCCTGGGCGCCGAAGACGCGGTAGGGCTTGTCCTCGACCAGCCCGAGCTTGATCAGCTCCTGGAAGGCCTTGTCGACCTTGGTCAGCTGCGAGCCGGAGGCAACGGGGATCACGATCTGGTCCGGAAGGCGCCAGCCGAGCTGCTCCGCGATCTCGTAGCCGAGCGTCTTGGAACCCTCGGCGTAGTAGGGGCGGACGTTCACGTTGACGAATGCCCACCCCTCCTCCTCGCCGGCGATCTCCTGGGCGAGCCGGTTCACGTCGTCGTAGTTGCCGTTCACGGCGACGAGGTTCTCGGTGTAGACGGCCGAGTTCACCTGCTTGGGCTTCTCGAGGTCCGAGGGGATGAACACGACGGTCTTGATGCCGGCACGAGCCCCCGCCGCTGCGACGGCGTTGGCGAGGTTGCCGGTCGAGGGGCACGCGAACACCGAGCTGTGGAACTCGCGAGCGGCGCTCAGGGCGCACGCGACGACGCGGTCCTTGAAGGAGTTCGTCGGGTTGGTGGAGTCGTCCTTGACCCACAGGTTGGCGATGCCGAGCTCGCGGCCGAGGTTGTGCGCCTTGAGGAGACGGGTGAAGCCGGGCTCCATGTTCGGGCTCTGCTCGATGTCGTCGGGCACCGGCAGCAGTGCCTTGTAGCGCCACATGTTGCTGGGGCCGGCCTCGATCTGCTCGCGGGTGACCGCCGGGAAGTCGTAGGCGATCTCGAGCGGGCCGAAGCACTCCGGACAGGCGTAGTGCGGACCCAGGGCGATCTGATGGCCGCACTCGCGGCAGGACAGACCGGTGGCGTTGCCGAAGGCGCCGTCCCGCAGGGCTGGCGTGGCGGGCGAGTCGGTGGTGACAGTGCTCAAAGGAAGCCTCCTTCTCATCTTCCCCGCACCGGATCTCGGCACGGGACGGATTTGGCACCGCACCTCGACGTTTCCCGACCGGGGTCGGAGGCTCGTTGAGGCGGTTGCCGGGACTTCAGCGGGCCGTTTCCCTCTGTCCCTCGCGATGAGCTGTGCTCCAGCGTAGGAAGTCGTCTCAGAATGTGCACATCGATCCCACGATCCGAGATGAGCTGTCTCGGTGCGCGGCCCCCGGCGGATCTCGGATTCGAGACGCCCACGGATTCGGACATCTTTCCCGGCCGGTGGGGCATCCCCTGGGATGGACGAAGCACCCACTCGGAGGAGATGCCCATGCCACGCAGCGCCCTGACCGTCGAACGACGGTCCATCGACGTCGTACCCGCCCACGAGCGGCACGGCTCACCGGTCAACCAGTTCACCTTGTGGATGGCTGCCAACCTGCAGATCACCGCGATCGTGGACGGCGCCCTGGCCGTGGTGTTCGGGGCCGACGCGCTCTGGGCGATCGTCGGGCTGCTGATCGGCAACCTGACCGGCGGCGTGGTGATGGCGCTGCACTCCGCCCAGGGGCCCCGCCTCGGGCTGCCGCAGATGATCTCCAGCCGAGCACAGTTCGGCGTCCTCGGAGCAGCGATCCCACTGGTGCTCGTGATCTTGATGTACCTCGGGTTCACGGCCACCGGCACCGTTCTCTCCGGACAGGCGATCAACGCGCTGCTCGGCGTCGACGCCCCGGTCGTCGGAATCCTCGTGTTCGTGGTGCTGGTCGCCGTCATCGCGGTCTTCGGCTACGAGCTGATCCATGCCGTAGGCAGGATCGCCTCCCTGATCGGGGTCATCGGCCTCGGCTACCTCGCGGTCCGGCTGTTCACCCAGCACGACGTCGGGGCCGCGGTGGCGGGGCCGCAGTTCGAGGCGGCCACCTTCCTGCTGGCCGTCTCGCTCGGCGCCGGCTGGCAGCTGACCTACGGCCCCTACGTCGCCGACTACTCGCGCTACCTGCCCTCGGACACCCCGGAGCGCTCGGTGTTCCTGGCCACCTGGGCCGGCACCGTGGTCGGCTCGCAGCTCTCGATGACCTTCGGGGTGCTGGTCGCCGCCACCGCCGGTGACGCCTTCCTGCCCAACCAGGTCGGGTGGCTCGGGCAGCTGGCAGGCCCGGCGGTGGTCGCCGCGATGGTCTATGCACTGATCGTCGTCGGGAAGCTGACCGTGACCTGCCTCAACGCCTACGGCAGCTTCATGTGCGCGGCCACCACGGTCACCGCGTTCTCCGGCGGACGTGCCGTGAGCAGGGTGGCGCGCGGCGTCTTCGTGTCCGCCATGCTGCTGGTCGCAGCCCTGATAGCCATCGCGGCGAGCGCCGACTTCCTGAGCAACTTCAAGAACTTCGTGCTGCTCCTGCTGATGGTCTTCACACCGTGGTCGGCGATCAACCTGACCGACTACTACCTCGTCTCCAGGGAGCGCGTGGACATCCCAGCGCTCTACGACCGGCACGGTCGCTACGGCAGCTGGAACGTGGTCGCCATCTCGACCTACGTCCTCGGCGTGGTCGTCCAGGTCCCGTTCCTGGCCCAGTCGCTCTACACCGGCCCGGTCACGCGGGCACTCGGCGGCGCCGACATCTCCTGGATCGTCGGGCTCGTGGTGCCGGGCGTCGTCTACTACCTGTGGGCGTCGCGCCGCCCGCTCGCACCGGCGGAGATGATCCACCCGGTCGAGGAGCCCGTGCGGCAGGGACAGTCCGTCTGAGGGCGGAGCAGCTGCCCTCAGACGCGCGAGGAGCGGATGTCCGCGGTGAGCTCGCGCAACAGCTCGAGCACGCCGTCAGGACCGTCGACGACCACGTCGGCCATGTCGGCCAGCTCGGTCACCTCGTCGGACCCGGAGCACACCAGCAGGCCGGGCATCCCTGCGGCCCGGAGCTCCTCGACTGCCTTGAACGCCTCGATGTCGCCCAGGTCGTCGCCGCCGAACGCGAACGCCTTCGCCTGGAGCTCCTCGGCGAGCCGGTGCACCGCCATGCCCTTGTGCATCCCGGGGGCCCGGACCTCGATCACGTTGCGCCCCGGCTCGACGTCGAGGTCGCGGCCGCGGGCGGCCTCACGCAGGACCGGCAGCAGCCGCTCGAACGCGTCGGCCGGGTCGTCGAGCCGGCGGGTGTGCACCGCGACCGCGAGCCCCTTCTCCTCCACCCATGCCTGCGCCGCGTCCGCCGAGCGCAGCAGGCGAGGCAGGTCGCCCATGAAGGTCGCCAGCCCGCGCGGCGGCTTGGGTGAGATCACCCGGCGGTCGGTGGAGGTCCAGCGCTCGTTGCCGTACTGGCCGAGGACGAACAGCTCGCGACCGCTCTCCCCGATGGCGTTGCCGACCTCCTCCAGCCCACCGAGGGCGAGCGCCTGACGGGCCGGACGGCCGGTGACCACGGCCACCGCACGGACCTGCGCGGCGAGATCGGTCAGCACCCGCCCGGCGTCGGGGTGGATGTGCGCCTGGGCGGGGTCGTCGACGATCGGCGCGAGCACGCCGTCGAAGTCGAGCCCGACCACCAGGTCGTCGGCCGCGCGCACCACGGCGGCGTACTCCTGCTCACCGGCGGCTGAGGCGAACTCCATGGAGATCACCCTCCCAGCCGGGCGCCGGGGTGTCGAACCTCAGCGGAAGTCGTCGGTGAGGATGACCGTGACGCGGTCGAAGCGCATCGGCTCCTCGGAGGGCCGCACCCGCTTGATGCCGAGGTCGCGAGCCAGCGACTGGGCGGCGTCCTTGAACCGGGGCGGGTAGAAGACCGAGGTGCCGTCGACGGTGCCGTACCAGTTGTCGGAGCCGACGACGTTCCACCCGGCGGCCTTGGCCTTCTCGGCGACGCCACCGGCCAGGCCCTTGGTGCGGGTGTTGTTGAAGACCTCGACGAAGACCTCGCCGCGCTTGATCGGCTTCGGCTTCGGTGCGGCCGGAGTGGCGGCGACGCTCGGCGCCGACGACGGGCTGGTCGTCGGCGAGCTGTCGGCGGGGGTCGCGATGCGGGCGACCGACGGCTTGTCCGGGTCGTTCGCGACGAAGACCAGGCCGGCGACGGCCACGGCGGAGATGCACAGCGCCAGCAGCCGCGTCGGAAGCACGACGCCGCGCTCGTCGCGCACGCGTGGGGACATCGGGGTCACTCCGAGAGGTCGAAGCCGAGCCGGCGCGCGGAGCGCTGGCGCTGACGGGTGGCGCGCAGGCGGCGGAGGCGACGGACCAGCAGCGGGTCGTGGGCCAGGGCCTCGGGGCGGTCGATCAGGGCGTTGAGCACCTGGTAGTAGCGCGTCGAGGACATGTCGAACTTCTCGCGGACCGCGGACTCCTTCGCCCCGGCGTACTTCCACCACTGGCGTTCGAAGTCGAGCATCGACGCGTCGCGTGCCGAGAGCTCGCCGGCACCCTCGGGCTCGGAGTGGTTGAGCGCGTGGCTGGCGACCATCGTGGCGACTCCTCGAACCTGTGACTGGGGATGCTGTCCGGGTCATCATAGGCGAGGAAATACATCGATGTCATTTGATCGACGGCGTGGCGCTCGGCCCCCCGCTACGGTGTGCCGATGGGACCGATCCGCTGGGGAGTGCTCGCGCCGGGGCGGATCGCACACTCGTTCGCCAGCGACCTGCTCCTGGTCCCCGACGGCGAGCTGGTCGCCACCGGTTCCCGGGACCTCGGCCGGGCCGAGGCGTTCGCCGCCGAGTACGGCGGGGTGGCGCACGGCTCCTACGAGGCCCTGGTGGCCGACCCGGACGTCGACGTGGTCTACGTGGCCTCGCCGCACGCCCTGCACGCCGAGCACACCCGGCTGGCACTGGCCGCCGGCAAGGCGGTGCTCTGCGAGAAGTCGATGACGCTGGACGCCGCGTCCACCGAGGCGCTCTTCGCGGAGGCAGCCGATCGGGGGCTGTTCCTGATGGAGGCGATGTGGAGCGCCTGCCACCCGATGCTGCGGACGCTCCTGGCCCTGCTCGCCACCGGTGACTACGGCACGCCGAGGCAGGTGCAGGCCGACCTCGGGTTCGTCGTCGAGGCAGACCCCTCCGACCGGCTGCTGGACCCGGATCTGGGCGCCGGGGCGTTGCTGGACATGGGCATCTATCCACTCACCTTCGCCACGCTCGTCCTCGGCGAGCCCGAGCAGCTCACCGCGGTGGCACACCTGTCCCCGCGCGGCATTGACCTGAACCTCGCCGTCTCCGGGCTCTACCCGGGCGGGGCGGTCGCGGCGATGACCTCCTCGATGACCTCGCACTCGCCGCGCAGCGCCTCGGTGTCGACGGAGACCGGGAGGTTCGACCTGCCGCGCGGCTTCCACCATCCGGCGCGGATCCAGTGGACGTCGTACGAGACCGAGGAGGGCTCGAGCGTCTGGATCGAGCCCGAGGAGCCCGTGCTCGGACGGGGCTACGGCAACGAGATCCTCGAGGTGCAGCGCTGCCTGCGCGCCGGCGCCACGACCAGCGATCTGGTGCCTCCCGGCCAGACGATCTCGCTGATGCGGCAGATGGATGAGATCCGGCGACAGATCGGTGTCACCTACCGCAGGTAGGGTCGGCGCGTGAGTCCGAGTGAGTCCCCCCGTCACGATGCCGACCTCGTGGTCGTCGCCAACCGGCTTCCCGTCGACCGCGTGGTCGGGGAGCACGGCGAGACGACCTGGCGCCGCTCCCCCGGCGGCCTGGTCTCTGCGCTCGAGCCCGTGATGCGCGCGAACAGCGGCGCCTGGATCGGCTGGCCCGGCGACACCAGCGACGACCTCGAGCCGTTCGTGGACGAGGGGCTCACCCTGGTGCCGGTCGGGATGTCCGAGCAGGAGGTCGCCGAGTTCTACGAGGGCTTCTCCAACGACACCCTGTGGCCGCTCTACCACGACCTCGTGGCGAAGCCCTCCTTCCACCGCGAGTGGTGGGACGCCTACGTCCGGGTCAACCAGCGCTTCGCGGACGCCACCGCGCAGCACGCCGCCAAGGGCGCGACGGTGTGGGTGCAGGACTACCAGCTCCAGCTCGTGCCGGCGATGCTGCGCGAGCTCCGCCCCGACCTGCGCATCGGCTTCTACCTGCACATCCCGTTCCCCCCGGCGGAGCTGTTCTCGCAGCTGCCGTGGCGCCGGCAGATTCTCGAGGGCCTGCTCGGCGCGGACCTGGTCGGGTTCCAGCTCTCCGGCGCAGCCCAGAACTTCGTCCGCCTGGTTCGCCAGCGGGTCGGCCACAAGACCCACCGGGACCAGGTCTACCTGCCCGACGGGCGGGTGGTGCTCGCCAAGGCGTTCCCGATCTCGATCGACGCGGCGGGCTTCGAGGAGCTCGCCCGGACCGAGGAGGTGACCCAGCGCGCCAAGCAGATCCGCGACGACCTCGGCAACCCCAAGGCGATCTTCATGGGCATCGACCGGCTCGACTACACCAAGGGCATCTACGCGCGGCTGCGCGCGTTCAGCGAGCTGATCGCCGACGGGCACTTCACCGTCGAGGACGCCGTGTTCGTCCAGGTGGCCACTCCGTCCCGGGAGCGTGTCGACCAGTACCGCCAGCTCCGTGACGACATCGACCGCCTCGTCGGGCACATCAACGGCGACCTCGGGCGCATCGGCCGGCCCGCGATCTCCTACCTGCACTCATCCTTCCCGCGCGAGGAGATGGCTGCGCTCTACCGGGCGGCCGACGTCATGGTGGTGACCCCGTTCCGTGACGGGATGAACCTCGTCGCGAAGGAGTACGTCGCCTGCCGCTTCGACGACGACGGCGCCCTCGTGCTCTCAGAGTTCGCCGGCGCGGCCGACGAGCTGCGCCAGGCCTACCTGGTGAACCCCTACGACATCAACGGCATGAAGGCCACCATGCTCGAGGCCTACCAGGCCGGCCAGAAGGAACGCTCCCGTCGGATGCGCGCGATGCGCAAGACCGTCCAGGAGAACGACGTCGCGCACTGGGCGTCGGCGTTCCTCGCACAGCTCACCGACGACCAGCAGACCCACACGAAGAACATTCGTCCGGCCAACGGGTCCTGACGCGACAGCTGCACGCGCAACCGGGAGGAGCACGGCGATGAGCGAGCCCAGCACAGGTCCGGACCTGGCCGACGTCGAGGCAGAGCGCTCGCGCATCCGCGACCTGCACCTGGTGCCGCGTGGGCAGCGCCCCGCGTCCACTGCTCGCGGCCTGCACCACACGGCCCTGATCAGCAGCGACGTCGAGACCACCGTGCGCTTCTACCAGGACGTGCTCGGCTTCCCACTGACCGAGCTGATCGACAACCGGGACTACGCCGGCTCCTCGCACTTCTTCTTCGACATCGGCAACGGCAACCTGCTCGCCTTCTTCGACTTCCCCGGGCTGGACGTCGGTCCCTACGCCGAGGTCCTGGGCGGACTGCACCACCTGGCCATCTCGGTCGACCCCACCAGGTGGTCCGAGCTCGTGCAGCGACTGGCGGACGCCGGGGTGGAGCACGAGGTGCACAGCGGGGTCTCGGTCTACTTCCGCGACCCCGACGGCGCGCGGATCGAGCTGATCGCCGACCCGCTCGGGGAGATGTACGGCCAGCAGGTCCTGTGACGTCCGACTCACCCTGATCCGTCCCCCGTGGGCCCCGGCGGACCTCGACCCCTCGTCCGCGGACGCCCTGTTCATGGATCGGCCCTCAGGTGGGACGATGGGCTCCTCCTACGGTTAGTTGGTATTTTCCGCCCATGGATCTGATCCCCAAGCCGGACCAGGTCGTGTCCGCCGCCAGCAACGTCGCGCACAAGGTGCTCTACGGCGGCCTGGCCGACCTCCGCCCGATGCCCCGGACGCTCATCGACGACGGTCCGCTGCGCGAGGTCTACCACTACCGCCCGCAGAAGAAGACGCGCGAGACCGGCGACCCGGTGCTGCTGGTGACGCCCCTCGCTGCGCCCGCGACCTGCTTCGACCTGCGCCGCGGCTGCTCGTTGGTCGAGCACTTCGTGCAGAAGGGCCGGCCCACCTACCTCGTGGAGTACGGCGAGATCTCGTTCAAGAACCGTGGACTCGGGCTCGAGCACTGGGTCGAGGAGGTCATCCCGGAGGCGATCCGGACCACGAGCGAGCACGCGGGCGGGCGGCCGGTGCACGTGATCGGCTGGAGCCTGGGCGGGATCTTCGCGGTCCTCGCGGCCGCCGACAACCAGTCGCTCCCGATCGCGTCGATCACCGTCCTGGGGTCCCCCTTCGACGTCAAGCAGGTCCCGATGGTGGCGCCGCTGCGCCCGATCCTGCGGCTGACCGACGGCGGCATCGTCACCCAGCTCTACCGGATGCTCGGTGGTGCCCCCAAGCCCCTGGTGCGCCAGGCCTTCAAGCTCAGCTCGGGCACCAAGATGTTCACCAAGCCGCTGGCGATCCTGCAGCACCTCGACGACAGCGAGTGGCTGGCCCAGATCGAGGCCGTCGACCGGTTCACCGCGGGGATGATCGCCTATCCCGGGCGGACGTTCGGGCAGCTCTACCACCGGATGCTCAAGGCCAACCAGCTGCTGACGGGCAAGGTCAACCTGTCCGGTCACGAGATCGACGTCGCCAACATCACCGCACCCGTGCTCGTCTTCGGCGGCAACACCGACGGGATCGCCCCGATCAACGCGGTCAAGGCCCTGGTGCCGCTGCTGAAGAAGGCCCATGAGGTGCGGTTCGAGATCGTTCCCGGCGGCCACCTCGGCATGCTCACCGGCCGCGCTGCCCGGTCGACCACCTGGGTCACCATGGACGAGTGGATCGAGCAGTACTCCACCCCGGACGACCGGCCGGCGAGGACGCCCCGCAAGCGCGCGGCATCGAAGAAGCCGGCCACGAGATCGACCTCGGGGACGGCCCCGAAGAAGGCCGTCCGGAAGTCGGTGCGGTCCGTGCCTGTCAGGTCGAGCACGGCTGCTGGCCCGGGCACGGCTCCGGCCACGGCTCCGACCGACCTGCTCGCCGAGGTCGCACCTGACCGTTCGGCGATCGGCTCCAACCCGGAACGCAGGTTCGCCTCGGCCTCCTCGCGCAACCTCGGCCGCAAGGCCTGACCCTGAAGCTCCGCAACCTCCCGTCACAGTCGCTCCGTCTGGTGGCGGCGCTGCTGACCGTGCTCGTGGTCGTCCTGCTCGGCAGCCTCGGCCCGAGCTCGCCGGCCGAGCCGGCGTACCACCACTACGTGGCGCTGGGTGACTCCTACACCGCGGCACCGTTCGTCCCGGTGACCGACGTCGCCGCAGGCTGCTTCCGGTCGAGCAACAACTACCCGCACCTGCTGGCGAGGACCTTGCGCATCGACGACCTGCAGGACCGCTCGTGCAGTGGTGCGCAGACGATCGACCTCGCGGGCAGCCAGCGGACGGCGACCGGCACCGTGGTGCCGCCGCAGCTGGGCGCGCTCTCCCCGGAAACCGACCTGGTCACGGTCGGGATCGGTGCGAACAACAATCGGCTCTACGCGCGGATGGCCACGGTGTGCCGGAAGTCCTCCGGCATCTGCCGCTTGCACGACCAGCAGGAGAGGCTCGACCGCATCGTCGACGAGCTGCGGACACCGCTGGCCGCCTCGTTGGCAGAGATCCGCGAGCGGGCGCCGCGTGCCCGGGTGCTGCTGGTGGGCTACCCGCAGATGCTGCCGCCCCGGGGAACCTGCCCCCGGCTCCCGGGGATGCGTCCGATGGACCGCACCACCTTCCGTGAGGTCAACCTGCGGCTCCGTGAGCGAATGAGGGCCGCCGCGGCCGATGCCGGGGTCGAGTTCGTGGACTTCCACACCCCGTCGCTCGGACACGACGTCTGCTCGCGGCACCCGTGGATCCAGGGCCGGATCGGCAGCCGCCGCCACGGCGCCGCCCTGCACCCGCTCCCCGCGGGCCAGGCAGCGCTGGCACGGCTGATCGCCCGGTCGCTGCGCGAGCAGCCGGACCGCGGCTGATCCGCCATCTCGGCCTTGACAGCACTGCCGACCGCGGTGACATCCTGAACGCCGTCGCGTCCGGTCCCGGGAGTCAGAGGAGCGCAGCCATGGCCGAGGTCGTCCTGTTCCACCACGTGCAAGGTCTCACCGACGGGGTGCGGGAGCTGGCCGACCGGCTTCGCGCCGGCGGGCACACCGTCCACACGCCGGATCTCTACGGCGGCGCCACCTTCGTCGAGATGAGTGAGGGCTTCGCCCACCAGCGCAAGCTCGGACCGGAGGCGATCGCCGCCCAGGTGGAGCAGGTGCTGGCCGGGCTCCCCGACGAGATCGTCTACGCGGGGATCTCCTGGGGGGTCCCCCGCGCGCAGGAGCAGGCGCAGACCCGCCCCGGCGCACAAGGCGCCCTGCTCTACGAGGCCGCCATCCCGATCACGGGCGAGTGGGCCTTCGGGCCCTGGCCTGCAGACGTGCCGGTGCAGATCCACGGGATGGACGCCGACGAGTTCTTCGCCCTCGAGGGTGACATCGACGCCGCCCGCGAGATCGTCGCGGCGGTCGGTCCGGATCGGGCCGAGCTGTTCACCTACCCGGGCGACGGGCACCTGTTCGTGGACAGCTCGCTGCCGTCGTACGACGCCGAGGCGACTGCCCTGGTCGTGGAGCGCTCACTCGACTTCCTGGCCCGCTTGCCCCAGCGCGGCTGATCGGTCGCCGGCTCAGTCGGCGGCGAGCACGACCACCCGGTCGCCTTCCCGGACGGTGAAGGCGTGCGACTTGGTCGGGTTCACGAGCACCCCGGATTCCCCGACGTCCCGGTGTGTCGCGGCGGCACTGCGGAAGCCGAGCGCAGTCTCTCCCCGGCGCGCGGCAGCCGCGACGATCGTGGCGTAGTTCGTGCGCGCCCCGGTTCGGACGTACCACTCGGCCGGACGCAGGTAGATCTCCGAGCCACCGGCGTCCAGCAGGTCGGCGAAGACCGGCTCGAGCCGCGCGTCCTCGGAGAGCTGCGACAGCATCAGGCTCAGGATCTGGTCGGAGACGATGACGTCGTCGACGTGCGCGACCTCGGCGAGGACCCGGTTGCGGTCGTCCAGCATCTCGCTGACCACCGCCGGACCCCCCGGCTCGTCGCCGACGATCTCGCGCACGTGCAGCAGCGTGACCAGGGTGCGGGCGTCGGCCTGCTGGGTCGGGAAGTCGTCGGAGTAGCAGAGCACGATCACCTGGTCGAGGTCGGCGTGCACATGCTTGTCGAGGGTGGCCCGGTCGGCGGTCCGCCCGCGCTCTATCGTGGCGGTGAGGTTCTCCAGCGGCGGCAGGTCGGGGGCGCCGAGCTCGGTGAGCACGACCAGCTGCGACCCCGGCTCGGCGTAGGCGTCGAGCTCGCGGACCACGGCGTGGGCGCGCTCGTTCCAGCCGATGAGCAGCACCCTGGAGGGGAGCTCCTCGCGGCCGGGGCGCGCGACGATGATCCGCTCGTCGACCTTGGCCAGACTGAGGGCCGCCCCCTCGAGGGCCGAGTCGTCGCTGGCGATCACGATCAGCTGCTGCAGGTCCACCTCCGTGTCGTGCGGTGGGTTGAGCCGAGCCACACCGTCCTGGTCGAGCAGTCCGATCACCGTGGCCGACTCGTAGGCGAGCTGGGCATCGGCGTACGTCGAACCGGCGAGCGCCAGATCGGCGTGGAAGTAGATCTCGTCGCCGGCGAAGTCGAACAGCTCGGTGTAGACGGCGGCTGCACCGGACTGCCGCGAGGTCTGGACGATCAGCCGGGCGATGGTCTCGCGCTTGTCGATGATGACGGCGCGGCCGCGGCCGACCATCCGGGCGGCCTCGAGGTTCTGCGGGTCCTGGATCTCGGCGACGATCGGCGGCCCGTCGCCGGTGTGCGTCAGCGCCAGCAGCGTCTTGATCACCTCGCTGTCGGGATCACCGCCCTGTGGGGAGAGGACGATCACCGATCGCGCGGTGCGGTGGCTGCAGATCGACAGGTCCCCCATGTCGATGGGCGAGCCCGACCTGCACACCACTCGTGTGCCCCGGAGGTCGCCGACCTTCTCGCGCAGCTCGTCCTCCATCTCCACCTTGTCGCGGTCGGCGAGGATCACCACGACCGGACGACGGCGCGACTCGTTGGCGATCGCGAGCTCGTTGAGGATGGTCAGCACCGCGTCGGACCAACCCAGGATCACGGTGTGGTCGCGCTCGACGACCATCGACCGCCCGCGACGCAGGTCCGAGAGCTTGGCATCGATGCCCGTGGCGATCACCCCGATCAGCGCGCTGACGATGAAGAGGCCGCCGATGCTGAGCACCAGCATCGTCAGCAGGAAGCTCCAGCTCCCCGTGTCTGCGGCGACGGTCCCGGGGTCGAGCGCGTGGAACAGGCTGAACAGCAGCTGGTGCCAGAAGTCGGTGCGGTTGCTGCCGGCCAGCCCGAGGAGCGCGACCAGGACCGTGAAGGTGACGATCAGCGCGGTCGCCACCAGCCCCAGCCAGGCCACCAGCGCGGCGGTGCCCCGCGACATCGAGTTGTCGAACCAGTAGCGCATCCGCTGGCCACCGTCGGCGACCCACTGCGGCCGGGCGCGTACGCCGCCGCCGGGCGTCGACGACGCCCCGGCGCTGCGTACACGCGTGTGCTCCCCGGTCCGGCCCATCGTGCTTCTCTCCGCGTCGCTCGTTCACCACCCGGAGAAGGCCGGGCAGAGCATGTTCTCGCACCCCCGGGGTGTTCCGTCGCGAAATGTCTGGACTTGATAACCCAAACTGACCCACCTGTAACGCGGGGTTATGGACCGTAAACCCGCCGCATGCGGGGCACTCAGCGTCCATAACCCCGCGTTACAGCCGGGTGGGCGGCCCCTAGGGTGGGCGGATGCACGAGCTGGCCGGACTGGTGGAGAAGGGGCTGGTCGCCCCCGACTGGGCCGAGTCGCTGGCCCCGGTGGAGGACCGGATCGCGACCATGGGGCAGTTCCTGCGCGCAGAGATCGCCGCCGGTCGCAGCTACCTGCCGACCGGCGAGCACGTGCTCCGGGCGTTCAGCCGTCCGCTGGCCGCGGTGAAGGTGCTGCTCGTCGGGCAGGACCCGTACCCCACGCCGGGGCATCCGGTGGGACTGAGCTTCTCGGTCGCACCTGGCGTCCCACCACCCCGGAGCCTGGTGAACATCTTCAAGGAGCTCGTCGACGACCTCGGCGTACCCCCACCCACCGGTGGCGACCTGAGCCCGTGGGCCGACGCCGGGGTGATGCTGCTGAACCGCGTGCTGACCGTCACCCCGGGGCAGTCGGCGTCGCACCGCGGCCGCGGCTGGGAGCAGGTCACCGACCAGGCGATCCGCACGCTGTCGGCGCGGAGCAGGCAGGGCGCGCCGATGACGGCGATCCTGTGGGGCCGCGACGCCCAGACGCTCAAGCCCGAGCTGGCACCCGTGCCCTGGGTCGAGTCGGCCCACCCCAGCCCGCTGTCCGCACACCGGGGGTTCTTCGGGTCCCGCCCCTTCAGCCGCGTCAACACGCTGCTGGAGAAGCAGGGAGGTACGCCGGTGGACTGGCGCCTTCCCTAGATCCGACTTATAGTTGAGTATTCAACGAACTGGGGCGGGCCAATGGACACAGCCAGGATGCCGGCGCTCTACCTCGGCCACGGTGCGCCGCCGCTGCTGGACGACACCGTCTGGTCAGCCCAGCTGCGCGCCCTCGCGGCGGACCTTCCCCGACCGACGGCGATCCTCATCGTCAGTGCGCACTGGGAGGTCGCGCCGCTGTCGTTGACGGCGAGCGGCCCAGGGGTCGGCCTGGTCTACGACTTCGGCGGCTTCCCGGAGCGCTACTACCGGATGACCTACGACACGCCCGACGCGAGCGCCCTGGCGACCCGGATCGCGGCGATGGTGCCGGCCACCGAACCGGTGCATCAGCATCCGAGTCGGGGTCTCGACCACGGCGCGTGGGTGCCGCTGAAGATCATGTACCCCGACGCCGACATCCCCGTGCTGCAGATGTCGCTGCCCACGCACGAGCCCTATCAGCTCCTGGCCCTGGGCGGGCGGCTGCGCGAGCTGCGCGACGAGGGCGTCCTGGTGATCGGCTCCGGCTTCCTCACCCACGGCCTGCCCTTCCTCACCGACTTCCGCCTCGACGCCCCCGCTCCCGGCTGGTCGGTGGACTTCGACGCCTGGGCCGGCGAGGCCCTCGCCCGCGGCGACGTGGCCGAGCTCGCGGCGTACCGCACCAACGCGCCCGGGATGCCCTACGCACACCCCACCGTCGAGCACCTCAGCCCGCTCTTCGTCACCCTCGGAGCCGCCTCCGACGCCGAGGCGCCGGGCCAGCAGGTCATCGACGGCTACTGGATGGGGCTGTCGAAGCGCTCCCTGCTAGTCACATGAGTTGACAAGTTTCCCTGGGTCCCGTGGGAAACACCAGCTTCCCGTGCTCTGCAAAGGACGGGAAGCTCGGGTTTCCCACGGGACCGTGGGAAACCTGTGAAGATCCCTGCCCAGACGTCCACGACCCCTCGTCGCTCCTACCTGCTTCGCGGAGTACGACGCCCTCACCGGACTCGCCCAGCCGGCCGACCAGGACGCACCTCGTTCCCGGCCGGGGTCACGGCCGCACGCCGCAACCTGCCCCGGTTTGCCCGTACGGGCTGCTGGTCACGAGACTGCACCCATGGAGCTTCTCTCGATCCAGTCATCGGTGGCGTTCGGGCACGTCGGGAACAGCGCGGCGGTGTTCCCGCTGCAGCGGCTCGGGATCGAGGCATGGCCGGTCAACACCGTGCACTTCTCCAACCACACCGGCTACGGGGAGTGGCGCGGACCGCTGCTCTCCGCCGACGACCTGCGCTCGGTGATCCAGGGCGTCGATGAGCGCGGCGTGCTGGCCCGGGTGGCCGGTGTGCTCAGCGGCTACCAGGGCGCCGAGGAGGTCGGGGCCGTGGTGCTCGAGACGGTCGCCCGCGTCAAGGAGCTCAACCCGGCGGCCGTCTACTGCTGCGACCCCGTGATGGGCGACGTGGGCCGGGGGATGTTCGTCCGCCCCGGCATCCCGGAGTTCATGCGCGACCGGGTCGTTCCCGCCGCCGACGTGATCACCCCCAACCACTTCGAGCTCGACTTCCTCGCCGGTCGCGAGACCCGGACCATGGCCGACGTGCTGGACGCGGTCGCGGAGGTTCGGGCCATGGGGCCTTCGACGGTGCTCGTGACCAGCGTGCTCACCGACGAGACCCCAGACGGCTCCGTCGACGTGGTCGCAGTCTCCGACGCAGGCGCCTGGTCCAGCCGTACGCCGCTGCTCCCGATCACCCCCAACGGGTGCGGGGACGTGACCTCGGCGGTCTTCCTGGCACACCTGCTGCGCTCCGGGTCCCCCGAGACCGCGTTGCAGAAGGTGACCTCAACCGTCTTCGCCATCCTGGAGGAGACGATCGCCGCCGGCACCCGCGAGATCCAGCTGGTTGCTGCCCAGGACCTGATCGCCGACCCGCCCGACCGGTTCACGCCGACCCGGGTGGGCTAGTGCGATTGCCCGCTCCGGGACCCGATCGGGCATGCCCGGACAACTCTTCGGTCACGGAAATGTCCCTCGATCACGCCTGAACGTCCGCATCCGTCACACAAGGCGAGGAATGCCGATGCCCTGATCGGGCACCATCCGGGCACTCCTGGGTGCCCATCCGGGCTCACGCCCTTGCGGCCTTCCGCGACAGACTGCAAACGTGACAGCAGTCACAGTCAGCTGTTTCGGAGGCCGGAGAGGTGGCGCTCGTGGAACCAGAGGTGCGACAGCAACAGATCCTGGCGCAAGCCCGGGCACAGGGCCGTGTGGACGTCTCGGCACTGGCCGAGGACCTCGAGGTGGCCCCCGAGACCGTGCGACGCGACCTGCGTCAGCTGGTCGAGCGCGGCATGCTCCAGCGGGTCCACGGCGGGGCGCATCCGGTCGAGAGCGTCGGCTTCGAGAGCGACCTGGAGCACCGCACCACCTCGATGGTCGCCGAGAAGCACCGCATCGCCGCTGCGGCCGCAGCGCGCCTCGAGGGTGCCGAATCGGTCTACATCGACGAAGGCGTGACCCCGCAGCTCGTCGCCGAAGCGATCGCAGCACACCTCCGGCCGGGCACCAAGCTCACGGTCGTCACCTCGTCCCTGCTGGCGGCCAGGTCGCTCGCCAACGACGACAACATCACCGTGGTGCTGCTCGGCGGCCGGCTTCGTGGGCGCACGATGGCCACCGTCGACCACTGGGCCACCCGGATGCTCAAGGAGTTCGTGATCGACCTGGCCTTCCTGGGCGCCAACGGGATCTCCCGGGATCACGGCCTGACCACCCCCGACCCGGCCGTAGCGGCCGTGAAGTCGCAGGTCGTGGCCAGCGCCCGTCGCCGGATCTTCGTCGGCGTGCACACCAAGTTCGGTGTCTCCAGCTTCTGCCGCTTCGCCGATCTCCCCGACTTCGAGGCCCTGGTCACCGACACCGGGGTCAGCGCCACGGACGCCCACCGCTACAGCGTGCTGGGCCCGCAGGTCATCCGCGCCTAGCCCCTGAGGAGACCAGACCCGACCCACCGAGCACCAACCGGCCCCAGACCCCGGCCACACATCTCTCGTCACGACACAACGGAGGCACCATGTCCACCAGGTCCAACAAACGCAGGATCGCGATCGCCGCCACGGCATCGCTGACCCTGATCCTCACCGCTTGCGGAGCAGGGGGCGGCGGCGGAGGTTCCGACGACGCCAAGTCGATCAACGTCCTGATGGTGGGCAACCCCCAGATGGTCGACATCGAGAAGCTCACCAAGGACAGCTTCACCAAGGACACCGGGATCACGGTCAACTACACGATCCTTCCCGAGAACGAGCTGCGCGACAAGGTCACCCAGGACATCGCCACCAAGGCCGGCCAGTACGACGTGGCCACCATCGGGGCCTACGAGGTCCCGATCTGGGCGAAGAACGACTGGCTCACCCCGCTCGACTCCTACGCGGATGCTGACTCGGACTTCGACAAGGCCGACCTGATCGAGCCCATCGTGAAGTCGCTCTCCGGTGAGGACGACAAGATGTACGGCCTCCCGTTCTACGGCGAGTCCAGCTTCTTGATGTACCGCAAGGACGTGCTCCAGAAGAAGGGCCTGAGCATGCCCGACAAGCCCACGTGGGACGAGGTCGCGGACATCGCGGCGAAGGTCGACGGTGCCGAGCCCGGCATGAAGGGCATCTGCCTGCGCGGCCTCCCCGGCTGGGGCGAGCAGGGCGCGGTGCTGACCACCGTGGTGAACACCTTCGGCGGCACCTGGTTCACCGAGGACTGGCAGGCCAAGGTCAACGACAAGCCCTTCAGTGACGCGGTGAACTTCTACGTCGACCTGATCAAGAAGCACGGCGAGCCCGGAGCGGCGCAGGCCGGCTTCACCGAGTGCCTGAACGCGATGAGCCAGGGCAAGGTCGCGATGTGGTACGACGCCACCTCGGCCGCCGGTTCGCTGGAGGACCCGAGCATCAGCAAGGTCTCCGGCAAGGTCGGCTACGCGTCCGCTCCGGTGAAGGAGACCGACTCCTCGGGTTGGCTCTGGGCCTGGGCCTGGGCGATGCCGAAGACGACCAAGAAGGCTGACTCGGCTGCGGAGTTCATGCTGTGGGCCTCGAGCAAGGAGTACGAGGAGCTGGTCGGCAACGAGCTGGGCTGGGCCCGGGTCCCGGCGGGCAAGCGGCAGTCGACGTACGCCAACCCTGAGTACATGAAGGCGGCCTCCGCCTTCGGCGCCAAGAGCCTGGAGGCGATCGAGTCCGCCGACCCGACCAACCCGGGCGTGCAGCCGCGACCCACGGTCGGCGTCCAGTTCGTCGCGATCCCGGAGTTCCAGGACCTCGGCACCAAGGTCACCCAGAACATCTCGGCGGCCATCGCCGGGCGGGGCACCGTCAAGGACGCGCTCGACAACGGCCAGAAGCTGGCCGAGACGGTGGCGAAGAACTACCAGTAGTCACAACCCGGTCGGGGTGGGGCGCGCCGCGGCGAGGAGCGGCCCACCCCGACCAGCACCACTCTGGCCACACAGGCCACCGATCGACATCGACCCCGGAGGCACCCGATGACCGCCACCCTTCCTGAGACCTCGACACCGCACGATCCCCCGGCCGGGCCACCGCCCCCCAAGCTGTCCCGCAAGGAAGGTTGGCTGCGCCGCGGCCCGTTGCTGCCGGCGCTGATCTTCACGATCATCATCACCCAGATCCCGTTCCTGATCACGATCGGCATCTCCACCCTCAACTGGAACATCCAGCGGCCGGGCACCGGCAACTTCCTCGGGCTGGGCAAGTACGACTCGTTCGCGGGGTTGAGCAACTTCGCCACGGTCTTCACCGACTCGCGCCTGCGGGCCGCGGTGCTCAACACCATCGTGCTCACCGCCTCGGTGGTGGTGATCAGCCTCCTGCTCGGCCTCGCGCTCGCCGTCCTCCTGGATCGCAAGTTCCCGGGCCGCGGCCTGGCCCGCACCCTGCTGATCGCACCGTTCCTGGTGATGCCAGTGGCCGGGGCACTGCTCTGGAAGCACGCTCTCTACAACCCCGACTACGGTCTGTTCAACGGCATCCTGAACTGGATCGCCCGACTCTTCGGCGGTGAGGGACCCACCACCAGCTACATCTCGGAGATGCCGATGCCTGCGGTGGTGGCGGCCCTGGTCTGGCAGTGGACCCCGTTCATGATGCTGCTGCTGCTGGCGGGTCTGCAGTCACAGTCCGGCGACATCCTCGAGGCGGCGACCATCGACCGCGCCAGCCCGATGCAGATCTTCCGTCACATCACGCTGCCGCACCTGCGCCAGTACATCGAGCTCGCGACGCTGCTCGGCGCGGTCTACGTGGTGCAGACCTTTGACGCGATCTACACGATCACGCAGGGTGGCCCGGGCTCGGCGACGACCAACCTGCCCTACGAGATCTACCTGACCATGTTCCGCAAGTTCGAGTACGGCGAGGCAGCTGCCGCCGGAGTCGTGGTCGTGATCGGCACGATCATCGTGGCGACCTTCGCGCTCCGCACGATTTCGTCGCTGTTCAGCGAAGAGGAGATGCACTGATGAGCACCGACACCAAGACCGAGCCCACGACCGGGGACCCCGCACACCGGGCATCCTCCCTCTCCGTCTCGCGGCTGTGGAAGCGGAAGCCCAAGGACGACTCCGCCACGACCGGTGGGCCGGTGTGGACGCTGATCGCCTGGAGCGCGACGCTGCTGTTCTTCCTGCCGGTGGCCTGGATGGTGCTGACCTCGTTGCACATCGAGGCCGACGCAGCGACCAACCCACCGTCGGTGTTCGCGCCGATCACCTTCGAGAACTACGGCGCGCTCTTCGACCGCGACGTGCTGCCCTACCTGATCAACTCGTTCACAGCGAGCATCGTCTCGACGCTGTTGGTGCTGCTGCTCTCGATCCCGGCGGCCTACGCGCTCTCGATCAGGCCGATCAAGAAGTGGACGGACGTGATGTTCTTCTTCCTGTCCACCAAGTTCCTGCCGCCGATCGCTGCGCTGCTGCCGATCTACCTGATCGTGAAGAAGGTCGGGATGCTCGACAACATCTTCACGCTGGTCATCTTGTACACCTCGATGAACCTGCCGATCGCGGTGTGGATGATGCGCTCGTTCCTCGCCGAGGTCCCCGTGGCGATCCTGGAGGCGGCCCGCATCGACGGGGCCGGCCTGCTGCGGATCCTGGTCTCGGTGGTGGCCCCGATCGCCGGACCGGGCATCGCCGCCACCAGCCTGATCTGCTTCATCTTCAGCTGGAACGAGTTCATGTTCGCGGTGAACCTCACCTCGGTGCAGGCGGCGACCGCGCCGATCTTCCTGGTCGGCTTCATCTCCAGCCAGGGGCTGTTCCTGGCGAAGCTGTGTGCGGCCGCGACCCTGGTCTCGCTGCCGGTGCTGATCGCCGGGTTCGCCGCCCAGGACAAGCTCGTCCGCGGCCTGTCCCTCGGAGCGGTGAAGTGACGGCGCTCAACACCGAGGGGCTCGAGGAGATCGGCACCCGGATGCCGGTGCCGACCTACGACCGGTCGGCGGTGTCCACCGGGATCGTCCACCTCGGTGTCGGCGGCTTCCACCGCTCGCACGAGGCGATGTACCTCGACCGCCTGCTCGAGACCGGTCAGGCCAATGAGTGGGGCATCACCGGCGTGGGGTTGATGCCCCAGGACCGGGCCATGCTCGAGGTGATGCGCGACCAGGACTGCCTGTTCACCCTGGTCGTCAAGCACCTCGACGGGACGCTGGAGCCGCGCGTGATCGGCTCGCTCGTCGACTACCTGTTCGCCCCGGAGGACCCGGGAGCCGTGCTGGACCGGATGACCGACCCTGGGACGCGGATCGTGTCGCTGACCGTCACCGAGGGGGGCTACCACCTCAACCAGGCCACCGGCGCCTTCGACGACTCCGACCCGGCCATCCGGTCGGACATCGAGGCGAAGGGTGACCCGACCACGGCCTTCGGCTTCATCACCGAGGCCCTGGCCCGGCGACGCACCTCCGGCACGGAGCCGTTCACGGTGATGTCGTGCGACAACATCCAGGGCAACGGTGCCATCGCCCGCGACATGATCAGCTCCTTCGCCACGATGCGCGACGCCGAGCTCGGCGGCTGGATCCGGGAGCACGTCGCGTTCCCGAACTCGATGGTCGACCGGATCACCCCGGTGACCACGGACGCCGACCGTGCCCTCCTGCTCGAGCAGTACGCCGTCGAGGACGCGTGGCCGGTGGTCTGCGAGCCGTTCACCCAGTGGGCGCTGGAGGATCACTTCCCGCTGGGCCGTCCGGCCCTCGAGGAGGTCGGGGTGCAGGTGGTCGACGACGTCGAGCCCTACGAGCTGATGAAGCTGCGGCTGCTCAACGCCGGACACCAGGCCCTGGGCTACCTCGGCTACCTCAGCGGCTACCGCTACGCCCACGAGGTGGCGGGCGACCCGCTGTTCAGCCGGTTCGTCCTCGACTACATGGACCACGAGGCCACGCCCACCCTGGCGCCGGTCCCCGGCGTCGACCTGACCGCCTACAAGGGGGACCTGGTCGAACGGTTCGCGAACCCCGAGATCAAGGACACCCTGGCGCGCCTGTGTGCGGAGAGCTCCGACCGGATCCCCAAGTGGCTGGTCCCCGTCATCCGGCACCAGCTGGCCCACGGTGGCGACGTACGCCGCTCAGCGCTCGTCGTCGCCGCCTGGGCACGCTACGCCGAGGGAGTGGACGAGGACGGCAACCCGATCGAGATCGTCGACCGGCGACGTGACGCGGTGACGGAGCGTGCGGCCCGTCAGGCGCAGGAGCCACTGGCGTTCCTCGAGGATCGCGACCTGTTCCACGACTTGAAGGACCAGCCGGCGTTCACCGAGCCCTACCTCGCCGCACTGCACTCGCTGCACGAGCACGGGGCGAGAGCCACCGTCGAAGCTTGGTGAGTGACCTGATGAGGGGGGTCGTGCTGCCCGGCGACAGCACGGTCGAGCACGTCGAGGTGCCCGTGCCCTCACCGGGACACGGTCAGGTGCTGCTGCGGATGCGGGCCTCGTCGATCTGCGGGAGCGACATCCGCGCGATCTACCGCGAGCACCTCGGCCACGGCGCCGAGGCCTACCGCGGCGTGGTCGCCGGCCACGAGCCCTGCGGCGAGGTCGTCGAGGTGGGACCAGGGTGTCGCAACCTCCGGTTCGGTGACCGGGTCGTGGTCTACCACATCGTGGGCTGCGGGCTGTGCGACGAGTGCCGCAACGGCTACGAGATCGGCTGCACCGACGGCTCCCGCGCGGCCCACGGGTGGCAGCGCGACGGGGGCCACGCCGACTACCTGCTCGCCGAGGAGCGCAGCTGCCTGCCGCTGCCCGACTCACTCACCTACGTCGACGGCGCCTTCGTCTCCTGCGGCTTCGGGACCGCCTGGGAGGCGTTGCTCCGGATCGGCGTCGACGGCACCGACACCCTGCTGGTCACGGGCCTGGGCCCGGTCGGTCTGGCTGCGGCCGCGCTGGGGCGGGCGCTGGGAGCCGGCACGGTGGTCGGCGTGGACCCGGTGCCGGGTCGCCGGGAGCTGGCGACCGAGCTCGGCCTGGTCGACCACGCCCTGCCCTCCGACGACTCCACGCTCGACGCGGTGCTCGACCTCACCGGCGGGGCCGGTCACTCCAGGACCGTCGACTGCTCGGGCAACCCGGACGCACGCCGGCTGGCCGTCCGGTCGACGGCCCGGTGGGGCCGGTGCGCCTTCGTCGGCGAGGGGGGCGACGTGACGCTGGATGTCTCCCAGGAGCTGATCCACAAACAGGTCAGCGTGTTCGGGTCCTGGGTCACCTCGCTGTCGCACATGCGCCGGCTGCTCGTGCTGCTCGATCGGTGGGACCTCCACCCGGAACGCATCGTGACGCACCGGTTCGCGCTCGAAGAGGCCGCGGAGGCGTACAACATCGCCGATGGGGGCAGCATGGGCAAGGTATGCATCGTCTGGGAATGACCGGCCTCGAAACCCGGCCACGAGAGGGAGGACATCGATGACTGGGCCGCTCGTCGCCGGGGTCGACTCCTCCACGCAGGCGACCAAGGTCGTCGTCTGTGACGCGGAGACCGGTGCGGTGCTGCGCGAGGGACGCGCCGCCCACCCGGACGGCACCGAGGTCGACCCCGAGCACTGGTGGCAGGCGCTCGCCTCGGCCACCGAGGGCGGGCTGCTCGACGGCGTCGCCGCCATCGGCGTGGCCGGCCAGCAGCACGGCATGATCGCGCTCGACAAGCGCGGCCACGTCGTGCGACCCGCACTGCTCTGGAACGACACCCGCTCTGCCGCCACCGCCCACGACCTGGTCGAGGAGCTCGGTGGGCCGGCGGCCTGGCTCGCCGAGGTGGGGTCGGTGCCCGTGGCCGCGTTCACCGTGGCGAAGCTGCGCTGGCTGGCGGTGCACGAGCCGGGGTCGGCGCGGCGTACCCATGGGATCGTGCTCCCCCACGACTGGATCACCGCGCGTCTCGTCGCCGGCCCCGAGCGGGACGTGGTCACCCCTGAGAGCGCCACGACCGACCGCGGGGACGCGTCGGGCACCGGCTACTGGTCGCCCGCGACCGGCGACTACCGGCCCGAGCTGCTCCATCTGGCCCTGGGACGCGATGCGGACGTGCCCCGCGTGTGCGGCCCGACGGAGATCGCCGGCGTCACCCCCGACGGGGTGGTCGTCTCGGCCGGCAGCGGGGACAACATGGCGGCAGCACTGGGCCTGGACCTGCAGCCCGGCGACGTGGTCGTGTCCCTTGGTACCAGCGGCACGGTCTTCGCGGTGCACCACCAGCCGGTGACGCACCCGTCCGGTGTGATCGCCGGGTTCGCCGACGCCACGGGCAGGTTCCTGCCGTTGGTCTGCACCCTCAACGCTGCGCGGGTGCTCGGGGCGGCCGCGACCATGCTGGGCACCGACCTCGACGGGCTCGAGCGCCTGGCGCTCGCCAGCGAGCCCGGAGCCGGGGGGCTGACCCTGCTGCCCTACCTCGACGGCGAGCGCACCCCCGACCTTCCCTCCGCGACCGGCACCCTGGGCGGGTTGACCCGCTCCAACGCCACCCCGGAGAACCTCGCCCGGGCCAGCGTCGAGGGGATGCTCTGCGGGCTGGCCGACGGCATCGACGCGCTCGCCAGCCAGGGCATCCAGACCCGTCGGGTGCTGCTGATCGGCGGTGCAGCCCGGTCGAGGGTCGTGCAGCAGGTCGCGCCCGAGCTGTTCGGGGTTCCCGTGGTGGTGCCGTCCCCGGCGGAGTACGTCGCACTCGGCGCGGCCCGCCAGGCGTCCTGGGCGCTGGCCAACCGCACCACCGGCGCCGGCGCCGCAGCAGCGCCGCCGGTCTGGCCGATCCGGACCGACCTCGAGCTCGACCCGGTCGACGCGGGGAGCGGCGCGCAGGTGCGTGAGCGCTACCGCGCGCTGCGCACGTCGATGCACCCCTACAGCTGAGCGGCGATCAGCCGCCGAAGTAGGCGTAGGTGGCGCGCTTCTGCGCCTCGGTGATCCGGCGCGACTCGTCCGCGCTGACGCGGAACGCCTCCGGGAGCGGGGCCGAGCACTCCGCCCGCCGACAGCCCGCATAGCTGCGGTAGAGGTCCTTGAGGTCGGCGAGCACGGCTGCGTGTCGCGGCACCCGCGAGAGGTTGCGCAGCTCCAGCGGGTCGGCCTCGAGGTCGTAGAGCTCGACCTCGCCGGTGGAGTAGCGGGTGATCTTCCAGCGACCCAGCCGCAGGCCACGCGTGTTCAGCGGTGAGGGGCCCAGCCGGTGCCGCTCGGCGTACTTCCCCTCCGGCATCATCCCCTCGGTCACCACCGGCCGGTCCCAGCCGCGGTCACCCTGCTGGATCAGGGGGGTCAGGTCGATCCCGTCGGCCTTCGGCATCCGCACGCCGGCGTACGCCGCCAGGGTCGGCGCGAGGTCCACGGTGGTGACGGGGTCGTAGCGCTTGCCGCGCGGGACGCCCGCACCGGCGATGACGAGCGGCACCCGCAGCGACGGCTCGTGCAGGTTGATCTTGCCCTGCCGCTTGCGGTGCTCGCCGAGGTAGTAGCCGTTGTCCGAGGTGAACATGATGACCGTGTTGGCGAGCTGGCCGCTGCGGCTGAGGTCGGAGATGGTCCGGCCGATCTGCACGTCGAGCGCGTAGAGCGACTCCGCGCGTTGCCGGGTCACCTCGGTCTCAGCGTCTCGCTCCGCCCCGGTGAGCTCGGTCTGGCGTCGCAGGTATCGCGGCTTGTCGCTCACGTCCTGCTCGGCCGACCCGGTGGGCGGCGTTCCGGACCCGTGGGTGATCTGCTCGTCGAAGCGGCCCTTGACCCAGCTGGGACGTGCCGGCGTGGCCCAGGTCGTGTAGCCGCCGTCGGTGCGCAAGGACCGCGGTGGGTCGTCCGACTCGTACGGCGAACCGTGGTGCGGCGCCACCGGGGTCCACCACACGAACCACGGCTCGGGCCGCTTCCCGAACCGGGCCATCACCGAGCGCGCCTGCTCGGCCAGGACGTCGGTGGAGTAGCGACCGGGCGAGGCGACGATGCGCCCGTTGACGTTCTGGACCAGGCTGAAGTAGTCGTAGGTGCCGCCGTGGAACGGGTCGGTGGAGCTCCATGCGTGGTCGGACCCGGCCAGCCACTGGTTCCAGCCGGGCGGCTCGTAGTTCAGCGACGGCTCTCCGGTGCGGCGCAGAGGCTGCTCGCCGTAGCCGTTGAGGTACTTCCCGACCAGCGCGGTGCGGTAGCCAGCCTTCTGCAGCACGGTGGCGATGGTGCGCTTGTCGTCGAAGGAGGCGAAGCCGAACGGGTCGACATGGCTGTAGACGTGGTGGTTGTGGGCGTAGCGGCCGGTGAGGAAGCTCGCCCGCGACGGGCAGCACAGCGGGTAGGGGGCGAACGAGTTCTCGAAGCTCAGCCCCTTGCGCACCAGCAGCCGCCGCACCTGGGGCATCCACCTCAGGTCGTCCCAGCGCATGTCGTCGGTCTCGATCACCAGCACGTTCTTGCGCCGCTGCGGCGGCTCCACGGTCCGCGGGCTCGCCGGGGCGATCCTGGTGACCGAGGGCGAGGGCTCCGCCGGAGCCGTCCGCGGGCTCGGGGTCGTGCTCCCGCAGCCGGCCAGGACCAGGGCGGCGAGCAGCACGCGCACAACCCCGCGCCCGCCGTGTCCTTCCACCGTGACGACCCTAGTCGAGCCAGGTGACCGCTCCGGGTCACGACGCGGACGCGGGCCCGGCCTGCGGCCGGGCCCGCGTTCGTCGTTGCTCACTCGACGCGCTGGACCACCACGTCGCCCTTGCCGACCAGGATGTTGGCGTCGGTGCGCACCTGCACCGCTCCGAGCAGCACCCGCCCGGCGTCGGGGGCCGTGCCCACCGTCACCGTGGCCGGCACCGTCCAGGTCGATCCCGCCGGGCGGGACCGGTCGCTGTCGGTGACGCTGACGTTGCCGAACGCGGAGTTGGCGAACACGTCGACGTAGTCGTAGGTGGTCGAGCCCGCCGGGACGGCGTACCCGTCCACGACCACGACCCAGCGGCCCGCGGCGGGGTTGGTGACCGTCACCGACTCCTCGGAGTCCCCGTCTGCCGACGAGCCCGCCAGCGCGCACGAACCGCTCGTGCAGTTGTAGACCAGCAGGTCCAGGTCCGCCCCGGCGTCGGAGGTGCCGCCGATGGTGGCGCGCAGGCTGCTGGAGCCGGCGCGCACGTCGACCTCGCGGGTGCTCTGTGCACCGTCGGAGATGCTCTCCTGCCCGCGTCGTGCACTGCCGAACGTGGTGCCGACGGCCCGTCCGGTGAACTCACCGAACAGGTTGTCGATCTCGTAGCTGCGGCTGATCGTGCTTCCCGCCGCGGCACTGTCGATCACGTCCGGGTCGGGTGAGACCGTCGCGCCGAGCACCGAGGCCGTCAGTGTGTACGGCGCCGACTCGGCGTCGGAGGTGCGCCGCGCCTCGACCGTGACCTCCCAGACGCCGGCCTGGGGGTCGCTCACCGTGCGGCTGCTCGGCGATCCGGTCGAGCAACCGCCCACCGGAGGCGTGTAGCACTGGACCGAGGAGTTGCTGTCCACACCGACGCCGTAGGGGTGGTAGCGCAGGAACCTGATCTGGCCGGCGCCCGGGGTGGCGCCACCGCCGGCGAGGTCCACCTTGAACGCGGGTGTCCCCGCAGGGACGTTGAAGAAGTACGACGTGGTCTGGTTGCGGCCGATCGTCCCGCGCTTCTCCACGGTGTAGTTGTTGGCGGTAGTGAACTGCTCGGCCGCGACCACGGTGTTCAACGTCTGGTGGTCGATGCCGGGCGTGGACGGGTCGTCGAGGTTGAGGATCGCCGAGTGGGCGCCCGCACTCTTCGGGTTGATGGCGACCTTCACCGTCGCCGGGGAGTTCTTCCCCAGGGACACGCTGGTGGGCGAGGAGAAGGTGCCGTCGTTGCCGACCCAGGACAGCTTGAAGGTGGTCGCGCCACCGCCACCCGAGGTGCGGGTGAAGGTGTAGGTGCGCTCGATAGCTGTCGCCTGCCTTGACGCCCTCGCGATCGTTGATTCCCTCGCCGTACCCGGGGGTGGCGAGGTAGTCCGACAGCGCGGTGCGCACCGGGACCGAGGAGGTGATCGAGACCGGCTTCACGGTCTTCTTGAGCACCTCCCAGGCCCGCTGCACGTCCATCAGGCCGTTGCCCTGCTCGTAGGCGCCGTACCGGGTCAGGTAGCGCGAGGAGGAGGCCAGTGCCTGGCGCAGCTGCTCGGGCTTGTGCTGTACGCCGGACTGCTGGGCCGCGCTGACCAGGAGGGCAGCCGCACCCGCCGCCTGCGGCGAGGCCATCGAGGTGCCGTTGAACATCGCATAGCCGGCCGGCAACGGGTAGGTGCCCGAGACGGGTCCGCCCGCCTGCCAGGTCGGGACTGTCGAGATCGCCGAGCCGGGAGCCACCAGGTTCGGCTTGAAGCCACCGTCCTCGCGGGGTCCGCGGGAGCTGAACCCGTGCAGGTTGTCCGCGAACTCGGAGTCCGAGCCGTAGTTCTTCTGCCAGGTTCCCTTGCTGATGTAGGAGCCGACGCTGACCACCTTGGAGGCCACCGAGGGGTCTCCGACCGTGTTCATGCCGGAGCCGCTGTTGCCGGCGGAGATGAACATCTGCACCTTGTACTGCTCGATCAGCCGGTCGTAGAGGACGGCCCGCGCGTTGTTGCCGTCGTTGAGCGCCGGCAGACCCCCGATCGACATGTTGATCACGTCGACGTTGCCCTGCTTGGCGACACGGGTCATCCCCTCGATGAGCGCGTGCGAGGTGCACCCGGCGACGAAGAGGCACACCCGCACCGACTTGAGCTTGGCTCCCGGGGCCGCCCCGGTCATCTGGCCGTCGAACATCTTGTCCGCCGCGGTGATCCCGGCGACGTGGGTGCCGTGGGCGCCCGAGACGATGCCGATGTTGACGAACTTGTTCTTCCCGTCGGTCTGCACGACGAAGGGCATGGACTCGCGCACGTCGGTGGCGGGGTTGTCCGTGCCGAAGTGGCCGACGTCGTTGCGCACCGCGTAGTCGGTCATCGCCTGCTCGTCGGCGAAGGACCGGTCCTGGTCGGTGTCGACCCACACGTCGCCCGTGGTGGCGTTCCACAGCACAGCGAAGATGCCGCTGCTGCCGGCGGGGTTCCCGTCGCGGTTGACGTCCCGGCCGACCTCGCCACCGAGCCGCGGGTCGCGCTCGTCGAACAGACCGATCCGGAAGGAGCCGCCCGAAGGGGCGGTGTAGGTGTTGCCCTGGTAGTCGAAGCGAGCTTCCGCTGACCTGGTCGCCCATGCCGACCCAGGTGGGGTCGTCGTCGTCGAAGGGGTCGGTGGCGGTGATCCAGTCGGTGACCTTGCGCTCACCCGTCGTGGTGGTCCGCAGTGCCGGGTGGTCCAGGTCGATGCCGGTGTCCACGATCCCGATCGTGGTGCCGCGGCCGTCCCAGGTCGGGTGCCCGGCGGTGAACTGCGCCGCCTTGGTGTCTCCGATGGGCATGTAGTCGTTGATCTTCGGGGTGGTGGCCCCGGGAGGCGTCTGCGGCGATGGGTTCTGGGTGCCCTTCGGTCGCGGGTCGTCCAGCGCGATGACCTCGTCGAGATCGGCGGCCTGCACGCCGTCGAGCGCCACAGCGCGCTTGACGTTGTCGATCGGCACCTCCGCACGCAGGTAGCTGACCGCGTCGTCGCGCTTGCGGACGGTCGCGCCGAGCTGGGTCAGCCCGTCGACGACTCCACGGTTGCTGCCGTTGCGCGCGGCGATCAGCACGGTGACGGTGCGGTCACCGTCGGCTCGTGCCTGCGCGAGCAGCTCGCGGTCGTGCTTGTCGAGACCGGCCCCGTTGTTCCGGGGCGCCGCCGTGGCGGGCGTGATGGCGAAGGTCAGGGTGGATGCGAGCGCGGCAGCCGTACAGGCCGCCAGGCCCCGAGCGAACATGCGTGACAAGTTGAGCCTCCCGAGAGATTGCCAGCACGTCAGGTGATGGCAGCCCACAGGAGACCCCGGGGAGGGAGGGGAAGTAAATGCCTGGTGGCCGAATCGTTACAAAACACAACCAAGTCCGCATGGGTGACCGCCGGCCCGGGGCGTCGAGCGCTACGCCCCGTCCTCCCCCGGCTCTCTGGACCGCGTCGTGGGGTGCCCTTCGGCCATGAGCGAAGTCTTCTGTTCTGGTCTCGCGTAGTGGACGAAACCGCAGGTCAGAGGCCCTTTTCTGTCGGTGGCCGGTGCTTGGATCAGGTCATGAGCAGCAGCCGGATCGAGGACGACCACCAGCACCCGGTGGCCGACTTCGCGTGCCGGCTGACCGGTCGGCTGGACTCTCTGGCCCAGGTGCCGCTGCTCTCGATGACCCCGGCCCAGAAAAGGGCCGCGCTGGTCGAGCTCGCCCGCGGCGAGGCACAGCTGACGGCGCTGCGGCTGCGGTTGCTCGCCGACGCCGAGCAGTCCCAGGCCACCGTGGACTCGGGTGCGGCCACAGCCGCGGACTGGGTGGCCATCGAGACCCGGCAAGTACGCCGCGACGCCCGCTGCGACTTGCGCTTGGCCCAGCGCCTGGACCACCTGGAGGTGCTCTCAGCTGCCATGGCCACAGGCCAGGTCAACGTGGCCCAGTCCCGGGCGATCGTGGCCGCCCTGGACCGGCTCCCCCGCACCGGCACCTGGGCACCCACCCCCGAGCAACGCCTCGCGGCCGAGCAGCACCTGGTCGACCTCGCCGCCCACCACGACGCCAGGGACCTGCGGATCCTGGGCCGTCGGATCTTCGAGGTGATCGCCCCCGAGATCGCCGAACAGTTCGAAGGCCGCGCCCTCGAACGCGAAGAGGCCCACGCACTGCGGCGGACCACGCTCACCGTGTGGGAGGACGACGAAGGCACCTGCCACGGCCGGTTCCGCATCCCGGCCCTGCACGGCCAGATGCTCACCAAGATGATCCTCGCCCTCGCCTCCCCCAGCCGCACCACCACAGCCACCACGCCGGCCGGTGCCGCGGCCCAGGACCGGCACTCCGGCATCGACCCCGACCTGCCCACCCCGGTCCGGCACGGCATCGCGCTCACCCAGCTCCTCGAAGCCGTCCCCGCCGACGTCCTGCCCAAGACCGGCGGTTGCTCGGCCACCGTGGTGGTCACCATGACCCTCGACCAGCTCCTCGCCGACCTCGAGACCGCCGGGGTGTGCACCCTGGACACCGGCGCCCGGATCTCCGCCGCCGAGGCCCGCCGCCTCGCCTGCCGCGCCGGGATCATCCCGATCGTCCTCGGCGGACCCAGCCAGGTCCTCGACGTCGGCCGCCGACGCCGCCTGCACACCGAAGCCATGCGCCTGGCCATGGCCGTCCGCGACCACGGCTGCACCGCCCAAGGCTGCCAGACCCCACCCGGGCTGTGCCACACCCACCACGACACCCCCTGGTCCCGAAACGGCCACACCAACACCGACACCGGCCGACTCCTCTGCCCCCACCACCACAGACGGGTCCACGACCCCACCTACGAGACCAGACACCACCCCGACGGCCAGATCACCTTCCACCGACGCGAGTGAGACGTGCCGCGTGGTGAGCGGCGTCGTACATCTCCCAAGGCCTCGCCCGGCGACACCGTCATGGATGACCCGGAGCCATACAGCGAAAGAGGGCCGGTGACAGGAGTCGAACCCGCGACATCCTCATTACAAGTGAGGCGCTCTACCAACTGAGCTACACCGGCAAGCGGCCGCTGTGGGTCTCGACCCGGCGACCGGCGGTGACCATCGTAGGGGAGGTCGGCGGTGCTCCACGCACCGGCAAACCACCACCGGGGTCACCCCTCGTCGGCCTCGGGCACGTCCAGGTCGAGCGGGATGTAGTCGGCGACCACGATGTTGCCGGTGGTCTGCACCCGCACCGGCTGCAGGCCCACCGGGCGGCCGTCGCGGTAGGTCACCAGGGTGAACATCGCGGTCCGGCGCAGCTTGCTCCCGATCGCGATGGCGTACGCCGCACCACCGGTCGTGCCGTTGGTGTAGCTGTAGCCGACCTTCCCGTTCTCCCCCTCGATCCGGGTCGGGCCGGTCTGCACGTGCACGTGACCGGCCAGGACCAGGTCGACGCAGCCACGCTCGAGGGCGGTGTCGCCCAGGTTGTGGTCGTGGACGAGCAGGGTGGCCACGCGTTCGCCGTCCGCGTCGAGCTTGCACACGTCGTCGGCGATCGCCTTCTCCACGTCAGCGAAGCTGAGGTCGGTCTCGTCGCGCCAGTTGCCCAGACCGCTCGAGCGCGGGTCGTCGACCCCGGTGAGCCGCACGCCGCCGAACTCCTCGACCGGCTCACCCTCGAGGTGGGTCCACCCCAAGTCGGCCAGGAAGCGGTTCACGAAGGTGCCGTTGTCGTGGTTGCCCGAGACGGCCACTCGTGCGTCGTAGTCCTTGAACGCAGCGTCGAGCGAGTCCAGGCTGAACGCCTCCCAGGACTCCCCCGTCGAGGTGTCGTCCCCGGCGTCCAGCACGGCCGTCGCGCCGCCCGCATCCGCGACCGCGCGCACCACCTGGTCCATCCCGATGTTGTCGTGCCGGTCGCTGACCAGCACTGCGACGGTCTCGTCCTCCGCCGGCACGTGCAGCCGGTCGGCCACGCCGTCTACCCGGTCCACGACGTCGCGGTAGAAGACCTTGCTCTTGTCGTAGGTGTCGAACAGGCTGCTCAGCAGGCGCCGGGTGTTCTCGGTGATGAGTCCCCCCTGGATCTCCCAGCCGAGGAGGTCATCGGGGACCTGCACGTCGACGATCGCGGTCTGCACCGGCAGCCACACGTCGAGCCCGTCGGAGCGCGGAGGCGCGATGTCCCACGGCCGGACGACCAGGGCCGTCACCACACCCGCCACGACCACGAAGGCGATGGCGTCCCGCTTGCGGGAGCGCAACAGCTCGTGGCGGCGGCGCCGACCGAGGAGCAGCCACATGCCGACCGGCACCAGACCGACGACCGCCGCCGGGATCGCCGCGTTGCGCGCGAGGTCGAACACCTCGTCGTGGATGCGCTTCTGCTCAGCCTCCGGGTGCGCAGCGATGGAGGCGTAGCGCTGGGCCAGCTCGACCGTCGAGCCCGCGGTGGTCTTCCCCATCTCGATGTCGATGCCCAGCCAGGTCCCCGAGGAGGTGCGCAGGTCGGGGAGATAGGGGCCCATGTCGAGACGCACGCGGCCGTCGAAGTTGGGCGACAGGCGGGCCTCGTGGCTGACCACCAGCACCTCGGCGCTGGAGTTGGTGAACTGCACCGCCCAGGCGGGCACCGCCACGACCGCCCACGCGAGCACGTAGCCGAGCGACCTGCAGCACGCGCCGGCGCCACGACCACCCGCGCGTGGCGGTGGGCTCCACGGTGGCCGGGTCGGATCCGGCCGAGACGGTCGAGGTCACGCCTCAGCTCTTCCGCGCGCGTTCCTGGGCCACGGCGAAGAGCGCCACGCTGGCGGCGACGCCGGCGTTCAGCGACTCCAGCGAGCTCGCCATCGGGATCGAGACCAGCTGGTCGCAGGTCTCCGCGACGAGGCGCGAGAGGCCCTTGCCCTCGGAACCGACGACGATCACCAGCGGGCCGTCGGCCAGCTCGAGGTCGGGCAGCGAGACGTCACCGTCGGCGGCGAGGCCGATGACCATGCAGCCGGCCGCCTGGTAGGCCTTCAGCTGGCGGGTCAGGTTGACGACCTGGGCCACCGGGATCCGGGCAGCGGCACCGGCCGAGGTCTTCCACGCGCTCGCGGTCATCCCTGCGGCGCGACGCTCCGGCACCACGACGCCGTGGGCTCCGAACCCGGCCGCGGAGCGCACGACGGCGCCGAGGTTGCGAGGGTCGGTCACGGAGTCCAGGGCCACGATCAGCGGCGGCTCGCTGTTGGCCGCCGCGAGGTCGAGGAGGTCGTTCGGGTCGGCGTACTGGTAGGTCGGGATGCGTGCCGCCAGGCCCTGGTGGACCGCGCCGGTGGTCATCCGGTCGAGCTCGGGCTTGGGGACCTCCAGCAGCGAGATCCCCTTGTCGGCAGCGATCGAGAACACCTCACGCAGCCGGGCGTCGCGGTCGGCCCCCTCGGCGACGTACACCGAGGTGACCGGCAGTCCGGCCTGCAGCGCCTCGAGGACGGAGTTGCGCCCCGCGATCCACTCGTGGTCGCCGCTCTTGCCGCCCTTGCCGCCTGCTCGGCGGGGCTTGGCAGCCGTCGCCTTCTCGGCCTTCTTCAGCTGCTTGTGCGCCTTGTGGTAGGGCCGGTCCTTGGCCGCGGGCGTCGGGCCCTTGCCCTCCAGACCACGACGGACCCTGCCTCCGGACCCGGCGGTGGGGTTGCCCTTGCCGGTCTTCTTGATGGCGCCTCGGCGGGATGAGTTTCCAGGCACGTCAGTGTCCTTTTCGGTGGTGGTTCAGGGTCATGTCACACGCTCCAGCGGGGTCCGTCAGGGGTGTCCTCGATCTCGACACCGGCTTCCTTGATCCGGTCACGGATCGCGTCCGCGGTCGCGAAGTCCTTGTTGGCCCGCGCCTCGGCGCGCTGCTCCAGCAGGCCGCGCACGAGCGCGTCGACCACGGCGGTCAGGTCGTTGGTGTCGCTCCTGGCCCAGTGCGGGTCGGCCGGGTCGAGGCCGAGCAGACCGAGCATCGCCCGGACCGAGGCGGCGTTGCCGCGGAGGGCGTTGGAGGCGCCGTCGGAGAGCAGCTTGTTGCCCTCGCGCATCGTCTCGAAGATCGCGGCCACCGCTGCGGGCGTGCCGAGGTCGTCGTTCATCGCGTCGATGAAGTCGGCGCAGAACATCCCGCTGTCGGGGACGCCTCCGAGCACCTCACCGGCCCGCTCGAGGTAGCTCTCGATCCGCCGGAAGCCCGCGGCCGCCTCCTCGAGCGCCTCGAAGCTGAACTCGACCGTGGAGCGGTAGTGCGCGGCGACCATGTAGTAGCGCAGCTCGATCCCGCGCACGCGCTCGAGGACGTGCGGCACCAGCAGCGAGTTGCCGAGCGACTTGCTCATCTTCTCCCCGGAGGTGGTGATCCAGGCGTTGTGCAGCCAGTACGACGCGAACGCGTGCCCGGCCGCGCGGGACTGGGCCTGCTCGTTCTCGTGGTGGGGGAAGCGCAGGTCGACGCCGCCGCCGTGGATGTCGAAGGCTCCGCCGAGGTACTTGCCGGCCATGGCCGAGCACTCGATGTGCCACCCCGGGCGCCCCCGCCCCCACGGCGAGGGCCAGGACGCGGTCTCCGGCTCGGAGGCCTTGTGGCCCTTCCACAGCGCGAAGTCGCGAGGATCGCGCTTGCCGCGCGGGTCGGCGTCCTCGGCGGCCTCCATCTCGTCGACCTTCTGCCGGGTCAGCTCGCCGTAGGTGGGCCAGGACCGCACGTCGAAGTACACGTCGCCGGTGCCGTCGGCCGCGGCGTAGGCGTGGCCGCGCTCGATCAGCTCGGCGATCAGCTCGAGCATCTCCGGGACGTGACCGGTCGCGGCCGGCTCGTAGGTGGGCGGCAGCACGTGCAGCGCGTCGTAGGCCCGGTCGAGCTCGCGCTTCATGTCGTAGGCGAGGTTGTACCAGGGCCGGTCCTGCTCGGCGGCCTTGGTCAGGATCTTGTCGTCGATGTCGGTGATGTTGCGGATGAACGTGACGGCGTACCCGCTCGCCGCCAGCCAGCGGCGCAGCACGTCGAAGTTCACCGCGGAACGCACGTGCCCGACGTGGGGCTCCGACTGCACCGTGAGCCCGCAGACGTAGATCCCGACCTTGCCGTCCTCGAGCGGGACGAAGTCGCGGACCGCACGGGAAGCGGTGTCGTGGAGTCGGAGTGTCACCCGGCAATCCTAGGGGGCGCGGACACCTCCTCCGGCCGCCGGTGGAAGGGCCGTCGCGATCGGGCCGGTCGAGGGGCGAAACTGCGACAAACGGTGACTTGTGGGGCAGATGACGCCTAGTGTGTTCTCGTGTTCTTCCGCAACAGCCCCCCGCTGCGTCTCCAGATCATGGGCGCGGGCTTCCTCGTGCTCATCCTGGCCGGCGCGCTGCTGACCGACCCCGTCCACCCCGAGCGGGCGCGCCTCGCCGCCGACGCCGACCCCGGCCGGCACCGGCTCACCCAGATCACCTCCGACGCCCACTTCGGTGCCGGCGTCTCCGAAGGGGTCCGCGCGGCCGGCGGGTCGCTCACCATCGACCGCCCGCGGGGCCGGTTGAGGTACGCCGGCAAGCGCTGGGCGTGGACCCGCTGGACCTCGTGGAACATCGACCCGCGTCAGCCGTTCACCGAGCTGGTGCCGACCTGGAACGCCGTGACGCCGCCGAAGACCTTCGTGATGGTGCAGGCCCGGGCCCGCAGCACGACCGGCACGTTCAGCTCCTGGAAGCTGATGGGCAGCTGGTCGACGCGTGACGCCGGCTTCCGTCGTACGACCGGGGGCAGCCAGCAGGACGCGGTCGCCCAGGTCAACACCGACACCCTGGTGGCCCGGCCGGGCGTGACTCTGGCCAGCTACCAGCTGCGGGTGCTGCTGCTGCGACGGCCGAAGAGCACGGCGACGCCGACGGTGCGCTCCCTGCAGGCTGCCGCCAGCCTTCCCGCCACGGGAACCCGCACGACCAGCCGGCCGCTGTTCGGCGCCCGGACGCTGAACGTGCCGCGCTACTCCCAGATGACCCACCGCGGGGAGTACCCGCAGTACGGCGGCGGCGGTGAGGCGTGGTGCTCGCCCACCTCGCTGTCGATGATCCTGGGCTACTACGGCGCACTGCCGTCGCCCTCGAACTACTCCTGGGTGCGCTCGTCGTACGCCGACCCGTGGGTCGACCACGTGGCCCGGGTCGCCTACGACTACGGCTACCGCGGCGCCGGCAACTGGGCGTTCAACACCGCCTACGCGTCCCTGCTGACCACCGATGCGTTCGTGACCCGACTGGCCGACCTGCGTGAGGCCGAGCGGTTCATCGCCGCCGGCATCCCGCTCGCCGCATCGATCACGTTCTCCCGCGGCCAGCTCCGCGGTGCCCCGATCAGCGCCACCAACGGCCACCTCGTGGTGATCGTCGGCTTCACCTCCACCGGCGACGTCGTGGTCAACGACCCCGCCGCGTCCAGCAACTCCACCGTCCGCCGTACCTACGACCGCGCCCAGTTCGAACGCGCCTGGCAGACCCGCTCCCACGGCACCGTCTACGTCGTCCGCGACTCCGCCCACCCCCTCCCCGCCCGCGCGGGGAGCCTCGGCTGGTAGTCACACGAGTTAACAAGTTTCCCTGGGTCCCGTGGGAAACACCAGCTTCCCGTGCTTTGCAAAGGACGGGAAGCTCGGGTTTCCCACGGGACCGTGGGAAACCACGGACAGCACCCGTCAGGCGCCGTACCCACCATCCACGTCGACCTTCTGCCCGGTGATGAACCCGGCCCGGGGCGAGGCGAGGAAGCAGACCGCCTCGGCGACGTCGTGGGCGTTGCCGAACCGGCGCAGCGGGGTGTTGGTGCGGGCGACGTCCAGGGTGCGGTCGTCCAGCTCGCCGGCCTCGACCAGGCGCTCGGCCACGCCGTCGGTGAGCATCCCCGGGCCGACGCTGTTGGCGCGTACGCCGTAGCGGCCCTCCTCCACGGCCAGGGCACGGATCAGCGCCTCGACCGCAGCCTTCGGGGTGGTGGAGAGCGCGTCCCGGGTCGGGAAGCGCGTGGTCGCGGCAGTGGTGACCGCCACGATGCTGCCCTGCGCCTCCCGCAGCGCCGGCAGGGCCGGGCTCACCATGTTGAACAGGCCGACCACGTCGCCGTGCAGCTGCTCGGCCATGGCGGCGGGCTCGACGTTGCTGAGATAGCTCATCGGCACGTGCGGCCCCGCCGCGTGCACCAGCGTGTGCAGCCCGCCGTACTTGGCCACGACGTCCTCCACCAGGGCCGCGCAGGCACCGGCGTCGGTCGCCTCGAGCTGGCGTTTGCTGACCCGGACCCCGTAGGAGCCGACCTCGTCAGCGAGCCTGTCGGCCGCGCGTTCGTTGGTGCGCCAGGTGAGCACCACGTGGCTGCCGCGCTGCGCCAGCAGACGTACGACGGCGCGGCCGATGCCACCGCTGCCCCCGACAATCACCGCGGCACCTGTCAGATCCGAAAAGTCACCCATACCCACAGGCTAGGGGCGTTCAGGCCCTGATGCCCGACTGGGTGAAGAACCAGAGGGTGCTGGTCAGCCACAGCAGCACCACGCAGGTCAGCAACAACCCACCCGCGACCGGCAGCGCCCAGCCCGGGACCCGACGGGAGTGCACGACCAGGACCTTGGCGGCGAAGGCGCCGTAGAACGCGCACCCGGCCACGGAGTGCACCAGCACCCGGGCCGAGAACGGCTCCGGGGAGAACCCGATCCCGTAGAGGCAGTACGCCGCCACCGGCAGCGAGACCACGAACGCCACGAACCCGCTCGAGCGGTGCGCGACACCGAGCCACGCAGGCGGCACAGTGAGGCCCGGCAGCCGGCCATACATCCCGAGGGCCCCGAGCAGCTGACCGGCCGCCAGCACCAGAACGACCGTCCCCGCCCAGGCCTTGAACGCGGTCGGCGAGGAGAAGCCCAGCGCCGGCAGCGAGCCGTAGGCCGGCGTGTGCACCCGCCCGTAGACGCCGAGTGCGACGGCGACCCCCGCGCCCAGCAGGAGTGCCACGAGCAGCGGGCCACGTCGCGGCACGACGGTCTCGGGCACCGGGCACACCCCCCTACGGCACCAGCGTGCACCGCGGCACCGGTCCGCGCCAGCCCCGGCGGGTCCTCTCCGCCGCGCGGTCCGGACCGGTGGCTGCCTCAGACGGCGTCGAACGGGTGGGTGTCCCACCCGGTCGCGCCGTCGGGCACGACGTCGGTCTTGACCGCGGTCTGGGTGTAGCCGCTGGTGTCGGTGGCACGGACGATCACCCGGTGCTCGCCGGGAGCCACGTCGACCGTCGCGGCCCACTGCACCCACGTGTCCGTGTGCGGGACACCGCCGAGCTCGGCCTCGCGCCACGGGCCACCGTCGAGCTGGAACTCCACCTTGGCGATCCCGGTGTGCTGGGCCCACGCGCTGCCGGCCAACCGGGTCGACCCGGCGGGGACCTTCGCCCCGTTGGCGGGTACGTCGACCCGGGACTGCGTCTTGACGGGTCCCCGCTCCGACCACCCGCGTTGGGTCCAGAACGCCTCGAACTTGTCGAACGTCGTCACCTCGAGGTCGACCAGCCACTTCGTCGCGGAGACGTAGCCGTAGAGCCCGGGCACGATCATCCGCACCGGGAAACCGTGCTGCACCGGGAGCGGCTGACCGTTCATCGCGATCGCCAGCATCGAGTTGCGGTCGTCGGTCAGAGCGGTCAACGGCGTGCCGCAGTTCCAGCCGTCCTGCGAGGTCTGCAGCACCGCGTTCGCGCCCGGCTGCACCCCCGCCTCGGCCAGCAGCTCACGGATGAGTACGCCGGACCAGTGCGCGTTGCCGATCAGGTCGCCGCCCACCTGGTTGGAGACGCAGCAGATCGTGATCCAGGCCTCGGTCAGCTCGCGGTCGATCAGGTCCTGATAGCTGAACGTGAGCTCCCGGTCCACCATCCCGTGGATGCGCAGCTGCCAGTTCTCCGGCGAGATCGAGGGCGGCGCGAGGGCGGTGTGGATGATGTAGAAGTCGTCGTTCGGGGTGCGCCACGGCGCCAGCCCGGGGATCTCGAGGTCGGCGCCCGCGGGCACCTCCCCGCGCCGCACCGGCAGCCGCAGCAGCCGGCGCGCGTCCTCGACCCGGCGGCGACCGCTCGCGGCGAAGCGGCTCAGCACCGACAGCCCGGCCACGCCGCCGACCACCCAGGCCGACCGGATCAGGAAGTCGCGGCGGCGCAGGTCGGCGGTGTCGTCCTCGCCCACCTCGCCCAGCAACGGTGCCGTGAGCAGCCGCAGCGTGACGATCCAGGTGACCAGTCCGATCACCAGCGCCAGCGCGGAGCCGACCCCGGGACGGGGCAGCCGCAGCACCGCCACCAGGCCGATCACGGCGAGGGCGAAGAACACCAGGTCGGGCAGCAGCGGCCGGCGCCCCATCAGGGAGGCGGCGTACGCGCAGATGCCGAGCACCACGACGCCTGTCCCGCCGAGCAGCAACGGCTTGTCGAGCGTCCCGACGAGGTGGATCAGGAACAGCGCGAGCGGCCCGGGGGTGAAGTCACGGACGGCGGCGGCGACCGCCTGCACCGGACTCGACTCGGCCCGCAGCGCCGTGGCCGCCGCCTGGCTGAGCACCAGACCGGCCGCACCGGCCAGGAGACCGGCGAGCGCGAGCAGCCGGCGAGGCGCGCCCACCGGGCGCGCGGCCGAGGGCGCGAGCGGCACACCCGCATCCGGCCCCGAGGGACGCCCGGATGCCTGGTCGGTCGTGCCCGCGCCTGGGGTCATGTCCGGGCTCACCTCTCCATCGTCGCGCATGCGGCCAACCTCCCGGCACATTCGGGCCGGATCCGCGGCATGATCATGCCCGTGAACCAACGCATCGGCATCGGCACGGACGTCCACCGCCTCGCACCAGGTCGTTCGTTGCGGGTGGCCGGCCTGGATTGGCCCGAGGAGGAGCTCGGTCTGGAGGGCCACTCCGACGGCGATGTCGTGCTGCACGCGGTCTGCGACTCGCTGCTGTCCGCTGCGGGCCTCGGCGACCTCGGCAGCAACTTCGGCACGGCCGACCCCCAGTGGGCCGGCGCGGCGTCGCACGACCTGCTCGCCGAGACGCTGCGGCGGGTGAGAGCCGCCGGCTGGGAGGTCGGCAACGTCGCCTGCCAGCTGATCGGCAACCGTCCCCGGTTCGCTCCCCGCCGCGAGGAGGCCGAGCGCACCATCTCCGAACGGCACGGGATCAGCGTCTCGATCAGCGCCACCACCACCGACGGCCTGGGCCTCACCGGCCGCGGCGAGGGCCTGGCGGCAGTCGCCACGGCGCTGCTGTACGCCGACTGACGCGACCCGCCCGGCCGCACGAGCACGACACGCGACCTGGGGGTGCCACGATGGGGCGCATGCACCCGGTCGCCGGTTCCCTGCTGATCTCCTCCGCGACGTTGACCGACCCCAACTTCGCGCGGTCCGTGCTGCTCCTGATCTCCGCCGACGACGACGGCAGCCTCGGTGTGATCCTCAACCGGCCCTCCGACGTGGCGGTCGGGCAGGTGCTGGCGCCCTGGGAGAACATGACCACCGAGCCGGGGGTGCTGTTCCGCGGCGGGCCGGTGGAGCTGAACGCGGCCTTGGCCATCGGCGCCCTGCACAGCGACGAGCCACCCCCGGGCTGGCGACCCTTGACCGGATCACTCGGCATGGTGGACCTCGACGCGTCCCCCGACGACTTCCTGGGCCGGCTCGACGCGCTGCGGGTGTACGCCGGCTACGCGGGCTGGGGCAGCGGACAGCTCGAGGCCGAGATCGCCGAGGGCAGCTGGCACATCGTGCCTGCCATGCGCTCCGACCTGTTCACCACCGATCCCGAGCACCTGTGGGGCGTCGTGCTCCGCCGCCAGCCGACCCCCCTGTCGATGCTGGCCACGCTCCCCGATGACGTGAGCCTCAACTAGCCCCCGACCAACGCCCGCCCCGGGGTCGGGCAGACTCGAGCCCCCCACCGAGCAGGAGCCACGATGCAGTCCGACGACCAAGGCACACCGGCGAGCACGCCCCGAGCTGCTGCGGTGCTGCTCGCAGCCGGGTCCGGCAGCCGGGTCGGGGCGCTGCTCGACGAGCGCCCGATCAACAAGGTGCTGCTCCCCGTGGACGGGGTCCCGATGCTGGCCCGATCGGTGCGCACGGTGCTGGAGGTGGTGGGCGTGCACCGGATCGTGCTCGTCGTACGCCCCGAGGACCGCGACGCGGTCGCAGAGGCGGTCGCCCCGCACCTCGGCAGCCACGATCTCTGGGTGGTCGACGGCGGTGCGGAACGCCACGACTCGGAGTGGCAGGCGCTGCGGACGCTGGCCGCGGAGATCGAGGACGGCGAGCTCGACGTGGTGGCGATCCACGACGCGGCACGGCCACTGGCGCCTGCCTCGCTGTGGCGCGCGGTGATCGACACCGCCGCCGAACGCGGCGGCGCCATCCCGGTGCTCCCCGTGCCCCGGCTGTCCCGCCGTGACGGCGGCCTGGCTCCGGCCGGCCTGGTGGGCGTCCAGACCCCCCAGGCCTTCCGCGCTGCCGACCTGCTGGTCGCCTACCGCCAGGCCGACCGGGACGGATTCGTCGGCACCGACACCGCGTCCTGCCTCGAGCACTACACCGACATCGTGGTGGCCGGGGTTCCCAGCAGCGCGGCCAACCTCAAGGTCACCTTCCCCGACGACGTGGCCCTCGCCGAGAAGCTCCTGCTCCAGTGACGGCTGCTACTCCGCCGCCCCGCTGGCCGCGCTGAGGATCCGCAGGTCCGTCTCGTCGGTGATCCGCCGCCCCAGCGCGGGCGCCGGGAGGTACTTCACCGGGAACCGGCCGGTGAGCTCGGCGACGAACCCGGGGAGGTCGTCGGTGCCGAGCTCCTCGAGCGTCGCGATGACGGTGGCCGGGAGCACGACCGGCGAGGTCACGCACATCAGGCCCTCCCGCGGCACGGTCACGCCGAGCAGGTCGCCGTCGTACTCCTTGACGGTGTCGGTGACCGGTCGTACGCCGACCACCACCGCCCCGGTCTGCGCGCACAGCGCGATCGCCTGCTCGATGAACGACGCCGGCGTCAGCGGGCACAACGGGTCGTGGATCACCAGCATCCGCCCGGACTCCTGCACCGTGGTGAACGGGACGCCGTAGTCGTACAGCACGGCCCCTGCCGTGGTCAGCGCCCACGAGGCCGACGCCACCAGCGACTCGCCGTGCACCAACGCGAACGGCAGCGCCCCCCGCCCGTCCACGGGCACCACCCCGAGCGGCTCCAGCGGCAGGTCCTCGTCGTCCATGCAGTCACACTAGGGCTCAAGTTTCACTGGGTCCCGTGGGAAACTCCAGCTTCCCGTGCTTTGCAAAGGACGGGAAGCTCGGGTTTCCCACGGGACCGTGGGAAACCACGAGACCCACTGAAAAACAACGAGCCCCCGGACGCGTAGTCCGGAGGCTCGTGACACGACCTAGCGGATCACTGTCCGGGTCGGCCGTGGTGGATCGTCAGGAGGCGAGGACCTCGTCGAGGATCGCCTCGGCCTTGTCCTCGTTGGTGTGCTCGGCCAGGGCCAGCTCGGAGACGAGGATCTGGCGCGCCTTGGCCAGCATCCGCTTCTCGCCGGCGGAGAGGCCGCGGTCACGCTCACGACGCCAGAGGTCACGCACGACCTCGGACACCTTCATCACGTCGCCGGAGTGCAGCTTCTCCAGGTTGGCCTTGTAACGGCGCGACCAGTTGGTCGGCTCATCGGGTACGACGGCCCGGAGCACGTCGAACACGCGGTCGAGGCCCTCCTTGTCGACAACATCGCGGACACCGACGAGGTCGAGGTTGCACGCCGGCACACGGACCACGAGGTCCTGCTGTGCCACGATCCGGAGGACGAGGTACTGCTTCTCTTCGCCCTTGATCGTGCGCATCTCGATGTCTTCGATGACTGCGGCCCCGTGATTTGGATAAACGACCGTTTCGCCGACAGTGAAAGTCATATGTAGGTAACCCCTTTCGAGGTGACCAGTCTAACACGGTTGACGGAGCACCCTTTCCACTGTTTGCGCAGGTCAGAGGCCCAATCGGGGGTTGACAAGTGTCGGTTTCGTGTGCCGCACCGGCTCGACGCAGGCGTCCGGTCTGCCCCAACAGCGCCCATGCACGGTCCTCATGCTCAATACTTCGCGCATGAGCAGTGAGGCCACCCAGAAGGCGTCGAGGCAGTTCCCGCCCTTCGTGCGCGCCGTTCACCCGCGCCAGGCCGTGGCCTTCGCGGTGGTGGTCGCGGCCCTGGTCGCACTCATGGGCCGCCCGCTCCGGGAGGTGCTGGTCAGCTTCGCCGCGGTCCTCGTGGTGCAGATGGTCCTCGGGCTGGTCAACGACCTGCTCGACGTCGACATCGACGTGCTCGCCGACGCACCGGGCAAGCCCGTGGCCGAGGGGCTGATCCCCCGCGGCAACGTCACGTTCGCGATCGCGGCGCTGCTGCTGCTCGCACTGCCGCTCTCGCTGCAGAACGGCACTGCCGCAGGGCTGTTCCTGTTCTCCACCCTGGCGGTGGGCTACGTGCACAACCGCTGGCTGCACCGCACGATGCTGTCCTGGGTCGGGTGGAGCGCCACCTTCGCGCTGCTGACGTTCTTCGTCACCCTCGGCGGGTGGGGAGCCGAGGCCGACGGCTCGGCACCGGTGACCTCGTTCGTCGTGCTCAGCGCGGTGCTCGGCTTCCTGGTGCACTTCCTGACCTCGTTGCCCGACCTGGTCGTGGACAACAAGGCCAACCTGAGGAGCCTCCCGCTGCGGATCGCCCTGCGCACCGGCGCCCCCAAGCTCCTGGTCGGCACCCTCGTGGCCACCGCCGTGGTGCTGGCAACGATCGTCTACACGGCCCTAACGGTCGGAATCGCTCGCTGAGCGATAGGCTCAGCCCCGCAAACCGACTCCGGTCGTGCGCATGATGATCCTGAAGATCCCGACCGCCCCGGACGCAACGTCCGTCGGCGCTCCGAGAGGAACCGCATCGCCATGATGACGCCCGTACGCCGCCGTCTCGCCGCCCTGGCCATGGTGCTGCTCGTGCCCAGTCTGGGTGCCTGTGGCTTCGGCTACCAGACCGATCAGGTCTACCAGCCCGGAGTCGGCGTCAACGACCGCAGCGGCACCGTCGACATCCTCGGTGCCGTGGTGGTCAGCAGCTCCGACGGCACCGGCACCCTGGTGGCCTCCCTGGTCAACCAGAACCTCGAAGAGCCCGCGACGCTGACCAACGTCACCGGTGAGGGCATCGAGGCAGTGGTGTCCGCCCCCGTCCGGATCGACCCCGAGTCGCTGGTCAACCTCGCCGACCTCGGCCTGATCGGCCTCACCGGCGACGGCATCCGCCCCGGCAACTTCGCCCGGCTCACGCTGACCTTCCAGGACGGCCAGACCACCGAGATCAACGCCCCCGTCGTCACCGACGAGGACGAGTACGCCGACGTGAAGCCGGCCGGCTCCGGCGCCACCGAGACTCCCTGACCGTCTGACCGACGGACTTCTCTAGGATCGGTCCATGAGCGAGCCGACGCGCACCCTGATCCTGCTCCGCCACGGCGAGAGCGAGTGGAACGCCAAGAACCTGTTCACCGGCTGGGTCGACGTGCCATTGACCGAGAAGGGCCACGCCGAGGCAGTCCGCGGCGGCGAGCAGCTGGCCGAGGCCGGGCTGCTCCCGGACGTCGTGCACACCTCGCTGCAGCGACGCGCGATCACCACGGCGTGCCTGGCCCTCGACGCGGCCGAGCGCCACTGGATCCCGGTGCGGCGCTCGTGGCGGCTCAACGAGCGGCACTACGGCGCGTTGCAGGGCAAGGACAAGAAGCAGACGCTGGAGCAGTACGGCGAGGACCAGTTCATGACCTGGCGCCGGTCCTTCGACGTCCCGCCGCCCCCGATCGACGACGACGACCAGTGGTCGCAGTCCGGAGACGTGCGCTACGCCGACCTCGGCGACGAGATGCCCCGCACCGAGTGCCTCAAGGACGTCATCGAGCGGATGCTGCCCTACTGGGAGTCCGCGATCGTGCCCGACCTCGAGTCCGGTGCCACCGTGCTCGTGGCCGCGCACGGCAACAGCCTGCGCGGCATCGTCAAGCACCTCGACGGGATCAGCGACGAGGACATCGCCGGGCTGAACATCCCCACCGGCATGCCGCTCGTCTACGAGCTCGACGCCCAGCTGCGGCCCACGGTCACCGGCGGCCGCTACCTCGACCCCGCTGCCGCCGCTGCGGCAGCCGAGGCCGTCGCCAACCAGGGCCGCTGACCCGAGCGACGGCTACTGGCTCGTCGTGGACCCGGCGGCACCGGCAAGACGGGGGTGCTCACCGGTGACGAGGAACACCACGCGCCTCGCGATGGACACGGCGTGGTCGGCGATGCGCTCGTAGTAGCGACCGAGCAGGGCGATGTCGACGGCCGGCTCCACGCCGTACGTCCAGTCCGAGCCGAGCAGCTCGCGGAAGGAGTTGCGGCGCAGCTTGTCCATCTCCTGGTCGATCTCCTCGAGCTCGACCGCGGCACCGACGTCGGAGTGGGCGATGATGTGCTCGACCTTGGCGATCATCACCTCGGCGACAGCGGCCATCCGCGAGATCGTCGGGACGAGCTGTTCGGGCACCGCCACCTCGGGGACGCGCAGCCGCGCGATCTTGGCCACGTGTACGGCGAGGTCGCCCATCCGCTCGAACTCGCTGACCATCCGCAGCGACGCGACCAGCATCCGCAGGTCGCCGGCCACGGGGTTCTGCAGGGAGAGCAGCTCGAAGCTGTGCTCCTCGAGGTTCACCCGGAGCGTGTCGATGCGCGCATCGCTGGTGATCACCTTCTCGGCGAGCTGGGCGTCGCCCTCCAGCAGGGCCTGGGTGCCCTCGTTCACGGCCTCACGCACGAGGCGGGCCATGGTCACGAGGTCGTCCCGGATGGAGTCGAGCTGGTCTCTGTAGGCATCGCGCATGGTGTTCAACTTACGTCGAGCAGGTGAAGGACTGGCTCTGTTTCGTGAACCAGAGGTGAACAGTCCAGGAAAGGCCGGTCTGCTGGGGGAAACACCGGTGAAGGTCTGCGTACGATCGAGCACGTGAGCCCAACCCTGGAGGCCCTTCTCTTCGCCCTGCTCGGAGCAGTGCTGGGCGGCGGAGCGGCACTGGCGTTCCGGGTGAGCGAGCGCCAGATGCACACCAACGACCCGCGCGAGCAGCCACTGCCTCCCGGTGTCGCGGCGGTGCTCTCCGTGCTCCGCAGCAGCGCCCTGGTCGTCGACGCGAGCGACGTGGTCCTGAAGGCCTCCGCCCCGGCGATCGCGATGGGGATCGTCAAGGGCCACGAGATCACCGAGCGCGAGCTGGCCGACCTGGTCCGTCAGGTACGCCGCGACGGCCAGATCCGCGAGACCGAGCTGAGGCTGCAGCGTTCCGACCTGCCGCCCCGGCACGTGACCGCCCGGGTGGCCCCGCTGAGCTCCCAGCTGGTGCTGGCGCTGATCGAGGACCGCACCCGCGAGCGTCGCGTCGAGTCGATCCGGCGTGACTTCGTGGCCAACGTCAGCCACGAGCTGAAGACCCCCGTCGGGGCGATCAAGCTGCTCTCGGACGCCGTGATCGAGGCCGCCGACGACCCCGAGGCCGTGCAGCGCTTCGCCGGCCGGATGCACGTGGAGAGCGAGCGGCTCTCCCGGCTGGTCCAGCAGGTCATCGAGCTGTCCCGGCTGCAGGGCGACGACCCGCTCGACGAGCCGGTCGCCGTGGAGGCCGACAAGATCATCGCCCGCGCCATCGACGAGAGCCTCACCGACGCCAACGCCCGCAACATCGAGGTGGTCCACGACGGCACCCACGGCCTGACGCTGCTCGGCAACCGCGAGCAGGTCGCCGTCGCGGTGAGCAACCTCGTCGCCAACGCCGTCACCTACTCCCCCGACGGGTCGACAGTGGTGGTCTCGGCGGCGGGGCACGAGACCACGGTCGACATCACCGTCACCGACCGGGGCATCGGCATCCCGGCCGGCGAGCTCGACCGCATCTTCGAGCGGTTCTACCGTGTCGACCCCGCACGGCACCGGTCCACCGGCGGCACCGGCCTCGGGCTGTCCATCGTCAAGCACGTCGCCGCCTCCCACGGCGGTGAGGTCAGGGTCTGGTCCGTCCCGGGCCAGGGCTCGACGTTCACCCTCACCCTGCCCCGCAAGCCGGGCCCGTTGCCTGCCCCCACCACGAAGGAGAACGCGTGACTCGCGTACTGGTCGTCGAGGACGAGGAGTCCTACAGCGACGCCCTGGCCTACATGCTCCGCAAGGAGGGCTTCGAGGTGGCGATCGCCGCCACCGGCCCCGAGGCGCTCTCCGAGTTCGACCGGGCGGGTGCCGACATCGTGCTGCTCGACCTGATGCTCCCCGGGCTGCCGGGCACCGAGGTGTGCCGCCAGATCCGGCAGACCTCCAACGTGCCGGTGATCATGGTCAGCGCGAAGGACGAGGAGGTCGACAAGGTCGTCGGGCTCGAGCTGGGCGCTGACGACTACGTCACCAAGCCCTACTCGCCTCGTGAGCTGGTCGCCCGGATCCGGGCGGTGCTCCGTCGTGGCACCGAGCCCGACCTGGCCCCGCCGACCCTCGAGGTGGGCCCGGTCCGGATGGACACCGAGCGGCACATCGTCACCGTGGACGGCGAGGAGGTGCGCCTGCCGCTCAAGGAGTTCGAGCTCCTCGAGATGTTCCTGCGCAACCCCGGCCGGGTGCTGACCCGCGGCCAGCTGATCGACCGCGTCTGGGGCACCGACTACGTCGGCGACACCAAGACCCTCGACGTGCACGTGAAGCGCCTGCGCGCCAAGCTCGAGCCCAACCCGGCCGAGCCGACCCTCCTGACCACCGTCCGCGGCCTGGGCTACAAGCTCGACCTGTGAGCGAGTTCAGCCCGACCAGGAGCTGAGATCCAGGGGGAACGAGCGGCCGGCCCCCACCCCGACCAGGGTCGCGTGCAGCCGCTCCAGGTCGACCGCCCCCACCCGTGCCGTCCAGGTCTCCAACACCTCCGCGAAGGCGCCCGCAGACTGACCGAGCAGGTCGCGCCCCCGGGCCGTCGGCACCACGACCCTGCGGCGCCGGTCGGCCGGGTCGTCGACTCGGTCGAGGTACCCCTGCGCCTCGAGCATCCCCAGTGTCTTCGCCGCAGCCTGCTTGCTCACGCCCAAACGCTGTCCGACCTCGGAGGCCGTCGCGCCCGACCCGACCGCCTGCAGCGCGAAGCCGTGCATCGGGCGCGCGGCCGGATGGCCCCGTTCGGCCAGCAGCACGTGCGCCTGGTCCACGAGTGACCTGAACCCACCGAGCAACAGCATCGGCAGCTCCCACGCGGGGAACCCCTTGCCGGCGGATTGGTCAATGTGGTTGTCTATATCGTCAACCATGTTGTCGATCTTAGGAGATCCGATGTTCCACGTCCACGCCGACACCCGGCGCACCACCACCACGCCCAACGCCACCATGACCACCTTGGCCTCCCCCACCCTCGGTGGCGCTCGGAGCAGCCTGTGGCTGGTCGAGATGGGCCCCGGAGTCGAAGCCCCCCCGCACGCCTTCGACTCCGAGGTGCTCTGGGCGGTGACCAGCGGCACCGCGCGCGTCGAGTGCTCCGGCACGGTCACCGACCTGGCCGCCGGCGACACGGTCGTGCTCCCCGCCGGCGAGCTGCGCCGGTTCATCGCCGGCCCCGAAGGCTTCACCGCCACCGCGACCACCGCCGGCGGCGTCGTCACCCGCGAGGACGGCACCGTCGTCGGCGTACCCGAGTGGGTCGCCTGACCCCCAGAAGCCTATGTAAATCGGGGTTATGGACGCTCATCAAGGCCTGTGCCGGCCCGATTCCGTCCACAACCCTCGCCCAGAGCGGCACGCGGCCGGATCTCGACGTACGACGACCGAAACCCGCGTGTCCTGACCCGGCAACGCTCCGTAGGCTTCCCGGCGTGACCACCTCCACCAGCATCGCGGGACCGCCCCGCACCGCCACCCCGAGCTGGCTGCCGCTCGCCGCGGTCGCGTGCACGCTGGTGTTCTGGGCCTCGGCGTTCGTCGCGATCCGGCACCTCGGCCACGACTTCTCCCCCGGCGCCCTCTCCCTGGGCCGGCTGCTGGTCGGCTCGGCCGTCCTCGGCGCAGTCGCCCTCTCCCGCGGCTTCACCCGACCCTCCCGCGGTGACCTGGTCACGATCGCGGTGATCGGGCTGCTCTGGTTCGGGCTCTACAACGTCGCGCTCAACGCCGGCGAGCGCCGCGTCGACGCCGGCACCGCGGCCATGCTGATCCAGGTGGCGCCCGTGCTCATCGCCCTGCTCGCCGCACTGTTCCTCAGCGAGCGGTTCACCGTCCCCCTCGGAGTCGGCCTGGCGCTGGCCTTCGGCGGAGTCGCCCTGATCGCCCTCGCGACATCCTCACCGGACGCCCACGGCGACGTGATCGGCGTGCTGCTCTGCCTGGTCAGCGCGGTCGCCTACTCGATCAGCCTGATCCTGCAGAAGCCGCTGATGACCCGCCTCCCCGCGGTCCAGGTGACCTGGCTGGCCTGCACCGTCGGCGCGATCAGCTGCCTGCCGTTCGCGGGCGACCTGGTCACCCAGGTCCGCGACGCACCGGCATCCTCGACCTGGTGGCTGATCTACCTCGGGGTGTTCCCGACGGCGATCGCGTTCACGACCTACGCCTTCGCGCTCAAGCACATGAGCGCAGGCAACCTGGGCGTGACCACCTACCTGGTGCCGCCGATCACGATCGCGCTCGGGGTGCTGTTCCTCAGCGAGGCCCCACCCACCATGGCGTACGCCGGCGGCGTGCTCGCACTGGTCGGCGTGGCCGTCGCCCGACGCAAGCCGCGCCGGTTGCCGGTGCACGAGGCGCCGGCACGAGAAGCCGCGACGACCTAGTCGGCGGCCGGGGAGCCGAGCTCGTCGAGGGCCAGCGGCCCGCGGAACGCCTCGAGGTTGCGGATCGGCTCACCTCGGGAGATCCGCCACGACCACTCCTTGCGGATCGACGAGGCGAACCCGAGCTCGAGGATCGTGTTGAACGAGCTGTCGGCGTACTCCAGGACGGCACCGAGCAGACGGTCCAGCTCTCCCTGCGCGGCGGCCTGCAGCGGCAGCCGGGCGTCCAGGTAGATGTCGCCCATGCTGTCCAGCGCGAACGCCACGGCATACATCTTCATGTTGCGCTCGAGCAGCCAGCGGTAGACGCCCTCGAAGTTCTCATCGGGCTTGCGGCACACGAACGCGTGCACCTCCAGCGCGTGCGTCCCGACGTCGAAGCGGCACGGGGTCTGCAGCTTCTTCTCGCCGGGCAGGGTCACCATCAGCGAGGTCGGGGTGACCTCGGACCACTCCAGGTCGCCCTCGTCGAAGACCCGCTTCAGCGCGGCGAGCGCGTCCGCGCGCTCGGGGCTGATCGACTCCGGACCCACTGCCTCGCTCACCGGTGTCTCCTCCGGGTCGCTCACAGGGCGATCCCGCTGACATCGTCGCGCATCTTCTCCTGCGCGGCGGCGTAGACCGAGAGCATCTGGTCGGCCGTGCGGTCCCAGCCGAACTGCCGGGCGTGCGTCTCGGCGCCGATGGAGAGCCGCTCGACCAGTCCGTCCTCGAACAGGACCCGCTCGAACGCCGACGCGTAGGAACCCGGCTCGTGGTCGTCGACCAGCAGCCCGGACCTGCCGTCGCTCACCGCGGTGGTCAGGCCGCCGACCGCAGCCGCGACCACGGGGGTGCCGCTGGCCTGGGCCTCGATCGCGACCAGCCCGAAGCTCTCGTTGTACGACGGGACGCACACGGTCGTGGAGGCGGCGTACCAGTCGACCAGCTCGGCCTGACGCACCGGCGGCACGAACCGCACGAGGTGGTCGATGCCGAGCTCCTCGGCCAGGCGGACCAGCGAGTCGGGGTGCTCCAGGCCGGAGCCGGAGGGGCCGCCGACCACGGCGACGGTCAGCGTCGAGCGCAGCTCGGGGCGGCGCTCGAGCAGCACCGCGACCGCGCGCAGCATCACGTCGGGGGCCTTGAGCGGCTGGATCCGGCCGACGAAGGTGATCACCGGACCGTGCGCGGGCAGCCCGAGGCGCTGGCGTGCGCCGGCCTGGCCGACGTCTCGGAACAGGGCGAGGTCGACGCCCGGGTGGACGACCTCCACGCGGGCGGGATCGGCGCCGTAGAGGTCGATCAGCTGCTCGGCCTCGTCTTCGGTGTTGGCCACCATCATGTCCGCGGCCGCGACGACCTGCTCCTCGCCGATCAGGCGGGACCTGGGCTCGGGGGTGTCACCCTCGGCGAGCGCGGCGTTCTTCACCTTGGCCATGGTGTGCATCGTGTGCACGAGCGGCACGCCCCACCGGTCGCGCGCCAGCGCGCCGACCTGGCCGCTCAGCCAGTAGTGGCTGTGCACGAGGTCGTAGTAGCCCGGCGAGTGGTAGGCCTCGGTGCGGAGCACCTCGCGGGCGAAGCTGCACAGCTGCGCGGGCAGCTCCAGCTTGGTGAGCCCCTCGTAGGGGCCGGCGGAGACGTGGTGCACCCGGATGCCGTCGCTGACGTCGACCACGGGCGGCAGCGCACTGCCGGTGGCCCGGGTGAAGACGTCGACCTCGACCTGGCGCGCCGCCAGGCGGCGCGCGAGCTCCAGGACGTAGACGTTCATCCCCCCGGCGTCACCGGTGCCCGGCTGGTCCAGGGGTGAGGTGTGCAGCGACACCATGGCGACACGGCGCAGCGCAGGAGTGGCGCTGTGCGCCAGGTAGAGCGACATTGAGTACCTCCGCAAGACCCAACCGCAGCGGGGCCCAGTCCATTCCGCTCCTATCATGAGGTGGCCGCACCAAACGTCCAACATGTGGGCATTGCGGCACCCAGGACTGATACCCACGATCTCCCGAGGAGACACCTATGAGCCGCATCGCTGTCGTCACCGGGGCCAGCAGCGGGATCGGCGCGGCCAGCGCCCGCGCCCTGGCCGCCGACGGCTTCCAGGTGGTGTGCGTCGCTCGGCGCCGCGACCGGATCGAGGCGCTCGCCGAGGAGATCGGCGGTCGCGCCGTCGTCTGCGACGTCACCGACCAGGAGTCGGTGGCAGCACTGGCCGGGTCGCTCGACCGCGTCGACGTGCTGCTGAACAACGCCGGCGGCGCCTTCGACCAGGCCTCGATCGAGGACGCCGACCTCGCTGACTGGGCCCGCACCTTCGAGCTCAACGTGCTCGGCCTGCTCCGCGTCACCCAGGCGCTGCTGCCCGCCCTCCGGGCCGCCGGTGACGGCCTGGTGATCAACCTCGGCTCCACCGCCGGCCGGATCGCCTACGAGGGCGGCGGCTCCTACGCCGCCTCGAAGCACGCCGTGCGGCTGATCACCCAGACGATGCGCCTCGAGCTGGTCGCCGAGCCGCTGCGGATCACCGAGATCGCGCCCGGGATGGTGAAGACCGAGGAGTTCACGATGAAGCGCTTCGGCGGCGACCAGGAGCGCTACGACGCGGTGTACGCCGGGGTGGCCGAGCCGCTGCTCGCCGAGGACGTGGCCGAGACCGTCCGCTGGGTGGCCTCGCTGCCGCCCCACGTGAACGTCGACGAGCTCGTCGTACGCCCGCGCGCCCAGGCGGCCCAGCACAAGGTGCACCGAGAGTCCTGACGCCTGCTGGGCCCCTCAGGGCTTGTTGAAGACCGTGCCCTTGATCGGCGGCGGCGGCTCGAACGGCTTCAGCGCGAAGCAGCTCGCCACGTAGGTGCCGCTGTCGGTCGGCCACTGGGAGACCGCGCCGGGGTAGGCCCGCGCGGTGACCCCGCCCTTGACCGAGGAGACCTGCGCGAAGAAGGTCTTGCAGACCTTGTCCAGCTTGGCGTACTCCTTGTCGTTCAGCGCCACGTAGGGGCCGTCGGGACCCTTGCGAACGGCCTTGCTCCCGTTGATCTGGCCCTTCTCGATCGCGGTGTTCAGGACCATCTCGGCGATGTCCTCGGCCTGGTGCTTGCTCTCGCAGGGCAGGTACTTGCCCGGGGTGTTCAGGCAGACCCGCGAGCTGGTCGGCACCTTGCGGGTGGTCAGGTCCGCGAACATCAGCGTCCCCGGCTCGTCCTGCTCGAAGGTGCACACGAACTTGTGCTGACCCTCCTGCCACAGGTCGGCTGGGAACGGGTCCCACGCGACGTGCAGGCCACCGTCCACGTTCAGGGCCGGCCCGAGCTGCACGGGCAGGCCGCCGGCCTTGCGCTGCGCGACCCCGTAGGGAGATCCCGCCAGGCAGCGGTCGTTCACCTGGTCGCGCACCTTGCGGTAGAGGGCGGAGCCGGGGTCCAGCAGGTCGGAGTAGTCCTTGATCTCGTCGGTCAGCGCCTCGTCGAGCTCGACCACGTTGTAGAGCTCCAGCGCGTGCGGCTGCGCGCAGTCGATCTGCTCGCTGAAGGCGGCGTCGTCGCGCATCGCCTTTCCCTTCACCGCGTCACCGCCGGCGTACTTCTCCACCCAGGCGCCGAACGCCTCCTCGCCCAGGGCCTGCGGCAGCTGGCGGTCGTCCCAGCAGCTGCCCGCGGTCAGGGCCGGCTGTGGCTTCTCCTCGGACGCCTCGGCTGCCGGACTGGCCGGTTCGCCGCCGCCGCAGGCGCTCAGCAGGACGACCAGCAGGGGCAGCGCCAGGGCGACCGTGAACCGGCTCGCGGGGGACGTCATTCGGGGCTCACCTTTCGAGGTAGGAGCGGATGCCACGCACCACAGCGGCGGCGTACTGCGCCCGCCCCCGTGCGGAGGTCATCCGACGCGCATCGCCCGAGTTGCGCATGTTGCCGATCTCGACCATCGAGACCGGCACGTCAGACATGTTGAGGGTGCCGAGGTCGCTGCGCACATTCAAGCCGGTGCCCCCGGCCGTGTAGTCGGCGCGGGGGATGCCCTGGGCGGTGAACCCCGAGCGCAGCGCCTTCGCCAGCCGCAGCGAGTCGGTGGCGATGTCGGTGGTCCAGGGCGAGCGCCGGGTCGGGGCGATCACGTGGAACCCGCGCCCCGATGCCGCGGCACCGTCGGCGTGCAGCGAGACCATCAGCCTTGCTGCCACGCGCTTGCCGAACTGCCCGCGGGTGTTCACGCACGGCCCCCAGAGCCGCTCGCTGTTCCTGGTGCGAGTCATCGCGACCCGGGCACCGAGCGCCTCGAGCCGCTTGCGCACCGCCCTGGCGACCCGCCAGGTGACCGTCGCCTCGGCGACGCCGGCGTTCGTCGCGGTGCCCGTGCTGTTGCACGGCTTGCGGAACCCACCGGCCGGGACGAGCGCGTTGGTCTGCCGCGGGAAGTTGTGGTTGCCGAGCTGGTGGCCGGGGTCCAGCGCGATGGTGATCGACCGCAGCGGGAGGCGCGCTGCCCGCCGGTTCGGCCTCGGGGCAGTCTTGCGGGCCGGTGCCGTCGCGGAGCGGGCGGCGGCGACCTGCTGCACCGTCACGGCCTGCTCGGTCGCCGGCCGCGCGGTCACGGAGGGCTCGATCGTGATCGCGGCGGGAGGCTCCTCGGCCAGGCTCGGCAGCGCGGTCCCGGCGACGGTGACGGCCAGCACCACCACGAGCGCCCGCAGCAGCGACCTCATCTGCCCAGCCCCTTGGCGATGGTCTCCACGGCCGCCGCCATCGCGGCTGCGGCCTCCGCGTGGGCTTCCTCGCCATGGCGGTAGGGGTCCGGGATGTCGTAGTCCTCCAGGGCGGCACGCGAGCGCTCCTCGGCTGCGCTGCGGACCAGCGCGACCCTGTCGGCGTTCGGCGGAACCACGTCGAGCAGGGCGGCGAGCTCCCGCACCGTGAACGTACGCCGCAGCGCCCCCGGGTTGTCCTCGAGCACGCGCGCCCGGATGTCCGTGGTCGCGGTGAGCACCAGGTCGCTGTCACGGACCATGGCGTCGGTCAGCTGCCGGGCGGCGAACCCGTCCGCCGAGCCGCCGTACGCCTCGAGGTGGGCGGCGGCCTCCGGGCTCATCGGGGCGCCGACCACGGCCCCCACGCCGGCGCTGGAGACCTCGACGTCGGCTCCCGCGAGCCGTGCGGCGAGCAGGCGCTCGCCCAGCGGGGAGCGGCAGATGTTGCCGATGCAGACGAACAGCACCCGGAACGCCGTCATGCGGGTCCCCGGTTGCCCGCGGGCCCTGCCAGCGGCCTGGTCCGGAATGTCACTCGGATAACGATAGACTCAGGGCGGCGTGACTCGACGCCGATCCCCGAAACCCCCGATACCTGTCTGTCTGCGTGCCCTCGAATCAGCCGCCAGTGACAGACGGAAGGCAAGTGGCATGACCAAGCAGACCCGTATTGACCTCCGCAACGTCGCGATCGTCGCGCACGTCGACCACGGCAAGACCACGCTCGTCGACGCCATGCTCCTCCAGGCCGGCGCCTTCACCGCCCACCAGGCCGAGGGTGTCTCCGAGCGTGCGATGGACTCCGGTGAGCTCGAGCGCGAGAAGGGCATCACGATCCTCGCGAAGAACACCGCGGTGCACTACGCGGGTCCGGCCGCCGAGGGCAAGCCGATGACGATCAACATCATCGACACCCCCGGCCACGCCGACTTCGGTGGCGAGGTCGAGCGCGGCCTGTCGATGGTCGACGGAATCGTGCTGCTCGTGGACGCGAGCGAGGGTCCGCTCCCCCAGACCCGCTTCGTGCTGCGCAAGGCGCTCAACGCCGACATGCCGGTGATCCTGGTGGTCAACAAGACCGACCGTGGGGACGCCCGGATCGCCGAGGTCGTCGACGAGACCTACGAGCTGTTCATGGACCTGCTCGACGAGTCGCACAGCCAGGACGCACTCGACTTCCCGGTCGTCTACGCCTCCGGTCGTGCTGGCATCGCCAGCCTGACCGCGCCGGAGAACGGCACCATGCCCGACGGCGACAACCTCGAGCCGCTGTTCAAGACGATCCTGGAGACCATCCCGGCCCCCGTCTACACCGAGGGCGCCCCGCTGCAGGCCCACGTCACCAACCTCGACGCCAGCCCCTTCCTCGGCCGGCTCGCACTGGTCCGGGTCCACGAGGGCACCCTGAAGAAGGGCCAGAACGTCGCCTGGATGAAGCGCGACGGCAGCGTGAAGACCGTGAAGATCACCGAGCTCTTGGTCACCGAGGGCCTCGAGCGCAAGCCCGGTGAGTCCGCCGGTCCGGGCGACATCGTCGCGATCGCCGGCATCCCGGACATCACCATCGGTGAGACCCTCGCCGACCCGGAGAACCCGGTCGCCCTGCCCCTGATCCACGTCGACGAGCCGGCGATCTCGATGACCATGGGCATCAACACCTCGCCGCTGGCGGGTCGTGGTCCGACCAAGAACACCAAGGTCACCGCACGCCTGGTCAAGGACCGGCTGGACAGCGAGATGATCGGCAACGTGTCCCTGCGGATCCTGCCGACCGAGCGTCCCGACGCCTGGGAGGTCCAGGGCCGTGGCGAGCTGGCGCTGGCGATCCTGGTGGAGCAGATGCGCCGCGAGGGCTTCGAGCTCACCGTCGGCAAGCCGCAGGTGGTCACCAAGGAGATCAACGGCAAGCTGCACGAGCCCACCGAGCGCCTGACCATCGACGCACCGGAGGAGCACCTCGGCGCGATCACCCAGCTGCTGGCCGTGCGCAAGGGCCGGATGGAGCAGATGGTCAACCACGGCACCGGGTGGGTCCGGATGGAGTTCCTGGTGCCCTCGCGTGGCCTGATCGGCTTCCGCACCGAGTTCCTGACCCAGACCCGCGGCACCGGCATCGCCCACCACATCTCCGAGGGCTACGAGCCGTGGGCCGGCGAGATCAAGTCCCGGTCGCAGGGTTCGCTCGTCGCCGACCGCGCAGGTGCCGCCACGGCCTACGCCATGACGAACCTGCAGGAGCGCGGGATCATGTTCGTCGAACCGACGACCGAGGTCTACGAGGGCATGATCATCGGTGAGAACTCACGCTCCGACGACATGGACGTGAACATCACCAAGGAGAAGCAGCAGACCAACGTCCGCGCCTCCAGCTCGGACAACTTCGAGAAGCTGGTCCCGCCGAAGCGGCTCTCCCTCGAGCAGAGCCTGGAGTTCTGCCGCGACGACGAGTGCGTCGAGGTCACCCCCGACTCCGTGCGGATCCGCAAGGTCGTCCTGGACGCCAGCGCCCGCAACCGCTCCGCCGCCCGCGCCCGCAAGGGCTAGTCGCACCTCTCGAACGCCCGACGAACGATCAGCTCGTCGGGCGTTCGGCCTTTCCAGGCGGCCGGCCGCCGCCGGACATCCCAGTTGATCGTCCGACGGGCGGGACCACCGACGCCACCGTCGCCCGCACGTAGTCCTGCCTGAACATCACGTGCTTCCAGCCGAAGCGCAGGAGCAGGTAGCCCTCGCAGACGAAGGCGTTGTAGCGCTCCATGTCGCGGTTCAACGACGCGGAGTCGGAGTGGAACTCGAACGAGTCGGCCTCGAGCACGAGCTTGTTCACCCGGTCGACCAGGTCGGCCCGGCCGATGTTGCCGATCCACACCTGGGGTTCGAAGTGGCTGCCCCGGATGTCGTGCACGATCGCTCGCAGCGCCGACTCGAACGGGTTGGCCGCCTGCGCGGTCGCGAGCTCGACCACGCGGTAGGCCCGGCTCCGTCCGTTGCGGGGCAGTCGCTGGCAGTGGAGAAGCAGCTCGGTCCTGGTGATGCCGGCCCGCAGAGCTGAGTCGGCAACTGCCAGGGAGTCCTCGAGGGGCAGCATCCGCGCGCAGTCGAGCACGGTGCGCACCGGGTTGGTCCTTCGGTCCGCGAGGTCGGCTGGTGTGACCTCCCCCCAGCGCACCTCGACGCCCGCCCGCCTGTGGGCCGGCACGTTCCGCCCTCGAGGGACGAGTAGCTGAGGTGAGTCGGGTGGGAGCCTGACCGGCCAGCCGTGCGCTTGGGCCGCGGAGATCAGCATCAGCGTGCCGTTCAGCCGCGCCGCAGCCGCCTCGTGCTCCGCCAGCCCGGGCAGCACGTAGACCCCACGCGTCGTCCGCAGCACCCGGCCCGACCACACGGCCGCCCGGAGCTGGCTGCGCGTGCAGGCCCGATACAGCGCCGAGGTGCGGGCGAGCCCGCCCGCCTCCAGCACCGCCTGCTCGACCTCCACGCACGGCAGCCCAGCGGGTCTGCGTCAAGGTCGCAACCGGCTCTCCACAGGCTTCCTCGACCCAGGGCGCCGAGACACCCGTGGAACGATCAGCTCGCGCGGTCGAGGGCCAGTCCCCGCGGGGCCGAGCACGACAGCAGCCGAGTTGATCGTCCGACGGTTCGAGGGGGACCTACTCCCCCGCCAGCACCAGCCGGGCGAGCCGCTCGAGCTCCGGGGTGAGCGCGGGCTCGAAGACCTGACACTCCACCTGGGCGTAGCGGAAGCGGTAGACGAACCGGTCCGGCTGCGCCTCTCCAGGGAGTACGGCGGCGAAGTCGATGCGCTCGACCAGCTCGCGCACCTCGGGCACGCGCGGGTCGTCGGACTCGAGGTCGATCGTGCCCTCGCGGGTCATCCCGCCGAAACCGCCCGAGCGCACCACCTCGACGGCCGTGCCACCTGCCGGGCCGGGGCCGGGAGCGGGCGCCGGCCCGTCGAGCACGCCCACCTCGCGCCACGCGGCCTCCACCACCGACGCGTGCTCGCCCGCAGCCGCGAGGGTCGCCGCTGCGAAGCCTGCGAAGTCGGTGCGCGGCGACAGCCCGGAGGTGAGCGCGGCGAACCAGATCCGGCCGGCGCCGCTCCACGACTCCCCGCCGATCGCGCGGGCCGCGAGCGCGAAGGCCCGGTTGGGGATGCCGCTGTTGAGGTGCACGCCTCCGTTGTCGTTGGTGGTCTGGACGTAGTCGGCCATCGAGCCGACCTGCGGGTCCTTGCCCAGGCGGGGGTCGTCGTAGGCCGTGCCCGGGTCCGTCATCGAGCGCAGCGCGCGGCCGTTCACCCCCGGCAGGAAGATCCCCTCGCCGATCAGCCAGTCGGCTGTCTCGGCGTCCTGGCCCAGGTGGCGCTGCTTGATGCACGCTCCGAACACGTCCGACATCGACTCGTTCAAGGCTCCGGGCTGGTCCTGGTAGACCAGGTCGGCAGTGAGCTGCGTGACCGCGTGCGTGAGCTCGTGGCCGAGGACGTCGATGGGCTTGGTGAACCGGTCGAAGACCCTCCCGTCACCGTCGCCGAAGACCAGCTGGGTGCCGTCCCAGAAGGCGTTGTCGTAGTCGCGCTCGAAGTGCACCGTCGCCAGCACGGTGGCCCCTTCGCCGTCGAAGGAGTCTCGCCCCAGGTCGGCGAACAGCTCCAGGGAGGCCGTGATGCCAGTGGCGGCCTCGTCGACGGCCAGGTCACCGACCTCGGGCTCACCGGCCGTGCGGACCAGTCGCCCCGGCAGCGTCGACCCGTTGTCCGCGTCGTGCACCTTCCAGTCAGCGGCGTCCGCGACCGGTGGCGTGACGATCGCCCGTTGGGCGCGGAAGCCGGCGTCGATCGCGGTGGTGCGCCGACCGCAGTCGGCGAGCCCCTCGTCTGCCGCGTCCGCGAGCCGCTCGAGCAGGTATCCGGGGATGAAGTGGCACCTCATGGGTGCCAACCTCCCCCAGCACACCGACAGCAAACAAGCACCCGGCCCGGCGTCTCAGACACCCAGCGCCTGCGCCGAGACGCGCAGGTCGGCGACGAACCTCGCCTGGTCGGCCTCCCGGTCACGGGCGTTCAGCACCGCGGCGGGGTGTGCCGTGGCCAGCACCCACTCGGGCCGATGGCAGGTCGCGCCCCCACCGAGCTCCTCGGGCCAGCTCCGCAGCCGACCACGGTGGCGCCCCACCCGGAAGGACGGCCCGTAGAGCGCCTTGCCGGCGGTGCCGCCGAGAAGCACCACCCCGCGTGGCCGCACGACCTCGAGCTCAGCGAGCAGCCACGGGCTGCAGGCAGCCACGTGCACCCGGCTCGGTGAGCGGTGGATGCGCTGCTGTCCGCGCGAGGGGTGGAAGCGGAAGTGCTTGACCACGTTGGTGAAGTAGACGCTGTCGAGGTCGATGCCGGCGGCGGCCAGCCCCGTCTCGAGCAGCTCCCTGACCGGCCCGACGAACGGCTCACCCGTGCGGTCCTCTGCCTGGCCGGGCTGCTCGCCGACGACCATCAGGTCCGCGTCGGCGTTGCCCGTCCCCATCACGCCCTGGGTCGCGTGCCAGGTGCAGCTCGCAGCCCTGGCACTCCTGCACCGCGCTGCGCAGCTTCAGCAGCGAGGGACGCTCCGGGACCCACCAGCGCGCGCCGGGCCGTTCGACCTTCGTCCTCATCTGCCGACACCGGACATGGCCATCCCCTCCGAGTAGAGACAGGACCATCTTGCAGTACCCCGCCGGCCGGCATCCATCCCCGGCCGCATGCCGGCGAGGTCGAGCGGGTACTCGCGGGCCATGAGCGAGATGGGCCCCGAACACCATCTGGAGCCCATCCCCCCGAGCCGCGAGGCGTTCGAGTGGCTGGCCTCCTACGGCGACCCGGAGATCGAGGAGTCGATCCGCGAGATGGCGCGGCGGGTCCGCACGATCGTGCCCGAGTGCCTGGCGATGAGCGTGACGATCAACGACGACGGGCTCACCTTCACCCTGATGGCCGACGCACGGGGTGCCTCGATGCTGGACGCGATGCAGTACCTCGACGGAGGACCCTGCGAGACGGCGGTCGTCGAGGGCCAGCCTCGGCTGACCAGCGAGCCGTCGGAGGCCGAGGGCAGCTGGCAGCTCTTCGCCCGGGCGGGGGCGGCGGTCGGCGTCGCGAGCACGCTGTCACTGCCCCTGCTCGGCGACGACGAGGTCGTCGGCGGGGTCAACATCTACGCCTCGACGCCCGGCGCCTTCGACGGCCGGCACGAGGAGGTGGCTCGGGCCGTGAGCGGCTGGGCCGGTGGCGCGGTCCGCGACGCCGACCTCACCTTCGCCAGCCGGGTCCGGGCGACCACGGCACCGGCGCGGCTGCGGGAGCGAGGGACGACCGACGTCGCCACCGGCTACGTCGCCGCGCACCAGGACGTCGACATGGCGGTCGCCGCCCAGCGGATCAGCGAGGCGGCCGCCCGCGCCGGGGTCAGCCCGGCGGACCTGGCGCGGTTCATCCTGGACGCCCAACCACACCGGCCGTGACAGATGACGATCGGGCTCAGCGGCGGCGGGTGACCTCGGCGAGCGCCGGCTTGGCGTCGAGGAGGTAGACGAAGGCCGCCACCGTCCCGACGATCGAGAACAGCCCGAGCGGCGAGCGCCACAGCAGCGCGGCCGCGACGGTGAGCCCGAGGATCACCAGCCAGCCCTGCTTGGTCAGCTTCCCTGCAGCGACGTACGCCGCAGCCGGACGCGTGACGGCGTCGATCAGCGCCCACACCTTCACCCCCAGCAGGGCATAGAAGGCGAGCGTGATGACGAGGGACTCGAAGGCGAACACGTGCACGCCTCGAGGATATCCGCCCGCACCCGAGCCGGGCACGGCAACGGGCCCCCGGCCGAAGCCGGGGGCCCGTCGGCCCGCTCTGGTGAAGGGAGGGTCACCAGTGCTGGGCTACCCGCCACCCGTCGGTGGCGAGGTTGGGTCAGGCAGACGCCGAGGTGGCGGCGGCCTTGGTGGTGGTGGTGTTGGTGGTGCTGGTCGCCTTCTTGGCCGGGGCCTTCTTGGCGGTGGTCGCGCCACCCTTGGCGCCACCCTGCTTGACGGCCTTCTTGGCGGCGGGCTTCACCTTGTTGCCGGGAGCCTTCTCGGCCGCGGCCTTGGAGGCGGGGGCGGTGCGGGCGGCACCCTTCTTCGCGGCCTGACGACGCGCGACCGTGGACTTGGCCGGGGCCTTGCGCACGGCGGTGACAGCCTTGACGCCGTCCTTGCGGATCGCGGCGACGAGCTTCTCGCCACGCTCGGCGAGGTCACCGTAGGCCTTGGTCAGCTCGGCGACGGCGTCGTCGACCTGCGACTGCACCTTGCCGGGGAGCGCCTTGGCGTCCTTCTGCAGCTCGGCGATGCGGGCCTCGAACTTGGCCTGCGCGTCCTTGGCGTCCTTGGACAGCTCCTCCACGCGGGCGTTCACCAGCGACACGGCCTGGTTCTGCAGGGCCTTGGGGTCCGTCTCGACCTTGGAGACCTTGGTCTGCACGTCGCTGAAGCGCTCCACGGCGGTCTTCTGGGCCTCGGCGGCGTAGCCACGGGCGAGCTCGTAGGCGACCTCGGTGACGCCGGCGACGGCGTACAGGGGCTTCACGGCCTCGGCCTTGAAGGTCTCGGCGTTGAACTGGGTCTTAGCCATAGTCATTCTCCTTGAGGGGTTGTCTCGAGTGCGATGGTCAGGTCGACCGGCGGCTGCTCGAGCACATCTGTGGGTAGGGCGTTCTCGGCGACCGCCCTGAAGGACTGATAGACGTCCAGCAGGGACTGCTTCTGCCGCTCCGTGAGCACCGGGTCCCCGAGAATGGCCAGCTCGACTGAGCGGACCTGACCGTCGTCAGGGTTGAGAATCCCGGCCTGCACGTAGAGCTGCTCGGCTGAGATCCGTAGTGCCTTGGCCAGCTGCTGCAGAACTTCGGCCGATGGCCGGCGCAGACCACGTTCGATCTGGCTCAAGTACGGGTTCGACACGCCTGCCTGCTCGGCGAGCTGCCTCAGCGAGAGCTCCGCGGCGACGCGGTGCTCGCGGAGGTAGTCCCCGAGTGACGAGACGGTCTTCCCGACCTTGATCTTGGCCATGCCCCCATAGTGCTAACTCCTGCAAGCAGAAGCAAACTACAGCGTGGTGTCTCCCGTCACAAACCTCTGTTTCTACGGGGAAAACCGCAGGTCAGCGGTGCTAGCGGGAAGCATCCACATGGTGGAATCCGGGGCCCCGGGCGCGGGTCAGGCGAGGACGGCGCGGATCTCGCCGACGACCTTGCCCCCGCCGAGCAGGTCGGCCCGCCCGGTCGCACGCACCGCGTCGCCGTCGACGCCGGGCTCGGCGGTGACGCCGTACTTCTCCAGCAGGGCGGCCATCAGGATCGGCCGGGCACGGGCGGCACCGTCGTCGGTCTTGGTGGCGAAGGCGCGACCGTCCGGCAGCGCGACCGCGTAGACCGACTCGGCGCCCGCCTTGCCGATGGCGCCGGGGATCGCGCGCAGCAGCTTCCGCTCGTCGCGCCGGGTGCCGGAGACGAACTCGGGGTGGGCCCGGATCGCCTCGGCGACCCGGAGGTCCGGGTCCGTGTTCGCACCCGTCGAGACCCCGCCGACCGCGAGCGCGGAGAACCCCCGCGCCAGCCCGGTCAGCGAGGTGGACAGCAGCGGGGCGCCGCAGCCGTCGACCGCCACGTGCTCCACCGACTCCTCGGTGACGCGCGCGAAGGTCGAGGCGATCGCCCGCTGGAGCGGGTGGTCGGCGGCGAGATAGCTCTCCGTGGGCCAGCCGTTGAGCACGCAGGTCTTCAGCATCGCGGCGTGCTTGCCCGAGCAGTTCATCCGGATCGAGGCCTTCGGCTCACCGGCGCGGATCAGCGCCTCACGCACCTCGTCGTCCAGCGGCCAGTCCGGCGGGGTCTGCAGGGCGTCCTCGGTGAGGTGGGCGGAGGCGAGGATGCGGCGTACGCCGTCGACGTGGAGGTCCTCGCCCGAGTGCGAGGCGCAGGCCAGGGCGAGCAGGTCGCCGGTCAGGTCGAGCCCGACCTCGAGCATCCCCTGGGCCTGGATCGGCTTGTTGCACGAGCGCGGCAGCATCGCGCTCTCGACGTCGCCCGCCGAGCCGAGCACCGAGCCGTCGGCGTCGAGCACCACCCACGAGCCGTAGTGGTGGCCCTCCACGAACCCGGAGCGGACGATCTCGGCGATGACGACAGGGGCGGGCGCGTCTTGAGCAGGCATGGGTGCGACGTTATCGGCCGCCTGGTCTGGCACGATTGCCCGGTGCCCGCTCCGCAGTACTGTCCCAGTCCGCGCGAGCTGGACGACCTCGAGCTGCTGCTCTCGGGAGCCCTGGCGCCGCGGACCACGTTCGACGACACCGTTTCCCTCTCACTCCCGGCGGAGCTGACCGACGCCGCCGAGGTGGAGCTGGTCGACCCCGAGGGACTCCCCCTGGCCCGGCTGACCCGGTCGGGCGGCACCGCCCTCACCGCCCTGGCCACCCCGGACTTCGGCCCGTTCCGGCGGCTGCACCTCACCCCGGCCCAGGCCCGCGAGCAGTACGCCGGAGCGCTGACCGTCCCGGTCGCGGCCCCGCTCACCCTCGACGACCTGGCCCGGATCGAGCGGCAGGCGGCCGGCCGCGACGTGGTCCTGCTCGCGCTGAACGGCACCGGCACCCCCCAGCACGTCTCCCCCGTCGGGCTGGTCCGCGCCTGCCTGGCCGCGGTCACGCTGCTCCGGGCCCGCCGCCTCACCGCCCACGTCGTCGCCTGCCCGCTGCCGGGCCACGGCGACGCGGCCGTGGACCACGAGCTCGGGCAGCAGGTGGCGGGCAACTACGCCGGCGGCGAGGTGCTCGCGGTCTCGGGCGAGGGCGAGTGGCCCGAGGAGGTCGCCGCCATCGTCGAGCAGGACCAGCCGGGCGACGACGAGCGCGGCTTCGTGGTGTTCTTCACCGGCCTCTCCGGCAGCGGCAAGTCCACGATCGCCCGGGCCCTGCACGACCTGCTCCTCGAGGACGGCCGGCGCACGGTGACGAGCCTCGACGGCGACGTGGTCCGGCGGAACCTGAGCGCGGGCCTGACCTTCTCCCGGGCCGACCGGGAGACCAACATCCGCCGGATCGGATGGGTGGCCGCCGAGATCGCGCGGCACCGCGGCATCGCCCTGTGCTCCCCGATCGCCCCCTTCGACGAGACCCGGCAGCAGGTGCGCCAGATGGTCGAGGACGCCGGCGGGGAGTTCCTGCTCGTGCACGTGGCGACCCCGCTGGAGGAGTGCGAGCGGCGCGACCGCAAGGGCCTCTACGCCAAGGCGCGCGCTGGCGAGATCCCCGAGTTCACCGGCATCTCCAGCCCCTACGAGGAGCCGGCAGACGCTACTGTCCGCATCGACACCACGGGCCGCACCATCGGGGACTGCCTGGCCGAGGTGCTGCCGCACCTTCCCTTCGTCCCGGGCAACGCGCCGGACCAAGCCCCCGAGGACCGTCCATGAGCGAGCTGATCACCCTCTCCGCGCTCTCGGTGCTGGTCGTCAGCTTCGGCGTCGGCATCGTGGTGGGGCTCACCGGGATGGGTGGCGGGGCGCTGATGACCCCGGCGCTGATCTTCCTGGGCGTCAACCCGACGGCCGCCGTGGCCAACGACCTGGTCGCCGCGAGCATCAACAAGTCCGTCGGCGCCACCGTGCACTGGCGGCGCGGCTCGCCCAACCTGCGCCTCGCCGGGATGCTGATGATCGGCTCGGTGCCGTTCGCGTTCGCGGGCGGCTTCATCGTGAAGAGCTTCGGCGCGGCCGAGCGGCAGCAGGAGGTGCTGACCTACGCGATCGGCGCCGCGCTGCTGTTCACCGCGACCACCTACGCGCTGCGGATGTACCTCCAGCTGCGCCACGTCACCGGCGGCAACGTGCTCACCGAGAACGACCCGAAGGTGCGCGTCGTCCCGACCATCGCCGTCGGCGCCGTGGGCGGCCTGCTGGTCGGCATCACCTCGGTGGGCTCCGGCTCGTTGATCATGGTCGCCCTGCTGCTGATCTACCCGACCCTGTCCGCCGTACGCCTCGTGGGGACCGACCTGGTCCAGGCGGTGCCCCTGGTGCTGGCCGCAGCCATCGGTCACGTGTTCACCGAGGGCGTCGAGTGGGCGGTCCTGATCCCGCTCGTCCTGGGCGGCACACCGGGCACCTTCCTGGGCGCGCGGATGGCCGCCTGGGTCTCGCAGTCGGTGATCCGGCGAGGCATCGTGATCGTGCTCACACTGACCGGTCTGAAGATGCTGGGAGTACCCCCCGAGTGGGTGGGCATCATCGGGGCGGCGATGTTGCTGCTTGGCCCACTGCTGTGGGGGTTTGTGCGTCAGCGGCGGGGCCTGCCGGCCTTCGACAACAATGCCGCTGCATGGCGACTTCCGGACTAGACCGCGAGGCCTCGGCAGGCCCCCTGGGAAGGCGCATTTCACCCCCCTCTCACTAAGGTGTGAGCACTCGTCGACCTGATGGTCAGCGATTGAAATCGGGGGATTCTCAATGACTACGTCCGTGGTGGCTTCCACCAGGGTGGCCGCGCCGTCTCGAGGTGGGCTCAGGTACATCCCAACCGTGGCTTTCGGCACCGACCTGGTGCTGATCACCTTCAGCGTCTTCGCAGCGATCCTCGGCCGCGAGGCGATCAAGTTCCCGGTGACCGTGCCCGACGTCCAGATGGGCAACGCCCTGGACGTCACCGGCCCGGTGATGATCATCGCCTGGGTGGGGGCGATCTTCATGCTCGGCGGCTACCGCACGCACGTGTTCGGCGCCGGTCTCGACGAGTACAAGCGCACCATCAACGCCTCGCTGATCACCGCCGCCGCGATCGGCATCGGCTGCTACCTGCTGCGCTTCCAGCTCTCCCGCGGCTTCTTCGTGCTGGCCTTCCTGATCGGCATCCCCGTGCTGGTCCTCGGTCGCTTCCTGCTGCGCCGCAGCATCCACCGTGCGCGCAGCCTCGGCGCCCTCCAGCACCGCGTCGTCATCGCCGGCGCCGAGGGCCACGTCGACGAGATCGCCAGCGTGCTGAGCCGCGAGAAGTGGCTCGGCTACGACGTCATCGGCGCCCTGACCCCGGACCCGGGTCACCGCCAGACCACGGGTTCGGGCATCCCGCTGCTGGGCTCCTCGGCGTCGATCGCCGCGGTCGCCATCGAGGCCGAGGCCGACGTCGTGTTCCTCGCCGGTGGTGCGTTCAACTCCTCCGACGAGATGCGCCGGCTCGCCTGGGACCTCGAGCACGAGGACATCTCGGTGGTCATCGCCCCGAGTGTCACCGACGTCTCCAGCGAGCGCGTGAGCGTCCGCCCGGTCGGTGGCCTGCCGCTGATCCACCTGGAGAAGCCGCGGTCGCAGGACGCCGTACGCCGAGCCAAGCGCACCTTCGACATCGTCGGCGCCACGCTGCTGCTGCTGGCCTTCATCCCGGTCTTCGCGTTCGCCGCCTACCGCGTGTGGGCCTACGACCGCGGCCCGGTGCTGTTCCGCCAGACCCGCGTCGGTCGCGACGGCAAGACCTTCCGCTGCTGGAAGTTCCGCACGATGGTCATCGACGCCGAGTCGCGGCTCGCCGAGCTCCAGACCGAGCAGGGCTACGACGGTGGCCTGTTCAAGATGGAGGACGACCCGCGGATCACGCCTCCTGGCGCCCTGCTGCGTCGCTACTCCATCGACGAGCTCCCGCAGCTGATCAACGTGGTCCGGGCGACATGAGCCTGGTCGGCCCCCGCCCCCCGCTCCAGCACGAGGTGGCGCAGTACGACGACGCCATGGCCCGCCGCCTGCGCGTCCGTCCCGGCATGACCGGCCTCTGGCAGGTCTCCGGCCGCTCCGACCTCTCCTGGTCCGAGGCGATCCGCCTCGACCTCTACTACGTCGACAACTGGTCGATGGTCCAGGACCTGACGATCCTGGCCCGCACCTTCGGCGCGGTCGTGGGCTTCCCGCGGGGCCTACTGAGCCGGTCGCTCAGCCTTCGAGATAGTTCCGCAAGGCCTGCGGCCAGGCCTCGGGGAGGAACCCGGTGGACTCGATCCGTGCGAGGTCGAGCGCGCTGTGCACCGGCCGCGGAGCCAGCTGCTTGCCCTCGGCGTACGCCGCCGAGCTGACCGGGGAGACGTCTTCCGCGGAGCGTCCGCGCAACGAGAAGACGGCTCGGGCCAGCTCGGCCCAGCTGACCACCTCGCCGGCGTTCGTCACGTTGTAGGTGCCACACGTCGGCCGCTCCTCGAGCACGTGTCGGATCGCACGCGCCAGCTCAGTGGCGAAGGTGGGTCGCCCGAACTGGTCGTCGACCACCTGTGGGGAGACGCCGCTGTCGGCCAGCCGGGCCATCGTCCGGACGAAGTTGTTGCCGTCTCCGACCACCCAGCTCGTTCGCAGCACGTAGTGATCCGGCAGCGTGGCCACCAGCGCGTCGCCGGCGGCCTTGGACTGCCCGTAGACGCCGAGCGGCGTGAACGGCTCGTCCTCGTCGTGCACCGTCGCGGTGCCGTCGAAGACGTAGTCGGTGGAGATGTGCACCAGGGTCAGCCGGTGCCGCCGCGCAACCTCGACGAGGCGCCCGACCCCGCTTGCGTTGACCTGCCAGGCCAGCCGCCGCCCGTCAGCGGTCTCGGCGGCATCCACCGCTGTGAAGGCCGCAGCGTTGATGATCACGTCGTGCTCGCTCCAGTCGACCTTCTGCACAGCGGCTGGGTCGGCGAGGTCGAACTCGTCGAGGTCGACGAAACGCGCCTCGGGGTAGACGCCCTGCAGTGCCCGCCCCAGCTGCCCCTCGCCACCGATCACCAGCGGTCGGGGTCGGCGGAACGGGACGACCTCGCTCAGCCGCGGGTGCGTTCGGTCGGCCTCGGAGAGCAGCGCCGGGTCGACGGAGACCGGCCACGGCACGGCGACCTGCTCGTCGAGGAGGTTGACGAACGTGTAGCGCTCGCGCGCGGTTGTCGACCAGTGGTCGTTGACGAGGTAGCTGTAGCTGGTGGACGGCTCGGTCGTCTGGTATCCGTTGGCCACGCCGCGTGGCACGAACACACTGGTCCCCGGGGTCAGCTCGAGGGTGAAGGAGGTCCCGAAGTCGGGACCTTCGCGCAGGTCGACCCAGGCACCGAAAGCCCGGCCGTGGGCGACCGAGACCAGCTTGTCCCACGGCTCGGCGTGCAGCCCCCTCGTAGTTCCCGCGTCGGCGTTGTAGGAGATGTTCTGCTGCACCGGTCCGAAGTCGGGAAGCCCCAGGGCCGTCATCTTCTCGCGCTGCCAGTTCTCCTTGAACCAGCCACGGTTGTCGCCGTGCACGGATAGCCGGAGGACCAGCAGGCCCTCGATGGCAGTCGTCTCGACGCTCACGTCACTCACTGGCCGACCCTTCGGTACTTCGCCTCGGCGTCGGCCTTCTGCGGGCGCCACCACGCCTCGTTGTTGCGGTACCACTCGATCGTCTGAGCCAGACCGTCCTCGAAGTCGGTGAACCGTGGTGCCCAGTCGAGCTCGCGGCGCAGCTTGGAGCTGTCGATGGCATAGCGCAGGTCGTGCCCCACCCGGTCGTTCACGTGCTCGTAGTCGTCCGGTGCGTGACCCATCAGCCGCAGGATCGTCTCGACGACCGACTTGTTGTCACGCTCGCCGTCGGCACCGATCAGGTAGGTGTTCCCGGGCTCGCCGCGCTCGAGGATGCGCAGGACCGCGCTGGAGTGGTCGTCGACGTGGATCCAGTCGCGCACGTTGGCCCCGGCGCCGTAGAGCTTGGGCCGGTCGCCGTCGATGAGGTTGGTGATCTGGCGCGGGATGAACTTCTCCACGTGCTGGTACGGCCCGTAGTTGTTGGAGCAGTTGCTGATCGTGGCGTTCACCCCGAACGAGCGTCCCCATGCCCGCACCAGGAGGTCCGAGCCGGCCTTGGTCGACGAGTAGGGGCTCGAGGGGTTGTACGGCGTGCTCTCGGTGAACCGTTGATCGTCGTCGAGCTCGAGGTCGCCGTAGACCTCGTCGGTGCTGATGTGGTGCAGCCGTGCTCCGTGGCGGCGTACCGCCTCCAGGAGGACGTAGGTGCCGACCAGGTTGGTCTGCACGAAGGGACTGGGGTCGCTCAGTGAGTTGTCATTGTGGGACTCGGCGGCGAAGTGCACCACTGCGTCGCAGCGCGCGACGAGCGGGTCGACGACATCGGCGTCCGCGACGTCACCGACCACCAGCTCGAGGCGGTCCGCCGGCAGGTCGTCCAAGGTGCGCTTGTCACCGGCGTAGGTGAGCTTGTCGAGCACGATGACCCGATCGTCGGTGTGCTGGATGAGGTAGCGCACGAAGTTGGAGCCGATGAACCCGGCGCCACCCGTGACGAGGTACGAACCCATGGCCGGAGCCTACGGTCGCAGCAGGTGCCACGCACAACGAACTGTCCGCACTAGGGTGATCGTCATGCGCGGGATCATCCTGGCCGGTGGCACCGGAACACGTCTGCACCCGATCACCCTCGGCGTGAGCAAGCAGCTCTTGCCGGTGTACGACAAGCCGATGATCTACTACCCGCTCTCCACGCTGGTCCTCGCCGGGATCCGGGACGTGCTGGTGATCACGACCCCGCACGAGGCGCCGGCGTTCCGCGCGCTGCTGGGTGACGGCAGCCAGTTCGGCATCTCCATCTCCTACGCCGTGCAGCCCTCGCCCGACGGGCTCGCCCAGGCGTTCATTCTCGGCGCCGACCACATCGGCGACGAGCCGGTGTGCCTCGTGCTCGGCGACAACATCTTCTACGGCCCCGGTCTCGGGTCGCAGCTGATGAAGTTCCGCGAGGTTCAGGGCGGGGAGATCTTCGCCTACCGGGTCTCGGACCCCAGCGCCTACGGCGTGGTCGAGTTCGACGACCTCGGGTGCTGTGCTGTCGCTGGAGGAGAAGCCGGAGCGCCCCCGCAGCCGCTTCGCGGTGCCGGGGCTGTACTTCTACTCCGGCGATGTCGTGGAGATCGCCCGTGACCTGAAGCCCTCGCCGCGCGGGGAGCTCGAGATCACCGACGTCAACAAGGTCTACCTCGAGCGGGGGCTGCTGCACGCCACGGTGCTTCCTCGGGGCACCGCCTGGCTGGACACCGGGACCTTCGACTCGCTGCACGACGCCGCCAGCTACGTGCGCACGATCGAGAGCCGCGAGGGCCGCAAGATCGGCGTACCCGAGGAGGTGGCCTGGCGCCGTGGCTTCCTCTCGGACGCCGAGCTCGCCGCACGGGCCGACGGCCTGCTCAAGAGTGGTTACGGCCGCTACTTGCACGAGCTTCTGGCCGAGGCCGACTGAGCCTCCCCGGCGGCGCGAGACCGTTTGACCAGCCACTGGCCGGGCTGCGTCCGAGCCAGGTGACCGAAGCACAGTACGATGACGGCTGTCTTCAGACGAGAGGCCCACCACCCGATGACGCAGACGCACGCTGACTACCGGCTGAGCCAGCTCGACCAGCTCGAAGCCGAGTCGATCCACATCTTCCGCGAGGTCGCAGCCGAGTTCGAGAAGCCCGTCCTGATGTTCTCGGGTGGCAAGGACTCCATCGTCATGCTCCGCCTGGCGGAGAAGGCCTTCTACCCGGCGAAGATCCCGTTCCCGGTGCTGCAGGTCGACACCGGCTACGACTTCCCCGAGGTGCTGGAGACCCGCTCCAACTGGGTCGACCGTCTCGGCGTCCGGCTGATCGTGGCCAGCGTCGAGGAGGCCATCGCCAACGGCGTCGTCGTCGAGGACGGCAAGACCAGCCGCAACCGGCTCCAGATCGGCACCCTGCTGCACGCGATCGAGGAGAACGGCTTCACGGCTGCCTTCGGCGGCGGCCGTCGGGACGAGGAGAAGGCCCGGGCCAAGGAGCGCGTCTACTCCCACCGCGACGACTTCGGTCAGTGGGACCCCAAGATGCAGCGCCCCGAGCTGTGGAGCCTCTACAACGGCCGCATCCACGGTGGCGAGCACATGCGGATCTTCCCGCTGTCCAACTGGACCGAGCTCGACATCTGGCACTACCTCGCCCAGGAGCAGGTCGAGATCCCGACCATCTACTACTCCCACCAGCGCCGCGTCTTCCAGCGCGACGGGATGTGGCTCTCCGAGAGCGAGCACAACACGCTCAAGCCCGGCGAGGAGGTCGTGGAGAAGACGATGCGGTTCCGCACCGTCGGCGACCTGACCCTGACCGGCTGCGTGGAGTCCGAGGCCGACACGATCGAGAAGATCATCGCCGAGGTCGCCATCGCCACGGTCACCGAGCGTGGCGCCACCCGTGGTGACGACCGGTTCTCCGAGGCCGCCATGGAGGACCGCAAGAAGGAAGGCTACTTCTGATGACCACCCCCGCCACCGAGGTCCTCGGGCAGATGGACCTGCTCCGCTTCGCCACCGCCGGCTCGGTCGACGACGGCAAGTCCACCCTGATCGGGCGGCTGCTGCTGGACTCCAAGGCGATCTTCTCCGACCAGCTCGAGGCGGTCGAGGCGACCAGCCAGTCCAAGGGCTACGACTACACCGACCTGGCACTGCTCACCGACGGGCTGCGCTCGGAGCGGGAGCAGGGCATCACCATCGATGTCGCCTACCGCTACTTCGCGACCCCGAGCCGCAAGTTCATCATCGCCGACACCCCGGGCCACGTGCAGTACACCCGCAACATGGTCACCGGCGCCTCCACCGCCGACCTGGGCCTGGTGCTGGTCGACGCCCGCCAGGGCCTCACCGAGCAGTCCCGCCGGCACGCCGTGATCCTGTCGCTGCTCCGGGTCCCCCACCTGGTGCTGGCCGTGAACAAGATGGACCTCGTCGACTACGACCAGGCCACCTATGACCGGATCCACAAGGAGTTCACCTCCTTCGCCACCAAGCTCAACATCCCCGACCTCGAGGTCATCCCGATCTCGGCGCTCAAGGGCGACAACGTGGTGAACCGCTCCGAGAACATGCCGTGGTACAACGGCTCCTCGCTGATGCACCACCTCGAGAACGTGCACGTCGCCTCCGACCGCGACCTGGTCGACACCCGGCTGCCGGTGCAGTACGTCATCCGCCCCAAGTCCGACGAGTTCCACGACTACCGCGGCTACGCGGGCATGGTCGCCGGCGGCGTGCTCAAGCCCGGCGACGAGGTGGTCGTGCTGCCCAGCGGCATGACCAGCAAGATCGCCGCGATCGACCTCTTCGACCAGGAGATCAGCGAGGCGTTCCCGCCGATGTCGGTCACCGTGCGGCTCGAGGACGACGTCGACGTCAGCCGCGGCGACATGATCGCCCGGGTGCGCAACGCTCCGAAGCCGAGCCAGGACATCGACGCGATGGTCTGCTGGATGACCAACGAGCCACTGCGGCCCAAGCAGAAGCTGGCGATCAAGCACACCACCCGCTCGGGCCGGGCGCTGATCAAGGACATCCAGTACCGCCTGGACGTCAACACCCTGCACCGCGACCAGGACACCAAGGAGCTCGGTCTCAACGAGATCGGCCGCGTCCAGCTGCGCACCACCGTGCCGCTGCTGTGCGACCCCTACTCCAAGAACCGGACCACCGGCTCCTTCATCCTGATCGACGAGGCCACCGGGGTGACTGTGGGCGCCGGGATGATCAACTCGGGAAGCTGAGTCGACGGCTGGGAGAGCTCAGTGCGCCCGGCCGAGTCGCCCTCGCTCGGGCGGGCGGTGGAGCTGCCCCCACAGTTGCACCGTTCCCGGTGCTCCGGCCGGCTTCTGGGAATGGCTGTGTCTCTGCGCTCTCGGTCAGCGGCGACCAAGGGCGCGGTAGGTCCAGCCCGCAGAGCGCCACTTCTCAGGATCAAGGCAGTTGCGCCCGTCGAGGACCCGTCGGTCTTTGACCAGGGTTCCGACGTACTCCGGGTCGAGCTCGCGATACTCGCGCCATTCCGTGAGCACCAGGACGAGCTCCGCGCCACGCAGGGCAACCTCGACATCCTGCTCGAACCTGAGGTCCGGCCACTTCTTGCTCGCGTTGCCGATGGCCTTCGGGTCTGTGACGACGACATCGGCGCCCTGCAGCGCCATCTGGGCGGCCACGCTCAGAGCCGGCGGTACAGCCTCGGGAACGTCCGTTCACGTCGACCAGGGCGTGAACGCCCCCGCCCACACCGACCTACGCAACGTCACCGCACCGGGGTCCGGCCGGCGCAGACGCCGAGTCGGATCTACCCGTCGATGCGACCGTAGTCGTCCTCGTATCGACAGATGTCGTCCTCGCCGGTATAACCACCGAGCTGCACCTCCACGATCACCAGCTCCTCGGTCCCGGAGTTGCCCAGCCGGTGCTTGGCACCGACCCCGACGTCGATCGACTCGCCCTGGCGCAGCGTCGAGGCGACGCCGTCGACCTCACAGCTGGCCTCGCCGCGGATGACCACCCAGTGCTCCGCACGGTGCTCGTGGCTCTGCAGCGAGAGCCGGGAGCCGGGGGTGACGTGGATGCGCTTGACCTTGTAGCCCTCATAGACGTCGATCACGTGCCAGGAGCCCCACGGGCGCTCCTCAGATTCCAAAGACATGGCGTCAAGGTACCCGCCACGAACCGGACATCACCCGAGGCCCCCGGGCGCGTCCGCGCCCGTGTGACGAACTCGTGCGGCTCACTCCTGGGTGAGCATCGTGGCGCCGAGGGCGACCATCATCGTGCCGCCGGTGGCGCCGAGCCGGTCCAGCCGGGCGGGCTTGCGCGCGAACCAGTCCCTGGCCCGGCCCGCCACGAGCGCCCAGACCGAGTCCGAGCAGACCGCGAGCACCCCGAAGACCAGGCCGAGCACGGCCATCTGCAGCCCGACGTTGCCGGCCTTCGCGTTCACGAACTGGGGCAGGAAGGCCACGAAGAACACCAGCGTCTTGGGGTTGGTCACCCCGACGATGAACCCGGTGCGCAGCGCCCGCCCGCGGCCGCCGCTGACCGGCGTCCCGAGCAGCTCCCGGGCGTCGGCGCGGTGTCGGATGGCCTGCACGCCCAGCCAGACGACGTAGGCAGCCCCGGCCACCTTCACCGTGGTGTACGCCGCAGCGCTGGTCGTCACCACCGCGGCGAGGCCGACCGCGATCAGGAACACCTGCACCACCACCCCGAGGCTGTTGCCGACCACGGACAGCAGCGCGTCGCGGCGGCCCACCGTCAGCGCACGGCCGATGGTGAACAGCAGGCTGGGTCCGGGGACCTGGATGAACAGGATCGACGCCACGAGGAAGGCGATCCACTGGTGGAGGCTGGGCACCAGGACAGTGTGCGTCCTGTCGAGCGGTGCTGCCACCCGGTTTCGACAGACAGACCGGGTCCGAAGCGCCCGGAGGCTCAGCGCAGCGGGCGCACGTGCAGCCCGACCTCCGGGTCGACGATGACCTCCTGGCCGGCGGGCAGGCCGTCGGCCTCGAGCTCGGCGTCCAGCGCGACGTTGCGCTTGATCACGGCCAACGCGATCGGGCCGAGCTCGTGGTGCCGGGCGGAGGTGCCGACGAAGCCGACCTGCTTCTCGCCCAGCGTCACCGGGGCACCGCGCTCGGGCAGCCGGTTGTCGGAGCCGTCGAGGTGCAGCAGCGTCAGCCGCCGCGGGGGCCGGCCGAGGGTGTGCACCCGGGCGACGGTCTCCTGGCCGCGGTAGCACCCCTTGTCGAGGTGTACGGCGGACGGGATCCAGCCGACCTCGTTGGGGATCGTCCTGTGGTCGGTGTCCAGGCCCAGCCGGGGCTCACCGCGGGCGATCCGGAGCGCCTCGAAGGCCCACAGGCCGCACGCGGGGCCGGCCGCCTCGGCGTACTTCTCCAGCTCGGTGCGCGCGAACACGTCATACTTGCCGGCGCCGAAGCCACCCTCGGAGGCCTCGGTCGCCGGGGTCGGCGGCACGGTGGCCACCGGTCGCCAGGCCACGGCCAGCTCGCTGGTGAGGTCCTCGACCTCGACGCGCATCATGAACCGCATCCGGTCCAGCCACGCCACCAGGGCAGCAGCCTGGCCGGGCTCGACGTGGGCGGTGAACGCCTCGCCGTCGTCGACGGCATACATCGCGTGCTCGACGTGACCGTTGGGCGAGAGCACCAGGGCGAGCGTCGGGACACCGGGCTCGAGGTGCTCGAGGTGCTGGGTGGTCAGCGAGTGCAACCAGGTGAGCCGGTCCGGGCCGCTGACCCGGATCACGCCGCGGTGGGAGAGGTCCACGAACCCGTCCCCCTCGACCAGGGTGCGCTGCTCGCCGTTGAACGAGCCGTAGTGCGCCGCGACCGGAGCATCGATCCCGTTCCCGCTGACGGCCTTGGGCAGGCTGAGCAGCGGGCTGGCGGCGGAGGTCTCGGTCATCTGCCCATTGTCGCGCACCGGGCCAATCGTGCGGACCGGGCGTTCAGCCGGAGCGATGCCTCAGCGCTGCTGCCAGATCATCAGCACGAACACCAGCACGCTCAGGGCGAGGAGCAATGCCTGCTCCGACGTCTTGGACAGCCGCTTCGACCGATGGGCGGTGTCACCGCGCCGCTTGCGATCCCCCGTGGTCCTCATGCTTGGCAGGATAAGGAGTGTCCGGCGCATTGTGCCTCCCCCAGTTTGTCGTGGACTGGACCACAATCAGGTGGTTTGCCCGACCTCTTGCGCACAGTCGGCGCAGGTGCCGAAGACCGTGAGGTGCCCGTAGTCGGGGGCGAACTCGTGCCTCGCCGCGAGCCCGGCCAGCGCCTCCTCCATCTCGACGCTGTCGATGCTGATCAGCTTGTGGCACTCCCGACAGACCAGGTGGGCGTGCGCGTGACCCCGCGCCGAGTGGTAGGTCGGCGCCCGGTCGCTGATGTGCGCGTGCCGGATCAGGCCGAGCTCGTCGAGCAGCTCGAGGGTCCGGTAGACCGTGGACAGGTTGATCGAGTCCGAGTGCGTGCGCACCTCGGCGAAGACCTCGTCGGGGGTGGCGTGGCCGAGCGTCTCCACCGCGGCCAGCACCAGCTCCCGCTGCGGGGTCAGCCGATGGCCGCTCGCGCGGAGGCGTGCCTGCCAGTCGCTCATCGGCGCTGCTACTGCCGCTTCAGCTGCGCGTGGATGTGCGGCTGCAGCTCCTTGCCCATCGCGGCCATGTCGAAGGCGTAGAGCAGGTCGCCGTTGACGTAGCCGTAGAGGCGGCGGCCGGCGACGTACTCCTTCGCGGTGCCGGTGCGTACGACGGCGTCGGTGCTGATCTCGAACCGCGGCTGGTCGGCGTGCAGCTCGCCGTGCCAGGTCTCGACGAAGCCGGTGTTGTGGGTGAGCAGCACCTCGAGGGTGCCGTCCTCCTGGGGCCGGATGAACCCGGTCTCCTGGGCGGCCTCACGGACGTGGTGGCCGTCGGCGTCGATGATCCAGGCACGGCTCATGTAGTGGATGAACGGTCGGCCGTCCTGCTGGAAGATCAGCTCCTGGCCGAACTGGAAGCCCTCGATCGTCTCGTACTCGCCGTGCCCGTTGCCCGCCCAGGTGCCGATCAGCCACGCCAGCCGGGCGCAGTTGGGGTGGATGTTCTGGGGGATCTCGAAGGCCATGCGGGGTCAACGCTCCTGAGGGTCGGTCGGGTCCATCTTGTTCTTCATCCGGTGCAGCGCCATCAGCGCGACGACTCCGACGGCAACCATCGCGGCGACGAGCACCACGACGAAGAAGGCTTCCATGTTGGGAGTCTAGGGTCGAATCATGCGAGAACTCGTGATCAAGTGCACCGCCGGGGCCGACGAGCCGGAGCGGGCCAACCAGGCGTTCACCGTGGCGGCGGCCGCCGTCGCCACCGGGGCCGGCGTCTCGTTGTGGCTGACCGGGGACGCGGCGTGGTTCGGCGTCCCGGGCCGCGCCGAGGCCTTCGAGCTCGACCTCGCCACGCCGTTGGCCGAGCTGCGCGACATCGTCCTGTCCGGCGGCACCCTCACCGTCTGCAGCCAGTGCGCCCAGCGCCGTGGCCTCGTCGCCGGCGACCTCATCGCCGGCGCGACCATCGCCGGCGCCGCCGTGTTCGCCGAGCAGGTCCTCCAAGACAACGTGCAGGCCCTCGTCTACTAGAGCTCGCCCGACGGCGTGCGGACTCCTGGTTGCGAGAGACGCGCCGACCGGGCACCCTGGTTGTCGAAAGCACGCCGAACGCAACCGCAGCTGCCCGCGGCGACCCAGGCAACCCGGACTCGCCCTGTCGGCGTACCCAGGGCAATTCGGAGCGCCCGGTCGGCGTACCCAGAGCGACCCGGGCTGCCCAGTCGCGGGGGGAGGGCTATACGGTCCTGCCCATGGGAGACCTGCTGATCACCGTGGCGCCGACGGGCGCCGAGACCACCAAGGCCGACTGCCCGCAGCTGCCGACGACACTGTCCGAGCTCGTGGAGACCGCGCAGCGCTGTGAGGCCGCCGGGGCCGCGATGGTGCACGTGCACATCCGCGACGACGAGCACCGGCCCACGCTCGACCCGCAGCGGCTGAAGGACACGGTCGCGGCGCTGCACGAGGGCACCGACCTGGTCGTGCAGCTCTCCACCGGCGGCTCGGTGCACGACCCGCTCGAGTCGCGGCTCAAGGTGCTCGACGCCCAGCCGGACTCGTGCAGCCTGACGATGGGCACCACCAACTTCGGCGACGACGTGTTCCTCAACCCGTGGCCGTTCGTGTGCGACCTCTACCAGCTCAGCCAGGAGCGGAAGGTCGTGCCGGAGTTCGAGCTGTTCGACCTCGGCCAGGTGGCCGCGCTGCACCGGTTGCTCGGCAAGTACGGCCTCCCCCACGGCGGCAAGGTGCACGTCGACCTGGTGATGGGCGTGCCCGGCGGCATGCCCGGCACCACCGACGCCCTCGTCGCCGCGGTCGCCGCGCTGCCCGCCGAGACCACGAGCTGGTCGGCCACCGGCATCGGCCGCTCCACTCTCGCGGTCGGGCTGGCCTCACTGTCCAAGGGCGGACACCTCCGGGTCGGCATGGAGGACGTGCTCACCCTGGCCAAGGGCGTCCCGGTCGAGCACAACGACCAGCTGGTGAGCCGCGCCGTCGAGCTCGGCCGGCTGGCCCAGCGCACCCCGATGACCCCGGCCGAGGCACGCACCCTGCTCGGGATGAGCTGAGTGCGCGCGGTCCTGCAGCGCGCGACGGCTGCCTCGGTCACCGTGGACGGTCAGGTCGTCGGGCGGATCGACGAGCCCGGACTGGTCGTGCTCCTCGGGATCACGCATGCCGACGGACCCACCGAGGTCGCGTGGATGGTCCGCAAGATCCGCGACCTGCGGATCATGCGCGAGGAGAGGTCCGTGGCCGACCTGGGCGCCCCGGTGCTGATGGTCAGCCAGTTCACCCTCTACGGCGACGTCCGCAAGGGCCGCCGTCCGACGTGGCAGGCCGCGGCCCCCGGTGAGATCTCGGAGCCGCTGTTCGACGCGGTCTGCGCGGGTCTCGAGGAGCTCGGCACCCACGTCGAGCGGGGAGTCTTCGGCGCAGACATGGCCGTCCAGCTCACCAACGACGGCCCGGTCACGATGATCCTGGAGAGCTGACCGCGCTCAGTCGGCCCGCCCCAGCTGGATCTCGCTGATCGCCGTGGTGTCGCGCGGCCCCTTCTTCACCCGGAGGATCTCCAGCACGACCTCGTCGGTCGACGTCCGAGGCACCCGGACCAGCCGCAGGCTCCGGTCCTTGGCCGTGCCCTTCATCCGCTGCACCACGACGGTGTCACCGATCGTCCAGCGCACGCGGGTGATCCGGTTGTTCTCGGCATAGCGGTCGGCCTTGGTCTCGTCATCGGTCTTGGCGTAGCCGGGGATCAGCCCCACCTCACCGATCGCGACGTCGGTGCCCAGGTCGAGCGTGATCTTCTCCCCCACTGCCGCACCGTCGCAGCGCCAGGTGGTCTCTGCCCTGCCGTCGACCAGGTTGCCCACCTGGTAGGACACCGACGCACCGCTCGCGTCCACACCAGACTTCGAGGTGCACCCCGCCGTCGCCCTGACGCCGGTGACGGGCACCACGGCGCCGTCCCAGGCGCCGCCGCCCGGCTTCTGGTTGGTCACCTCGATCGGCGGCGCATCGGGATCCTTGGTCACCACCGTCGGCGACGGTGTGCCCGAGGTGCCGCTCTGCACCTGCTCGGCGAAGCGCTTGCCGAGGAAGTAGGCGCCCAGGATCAGGACGGTCGCGAGCAGCGCCAGCAGCAGCGGCACGAACCAGGCGGAGTCCCGGAGCCTGTCGAACCCGCCCGGTGTCGTGTCGTCGTACGCCGCCTCCGAGCGGTGCGTGCCGATCCGCAACCGGCCGCGCCGACGGGGCAACGCGGGCATCTCGCCGCGGGTGTCCGAGGAGTCGCCCTCGTCCGGCTCGGTGTCCTGCGCATGCCTGGGGCCGGTCGTCTGCCCGGCCAGCGCACGCTCGTAGGCCTCCCGGTAGGCGGCGGCGAACTCCTCCGGCACCTCGGGAGGCAGCGAACCTGGAGACGTGGGTCCCGACACGACGCCGAGGGTACTCGCGCCGGGATGCCCGCTCGTGCCGAACGGGCTATGGACAGGGATTACCAGCGGGTATGTAATCGACGAAAGAGCATGTCCCGGGGCGTTCTTTTGGGAAGCATCGGGGCACACTGCGCGAAGCCTGGCTCGGGACTGGCCTCCGGACTCGGAGAGTGAGAAAAACCGACCCCCTGTCAGGCAGATTCGGCAGGGGGCCGGTCCTTGCTCGGGCGTGGAGCCAGAGCCAGTTCTCGATCGTACTCGCGCCTCAGACCGAGACGGCGACCTCGCGGATCGAGCCGATCTCGGCCGTCACGGCGACGTCCACCGGCTGGGTCTTCGGGGCCAACGTGCGCAGGGTCCACTCGCCCGGACCGGCGAAGAACCGGAAGTGCCCGGTCGCCGACGTGGGGACCTCGGCGGTGAACTCACCGGTCCGGTCCAGCAGGCGCACGTAGGCGTTCGCCACGGGCTCGGCGTCCCGGACGACCTGGCCCTGGATGATCGCCTCCCTGGCGACGTCGATGCCGTCGAGCGACAGCCCGCCCTCAGTGGCGCCGCACATCAGGCGCGCTGCCCGTCTGCCTGGCCGGGCTCGTCGCCGAGCGCCACGGGGACGCCGACCAGCGAGCCGTACTCGGTCCAGGAACCGTCGTAGTTCTTGACGTTGTCCTGGCCGAGCAGCTCCTTGAGCACGAACCAGGTGTGGCTGGAGCGCTCGCCGATGCGGCAGTAGGCGATGGTGTCCTTGTCCCAGTCGACGCCGGCCTCGGTGTAGATCTTGTGCAGGTCCTCGTCGGACTTGAAGGTGCCGTCGTCGTTGGCCGCCTTGCTCCACGGGACGCTGGCCGCGGTCGGGATGTGCCCGGCGCGCTGGGCCTGCTCCTGCGGCAGGTGGGCCGGGGCGAGCAGCCGTCCGGCGTACTCGTCGGGGCTGCGCACGTCGACCAGGTTCTGCTCGCCGATCGCGGCGAGGACCTCGTCGCGGAACGCCCGGATCGAGGAGTCCTGCTCCTGGGCGGTGTAGGACGTCTGCGCCCGCTCGGGCAGCACGTCGGTCAGCTCGCGGCTGTCCAGCTCCCACTTCTTGCGGCCGCCGTCGAGCAGCTTGACGTCCTGGTGGCCGTAGAGCTTGAAGTACCAGTAGGCGTAGGCGGCGAACCAGTTGTTGTTGCCGCCGTAGAGCACGACGGTGTGGTCGTTGCCCACGCCGCGCGAGGACAGCAACGCCTCGAACTGCTCCTTGTTGACGAAGTCACGACGGACCTGGTCCTGCAGGTCGGTGGTCCAGTCGAGCTTGATGGCGCCACGGATGTGGCCCTTGTCGTAGGAGGTGGTGTCCTCGTCGACCTCGACCAGCACGATCGAGTCGTCGTCGAGGTGCTCCTCGACCCATTCGGCGGTGACCAGGGTGGTTTCGCGGCTCATGCGGCTGCCTCTTCTTCGTTGATGTTCGGAGTGGAGATGGAGTCGGGGGTGGTGCCCGTCGTGCGGGCAGGGGTGAAGCGCTTGATCAGCAGGTACATCTCGCAGCCCAGGCAGAACGCGAACACCGCGTTCAGCAGGGCTGCGGCCAGGGCGAACCCGGTGGCGACGAATCCGACCAGTGGTGCCCCCAGCAGGAAGCCGGCGAGGCCGACCGTGGCGAACACCAGGCCGACCGCCTGGGCGAAGCGCGGCGGCTCCGGGTCCTCGAGGTGCGCCGGCGGAGCGAGCCGGGGCCGCACCACCGTCCTGAAGAGGTACGCCGCCGGGGTGCGCTGCACGCCGAGGAACACCCCGGTCGCGAACAGCGCCGCCTGGACGGCGAGCAGGGTCACCCCGAGGGTGCCCGGTGCGGTCAGCAGGATCACGGCCAGCACGACGCTGGTGAGAGCGGCGTTGAGCTGCGGGCCACGGGGGTCGATCTGCTTGCGCGGGGTGGTCACCACCTCGGCGGCGCCGGCCTGGTTCGGGCCGGGCTGGATCTGGTCGGCCACGACGGGGCCGGCTGTCTGGGTGCTCATGGTTCTCCTGGGATGTCCTGATGGGCGTCCGCCGGCAACACCGGCGGGAGAGAGTCCGGGGCAGCGCAGGCCTTCACGTCCACGAGGGACGTCCTCGAGGTCAGGCGACCGGGACGGTCGGCTCGAGGGAAGAGGACGCGGCGGTGCGGCCGGTCAGGACATTCGACACAGCGACGAGTGCACGCGGCAGTTGTCGACTGCGCGTCGCTTCGTCAGGAGTGTCGAGAACATGGAGCAACAGTAGGGAGTGGCGTCACGATGCCGAAAACCTTGTCTCAACATGTGAGCCTACTGTCCAACTGTCGAGACGAGTCAGTCGGCGTAGGCGCGAGCGATGGCGGACAGCACCTGTTGCTTGGTCGGGGCACCGGTGGCGCGGGTGACCTCGTGGCCCTCACTGCTCAGCACCAGCGTCGTGGGCGTGCGCAGGATCCCCAACCGGCGTACGACGTCGAGGTGGTGCTCGGCGTCCACCTCGAGGTGGACCACGCCCGGCGTCATCTGCGCCACCTCGTCGAGGATCCGTCGGGTCACCCGGCAGGGGGCGCAGAAGGCGGAGGAGAACTGCAGCAGGGTGGCGCGCTCACCGAGGTCGTCGGCCCACTGCGTGCCGGCCAGCACCGAGTCCACGGCGGGCTGGGTCTCGGGCACCGCCTGCTCGTCGCTCACGCCGTGCACCCGGTGGGTGCCGCGGAAGCGCCCGTCGGTCATCGCACGGAACAGCCCGAAGGCGAGGGCGACTCCGACGGCGATGCAGAGGATCCAGGCGCCTGTGGTCATGGCTGGTTCAACGACGGCGAGGCGAAAAGGCTTCCCGGCCGTGGGCACGTGGCGCCGGGGAGTGGCTCAACCACCGGCGAACGGCGGCAGGAACTCCACCGTGGCGCCGGGTTCGACCATCACCGTGGCCGGGTCGTCGGTGGTCACGGGCCGGTCCCCCACCATCACCGAGCAGCAGGCGATCACGTCGGAGAAGCGACCCGAGTCGCGATGGGCGGCCCTGGCCCGTGCCACCAGGTCGGCCAGCGAGACCGGTCCGGGCACGTCGAGGGCGTCGGAGTCGGTGCCGGCGGCGCTGCGGGCGGAGGCCCAGTAGCGCAGGGTGACCTGTCCGACTGTCGTCTGTTCGTCGGGCACGGTCGCCACGTTGGATATCCTTGCGGTTCTGGGGTCGGGGGTTGCTCCCCACCGTAGAGGAAAGTCCGACCGACGCAAGGCACTCATCCAGGAGGTGCCATGGGCACCGTGCTCCTGCTCACCAAGGCGCTTCAGGCTTCGGCCGAGGTGCTGCCCGGGCTCGCCCTGCTGAGCCACCAGGTGAAGATCCTGCCGGCCGAGGGCAGCGCCCTGCTGGAGGCCCCCGGCCACGACCTGGTGATGATCGACGCCCGCCGCGACCTGGGACCCTCACGCGACCTGTGCCGCCTGATCCGCACCACCGGGTCCGACCAGCCGGTGCTGCTGATCGTGACCGAGGGCGGGCTCTCCGTCACGGCCGCCGACTGGGGCATGGACGACGTCCTTCTCGAGACGGCCGGGCCGGCGGAGATCGAGGCTCGCATCCGGATCTCGATCGGACGCCTGGCGGCCCGTCGGGACAAGGACAACCCCGAGTCGCACATCATCCGCTCCGGCGAGGTGGTCGTCGACGAGGAGGCCTACACCGCCAAGCTCGGCGGGCGGACGCTCGACCTCACCTTCAAGGAGTTCGAGCTGCTGAAGTACCTCGCCCAGCACCCGGGTCGCGTGTTCACCCGCGACCAGCTGCTCCAGGAGGTCTGGGGCTACGACTACTTCGGTGGCACCCGCACCGTCGACGTGCACGTGCGGAGGCTGCGGGCCAAGCTCGGCGGCGATCACGAGACCCTGATCGGCACTGTGCGCAACGTCGGCTACCGGTTCGTGCTGCCGCCACGCGACCAGGCCGTCGAGCGCGCCGACCAGCCGACGGGCACACCCTCCCGCTGATCGGCGTGCCTTAGTCTCCGGGCATGGTGCACATCGATCACGTCGCCCCGGACGCCTTCGACTGGTCCAGCGAGGACGGCCCCGCTGCCGACGTACGCCGGATCGCGCGGGCCTCGACCGCCCACGACGGTGCCAGCACCCTCAACGAGCAGGCCCTGCTCCAGCTGAAGAACCGTGGTCTGCGCGACGCCGAGCTGTGGCTCGCCACCGACGCCGCCGGACAGGTCGGCGGCTTCGCGCTGCTGCACAGCGGCGTGCTCGACCTCGCCGTGCACCCCGAGTCGCGACGCCAGGGCCTCGGCACCGCGCTGGTCTCCGAGGCCGCGCCGGTCGGCCGCAAGGTCGACGCCTGGTCGCACTGCGACCACCCCGGCGCCAACCGGCTGGCCGAGCTGTTCGGGGTGCCCCGCGCGCGTGAGCTGGTGATCATGCGCCGGTCGCTCGACGGCCTGCGCCCGGTGACGGCCCCGCCGGGGGTGCGGATCCGGTCGTTCCAGCCGGACGACGCAGAAGCTCTCGTCGAGGTCAACGCGCACGCGTTCGCGCACCACCCCGAGCAGGGGCACATGACGCTGGAGGACTTCCGCGAGCGCACCAGCGAGCCCTGGTTCGACCCCGCCGGCCTGTTCGTCGCCGTCCCGGACCCGGCCGACAGCGACCTGCCGTCGTTGCTCGGCTTCCACTGGACCAAGGAGCACCGCGACGAGGACCCGCCCTACGGCGAGGTCTACGTGGTCGCGGTCAACCCGAAAGCGGCCGGACGCGGGCTGGGCACGGTCCTCACCCAGGTCGGGCTCCAGCACCTGCGCGACCAGGGGCTGGCGACGGTGCTGCTCTACGTCGACGGCGACAACGACCCCGCGATCGCCGTCTACACCGGTCAGGGCTTCGAGGTGGAGCGCACCGAGGTGCAGTTCCGCGGCGTCTCAGCGGGCCTCACGCGCGGCTGACCCGCCGCGCTCAGGTGAGCGCGGCACGCAGCCTGGCGGCGACGTCGGCGTTGACCGCGACACCTTCGCGGCCGGCGCCGACCAGGTGCATGAAGCCGTGGATCATCGAGGGGTAGCGCTCGAGCTCCACCTCGACGCCGTGGTCGCGGAGCAGCCCGGCGTAGGCCTCGCCCTCGTCGCGGAGCGGGTCGAACCCGGCGGTCGCCACGAACGCCGGCGCGAGGCCCTCGGGGAACTCCTTGCGCCGCAGCGGGGACGCGTCCGGGTGCGTCTTGTCGTCCTCGGAGGTGAAGTAGGCCTCCTCCGCGCGGGTCATGAAGAGCTCGGTCAGCACGAAGCCCTCGTCGAACAGGTCCCGGCTGGCGGTGCGCTCGCCGAACTGCGTGCCGGGGTAGATCAGCAGCTGGAACGCCAGCGGCAGGCCGTGCTCGGCGGCGTACACCGCGGTGGAGGCGGCCAGGTTGCCGCCCGCCGAGTCGCCACCGACAGCGAGGCGGGTGGCGTCCGCGTTGATCTCCTCGGCGTGCGCCACCAGCCAGCGGTACGCCGCCCAGCAGTCCTCGACCGCCGCGGGGAAGGGGTGCTCGGGAGCCAGCCGGTAGTCGACCGCGAGGATCTGCACGCCCGCGTGCTCGGCGTAGAAGCGGCAGGCGGGGTCGTGGCTCTCCAGGTCGCCGTAGATCCAGCCACCGCCGTGGAGCAGCAGCATCGTGGGTGCCGGACCGCCGCCCAGCCGCTCGCTGGGGGTGTAGAGCCGGGCAGCCATCGGCCCGGTCGCACCGTCGACCTCGAGATCGCGGACGGCGCCGATCGGCTGGGTCCCGCCCACGAGCAGCTGCTGGCGCCGCAGCTCGACGCGGCCCTCGGGGATCGACATCGTCTCCGCCCCGGGCACCCGGGCCAGGCGCGAGGCCGCGAGCATCAGCTGGGTCTCAGCAGACAGCTCCTGACCGTCGAGCACGACCGGCTTGCGCAGCAGGACCCGCTGGAGGGCCGTCGGCAGGCCCAGCAGTGTCCGGAAGACGGCGGATTCGGCGCGAAAGCGGAGGTCTGGCACCGCGCCAACCTACGTCAGCCTCGTTCCGCCGACGGTGACACACTGCATTCATGGTCACCGAGAGCTTCCAGCCCGCAGTCGGCTCCGACGCCGACGACGGTCCGCTGGACCCCAGCCTGAGGGTCGTGCCGGCGGACATCTTCGACGTGGACCCGCCCTACGACCCGGACGAGGTCGGCTTCGACCCCAGCGAGTTCGAGCACCGGTTCCTGGACCGTGAGCTGTCCTGGCTGCGGTTCAACCAGCGTGTGCTCGAGCTGGCCGAGGACGAGAGCCTGCCGCTGCTCGAGCGGGCCCGCTTCCTGGCGATCTTCGCCAGCAACCTCGACGAGTTCTTCATGGTCCGGGTGGCCGGGCTCAAGCGGCGGATCGCCGCCGGCGTCGCCGTGCGCGCCGCGTCCGGGCTGATGCCGCGCGAGGTGCTCGACCAGATCTGGGCCACCACCTCCGAGCTCATGTCCCGGCACGCCCTGCTGTTCTCCGAGCAGATCATCCCGGCCCTGGCCGCGGAGAACATCGAGCTGGTCCGCTGGTCCGACCTCGACCGCGACGAGCAGCGTGCCTGCAAGAAGCTGTTCAAGGAGCGGATCTTCCCGGTGCTGACGCCGCTGGCGGTCGACCCGGCGCACCCGTTCCCCTACATCTCCGGGCTCTCGCTCAACCTCGCCGTGCTGGTGCGCAACCCCAAGACCGACAAGGAGCACTTCGCCCGGGTCAAGGTGCCCCAGATCTTCACCCGGTTCGTGCCCCTGGGCAACCAGCGGTTCGTCCCGCTCGAGGACGTCATCGGCGAGCACCTCAAGCGGCTGTTCCCCGGCATGGAGGTGCTCAACGTGAACACCTTCCGGGTGACCCGCAACGAGGACCTCGAGGTCGAGGAGGACGACGCCGAGAACCTGCTCAAGGCGCTGGAGAAGGAGCTGCTGCGGCGGCGCTTCGGCCCGCCCGTGCGCCTCGAGGTCGAGGAGACCATCGACGACCACGTGCTGGAGCTGCTGATCAGTGAGCTCGGCGTGACCGAGCCGGAGGTCGTGCGCGTGCCCGGCCCGCTCGACCTGCGCGGGCTGCACGACATCGCGGACCTCGACCGCGAGGACCTGAAGTTCCCCACGTTCATCCCGGCCACGCACTCCTCGCTCGCGCCCGTCGAGTCCGCCTCGCCGGTCGACGTGTTCAAGGCGCTGCAGCGCTCCGACGTGCTCCTGCACCACCCCTACGACTCGTTCAGCACCTCGGTCCAGCGGTTCATCGAGCAGGCCGCCGCCGACCCGCACGTGCTGGCGATCAAGCAGACCCTCTACCGCACCTCGGGTGACTCGCCGATCATCGACGCCCTGGTCGACGCGGCCGAGGCGGGCAAGCAGGTGCTGGTGATCGTCGAGATCAAGGCGCGCTTCGACGAGCAGGCCAACATCCGGTGGGCCCGCAAGCTCGAGCACGCCGGCTGTCACGTGGTCTACGGGCTGGTCGGGCTGAAGACCCACTGCAAGCTGGCGATGGTGGTGCGCGACGAGCCCGAGGGCATCCGCCGCTACACCCACATCGGCACCGGCAACTACAACCCGAAGACGGCCCGGCACTACGAGGACTTCGGGCTGCTGACCACCGACGAGGCGATCGGCGAGGACGTCGCCCACCTGTTCAACAACCTCAGCGGCTACAGCCGCAACGCGTCCTACGCCGAGCTGATGGTCGCACCCGACTCCGTACGTCGCGGACTGATCGAGTCCATCCGCAACGAGGTGTCGCACCACCAGGCCGGGCGTCCGGCCCGGATCCGGATCAAGGCCAACTCGGTGGTCGACGAGGCGCTGATCGACGAGCTCTACATCGCCTCGCGCGCCGGGGTCCGTGTCGAGATGTTGATCCGCGGCATCTGCGCGCTGCGTCCCGGCGTGCCGGGCCTCTCCGAGACGATCACGGTGCGCTCGGTCCTCGGCCGCTACCTCGAGCACAGCCGGATCACGTGGTTCGAGAACGGCGGCGACCCCGTCGCCTGGCTCGGCTCGGCGGACCTGATGCACCGCAACCTCGACCGCCGCGTCGAGGTGCTGGTCAAGCTCCCGTCCCACAAGGAGGTCCAGGAGGTGACCGCGCTGCTGAACCTGGCCTTCGACGAGCACACGGCAGCCTGGGAGCTCGACTCCGAGGGCATCTGGCACCAGGCCACCTCGCCCGACGACAGGCCGATGAGGAACCTCCAGGAGACCCTGGTCGCGACGCACAAGCGGCGGCGCACCAAGGCCGGCTGACCTGCCGCACGCCGGCACCAGCGTCGGCGGTCGTCAGCAGGTCGCGAACAGCACCGGGCCGTCGTACACCGAGGAGAGCACGAAGCCGGTCTTCGTCCGGGGCACCAGGTCGAACAGCACGTCGCTGCCGGTCGCCTTGGACGTCACCAGCTCGAGGTCGTCGGAGAGCGACCCACCGCGTCCGACCGCCTCGCCGACGACCAGCTTGGCCCGCGGCTCCAGGTTCTTGCGCGCCCGGTCGGAGTCCTCGAAGTGCACCACGACGCGGAGGGTGCGGTTCGGTGCCATCCCCGTGCCCAGTCCGGCCAGCGGGGTGACGCCGCCCGCCGACTCGATCAGCCGGTCGGCCTGCAGCTGGTCGTCCGGAGCAGCGCTGGACATCGCCAGGTCCGTGCAGGCGAAGTCCCCGCCCCACAGCATCGCGTTGGCCGGGTCACCGAGCTTCTCGGTGATGTCGGTGATGCCCTCGACCGACGCGAACGAGCCGGCGTCCCCGGCCGCCACCCGGGCAGCAGTCGCGGCGTAGTCCTTGTTGTCGCTCGTCACCACGAGTCCCTGGTCGGCGAGCAGCACGACGTACTGCAGCTCGGGGGTCAGGGTCGGGTCCAGGGTGGACACCAGGTCGGCGCCGCCGTCCCAGACACCGTCGTCCTGCTTGGGCTTCTCGTAGCCCGCGGAGCGCAGGTTGCCGGCCAGCACGTCGAAGTCGGCCCCGTCGGCGACCTTGAGCACCATCGTGGCGCCGCGACGCCCCTGCGCGAACGCCTCCCACTGCGCCGTCGCCGGGCTGAAGCCGTACTTCGACTGCAGGGCCGCCGCGGACGCGTCGACGCTCGACGCCGCCGAGAAGTCCGCCTCGTAGGCCTTCGCGATGAACTCCTCAACGGCTTCCTTGTCGGGGGTGTCGCCGAGGTCTGCCTTCAGCGCCCGACGCACGGCCTCCCAGTCGGTGAAGCCCACCCGCAACGAGCTCGCCGGCACCAGCCGCACGGCCTGCTCCAGGTTGCTGCGATGGAGCCGCTGCCAGGTGAGGACACCGACCACGACCAGGCCCGCCACCAGGGCCAGCGCGAGCGTGGCCGCGAGCAGCAACCGAGGCTTGCGCGTCAGGGGCCAGTGCCTGTCAGCCACCGAGCCACCCGCCCATCTCGTGCATACCGGTCCGCGCCGCCAGTCGCGCCGCGTCTCGGCGAGAGTAGCCGCACGCGCCACCAGGCTCCATGTCAGGATTTGCGTCATGGCCTCCCCGAAGCCGCCTGCCGCTGCCGATCCCGACGTCGTCGCAGCCGGAGCCCTGGTGACCCGCAAGGGGCCCCAGGGCCGCGAGGTGCTTCTGGTGCACCGGCCGAAGTACGACGACTGGTCGTTCCCCAAGGGCAAGCAGGACCCCGGCGAGCACGTCGCCTGGTCGGCCGTCCGCGAGGTCCTCGAGGAGACCGGCGTGGAGATCCGGCTGGGCCGGCCGCTGCGGCCGCAGCACTACGAGGTCAACGGGGGCCGGAGCAAGGTCGTGCACTACTGGGTCGGCCACGTGGTCGGCGACGACGACATCTCCTCCTACCAGATCAACGACGAGATCGACGACCTCGGCTGGTTCGCGCTGCCGGCAGCGGTCGACCGGCTGACCTACCTCGACGACATCGACCTCCTCGAGCAGCTCCGGGACCACCCCAAGCCGACGGCGGCGCTGGTCGTGCTGCGGCACGCCAAGGCGGTCAAGCGTGGCGGGTGGGACGGCCCCGACCCCAAGCGGCCGCTGTCCCTGCTGGGCGAGGAGATGGCCCAGGTGGTCTCCCCGGTGCTGCACGCCTACGGGGTCTCGCAGGTGCTCTCCTCCTCGAGCACGCGGTGCTCGCAGACCGTGCAGCCGTACGCCAGCGAGCAGGTGCTCACCGTCACCGAGCTCGACATCCTCTCCGAGGAGGGCTTCGACGAGCAGCGGGCACGCAAGCTCTTCGCCGACGTGATGACCGGTGTGAGCTCGACGGTGCTGTGCAGCCACCGCCCGGTGCTGCCACGGCTCCTCGAGCTGCTCGAGCTCGAGGAGGAACCACTCGGGTTGGCCGAGATGGTGGTCGTCCACCACCGCAAGGGCGAGATCGTGGCGACCGAGCGGCACGCCGCGTTCGTGCCCGACGGCAGCTAGGCCCCTGACCTGCGGTTGTTCAGGTGACGTACGTCTCGCTCCTGCGTGGACGACGCCAGGTGGCAGACCAGCGTTCACCTTGCGTTCACCCGCACCGACGCGCTCGGACACCTCTGCTTCCTACCTTCAGGGTGTCCAGCAACTGTGACCCACAGGAGAACGTTGTGAACACCACCTACTTCCGCCGCATCGCAGCGCCCAGCGTCGCGGCCCTCGCCCTCGGCCTCGCCGTCTCCGGCTGCGCCGCCGGCAACGAAGGCAGCGCCAGCGCCGCCACCGGCGCGTCCGGCAAGCTCGACGGTGCCGGCTCCAGCGCCCAGGAGTCCGCCATGGACGCCTGGCGTGCCGGCTTCCAGAAGGCCAACAGCGGCGCCACCATCAACTACGACCCGTCCGGCTCCGGTGCCGGCGTGGAGAAGTTCCTCGCCGGTGGCGTGGACTTCGCCGGGTCCGACGCAGCCCTCGACGTCGAGAAGGGCGAGGTCGAGGCAGCCAAGAAGCGCTGCGGCGGCGACGCCATCGAGGTCCCCAACTACGTGAGCCCGATCGCGATCGTGTTCAACGTCGAGGGTGTCGACTCGCTCCAGCTCTCCCCCAAGACGATCGCCGGCCTCTTCGACGGCACGATCAAGCAGTGGGACGACGCCGCCATCAAGGCCGACAACCCCGATGCGACCCTGCCGGCCCTGCGCGTCGTGCCGGTGCACCGCTCCGACGAGTCGGGCACCACCAAGAACTTCACCGACTACCTCGAGCAGGCCAGCGACGGCGCCTGGAAGTCCCCCGCCGACAAGGTGTGGCCGATCAAGTCCGGTGAGGGCGCCAACCAGACCTCCGGCATGGTCTCCGCCGTCAAGGGCGGCAAGGGCACCATCGGCTACTCCGACCTGAGCCAGGTCGGCGAGCTCGACACCGCCGCGGTCAAGGTGGGCGACGCCTACGTCGAGCCGTCCGCCGAGGGCGCTGCCACGGCCGTCGAGGCCTCCCCCCTCGAGGAGGGTCGCCCGGCCAACGACATGGCCCTTAAGATCGACCGCACCACCACGACGGAGGGCGCCTACCCCCTGATGCTGACCTCCTACCTGATCGCCTGCCCGACGTACGACAAGGACAAGGCGGAGCTCGTGAAGGGCTTCCTCACCTACGTCGTCAGCACCGAGGGCCAGCAGGAAGCAGCCAGCAACGCGGGTTCGGCGCCGATCCCGGCTTCGTTCGCGGAGAAGGCCCAGCAGATCGTTGAGTCGATCTCGGCCAAGTGAGTCCCGAGCACAGCAAGGAACCGTCATTGTGAGCTTCACCGGTGTGAGGACTGGATCGCCCAAGCGACGCTTGGGCGACCTGGTCTTCGCCAACCTCACCCGCAGCGCCGGCCTGGCCATCATGTTGGCCCTGGCCGGCGTGGCGGTGTTCCTGACCGCCGAGGGGATCCCCGCCTTCGCGGCGGGTTCCGACGACCTCAGCGGCGCCACCAACTTCGTCGCCTACGTCTGGCCGCTGGTCTTCGGCACGCTGCTGGCAGCGGTGATCGCTCTGGTGATCGCGCTGCCGCTGTCGATCGCGGTGGCGCTGGCGGTCTCGCACTACGCGCCGCGCAGGATCGCGACCCTGATCGGCTACATGGTCGACCTGCTCGCCGCCGTCCCCAGCGTCATCTACGGCCTGTGGGGCGGGCTGTTCCTCGGCCGCCAGCTGGTCCCGGTCTATGAGTGGCTCGACGCGCACGCCAGCTGGCTCCCGTTCTTCGCCGGCCCCGCCTCCACCACCGGGCGGACCATCTTCACCGCGTCCGTCGTGCTCGCGATCATGGTGCTGCCGATCATCACCGCCATCTCCCGCGAGATCTTCGCCCAGACCCCGCGCCTCAACGAGGAGGCGGCACTGGCTCTCGGCGCGACCCGCTGGGAGATGATCCGGCTCTCGGTCTTCCCCTACGCCCGCTCCGGCATCGTCTCCGCCGCCATGCTCGGTCTCGGCCGCGCCCTCGGCGAGACCATGGCCGTCGCGATGGTCCTCTCCGCCAGCGGGGTGGTGACCTTCAACCTGATCTCCTCGACCAACCCGTCGACGATCGCCGCGAACATCGCCCTCACCTTCTCCGACGCCACCGGGCTGCAGGTCAACGCGCTCATCGCGAGCGGCCTGGTGCTGTTCGTGATCACCTTCGTCGTCAACTTCGCCGCTCGCTGGATCGTCGCCCGCACCGACGTGAGGAACGCCTGATGACCCTCCTCGCCGAGAAGCCCGCCCCCGCGCTGGAGCACCTGGCCCTGCGCCACGCCCGCCTCCCCCGCTGGGCCCCCCTGCTCGTGGCCGTCGTCTCCCTGGCCGGGGCCACCCTCGTCGCCCTGCTCCTCGGCTGGGGACCGACGCCGGTGGTCATCGTGTCGGCGCTCGTCTACCTGGTAGCGCTGCCGCTGTGGTCGCGCGCCGTGGAGAACCGTCGTGCCGCGATGGACCGGCTGGTCACCGGCCTGGTGTGGGTGGCGCTGGCCATCGCCTTCGTGCCGCTCGTCTCGCTGCTCTTCACGGTGATCTCCGAGGGCCTGCCCGTCCTCGACGCCAAGTTCTTCACCTGGTCGATGCGCAACGTGATCGGCGAGAAGGGCGGGATCTACCACGCGATCATCGGCACGGTGCTGATCACCGGCGCTGCCGCCGCGATCTCGGTGCCCGTCGGGCTGCTCTCCGCGATCTACCTCGTCGAGTACGGCGCCGGCTCACGCCTGGCCGCCTCGATCCGGTTCCTGGTCGACGTGATGACCGGCATCCCCTCGATCGTGGCCGGCCTGTTCGCCTACGCGCTGTTCGTGGTGTTCTTCGGCCCGGGAGTGCACATGGGGCTCGGCGGGGCCGTCGCGCTCTCGTTGCTGATGATCCCGATCGTGGTCCGCTCGGCCGAGGAGATGCTCAAGCTCGTCCCGACCGACCTGCGCGAGGCGTCGTACGCTCTGGGGGTGCCGAAGTGGAAGACGATCGTCAAGATCGTCCTGCCCACCGCCATGGCCGGCATCATCACCGGCATCACGCTCGCGATCGCCCGGGTGATCGGCGAGACCGCGCCGTTGCTGATCATCGCCGGCTCCACCGACTCCACGAACTTCAACCTGTTCAAGGACCAGATGATGACCCTGCCGGTCTTCATCTACTACAGCTACACCCAGCCCGGGAACACCCCCGAGATCGCCAGGCCCATGGCGTGGGGCGCCGCCCTCGTGCTGATCCTCATCGTGCTGGTGCTGAACCTGCTCGCTCGGGTGCTCGGCAACATCCTCGCTCCCAAGAAGGGGCACTGAAAGGAATCCGATGGCCAAGAGCATTGACGTCTCTGACCTCGACATCTACTACGGCGACTTCCTCGCCGTGGAGGGTGTCTCGATGACCATTCCCGCCCGCTCGGTGACCGCCCTGATCGGGCCGTCCGGCTGCGGCAAGTCGACCTTCCTGCGGTCCCTGAACCGGATGCACGAAGTGATCCCCGGCGCCCGCGTCGAGGGCAAGGTGATGGTCGACGGCCAGTCGCTCTACGACGCCGCGGTCGACCCGGTGGAGGTACGCCGCCTGATCGGCATGGTGTTCCAGCGCCCGAACCCGTTCCCGACGATGTCGATCTACGAGAACGTCCTGGCCGGGCTCCGGCTGAACAACAGCCGGCTGAAGAAGTCCGACGCCGACGACATCGTGGAGAAGTCGCTGCGCCACGCCAACCTCTGGGGCGAGGTCAAGGACCGGCTCGGCAAGCCCGGCATGGGCCTGTCCGGCGGCCAGCAGCAGCGCCTCTGCATCGCCCGCGCGATCAGCGTGGAGCCCCAGGTGCTGCTGATGGACGAGCCCTGCTCCGCGCTCGACCCGATCTCCACCTCGGCCATCGAGGACCTGATCCACGAGCTCAAGGCCGACTACACGATCGTGATCGTGACCCACAACATGCAGCAGGCCGCCCGCGTCTCCGAGGACACCGCCTTCTTCAACATCGCGGGCGCCGGCGAGCCGGGCAAGCTGATCGAGATGAACCCCACCAAGAAGATCTTCAGCGTCCCCGACGACCCCTCCACCGAGGCCTACATCTCCGGCCGCTTCGGCTGACCCTCCTCCTCGGGGCTGCTGGGCGGCGTACGGGGTGGGCTGTCGGGCCGTCGCCGTCGCCGTCGCGGTCGCCGTCGCAGGACATGCGAATGTGGCTGGGGAGACTGGCGACCGCGGTTCTCCCCACTTCAGCCACATTCGCATGCTCGGCTGCGACCCGGCCCCCGCCGTACGCCACCTCGAGGCCACACCCCGTCTCTGAGGCCGCCTAGCCACAGGGCGGCAGAAGCAGGTCGAAGGCGGTGTAGCTTCGCCGGATCTTGTCCGGATGGACCTGATCAGCCACGTGACCCTGATGGGCGGCGCGACGACCCGAGCCGTGCTCGTGCGTCGGCTTGGCCGGCGCGCGGTGGACGGCGCGCTGAGACGAGGTGTGCTGATCCGTACGGCGCGGGGACGGTACGCCTTGCCGACCAGCCGGACGACGGTGCTGCGAGCCAGTGCCGTCGCCGGGGTGCTCTCCCACCGCAGCGCCGCGCAGCACTGGGGCTGGGCGCAGAAGAAGATCCCCGACAAGGCCGAGGTCACCGTCCCGCGCACCAGGCGCGTCCAGCCGAGCGCGCGCGCCTGGGTGATCCCGCACTGGGCCGACCTCGGACCCGAGGACGTGGATGGCATGGTCACCTCGCGGAGGCGGACCCTGGTCGACTGCATGCGCAACCTCCCCCTCGACGAGGCGGTAGCGATCGTCGACAGCGCCCTGCGAGCGGACGACATCACCTGGAGCGAGCTGGTCGCACTGGCCAAGAGCACGAAGGGTCGCGGGCGCGCCCGCATCTGCGCCGTCGCGGACGCCGCCACCAGCAAGGCCGCCAATGCCTTCGAGTCGACGTTGCGCGCTCAGTGCATGCTGATTCCCGGTCTCGAGGTGGAGCCGCAGATGCCCGTGCCGGTGCCGCAGCGACACCTGACCCTGCATCCTGACGTAGGCGATCCCGGGCTGCGGCTGGCCATCGAGGCGGAGGGTTTCGCCTGGCACGGCGATCCTCGCGCGCTGACCCGAGACTGCCAGCGCTACAACCTGCTGGGACTGCTCGGCTGGCAGGTGGTCCGGTTCAGCTGGGCCCAGGTGATGCACCAGCCGGCGTACGTCCACCAGACGCTGGTGCGGGCGGTGGAGCTCGCACGCCAACATGCGAATGTGGCGACCGGGCACCCCGACCACCCACCGAGCCACTTCCGTCACATTCGCATGTCCGGGGGCGAAGCGAAGAGCAACCACACCCCCGGCGCGGGGGGCGTAGGGAAGGTCAGGGGAGCTGGAAGACGAACTTCATGATCCAGTAGACGACCGCGGCCACGGCCCCGGCGGCGGGGAAGGTGAGGATCCAGGCGACCAGGATCGAGCGGGCGACGCCCCAGCGCACGGCAGAGACGCGCTTGGTCGCGCCGACGCCCATCACGGCGCTGGTGATGGTGTGTGTGGTGGAGATCGGCGCCTCGAAGACGTACGCCGTGGTGTAGAGCACGCTCGCTGCGATCGACTCGGCCGCGAAGCCCCGAGGGGGGTCCAGCGCGATGATCCGGCGGCCCAGGGTGCGCATGATCCGCCAGCCACCGGAGTAGGTGCCGAGCGAGATCGCCGTGGCGGCCGCGATGATCACCCACAGCGGCAGATCGTCACCCGCGGAGACGTAACCGCCGGAGAGCAGGGCCAGGAAGATCACGCCCATCGTCTTCTGAGCGTCCTGCAGACCGTGGCCGAGCGCCATCGCCGCGGCTGAGACCGTCTGCGCCAGCCGGAAGCCCTTGCCCACGCGGCTCGGGGAGCTCTTGCGGAAGAGCCACATGATCAGCAGCATGGCCAGGAAGCCGAGCCCGAAGGCGACGAACGGCGACACCAGCATCGGGATGACGACCTTCTCCAGGACCGTGGCCCAGTTGACGAAGACGCCGGCGGCCAGTGCCGCACCGACCAGGCCGCCGATGAGGGCGTGCGAGGACGAGGACGGCAGGCCGAAGTACCAGGTGATCAGGTTCCAGGTGATGGCACCGACCAGGCCGGCCATCACCACGACCAGGGCATGGCTGCCCATACCGGGGTCGATCGTGTCGCTGACGGTCTGCGCGACCTTCTGCCCGAGGAACGCGCCCACGAAGTTCATCACCGCGGCCATCAGCAACGCCACGCGCGGGGTCAGGGCACGGGTGGACACCGACGTCGCGATCGCGTTGGCCGCGTCGTGGAAACCGTTGGTGTAGTCGAAGATCAGGGCAACGGCGACTACCGCGACGATGATCGCGAGTTCCACCGGTCAGGACTCCTTGGCGTGGATCTGCTCGATGATGTTCGCGACCTTCTCGAAGGCGTCGATGGCGTGCTCGAGGGAGTCCACGATGTCTTTGAGCTTCAGCACCTCGAGGGCTTCGTACTGGCCGCTGAACAGCTTGGCCAGGATGCGCCGGTAGCTCTTGTCACCGGTGTTCTCGAGCCGGTTGATCTCGATCCAGAACTCCTCGAGCTGCTTCATCGACCGCAGCATCGGCATCGCGTCGGCCGTGAGCTCCGCACACCGCTGGAGTACGTCGACCTGCTCGGTCACCTCGGGAGGCAACGCCCCGACCTCGTAGAGCACGGTGAGGTCGACCGCCTCCTCCATGTAGTCCATGACGTCGTCGAGACCGGCCGCGAGGGAGTAGATGTCCTCGCGGTCGAACGGCGTCACGAACGTGGAGTTGACCCGCTTCGCGATCTCGTGGGTGGTCTCGTCGGCCTGGTGCTCGGCGTCGCGCATCCGGTCGGAGATGGCGGGGCGGTCGGCTCCGTCGACCAGCATCTCGGCGAGGATCTGTGCTCCCCCCACGAGGTGGTTCGCGGCGTCTTGGAGCAGTTCGTAGAAGACGTTGTCAACGGGCTTGAAGCGCAGGGCCACAATTTACTCCTGGCAGGAGGATCAGAACGAGCACATGCTAGGACCTTGCAGGCCCTGAGGAACAACTCGGGCGCCGCTTTGAGTCGGCAGCGTGAGCGAGACCACTGCCACACGGTAGGGCAACGACGCACCGGTCAGCCGGTATGGGCTCAACTAACGGCGCGGGACTGCGGCACGATGCCGAGAAGCTGGTCGATCTCGGACAGCGAGAGGTGCGACTCGCACTGGTTGGCCGCCACGATCAGGTTGGCGGTGAGCTCAACCTCGTCGAGGAGCTCGTCGTCTTCGAGACGAACGTCGAACGGATCCACTGAGTCGGGTCCCTTCCTTGGCTCGTCGGAGGTGTGTACCCCCAAAGTCTCTACCCGAGACCCCCGTCGTGAAACGAGAATGAGAAGAACGGCGGTCGACTTGGCCCGCGCGCCCTCACCGCGAGGGGACCGTCGCGGCACCGGAAACACACAGGGCCTCGACCGTTGCCGGTCGAGGCCCTGTGTTCAAAGACTGCGTCAGATGGCGCGGACGTTCTCAGCCTGCGGGCCCTTGGGGCCAGCGGTGACGTCGAACTCGACCTTCTGGTTCTCGTCGAGGGACTTGTAGCCCTGCGACTGGATTGCCGAGTAGTGAACGAAGACGTCGTCTCCGCCGTTCTCCTGGGCGATGAAGCCGAAACCCTTCTCGGCGTTGAACCACTTCACGGTGCCTTGAGCCATGTGCTTGTTCTCCTGTTACTGAGGCTGGAGCCCGCCACTTTTGGCGAACTCTGCAGAGTGCGGGTGATACGCCGTCCCGCCTCACAAGCCTGTAGCAAAGAGAAGAAACGCCGTTGGATCACAAACTCCAACAAGCGTTGTGTAACCGCTGGAACTTGCACCCTGCACAGTCAGCGTACCAATAGACCGCCGAAACGCCACCCACGCCCGGCGCGTCGCCCCAGAATTAAGCCGCCCCGCCCCCTGACAGCGGGCGCAACAGCCGGTCGTCGGCCGTCGTAGGGTCACCCGATGGAGACGGAGGACACACCGCAGGAGGGTTCGACGGCGGCGCAGGGCTGGGTCCTCCACGATGCCGGGAGCGGGTACGACGGCTGGCTCTACCACTACCCGGACGGCACGATGGCCGCCGAGGACGGGACGGTCTACGCGTACTCCTCGTCCGGTGCGCTGGCCTCCGAGCCCGCACCCGACCCCGCGCCCGACCCCGCGCCCGACCCCCCACCCGAGACGACACCCGAACCCGTGTCCACACCCGAACCCGAGTCCACACCCGAGCCCGAGCCGCAGGCCAGACCCGAGCCTCCGGCACCGGCACGGACCCCTCCCGCGGACCTGCCGGCGGTGGAGTACAGCTCCTCCAGCGCGCTTGGCTACCTGCTCGGAGTGGTGCTGCTGCTCGCCTCCGTCGGTTCGGTGCTGGCCACCGTGACGGGGGCGGAGGACCCGGACTCCGACAGATTCACCCTGGGGGCCCTGCTGGCGGTGCTCGCCGTCCTGTCGGGGTGGGCGCTTGCCCACTGGCACCCGAAACTCACGGTGCTGGAGGGTGGCGTCGTGACGGTGGCGCGCGCGGACCGCACGACCACGTTCGACCTTCGGGACACGGGCACCCAGGTCCGACTCGGCGACCGGCCGGGGTGGCCCACCTGGAAGGCCACCCTCTCCGCCGACGGGGCCACCGAGGTGCTCCGCGGGAGCGACGTGAACGCACGCGAGTTCACCGAGATCGTGCGTCAGCAGATCGACCCCCCGGCGAGAGCATCGGCAGAGCCGGGGCGGTAGAGACGAGGTGGTCTGCGTCGCCCAGCTCCTCCGCCCACGCTGTACGCCGGGCCCGGGCAACGCGGCTGTTCCTCCGTCAGTTGCACGCGCGCTGCGCCGCTCCGCTACGGTTCACTGCGGCGGAATCCGGGGGGATGCACGCGTCGACGCACCGTCCCGGACCCTCCGGTCGCTGCACGCGTCGACGCACCGTCCCGGACCCTCCGGTCGCGGGCCTCTAGCTCAATTGGCAGAGCAGCGGACTTTTAATCCGCGGGTTGTGGGTTCGAGTCCCACGGGGCCCACCGAATCCCGGTGCAGCTGGGCCGGGACCGAGGAAGCGGACATGTGCGCGGGGTCATGCTCTGGCAGGGGCATAGGCGACCCGGGGGTGGGTATCCGGCAGCCATGACCTCGAGCGACTCACGCACTGCACACGCCGACCCCAGACCCCCTTCGATCGCGTCGGGGTTGCTCTACGGCCTGGGGCTCGGCGGTTTCGTGGACGGCATCGTCCTGCACCAGATGCTCCAGTGGCACCACATGATCAGTGACGTCCGGGACTACCCGGTGACCACCCTGGCCGGGCTCGAGATGAACACGCTGGCCGACGGGTTCTTCCACGTCGCCACCTGGCTGCTGGTGGTAGCAGGATCGGTCGCGGGAGTCACCGCCTGGCGGCAAGGACGGTTGGCTCCCAGCTGGAGCTTCCAGATCGGACTGGTCCTCGCCGGCTGGGGCGTCTTCAACGTCGTCGAGGGTCTGATCGACCACCAGCTGCTCGGCGTCCACCACGTGCGGGACGACCTGGGCGCACCGCTGGCCTGGGACATCGGTTTCCTGGTCCTCGGGGTCGCCCTCGTGGTCGGGGGATGGGCGCTGCACCGGCGTGGCCTGGCCGCTATGCAGCGGCCGACTGCCTCGGTCGGCAGCAACGACGGTCGGTGACCTGCCGAGCCCCTGCACGTTCCGAGCGTGCCCGGCGCCGAGTCGAGTCAGGCTGCGCACCGAGGTCAGGTCAGCGAACGACGACCCGAGTTCCGGGAACTGCGAAGTCCCAGACCTGGGCCGCGAGCGCCTGACCGAGCCGGATGCAGCCGTGCGAGGTCGCCAGGTCGGTACCGAGCATCCACTCAGGGTGCAGCGGCGCCCCGCTCGATCGACGCCGCGGGATGGCGTGGAAGCCGACGCCGCAGGGAGCGAACCTGACGAAGTACGGCAACGAGTACGCCCCCGTGTAGTCGCTGTTCAGGCGAACCCTCGACGGCCGTCCGCAGTGTGACCCCACCCGGAAGCTCCCCTGGGACAGCACCGAGGTGTTGTCGACCATCGGCCCTTGCGCGAGCACCGAACCGTCGGGCCGGACCAGCCAGACGTAGTTCTGCCGCTGGCTGATCACCACGCGACGTCCGGCGCCGGAGTCGATGACGGGCCGGTCGTCGCACCGGACGGCTCGCGGGTCCCCGATCCGCGATCGCGTGCGCTTGTCGGGCCGAGCGTCCTGCGTTAGCCGGTTGGCGGACTGGAACCGGATGACGGCCGAGCGCACCTGTGGGGTCAGCTTGCCCACCGTCGGTCCCGCCGAGCAGCCCAGGCTGTTCAGCTGGGCCTCGAAGGACGTGGTGGTCGCGGCCTGTGCTGGGGCCGATGCTGCGGTCGTGGCGACGAGCAGCAGTCCGCCGAGCAGGGTGCGAACGAGGAGTCGGAACACGTGGGCCTCTGAGCGTGGGGGCCGCGCTGTCGCGTGAGCACGTGCGCGCCTGGACAAGGAACGGGGTCAGGTAGGACATCGGCTACGACGCCACCGACCTGAGGCCCAGACTGCGATCTGACCGCCTGCACCGCACCGGCCATCGCAACGATTTTCCCGTCCGGCCCCCATCGTGACCTTGTGGCTTTTACACTCGTTATCACGATATGAGCCGATTCACCGTCCCGCTCTCCCAGGCAACAAGTCACGAAAAGATTGGGTTCAGGAGGTGCCAGCAGCCATGCACGGGTGCAGACTGTCGGGTAGCACCGGGAGGAATCATGGACCAGGCGCCTGTCAGCGGGACGATTCACGAGGGGACCCGAGTTCGTCGCGGGCGCATGCGTGCCGACGCCCGCGCCAGCCGCAGGGGCACACAGACGGGGACGGACTACTTCGAGACGCCGGCGTGGCTCGAACGGTCGTTCGTGCTTCCGGTGTCCGACTCGGAGGTGACCGACGTGCCCGGCCAGTCCGTACCCCACCACGATGACTTCCACCAGGCACGCGCACAGGCGGCCGCTGAGAGCGAGGCCGAGATGAGCGCTGCGGGCTTCGTGCGCCCACCCAGCCCGCACATCGACTTCGCCCGGGTGATCCGGCGCTCCGACCTGTGCCGTCGCGCGACCCGTTCGGCGATGCTCGCCAGTGGCAGCACCGGGGTCGCACTCACCGCCTACCTGCTCACAGCCGCGACGCCGCTGATGATCATCGCGATCGTCTGCGGCTTCCTCACCATGATCGCCATCGGCGTACGCGCCCGCCTGAACACCGCGTCGATCCCGCACCTCTAGCCCCACCCGGCGAAGGGCTCAGGCGGTGCGTCCCGCCACCCGGCCGCGCTCGCCCTCGTCGGTGAGTCGGGCCTCCTCGGCGGCGATCGCCTCGAGCTCGGCGCGGCGGTTGGGGTCGTAGGCTCCCGGCTCGCTGACCAGCTCGGCCGCGCCGCGCGGAAGCCTCTTCAGCGCCGCGCGCGCGAAGATCTGCTGCTCGGTGGCGGTGCGCTCAGAGCGGTCGTTGCCCAGGAACGTGATGGTCCAGTGCAGCAGCGCGCTGATCTGGTTCTTGAAGCCGGTCAGGTAGATGAGGTGCACCGCGAGCCACATCAGCCACGCGATCAGGCCGCTGAGGCGCAGCTTGCCGACCATTGCGACGGCGTCGAACCGCGAGATCGTGGCCATGCTGCCCTTGTCGAAGTACTTGAACGGCGCCGGCGGGGCCTCCCCCTTGAGCCGTCGCTTGATCGTCTTCGCGGAGTACTTGGCTCCCTGGATCGCCACCTGCGCCACGCCGGGCAGGTTGTTGAGGTCGATCATGTCGCCGACCACGAAGACCTCGGGGTGCCCGGGCAGCGTCAGGTCGGGGTTCACGCCGATCCGGCCGGCGCGGTCCAGCGAGGCACCGCTCTGCTCGGCCAGCGTCCTGGCCAGCGGGCTGGCCTGGACCCCGGCGGCCCAGATCTTGGTGACGGCCTCGATGCGCCGCTCGGCACCGTCCCTGTCCTGTACGACGATGCCGCGCTCGTCGACATCGGTGACCATCGCACCGAGCTGCACCTCGACGCCGAGGTCCTCGAGGGCCTCCTTGGTCTTGGCGCCGAGCTTGGCACCGAAGGGCGGCAGCACCTGCCCGGCGGCGTCGACGAGGATCACGCGCGCCTGGCGGGTGTTGATCGAACGGAAGTCACGCTTGAGGGTGAACCGGGCGAGCTCGGCGATCTGGCCGGCCATCTCCACGCCCGTGGGACCGGCGCCCACGACGACGAACGTCAGCAGGTGGTCGACGTTCTCGCCCTTGTTCGCCAGCAGCTCGGCGAGCTCGAAGGCGCCGAAGATGCGGCCGCGCAGCTCGAGTGCGTCGTCGATGCTCTTCATGCCCGGAGCGAACTCGGCGAACTGGTCGTTGCCGAAGTAGGACTGACCCGCGCCGGCCGCGACGATCAGCGAGTCGTAGGAGGTCACGCTCTCGCGACCGAGCACCTGGTGGGTCACGGTGCGCGCCTCGAGGTCGATTGAGCGGACCTCGCCCAGCAGCACCCGGGCGTTCTTCTGCCGAGCCAGCACCTCGCGCGTGGGCGGGGCGATCTCGCCCTCGGAGAGGATGCCGGTTGCCACCTGGTAGAGCAGCGGCTGGAACAGGTGGTGGGTCGTCTTGGCGATCATGGTCACGTCCGCGTCGGCGTGACGGAGGGACTTGGTCCCGAACAGGCCGCCGAAGCCGGAACCGATCACCACGACCTGGTGCCGGCGGGTCTCGTTTTCGGTGCTCACGTCAGCCATAACCGTGATTCTTCCCGGATACGTCCCCCGGAAGCCATTCCAGAGGCGTTCGTTGCGTCACAACGTCGGGCACGATGGCCGGGTGACCCACTACGACCTGGCCGTCATCGGGACCGGCTCCGGCAACTCGATCGTGGACCGGAGCTTCATCGACCATCGGGTGGCGCTGCTCGAGGAGAACGTGTTCGGAGGGACCTGTCTCAACGTCGGCTGCATCCCGACCAAGATGCTGGTGCATCCGGCTGATCTCGCCCGCGACGCCGGGCGCGCACCCGAGCTCGGCATCGACACGTCGTACGACGGGGCGCGCTGGCCGGAGATCCGCGACCGCATCTTCGGTCGGATCGACCCCATCGGTCCCGGGGAGAAGGCGAAGCGCGAGTCGCGCGCCAACATCGACGTCTACTCCGGTCACGCCACCTTCCTCGACGACCACACGCTGGACACCGGGACCGGTGAGCGGATCAGCGCGACCCAGATCGTCGTTGCGGCAGGCAGCCGGGTCGACGTCGCCGAGATCCCCGGTCTGGACGTGGTGGGCCACCACACGAGCGACACCGTGATGCGGCTCGCCGAGCTCCCCCGCCGGATGGTGATCGTGGGTGGCGGCTACGTCGCAGCCGAGTTCGCCCACATCTTCTCGGCGCTCGGCACGCAGGTCACCCAGGTGCACCGCGGCCCGCGGCTGCTGTCCCAGCTCGACGAGGAGCTCTCCGCGACGTTCACCGAGCTCGCGAGCCGGCAGTGGGAGGTGCGCCTGGACACCCTCGTGGCCAAGGCATCGCGGCGAGGCGACGTCAAGGTCCTCACCCTCGAGGACGGCAGTGAGGTGGAGACCGACGTCGTGCTGATCGCGACCGGACGGGTGGCCAACGTCGACAGACTGGGCCTCGAGAACACCGGGATCACCGTTGCAGACGGCCTGATCAAGGTCGACGAGTTCCAGCGGACCACGGCTGAAGGCGTGTGGGCGTTGGGCGACGTCTCCAGCCACCACCAGCTCAAGCACGTTGCCAACCTCGAGGCCCAGGTCGTGCGGCACAACCTGCTCCACCCCCAGGACCTGCGCTCCAGCAGCAACCGGGTGGTGCCCGCGGCGGTGTTCACCTCGCCGCAGATCGCGTGCGTCGGGCTGACCTCGCAGGACGCGCGACGACAGGACATCGCGCACCGAGCGGCCACCTACGACTACGCCGACGTCGCCTACGGCTGGGCGCTGGAGAGCACCCCCGGCGAGCACTACGTCAAGCTGCTCAGCGACCCGGAGGGCCAGCAGCTGCTGGGCGCACACATCATCGGTCCCGAGGCGAGCCTGCTGCTGCAGCCGCTCGTCCAGGCCATGAGTCTGGGCACACCGGTCGAGCAGATGGCGAAGGCGCAGTACTGGATCCACCCCTCGCTCGCCGAGGTCGTCGAGAACGCGTTGTTGAAATTGGTCACGATATGAGCGCGTCCGGGCTCGAAATCCCCTAACCTCGGAACCGGGAGTTCAGCCCCCCACTCCCGCTACCGATTCGGGCAGAGGAGCGGGAAGGTGCCCCTGACGAAGCGATCCCTCGTCCTTCCCGCGAGTCCACCATCGGTGCGGCTCGCGCGCTCCTGGGTGTCCAAGGTGCTCCAGGAGATCGGCCGCGACGACCTCGTCGACGCGGCCCAGCTCGGCGTCTCCGAGCTGGTCACGAACGCGCTGCTCCACTCCAGGCCGCCGATGTCGGTGCGCGTCCGGGGCACCGTGGACCATCCCCGCATCGAGGTCGTCGACTCCTCACCTCTCCCTCCGGGCCGGACCGCCGTCGCGCCCGAGCCCGACGACGTCGACGAGCACAACCTGACCACGTTCGGCCGCGGCCTGGACCTGGTGGCGATGATGTCCGCACGGTGGGGCTCGGACCTGGCCCACGACGGTCGCAGCAAGTCGGTGTGGTTCGAGCCGAGCGGCCAGGTGGCGTACACCAGCCACCTCGAGGGCGAGGTGTTCAACTTCGTGCCCGAGCTGTCCCACGGACCCGAGTCGGCCCGCGGTCCCTACATGAAGCTGTCGCTGCGCCGGGTGCCCGCGCAGCTCTTCGGGGAGCTGCGCCGGTTCCACTTCGAGATCCGGCGAGAGCTGCGTCTGCTCGCGATGACCGCTCCGGAGGAGTACCCGATCGCGACGGAGATCACCGAGATCTTCGTCCAGGCCGACCGAGAACGCCGCTCCAGCGCGGGAGTCTCCAAGCTGGACCAGGCCATCGCAGACGGTCTGGCGAGCGTGGACCTGGAGTACAACGTGCCGACCACGACGCCGGCCACGATGGCGCGCATCCGGGACCTGCTCGCGGAGGTCTACCACGCCTACGCCCAGGAGCACCTGCTCGCGCTGCGTCCCCCGCCCGTGCTGGCCGACCTGGAGACCTGGTACTTCACCGAGTTCGAGCGCCAGGGCTCAGGCCTGCCCCCGACCGCGTGGCCGGGACCCACCTCGATGCCGTTGCATGAGTGATGACGCGCTCGCTGCTGCGGAACATCCTGTCCTCGTCGGCGTGCTGGCCACGAGCATCGGTGGCGCCGCCGGAGCGCTGGCGCGCTGGTCGCTGACCACAGCCGTGCCCGTCGAGCCCGGGCACTTCCCGTGGACCACGTGGGCGATCAACGTCGGTGGGTCCGCGCTGCTCGCCGGACTGCCGCTGCTCGCGGTGGTCCGCAGCCGCAGGTGGCTGGCCCTGCTGCTGGGCACCGGTCTCCTCGGCGGCTTCACCACGATGTCGGCCGCCTCGACCGAGACGTTCGCACTGATCGACGGCGGAGATCCCGTCCTTGCCGCGGCGTACCTCCTGGGCACGGTCGGCGCGGCGCTGCTCGCCGTCCTCGTCGTCGACCGCTGGACCACGCCGGAGGACCGACTGCTGCTCGAGGTCGAGGAGGCCGACGAGTGAGTGGGCTGCTGGTCGCCCTCGGCGCAGCGCTCGGTGCTCCGCTGCGCTATCTCGCCGGCCACCTTCTCGACGGCCGGCTGCACTGGGGCACGCTGATCGTCAACCTGGCCGGTTCGGCGCTGCTCGGTGGACTGGTCGGGGCAGCCGTGGACGGGAACACGATGGCTCTGCTCGGCACCGGGTTCTGCGGCGGGCTGACGACCTACTCCGCCTTCGCGGTCCAGTCGGTGCAGGGCGGGCGGCGGCGAGGCAGCGTCTACGTCGTGCTGACGATCTCGGGCTGTCTGCTCGCGGCCACCCTCGGCCACGTGCTGGCTGGGGTGCTGACCTAGTCTGGCCCGGGTCAGGGGCAGTTCCGGCCAGGGGCGGAGGGGGAGGGCGATGCACCGGCATCGGCGACCAGCCGAATCGGCGGGCTTCCTGCTTCGCAACGCCCGTTTGGTGGCTGTCCGCGGCGATGCCGCCCCACCCGGACCGGTCGACCTCGTCGTCGCCGACGGTCTGGTCGTGGAGGTCGGGCCGGACCTGAGGCGGCCCCCCGGCCTCGAGGAGATCGACGGCGAGGGCCGCTGGCTGATCCCTGGCCTCTGGGACCAGCACGTGCACCTCGGGCAGTGGACGATGAGCTCGCAACGGCTCGACCTGACCGGCACCCGCTCGGTGGAGGACGCCCTGGCCCGCGTCGCTCGCCGGCTGGCCGAGATGCCTGACGTGCCGGTGATCGGCTGGGGCCACCGCTCGGCTGGCTGGGCGCGGCAGCCGACCGTCCGCGAGCTCGACGACGTCACCGGGCTCCGGCCTGTCGTGCTGATCAGCGGCGACGGTCACCACGCCTGGATGAACACCGTGGCGATGCACGGACTTCGCCTCCCCGAACGGGAAGGCGTCGTCGCCGAGGCCGAGTGGTTCCACGCCTATCCCCGGCTCGTGGACATCGCCGGCAGCGACGGCACCGCACCGGACGCCTACCTGCACACGCTGCGCCAGGCGGCCGCCAAGGGTGTCACCGGGCTCGTCGACCTGGAGTTCGACCAGAGCCTGAACGCGTGGCCCGACCGGGAGGCGGGCGGCGCCGAGCTGCTCCGCGTGCGGGTCGGCGCCTACACCGACACGCTGCCGGAGTTCCTGGCCGCCGGGCTGCGCACCGGTGACCCGCTGCCCGGCTGCGGCCCCCTGGTCACGATGGGCCCGTTGAAGATCATCTCCGACGGGTCGCTGAACACCCGCACGGCATGGTGCTGCTCGCCGTACGCCGGAAGTGACGAGACCGGGGCCCCCAACCTGTCCGGCGCGGGCCTGCGGGTGCTGCTGGCGCACGCGAGTCGCCACGGCCTCGAGGTGGCGGTGCACGCGATCGGCGACGCCGCGGCGAGCGAGGCCCTGGCGGCGTACGCCGACACCGGAGCGCGCGGGAGCATCGAGCACGCACAGCTGATCAACCGTGAGGACAGTCGCCGGATGGCCGAGCTCGGGATCCGCGCCAGCGTGCAGCCGGCCCATCTGCTCGACGACCGCGACCTCAGCGAGGCCTTCTGGCCCGATCGCACCGACCGCTGCTTCGCGCTGCGGTGGCTGCACGACGACGGCGTCGAGGTGGTCTTCGGCAGTGACGCCCCGGTCTCGCCGCTCGACCCGTGGGACGCGATGGCGGCCGCTGTGCACCGCAGTGGCGACGAGCGAGAGCCGTGGCACCCGGAGCACTCCCTGACCGTGTACGAGGCGCTCGCCGCGAGCACCGACGGGAAGGGCACCGTTGCAGTCGGGCACCTCGCCGACCTGGTTCTCCTGGACGCCGATCCCCTGCCGCGGGGGTCCTCGCTCGAGCAGGCGCAGTCACTGCGATCGATGCAGGTGGCCGCGACCTGGGTCGACGGCGAGATGGTTCACTCCACGCTCTGAGCCGGCAGGCCGAGCGCGATCGTCAGCTCGAGGATGGTGCGGGGGTCCTCCAGCCGGTCACCGAAGACCTCACGCAGCTGGGACATCCGGTAGCGCACCGTCTGGCCGTGCACGAAGAGCTCCGCCGCCACGGCATCGCGACGGCCGTGGTTCAGCAGCCACGAGCGCAGGGTCTCGGTCAGCTTGTCCGCGCTCGAGGCGCGCAGCTCCGACAGCGGTGCCAGCACTCGCTCCCGGAGGTCGGCGAGGGCACTCTCGTCGGCGGTGAGCACGAGCTCGGCCAGGTGCTCCTCACTGTCCGTGCCGAGGCCCAGCGCGCGCACGCGCAGGGCCCGCTCGACCGAGGACCTGACCTCCGGCCAGGCCCGAGCGGGCCCGGCGACCGCGCCGCGGTCGGCCAGCACCTTCAACAACGCGGACCGGCGCCGGCCCTGCACGTCCGGGACCAGCAGCAGCGCCATGTCGTCCCCGGCCTCGGGAGGCAACGTCTCGCTCGCCTGCAGCGGCTCCCCCCGCAGCGCCGTCGACACGGCACGCACCTGTGACTCCGGGACCAGCACGGCGGTGAGAGTGCCGGGCAGCGTCCACTCGGCCCGTTCGGCGGCCGCCTCGACCAGCTCGGGAGCCGACCCGTCGAGAAGGTGCGAGGCCAGGCGCTCCAGCAGCCGCTCGCGCACCCTGCCGGTGTTGGCCAGCTCATCGCTGTGCCCGGCCACGCTGGCCGCTGACAGCTCGTCGATGTAGGCGAAGACCAGTTCTGCGAAGCCCGCCAGGGTGTCCGCGTCCACACCGGTGCGCACCGCGACCGAGGACATCTCGCGCCACGACACCCGGGCTCCGATCCGGTAGGCCGAGAGCAGCGCGTCGACGGTGCGGCCGCTGCGCGCCTCGCCCCGGCCGAGCTGGTAGGCCCCGTCGACGGCCGGCGCCGTCGGCGTCTGGGACACCCCCGCGCGCGATCGGCCTGCCAGGGAGACGAAACCACCGAGCGCGAGCTGGACGGCGGTGCGGATCGTCTCCCCCATGGACCCGGTGAGTGCGTCGGAGTAGCTGGGCACGTCGGCAGTGATGGCGGACACAGTCCGCTCCGCCACGTCGGGGAGCACCTTGCGCAGCTCGACGATGGTCGCCTCCGTGAGCCGCAGGTCAGAGGACTGCGCCATGATTTTTCATCTCCTGTGAACAAAAGAGCGTCGACGATTCACACGTACCGGTCATGATTTTAACGCCCGCTCACATCACTCTAGGTACATGGCCACTCTGTTCTCTCCCGCTGCGACCACGCGGACCCCCCGCGCGCTCACCAGGAGTCTGCGCGACGGCGTCCGCCGGATCGCCGAGCTGGCAGCGACACCGCTCGTCCCCTCGGACTACCTCGACGTGTTCAACCCGTTGCGCGCAGGCGCCGCTCTTCGTGGCCGGATCGTCTCGGTCACGCCGGAGACCGCCGACGCCGCCACCATCGAGATCAAGCCCGGTGCCGACTGGGCCGGCCACGTGCCCGGCCAGTACGTCCGCGTCGGCATCGACGTCGACGGCGTCCGGTTGTGGCGTGCCTACTCGCTGACCCACGGACCGCGCGCCGACGGCCGGATCTCGATCACCGTCAAGGCGGTGCCGGACGGCAAGGTCAGCAACCACCTCGTCCGGGCCGCGCAGCCCGGGACACTCGTGCACCTCGAGCAGGCGGCCGGCGAGTTCGTCCTGCCGACCGACGGCGGCAAGTTCCTCTTCGTCACCGCCGGGTCCGGCATCACGCCGGTCATCGGGATGCTTCGCAACCTGTTCCCGGTGGCGGAGTCCGGCGTGGTCCGCCTTCCGCGCAGCGAGTCCTACGACATCGTCGTGGTGCACGTCGCGCCGACCGAGCCCGACTCGATCTTCATCCACAACCTGCGCGAGCTCGACGCGGCCGGGATGATCCGCCTCGTCGCGCGGTACGACGACCAGCACGGCGTGCTCGACGTCGACGACCTGACCGACCTCGTGCCGGACCTCACCGAGCGCACCACCTTCGGCTGCGGCCCCGCGGGCCTGCTCGACGCGCTCGAGCAGCACCACGAGCGGCACGGCATCACGCTGCTCACCGAGCAGTTCCGGGCCACCACGCTGGTGACCGGCGAGGGCGGCACCGTCAGCTTCAGCTCGGGCACCACGCTCGAGGCCGAGGGCGACCGGCCGATCCTCGACCAGGCCGAGGAGGCCGGCGTACTCATGCCCAGCGGGTGCCGGATGGGCATCTGCTTCGGCTGCGTCCTGCCGCTCCGCGAAGGTGCCGTGCGCGACCTGCGCACCGGCGACATCACCACCGCCGCCGAGGGCGACGGCGTCAAGATCCAGACCTGCATCAGCGCGGCCGCCGGCCCCTGTCGCATCGACCACTGACCAGACACACGACGATCACCGCGAAGGAGATCCCATGACCGTCCTGCAGAGAAAGCCCCAGAGCCCGATCGACCACCTCACCGACGCCGACATCGAGCAGATCGGCCGCGAGCTCGACGCGATCCGCGCCGAGATCGTCGAGGCCCGCGGCGAGAGCGACGCGAAGTACATCCGCAAGGTCATCGACGTGCAGCGCAAGCTCGAGCTCGGCTCGCGCGCGGTGCTGCTGTTCTCGCTGTTCCCGCCGGCGTGGATCGTCGGCACCGCCGGGCTGTCCGTGGCCAAGATCCTCGAGAACATGGAGATCGGCCACAACGTCATGCACGGCCAGTGGGACTGGATGCGTGACCCGAAGATCCACTCGACCACCTGGGAGTGGGACAACGCCTCCCCCTCGGAGCAGTGGAAGCACTCGCACAACGAGCTGCACCACAACTTCACCAACGTCGTCGGCAAGGACAACGACCTCGGCTACGGCATCATGCGCGTCGACGAGGACCAGCGCTGGCACCCGGTGTTCCTGGCGCAGCCGTTGTGGAACTTCATCAACGCCTGCTTCTTCGAGTACGGCATCGCGGCGTACGACCTCGAGATCGGCAAGCACGTCAAGCGCAAGACGCTGAAGTCGGCCGCGTTCAAGGACCGCGCGAAGATCACGCTGAAGAAGATCCGCCGCCAGGCGACGCGCGACTACGTGGTGCACCCGATCCTGTCCGGCCCCTCGTTCCTGCACACGATCGCGGCGAACTTCACCGCGAACGTGGTCCGCAACCTGTGGACGCACTCGGTGATCATGTGCGGTCACTTCCCCGAGGGCGTGCAGACCTTCGAGAAGAAGTCGATCGTCGGTGAGACCAAGGGTGAGTGGTACGTCCGCCAGATGCTCGGCTCGGCCAACATCTCCGGCTCCAAGGCGATGCACATCGCGACCGGCAACCTGTCGTTCCAGATCGAGCACCACCTGTTCCCCGACCTCCCCAGCAACCGCTACCAGGAGATCGCACCCAAGGTGAAGGACCTCTTCGAGCGCTACGGCCTCACCTACACCGAGGGCTCGCTCCCCCGCCAGGTCGCCTCCGCGTGGCACAAGGTCATCCGGCTCTCGCTGCCGAACAACTTCATGGGCATCAACAGCACCCCCGCCCGTCCCGCGAAGCGCGAGGAGCAGCAGCTCGCTGCCTGAGTCCTGACGCACCCGACCCGCGATGGTCCGAGGTCCGGAGCACCACTTCCTCCGCGGAAGTGGTGCCACCGGCCTCGGACTGTTCATTTCCGGGCACGTGCGAGGCTGGCTGGGTGGAGATCGACGAGGCTGAGTTCGAGGAGCTCGTGGCCCAGGCGCTCGACGGGGTCCCGGCGGAGCTGGCCGCGCTGATGGACAACGTCGTGGTCCTCGTCGAGCCCGAGCCCCCCGCCGGTGACCCCGACCTCCTCGGGCTCTACGACGGCATCCCGCTCACCGAGCGCGACAGCACCTACACCTTCCGCGGCCCGGACCGGATCCTGGTCTACCGCGGCCCCCTGACCCGGATGTGCGCCACCCAGGAGCAGCTCGTCGACGAGGTCCGGATCACCGTGGTGCACGAGATCGCGCACCACTTCGGGATCGACGACGCGGCGCTGCACGACCTCGGCTACGCCTGACGAGCGACCTCGCCTATGCTTGCCCCCGTCGCTCTCCGGAGTGGCGGGCCCCCATCGTCTAGTGGCCTAGGACGCTGGCCTTTCACGCCGGTAGCACGGGTTCGAATCCCGTTGGGGGTGCGGATTTAGAAGCTGGGCCGGTCATGGGTTAGCATTCCGTGGCTTCGCTTCACAGCGAGTTCTGATCCACCAGGCCCCGTAGCGCAGTTGGTTAGCGCGCCGCCCTGTCACGGCGGAGGCCGCGGGTTCGAGTCCCGTCGGGGTCGCAGGAGAACGACATTCAGCAGGCCTCTCGACCATCTGGTCGAGGGGCCTGCTGCCGTTCCCGCCCACGTGCGCGCCCCGATCCGGCGGCCGCGTGTGGGCAACCTGTCGCCGGGTACGTTCCGGGACATGACGACCAACGAGCGCATCATCGACACGACGCCCCAACGAGTGTGGGACGTGCTGGCGGACGGGTGGCTGTACCCCCTCTGGGTGGTCGGGGCCTCGCGGATGCGTGAGGTGGAGCCGGACTGGCCGGCGGTGGGGTCACGGATCCACCACTCGGTCGGCGGCTGGCCGGTGCTGATCGACGACGACACCGAGGTCACCGACTGCGAGCCGTTGCGGAAGCTGAGCCTGCGCGCCAAGGCCCTCCCGTTCGGCGAGGCCGGCGTGACCCTGCACCTCAGCGAGCACGGCGCCGGCACCCGGGTGGTGATCGAGGAGGACGTCGTCTCCGGACCCGGCAAGCTCGTGCCCACGCCCCTGCGGGCTCCGCTGCTGAAGTGGCGCAACGTGGAGACGCTGCGCCGGTTGGCGTTCGTCGCCGAGCGTCGGCCGTGACCGCAGCCGTCGTGGGCGGCTCGCCATGAGCACGACGTACGACGCGGTCGTGATCGGCTCCGGGCCCAACGGCCTCGTCGCGGCGAACCACCTGGCAGACGCGGGTTGGTCGGTCCTCGTCCTGGAGGGCCAGACCGAACTGGGTGGTGCCGTCCGCAGCGACAACGACGTCCACCCCGACTACGTGCACGACACCTTCAGCGCCTTCTACCCGCTCGCGGCGGCCTCGGCCACGATCCAGTCGTTCGGTCTCGAGGACCACGGCCTGACCTGGCGGCACGCTCCCGCCGTGCTCGGCCACCCGCAGCAGGACGGCTCCTGGGCCCTGCTGGACCGCGACCGGCACCAGACCGCCTCCTGGTTCGACGACCGGCACCCCGGCGACGGGAAGGCCTGGCTGGACCTGTGCGCGGACTGGGACGTGATCGGCCCACACCTGCTCGAGGGGCTGCTGACCCCCTTCCCCCCGGTGCGCGCCGGCCTCTCCGGCCTGCTCCGGCTGCCCCGCGTCGGGGGGCTCCGGTTCGTCCAGGACCTGCTCACCCCCGTCGTCGACCTGGGCCGCAAGCGGTTCGGCGGCGACGCGCCGCAGCTGCTGCTCTCCGGCAGCGCCGGGCACACCGACATCCCCCTGGACGCCCCCGGCTCCGGAGTCATGGGCCTGCTGATGAGCATGCTCGGCCAGACCGTCGGCTTCCCCGTCCCCGAGGGCGGGTCGGGGAACCTCACGCAGGCGCTGGCCCGCCGCCTGCGGGCGCACGGTGGCGAGATCCGGTGCTCCGCGCCGGTCGAGCGGATCGGCACCACCGGCGGCCGCGCCAGCACCGTGCACACCGCCGGCGGCGAGACGTTCCGGGCGAGCCGGGCCGTGGTGGCCACGGTCGTCGCGCCGAGCCTGTACGGCGACCTGCTGGACCCCGACGACGTCCCTCGACGCGTGCGCCGCGGCATGAGGAACTTCCAGCTCGACCCCTCGACGATCAAGGTGGACTGGGCCCTGGACGGCGAGGTCCCGTGGCAGAGCCGCCCCGCCAAGGCCCCCGGCACGCTGCACATCGCCGACTCCGTCCACGACATGGTCGAGGCGCTGGGCCAGGTCTCCGGCGGACTGGTGCCCGCGCGTCCGTTCATGCTGGCCGGTCAGATGACCACGACCGACCCGACCAGGTCCCCGGCCGGCACCGAGTCGATGTGGGCCTACACGCACGTGCCGCAGCAGACCCGGGGAGACGCCGGCAACGACGGCCTGACCGGCCGGTGGGACGGCGACGAGCTGGAACGCTTCGCCGACCGGATGCAGGAGCGCTTCGAGAAGCTGGCCCCCGGGTTCGGCTCCCGGATCATCGAGCGCCGCATCCTCGGACCGGCCGAGCTGGAGAGCAGGAACCCCAACCTCCTCGGCGGCGCCATCAACGGCGGCACCTCCCAGCTGCACCAGGAGCTGATCTTCCGCCCCGTGGCGGGCGCCGGCCGTGCCGAGACCGGCGTGCCGGGTCTCTATCTCGGTGGTGCCTCGGCGCATCCCGGAGGCGGCGTACACGGGGCGGCGGGGATGAATGCCGCCCGGGCCGCACTGGCCCACCAGCGGGTGCGGCGGCTGACCTTTCGGGGGTGAGTGTGGTTTCCCACGGTCCCGTGGGAAACCCGAGCTTCCCGTGCTTTGCAAAGGACGGGAAGCTCGGGTTTTGCACGGGAACCTGTGACGGATGAGGTACGACGGCTACGCCTTCCCGTTGTCGTCGGCCTTGCGACACGACTCCCCGGCCGAGGCCGGGGCCGGCGAGGAAGCAGCTGGTGAGCACGAGCGCGAGCAGGGCGACGGGCAACCGAAGTGTGCGACGCAGGACGGCCACCGAGTTCGGCGGCGGTGTTGGCGCCAGCCATCGTCTGAAGCTGCGCGATCCTGCCGTGCGGGAGGTCTCTGCGCCCCGGTCGACCCACCACGTACCGCGGTTTCGCGCCCCCACCGACGTTCCGGTAGAGTTCCTCGCGGCCTCTGGAAACGGAGGTCGGCCTGTGTCGCCAGTCTCCGGACGAGCGGTGCAGGAGGTGCGGCCAGGTAGCTCAGTTGGTACGAGCGTCCGCCTGAAAAGTGGAAGGTCGGCGGTTCGACCCCGCCCCTGGCCACCACCACGAAGGCCCCGACCGATTGGTCGGGGCCTTCGTCGTTCGCTGAGGTTCAGCCGTTCCGAGGACGGTTCCCCCAGCCTGACCGTCAGGCTCAGTGCACCCGCTCGAACTCGCCGGACTTCACCTTGGCCAGGTGGCTGCGGATCTCGTTGCGGACGGTCTTGGCCAGGATGTAGAGACCGATCACGTTCGCGATCGACATCGAGAAGATCATCGAGTCGCTGAAGCCGATCACCGGGTCGAGGGACGTGGCCGCACCGATGATGATGAACAGGCAGAAGACGACCTTGAACACGATCTCAGCCGTGGTGCTGTCGCCGAACAGGTACCCGGTCGCCTTCATGCCGTAGTAGGACCACGAGATCATCGTCGAGAACGCGAACAGCACGACGGCGAGCGCCAGCAGATTGGGGAACCAGGGCAGCACCGACTCGAAGGCCCGGGAGGTGAGCCCGACCCCGCCGAGCTCGGAGGCGTCGGGGTCGTTCCAGGCACCGGTGATCACGATCGTGAGCGCGGTCATCGTGCAGATCACGATCGTGTCGATCATCGGCTCCAGCAGCGCGACGAAGCCCTCCGTGGCCGGCTCCTTGGTCTTGACCGCGGAGTGGGCGATGGACGCCGACCCGATCCCGGCCTCGTTGGAGAAAGCGGCGCGCTGGAACCCGACCATCAGCACGCCGAGGAACCCGCCGGCGACGCTCTGGGGGTTGAACGCTCCGCTCACGATGTCGCCGAAAGCACCGGGAACCTGGTCGATGCTGCCGATGATGACGACCAGGCAGGCCGCGATGTAGGTGCCCGCCATGAACGGCACGACCTTCTCGGTCACCCGAGCAATGCTCTTGATGCCGCCGATGATCACCGCAGCCACGGCCACCGCGAAGACCAGGCCGATCACCCAGTTGATGTCCGCGAACGGGCTGTCGTCTCCTCCGGTCACGGAGACGATCTGGGCCGTCGCCTGGTTCGCCTGGAACATGTTGCCCCCGCCGAGCGACCCACCGATGCAGCACACCGCGAAGAATGCTGCGAGGAACTTCCCCAGCCGGACGTTCCCGGTGACCTGCGCCACCCCGTCGCGCAGGTAGTACATCGGGCCACCCGAGACCGAACCGTCCGCGTGGTTGCGGCGGTACATCACCCCGAGGGTGCACTCCGCCATCTTGGAGGCCATCCCGAAGAAGCCGGCAACGATCATCCAGAAGGTCGCCCCAGGGCCACCCAGGGAGATGGCCACCGCGACGCCTGCGATGTTGCCCAGACCGACGGTGCCCGAGATCGCAGTCGCCAGCGCCTGGAAGTGAGAGACCTCTCCGGCGTCCTCCGGCTTGGAGTACCTGCCACGGACCAGGTTGATCGAGTGCGGCAGCGCGCGCAGCTGCGGGAACCCGAACCAGACCGTGAAGAAGATGGCCGCGGCGATCAGCCACAGGACGATCAGGGAGACGTCGGCACCGAAGACCTTCACCGAGTAGAAGACGACGCTGACGACGAAGTCGGAGACCGGCCCGAAGTACTTGCTGACCGTGTCGTCCAGACCCAGGGGGACCGGGCCCGCGAGGCCGCTCACGGGACCACCGTCACCGGCACGGTCGCATGCTGCACGACCTGTGAGGGGATGCTTCCGAAGAGTGCTCGCTTCAGCCGACTGTCGCCCGTCCGGCCCAGCACGATGTGGTTGCTCTGGCGCTGGTTGGCGATGTCGATCAGGGTGTCCACCGGGTCCCCGTGCTGAACCAGGGTCTCCACCTCGACGTTCCTCTCTCGCACGATCGCGGCCATGGGCTCGACGATCTGGTCGGTGGCGGCGGCGATCTCCTCTGCCCGCCGGGTGGACCGGTGCTCGTTCTCCTCAGGCGTGTTGAACGAGAACGGCGACCATGGGATGACGTGCACGACCAGCACGCTGCGCTGCAGCTGATGGGCTCGCTCCGCAGAGAACTCGACCGCCCGCCTGCTCTGCTCGCTTCGATCGACACCAACGAGAATCTCGGGCATATGAGCACCTCAGCATCCGCCGCAAGGCAAGGGAAGATTTTCGAGACTAGTGAGTCTCAGGACGCCTGTCACCCCTGCCGGACCGCCGTGGGTCTCGCGCGCGACGGGTCTCGTCGGTGGTGTCAGCGCTCCGACCCGCCTCCTGGCCACCACCACGAAGGCCCCGACCGAACCGGTCGGGGCCTTCGCCGTTCCCTGGGGTTCAGCCGTTGTACGACGGCTGGGACTGCGGGTTGAACACGTCCATCCGGACGTCTCCAGCCTTCTTCAGTCGCTTGTCCACGACGCCCAGCACGTCGAAGCCCTGCTGGATGTCGTTGGAGTAGATGTAGCCGTTGTAGTAGTACGCCGACCACGAGCCGCCGAGGACGAGCTTGGTCTCGTCGACGGGGCCGCGGTCGACCCAGGCGATCTCCTGCGGATTGCGCGAGTTCGTGAAGTCGAAGACCGAGATGCCGCCCTGGTACCACGCCTGGACCATGATGTCCTTGCCCTCGACCGGGATCAGCGAGCCGTTGTGGGCCACGCAGTTCTCGGTGTTGGAGTTGGTCCGCGGGATCTTGTAGTAGCTCTTGAAGACCAGATCACCCCGCACGATGTCGTAGATGGCGTCGGCGCCCTTGTTCGGGCCGACCGTGGGGTTGCAGGTCGCCGCCCCGCTGCCGCCGAGCTCGTCGGTGAAGACGACCTTGGTGCCGGCGTCGTTGAAGGTCGCGGAGTGCCAGAACGCGAAGTTCTCGGTGTCTCGCACCTGCTCGGTGACCACCGGGTGCTCCCGGTCGGAGATGTCGAGCAGCACGACCCTGCCTGCCCGCCCCGAGGTCGTACGCCGCCTGCCGGCGCTGCTCCTGGCCATGCTCGCCGTACTCGCAGGCTGCAGCTCCGAACCCGCACCGGACGCAGGTGCACCCGGTCCACGGGTCATCCAGCCCGGACTCCCGGGCGAGGCGGCGAGCGAGGTCGCCCCCGGCACCGTGGTCCCCCCGAGCCAGTGGACGCACACCGACATGGCCTTCGTGCAGATGATGATCCCCCACCACGCGCAAGCGGTGCAGATGTCGGAGCTCGCCTCTGAGCGGGCCCATGACCCGCGGGTGGGCCGGCTCGCCGAGCGGATCCGTGCCGCGCAGGCACCCGAGATCCTCACGATGGCGGCCTGGCTCGACGAGCGCGGTCTCGAGGTCCCGACGGCAGATGACGACCCAGCCGAGTTCGACCACGGCGAGCACGGCCACATCCCGATGACCGGCATGCTCACGCCCGCCGAGATGAAGGGGCTGGCATCGGCGCGCGGCGCACGGTTCGACCGGCTGTTCCTGCGCGGCATGATCCGGCATCACCGTGGCGCCGTGGAGATGGCTGATCGGGCGGCGCCGGAGGTCGGCGACGTCCTGGTCGGCGAGATGACGGCGGACGTCAGCGCATCGCAGGCGGCCGAGATCAACCGGATGCGGGACCTCCTGGCTCAGCTCTGAGCACACGCCCGGAGACCATCGCCGGCGTCAGACGACGTCGAACAGCTCGGTGTGGATCCGACGGGGGGCGATGCCCCACCGGTCACGGAGCAGCCGGGTCGACGCGGCCACCATGGGACCCGGCCCGCAGATGAAGTAGTGGCAGTGCGATCGGATCCTTCGCCGAGGCAGCGCCTTCTCGAGCACCGCGTCGTCGAGCCAGCCCACCTCACCGCGCCAGTCGTCCGGGGGCTCCTCGAGGATCTCGACCAGGTGCAGGTCGAGCCTCTCCTCGAGGTGCTCGTGATCGGCCCGGTGCAGCAGGTCGTCCGCCGTACGGCCTGCCACGACCAGCACGACCGGCCGCGCGTCGTGCCGGTCGGCCATCGTGCGCAACATGCTCAGCATCGGGGTGATCCCGACACCCCCCGCGACGAACACGAACCCCGGCGAGTCGAGGCCGTCCAGGGTGAACGCACCGTGCGGGCCGTCGAGGTGCACCCGGCGACCGGGACGGATCGCGGCGACGAGCTCGCTGAAGTCGCCCAGTGCCTTGATGGTGAACTCCTTGCGCCACGGCCGGGTGGCAGCCGAGGCGATCGTGAACGGGTGCTCCTCGAACACGAACGGCGACTCACCGATCTTCAACCAGGCGAACTGTCCGGGGCTGAACCTCAGTCCCGGGTGCCCCACGGCCCGGAGCACCAGCGTCACCGCCGTCGAGGACGACGTGCGGACCTCCTCGACCACATAGCTGTTCCGGCGCGAACGCAGGGGTCGGAGCAACCAGCGATAGACGCTCAGCAGCAGCAGACCCGCACCCAGCACCGTGAACCACCACACGCCGGCGCTGTACCGGGTCAGGTCACGCAACCACCAGACGTGCAGCCCGGTCCCGAGGACGGCGACGTTCGCCAGGCCCACGTGCACCAGGCGCCAGCCCTCGTAGCGTGGCCGGCGTCGCCGGCGGGTGAGCGCCAGCACCACGATCAGCAGCAACGCGACCGTGGCGGTCGCCGCGGCCCAGACCCGCGGTGGCGCGGTGCGCAGGTCGAGCACGCCGAAGCCACCGCTGTGCGCCAGCACGAAGCCCACGTGTGCGAGGACGAGCCCGACCGCGACGAGCGCCAGCGCCCGGTGCCCGCGCAGCAACCGCTCGACGCCGAGCGCCGTGGTGAACAACCGGACCCGGCTGGGGAGCAGGAACGCCACCACCAGCAACGAGCACGCCAGCAGGCTGGTGACCAGCGATGCGAGATGCCAGCCCGCGCCGCGCAGAGCGCGTGGCGCGGAGGCAAGCATCCACAAGGGCACAGCAACAGCCAGGGCCAGGATGCCCGCCCCCAGGGCGGGAGCGAGTCGACGCCCGGCAATGCCGCCTCCCCCGGCTCCGAGACCGTGACGTCGCCCGCCGGAGATGCGGATGTGCACAGGATGTCCTTGGGCAAGGCAGGGCAATATCCGGAAATCGTAGTGAGATGTGGACACCCCGGCCTCAAGTCTTGGTCAAAGCCGCGTCAAGCGCCCTGCGGCTGGAATCTGCCACACCGACTGGACCACCCCCCGGGGCCCGACGGCAGTTCGAGGGCGTCCAGAACTTCCGGAAACTCGATGTTTAGGGCGCGGGCGAACCGGGGTAATCCCTGTCACATCCGGTAGCCCGCCGGTCTCCGATGAGGAGGTTCACGATCGTGCAAGTCCCCCAGATCTCGGTGAACCACCACGGCACCACCCGCTCCGCCGTCCGCTCCTGCGACGCCTCCCTGCGTCGGGAAACGGGTTAGCCCCCGGCGCAGCACACGCTCTGCCGGACCCTGCGCAACGATCCGCACGTTGCCGGTCCGTCCGGTCTCCGGCACTGATCGGCCCGCCACTGACCAGCCCGGAGACAGAACCGCGGCCCCGCGTGGGCTGACCCCACGCGGGGCCGCGGTTCCCCCTTTGGACCCGCAGTCGCGGGCCAGTCGTCCAGCGCGCGCTGCGCGGGGGCTAGACCACGTTCTGACAATGGTACTAATTTCGCCCATTTGCCTGCAAAACCGACAGGCCCGGCCGAATATCAGAATACGAAACGAAATTCAGCCCGGAGGGCCAGATGGACATCCAACCAGCAGCCGCAGGACCGCACCGAAACGTGTTCGTGCTGTCCGGAGGCGCAGCCCGTGGGGCCGTTCAGGTCGGGATGATGGAGGTGCTCTTCGAGCACGGCATCGTGCCGCACGCGCTGGTCGGCACCTCGGTCGGCGCCCTGAACGCCGCCTTCATCGGCTGGCGGGCCGACCAGGCGCGGGTCGCGGACCTCCGCACACGCTGGCTGCGACTCGGCACCCGCGACATCTTCCCGGGGGGCACCCTGACCCGCATCGGACACCTCGTCCGGCAGCGCCCCTACCTGTTCTCCCCCGACGCGCTGACCCGGCTGATCGCCGACTGGATGCCAGCCCAACGACTCGAGGACCTGCCTGTCCCCGTGCGGATCGTGACCACCCCCCTGGGCGGTGAGAGTGCGGCGTACCACCGGCACGGCCGGCTGGCCCAGCTGCTCCTCGCCTCCGCCGCCGTGCCAGGGGTCTTCCCGCCGGTGAGGCTGCCCGACAGCTGTGGGTTCGGCGGCATGCACGTCGACGGCGGCGTCGCCGACCTCGTTCCCATCCGCGGCGCCGCCGACCTGGCCCCGACCCGGGTCTTCGTCCTCGACGCGAGCGTGCCGGCCCGCCTCCCGCGCGGACGTACGCCGATCGACGTGCTGGTCGCCAGCCTGAGCGTCGCCATGCGGGTCAACCCCGCTCCGGATCTCGGCGCAGGCGTCGCGGTGCACCGGATGACGACCCCCGACCGCGGCAACGGAATGATCGACTTCAGCAACACCCGCCAACACCTGGCCGACGGTCGGGCCGCTGCCGAGGAGCTCGTGCGCAGTCTCCCGCAGGTGGTCACGCCGACTCCGGACCCCGGTCCGGGCCGCCGGCACCCCAGCCGGATCTGGGATCGCCGCAAGGCGGCGTGACGCCTCGACAGCCCGTGTGGATCACTCAGGGAGAGGCCGACGGGGCGGGGTCCGGCGCAGGCGACGAGGCCTCGGGGGCAGCCGGCGAGGGCGAGGTCCCCTGCCCCGGGTCCGGCCCCGGGTCCGGCGTCGGGTCGCCGGTCGGTTCCGGCTCCGCCGTCGTGGACGTCCCTCCCGACGGGTCACCGCCCTGTGAGGCGCCCTCACTGGGCTCGGCCGACGGTGAGGTCCCCTCCGACGGACCGGCACCCGGGCTCTGGCCGGTCTCGCTGGGACTGGCCGGGCCTCGCTGGACACCGACGATCTCCAGGATCTGGGCCTCGTAGGCCGTGAGCCGGTCCCGGATCTCGTTGAGCGGCACCGAGGTGATGTTCGTGCCGAACGCGGCGATCTCCTGCCACAGGGCTGCCAGGTCGCGGTTCTGCGCGTCACTCAACGGCCCGTCGACAGTGACGAACAGCTGGGTCGCCAGGGCGTAGGTGAGGCAGTTGACGCAGTCGTAGTTCACCGCCGCCGAGATGTTCTGCGGGACGGCGACGTGGTTCTCGCCGGTCACCAGGACGACCTGGAAGCCGATCGAGACCGCCGCACAGTTCGAGCAGCTGGCGAAGGCGTACGCCTCGTTCTTGTTCAGGGCCGCGGAGTCGTCATCGATCCACACGAGCGCGAACGCGACGTCGTAGCGGATGGTGTTGTCGCGGGTGTTGACCGCCAGCGCCTGGTTGTCACCGGCGCCCGGATCCAGTGGCTTGTTGAACGGGAAGACCCAGGCCTCTGGCGCGCCGTCGGACGAGCCGGTCGAGCCGGTCGACCCTGTCTCTGCGCCGTCCCGCGGGACCAGGACCAGCGCCAGCTGGGGCTTCTCGCGCGTGGGCCGGACGTCGTCGTCGGACCAGGCGGTGGTCAGCCGGCCCTGGGTCCCGGGGCGCAGTCCTGGCGCGGCGGAACGGACGACGCTGGCCGCCTGGGTCAGGGTGCCCCCCTCGTAGGGCTGGATCGGGCGGTAGGCACCGTCCCGCGGCCACCAGGCGTAGGCGAGGCCGGCCACCAGGGCGAGGGTCAGGACCGCCGCTGCGGCTCGCCGGACGGGCCGGCCCTCGGTCGCCGCCAGGACCTTGGCCCCCACGCGACGCACGAGACGGACGAGGATGACGGCGATCGCCAGGATCGGGAACACGACTGCGAGGACCGCGATCGCACGGGCGAGCACGGAGAGCACCTCGGCATCGGACCAGGCCTGAGCGAGCAGGAAGCTCTGCTGGCCGACGCTGGCCCAGGCGGTCCCGAGGATGCGCGGCAGCGCCACCACCATGCACCACAGCGAGAACAGCAGCATCGGGACGACGACGAGCACCCAGAGGCTGACCACGGCCCGGGCCCACGGCTTGAGGATCGTGGACTCCGGGTGCCGCCACCGCCACGGCAGCAGGCCGAGCAACGTGGGCCTGATCCGGTGGAAGAGGTCGGGGACCCCGGTGACGTCGGCGAGCACGTGATAGCCGTCGAACCGCACGATCGGGGTGAGCTGCCGGACCATCTGCAGGATCTGGGTGGCCACGACGAGCAGCAGTGCGTCGTAGGAGGTGACCCACCACAAGCCCGTGATGGCCACGGCCACGATCGCGTTGAAGTAGAGGCCACCGAGGTCGGTGAGCACCCGCCCGCCGCGGCCGAGCCGGTAGGAGTCCGTGACGTCGGTGTAGAAGGCCGGCCAGACCAGGTAGATGCCGGCGCCCATGACGCCGGGAACAGCGCCGGCGCGGCGCGCCGCGGCCGCGTGGCCGAACTCGTGGAAGCCGGCGGAGAGCACGGTCACCACGACGACCAGCAGCAGCAGACCCGGCTTGGCGAAGGCCTCATGGGTGGCCGAGGCGAGCCCCTTCTCGAAGAAGACCCACCAGCTCGTCGCCACGAGGCCCGCGAGCACCAGGGCGACGACGACCGGGTTGAACAGCCAGCCGAAAGGAGCCGTCAGCCGGCGGGTGAGCTGCTCGTCGGTGACGGCGTACTTGAAGCGCAGGGCCAGCAGCGGGTTCGACTTCTGCACCTGCGGCTGTGACCCGTCCGGCCCCGTGACGAGGCCGGCAGGCCGGAGCTGGTCGTCGAGGAGCGTGCGCACGTTGGCGCCGGAGACGGTACGACCGAAGGGCCCGCTGACGACGGCGGCGATCTCGGCAGAGGTACGCCGACCGTCCATCGCCTCGAGCACGAGGTAGAGCAGTGGGGTCAGCTGGACGGTCTGACCGTCCGCCCGGCGGGCCAGGGCCGGCGGGGTGCGGTAGCCGGAGCCCTTCATCTCACCGATCAACTGCACACCGTCGGCCCGGGACGGCACGTCCGCCGTCTCCGCGACGAGGTCCGGCGACGCGAGTGCGTCACCGGACCCCGTCGATGGCCCGTTGACCACCGTCATCGCGCGGTTGCTACTGCTCGATGTCGGAGGACTGCGTGGAGTTCGCCTCCGCAGAACCGGTCACCTGCTGGTCGATGATCGCGTCCTGCTGGGAGACGGCGACGGCGTCGCTGTTGACGCTGCCGACGTTGGCGGCGACCGCGGCGTCGATCGGTGCGGCGACGTTGGCGTTGGCCGCCACCGCACCGTTGATGGGCGCCGCGATGTCGGCGTCGGCGTCGACGTTGACGTCCACCTTCAGCAGGTCACCGGACAGGGCACCCGACTGCAGACCGCCGAGGGCGCCACCCGCGGCGCCGGTGGCGCCGTCCACGACGCCCCCGAGACCGTCCGTGGCGCCGCCGGTCGCCCCGCCGGTCGCACCGTCCACGGCACCGGTGGCGCCGTCGACGGCACCCGCGGCACCGTCCGCAACCCCGGCAGTCGGGTCGCCCATGGCGGCACCGGCGGCCGCGGCGCCGGCCTGGCTCCCGTCAGCGGCTGCGCCGTCGTCGACCACGTCGTTGCCCTGGCCGATGACGCTGCCCTGGTCGGCGTTAGCGGTGGCGTCCGCGTCGATGCCCTGGTTGATCATCACGCCCTGGTCGCTGAGCGCCTGGGCGGAGGAGTCCACCGAGAGGATGTTGGCGCCGACGGCGGCGTCGATCGGCGCGGCGACGTTGGCGTTCGCAGCGACCGCGAGGTCGATCGGGGCAGCCGCGTCGATGGCCAGGTCGATGTCGGCGTTGAGGTCGAGGATCGAGACGACTTCCTTGTCGGGCAGCGCAGTCACGCCCTCCGCGCCCAGCTCGTCTGCCGACAGGCCCTGCTCAGGCTCGTGGTTCATCTGCACTCTCCTTGTCCCCGACGGGCGCCGCGCCCGATCCGACCGAGATGTACCCCCGCCCACACCGGGAGAAACCCGCAGGCGACCAGGATCACGTGGGGCGTGCACACAGATCTCGGCGCTGCTGAGAACCAAACCCGGGGTTGGCGACTCCAACCAGTGTTGGCAAGAATCGAGCCCAGGGGGTCACCATGAATCGCACCACTGCTGCGGCGCTGATCGCGGCCGGGGTCGTCGGACTCGTCGGCGGGACGGTGTCGGCCGTCGTACGCGGCAGCTCCGGTCCCACCGCGTCGTCCCCGCCCGGCTCCTCCCCCAGCCCCTCCCCCAGCCCCCGGACCGTCCTCTACGCGGGGGACAAGACCATCCACGACGGCGATCAGCGCATCCGCTACCGCGCGCCCTTCGACACCCCGGACCGCCTCGTCCGCAGTGCCACGGGCTATCTGATCGCCCAGAGCACCAGCCCGCAGGAGCCCAGCTTCCGGATCTACGCCGTGGCCGAGGACGGAGCCACCACCCGCGTGGCCGACGTGCTCGGGGACTGGGACGTCAACGAACAGGGCGACCACGTGGTCGGCACCGACCTCGACTCGGGCCGGGTCACCACGTGGGACCTCACCGGGTCACCGACGGCACGCGGCCCGAAGTACGACGGTCCCGCGACAGCCGTCTGGCAGGGCGACCGGGTGCTGATCAGCGCACACCTGGACAGCCAGGACCCCTGGCGCCTGTTCACCTGGGACCCCACGAGCGGGAAGACCAAGCAGACCGCCGTCCCCGGCATGGCCGACCTCACCGTCTCCCCCGACGGCACGCTGCTCGGCGGCGCGGTGGGAGTCGAGGGGTTCACGACCGACAACGCCAACCCCTGCCTGCGGGTGGCCGCGACACCCGGCAGCCCGGCCACCGAGTGGACCACCTGCGACTGGCGCGCCAACGGCGGAGCCACCCAGCTGTTCAGCCCCGCAGGCACCCGCGTGCTGGCCGTCCCCGCGCAGACCGACGGCTTCGGCCCTGGCCAGTTCGCCACCTTCTCCGCCGAGAAGGGCCCCTCAGGGGGCGTCCGGACCTTCCTGACCCCGGACCTGACCATGGACGCCGCCTGGCTCGATGAGGACCACCTGCTGCTGATCGGTGCCACGGACGCTGACCTGACCCCCGAGACCGGCCGCTGGATCCGGCTGTGCGACCTCACCGGGGAATGCACCGAGGTGACCACGCGAGCACCCGGCAAGCTGGTGCTCGGGGAGCAGTCCTGAGCGTCGGTCTGCGGCTCAGGGGGTCACTGTGAGCCGCAGCACCGCTGCCGCGCTGATCGCTGCCGGAGTCGTCGGCATCGCCGGCGGGACGGTGTGCGCCGTCGTACGCGGCGACGGCGCCTCAGGTGCCGCGAGCGCATCCCGGTCCCCGACGACGACGCCGTCACCCTCGGTCCGCGTGCCCGCACCAGCCACCTCCGCAGGCCCGTCCAGCGCGCTTCCCGGCAGCGGCTCGATCCTGTACGCCGGGAACAGGACGATCCACGACGGCAAGTCGACCATCCGCTACGACGCGCCCTTCGGCACCCCGCACCGTCTCGTCCGCAGCGCGGACGGCTACCTGATCGAGCAGGCGACCAGCGCGCAGCTGCCGAACTTCCGGATCTACCACGTCACGCCGGACGGCAGCACCAACCGCGTCGCCGACCTGGCCGAGCGCTGGGACCTCGACGCGACCGGAACCAAGGTCGTGGGCACCGATCTCGACACCGGCCGACCTACCGTCTGGGACCTGACCGGCCGGGTGGCCGCGCGGGGCCGCTCGTTCGCCCACCCGGTCACCGCCGTCTGGCAGGGCGACCGAGTGCTGGTCAGCGAGGAGGACGAGCCCCAGGGCGCCCCGCCGGGCAACGACAGAGAGCCCTGGCGACTGTTCACCTGGGACCCTTCCACCGGCACGACGAGGAACACCGGGTCCCCCGGGATGCGCGGGCTCACCGCCACCGTCGACGGCTCCCTGCTCAGCGGCTCGGTGAACGTGGACGGCGTCGCCACCTGGGACACCTATGCGTGCCTCCGCGTCGCCACCGCCCCCGGCGCCCCCGGCGCCCCCAGCGCCCCTGCCACCGACTGGACCACCTGTGACTGGCGCGCCGCCGGGGGCGTCAGCCAGGTGTTCAGCCCCGACGGTTCGCGGATCCTGGCGGTGCAGTCCCAGGACGACGGTTTCGGGCCCGCGGAGTTCGCCAGCTTCGCCACCGACAAGGGCCCCTCTGCCGGCGTCAAGGCGTTCCTGACTCCCGACTGGACCCAGGGGGCGACGTGGCTCGACGGGGACCACCTGCTGCTCGTCGGCCGCACCGACGGCGACCTGACGCCCCGGACGGGCAGCTGGATCCGCACGTGCGACCTGTCGGGCGACTGCCGGATCGTGGCCCGGCGCGACCACGGCAGGCTCGTCATCGGCGAGCAGGCCTGAGCGTCTGGTGAGGGCTTCCTCAGTCGGTGGTCGCGAGCAACGGCCGCACCAGCGTGCGGGCATGGTGGATGCGCGACTTCACCGTCCCGAGCGGCACGTCCAGGAGCCGTGCGATCTCGTTGTAGTCGAGCTCGTTGACGTCGCGCAGGACCAGTGGCTCGACCAGCTCAGGGCGATCCCGGCCCAGGGTCTCGAGCGCCTCGAGGAGGTCGAGGCGGCTGCCGGCGATCACGCTGGTGGTTCGCGGGTCCACGCTGAGCGGCAGCTCCTCGGCCGAGAGCTCGCCCGCCCTGCGTTTGAGCGAGCGGTACGTCGACCGGGCGCTGTTGCTGGCGATGGCGTGCAGCCAGGTGGTGAACCGGCTGCGACCCTCGAACTTCGCGATGTTGCGTGCGACAGCGAGCAGAGCGTCCTGCGCGGCCTCCTCCGCATCCTGCGGGTGCAGCAGCATCCGGGAGACGATCCGCTTCACCCGGGGCTCGACCGCCGACAGCAGATCCTGCAGCGCAGCGTCGTCGCCGGCCGCGGCCGCGCGGGCGAGCGCGTCGACGTCGGGCGGGTCGAACGATGAATCAGCCACCGGTCGCTCCTGTGTTGACGGGGGTCGGGTCCGAACTCGGGCAGACTACCGACATGTCCCTTCCGCTGCGCCTCGGGCGCCTTCGTCGGATGGAGCGGATCGGGGCCGGCGGGTTCGCCACCGTGTGGCGCTACCACGACGACGAGCTGGACTCCGACGTCGCGGTCAAGGCGCTGGCCGACAACTGGGCCCAGCACCCCGACATCCGGGAGCGGTTCCTGGAGGAGGCGCGGATCCTGCGTCGCGCCGACGCCGACCACGTGGTGCGGGTCTACGACAACGGCGAGACGGACAGCGGCACCCCCTACTTCGTGATGTCCTACGCCGACCTCGGCACGGTCGCGGACCTGATCAGCACCGGGCCGCCCGGCGTGGAACGGTCCCTCGAGATCATCCGGCAGGCCGGCATCGGACTCGCCGTACTGCACGGCAACGGCATCATCCACCGCGACATCAAGCCGCAGAACCTGCTGCTGCGCACCCGCCCCGACGGTGGCACCGAGGTGCTGGTCGCGGATCTCGGGGTGGCCAAGGCAGTGGCCCACGGCTCCGGCCTGACCCAGGTCGTCGGCACCCCCGCCTACATCGCGCCCGAGCAGGCGCTGGGCCAGCCGCTCGACATCCGGGCCGACATCCATGCCCTGGGCGCCGTCGCCTACGTGCTCCTCACCGGACGTCTGGTCCGGGAGGACGGCATCGCCGGGCTCGTCGCCGCGCGGCTGCCGCCACCACCGTCGGAGGTCGCCGACGTGCCGCGCCACCTCGATGCACCGATCCTGAAGGCGCTCGCGATCGACCCCGCCATGCGCTGGCCCGACATCGGCTCGTTCCTGGCGGCACTCGGCGCCGCCGGACCCGACGACGTCGATTCGGTCGCGTCCACCGCCAGGCGCGGGCTACCCCTCGCGGCGCTGGTGCTGCTCGTGCTGGCGGTGACGTTCGCCGTCTCCTACGCCCTCACCTCGCTGCTGCGCTGAGCGGCGAGGGTGGCCTAGTGTGACCGCGTGGCCGACCCCAGGCAGGACGCCGGATGAGCGTGCAGGTTTCCCGCGACGGGGCCGTCACGACGGTCACGATCGACCGTCCTGAGGCGCGCAACGCCGTTGACCGTCCGACCGCCGAGGCACTGAGCGCGGCGTTCGCCGACTTCGACGCCGACGACGCGGCATCGGTCGCCGTCCTGACCGGCGCGGGCGGCACCTTCTGCGCCGGCGCCGACCTGTTGGCGGTGGCCACCGGCCGGGGCAATCGGGTCGAGGCGGACGGTGCCGGCCCGATGGGGCCGACCCGGATGCGGCTGGGCAAGCCGGTGATCGCCGCGATCGAGGGGTACGCCGTGGCCGGCGGGCTCGAGCTGGCGCTGTGGGCGGACCTGCGCGTGGCGGCGACCGACAGCGTCCTCGGGGTGTTCTGCCGACGGTGGGGCGTGCCGCTGGTCGACGGCGGCACCGTCCGGCTGCCCCGGCTGATCGGCGAGTCCCGGGCGATGGACCTGATCCTGACCGGGCGCGGCGTACCCGCTCCCGAGGCCTACGACATCGGGCTGGTCAACCGGCTCAGCGAGCCGGGATCAGCGCTCGAGGTGGCCCAACGGCTCGCCGGCGAGCTGGCCGGGCTCCCGCAGACGTGCCTGCGGCACGACCGGCTCAGCCTGCTCGAGCAGGCCGGCCAGGACGAGTCCGCGGCGCTGGCGACGGAGCTCGCCCACGGGCTGGTGTCGCTCGCCACCGACGCCCTCGCGGGAGCCACCCGCTTCGCCGGAGGCGCTGGTCGCCACGGCGGACCCGGCCACGCGGGCTAGCGAATCACTCGCCTGCTCGCGCTCGGGACCACCGAGCTCGTTGCGGCGCCCTCGAGAAAAGACAGGGGCTCCCCGCCAGTGACGAGGAGCCCACTTCCGCCGATCGGTCGTGTCGGGGGGATACGACCGGTTGCGGATCAGTCTTGGGCGCTGCGCTGAGCTGGGATGACGTCGCCCAGCAGTTCCTTGACCTCGGACTCGCGGTAGCGTCGGTGGCCACCAAGAGTGCGGATCGCGCTCAACTTGCCGGCCTTGGCCCAGCGAGTGACCGTCTTCGGGTCCACGCGGAACATGGCGGCTACCTCAGCAGGTGTGAGGAGGGATTCTGTTTCGGTCGGTCGCGTTACCACGGCGCTCCCCTTTGTTGCGTTGACTCTGAGCTCTCTGCTCTGTCATCGAGTGTGCCACCGGCCTCGTTGGCGCGAAACCTGAAATGTCCTGATTCCTGAAAACGGCCGCAAAACGGTCGTTGTAGTCTAGACCACTCCAGGCCCACCCTTGCTTGGCCCCCGAAAGCGTGCAATCACCCCAAGCGCGACATATCAGAAAGGTCACCACCGTGACCCCTGCCGAGTTCAATCTGTTCGACCAGCTGAGCGGCCACGAGCAGGTCGCCATCTGCCACGACGAGCGCAGCGGCCTGCGGGCCCTGATCGCCATCCACTCCACCGCCAGGGGCCCCGCGCTCGGCGGCACCCGCTTCCATCCCTACGCCAGCGACAGCGACGCGCTGCGTGACGCCCTCAACCTGGCCCGGGGAATGTCCTACAAGGCTGCGATGGCCGGGCTCCCCCTCGGCGGCGGCAAGGCCGTCATCATCGGCGACCCCCACACCCAGAAGACCCCGGCGCTGCTGCGCGCCTACGGGCGTTTCGTGCAGTCGCTGTCCGGGCGCTACTACACCGCCTGCGACGTCGGCACGAGCTCGCCCGACATGGACGTGATCGCCGAGGAGAGCCGCTTCGTCACCGGACGCACGGTGGCCCAGGGCGGCGCCGGCGACTCCTCGGTGCTCACGGCGTACGGCGTGTTCCAGGGCATGCGCGCTGCGGCACAGGCGACCTGGGGCGAACCCACCCTGCAGGGCCGCACCGTCGGTGTCGCCGGGGTCGGCAAGGTCGGCCATCACCTCGTGGAGCACCTCCTCGACGACGGCGCCGAGGTGGTCGTGACCGACGTCTACGCACCGTCCGTCGAGGCGGTCACGACGCGGCACCCGCAGGTGCGCGTCACCACCGACACCGAGGCCCTGGTCTCCACCGGGCTCGACGTCTACGCGCCGTGCGCGCTCGGTGACGCCCTGACCGACGAGGTCGTCGAGACGCTCACCGCCAGGATCGTGTGCGGTGCCGCCAACAACCAGCTGGCCCACCCCGGGGTGGAGAAGCAGCTGGCCGACCGCGGGATCCTCTACGCGCCCGACTACGTGGTGAACGCAGGCGGGTTGATCCAGGTCGCAGACGAGCTGAACGGGTTCGACTTCGAGCGCGCTCGCGAACGTGCCAGCCACATCTTCGACACGACTCGCGAGGTGTTCGCCCTCGCCGCCACCGATGGCGTCCCGCCCGCCGTGGCGGCGGACAGGATCGCCGAGCAGCGGATGGCTGCTGCCGGTGGCGATCGGGGGATCTGGCTGCCCTGAACCCGCTCAACGGGTGGCGAGCAGCGCGAGTGGCTCAGTCGCGCGAGGTGGAGTCGGAGTAGTCCGACCACTTGTCGTACTCGTCCGAGTCGTCAACAGGCTCGGACTTCACCACGGGGCTGGACTCGCCGCCGTGGAGCTCCTGCGCCAGCGATGCGAAGTCCGTCTCGTGAGTGCGGTACTTCAGATCGCGAGCAACCTTGGTCTGCTTCGCCTTTGCACGGCCGCGCCCCATGGGTGGCCCCCTCGCACGTTTGGCCGGCGCCACGGAGGGCTGCCGGTCGGAGTTGTCTGTTCGTGGCACAACCCTAACCGGCCGATGGTCATTCCCGCACCTCGGCCCGCTGGGTGGATCCGGACATTGCGCTCACCAGGACGTGGGCAGGCTCAGGCGTAGTCCCCGTGCAGCGTCACGCGACCGCCCTCCTGGGCGCCGGCGGACTCCACCGTTCCCATCACCCACGCCTCGATCCCGTGCCCTGCCAGCAGCGAGACGGCACGGTCGGCGTCGTCCGGCGACGTCAACGAGACCATCCCGACACCGCAGTTCAGGGTCCGCTCGAGGTCCGCGCGATCGACCCCACCGGTCTCGGCCACGAGCCCGAACACCGCCGGGAGGGACCAGGTCGTGCGGTCCAGGTCGGCGCGGAGCTCTGCGGGCAGGACCCGCTCGAGGTTGGCCGCCAGGCCGCCGCCGGTGATGTGCGACATCGCGTGCGTCTCGGTGCTGCGCGCCAGGTCGAGGCAGGCCTTGGCGTAGATCCGCGTCGGTTCGAGGAGCTCCTCGCCCAGCGTGCGGCCGAGGTCGTCGACGTGCTCCTCCAGCTTGCGCCCGCCGTGCTCGAGGAGGACGTGCCGGACGAGCGAGTAGCCGTTGGAGTGCAGGCCTGAGGAGGCCATCGCGATCACGGCGTCCCCGGGGCGGACCCGGCCGGGACCGAGCAGCTGGCTGGCCTCGACCACGCCGGTGGTCGAACCGGCGACGTCGTACTCGTCAGGGCCGAGCAGGCCGGGGTGCTCGGCGGTCTCGCCGCCGATCAGGCCGCAGCCGGCCGCGACACAGGCCTCCGCGATCCCCTTGACGATGGCCGCGATGCGCTCGGGGACCACCCGCCCGGTGGCGATGTAGTCGGTGAGGAACAGCGGCTCCGCACCGCAGACGACCAGGTCGTCGACCAGCATGCCGACGAGGTCGAAGCCGATCGTGTCGTGCTTGTCGAGAGCCTGCGCGATCGCCACCTTCGTGCCGACGCCGTCCGCGGAGCTGGCGAGCAGCGGGCGGTCGTAGGCCTTGAGCGCGCTCGCGTCGAACAGGCCGGCGAAGCCGCCGATCCCACCGATCATCTCCGGCCGCCTGGCCTGGTCGACCCACACCTTCATCAGGTCGACGGCTCGGTCACCGGCCTCGATCGAGACCCCGGCCGCTTCGTACGTCGCTCCGCTCATCGCCACATCTCTTCGGGAGGGATCCGTCACAGGATCGGTCATGGTCGGTCGAGGGCATCGGCTGCCCCGCCGCCGGTCAGGGAGGCGGTGAGGCCGTCGGCGTCCAGCAGCGGCGTCATCTCGAGCAGGTGCTTGCCGAGGAACTCCGGGTCGGGCAGCTTCACCGGGTAGACACCGTCGAAGCAGGCGCGGCACAGGTCGTCCTCGGCCACCGCGGTGGCCTCGATGAGCTCCTCGAGGGAGATGTAGGCCAGGGAGTCGGCGCCGATCGAGGAGCAGATCTCCTCGGTGGTCAGGCCGGGGGCGATCAGCTCGGCGCGGGTGGCGAAGTCGATGCCGTAGAAGCACGGCCACTTCACCGGCGGGCTGGAGATGCGCACGTGCACCTCGCGGGCGCCGGCCTCGCGGAGCATCCGCACCAGCGCGCGCTGGGTGTTGCCGCGCACGATCGAGTCGTCGACCACCACGAGGCGCTTGCCCTCGATCACGTCGCGGAGCGGGTTCAGCTTGAGCCGGATGCCGAGCTGGCGGATGGTCTGGCTCGGCTGGATGAACGTGCGCCCGACGTAGGAGTTCTTGACCAACCCCATGCCGTAGGGGATGCCGCTCTCCTCGGCGTACCCGATCGCGGCGGGGGTGCCGGACTCGGGGACCGGGATCACCAGGTCGGCGTCGGCGGGGAAGTCGCGGGCGAGGCGGCGGCCGATCTCGACGCGGACGCTGTGCACCCGCTGGCCGGAGATGAGCGTGTCGGGGCGGGCGAGGTAGACGAACTCGAACAGGCAGCCCTTGGGTGCGGCGTCTGCGAAGCGGCGCGTGCGCAGGCCGTGCTCGTCGACGGCCACCATCTCGCCGGGCTCGATCTCACGGATGAACGAGGCGCCGACGATGTCGAGCGCCGCGGTCTCGCTGGCCACCACCCAGCCGCGCTCGAGCCGGCCCAGCACCAGCGGCCGGATGCCTTGCGGGTCGCGGGCGGCGTACAGGGTGGACTCGTCCATCCAGATGAACGAGTAGGCACCGCGCAGCTTCGGCAACAGCTCGGCGGCGCGGTCCTCCAGGGTGCTGTCCGGGTGGTAGGCCAGCAGGGCCGTGACCAGGGCGGTGTCGTTGGTGACGGTCTCGAGCTTGCGGGCGCTGACGTCGAGCTCGCTGCGGTCCAGTGGCATCGCGGCCACCATCGCCTGCAGGTCGCGGGTGTTGGTCAGGTTGCCGTTGTGCGCGAGCGCGATGGAGCCGTCGGCCGTGGGCCGGAAGGTCGGCTGGGCGTTGTGCCAGGTGCTGGCACCGGTCGTGGAGTAGCGCGCGTGCCCGACGGCGACGTGGCCCTTGAGCGCCTCGAGGGTGGACTCGTCGAAGACCTGCGAGACGAGGCCCATGTCCTTGTAGACCAGGATCTGGCGCCCGTTGCTGACCGCGATCCCGGCCGACTCCTGGCCGCGGTGCTGCAGCGCGTAGAGCCCGTAGTAGGACAGCTTGGCGACGTCCTCACCGGGAGCCCAGACGCCGAAGACGCCACAGGCATCCTGGGGTCCGCGGTCCTGCGGGTCGAGATCGTGCGTCAGGCGGCCGTCTCCACGACGGCGAGCCCCCGGGTTCTCTGGGCTGGCCACGGGTGCGAGTGTACGTGCCGCCGCTGGGGCGTCCCGGCACGGTCGGGCTTGTACCGCGGGCTGGTGGACGGTTGCGGGCCGGAACATGCCTTGATGAGCGTCCATAACCCCGATTTACATGTGTCTATCGGGGCCAGAGGTTGGCGGAGGCGGCCCGGGCCCGGTCCAGGGTGGCGGGGTCGGAGGCGACGATCAGGCCGGAGCCGTCGGAGCGGGCGGAGTAGGGGGTGCCGTCGCGGTGGGCGGCTGCTCCGCCGGCCTCGCGCAGCATCAGCACGCCGGGGAGGTGGTCCCACGGCTTGGTGTGCCCGTAGAGCAGGAAGTCGGCCGCCCCCTCCAGCAGGCGCGGGTAGTCGACGCCGCAGCAGACCCACGACCCGATCAGGGCAGGCATTCCCTCGGGCTGGCGGCCACGCCGCGACCAGATCGAGGTGGCGCCCTGCGGCTGGTCGCCGGCGGGTGCCCGGTGCACCGGCTCACCGTTGCGGCGTACGCCGGCACCGAGCTCGGCCACCCAGGCGACCTCGTGCTCGGGCTGCCAGATCCAACCCCGGACCGTCTCGCCCCGGACCACCTCGGAGACCATCACCGCGTGGTCCGGTGAGCCGGCGACGAAGTTCTTGGTGCCGTCGACCGGGTCGACGGTGAACGCGTGGTCGGCCTCGCGGAACCGGCGGATCAGGTCGGAGTTGCCGGCGAAGGCCTCCTCGCCCAGCACCGCGGCGTCCGGGTAGGCGGCGAGCAACGCCCGGGTCAGCAGCTCCTCGGCCTCGTGGTCGGCGACGGTGACCAGGTCGCCGGGGTTCTTCTCGTCGATCTGGGACTCCGAGAGCGACCGGAACCGCGGCGTGACGACCTCGGCGGCCACCTGCTGGATCAGCTCCAGCACCGCCTCGGTGGACAGCGGTGAGGAGCGGGGCCCGATGCTGTTCACGGGTCAGTCCGCGAGCTTCGCGAGCAGCAGCGTCTCGGCGAGACAGACCCGCTCGAACTCGGCGAGGTGCAGGCCCTCGTTGGCGCCGTGGGCGCGGGTGTCGGGGTCCTCGACCCCGGTGACCAGCACGCTGGCTCGGGGGAACGTCTTGAGGAACTCGGCGATGAACGGGATCGAGCCGCCGACGCCCATGTCGATCGGCCGCACCCCGTCCCAGGCGTCGGTGAACGCCTCGCGGGCTGCGTCGTACGCCGGGCCGCTGGCGTCGATCTGGGTGGGCTCACCGGTGTCAACGACGCTGATGCCGAGGTCGGCGTTCCACGGGACGTGCGCCTCGAGGTGGGCGCGCAGGCAGTCCAGTGCGTTCTCGGTGGTGTCGCCGGGTGCGATCCGCAGCGAGAGCTTCGCCCGCGCCACAGCGGTCAGGGTGTTGCTGGCGCCGTCCACCTTGGGTGCGTCGATCCCGGTGACGGTGAGGGCGGGCTTGGTCCAGAGGCGTTCCACGACCGAGCCCGAGCCGATGAACTCCACGTCCGCGCCGATGCCCGACTCGGCCCGCAGCCGGTCCTCGGGGTAGTCCACATCGGCCGCAGGACCGGAGTGCAGACCCTTGACCGCGACATCGCCGTTGTCGTCGTGCAGGGAGCTGAGCAGGCGGGTCAGCGCCATCAGCGCGTCCGGGACCAGGCCGCCCCACATGCCCGAGTGCACCGCGTGGGTGAGCGTCCGGACCTCGACGTCGACCCGGACGAGCCCGCGCAGGCTGGTGGTCAGGGCCGGCACGCCGACGTCCCAGTTGGTGGAGTCCGCGATCACGATCACGTCGGCGGCCAGGAAGTCTGCGTGCTGCGCGAGCAGGTCGGTCAGCGTCTCGGAGCCGACCTCCTCCTCCCCCTCGATGAACATGGTCACGCCGACCCCGAGGTCGTCGCCCAGGGCACGCACCGCGGCGAGGTGCGCCACGATCCCGGCCTTGTCGTCGGCGGCACCGCGGCCGTAGAGCCGGTCGCCGCGCTCGGTCGGCTCGAACGGCGGCGAGTCCCACTCGGCGGGGTCGTTCTCGGGCTGCACGTCGTGATGGGCGTAGAGCAGCACGGTCGGCTTCCCGGGCGGCGCGGGCTTGCGCGCGATCACCGCGGGTGCCCGTCCGTCCTCGTGCGCACTGACGATCTGGGTGTCCTCGAAGCCGTCGGCGACGAACAGCGCGGCCACCGCCTCGGCGCTGCGCTGCACCTCGCCTGCCCGCGCGGGGTCGGCGCTGACCGACTCGATCCGGACGAGGTCCTCGAGGTCCTGACGAATCCTCGGCAGCTCCGCGCTCACCCGGGAGCGCAGCTCGTTGATGTCCATGGGACGACCCTAGGCGGTGTCGGGTCCCGGCCGGAGCGGGAGGTACGCCGAGAGGTCGGCGCGCTCACCGGAGGCCCGGACCCGCCCCGCGTCGACGGCGGCAGACCACGTCAGGTCTCCGACGGCGAGGGCGATCCAGGCCTCTGCGTCGAGCTCGACCACCGCCGGCGGGGTACCCCGCGTGTGTCGGATGCCGGGGATCACCTGGGCCGCGGCGAACGGCGGCACCCGGACCTCGACCGACCGTCCCGGCGCCCGCTCGGACAGGACCCCGAGGAAGTGCTTGGTGAGCAGCTTCAGGTCGGCACGGGTGCGCGGCTCACGGGCCAGCGCCTCCGCCACGGCGACGGGGTCCTGGGGCTGGAGTCGGGGCACGTCGGCAGGTTAGCCCGGTGGATCGGCAGCGCCGGGTGGCGGATGCACACACCGACCACAGGTCCGGCACAGTGACCCGCCAGTCCTGTCGTCCAGTCTCGGGTCAGGCGCCTCACCGGAGGCACACACTGAGGAGAAGACATGAAGTCACCAGGCCGGACCAGCAAGCTGATCGCGAGCGGGGCGCTCGTCCTCGCCGGCCTCGGCGTCGGCTCGGCGATCGCCGTCACCGGGTCGGCGTCAGCCGCGACGGATGCGGTCACCAACGGCGTCAGCCAGACCGCGCAGAAGCTCGATCCGACCAAGAGCATGCGGTCGGACGAGAAGCTGCTGACCGGGACCACGGCGGACCAGGTGACGGCAGCAGCGCTCGCGAAGTACCCGGACGCCACGATCCAGCGGGTCGAGACCGACTCCGACGGCGTCTACGAGGCACACATCGTCACGACCGACGGTCAGGAGCTGATCGTCCAGGTGGGCAAGGACTTCGCGGTGACCGGCACCGACACCAGGCACGGCCCCCGCGGCGACCACGCGCCCCCGGCCCCTTCCGAGGGCTCGAGCACCTGAGCCGACCCTGATCCGGGGACGTCCGCGCTTCCAGCGAGGTGTGGGCGTCCCCGCCCACGTGTCACATCTCCTCGTGGGTGTCCGGGTCTCCGCCGAACAGCCGGCCGTCGGACTCGGCCAGGCCCGTGATCGCGACGACCTCGTCGACGGTGAGCTCGAACCCGAACACGTCGAGGTTCTGCCGCTGGCGCTCGGGGTCACCCGACTTCGGGATCGCCAGCGAGCCGATCTGGACGTGCCACCTCAAGATCACCTGTCCCGCAGTGACACCGAGACGCTCGGCGGCACCGGTCACGGCGGGCTCCTCGAGCGGCGCCCGGCGCTTGCCCATCGGGCTCCACGCCTCGGTGCGGATGCCGAGCTCCTCGTGGACCCGGCGCATCTCCTCCTGCGGGAAACGGGGGTGCAGCTCGATCTGGTTCACCGCCGGGGTCACCCCGGTTGCCTCGATGATCCGCCTGAGGTGCTCCTCGGTGAAGTTGGAGACGCCGATGGAGCGCAGCAGCCCCTGCTCGCGCAGGTCGACCAGTGCCTGCCATGCCTCGACGAACCTGCCCACGCTGGGGTTCGGCCAGTGGATGAGGTGCAGGTCGAGGTAGTCCAGCCCGAGCCGGTCGAGGGACCCGTGCACCGAGGCCACCGCATCCTCGTAGGCGTGGTCACGACCGGGCAGCTTGCTGGTCACCTGCACCTGGTCCCGCGGCAGCCCCGAGCGCCGCAGGGCCTCGCCCACCTCGGTCTCGTTCTCGTAGTTCACGGCCGTGTCCAGCAGCCGGTAGCCGGCCTCGAGGGCGTGCAGCACCGCCTCGGCGCCGGACGCCCCCTTCAACGGGTAGGTCCCGAACCCGATCGCCGGCAGGGTGTTGCCGTCGTTGAGGGTGATCGCGGGGACGGTCGTCGCTTCGGGAGTCGGGTCAGACATGACCCCACTGTTCCCCACGACGCCCCGGGCCAACCAGCCGCCGGACAGCCGCCAGGCCCGGCTCCGTGCCGGGCCAGTGCCGCTCCAGGGCCTCCGGCCCGGCAGCCCGTACGACGGAGCGCAGCACCCACACGGTGACCAGCACGTCGTCGGCGTACCCCGCCACCGGGATGAAGTCGGGCACCAGGTCGAGCGGCAGGGCGAGGTAGCCGAGCAGCAGCCACAGCCGCCACCTGACCCCCCTCGGCAACGAGGAGTCGCCGGCCAACCGGCGCACCAGCCGGACCACGTCGGGCAGCAGCCGGAGCACGTCACGCAACCGGGTCGGCTCTCCGGCCCGGCGGCCCGCGACGTAGAAGGTGAGGACGACGCCCAACCAGACGAGCACCAGACCGGCTGCGATCGCGAGCAGCGTCCTCATGGGTCGAGCGTAGGGGGCATGTGACCTCGAGACATGACCTGGGGGCGCCGTGTGGTGATACCGGACATTGCGTCCCTCATTCGGCGCTACCCACACTACGAACATGCGTTCTCGGACTCTCATCGCCCTGCTCAGCGCGGCCGCCACCACCTCCACGATGCTGCTGGTGCCAGCCACCCCCGCGTCGGCCACCGCCTCGTCCGCCCGGGTGCACTGCGCCGGCCTGGCCCGGATCGCCGTGCCCCGGGCCGAGAAGCAGAAGCTCTCCTGCCTCGAGGACCTCACCACCGCGGGCACCACCCGGACCGGTCACACCAACCCCACCGACTGGTCGGGGTTGCACGCGCCCGGCACCAGCAACCCCAGCGGCGTCCCGGGGATCCAGGTCGACGGCTACTTCCCGGACACCTCGACGTCCAACACCAACAACGGCTGGAACCACGACGCCCAGTTCGTGATCCGGCTGCCCGACCGCTGGAACGGCAAGCTCGTCGTGAGCGGTGCCCCTGGGACGCGCACCCAGTACGCCGGCGACTTCCTGTTCAGCGACTGGCTGCTGGCCCGGGGCTACGCCTACGCGATGACCGACAAGGGCAACAGCGGGGGCTCGTTCCAGAACGACGGTGCCACCCCCGGGGACGCCGTCGCGGAGTGGAACCGCCGGGTCACCCAGCTGACCCGGGCCACCAAGAGCGTCGTCCGCCAGACCTACCGCCGGGGTCCGCGGCGCACCTACCTGTTCGGCATCTCCAACGGCGGCTACCTGACCCGCTGGCAGCTGGAGAACCGGCCCCGGCTCTACGACGGTGGCATCGACTGGGAGGGCACCCTGTTCCGCGCAGCCGGGCCCAACCTGCTCACCTACCTCCCGACCGCACTGCGGAACTACCCCGAGTACCGGGCCGGCGACGAGACCGCTCACCGGCGGATGCTCGCTGCCGGCTTCGCACCCGGCTCGGAGTTCACCTGGGACTACCACTACGCCGTCTACTGGGACCTCACCCAGCGGCTCTACCGCGAGGAGTTCGACCCGTCGTACGACGGTGCACTCAACGCCGGCATCCCGTTCTGCCAGTCGGGGACGCCGAGCTGCGATGCCGACTACGCCTACGCGCAGCGGAGGTCCGCGCACACCGCCATGCGCAAGGTCCAGCTGACCGGCGACCTGCGTCGCCCGATGCTCACCCTGCACGGCACCCTCGACGCCCTGCTGCCGATCGCCACCGACTCCGACGTCTACACCCGGATGATCGAGCACCGTCACCACGGCCGGCTGCACCGCTACTACCGGATCGTCGGGGGCACCCACGTCGACGGCCTCAACGGCACCTACGGCGACCGGGTCCGCCCGATCCTGCCGTGCGCCCGCACCGCGTTCACCAGGCTGACCGCCTGGGTCGAGCACCACCGGTTGCCGCCGCGCAGCCACACCGTCCGTCGACCCGGAGCGGACTCGGACACGACGAACACCTGCGCCCTGCGCTGACCAACCTCCCGGTGGAGGTCAGGCCATGGCCGCGGGAAGCGTCGCCGACCAGGCCGCGCGAAGCTCATCGACGGGAACCTCGAAGGCACCCTCGACACTGAGCACGTCTCCCCCGGTCACGCCGAGCGAGGTGACCGGCACGTCGTGCTCGGCCGCGAGCTCCATCAGTCGCTCCTCGTCCTCGGGCGCGACCGAGACGACCACCCGGGCGACGGACTCGCTGAACAGCGCGACGAAGGGGTCACCTGCCAGCTCGACGGTCGCACCGACGCCGTTGCGCAGGCAGGACTCGGCCAGCGTCTGCGCCAGCCCGCCGTCGGAGAGGTCGTGGGCCGAGGACAGCACGCCGGTCGCGGCGACCAGCAGCTCGCTGAGCGCCCGCTCCGCAGCGAGGTCGACGCGGGGCGGCAGACCGCCGAGGTGGCCGTGCACGACGTGCGCCCACTCCGAGCCCGAGAGCTCCTCACGGGTCTCACCGAGCAGCAGCACCCGGTGCCCGGCTTCGGTGAAGCCCGTCGGGGTGCGCTTGGTGACGTCCTCGATGACGCCGAGCACCGCCACCACCGGTGTCGGCAGGATCGCGGTCTCGCCGGTCTGGTTGTAGAGGCTGACGTTGCCGCCGGTCACCGGGATGCCGAGCTCGATGCAGGCGTCCTTGAGGCCGCGACAGGCCTCGGCGAACTGCCACATCACCGCGGGGTCCTCCGGAGAGCCGAAGTTGAGGCAGTCACTGATCGCCATCGGGGTGGCACCGCCGGTGGAGACGTTGCGGTAGGACTCGGCGAGGGCCAGCTGTGCCCCGGCATACGGGTCGAGCAGCGCGAACCTCCCGTTGCAGTCGGTGGAGACAGCGACGCCCAGGAAGGTGTCGACGTCGACGCGCACCATGCCGCTGTCGCTGGGCTGGGCGAGCACGGTGTTGCCCTGGACGTAGCGGTCGTACTGGTCGGTGATCCAGGACTTGTCGCAGAGGTTCGGACTGGCGACCAGGCGCAGCAGCGTCTCGCGGAGCTCCGCGCCGGTCGAGGGGCGCGCCAACCGCTCGGCCGTGTCCTCCTGGAGGGCGTCCTGGGAGTCGGGCCGCGCGAACGGCCGGTGATAGGTCGGGCCGTCGTGCGCGACCGACCTGGGCGGCACGTCGACTACCCGCTCGCCGTGCCAGTCGATGAGCAGCCGGTCACCGTCGGTGACCTCACCGATGACGGTCGCCTCCACGTCCCACCTCTCGCAGATCGCGAGGAACCGCTCGACGTCGGCGGGCTCGACCACCGCCATCATCCGCTCCTGCGACTCGCTCATCAGGATCTCTTCGGGGGCCAGCGTGCTGTCGCGCAGCGGCACCAGGTCGAGCTCGACGTGCATGCCGCCGTCACCGGCACTGGCCAGCTCACTCGTCGCGCAGGACAGCCCGGCGCCGCCGAGGTCCTGGATGCCGGCCACGATCCCGGCGGCGAACAGCTCGAGGGTGCACTCGATCAGCAGCTTCTCCTGGAAGGGGTCGCCGACCTGGACACTGGGGCGCTTGGCCGGGCCGGTCACGCCGTCCGATCCTTGGGAGAAGGTCTCCGAGGCGAGCACCGAGACCCCGCCGATGCCGTCGCCACCGGTCCGGGCGCCGTAGAGGATCACCTGGTTGCCGACGCCGCTGGCCTTGGCGAGGTGCAGGTCCTCGTGGCGCAGCACGCCGACACAGAGCGCGTTCACGAGCGGGTTGCCGGCGTAGGTCGCGTCGAAGACGACCTCGCCGCCGATGTTGGGCAGGCCCAGGCAGTTGCCGTAGCCGCCGACGCCCGCCACGATCCCCGGCAGCACCCGGTGCGTGTCCGGGGCGTCGAGCGGACCGAACCGCAGCGGGTCCATCACCGCGACCGGGCGCGCACCCATCGCGAGGATGTCGCGGACGATGCCACCGACGCCGGTCGCGGCGCCCTGGTAGGGCTCGACGTAGGAGGGGTGGTTGTGGCTCTCGACCTTGAACGTGACCGCGTAGCCCTGGCCGATGTCGATGACGCCGGCGTTCTCCCCGATGCCGGCCAGCATCTTGCCCGCGCGGGTCTCCTGCGGGATGTCGCCGAACTGCGCGAGGTGCACCTTGCTCGACTTGTAGGAGCAGTGCTCGCTCCACATCACCGAGTACATCGCCAGCTCCGAGCTCGTCGGCCGGCGGCCGAGGATCTCGCGGATGCGGGTGTACTCGTCTTGCTTGAGGCCGAGCTCGGACCAGGGTTGCTCACGACCGGGTTCGTCGGCGGCGACGGAGACGGTGTCGAGCCGAAGATCGGGGTGGGTCACTGGTGCGACGTCGGTGTCGGTGCTGGTGTCGGACACGGGGTCAAACCTACTTGGACCGCTGCTCCTCCCGCGCGCGGCTCCGACACCCGGACCGAACGCCCTCGAAATGCCGGCCGAAAATCAACCGGCGCCGCATTTGAATTACACATTTGTAATTAGCAGGAATGCCTGTTACTGGTGTGACGAACGGGGTTAGGGTTGCGAAGTTTTCCGACATTCCAGGAGATTAAGATGCTGCCCCGTACCTCCCTCCGGAGCACCGGCACCCGCGCACGATCCTGGGTGGTCGGATCGCTGGTGACCACGCTCGCCGTGACGCTGCTCGGCACCCTGCCCAGCGCCCCCGCGTACGCCGCGAACCCGGTCACCCCCGGCAACTTCCGCGGCCTCGGCTTCGACCAGTGCGAGGCGCCGAGCCAGAACGCGATGAGCACCTGGATCAAGAAGTCGCCCTTCCGGGCGGCCGGCATCTACATCTCCGGCGACTCGCGCGCCTGCCAGCGCCAGACGAACCTGACCGCGACCTGGGTGAGGAACCAGCTGGCCGAGGGCTGGCACCTGCTGCCGATCACCCTCGGCCCGCAGGCCTGGTGCACCACCCGCGACCGCTACCTGCGGCAGGTCCGGATCAACCCGGACAGCACCGACACCTACTCCAAGGCCCGCACGCAGGGCGCTCTCGAGGCCCGCAAGGCCGTCTCCGTCGCCGGGAAGCTGGGCATCGTCCCGGGAAGCACGATCTTCTACGACCTCGAGGCATTCAGCATCACCAAGTCGACCGCGTGCACCTGGTCGGCGCTGTGGTTCCTCAGCTCGTGGACCCGCGAGCTGCACCGCCTCAACTACGCGTCCGGCTACTACTCCAGCGCCGCGTCCGGCATGAAGATGATGGACGACGCCCGGGTGCGCACCGACAACCGGATCGTGATGCCCGACCAGGTCTGGATCGCCGACTGGAACGGCCGCGCGGACACGAAGTCGAGCTACATCCGCAGCGACGGCTGGCAGCCCTACAGCCGCGTGCACCAGTACCAGGGCGGCCACAACGAGACCTGGGGCGGCGTGCGGATCAACATCGACCGCAACTACCTCGACCTGCGCACGCCCAAGCTGCCCGGCTCGAGCGCCCCCACTCCCCCCCAGAGCGAGCCGGCCCCCGCACCGACGCCGACCCCCGGCCCGCGCTACACCGGATCCTCGATGTCGGACCCGAAGTGCACCCCGACCTCGATCAACAAGCGGGCCTACCGCAACACCAACCCGCGGACCAACAGGCAGCTGATCGCCCCGCTCCAGTGCCTGCTCAAGCAGCAGAGCCTCTACCCCTACGAGGTCACCGGGAGCTGGAACTCCCAGACCACCGACGGCGTGCACGCGTTCCAGAAGCGCGTCGGCCACAGCGAGCGCAACTACGTCAGCCAGTCGGACTGGGTCGTCTTCCTCTCGGTCGGGAACAGCGGCAGCACCCTGCGGAAACGCTCCCGTGGAGCCGACGTGGTGCGGGTGCAGCGGGCCATGAACGCCGCCTGGACCTCACACCTGAAGATCAACGGTCGCTACAACAAGGCCACCCGCAGGGCCGTCGGCGCCTACCAGCGCCGCGCCGGGATCCGAGCGACCAAGGTCGTCACCAGCGAGACCTGGGCCGCGCTGCGCGCCGGGCGCCGCTGACACCGACCCGACGAGCGGGTCAGACCTGCTGGAGGGCGGCGATGGCGCTGGCGAAGAAGCCGAGACCGTCGGTGCCGGGACCGCACAGGTCCTCCACCGCGTGCTCGGGGTGGGGCATCAGCCCCACCACGTTGCCGGCGGCGTTGGTGATCCCGGCGATCGCGCGCTGCGACCCGTTGGGATTTCCGCCTACGTAGCGGGCGACGACGCGCCCCTCGCCCTCGAGCATGTCCAGGGTGTGCTCGTCGGCGACGAAGGCACCCTCGCCGTTCTTGAGCACGATGGTGATCTCCTGGCCGGCGGCGTACGCCGTGGTCCAGGCGGTGCCCGTGTTCTCGATGCGCACGGACTGGTCCAGGCACCCGAACTTGCGGTGGTCGTTGCGGATCAGCGCGCCGGGCAGCAGGTGCGACTCGCACAGGATCTGGAAGCCGTTGCAGATGCCGAGGACCGGCATCCCGCCCTGCGCGGCGGCGATGACCTCGGTCATCACGGGCGCGAACCGGGCGATCGCCCCACAGCGGAGGTAGTCACCGTAGGAGAACCCACCGGGCAGCACGACCGCGTCGACGCCCTGCAGGTCGTGGTCGCCGTGCCACAGCGGCACGGCTTCGCCGCCGGCCAGACGCACGGCGCGCTGGGCGTCGACGTCGTCGAGGGATCCGGGGAAGGTGACGACCCCGACCTTCACTGGACCACGCGCACTTCGAAGTCCTCGATCACGGGGTTGGACAGCAAGGTGGCGGCCATCTCGTGGACCTCGGCCATCCGCTCCTCGGTGGCCTCGCCCTCGAGCTCGAGCTCGAAGCGCTTGCCCTGGCGCACCTCGGTGACGCCGGCGAAGCCGAGCCGCGGCAGCGCACCCTGGACGGCCTTGCCCTGCGGGTCGAGGATCTCGGGCTTGGGCATGACGTCGACGACGACACGGGCCACAGGAGGCCCCTTTCGCTCGGGGGGACGGGCGGCTGAAGTCTAGCCCGAGGACGACCGAGGTAGGTTCTGCAGGTGGTCAACCGAGATCGGGTTTCGGAGCCACCGGAAGTGGGAAGTCACCCACGTGAACTGACCACCTGGCGCGCTCGGAGGCGCCTGACCTGATTGAGGAGCCTCCATGGACTGGCGTGCATTCGGTGAGTGCCTCAACGAGGACCCGGAGCTGTTCTTCCCCGTCGGACGCGGCGGACCCGCGATCGCGCAGGCAGAGGACGCCAAGCTGGTGTGCGGGCGCTGCGAGGTGCGCGAGGCCTGCCTGGCCTGGGCCGTGGACACCGGCCAGGACGAGGGAGTGTGGGGCGGCATGGACCCGGACGAGCGTCGCGTGCTGCGGCGCAGCCGGATGGCCCTGGCGACCTGAGGGACGCGACGACCGTCCGGACGGTCGCCTCAGTCTCGTCCGCGCAGGACCACGATCGCCAGCGCGAGACCGAACCCGGCGAGCACAGGTCCGACGAGAGCCCAGAACTGCACGCCGGTCATCGCGCTGCCCTCGAGGTGACCCAGGCCCTGGAGCGTGAAGATCACCCCGGCCACGACCATCAGGGCACTCAGCGACAGTCCGATGACGCGACCCATCAGGACCGCCTGGCCGCGAGGATGCGGGCCGCCCGGCGGAGGTCGCCGCGGACTGCGAACAGCCCGGCGCCGGTGGCCGCCCAGCCGACCGGTCGCAGCGGACCGCGGCCACGCACGCCGAACGCCGCGTCGACCGTGCACCCACCGCTGCTCGGCGCGAACCGGAGCGTGAGGTCGGCCTCGATGCCCCTCCACCGCCCGGTCTCTGCCCACAGCACGTCGGGCTCCATCTCGGTGATCACCATCTCCGGGACGACCCGAGCGGCAGTGAGGTCGCGCCAACGCATGCCGACCCGCGGCGCACCCGTGTCGAGCATCTCCACGCCGCGCAACGAGGACTGCCACTCCGGCCGGTTGACCGGGTCGGCGAGATAGGCGAAGGCGACGTCCACCGGGACGGCGTACGAGACGGTGGTGACGAGCATCCCGTCGCGGAACGTGGTCATCAGAAACGCTCGCCGGTGAGCAGCTCGAAGGCCTCGACGTAGCGGGCCCGGGTGCGCTCGACCACCTGGGCGGGCAGCGGTGGCGGGGTGGCCCCCGAGGAACGGTCCCAGCCGCTCTCCGGCGAGACCAGCCAGTTGCGCACGATCTGCTTGTCGTAGGAGTCCTGCGCACGGCCCGGCTCCCAGTCGTCAGCGGGCCAGTAGCGGCTCGAGTCAGGGGTGAGCACCTCGTCGCCGAGCACGGTGATGCGGGAGCCGTCGGGCGCCGTCCGGGTCCCGAACTCGAGCTTGGTGTCGGCCAGGATGATCCCGCGCTCACGCGCAAGCGTCTCGGCCCGCTCGTAGACCGCGATCGTCAGGTCACGCAGCTCGGACGCGGCGGCGGCACCGATGTCGCCCACGACGCGCTGGTAGGAGACGTTCTCGTCGTGGTCGCCGATCGCGGCCTTCGTCGCCGGGGTGAAGATCGGGGTCGGCAGGCGACTTGCCTCGGTGAGTCCGGCTGGCAGCGGGATCCCGCAGACCTCGCCGGTCGAGCGGTAGTCCAGCAGGCCGGACCCGGTGAGGTAGCCGCGGGCCACGCACTCCACGGGGTACATCGCGAGCTCCTCGCACACGACCGCACGGCCCTTGACCTGCTCCGGGACCTCGACCGAGCGGACGTGGTTGGGCACCAGGTCGGCCAGCTGGGCGAACCACCACAGGGACATCCGGGTGAGGATCTCGCCCTTGTCCGGGATCGTGGTGTCCAGCACGAAGTCGTAGGCCGAGATCCGGTCGCTCGCGACCATCAGCAGGCTGCCGTCGCGAAGCCGGTACAGGTCTCGCACCTTGCCGGAGTGGAGATGGGTCGCGCCCTCGATGACCGGCGCCTGCGGGATGTTGTGCACCACGACACCCTACAAACGCCCGACGCCTCCCCTGCGCGCCACGTCCGGCACCGGACGCGACTGTGGGGTGTACCGGCACCTGGCCGGAACACCCCACGGAGTCCGCTGGATCAGAGAATGGCCTTCAGGATGGCCTTGTTCTCCTGGCCGTGCGTCTTGCTCTGGCTCGAGTCCTTGGACTTCGCCTCGGCGGCACCGCCCGCAGCGGGGATCGATGCGACCGCGAGCACGACGGCCACGGAGAGCAGTGCACCCCGGATGCTGCGCTTGTTCAGGTTCATTGTCTGTCTCCTCCTACCCCCGGGCCCGGTGCCCGATGACTTGCACCCAGCGTACGCCACATTCGGACTATATGTACAAAACGGACAGAGAACCTTCAGGCTGGCTCGGCCGAGCCCCCAGGGGTCGCCCCCGTGGCGGGGCGACCCCTGGCACGCGCGGCTGGGCAGATTCAGCAGCGCGTCCCGGGGACTCGACGCCCGCGGCCCAACCACTCGGGTGCAGGTTGCTCCACCCCGTGTGCGCCGCACGTGCCGGCGCGGGTGGACCAGAGTGCCGCTGCCTCCCGAGAGGTCTTCGCCGGCGGATGAGCCCGTCGGCAGCGAGCAGTTCGAGCGTTCCGAAGATAGACGAGCCGCCCAGCCGCCCACAACCCCGAAAGCCATATTCGGGATCAAACGCCAAGGGGGTGGTGGGGGCTGGGCTGAGGGTCAGCGCACGGCGAGGTGGCCGTGCATCTCCGGCTCCTTGGCCTGGGCTGCCATCCGGGCACCGGCGGGGCCACGAGCTGCCGTCTGACCGTCGATCGGGGCCGTGCTCTTCGAGAGCACGTAGATCGAGTGCGCCACCGCGTCGGACATCTGGTCCAGCGCCTGCATGCTGATGTTCTGACGGTCGTCACAGGCCTGGTGGTAGCAGGAGTCGTAGGCCTGTCCCGCGGTGCCGCCGTAGGTGATCGCCTGCTCCGGCGTCTTGATGCCCTCGGCACCGGAGAACAACCCTCCGGCGGCGATGCCTCGCTCGATGAACGGGCCGTAGTCGCTGCGACCGCTGAACGGTGTCTCCTCGCTGGCGAGGTGCCGGCCCTCGAAGTACTCCGTGAACAGCTGCTCGATCGCGCCGGACCCCTCCGGCCCATCGGCACCCTCACCCGTGGAGTTGTCACCGTCGTAGACGAACCGCACGAAGTTCGGCGACGCGAGCATGTCGAAGTTCAGGTAGGCAGCGATGTCGCCCAGCGCTGCGGGGTTGTTCTCCTCGAGGTCGGCCACGTAGTGCTCGGAACCGAGCAGGCCGGCCTCCTCGGCACCCCACCAGGCGAACCGGACCTTGTTGGTCAGCTTCCGCTGCTTGGCGAGCTGCTCGGCGACCTCGAGGATCGTGGCCGAGCCGGAGCCGTTGTCGTTGATCCCGGGTCCCTCGTCGACACTGTCGAGGTGCGCGCCGGTCATCACCACGTTGGCGGGGTTGCCCTTGGCGGTCTCCGCGATCACGTTGTAGGTGGTGCGGGTCTCGTTGAGGGTGTCGGTGAACACCCGCGCAGTGCTGCCCGGGGCGCCGAGCTCCTGACCGACGGCGAAGCTGGTGCCCAGGGCCGGGATGCCCACGACGTGGCCCAGGGTGCCGTTGAAGCTCTCGGTGTCGCCCTCGGTGCCACGGTTGAACACCAGCACCGCGGCCGCCCCGGCGGCCTCTGCGTTGTCGGCCTTCAGCCCGAAGGCGCAGGTGCCTCGCTGCACCAGGGCAATGGCTCCGGCAGGGAAGCCGGCGAAGTCGTCGGCCTCGCAGCCGCTGGTCGAGGTGCCGGTCGCGGTCAGGTCGGTGTCGACGGGGACCACGTCGGCCTCGGCCACGTCACCGCTGCCCGAGAACGACATCGTGACGAAGTCGTCGGGGTTCGCGTAGTCCTTTGCGCCGGGGGTGACCCTGGCCAGCTCCGCCGGAGCGGTCTCCTCGAAGTGCGGGAAGGTGAAGGTCTGCACCTGCGGGCGGTAGCCCGCGGCACGCAGCTTCTTCACCACGTAGTCGCGCGACTCCGCAAAGCCCTTGGTTCCCGAGGCTCGGGTGCCACCGTTGCGGTCCGCGATGTCCTGCAGGGCGTCGAGGTGCTGGGCAACGCCGGTGACGGTCACCGCGTCGCGGAACTTCTGCGAGGTCTTGGACGGGTTCCTGGCAGCGGTGGCACTTCCTGCTGAGCCGACGAGCAGTGCCGAGACGCACACCGCGGCGGTTGCCGCGGCTGCACTCCTGGCGGGCTTGGGTAGACGCATGTTTCCTCCATCGGAACGCCCCTCGCCGGCGGATCTCACCGGCTGCTGAACTTCAGGCGGGGCGCCCCGAACGTAGGTCGGGACCTCAGCGCGCTCTACCCGCAGGTTTGTGCAGGGCAGAGTTGTGCAGGCGCAGTCAGATGATGTCGCCCGGTGCGTAGCCGGCCGACTCGGGATCGGTGGCCAACGCCTCCTCGACCCGGCGTACGACGGCCGAGACCTGGTCGGCGGCTGCGCCCGTGAACTCGATCGGATCGGCGACCAGGGTGGCGATCTGCTCGGCGGAGAGGCCCAACCGGGTGTCCTCGGCGAGCCGCTGGAACAGGTCGTTGTCCGCACGTCCCTGGCGCATCTCCAGGGCCACGGCGACCGCGTGCTCCTTGATCGCCTCGTGCGCGACCTCGCGGCCGATGCCGTTGCGCACGGCCGCCATCAGCACCTTGGTGGTGGTCAGGAACGGCAGGTAGCGGTCGAGCTCACGCTGCACCACGGCCGGGAACACCCCGAACTCGTCGAGCACCGTGAGGAACGTCTGGAACAGCCCGTCGGTGGCGAAGAAGGCGTCGGGCAGCGCCACCCGGCGCACGACCGAGCAGGACACGTCGCCCTCGTTCCACTGGTCGCCGGCAAGCTCCCCCACCATGGACAGCTGACCGCGAAGCACGACCGCGAGACCGTTGACCCGCTCGCAGGAGCGGGTGTTCATCTTGTGCGGCATCGCCGAGGAACCGACCTGGCCCTCCTTGAACCCCTCGGTCACCAGCTCGATCCCGGCCATCAGCCGGATCGTGGTGGCGAGGTTGGACGGCCCGGCCACGATCTGGACCAGCGCCGAGACCACGTCGAAGTCCAGGGACCGGGGGTAGACCTGGCCGACACTGGTCAGCACCCGGTCGAAACCGAGGTGGGTGGCCACCCGCTGCTCGAGGTCGGCCAGCTTCGCGGTGGAGCCGTCGAGCAGGTCCAGCATGTCCTGCGCCGTGCCGACGGGGCCCTTGATGCCCCGCAGCGGGTAGCGCGCGATCAGGTCGTCGAGACGCTCGAGACCGGTCAGCATCTCGTCGGCCACGGTGGCGAAGCGCTTGCCGAGCGTGGTGGCCTGCGCGGCCACGTTGTGCGATCGACCCGCCATCACCAGCGACTGGTGCTCCCCTGCCAGACGACCCAGCCGGGCCAGAGACGCCAGGACGCGGGTCCGGATGACGTCCAGGGACGCGCGGATCTGCAGCTGCTCGACGTTCTCGGTGAGGTCGCGGGAGGTCATCCCCTTGTGGATGTGCTCGTGCCCGGCCAGGGCGCAGAACTCCTCGATGCGCGCCTTCACGTCGTGGCGGGTCACCCGCTCCCGGGCCGCGATGCTGGCGAGGTCGACCTGGTCGACGACCGCCTCGTAGTCGGCGATGACCTCCTTGGGCACGTCGACGCCCAGGTCGTGCTGCGCGGTCAGCACGGCGATCCACAGGCGTCGCTCGAGCACGATCTTGTGCTCCGGCGACCAGATCTCGGCGAGGTCGGCCCCGGCGTAGCGGGTGGCGAGGACGTTGGGCACGGTCATGTCAGGAGTCCTGTTCGGTGGTCGTGCTGGTCGGCGCCCCCACGTTGGCGGCGATGTCGGTGCGCCACTGCGCGCCGTCGAAGCTGATCGAGGAGATGGCTGCGTAGGCCCGGGCCCGGGCAGCGGGCACATCGCTCCCCCTGGCGGTCACCGCGAGCACCCGGCCCCCGGAGGTCACCAGGCTGCCGTCGCGCGAGGCGGTGCCGGCGTGGATGACGTCGACGTCCCGCTCGGCGGCCAGTGTCTCGGTGCCCGTGATCGCATCCCCGCTGCGCGAGCTCTCGGGATAGCCGGCGCTGGCCATCACCACGGCCACGGCGGCACCCTCCTGCCAGCGCGGCGGTGCGACCTGGTCGAGGGTGCCGTCGGCCGCGGCCTTGAGCAGGGGCGCCAGCGGAGAGGCCAGCAGGGCCATCAGCGCCTGGGTCTCGGGATCGCCGAAGCGTGCGTTGAACTCGATCACCCGCACCCCCCGGGAGGTGAGCGCCAGCCCGGCGTACAGCAGTCCGGCGAACGGCGTGCCGCGACGAGCCATCTGGTCGACCGTCGGCTGCAGCACCCGCTCCAGCACCTCGGCCACCAGGTCGTGCGGGGCCCAGGGCAGCGGCGTGTAGGCGCCCATGCCCCCGGTGTTGGGTCCGGAGTCACCGTCGCGGATCCGCTTGAAGTCCTGGGCCGGCTGCAGCGGGTAGACCGTCGTGCCGTCGGTGATGGCGAACAGCGACACCTCGGGGCCGTCGAGGAACTCCTCGACGACCACGCTCTCGCACTGCGCGGCGTGGGCGACGGCCTCCGCGCGGTCATCGGTCACCACGACGCCCTTGCCGGCGGCGAGACCGTCGTCCTTGACGACGTACGGCGGACCGAAGGCGTCGAGCGCGTCGGCGACCTCGGCGGCGGTGCTGCACACGTAGGCCCGGGCCGTCGGCACGCCGGCGGCGGCCATCACCTCCTTGGCGAAGGCCTTCGACCCCTCGAGCCGGGCCGCGTCGCCGGTCGGCCCGAAGCAGCTGATCCCACGGGCGCGCACCGCGTCGGCGACGCCGGCGACCAGCGGAGCCTCGGGCCCGATCACGACCAGGTCGGAACCGAGCGAGGCGGCCAGGTCGGCCACGGCAGCGCCGTCCATCGGGTCCACCGGATGCACCGTGGCGCAGCCCCCGATGCCAGGGTTGCCCGGCGCCGCGTGCACCTCGGTGACCGAGGGGTCGCGGGAGAGGGCCAGCGCGAGCGCGTGCTCGCGCCCTCCGGTGCCGATCACGAGGGTCTTCACGGTCGCCGATCCTACGGGCCGCGAGGCTCTCGTCCGGCCGTGCCCATGTCGTGGGTCAGCGGGCGGGCGGGCGCACGCGCGCCTCGTACGCCGCGCGAGCCACGTGGTCGGCGCCGGCGAGCACCTGGTCAGCCCTGAAGGCTCTCGCGATGCTCTCCTGAAGTCCCCGGGGCAGCACGCCCGTGGTGCGCGTCATCGCCTGGACCCAGCGGGGCACCCAGAGCTCGGGGCGGGGCTTGCGGATCGCACCCACGATGACCTCGGCGACGTCCTCGGCGGTGACCGCCTTGACTCCCCTGGTCGCCGAGACGCCGGCTGCCAGCTCGGTGCTGACGATCGTCGGCAGGATGACGCTGACGTCGATCCCCAGCGGCCTCAGCTCGGCACGGGTGGCCTCGCTGAACCCGATCGCGGCGAACTTGGAAGCGGAGTAGGTGGCCCCCTCGGCCACGGCGATCCGGCCCACCGCGGAGGCCACGTTGACGATGTGGCCGCGGCCACGATCGGCCATGCCCGGGGCGACGGCCTTGGTGCCGTTGATGATGCCGTGCACGTTGACGTCGATGATCGCCCGCGCGACGGCCTCCGCCTCCTTGAGCACGGACCCGAGCGGCATGATCCCGGCGTTGTTGACGAGCACGTCGATCGGGCCGAGCTCACCGGTCTCGGCCAGGAACGACGCCCAGGAGTCGGCGCTGGTGACGTCGAGGTGCGCGGCGACGGCGCCGCGCCCGATCCGGTCGGCGACCGCCCGGACCAGGTCGACGTCCAGGTCACCGAGCGCGACGTGCGCGCCCTGGCTGGCGAGCAGCTCGGCGGTGGCGGCACCGATCCCTCGGGCCGCACCGGTGATCACGACGCTCAGACCGGCGATGTCGCGCTTGCTCATGCGAGGTGTCCTCTCGAGGGTTCGAGCAGCCCGTCAGGCGGCTGAAGGAGTCAGCTGACGACCAGCGTCTGTTCGCGGCCCGGCCCGACGCCGACGGCCCAGAACGGCGCACCCGACATCTCCTCGAGCGCCCGCACGTAGCGCTGGGCGTTCTTGGGCAGGTCGGCGAAGGTCCGGCACCCGGAGATGTCGTCGCCCCAGCCGTCGAGGAACTCATAGACCGGCGTCGCCTGGTGGAACTCGGTCTGCGTCATCGGCATCTCGTCGTGGCGCACCCCGTCGATGTCGTAGGCGACACAGACCGGGATCCGGTCCCACGCGCTGAGCACGTCGAGCTTGGTCATGAAGAACTCGGTGAGCCCGTTGACCCGGGAGGCGTAGCGCGCCACCACGGCGTCGTACCAGCCACAGCGGCGGTCGCGTCCGGTCGAGACGCCCACCTCGCCGCCGATCTCCCACAGCCTCTCGCCGTCGTCGTCGAACAGCTCGGTCGGGAACGGGCCCGAGCCGACGCGCGTGGTGTAGGCCTTGATCACGCCGATCACCCGGTCGATCCGGGTCGGACCGACGCCGGCGCCGACACAGACCCCGCCGGAGACGGGGCTGCTGCTCGTGACGAACGGGTAGGTGCCGTGGTCGACGTCGAGCATCGTCGCCTGGGCGCCCTCGAAGAGCACCGTCCGGCCGTCGTCGAGTGCGCGGTTCAGCAGCAGCGAGGTGTCCGCGACCATCGGCTGGAGCCGCTCGGCGTAGCCGCGCAGCTCCTCCACGACCTCGTCGACGGTGATCGCGCGGCGGTTGTAGACCTTGGTGAGCAGGTGGTTCTTGACGTCCAGCGCTGCCTCGATCTTCTCGCGCAGGATCTCCTCGTCGAACAGGTCGGCGACCCGGATGCCCACCCGGTTGATCTTGTCGGCGTACGCCGGGCCGATGCCGCGTCCAGTGGTGCCGATCTTGTTCTTGCCGAGGAACCGCTCGGTGACCTTGTCGACCGTCGAGTGGTAGGAGGCGATGACGTGGGCGTTCGCGCTGACCACCAGCGGACCCATCGCGACGTCGCGCGCGGTCAGCGCGTCGAGCTCCCGGAACAGGGCCTCCGGGGAGACCACCACGCCGTTGGCGATCACCGACGTGCAGTCCGGCGTCAGAATGCCGCTCGGCAGCAGGTGCGTCGCGAACTTCTCGCCGTTGACCACGATGGTGTGGCCTGCGTTGTGGCCGCCACTGGTGCGGACACAGAAGTCGATGGCGTTGTCGGTGGTGAGCAGGTCCGTGGCCTTGCCTTTGCCTTCGTCACCCCACTGGGCTCCGAGTACGACGATCGCGGGCATGTTCCTCCTCGTGACGGCGGTCCACGGCCCCCCACAGCCGCGCCCTACATCGTACGGGTGCGCGGCCCGGGACACCCCATCGCTCGGGAACCGTGCTCAGCGGTCGCACGCTCGCACTAGGGTGACCGGCGTGAAACCCATGCTGCTCATCACCAACACCGGCGCCGGTGGCGGCCAGGAGGAGGCCCTCGAGGTCGCTCTCGGCGTGCTGCGGGAGGACGCCGACGTCGAGGTCGCCTCGACCAGCAACCCCGGCGAGCTCGACGGGGTGCTGCACCGCGCAGGGTCCCGCCCCATCATCGTGGCCGGTGGTGACGGGAGCCTGCACGCCGTCGTCGCCGCGCTGCACCGCCGCCACGAGCTGGCCGACCGCACCCTCGGGCTGATCCCCCTCGGCACCGGCAACGACTTCGCACGGACGCTCGGCATCCCGCTCGACGCCGGCGAGGCCGCCGTCGCCCTGCTCGCCGGCAGGTGCCGACCGATGGACCTCATCGTCGACGAGCTCGGCGGGGTCGTCGTGAACAGCGTGCACGCCGGTGCGAGCGCCCAGGCCAGCCGCCGCGGAAGCCTGTGGAAGGAGCGACTCGGTCCGTTCGGGATCGGCATCCTGGGCTACCCGATCGGCGCTGCCCTGGCGGCCGTGCGACCGCCGTTCGTGCGCTTGCGGATCGAGGCGGACGGCGAGGTGATCACCGACGTGGACCAGCACGTCCTGATGGTCGCGATCGGCAACGGGGCGAGCGTCGGGGGCGGCACCGAGCTGACGCCCGATGCCGACCCCCGCGACGGTCGCCTCGACGTGATGGTCTCCCTCGCCACCGGCCCGCTGGAACGACTCGCCTACGCGTGGCAGCTGAACCGGGGCGACCACGAGGAGCGCTCCGACGTCATCTCGGTCAAGGCCCGCCAGGTCACCGTGTCCGGGGAGGACTTCTACCTCGCCGCTGACGGAGAGATCAGCGGGCCCGAACGGCGCCGCTCCTGGCACCTCGAGGCCGGCGCCTACTCGATGATCATCCCCTGACCACCGATCGTCTCGCGCCTGGCCTTGTCCTTCTCCACCCGCGGGTCACCGGCGTCGGCGAAGTAGTCACCGGGCGTGGTCTCGTCGGAGCCGTTCTCGACCTTCATCAGGTTCAGCACCGCCGAGACGACCACGGCGACGACGAGGTTGGCCACGAACGCGATCACCGCGATGTAGCCCATCTGCCCGATGCCCGGGATCAGGTCCAGCGAGCCCCCGAAGTGCTTCCCGGTCACCGGGTTGAGCACGTTGTAGGCCTCGATGGTGCCGTAGACCATGCCCACGGCCCATCCGGCGAGCAGCGCCCACTTGTGGAACCACCGGGTGTAGAGGCTGAACACGATCGCCGGGAAGGTCTGCAGGATCCAGATGCCGCCGAGGAGCTGGAAGTTGATCGCGTTCTGCTTGTCCAGGGTGAGCACGAAGACCAACGCGAAACCCTTCACCGCGAGTGAGGCCAGCTTGGAGACCCGGGCCTCCTCCGCGTGGGTGGCGTCGGGCTTGAGCCACTCCTTGTAGATGTTGCGGGTGAAGGTGTTGGCCGCCGCGATCGACATGATCGCCGCCGGCACCAGGGCCCCGATGGCCACAGCAGCGAAGGCCACCCCCGCGAACCAGGACGGGAACGAGTCCTCGAAGAGCTGCGGGATCACCAGCTGCGGGTTCGGCTTGCCGTCGACGCCGATCGGCTTCGTTCCGGCAGCGATGGCCACCCACCCCAGCAGCGCGAGCAGGCCCAGCACGAAGGAGTACGCCGGCAGGATCGAGGCGTTGCGCCGGATCGTCGTACGGCTCTCCGAGGAGAGGGTCGCGGTGACCGAGTGCGGGTACATGAACAGCGCCATCGCCGAACCGAGGGCCAGCGAGGCGTAGGCCCACATCTGGCCGTCGCCGGGGATGAAGGCGCCGTTCGGCTTCCCGGTCGCCTCGTTGGTGGCCGACATCTTGTCCGCGGCGGCACCGAAGACCGCCTCCCAGCCGCCGACCTTCGTGGGCAGGTAGATCACCGCGACGATGATGACCAGGTAGATCAGCGCGTCCTTGACGAACGCGATCACCGCCGGCGCGCGCAGCCCGGAGGTGTAGGTGTACGCCGCCAGCACCACGAACGCGATCAGCAGCGGCAGGTCCTTGGCAAACCAGTTCTCGCCGCTGCCGAGCCCGACGACGTCGAGGACCGCCTGGATGCCGACGAGCTGGAGCGCGATGTAGGGCATCGTGGCCAGGAAGCCGGTCAGGGCCACCGCGAGCGAGAGCACCCGGGAGTCGTAGCGACCTCGCACGAAGTCCGCGGTGGTCACGTAGCCGTGCCGGTGGCTGACCGACCACAGCCGCGCCATGAAGATGAAGATGATCGGGTAGAGGATGATCGTGTAGGGCACCGCGAAGAAGCCGGCCACCGAGCCCAGCGCGAACATCGCTGCCGGGACCGCGATGAAGGTGTAGGCCGTGTAGAGGTCACCGCCGAGCAGGAACCAGGTCACCCAGGTGCCGAACTTGCGGCCCCCCAGGCCCCACTCGTCGAGCGACTCGAGGGTGTCGCCCTTCTTGAAGCGGGTCGCCATGAAGCCGAGCACGGTCACCACGACGAAGAGCAGGATCAGCACCGCCAGCGCGACGCCGTTGACGCCCCCGCCGGCCGCCAGTGCCGTCACGAGGGGGCTCATCGGTCACCCTCCCGGCTCGCCTGGGTGGCGTGACCGGTCGTGCCCGGTCCCGGCGTGCGCGCGGCCAGCACCAGCCGGTGCGCGGCGTAGGTGAGCCCGGCGCAGAGGAAGACCCAGAGGAACTGGTACCAGAAGAAGAACGGGAACCCCCACAGTCGTGGGGTCTCCCGGTTGTAGCTGCTCACCCAGAGGAGTGCGATCACCGGGATGACGAGCAGCACCCCCGCGATCGCGAGCAGGGTCTTGTTGGTCGGTGGGGCGCCGTCAGCCGGCCCGCCCGAGCGGTTCGTAGCCATGGGGCGGGAGTGTAGACCGACTGTGACGCCGGTCCTACCCCCTCCGGCTCAGCGTCTGTCGGGTGAGCCGGGCACCGACCCTCAGAGCCCGGTCAGCTCGCGGTACCCCTCGGGGCTGGAGTCGCGCAGGAACTGGTCGCAGCGCTCGTGCTCGGGGTGCTCGCCGATCCGCTGGGCCGCCTCGGCGAGCGCAGCCAGGGCGCGCAGGAAGCCCCGGTTGGGCTCGTGCTCCCACGGCACCGGACCGTGACCCTTCCAGCCGTTGCGGCGCAGCGAGTCCAGGCTGCGGTGGTAGCCGACCCGCGCGTAGGCGTAGGCGGTCACGTCGTCCACGGCGTCGTCGGCCAGCGCCTCCTCGGCGAGCGTCGCCCAGGAGATGGGCGACTCGGGGTGGCGGCGTACGACGTCGAGCGCCTGCTGGCCGGCCTCGATCTCGGCGGCCGCCGGGTCGACCGGAAGCAGCGTGGGGGGTGGGCCGGCGATCAGGTCGCGGCCGGAGATGAATTCGCTCATGGGGCCATGGTCCCCCCTGCGGTGTCGGCCGCCGACACGGCCCCGCGCCCAGCTGTAACGCGGGGTTATGGACCGTAGACCCGCGGTGTACGACGGACTAAGGGTCCACTGCACCGCAGCAGATGGATGATTCGCCCTCAGGCGTGGCGTACTAGCTCGCGGGCCGTCCTGGCGAGCTCGTCCGGCAGCACGTCGCCGAAGCGGGCCAGAGTCACGGCGTACTCCGCGAGCAGGCGGGCCTTGGCGCGCTTGCGGCTCGCGCCGAACAGGTCGTCCCAGACCAGTCGGGACATGCCCAGTCCTTGGGCGCAGATCTCCTGCTGGCGCCGCTTCTCGTCCCAGACGACGTCGCCTGCCGGCCGGGCGTCGAAGCCCCCCTGCTCGGGCCGGGCGTACTTCACCCGGCCGTCGAACTCGAAGATGTGGCAGCCGACCCGCAGATCGGTCCAGTAGACGCGGCTGCCCACACGCACGGGGAACTGCGTGTGCGGCTCACCGATCCCGAGCTCGTGGACGAGCAGCCGCGCCAGGGACTCGCCGGGCGTCTCCGCGCCGGGATCGGCCAGGTTGACGGCGGCACGAGCGACCGTGATGCCCGGCCAGCACCGTTGGCCGGACAGCTCGGCGTGCAGGTCGAGCACGGAGAGGCCCTTCGCCAGGGCATGGTCGGCAGCCACCACAGCGTGCGGGAGTCCGTGCTCGCGCCCCAGGTCGACGACCGTGCGCGCCACGCCGGTGACAGGCAGGTCGCCGGCGACCGCCAGCGTCGGGATGCGCTTGCCGAGGTGGTGCTTCACACCGTGCTCGGTCCGTGACCCGCCCACTCCGGCCCGGGTGATGTGGACCAGCGGGTGGCTCGGTCGGAGCAGCGGCAGTCCGTGCGCGCGCGCAGCCGAGTCGTGGCTCAGCATGTGCGGCTGCGTCATCGTGAGGTACGCCGCACGGTCGCGCAGCGCCATCTGTCCGGTGTGCGGGTCGAGTGCCTCCCACACCGAGCGCTCGACGTACACGCCCCGGCGTACGACGACCCACGGGCCGTCGAGCGCCGTGAGCGTCTTCAGCTCGCGCTCCGAGTAGTCGGCTTCGACGGCCTGGCGTCGGGACACCAGGCCACCTTGTCGGGTGGCCACTGCCGCGAGGTGAGGTCTCATCGGGGCAGCGTCGCCGGAGACCGGCGCGACCGGCGGGTCGGGGACGAGTGGTGTGCACGGGAGAGAACGGGTGGCGCCTGGGGACGCGAACCGGTCACCCGTCTGGTGCGGTGCTGTGGACCGTGTGCACGGCGTACACCGCGGGTCTACGGTCCATAACCCCGCGTTACAGCGGAAAAGCCCCTCAGCCGATCGAGTGCCCCACGCTGCGGAGGTTCTGGCAGGCCTCGAGGACGCGTGCGGCCATGCCGGCCTCGGCGGCCTTGCCCCAGGCGCGGGGGTCGTAGGCCTTCTTGTTGCCGACCTCGCCGTCGACCTTGAGGACACCGTCGTAGTTGCTGAACATGTGCCCGGCGACCGGACGGGTGAAGGCGTACTGGGTGTCGGTGTCGACGTTCATCTTGATCACGCCGTAGTCGCAGGCGGCGGCGATCTCGGAGGCCAGCGAGCCGGAGCCGCCGTGGAAGACCAGGTCGAAGGGCAGCGTGCCCGCGGGCAGGCCGAGCTTCTCCACGACCGCCTCCTGCGCGGTCTTCAGGATCTCCGGACGGAGCTTGACGTTGCCGGGCTTGTAGACGCCGTGCACGTTGCCGAAGGTGAGCGCGGTCAGGTAGCGGCCGTTCTCGCCGGTGCCCAGCGCCTCCACGGTCGCCAGGGCGTCCTCGGGGGTGCTGTAGAGCTTGTCGCCGGCGCCGCCCTCGACGCCGTCCTCCTCGCCGCCGACCACGCCGATCTCCACCTCGAGCACGATGTGGGCAGCGGCGGCCTGGGCCAGCAGCTCCTGGGCGATCTGCAGGTTCTCGTCGAGCTCCACGGCCGACCCGTCCCACATGTGCGACTGGAACAGCGGAGCCTGCCCGTTGCGCACCCGCTCCGCGGAGATCGCGAGCAGCGGCCGGACGAAGCCGTCCAGCTTGTCCTTGGGGCAGTGGTCGGTGTGCAGGGCGATGTTGACCGGGTAGTGCTTGGCGACCTCGTGGGCGTAGGCGGCGAACGCCACCGAGCCACTGACCATGTCCTTGACGTTGGGGCCGGAGAGGTACTCCGCCCCGCCGGTCGAGACCTGGATGATCCCGTCGCTGCCGGCCTCGGCGAAGCCGGCCAGGGCGGCGTTCAGTGTCTGCGACGACGACACGTTGATGGCAGGGAAGGCGAAAGCCTGCGCCTTCGCGGCGTCCAGCATCTCGGCGTACTTCTCAGGTGTGGCGATAGGCATGTGCGGGTCTCCTCGGAGTCCTCTGCGTAGGACGGGTGGCCCGTCCCACCCTAGTAGACGGATCGCCCGCGCGGCCGGGCACGATCGTGGGAAGATCCTGATCCCACCAGCACCTCGCGCGCCAGCACAGGGGAGTCATGCCAGCTCAGCCTTCGCGACGCACCTGCGCCAGTCGGGCCAGCGCGCTGGCGCGGCCACTGGCCGTGCTGCTCGCGGTCGCGCTGCTCGCTGCCGGCTGCGGCGGCAGCCCCGAGGACGCCCCGGAGCGCGCCGCCGGGGGCGGCGGCACGGGTGTGCCCTCCCCCGGCGTCAGCGCCGGGAGCGGCGACGACGAGCCGGCACCCGACCCCGGGTTCGAGGCACCCAAGGTCGGCCAGTGCTTCGCCATGACCGCGGTGCAGACCCGGGCCTCGGTCGCGAGCGGGACCAAGGTCCGCTGCCGCCGCCAGCACACCAGCGTGGTCGCCCACGTCGGCTACGTCCCCGAGGCCGTCACGTCCGCCACCCCCGTCGCGGCCAGGCGGGCGCTCGGCAACAAGGTGTGCGCCCCCGCCTACCGGAAGCTGGTCGGGGGCACCGTCGCCGACCGTGCCACCTCCATCCTGACCTGGACGCTGTTCACCCCGACCCAGGCGCAGCTCGACCGGGGGGCCCGCTGGGTCCGGTGCGACGTGTTCGCCCGGAGCGCCGACCGACTGGTCCCGCTCCCGACCGCCGTGCCACTGCTCGGTGGCGGCGTGCCGGAGCAGCTGCGGGTGTGCCAGACCGACACCGGCGTCGACATCTCCTGCTCGCGGCCCCACGCGTTCCGCGTCGAGGCGGTCTTCCGCGCCGCCGACGGCACCTACCCGGACCCGGAGGGCTACACGGCGACGGCCCGGGACCGCTGCGAGGAGCTGACCAGCACGTACGGCGGATACTGGCAGCCGCCGAGCAAGAAGGGCTGGAAGGCGGGCGACCGGTTCATCCGGTGCCTGTCCGCCCCGAGCTGACCGTGGTCGTGGGGTCAGCCCCTCCAGGCCGTCTCGAGGTCGGCATACCTGCTGATCCAGGAGTGCATCGCGATCGCGGCTGCGGCCGAGGCGTTGATGGACCGCGTCGACCCGAACTGGGCGATCGAGAACGTCCCGTCACAGGCCTCCCGCGCCTGCTCCGAGAGCCCGGGCCCCTCCTGCCCGAACAGGAAGCAGACCGAGCGCGGCATCTGCCAGGTCTCGACGTGCTCGGAGCCGGGGAGGTTGTCGATGCCCATCAGCACGACGCCCTGCCCGTGCAGGTACGCCGCGAGCTGCTCGACCGTCTCGTGGTGGCGCACGTGCTGGTAGCGGTCGGTCACCATCGCGCCGCGCCGGTTCCAGCGCCGCTTGCCGACGATGTGCACCTCGCGGGCGAGGAAGGCGTTGGCCGAGCGGACGATGGTGCCGATGTTGAAGTCGTGCTGCCAGTTCTCGATGGCTACGTGGAAGTCGTGCCGCCGGGTGTCGAGGTCGGCGACGATCGCCTCCAGCCGCCAGTAGCGGTAGCGGTCGACGACGTTGCGCCGGTCTCCCTCCGCCAGCAGCTGCGGGTCGTAGTGCTCCCCCGTCGGTGACGGACCGACCCAGGGCCCCACGCCGACCTCCGCCGGACCGTGCGGCATCGGGTCGTACGGCGCGCGCTGCCCGTCGGCGGCGGGCTCGTCGGCGGCGGCAGGATCGTCGGGGTACACAGCGGCAAGGGTAGAGCGGTCAGGATGCACTCAGGTCGCGCAGATACCCTCGGTGGGTGACTGGCCTTCAACCCCTCCTGTTCGGGATCCAGTGGATGGACCCGAACTGGCTCCTCGACCAGTTCGGCCCGTGGTTCCTCTGGGTCAGCCTGCTGATCGTGCTCGTGGAGTGCGGGCTCTTCTTCCCGTTCCTGCCGGGCGACACCCTGCTGTTCGCCGCGGGCCTGTTCATCGCGACCCGGGACGACATCGTGCCCGGACCGCACCTGCTCGACCTCCCGATCGCGATGGTGCTGCTGATGGGTGCCGCCTTCGCGGGCAACGTGCTCGGCTACGAGATCGGCCGCCGGGTCGGCCCGCCGCTCTACGAGCGGAACGGCCGCGTGCTCAAGCGCAAGTACTTCGACCAGACCACGGCCTTCTTCGACCGGCACGGCAACAAGGCGCTCGTGATCGGCCGGTTCGTGCCGTTCGTGCGGACCTACATCACCGTGGTTGCCGGGGTCACCTCGATGCGGCGGCACCGGTTCTTCCTCTGGAGCGCGGTCGGCGCAGCCGCATGGGTGCTCAGCGTCACGCTGATGGGCTACTTCCTGGGACGGTCCTTCCCCAGCCTCGGGGAGAACATCGACAAGGCGATCATCGTGATCCTGGCCGTGTCCCTGGTGCCCATCGCCTTCGAGTACTGGCGGCACAAGCGCACCGACAGCGCGGCGGCCGACGACAACGACCACGACGGCTGGCCCGACATCGACATCGCCGGGCAGAACGTCCCGCCGCACGATGCCCAGCACCCGTTCCCCGGGCCGCAGGCCGGCGACCGGGACTAGCCGTGGGTGACGGCGTCCAGCTGGGACTTCGTCAGCACGGGCCGGACCTCGAGGCCCACGTCGGCCAGCGGGTCCTGCCCCTCGGGGCTGCGGTCGATCGCGCAGACCACCGTCTCGACCAGTGCGCCGGCCTCCCGCAGCGCACGGGTCGCGTCGCGCACGGCGCCGCCCGTGGTGATGACGTCCTCGACCAGGGTCACCCGACGCCCGCGGACGTCGAGGCCCTCGGCCAGCTTGCAGGTGCCGTACTCCTTGGCCTGCTTGCGGACGAACAGCGCAGGGAGGCCCGTGCGGGCGCTGAGCACGGTGGCGATGGGCACGCCGCCGAGCTCCAGGCCGCCGAGCAGCTCGGTGCCCTCGGGGACGAGGCCGACCATCTGCTCGACCACCCGGGCCAGCAGGACGGGATCGGCCTCGAAGAGGTACTTGTCGAAGTACTCCGAGGCCACCTGGCCCGACCGCAGCGTGAACTCACCGGTCAGTCGGCAGCACGCGTCGACGTCACGGGCCAGGTCCGGGTCGGTTGAGCCGGGGCCGGAGGTGGAGCCGGGGCCGGAGGTCGAGCCTGTCGAAGCCATGCAGCGGAGGCTACCGGCCGTGGCAGCGGGCAGCGCCTCCACCTCAGGCCGAGGCGTTAGGTTCGGACCCGTGAGAGCACACGGATCCAGGTCGGCCGCACGCCTTGACGGTGTGGGAAGCACGATCTTCGCGGAGATGTCGGCACTCGCCGTGCGGACGGGGTCGGTGAACCTGGGTCAGGGCTTCCCCGACCTGAGCGGTCCGGAGGCCGTGATCGACGTGGCGCACGACGCGATGCGCGCCGGGCGCAACCAGTACCCCCCTGGCCGGGGCGCCCCCGAGCTGGTCGAGGCGGTGATCCGGCACCAGCAGCGCCACTACGGTCTCGAGCTCACCACCGACCAGGTCGTCGTCACCACCGGCGCGACCGAGGCCATCGCCGGCGCGATGCTCGGGCTGGTCGATCCGGGCGACGAGGTGGTCGTGTGCGAGCCGTACTACGACAGCTATCGCGCGATGATCCAGTTCGCCGGCGGCGTCCGGCGGCCGGTGACGCTGCGAGCGCCCGACTACCGGCTCCGGGCCGACGAGCTCGAGGCCGCCGTCACGGACCGCACCAGGCTGATCCTGCTGAACACCCCGCACAACCCGACGGGGCGGGTGCTGGACGCAGGCGAGCTCGCTGCGGTCGCGGACGTGGCCCGGCGGCACGACCTGGTCGTGGTGACCGACGAGGTCTACGAGCACCTGACCTTCGACGACCACAAGCACGTTCCGCTGGCGACGCTCCCCGGGATGTCCGAGCGCACCGTGACGATCTCCAGCTCTGGCAAGACGTTCTCCCTGACCGGCTGGAAGATCGGCTGGGCCACCGGCCCGGCCGACCTCGTGGCGGCGGTGGAGGGGGCCAAGAACTGGCTGTCCTACTCCTCCGGGGCTCCGTTCCAGCCGGCCATCGCGCACGCCCTCGACCACGAGGAGGCGTTCCACCGCACGCTGCGCGACGACCTGGCGCGGCGTCGTGACTTCCTCTGCGACGGGCTCGACTCGCTCGGGCTGGACGTGCACGTGCCACAGGGCACCTACTTCGTCACCACCGACGTCTCGGCGCTCGGGTACGCCGACGGCCTCGCCTTCTGCGCAGCGATGGCCGAGCGCGCCCGCGTCGTGGCGATCCCCACGCAGGTGTTCTACGAGGACGGCTCCCCCCACGGCCGGCACCTGATCCGCTGGGCCTTCTGCAAGGAGCAGGAGGTGCTCGACGAGGGGCTGCGCCGACTCCGAGACACCCGCCTGGGGAACGACTGAGCGGTGGCGGCGCTCGGTCGGGCTACCAGACCGGAGGCTTGCCGCTCGGGGCAGGCGGACGGGCAGGATCGGCCGGAGCGCTGCCCGGGTCCTGCGGACCGGGGTAGTGGCCACGCCCCTCCTGCTGAGCGGGGTACTGCTGCGGGGAGTGCTCGCCGGGGTGGTGGCCGGACGGCGGGCCCGGCTGCCACGGCCGGGGGGCGAACCACTCTCGCGCGGCGCGGCTGAAGAGCCCGGCCAGGGTCAGGGCGGCGGCCAGCTGGTGCAGGATCCCCACCGGGAACGCGAACAGGGCCACCACCATGGTCGCGACGGCGCTGAGGGCCAGCATCCAGCGGGCCCAGTTGTGCCGGCGCCAGGTGAACCAGGCGAGCACGCAGGCGCCGAGGGTCCACGCCAGGAACACCAGGCAGCCGACCCAGACGATCGGCAGGACGGCGCTCTGCTGCAGACCGGACCGCTCCCACTCCGGCGACTTCTCGACCAGCTCGACGATCCGGTCCGAGGCGGCGATGAGGACGACCAGCATGCCGGCGTACAGCAGGGCCACGACGCCGGAGAAGGCCCAGGTCAGGGCGCAGGCCACCTTGACGGTCACGGGCACCGGCCCCCGGTGGTCCGTCGCGAAGGCCGGGGCTGCCCCGGGGGAGATCCAGGCTGTGGGCTGGGGAGCCACCGGCCCGAGCTGACGTTGCCCGAAGCCGGCGGTGGCGGCCGGCTCTGCCGAGGGGCTGCTCGTGGACAGCGACGATGCGCTCGGCGTCCCGGCCGGGGACCCCGACTGCGGCGGCACGTTCTCGGAGCCGCCCTCGCCCTGGGGCGGCGAGGTGCGCTCCCACGGCCCGGGGTGCTCGACCTTCGTGGCCGCCACCGGCTGGCGCACGGCCCGGCCCGCGAACCAGTCCCGGGACTGGCCGCTCCACATCATCGCGGTGGCGGCAGCGACCACGGCACCCAGGAGCCCCCCGGTGAACGGAGCGGTGAGCAGGATCGGCACGGCGACGATGCTCAGCGCCAGACGGGCGCCCCGGTTGCGTTGGAGCACGTAGACGCCGAGCACGGCAGCCATCGCGGCCGACACGGCAGCCACCCACAGCGCCGCCCGCATGAACGCCTGCGCCTCGCTGACGCTGAGGCCAAGTCCGGCCCCCGTCGGGGTCTCGAGGACGCTCGCGATCTCCTCGCGCATCGCCACGGAGTCCATGCCCGCCAGCGTGTCGAAGACCGAGAGCAGCAGGAACGCGGAGCCGCCGACCACCAGCCAGCTAGCGGTCGTCAGCTGGCGAGGTCGTGCGGAGGCGGCCTTGTCACTCATTTCTCCATTCAACCAACCCGGGGGGCGGAACCCATCATCCGACCGTCAGCTGGAGCTCGCTCGACCCCTCGGCGTGGTCGACGGTCACCGTCTGCCCGTCCAGCACGTCGCCGCTGATGAGCATCCGGGCCAGCCGGTCGCCGATCGCGGTCTGCACCAGCCGGCGCAGCGGTCGGGCGCCGTACGCCGGGTCGTAGCCGTTGTCGGTGAGCCACGTGCGCGCTGCCGGCGTCACCGTCACCCTGATCCGTCGCGGCGCGAGGCGCGCGTCGAAGGCGGCCAGCTGCAGGTCGACGATGTGCGCGAGCTCCTCCTTGCCCAGGGTGTCGAAGATCACGACCTCGTCCAGCCGGTTGAGGAACTCCGGCTTGAAGGACTGACGCACCAGGGTCATCACCGAGTCACGCTGCGTCTCCGTGTCCAGCAGCGGGTCGACCAGGTAGTGCGACCCGAGGTTCGAGGTGAGGATCAGCACCACGTTGCGGAAGTCGACCGTGCGCCCCTGGCCGTCGGTCAGACGCCCGTCGTCGAGCACCTGGAGCAGGATGTCGAAGACCTCGGGGTGTGCCTTCTCGACCTCGTCGAGCAGCACCACGGAGTACGGCCTGCGCCGCACGGCCTCGGTCAGCTGGCCGCCCTCCTCGTAGCCGACGTAGCCCGGAGGTGCGCCGACCAGCCGGGCCACCGAGTGCTTCTCGGAGTACTCGCTCATGTCGATGCGGATGATCGCTCGCTCGTCGTCGAAGAGGAAGTCCGCCAGCGACTTGGCCAGCTCGGTCTTGCCGACACCGGTCGGCCCCAAGAACAGGAACGAGCCGGTGGGCCGGTGCGGGTCCGAGATGCCGGCCCGTGAGCGGCGGACGGCGTCGGAGACGGCCGCGACCGCGGTCCGCTGGCCGACGAGACGCTCGCCGATGACCGCCTCCATCGAGAGCAGCTTGGCCGTCTCGCCCTCCAGCAGTCGCCCGGTGGGGATCCCGGTCCACGCCTCCACCACCTCCGCGATCTCCTCGGGCCCCACCTCTTCGCGGACCATCGGGTCCTCGATCGCCTCGGCGGACTCGGCACTCTCGATCTGCTTCTCCAGCAGCGGGATGCGGCCGTAGAGGATCTCGGAGGCAGCACCGAGGTCACCCGAGCGCTGCAGCCGCTCGGCCTCGACCCGCAGCTCGTCGATCTGCTTGCGCAGCACTCCGGACCCCTCGAGGGCGGCCTTCTCCCGTTCCCAGCGGATCTCCATGCCGCGGAGCTCCTCCTGCCGGTCGGCCAGGTCGGCCCGCAGCCGCTCGAGGCGGTCGCGCGAGGCGTCGTCGCTCTCCCGTTCGAGGGCGAGCTCCTCCATCTTCATCCGGTCGACCGCACGCCGCAGCTGGTCGATCTCCACCGGCGAGCTCTCGATCTCCATCCGCAGACGGGAGGCCGACTCGTCGACGAGGTCGATGGCCTTGTCGGGGAGCTGCCGTCCGCTGATGTAGCGGTCGGAGAGCATCGCCGCGGCGACCAGGGCGGCGTCGGTGATCTTCACGCCGTGGTGGGCTTCGTACTTCTCCTGGAGGCCACGCAGGATGGCGACGGTGTCCTCCACGCTCGGCTCATCGACGAGAACCTGCTGGAAGCGCCGCTCCAGGGCCGGGTCCTTCTCGATCCGCTCGCGGTACTCGTCGAGGGTGGTCGCCCCGATCAGCCGCAGCTCACCCCGGGCGAGCATCGGCTTGAGCATGTTGCCGGCGTCCATCGCGGAGTCGCCACCGGCGCCCGCACCCACCACCGTGTGCAGCTCGTCGATGAAGGTGATCACCTGGCCGGAGCTGCTCTTGATCTCCTCGAGCACCGCCTTGAGCCGCTCCTCGAACTCCCCGCGGTACTTCGCACCCGCGACCATCGCGGCCAGGTCGAGGCTGAGCAGCCGGCGACCCTTGAGGGAGTCAGGCACGTCGCCGGCGACGATCCGCTGGGCCAGCCCCTCGACGACCGCGGTCTTGCCGACCCCGGGCTCGCCGATCAGGACGGGGTTGTTCTTCGTCCGCCGCGAGAGCACCTGGACGAGTCGGCGGATCTCGGAGTCCCGGCCGATCACCGGGTCGAGCTTGCCCTCCTCGGCGAGCGCGGTGAGGTCGACGGCGTACTTCTCCAGCGCCTCGTACGTCGCCTCGGCATCCTGGCTGGTCACCCGGCGGTTCCCACGCACCTCGCTGATCGCCTTGCGCAGGGCGGTCTCGTCGGCCCCGGCACCGGCCAGGATCGGCCGCACCGGGCTGTCCACCACTGCGAGCGCGAGCAGCAGGTGCTCGGTGGCGACGTAGTCGTCCTTCATCTCTGCGATCAGGTCCAGCGCCTTGGCCAGCACCCGGGTGAGGGCGCCGGACGCGGCAGGGGTCTGGACGGTCGAGCCGGCGACCTTGGGCAGCCCGCTCAGCGCCTTCTCCAGCGCCACCGTGACCATTCCCGCGTCGGCGCCCGTCTTGACCAGGAGGCCGGGCGCGACGCCCGGCTCCTGGCGCAGCAGCGCCACGGCGAGGTGGACCGGCTCGACCTGGGGGTTGCCCTCGTTGACGGCCAGGGTGCTGGCAGCGTTGATCACCTCCACGCTGCGCGAGGTGAGCTTGGAAGCATCCATGTCGTTCTCCTCGTGAGTTCCTCGGTGCCTGGGTTCTGTCTACCCAACACCGTGAAAGTTGAGTCCATTCCACTCAACCTTGGCGGACGTGGTCGATCTTGGCACACGGGTTTGCTCCGTGCCCAGTGGACTAGGGCCTTCGCACCAACTGTCCCGCGCGGACCGTTCGAGCGCCGGATCCGCTCGTACAGTCTTGGAGACTTCGGCACGCGCACATCCTGGGAGGGAGCGTCCGATGACCGGCCTGCTCCTGCACGCCCTGCACGTGGCGCTGCTGGTGCTCGGCACGGCCGGAGCCGCCTACCTGCTGCTGCCGCAGCTGCGTGGCCGGGCCGTGGCGCACGGATCCGGCTACCGACCTCCGCGCACCGTGACCGAGCACCACCAGCGGGTCGCCCACCTGCGGGTGGCCGTCGCCACCGGAACGATCCTCGACCTCGAGCGCCCCCCGCGCGCCGAGGTCGGTGGGTCGGCTCCGGCGGGGGTGACGATGGCGGACCTCCGAACCATCAGCGCCTGCGGCACCCTGTCGGCCGCCGTGGTCCACGCAGCCGTCTTCCCGCACCACCTGCTGGAACGGCCCCTCGTGGGCCTCTTCTTCGCCGTGACCGCCCTCGGCCAGGCCGCATGGGCACTCCAGGTGATGCGGTCGGCGGGCGACCACCTGCTGCGCGTCGGGATCGTGGCGAACGGGCTGCTCATCGGACTCTGGGCGGTGTCACGAGCCGTGGGCCTGCCCGCCGGGCTGGACGGAGGTCACGAGTCCGTCGGAGCCTGGGACCTGGCCGCGGTCGGCTGGGAGCTGACCGCGGTCCTGACCCTCGCCCTGCTGCTGCACCGTCCATCCGCCCACCGCACCGGACCGGTGACCGTCGTCGGGCGGCGGTCGTGGCTCTTCGCCGGCCTGTCGACGGTGGGCCTGGTGCTGATCACCGCGCTGCTGCCCCACGGGTAGCACCGGGACTACGAGGAGACGAGAGACCATGTGGTGGATGCTGGGAGCGGCGAGCAACACCGTCATTGCGGCGGCCTACCTGATGATCGTGTACGCCATCGTCCGGCCGCTCGTGGCGAGCGGGCAGCTGCGCAGCAACCCGATGGCCGCCGCGACCGCGGCGATCTTCCTGACCTGCGCGGTGCACCACGGCGCCCACGCGGTGCACATGCTGATGCCGCTCGCCGGGGTCGACATGGAGCGGGGGATGGCGATGCGGGCCGCCTGGGGACCGGAGCTGGGCCTCTGGGACCTCGTCGGCGCAGCTGTGGCGGCGTACTACTGGACCCTGCGTCGAGGCCTGGGTGAGGCCGTTCGAGGTCCCCAGCTCTTCGCCGACCAGCACGAGCGGGAGCAGCGGGCGCTCGAGCTCAACGACGCGGTGCTGCAAGGGATGGTGGTGGCCAGGATGGCGCTCGAGCTCGGCGAGGAACGTCGCGGGATGAAGGCTCTGGACACGTCGATCAGCGCCGCGAGCGCGATGATCACCGACCTGATCGGGGCCGACGGTGCTCGACCGAGCCGACGTCCGTTGCGGAGCTCCGCCGCTCTGGTGCACCCCAAGGGCGCGGAGGCGACCACGGACGACACGAGTCACCCGTGACCAGCTCCGCGGCAGCCGTCGACCCCCTGAGGGTCGTCCTGGTCGATGACACCCCGGACCTGCGCGACCTGCTGCGCCTGGCCCTGCAACGCATCGGTGACTACACGGTCGTCGCCGAGGCCGGGAACGGCCTCGACGGGGTTGCCGCAGTGACCGACCATCAGCCTGACCTCGTCCTGCTCGACATCGCGATGCCGGTGATGGACGGGCTGGAGGCGCTGCCGCTGATCCGACAGGCATGCCCGGGGGCCGTGATCGTGATGCTGTCCGGGTTCGGCGCGACCGAGCTCACCCGCCGAGCGATCGAAGCCGGCGCCGACGGCTACATCCAGAAGGGGCAGTCGCTGAGAAGCCTGCTCAACCAGGTGCGGGCGTTCGTCGAACGGGCAGCCGGACCGGCACGCGAACCCCTCGCCATCCCCTCGCCCCGTCCGCCACAGCTCGACCACCTCGAGCTGGCCCCCTTCGGCTTCCTGCACGTGCGAGCGGGGATGGTGCTGCGTGCCAACCGGGAGGCCCAGCAGCTCCTCGGCGCCCTCGCCGTCGCCGACGTGGCGCTGGGCACGATCGCTCCGGGCCTGGCGCGGCACCTGGCGCAGTGGCAGTCGCACGAGGGCCCGGTCGAGGTCACCCTGGGCGACCCACCCCGCGAGGTCTCGGTCACCGTCAGGCGCAGCGGCACCGACCACCTGCTCTACCTCCAGCCCGCCGCGGGCGAGGAGGCTGCTCTGCTCCGCCGGGCGATCGGCACGGCCGCGCACGAGATCCGCGGGCCCGTGGCGGTGCTGATGGGAGCCGCCGAGACACTCGTTCTCCACGAGGCGCAGATGGCCGAGGGAGACCGCGAGCGGATGCTGTCGGCGATCGACCGGCAGACCAGGACCCTGGACAACATCACCGCCGACCTGTTGGCAGCCGGAGAGGCCCAGCACGGTGCGCTCTCGATGCAGCTCGAGGAGCTCGACCCGGTGGAGCTCGTCCGATCGATCCTCGACGTCGACTTCGCCCTGCACGTCACGGGCAGCAGCCCGGGCGCACCCATCCTCGCCGACCCGCTGCGCTTCAACCAGATGTTGGGCAACCTGTGCAGCAACGCCCGCAAGTACGGCGAAGCGCCCTTTGCGGTGCGGGTGCACACCAGCGGCTCCGGGGCGCGGATCGAGGTCGAGGACAGCGGTCCAGGGGTGCCGGAGACCTTCCGGCCACAGCTGTTCCAGGAGTACTCCCGGATGCCCGGGAGCCATGAGCGGGGCACCGGGCTCGGGCTGTTCGTCGTGCGGGCCCTGGCGGAGGCCCAGGGAGGCTCGCTGAGCTATCACCCTCGGGAGCCGCACGGATCCGTGTTCGTCCTGGAGCTCCCCGCCCCAGGGATGCTCGCTGAGTGATCTCCCGGTCCCGGAGCGCCGGTTCCTGGCCTCGTGTCCGCGATTCGCAGTTTCTGACACTTATGCCCGCGGCACGCGTTTTCGGCAAAAAATAATAGGGTCAAGTAGCCGTTTTTGTCCGACTATTTCGGACTCGCACCATATAAATGGCCCGAAATGACCATCGCCCGTCACTCAGATGGTGGATAGGAAGGGAACACCTCTCCAACCATTGCAAGGAGCTACACATGAGCAGGATCCGTATCCGCGTCAAGACCGTCGTCGCAGCACTGCTGATCACGGCAACCGCGTTCACCGCTGTTGCCCCCGTCACCGCCGCTGCCAGCGCCGGTGCCAAGCCGGCGTCGAGGGCCATCCTCAAGGCGATCCTCTGATCCACTGATCCACCCGAACGCCCACCGGGGCCGCCTTCACGGCCCCTGGTGGGCGTTCGGCGTTCTCGGAGCAAGCACCACCCGGCTGCGGCGGCGCGAGGACTTCTAGTCCTCCGGGATCTGGTGCACCGGATGCAGAGGCGTCTCGTCGGTGTCGACCAGGCACGCCTGGCAGAAGCCGATGCCGAAGGGCGTCAGGTGGATGCTGCGGCGTACGACCTTGGCGAAGCGCACCGAGTGCATCGCCGCCAGCACGTCGGGCTGCGCCTCCACGACCTGGTACTCCATCGGATCCTCGAGCTGCTCGTGGGAGAACCAGATCAGACCGAGGCGGAACAGGTTGTTCAGGTACGCCGGCACCTCGTCGAGGTAGCGGCACCCGGCGCGGGCCCCGATCATCGTCATCCCGGGGGCCACCAGCGCTGAGCTGACCAGGCCGACCGGACCACCGGTGCGCACGTCGACCGACGGTTGCGGGCCGCCCCGGAGGAGCAGCAGCAGGATGCGGGCCTCGTCGGGCGCGAGGTCGTCGAGGATGTGGCCGTAGGCCGGGTGCGGCTCGGCCTCGCTCCACACGTCACGGGAGCGGTGCAGCAGGTCCTCACCCCGAGCGCGCAGCGACGGCTGCGGCTCAGGCTGCTGCGGGGTGGCATCGGCCAGCACCACCGAGGACAGCGAGGCGGTCGCGTCCATCAGCGCCTTGGTGATCGGCACACCCGACGAGACCGCGCGAGCGACGTCACTGACCGTGCGGCTCGCCTCGGCCACGTCGCGAGCCACCTCCTGGACGAACTCCCCCGCCTTGTCCGGCTGGGTGAGCGCACGCGCCAGCAGCCTGCCGGAGCGGACACCGGAGCCCAGGCTCCAGGCGGTCGAGCGGACGGCGGCCGCGGCAGCGATGCGGGCCATCCCGGGCAGCGCCTGGGTCGCCTCGTCCCACATCGTCAACGGCCCGCGCACGCTCTCCTCGGCGTCACCGTCCGGTGTCCCGTTGCTCTGGTTGTCGTTCACGTCGCTCCTCCCACGCCGAAGATCGCCAGGTGCAGCAACCCGCCGCCGAACCCCATGATCGCCCCGTGGGCGTAGAGCATCCACTCGTCCTCCTTGATGGCCGAGCGCATCATCTCCACGAAGTCACGGGGCGGCAGCTCCTTGGTCCGGGTCGCCACCAGAGCCCTGATCTTGCCCGCCTGACGACGGCTGAACTCGGGGTCCCTGAACGGCTTGATGGTCCGGTCGACGGCCTCCAGGGCCACGGCCTCGCGGATGTTGTCGAAGCGTCTCGGCCCGACGGCGACCCGGACAGCGCCACGCACCGGCCCGGCGGCCCGGTCGATCGCGGGCCGCATGGCCTCCGCGAGCATCTGACGGGTGCGGTCCCCACGGGGTCCGTCCAGCAGGAAGTCCCCGATGTTCTCCAGGTTGATCACGTCCTCGGCGATAATCTGGGCGTAGACCTCGGCAGCCTCGCTCTGGCGGCGGAGGAAGAGCCCGTGGACCTTGATGCCGAGGATCCGGCGTGGCTCGGGTGGCTCGAAGATCAGCCACATGCCGAGGGCGTTGGTCACCCAGCCCACCACGACGCCCAGCACGGGGAGCAGCCACCACTGGGCGAACCAGTGGTCGATCATGGCGACCGGGATCCCCAGGCCGAAGCCGAAGACGAACCCGAAGGCCACCATCAGGTTCAGCTCGCGCTGGCCGAAGTCACGGAAGATGCGCACCACCAGCGCGGGGTTCTTCTGGAAGTGGTTGATCACCATGATCTTGGGGTCGAGCAGCTGGTCGATGTGCACCCCGATCTCGCCGGTGACCGTGCGGACCACCGTCGGCAGCTGGGCCTGCACCCGGGCGATGACAGCCTGACGGGCGCGTGGGGGCAGGTCACGCCACAGCGCGGGGTGCTCGCGCGAGATGATCTGCTCGATCATCTCCGGCATCTCCGGTTCGAAGACCTGGACGATGTGCTCGGCGATCTGGTCCGGCTCGAGCTGCTCGTAGAACTCCTTGGGGGTCCCCAGCTTCGCGATCGCCTTGTCCACCGCGATGCTGCCCATCTTGGCTGCCCTCGCCGGCACGATGCCCTGCCAGCCGAGGCCACCCTGCAGGATGCCCGGCACCTCCTGGAGCTTGCGGGGCAGCACCCTGGAGAGCTGACGCATGCCGGGGATCGTCACGCCGCGGAAGTTCACGGGCGAGAACAGCATCATCAGCCCGGTCCAGTTGATCAGCCACCCGATGACGCCGGTGAAGACGGGGATGGAGCCGAGGTGCAGCCAGTCGACGTCCTGGAAGAACCAGTCGATCTCCGACGCCATCACTCACCGTCCTCAGCCGTGCCGTTTCCACCGGCAGGGCAGCGGAATGTCGCTGAGACTAACCGCTCCGACCGGTGCCGGTCACTGAGACGTTGAGCACCGCAGCGGACGCGCGACCCGGATCGTCCTGGGGTCACGGGACCGCTGAGTCAGCGGAACTCCCCGAACGGAGAGATCACTCCGGGACGCCGGATCGCAGGCAGGTTCGGCCGCCGCTGCGCGAGCGAGGCCGCGGTCATCTCCACCGTCGCCTGCAGCTCGGCGACCTGGTGCCGCAGCTCGGTGTTGCGGGCGCGCAACGCTGCCACCTGGTGCTCGAGCTCGAGGATGCGGCGTACGCCTTCGAGGCCGATGCCGCTGGCGGTCAGCTGGGCGACCTCCCGCAACAGCTCGATGTCACGCAGCGAGTAGCGCCGTCCTCCACCGCCGGTGCGGCCCGGGGAGACCAGACCGGCACGGTCGTACTGCCGCAGCGTCTGGGGGTGCAGGCCGGTCAGCTCGGCGGCCACGCTGATCACGTAGACGGGCACGGTGGGGCCGGGGACACGCGCCCGTCCCTGACCTCGCGAACCGCCTGTGGGCATCAGGCACCTCCGACGAAGAGGTGGGCGCGGGGATCGTGACCCTTGCGAGCCTCCCGGTAGGCCGCGACCGCGGCACCGGAGGCCTCGTCGAGCACGGCGGGGACCTCGACGTCGACCGTCACCAGCAGGTCGCCCCGGGTGCCGTCCTTGCGGGGTGCACCTCGGCCGCGCACGCGGAGCACACGACCGTTGGGCGTGCCCGGGGGGATCCGCACCGTCACGGGAGCGCCACCGAGCAGCGGCACCTTGATCTCGGCGCCCAACGCCGCCTCGTCGAAGCTGACCGGGACCTCGAGGGTCAGGTTGTCGCCCTTGCGGCCGAAGAGCGGGTGCTCGGCGACGCGCACGGTGACGAGCAGGTCACCCGGCGGGCCGCCGTTCTCACCCGCTGCCCCCTTGCCCTTGAGCCGGATGCGCTGGCCGTCCTTGACCCCGGCGGGGATGCGCGCGGAGATGGTGCGCGAGGAGACCCCCCGGCCCGAGCCTCGACAGCTCGGGCACGGGTCGTCGTAGATCAGCTGGCGGCCGTGGCACTCGGGGCAGGTCTCGTTCATCGAGAAGCCGCCGCCGACCGAGCTCACCACCACGCCGGCGCCCTCGCAGGTGCCGCACACGTGGGGACGCGTGCCGGGCTTGCCACCGGTGCCCGAGCAGGTCGGACACGGGGCGTCGGAGCTGAGCCGCAGGTTGATCGTGGCTCCGTCCAGCGCGTCCTGGAAGGACAGCTTGGTCTCGGCCTCGAGGTCGGCTCCCCGCGCCGCCCGGGGTGTGCGCGAGCGCGTCCCGAAGCCGCCCCCACCCCCGGCGCGGTTGAACAGGTCGCCGAACAGGTCCGACACGTCGAAGCCGCCGGACCCTCCGGAGGGGCCTCCGAAGCCGCCGCCCCCGAAGCCGCCGCCACCGGAGCCCGCGAACATCGAGCGGAGCTCGTCGTACTCCTTGCGCTTGGCCTTGTCGCCGAGCACGTCGTAGGCCTCGGCGATCAGCTTGAACCGGTCCTCGGCGGCCTTGTCACCGGGCTTGGAGTCGGGGTGGTTCTCACGGGCCAGCTTGCGGTAGGCCTTCTTGACCGTCGCCTGGTCAGCATCCTTGGCCACGTCGAGGACCTTGTAGAAGTCCTTGTTGGCCCAGTCAGCGTGGTTCATCGTGCACCCCTCCTCTCTGCTCCTGCCTCGTCGGTCGGTTCAGCTCTCAGGATCCAGCACGGTCACCTTGGCCGCACGTACGACGCGGTCACCGATCCGGTAGCCCGAGTGGGCCACCACGTCGACGGTCGTGGTGGTGACCTCGTCGGAGTGCCCGTGCATCAGGGCCTCGTGCACGTTCGGGTCGAACTCGTCGCCCTTGGCCCCGAACTTGGTCAGCCCCAGCGCCGAGACCGTACGCTCCAGCGAGTCGGCGACGGCCTTGAAGCCGCCCTCGAGCTCACCGTGCTCACGCGCCCGGTCGATGTCGTCGAGCACCGGCAGGAGCCCGGTCAGCACCGTGAACACGGCGTTCTGCTGAACCAGCTCGCGGTCGCGCTCGACGCGGCGCTTGTAGTTGAGGTACTCGGCCTGCAACCGCTGGAGGTCGAGCGTGCGCTCGGCCAGCGCGGTCCGGGTCAGGGTCAGCTCGTCGGACGCGGCCTGGTCGGCCGGGTCCTCCTGCTCCTCGCCGAAGGTGCCGTCCTCGTCGGGGTGCATCTCGGGCTCCCCGCCGGGGCGCGGCCCGTCCTCGGTGTGCGGTGCGTCCGGCTGGTCCCCCGGCAGGGGAGCCGCGTTCTCCTGCGGCTCCCCTCCCGACGGCGCGTTCTCGTTCGTGCCCGGCTGCTCGTCCGGAGCGGTCACTTGGACTCCCCGGTCTCGGGCCCGTCCTCGTCCACGATCTCGGCGTCGACGACGTCGTCGTCACCCTCGTCGGTCGTCGCGCCGGGCTCACCGGCGGCCGCCGCGGCGCCCTCGGCCTCGCTGGCGGCGTACATGGCCGCCCCCATCTTCTGGCTGGACTCGCCGAGCTTGGCGATGGCTGCGGTGAACGCGTCCTTCTCGGTGCCCTCGTCCTCGAGCAGCTTCTTCAGCTCGTCGAGATCGGCACGCACCTCGGTCTTCACCTCGTCGGGCAGCTTCTCGTCGTTGTCGGTCAGGAACTTCTCGGTCGAGTAGACGAGCGAGTCGGCCTGGTTGCGGGCATCGACTGCCTCGCGACGCTTGGCGTCCTCCTCGGCGTACTGCTCGGCGTCGTGGACCATCCGCTCGATGTCCTCCTTGCTCAGGGCGCTGCCACCGGAGATCGTCATCGACTGCTCCTTGCCGGTGCCCTGGTCCTTCGCGGAGACGTGCACGATGCCGTTGGCGTCGATGTCGAAGGTGACCTCGATCTTGGGCACGCCGCGCGGGGCCGGGGGCAGGCCGGTCAGCTCGAAGTTGCCGAGCGGCTGGTTCTGCGCCCACATCTGGCGCTCGCCCTGGGCGACCTTGATCTCCACCGAGGGCTGGTTGTCGTCAGCGGTCGTGAAGATCTCCGAGCGCTTCGTCGGGATCGTGGTGTTCCGCTCGATCAGCGTGGTCATCACGCCGCCCTTGGTCTCGATGCCGAGGCTGAGCGGGGTCACGTCGAGCAGGAGGACGTCCTTGACCTCACCCTTGAGCACACCGGCCTGCAGCGCGGCGCCGATCGCCACGACCTCGTCGGGGTTGACGCCCTTGTTGGGCTCCTTGCCACCGGTGAGGTCCCGCACCACGTCGGCGACGGCGGGCATCCGGGTGGAGCCACCGACGAGGACGACGTGGTCGATCTTGCTGACGTCGAGGCCGGCGTCCTTGATCACCTGGCGGAACGGCGCCTTGGTCCGGTCGAGCAGGTCCGCGGTGAGCTTCTGGAACTCGCTGCGGGTGAGCTTCTCCTCGAAGTGCAGCGGGCCGGACTCGCCGTGCGTGATGTAGGGCAGGTGCACGGTGGTCTCGCTGGAGGAGGACAGCTCGATCTTGGCCTTCTCGGCAGCCTCGTTGAGGCGCTGCAGCGCGATCTTGTCCTTGCTCAGGTCGACGTTGTTGTTGCCCTGGAACTTCTTGACCATCCACTCCACGAGGCGGGTGTCCCAGTCGTCACCACCGAGGTGGTTGTCGCCGCTGGTGGCCTTGACCTCCACGACGCCCTCACCGATCTCGAGCAGGGACACGTCGAAGGTGCCGCCGCCGAGGTCGAAGACGAGGATGGTCTGGTCGGCCGCGCCCTTGTCGAGGCCGTAGGCCAGCGCCGCCGCGGTCGGCTCGTTGACGATGCGGCTCACGTTGAGGCCCGCGATCTCGCCGGCCTCCTTGGTGGCCTGGCGCTGCGCGTCGGAGAAGTACGCCGGCACGGTGATCACCGCGTCGGTCACGGTCTCGCCGAGGTAGGCCTCCGCGTCGCGCTTGAGCTTCTGCAGCACGAACGCGCTGATCTGCTGGGCGTTGAAGTCCTTGTCGTCGATCTTGGAGCTCCAGTCGGTGCCCATGTGACGCTTGACCGAACGGATGGTCCGGTCGATGTTGGTGACGGCCTGCCGCTTGGCGACCTCACCGACGAGGACCTCTCCGGACTTGGCGAAGGCGACCACCGACGGGGTGGTGCGGGCGCCTTCCGCGTTGGCGATGACGGTGGGCTCGCCACCTTCGAGGACGGCCACGACGGAGTTCGTCGTACCGAGGTCAATGCCGACGGCTCGTGCCATGTGTGTGATACCTCCGTGTGTGGTGCTGCTGGGTGGGTGCTGATGTCTGGGAGTCCGCAGAGGGACGCCGGAAATGGTGGCCTGCCTGCTGCCATCCTGTCAAACAAGTTGAGCCGACTCGACTCAATTTAGCCGATCACTGGGCTCAACGGCAGACCGGCCGGGATTGTTCCCGCCACCGGAGGGTCTGCGCCCGCCTCAGTCGTCGGCCGGACCCTCGAGAGCCACCAGCAGCCGGCGCAGCAACCCGGCCAGCTGGTCGCGCTCGGCGGCATCCAGGGGCTGCAGCAGCCGGTCCTCGTTGGCCCAGTGCTCGACGACCAGGTCGTCGACCAGCGCACGGCCGCGCGCGGTCAGGTGCACCTCGCGACCCCGGCGGTCCGACTCGCTCACCGAGCGGGTGACCAGCCCCCTCTCCTCCAGGCGGTCGACCCGCTTGGTCACCGCGCCGGAGGTCACCATCGCGCTCGAGCAGAGCTCCGCGGGGGTCAGCCGGAACGGCGGTCCCGACCGGCGCAACGTGGCCAGCACGTCGAACTCGCCGTTGCCGAGGCCGGCCGTCGCGAACACCGTGCGCAGCTCGACGTCCAGCAGCGCGGCGAGGCGGTGCAGGCGACCGACCACCCCCATCGGGGAGGTGTCCAGCTCGGGACGCTCGCGAGCCCACTGGTCGGTGATCCGGTCGACGGCGTCGCGCTGCTCGGTCATGTCTTGATAATACCTTCCACGGAAACTAAAGTATCTTCCATGGAAACTAATCGCCTGACGGTGGCGCTGACCACCGCGGTGGCCCCGATCGCCTGGGGATCGACCTACATCGTCACGGAGAGCTTTCTCCCGCCGGACCGGCCGCTGTTCGCGGCCACGGTCCGGGCCCTGCCCGCAGGTCTGCTGCTGCTCGCCTACCGCCGCCGGCTGCCCCACGGGGAGTGGTGGTGGAAGTCGGTCGTGCTGGGACTGTGCAACATCGCCATGTTCTTCCCGCTGATCTTCCTCGCCGCCTACCACCTCCCCGGCGGGCTGGCCGCGACCCTGCAGGCCTCCTCGCCGCTCGCGGTGATGGGTGTCGCCTGGCTGGTGATCGGTGAGCGGGCCGGCTTGGTTCGCATCGCCTCCGCACTGGTCGGGATCCTCGGGGTGGGCCTGCTGGTGCTGCGCAACCCCGGCGGCGTCGATGCTCTGGGGCTGGTTGGCGTGTTCGGCTCGGTGGCGGTGAGCGCCGTGGGCTTCGTGCTGATCAAGCGCTGGCCGGCGCCGGTCGACATGCTGACGCTGGTGTCCTGGCAGCTGATGGTCGGCGGTCTCGTCCTGCTGCCCGTCGGCCTGGTCGTCGAGGGTCCTCCCCCGGCGCTGGACCTGGGCGCCGTGGCCGGGTTCGTCTGGCTCGGCGGCGTCGGCACGGCCCTCGCCTACGTCTGCTGGTTCCGCGGGCTGCGGCTGATGAGCGCCGGCTCCGTCTCGCTGATCGGGCTGGTCAACCCCGTCGTCGGCACCCTGCTCGGGGTGGCCTTCGCCCACGAGATCTTCGGTCCGGCGCAGGCGCTCGGGATGGCCCTGGTGCTCGGCGGTGTGGTCGCCGGACAGCTGCAGGCTGCGCGTCCCGGCGTACCCGCCCGGGTGGTGGCGCGGCCCCCCGCGCCGGCCCGACCCGAGCCGGCGCTCTGCGGTGCCTCGGCGGCGTCGAGGGAATAGTCAGCGCCCGATCGGTGTAGGGACTGACATGGCCCATCTCCCGAACCTGTCCCTGAACGACGGCAACACCATCCCCCAGCTCGGCTTCGGCGTCTTCCAGGTGCCACCCCAGGACACCGCCCGGATCACCAGTGAGGCCCTCGAGGCGGGCTACCGGCACATCGACACCGCCCAGATGTACGGCAACGAGTCGGGCGTCGGGGAGGCGATCCGGAGCTCCGGGATCGCGCGCGAGGAGCTGTTCGTCACCAGCAAGCTCAACAACGGCTTCCACGAGCCGGCCAAGGCCCGCGCCGCGTTCGAGCGGTCGCTGGAGGACCTCGGCCTCGACCACCTCGACCTGTTCCTGATCCACTGGCCGCTGCCCACGCTGTACGGCGGCGACTTCGTCTCCACCTGGGAGACCCTGATCGACTTCCACAAGGACGGTCGGGCCCGCTCGGTCGGGGTCTCGAACTTCGAGCCGGCCCACCTCGACCGCCTCGCCTCGGAGACCGGGCTCGTGCCCGCGGTCAACCAGATCGAGGTGCACCCCTACTTCGGCAACGAGTCGGTGCGCGCAGCCAACCGGGCCGCCGGCATCCTGACCCAGGCGTGGTCGCCGATCGCCCAGGGCGCCGTGCTCGGCGACGAGACGATCACCCGGATCGCCGGCGAGGTCGGGCGCACGCCGGCCCAGGTGACCCTGCGCTGGCACGTCCAGCGCGGTGACGTCGTCTTCCCCAAGGCCTCCTCGCCGGCGCGGATGGCCGAGAACCTCGCGCTGTTCGACTTCGAGCTCGACGACGCGGCGATGCAGGCGATCACCGCGCTCGACCGGGGCGAGGACGGCCGCCGCGGCCCGCACCCCGACCGGTTCGACATGGTCCCCAGCTGACCTGGTGCCGACGTCCCGACGGCGGGCTCAGCCGATCGTGACCAGGACGACGTTGCTACCCCGTTCGGAGGCGGGGTCGTACATCCGGAAGCGGTTCTCGCCTGCGCGGCCGGTCATCACGTAGGTCTTGTAACCGCCCGAGCGGACGGTCGCGCTCACGCCGAAGTCGCTCCAGACGCCGTCCTCGTAGCGCTGCACCTGCAGCTGCACCCCGTTGCCGCCCTCATAGGTCCCGGTCATGTCGACCCTCTCCATCGGTCGCGCCTCCCGCGGGGACACGACGAGGTCGATCCGGCCGTCCTTCACCTTCGGGGTGACCAGGTCGCTCGGCTGGTCGGTCGGGTCGGCAGAGGGATCGGCCGAGGCCGACTCCTCTCCCGGCGCCGGCAGGGCCGTGGTCGGCAGGGCGCTCGGCGGAGCACCGATGGGCCCGGGCGCGTCGGCCTCGCTCAGGCCGAGGGCCTTGACGACGATCACGGTGCCGACGGCGACGGCGATGCCGATGCCGACGACCACCCCGAGAGCCTTGAGCAGGGCGTTGCGCACCTGCGTCTCGCGGTCCTCGCCGTCGTGGAGGTCGTCGTCGTGGAGCTCTTCGTCGTCCATGGTGTTCCCCGCTCGTTGCTCGGTGATGGACCGGCGTCTGTCGAGGAGCAGGCTACCGAGCGGCCGTGAGTGGTTCCGTCGCGTCCACCCTCGCCCGACACCGTCAGGACGTGGTAACGACGGCCTTCGGCTCCTCGGGGAAGTGACAGGCCACCATGTGCCCGCTGCCCTCCGCGGTGCCGATCTGGAGCAGCGGCGGCTCCTCGGTCTTGCAGATCTCCTGGGCCTTCCAGCACCGGGTGTGGAACCGGCACGCCGGCGGCGGGTTGATCGGGCTCGGGACGTCGCCCCCGAGCCGGATCCGGTCGCGCTGGTGACGTCGGCTGGTGTCCGGGACCGGGACGGCGGAGAGCAGCGCGACCGTGTACGGGTGCCGCGGACGGTCGTAGAGGTCGTCCCGGTCGCCGATCTCGACGATCTTGCCGAGGTACATCACCGCCACCCGGTCCGACACGTGACGCACCACGGACAGGTCGTGCGCGATCATCACGTAGGTCAGGTCCAGCTCTTCCTGGAGGTCCTCGAGGAGGTTGACGACCTGTGCCTGGATCGACACGTCCAGGGCCGAGACGGGCTCGTCGGCAACGATCAGCCGGGGCTTGAGCGCGAGGGTGCGAGCGATGCCGATCCGCTGACGCTGTCCGCCGGAGAACTCGTGCGGGTAGCGGTTGTAGTGCTCGGGGCTGAGGCCGACGAGCTCCAGCAGGTTCTGGACGGCCTTCTTGCGACCACCTTCGGGGTCCACGTCCTGCAGCTTGAACGGGGCCCCGACGATCTTGCCGACGGTGTGCCGTGGGTTCAGCGAGGAGTACGGGTCCTGGAAGATCATCTGGATGTCCCGCCGCAGCGGACGCATCTTGCCGTCCGAGAGGTGGGTGATGTCGCGGCCCTCGAAGGTGATCTGGCCACCGGTGGGCTCCAGCAGGCGGGTGATCAGGCGGGCCGTGGTGCTCTTGCCGCAGCCGGACTCGCCGACGATGGAGAAGGTCTCCCCCTGACGCACGGCGAAGTCGACGCCGTCGACGGCCTGGACGGCGCTCTTGGAGCGGCTCAGGAACCCGCCCTTGATCGGGAAGTGCTTGACCAGCCCCTTGACCTCGAGCAGGTTCTCCTGCACCCGGTCGGCGTGCCGGTTGGCGTGCCGGGCGGGCGTCGCCTGGGCCGCTGTCGTCGGATCTGTCTCGGATGTGGTCACGAAAGCCTCGGGGAGATCTCCTGCGCCCAGATCTGCTGGCGCTCGTCGGGCGGGATGTGGCAGGCGACGAAGTGCTCGCCACCACCGTCGATCAGGTCCGGTCGGTCCACCATGCAGGCGGAGCCGACTCGCGGCTGGTAGTCGCAGCGCGGGTTGAACGCACACCCGGCGGGCACCTGGATCAGGCTGGGCGGTGTGCCCTTGATCGGCAGCAGCCGGTCGGTCGGCGCCTTGTCGAACCGCGGCATCGAGCTGAGCAGTCCCCACGTGTAGGGGTGCTCAGGTGCGTTGAACAGCTTCTCCGCCGCGCCGTACTCGGCGGCCCGTCCGGCGTACATCACCATGATGTCGTCGGCGAGCTCGGCGACGACGCCGAGGTCGTGGGTGATGATCACGACCGCGGAGTTGAACTCCTGCTGGAGGTCGCGGATCAGGTCGAGGATCTGCGCCTGCACGGTCACGTCGAGCGCCGTGGTCGGCTCGTCGGCGATCAGCAGGTGCGGGTCGCAGGACAGGGACATCGCGATCATCGCGCGCTGGCGCATCCCACCCGAGAACTGGTGCGGGTAGGCGTCGACGCGCTTGCTCGGCTCCGGGATGCCGACCCGGTCGAGCATGTCGATCGCGTGCGCTCGCGCGGCCTTCTTCGAGACCTTGTTGTGGATCCGGTAGGCCTCGATGATCTGGTTTCCCACCGTGTAGAACGGGTGCATCGCCGAGAGCGGGTCCTGGAAGATCATCGACATCTTCTTGCCGCGCAGGTTGCGGACCACCTCGGGGTCGGCGCCCACGAGCTCCTGGCCGTCGAGCTTGATCGATCCGGTGATGCTGGCGTTGCTCGCCGTGTGCAGGCCCATCACGGCCATGCTGGTGACGGACTTGCCCGAGCCCGACTCGCCGACGATGCCGAGGGTCTGCCCACGGTCGAGGTGGAAGGAGAGCCCGTCGACAGACTTCACCACGCCGTCGTCGGTGGTGAAGTGCACCCGGAGGTCCTGGACCTCGAGGTGGTGGGTCCCGCCGAGGTGCGGTGAGCCCTGGGTCTCGGGAGTCACGGTGGTCACTTGCTCCCCACTCTCGGGTCGATGACGGCGTAGAGCAGGTCGACCAGCAGGTTCATCACTGCCACCGCCACTGCAGTGATCAGCACCACGGCGAGCACCTGCGGCAGGTCGTTGGACTTGGTGCCCTGGATGGCCAGCTGGCCGAGGCCCGGCAGGCCGAAGACGGTCTCGGTGAGCACGGCGCCACCGATCAGCAGCCCGAAGTCGAGGCCGAAGATCGTCACGATCGGGGTCAGCGCTGCCCGCAGCCCGTGCTTGACCACGACCTTGCGTTCCTTGAGTCCCTTGGCGCGCGCCGTTCGGATGTAGTCCTCGCCCATGGTCTCCAGCATGCCCGCACGGGTGAGCCGGGCGTACTGCGCGGAGAACAGCAGGGCGAGCGTGATCCACGGCAACAACAGGGCGTGCGCCCACTTCGCCGGGTTCTCGGTGAGGCTGATGTAGGACGCACCAGGTGGCGTCCAGCCGAGCTGGTAGCTGAAGAAGGCCAACGAGACGAGACCGGTCCAGAAGATGGGGAGCGAGACACCGGCCAGCGCGACCGTCATCGCGACGCGGTCGAAGACGGAGCCCTTCCGCAGCGCCGACAGCACCCCGGTCGAGACGCCGAAGATGAGCCAGATGATCGCGGCCCCGCCGGCCAGGGACAAGGTCACCGGGAACCGTCTCTGGATCTCGGGGAACACCGGGCTCTTGTTGCGGAACGAGTAGCCCAGGCACGGAGCCGGGCACTTCTCGACACCGGCGCCGAGGTCGTACTCGGTGCCGGCGACGACGCCCTTGACCCAACGCCCGTACTGGACGGGGACGGGGTCGTAGAAGCCCAGCCGCTGGGCGGTCTGCTCGACCGTGGCCCCCGTGGCCGATCGGCCCACGTAACGCGTCGCGAGCGTCTCCGGCGTGGCGCCTGCGAGCCGCGGCATCAGGTAGAAGATCGCGAACGTGATCATGGTGATCACGATGACGAGCCCGACAGCGGCTATGAGGCGCCGGATGATGTAGCTGATCAAGACTTCGGCTCCGTGGCCGGCCCCGCCCGGGATGTTGCTCCCGGGACGGGACCGGCCACGATTGCCTTCACCTACCTTCGGTGTCGTTGAGGAGGTGCGGGATCTGCTACTTCACACCCATGGCGGTGTAGTCGTAGTAGCCGTACGCCTCGTTGACGAACACGTTGGTCGCGTTCTTCGAGCGGATGAGCACCGCCTTGGCGTAGACGCCCGGGTAGATGACTGCTTCCTCCATCACCCGCTTGTCGACAGCACCCCAGATGGCGTCGCGCTTGTCGGTGTCGAGCTCGACGATGGCCTGGTCGATCATCTTGTCGACCTCGGGGATCCGGACCGACGTGTTGGACGAGCCACCGGTCTCCCGGATGACCCGGCTGTCCACGATCTGCGACAGGAAGCCGAAGCCGTCGTTCCAGTCGGCACCCCAGCCGTTGGTGCACAGGCCGATGTTGTTCTTCACCACGTAGGACGGGAGTCCACAGGTGGCGGAGAAGTAGTCACCGGAGGGGAGCGCCTTCGGCGTCACCGTGATGCCGACCTTGCCCAGTGCCTGCTGGAAGCCCTCGGCCGTGGCCTTCTCCTTGGGACGGTCGTCGCGGTAGCCCATGTTGATCTCGAAGCCGTCGGGCTTGCCGCAGGCCTCGAGGGCCGCCTTGGCCTTGTCCGGCTGACCGGTCGGGTTGGCCTTGACGTCATAGAGGTCGAAGTCCTCGTAACCGGGGAGCATCGGGGGCATCAGCGTGGTGGCGATGTCACCACCGGCGAACTCGCCGCCGTAGGCGTTCTGGTAGGACGTCGCGTTCATCGCGTAGATGACGGCCTTGCGGCAGTCGATGTTGTCGAGCGGCGCCACCGTCGGGTTGATCGAGGTGTACCAGAGGCGCGCCAGGACCGGGTTGTCCGCGCGATCCTGCAGCGACTGCTGCTGCAGCACCTTCGGGAGTGCGGCCGGCTGGACGCCCGTGCCCGCGATGTCCACGTCGATCGTGCCGGCGATGACCTGGTTGTCCACGTCATCGGGCTGCATGTTCAGCTGCACGGTCATCTTGTCCGGAAGCGCCTTGCGGATCGGGTCCGTGGCCGGGTCCCAGTTGGGGTTCCGGACCAGGGTGAAGCCGCTCGTCGGGTTGAAGTTGCCCTCGAACATGTAGGGACCCGAGGAGATCACGTGGTCCTTGTACTTCGCACCCGTGTCCTTGGCCTGCGGCACCGGGGCGGTGGCAGGCAGCTGGGCCATGTAGTCGAAGCCTGCGAACGGCTGCTTGAGGTGGAAGACGATCGTGTACTTGTCAGGCGTCTCGATGGCCTGGTCGGTGTTCATCTTCGGCGTGCGGTAGGGGCCGTCATAGCCCTTGGGCAGGTCGAGGAAGTCATCGAAGTAGGTGTAGCCGTTCGGGAACGTCTTCTTGTCGGTGTTGCGGAGCACGGCGTACTTGACGTCCGCCGCGGTGATCTCCGATCCGTCCTCGAACTTCAGGCCGGGCTTGAGCGTGTAGGTCCATGTCTTGGCGCCGTCGCTGGACTTGCCCAGGTCGGTGGCCAGGTCGGGGGTGAGCTCGAGGCCCGCCGCGCCGGGCTCAGCCTTGAACTGCACCAGGGTGCGCGCGTAGTTGCGCAGCATGTCCCAGGAGTAGCCGTAGTAGGTCTCGCCGGGGTCCACGGTGTCGCCCCACTCGCCTGCGAGGCCGAACTTGAGGGTGCCACCCTTCTTGTCCGAGGCGTTGACGATCTTGCCGATGGCGCCGTTGTCGAGCTTCGGGCCACTGTCTCCCTCGTCGCCACCGCCGCCTGAGCCACAGGCGCTGAGACCGAGCGCTGCAACCGCAGCCAGGGCTACTGCTGCTCTCCTACGCATGATGCGCATCTTGTTACCTTCCTTCTCGTCCGGCCCCGACACCTGCAGGGCACGGCTGGTGGTCCGGTGGGTCACCGGCTCCTGGGGTCGAATGCGTCGCGCAGTCCGTCCCCGAAGAGATTGAAGGCCAGCACGGTGGCGAAGATCGCCATGCCAGGCCAGAACATGAAGTGCGGGACCGTGTAGAAGTTCACCGCGTCCGAGAGCATGCCGCCCCAGGTCGCCGTCGGCGGCGGCACGCCGACGCCGAGGAAGGACAGGGCGGCCTCGAAGAGGATGTTGGTCGGGATGATCAGCGTGGAGTAGACGAGGATCGGCGCCATCAGGTTCGGCAGCAGCTCGGTGAACAGGATGTAGGGCCGTCGCGCCCCGAGGCTGCGGGCCGCCTCGACGTACTCCCGCTCCCGCAGGGAGATCGTCTGCCCACGCACGATCCGGCCGATGTAGGGCCAGTTGAAGAAGCCGATCACGAAGACCAGCAGCATCAGCCGCAGCGGAAGTCCGGAGAGCCCGAACGCCTTGCCGGGGAAGACACCGGAGAGCGCGATCGCGAAGACCAGCAGCGGGAACGCCAGGAACATGTCCATGATCCGGCTGAGCACTGCGTCGACCCAGCCGCCGAAGAAGCCGGCGACGATGCCGACCGTGGTGCCGATGGCGACCGACAGCATCGTGGCCAGGATCGCGATCAGCAGCGAGATCCGGGCGCCGTAGAGGATCCGGCTGAAGATGTCGCGGCCGTTGATCGTCTCGAGGCCCATCGGGTGTTCCCAGCTGGCGCCGCCGAAGCCGCCGTACGGGATGCCGCCGATGCCCATGTTGAGCAGGTCCTGGTGGTACTCGTTGGGCGGGCCACCGGTGATCTTGACGATCAGCGGCGCGAAGATCGCGACCAGCACCAGGAAGATGATGAAGAAGCCGCCCGTGAGCGCGACCTTGTCCCGGCGCAGGCGACCCCACGCGATCTGGCTCAGAGACCGGCCCTCGATGCCCTTCTCGCCGACCAGCACCGCCTCGGGATCGGCGTGCGTGGCGCTCGGGTCCTCCAAGGTGCTCAGGGCGGGCCTCCAGGTCACAAAAGGTCGAGAACCGACCGTCGGACGTGACGGCCGAACCCAACTTCGTCCCGGGAGGCCCCAAGGTCAAGCACCCGAGCGCCCCGTTGCCGAATCGTGATCCCGGTCACTCGGGGCTGGTGACCCACCGCCGACCGGGCACCCCGGGTTGGCACCGGCAACCAGAACTGCCCGGTCGGCAGGTTCTGGGCAACCCGGGGTGCCCGGTCGCGGACTACGGAGTGAGCGCGGAGGTGTTGCGCTCCACGTTCGGCTCCCCGCCGACCTCGGACGGGTCGGCGAAGGACGCCGAGATCTGCACGCGATGGCCGTGCAGCACCACCCAGGTCACCACACCGAGCAGGACGCCGATCGCCCCGGAGATGACGAAGACGGCAGCGATCCCCAGCCAGGCACCCAGCAGTCCGCCCGCCACGGTCCCGAGCGGGATACCGCCCCAGATCACTGTGCGATAGGCGCCCTGGACTCGACCGAAGAGACGCTCGGGGATGATCGCCTGCCGCACGGACATGATCTGCACGTTGAACATGGAGACCGTTGCCGCCGAGACCGCGAAGGCCGCCGTGCCCGCGACCGGCTGCTGCCACGCCGCCATCGCGAGCAGGCTCAGCGACGACGCGATCTGCGCAGCTCCCATGGCGTTGGTGCGCCCGAGCCGACGCGTGAGGCCAGGGGAGGCCATCGCGCCGACGACGGCTCCCACGCCGGCGGCAGCGAGCATCAGGCCGAACTCACGCTCGGAGAGCCCGAGGTTCTCCAGCGCGTAGAGCACCAGGATGCCGCTGGTCATCGAGTAGGTGACCGCCGAGAACCCCGTGGTCACCATCAGCGTCCGCAACAGGTCGTGGCCGCGCAGCCACCGCAGTCCCTCGGCCATGTCGGCCCGCACCGTGGTGGGCGCTCCCCGGGCACGTTCGAACTGGCCGCGGACCCCCAGCGCCAGCAGGGCCGCGAGCAGCCAGGCGCTGCTGTTCAGCCACAGCGGGGCCGAGAGCGCGAGCCCGAAGAGCCACGCCCCCAACGGTGCGCCGAGGAAGATGTTGCCCACGCTCTCGGCGCTGGTCAGCAGGCTGTTGCCACGTTCGAGGCGTGCGCGTGCGACCACCTTGGGCAGCATCGCGCGGGCCGCCGTGTCATAGACCACCTCGGCACTGCCGAGCAGGAACGCCACCACGTAGAGCAGCGGGAGCGACACGTGCCCGGTGAGCACGGCGGTCGCCAGCCCGCCGGCGAGGACAGCCCGGAAGACGTTCGCCGTGACCATCACGGTGCGACGGTTGGCGCGATCCACCAGCGTGCCGGCGGGGAGCGCGAAGAACAGCCACGGCGCGAAGGCCAGCGCAGCCAGACCGGACACGAGCACCGGGTCGCGGGTCAGCGCGGCCGCGAGCAGGGGCAGGGCAGCGGCCAGGACGCCGTCCGAGACGTTGGAGGCGCTGCTGGACGCGAACAGCCGCCAGAACGCTCCCCCGAGGGGGGTCCTGGGCCGTGGCGATCGCCGCCCGAGGTTCACGTTCCGACCTCGTGCTCGGTCGGGGTCAGGGTGTAGGTCACCGCCACCCGACGGGCGCCGGCACGGGGCTCGGCGTCGCGGTAGCGGTCGATCACCGCATCGACCTCGGCACGCAGCTCGGCCAACCGTTCGGCGTCGAGGGTGACGTGGGTGTCGCGACGCACGGTCACGTCCCGCCACTCCTGGGGCCAGCTGCGCGCCTGGGCCAGCACCACGGCCAGACGCTGCTGGTCGGCCTGCATCTGCGCCCGCAGCACGAGGTCGACGGCCGGCGCACTGACGGGGTCGTCGGCGAGATCGAAGACGGGCAACGTCCAACCGCCTCGGCGCGGGACCCAGACCCGTTCGCGCGCGGTGCCTCGATCGGGGTCCTCCTCGACGAAGCCGTGCCGGTGGAGCTGGCGCAGGTGATAGCTGGTGGCGCCGCTCGACTCCCCCAGCGCCTCGCCCAGCTGGCTGGCGGTGGCGTGCCCGCGTGCCTGCAGCTCGGCGAGCAGCTGGAGTCGCATGGGGTGGGCCAGGCCCTTGAGCGACTCGGGGCCTACGATCTGGGCCGCTGGCACCGCCGCAGCGGGATCGGCATCAGGCATGACGCGAAGGTACTCTTGCAAAGATATCTTTGCAAGGGTTTCTTTGCACCCAGTCTGCACCAGAGCGAACCGCCGCGGTGCGATCGGCAGGGCTGCGGTCAGCGGCGGGTCGCGCGCAGGGCGCGCAGTCCCCACGAGCCCAGGACCGCGGCGATCACGAGGTTCACGACGATCAGCACGCCGTGGGCCACGAAGTAGCCGGCGGGCCGGTCCTCCTCGGTCTGGATCAGCGCCTTGGTGAACTGCGCATAGGTGACGACGTTCCACACCGCCACCGCCAACAGGACCACGGCGTGCTTGCGCTCGAGCTTCACCCGACCAGCCTAGGCGTCACCTTCACGGGCAGGCGCGTCGCCCCAGGGCGCTACCGAGGTCGCGTCGGCATGGGCCCACCGCCCCGCTCCGACCAACAGGTCCTCGATCCGGCGCAGCAGCTCGGTGCCGCTGTCCTCGACCTTGGCCAGCATCGCCGACTGCTCGTCCCCGAGCGGCCCGACATCCCCGGCCAGGAGCATCTCGGTGTAGCCGAGGACGATGGTCAGCGGCGAGCGCAGCTCGTGGTCCGCGTGCCGCAGGAAGTCGTTGCGGGCCCGGTCGAAGGCACAGATCTGCTGCTCGACCGTCGGCCCGTCCACGGTGGGCGTGCGCGCACTTCTGCGCCGGCGGGTCGGCGTACGACGAAGGGCGAGGGCCAGCGGATCACGGAGACGGCTCGCGAGCCTGGGCCGCTGCGGCCGGGCGGCGATGTGGACCAGGGAGAGCGCCAGGGCGCTCGCTACCAGTCGCCGGACTCTCATCAGGACCGAACCGAGCGACGAAGGGAGCCTCGAGACCTCATCTCCTCACCATGTCGCGCGAGGCGATTCCCGGGAAGGCTCCGATGCACGAGCCGACTAGTACAGCGGGGTCAGCTGCCGACCAGACGCTAGACCTTGACCTCGAACAGCTGTCGTAGCGCCTCGGCGGCCGTGGGCACGGCCAGCACGACCTCACCCGACGCGCACCTGACCAGCAGGTCGGGAAGATCCGACCCGAGCCGACCCTTGACGAGGTAGCCGACGGCGCCTTCGCGAAGCATCTCGACCACGACGTGCGGGGCTGCCTGGGCCGACACGGCCACCACCGCGGGGACCCGGAGGCCGTTAGCCGCAGCCGCCGCGTGGATCGCGTGGGCAGCCACCGCACCACCCTCACGCATCCGGACGTCGAGCAGGACCACGTCAGCGCGTGCTCGTACGACGATGCCTCCGATGTCCTCTCCACTGGCCACTGCCTCCGTGACGCGGAACCGTGGATCTGCCTCGAGCACATCGACGACGGCGGCCCGGAAGGCAGCGTCGTCGTCGGCAACCACCGTGCGGATCACGCGCACTCGGTCTCCCTTCAGAGGCTCCCCGCCTGATCATGCACCTGTTTCGGGTCTCGGGAAACCGAAACGCGCACTAAACCGTCTAGTACGTTGGGGGCAGATCACCGCACGACAGTGCGCCCGCCCGCTGCCGCACTGCCGTCCCACTGCCCACCGACCCCGGGAGCTCGCGACCAACGATGCTGACCAGCCCTACATCTCCACGGGACCAGGTTGAGGCGAACATCCGGGTCCTCATCGTGGACGACCACGAGGTGCTCGCCTCCAGCCTTGCCCAGGTCCTCGACGCGGAACCCGACATGACCTGCGTGGGGGTGGCGCACTCGCTGACCCAGGTGCGCGGCATGATCCGCACCAGCTCGCCGGACGTCCTGCTGCTCGACCACCGCCTCCCGGACGGTGACGGCGTGTCCGCGATCGGCGAGCTCAAGTCGATCCGGCCCAGCCTCAACATCGTGGTCCTCACCGCGAGCGCTGCCGACCACGTCCTGGTGCAGGCCATCGAGGGCGGCGCCTCCGGCTTCCTGTCCAAGACGCGCAGCCTGGGCGAGGTCACCTCGGCCGTCCGGGCGGCGGCTGCCGGCGAGGCGCTGATCTCCCCGGAGATGCTGGCGCGGCTGCTCCCCCGCCTGCGCCGCACCGGCGGCGGACACCACCAGGAGCTCACCGAGCGAGAGCGCGACGTGCTCGCCCTGCTGGCCGACGGGCTCACGAACGCCGCCATCGCCGAGCGCCTCGTGGTCAGCGTGCACACGGTCCGCAACCACATCGCGAACCTGTCCACCAAGCTGGGCGCGCACTCCAAGCTCGAGGCCCTCTCGATCGCGGTGCGCGAGGGCCTGCTCCCGGACAGGTGAGCCCCGTCCTCGCGTTGTCGCCAGGCCCGTGGGCTCAGGTAGTGGCCCCTCTGCACCACCCGTAGTCGGCCCCTCGGCATCAGGCCCGAAGGCTCGACGACCGGGCAGACTGCATCCAAGCCCCACGAACACAGGGCGCCCAGGGCGCCAGGCCTGACCGCACCCCGTCATCCCCCTGATCGAGGCGGTCAGGCCTGGCCTCCACCCGGCTCGCGCCGGCTGATCACGATGCGCGCACCATCGCGCGGCACGCTGGTGATGTTGCGGACCTGGGGCACCTCCGCGGCGCCCTCGGGGATCGCGACGTCGTGGGTCGCGAGCACCTCTCGCAGGACGGCCACTCCCTCCATCAGGGAGAAGCCCGCACCGATGCACCGGCGTACGCCGCCGCCGAACGGGATCCACGTGTTGGTCGCGACAGCACCCTCGAGGAACCGCTCGGGCCGGAACCGGTCGTGCTCCGGGTGACTGGCCTCGGACTCGTGCGCCAGGATGATCGAGGCCGCGACATTGGCTCCCCGGGGCAGGTCGATCCCGCCGATCGTGACCGGTTGCATCAGGTGCCGCACCACCATCGGGATCACCGGGTGCAACCGCATCGACTCCTTGAGCACCGCCTCCAGGTGGTCGTCGTCCCCGCTGACCGCAGCGGCACGGGCCCGAGCCCCCTGTTCCGGGTCCTTGCCGAGCTCGTAGAGCGCCCAGGCCAGGCTGGAGGCCGTGGTCTCGTGCCCAGCGAGCAGCAGCGTCACGAGCTGGTCGCGCAGCTCCTCGTCGGTGAGCCCCTGACCGGACTCGTCGTCGCGCACCTGCAGGAGCCGGGAGAGCACGTCGGGCCGTTCGGCCAGGTCGGTGGCGCCGCGCCTCTCGGAGATCTCGGCGAAGATCACGCGGTCGAGCTCGGTCTGGTCCTCGAAGTTCCGGCGCCAGGGACCGAACTTCGACACACCCGGGAACCCCCAGCCCAGGAAGACCAGCGGCGGGACGTTCACGATCCGGTTGACGAGCGGTCGCAGCTCGGCGAGCCGGGTCTCGTCGGTGACACCGAAGACCACCTGCAGGATCACCTCGAGGGTGAGCGCGTTCATCCGCTCGAGCGACTCGAACGGCTCGTCCTCCCGCCACCGGGACACCTCGGCCTTGGTGAGTCCCGTGACGAGCTCCCGGTAGCCGCGCAGGGCATGGCCGTTGAAGGCCGGCATCAGCATCCGGCGCGCCCGCTTGTGCTGGCCGGAGTCCACCAGGAGCAGCGAGTGCTCGCCCATCACCGGGCCGAGGATGGCATTGCCCTTGCCCGCGTGGAAGACCTCGGGATCGCCGGCAAAGATCTCCTTGACGTGCTCGGGGCGGTTGAACACCACCAGACGCCGGCCCTGCGGAAGGATCCGGATGGTGAAGACCTCGCCGTAGCGACGGTGCATGGCCGGGATGAACCGGTGCCGGAACCGCAGCAGCCCGATGCTCTGCAGCAGCGCCGGCAGCCGTGGCCCCGGGGGCAGGTCCCGGGCACGCACGCGGGACTGCCTGCTCCCGGGCACCGGCTGCATCTTCTCGAACCGTCTCTCGGTCACCGTCTCAGTTCGCATACGGTGAGTATGCCTGTGCTCGGGTCGTGGGGCGACGGCCGCTCAGCCCCCGAGAAGCGGGTGGTGGGAACCTGCGCCACCAGGACGGGGGGACCGTTCAGTCGATCAACCCGGCGCGGCGAGCCAGCGCGCTGGCCTCGGTGCGACTGGCTGCTCCCAGCTTCGACATCACGTTGGAGACGTGCACGCTGACCGTCTTCCCCGAGATGAACAGCTGCTTGCCGATCTCGCCGTTGCTGCGGCCGGACGCGACCAGGGCCAGGATCTCGCGCTCCCGCGGCGTGAGCGTGCCGACGTCGACGCCGGTGCGCGTGGCACCGAGGGCCGCGAGCAGCGGGGTCGCTCGCAGCGGCAGGGCCAGCGCCCGGGCCGTCTCGGCCTCGTGCTGGGCACCATCGGTGTCACCTGAGGCCCGCAGGACCGTCGCCAGGTGAGCCCGTGCCAGGGCCTCCCCGTGCGGGTGGCCGAGCTCGGCGAACAGCTCGGCGGTCTCGCGCCATCGACTCACCAGCCGCGTCAGGTCGACGCCACCGCCGAGCAGCCACTCCAGGCGCAGCTGCTCGGCCCCCAGCCGGCTGACCCAGGCCCGTCCCTCTACGGCAAAGGGCCGCTGGCCCCGGGCGGCGATCACCCTCTCGGCGTCCTCGCCGAGCCGGCGGGCCGTCGCCCGGACGTCGTCGCGCGCCGCGCTGGGGGTCCGCGGGGCCTCGTCGGCCAAGGCCGCGATCGTCAGTGTCGCCAACCGGAGCCGGGCACCGAAGTCCGGGTGCCACAGCGGCGCCAGGACCTCGCAGACGTCGTCGTACATCGCCAGCGCAGCGGCTGCGCCGTCCCGGATCGCGAGCAGCTCGAGGGCCGCACCGCCACCCACCACGGCGATCATGCCCTCGCGGTGCCAGCGCTCGCGGATGCCTGCCACCCGGTCCAGTGCCGAGACCTCACCTCGCCCTGCTGCGACGGCGAGGCTGACCGCCTCCAGCATCGCTCGCGGCGTCGGCGGCGGGTCCTCGTCGCTGACGTCGGCGATGGCGAGCGCGCGGTCCCAGTCCCCGCGCATGTAGGCCATCACGGCGGCCTGCATCCGTGCGGTGATGCCGTGGATGCCCCACGGGTGGCCCATCTCCACACTGATCCGGGTTGCCCGGGTGAAGGCGGCCTCGGCGGCCTCGATCGCCCCGTAGTCGTACTCCAGCCCGCCGGCGCGCACGTAGCCACGCAGCTCGCTGAGCGCGTCCCCGCGGGCGTGCGCCTCCTCGATGATCCGCTTCAGCTCCAGCCGGCTGCCCTCGCCGAAGTCGAGGTGCTGGTTCAGCCAGGTCAGCGTGACCCCGACATCCGCTGCGAGCCGGGGCAGGTCCAGCTGGTCGGCGAGCTCCAGCGCATGGTCGGCGGCACTTCGAGCCTCCTCGAAACGGTCGTCCCAGAGGAGGGCGACGGCGTGCATCGCCAGGATGCGGGCGCGCAGGGACGTGGGCTCGGGCCCCACGAGCGCCAGCGCCTCCTCGCTGACCAGGCTCGGCTGCGCGTCGGTCTCGGTGGACCGCAACGCCTCCACCCGGGCGAGCAGCAGCCGTGCTCGAGCGACCGGCGGCGCCAGCGGCGAGAGCCGGGACAGGTGGGAGTCGACCAGGGCCAGCGCCGTCTCCGGGCGACCGGAGCTGCACAGGGCGTCGACCGTGCCGGCCACCAGCTCGGCCTCGTCCGGCGGATCGTCGAGCTGGGCCGCGGCACGCTCGTAGATCTCCAGGGCCTTGGTGAAGTGCCGGGCCGCCTCGTCCGGACCTCCGGCGGCCACCGCCTGCTCCCCGGCGTCGACGCTGGCCTGCAGCGCCGTGGGCAGGTCGTGCGAGGCCAGAGCGTGCCTGGCCAGATCGGCGGCGCCCTCTCGTCCGCGGAGCGCACGGACGGCTTCGGCGTACGCCGTGTGCAGGCGCATCCGCTCACCGGGCAGGAGGTCGTCGTAGACCGCTTCCCCCAGCAGGGCGTGCCGGAAGGCGTACTCCTCCCCGCCCGTGCGCACCAGCACGTGGGCGTCGATCGCGGCGCGCAGGGCGACGTCGAGCTGGTCGTCGCTCAGCGGCGCGACCCGGGTCAGGAGGTCGTGGGCCACCCGCTGGCCGGCAGCGGAGGCGACCCGGACCAGGTCGCGGGCGGACTCGTCGAGGCGCTCCAGCCGGACCAGCAGCAGGTCGGCGAGCTCCTCGGGGAGGCTGTAGCCGCCGCTGAGGAACGCTCCCACGAGCTCCTCGACGTAGAAGGCGTTGCCCTGGGAGCGCTGCACGATCCGCTCGATGTCCTCGTCGTAGCGTGGGTCGGGAGGCTGGTCCGGGGTGCCGACCAGCTGCTCGACCATGCCGCGCACCGCCCCGGCCGGCAGGGGCTCCAGCTGGATCCGCTCCACACCGGGCGACCGGACCCACTCGGCCACGCGCTGTCTCAGCGGGTGCCGACGGTGCATCTCGTCGGAGCGGAAGCTGACCACGCACAGGCAGCGCCCCCGCAGGCGCCGCGAGAGCAGGAAGCTGATCAGGTCGCGGGTGCTCGCGTCCGCCCAGTGTGCGTCCTCGACGACGATCACCAACGGGCCGACGGCAGCCAGGTCCTCCACCAGGGCGTAGATCGCCTCGAAGACCTCGGCCCGGTCCAGGCTCTCGGAAGGCTCAGCCGCCGAGCCGCGGTGCCGCAGCCTGGCCAGGGCCGGGTGCAGGTCGTGCTCGACGAGCTCGGGCGCGACCTCGTCGACCTGCCCCAGCATCTCGGCGAAGGGCAGGTAGGGCATCGAGGTGTCGCCGAAGTCGAGGCAGTGGCCGACGAGGGCGTGCCACCCCTCGGCGCGGAGACGGGCCAGAGCCTCGGTGAGCAGGCGGGTCTTGCCCACGCCGGCGTCACCCGAGAGCAGCACCATCTGGGTGCCGGCCGAGGCGGTGGCGGAACGGATCAGCGCGTCGAGCTCCGTTGCGCGCCCGACGATGCTCTGCGTCCTGGTCCGGTCCATCCGCACATCGAGCATCATCGCGCACGCTGGGGCGACTTGCGCCACCACCGCTTTCCGGGTCGGGTCGCGGGGCTCCCACCGCGGACCACGCTCAGGCGCTCCCTGCGGTCCCGCATCTGCTGGAACATGAAGTCCTCGTTGATCGGGCTGTACATCCTGCTCATCTCCTCTGACTGGATCGATGAGTCGATCTGACTCCTAAGGCGCCGGCACGGACATCGGCAGTTGCCTTAGATGAGGCGCCGGCCTGCCTCAGATCCGGCTCGGACCCCGTGACCTCCTCGGTCGCCACCGCGACGGGGTCGGAAAACGCCTCCCGCACCCATGCATACGTGGTATACATACGCGGTATGGCCTGGTCGTCAGGCCCGGAACCCCGGAGGTCCCATGTCGATCAGGCAGGCGATGCTGGCGCTGCTGGAGCAGCAGCCGATGTACGGCTACCAGCTCCGCGCGGAGTTCGAGCAGCGCACCGGCGCCACCTGGCCGCTCAACGTCGGGCAGGTGTACACGACGCTGTCCCGGCTGGAGCGCGACGGCTTCGTCGAGGGAGCCGACTCCGACGACGAGGGCCACGTGATCTACCGGATCACCGGTGAAGGGCGCCACGAGGTCTCCGCGTGGTTCACCACTCCGGTCGCTCGCACCCAGCCACCGCGGGACGAGCTGGCGATCAAGCTGGCCCTGGCCGTCACGGTCCCGGGGGTCGACGTGGGTCGGGTGATCCAGCAGCAGCGCACCTCCACGATGACCGCACTCCAGGACTACACCCGGCTCAAGCGCACTGGCCAACCCGGGTCCGCTGCGCAGGTCGAGCTGGCCTGGAGCCTGGTGCTCGACTCCCTCGTCTTCGCCGCCGAGGCAGAGATCCGCTGGCTCGACCACTGCGAGGCCAGGTTGCGGCGAGCCGCCATCGAGGGTTCGGCCGGCGCCTCCGTCGAGGCGAGCCCAGCACGCGAGGAGTCACGCCGGTGAGCGCCGTCCTGGAGCTGCGCGACGTCAGCCGCACCCATGGAAGCGGCGAGACGCTCGTCCATGCCCTGCGCTCGGTGACGGTGAGCGTGCACGCCGGGGAGCTGGTGGCGGTGATGGGGCCCTCTGGGCTCCGGCAAGTCCACCCTGCTCACGCTCTCCGGCGGGCTCGACCAGCCGTCAGCGGGCCAGGTCCTGGTCGAAGGCGCTGATCTCGCCACCGTCGGCGCCAAGGCACGTGCCCGGATCCGGCGTACGTCGGTCGGCTACGTCTTCCAGGACTTCAACCTGATCCCGGCCCTGACCGCCGCCGAGAACGTCGCGCTCCCACGGGAGCTGAACGGGGTCCGGAGCCAGGTCGCCCGCGCCGAGGCGCAGCGAGCGCTCGACGAGGTGGGGATCGGCGAGCTGGCGGACCGGTTTCCCGACGAGATGTCTGGTGGCCAGCAGCAGCGGGTGGCCATCGCCCGCGCGGTGGTGGGAGAGCGCCGGCTGATCCTGGCGGACGAGCCCACGGGCGCGCTCGACACGGAGACCGGCGAGGACATCCTGAGGCTGCTGCGGTCGCGATGTGACGCCGGCGCCGCCGGGGTCCTGGTGACCCACGAGGCCCGGCACGCCGCCTGGGCGGACCGCGTGGTGTTCCTGCGCGACGGTGTCGTCGTGGACGAGTCCGGCGCCGAGCACATCCGCGACCTCCTCGACGAGGGCCTGACCCGGTGAAGCGCACCGGTGCCGGTTGGCTGCGTGAGTGGCGGCTACCCCTCCTGATGGCACGCCGCGACGCGTTCCGCGCGCGCGGGCGGAGCCTGCTGGTGCTCACGATGATCGCGCTGCCGGTGCTCGCGGTCACCGCGGCCGACGTCGTGCTGCAGACCCAGTCGGTGAGCGCAGTGGAGTCGCTCGACCGCAGGCTCGGCGCGGCCGACGCCCTGGTCTCCACCCAGCCAGGGGTCGGGCGGGTCGCCCAGGCACCGGATCCCGACCGGATCGCCTTCCCGACGGGCGCGGCCGGCGACCCGCTGACGCCGGCCCAGGTGAGCGCGGAGCTCGATGACGCCCGACTGATCGAACGCCGCACGGGTGAGATCCGGTTCAGCACCGACCAGGGAGTGGCCAGGGCTGAGGGGACCGAGCTCGACCTCGGTGACCCAGCCAGCGTCGGCCTGTTCGACCTCGTCTCGGGACGGCTGCCCCGCTCGACCGAGGAGGTGGTGGTCAACCGGGCGCTGGCGGACAAGGGTCCCCAGATCGGTGACCGGCTCGAGCTGTCGGGGGGAACGCCGTCGCGACTGGTCGTCGGGATCGCCGAGTCAACCACCTTGCGCGACCACCCCGTGGCTGCGGGTGCGCTGGGGAGCCTCGGCCTGGCCACCGACAACCTCAGCTCCTGGCTGGTCGCCGGCGGGCCGGTGACCTGGGACGACGTGCTCCGCCTGAACGCCGCCGGCGCCACCGTGCTCTCGCGGGCGGTGCTCCTCGACCCACCACCTGTGCAGGCCCAGGCGAGCGAGGTGCGCCAGATGTCGGGCGGCGGCGTCGACCGCACCTGGCTGACCGTGGTGGTGCTGGTGGTGGTGATGGCACTGATCGAGGTGGTGCTGCTGGCCGGGCCGGCCTTCGCGGTCGGGGCGCGGCGGCAGTCGCGCACGCTGGCACTGCTGGCCGCGACGGGTGGGACACCGAGACAGGCGCGTCGCGTCGTGCTCGCGGGGGCGGTCGTGCTCGGGGTGACCGCCGCGCTGCTCGGTGCCGTGCTCGGCGTGATCCTGGCCTACGGGGCGATCCCGCTGCTGCAGCGACGCTCGGCGATGTGGTTCGGCCCCTTCGAGGTGCCCTGGCTGCAGCTCGCGGGCATCATGGCCTTCGGCGTCAGCAGTGCCCTGCTCGCTGCCGTCGTACCGGCTCACATCGCCTCGCGCCAGGACGTCGTGGCCGTGCTGGCCGGGAGACGGGGCGACCGGGCTCCGTCGTTGCGATCCCCCTTGGTGGGCCTGCTCCTGCTCGGGCTCGGTGTGGCCGGCGCCGTCGCAGGCGCCACCCGCACGAGCGGGGAGCTCCTGATCGCGGCCTCCGCCATCCTCTCGGTCCTCGGCATGATCCTGTTGATCCCGGTGCTGCTGGCCGGGCTGGCCAGGGTTTCGGGCCGGCTGCCCCTGACCCTTCGGTACGCCGTTCGCGACGCTGCCCGGCACCGGACCCGCACCGTGCCCGCCGTCGCGGCGGTGGCTGCCACGGTGGCCGGTGTGGTGGCGCTCGGGATCGCCACCACCAGCGACGCCTACGAGAACGAACAGACCTACGTCCCCTCGACCACCTCCGGTGTCGGGGTGCTCACGTCCTACGGCCAGCGCCCGGACTGGCCGGCGCTGCGCGCACTGGTGGAGCGGGAGGCTCCAGGGGCGACGGTGCACCAGATCAACGGGCTGCCCCAGGGCGACGAATCCGAGGGCGCGACCTACCTTCGGATCGTCAGGCCCGGCACCGAAGAGGCATTCCGCACCAACTACGGCGCCGTTCTCGGGTCCGACCTGCTGGTCAGCGACGACGTCCTCCCACCCGGTCTCGTCGGGGTCTCGACCGCATCGGCGGACCGCGCAGCATCCGCCCTGCGTGCCGGAGGTCTGGTCGTGTTCACCGACGAGGCCGCGCCCGACACGACGGTGCCGGTGACCGCGATCGCTCAGACCTTCGCCTCCGTGGGCGACGGCTCGGAGGGCCAGGAGCGCTCCGTGGACCTCCCCGCCACTCTGGTCCAGGTCCCGCCGAGCAACGGACCCCAGGCTGTGCTGTCCAGCCAGGCCGCCAAGGCGCTGGGCGTGCCGACCTCGCTGGTCGGGCTGGCCCTGGACGGGACCGACCTGACCGAGGCCCAGGAGAGCTCGATCGCGGAGGGTTCGGCGGGAATCTCGCCGAGTGCCTACTTCCGGGTGGAGCGCGGGTTCCGGGCAGAGGACTCGACCCGGATCGTGCAGCTGGTCCTCGCCGGGCTGGGTGCGGTCCTGATGCTGGGCGGCACGCTCACCGCGACCTTCCTCGCCCTCTCCGACGCCCGGCCCGACCTGGCGACCCTCTCCGCGGTGGGCGCCTCACCACGCAGGCGGCGCGGGATCGCCTCGGCCTACGCCATCGTGGTCGGACTGGTCGGCGCCGTGGTGGGGGCTGTGGTCGGGTTCATCCCGGGGATCGCGATCACCTATCCGCTGACCACTGTCGGCAGCTTCGTCACCGCCGACGAGGGAGGGACGTTCGTCGCCGGCACCGGCTCGGGCACCGGGCCCTTCCTCGACATCCCGTGGCTGTTGATCGCCGGTGTCGTGCTCCTGCTCCCGATCGCGACCGCCCTGATCGTCGGGCTCGCCGCGCGCTCGCGGCTGCCGTTGGTGCGTCGCGTGGACTGAGCTCACCCCGCAGCGGGGCCGGCGCTCTCGGTGATCTCGGTGATCTCGGTGATGGAGAGCACCTCGTGGACCGGCAACGGCTTGAGCATCTCCACGGCGCAGGTCAGCTGCGCCTCACCGCGCGTGGACTGCTGCACGCGCACCGCCCACTCGACGCCGTCGCGGAGGAAGACACTCGTCCACCCGTCCCTCCGGACGAGGCGGAGAGCATCGAGGCGGTCCTCCTCGAGGTGGCGCCGCAGGGCGATCTCGGCGTACTGCACCTGCATGGGGTACGCCGAACGGCCGCGCAGCCGGGTGAGGTCGACGCGACCGTCGAGGTGGCCCGCGGCCACCAGTCCGGCGGTCCCGCTGTCCATCCGTCCGTAGTAGAGCCCGTCGGGGAGCACCACCATGTTCGCGGCGAAGCGGTCGCCGCCCATGTGGGAGATCTCCCAGGTCTCGTCCGGGTGGGCCGCCGTGAGAGCCGCAGCCACCGGGCGGCCACGCTCGGCACAGCAGGCGTCGTGCCGGCCGTGGGTGCAGACCCCGAAGAGCGGACCCTCGATCTGCTGCCAGTCAGGCGCCTCGCCCCTCGCCACGGCGTCGAGATCGATGCCGGTGAGCTCACCGGGATCGGCGAAGGTCGTGGTCAGCAGCAGCCGCCGCGCCGGGAACGCGAGGAACACCCGGCACTGCGGCCCGCGCTCGGCCCGATGGTGCCGCCGGGCCAGCATCACCTTGATGCTCTTGTGCGTGTTCAGGTGCTCCTTGATCGCGGCAGGCATCCGGCTGTCACGGGGCACCTTCGCGCCCCAGGGTCCGGGGTGCTCGATCAGCAGGAAGGCCGCCACGTGGGTCGCGGTGCCGGCCAGGTCGTCCTGGCGCTGCTCGGCGGAGGCGGCGCAGCGGAAGTCACGAGCGGCGGAGGTGGTCAGCGGACGACCTCGAGCAGACCCTCGCGGATCAGCCGGCGGCTCAGCACCAGCGCGGACTGTGCGTCGAGGCCGAGCGCCTCAGGGGTGAACGTCTCCAGGGTGCGGGCGCGCTCCACGGCGTCGCCGATGCGGGCCGGCACCGTCAGGACGCGGTCGCCGAGGTAGAGGTGCAGCCGGTCTCCGTCGGCGCGCAGCACGCACGGCCTTCCCGGCCGCCGCCGCAGCGGCGTGTCCGCGGTGACCGAGTCCAGGCGCATCCGGTCCACCATCGCGCCGCGCAGACCGGCGTTGCGGTGCTCCAGGAAGGAACGGGTCTGAGCGTCGGCGACCGCGGCGACGTCGGTCCCGGCCAGGGCGCTGCCGAGAGTCCGGAGCCTTTCCGCGAGCCCCTCCTCCAGCAGCCGCGGGTCGTCGAGGTAGCCCGCCGGCAGGTGCTCGTCGGCCTGGACCTCGTCCATCGCCGCACGCACGGACCGGTCGAGCAGGGTCCGCCAGGTCAGCTGGTTGATCCCGATCGTCACGTGCAGCGAGACAGCCTCCTGGGCGCGCGCCGCGTGCGGGGTGCCGGTGGGGAGGTACATGCTCAGGCCCGGCTCGAGCAGCACCTCCTGGACCCTCTCGGACTCCTCACCGACGGCGGGGTGGACCTCCCACAGCTTGGCGCCGTGGGTCTGGAAGACGAACACGTCGTGGCTGTCACTGTGCACGGCGAAGCCCTGCGACCCGGGCGGAGTCAGGTAGGCGTTGGCCTGGCAGGGGTGGCCCAGGGCCAGCTCGAGCCCGGCGACCAGCCGGGCCAGGGGCGGCCAGTAGCGGTGCAGGCCCTGGAGCACGACGGTAGCGCCGCCCTCGAAGAGGTCGATGACCTTGCGGGCGTCCACCAGTCCGCTCAGCGGCTGCCCGGCGAGGCTGGCACCCGAGCGCGTGTAGCGCGACGCCGGGAGGACCGACCCGTTCTGCGCCAGGCGCACGGCGGGGGTGCGGATGGCCGTCGAGGTCAGCAGGTGGTCGACGTCGTCGAACGAGAGCAGCCCGACCAGCTCCGCCGGGTCGGCCCGGTGGAGATGGACGTGGGACGCCCAGATCTTCTCGACGAAGTTCTGGGCGTCCCCGCTGAGCAGGTCGAGCGCAGTCACCTAGACGCTGCTGCCACCGTCGGTGCCGTCGGCGTCGGTCGAGTCACCGTCGGTGCTGTCGGTCGAGTCGCCGTCACTGCCGTCCGCGTCGGCCGCGTCGGCATCCGAGGAGTCGCTGTCCGAGCCGTCGGCGTCGGTCGAGTCGGCGTCGGTCGAGTCGCCGTCGGTGCTGTCGGTCGAGTCGCCGTCGGTGCCGTCCGCGTCGGCCGCGTCCGCGTCACCAGCCGGTACGGCGCCGGCACCACCAGCGGTGGTGTCCATCTCCTCGTCGCCGAGGGGCTCATCGGGGGTAGCCGTCATGTTCTGCCTCCTGTGGGATCGTGCGATGCGAGGTGCGTCGCACAACGTAGTCGTGCCCGATCCTGCCCAATCGAATCAGACCCGCCAACCCGGGGGGTCAGTCCTCTTCGGCGGCGGCGCGCTCCTTCAGCGTCTCCGCGTGCCCCTGGTGCTCCTCGCGGATCCGGGACAGGAAGCTCTGGGTGCGCTCGTGCTGGGGGTTGTTGATCACGTCCATGGGCGCGCCCTGCTCGACGACCACGCCACTGTCCATGAACACCACCCGGTCGGCGACCTCCCGGGCGAAGCTCATCTCGTGGGTCACCACGATCATCGTCATGCCACCGTCGGCCAGCTCGCGCATGACCGAGAGCACCTCACCGACGAGCTCGGGGTCCAGGGCGGAGGTGGGCTCGTCGAAGAGCATCAGCTTCGGCTCCATCGCCAGAGCGCGCGCGATCGCCACCCGCTGCTGCTGGCCGCCGGACAGCTGCGAGGGGTAGTTGTCGCACTTGTCGCCCAGCCCCACCCGGTCGAGCAGGGCCAGCCCCTGCTCGAGCGCCTGGGACTTGCGGACCCCACCCACGTGGACCGGTGCCTCGATCACGTTCTCGAGCGCCGTCATGTGCGGGAAGAGGTTGAAGCGCTGGAAGACCATGCCGATGTTGCGCCGCTGCTGGGCGATCCGCTTGTCGTTGAGGCGATGCAGGCGTCCCCCCTTGTCGGCGTACCCTGCGAGGTCGCCGTCGACCCAGATGCGTCCGCCCTGGATCGTCTCGAGCTGGTTGATGCAGCGCAGGAACGTCGTCTTGCCCGAGCCGGAGGGCCCGAGCAGGCAGACGACCTCACCCGCGGCGACGTCGATGTCGATCCCCTTGAGCACCTCGACGCCGTGGAAGTCCTTGTGCACGTTCACCGCGTGCACCAACGGCATCGGCGCGTTCACGAGGTCGCTCCTGTTCCGGTCATCGACCGCATCCGGGCGATCAGGCCCTGACCCTGGGGTCGCGACCTGGCACCGACTCCGCGACCGAAGTAGGACTCGAGCCGCGACTGGACCACCATCAGGACGCTGCAGATGAGGAGGTACCAGATCACCGCGGCCACCAGCACCGGGAAGGTCTGGTAGGTGCGTGAGCCGATGGACTGCAGCTGGAAGAACAGCTCGTTGATGACCGGGATGCCGATCAGCAACGAGGTGTCCTTGACCATCGCGATGGTCTCGTTGCCGGTCGGAGGCACGATCACGCGCATCGCCTGCGGCAGCACGACGCGGCGCATGGCCTTGCCGTTGCTCATCCCGAGTGCACTCGCCGCCTCGCGCTGTCCTTCGTCGACGGAGAGGATCCCGGCGCGCGCGATCTCCGCCATGTACGCCGCCTCGGAGAGGCCGAGGCCGATGATGCCGCCGAGGAGCCCACCGAAGAGCTGGTTGGCGTCGAGCGTCGCGAAGGTGAGGTTGCTGGAGAAGCCCATCAGGTCCATCAGCTGCGAGCCGAACGGGAACCCGAGCCCGATGCCCTTGGGGAAGAGCACCCCGAGCGCGCCCATGATGGTGAGCAGCACGAGGCGGGGAACAGCGCGGAAGAACCAGGTGAACATCCACGCGACACCGGAGAGCACGGGATTGCTGGACAACCGCATCACCGCGAAGGCGATGCCGAAGGTGATGCCGATGACCATCGCGCCCAGCGTCCCGAGCACCGTGCCCATGAACAGGCCACGGAGCACGGGCGACTGCACCATCGCCTCGAAGACGAAGGGCCAGTTGAACGCCTCGTTGGTGAGCAGCAGGTTCACGAACATCGCCACGAGCACGGCGATGACCGCGATCACCGCCCACCGCCCCGGGTGACGAACCGGGACCGCGTCGATCGTGCCGGGACGGTCGCCGTCCGGCGGCGATCCTCCGGAGGGGGCGGTTGTCGGCGACCCCTCGTCCGCAGCTCCTGGCGTGGAGCTCATGTCAGAGCTTCGGGTTGACCGCGAAGTCGGAGATGCCGCCGTCGACGACGCCCCAGGGCTCGAGCGCCTTGTCGTAGCCGCCGTCAGCCTTGAGGGACTCCAGCGCCGCGGCGATGGCCTCGGCCAGCGCCTTGTCGTCCTGGGCGATCACGTAGCCGTAGGGGGCAGCGTCGTAGATGTCGCCCAGCGCCTCGAGCTTGCCGTCGGCCTGCTTCACCGCGTAGGCGACCACCGGGGAGTCGGCCAGCATGGCGTCAGCCTTGCCGGAGGCGACGGCGGCAGTGGCCTGGTCCTGGCCCTCGTAGACCAGGGTGCGCATCGGCTTGCCGGCCTTCTTGCACGCGTCGATCTTGGCCGGGAGGTCCTCCTCCTGCTGGACGGTGCCCTTCTGGACCGCGACCGTGGCGCCACACGGGCTCTGCGGGTCCACGCCCTTCGGGTTGCCGGGGGCGGTGGCCCACTGGGTGCCGGCGCTGTAGTAGCTGACCATGTTGACCTGCTTCATCCGCTCGGTGTTCACGGTGAAGCTGGAGACCCCGACGTCGTACTTGCCACCCTGGACGCCGGTGATGATCGAGTCGAACTTCGCCGGGACGAAGTTCACCTTGAGACCGAGCTTGCCCGCCACCGCGGTGAACAGGTCCACGTCGAAGCCCTGCACGGTCTTGCCGTCACCGGCGAGGAACTCGCTCGGCGCGTAGCTGGCGTCAGTGCCGATGTTCAGGGTGCCGATGTCGCTGATCTCCTTGGGGACCAGGGCAGCCGCGTCCTTGTCCACGGCGACGTCGATGTCGCCGCCCTTCTTCTCCGCGGTGTTCAGGGAGTCAGAGCCGCAGCCGCTGAGGGCCACCACCCCTGTTGTCGCGAGACTGACCAGAAGTGTGACTGAGCGGCGCATGCATGTTCCCTTCGAAAAGCGAGATGAGGTGATTCGCGGCAACGCACCTTCGCCCCGCAGGGCGCATGGGCCGCGACGGGGCAAAGGATAACGCGTGTGACCAACGGAACATAAATCGCCGATGGCCGGTGGTTGACTCAGACGTCGTCGAAGACGGCGACGACCTCTTGGTCGATGGTGTGCTTCGGGCCCGTGAACCAGTGCCGGGCCGACGCCTGCCACCAGATGGCCAGGAGCACCAGGGAACCCACGGTCAGGATCGGCGCGTAGTTCACGAACTTCCACGAGAAGTCGTCGTTGAACGGGTTGCCCTGGGGCACGAACGGGAGCACGAAGTAGACGGAGATGATCGCGATCTCGACGACCGCAACGAGGTTCATCCACTTGTACTTCGCCCCGTTGTTCCACTGGCCGACCTCGAAGTCGTCGCCGATCTTCCAGCGCAGCCAGATCGGGATCAGGAAGGCCAGGTAGAGACCGATCACGGCGACCGACACCACGGCGTAGAACGCGGTCGGAACGATCAGCGGCTCCGCCTCGGTGCCGATGTTGACCTTGATCAGGGCCGGCAGGGTGATCAGCACGCTGACCACGGCGACCAGCATGACGGCGTTGGCCGGCACCCGGCTGCCCGAGAGCTTCGACCAGAGACGTGAACCGGGGATGGCGCCGTCGCGCGAGAACGCGAAGGTCATCCGCGACGCGCTGGTCATGCAGGCCATCGTGCAGAAGAACTGCCCGGCAGCGGAGATGAACAGCACCAGGCCTGCGATGTTGTTGCCCAGGGACTCGGTGAAGATGTACGCCACGCCGCCTGCGCCGACGCCTGCGTTGTCGGGGAGTCCGCCCTTGTCGGGGATGGCGAACAGGAACGCGAGCAGCAGGATCCAGCCGCCGATGGCGGAGTAGAAGATCGACTGCCAGATGCCCTTCGCAGCGGCCTGCGAGGCCTCCGAGGTCTCCTCGGAGAGGTGGGCCGAGGCGTCATAGCCGGTGATCGTGTACTGCGTGAGCAGCAGGCCGAAGGGCACGACGAGCAGCCAGTAGGTGACCCCGTCCGCGGAGCCGCCGTCGTAGCCGGAGTTGTTGAACCGCTCGGTGAAGACGTAGGTGAAGCTCTGGTGGTTGTCGGGGACCAGGATCAGGATCACCACGATGATCGCGGCGCCGATCACGTGCCACCAGACCGAGACGTTGTTCAGCACGGCCATCAGGTGCCCGCTGAAGATGTTCAGCAGGGAGGCGAGCGCCAGCACGACCAGGAAGATGATGAAGACGCGTTCGAGCGAGTAGTCGGCCGCGAACCCGGAGGACCAGGTGCTGATCGTCAGGTCGATGAAGGTGGCACAGCCGTAGGCAACCGACGCGGTGACCGCGACCAGCCCGATCAGGTTCAGCCAGCCGGTGAAGAACCCCGCCCGTGGACCGCCGAGCTTGGACGCCCACCAGTAGATGCCGCCCGACGTGGGGTAGGCCGAGACCAGCTCGCTCATGGTGAAACCGATGATCAGGATGAGGCCGGCCACGATCGGCCAGCCCCACGAGATCGCGATCGGGCCGCCGTTGTTGAACCCCTGCCCGAAGGTGGTGAAGCACCCCGCGAGGATCGAGATGATCGAGAAGGAGATCGCGAAGTTCGAGAAGCCGGACCAGGATCGGTTCAGCTCCTGCTTGTATCCGAGCTTGGCCAGTTGGATCTCGTCAGCAGACATGTGCTCGTGGGCTTCGGGCATCGTTGGCTCTCCTGGTAGGGCGGCAGGTGATCGGAGGCTAGACCCGCCATCCGGGCGGCGTCCATAGCCCAAGCCGAAAAAGGTTTGAGAACAGACCATTGACATTCGTGCGACCCGAATCGAAGACTGTGGTGGTGACGGCCTCCCCTGACGCTTCGCTGCCCGAGGCCGTCCTGCGCCCTGTGCGTGGCCATCACGCGTTCGAGGCCTGTGTCGAGCAGCTCGCGACACTGATGCGACTCGGGGTCTATCCGCGAGGGACCACGCTGCCACCCGAGCGAGAGCTTGCGGAACGGCTCGCGGTGTCACGCGCGACGCTGCGTGAGGCGATGGCAGCGTTGCGCCAGGCCGGCCTGGTGCAGACGACGCGCGGTCGAGGCGGCGGGACCGTGGTCACCATGCGGCTCTCCACCCCCGCGACCCGCTCTTCGCGGCGTACGTCGAGCCAGCGGAGCGACTGGCTCGACGCTCTCGACTTCCGCAGGATCGTGGAGCCCGGAGCGGCGGCGCTGGCTGCCGAGGTCCCCCTCACCGAGAAGCAGCGCAGACAGCTGGAGACGGCGCACCAGGCGGTCGCGCACGCGGCCGGTCCCGCGATCCACCGGCAGGCGGACTCACGGTTCCACCTCACGGTCGCGGCCCTCACCGGTTCGCCACGGGTCATCGAGGCGGTGACCGCCGTGCAGTCGTCCCTGCACGACATGCTCAGCGCGATCCCCGTGCTGGAGCCCAACATCGCGCACTCGGACGCCCAGCACGCACGCATCGTCAAGGCGATCCTCACCGGTCGGTCCGCGCGGGCGCGGCGCGCGATGGAAGAGCACTGCGACGACACCGCCGCGCTGCTGCGCGGCCTGCTTGGATGACCACCACAGCTGTTCCTGAAGTCGACCAGGCGAAGCCACGAACGGGAGAACACATGAGCACACCGAATGAGCGCTACCTCACGCTGGACAAGCTGCGGTCCCTGATCGAGGCCGACGAGGTGGACACCGTCGTGCTCGCCTTCACCGACATGCAGGGCCGACTGCAGGGCAAGCGACTGCACGGTCGCTACTTCCTCGACGTCGCCCTCGAGAGCGGCACCGAGGGGTGCAACTACCTGCTCGCCGTGGACATCGACATGAACACGGTTGCCGGCTACGAGATCTCCTCGTGGGACAAGGGCTACGGCGACATGGAGTTCGTGCCCGACTGGGACACGCTGCGCCTGCTCCCGCACCTGCCTGCCACCGCGATGGTCCAGTGCGACCTCGTGTGGCTGGACCACGCACCGGTCCCCCAGTCCCCGCGGACGATCCTCAAGACGCAGCTCGAGAAGGTCGCGGCCATGGACATGGTCGCCCTCTCCGGCACCGAGCTCGAGTTCATCGCGTTCAACAACACCTACGAGGACGCCCACGACCGCCGCTGGCGTGACCTCGCGCCGGTCAACCAGTACAACGTCGACTACTCGATCCTCGGCACCACCAGGGTGGAGCCGCTCCTGCGCGCCATCCGCAACCACACCTACGCGGCCGGGATGGACGTCGAGGGCGCCAAGGGCGAGTGCAACTTCGGGCAGCACGAGATCGGCTTCCTCTTCGCCGAGGCCCTGGTCACCGCGGACAACCACAGCGTCTACAAGACGATGGCGAAAGAGATCGCCTCCCAGCACGGACAGTCCCTGACCTTCATGGCGAAGTACGACGCCCGCGAGGGCAACTCGTGCCACATCCACCTGTCGCTGCGAGGCGCGGACGGCACGGTGGTCTTCGGTGACGGAGCGGAACGCTCGCCCCTCTACGACCACTTCGTCGCCGGTGTCCTCGCCACGATGGCCGACTTCACCCTGCTCTACGCCCCCAACGTGAACTCCTACAAGCGTTTCGCCGCCGGTTCGTTCGCGCCGACGGCCATCGCGTGGGGCACCGACAACCGGACGTGCGCTGTCCGCCTCGTGGGTCACGGCCCGTCGGCACGGATGGAGAACCGGCTGCCCGGTGGCGACGTGAACCCCTATCTCGCCCTGGCAGCGATGCTCGCCGGTGGGCTGTACGGCATCGAGCACGAGCTCGAGCTCGAGGACGAGCTGGTCGGCAACGCCTACTCCTCGGACAAGCCACACGTTCCCGCCACCCTGCGTGCGGCGCGCGACGCCTTCGCCGGCTCGGAGATCGCCCGCACCGCCCTGGGTGCCGAGGTCGTGGACCACTACGTCAACATGGCCGACGTCGAGCTGGCGGCCTTCGACGCGGCCGTCACCGACTGGGAGCTCGCCCGCACCTTCGAGAGGATGTGAGACACGTGTCAACCGCAGTCATCAACCCGGTCACCGGCCAGCAGATCACCGAGGTGGCCTCGGCCAGCGTCGAGGAGACCGACCAGGCGATCGCCCGCGCCCAGGAGGCGTTCCCGGCCTGGCGCGACGTCGCCCCGGGCGAACGCGCCCGGCTGCTGCGCGCCTTCGCCGCCGTCGTCGACGACCACCTCGAGGAGCTGGCCCAGCTCGAGGTCCTGAACGCCGGCCACACCATCGGCAACGCCCGCTGGGAAGCGGGCAACGTGCGCGACTGCCTCAACTACTACTCCGCCGCTCCCGAGCGGATGTTCGGCCGGCAGATCCCGGTGGCCGGTGGCGTCGACATCACCTTCCACGAGCCCCTGGGCGTGATCGGCATCATCGTGCCGTGGAACTTCCCGATGCCCATTGCGGGCTGGGGATTCGCGCCGGCCCTCGCGGCCGGAAACACCGTGGTGCTCAAGCCCGCCGAGCTCACGCCGCTGACCGCGATCCGTCTCGGCGAGCTGGCAGTCCAGGCAGGACTCCCCGAGGGCGTGCTCACGGTGGTCCCGGGCAAGGGATCGGTCGTCGGTGAGCGCTTCGTGACGCACCCGGCCGTGCGCAAGGTCTGCTTCACGGGGTCCACCACGGTCGGCAAGCAGATCATGCGGGGCTGCGCCGACCAGGTGAAGCGGGTCACCCTGGAGCTGGGTGGCAAGAGCGCCAACATCGTCTTCGCCGACGCCGACATCGCTGCTGCCGCCGCAGCCGCACCCGGCTCCGCCTTCGACAACGCCGGCCAGGACTGCTGTGCGCGATCCCGCATCCTCGTGCAGCGTCCGGCGTACGACGAGTTCGTGGGCCGGCTCCAGGAGGCCGTGCAGGCGATGCGGGTCACCGACCCCTCACGCGACGACAGCGACATGGGGCCGATGGTCTCGGCCGCCCAGCGCGACTCGGTGCAGCGCTACATCGACGGCGCCACGATCGCGTTCAGTGGATCGTGCCCCGAGGACGCCGGCTTCTGGCTGCCCCCCACGGTGGTGGAGTCGGCCTCGACCCAGGAGGCCGTCTGGCGTGAGGAGATCTTCGGTCCGGTGGTGGCCGTGATGGCCTTCGACGACGAGGAGGAGGCGATCGCCCTCGCGAACGACACCGAGTACGGCCTGTCCGGCTCGATCTTCACCAACGACCTCGGCCGCGGCCTGCGGGTCGCTCGTGGGGTCGAGGCCGGGAACCTCAGCGTGAACAGCCACTCCTCGGTGCGCTACTGGACACCGTTCGGCGGCTACAAGCAGTCCGGCCTCGGCCGGGAGCTCGGACCGGACGCGCCCAACGCGTTCACCGAGGAGAAGAACGTCTTCATCGCGCACTGACACCAGCCCCGCACCAACCACAGAACCGAAACAAGAGAACGCGAGGAACAAGTGATGGCAGGACGTCTGGACGGCAAGGTCGCCGTGGTCACCGGGGGGTGCTCGGGCATCGGGCTGGCGACGGTGAAACGGTTCGTGGAGGAAGGAGCCAAGGTCGTCATCGGTGACATCGACGACGAGGCCGGACACGAGGTCGTCGGCAAGCTGGGCGGCACGGAGATCGCGACCTACTTCCACGTCGACGTCACCAACAAGGAGCAGGTCGACGCTCTGTTCCAGACAGCCAAGGACACCTACGGCTCGGTCGACATCGCGTTCAACAACGCCGGCATCTCGCCACCGGACGACGACTCGATCATGGACACCGAGCTGGACGCCTGGCGCCGGGTCCAGGAGGTCAACCTGACCAGCGTCTACCTGTGCTGCAAGGCCGCCCTGGGGCACATGCGCGAGCAGAAGTCCGGGTCGATCATCAACACGGCGTCGTTCGTGGCGGTCATGGGTGCGGCCACCTCGCAGATCTCCTACTCCGCCTCCAAGGGCGGGGTGCTGTCGATGAGCCGCGAGCTCGGCGTCCAGTTCGCGCGCGAGGGCATCAGGGTGAACGCCCTGTGCCCCGGACCGGTGAACACGCCGCTGCTCCAGGAGCTGTTCGCCACCGACGCCGAACGGGCCGCGCGCCGGCTGGTGCACGTCCCGATGGGACGGTTCGGGGAGCCCGAGGAGATGGCGAACGCCGTCCTGTTCCTCGCCTCCGACGAGTCCAGCTTCATGACCGCCAGCACCTTCCTGGTCGACGGCGGCATCTCGGGTGCGTACGTCACGCCCGTCTGATCAGTGCTGCGGAGTGAGTGAGTGCGATGATGCCGTTGATCGGGTTGTCCAGCTATCGCGAGCAGGCCCAGTGGGGGGTCTGGGACCAGGGAGCCGACCTGCTCCCGACGATGTACGCCGACGCGATCGTGCGCGCCGGCGGCGTGCCCGTGCTGCTCCCGCCAGCAACGGCCGACCCACGCGCCGCTGCCGCCGCGATCGCCCGCCTCGACGGCTTGGTGATCTGCGGCGGCGCGGACGTCGACCCCGTGCTGTACGGCGAGGAGGCACATCCGCGGACGGCGAAGATACGTCCCGACCGGGATGCGTGGGAGCTCGCGCTGCTCACGGCAGCGGACGCGGCCGCACTGCCCACCCTGGGCGTGTGTCGCGGCATGCAGCTGATGGCCGTCGCGGTGGGGGGTGTGCTCGACCAGCACACCCCGGACCTCGTCGGCCACGAGGAGCACAACCCCGGCGCGGACGCGTTCGGCGACATCACCGTGCGCACCGAGCCCGACTCGGTGGCGCAGGGCGTGCTCGGCAACACCGTGCGGGTGCACTGCCACCACCACCAGTCGGTGCGTTCGCACCCTGGCTACGTGGCGAGCGCCTGGGCCGTCGACGGGACGCTCGAGGCCATGGAGGCGGCTGACCCCGGCGACCGACGCTTCTGCCTCGGCGTCCAGTGGCACCCCGAGTTCGGTCGCGACCAGCGGCTCTTCGACGCGTTGATCCTCGCCGCCGGCGCAGACCACTGAGCCGGCGTCAGGCGAGCACCTCGCGCAGCGCCAGCGCGAAACCGTCGGGATCGCCCTGCTGGCCGTGCTCCCCGCCGAGGAACCCCGCGTGGCCGCTGGGGAACTCGACCACCGCGCGCCCCAGGGCTGCTGCCACCGACCTGGCGCCACGCGCGGCGATCTGCTCGTCCGACTCCACTCCGACGGCCAGCACCAGCCGGTCGCCGAGCGCGGACAGCGCGGGGAGGTCCGGCTGATAGAGGTTGACGGCCGGCATGTTGCGCATCAGCGGGTGGGTGCGGGTGCCGTCGTCCTCCGTGGGCAGACCGAACATCGCCGGGTCCGGGTCCGGGCGGTCGAGGTAGTCCGCGGGCACCAGCCCGTTGTGCATCACCAGGGAGATGAACCTGGCCATCGCCGGGCCGGTGCCGTGCCGCTCATAGGTCGCGAGCAGGCCGCGACACACGGCCAGGATCTCCTCCCGGTCGGGGAGCAGGACGACGGTCGGCGGCTCGTGGGCGACGACGCGACGGACGTCGTCGGGGTGTGCAGCGACCAGGGCGAGCGCGTTGACCGCACCCCCGCTGCTGGCGAACAGGTCGACGGGACCGGCACCGAGGGCCTCGATCACCCGGTGCAGGTCCTCGGCGTGGTGCTCGGGGTCGATGGGGTCCGTGCCGACCGGGTTGCGGCCCGACCCGCGTGGGTCGTAGGTCACCACGGGGCGGTCCGTGAACCGGCTCGCGAGGCTGACGAACCCGCTGGCATCCATCGGGGAGCCGATCATCAGCAGCGCGGGACGGTCCGGCGACGCCTCACGGAGCTCGCCGCGAACGTCGTAGTGGATCTCGTTCGCACCGTCCCCCACGGTGTGGGTCGCGGCGACGCGGGTGGTGGCCTCGGTCATGGTGGGTCCTCTCTCGCTGCGGGACCTGCACGGCCCGCCCGTGGTGACGCTCAGGTGGATTGACCAGTCTGGCCCGCCGAACTCATCGGCGACCACCCCCGACTCAGGTGATCACCTCGGCGACCAGCGGCACGCCCGGCCGGTAGGCCAGGTGGAGGTAGGACGGAGCCTCGAGCACCGTCAGGTGGGCGTGCTTGCCCGGCGCGATCACCCCGACGTCGTCGCGGCGCAGGGCGCGGGCGCCACCGGCCGTGGCCGCCCACACCGCCTCGGCCGGGGTCATCCCCATCTCGCGGACGGCCAGCGCGATGCAGAGCGGCAACGACGAGGTGTAGCAGGAGCCGGGGTTGCAGTCGCTGGCCAGGGCCACGGTGACGCCGGCATCGACCAGGCCGCGGGCATCGGGGTACGGCGAGCGGGTGCTGAACTCGACTCCCGGGAGCAGCGTGGCCACCGTCCCCGACTGCGCGAGCGCGTCCACGTCGGCGGCATCGAGGTGCGTGCAGTGGTCGACCGCTGTGAGTCCCAGCTCGCAGGCCAGCTGGACGCCCGGCCCCGGCCCGAGCTGGTTGGCGTGCAGCCGACCACGCAGCCCCCTCGCGGCACCGGCGGCCAGGATGCTGCGCGCCTGGTCGGCGTCGAACGCGCCACGCTCGCAGAACGCGTCGATCCACCGGGCGTGCGGCGCGGCCGCCTCGAGCATCGGCCCGGTCACCAGCTCGACGTAGCCGGCCGGGTCCTCGGCGTACTCCGGCGGGACGACGTGGGCGCCGAGGAAGGTGGTCTCGTCGGTGAACGACCGGGCGATGGCCAGGCTGCGCGCCTCGTCGAGCACGGTCAGCCCGTAGCCGCTCTTGATCTCCACCGTGGTCGTCCCCTGGCGGCGCATCTCCGCGACCAGCCTGGCCACGTTGGCACCGAGCTGTTCGTCGGTGGCAGCCCGCGTCGCCGCCACCGTCGTGCGGATGCCTCCCGCCGAGTAGGTCTCTCCCGCCATCCTCGCCGCGAACTCCCGGGCCCGGTCACCGGCGAAGACCAGGTGGGAGTGCGAGTCCACGAAGCCCGGCAGCACGGCGCGTCCGCCGAGGTCCCGGGTCGCGTCGACAGCAGGTGCCTCGCTCCGGGCGCCGACCCAGGCGACCCGGCGGCCCTCGAGCACGACCGCTGCATCGGTCAGCAGCCCGAGGGGGGTGCCGTCGTGGGTCGGGTCGTTGGTGACCAGCTCGGCGATGCCGACCAGCAGCACTGCGGTCACCGGGTCACCCCGGTGGGCGTCGGTGCGACGTCGGCAGCGGTGGCGGCGAAGACGGCGGTCTCGGCGCTCGCCCCGGTGCCACGGGTGCGGACGCTGTCGAGGTCGATCGTGACGAGCTCGGCGCGCTGGCCCACGGCGATCCGTCCGGCGTCCTCGAACCCGAGGGAGGCGTGGCCGGCGTACGTCGCCGCGGCGAGGAGCTCCACCGCGGACCAGTGGCCGCGCTGCTGCGAGGCCAGGCGTTCGTGCATCTCCACCGCGCGCATCTCCTCGATCATGTCGATCACTGCATGGCTGTCGGAGCCCAGCGTGAGCGTGGCGCCCGCGTCGTGCAACCGCCGCGCAGGACCGATCCCGTCAGCGAGGTCGCGCTCGGTGGTCGGACAGAAGCACACCCGGGTGCCGGACTCCCCCAGCAGGCGCACGTCGGTCTCGCTCAGGTGCGTGGCGTGCACGGCCGTCGTCAGCGGACCGAGCGCACCTGCCTCGGCGAGCAGCTGGGTCGGGGTGAGGCCGTGCGCAGCGAGGCAGGCCTCGTTCTCGGCCACCTGCTCGGACAGGTGCACGTGGAGAGGCATCCCGGCGGCCGCCTCCACGACGACTGCGAGCTGGTCGCGGGGCACCGCACGCACCGAGTGGATCGCCGCGCCCACCCGCGGGTCCCCGAAGCCCGCGACCCGCTCGGCCCAGGCACGGGCGTCGCCGTCGGAGTAGCGCACCTGCACCCCCGTGGGCTGCTGGCCGAACCCGGCGGCGAGGTAGCACGTGTCCAGCAGCCGGATCCTGATCCCCGCCTCGTCGGCGGCGGCGAGCAGTGCCCGGCCCATCTCGTTGGGGTCGTCGTAGGGCGTTCCGTCCGGCTGGTGGTGCAGGTAGTGGAACTCGCCGACCGCAGTGATGCCGGTGGCCCGCATCTCGGCGTAGGTGTCGCGAGCGAGCTCGAAGTAGGAGTCCGGGGTCAGCGTCGCCGCGACGGAGTACATCTGCTCCCGCCAGGTCCAGAACGACCCGCGTTCACGCTGGGTGTGCCCGCGCAGGGCCCGGTGGAACGCGTGCGAGTGGCAGTTCGCGAATCCGGGGAGAGTGAGGCCGGGGACCACCACCTCGCCGACCAGAGGGTCGGTGCCCACCTCGGTGATCAGGCCGTGCTCGACCTGCACCCGGACGTCGCGGCGGACCCCGTCCTCGAGCAGCGCGTGCTCGAGGTGCAGCGCGGTCACCTGCGCCTCACGAGACCAGCGCCTGGAGTGCGTCCGCGAGTGCCTCGACGCCGGCGAGGCAGTCGGCCGTCTCGGCGTGCTCCGCAGGCGAGTGCGAGACACCGCTCGGGTTGCGGACGAACAGCATCGCCGTCGGCACACCGGCCGCGGCGAGCACGCCGGCGTCGTGACCGGCCATCGTCGGGATCGCGGGGACCTCTCCCCATCGCTCACCGAGGTGTGCCTGCAACCGCGCAGTCAGCTCGACGTCGAAGGAGACCTCGCCCGACACGGACTCCGGCGAGACCCGCAGGTCGGTCCCGTCCTGGCCGGCCTGGTCGGCCCCCGCCCGCTCGATGGCAGCCACCAGCCGGACCAGCTCGGCGTCGGTCTCGCACCGGGCGTCGAGCCAGCCGGTCACCCTCGACGGGATCGCGTTGGTGCCGTTGGGCGCCACGTCGATGCGCCCGAAGGTCGCCCGCTGGCCGCTGCGAGCGGCCTGCTGCCCGGCAGCGAGAGCGGTGGCCGCGAAGGTCAGCATCGGGTCGCGCCGGTCCTCCATCCGGGTGGTGCCGGCGTGGTTCGCGGCACCGGTGAAGTCGAAGCGGTAGCGACCGTGCGGCCAGATGCCGGTCGCCAGCCCGACCGGGGTGTCCCGGTCGACGAGGTCTCGGCCCTGCTCGACGTGCAGCTCCACGAAGCAGCCGATGCGGTCCAGCCACGGGGCGCGACCGAGGTTCGGGTCCAGGCCGGCCGCAGCCATCGCGTCCTGCAGGGGCGTTCCCTCGCGGTCACGGAGCTCCCCTGCGGCGGCGGGTGTGATCGAGCCGGTGGCCAGTCGCGACCCCAGGCAGGCGATGCCGAACCGGGACCCCTCCTCCTCGGCGAAGGCGCCCACTGCGATCGGTCGGCGGGGCGTGACTCCGCGGTCGCGGAGGAGGTCGACGGCTGCGAGCGCGGAGACCACACCCAGCGGTCCGTCGTACGCCCCGCCGTCGAGGACCGAGTCGAGGTGGGAGCCGATCAGCACGGCGTCGTCGTGGAGCTCCTGGTCCGCACCGGGCCAGAGGGCGAGCAGGTTGCCGTTGCCGTCGGCCTCCAGCCCGAGGCCGCGGGCGACGCACTGCTCGGCGAACCAGGCGCGCAGCTCGGTCTCGGCGGAGGTGTAGGGCGAGCGGAAGTAGCCGCCGGTGGCCGACGAGCGGCCGATCGGCGCGAGGTCGCGCCACATCTGCTCGAAGTCGGAGGGCGCGTCAGTCATGCTCTGGCCCATGGACTTCCAGGACGTCGTACGCCGCCGCCGGATGGTGCGCAACTACACCGAGGACCCCGTCGACCCTGCCGTCGTGGAGCGGGCGCTGGCGAACGCCACCCGGGCACCGAGCGCCGGCTTCACCCAGGGCTGGGGCTTCCTGGTGCTGGACACCCCCGCCGACGTGCGTCGCTACTGGACGGCGACCGCCGACTCGGTCGAGGAACCCGACACCTGGCTGCGCGGGATGATGCGGGCGCCCGTCGTGGTGGTCCCGTGCTCCAGCAAGGCTGCCTACCTCGCCCGCTACGCCGAGCCCGACAAGGGCTGGACGGACCAGGACGAGGCGCGCTGGCCGGTCCCGTTCTGGCACATGGATGCCGCGATGGCGTCGCTGCTGATCCTGCAGACCGCCGTCGACGCGGGCCTGGGTGGCTGCTTCTTCGGCATCCCACCGGACCGGGTCGCAGCGGTGCGTGCGGAGTTCTCGATCCCGGAGGCGTTCGACCCCGTGGGCGCGCTCACGATCGGCCACCCCGCCCGACGACCGGGGGCAGCCGGGTCGCCGAGCCGTCGTCCCCGCAAGGACCCCGATGACGTCGTGCACCACGGCAGCTGGAACGGTGCCGTCGAGCCGCGTGGATGACATGGCACCAGCCAAGCGAATCCTCTCGTCGCACGCCACCGCGGCACCCCGGGGGCAGTCTCGGATCTGAGATCGTGGAATTCGGTTTGACCGAGTTTGCGGAGGGGTACTCATCCTCGGACAGGGGGAAACTCATCAATCGAAGGGAGACAGGACATGGTTGTCCTGGGACTGATCTTGCTGATCATCGGACTGGTGGCCAAGATCTCGATCCTCACCACCATCGGCGCGATCCTGCTCGTCGTGGGCCTGATCCTGAACGTGGTGCCCATCGGCGGCACCCGGCGACGGGTCTATTAGCCCGACAGCACTTCCAGCAGGAATCCGAGGGCCCCGACCACCACGGTCGGGGCCCTCGGGCATGTCCGGACCGGCCGGCGGGTGGACTAGCGTGCGCAGCGTGAGCGAACGGGCCGGGACGTGAGCGGCGATCCGAGCCTGCTGGTCCTGCTGCTCCTCGCCGCGGCCGCTCTCTCGGCGGGCTTCGTCGATGCCGTGGTCGGTGGCGGCGGTCTGATCCAGCTGCCCGCACTGCTTCTCGGTCTCCCCGGAGCGAGCCCGGTCCAGGTGCTGGCCACGAACAAGCTCGCCTCCATCTGCGGCACCACGGTCAGCAGTGCGACGTACTACCGCCGGGTCCGGCCGGACCCGCGGACGTTCATCCCGTTGATGCTGCTGGCCTTCCTGGGCTCGGTGGGCGGCGCCCTCGTGGCCAGCCAGATCCCGAGGTCGGCGTTCGAGCCGATCGTGCTGGCGGCGCTCGTCCTGGTCGGCGCGTGGGTGCTGCTCAAGCCGACCCTGGGCCGCCAGAGCCTGCTGCGGTTCTCCGGCCACCGGCACACGGCGGCCGCCATGCTCACCGGCCTGGCGGTGGGCTTCTACGACGGCGCCCTCGGCCCGGGCACGGGCAGCTTCTTCGTGATCAGCCTGGTGGGGCTGCTCGGCTACAACTTCCTGGACGCCTCGGCCAAGGCGCGCATGGCCAACTGGGCCACGAACCTCGCCGCGCTCTGCGTGTTCGTGCCCCAGGGTGCGGTGCTGTGGAAGGTGGGCCTCGTGATGGGCGGGTGCAACCTCGTCGGCGGCTACCTCGGCGCGCGCATCGCCGTGGCGCGCGGCTCGGGCTTCGTCCGGGTCTTCTTCATCGTGGTGGTGCTGGCGTTCACGGTGCGCATCGGCGGCGACGTCTTCGGCTTCTGGGGCTGAGCCCTCCGGCTCAGGGTCTCCCCGCCCGGGCTGCCGGAGCCCGGTGGGTCAGGATCTGCCCGGTGCGGTCGCCCTCACCGATCGCGCCCGTCCCGCTCCAGTCCATCGCCGTGATGAACAGCGTGCGGCCGTCCTCCCCGCCGAGCATGCAGGCGAAGCAGCCCCGGTCGACGTCCACCGTCTCGAGCACCGCGCCGCCCTCGGCGACGCGGACGCAACGCTGGTGGGGCACGTCGGCGTACCAGATCGCACCCTCGGCATCCAGGCAGATGCCGTCCGGTGCCGCGTCGCCCAGGTCGGCCCAGGTGTGGCGGTTGCCCAGGGTGCCGTCCCCGGCGATGTCGAAGGCCGTCAGGCAGTGCCCGTAGGACTCGGCCACGACCAGGGTCTCACCGTCGTCGGTGACGACCATCCCGTTGGGGAACCACACACCGTCGGCCACCTCGAGGGCCGAACCGTCCGGTCGCACCACCCAGATGTGGCCGGCCGTCGGCTCCGCGCCGGCCATCAGGTCGAACCCGACCGCGTTGACGAAGGTGTTGCCGCGCGGGTCCACGACGATCTCGTTCCAGCCCCGTCCGGAGGCGGCGTACGGCACCACCCGCCCGTCCTCGACGACGACCACGCCGTCCGTCGAGGTCAGCAGCGTTCGTCCGTCGGGCAGCCAGTCGACGGAGAACGGCAGCCCGGACATCGTCAGCTCGACGCGCCGCTCGCCCTGCAGGTCGAAGGAGAGCACCTCGCCCGCCGCCCAGTCGCACACCCACAGCCGGCCGTCGTGCCACCGGGGCGACTCGCCCATGGCCAGTCCGGTCGCGAAGACCTCCACGGTCACCTCCCTCGGCACCGGCCCGCGTCGCTCGCGGGCCGCAGGTGGCCCATTGAACAGATTTGTAGGCTGGTCCGCGAGGTGATCGACATGCCGGAGAGGGACAAGTCGCCGGAGGAAGCCGGCCACGGCTCGGGGTCCGGCTCCAGAGAGCGCGACCGGGACACGCGCACCGGCGGGGACGCCGCGGCGTCGCGGATCCACCATCAGGCCCGCTGGGTGGACCTGCAGATCCAGCAGGCGATGGAGCGTGGCGAGTTCGACGACCTCCCCGGCCAGGGCAAGCCGCTCGGTGACCTCGGTTCGCCGTACGACCGGGACTGGTGGCTGAAGAAGCTCGTCGAGCGTGAGCAGATCGGTGTGCTGCACCCGGCGCTCGCGCTGCGCAAGGAGGACGTCGAGCTCGACGACCTGCTCGACCGCGAGACCGTCGAGAGAGTGGTGCGTCAGCTGGTCGAGGACTTCAACCGGCGGATCGTCGAGGCCCGCCGCCAGCTCCAGGGCGGGCCGCCCGTGGTGACCCCGACCCGCGACGTGGACACCGAGGTCGATCGCTGGAACCAACGACGGACCGCCCGGCGTCAGGCACGCGCCGCGGCCACCGCCGAGGAAGAGCGGTCCCGGAGGCGCTGGTGGCGCCGCCGGTGACTACCGGCTCTCCTGCATGGGGATCCGCACTCCGCGCTCCTCGGCCACCTCGACGGCCCGGTCGTAGCCGGCGTCGACGTGCCGGACCACACCCATGGCCGGGTCGTTGGTGAGGACCCGCTCGATCTTCTGTGCGGCGAGGTCGGTGCCGTCCGCGACGCACACCTGACCCGCGTGGATCGAGCGGCCCATGCCCACCCCACCGCCGTGGTGGATCGAGACCCAGGAGGCGCCTGAGGCCGTGTTCACGAGGGCGTTGAGCAGGGCCCAGTCCGCGATCGCGTCGGACCCGTCGAGCATCGACTCCGTCTCGCGGTACGGCGAGGCGACAGACCCGGCGTCGAGGTGGTCCCGACCGATCACGACGGGAGCCTTCAGCTCGCCGGAGGCGACCATCTCGTTGAACTTCAGGCCGGCGAGGTGACGCTCGCCGTACCCGAGCCAGCAGATGCGCGCGGGCAGGCCCTGGAACGAGACCCGCTCCTGGGCCATCGAGATCCACTTGTGCAGGCGCTCGTTGTCCGGGAACAGCTCCAGGATCGCCCGGTCCGTGGCGGCGATGTCGGCCGGGTCGCCGGACAGCGCGGCCCAGCGGAACGGACCCTTGCCCTCGCAGAACAGCGGGCGGATGTAGGCCGGCACGAAGCCGGGGAACTCGAAGGCGCGGTCGTAGCCGCCCTTGCGCGCCTCGTCGCGGATCGAGTTGCCGTAGTCGAAGACCTCGGCACCCTTGTCCTGGAACTCCACCATCGCCCGCACGTGCGTGGCCATCGACGCCTGGGCGTCCTTGGTGAACCCGTCGGGGTCGCGCCGGGCCGAGTCGTGCCAGTCCTCGAAGGCGACGCCGACCGGGAGGTAGGACAGCGGGTCGTGGGCCGAGGTCTGGTCGGTGACGATGTCGATCGGCGCACCCTGCTCCAGCAGCCGCGGGAACCGCTCGGCGGCGTTGCCGAGGACCCCGATCGACAGCGGCTCCCGCGCGTCCCGGGCCTGCACGGCGAGCTCGACCGCGTGTTCCAGCGAGTCGGCCTGCACGTCGAGGTAGCGGTGCTCGATCCGCCGGGTGATCCGCGACTGGTCGCACTCGACGCAGATGGCGACACCGTCGTTCATCGTGACGGCGAGCGGTTGGGCGCCGCCCATGCCACCGAGCCCGGCGGTCAGGGTGATCGTCCCGGCGAGCGTGCCGCCGAACCGCTTGTCGGCCACGGCGGCGAACGTCTCGAAGGTGCCCTGCAGGATGCCCTGGGTGCCGATGTAGATCCAGGAGCCGGCCGTCATCTGGCCGTACATCGTCAGCCCGAGGTCCTCGAGCTTGCGGAACTCCTCCCAGTTGGCCCAGTCGCCGACGAGGTTGGAGTTGGCGATCAGCACCCGCGGCGCCCACTCGTGGGTGCGCATGACGCCCACCGGCTTGCCGCTCTGCACCAGCATCGTCTCGTCGTCGGCGAGCGTGGTCAGCGTCCGGACCAGCGCGTCGTAGGACTCCCAGTTGCGGGCCGCCTTCCCGGTGCCTCCGTAGACCACGAGCTCAGCGGGGTTCTCCGCGTTCTCCGGGTCGAGGTTGTTCATCAGCATCCGCAACGGCGCCTCGGTCTGCCAGGACCGTGCGGTCAGCTCGGTGCCGCGGGCGGCGCGGATGGGGAGCCGGGGGTTCTCGGTGGGCTTCACTTCAGATCTCCGATCACTGCTTCGACGGCGCCGAGCACGGCGCCGCTGCGGACGAGCTGCACACACGTCTCTATCTCCGGCGACAGGTGCCGGTCGGACCCCGGTCCCTGCACCCCGCTGCCGCGCAGCAGGTCGATCACGGCGCCGGTGGCGGGAGAGGGCTCCAGCGGCCGGCGCAGGTCGAGGGCGCGGGCCGCGGTGAGCACCTCGATGGCGAGCACCCGCGCCAGCCCGTCGACCGAGCGACGCAGCTTGCGCGCGGCGGACCAGCCCATCGACACGTGGTCCTCCTGCATCGCGCTCGAGGGGATCGAGTCGACGCTGGCGGGGTTGGCGAGCCGCTTGAGCTCCGAGACGATGGCCGCCTGGGTGTACTGCGCGATCATCAGGCCGCTGTCCACGCCGGGGTCGTCGGCGAGGAACGGGGGCAGGCCGTGGTTGCGGGCCCGGTCCAGGAACCGGTCGGTGCGTCGCTCGCTGATCGAGGCCACGTCTGCGGCAACGATCGCCGCGAAGTCGAGGACGTAGGCCACGGGGGCGCCGTGGAAGTTGCCGTTGGACTCGACGCGACCGTCGTCGAGGACCACCGGGTTGTCGATCGCGCTGGCCAGCTCACGACCGGCCACCGTGGTGCAGTGCTCGAGGGTGTCGCGGGCCGCACCGTGCACCTGCGGCGAGCAGCGCAGCGAGTAGGCGTCCTGGACCCGGTTGCAGTCCGGGCCGCGGTGCGAGGCGACCACTCCGGAGTCACGCAGGATCGCCGCGAGGTTGGCCGCCGAGGCAGCCTGACCCGGGTGCGGCCGGATCGCCTGCAGCTCGGGGGCGAAGACCCGATCGGTGCCGAGCTGGCCCTCGACGGACATCGCGGCCGAGATGTCGGCCGTGCGCATCAGCACACTCAGGTCGGTGAGTGCCAGCACCAGCATGCCCAGCATGCCGTCGGTGCCGTTGATCAGCGCGATGCCCTCCTTGGCCACCAGCTCGATCGGGGTCAGTCCGGCTGCCGCGAGCGCCTGCCCGGCGGGCATCAGCGTGCCGTCGGCGTCGTGCACCTCCCCCTCACCCATGTAGGCGAGCGCGCAGTGCGAGAGCGGCGCCAGGTCGCCGGAGCAGCCGAGGGAGCCGTACTCGTGCACCACCGGGGTGATGCCGGCGTTGAGCACGCCCGCGATCAGCTCCGCCAGCTCCGGGCGTACGCCGGTCCGGCCGGTCGCCAACGTGGACAGTCGCAGCAGCATCAGCCCACGCACGACCTCGGGCTCGACCATCGGACCGGAGCCGGCTGCGTGCGACCGCACCAGTGACCGCTGCAGCTGGGTGCGCATCTCCGTCGGGATGTGCCGGGTCGCCATCGCTCCGAAGCCGGTGGAGATGCCGTAGGCCGGAGTTGCCGCAGCGGCGAGCTCGTCCACGGTGCTGCGAGCGCGCTTGATCGCAGCGAGGGCCTCCTCGCTGAGCCGCACCGGGGCACGATCCCTGACGACGGCGACGACCTCGGGGAACGAGAGCGGGCCCACGCCGATCTCGACGGTGGCTGAGGACGTGGTGCTGCGCTCTGACATGCCCTCATGCAACCGTGTCGGAGCCGCCACTGCCAGAGGCCCGTCGCCACGTCAGTCTCGGATCCCAGACAGGCTGCACCTACCGAGGCGCGCCCAGCTCTCGCGCCACCGTGGCACGATGGCCCCGCGCGCTGGTGCGAGCAACCGGGGAGGCCGAATGCGCAGGAGCAGCACCCTGCTGGCGACCGTCCTGGTCGCGGTCGTCCTCGTGGGCTCCGGCTGCGAGGCGCCGTTGGCCCCGAAGTCGAAGCAGACCGATGCGGCCGCCCCGGAGGCGCGCACGGACGGGGCCCCGTCGCCGACAGCCGACCCGGGGCCGACCGCGCCCCCCAGCCCGACGCAGGCTGCTTCCCCGACGCCCGCGATGCAGCCCACCCCACCGAAGATCGACCTGCCGACGCTCCGCCCGCTCCCGACCAAGGTGATCGAGGGCAGTGACATCAGCTGGCCGCAGTGCCCCAAGGGCATGGGGATCCCGCAGAAGCGCACGCTGGGGCTGCCGCCGCCGTTGCCGTCGGCGAGGTTCGTGATCATGGGTCTGACCAACGGACCGGCCTTCACCCCGAACCCCTGCCTGGCCAGCCAGGTCCAGTGGGTCAAGGACCGGCACCTGCTCGCGGCGGCGTACGCGGTGAACAGCTTCCCCGACGAGGAGACCATCCAGCGCTACGCCCGCAAGGGTCCGTTCGACGGTGGGACCAGGCTCGGCGGACTGAGCAACGTGGGCTACCAGCAGGCCAGCTTCAACCTGTCCACGATGGCCAGGGCCGGACTGCAGAGCCCCGTGATCTGGCTCGACGTCGAACCCGTGCCGCAGTTCGAGTGGAGCGCCGACAAGGTCGCCAACGCGGCCGTCGTGCGCGGCGCCGCCCGTGCCTACACCGACGCCGGGTTCCGGATCGGCACCTACTCCACGGCCTACCTGTGGCAGCAGGTGGTGGGCGACCTGCGTCTCGGCATCCCCGAGTGGCGGGCCGCGGGGCAGACCTCGCGCGCGGAGGCGCTGCGCAGGTGCGGGCCCGACCGGGTGATCCAGGGCGGCGAGGCCGTGCTCGCACAGTGGGTGGAGTCGAACCGCGACCGCAACGTCACCTGTCCCGGGACCTCGTTGCAGCTGCTGCGCTGGTTCCACCAGTACTGACCGGCGCCGGGCCTGGGTCTCGCATCCGAGACCGTGCCACGATGACGGGATGAGCCAGGTCCCCGCCGCCACCAGGACGTTGCTGGTGCTGCGCTTCCTGGCCTCGCAGCCCGACCCGGTGCCGCTCGACCGCCTCGCGAGCGCGGTCGGCCTGCCGCGCTCGACGGCGTACCACCTGATCAACGCGATGATCGAGCAGGGCTTCGTCACCCACATCGCCGAGGAGCGCCGCTACTGCCTCGGCGTGGCCGCCTTCGAGGTGGGCATCGGCTACGCGCGCCAGGCGCCCCTCCAGCGGATCGCGCACCGACCGCTCGCGAGCCTGGTCGACCGGATCGGGCACTCGGCCCATCTCGCCGTGCCGCACGGCCGCGACGTGCTCTACGTGCTCGAGGAGCGGGCACCCGGCCGGGCACCGCTGGTCACGGACGTGGGCGTGCGGCTGCCGGCCCACCTGACCGCCAGCGGGCGCGCGATCATGGCGGCGCTGCCGGCGAGCCAGGTCCGGGCGCTCTACCCGGACAAGGATGCCTTCGTCGACCGCCACGGCCGCGGGCCGCAGAACCTGCGCGCCCTCCGGGCGGTGCTGAGCGAGACGCGGCGTCGCGGCTACGCGACCGAGGACGGCGAGGTGACGCCCGGGTTCGCGTCGGTGGCCACGGCCGTGCTGGACCACAACGGCTTCCCCGTCGGCGGCATCGCCACGACCTACGACGCCCGCGAGCAGGTCGACCTCGACCAGCTGGTGCAGGCGGTGTCCAGCACCGCCCGCACGATCAGCAGACGGATCGGCGGGCACCAGCGCGATCCGATGACCCCGCACTGACTTCCCGGCTCGCGTGACCGACAGGTGGGCTTGCTCGTTGGCCCACCTGACCCCCCGGGAAGGCAGCACCCATGCGCGGCTCCACGAGCAACCAGTCCAGCAGCAGGCGGCCCACGAACCAGTCCTCCGGCGCCGCCAGGCGTCTGGCGGTGGCGGCCGTGGTCTCCATCGGCGCCGTCGTCGCCGCGATCGCGGTCCCCAGCGCGTTCTACGGTCCCACCGAGGGGGCGGACGCCCACAAGCTGGCGGCAGCGGCGACGGTCGCCGACGAGCTGGGCTCTGCCGAGGGCACCACGACCCTGCCGGACGGCACCCACGTGCACCCCGTCGGGACCGTCGGGTCGGCGGACGACGACGGTCACGCGCACGACCACGACGACGCCTCCACGAAGAACGCCATCTCCCGCAGCGCGCCCGTGACCGACGCCGAGACGGCCGACCCGACCACTCCGAGGCAGGCCCGGTCCTCGGCTGCCGCCGCGCAGCGCCAGCGCGCCATGTCGGAGCCGAAGCTGTCGAGCGTGCCCGTCGATCCGAAGCACGCGACCTCCCCCACGAACCGCTACAACATGTTCAACGCCTGCTACGGCGTGCAGTCCAAGCGCACCGGTCGCTGGCTGACCGGCGCCGCCACCCCCGCCTTCACCGCCCGCAAGCCGGGCTCCGCGGCACCCCTCTACTTCAAGCCGACCGCCCTCGGTCGCTACCTGCTCTACTCGCGCTCCCGGACCTTCCTCGACGGGGGCACGGCAGCGGTCGGCTACGCCTCCGCCCCCGCGTCCACCAACGACTGGGTGGCGACCGTGCCGCGCAAGGGGCTGTTCAAGCTGCGCATCCCCGGCCACGGCTACCTGACCGACACCGGCTCCCGGGCGACGATGACGGGCTCCGGCTCGCTCTTCCGGCTCCGGTTGCGTGGGGGCTGCACCAGCTTCCCGGAGGTCGCGACCAACGTCACCGGCAACCCCTTCTCCGGCGTCAGCGGGATCCAGGAGGTGCGGGGCTTCATCGACGCGCACACCCACGGGATGGCCTTCGAGTTCCTCGGCGGCGAGGTCCACTGCGGCCGGCCCTGGTCGCCGTACGGCGTGGAGGTGGCCCTGCGCGACTGCGTGGACCACGAGGCCACCGACGGCAAGGGCGCCCTGATGGAGGCGTTCCTCTCCGGCGAGCAGACCCACGACCCCGTCGGGTGGCCGACGTTCAAGGACTGGCCGGCACCTCACTCGCTGACCCACGAGGGCACCTACTACAAGTGGATGGAGCGCTCCTGGCGCGCCGGCCAGCGGATCCTGGTCAACCTGCTGGTGGAGAACAACAAGCTCTGCGAGCTCTACCCGCTCAAGCGCAACTCCTGCAACGACATGGACTCGGTGCGCCTGCAGGCCCGGGACATGCGTGCGTTCGAGCGCTACATCGACGCCCAGCACGGCGGCCCCGGCCAGGGCTGGTACCGCATCGTCACCACGCCCGACCAGGCCCGCCGGGTGATCAACGCCGGCAAGCTCGCCGTGGTCATGGGCATCGAGACCTCGGTGCCCTTCGACTGCACCCAGAAGCTCGGGGTCCCCGACCTCAGGTGCAACGCGGCCACGATCGACCGGCAGCTCGACGAGGTCCGCAAGATGGGCGTCTCCCAGATGGAGCTGGTCAACAAGTTCGACAACGCCCTGTCCGGCGTGGCCGGGGACTCCGGCTCCACGGGCTACCTCGTCAACAGCGCCAACACCCTGGAGACGGGCTCGCCCTGGCGGATGCGCACCTGCCAGCCCAACGACGACGAGGTGCACGACAGGGACCAGGACAATGCCGTGCCGGTCGACTCCGGCGAGATCCCGGCGCAGGACGCGCTCTTCGGGGCGGTCGCCAAGTTCTCCGGCGTGAACCTGCCGGCGGCTCCCCTCTACCCGGCGCCGCACCACTGCAACGACCTCGGCCTGACCGACCTCGGTGCGCACACGATCCGCGGCCTGGCCAAGCGGCACATGCTCTTCGACCCCGACCACATGAGCGTCAAGGCCCGCAAGGCCGCCCTCGACCTCACCGAGAAGATGGGCTACAGCGGCCTGCTCTCGAGCCACTCCTGGTCGACACCCGACGCCTACCCGCGGATCCTGGCCGACCAGGGCTTCATCGCGCCGTACGCCGGGGACAGCGTGGGGTTCGTGGAGAAGTGGAAGCGCCAGCAGACGTGGGCCAACCCGGCCGCCTACTGGGGCATCGGGTTCGGCGCAGACATCAACGGGCTGGGCGCCCAGGGCGACCCGCGCCCCAACGCCGCCAAGGACAACCCGGTGACCTACCCGTTCACGACCCTGGGTGGTGTGCGGGTCGACCGGCAGGTCAGCGGCCGGCGCGTCTACGACATCAACAAGGACGGCGTCTCCCACTACGGGCTCTACCCCGACTGGATCCAGGACCTGAAGATGCAGGCCGGGCCCGACATCGTCAAGGACCTCGCTCGCGGCCCGGAGGCCTACCTGCAGACCTGGGAGCGCGCCTACGGGATCAAGCCGAACGCCTGCACCAACAGCGGCTCGAAGCTCTCCGCCGCCGCCCTCCGGTCGCGGGTCAGGCGCGGGATGACCAGCTGGCAGACCCTGCGCGCGGCGGGACAGCCGGACCGCCGCCTGGGCAGCACCTTCAGCTACTGCACCACCGGCGGCACCCTGGCCGTCACCTTCGGCGGGAACGGCAAGGTCTCCCGGGTCGGCTGACGCCGAGACGTCGCAGATGAACAGCTCTCGCGCGCCGAGACGTCGCAGATGAACAGCCCGGCACCACGCACACCCCGTTGGTTACCCGCAGGTAGCATTCGGCAGTACGTCGGCCCGCTGACGTCCCAGACCTGCGGGCACTAGGCTCGCGCCAGCCGAACGCGTGACCCGAATGACCCCACGGGAGCCCTAATGCAGATCCTCGCCCAGGTTGTCTCGATCGCGATTGCGCTCGTCGGCATCACCTTGTTCGTCAAGGCGATCCGGCAGATCATCGGCGTCCTGAAGACCGGACAGCCGGCCCATCGCACGGACAACCCCGCGGCCCGCGCGGTCACCCTGGTGCGCGAGACGCTGGGGCACACCCGGATGCTGCAGTGGACCTGGGTCGGCGCGGCCCACTGGTTCATCATGGTCGGCTTCGGGCTGCTGTTCTTCACGCTGGTCACGGCCTTCGGCCAGCTCTTCGACGCGCACTTCGCGCTGCCGCTGATCGGCCACTTCTTCCTGTGGGAGTGGGTCAGCGAGCTGTTCACGTTCGTGATGCTGGTCGGGATCGTCGGCTTCATCTACTACCGCGCGACGCGACCCTCACAGCGCGAGCGCGGCCCCAAGGGCCGGTTCTTCGGCTCCACCATGTGGCAGGGCTACTTCGTGGAGATGGTCATCCTCGGGGTGGGGCTGTGCATCGCTGCTCTCCGTGGGCTCGAGTACGCCCTGCTCACCAAGGGCGGCGAGCACGCCGACAACGCGACCGCGCTGCACTTCCCCCTCTCGTTCCCGCTCGGCAAGGCATTCGAGGGTCTGTCGACCGGCACCATCGAGAACCTGATCTACCTGATCGCGATGCTGAAGATCGTCATCTCGTTCGCCTGGATGATCACCATCTCCTTGGTGCCCACCATGGGCGTGGCCTGGCACCGCTTCCTCGCCTTCTTCAACATCTACTTCAAGCGCAACGCCGACGGCAGCACCGCGCTGGGCGCCCTCGCCCCGATGACCTCGGGCGGGGTGCCGGTGAACTTCGAGGACCTCGAGGAGATGGACGAGGACACCGTCCTCGGCGTCGGCAAGGTCGAGGACTTCTCCTGGAAGGGCCTCCTCGACTTCTCCACCTGCACCGAGTGCGGCCGCTGCCAGAGCCAGTGCCCGGCCTGGAACACCGAGAAGCCGCTGTCCCCCAAGCTGCTGGTCCTCGCCCTGCGCGACCACGCGCACGCGAAGGCGCCGTACCTCATCGCCGAGTCCGAGGAAGCGCGGGCCGACCTCCCCGCCAGCACCCTGGCCGAGGCCGAGCGCCCGCTCGTCGGCGAGACCGAGGGCGACTGGGCCTGGGCACCCACCGGTGGCGCGATCATCGACAACGACGTGCTGTGGAGCTGCACCTCGTGCGGCGCCTGCGTCCAGCAGTGCCCCGTCGACATCGAGCACGTCGACCACATCGTCGACATGCGTCGCTACCAGGTGATGGTCGAGTCCAACTTCCCCAGCGAGCTCAACGGCCTGTTCAAGGGCCTGGAGAACAAGGGCAACCCCTGGAACATGTCGCCCAAGTCGCGGATGGACTGGGCCAAGGACCTTCCCTTCGACGTCAAGGTCGTCGGCGAGGACGTCGAGTCGCTCGACGAGGTCGACTGGCTGTTCTGGGTCGGCTGCGCCGGCGCCTACGAGGACCGGGCCAAGAAGACCACCCGCGCGGTCGCCGAGCTGCTCGACATGGCCGGCGTCAGCTTCGCCGTGCTCGGCAACGGCGAGACCTGCACGGGTGACCCTGCCCGTCGCGCGGGCAACGAGTTCGTGTTCCAGGGCCTGGCCACCCAGAACGCCGAGACGTTCAAGGAGACCAAGGTCAAGAAGGTCGTCTCGACCTGCGCGCACTGCTTCAACACCCTGAAGAACGAGTACGCCGCCTTCGGCGTCGAGCTCGAGGTCGTGCACCACACCCAGCTGCTGAACCGCCTGGTGCGCGAGAAGAAGCTGGTCCCGGTGGCCGCCGCGGAGGGTGAGAGCAAGCGCTCGATCACCTACCACGACCCGTGCTACCTCGGCCGGCACAACCAGGTCTACTCGCCGCCGCGCGAGCTGCTGAACGTGATCCCCAACGCCGAGCTCAAGGAGATGCCCCGCAACTCCGAGCGCTCCTTCTGCTGTGGCGCCGGTGGCGCCCGGATGTGGATGGAGGAGAACATCGGTGAGCGGATCAACGTCAACCGCACCATCGAGGCCGTCGAGACCGGCGCCGACCAGATCGCCGTGGGCTGCCCGTTCTGCCGCGTGATGCTCTCCGACGGGCTCACCGCACAGCAGGCCAAGGGCGAGGCCCGCGAAGAGGTCGAGGTCCTCGACATCGCCCAGATGCTGCTCGCCTCGGTCAAGGGCGAGAGCGCCCCGTCGAAGAAGGCGGCCGAGAAGGTCCCTGCCGCCGCCGGCGCAGGTGCAGCGGCTGCGACCGCCACCACGACCACCATTGACGAGGACGCCACCAAGGCCGAGCCGTCGGCCGACGACGCGACCCAGACCGCCGAGACGGTGACCGAGACCGAGGACGTCGGCCCGGCAGCCAAGGCCAGCGGCGGCGACTCGCTCTTCGACAGCGACGGCGGCGGTTCCTTGTTCGGCGACTCGACCGAGGAGCCTGCGTCCACTCCCGAGCCGGAGGCCGAGGCCGAGCCTGAGGCCAAGGCAGAGCCGGAGGCCAGGACCGACGCGCCCACTCCGGCGACGGAGGGCCAGGGCGGCGGTTCGCTCTTCGACCTCGGTGGAGATACCGAGCCGGAGGCCAAGGCCGAGGCGACACCCGAGCCCGAGTTGAGCTCCGAAGCTGCTCCCGAGCCGGAGGCGGCCCCCGCAAGCGGCGCGACCGCCACCCCGGCCAGCAGCGTCCCCGAAGGCGGGTCACTCTTCGACATCGAAGCCCCCGCCGAGGAGACCGCCCCCGCGGCAGCCACCGACGACAGCACCCCGGCCGACCACGACGCCGCCGCCGACTCCACCACCGACGGCAACATCGACCGAAGCCAGGACGACGCCGACACCGACGTCACCCCTGACCAGGACGACACCCAGCCCGACGTCGAGCCGGAGGCCAAGCCGGCCGAGGAACCCGCACCCGCCGCCTCCACCGGCGCGGCCGCCACCCCGGCCAGCAGCGTCCCCGAAGGCGGATCCCTCTTCGACATCGAAGCCCCCGCCGAGGAAGCCGCCCCCGCGGCAGCCACCGACGACAGCACCCCGGCCGACCACGACGCCGCCGCCGACTCCACCACCGACGGCGACATCGACCGCAGCCAGGACGACGCCGACACCGACGTCACCCCCGACCAGGACGACACCCAGCCCGACGTCGAGCCGGAGGCCAAGCCGGCCGAGGAACCCGCACCCGCCGCCTCCAGCGGCGCGGCCGCCACCCCCGCCAGCAGCATCCCCGAAGGCGGATCCCTCTTCGACATCGAAGCCCCCGCCGAGGAAGCCGCCCCCGCGGCAGCCACCGACGACAGCACCCCGGCCGACCACGACGCCGCCGCCGACTCCACCACCGACGGCAACATCGACCGCAGCCAGGACGACGCCGACACCGACGTCGCCCCCGACCAGGGCGACACCCAGGCCGACGTCGAGCCCGAGATCGAGACCAAGGACGAGGCCCCCACCCCCGAGAAGGCCGAGGAGAAGGCCGAGAGCGAGAGCACGCCCCAGCCCAAGGCCAGCGGCGCGGCCGCCACCCCGGCCAGCAGCGTCCCCGAGGGCGGATCGCTCTTCGACATCGAAGCACCCGCCGAGGAGACCGCCCCCGCGGCAGCCACCGACGACAGCACCCCGGCCGACCACGACGCCGCCGCCGACTCCACCACCGACGGCAACATCGACCGAAGCCAGGATGACGCCGACACCGACGTCGCCCCCGACCAGGACGACAGCCAGCCCGACGTCGAGCCCGAGACCGAGACCACGGACGAGGCCCCCACCCCCGATGACGCCGAGGCGGAGGTCGAGCCCGAAGCCGAGGCGAAGCCGACGGAGAGCTCGGACGATGCTCCCCTGACGTCGCTGCGCGACATCAAGGCGAAGTACGCGGCGGGCTCCGGCGAGGTGGCCGACGAGAAGGCCGCCGACACCGCGCCCGAGGCGACCTCGGCCCCCAGCGAGACCGAGAACGAGGTCGACGGGGAAGCCGATGCCGCCGAGTCGACGGAGGCAGCGGAGGCCGAGCAGCCGGAGGAGAAGCCGAAGCCCGCGAGCAGCGGCGACTCCCACCAGCCGCGGACCGACGCCGAGATCGGCGAGGGCGGATCGCTCTTCGACCTCTGAGTGAAGGCCGGGCAGCTAGCGCCCGGGCGGCTCGGTCGGGTCCCTGCCGCGCTCGGGCAGGTGCCTGTCACCGGAGACGTCGAGGGTGCCGGCCTGGTCGCGGAGGAGCTGATAGCCGTGCGGGCTGGCCCACAGGTAGCAACCGGGTTCGAGCACGGTGTAGGTCCAGGCCGAGTGGGTCTTGAGCCGATGATGACGGCGGCACAGCGCGGCGAGGTTGCACGAGCAGGTCCTCCCGCCGTCGGCGAACGCGATCACGTGGTCACAGTCGGCGCGACGAGCGGATCTGGTGCACCAGGGGAAGACGCACGTGCGGTCGCGAAGCTGGGTCTGCTCGCGCAGCCGGTCGGGGACCTCGTAGGCATCGGTCTGCAGGTGCGTGGTCAGGTCGATCACCGGCTTCACGGTGACAGCGGTGTCGGGGTTGGCGCACCAGCCCCGGACCTGCTCGACTGTGACGCCCTGACGAGTGTTCTCCACCCGTGCGAGCTCGCGTCGGTCTCCGCTGACCGCCGCCTCGGCCAGGTGGACGTAGAGGACGACCTGCCGCGGCGCGCTGGTCGAGCTGGTCGCCACCCCCTCGTCGGTCGAGCCTGTCGAGGCCAGGTCAAGTGCCAGCTGCCGGCGGGCGATCTCCCCGGCGGCCATCGAGCGGCGTACGTCGAACGACTCCGCGCAGCCGGCGGCGGCCAGCGACTGTGCACCACGGGACAGGGCGGCATCTAGGTCGAGGGCGTCAGCGAGATCGAGCTCGCCCTCCACGAAGCTGGTGCCCGCAAAGGAGACCTGGTCGTGGTGGATCCGGAAGTGTCGACCGTCCGCCGCGCGCCGGGCATCCGCCAGTGCCCGGGCGGGCATGAACCGGGCGACGGCCTCGGCGATGAGCCGGTCCAGGGCTGCGGGTCCGATCCTGTGCGCGAACGGGGCCACCTGGGTGTCCACGAACGCCGCGGCTTCCAGCGACAGAACGAGGGTGGTTCTGGCGACCCGGCGGGCCCGCCACGCAGCGAGCTGGTGCACCTGGACGCGCTGCCAGGTGCGCGGGAGCCGGTGCTTCAGCTCGACGGCCTCGGCGAGCAGTGCCCGGCCTGCGTCGGTGGACATCCCCAGCGCGACCGCGAGCTCGGCGATGCAGAACTCGGCGACCAGCGGAGCCCCGGCGCCTGCCAGCGGAAGCCCGGTGTCCCCTCCTCCACTGACCCAGGTCGCAGTGTGGTGGATCGACTCAGGGGGGTGCTGCTCGGCCCACACCGCGGCAGCGACCAGCACATCGGCTTCCGCGGCGTCGGCCGCGGCACGTCGTGCGCGAACGAACCCGAGCACGTCCGAGGGGCTCTCCAGCTCCTCGGTCCGGGTGCTCGGGCTCGTCGTCATACCCCTGAGTCAAGCAGCGACCACCGACAACTTTCGGTGCCGAAAGCGCTGCTGTGGCAGGGGTTTCGAGACGTTCGCCCGCGACCGGGTGGCTCAGATCTGGGTGCGCTGGAAGTTCGCGTAGGAGCGTGAGGGCGTCGGACCGCGCTGGCCCTGGTAGCGAGAGCCGTACTTCGCCGAGCCGTAGGGGTGCGCGGCCGGCGAGGAGAGCCGGAAGAAGCAGAGCTGGCCGATCTTCATGCCCGGGTAGAGCTTGATCGGCAGCGTGGCTACGTTGGCGAGCTCCAGGGTGACGTGCCCGCTGAAGCCGGGGTCCACGAAGCCTGCGGTGGCGTGGGTGAGCAGGCCGAGTCGGCCCAGCGACGACTTGCCCTCCACGCGGGCGGCGATGTCGTCGGGAAGCGACACGACCTCGTAGGTCGAGCCGAGCACGAACTCGCCGGGGTGCAGGATGAACGGCTCGTCGCCGACCGGCTCCACGACCCGGGTCAGGTCCGACTGGTCGGCCGCCGGGTCGATGTGCGGGTAGCGGTGGTTCTCGAAGACCCGGAAGAACCGGTCCAGCCGGAAGTCGATGCTCGACGGCTGGATCATCGCCTCGTCATAGGGCTCGATGACGACACGCTTCGCCTCGATCTCGGCCAGGATGTCGCGGTCGGAGAGCAGCACGCGCACAACCTACCCCGCGTGCAGCCGCCGCGGCCGGGGTCCCACAATGGCCAACATGTTCCGTCGCTACGTCGCCCTGGGCGACTCGTTCACCGAGGGCGTCGGGGACGCCGATGCGCGGCGCCCCAACGGGCTGCGCGGCTGGGCGGACCGGGTCGCCGAGGTGCTCGCCGAGACCTCGCCCGGCTTCACCTACGCCAACCTCGCCATCCGTGGACGCAAGCTGCACGGGATCCTCGACGAGCAGCTGGAGCCGGCCCTCGCGATGGGGCCCGACCTGGTCACCTCCTACGCCGGCGCCAACGACATCATGCGGCCGCGGGTGGACATCGACGCCCTCGCCGAGGCGTACGACGCCGCGGTCGGCCGCCTCGCGGACACGGGCGCCACCGTCGTGCTGTTCACGGCGTTCGACCCGGGCGGGTCGGCGATCTACCGTCCCCTGCGCGGCCGGTTCGCGCTCTACACCGAGGCCGTGCGCGAGATCGCCGAGCGGCACGGCGCGCACGTCGTGGACTTCTGGCGGATGCGGGAGTACCGCGACTGGGGCTACTGGGACGCAGACCGGATGCACCTGGGCCCGGCCGGGCACCAACGGATGGCGATGGCCGTGCTGGACACGCTCGGCGTGGACCACGCGCTCGTGCCACTGCCTCCGACGCCGCATCCCGAGCTCACCGGGCGCGAGGCGCGGGCGAGGCACCTGGAGTGGGCCCGCACGCATGCCGGCCCCTGGGTGCACCGCAGGCTCACCGGGCGTTCCTCGGGCGACGGGGTGCTGCCCAAGCGACCGGGGCTGACCCCGATCTGAGCCGCCCGAACGCTCAGAGGTGAGACCGGTCAGTGCGGCTGCCGGTCGGTGGGTGGGCGACCCGTCTGGGGATGGTCACCCTCGACGCTCTTGGCGCCGTAGACCCGCACCGCGACGTACACCCCCATCACCACCACGACCGCGGCGATCATCGAGATCATCAGAACCATCACGGAGTACATCGACATGGCGCCTCCTCGCGCTCATCTCGACGGTACGCCGGGGCTGTCTGCGCAGCCTGGTCGGCGACGTGGCGCGCCGACGACCCGCACTTCGCGACGCCGGCGCGACCTGACCGCGCCGGTCGGGTAACCTCTCCCCCGTCGGTTCCGGCCGGCATGCGGATGTAGCTCAGCTGGTAGAGCGCGACCTTCCCAAGGTCGATGTCGCGAGTTCGAATCTCGTCATCCGCTCCATGGAAGAGTTCAAGGGCTTTCCCGAGGCTGCGCTGGACTTCTACGACGACCTGGAGCTCGACAACACCAAGTCGTTCTGGGAGTCGCACAAGCACGTCTACGACGAGGCCGTGAAGGCGCCGATGCTGGCGCTGACCGGCGCGCTGGCCGAGGAGTTCGGCACCGCCAAGGTGTTCCGGCCCTACCGGGACGTGCGGTTCGCCAAGGACAAGACGCCCTACAAGAACCACCAGGGTGCGTTCGTCGCCGTCGGGCCCGCCACCGGGTGGTACGTCGAGGTCGGCTCGCCCGGTGTTCGCGTCGGTGCGGGTTGGTACCACGCCGAGGGCAAGGACCTCGCCCGGATCCGGCAGGCCATCGACACCGAGCACTCCGGCCAGGAGCTCGAGCGCATCGTGGCCACGCTGCAGGAGGACGGGTTCGAGGTCTTCGGCGAGCAGCTGAAGACCACCCCGCGCGGGTACGACGCAGCGCACCCTCGGATCGACCTGCTCCGCTACAAGTCGCTGGCGCTGAGCAAGTCCTACGGGTTCGGCAAGCCGATCCAGTCACCCGAGCTGCTCGACCAGGTGCGCGACGACTGGCGCGCGCTGCGCCCGTTCGTGGAGTGGGTGCGCGACCGCGTCGAGATCATCGGCTGACCCGAGCCGGGTCAGGGCTGCCCGACCACCCGCTTCAACCGGCGCTTGAGCTTGCGCCGCTTCCGGTTCAGACGCTCCCGCTCCAGCTCGAGGTCCGCCACGACGGCACGCAGGCGAGAGTTCTCGGCGAGCGACTCGGCGAGGGCGTCCACCGCCACGTCGAGCTGATCCCCACGCCCGGGCATCCGCACCCCGTCACCCTCCTCCACCAGGCCGTCGAGATCGCCTCGCAGGTCGTGGCCCGCGTCCGCGATCAGCTTGGCCCACCCCTCGACGAGCGGCCGCAGGCCGACGGTCGAGGCGGTCGGCATGACCGGCTCGGTGCGCTCCGGCGCCGTCAGCAGGCCGGCGGACCCGGCCACCAGGGGCCGCTCGAGCTGCCGGTTCACCCGCCGGAGCACGGCGGCACCCGCGGGACCGGCGTACGCCGGCAGCTCCGGATCCAGCCCCGCACCGGGGAGGCCGGCGAGGTCGAGCAGGTGCCGCCAGTGGCTGCTGTCGTCGCCGACGACCACGTGCAGCCGGTCGTCGCGGAAGGTCCAGCCCCAGCGGCCCAGGATGCCGGCGAGGTCGTGCCCGGCCCAGAACTCGAGGGCCTGCCGATGCTCCCGGTCGGGGGCCAGCACCCGGGTCAGGTACTTCTCCCAGCCCGTGGCCCGTCCGGCACGCAGCTCGGCGAGCCACCCTCCGTAGACCTGCCGCGAGAACGAGTCGAGCGCGACCACCAGGTGCACCTCGACCCCGATCAGCGGGTCCAGTGCGAGCCTGATCTGCTCCCGGTCGGCCACGCACAGGTCGGGGGTCGAGAGCACCGAGACGCCCTTGTGCTGCCACACCCGGTCGCAGATCCGGGCCCACTGGCCCTCGACCTCGCGGCGGGAGAGACCCGCGTCGCGGTGGGTGCGCAGCAGCTCGTGCGTGGCGAGGCGGGACTGCTCTCGTGAGCCGACCACCCGAAGCCCGGCCGCCTCCAGGACGGAGTCGTGCGCCTCCAGGTTCGCCGGGATCAGCGACCGCACCGCGTTCGCCGGTCCGATGTGCCAGATGAGCTTTCGTCGGGACATGCCCCCACCGTGACCACGCGCCACGACCAGCGGGCGAACGCCTGGTTGCCGGACGGGGACCGGCAAACCAACCGATCGAGCCGGCCGGAGGCGATCCTCGCTGCGCCGTCGGGGGATTGACGTTCGTCACACATTTGTCCGAAGCGCTTGCGTGGGCCCGATTCGGGGAAGATACTTGTTGTTACCGGCCGGTAGCAACCGTGCCGAAGCCCCAACTCAGACGAAAAGGGTGGGTCCATGAGCCACTACAAGAGCAACCTCCGCGACATCGAGTTCAACCTCTTCGAGGTGCTCGGTCGCGACGAAGTACTGGGGCAGGGCCCGTTCGAGGCCATCGACGCCGACACGGCACGTTCGATCCTCACCGAGGTCGAGCGACTCTCCCGCGAGGACCTCGCAGCCTCGTTCGAGGAGAGCGACCGCAACCCGCCGGTCTTCGACCCCGAGACGCACACCGCGCCGGTGTCCGAGGCGTTCGCGAAGAGCTACCGGGCCTGGCAGGACGCGGAGTACTGGCGCCTCCAGATCCCCGAGGAGCTCGGCGGCACCCCCGCCCCCTCCAGCCTGCTCTGGGCGCTCGGCGAGATGGTGCTCGGCGCCAACCCGGGCGTGTGGATCTACGGCGCGGGCCCGGCCTTCGCCGGCATCGTGCACCGCAACGGCAACGAGCGCGACAAGCTGATCGCGCAGCACATCGTCGACCGCGGCTGGCACACCACGATGGTGCTGACCGAGCCTGACGCCGGCTCCGACGTGGGCGCTGGCCGCACCAAGGCCACCGCGAACGACGACGGCTCGTGGAACATCACCGGCGTGAAGCGGTTCATCACCTCCGCCGAGAGCGACCTGACCGAGAACATCATCCACCTCGTGCTCGCCCGCCCGCAGGGCGTGGAGGGCGTCGGCGGTCCCGGCACCAAGGGCCTGAGCCTGTTCATCGTGCCCAAGACCCACTTCGACTTCGAGACCGGCGAGCTGACCGGCGAGCGCAACGGCGTCTACGTCACCAACGTCGAGCACAAGATGGGCATCAAGGTGTCGAACACCTGCGAGCTCACCTTCGGCGACGGCGAGCCGGCCAAGGGCTGGCTGCTCGGCGAGGTGCACGACGGCATCGCGCAGATGTTCCAGGTGATCGAGAACGCCCGGATGATGGTGGGCAGCAAGGCGATCGCCACGCTGTCGACCGGCTACCTGAACGCGCTGGAGTTCGCCAAGACCCGCGTGCAGGGGTCCGACCTCACCCAGGCCTCCGACAAGACGGCCCCGCGCGTCACGATCACCCACCACCCCGACGTCCGTCGCTCGCTGATGGTGCAGAAGTCCTTCTCCGAGGCGATGCGTTCGCTGGTGCTCTACACCGCCTCGTGGCAGGACCGCGTGCAGCTGGCCGAGCACAACGGCGAGACCGACGAGCTGGCCATGCGCGTCAACGACCTGCTGCTGCCGATCGTGAAGGGCTACGGCTCGGAGCGCTCGTGGGTGCTCCTCGGCACCGAGTCGCTGCAGACCTTCGGCGGGTCCGGCTTCCTCCAGGAGTACCCGATCGAGCAGTACGTCCGGGACGCCAAGATCGACACCCTCTACGAGGGCACCACCGCGATCCAGGGCCAGGACTTCTTCTTCCGCAAGATCGTCAAGGACCAGGCCAAGGCGCTCGGCTACCTCGCCGGCGAGATCGAGGCCTTCATCAAGGCCGAGGCCGGCAACGGTCGCCTCAAGGTGGAGCGCGACCTGCTCGCGAAGGCACTCGAGGACGCCAACGCCATGGTCGGCCTGATGATCAACACGCTGATGAGCGCCGACGAGTCGGCCGACGGCGGCGACATCCGCAACATCTACAAGGTCGGGCTGAACACCTCCCGCCTGCTGATGGCCCTCGGTGACGTGGTCTGCGCCTGGCTGCTGCTCAAGGGCGCCACGGTCGCGCTGGAGAAGCTGTCCGGCGAGGTCTCCCCCGCGGACAAGTCGTTCTACGAGGGCAAGGTCGCGGCGGCCCAGTTCTTCGCGGCGTACAACCTGCCCAAGCTGAGCGCCGAGCTCGCCATCGCCGAGTCCACCGACCTCTCGCTGATGGACCTCGACGAAGCCTGCTTCTGACCCCGGAGTGTCCCGTGCCCGCACGAGGGTTGAAGGGGCACAAACAGGGCAGACTGTCGCCAACCGAGAGGAGCATTGTCATGGGAATCGGACTTGGAGTAGTCCTCCTGCTGTTCGGCCTCATCTTCGCCCTGGGGGTGGTCGACCTCCCCGCAAGCGTGGATGACGTCGTCGCCACCAACTCGCTGGGATGGATCCTGATCATCGTGGGGGTCCTGGCCATCGTGCTGGCCCTGGCGATGAACAACCAGCGCACCCGCCGCACCAGCGTCGTCGAAGAGCGTCGCGTCGACGAGCCTCCTCTCTGAGGGGAACGCACGAACCGAGCACGACCGGCGGCCCGTCCCCTCCAGCACGATCGGAGCGGACGGGCCGCCGTACTCTGTGCACCCCTGAGGCTGCGCCGGAAGGCCGACGCAGCCGCGCACCGGCGAAGGCAGCGATGAACACCCACCTGATCGATCTGGTCGAGCTGTGGCACGACGCCTGCCGCGACTTCGTCGCCCTCGCACGGGACATCCCGCACGAGCTGTGGGACCAGCCGACCGACCTCGAGGGCTGGACGGTCAAGGACAACGTCGCGCACGTCGCGCACCTCGAGGCAGTGCTCGCGGGAGCACCCGAGGACGCCGCCGCCGTGGACGAGTCACCGAGCCACTCGTCGTTGGCCAGCGCCTACACCGAGCAGGGGGTGCTGACCCGCCGAGCGCGCGACATGGAGTCCCTGGTCGCCGAGATCGAGCGCTCCGTCTCCCTGCGGTACGCCGCGCTGTGCGCGGACCCGCCCACCGACGGCACCGCGCCGGCCCCGAACGCCCCGGGCGGGGTGGGCTGGAACGTCGCCACGCTGCTCAGCAACCGGCCCTTCGACGTGTGGGTCCACGAGCAGGACATCCGACGGGCGATCGGTCGTCCGGGCGGCTTCGACTCCGCGCGGGCCACGCACGCGCTCTCGGTGCTCGGCAAGGCACTGCCGATGGTGGTCGGCAAGCGGCTCGCCCCCGCTCCCGGCGTCACGGTCCGGCTCCGGGTGCCCGAGGCCGGGCTCGACTGGGCCGTGCAGGTCGGGGACGACCACCGGGCGACGCCGGTGGAGTCCGAGGTTCCCGCCACCACCACGGTCACGCTCAGCGCCGAGGACTTCCTGGTCCTGGGCTGCGGCCGCCGGTCCCCCGACCAGACCCACCCCGAGATCGTGGGCGACGAGGAGCTCGGCCGGCGGCTGCTGCCCGCGCTGCGGGTCACCCCGTGACCCAGGACGCGAGGTTCCCCGACCGATGAGGCTCCGCCCGATCACCGAGGCCGACCACCCCGACGTGCTGGCGCTCAACGAGCGCAACGTCGAGCTGTTGGCTCCCCTCGACGACGCGCGCCTGGCCGAGCTCAGGACCGCCGCGGACACCGCGCACGTGATCGACGTCGACGGTCAGTTCGCCGGCTTCGTGATCACGTTCACGGCCGGGGCGGCGTACGACGGCGAGAACTTCGGCTGGTTCACGGCTCGCTTCGACGACTTCTGCTACCTCGACCGGGTGGTGATCCACGAGGGGTTCCGTCGTCGCGGCCTCGCATCGAAGGTCTACGACCTCCTCGAGCCGGGCTGCCGCCGCCCGGTGTTCACCCTCGAGGTCAACCTGGACCCGCCCAACCACGGCTCGCTCGCGTTCCACCGGGCACGCGGCTACACCGAGGTGGGGCAGCGCGTCTCCGGCGGACACCTGGTCACGCTCCTGGCCAAGCCGCTGGCCGGTCCGGCTCCGGAGCCCACCGACGCGCGCTGAGCCACCCTCAGTCGGCTGTTGCGGCAACGCAGCAACGTCCCGGCTCGGGGTCGAGGCTCACCCGCACCCCGGTGCAGCCGAGCCCCGAGGCCATGCCGTCCACGAACTCGAGGTTGAGGCCGCAGACGAGGTCGGTGTGCTCTCGGGCCACCCGGTCGAACGGGCAGTTCTCCAGGGTCATCTCGTCTCCGGTGACGCGCGGCTCGTAGCCGTGGGGGCGCAGCGAGCCGGCCAGCGTGCCGAGCGGATCACCTCGGTCGGCGACCTCCTCCCGGGCCGCACCGAGGTCGTACCCCCTGGTTCGCGCCACCCGCGCTGCCACCTCGCCGACGGGCGCACCTTCGCGGACGGACTCCGCCACGGCCTCAGCGAGGAGGTCGCTGAGCAGGTCGTAGCTGCGCTGCGGCAGCGACATCGCCACCTCCCGGTCCGAGCGACGGTAGAGCTTGGAGGGCCGGCCGGCACCGGGGCCGGTGCGTCCGGAGAGCCGGCGGAACTCGGTCTCGAGGAGGCCCTCCTCCTCGAGCCGGTCGAGATGGAACTTCGCCGAGTGCGTCGGCACCCCGACGCCCTCCGCCGCCTCCTCGCGGCTGACCGGCCCGCGGGCCTCGGCCACGAACCGGTAGAGCGAGCGCCGGGTGGGATCGGCGAGGGCGGCCAGGCTGGTGACCGCGCCGTCGAAGCCGTCTCCGGTGGGCGGGTCGGCGGCAGGCATTTCTAAAGGATAGTTCAGTTGACGAAACCTGCGCCACTGTTCTAACGTGCAATATCATCTCCTTTAGAAGGGTTGGCCACCATGACCACACCGACCATGTCCCTGCTGCGCAGCACGACGACCGGCTCCCCCCGCGGCGCCCGAGAGGCGTTCTGGCTGCTGCGGACCGTGTTCACGATCGCGCCGATCGCGTTCGGCCTCGACAAGTTCCTCGGCCTGCTGACCGACTGGGACGCCTACCTCGCACCCTGGATCAACGACCTCGTGCCAGGCAGCGCCCACGACGCGATGCTGATCGTCGGGGTGGTGGAGATCGCGGCCGGCCTCCTGGTCGCAGTGCAGCCCCGCCTCGGCGGCTACGTCGTGGCGTTGTGGCTCGCCGGGATCATCGTCAACCTGCTCACCCTGGGGAACTTCTACGACGTCGCCCTGCGCGACTTCGGACTGCTCGTCGGCGCCCTCGCGCTGGCCCGGCTCGCCACCCCGGATGCCGGCGCGGCCTCGACGGCCGGTTCGAGCCGAGCCTAGAGTCGGGTGATGGCCAGCGCACCGATCGTCATCGTCGGAGGGGGACTCGCTGCAGGCAAGGCCCTCACCGAGCTCCGCGAGTCCGGGAACGACGAGGAGGTCGTCCTCTTCGCCGCCGAGCCCGAGGTTCCCTACGAGCGGCCACCGCTCTCCAAGGGCTACCTGCAGGGCGAGGAGGACCGCGAGTCCACCTTCGTCCAGCCGCCCGAGTGGTACGCCGCGAACAACGTCGACCTGCGGCTGGACGAGCCGGTCGAGGTGCTCGACCTGGGGGCCCGGACGGTGCGCACCAGCCGCGGCGAGACGGGGTTCGACCGGTTGCTGGTCACGACCGGCGCACGCCCTCGGACTCTCGACCTGGCCTCGACCGAGGAGGCCGAGGTGCGCTACCTGCGCACGCTGACCGACTCGACCGGGCTGCGCGAGCGCCTCGGCGACGGGCGACGGCTGCTCGTCGTGGGCGGAGGCTGGATCGGGATGGAGGCCGCCGCCTCGGCCCGCACCCTGGGCACCACGGTGACCGTGGTGGAGCCGGCCGATCTCCCGTTGCTGGCCGCGCTGGGACCGGCCGCCGCCGAGCGGTTCGCCGACGCGCACCGTGAGCACGGAGTCGACCTGCGGCTCGGCACCGGTCTCGACCGCCTCGACGGCGGGACCGCGGTGCTCACCGACGGCGCCACGGTCGAGATCGAGACCGTGCTCGTGGGCGTGGGCGCCGTGCCCAACGACGAGCTGGCACGCGCGGCCGGGCTGGCCGTGGACAACGGCATCCTCGTCGACGCGGGCCTGCGCACCAGCCACCCAGGCGTCTTCGCCGCCGGCGACGTGGCCAACGCCGAGCACCCGGTGCTCGGCGGCCGGATCCGCGTCGAGCACTGGCAGAACGCGATCAGCCAGGGACGTGCGGCTGCGCACGCGCTGATGGGCGAGCCGGTGTCCTACGCCGAGCAGCCCTACTTCTTCAGCGACCAGTACGACCTCGGGATGGAGTTCTTCGGGCACTCTGCGGATGCCGACGAGGTCGAGCTGGAACCCGGCGACGACGGTGCCTTCGCGTGCTGGTGGCGGAGGGCGGGCAGGCTGGTCGCGGCGATGCACGTCAACCAGTGGGACCGCAGCGACGAGCTGCGCGACCGCGTGGCGGCGGGTGCTTGACCGATCAGCCGACCACGCGCAGCGCCACCCGGTCGGTGCCGTAGCGGACCCCGGCGGCGAAGTGCTTGCGGAACAGCCCGGTCAGCTCGGCCAGGTCTCGCGGCGACATCTTGATGCAGCCCAGTGACTTGTAGTCGTTGAAGCGGGGGTACTCCCAGCGACAGACCTGGTCACCCCTGCGGTCGCGGCACTGGCGGTTCCCGGCACCCTGCTCGGTGTGCAGGTAGAGGTTGCGACGCACCTTCCCGCTCGGGCACGCCTTGTCGTCGATCCGGAAGGCGCGACCCTTGATCAGTCGACCCGGGTTGTTCAGGTTGAGCCGGATCCCGTAGGTGCCGTTGGGCAGCCACCCCTTGGAGGTGGCGCACGAGTCCCGGCCGGCGCGGCCGAGGATGCCGGAGCCGGCACGCCAGCTCTTCGTCTCGACGACCTTCCAGGACCGGTCACCCTGACGCTGCCGCAGCTGCCACACCATCCGGGAGCTCGAAGGGCTCTTCTGGTTCTTCTCGAAGGTCAGCAGACCTCGCCACGACGGGGCCGGCGACTGGGCTGCCGACGGGGCTGCCGACTGGGCCGGCGACGCGACCAGGAAGCCGGAGAGCAGGGCGAGTGCGGTGGCGAGGACCCCCAGGGTCAGCCCGGACAGAAAACGGGGGCGCGGCGCGAGGTTCGACACCCGCGACAGCCTAGGGCGTCTGCGCCGTGGGCGAACAGGCATTGCCACGACCGGCCACCAGCCGCCATCGTCAGCGCATGAAGATGCTGGTTCTGGGCGGCACCATGTTCCTGTCCCACGCCGTGGCGGCCGACGCGGTCGCACGGGGCCACGACGTCACCTGCGCCGCTCGCGGCGCGTCCGGCCCGGTGCCGGACGGCGCGCGGCTGGTGACCCTGGACCGGGAGTCGCCCGACTGGTCTCCCCTCGGCGGGGAGTGGGACGCCGTCGTCGACGTCGCCCGGACGCCGTCCTGGGTCACCAGCGCCCTCGACGCGCTCGCCGACCGGACCCGGCACTGGACGTTCGTCTCCTCGATCAGCGTGTACGCCGACCACAGCACGCCCGGTGGCAGCCCGGAGACGCTGCCGGTGCTCCCGCCGATCAGTGACGACGTCGACCAGGACTCACCGGAGAGCTACGGCGGCAGCAAGGTGGCCTGCGAGCAGGCCGTGCAGGCCCGGGGCACCGCGGCACTCGTGGTCAGGCCGGGGCTGATCATCGGACCGGGTGACCCCAGCGGCCGGTTCACCTACTGGGCCGAGCGCCTCGCCGAGTGCGGTGAGGTGCTGGCCCCCGAGTCACCGGACCGGGGGACCCAGGCGATCGACGTACGCGATCTCGCAGCGTGGATCGTCACCTGTGCCGAGCGCGGAACCACGGGCGTCTTCGACGCCACCGGACCGATCGTGCGGCTCGGCGACCTGGTCGAGGAGATCATCGCCGCCGTCGGCGGCAAGGCCGACGTCGTCTGGGCGCCGGCGGACTTCCTGGAGAAGTGCGACGTGAACCACTGGGCCGGGCCGAGGTCGCTGCCGCTGTGGCTTCCCGAGGACAGCCGCGGCATGACCGCGCACGACGTCAGCGCGGCGTTCGCGGCCGGCCTGACCACGCGCCCGGTCGCGGACACCGCGGTGGACACCCTGGCCTGGCTGCGCGCCACGCCGGATGCCCCGCGGACCGGGTTGAGCAGGGCCGAGGAGCAGGAGGTCCTCGACGACTGGCATACGATCCGCGCGTGAGCCGCATGGGTGCCCGAGAGCTGATCGACCTCGTCCTCGACGACGGGTCGTGGCAGGACTGGGACCTCCCCCCTGAGCACGGGGACGTGAGCGAGAGCTATGCGGCCGACCTGGCCCGGGCCAGGGAGAAGTCCGGGGAGGACGAGTCGGTCGTGACCGGCGAGGGCACCCTGCAGGGCCGCCGGATCGCCGTGGTCGCCAGCGAGTTCGGGTTCCTGGCCGGCAGCATCGGACGCGCCTCCGCGGACCGGCTGATCGCCGGCATCGAGCGCGCCACCGAGCTCGGGATCCCGCTCGTCGCGGCGCCGTGCAGCGGCGGCACCCGGATGCAGGAGGGCACCCCGGCCTTCGTGCAGATGATCCGGATCTCCGCCGCGGTCGCCGGCCACAAGTCCGCCGGGCTGCCCTACCTCGTCTACCTCCGCAACCCCACGACCGGCGGCGTGATGGCCTCCTGGGGCTCGCTGGGCCACATCACCGTCGCCGAGCCCGGCGCCCTGGTCGGCTTCCTCGGGCCGCGCGTCTACGAGGCGCTGTACGGCGAGCCCTTCCCCGCCGGTGTGCAGACCGCGGAGAACCTCTTCGCGCACGGCATCGTCGACGCGGTCGTGGCACCGGCGGAGATCGGCGACGTCCTGGCCCGGGCGCTGAGGATGCTCAGCCCCGGCACCGTCGAACCGGTCGCCGACCCCGCCGACGAGGAGATCCCCGAGGTCGAGGCCTGGGACGCGATCACCCGGTCGCGGCGCACCGACCGTCCCGGCGTACGCCGCCTGCTCAGGTACGCCGCCGCCGACGTGATCCCGCTCAACGGCACCGGTCAGGGCGAGTCCGACCCGGGGCTGCTGATCGCGCTGGCCCGCTTCGGCGACTCCAGCTGCATCTTCCTCGGCCAGGACCGCCGCGGCCAGACGACCTCGAACCCCCTCGGACCCGGAGCACTGCGCGAGGCCCGACGCGGCATGCGGCTGGCCGTCGAGCTCGGCCTCCCGCTCGTCACCGTGATCGACACCCCGGGGGCAGCCCTGTCCGCCGAGGCCGAGGAGGGCGGCCTGGCCGGCGAGATCGCCCGGTCGCTGGAGGACCTGACCACCCTGCGGGCCCCGACGCTCTGCCTCCTGCTCGGCCAGGGCAACGGCGGCGGAGCCCTGGCCTTTCTGCCGGCCGACCGGGTGGTCGCCGCCCAGCACGCGTGGCTCTCACCGCTCCCCCCGGAGGGCGCCAGCGCGATCGTCCACCGCGACGTCGACCACGCCCCCGAGATGGCCCGCGCGCACGGCGTACGCGCCATCGACCTGCGTGCCCGCGGCGTCGTCGACCGGATCGTGGCCGAGCACCCCGACGCCGCCGACGAGCCCGAGGAGTTCTGCCGCCGGGTCGGGGAGGTGCTCCGCTACGAGCTCACCGCGCTCCGCACCCAGGACCCCGAGGTGCTGCGGCGGGTGCGGCCGGACCGGTTCCTCGCGGTTTCCCACGGTCCCGTGTGAAACTCCAGCTTCCCGTGCTTTGCAAAGGACGGGAAGCTGGAGTTTCGTACGGGAAGCTGTGACGCCCGGGACGTGGGCGGCGGCTCGACTTGAGAACGTGTTTCAGTTTGGATGGTCCGTATGGAGCCCCGTCCTACCCCGTCCACCAGCGTGCCCTGCCGGCTCCTCGCGGCCCTGAACCCGTTGCGGGCCCGATGAGCACGTACGTCGTCAGCGGCTGCGCCTCGGGCATCGGTGCCGCCGTGACCCTGCGCCTGCGCCGGGGCGGGCACACGGTGATCGGCGTGGACCTGCGCGACGCGGAGGTGATCGCCGACCTCGCGACCACCTCGGGGCGCGACCGGGCGGTCGCCGCGGTCCGCGAGCAGACCGATCAGGTGGACGGCGTGGTGCCGTGCGCCGGCATCGCGGGGCTGCCCGGGGTCGACCCGCGCCTGGTGGTGTCGCTGAACTACTTCGGGGCGATCTCGCTGGTCACCGGGCTCCGGCCGCTGATGAACGAGCGCTCCAGCGTGGTGCTGATCAGCTCCAACTCGATCACCGCCCAGCCCGGCTGGAACAACGAGGTCACCGCCGCGTGCCTGGCCGACGACGAGGAGAAGGCGCGCCGCCTGGCCGAGTCCGAGGAGGCGGTCGACGTCTACCCGGCCAGCAAGGCGGCCCTGGCCTACTGGGCCCGCCGCGAGGGCATCAAGACCGAGTGGGCCGGAGCCGGCATCCGGGTCAACGCCGTGGCCCCCGGCCTGATCTCCACACCGATGACCGAGCAGCTGCGCCGGGACGCCAAGCTGGGTGACGTCGGCGAGGCCTACCCCTCCGCTCTGGGCCGCGCCGGCCAACCAGCGGAGGTCGCCTCCCTGGTCGCGTTCCTGCTCTCCGACGAGGCGAGCCTGATGGTCGGCTCGGTGGTCTTCGCCGACGGCGGCACGGACGCCCTGCTGCACCCGCTGAAGCCGGAGGGCATGGACGTGCCCAAGGTGGTGCTCGGTGCGATCGACACCATCAGCGGCGCGGTGACCAAGGTGATGGCGCTGCGCAAGCGCTAGCGGACGCCCGTCCCGACCGCCTCCCCGTCGGCCGCCGGGCCGAGCCACTCAGAAGAGCAGCGCCGAAGCGGGGTCCTCCATGATCGCGGCCACGTCGGCGAGGAAGCGCGAGCCCTTCTCGCCGTCCACGTGCCGGTGGTCGAAGGACAGCGCCAGCTGGGTCACCTGACGAACCACGATCTCGTCGCCGTCGTCGGTCGAGACCACCCACGGCTGCTTGCGTACGGCGCCGAAGCAAAGGATCGCGGACTCGCCCGGGTTGATGATCGGGGTGCCCGCATCGACACCGAAGACACCGACGTTGGTGATCGTGAAGGTGCCGCCCGACATCTCGGCGGGCTGCGTCTTGCCCTCGCGGGCGGTGGCCGCCAGCTGGTTCAACCCGGCGGCGAGCTCGACCAGCGTGAGCTGCTCGGCGTCCTTGACGTTGGGCACGACCAGCCCTCGTGGCGTGGCCGCGGCGATGCCGAGGTTCACGTAGTCCTTGAACACGATCTCCTGGGCGGCCTCGTCCCAGAACGAGTTGATCTCGGGCGTACGCCGCATCGCCAGCATCGCGGCCCGAGCCAGGATCAGCAGCGGCGAGACCTTGACGTCGCGGAACTCGCGGCGCTTCTTGAGCCGCTCGACGAACTCCATGCTGCGGGTGACGTCGACGGTGACCCACTCGGTGACGTGCGGGGCGGAGAAGGCCGAGTCCACCATCGCCTGGCCCATCATCTTGCGCACGCCCTTGATCGGCTCACGCCGCTCGCGCTCGCCCGTGCCGCGCGGGGCGGCCGAAGCCGCCGGCTGCGACGCGGTCTCGGCGGCACCGGAGGAGGCAGCCTGCACGTCCTCGCGGGTGATCGAGCCCTGCGGTCCGCTGCCGCTCAACGTGGTCAGGTCGACCCCGAGGTCCTTGGCCAGCTTGCGCACCGGCGGCTTGGCCAGGGCGCGTCCACCGTTCGTCACCTCGGCGTCGGAGGACGGCTTCGGTGCCGTGGTCGAGGGCACCGCCGGCTCGTCGGTCTCGACGACCTCGCCGGACTGGGCGCCGCCGGGCGCGAACGCACCCTGCAGCTGCATCTGCGTGGAGGCGGCCGCCTCGGAGGACGGGGAGGCCGTGCCCTTGCGGGCGCGGCGGACCGGGCCGCGGTCGGCCTTGTTGCGGCCGACCAGGCTCTCGCCCTCACCCCCGCCGCTGGCGGCGGGGTTGGAGAGATCCATCGTGCTCAGGTCCGCAGCGTCCACCGGCGCGGGCGCCTTCGCGGGAGCCTCACCGGGGGCGCCGATCGAGATGATCGGCGTGCCGACGGCCACGGTCTCGCCCTCGCTGACGAGCAGCCCGGTGACGGTGCCGGCGTAGGGCGAGGGCAGCTCGACCAGAGACTTCGCGGTCTCGATCTCGACCACGATGTCGTTGATCTCGATCGTGTCGCCCTCCTTGACCCTCCAGGCGACGATCTCGGCCTCGGTGAGGCCCTCACCGACGTCGGGCAGCAGGTAGTCAGCCACAGGGAAGCTCCTCAGAACTCGAAGGATCGGTCGACGGCGTCGAGCAGCCGGTCGAGGTCGGGCAGGTAGTCCTCTTCGATCCGGGAGGCGGGATAAGGGGTGTCGAACCCGCCGACGCGCAGGACCGGGGCCTCCAGCGAGTAGAAGCACTGCTCCTGGATCCGGGCGCTCACCTCAGAGCCCATCCCGAGGTTGACGTGCGCCTCGTGGGTGATGATGGCGCGGCCGGTGCGGCGTACGGACTCCAGGACCGGCCCCATGTCGAGCGGGCTGAGCGTGCGCAGGTCGATCACCTCGAGCGAGCGACCCTCCTTCGCAGCCGCCTCGGCCGCAGCGAGGGCGGTCTTCACCGTCGGGCCGTAGGCCAGCACCGTCACGTCGGTGCCGCGGCGCACGACCCGGCTGGTGAACAGCGGCTCGGGGGTCGCGGTGTCGTCGAGCTCGGCCTTGTCGGCGTGGTACTGCCGCTTGGGCTCGAGGAAGATCACCGGGTCGTCGGAGGCGATCGCCTGCTGGATCATCCAGTAGCCGTCGACCGGGTTGGAGCACGCCACGACCTTGAGGCCGGGGGTGTGCGCGAACTGCGCCTCCGGGCTCTCGGAGTGGTGCTCGACCGCGCCGATGCCACCGCCGAACGGGATCCGGATCACCATCGGCATCGGCGAGCGGCCCTTGGACCGGTAGTGCATCTTCGCGACCTGGCACACGATCTGGTCGTAGGCCGGGTAGACGAACCCGTCGAACTGGATCTCCACGACCGGGCGGTAGCCGCGCAGCGCCATGCCGACCGCGGTGCCGACGATGCCGGACTCGGCGAGCGGCGAGTCGATGACCCGGTCCTCGCCGAAGTCCTTCTGCAGGCCGTCGGTGATCCGGAAGACGCCGCCGAGCTTGCCGACGTCCTCACCCATGATCAGGACCTTCGGGTCGTCCTCCATGGCCTTGCGCAGGCCCATGTTGAGGCCCTTGGCCAGGGTGATCTTCTGAGTGCTCGCGCTCATCAGTGCGCCCCCTCGAACGTCTCGAGGTACGCCGCAAAACCCTCACGCTGCTGGCGCAGCTCCTCGGGCTCGTCGGCGTACACGTGGTCGAACATGTCCATCGGCTTGGGGTCCGGCAGCGCCTTGCAGCCCTCACGCAGGTGGTGGCCGAGCTCGTCGGCCTCCTGCTTGAGCGAGGCGATGAACTCGTCGTCGACGAGCCCGTTGCGGCGCAGGTAGACCTCGAGGCGGGCGATCGGGTCCTTGAGCTTCCAGTGCTCGAGGTCGTCGGAGAGCCGGTAGCGCGTCGGGTCGTCGGTGGTGGTGTGCGCACCCATCCGGTAGGTGTAGGCCTCGACCAGCGTGGGGCCGCTGCCTTCCCGGGCCCGCTGGAGGGCGGCCTGGGTGACGGCGTACGTCGCGAGCACGTCGTTGCCGTCGACACGGACGCCGGGGAAGCCGAAGCCGAGGGCGCGCTGGTAGAGCGGGATCCGGGTCTGGCGCTCGATCGGCTCCGAGATCGCCCACTGGTTGTTCTGGCAGAAGAACACGACCGGTGCGTTGTAGGAGGCGGCGAAGATGAACGCCTCGTTGACGTCCCCCTGGCTGCTGGCGCCGTCGCCGAAGTGCGCGATCACCGCGGCGTCGCGCTCGGGGTCGCCGGTGCCGACGGCGTGGTCGCGCTGGATGCCCATCGCGTAGCCGGTCGCGTGCAGCACCTGGGCGCCGATGACGATCGTGTAGAGGCCGAAGTTGTTCTCCTTCGGGTCCCAGGCGCCGTGGTCGACGCCCCGGAACAGGCCCAGCAGGTTGAGCGGGTCGACTCCGCGGCAGTAGGCGACGCCGTGCTCGCGGTAGGTCGGGAAGACGTAGTCCTGCGGACGCAGGGCGCGGCCGGCGCCGATCTGGGCGGCCTCCTGGCCGAGGAGCTGGGCCCAGATGCCGAGCTCGCCGTGGCGCTGCAGGGCGGTGGCCTCGGTGTCGATCCGGCGGGTGAGCACCATGTCCTTGTAGAACCCGCGCAGCTGCTCGGCGCTGAAGTCCATGTCGAACTCCGGGTGGTGGACGCGTTCGCCCTCCGGGGTGAGCAGCTGGATCAGCTCAGGGCCCCCGTCGGCTTGCGACGGACCGAAGACCTCGACGAGGTTGGGACCGAAATCGGGCATCAATACTCCCTGTGTCCGGGCGACCGCGGGGTCTCCGCGTCGCGTGGCATGCAGTGGGCCGATGGTCGCAGGGATGGCGCGACCGGGCGACCCGTTGGGGTGAGCTCTGTGACTCGCGCCACAGGACTCCCCGAAAAGGTAGCGGACGAGCCCGATCCGCGCCCAATCGAGAGCGCCCGAACGGGCACCCTGTGACCGGTCCGTGACCTGGCCGGGAGGCGGACCCACCCGCTGCTCAGCGCGACTGCAGGAGCCCCTCGGCGATCGCCGTGACGTGCTCGTGGTCGGTGCCGCAGCACCCGCCCACCACCCTGAGGTCGGGAAGCAGCTCGCGCAACCCGAGGTAGTCCCGCGCCAGGCCGGCCACGTCACCCCGGTCGAGGTCGGGGGCCGCGTCGAGCTCCTCGTGGCTCTGGGTGGAGGCGTTCGCGCGGACGGCCTTGATCCTCTCCACCCACGGCTGGTCCGGGTCGATCACGTGCGCGAAGTGGGTCGGGTGCGCGCAGTTGACCATGAAGTACGCCGCCGCGCCTCCTGTCCTCTCGTCGACCTCCTGCACCGCGCCGGCGAGCGACTGACCGGACGGGAGCCGGCCGTCGGTCTCGACGGTGAACGAGACGACCGCGGGCAGGCCGGCCCCGGTGACGGCCCGGACGAAGCCGGTCGCCTCGGCGGCGTACGTCATGGTGACGGCGGTGGCCATGTCGGCGCCGCCGTCGGCGAAGGCCCGCGCCTGCAACGAGTGGTACTGCTCGGCCTCGTCCTCCGACATCGCCTCGCCGACGACGTAGCCGTCACCCCGGGGGCCGACGACACCGTCGAGCACGGTCGTCAGCCCCGGCCGGGCGGTGGCGAGGTCGCGCACGAAGCCGACCGAGCGGCGGTTCAGCTCGGCGAGCGCCTCCGCGTCGTAGCCGAGCCGCGCACCCCAGTCGGGGTTGGCCCGCCAGGTGGGGGTGTCCAGCACGATGCCGCGGCCGAGGCGCTCCGCGAGGTCGAGGTAGGGGCGGTAGTAGTCCGCGAGGGCAGCCCGGCCCGCCTCGGTGTCGAGCAGCGGGAACGCCGCGAAGTCGGGGAGGTCGAGACCGGCGTGGAAGACCAGCGTGGTCTCGAGCCCGCCGTCGGTGATGAACAGGTCCGAGTGCAGCTGCGGCAGGGTCATCTCTTGCTCCTTGTCCTCCCGGATTGTCGCCCCGCAGGACCCCGTGGCGCCAGCCCCAGCACGAACGTCCACGCAAGCAGCACCGGTGCGGGCGATGCGTCCGGATCGCGGAGAATGACGCCATGCCCACAGTCCTCCTCACCGGCGCCTCCGGCTTCCTCGGCGCGCACACCGTCCAGCACCTCCTCGAGGCAGGTCACCACGTCCGGGCCTTCGTCCGCACGCCGGCCCGGCTCGACGAGGCGCTGCGACCGCTCGGGCTCTCCAGCGACGACGAGCGCATCGAGGTCGCCAAGGGCGACATGACCGATGTCGCAGCAGTCCGTGACGCGGTCCAGGGGTGCGAGTCGGTGGTGCACGCGGCTGCGACGTACTCCTTCCGGCGTCGCGACGCCGAGGTGATGCTGCGCGACAACACGGCCGGCACCCGGTCGGTGCTCGAGGCGGGTCGTGACGCCGGGTGCCGCACCCTGGTGCACGTGTCCTCCACGGTGGCACTGACCCGCCGGGGCGGCGTCGTCCTCGACGAGCGCAGCCCGGTCGGTCCCGGCCACGGGCCCTACAGCAGGAGCAAGGCGGCCTCGGAGCTGATCGCCCGGGAGATGCAGGAAGCCGGCGATCCGGTGACCATCGTGAACCCGGGCGGCGTCCTCGGGCCGCACGACCCCTACCTCGGCGAGAGCAACGAGATCGTCCTGCAGCTGCTCCAGGGCAAGCTCCCGGTCTTCCCCCGCGGACGGGCGCCGTACGTCGACGTGCGGGACACCGCTGCCGTCCTGACCGCCGCCGTCGACCATCAGCCGGGCGGTCGCTACGTGGTGCCCGGCGAGAGCGTCGCCAGCATGCACGCGCTGCTGCGCGAGATCACCGGCCGACGCCTGCCGGTGCTGTTCCTGCCCTCGGCCGTGGCAGTGGCTGCCACGTGGCCCGGCTATGCGACCGGGCTCGGCTTCCTGCCCGGGGCGATCGAGGGCGTCCGGATCGCGGCGTGCGGCAACACCATCGACGCCGCAGCCACCACCCGCGACCTCGGCGTGACGGCCCGGCCGCTGCTCGAGTCACTCACCGACACGGTGCGATGGCTCGTGAGCTCCGGCCACCTCCCGGCGAGGCTCGCCGGCCGGGCCGCTCCCGCCTGAGCCCGGTTCGTCGATCGCGACGCCGGCCGGGTCGAGCACGCCCGAGCGAGCTCCCCTGGTCGCGGCGGCCACCCCTGCCACCGCGATCACGAGCCCGACGATCTCGCGCGCGTTCAAGGTCTCGCCGAGGAGCAGCCACGCGAGGACCGCCGTGACCGGCGGCATCAGGAAGAAGATGCTGGCGGCCACTCCTGCGCCTCGGGCGCGCACCAGGATGCCGAGCAGCCCCAGACCGAGGACCGAGTTCACCACCGCCAGGTAGACCAGGGCAATGCCGGCCGCTGCCGGGTCGCGGACCACGTCGGTGCCCTCGACCAGGAGCGCCAGCACCAGCAACGGCGGTGCCGCCACGCCGAACTGGATCGCCCCGGACCACAGCGGGTCCGGGGCGTGCCCGATCCAGCGTTGTCCCAGGGTGCCGATGCTGAGGCCGAGCACGCTGACGACGCCGAGCACGACGCCGAGCGCGCCGCCCGCCTCGTCCACGTCGGGCCCCAGCACCAGGACGACGCCGGCCACCCCGATCACGAAGCCGATGACCTGCACGCGCGACAGGCGCTCGCCGAGGAACATCGCCGCCAGCAAGGCGGTCAGCACCGGGCTCAGCGAGTGCATCAGGGACGCGAGCGTGGCGCCCAGGCCCGCGTCGAAGGCGAGGTACATCGCCGCGAACTGGACCCCGTTGAGCACGAAGCCGGAGAGTCCGATGCGCACCGCATCGACGCGGGTGACCCGCAGCGGCCCCCGGATCACACGAGCCAGCACCCAGGCGACCAGGGCGGCGAGCACGAACCGGAACGCCACCAGCATCAGCGGCGACATCGCCTCGACGCCGTACGGTCCGGCGATGTAGCCCGAGGACCAGATCAGGACGAAGCCTGCCGCCGGGACCAGCGGCAGGTGACGGCTCTGCGACCCGCTCATGCCCGGCTCCTCACGTCATCCACCGGGCGTCCCGAGCCCGCCCACGCGACGCTAGCCGACGCCCATGGCTCTGGGAGACTCGGACCATGACCGAACCGCACCCGAAGATCATCTCCGAGACCATCGACATCGAGGCTCCGGCCGAGGTGGTCTTCGCGATCCTTGCCGACCCCCGCCAGCACGCCCGCATCGACGGGTCCGGCTCGCTCACCGAGCTGCTGCGTGGCCCTGACCGGTTGAGCAAGGGCGCCACCTTCGGGATGGACATGAAGATGTTCGGGGCGCCGTACAAGATCCGCAACACGGTGGTCGAGTTCACCGAGGACCGGCAGATCGCCTGGCGACACTTCGGCGGCCACCGCTGGCGCTACGTGCTCGAGCCGACCGCGTCGGGAACGCGGGTGACCGAGTCGTTCGACTACAGCAGGTACGGGCTCGGCGCCAGGCTCGTGATCGAGCTGCTCGGCTTCCCGAAGAAGAACCGCGCCGGCATCGCTGCGACCCTGCGCAAGCTCAAGGACGCGGCGGAGGCGGACGCGCGCGACGCCGTCGTCGGCTGACGGCACGCCGCTCAGGCGCCTCAGGTGCCGGGGCGGTCCAGCCGGAGGGCGGCACCGTTGATGCACCAGCGCTGGCGCGTGGGCGCGGGCCCGTCGCCGAAGACGTGCCCCAGGTGCCCCCCGCAGCGCGTGCAGGTCGCCTCACGTCGAGGGACCAGCATCGACAGGTCGGTCCGGGTGTGCACGGCCGCCTCGGTGGCCGGGGCGCTGAAGCTCGGCCACCCCGAGCCCGAGTCGAACTGGTCGACGGCCCGGAACAGCTCCGACTCGCAGCCGGCGCACCGGTAGACACCCGAGCGGTCGGCGGCCGGGTGCTCGTACTCGCTGCTCCCGGGAGCCTCGGTGCCCGAGCGGCGCAGCACCCGGTAGGCCTCGGGGGCCAGGGCCTCGCGCCACTCGGCGTCGGTGCGGACCACGTCGGGGGTGGGGCGGGAGCGTCGCTTGAACATGGGCCCAGCCTAGGGAGCGGGCCCTGGCGGACGGCTACTGCGGATCCGGCAGGAACACCGCATCGACGGGGCGATCGAACGTCTCGGCGATCCGGAACGCCAGGGACAGCCGGGGATCGAAGTGCCCCTTCTCGATCGAGATCACCGTCTGGCGGGTGACCCCCAGCGCGTCCGCACACTCCTGCTGCGACATCCCGGCCTGCTCCCGCAGCTCCCGGAGGGTGTTGCGCATCAGGCAGCGCGTCTTCTGAGCGCCCCGTAGCGGACCATGAAATCCACCATCCCGAGCACCAGGAACACCAGGAGGGGCAGCGCAGGGGTGCTGAGCACCGACTGGACCACGAGCGCGAGGCCGATCGCGATGATCAGGTCCAAGAAGGCCCCGCTGGCCGCGAGCTGCGCCCACTCGTGCTCGACCGTGTCCTCGGAGTGCGTCACCGGCTCGATCCGGTCCGGGTCCGGGATCAGCACCCAGGCACCGCCGAACAGCACCGGCGCGGTGGTGGCGGCGAAGACGGTGAAGGTCAGCCAGGGGTCGTCGTCCCTGGCGAGCGCGGCGAGCAGCCCCACCGCGATGGTGAGCGTGGCGCCGATGGTGACGATCAGGGCCCAGCGGCCTCGCTGGTCACGTACGACGGTGGTGGCCACGGCGTTCTCCTCGGGTCAATGTCTGGTTTGTTTGACACGAGAACCTTGGCACGGCGTCGAAGCGGTGTCAAACAAATCAGACATGTCTTCATGGTGCTGGCATGACAGGGTCGGCCCCGTGACAGTTCTGCTCGCCGTGGCCGGTTTGGCCATGGTCGCCTTCGTCGTCTACGACGCGGTGACCACGACGATGTCGCCGACCGGTGGTGGCGGGCCGTTGACCCGCAGCCTGGTGGCGGTGACCCGCGGGCTGCCCCGCCCCACCCCCGTCCGTCGTCTGGTCGCACCCGGGGTGGGACTGCTGGTCATCACCGTCATCTCCTGGACGGCGCTGCTGTGGGCGGGCTGGACACTCGTGCTCGGCGCCTCGGAGGGGACGATCAAGTCCTCCACCACCGGGCTGCCGGCGGACCTGGGCGAGCGCCTGTACTACGCCGGTTTCACCGTGGTCACCCTCGGCACGGGCGACTACGTGCCGGTGGGCACCTGGCCCCAGGTCGCCACGGTGGTTGCTGCGTTCAGCGGCCTGTTCGTGGTGACCCTCGCCATCACCTACCTGCTCAGCGCGGTCGGTGCCGTCGTCGAGCAACGCACGCTGGCGACCACGGTGACCCTCCTCGGAGACGGAGCGCAGGACATCGTGCAGGGATGGCATCGTCGCCCCGACGGTGCCGCCAGCCTTGACGAGCAGCTCGGGCAGCTGGCGCCGCAGGTCGTTCGGCTCTCGCAGCTGCACCTCGCCTATCCGGTGCTGCACCGGTTCGCCGACACCGACCCGAGGCGGAGCGCACCAGTCGCGCTCGCGCTGCTGCACGACATGCTGCAGCTCCTCGACGACCTCCGCGGACCAGGCACGGCGCCCCCCGAGGAGCCGGCACCAGGTGAGTCGATGCTGGCCCGGGCGCTGGACGTCTACGTGCACGCCCTGGCCGGCCCCGCATCTGACGGCCCTGCATCTGACGGCTCCGCACCTGACGATCAGGCCCGCACGGGCCGCGACGGCGATCGACGCGGTCGTCTGGAGTTCCTGCTGCAGGCCGCCGGCCAGTCGTGGCCGGCGCCGGGCACGCCGGACTCGCGCTGACCAGAGCGCACATCCGGGGCGGTGGGGACCGTGCCAGTTGCGGCGTCTCAGCGGTCGCGGCGAGGCGTCACTGCGTGACCCACGCCCGGGTGACCTCGAGGAGCACGTCGTTGGCAGCGGGCTCTCCGAGGCTGACCCGGACGCCCTCGCCCGCGAACGGACGAACCGAGATGCCGGCGTCGGTCGCGGCCGCGACGAACTCCTGGGTGCGGTCACCGAGCGGCAGCCACACGAAGTTGCCCTGAGGGTCCGGGACGGTCCAGCCCTGCTCCTGGAGTCCTGCGAGCACCCGACGACGCTCGCCCACGAGCGCCTCGACCCGTTCCATCAGCTCACCCTCCGCATCCAGGCTGGCCACGGCCGCCGCCTGCGCGACGCTGGAGACCCCGAACGGGAGCGCGCAGGCGCGCACGGCGCCCGCGACCTCGGGATGTGCCAGCAGGAAGCCGACCCGGAGGCCGGCCAGCCCGTAGGCCTTGGCGAAGGTGCGCATGATCGCCACGTTGGCGTGCGCCTGCTGCAGCGCGAGCGCGTCGATCGGGTCGTCCATCCGGACGAACTCGCGGTAGGCCTCGTCGACCACGACCAGGACGTGCTCGGGCACCCCGGCGACGAACTCGCGGAGCTCGGCGTCCCCGACCGAGGGACCGGTGGGGTTGTTCGGCGTGCAGACGATCACCACCTTCGTGCGCTCGGTCACGGCCGCCGACATCGCGGCGAGGTCGTGGCGCCCATCGGCCGTCACCGGCACCTGCACCGAGACCGCGCCCGTCGCCGAGACGGCGATCGGGTAGGCCTCGAAGGAGCGCCAGGCGTAGATCACCTCGTCACCGGGATCGCAGAACGCCTGGAGCAGGTGGTAGAGCACGGCGACCGACCCGGTCCCCGCGGCCAGCCGCTCCGTCGGCACTCCGAGCCGCTCGGCCAGGGCGGCGTACAGGACGCTGTTGCCCATGTCGGGGTAGCGGTTCATCTGCGCCACCGCCGCCTCGGCCGCCTCCACCACACCCGGCAGCGGCGGGTAGGGGTTCTCGTTCGAGGACAGCTTGTAGACCTGCTGGCCCGGCCGGGGCACCGGCGGCTTGCCGGCAACGTAGGCCGGGATCGCTGTGATCGTGTCTCGGGGGCGCGGGGGCGTCGGGTTGCTCACCCCCGCACCCTAGGACGCGCTCATGTAAATCGGGGTTATGGACGCTCATCAAGGCTTCTGCCGGGCTGAAAGCGTCCACAACACTCGCCTGGTCGGCCGGCCACTACGCTGGCCGGATGAGGTTCCTGAGCTGGCTGGCCGTGAACGCCCTCGCCCTCGGAGCCGCAGTGTGGCTCTTCGAGGGCATCACCCTGACCACGGCCAGCGACACCGACACGGCGGTTCAGCTCGTCCTGGTCGGCGCCATCTTCGGGCTGGTCACCTCATTCGTCCGACCCGTGGTGCGGTTCTTCTCGTTGCCGTTCATCGTGCTGACCCTGGGCCTGATGCTGCTCGTGATCAACGCGCTGATGCTGCTGCTGACCAGCAAGATCGCGGACACGATCGGTCTCGACTTCCACGTGGACGGCTTCTGGGTCGCGCTGTTCGGCTCGGTCGTCATCTCGCTGGCCTCCATGCTGCTCGAGGCACTCTTCCCAGAGCGTGAACGACACCTGATGAGCCGATGAGCCTCCCGGCACCCCGCGGTACGCCGTACCGGATCGCCTTCGTGTGCCTCGGCAACATCTGCCGCTCCCCCACGGCCGATGTCGTCCTGAACGGCCTGCTCGCCGCCACACCGCTGGCTCCTCTCGTCGACGTCACCAGCTGCGGGACCGGGGACTGGCACCTCGGTGAGCCGATGGACCGCCGGGCCGCGGCGCAGCTGGCGGCGGCCGGCTACGAGCCCTCTACGCACGTCTCGAAGCAGTTCGACCCAAGCTGGCTCGATCGGGACCTGGTGCTGGCCATGGACGCGAAGAACCTCAGCGACATCACCGGTGGACGAGGCGCCGACGAGCGGGTCCGCATGTTCCGCTCGTTCGACCCGCTGGCGGACCCGGACGACCTCGACGTGCCGGACCCCTGGTACGCCGGTGACGAGAGCTTCGCCGTGGTGATCGACATCGTCGAGCGCACCTCCCGGCAGATCGTCACCGAGCTGGAGGCCCTGCTTCTCTGAGGGGCTGCTCCTCTGAGGCGCGAGCCCTCCGATGAGTTCGGCCCTTCCCGGGAGTCAGTCCCGGCGCATAGGGTCCGACCATCTCGAAGGAGCTCGGATGAGACAGCTCGACACCGATACGCACCCCCCGGCAGCGCACGACTTCCCCCAGGTGGCCGACCGCTACCGGCGCGAGCTGACGGCACACTGCTATCGGATGACCGGCTCGGTCTACGACGCCGAGGACATGGTGCAGGAGACCTACCTCCGCGCCTGGAAGGCGTACGACGACTTCGAGGGCCGCTCATCGGTGCGCACCTGGCTCTACCGGATCGCCACCAACGTGTGCCTGACCAACCTGGAGAAGAAGGCCAGGCGACCGCTCCCGACGGGGCTCGGGCTGCCCGACGTCCAGGCGCACGACGAGCTGGTCGAGGGCAGTGAGGTGCCCTGGCTGGAGCCGGTGCCCGACGGGATGGTGGACGTCGCCAACGTCGATCCCGCGCACATCGTCGGCAACCGCGACTCGATCCGGCTCGCGTTCGTCGCCGCCCTGCAGCACCTGCCCCCACGTCAACGCGCCGTGCTCATCCTCCGCGACGTGCTGCGTTGGTCGGCGAAGGAGACCGCTGCGGCACTCGACACCTCGGTCGCAGCCGTGAACAGTGCGCTGCAGCGCGCGCACGCCCAGCTCGCCGAGAAGCAGCTCACCGAGGGAACCGTCGAGGACGACCTGAGCCCCGACCTCGAGGCGATGCTCCAGCGCTACGTCCAGGCCTTCTGGGACAAGGACATGAACGCGCTGGTGTCGATGCTGGCCCACGACGCCGTCTGGGAGATGCCGCCGTTCACCGGCTGGTACCTCGGCTCCCGCAACATCGCCGACCTGATCTGCACGCAGTGCCCGGGCGGCGTACGCGACATGCCGATGCTGCGCACCACCGCCAACGGACAACCCGCGTTCGGCCTCTACATGCGTCAGCCGGCCGGGCACTTCGAGCCGTTCCAGCTGCAGGTGCTCTCCCTGGTCGACGGCCGAGTGGGGCACGTGGTGGCCTTCTTCGACACCCGCCTGTTCGAGACGTTCGGGCTGCCCGCTCAGCTGCCGGCGTCGTACTCCATGGGCTGAGATGTCCGCTGGCACCAGGGCCTGCTCCTCGATGGCCGTGCTGGACAGCGCCGTCGTCTGGACGCACGAGTGTCTCCAGCTGGCGCGGGCTGTTCCCCTGCGCGCCCCGACGCCCTGCACCGACTGGGACCTGGGGCTGCTGCTCGCCCACATGCAGGACTCGCTGGAGGCCTTCGCCGAGGCCGCCGAGCTGGGCCGGGTCGTCGTCCCTCCGGCCGCGCCCCCGTTCGACGCCGACCGGCTGGTCGATCGCCTGATCGCCCAGGCGTGCCTGATGCGTGCGGCCTGGCACCAGCGCGTCACCTCGGCCCCGATCAACGTGAACGGCCTGCGCCTGGGCCGCGACACCACGGTCCTGGTCGGCTCCCTCGAGATCGCCGTGCACGGCTGGGACGTCGCCGCCGCCGCGGGACGACCGCGCCCGGTTCCCGAGGACCTCGCCATCTGGTTGTACGACGTGGCACGGGCCGTGGTCACCCCCTCGGAGCGCGGCAGCCGTTTCGGCCCGGCGGTGCCCGTCCCGGCCGGCGCGAGGGTGGGACAGCACCTCCTCGCCCATCTGGGTCGCGAGCCGGTCTGAGAGGGCGCTGCGCCCGGAGCCACGGCCGCTCCGCCACTGGCGCACCCACCCGGCACCGGGCACAGTGGGGCGATGGCGCGGATGCGGGTGATCGCCGATCGGGTCGAGCAGCTCCTCGGCCTCGCGGTCGTGGCGACCGTGCCCGTGGCCGGTGGGGACATCTGCACCTCCACACGGGTGCGGCTCAGCGACGGCAGCTCCGCGCTGATCAAGACCCGGTCCGGCGCCCCTGCGGGTTTCTTCGCCGCCGAAGCCCGCGGACTGGCCTGGCTGGCGGAGCCGCAGGTCGTGGACGTCGCGGAGGTGCTCGCCGTCGAGGAGGACTGCCTGGTGCTGCGCTGGATCGAGCCTGCGCGTGCCACCCCGGAGAGCTCGGCCGCGCTCGGCAGGTCGCTCGCCAGGCTGCACGCGAGTGGGGCCGAGCAGTTCGGGGCCGACGAGGACGGCTTCATCGGCGCACTCCCCCTGCCCAACCGGACGGCGCCGACGTGGCCGGAGTTCTTCGCCGTCCGCAGGGTGCTGCCCTATCTCAAGGTCGCCTCCGACCGCGGCCACATGTCCCCCGCGGACGTGAGGGACGTCGAGTCACTGATCGGCCGGATGAACGACCTCGCCGGACCGTCCGAGCCGCCGGCCCGGATCCACGGTGACCTCTGGTCGGGCAACGTGGTGTGGACAGCAGGGCACGGGACCCTGATCGACCCGGCCGCTCACGGCGGCCACCGGGAGACCGACCTCGCCATGCTCGCGCTGTTCGGCCTGCCCCACCTGCAACGACTGGTCGACGCCTACCAGGAGGAGCACCCGCTGGCCGACGGTTGGGAGGACCGCCAGCCGCTGCACCAGCTCTTCCCGCTGCTGGTGCACGCCGCGCTGTTCGGTGGCCCCTACGGTCCGCGCGCCGGCGACACCGCCCGCCGGCTCTGAGTGAGAGCTCGCCGACACGTCGCAGATGAACGTCGAGACGACGCCGACACGTCGCAGATGAACGTCGAGACGACGTCGACACGTCGCAGATGACCAAGGCTTCCGCGCGTCGGGGGACCAACCCCGTTCATCTGCGACGTGTCGGCGGGCTGTGCCTGTTCATCTGCGACGTGTCGGCGGGTGGTCTCAGGTGCGTCTCAGGGCCGGGTGGCACCCTTGTGTCGTGACCGCTGCCGACCCCTCGAGTGCCCACCCCAGCGCCACCCCCAACGCCAGGCCCGGCACCAACCCCGGCACCAACCCCGGCACCAACCCCGGCACCTCCCAGCAGCACGTGCTCGTGGTCGAGGACGACCGCGCCGTCCGGGAGTCGCTGCGCCGGTCGCTGGAGTTCAACGGCTACCAGGTCTCCACCGCCGCCGACGGGGCCGAGGCGCTGGCCGGGATCAGCGCCATCAGCCCGGACGCGATCGTGATGGACGTGATGATGCCGCGGCTCGACGGCCTCGAGACGACCAGGGCGCTGCGCAAGGTCGGCAACCGGGTGCCGATCCTGGTGCTCACCGCGCGCGACGCCATCGGTGAGCGGGTCGAAGGTCTCGACGCGGGCGCCGACGACTACCTCACCAAGCCGTTCGCCCTCGAGGAGCTGCTGGCCCGGCTGCGTGCCCTGCTCCGACGGGTCGGACCCGGCGAGCACGACACCGACGAGCACCTCGGCTTCGCCGACATGACGATGGACCTCGCCTCCCGCGAGGTGCGCCGCGGTGAGCGGCTGATCGACCTGACCCGCACCGAGTTCAACCTGCTGGAGCTCTTCCTGCGCCGGCCGCGCCGCGTTCTGGAGCGCTCGTTCATCCTCGAGGAGGTGTGGGGCTTCGACTTCCCGACCACCGCGAACAGCCTCGAGGTCTACGTCGGCTACCTGCGTCGAAAGACCGAGGCTGCCGAGGAGCCACGCCTGATCCACACGGTTCGTGGGGTGGGGTACGTCCTGCGCGAGGCCCCCTAGTGCGTCGCATGTTCACGTGGGTCCCGCCGCGCTACCGCCAGTCCCTGGCCAGCCGGGTGACCTTGCTGACCACGATGGCCGTGGGCGTCGCGGTCACCGGCGTCGCCTTCGCGGCGTACGCCACCGTGCGGATGCAGAGCATGGAGAGCCTCGACCAGTCGCTGCACTCACGAGCCGCACAGGCCGCCGACGCCAACACCCTGGACGCGCTCTCCAGGGAGAAGATCCCGCCGTGGGCGCTCGGTGCCGCCGACGTGAAGATCATGTTCCTCGACACCGCAAGCCAGACCGTCCGGGACACCGACAGCATCACCCCGGTGGGGAACGGCGCCCCGGAGTTCCAGGTGGCTCTGGGCCGAGAGGCCTGGTCGGCGCGCACGGTGTGGATGGACGGTGCGCCCTACCGCGTGGTGGCCGTGCCCGCCCAGCGGGGCCAGGCGCTGATCCTGGCCCAGTCCCTCGCCGCGAACGACCAGATGCTCGACCGGCTCGGGCTGGTGATGCTGCTCTTCGGCCTGGCGGGGATGATCAGCGCGGGACTGGCCGGATGGGCGGTGGCCCGCAACGGACTGCGTCCCGTACGCCGGCTCACCACGGCCGTCGAGGACATCGCACGCACCGAACGCCTCGACCCGATCCCCGTCGAGGGGCGCGACGAGATCGCGCGCCTGTCGACCGCGTTCAACGCGATGCTCACCGCGCTGTCCGCCTCCCGGGCTCGCCAGCGCCAGCTCGTCGCCGACGCGGGTCACGAGCTCCGGACGCCGCTCACCTCGCTCCGGACCAACCTCGACCTGCTCGCCCAGGCCGACTCCTCCACTGCCCTCTCCACGACGTCGCGCCGCGAGCTGCTCGCCGACGTGCGCGGCCAGATCGCCGAGATGACCACCCTGATCGGCGACCTCGTCGAGCTGGCTCGCGACGACCCCTCCGCAGCGCCGGGGGTGGAGCCGGTCGAGCTCGCGGCCGTGGTCGGCCAGGCGGTGTCCCGCGTCCGGCGGCGTACGACGACCGTGCGGTTCGTCGTCCGGACCGAGCCGTGGTGGGTCACCGGCGACCCGACCGCGCTGGAGCGGGCGATCACCAACCTGCTCGACAACGCGGTCAAGTGGAGTCCCGAGGACGGCGAGGTGGCCGTCGAGCTCGTCCAGGGCACCGTCATGGTGGCCGACCAGGGCTGTGGGATCTCCGAGGACGACCTGCCGCACGTCTTCGACCGGTTCTACCGGTCGACGGCGTCGCGGGGGATGCCGGGCTCCGGGCTGGGCCTCTCGATCGTCAAGTCCGTGGCCGACCGGCACGGCGGCTACGTCCGGGCCGGGGCCGGGCCGCTCGGGGGCGCGGCGTTCTGGTTCCACGTGCCGGGCACGATGGCCCCGCCCGAGGTCTTGGCCGGCTCGTAGCGGCCTCAAAGGTCGCTCTCAGGCTCGACCGGGAGACTTGCCTGCATGGATGAGCAGAACCGCTACCCCGATGACCCGTTCCAGAGCAACCCCGGTGAGTCCGGCGACGACACCGAGCCGACGCGCCCGTTCCCGGCGTACCAGTCGGCCAACCAGTCGCCCTACCAGACCCCAGCGGCACCGCAGGGCTCCTACGGCTCCCCCGGACCCTTCGACGACAGCGGTCCCCACCACCCCGAGGCGTCTGCCGACCGGCCGAAGACGCGGCGCCGCACGGCCGGCATCCTGGCCGCAGCCCTCCTGGTCGGCGCAGGCGCAGGAGTCGGCGGGGCAGCCGGCTACGAGGCGTTCCTCAGCAACGACAACGGCACCACGACCGGCTCCGCCGGGCCCTTCGAGGCCACCAAGACCGGTGTGGTGAGCGACGGCACCGTGGAGAAGGTCGCCACCGCCGTGCTCCCCTCGGTGGTCAAGATCAACGTGGCCAGCCAGTCCGGCGCGGGCTCCGGCTCCGGCATCGTGCTGAGCAAGGACGGCAAGGTCCTCACCAACAACCACGTCGTCGCCGGCGCGGGCGACAACGGGGCGATCTCGGTGAGCTTCAACGACGGCACCACCAAGAAGGCCAAGGTCCTCGGCACCGACCCGCTGGTCGACATCGCGGTCATCCAGGTCGAGGACGTCTCCGACCTCACCCCCGCCGCCCTCGGCGCGTCCGGGAGCCTGCGCGTTGGCCAGACCGTCGTTGCGGTGGGGTCGCCGTTCGGCCTGAACGCCACGGTCACCTCCGGCATCGTCAGCGCCCTGAACCGACCTGTCTCCGTGGCCAGCGAGCAGACCCCGCAGAACCCCTTCGGCCAGCAGAACCCCGAGGCCCCCGCCAACCTGAGTACGACGTACCCGGCGATCCAGACCGACGCGGCCATCAACCCGGGCAACTCCGGGGGCCCGCTCGTCGACCTGTCCGGACGCGTGGTCGGCATCAACTCCTCGATCCGCAGCACCAGCGGCGGGTCGGGCGGTGCGGCCGGGTCGATCGGCCTGGGCTTCGCGATCCCCATCGACGAGGTGCTGCCCATCGTGAACCAGCTGAGCAACGGCGAGGCGCCCACGCATGCCCGGCTCGGCGTGACCGTCTCCAACGTGTCCGGTGACTCCCTGGTCCAGGGTGCCCAGCTGCAGTCGGTCGAGGCCGGAGGTGCGGCTGCCAAGGCCGACCTCAAGACCGGTGACGTGATCACCAAGGTGGACGACCAGCCGATCGACGGGTCTGAGTCGCTGGTGGCGACCATCCGCGGGCACCGGCCCGGCGACAAGGTCGAGATCACCTACCTGCGCGGAGGCAAGAGCAGCACCACGACGGCCGAGCTCGGCTCGGACGCCCAGAGCCAGACCTCCTGACCCGGGCCGGCACGCGACGTCTCAGCGCAGGACGGACAGGACCGAGGAGTAGTCGTCGGTCCACCGGACCCGGCGTGCGCCGAGCTCGTCCCAGCCACGGCTGGCGACGAGCTCGGTGACGCCGGACTCCTTGGTCCCGAGCGCCACCCACACGCTCTCGGTGGCGCCGTCCGCGTCGGCGTCGCCGTGACCGACCACACCGGCCATCCCGAGCGCTCGTGCAGCGTTCGCGAGGACCGGTTCGAGGTCGAACGCCCGGTTGCTGATGTGCACGACCAGCAGGCCGTTCGGACTCAGCCGGTCGGCGTAGGTGCGCATCGCCTCCTCGGTGAGCAGGTGCACCGGGATCGAGTCGGAGCTGAACGCGTCGAGGATGACCATGTCGTAGCTCCCGGGCGCAGCCGCCTCGAGCCCCAGGCGGCCGTCGCCGACGACGGTGCGGATGGTCGCCGCGCTGTCGTGGAGGTAGGAGAACAGGGCTGGGTCACTCGCGATGCGGACGACCTCGGGGTCGATCTCGAAGAACGTCATCGTCTCGCCGGGTCGGCCGTAGGCGGCCACGGTGCCGGCGCCCAGGCCCACGGCCGCGACGTGCGACCGGCTGCGCAGGGCCAGCACGTCACCGAGCGGGCCCCCGCGCGAGTAGTAGGTCGTTGGTGTGCCCCGGTGCGCCACCCTCCGGTCCTGCGTCCCGTGGACCGTGGTGCCGTGCACCAGCTCGTGCACGTTTCCTCGCTCGACCACGGTGTAGCTTCCGAAGAAGGTGCGGCTCCGCTCCACCACCCCGCGGCCGTCACCGATGGCCGCCAGGACGAAGAAGGCCACCAGCGCCACCACCATCGCCCGAGGGAGCTGCGTCATGCCCCAGCCGACGACGGTCGCCAGCGCGATCACCGCGAGCGTCGCCGAGATGCTCGTCGCCGCCGACCAGAGCATCCCGCGCAGCAACAGCGGGAGCATCGCGATGACGACCACCGCGGCAGCGGACCGGGCGAGGTTCGCCCGCACCTGTCGCGCCAGCCAGGTCGCGCGACGGCGGCCGACCCCGACCAGCAGCAGGGGCACGACCGTCAGCGCCAGCGGGTACTCGAGCACCCGGTCGAACACCATCGGCGCGATCAGCCCGTTCAGCAGCCCGCCGAGCGCTCCCCCCGACGCCACGACGAGGTAGTAGCCCGTGAGGTGGTCGGTCGAGGGGCGCTCGGCTGCGAGGCGGGCGTGGGCGGCGTACGCCACCAGGGCGAGCATGGCGAGGTTGAGCCCGATCGGCACGGCGACCGGCAGCACGTCCAGCCCCAGCGAGGTCACCGCGACGGTGAACGCAGCAGCGACCGCCCAGCGCGTCACGCGGACCGGAGCGGCCCGTGACGTGCGCGCGAAGGCCAGCACGAACGTCGCGAGGTAGATGGCGAGCGGAACCACCCAGAGCAGCGGGATGGCGGCGACGTCGGTGGAGATGTGCGCGGTGACGCCCAGCATCAGCGACGAGGGCAGGAATGCGAGCGCAGCCCAGGTCAGGACCTGGCGTCGGTCCGGACCGAACGTGATGGTGCTGGCCGGGACCGCCACCCCCCGCCGCCGCCGTGGAACCGAGAGGGCACAGGCGCCGGTGAGCAGGAGGAACACAGCGAACCCGCCCGACCACCAGGTGCGTTGCGCCGCGAGGGTCAGGTTCGGCTCGACGAGGAGCGGGTAGGCGAGCAGCCCGCCGAAGCTGCCCAGGTTGCTGGCCGCGAACAGGAAGTAGGGGTCCTCGGAGCGGCGGTGCCCTCCCCACGAGTACCACCGTTGCAGCAGCGGCCCGGTGGTGGCGACCACCGCGAACGGCAGCCCGATCATCAGCACCAGCGTGCGCAGCAGCCACAGGGCAGGCGAGGCGTCGGGGCCCGGAGCCGCGTCACCCGGGACCGCCAGCGGCAGCGCGACGACGGGCAGAAGCAGGACGACGAGGTGCACGCGAGGCTGCAGACCGGCCCAACGCGAGGTGGACACGTGCGCGTACGCGTAGGCCGCGAGCAGGAGCACCTGGAAGAACAGCGAGCTGGTGCTCCACACGGTCGCCGAACCGCCGTACGACGGGAGGATCAGCTTCGCCACCAGCGGCTGTACGACGAAGAGGAGACCGGCTCCGACGAAAGCCGTCGTGCCGAACAGGACCGTGATGGCCGTGGTGGATCGCCGCTCGGGTGGGGACTGGGGCGCCGCTTCTTCGAGCGGGAGGACGCTCTCGCTGATCGCCACCCCGGTGTCTCCTGTGCTCGGTTCCTGCGCGACAACGATAGGAGCGAGACCCGGCATTCGTCCTGCAAAGCGGCAAAACGCCCCACCCACTCGGCGGTCGTGCGGTCTAGTCAACATTTCCGGACTCCGGAGTTCACATTGCCTCGTCCGGCGTCGTAGCAGACCATGGGTCGGTCGCGACGCGTGGCGCGGGGTCGTCCGGACCACACCGGGGGGGCCTGGATGGGTTGGCCGGACCCCCGCCCCACGCGACGCGCTCGGCTCCCATCGGCGGCCGTCGCGGGTGCGACTCGCCCCCTCTCCCCGGCTTCGCCGACACGTCCCCGACGACCTGTGGGCCGAGGGTTTCGGCCCGGTGACAGGGCCCCCACCGAGGCGTAGCGTCAATTGGTGCGCCCCAGGGTGGGGCGACTCTCGGGGAAGGGGATGTCGCGATGTTCATCCAGATCATCCAAGGCAAGTGCAACGACGCCGACCGGGTGCACCAGCTCATCGACCAGTGGCGCGACGAGATGGGCTCGAAGGTGGAAGGCTGGCTCGGCGGGACCTATGGCATCACCGACGACGGTGAGTTCGTCGGCGTCATCAGGTTCGACTCGCGCGAGGCCGCAGCGCAGAACTCGGCGCGGCCCGAGCAGGGCGCCTGGTGGGAGGAGACCAAGTCCTGCTTCGACGGCGAGGTGACCTTCCATGACTGCGACAACGCGATGACGTTCCTCGGCGGTGGCTCCGACGAGGCCGGCTTCGTGCAGATCATGCAAGGACGGCTCAGCGACCCCGAGCGCTTCCGGCACTTCATGGAGCAACCGATGGACATGTTGCACGAGACGCGGCCGGAGATCCTCGGTGGCACCATCGCCATGGAGCCCGACGGCTGGTTCACCCAGACGGTGGCCTTCCGGACCGAGGCCGAGGCGCGCGAGGGCGAGCACAAGGAGATGCCTGCCGAGCTGCGGGAGCAGTTCCAGACCGAGATGTCGATGATGCAGGACGTGAAGTACCTCGACCTGCACCACCCCTGGTTCGCGAGCGCCCAGTCCGGCTAGCCGCCCGGGTTCGAACCGCGGTCCGCGTCCTCTTTGGCGTGCCTTGATCATGAACATCATGGTTCGGGCGAAGTGTCGGGACTGTCGGTGCCCCCGTCAAGGGGTTGTCCTCACCTGCCCCGCTGGCGCCGACCAGGTCTAGACCTTGGCTCGACCGTTGGGGTGACCGACTTGTCCCCAGGCTGAGCCGGCCGCACGATGTGGCTCACCGGGCGTTCCAGGTGGTAGTCCCACCTGGACCTGCCCGGTGAACCGGGGGGATGTCATGGCTTGGAATGACCCGCGCGGCGATGTCGTGCTGGTGCCGCGTCAGCGAGTGCCTGGCAATGTGGCCGGGCGAGCCGCGACCGCACCCCCGCCTGCCCCGGCAGTCACCTCGCCGGTGCATCGTCGCGTGCTCGAGCTCGGCGCAGTGCCCCGCAGCGGGCTGCGTCTGCGGGTCGAGCACCAGCTCACCCTCTGGAGTGGACAGCGCCGCCTCGACTTCCGGCATCTGATCGGCCGGGTGGCGGGATCCCTGCAGGCGCTCGACCCCGGCGACCCGAGGGCGCGACGGCTCCCGTCCGGAGTCGCGCTGACGACCGACGGCTGGGAGGCCGTGCTGGCCACCCCGCCGCTGCCGCTGACGCCGGGGGCACCGCGCGCCCTCGACGACTTGCTGCGCTCCGAGCGCACCTGGCTGCGAGCCGCGGCACCGACCCGAGCCGCCACCCGGCTCACCGGGCTGTCGACGCACCTGCACGTCTCGGTGCCCGACGCTCGGGTGATGGAGGTGGGTCGCCTCTTCGTGGAGTCCTGCGCCCCGGCGCTCGCCGCGATCACCGAGCTCGAGCACTCGCCGGGGATCCTGGTGCGTCCTCACGTCGGGGGGCTCGAGGTGAGCGGGGAGTACGTCGAGGGGTTGCGGCTGCTGGCCGCGGTCACCCTCCTCGCTGCCTGTGTGACCGGCCTCCAGCACGGCCCGCCTCCGCTGGGGCAGGCGCGGGCGACGCTGCCCTCCCGTCTGGATCCCGCGTGGTTCTTCCCGCCCGCTCCGGCCACCGACGCCCTGGACGAGGTGTGGGAATGGGCCCGGCCGTGGTGCCTCGCGATCGAGCTGGATCCGGGTCCGGTCGAGCTGCTCACCCGCACGGCGCGGCGCGGCGTCGTCGACGACTGCACCTTCGGTCGGCGGCGCGAGCACCGCATAACCGGCGCTGAGGCCGGCCCCCGGACACGCGCAGCCGGCTTCCGGGCCGAGACGGAGTGGCTGACCTGGGATCACGTCGTCTGGCTCCTCCAGGACGCCGCCGGCAGGCAGTGTCGGGCGGTGATGCCGGTCGAGCACGAGGGCACGTTCCTCGTTCAGCTGGACTCGGGACGCCTGGACCGAGCGGTGCTGCGGATGCTGCGGCGCTCCGTGGTCCGACGGCGCCGGCTGGACCATCACGCACAGCTCGCGCAACCAGGGCTCTGGCACGACGTACGCCCCGGGGCACTGGTGCCCGTCGGCCTGCTGCCCGAGGGCGCGGTGGCTCCGGCGGTCACGGACCCTTCTGGTCGTCCGGCAGCGACGAGTGCAGCCGCTGGGCCTTCCAGAGAGTCTCCGCCCACTCCTCCTCGACGTCTGAACCGACCGTGATGCCGCCGCCGGTCCCGAGGCGCCACACACCATCGGGCCCGGTGTACAGCGAGCGGATCACCACGCCCAGGTCGGCGCGGCCGTCCGCGCAGATCCAGCCGAACGCTCCGGCGTAGAGGCCGCGCGGCTCGGCTTCGACGTCGTCGATGATCTGCATCGTCCTGAGCTTCGGCGCACCGGTCATCGAGCCGGCCGGGAACAGCGCGCGCAGGGCACCCATCGTGGTGACGTCGGCGCGGAGCCGACCGCGGACCGTGGAGACCAGCTGGTGCACGCTGGCGTACGACTCCACCGCCATCAGGCTGGGCACCGTCACCGTGCCGACCTCACACACCATCGACAGGTCGTTGCGGAGCAGGTCGACGATCATCAGGTTCTCGGCACGGAACTTCGGGTCGGTGACGAGGCGGGTGCGCAGCTGCTCGTCGTCGGCCGCGGTGGCGCCCCGCGGTGTGGTGCCCTTGATCGGCTTCGTCTCCAGCCCTCGACGCCGGTCCACGGTGGCGAAGCGCTCCGGCGAGCTGCTGAGCAGGTGTGTCCCCCGGTGCCGCAGCAGGCCGGCGTACGGCGCCGGGTTGTTCGAGCGCAGCCGCAGGTAGGTGGCCAGCGGGTCGTCGGTGCGGGCGAGCACCTCGCGGTAGGTCAGGTTCACCTCGTAGGAGTTGCCGGCCCGCAGCTGCTCCTGGACCTCCGCGAAGGCGTCGGCGTACCAACCCGGCACAGGCGGGGCAGGGCGGGTGCCTCCGTCTCCGGTCGAGCCCATGGCCTCTGCCCGGTCGTGCCGGAAGACCGTCGGTCGCCGGCAGCGCATCCAGATCGCGTCGGGGCCGGCCCCCCACGGTCGGGCCGGGAGGTCGGGTCGAGCGGCGTAGCCGAAGCACCCGACCCAGTGCACGTCCGGGTCACCGGCGTCGCGCGCGATCTCGGACTCGAGCACGTCGAAGATGTCCGTGCCGACCACCTCGTCGCGGCCCGACTGGTGCCGGGTCACCTCGCCCCGAACGGCGTCGAGGCTCAGCGAGACGTCGTCGGCGTCGAGGACGCCCACCAGGGAGCGTCGCCCGGACCACTCCCGGGAGCCGCCGCCGTCGAGCCAGAACACCCTGTCGCTGCGAGCGAATCCGTCCCGCACGGCCTCGGCGACCTGGCCCAGGGCGTGGTCAGCCACGACGACCCGCCAGGAAGGTCCGGACGATCGCGACGCCGTGGCGCGACAGGATTGACTCCGGGTGGAACTGCACGCCCTCCTGGTCCAACGACCGGTGTCGCACGGCCATCACGACGTCCCCGGCGGTGGCCGTGACCTCCAGGACGTCGGGCACCGCGGTGGCGGCGAGGGAGTGGTAGCGCACCGCCTCGAACGGTGACGGCAGCCCGGTCAGCACGCCCTGCCCGTCGTGCTCGACCTGCGCCACCTCGCCGTGGGCCGGCTCGACCCGACCCACCGTTCCGCCGTACGCCGTGACCAGGGCCTGCATCCCGAGGCACACCCCCAGCACCGGCACGTCGAGGGCGAAGACGGCGTCGCCGAGGGCGAAGTCCGTCGCGACCGCTGGGTGGCCGGGGCCGGGCGAGAGCACCACGTGGCTCGCCAGCCGGGCGCGCTCGAGGACGCCCGGGGCATCGTGCTCGGCGACGTCGGGCAGCGCACCGGTGACCGAGGCGATCAGGTGCACGAGGTTCCACGTGTAGGAGTCGTAGTGGTCCACCACGAGCACCCGCGGGCTCACCCCAACAGCTCCAGCAACAGCTGGCGCAGCAGCGCGAAGCCGTTCTCGGTGAGGATCGACTCGGCGTGGAACTGCACACCGCGGAACGTCGGCCCGGACACCACGTGGATGTCCCCGGTGGCGGCGTCCGCCTCGACGCGGACCCCCTCCGGGGCGCCGTTCTCGCCGAGGCGGCCGACGAAGGTGTTGTAGAAGCCGACCCGCTCCTGGCGACCGTCTATCTCGACGCTCGACTGGGTGCCCTGGAAGACGATGTCCTTGTAGTCCAGCGGGATCCCGAGCCGGTCACACAGCACCTGGTGCCCGAGGCACACGGCCAGGAACCTCTGTCCGGAAGCGAGCAGCTCGTCGACCAGTGCGCGGTAGGCGGCGATCTTCGGATGAGCGTGGTCGCGGGGGTCTCCGGGCCCTGGGCCGACCACCACGAGGTCGACGTCGTCGAAGGTGCCGGACCGGTAGTCCTCGTGTCGAACCACGCGTGAGGTCATCCCGAGCACGGAGAACACGTGCCCGAGCATGTTCACGAAGTCGTCCTCGCCGTGCAGGATCCCGATCGTGCGCCCGGCCAGCGACGGCGCCGGCGGGGCACCCGCCTGGTCGGTCAGCCAGAACTTCGCCAACCGCTGGTTGCGCGAGTTCAGCGCGATCAGCACGTCCTCGTCCTGCATCAGGGCGGCGATGTCGGACGGCGTGGCCGTCGCTCCCGGCACCAGCCCGAACGCGGTCAGGATCCCCCCGGCCTTGGCCAGGGTCTCGGCGACCTCGTAGCCCGGGTCGGAGTCACGGACCAGGGTGGCACCGGCCATCACCGAGAGCGTGCCGTCCGGTCCGACGTCGGCGGTGCGGATCACGATGGGCGAGTCGGCCGTGGGGTTGCCCTGGGCGTCCCGACCGATCAGAGCGAGCGCGCCGGCGTAGTAGCCGCGGCCCTCCGACTCGTACTCGTGGATCAGGCGGCAGGCGTTCTCCACCGGCGCCCCGGTGACGGTGGCGGCGAACATCGTGTCGCGGAGCACGTCGCGCACGTCGGAGCGGGTGCGCCCGGCGAGGAGGTACTCCGTGTGCACCAGGTGGGTCATCGGCTTGAGGAACGGGCCGAGCACCTGGCCACCCTCGTGGCAGATCTCGCACATCATCTTCAGCTCTTCGTCGACGACCATGAAGAGCTCGAAGATCTCCTTCTCGTCGGCGAGGAAGTCCAGCAGCCGCGACTTGAGGTCGTCGCTCTCGGCGGTGGTGCCGGCCGCGACACCGCGCAGGCGGAAGGTCCCCGAGATCGGGTTCATCCGGACGTCGCCGCCGTGCACGCTCACGTGCCGCTCGGGCGACGCGCCGATCAGGAACCGGTCGCCGGTCCAGAAGCAGTAGGTCCAGTAGGCGCCCCGCTCGTTGGTGAGCAGGCGGCGCAGCACGGTCAGGGCCTTGTCGACGTTCCAGTCGCGCAGCTGTGCTCGATAGCGCCGCCCGACGACCAGGTTGGCACCCTCGCCGTTGCCGATCTCGTCGGCGATGATCCGCTCCACGACGCGGGCGTAGTCGTCGTCGCTGGTCTCGAAGCCGCCCTGGTCCTCGAAGGTGACCTCCTCGTCGGGCAGCGCGTCGACCAGCTCCGCCAGCGGGACCTCGACCTCGCTGTCGATCCGGACGACGGCAAGCGGCGCGCCGTCGTCGTGCGCGACGAACCCGCGCTCGGCGACCTGGCGGAACGGCACGGCGACGAGGTGGTCGAACCGGCGCCCCGGCTCCGGCGTGCCGACCTCGAGCGGGATGTCCCGGAGCTTCTCGGCCGGCTGCAGCGAGCCCCCGACCAGCGTCACGGTGCCGCTCTCCCGCAGCCGGATCACCGCCCAGGCCTCGTGCCCCACCAGCTCAGCGAGCGCAGCACTGGCGGTGGAGCTCTCGGCGTCGGGCATGCCGGGAACGCTACTAGAACGCCGACCGGGCGCTCCGGGTTGCCCACACCCCGCCGACCGGGCGCTCCGGGTTGCCAGGAGCACGCCGAGCGGGCGCTCCGGGTTGCCAGGAGCACGCCGAGCGGGCAGTCCGGGTTGCCAGGAGCACGCCGAGCGGGCGCTCCGGGTTGCCAGGAGCACGCCGAGCGGGCAGGCCCGGGTTGAGGCCGCTCGCTCAGCCGTCGTGCTCGTCCAGCCGACGCAGCAGCTGATCGCGCGCCGACGCATCCAGGGGCCCGTCCCGATCGGCCAGGTGGTCCGCGATGGCCCGTCGATGGGCCGGCGACTTGTTCCCGCCGTACTTCATCTTCGCGCGCACGCCCTCGATGTGCAGTCGCACTCCCCGGATCCCAGGCAGCTGACGTCGATCGCTCTCGTCGTCAGCGCTGGGCGTTGCCCGGGTCGAACCGGCCGGCTCGAAGTGCCCGAGCTGTGTTGCGAGGATCTCAGCCTTCTCGCGAGGGTCATCGACGATCTCTGCGCGACAGAGCAGCTGGACAGCTGTGTAGTAGGAGGTTGGGACGCCGCGGGTGGGGTCGTCCCCCGGGTCCGTGTTCCAGCCGGCTTCGACGTAGGTGTAGTCACCAGTCAGTGCCAGCACCGCGTGCGGGTCCGCCTCGAGTGCGCGCCAGACGGGGTTCGGCCGAGCCAGGTGGAGCAGCACCGTGTCGGCGCCGTCGTAGACGAAGTGGGTGGGTACGACGACAGCGAAGCCGTCGACATGGCCGGAGGTCACGAGCTGGCCGAAGTCCGCGATGTCGAGCACACGCTGCCATTCGGCCCGGGTGGCCTGGTCCCAAGGATGAATCAGCATGGCTCATCCTCGCCGAAGACAACCAGAACCGCCCGGTCGGCGCACCCGTGGCAACCCGGGGTGCCCGGTCGGCGCACCCGTGGCAACCCGGGGTGCCCGGTCGGCGCACCCGTGGCAACCCGGGGTGCCCGGTCGGCGGTGGGTGGTGGGGGTGGTGGGTGGGGGTGGGTGGCCCCTTAGGAGGTGAGGGTGACCATCAGCTGGGTGGCGCGGGTGTAGACGACGTAGAGGGTGGCGCGTCCGGTCGGGGACTCCTCCTCGATCTCGTGGGGCTGGACCACGACGATGCCGTCGAACTCGAGGCCCTTCGTGTCCAGCCCGGTGAGTACGACGATCCGGGACTCCGGCGTCCCGGTCTCCTCGGCGAGCTCCGGCCAGGAGGAGACCCAGCGGGAGACCTCGCCGAGGCGCGCCATCGGCACGACCACACCGACCGTGCCGGGCAGTGAGCCGGCCAGCCGGCTCAGCTGCTCGCGGACCGCCGACTCCAGGTCCTCGACCCGCAGCTCGACCGGGGGCTCGTCGGTCGAGCGCACGGCGTTGGGCAGGTCGGCGTCCAGGCCCACCCGCCGGGCGTAGTCGGCCGCGAACTCGTAGATCTCCGCGGAGTTGCGGTAGTTCGTGGACAGGTGGAAGTCGTGACGGGGCTTGTCGCCCAGCGCAGCGGCGCGCGCGGCGGCAGCCTCCTCGGGCACCGGCCACGAGGACTGGGCCAGGTCGCCGACGATGGTCCAGGTGGCGCCACGACCACGACGACCCACCATCCGCCACTGCATCGGGGTGAGGTCCTGCGCCTCGTCGACCAGGACGTGCGCGAAGCCGTCGTCCTCGACGCGGTTGGTCGGCGGGGTCCAGCCGCGCGGCCCGGCGTACTCCCGCTCGGAGGCGGTGAAGACCTCGTGGAGCGAGGCGTCGTCGGCGCCGAGGTACTCGTCGTCGACCGAGCCGGTGTTCACGATCGGCGGGTCACCGAGCAGGTAGCGCAGCTCGTCGAGCAGTGCGACGTCGTCGACCGAGAGCTCGCGGACGTCCTCGGTCGAGCCCCAGGACTTGGTGAGCAGGCGGACGGCCTCGTCGTCGAGCACGCCCTCGCTGACCCGGGTGAGCATGTCGCGGTCACGCAGCCAGCCGAGCACGGTGGCGGCGTCGAGCTGCGGCCACCAGGCGGCGGCGAAGCCGAGGAACGCGTCGCTGGTGCGCATCTCCTCGGCGAACTCCTCCTTGGTCCGCTCCCGCCCTCGCTCGCTGCGCACCTGGCGCCACATCGCGTCGATGAGGGTGGAGGCGACCCGGGTCGTGGACCGGTTGCGCAGGCCCATCGACAGCAGCTGGCGGCGCAGGGCACCCAGCTCGCGCGGACCGAGGACGATCACGTCGTCGCGGTAGAAGACCCGGAACTCGCGCGGCGCGTCCGGCACGGCCTGTCGTGCGGTGCGACGCAGCACCTCGGCCATGGCTGCGGAGCCCTTGACCTCGGCGACCGCCGGCTCGTCGCGCCGGCTGGCCTTGACCCCGTCGACCACCTCGCCGAGCGAACGCAGGGCGACTGCGGTCTCGCCGAGCGACGGGAGCACCCGCTCGATGTAGCGCATGAACACCCCGGACGGTCCGACGACGAGCACGCCGCCGGTCTCGTAGCGCCGCCGGTCGCCGTAGAGGAGGTACGCCGCACGGTGCAGGGCCACCACGGTCTTGCCGGTGCCCGGACCGCCGGTGATCGACACGACACCCTTGTTCGGTGCGCGGATCGCGAGGTCCTGCTCGGCCTGGATCGTGGCGACGATCGAGTGCATCGACCGGTCGCGGGCCCGGGACAGCTGGGCCAGCAGGGCCCCTTCGCCCACGATCGGCAGCGTCTCCGCGGCCGGGTCCGACGGGTCGAGCAGGTCGTCCTCGACGCCGAGCACCTGCACACCCTTGGACCGCAGGATCCGGCGTCGCACGACGCCCAGCGGGGTGGCCTGGGTGGCCTGGTAGAACACCGCTGCGGCCGGCGCGCGCCAGTCGATCAGCAGCACGTCGTAGTTGTCGTCGCGCAGCCCGATCCGGCCGATGTAGCGCGGCACCTCGGAGACCTGGGCACCCATGTCGAGGCGGCCGAAGACCAGTCCCTCGTGGGCGGCGTCGAGCGTCGCCATCCGCCGGGAAGCCTGGTAGACCATCGCGTCGCGCTCGACGAGGCCGCCCTCGTTGCCGATGCGGCCGCGCTCGAGACCCTCCTTGGCCAGCTCCTGGGCAGAGAGCGCTGCCTTGCCCAGCTGGTCGTAGACGGTGTCGACGTACTCCTGCTCGCGCGCGGCCTCGCGCGCAGCAACGTCACTGTTCAACGTCGATGTCCTCCGTCGGAGCAGATGGTGCTTGGGGAATCGACCACTTTAGCGCGCGTCAGCGAGGCCCGCGGCCACATGGGTCATCTGACCGGCATCGGGCCAGGGTCAGCGGCAGGTGCGGCTGCCGCTGTCCATCAGCTTGTTGTCGACCGACCAGTAGCCCCAGGAGAACGAGCCCACCTTCAGGTCGAGGGCCAGCACGCCGGCGGTCTTCGCCTGGAAGTAGGCCGAGCCTTTCTTGCGCTTGCCGAGACGGTAGAGGTTCTTGCCGCCCGTGCCCGAGACGAACGAGACCATCCCGCGCCGCTTCCGGATGTGGTTGCTGGCGTCCATCGGGCGGAACCGCTCGTAGTCGTGGTCGTGCCCGGCCAGCACGACATCGTTGTGACGCCGGTAGGCCGCCTTCCACAGACCCTTCACCAAGGTGCTGCTGCCGTGCTCGAAACCGGAGCTGTAGCGGGGGTGGTGCATCGTGATCAGCGAGCACTTCGACGGGTTGGCCGCCATCTGCCTGTCCAGCCACGCCGCCTCGGCGGCGCAGTTGACCTTGTCGCAGTTGCTGTTCAGGACGTAGATGTTCCAGCCGTTGGTGGTCACCCGGTAGTAGCCCTTGCCGCCCGGCTGGCGACCCTTGAAGTAGTCGAAGAAGCCCTTGGCACCGGGCGTCCTGTACTCGTGGTTGCCCAGGGCCGGGAACGTCTTCGAGCGCAGCGCACCCCACGACTTGTCGTAGGAGGCGCGGAAGTTGGCGAGCGACGCGTCCTCGTACTGGTGGTCCCCGAGCGTGAGCACGACCGCCGGCTTCAGCCGCTGCGCCAGCGCCGCGGTCGCGGACTGGCGGCACAGGGTCGCGGCCGTGGGCTTCCCCGGCTCGCAGGCGATGTCACCGACGGCGACCACGCGGACGCTGCGCGAGGCCGCGGCCACGGTGTACGCCGTCTCCGGGCCCTGCTCCGCCTCACCCTGCGGGGCCGGCCCGGTCCCGCACCCGGACAGCACCAGGGCGGACAGCAGAGCGGCCACCGGCCCGGTGTGACGGATTCGTCCCGTTAGATTCATGTTTGCAACCCTACGTCGAATCGGACTCGATCAGGCGAGATCGTGCACGAATTCACCCAACTGGGTGAGGTTACGACACTCGACCATCGAGATCAGCCTGCCGTACTCCCGTGCTGCCGAGTCTCCGGTGTTCCAGTTGCGGGAGTGCTCCGGGTTCAGCCACCAGCTGTGCCGGGAGGCGTGCACGAGGTCCTTGACCACCGGGAGGGCGAGGTCGCTGTGGTTGGAGCGGGCGTCGCCGAGCACCAGCAGGTTGGTCTTAGGCGTCAACGCGTCGGGGTACTGGTCGGCGAACCGGGTGAACGCCCGGCCGTAGTTCGTGCGACCCCACAGGCTGGCGTAGCGGGCACTCGCCGCGAGGTCAGTCATCGTCTGCGCGGGGTCGGCGCCGCGGGTGAACCGGTCGGTGACCTCGTGGATCTCGTCGACGAAGGTGAACGCCCGCACCCGGTTGAACTGCTCCCGCAGCGCGAAGACCATCATCAGCGTGAAGCTGGCGAAGTTGGCCACCGAGCCGCTGACGTCGCAGAGCACCACGAGATCCGTGCGCCCCGGGCGCTTCGGCCTGTGCCGGGTCTCCATCGGGACGCCACCGCTGGACATCGAGGCCCGCACCGTGCGCCGGAAGTCCAGTGGGCCGCGCTGCCGGGAGTGCTGCTCCCGGCTCAGCCGGGTGGCCAGCCGGCGTGCGAGCGGCTGGATCTCCCGGCGCATCAGCTCGAGGTCCGCGCGTCGGGCCGAGGTGAAGTCGACCTGCTCGATCGCCGGACGCACGGTGTGCCGGGCGACGTGCTCGGGGCCGCGGACCTCGGCCGCCCGCCGGCGGACCTCGGAGTCGACGAGCTGCTCGAAGACCCGGCCCTGCGCCTCGACCAGGCGAACCAGGGAGGGGTCCTCGTCCCACGCGCCGTCGCCGACCAGGGCACGCAGCGCCCGCTCGACCAGCTCGTCCGGGGAGACCCGGTTGAGCACGTTGTACGACGACCAGCGCTGCTCACCGGGTCCCCGTCCGCGGATCAGGCCGAACCGCAGCACCCCCTCGCGCGCCAGCATCGCCAGCGCGTCCGGGTCGCCGAGTGCCATCGCGGTCGCCAGCGCCTCCTGGAAGTCGGCCAACGCCTGCGGCCCGTCACCACCCACCGTCGACGGGCCCGGGTCGGCCTCGGCCGGGTCGCGCCCCTCCGCGTCCAGGTCGGTCACCCCGGCAGACGCCCCGTCCCCGATCAGCGCCGGGAAGTAGAGGTCGAAGACCTGGTCGAACGCCGGACGGTGGTTCTGCCGCTTGACCAGCGTCGCGGCGTACGCCGCCCGCAGGGTCTCGCGCTCTCCGATGCCCAACGCGTCGATCGCGCGGACACCGTCGAGCCCTTCGGCGAGGGAGACCGGCAGCCCGGCGCGACGCAGGGCCTCGACGAACGCGATGTGCCGGTCCAGGAGCGTCATGTGGAGCGCAGTCGCAGCTCGCGGATCGCCCGGTCGTGGTCGCTGGCGTGCTTGAGCACCACGCCCAGGGTCTGGTCGATCGCCGCCGGGTCGAGGGTTCCGGTCCCGAGGGCCACCAGCGTCCGCGCCCAGTCGATCGTCTCGGCGATCGAGGGCGCCTTGCGCAGCTCCATCCCGCGCAGCCTGGAGACCACCTCGACGATCTGCCCGGCGAGCGCCTCCTCGACCTCGGGCACCTGGGAGAGCACGATCTCCCGCTCCCGCTCCGCGTCGGGGTAGTCGATGTGCAGGAACAGGCAGCGGCGCTTGATCGCCTCGGAGAGCTCGCGGGTGGCGTTCGAGGTGAGCACGACCAGCGGGCGGCGTACCGCCTCGATCGTGCCCATCTCCGGGATGGTGACCTGGAAGTCGCTGAGGATCTCCAGCAACAGGCCCTCGACCTCGACGTCGGTCTTGTCGACCTCGTCGATGAGCAGGACGGTCGGCCCCTCCCGGCGGATCGCGGTGAGCAGCGGCCGGGTCAGCAGGAACTCCTCGGTGAAGATGTCGTCGTGCGTCTCGTCCCACGACTGGTCGCCCGCTGCCTGGATGCGCAGCAGCTGCTTCTTGTAGTTCCACTCGTACAGCGCCCGCGCCTCATCGAAGCCCTCGTAGCACTGCAGCCGGACCAGGTCGGCGCCGGTGGCGCGGGCGATCGCCTTGGCCAGCTCGGTCTTGCCGACGCCTGCCGGGCCCTCGACCAGCAGCGGCTTCTCCAGCACGCCGGACAGGTAGGTCGTGGTGGAGGTGGCGGTGTCGGAGAGGTAGCCCACCGCGGCCAGCTGCTTGTCGGCATCCGCCGGGGACTCGAACCACGTGCGCTTCTGGGTCACCCGTGCATTGTGGCCCGACCCGGCACCGGCCGGTCCTCTGGGCTGCGCACCGAACGCCCGCTAGACCACTGGTGGAAGCGATCCCACCGCAAACCGGACGACTTTCCCGCGAAGCCTTGACCTTCGAGGGCCCCAATGCCATGTTGTCCACATCACGTTAATGGAAGCGCTTCCACATCTCGGGCCCGAAGTGCTTCCCAGCAGCACCCACCGGGAACACCCCGGAACGGGCCCGATGAACCAGGGAGTCAATGGTGCGATCACCACGAAACAAGACGTTCAAGCTCGCCGTGGCCGGGACGGCCGCCCTCGGGCTGATGTTCACCGCCGCCTGCGGCAGCAGCGGATCCGGGACCGACGCGGACGGCAAGATCACCTTGACCGTCGCGACCTTCAACGAGTTCGGCTACGAGGAGCTGCTCAAGGAGTACGAGCAGCTCAACCCGGACGTCAAGGTGGTGCAGAAGAAGGCCGGCACGGCCAACGAGCACCAGGACAACCTCTACACCAAGATGGCTGCCGGCTCCGGCCTCTCCGACATCGAGGCCGTCGAGGTCGACTGGCTCTCGGCGCTGGTGCAGGAGTCCGGCGCGTTCACCGACCTGAGCGACGAGTCGGTCGAGGGCCGTTGGCTTGACTGGAAGACCGAGGCCGCCACCACCGAGGACGGCAAGCTCATCGGCTACGGCACCGACATCGGCCCGGAGGGCATCTGCTACCGCGCCGACCTGTTCAAGAAGGCCGGCCTGCCGACCGATCGCGAGAAGGTCGCCGAGCTCGTGGGCACCTGGGACGACTACTTCGCCACCGGCGAGGACTTCATCAAGAAGATGCCGAAGACCGCCTGGTACGACACCTCCGGCGCCACGGCGCAGGCGATGGTCAACCAGGTCGAGTACGCCTTCGAGGACGAGGACAACAACGTCATCGCGGGCGAGAGCCCCGAGGTCAAGGACATCTTCGACACCGTCACCTCCAAGGCCGACACGGGCATGGCCACCGGGATGACGCAGTGGAGCGAGGACTGGGCCAAGGCGTTCCAGAGCAACGGCTTCGCGACCATGGCCTGCCCCGGCTGGATGCTCGGCGTGATCGAGGGCAACGCTGCCGGCGTCGAGGGCTGGGACATCGCCAACGCCTTCCCCGGCGGTGGCGGCAACTGGGGCGGTTCCTACCTGACGGTCCCGACCCAGTCCGACCACGTGGAGGAGGCCAAGGAGCTCGCCGCCTGGCTGACCGCTCCGGAGCAGCAGATCAAGGCGTTCAAGGCCAAGGGCACCTTCCCCAGCCAGCTCGAGGCCCTCGAGAGCCCTGAGCTGCTCGACACCACCAACGCGTTCTTCAACGACGCCCCCACCGGCCAGATCCTCGCGGAACGCGCCAAGGCCGTGTCGGTCGTTCCTCACAAGGGCCCGAAGTACGCCGACATCAACACTGCCTTCCAGCAGGCGATCCAGCGGGTCGACGAGGGCAAGGAGAGCCCCGACGCCGCCTGGAAGTCCTTCCTCTCCGACGTCGACCGCCTGAGCTGACCAGGTCCATGACCAGCCAGAGCACCACGAGGGACAGCTCCCCCGGTACCCCCGCCACGGCGGGGGTACCGGGGGGGCCCACCCCGCCCCGCAGCCCGCGACGGGTCGCCTTCGGGCAGACGCTGTCCCGGTGGGACTTCAAGCTCTCGCCCTACCTCTACATCTCGCCGTTCTTCATCCTGTTCGCGATCGTCGGGATGTTCCCGCTGCTCTACACGGCCTACGTCTCGGTGCACCAGTGGAGCCTGCTCAGCGGCCAGGGAGAGTTCGTCGGGCTGGAGAACTTCCGTGACGTCTTCGCCGACCGGTTCTTCTGGAAGGCGATGCGCAACACCTTCAGCATCTTCCTGCTCTCCTCGATCCCGCAGATCGTGATCGCACTGGGCCTGGCGGCCCTGCTGGACAGCGAGCTGCGCGCCCGGACCTTCTGGCGGATGAGCATCCTGATCCCGTTCGTGGTGGCACCCGTCGCGGTGTCGCTGATCTTCGGCAACCTCTTCGGCGACCGCTCGGGCCTGATCAACTCCGGGCTGCAGGCGCTCGGGCTCGACGCGATCCGCTGGCACATCGACACCCTGCCCAGCCACCTCGCCATCGCGACGATGGTGAACTGGCGCTGGACGGGCTACAACGCGCTGATCTTCCTGGCGGCGATGCAGGCGATCCCGCGCGACCTCTACGAGTCGGCTGCCATCGACGGCGCCAACAAGCTGCGTCAGTTCATCTCGGTGACGATCCCGATGCTCCGTCCCACCGTGATCTTCGTGGTGATCACCTCCACCATCGGCGGGCTGCAGATCTTCGCCGAGCCACGCCTGTTCGACAACACCGGTCTCGGCGGCTCCGACCGCCAGTACCAGACCATCACGATGTACCTCTGGGAGCTGGGCTGGCGGGTCCGTAACCTCGGCACGGCCTCAGCGGTCGCCTGGATCCTCTTCCTCGTGATCATCGTGATCGCCGTCCTCAACCTGCTCATCACCCGGCGCATCGCCAGCAGCGGAGGCAAGTCATGATCAAGCGACCCGGACTCGCGACCTACGGCCTGCTGATCGCCTTCGCGTTGGGCTCCATGTTCCCGCTGTACTGGTCGTTCCTCGTCGGCTCGCACCAGGCCGACGTGATGACCAGGCGGCTCCCGCCGCTGCTGCCCGGGGGCTACTTCTTCGAGAACGCCCAGCGTGTCTTCGAGACGGTGGCCTTCTGGAAGGCGCTGTCCAACAGCCTGATCGTGTCGTCGGTGGTGGCGGTCTCGGTGGTGTTCTTCTCCACGCTGGCCGGCTTCGCGTTCGCCAAGCTCCGCTTCCGCGGCCGGGACCCACTGATGGTGTTCGTGGTGGCCACGCTCGCGGTGCCCACCCAGCTCGGCGTCATCCCGCTGTTCATCGTGATGGCCAAGCTCGGCTGGACCGGCTCGGTCGCCGCGGTGATCATCCCGGGACTCGTCACGGCCTTCGGCGTCTTCTTCATGCGGCAGTACCTCGTGGAAGCGCTGCCCGACGAGCTGATCGAGGCCGCCCGGATGGACGGGTGCTCGATGATCCGCACCTTCTGGCACGTCGTCCTCCCGGCGGCGCGCCCCGCGGCGGCGATCCTGGGCATGTTCACGTTCATGGCCACCTGGACCGACTTCTTCTGGCCCCTGATCGTGCTGCCCGCCAGCAACCCCACCGTGCAGATCGCACTTCAGCAGCTCCAGAGCGGCTTCTACGTCGACTTCAGCCTGGTCCTCGCGGGGGCCATCCTCTCGACGATCCCGCTCCTGGTGCTCTTCGCACTCGCCGGGCGCCACCTGGTGTCCGGGATCATGGCAGGAGCCGTCAAGGGATGAGTACCCCACGCACTTCCAGCGACATCGTCTTCCCACCCGGCTTCGTGTGGGGCAGCGCCACCGCGTCCTACCAGATCGAGGGCGCAACCCACGAGGACGGCCGCACCGACAGCATCTGGGACGCGTTCTGCCGGGTCCCCGGTGCCGTGATCGGTGGCGACACCGGGGAACGGGCCGACGACCACTACCACCGCTACGTCGAGGACGTCGCCCTGATGAAGGCGCTCAACCTCCAGTCCTACCGGTTCTCGGTGGCCTGGCCCCGGGTCCGCCCCGACGGCGGGGCGGTGAACCCTGCCGGCTTGGCGTTCTACGACCGACTGGTCGACGAGCTCCTCGCCGCCGGCATCCGGCCGTGGGTCACCCTCTACCACTGGGACCTCCCGCAGGCGCTGGAGGAGCTCGGCGGCTGGACCACCCGGGACACCGCGCACCGCTTCGTCGACTACTCCCTCGCCGTCCACGACGCCCTGTCCGACCGGGTCTCGACGTGGACCACCCTGAACGAGCCGTGGTGCTCGGCCTTCCTCGGCTACACCGGCGGCCAGCATGCGCCCGGCCGTCAGGAGGGGGGCGCCGGTCTCGTCGCCGCGCACCACCTGATGCTGGGCCACGGGCTGGTCGTCGAGGAGCTCCGACGTCGCCAGCCCGACGCCTCCCTCGGCATCACCGTCAACCTCACCCATGCGGAGCCGACCGACCCCGCCGACCCGGTGGACGTCGACGCGGCTCGGCGGATCGACGCGCTGCACAACCGGGTGTTCCTCGACCCGCTGCTCACGGGCGCCTACCCGAGCGACCTGCTCGAGGACACCGCGGACCTCGGGTGGCAGCACGTCATCCAGGACGGCGACCTGGCCACGATCTCAGCGCCGATCGACGTGCTCGGCGTGAACTACTACCACGGCGACGAGGTCTCGGGTCATCCCCGGACCGACGTGACCGGGCTCGGCGTACGGCTCCCGGACCGCCCCACCAAGTCACCCTTCGTGGGCGCCGAGGACGTCAGCTTCCCGAGCCGGGGCCTGCCGGTCACGGCGATGGGGTGGGAGGTGCAGCCCTGGGGCTTGCGCGACCTGCTGCTGCGCTTGCACGCGGACTACGAGCTGCCGCAGATCTACATCACCGAGAACGGTGCGGCGTTCGAGGACGAGGTCGACGCGGCCGGCGAGGTCGTGGATCCCAACCGGGTCGCGTACATCGACGCGCACCTGCGGTCGCTGCACGAGGCGATGTCGGCGGGCGTCGACGTCGGCGGCTACTTCGTCTGGTCGCTGCTCGACAACTTCGAGTGGGCCTACGGCTACGACAAGCGCTTCGGCATCGTGCACGTGGACTACGAGACCTTCGAGCGGACCCCCAAGGCCAGCGCTCGCTGGTACGCCGGGGTCGCAGCCACCGGGCGCCTCCCGGAGCCAGTAGCGTTGGAACGGTGACGAGCAAGCCCGTGCGGCCGGCCAACGGGGCCGCCCCCACCCTCGACGAGGTGGCTCGCGTGGCGGGTGTCTCGCGGGCCACTGCGTCACGCGCCATCAACGGCGGCGACCGCGTCAGCCGTGCCGCCCAGCTCGCGGTGGAGTCTGCCGTCCGGTCCCTGGGCTACACCCCCAATCCGGCCGCGAGGTCCCTGGTCACCCGTCGCACCGGCTCTGTGGCGGTCGTCGTGCCGGAGCCCAACGACCGGGTCTTCTCCGACCCGTTCTTCGCCGGGACCCTGCGCGGCGTCTCGCACGTGCTGGGCCAGCACGACCTCCAGCTGGTGCTGCTGATGGCGCCCCCGGGTGCCGACAGCGAGCGCACCCTGCGCTACCTCGGCGCCCGCCACGTCGACGGCGCCATCATCACCTCGCACCACCGTGACGACCACCTCGCCGACCGCCTGGCCGACATGGGCCTCCCCTGCGTCTTCGGCGGCCGGCCCTGGTCGGGCGCCGACCGGGTCGCGTTCGTCGACATCGACCAGGTGCACGGAGGGCGGGTCGCCGGCGAGACCCTGGTCGCACGGGGCTGTCGACGCATCGGCACCGTGGCCGGTCCGGCCGACATGACGGCGGGCGCCGATCGCCTCCAGGGATTCCAGGAGGCGATGCGACAGGCCGGGCTCCCCGACGACCTGGTGGCCTTCGGTGACTTCACCGAGCCGGGCGGGGCCCAGGCGGCCAGGGAGCTGCTCGCCGAGCACGCGGACATCGACGGGCTCATGGTGGCCTCCGACCTGATGGCCTCAGGTGCGTTGCAGGTCCTCTCGGGCCTCGGAAGACGCGTTCCCGACGACGTCGCCCTCGTCGGGTTCGACGACTTCGGGGATGCCGAGCGGACTCGCCCGACCCTGACCACGATGCGCAACCCTGTCGTCGAGATGGCCGAGCAGGCGACCCGGATGCTGCTGCAGCAGATCAGCGGCGTCCAGTCCGGCCCGCTCCGGGTGATCCTGCCGACCCAGCTGGTCCGGCGCGAGAGCTGCTGAGCCACGGCCCGGGCAACCGGAACACGAGGAGCACCACGCCGACCACCCCGGCCACGGAACCGGCCAGCACGAGCGGCAGGTGACCGTCCTCGCCCCAGGCGAGCCCGGCCCACACCCCGGCGACGAGGATGCCGCCGCCGAGGACGCCCTGGAAGATCCCCTGACCGGTGCCCTGGGCCCCCTCGGGCAGCAGCCCCGACACCCAGGCCTTGCCCACCCCGTCGGTCAGACCGGTGTAGGCGCCGTACCCGCCGATCAGCAGCCACGCAGCGAGCCGGTCGGTGGTGGATCCGAGCCCGACGTAGACGACGGCGAAGACCAGCAGTCCCACCGCGACCACGTGCTGTGGGCTGAGCCGGTCGGCGACCGCACCTGCGGGATAGCTCAGCGTCGCGTAGACGACGTTGTAGCCGACGTAGGCGAGGATCACCTCGACCACCGAGAAGCCGATCTCGTGCAGCCGGAGCAGCAGCAGCGCGTCCGGGAAGTTCACCAGGCTGAACACCGCGAGCACACCGACCACCCGCCAGAAGTCCCCGCTCAGCGGCACGCCGGCCTCGGCCGCCGGTCGGGGCTCCACCACCGGTGGCCTGGGTGGCTCGCGCAGCACGAGGACCAGGGCGGCGCTCAGCACTGCCGGTACGACAGCGACCCAGAGCAGCGGCCGCAGCTGCTGGTTCAGCAGCTCGTAGCCCGCCAGGGCGAGCAGCGGGCCGACCACGGCTCCGGCGGTGTCGGCTGCCCGGTGGAACCCGAACGCTCGACCCCGCTGTCCGGCCGGGATGCCCACGACCAGCAGCGAGTCACGTGGTGCCCCACGGATCCCCTTGCCCAGCCGGTCGACGCTGCGGCCGAGCAGCACCACCGGCCAGACCGTCGCGGCGGCGACGAGCACCTTCCCGACCGCTGCGAGTCCGTAGCCGAGACCGACGAGAGGCACCTTGCGCCACCGGTCGGAGAGCCGGCCGGAGACGACCTTGGTCGCCGCGGCGACACCCTCGGCGACCCCTTCGACCGCGCCGACGACGGCGGCCGGGGCACCGAGAACGGTGGTGAGCAGGATCGGCAGCAGCGGGTAGAGCAGCTCGGAGGCGGCGTCCTGGAGGAAGGACACCGCCGAGACGATCTTCAGGTTCCGGGTCAGCCACGGCCGACGTTCGCTCACCGGCCCATCATGTCCCTGTCCCGGTCGGCCCGGGTCAGCCCCGGGCGGCGGCATCGGGGGTGTCCGGCAGCGCGCCGAACCGCCAGTCGAGCGCGGCCGTGTAGGTCTGCCCGGGCGCGAGCAGGGCGGCGGCTGCGTTCGTCCGGTTGGGCGTGTTCGGGAGCAGCTGCGGCTCCAGGGCCACCCCGGCCCAGCGTCGGTTCGTGCCGCCCCCGGTGGCGGGCCCGCTGCCGTCCAGCGCGTTGCCCGTGTAGACCTGCAGCCCGGGCTGGTCGGTGGACAGCTCCAGCCGGGTCCTGCTGGTCGACGACTCGAGCGTGGCGACCACCCTGGAGCCCGGGCACGCCTGTCTCGCCTCCACCTGGCCGAGCACGAAGCTGTGGTCGAACCCTCCGGCGGCCTCCAGCTGCGGGTCGTCGGCGTGGATCCGGTCGCCGAGGCGTGCGGCCGAGCGCAGGTCGAACGGGGCGCCCGCCACCGGGACCTCGGGGCCGAGCGGGATGCCGGTGTCGTCCACGGGGAGGTACGCCGAAGCGTGCACCTGCAGCCGGTGGTCCTCGATCGTCCCGGCTCCCTCACCGTCGAGGTTGAAGTAGGCGTGACTGGTGAGGTTCACGACGGTCTCCGCGTCCGTGGTCGCCGTCAGTCGCAGCGACACCGTGTCGGCGGAGACCTCGAACCTGGCGGTGACCAGCAGCGTCCCGGGGAAGCCCTGGTCCCCGTCCGGGCTCTCCAGCTGGAGCGTCAGGCTGTCCTCGGCGTCGTCGACCGCCCGCCAGAGCCGGCGGTCGAAACCGTCGGGGCCACCGTGCAGGGTGTTCCCGCGATCGTTGGTGGCCACCTGGACCATCCGGTCCCCGAGTGGGAACCTGCCGTCGGCGATCCGGTTGGCATAGCGGCCGACCGTGCTGCCGAGGTAGTCCGGCGAGCGCAGGTGGTCCTCCGCGGCCGGATGACCCAGCAGCACGTTGCGGCGTACGCCGTCGCCGCCGGTGACCCAGAGCCGGTGCACGGTCGCGCCGAGGTCGAGCACCTCCAGCACCGGCCCGGGCTCCGAGCCCAGGGAGAAGAGCCGGGCCGGTCCCACGGACGTCTCTCCGAACGGCTGGCTACCCATGCGGAGACGCTAGTGGTCCCGGCCACACTCGTCCCGGTCCGGGAACAAAACCGACGCAGCGAGAGTTGACGCTCGCAACAATTCCAGGCCGCAGGAGGTCTTTGTGTCGAAGCTGTTCGAGCCGATCACGCTGCGCGGACTGACTGTCCGCAACCGCATCTGGCTGGCGCCGATGTGTCAGTACTCCGCCACCCGGGGCGTCCCGGACGAGTGGCACCTGGTCCACCTCGGCGCCCGGGCGACCGGCGGCTTCGGCCTGGTCCTCACCGAGGCGGCAGCCGTGCTCCCGGAGGGCCGCATCTCGCCCCAGGACGCCGGGCTGTGGAACGACGTGCAGGCAGTCGCCTGGCGACGCGTCGTCGACTTCGTGCACGGCCAGGGAGCTGCCATCGGCGTGCAGCTCGCACACGCGGGGCGCAAGGCCTCGACCTTCCGGCCGTGGGCGGACGGCGACGGCTCCGTGCCCGTTGCCGAGGGCGGCTGGGTCACGCAGGGTCCATCGGCGGTGCCGTTCCCGGGGTACGAGGATCCGACGGAGCTCTCCCCCGAGCAGATCAGCGACGTGGTCCGGGCCTTCGGCGAAGCCGCGCGACGCGCGGTGGACGTCGGTTTCGACACCGTGGAGATCCACGCTGCCCACGGCTACCTCCTGCACGAGTTCCTCTCCCCCCTCTCCAACCGGCGCACCGACGGCTACGGCGGGTCGTTCGACCACCGGGTCCGGATGCTCCTGGAGACCGTCGACGCGGTTCGGGCCGTGCTGCCCGAGGCGATGCCGCTGCTGGTGCGCATCTCGGCGACCGACTGGCTCGACGGCGGCTGGGACCTCGAGCAGAGCACGCGTCTCGCGGAGCTGCTCAAGGACCGGGGAGTCGACCTCGTCGACGTCTCCTCGGGTGGCAACGCCCCGGCTTCGATCCCGGTCGAGCCGGGCTACCAGGTGCCTCTCGCCGCCGGGGTGCGTCGCTCCGGCGTCGCCACCGGCGCCGTGGGCTTGATCACCGAGCCCCAGCAGGCCGAGAAGGTCCTGGCCAACGCCGAGGCCGACGTCGTGCTGCTGGGCCGGGCCGCGCTGCGCGAGCCGTCGTGGCCGTTGCGTGCGGCCCATGAGCTCGGGATCGCAGCAGCCGACGCCCCTTGGCCGGTGCAGTACGACCGGGCCCACTGGCACTGACCGCCGAGAGGGGGCGGGCCCGGGTCCGGCGCCACCACATCACCCCCGTCGGGACCAGTGAGGCGACCACCAGGCCCACGGCCAGCAGCTCGACGTGCCGAGCCACCAGGGGCACGCCCCCGGCGTAGAAGCCGGCCACGAGCAGCAGCGACGTCCAGGCGACGCCGCCCACGATGTTGTAGACGGCGAAGCGCCGGTAGGGCATCCGGCCCATGCCGGCCACCGGCGGGGTGAGCCCACGCACCACCGGGACGAAGCGTGCCAGCACCACCGCCAGGCTCCCGTGGCGTGCGAAGAACTCGTGCGCCTTGACGACGTGCCTCGGGTTCAGCAACCGGCTGTGCGACCGGGAGAACACCGCCGCCCCGAAGCGGCGCCCGAGCCCGTAGCCCACCTGGTCCCCGGCGACCGCCGCGGCAGCGCAGGCCGCCACGACCAGCCATAGTGGCAGCGCCATCACGTGACTCGCGACCAGCACGCCGACCGTGACCAGCAGCGAGTCGCCGGGCAGGAACGAGCCGACGATCAGGCCGGTCTCGACGAAGACGACCGCGACCACCACCAGCAGGCCCAGCGCGCCCATGCTGATCAGCACAGGGGTGAGGACGGCGATCACGGCCGGCCTGCCGGGCTCGGGGTGGCGACCGGCACCGAGGTGTCGGGCGTGCGTGGCGGCACCCGGAACACGAACCGCCGGTAGGACCAGAACCGGAACAGCGTCCCCAGCGCGAGCCCGATCACGTTCGCGGAGATGTTGTCGGCCAACCGGCTGGTCAGCCCGAGCAGGTCGTGGGAGACCACCAGGGACAGCACGGAGATGCCCAGCCCGAGGACGTTGAAGACCACGAACAGCGCCACCTCCCGCGAGCGGGCGCGCCCGTTGACCCCCCGCCAGGTCAGCCACCGGTTGCCGGCGTAGGTGACGACCATCGCGGCGGCGACCGCGACCACCCGGGCCAGCGCAGGGTGCTGTCCGGAGAACGTCGGGGCCGACAGCAGCAGGTTGAACACCGCCACGTCGACGACGTAGCCGCACCCGCCGACGACGAGGAAGGTCAGGACCTCCGGCGAGACGCGCCGGACCAGACGAGCACGCACGGTGACGAGTTGGTGTTCCACCCCTCGAGGTTCGCAACTCGACCTGACACCACCCTGAACTGCGCAAGGGCCGATGCCCTCGTGTCGTGGGCCTCCGGTTGCCATGATGGGCGCCGAGGAGGCCGACGTGCGGGTGCTGGTGGTGGAGGACGAGCCGAGGCTCGCCGGATCGTTGCGCCAGGGTCTGATCGCTGAGGGCTTTGCCGTGGACGTCGCGCCCGACGGCGGCGAGGGGCTCTGGTACGCCCGCGAGAACACCTACGACGTGATCCTGCTCGACATCATGCTGCCCGTGCTGAACGGCTACAAGGTGTGCGCCCAGCTGCGCGAGGAGGGCAACTGGACCCCGATCATCATGCTGACCGCCAAGGACGGCGAGTGGGACCAGGTCGAGGCGCTGGACACCGGAGCCGACGACTACGTGACCAAGCCGTTCTCCTTCGACGTGCTGCTCGCCCGGGTCCGGTCGCTCCTGCGTCGAGGCGTGACCGAGCGCCCGGTGAACCTCGAGGTCGGAGACCTGGTGCTCGACCCCGCCAGCAGGACGGTCACTCGCGGCGGCGAGCCGGTCCGCCTGACGACCCGGGAGCTGTCGCTGCTGGAGTTCCTGATGCGACGCGCCGGAGACGTGGTGACCAAGCAGCAGATCCTCGGGAACGTGTGGGACTTCGACTTCGAGGGTGATCCCAACATCGTCGAGGTCTACATCGGTCGCCTGCGGCGCAAGCTGGACGCCCCATTCGCGCGCAACGACATCGAGACGCTGCGCGGCAGCGGCTACCGCCTCCGAGCAACGGGATGAGGATCCGCACCCTCCTGCTGAGCAAGGTGCGCGTGCGGGTCACGGGCGCGGCCACCCTGGCCGCCATGGTCGTCGCGGTGGTGGGCTCGTTCCTCTTCGTCGGCTCCCTGCGCTCCACGATGGAGAGCGGGCTCGACACCGCCAGCCTGCAGGAGGTGGAGTCGGTCCAGGCTCGCCTGGACCGCGGCCAGACCCCCAGCCAGGCGGTGATCACCGGCAAGAACGACATCCTCGTCCAGATCATCGACGCGGGCGGACGCGTGGTGGCCACCGACCACCCGAGGGTCACCACCCCCATGGTGCGCACCCCCGGCACCCGGCACGAGGTCCGGGTCCGCCCCCTGACCGACGCCTACGCGACGGTCGCCCGGCGCGAGCAGGGCGGGGATCGCCTCATCGCCGTGGGTCACTCCTCCGAGGGCATCGAACGAGCCACCGCCGTCGCCGGCATCCTGCTCAGCACCTCGGTCCCGGTGGGGCTGGCGCTGCTCGCGGTGGTGGTGTGGGTCAGCGTCGGGAGGGCGCTGCGACCGGTGGAGGGCATGCGGCGGGAGGCGGCGGCCATCTCCACAGCACATGACGGGCGTCGCCTCGCGGTGCCCGAGGGCGCCGACGAGATCCCGCTGCTGTCGCAGACGCTGAACGAGATGCTCGACCGGATCGACGCGTCCCAACGCCTCCAGCGCCAGTTCGTCTCCGACGCCTCCCATGAGCTCCGCTCGCCCCTGGCCTCGTTGCGTCAGCTCGCCGAGGTGGCCCGCGACTACCCCGAGAGCAGCGACGAGCGGACGCTGGCACGGGACGTGCTCGCCGAGGAGAAGCGGATGGAGGAGCTGGTCAGCTCGCTGCTGCTGCTCGCCCGGCTCGACGACGAGGACCGCCCCCGGGCCGGGTTCACCGACCTGGACGACGTCGTGATGGACGAGGTGCGGCTGGCCAGGTCGTCGGCGGTCGGCGACGTGCTCCTCGACGCCTCGGCGGTCGGAGCGGCACAGGTGCAGGCCGACCCGGTGCTGCTCGCCCGGGTGGTGCGCAACCTGCTCTCGAACGCGCTGCGGCACGCCCACGGGCTGGTGACGGTCTCCCTCACCGAGCGCGAGGGCGGGGCCGTGCTCAGCGTGGAGGACGACGGGAACGGCGTACCTCCCGAGGAGCGCGAGCGCATCTTCGAGCGCTTCGTCCGGCTCGACGAGTCGCGCACCCGCGATGCCGGCGGTTCCGGACTGGGGCTGGCCATCGTGGCCAAGATCGTGCACCGACTCGGTGGCCGGGTCGAGCTGGGGGTCTCGGGCAGCGGCGGCGCACGGTTCGTGGTCTCGCTTCCCCTCGAGCCCGACGATCGCGAGACCTGATCATCGGCGCCGACGCCGTTCAGGCTGGGTTCATGTAGGCCGGCGCAAGGTGGCTGGGTGTCCGCCCCGGAGCGCATCCTCTCTGCGTCGCGGAGCCTGCGCGGAAGCAGTGCCCCGGGGGTCACCACGCTCCGGGACCGGCTGCCCCTCCCCGTCCTCGGCGTCGCCGCCCTCGCGGGTGTGCTGCGCCTGCCCTTCCTCGGCGCTCCCGTCTCACCGGACGAGGCCGGCTTCCTGCTCGTGGCACGGCAGTGGCAGCCCGGCTCCTCGCTGTACGGCGAGCACTGGGTCGACCGCCCGCCGTTGCTGCTCGACCTCTTCCGGATCGCTGACCAGCTCGGCGGGGTCACGGCTCTCCGCCTGCTGGGGTGTCTCGCGACAGCGGCGGCCGTCCTCGGAGTGGGGCTCGCGGTGCGCCGGGTGGCCGACGACGGTGCGGCCGTGGCCGGAGGGACAGTGGCGGCCGCACTGCTCGTCTCCCCGCTGCTGGGCACGGTGATGGTCAACGGAGAGCTGCTCGCGGCGCCCTTCATCGCGCTCGGTGTCTGGGCCACCGTGGTGGCCGTCCAGGCCGCGACGCGTGCGACCGGCTCGACCTCGTCCTGGGGCTGGCCCGCCGCGGGAGCGGGGGCGTTCGCCACCGCCGCCGTGCTGGTGAAGCAGAACATGCTCGACGTGATCGTGTTCGCCGCAGTCGTGGGCATCGTGACCTGGCGGCAGGGTCGACTTCCCCTCACAGATCTCAGGGGGATGGCCGTCGCCTTCGCCGGCGGCGCCGTGGTCACCATGACTCTGGTCCTCGGCGCGGCCGAGCTGCGCGGCACTGGTCCCGGGTCGGTGTTCTACGCGATGTATCCCTTCCGGTGGGACGCCATCGGGGTGATGGGGCACATCCCACTCACCGAACGACTCGCCCGGCTGGGCGCCCTGGCGAGCAATGAGCTCCTCTCGGCGGCGCCGCTGGTCCTGGTGGCGCTGGCGCTGCTGCTGGCCAGGTCACGGTCGCGCCTGCACGGACTCCGGGGCGCGGTGGCCGTCGCGAGCCTGGCCCTGGCGCTGTTCGGTGTCGCCTCGATCGTGGCCGGCGGCAGCTACTGGTCGCACTACCTCGTCCAGCTGGCCGTGCCGACGGCTCTCGCCGCCGGCATCCTGGTCTCCCTCGCGCCTCGGGCCGGGCGGAGCATCGTGGCGTTGCTCGTGGTCGCCGCGATGGTGGCCTGGACCGGCGGCCTGTTCCACCGCACCCCGACCCCGGGCCTCGGCGTGGGCGTCGCCGTCGGTCGCGCTGCCCACCCTGGAGACACCATCGTGAGCGCGTTCGGGGACGCAGACATCGTGTACGCGTCGAGGCTGCAGTCGCCGTACACATACCTGTGGAGCCTGCCTGCGCGGACGCTGGATCCCCACCTCACCGACCTGGCCGGACTGCTCGCCGGACCTCGAGCGCCCACGTGGTTGACCGTGCGAGGCCCGCACACGCAGGCCATGCTCGAGAGCGCGGGCAGCGGGCCGGTCATCCGTGACCGCTACCACGCCGTCGCCCAGATCTGCGGTCGCACGATCTACCTGCGCGGCGGTCTCCAGCGTCCCCCTCCACACTCCTCGGGCGGGTGCGTGCAACCACTGTCCGCCTGGGTCCTCGAAGATGAGGCCCCGTGACCGTCCCGGACTGCGCACCCGCGGGGCCGGCATCCGAAGATCCAGACGAATCCGGGTTCCGCACGACCGACCGACATAGCATGGCACCAAGGCCCCTGGAGGGGGAGCCTCCTGAGGCCTGTCCTCGGGCACAGGGCATCCCGGGAGGAGCACACGTGGACGTGGCGACAGCAGATTCTGGCCTGGTCGGGCCCCAGGTGATCTTCGGGATGGACGCGACCGGGCGCTGCACGATGTCGGTCGGCGCCGGACTCCACGGCCTGGGCCTCGAGCAGAGCGAGCTCGTCGGGGTCAACCTCTGGGAGGCCTACTCCAACCCGGAATTCCACGACAACTTTCGCCGGGTGCTGGGCGGCGAGACCTTCACCATCGAGCAACAGCTCGACGGGCGTACGCTCTCCACGTTCTGGCAGCCGATCCAGGAGGCAGACGGCTCGATCTCCGGCGCCATCGGAGTCACCACGGACGTGACCGAGCAGCGACGCGCCGATGCCGCGGCTGCGGCCGATCGCGAGCGGACTGCTGTGATGTCCGACCTGTCGAACGCGCTCGCGATGGAGGTCCTCGACGTCCCGTCCGTCCTGCAGGTGATCATCCGCTCGGCGACCTTCCTGCTGGCCGACTTCGGGGCGATCTGGGTCCGGACGCCGGATGAGCGGCTGCTGGAACCGCGAGGTGCCTGGCACGAGAACGAAGACGTCCGAGCGATGATCCACCAGATGGCGGAGGAGACCCGGCGGCCCAACGGCTGGGTGGACGTCGCCACGGTGGAGGACATCACCGGACCGCGTCCCTTCACCTGGGAGGAGATCCAGAGCCTGGGCATGGTCGACGGCACGATCATGGAAGGTGTCGTGGCGCTGTCCGGCCCGCAGATGGGAATGCGGCTGCCGCTGCGCGCCCGAGGTCGGTTGATCGGGCTGATCGACCTGGCCCGGACGGTGGATCGGGGTGTCTTCACCGAGCGGGAGCTGGCCCAGGCCGAGGACCTGGCCAAGCGAAGCGCGCTGGCGCTCGAGAACGCTCTGCTGCTGGGCGAGCAGCGGGAGGCGTTGGCCGAGCTGGTGAAGTTCAAGGCCCTCGCCGACGCCTCGCAGGACCTGATCGCGATCACCGATCCGGAGGGGCACGCGGCGTACGTCAACCCGCGCGTGACCGACCTGGGGCTGGACGCCGACGGCGGCGCGGGCGGCAAGCTGCTGTGGGAGACGGTGGCCGACCTCGCCGGCGAGGCCACGGGCAACGCCATGCGCGAAGCCCTCGAGACCGGACGACGATGGACGGGCGAGGTCACGACGGAGCAGGCGCACGGGGTCATCGTCCGCGGTGAGGTGTTCCCCCTGCTCCACCCCGACTCCGGAGCCAGCCTCGGGGTCGCCTGGATCGGTCAGGACGTCACCGACCTCAGGAGCTCCGAGGCTGCCCTGCGCGCCGCGAACGCCGATCTGATGCAGTTCCGTGCCCTGGTCGACGCCTCCCCCGACTTCATCGCGATCGCCGGGCTCGACGGCAAGGTCCGCTACGTCAACCCAGCCGGCCGGGCCCTGATCGACCTCGACCCGGACACTGACATCACCCAGACCACCATCGTCGACTACCTGACCCCGGAGGGCATCGAGGCCTCGTTGAGGATCGAGCAGCCGGCGGTCATCGCGCACGGGCACTGGGAGGGCCAGTCCACGTTGCGGCACTCCTCGGGACGCAGCATCCCGGTCACGATCGTGAGCTTCATGATGACGGACCTCGACACCGGCGCGCCGATCGCGCTGGTCACCGTCCAGCGCGACATCAGCGAACGGCTAGCGGCGGAGGCAGCGGTCCGCGAGCTCGGCCAGCAGCGAGAGGCGCTGCTCGAGCGTCTCGTCCAGGCGCAGGAGGCAGAGCGCGCGCAGATCGCCGCCGACGTCCACGACGACTCGGTGCAGGCCCTGGCGGCGGTGGACCTGCGCCTCGGCCTCCTGGCGCGCAAGCTCACCGAGCAGGCGCCCGAGCTGCTCGACTATCTGCGCCCGCTCCAGGCCAACGTGATGGGGGCGACCGAGCGACTGCGGTCCCTGCTCTTCGACCTCGAGCCGCCCGACATGGAGCGAGGGCTGAGCGATGCGCTGCTGCGCGCCGCCACCCAGATCTTCGGTGAGACGCGGACCAGGGTGAAGCTGACCGGGGACGGCGAGCCCGAGGTTCCGGAGGCGACCGCCGTCGTGGCCTACCGGATCGCTCGTGAGGCGATGATCAACGCCTACAAGCATGCCAGCGCCGCACTGGTCACGGTCGACGTCGCGGAGACGGACGGGGGCCTGGAAGTCACGATCACCGACGACGGCGTCGGCCTGCGCACGCCCGGAACCAGCTCGCCCTCGGGGCACTACGGTCTCTCGAGCATGCGCGACCGGGCCGCGGTCAGCGGTGGCCGGTGCGAGATCCGACCGGGTCCCGACGGCGGCACGCAGGTGACCCTGTGGATGCCGATCGCCGGACTCGTCGCCTGAGCCGTTCCACCTCAGCCGACCGGTACGGCCGTGACCACGAGGTTCTTCTGGTAGCCGCCGTTGTCCCGGTCGTAGGCGCCACCACAGGTGATCAGGTGCAGCCGTTCGGGGCCGGCGCGGGAGAAGAGTGAGTCCGGGAGGCGCTCGCGGTCGAACCGTGTGACCTTCTCGACGACGTACTTCCGGATCCCTCCGCCGGCGACGGTGAGGGCAACGGTGTCCTCGACCTGCACGTCGCGAAGGCCGACAAGGGGACCGAGCCCGAACCCCTGCGCGTCGAGGTGTCCGGCGAGCACGGTCGACCCCCGACCCGCGTCGGGGGTCATCCCGAAGCGGTACCAGCCCAGGGTCCTGGGGTCGGTGGGCAGCCTCATCTGCCCGTCCGCCGCAACCCCCACCGGGCGAACGTCGACATCGATGCCGACCGAGCCGACTGTCGCCCGCACCGGCTCGGGGGTGCGTTGACGTCTGGTGGCCTCGCGGAGCCTGGTCGCGTCGAATCGAGCGACCTCCGCCCGTGGTGCGCCGTACCTCGACACCCTCTCGGCGCGATCTCCCTGAGACCCCGGCCTCGCGGGGCGTGACGTCCCGGGACACTCGACTCTCCGTTCCGGTCCGGCGGTCCTGCGTCGAGCCCGGATCGTGCCGCCACCAGGCTCACGAGGAGGCCGACGACGGCCAGAGCCGTCACCAGCCTGGCCGCCGTCTGCCTCCTCATGACCTCAGTTCTCCGTCTCGCTCAGCGACGCCCGAGCGCCGGGACCAGCTGACGTCCGCCCAGCAGCAGCGCGAGCAAGGAGGCGATGCCCAGGCCGATGGCCCAGGTGGGCACGGCGCCGGACTCAGCGGCCAGACCGAGCTCCCCGCCGGGAACGCCAGCGGGTGCGGAGTGCAGGCCGTCGATGGTCTGGACGGCGAGCTCGAGGTTGTCGTCGGCTGCGCTGCCCCAGGCGTAGACGATCGTGTTGGTGCCCTCACCCAGGCCCACGTCGGCCGGGCCGATCGCGACCGTGTCGGTGCCTGCGAGGACCACGTCGGCGTTGTAGCTGCCGGCCGCCACGTCCGCGGTGGCCTCCTTCGGGTTGGTCACCGCGTCGAACAGCACGTTCCCGTCGGCGCGGATGTCGACCGCAGGTGCTGCCGCGGTGTGGCGCACGGTCAGACGGGCCTCACCCGCAGCCGTGGCGGACGTGTCGTTGACGAACACGTTCAGGGCCGGCGACCCGTCGGCGTCGAGGTTGGCCACGACGGTCGCGTTCACGCCACCGGGGACCTCCACGCCCTTGGCCTCGATGGCCGGGTCGGCAGTGTCAGGCGTGTCACCGTCCGCGTAGACGGCCAGGTCGTAGGTGCCTGCGGGAAGGCTCAGCGGGTCGGTCAGTGTCCCGGGCTCGAAATCCGGGATCAGCTCGTCGCCGTTCGCGTAGACGTCCACCGTCAAGCCTGGCACTGCGTGCAGTACCGAGACCGTGGCGTTGTCGGCGGCGACGGCAGGTGCGGTGAAGGCGGCTGCCAGGACCATCAGTCCGGCGGCTCCTGCTGCTGCGATGGTGCGTCTCATGATGCGGGTCCTCTCGGTTGCGGTGGTTGTTCCTTGACCCGCATTCGGCGCGACCGGACCGCCGGATGTGCTCCGCACCACACAACCTCAACGCTTTTCTCAACACCGTGTTGATATATCCGCACTTGGTGACCCAGGGCACCGCAAAGCTCCACGCCCACTGGTCTGGACCTGTGGTGGGGGCGACGATCCGGCGCGATCCACGCCGCTGGCATTGGCTGCGACAGCGGCTCGCCAGCCCGGGAATGCGAAAGATCCGAACCCCGGTGGGGGGGTTCGGATCCTTCATGTCTCTTGCGAGATCACATGGCGGTGGCGGAGGGATTTGAACCCTCGGTCGGCTTGCACCGACAAACGCTTTCGAGGCGTTCTCCTTAGGCCGCTCGGACACGCCACCGCGGGGAAGGCTACCGGACGTCGTCGGTGCGGTCGAAATCGCGGTGCCGGGCGAAGAACTCCGCGAGCAGGCTGGCGCTCTCCTCGGCCAGGACGCCACCGATCACCTCGGGCCGGTGGTTGAGCCGCCGGTCGCGCACCACGTCCCACAGCGAGCCGACCGCGCCGGCCTTGTCGTCGTACGCCGCGAACACGAGCCGCTCGACCCGGGACAGCACGGTGGCACCGGCACACATGGTGCACGGCTCGAGCGTGACCACGAGCGTGCAGCCGCTCAACCGCCACTCGCCCACCGTCGCAGCCGCTGCCCGCAGGGCGACCACCTCGGCGTGCCCGGTGGGGTCCCCCTCCCGTTCGCGGACGTTGAACCCGGCGCCGATCACCTCACCTGACGCGGAGAGCACGACCGCCCCGATCGGCACGTCACCGGCGACCAGGGCGAGACGCGCCTGCGCCAGGGCAGCCCGCATCTCGGGCTCCCACCTGCCGGCACTCACTCCGAGAGGCCGACGAGATCGTCGAACTTCGGCCCGAAGCCGACGGCGTCCGCGACCTCGCTGAGGATCTCCTCGGGGTACAGCTCGAGGTCGTCGAGCAGCGCCCCCATCTCCTGCGCGGACATGCCCATGTCGGCGAAGATCGACAGGTCACCGGCAGGCGCCTGGTCGTCGTCGTCGTCGACGTGGACCCCGATGTGGTCGACGGCCGAGCGGGCCAGGACCCAGTCCGTCGAGGCGGTCGCGTCCGAGAGCACCACCCGCACGAGGTCACCCTGGGCTCGCACCATCAGCACGAAGTCCTCAGCGACCGAGATCAGCGCCATCGCGCCGTTCTCGCCCGGGTAGCGCCGCAGCTCCCGCGCGATCGACTCCACGGTGTCCAGTGACCGGTCGGGCAGCTCGGCCACGTTCCAGCTGTCCTCGTCGCGGTAGGCGACAACCGCCAGGTCGACCTCGCCGACCTCGGCATCGGTGATCTCCGCCATCGCTTCGCCTTCCAAGGTTGCCTCACCTTGATCGTGGCAGAAGCCGGCGGCAAGAACCACAGGCAGTTCCCACTACGGTGTACCGCATGCGCCTGCTCGTCGTCGACCACCCACTCATCTCGCACAAGCTCACCACCCTGCGTGACCAGGACACGGCCTCGCCCGAGTTCCGGCGGCTCACCGAGGAGCTGGTGACGCTGCTGGCCTACGAGGCCACACGCGACGTGCGGGTCGAGCCGGTGCGGATCACTACGCCGGTCGCGGAGACCGAAGGCGTCACCCTGAGCCGTCCGCGGCCGCTCGTCGTCCCGATCCTGCGAGCCGGGCTCGGCATGCTCGAGGGCATGATGCGACTGATGCCGACGGCCGAGGTCGGGTTCCTCGGGATGGTGCGCAACGAGGAGACCCTGGAGGCCTCGACGTACGCCGAGCGGCTCCCGGTCGACCTGTCGGGACGACAGTGCTACGTGCTCGACCCGATGCTCGCCACCGGCGGCACGCTCGCCGCAGCCATCCGGTTCCTCACCGACCGCGGCGCCGACCACATCACCTGCGTGTGCCTGCTGGTGGCACCGGAGGGCGTGGAGAACCTCGAGGCGGGCCTCGCCGGACTCGACGTCCCGGTCACGATCGTCACGGCGGCGCTCGACGAGCGGCTCAACGAGAAGGGCTACATCGTTCCGGGTCTGGGCGACGCGGGCGACCGGCTCTACGGCCTGGCCCAGTAGCGCCGCGACACCGGGAGCGCGGTCGTTCAGGATCGGCGCTGGCCCACCGGCTGTGAGTCGTCGACGCCGGCTGGCCGGGGCTCCTCGACCACACCGGCCGCGAGACGGGGCAGGTAGACCGACACCACGGTGCCGTCACCGTCAGCGGAGGAGATCCCGATCTGGCCGCCGTGGAGCGCGACGATCGCCTGCACGATCGTCAGTCCGAGACCGGTGCCCTGCACGGCCCGCTCCGAGGCGACCGTCGAGCGGAAGAACCGGTCGAAGAGCTTCGCCTGGTCCTCCTGCGGGATGCCGACACCGTCGTCCCTGACCACGATCTCGGTGTACTCCCCGTCCGAGGTCAGGCACACCTCCACCGTCCCGCCGTCGGGGGTGAACTTCACCGCGTTGGTCAACAGGTTGGTCATCATCCGCTGGAGCTGGACCGGGTCGGCGTGGTGCACGATCGGCTCGTCCGGCAGGTCCAGCAGCACGTCGAGCTCCCGACTCCGCAACATCACGGCCAAAGCCTGGTGCGCGTCGCGGACCACCGCACAGATGTCGATGACCACCGGCTGGATCTTCAGCGACGACGACTCGATCTGGGAGAGCGTCAGCAGGTCCTCGACGAGGAGCAGCAACCGGCGTCCGTTGCGGTCGACCCGGTCCACGATGCCGCGCTGCGACTCGCTCAGTGCGCCGACGGAGCCGTCCTCCAGCAGCTCGGTGTAGCCGATGATGCTGGTGATCGGAGTCCGGAGCTCGTGGCTGACCGTGGAGACGAAGTCGCCCTTGACCCGTTCGAGCTCGCGCAGCCGCTCGACGGCCGTGCGCTGGTGCTCCAGGGTGGTCAGCATCGCCCGTTGGGCGGCCTCACGCTCGGTGACGTCCTCAGCAGTGGCGAGGTACCCCGACAGCTCTCCGTCCTCGCCCGGCATCGCGGTGAGCGTCATCCGCATGGTCCGGATCTCGCCGTCGCTTCGGCGGAACCGCCACAGCCGGTTGGCGTCGCCGCGAGCGACGGAGGCGCGACAGATGTCCGCGAAGGTCGGCAGCGACTGCAGGATGTGGGCCTGCCGGCGCAGCTCGCGCTGGGGGAAGAACAGGTCGGGTCGCTTCCCGATCACCTCGTCGGCGTAGAAGCCGAGCATCAGCTCCGCCCCGGGGTTGAACAACGCGATGCCCCCGTCGCGTCCGGTCGCGATGATCGCGACGCCGGTGGCGGAGGTCACCACGCGCTGCAACGTCTCGCGCTCGGTGTCCGCACGGGCCGCGGAGATCCGCTGCTGGGTCACCATCACCGACAGTGGCAGCAGGATCAGCCCGCAGTCGATGAGGAACAGCTGGAGTACGCCGCTCACGACCTCCGGTGCCAGTCCGTAGCGCGGGCCGAGCCCCCAGATGGGTCCGGTGTGCAGCGCCGTGAACGTGGAGCCGATCGCAGCGGCGATGGTGAGCAGGACGGTTGCCTCGCGCAGGGTGCCCCGGAAGGCGTGCCAGGCGAACATCGGCATCACCGCGAAGATCACGGGCGGCGCCTCGGTGCTCAGGAACACCAGCAGGGTCGTGCCCAGCGTCAGGAAGGCCTGCACGATCCGCTCACGAGGCCCCGCCACGGGCCGGAAGCTGATCACCTCGACGAACAGCGGCAGCAGCACGATCATCGCCGCGGTGTTGGAGCCGAACGCGCCGAGGGCACTCAGGGCCGGAGTTCCGTCGCCGACCAGCTTGGTGGTCAGCGCACAGCCGAGTCCCGCCACCACCGACCCGAGCGCGATCGCCCCGACGAACCGGGACACGTCTCCCTGGTCACGCAACGCGGGTCGGCGTCCGCCGAGCCCGATCGTGAGCCTCTCGGTGGCGACCCAGGCTGCACCGACGAAGCTCAGACCGAATCCGCCGGCCACCATCCACGAGTAGCCGTAGACCAGGAACGGCACCACGATCAGCACCAGCCCCGCGGCCGCGAGACTGGGTCGCAGCCGCCGCGGCGAGATCAGCAGCAGACCGGCCAGGACGCCGCCAGCGGGCCAGATGGCCGGGACCCGGCCCTTCTGCTCGACCGAGGCGATCGCCACCCAGGCACAGGCGAGCACGACCACCAGCAGGAGCGCGATCCGCAGGTTGTCCTCGCGGGACCGCACCGTCGACGGGCCCACCCGGACGCTGCTGCCCGCCTGGGGGACCGGCGGGGCAGAACCGGACGAAGAGATCATCCGCAGCACAGCTCCCTCGACCCGTCTCCGACACTCGGACGTTGTCCAGTATGTGCCACTCAGGGAGGTACTGCGAGCAATTCTCCGGATTGCCCTTTTGGGGGGTTCTGGGGGTCAGAGCGCCTTGACGGCGTTCAGGAGCTTGCCCATCGAGTCCTTGGCGTCACCGAAGAGCAGCGTGGTGTTCTCCTCGAACAGCAGCTCGTTCTCGATGCCGGCGAAGCCGGGCCGCATGGAGCGCTTCATGAACACCACCTGGCGGGCCTCGTCGGCGTTGAGGATCGGCATGCCGTAGATCGGCGCTCCCGGCGTCGTCTTGGCGGCCGGGTTGACCACGTCGTTCGCGCCCACCACGAGGACCACGTCGGCTTCCTTGAAGTCCCCGTTGATCTCGTCCATCTCCTTGAGCTGCTCGTAGGGCACCTGGGCCTCCGCGAGCAGCACGTTCATGTGGCCGGGCATCCGGCCTGCCACCGGGTGGATGGCGTAGTCGACCTGGGCGCCCCGCTCCATCAGCACGTCGACGAGCTCGCGCAGGGTGTGCTGGGCCTGGGCCACGGCCAGGCCGTATCCGGGGATGATGATGATGCGGTCGGCGTACCCCAGCATGATGGCGACGTCCTCGGCGCCGGCGGACTTCACCGGACGGTCCGAGGCGACGCCTGCACCCAGGGTGGAGCCGCCCTTGAGGGCGCCGAAGAGGATGTTCGCGACCGAGCGACCCATCGCTCGGGCCATCAACAGCGTCAGGAACGTTCCGGCCGCACCGACGAGCGTGCCGGCCACGAGCAGCACGACGTTCTCCAGCACGTAGCCACCGGCGGCCACTGTGAGTCCCGTGAACGCGTTCAGCAGCGAGATCACGATCGGCACGTCGGCGCCACCGACGGGCAGCACGAGCAGCAGGCCGAAGAGGAGGCCGGTGAGCCCCAGGACGACGCCGACCCACAGGGCCGGGCTGAGCACGAGCTGGGTGGACAGGCCGACGCCGGCCAGGAGTGCGGCACCGAAGGCGACCGGCAGGCCGGGGAAGACCACGGGAGCCGAGGTCATCAGGTCCTGGAGCTTGGCGAAGGTCACCACCGAGCCGGCGAAGGAGACCGAGCCGACGAACACGGTGAACGCCGTGGCCGCGAGGATGAACCAGCCGACGTCATGAGCGCCATCGATGATCTCGCGCAGCTCCAGCAGGGCGACCAGCGCCGCGGCGCCACCACCCACCCCGTTGAACAGCGCGACCATCTGCGGCATCTGCGTCATCGTCACGCGCCGGGCACCGACCAGGCCGCCCACGCTGCCGACCGCGACCGCGCCGAGGATCAGCGGGATGTGATCGAGCTCGAGGTAGAAGAACGGCACGGCGCACGCGACCACGGCGGCGGCGGCACCGATCAGGTTGCCGGTGCGGGCCGTCTTCGGCCCGGAGAGACCCTTGAGGGCCAGGATGAAGCAGACGGCGCAGGCGAGGTAGGTCAGCTGGACCCAGGTCGGTGTCACTTGGCAGCTCCCTGGGAGCCGGCGGCGGAGGTCGCGGCGGGCTTCTTCTTCTTGCGGGTGAACATCTGCAGCATCCGGTCGGTCACCACGAAGCCACCGACCATGTTCACTGCGGCCAGGACGATGGCGATCAGGCCCACAGCGACGGCGATGCCGTTCTCGCTGGTGCCCGTCACCAGGATCGCGCCGAGCAGGATGATGCCGTGGATCGCGTTGGCGCCCGACATCAGCGGCGTGTGCAGGGTCGAGGAGACCTTGGAGATCACCTCGATGCCGACGAAGACGCTGAGGACGAAGATCGTCAGCCAGACAACTGATTCGCTCACTGGTCGGTCTCCTGGTCGAAGGGAAGATCGAGCTGCTCGGTGCGGGGGTCCGACGCGTTCGGAGGCGTCTGGCGATCGGGCTCCGCGTCGTACGACGCGTCGACTGGCTCGTCGGCAAGCTCCTCCGTGACCGGCTCGAGCGGACCCTCGATCGCCTCGCGGGTGGGTTCGTGCGTGATCCGGCCGGCGTGGGTCACGCATGCGCCGGCGACCACCTCGTCGTCGAAGTCGGGGGCGAACTCGCCCTCGCTGGTCATCAGGGTGAGCAGGCTGACGAGGTTCTGCGCATAGAGCTTCGAGGCAGGGCCCGGCATCTGTGAGGGGACGTTGTCGCCACCCCAGACCTGCGCGTGCCCGATCCGGACCACCTTGCCGGCGACCGAGCCCTGCACGTTGCCGCCGCTCTCCGCGGCGAGGTCGACCACGACGGACCCGGGCTTCATCTGCTCCACCATCTCGGCGGTGACCAGCATCGGCGCCTGCCTTCCGGGGACCGCTGCCGTGGTGATCAGCGCGTCCGCGCCGGCGATGTACGGCGCCAGCAGCTCGCGCTGCCGGGCGGCACGGTCCTCGGTCATCTCGCGGGCGTAGCCACCGGAGCCCTCGAGGGTCTCGAGCTCGAGGTCGATCGCCTTGGCCCCGACCGAGCGGATCTCCTCGGCGGCGGCGGCCCGCACGTCGTAGGCCTGCACGACGGCACCGAGCCGCTTGGACGTGGCGATCGCCTGGAGCCCCGCGACACCGGCGCCCAGCACGACGACATGCGCAGGCTGCACGGTGCCGGCGGCGGTCATGTTCAGCGGGAAGAACCTGCGCAGCAGGCCGGCGGCCACGATGGCGCACCGGTAGCCGCTGACCAGGGCCTGCGAGGACAGCGCGTCCATCGACTGGGCCCGGGAGATGCGTGGCACCAGCTCCATCGCGAACGAGGTGATGCCGAGGTCTCGCAGGTCGACGACGAGATCGTGCGAGCTGTTCACCGGGAGGAAGGACATCGTCGCGGCGCCGTCGCGCAGCCGGCGGGCCCGGTCCTGGCTCAGCGGGTTCACCCCCAGCACGATGTCGGCCTCGGAGAGGGCTCCGTCGGAGACGGTGGCGCCTGCCTCGACGTAGAGCTCGTCGGCGTACTCGGCGCGCTCACCGGCCTCCGGCTCGACGAGCACCTCGTAACCGAGCTCGGTCAGCTTGCCGACGAGCTCGGGGACCATGGCCACCCGGGACTCGCCCTCACGGGTCTCCCTTGCCACTGCGATCTTCACGCTCGGACCCTAATGGACTCCGGCGCCGTCTCCGCGGATTGAGATGACCGTCTCACCCGAATACGCGAAAACCGGGCAGCTGGCTGCCGTTCAGTCCAGCCCGAGCCCGACCAGGGAGCCGATGCCGTAGGTGATGGCCATCGCGAGCAGCCCACCGAGGATGTTGCGGCGTACGGCCGGGCCGACCTGGGCGCCGCCGATGGTGGCGCTCAACAAGCCGGTGCCGGCGAGAGCCACGGCGACGGTCACCAGGGTGACCAGCGCACGCAGACTCGGCGAGAACAGCAGGATCGTCAGCACCGGAAGCAGCGCGCCGATCGTGAACGCGATCATCGAGGCCCAGGCTGCGTGCCAGGGGTTGGTCAGCTCGTCGGGGTCGATCCCCAGCTCGATGTCGAGGTGGGCACGCAGCGCGTCGTTCTCGGTCAGCTCGAGGGCGACCGTGCGTGCCGTCTCCTCGGTGAGCCCCTTCTGGTGGTACATCTCGGCGAGCTCGGCCAGCTCGGCCTCCGGCTCCTCCTCCAGCTCACGGGTCTCCTTCTCGATCAGCGCCCGCTCGGTGTCACGCTGGGTGCTGACCGAGACGTACTCGCCCGCGCCCATGCTCAGGGCGCCTGCGACGAGGCCGGCGACGCCGGCGATGAAGATCGTCGGGCGATCGGTGGTGGCGCCCGCCACCCCCATCACGAGGCCGGCCACCGAGACGATGCCGTCGTTCGCCCCGAGCACGGCGGCGCGCAGCGCGTTCATGTTGAGGGTGGAGTGATGGGGCTCGTCCGGGTGCTCACCCATCGTGGGGAAATCGTTGCCGGTGGCCGGGGAAGTCATGCGCCGATCGTCCCCCGGCCCGGGCCGGCCTCGCAACGAAGGGAAGGCTCCACTCACTTCGTGGGAGCCGCTCGGGCGAGGAGCTCGGCCACCCAGGCCGGCACGGTCTCGGTGGCCGGTCCGCGCCGGACGCGCGCGAAGTCGCTCATCGGCGCGGGGGCGAGGTTGAGCTCCAGCGTGTCCGCCCCCGCACCGATCGCGTAGTGCACGAACGCCGCCGCCGGATAGACCATTCCGGAGGTCCCGATGGCCACGAAGAGGGTGCAGTCGAACAGCGCCCGCTCCACCGCCTCCATCTCGTAGGGCATCTCGCCGAACCACACCACGTCGGGGCGCAGGGTCGAGGCGCCGCAGGCAGGGCACGGAGGTCGGCCGAGGAGCGACCCGGTCCACTCGTGCCGGCCGTCGCAGGTGGTGCACCACGCCACGCGCAGCCGACCGTGCATGTGGTGCACCCGCTGCGAGCCGGCGCGCTCGTGCAGGTCGTCGATGTTCTGGGTGACCAGGTAGAGCTCGTCACCCAGGTGCTGCTCGAGCCGTGCCAGCGCCAGGTGCGCGGCGTTGGGCTGCACCCGGCCCAGTGCCGCACGCCGTTCGTCGTAGAAGCGCTGGACCAGGTCGGGTTCGGCCTCGAAGGCCTCCGGGGTCGCGACCTGCATCGGGTCGTGGCCCTCCCAGAGCCCGTCTGCGTCACGAAAGGTGGGCAGCCCGCTCTCGGCGGAGATCCCGGCTCCGGTGAGCACGACGACTGACACGGTCGCAGGCTACCCGCGACCCGGGGTCCGTCAGCGGTACTCGGGGTTCTCGTAGCCGAACCGCGCTCCGTCGTCCCACTCCGGGCGCAGGTTGCCGTACGCCGGGATCCCGCCGGCGTCCTTGAGGATCTGCGCGAGGTGCATCAGGTTCCACGTCATGAACGTGGTGTTGCGGTTGGTGAAGTCGTTCTCCGGGCCCCCGCTGCCCTCGTCGAGGTACGACGGGCCGGGTCCTGCCTCGCCGATCCAGCCGGCGTCGGCCTGCGGCGGGATGGCGTAGCCGATGTGCTGGAGCGAGTAGAGGATGTTCTGGGCACAGTGCTTGATGCCGTCCTCGTTGCCGGTGATCAGGCAGCCTCCGACCCGGCCGTAGTAGCGCGACTGCCCGTCGTCGTTGAGCTGGCCGGAGCCGGAGTAGAGCCGCTCGATGACCTGCTTCATCACGCTGGAGTTGTCGCCCAGCCAGATCGGGCCGGCCAGCACCAGGATCTCGCTGGCGAGCACCCGCTCGTAGATCGCGGGCCACGCGTCGCTCGACCAGCCGTGCTCGGTCATGTCGGGGTAGACGCCGGTGGCGATGTCGTGGTCGACGGCCCGCAGGACCTCGACCTCGACGCCTGCCTTGCGCATCAGGGCGGCGCTGGCCTCGACCAGGCCGTCGGTGTGGCTCATGTCGGGAGACCGCTTCAGCGTGCAGTTGATGAACATCGCACGCAGGCCTGAGTAGTCGGGGGCATCCATGACCTGACCCTCCCGCACCGCGGTGGGCACGGCAAGGGGGCGGCAAGGGTCTGCGACTCCGGCAGTCACGATGTGACCTCGCACGTCACGCCTCCGGGGTGTCAGCACCAACCCACCCAGGAGGACACCATGCCCAGTGCCAGCAGGATGACGACGCCGGTGGCCGTCGAGCTGCCCCAGATCGAGGGCCGGTACGCCGAGCTCGGCGGTTACACGGTCGGCTTCGAGACTTACCCGCAGGACGTCGACCCCGCACCCTTCTTCGCCGGCCTCCCGGACGACCGCTGCCAGTGCCCGCACTGGGGAGTGGTGCAGTCCGGCCAGCTCACCTTCCGGTGGGCCGACCACGAGGAGACCTACGGCGCCGGCGACGCCTACTACGCCGCCCCCGGTCACGTGCCGCTGCTCGCCGCCGGCACCAGCGTGGTCGAGTTCAGCCCGACCGAGGCCCTGGACGCGACGATGGCGGTCGTCGAGCGCAACCTCGCCGCTGCGACGGCCGGTGCGTGATGACGACCGCCACGGCGCAGCTGCCGGAGACGATCCGGCACAGCCTGGAGAAGTTCGTCGCGTTCCTCGAGAGCGGCGGCGTGGCACCCGAGGGCCTGTTCGCGCCGACCGTCTTCGGCGACCTGACCTTCCCGCGCTGGCGCCTCCAGACCGAGGGGGTGGACGAGCTCGTGGCCGACCGCAGACGGCTCCATCCGCAGCCCGGCCGGGTCCGGCTGGAGCGAGTCACCCCCACCGAGACGGGCTACCTGGTGAAGCTCGAGGAGCGCTGGGAGGACGGAGACGAGGAGTGGTACTGCCGGGAGGGGTTCGTGCTCGACCTCGACGAGCACGGCGCCGTCACCGACTTCACGGTGTACTGCACCGGCGACTGGGACGAGGCACGGCAGCGCCAGCACGCCGAGGCGGTGACACTGCTCCGCCCCTAGTGCCACCATGGAAGGCGTGGGACCCACCGCGGGGGACCTCCCGGACCCGGCACTCCAGGCGCTCCGCCTGGCGGAGACCTACGTCTTCGGCACCGAGCCCGGCAGGATCCCCGCGGTGCTGCACGAGGCCTACGAGGCCTCCGGCGACGACCGCGTCCGAGCCAGGCTCGGCGCCACCCTCGCGCGATGCTGGGCCTACGCCGGCGAGCGCACCCGCGCGGCCCCCTTCGCCGACGCCGCGGTCACCCATGCGACCGCCACCGGCGACGGAGTGCTCCTTGCGGACGCGCTGGACGCGGCGTTGGCGACGCGCTGGGGCCCGGACGAGCTGCCGGACCGCACCGCCCTGGCTCGGCGGCTCGACGACGTGACAGCACACCTCACCGACGTCGACGCCCGCACCCAGGCGCACCTGTGGCTGCTCACGGTCGCACTGGAGCTGCTGGACCTACCGGCGATGAACCGCCACATGCGTGCCCTGGAGCTGCTCGGCGAGGAATCCCCCAGAGCGTTGTTCTTCGCCTCCTCGCGGCGGCTGACCCTCGACCTGCTGAGGGGGCGCACGGACAGCGCCCCGGAGCTGGTCGCGGTGGCTGACCGGGCACTGGCCCGGGCCGGCCTGGCCGACGGGTGGCTGGTCGTGGTCAGCATGCGCGCCTACGCCGCGGTGCACACCGGCGACCGGTCCACCGCTGCGGAGCTGGCCCAGGGTGCCGAGGACTTCGCCGTCGCCGAGGGCGTCCGCGAGATCTACGCCGAGGCTGCCTGGATCTGGCTGGGGGCTGGTCGCCTCGACCGGGCGATCGCGCTGGCGGCGACGTTCGACACCCACGTGCTGGACTCGCTGCCTCGCGACTTCAGCTACCTGCCGACGCTGCAGCTGGTCCTGGACGTCGCACTCCACGCGGGCGACACCGACCTTGTCGCACGCGTCACCCCACGGCTCGCTCCCTACGCCGGGCGGCCGGTCGTCACGTCCGGCGGGGTGGCGTTCCACGGGCTCACCGAGGACACCTTGTCCCGGGCCGCCGGCCTCCTCGGCGACCACGACGAGGCGGCCCGGTTGCGGGCGGCCGCGCTGGCGACGTACGGCAGGGTCGGCGCGACCTGGTGGCGTCAGCGGCTGGAGCGCTGGGCACCGACGTCGCCGGCCCCCGACGAGAACCGGATGACGTTGCGCCCGGGGCCTCCGGGCACCTGGCTGGTGGGTCACTCCGGCACGACCACCGCGGTGCCGACCCGCAAGGGCTTGGAGCACCTCCACACCCTGCTCTCGCGCGCCGGCAACGGCATCGAGGCGCTCTCGCTGGCCGGCGGCCTGGTGATCGAGAGCGGACTGGGACCGCGCGCTGACGCGACGGCACTGTCCGCCTACCGGCGCCGGCTGCTGGAGCTCGACGAGCAGCTCGACGCCGCCGACGTGAGCGGCGACGCAGCCGGCGCCCAGACCCTGGTCACCGAGCGGACGGCGCTGCTGGCCGAGGTCTCTGCGGCCACCGGGATCGGTGGGCGGGTGCGTCAGGTCGGCGGCACCGCCGAGAGAGCGCGGGTGAGCGTGCGCAAGGCCATCGCAACGGCCATCGCCGTGATCACGGCAGCCGATCCGGTCGTCGGGCGCCATCTCGCGGCCCGGGTCCGGACCGGCTTCACCTGCAGCTACGAGCCGGATCCCGACCGGCCCACGGTGTGGGAGCTGTGACTCCTCCCGGTCGTGACTCCCCTCAGGCCCAGAACTCGGTGACCGCGGGCGGGTCGCCGACGAACTGGTCGACCGAGCGGATCCTCTCGTCCTCGAGCCGGAAGTAGAGGATCTGGGTGTCGTCGAAGGCGCGGCCGTCGGGACGCTGGGCGGTGATCCGGGTCAGCACGGCGACGTGGCCGGCACCGTCGGGCAGGTACACCTCGGCAACCGGGCGAAGGGTCCCGCCGGTCAGCTCCACCGAGGCTGCCAGGAATCCGACGATCTCGTCGATGCCGTGCTTGATCCCGCCCAGGCTGTCGGGGTTGCGGTGGTTCCACGTCGCGTCGGGGTGGAAACCCGCGGCGAAGGCCGCGATGTCCCCGGCGGCGACTGCTGCGAACCGGGCCTGGACGACCTCGACGTCGGCCCGGGCGGTGGTGTCGGTGATGGTGCTCATGGTTTCCTCCTGAAGGGCTGGTGCAGGTGACCAGGAACCTAGGTTTCGGCAGGGCGCTGCCGCATCGACTGTTCAGTCGATCTCGCTAGGGAGTCGCCGCGAGGCCGTGAAGCATCGCGAACATGGCCAGGCCCGCCCTGGTGCTGACCTCACACTTGCCGTAGATGTGCACGGTGTGGGTGTGCACGGTGGAGATGGAGATGAACAGCCGCTCGGCGATCTGCCTCTGGGTCAGGCCCGCCGCGAGCAGCCGGAGCACCTCGAGCTCGCGCTCGGTGAGGTCGACCGGCAGGGCCGGGAAGCTCGGCGCCGGGCCGTCCGCGGCCGCGAGCACGGCGCGCACCGCGTCACGGTCCAGCGGCAGCTCGGAGATCCGCCGGGCAGCCTCGCCGGGCGTCATCGCGCGTCGGTGCGGCCTGGGTTCGCCGAACCTGTGCCAGGTCTCGACCGCGGCGAGCAGGCGCGTGGTCTGGTCGAGCTCTCCGGCACGGACCCCCATCGGGTAGCCGGAGCCGTCCATGCGCTCGTGGTGCCGACTCACCACCGCGGAGAGCGGCTCCAACGCCGGTGACCGCGCCAGGATCCTGCCCGAGTGGTAGGGATGCAGGCGCACCAGCTCCCACTCGTCCGGGCTCAGCGGCCCCGGCTTCTCCCAGACCCCCGTCGGCACTGCCACCCGCCCCAGGTCGTGCACCAGACCGGCCCGGTAGGCGAGCTCGGGGTCGACGCCGCCCAGCTGGTCGGCGGCAGACCTGGCCAGGGCCGCCACTCCGCGCGAGTGCCCCTGGAAGTACGGCGACTTCAGGTCGGCGGCGTCGCCGAAGCCGGCCAGCACGTCGTTGATCTGGTCGTCGTCGTCGAAGTAGCGGTGCGGTGCGGTCTCCGCCGCGACGACCGCAGCCCAGGCGTCCGCGGTCCGGGAGAGTCGGAGCAACCCCTCCGCGTCGCCCAGGAACCCGCTTGCGATGTCGGGGTCGAGGACGCGCCCGGACCAGCGGCTCACGGTCGCCACGGCGCGCTCTTTGCCGCCGACGGCGTCGAACATCGCGGCCGCGTAGCCGACAGCGGCGAAGCGGGCCGGCTCGGGCAGGTCCGTCCCGGACCGGCCGGCGGGCACTCCCTTGCCGTCGTAGCGTTCGAAGGCGCAGAGGACGGAGTCACTGACCGCTGACGGCAGGCCGAGCAGGGAGGCCAGCCGCGCTCCGACCTCGCAGTCCGCGCGGGCCGCCTCGGCGACCAGGCGCGGCACGTGCGGCGTACGCGCCAGGACCCTCAGCTTCTCGGTCCCCCTTCCCAGGCCGGCCAGGAAGCGCATCGCCTCGACAGGGTCTGCGGTGTCGGTCAGGTCCCCTTTGGCCCGGACCGCGATGTCGTCCCCGCCGAAGTTCGCCGCTGACTCGTGCGACGTGGCCGCGCAACCGGCGAAACGCATCAGCGTCGAGTAGAAGACCTCCGACTGGCGCGGGGCCGAAAGCCCCGAACGCCCGGCCAGCTCGGTGGCCACGAGGCAGGACCGCATCGCCTCCCCGACCGGATGACCGCGCGTCAGGTCGCTGGTGACCGACAGCGCTGCCACCACACCGGCTACCCGCACCTGGCTGGGCACGACCGGATCGTAACGCCCGG
>CAWBRA010000004.1:0-53529 GCA_963791105.1 uncultured Actinomycetota bacterium | reverse complement strand
CGCGTACAGGCGCAGTTTCGTACCCCTCGTGGTTGTCCACGAGGCGATATTCCGTCAAGGCGATGGTGTGCGGAAGTGTCGAACTGGGGCGTTCCAACGTGACCAATCTTGGGTCGTGAGAGTTGATCACGTTCGTGACTCGAATCCAGGCCGCGGTCCCGGGCTCCAGTAAGGCTCGCGGAGCCATCGCACGGCTCCTCATTGGCGGCCCCTTGGTGGCGCTGCTCGTCTTCCTCAGCCTGATCTCGTTTTCATGGACGGGTTGGGGCTTCGAGACGGACCCGGCCGCTCAGTTGCTCCGTGATGCACCCTGGGTCGTTCTCGCCGGGCTCACCGGTGCAGTGGCCGGTGCGGTGCTCGCATGGACTGTCTCCGGCAGACGAGGCTTGGCGGTGACGGCTGGTGCTGCTCTCGGGGCACTCCCGGCGGCAGTCATGGTGACGGCCTACTTCACCGACGCCTACTGATAGGGCGTGACGCGAGGCGCACCGATCGATCTGCATCACACCACCGCGAAAGCGCATCGTCACTGCCCCTCGACCCCGTCATTCCCTGCGGTGGAAGGTGATCTGGCCGTCGGGGTGGTGCCGGGTCTCGTAGGTGGGGTCGTGGACGCGGCGGTGATGATGCGGGCAGAGGAGCCGGCCGGTGTCGAGGTTGGTGTGGCCGCCGCGGGACCAGGGGGTGTCGTGGTGGGCATGACACATCCCGGGTGGGGTCTGACAACCGGCAGCGGTGCAGCCGCGGTCGCGGACGGCCATGGCCAGGCGCATGGCTTCGGTGTGCAGTCTGCGTCGGCGGCCGACGTCGAGGACCTGGCTGGGTCCGCCGAGGACCATCGGAATGATCCCGGCGCGGCAGGCGAGGCGGCGGGCCTCGGCGGCGGAGATCCGGGCGCCGGTGTCCAGGGTGCACACGCCGGCGCTCTCGAGGTTGGCGAGGAGCTGGTCGAGGGTCATGGTGACCACCACGGTGGCCGAGCAGCCGCCGGTCCTGGGCAGGGCGTTGGCGGGAATGGCTTCGAGGAGCTGGGTGAGCGCGATCCCGTGCCGCACCGGGGTGGGCAGGTCGGGGTCGATCCCCGACTCGCGGTCGGCGGCTGTCGCACTGGCAGTCCCCGTTGTGGTGGTGCGGGCCGGTGAGGCGAGGGCGAGGATCATCTTGGTCAGCATCTGACCGTGCAGGGCGGGGATCCGGAACCTGCCGTGGCAGGTGCCTTCGTCGTCCTCCCACAGGCTCAGGGTGGTGCGGCGCAGGGCGTGGGCCTCTTCGCGTTCGAGGGCGCGGCCTTCGAACAGCTCGGCGACCTCGGGGGCGATGACCTCGAAGACGCGGCGGCCCAGGATCCGTAGGTCGTTGGTGTCGTGGTGGGCGGCCAGGTCGACCAGGTGCTGCTCGGCCGCGACCCGCTGCTCGGCGGTGACCGCGAATACACCGGTGCGGGGCAGCCGGTCCAGGGCGGCCACGATCGCCCGAGACTGCGCCACGTTCACCCGACCACCAGCCATCGCAGCCGACAACACCTCCAGGTGGTCCAGCCGCTGGGCCAGGCGCAGGTCGGAGCGGGCCTCACGCCGCACCTGGTGGGTCTCGACTGCCACCCAGTCAGCGGCCGTGGCCGCACCGGAGTCCACGGTGGCCTCGGTGTGTTCGGCATCGGCGAGCAGTCGCAGCCGCAGCGCCGCCAGCTGGGCCTCGCCGCGGGCCAGCTCGACCAACGCGGCGCGCTTCTCCTGCGGGGTCATCGAGAGCATCGGCACCTGGGCCAACCCGTCCAGGCGGCCGGTGAGCCGGCGGGCGAAGTCGGCCACCGGGTGCTGGTGGTCGCCCTCGAGACGGCTGCTGCTCATGACTAGATCCAAGCATCGAGCACCGACAGGAAATCGCCTCTGACCTGCGGTTATGTCCACTCTGCGAGACCACAAAGGAGACTTCTTCGGCGACCAACGGGCCGCCTCGCGACCCGCTCGAGGCCTCCGTAGACAGGCACCGAAACACCCGACCGAACCGAGCGGTCCAGACGCTGAGTTCACGGCTTCCGGTCACAGGGATACTCGTGCCTCGCCGCCTCTAGCCTGCGACCCGCTGGGGCTGGCGATTTTCTGCGCTCGCATCTACGCGTCCCGCCGACGAAGCAGGAGAGCCCGGCGGGGTCGCGGCAGCCCCCTGCAGGCTCGTGCACTGCGCAAACCTGAGGCTGGCCAGGGCATAACTCGCCCGCGCGAGCGCGGTTGGCTGGGCGATACGTACTGCTGCGCGACGCAGCCACCCCCACGAAAGCACAGGTACTCATGCGCCCCCTCACCTCGGTTGCCCTCGCGGCCTCCACCGTCCTGACCCTCGGCGCCACGACGCTGACCGCCTACGCGACCCAGGCCGCGCCGCTGGCTGCCGGCACCCCGGCGCCGTACGTCGTGGTGCTCAACGACAGCGCCGACGCCGCCGCCCTGGCGCCGGTCCAGGCCGACCGGTTCGGCTTCGACGTCGGCCACGTCTACACCGCGGCGTTGCAGGGCTACTCCGCCACGATGACGCCGGCCGTGGCCGCGGCGCTCGAGGCCAGCCCGACCGTGCGCTGGGTGCAGAAGGACGTCGCGGTGAAGACTGACGCGCAGACCACCCCCACCGGCATCGACCGCGCCAACGCCGACCTCAGCCCGACGGCGAAGATCAACGGGGCCGACGAGCGGGTCAATGTCGACGTCGCGGTGATCGACACCGGCGCGGACCTGACCCATCCCGACCTGAACATCTACAAGGCCGGCGCCAAGAACTGCTCGATCGGTGCGATCAACGCCAACGACATGCACGGCCACGGCACCCACGTGTCCGGCACGATCGGCGCGATCGACAACGGCAGCGGCGTGGTCGGAATGGCGCCGGGCGCGCGGATCTGGCCGGTGAAGGTGCTCACCGACGCGGGCACCGGGCTGAACTCCGACGTCATCTGCGGCATCGACTACGTCACCGCGAACGCCTCCAAGATCGAGGTCGCCAACATGAGCCTCGGCGGCGACGGCGCCGACGACCAGAACTGCGGCAACACCAACAACGACGCCATGCACAAGGCGATCTGCAAGTCGGTGGCGGCCGGCATCACCTACGTCGTCGCGGCCGGCAACGACTCCGAGGACGCCAAGAACTCCACCCCGGCGGCGTACGACGAGGTGATCACCGTCAGCGCACTGGCCGACTTCAACGGCAAGCCGGGCGGTGGCGCGGCGTCGACCTGCCGCTCGGACGTCGACGACACCTTCGCCGACTTCTCCAACTACGGCGCCGACGTCGACATCATCGCCCCCGGCGTGTGCATCCTCTCCACCTGGATGCTCGGCGGCTACAAAACCATCTCCGGCACGTCGATGGCCAGCCCGCACGTGGCCGGTGGCGCGGCGCTCTACAAAGCCAACAACCCCGGCGCCTCCCCGGCCGCGGTGAAGGCCGCGCTGCAGAACGCCGGCACGCTGGACTGGAACAACGCCGACGACGGTGACAGCACCAAGGAGCGCCTGCTCGACGTGCGCGCTTTCTGATCGACCCTGCTGGAGGGCGTCCGACCGCGTGCGGTCGGGCGCCCTTCGTCAACGTCCTGACGTGCGATGCGACGCGCCCCGTCACCGCTTGCGAGCGGTCACCAGCCAGGCCCCGGCGGCGAACAGCACGCCGTCGCGCCCCGCATGGTCGTCGATCAGGGTCTGCAGCCGCTCGTGTGCCTGCTGGGTGGAGTGGTCGTCAAGGTCCTGCAGCAGCGCGCGGGGTGATGCCGAGTCCGCTCAGGAAGGCCAGCGCCTCGCTGCGGTCCGCGCCGAACGAGACCGGTTCCTCCACCGAGGTGATCGTCACCTCAGCGAAGCCGCTCGTCCAGGACGTGCCGCGCATGGTCCGGATCGCTCAGACCGAACGGCCCCGGCGCAGTCGGGGGCGGACTCGGCAGGGTCCTGCCGACCGCCAGTGCTGTCCGCAACCCGTGCACCCACTCGTTGCGCTCCAGCGGCTGCCAGGTCAGCAGCGCGAGGCGCCCCGCCGCGGCGAGCGCGGCGCGGACGTTGCGGAAGGCCGCGACCGGGTCGGCGAAGAACATGCTGCCGAACCGGCTGATGGCCACCTCGAAGGAGCCTGGCTCGAAGAGATGGGTCTGGGCGTCCGCCTGTTCGAACCGGACGTTCCCCAGGCCCTCCTCGTCTGCACGCACCCGTGCGCGCTCGATCATCCGTCGCGAGAGGTCGACCCCGAGGACCGCACCAGTCCGGGTGAGCCGTGCGGCCTGCCGGGTGCTGAGCCCGCAGCCACAGCCGAAGTCGAGGACCCGCTCGCCAACGGCCACGGTGGCGGCGGCGAACAGGTGGGGGTCGAATCGCCGCGACGCCGCGTTGTGGCGCTCCTCCTGCTCGGTCCAGTGGTCGCCGTCCCACGCGCGGAGCTGGTCCAGGTTGCCGGGAGCGGGCGTCGTGCTCATCGCGCACCGGCCCGGTCCCGGTCGCTCGGGGCGTCGTACGTCGCGAGACGGGTCACCCGGAAGGTCGCCTCGTAGGCATCGGCGAGGGAGTTCAGGGCGGCAGCGCAGTCACCGCGGAAGGACGCGCCGTGCATGATCGCGAGCGTCGACGGCTTCAGCTCAGCGAGCTCTCGCAGGGTGGCCGGCACCGCAGGAGCCAGCGACGTGCCGCAGAACATCCCTCCGCGGCGATCGCCGCATAGACGAGGTACTCGGAGGTCACGGCGGGCGGGTTGCCGGTCTGGGTGAAGAGGTCATCGCAGCACAGCGTGCCGGTGGTCTCCTCGAACAGAACTCGGGATTCCCAGTTGTGTGGCACGTGCGGAGTGTCGACGTGCTGCAAGCTGCGGAGGCTGACGTCCGAGCCGCCGAGTGCGATCACCTCGCCGTCGGCGAGGGGCACCGGAGGTCGCGACAGCATGTCGTCCAGGGAGACCGCACAACCCGTCGCGCCGTGGGCCACCTGCGCGTTCGGGGCGGCTGCCAGGAACTGTTCGACGGCACCGCACTCGTCGGCCTCGACGTGGGAGAACGCGATCCAGCCGTCGAGGTCGTCCAGGACGATCTCCTGACAGAGCCGGATCCACTCCTCGGCCCGTCGTACGTCGCCGACGCGCTCGCACGCCGACAGCATCGAGCAGAAGATCGCACCGCCGTTGGCCACCTCGCCGGAGATCACTGGGACCATCGCCTCGTCCAGGCGGGCGAACCCCTCGGTGAACCGACCCTGGGACACCAGCGCCAGACCGCTGTCGGCGAGGGCCCGCGCCTCCAGCTCGCTGTCCCCGAACTCCAGCGCGAGCTCGAGCGCGCGCGCCGCCCGGGCCTCCAGCTCGCCGGCGTCCGCAATCTCGCACGCAAGCAGCGCGAGCTCGAGATAGCCCTGCTCGACAACCGTCCGCACTGGTCCAGCAACCGCCGCGCCCGGCTCAGCCAGCCCCGGCTCGCTGCGCCGTTGCCGAGTCCCCAGTGCACCCGCCCCAGAAGCGTGGCGAGCTTCGCCTGCTTCTTGAGGTCACCCAGCAGGCGATAGCTGCGAAAGGCCGTCTCCCACTGGCGTCTGGCCCCGTCGAGATCCTCGACGGCGTACCTGCCCCAGCCCAGAGATGCAGCCTCGCGCGCCCTCGTCACCTCCCGGTCGCCGGCAGGATCCACGAACCGACGATACCGCGGGTGGGCAGCGCCGAGGGCGGTTCCAGGCGGTGCTCAGCAAGCTGCGCGAAGTCGCTGTTCGTCTGCGAGGCACGACACCGACGCGTCACCGCGCTGCCGTCGCGGTGGCCTGCTCCGGGTCGAGCTGTTCCGGCCCTGGTTCCTCTCCGGGGAGGGGGAGCAGCTCGGGGTGGTCGCGGAGCTTCGCGAGGTGGGACGCGACCCGGTCTGGGACACCCCGCCGCTGGCGGACCGGGTGCTCACTCCTGCGGACTTCGACGGCACCCCCGTCCCGGTTGAGCACCCCGAGGCGGGCGCTGTGACGGTGATCCCCTTCGACGTCGCCTTCGCCGGTGGACGGTGGGTGGCCTACGTCGACGTGCCGCGGCTCGCTGCCGCGACGTAGCGACCCTTCGTGCGGCTCGCGGTGGCGCGCTACCAACCCTCGAGCCTGGACGACGCGCACGCGGTGTCCACCAGCGTGCGCACGGACCTGGTCCAGCTGATGCCGGACCGGACGCTGACCGTCGACGCCACCGGCGCGGACCTCGTCGCCACGCTCCAGGGACGTGGCCCAGCGGGTCCCGTGCCCAACCGCGTCGACATCGTGGTGGAGACGCTTCCCGCAGACAGCGAGGCGGAGGTCAGTCTGCTCGGCGCCATGACGGACGAACTCGTCGCCTGGAACGTGGCGGGGGATGTCGTCTCCGGTCCCCTCGGCGGCCCGATCACGGTGCCCAGGGCCGACGGCGCCCAAGCGCGGTTGCGTGTCCGCGAGGTCGAGGCAGCACTCACCCCCTCGGGGGCGACGACCGAGTCGGGGGAGCTCGCTGAACGGGTCGTCTACGCGGACCTCGTCTCTCTCACCTGAGCGGCTCAGACGACTGCTGCCGAGCCGGTCGGCACACATCAGATCGGGACCGGCGCCAGCAGGCTGCTGGATCGGGCCCGGCGCATTGACGCCGGGAAGGTCGACGTTGGCATGACGTCCGCTTTCGGACACGTGGATTCGGTGGCCCAATTCGACCACTAGCGGTGGTTGTCGATGCCTTCCAAGATATTCCTGAAAGCCAAGGAACTATCGATTGAGAGGAGGAGACAAATGGAAAACACCATGTTCGATGACATCGAGTTCATCGAGACCGACGCAGAGCTGCTGGCTCTGAGCTCCTACGTCAACATCGTCTGACGTATCGGCAGTAAATCACAGCCAGTAGATGGGTCAGGCGTTTCTTTGGCGCCGCTAAAGAAACGCCTGACCCGTCGCGGCACCCTTGGAAAGGAGACCACAAATGACGAACAGTATTGACGCACTTGTCGGCGATTTCGCGGAATTCGGTCGAGAGTTCTACAACAAGAAGCCCATGCTCCGGAAAGGCGCACTTCCGACGGTCCAGGACGACGTGATGTCACTCGCCGATGTCGACGAGCTGATCAACCTCGAAGTGGTCCGATTTCCATACATCAAAGTCAACCTGAACGGTTCGGGCGTTCCAGAGGCGGGTTACACCAAGGACATCGTGGTCCAGGGCGCTACCCAGACGGGTGTCGTGGACCCCGAGAAGGTGCATGCGCTGTATCGCGCCGGAGGCACGATCACGTGGGCATCGGTCAACCAGATCTTCCCCAAGGTGCGCGAGTTCGTTCGGATGGTCAATGACGCGATGGCCACACGCACCGATGCGGTGGCGTTCCTCACCCCGGCAGGCAAGAAGGGCTACCCGGCGCATCACGACGGGGTGGACCTGTTCATCATCCAGCTGAGTGGAACGAAGCACTGGCGGCTCTGGGACCTGGCCGATGACCGCCGCAGCGAGAGCGCCAGCTACACCGAGGAGTCGCTGGGGGCGCCCGTGATCGAGACGAGCCTCCAGCCTGGCGACGTCCTGTACCTGCCGTACGGCACCCCCCATCAGGCGTCCGCTGAGGGGGAGCCGTCGCTGCATCTCTCGATCATGATGCGTCCGCGGATGTGGCGCGAGCTCCTCAAGGAGACCGTCGACAGGGCCTTGAGCGACGAGGCGTTCTTGACCAACCCTCCCGTGTTCGGCGACCTCGATGCCGGAGTCGAACAGGAGTTCAACCAGCAGCTGGATCGGCTCCGCACGCAGCTGGACGCCCTCGAGGTCTCTGTCGAGTGGGACCGTTACCGTCAAGCAGGGCGAACGGTCCCAGGTGTCTCCTCGAGCGCCGTGTTCCAGCAGAGTGCCGCGACCGCGCGAATCAATGGGACAACCTCCTTGCGAAGAGCAGCGGTCCCGTATGCATCGCAGATGCTCGAGGACGGCCGGGTGCAGCTCGAGCTCACCGGCCTGAAGTTCGCAGTCACCCCTGACCTGGCCGACAAGCTCAAGAACCTCGAGCCGGGATCAGCGACGACGACTGCAGATCTCCTTGGTGACGTCCCCGCCGAGCGACAGCAGAAGGTGGCCAAGGTGCTGGTCGGCAGCGGTCTCTTCGTGGTCGCGGCCTGAGCGGCGGAGGACTCCCATGGTTGCTCAGCTCAACATCGAGGATCTGATCCCGGACTTTGCCGACTTCGTGCAGACGGCGTTCGACCAGCAGCCTGCGCTGTACCCGGCCGCGATGACGCAGCACCTCCACCTGTTGCCGACCTCCGCCGCTCTCGACGGCCTCCTTGCGTTGGACCTGCTTCCCCCGGAGAGCGTGCGTCTCACCAGGGCAGGGAAGGGCATGCCGCAGAACACCTACACCCGACTCACCGGAGACGAGCGCACGTTCGCCATCGTTGATCGAGCGAAGGTGATGCAGCTGTTCAAGTCCGGCGCCACCCTCAGCATCAACGACATCCATCAGGTGTGGCCTGCCGCCATGTCCATGGTGCGTCTGCTGAGCAGGTCGTTCGCTTGCAGGAGCGAGGCGGCGGTCTTCGTGACCCCCCCTGGGCGTGCAGGATTCGCGCCTCACGCGGACGAGCTGGGGGTCATCGTCGTTCAAGCCGAAGGCACGAAGGACTGGCGCGTGTGGCCGACCGAGGTGAGTGGGGAGCGAAAGAACGAGACCTTCGACGACGACGCGGTGCTGGGTCAGCCGATGCTGGAAGTCACCCTGGAGCCGGGCGACGTCCTGTACCTCCCGCACGGGACGCCGCACGCAGCCGCCGCCACGCACGAGCAGAGCGTTCACATCTCGTTGGGACTCCGACCGCGCGGTTGGGCAGACATCGTGTCGCGGATCGTTGCGGAGACGCTCCAGGAGCGGGCAGGCACGGAGTTCCCAGCACTGACCCAGACGAACGTGGCCACCCTGTCCGAACGTCTGGCAGGTCATCTCCGGGCGCTCCGCGACTGCATCGACGACCTCGACCCCCTACTGGCGCTTCATACTCTGCGCACCGGCCTGGTCGCCGAACTCGTCGGAGAGACGGCTGCCGGGCTGGAGGACATGCGGCGACTGGACCGTTGCTCCGCCGACCAGCTGTTCCGAGTCTCAACTGATGCCGTCGAGGTGCTGGACAACGACGGAAGTGACGAGCGCTGCAAGGTGCGCGTTGACGGTGTCACGATGACGCTGCCGAAGGCCATCGTTGCCGCTCTCACCGCGGAGGGGTCCGCGCGCAGCAGCCTGACCTGTCGTCAGATCTATCCCGAGGTTCCTGTGGGCCGCGCGATGTCTATCGCGAAGCAGCTGACGCGCCTGGGCGCACTGTCCCTCGTTCCTGCGAATGCGAACCGTTGACCCGCGAATCGGCCCAGACCTGGGTGGATGAGTGGTGTGATCTCGCCGCGGCCGACGCGGATGAGCTCGGCCCGGATATCTACACAGAGGTGAACGCCGCGTGGGAGGCGGCGCGGCCAGACCATCCGCGGTCGCTGCTGCAGGCCCTGGCGAAGGACGAGGAGCGGCTACTCAGCGCACTGATCGACGAGCAGGTCGATCAAAAGAACTTCACTCCCGACTGGCCGGCCCTCGCGGCTCTGCACCGGATCTTCGTGTCGGAGTTCAATCCGGCCAAGGAGCTCGAGAGCTGTCGACCGGAGGTGGCGACAGTGATGGCGATCAATGACGACCACGAACTGAGGAGAGTCCTCGCCGACTTGACCCGCGCCGGCATCGGCAGCCCTCTCCACCTGGTCGCCCACAGAGCTGGAGACCACGGCGCAGTCGTCGTGCCCACGATCCACGCTGCCCCGCTCCCTCCAGGCGATTTCGACGTCGACGATCGGGTCGACGGCTACGTGCGACACATGTCGGCGATGGTGCGCCACATCGGGGGATCTCTCTCCGCGGAGCAGGTCGCTGGTGTCGTCAGTCTTGACCGAGCTCTGTGGGGGGACCCGCCTCCCACGGAGGTTCCAGGCGGCCACTTCCCCTGGAAGTCGTTCCTCCGGCGAGCTGTCGGGACGCAAACGGAGCCGTGGACAAGTCACGTGCAACCCGAGACCGGGCAACGGATGGCGGCCTGGTGGGCAGGCACTGTGGAGCAGAAGCGTGACTGGATGCTCTGCCGAATCGCCTTCGACCTCGGGCCCTTCGTCTCCGAAGAAGCACTGGTTCAGAACTCCACGTTCTTCGCACGACGGATCCTGGGCATCAAGCGCACCCGGCGTCGTCGGGAACGTTTCGTCTCGTTCGTGAAGACGGTCGCCCCTGGCACTCTCGCCGAGCTGTACGTCGGGGAACGCCGCGACGAGCCAACTCTGAGGCTGGCCCGAGACATCGTCGACGACCTGCGCCGCGAGGCTCTGGCCTGGACGGTGGCGATCCACGGCCCCGGGGCCGACTACAGCCACGACAAACAGCGGATCCGCGATCTGGTGGTCGAGCTCGGAGAGCAGCCCAGTGCGCCTGCGGCACCCGACCATGCGGACTCGACCGGCGCCTCTGTCTGTCACCTCGTCATGCAGGCACGCTCAGTGGACGTTGCACGTCGCCTGGCGTTGATCGACGCCCCGTGGCGGGACGCTGACTGGAAGATCCAACCGTTCACGGCCGTCGCCTACTACCAGAGAAGCTCGAACAAGGTGGTCGTGCCCTGGGCGTTGATGCGTGAGCCTGTGCTCGGCCCAGAGCTTCCAAGGGTGCAGGCCTACGCGGTGTTCGGCGCTCTGGTCGCGCACGAGATGGCGCACGCTCTCCTGCCGACCTCGTCCGCCGACTGGTCCGCGTTTATCTCGCGTACTTCGCTCCATGGCGTCATGGAGCAGTTCGCCGCGGCCACCCGATCTATTCCCGGCTACGTGGGCAAGGCCACGCACATGCGAGAAGTCGCCGCGGACGCCCTCGGTTTCCTCTGGGCCTACAAGGCCTTTGGCTCTGGTTCGGCGCCCTTTGATGACGCAGAGGCAGGCTCGGACGCTGTGTACGGAGACGATCCCGCGCCTATCGATCGCCAGTTCCTCCGCTACTGGGCGACCCGCTGGCGGGGAGCCCAACCAGTCGGTGGCGAGGGCTTCGCTCACATCGACCACCACCCGCCCACGCAACTGCGCTGCAACATCCCCCCCACCTATGCCGGACCGCTACGTACGTCGGCGTCGGCGCCCGCACTCGAAAGGATATGAACATGAGTTGGTCAGAAGATCTTGATGCGGCTTGGAACGAGCTCGAGCAGACGCCACCTGACGAGTTCGTCGCTCGGATCGCGAGCATCGTCGAGAACTCGTCGGTTCCCCCGGATGTCCGTGAGTTCCAGGTCGCCTGCGCCCATGATTCCACCGGCCGTTCGGATCTGGCTGTCCTCGGGTATGAACGAGCTCTCGCGGCGGGTTTGAACGGCTACTCGGGGCGCCGCGCGAAGATCCAGCTGGCCAGCTCCCTGCGCAATCTGGGCGAGTCCGAGCGAAGCGTCGAGATTCTCTCCACTGAGTCGGTCGCGGTCGGGGACGGGCTCGATGACGCGGTCATCGTCTTCTTGTCGCTTGCGCTGGCTGACGTGGGCCGTGAGCGCGAGGCCGTTTCCAAGCTGGTGAAGGCGCTCGCCCAACACCTACCGCGATACTCGGCCTCAGCACGCCGTTACGCCGACGCCCTGAACGCACCGCAGTTCGCTGCGGCATCCCGTCCCTCCCGGGAAGGCGGCCCTCGGTGAATGCCCCACGGTGGAACGAGCTCTACCTGCTGGCCGGCATGCGAGCCGCTTCGTTCGCGGGCGATATTGCTGCGGCCACGGCAATCACGTTGTACCTGCAGTCACACGGATACGCGACGGCATTCATCGTGGCAACTCTGGTTGCCGCGGCCGCGCCTGCCGTTGTCCTGGCACCCGTGACAGGCCGGATCTGCGACAGCTACGACAGCCGCACCATCATGCTGTGGACTGCGACCGGTCAGGTCGTTCTCTGTGTGGTGATGGCGCTGTGGATCAACCCCTACGCGGTCGTGGGGCTGACCGCGCTCCTGAGCGTCGGGCTGGCCCTCACTCATCCGGTCTTCGGTGGACTTCCCCGCAGCATGGTCGGGGCCGAGAATGTCGCTCGCGCTGCCTCGATCTCACAAACCAGCGCCATGATGGGGATGCTCGCTGCGCCCGCGCTCGGCGCGCTTCTCGCAGGGACCTTCGGGACCCGATGGGCACTGCTCTTCAACGCCGCGAGCTTCGCGCTGGTCGCGGTCGGAGCGCTCGTCATCAAGACCAGACTGCACACGCGAACCGGATCGGGCCCGAGCGCCGGGGGCGCCGACGACGGCTACTCGGTGTGGGGTGACCCGCTGATTCGCTCTCTGCTCGGCGCCACGGGCCTCGTGGTCACCTGCGTCAGCATCAACAGTGTCGTGTCGGTCTACTTGGTCCGCGAGACCCTCGAGGCGAGCAAGCAGGTCTACGGGATCGTCGGGAGCTTCTGGATGCTCGGCCTGGTGGTGGGCAGCCTTGTCGTCGGAAAGTACAAGCGCCTGGCCTCGCGGGAGCAAGTTCTGCTGGCGTTCGGATGCATGGGGCTTGCCCTGCTCCTGAGTGCCTTGGTTCCGTCGGTGTGGTGGCTGCTTCCTGTGAACATCCTGGGGGGCATCGGCAACGGAATGATGGCCACGAACCTCCATGTCATCTTGAACCTCGAGGTTCCTGAGAACTATCGCGGGCGGGCGTTCGCTGCGCTGGGAGCCGTCTCCAATGCAGCGCCAATGACTGGTTACCTGCTCGGCGGGTTCCTGCTGGCCGCCGCCGGCCCCAGGCTGTCCTGCTTCATCATCGGCCTCGCCGCCTGCTTCTGCACAGCTCTCGTTGCTCCCTCCCTAGCGGGTCGTCGGACGGCTTCCATGCCGCTCGAGGACGCCGCAGCCTTGCGGTAGCTGCCATGCCGACTCTGACCACCGAGCGCCTGGTCCTTCGACCGTGGGAGCCGAACGACCTGGATGTCGCCTCTGCGTGGCACGCGGACCCTCAGGTCATGAAGCATCTCGGCGGCGTCATGGACCGCGAGGGCAGCGATGCGACCATTGGCCGCTGGACCGCGGAGCTCGACGGCCGAGGCTACGGAATGCTCGCGCTCTGTCGACTCGGTTGTCCCGACCCCATAGGCGCCGTCGGTCTCGGTCAGCCCGAGTTCGCAGCTCACTTCACTCCGTGCGTCGAGATCGGGTGGCGACTGGCGAAGAAGGCCTGGGGTCATGGCTACGCGACGGAGGCCGCACGTGAAGTTCTTCGCGACGGGTTCGAACGCTTGCGACTCAGGGAGATCCTCGCCTTCGCCGCCAAGACCAACACCGACAGCCAGCGGGTGATGACACGCCTCGGCATGCGGCGAGACCTTGACGGGGACTTCACGCGCCCGCTGCCTGCCGCTGGGGGCTTGTCGATGTCGGTGCTGTGGCGGATCCGAGGTGCCGACCTTGGTAGGGAAGGGAGCACGTGATGGCTGTACTCGCTATCGGAGTCGATCTGCCGGCCTCTGCAGTCGCGGGGATCGACGTGCTCAATGCGTCAGACCTGTGCCTGAGGAGCGAAGCGGAGTGGCAGGACGTCCTCGCACGTACTGTGCCGCATGTCATCGTTTCATCAGTCCCGATTGCGCTTCAGCGTCGCGATGAATGGCTCGCGACCGTGGGCGGACAGGTGCTCGTTGCAGTCTCGATGGGTGCCGGAGTGAATGACCATTGGCCCGTCGACACCGGAAACCTTGTACATGTCCGGGTGAGCAACGACGACGAGATCGAACCCGCGCTGCGGGAGGCCCTCAAAATTGTGGGGGCGCACGGGGTGCGGTTGCACCATGGCGCACGCGCTGCCACCCGGCCCGCCAAGTCGGCGTCTCTCGTCGGGGCCGGCATCGTCAACCTGTTGACCGCCCTGAAGCTCTCCGATCACGGCGTGGAGATTCGGCTCTTCGACAGAGCCCCTGATCCGCGCCAGGACCGGCCGTGGCAGGAGTACGGCTGCACTCGCGGCGGTGCCAATGCCCGGATGTTCACGGCTACCGAGGCCGATCAGTACGGCGGGCTAGCAGTACCGGGGCAGGGCGGCACCGTCTTCGACGTGCCTCCGACGGAGCTGGGCTGGGACGTGCGGAGAGAGAACGTTCGCAGTGTTCAAGACCAGGCGTGGATCCGCGAGTACGAGAACCTGCCAGGCTGGCTGGCCGATACATACGAACGCGACATCCACGATCTCAACCGTCGCGCCGAGCTGGAGTGGGAGCGGGTCTTCGAGGCGCACCCGACTCTGGGAGAGAGCGTGAACCTGCGCCGTGGGGTCGTCCGCGTCTATTCCACCCCAGACTCCCTCCGCCGTGCCGTCCATCGGCACCGCCGCATCGGCGACCTGTTGCAGACGTACAACGCCCAGCAGCTGCACACCAGCGCCCCGGCTCTGTCTCTCGCCCATGAGGGCCGGCTGGCGGGCGGTGTCATGGTGGGCGGGTTCACGCTCGACATCCATCGTTTCGTCGCCAAGTCGCTGGACATTCTGGAGGCCCGTGGCGCCGAACTGCATTTCTCCACTGAAGTGGGCGGACTGCACGCTGACGAGAGCGGCGTGGTGGACGGATTACGCGTGGGGGCGGACGTCGTCACGGCGAGCAACCTCGTGATCTCTCCCGGCGCATACGGACACGAGTTGCTTGCGCAGCTCGGCCTCGGTGGTCAGATCGCAGGCGTCCTCGGCCTGTGGCACACGCTACCGAACCTCCACGCGCAACAGCGCTCGATGAAGGTGTCTCGCGCCGGCACGATTGCTGCGGACGCCAACATCACAGTCGGCGATGTCGGCGGTGTGCCCAGCCTGGTCGTCGGCTCCGGATACGGGTTCGTGGGCACGAGCGTCGACAACATCGACCGCGAGCGGGTTCGCGTCATCCAGCGATCAGTGGACGAGATGATGCGGACACTCCTGCCGGATGCCTACGAGGCCGCGGGCGGCGCGGAGTGGCTCGACCACGACCCGGTCTTCTGTGTTCGTCCCTGGACGCCGACGAGCCTCGGTCTGTTTGACGTCCGGAAAACGGCCACAGGCCAGTGCATCGTCACGGGGGGTCACAACACGGGCGGGTTCACGCAGGCTCCCGAGGTCGCGAACGCGGTGATGGCCTCACTTCTCGGCATCACCCATCCCATGCACCGGATCTACTCGATCGAACGCTCGTCGGTCACGTACGGCGAACACCTGGTGAAGGCCTGATGCCGTCATGACTTCACCTGTCCCTGCTCGGCCCCACAAGGCTGGGCTTCCCGCAGGAGCAGCAGCTGCTCACCCCCCAACCAAAGGTCACTCCGATGAAGCCTGAAGACATTCTCCACCTGCCGCTCCTCGGCCGTCCGTCCCTGTCAAGAAACGGGCAGTTCGTGGCATTCACGGTCACGCGCCCAGACATCGATTCTGACTGCAACCGCTCACAGCTGTGGGGAGGCCGCACGGACGCAGATGGCGCGACCAGGCTCACCGATGGCGACGCCGAGAGCGCCCCCATGGTGTCTCCGGACGGAAACAACGTGGCGTTCCTGCGCCCGGACGATCGGGGTCGGCCTCAAGTACACGTCTTGCAGCTGATGTCAGGTGAGGTCGTCTGCCTCACGCGCGAGGAGTACGGCGTCGCAGGTCCGATCTGGTCGCCGAACTCCGACTCCCTCGCCTACACGGCCCACAGAGTCGTTGACGAGGCGCTTGCGCAGCGAGCGGCGGTGCGGGTCACGGATCTGGTCTTCTACTCCAACGTGGTGGGATACACCGCGGGACTCGCCCGGTGCATCTTCATGATCGACGTCGCTGGTGGAGAGCCGGTCCAACTCACGTTCGACGACAGTGACGACAGTGACCTGGACTGGTCGCCCAACGGCGACCTCATCAGCTTCCTGAGCGCCAAGCACGACGAACGTCGCAACCGACCCCGCACCGACATCTGGACCGTCTCCGTCCCCGAGGGAAAGGTCGAACCCCGCACTTTCGGCGGCATGAGTGCATTCAGCCCGAGGTTCAGCACCGACGGCGAGACCATCTTCTTCTCCGGCTCGGCACTCGTCGAGCACGGCTTCAATGATGCTTACGCCAGCTTCGGGGTCTGGGCAACGGACGTGTGGTCGGAGTCGAAGCCCCGCCGGGTGTCCCACGATCGCTACAACCTGAGCTACGTGTGCCAAACCTTGGTTCCGTTTGGGGACAAGGTGTACTTCGGAGCAGACGACCACGGCCGGGTGCCGCTGGTCAGCTTCCAAGGAAGCGGGCTTCTCGCGGAGGCCGAGGCGGTCTTCGAGGGCGACTTCCAGGTGAATGGCTTTGACGTTGCCGGAACCTTCGAAAGGCCGCTCGTGGCATGTGTCGTGGCAGACCCGGGCTCGGCCGGTGATCTGTGGATTCACGACGGGACGTCGTCGCGCAAGTTCACGGACTTCGGTGCAGACCTACGAGCTGCTGCCAGCCTGCGTACACCCACCCGCATAGAGACGCGGTCAGGTGCCGGCACCCTCCTCGAGGGCTGGGTGTTCGTTCCGGACGGCGCAGGGCCACACCCGGTCGTTCTCATCGTGAAGGGCGGTCCCTACACCCAGTTCGGGTACACGATGAGCGGTCCTGCGTCCTTCGAGGACGCCCAGGTGCTCTGCGAGGCCGGGTACATCGTCGTGATCGGCAATCCGCGGGGTTCGTCCGGCTACGGCCAGGGTCACGTCGCCGGCGTACGGCAAGCGCTCCCCATCGTCACCAGTGCGGATCTCGAGTCCCTCGTGGCTCATGCGCTTGAGCACTTCCCAGCGGACCCGGACCGGGTCGGAGTGATGGGTGGGTCCTTCGGCGGTTACATGGCCGCCTGGCTGGTCGCGACGACGAACCTCTTTGCCGGCGCCCTCGGGGAACGTGGGTGTTATGCCATCGACAGCTATGTGGCGACCAGCGATGACGGCGTCAACGTCGCGAATGCCCTGTGGGGTGCAGACCGCGACACCTGGACAACCCACAGTCCGCTTACGCACGTCCACGACATAGACGTGCCGGTCCTGCTCCTGCATTCCGACCAGGACCGCCACGCTCCCTTTGAGCAAGCACGCCGTCTCTTCACGGAGATGAAGATTCGTGGCAAGCACGCTGAGATGCTCGTGTTCCCAGGCGGGAACCACGAGCTCTCACGGTCAGGGCCCATCAGTCAGCGGTTGGCCCGGCTCCACGCAATCCTGGACTGGTGGCAAAGGGTCCTGTGAAGGAGGTCTCGCCATGTGCAGGTTGCTCGGCGCCTTCTCGATGACTGGCGCAGGACTCGAAGGCGAGCTCGGCCGGGAGCTGGGCGAGAGGTTTCTCTCGTTGTCGCGGCTCCACTCCGACGGGTGGGGAGGAGCCTGGCTCGAGGGGAACTCACGTACCCGGGTCGCCCGCCAACGCGATCCGCACCCACCGAGCGAACCGGCGAGTGCCAGGCGGGCCCGCCAATTCCTGGCGCAAAAGGCGAGTGCAGCAATCGTCCATCTGCGGATGGCGACGCCGGGTATGCCGTACGGACACAACCACACGCACCCCTTCCTGGCCGACGGTGTCGCCTTCGCACACAACGGAGCCATCCTGCCCAGGGACCAGTTGCGCGCCCTCGGTCCCCACGCCGCCTCATCCCCTGTCTCGGGAGAGACCGACTCCGAGATCTACTTCGGCATCGTGCGGCGCTTCGTCGCCGATCGTGGCGACCTGCTCGAGGGAGTGTGCGCGGCTGTCCGCGAGATCCGGGGCGAGTTCCCCACCGCCAGTCTCAACGCGTTGATGATGAGCCCGCGGCAGATGATCGCGGTCCACGCGAGCACGATGACTCCCAGCCCACTCGGCGATGGTGCACGCGGCGACATGGACCTACCGCCTGGACACGAGGATGAGTACTTCCAGATGTTCTACCGGCGGGGCCCCGACGGTTCCGTTTGTTTCGCGTCGTCCGGTCTCGAGACGGCGCAATGGTGTCCGATGCCCCCCGACACCGTGGCTGCCGTGGACCTCGACACCGGCCAACTCAGCCTTCACGACGTGGGTTCGGCGGGGGGAGCCGTCGACAACGGCCCGAAGGTGGAGAGGTGCTCCGCCGCCCTCCAAGTAGAGCCAGCGCTCATCCCGGCGGGTTGAACGGATGCTAATGTCGGCGGCCGAGTACGTCGGCAATCGGGTGTCGATGTCGTCGAAAGATTGAGTGCGGAGATGCTCAGACAGCTCGGTTTGGATGGAGACGCCGAACGCGTCTACCGAACACTGCTCGAACGACCTGACGCCGACCTCTCGATCCTTGCGGATCTCGCCGAGATGACCGAGCAGCAGACCAGCGCAGCACTGAGCGAGTTGGCCGACCTCGCGTTGGTGCTGTGGGATGCCGGCAACCGTGCCCAGCCGCAACTGGTTGACCCCGGCGTTGCGCTCCAGGCGCTCGTGAGCCATCACGAGGCTCAGATCGCAGCTCAGACCCATCAGCTGGAGCAATCGCGACTCGCGATCAGTCAGATCTTGGCGGTGCGCGACGCCGCCAGTCGATGCGGCCGGGACTTCGGCATCGAGAGGTTCGATGATCTCTCCGCAGTCAGGGAGAAGCTCGACGAGCTTGCTGGCACGTGTCGGGAAGAGGTCTGGTCCTTCAACACAGGCGGACCCCAGTCCGCGGAGAATCTTGCGCGCTCGCGCCCAGCAAACGAAGAAACTCTTCAGCGCGGTGTTCGGATGCGGGCCATCTACCTCGACAGCGTGCGCAACGATCCGTTCTCCGCGGAACACGCAGAGTGGCTGACAGGGCTGGGTGCGGCGGTGCGCACCACGCCAACCCTGCCCATTCGGATGCTCATCGTGGACCGCGCCACCGCGGTCCTTCCGATCGACGACCAAGACAGCAGCCAGGGCGCCCTCGTGGTCTCGGGGCGCGGCATGGTCGCCGGCCTCGTTGCACTCTTTCTCTCGACGTGGAAGGCAGCTGTCCCGCTTGGTCCACGAGTCGGACGGCCCGAAGCAGAGCCCCTCAGCGCTCCGGAGCGGCACGCTCTTCGGCTGTGGGCCCAAGGTGGCACCGACGCCGCTGTCGGTCGTGCGCTCGGAGTCTCCGACCGCACCGTGCGCCGCATCAGCGACTCGCTCGCGCGGCGACTGGGCGCGCACAGCCGATTCGAGGCAGGTGCGCGAGCAGTCGAGACTGGCTGGCTGACCTCCGACGATCTCATCTGACAGCGCTGAGAAGGCCACGAGCGCTGTCGGCTCAGTCGGCGAGCGCTCGGAGAAGTGAGAGCCCGTCGCCCCCTTCGATGAGGAGCTCCGAGGCCACCGTGACTAGCGCGCCTTGACGAGGCAAGGCGGCCGTCAGCGCAGCGTGCACCGATGCTTCGACTGCTGTTGCACCATCGTTGCCGTCATCGGTGATGAACGCCCCCACGAGCCACCCGTTGTGTCGGCGCCGTGTGTGCACATGCTGAACCGTCGAAACCGTCTCGAGGGCACGCCTGATCTGCGCGTCGTCGGGATCCCGCGCCGCGAGATCGATCCGAGCGACCACGAATCGCATCGAGGAGGTTACTCCCAGCCCCAATTGTCGGTCAGGTCGAGCGTCTGCGCGCCAGCGGTCGGCAGAACCAGACTGGTGCTGGAGACGTTCGCCGCGGCGACGGAACCTGCACCCACGGGTGTCATGCAGACGCCCAGCGCAAGCGCTGCTCCAACGAACGCGCGGCGAACTCGATGCTGAATCACGTGATCTCCTTCTGGGTCGGGTCAGGCGCCCGACCTCCTGTCGAAGATCCTGACGAAACGCCGCACAGTCGGTAAGCGGGCAGAAGAGGCCATGTCCGGAGCCGGACAAGCGCGGACCTGGGTTCGGAGGACTCCCCGGTCGATGCAATCCACCTTGCGCGCGACCCGGCTCGCGTGTGCTCGGAAGGGTCTACGGCTCCTCGCAGATCAGCGCTGCGCTGCCCGTCGACGTATGAACTCTCCCCCTAGGGAGGGGCATCTGCTCCGTGGCGGGGTACCCTGATCGTCACGGTGGTGCCTCGCCCCGGTTCGCTGGAGACGGCTATCGACCCCTGGTGTGCCTCCACCAGGTTGCGTACGACGCTGAGGCCGATGCCGAATCCTGGCGCCGCCTCCTGCCGCGCACGGTCGCTGCGCCAGAAGGTGTCGAACGCCTGCGAGACGTCGTCCTCGGTCATCCCGGTCCCGCTGTCGACCACGTCCACGCGGACCTTGTCGTCGCTCGCGGACACGGTCACCGCGACCCGGCCGCCCTGACCGGTGAACTTGAGGGCGTTGGAGATCAGGTTCTCGAGGATCTGCTCGAACCGGGCCGGATCGATGGCGGCGCGACACGTTGCCGAACCCTCGACAGCGAGGTCGATGGACCGGCTGCTGGCCGCGTCAGCGAACGTCACCGCGACTCTCCTGGCAAGCGCCAGGACCTCGGTCGGCTCGAGGGCGAGTGTCCATCGACGGACACCCGTGTCGAGGAGCTCATCGATCCTGCTCTGCAGAGTCAGTGCGGCTCGCTCGATCGTGCTGAGCGTCTCGGCAACGAAGCCGCTGCTGCCCTCGAGCTCGTCGGCGAGGACCTCGAGGTATCCCCGGACGGAGGTGAGGGGTGTTCGCAGCTCGTGCGAGACCGTGGCGATCAGCTCGTCCTTGACCTGCAGGGCTCGCACCAGGTCGGTGACATCCTGCAGCGCCACCAGCGTGCCCCAGGGGGTGCCGTCGGTCCGCCGTACCTGCCGGGCGGAGGCGGACACGACGATCTGCTTCCCCCGCGGCCCGATCGCCTGCAACTCGTGGCTGTCCAGCTCGCCGCCGAGGCACCGGGGGATGAGCTGCTCGTCGATGGGCACCGGGGCGCGGCTGTCCAGGCGGTAGGCGTGCTCCCCACCGAAGGGCGCCTGGTCCAGTCGGAACTCACCCGCGTCGGCGATTCTTTGGGCAGGTTCGTTGGCCAGGACCAGATCGTCGTTCACGTCGTAGAAGGCCAGAGCGACGTTGGTCGAGGCGAAGATCGATCGCGCAAGCTGCTCGCCGTCCTCGGCGATCCGACGTGACTGCTGCAGCTCGGCCGAACAGGCGAGCGCGAGGTCCTGCAGCACCGCGAGATCGTCGATGGTCCAGTCTCGTGGGACGGAGTCGATCGCGCACACCGAGCCGACCGTGCGTCCGTCCGCATCGGTCAAGGGATAGCCGATGTAGGCGACCACGTCGAGTTCCTCGATGGCCGGGTTGTTGCACAGGCGGGGGTCCTCGCGCGCGTCGGCGATGACCAACGGCTTCTCGTCCGCCACCACGTACTGGCAGAACGAGTAGGCGAGCGGCGTCTGGCGGGTGGTCATGCAGGTCTCCACCAGCCCCACAGCGCCCGGGAAGATCTGCCGCTTCGCCTCGACGATCGAGACCAACGATGCAGGAGCCTTCAACAAACGCCGCGACAACCTGGCGTAGTGGTCGAAGGACCCCATCTCCATGGAGTAGCCCGAAGGCATCGCGACCGGGCCGTCAGTCAGACCATTCGTCTCGGCCGGCAGCGTCGACCCCGCACTCGTAGACCGGCGGTCGACTTCGTCGCCGTGAAGAGGAAAACGCTCCAGCACGATCGCTACCCCATGTGTGAGGTCAAAGGTAGGCCCGAAATTCGCTGCCTTTGCGCTCGATAGTGACACAAAGCCACGCAGCTTTGGACAAATATCGACTATTGCCGCTGGGTCGACCTCAGTGGGGCAGCGTCACCCTGGCGACCACGATCGGGTGGTCGGATACGCCGCTGGAGCGGGTCGTCTTGTCGGAGGTCCAGTTGCTGAACCCGACGTTGCGGGAGCCGAAGACCCAGTCGATGCCGTTCGCCTTGGGGGGCTGGCAGCGGCGGCTGGTCGAACCGCCGGAGGCGGACTTCATCTGGCCGGAGCGGGTCATCTTGCAGAAGTAGCGCTTCTTCTCGTTCATGTCACCGGTGACGAACACGGTGGCGCCCCTGGCCCGCAGCTGATTGACCTTCTTGACCTGCTTGCGCGTCGCCTTGTTGCGGTGGCGCTGCGCGCGGCCCTTGGTATCGGCAGGGTTGTGGGTGTTGATGATCGTGAACTTCGCGCCGTTGGTGCGCGAGCGCAGCGTCACCACCGGGATGTTGACCCGCTTGCCGCGGAAGTAGGGGATGCCCATGTAGGAGGCGTTGACCAGCTCGAAGCGTGACTTGAGGAACGCGACCGCGTTGCGGGTGTCCACCGACTTGCCGTTGCGCGTGGGGGCGCCGACGACGCCCCATCGGCCGTTCGTCTCGCGCTGGAACGCGTCGTACTGCGACTGCTCGAACTCCTGGAGCCCGACGACGGAAACGCGGTGCTTCTCCAGGTAGTTGACGGCACCCCTCGTGCGGGGCCGGGTCGATCTCGTGGATCGGTGGCTGGCGCCCTGGACGTTGAAGGTCGCCATCTGGAACTCGTCAGCGGAGCGCTTGGCCGGCGCTACGACGGACGCGGCGGTGGCCGGGCCACCCGCCGGGACGAGGGCGGCGCCGAAGAGGACCGCGGTCAGGGCGGGCGCAAGCGCACGCTTGAGGTTGAACATGTGTGACTCCCAGTGGTGGGTGTTCCGACCATCGGTGACGGTCCGGTCAACGGCCCCCCGAAGCGCGGCGCAGATCTTTCGGTCCCTCTGGGACCCGGCGCGCGGCGCAGCCGCCGTCGACCATAACGGCAATTGGTGTCGTTTTGCACATCGGCCGATGCCCGGTGGCGCCAGCTGGGGCGATTCACGGCTGCTGCGCGGGGACGGATCGGCGGGCGCGAAGTGAGCGCCACGGTTGCCGAATGCGCAGGTCAGGGGGCGGTCAGGCTGGCCGCAGCCAGCGTCTCCCGGTCAGTCGCGGTCGGGTGCCGAGGTCGGACGCTCGACCTGGCCAACGAGGCCGGCCCCCGCGGGGGTGGGCTCAGTGATGACGCAGCGCGTCGACCAGGTCACTCTTCTTCATCGACGAACGCCCCTCGATGCCCACCTCGGCGGCACGCTTGCGGAGCTGGTCGACCGTCCAGTCGTCGTAGGCGTGCGGCTGCCGCCCTTGCGCCCCACCTTGGAGCGGGAGGTGTTCGAGGAGGCGTTGGCGATCCTGGCGGACTTCTCCTTGCTGTTGTACTGGTCACGGAGCTTCTCGTAGAGCTCGTCGTCCTTGACGCTGGGCCCGGGCTTCTTCGAACCTGGCACTGCTCTGTCCTTCCTTGTTGGCTTGTCCTCTCCCTTCCTGACTACCCGATCCGTCGCGCGAGACAACCCCCCGGTCGTGCGGAATCCCCTGCTACGAGGCGAGGTCATGGCGCACGAGCGCCGCGGCGAGACGCGCCAGCTGTCGTCGCGGTGCCAGGGCCGCGAGCTCTGCAGGGTCGGTCGGCAGCCCCAGCTCGTCCGCGGACCTCAGCGCACGGTCGTCGAAGTACGGCGCGACCTCGGGCCAGAGGTCCTGCACCTCGCGGCAGAAGATCCGCGCACCGGTCGGTCCGATGCGGGGGGTCTCGGCGATGGCCCCGATCAGCCGGTCGACCTGGCCGGGTCCCTCGGGGCGCACTCGACGCAGGTCTCCGCCGTGGGTCTCCAGCAACCAGGTGGCACCCTCCTCGAGCTTGGTCGAGGTGCTCTCGTCGTAGCGCCGATAACCGGAGCGGCCGAGTGCGGTCACGCGCTGCGACCAGGTGGCCTTCCGCATCCGCTCGGGTGTCCGCCACCCCTCGGTGAACAGCTCCCGCGCCGCAGCGACGGCGATGTCGGCGCTGATCCTGGTCGAGCTCAGCATCGCCAGCACGAGCAGCTGGTAGAGCGGCGACGGCTTGTCGCGCAGCGTGATGCCGGCCGCTTCGGCGTACGTCTGGCCGTGCTGCTCGAGAAGCCCCGCCACCACTCGGCCGTGATCGGCGTCCGTCATCGCTCGTGCTCGACGCTGTCGCGCGGTGATCTGCTCGGGGTCGCGGCGAGCGTGCTCCGCGGACGCGAGGCGAGGGGCACGCCCCACCAGACGAGCACGAAGGCCGAGACGCACGCGCCGGCGGCGAGGATGCCGGCCGTGGCGCCGACGACCACGTCGAACAGCAGCCAGATCACGCCGGTCACCGCCAGGCCGGACAGTGCCAGGCTGAGTCGCGCACAAGCGTGGCCGGCCAGGGCCAGCCACTGCTTCTCCCGCTGGCGGAACAGCAGCCGGTGATAGCTGGCCGGCGCCAGCACGACCACGGTGGCGAGCACGGCGACCGTGAGGGTGGAGAGGTAGAGCAGGCGCTGGCGCTCCGCGAGGTCGGAGAACCGCTGCTGGAACGGCAGCGTCACGAGGAACCCGGTCAGGATCTGCAGCCCGGTCTGAGTCACGCGCAGCTCTTGCAGCAGCTCATACCAGTTGCGGTCGACAGCCTCGTCCTCGTCGCCCATGACCTCCGCTTACCCGGTGGGCCGCGATGCAAGCAGAGGAGTCGAACCGCCTCGGGGCGGTCCACCGACTCAGCCCGTCATGCGCCAGACCGAGACGTGGCTCTCGCTCTCGTGGGTGAAGGGGTTGCCGTTCCAGTCCTCGACCCGACTCTCGAGCTCCATCCCGGCGAGCTGTGCCATCAGGTCGCACTCCGCCGGCCAGATGTAGCGGAAGTTGCTGGAGCCGTAGGTCACCGTGCCGTCGGAGTGCCGTCGGTAGTGATGGGACGTGCCCTGCTGGGTGGTCAGGTCGTAGGTGTCGAGACCGACGTGGCGCTGCCCGACATGGAAGGGCACAGCGGCCTGACCCGGCGTCAATCGACGAATCCCCGGGATGAACAGCTCGATGACGAATCGTCCGCCCGGCGCGAGATGCCGCGCAGCGTTGCGGAAGCAGGCGACCTGCTCGTCCTGGGTCCGGAGGTTCGCGATGCTGTTCCACACCAAGTAGACGAGCGAGAACTGCCCTGGGGTCGTGCTCGTGGCCATGTCTCCCACGACGACCGGGATGTCGGTCCGCTTCTTCTGGAGCTGGTCGACCATCGGCTGCGACAGCTCGATGCCACTGACCGGGACGCCGCGTTCGACCAGAGGGATGGCCACGCGCCCGGTGCCGATCGCCAGCTCCAACGCCGGGCCGTCGCCGGCGAGGTCGGCCAGGAACCGGACCGCTGGCTCCAGCACCTCGGGTGTGAACATGAACGCCGACGCCTCGTCGTACCGCTCAGCCGTCTCGGCATCCCACAGGTCGCTGCTCGTCATGGAGGCAGCCTCGCCCATCTGAACCTTCGCCGCCCACCCGTTTTCTGGCCACGGCGCCGAGGGGGCGAAGGGTGCTCAGTCGCAGTAGTCGCAGACGCCGGTCGACGGCACCTGGGTGTAGCAGCGGGGGCACAGCGGGACGGGCTTGGCCTCGGGGACCGGAGCAGCCGTCGAGACCTTCTTGGTGGTCGTCGCCTTCCGGGGAGCCGCCGCGCGTGCGGCCGGCTTGCTCGCGGTCGACTTGCTCGCCGCCGGAGTCCGGGCGGCGGTCTTGCGCACCGGCTTGAAGTGGGCGGTCCGCAACGGCGTGCCGCCGTCGCGGGGCAGTCCGGAGGCCTCCCAGTGGCGGTAGCAGCTGAGCCGCTCGTGCGCCGCGTGGTCATCGGGGTCGGCCGGTCGGTCCCCGCGGGTGTCCTCGACCGCGTCGGCGTACGACTCACCCACGCCGCCCTGGGCACTCACGCACAGCGCCGAGAGCAGCGGTTCGCCGCGCGAGTGGCACTCTGTCGCGACACGTCCCAGAACGCCGCCGAGCCACTGGTGCATCGGTTGGGTCGTCTTGACGCCGCTGGTCACCTGCACGGCAGCGGCCAGCTTGGTGTAGCTGATCAGCGCGCGATAGCGACTCGCGACCTCGATCAGCACTGGTCGGGCCGCCTCGGCCCAGGCCGCCATGGCGGCCGATGTGCCGATCTCTGCGGCGTCGCGCGGGGCGGGAGCGGAGTCAGTCACACTCCCATGTGTACCTGACTGTCTCCGTGGCGCCACGGGCGCCCTGGGTCCTCGAGCCTCGCGCGTGCCTACCTCAGGCCGTGTTCGTGGGCGTAGGACCACGATCTGGACGCGATCACGCACGCCGAGCTTGCGCAGGATCGCGCCGACATGGGTCTTCACGGTCGACTCGCTCAGGAAGATCTCGGAGCCGTTCACCTCGCCTGTCCCAGCCACGCGGTGGCGGGACCGCGCATGCGGAGATGCCGGCCCTCCCGCGTGTAACGCCGTTCGGCCTGCAACGCGTGCCGCCGCTGGTCCTCGAGCAGCACGGTGAGCCAACGGGCCTGCTCCGCCGTGATGCCCGGCGTGCCGGACAATTCTCGGAGGAAGGCGCGGCACACGGCAGCGTCCTGCACCTCGCCGAGCTCGGTCTGGATCAGCGCTCGCCCGGCGCGCCAGGCGACGGGCGGCCTTTCCGTACGTCGTTTGCAGTGCCTCCGCGGCATAGCGGACGCGCTTCGCGGCCTTGCGTGCGTCGTGCAGGGCCAGGGACCGCTCCTCGTCCGTGTTCGCCCGCACGGCCTGCCGCATCCGGCCGCGCAACCGGCGTACCTCGTGCAGGACCAGACCTCGAAGCTCCGCGTCCATCGTGGTGTGCTCCACGAGCAAACCTGGCCCGCGGAGTGCGTCCGCGAGGTTGCGCTGGAGCGCGGCATACCGCTCGGAGTCCAAGGCAGCCACTACACGGTCGCGCGTCAGGTCCTTGGCCGTGCCGAGAGCGTCCTCGATCAGCTTGGTGAGACCGGGATCTTCCCCTGCTTCAGGGAGAAGCCGCTGCCTGACCACCTCGAGATCTCGCGCCGTGGCGAGCTCGCCCGATAGCCACCCCAGCTCGGCCCGCAGCTCCTGGAACCCGTCGGGATCGCGGATCAGCGGCCGGTACGTCGCCAGCAGACTCCTCATCGTGCGGAGGCCGACTCGCATCTGGTGAACCCCGGCGGGGTCGCGTCGGCGCACCAGCAGCTCACTGCTCTGCAGCTGGCTGAACAGGTTGCCCAGGTGCACGACGAGCTCGTCGGTGGCCGGCTCGTTGCCGTGGTTGTCCATAGCGTTCATCGGTCGGCACGCCCCCGGTCGGGCTGATGTAGACGTGGCCCGCTCGGGTCCCGCTGAGGCTGCGGATCCTCTCGCGAAACTGCCGGGATCGGCACACGGGGTCGCGTGGGTGCCCGACGCTCCCGCCGCATTCGTATCCCCATGGTCATGACCTCGTCCCGGCGATCCTTGATACACCCGTGGAGACGGGAGCGACGTGGGCGACATTCAACGGGGACCGCTCAGCTGCCACAACCGACGTTGGGAGAGGTTTCAGTATGGCCGCGGTCAGCGAGCTGGCAGTGAAACGACCGTGCTGCTGGTGTTTGTGCGCGAGCCGGCCACACCCGCAGCCCCGGGGATGCGCGACCGCAGGGGCCCGTCAGCAGCAGCCGGGTTGTGGTCCTTCGCCCGCGGAGAGCCGGATCACCTTGGCGCCGGCAGGCACGTGGGTCGGTCGGGTGTAGTCCCAGCCGCCGGAGAGACGCCAGGCGCCGACACCGTCTGAGATCCCCGCCCACGGGGTGTTCTTGACGACCAGGGATGCTCCTTCACCACCGCCCCCGACCGTGTCCGGGTAGGCGGCGTGGAGCTGCTTCCAGGTGGAGCCGAGCCGGATCCCGCTGCCGGCCAACCGCACGTCGGGGGAGCGCGGGCTCGTCGGCTCCGCGGTCGACGGCGTGCCCGGCGACGGTGAGACGGCCCAGGTCCTGTTCTTCGTGATCTCCCAGCCACGCAGCTGCAAGGTCTCGGCGTCGTCTCCTCCGAAGACCAGGCACAGCGTGCCCCAGCACCGCAGCGAGGTGTACTCGTACTGCCAGCTCAGGGAAGAGGGGTCGTCGGCACGTTCGAACCAGCCCTTCTGGCCGGGGATGCGCACGTAGCGCTGTGTCCCCATGCTGATGTCCGGCTTCCCGTAGCGAGCGCTCAGGGCGGTCACGACGTCGTCCTCGGCAGCACCGAAGGGCTGGTCCTCCACGCCTGAGCCCGAGACCAGCACGGGGCCCTGCGCCGGCGTGGGCGACGAGGTGGGGGAGCCTGCTGCCGGTGGTCCGGCCGAGCTGGCGCCGACGTCCGCGAGCAGCCGGTTGGCCCCGATCAGGGAGCCCGCCACCACCGCCGCGGTCGCGGCCACGGCGACCAGGTTTCGTGTCCACCGGTGCTCGCGGCGACGGCGTACGTCGGTCAGGATCGCCTCGATCGGTGGCGGAGGGACGTCGATCCGCGCGGCCTCGTCGTGCAGCAGCTGCTGCAGCTTCTCGCTCATGACGGGATTCCTTCGATGCTGTGAACGACGCTCTCACCGAGAAGGAGCCGGAGTCTTGCGAGCGCAGCGGAGGTCTGGCTCTTGACCGTTCCCTCACTGCAGCCCATGGATTGTGCGACCTGCGTGACACTGAGGTCCTCGTAGAACCGGAGCACCACCACCGTGCGCTGGCGGGTGGGCAGCTGCCGCAGCGCGTCCATCAGCATCGGCCGGGTCGAGTTGTCGGGCGAGTACGTCGACTCCGGGAGCTCGTCGGTGAGCTGTTCGCTCAGTCGGACCCGTGAGCGGAACCACGATGCGACCGACCGCACGACCGCGGTGCGGGCGTAGGCGTGGGCGGCTCCCAGCTCGCGCACGTCGCGCCACGACGCGTAGGTGTTGGTCAGCGCCGTCTGCACCAGGTCCTCGGCCTGCGCCCGGTTGCCCACCATCAGGTAGGCCGTGCGGTAGAGCGGCCCCCACGTGGCCGCGACGAACTCGGCGTACTCCGCGTCCGTCGGCGGCTCGCTCATCCAGTCCTCCTCTGCCTCTACCAACTAAGACGTCAAAGGGAACGCTTTGGTTGTAACCGGGCGCCGAGATTCTGCTCGGCGCTGCGAGCCGACGGCCCCGGGGTGGTCAGCGCCGCTGCTCCAGGGCGGCGTACTCGGTGGCGACCTGGGCGCCGAGGCGGGCGTTGTTGTTGACCAGGGCGATGTTGGCGGTCAGGCTCGCGCCGCCGGTGATCTCGACGATCCGGCCCAGGAGGTAGGGCGTGGCCTCCTTGCCGTGGATGCCGGCGGCCTCCATGTCGGAGAGGGCCTGGTCGATGATGCCGTTGATCTCGTGCGCGGGGATCTGGTCCTCGCTCGGGATCGGGTTGACCACGGCGATCCCGCCGGCGATGTCCAGGTCCCACTTGGCGGCCATCACGTCAGCGATCTCGCGGGCGCTGTCGACTCGCTGCGGGGCGTCGTGTCCGCTGGATCGCGAGAAGAACGCGGGGAACTCGTCAGTGCCGTAGGCGAGGACCGGGACTCCCAGGGTCTCGAGGGTCTCCAGGGTGAGCCCGATGTCCAGGATGCTCTTCACCCCCGCCGAGACGACGGCGACGCTGGTCATGGACATCTCGGTCAGGTCGGCGCTGGTGTCGAAGGTCTGCGCCGCACCGCGGTGGACTCCGCCGAGGCCGCCGGTGACGAAGACGCTGATGCCGGCCAGTGAGGCCAGCCTCATGGTGGCGGCCACCGTGGTCGCGCCGTGGCCATCCTGCGCGATGACGTAGGGGAGGTCTCGCACGCTTGCCTTGGCGACGTCGGGACTGGTGGCGAGCAGCTCGAGGCCCTCGGAGTCCAGACCGATCCGGGGACGGCCGTCGAGCACGGCGATGGTGGCCGGCACCGCGCCGCCCTCGCGGATGATGCGCTCGACCTCGGTCGCCATCTCCACGTTCTGCGGGTAGGGCATCCCGTGACTGATGATCGTGCTCTCCAGCGCGACGACGGGGGCCCCGTCGCTCAGTGCCTGCCTCACCTCGTCGGTGACCATGAGGGAGGGGTGGGGTGTGGTCATGGCTGTGTCTCCTAGCCGATCGGGGCGAGCGTGGCGCGGACCAGCCGCGGGGTGAGGTCTGGGCGGACGGTGTGCGGACTCGCGATGGTCAGGGCCGCGGCGGCGTGGCCGTACCTCGCGGCGTCAACGGGTTCCTGGCCCTCCAGCAGCGCGTGGCAGAAGGCAGCCAGCATCGAGTCGCCTGCCCCGGTGACGTCCTCGACCGTGGTCGGCGCCATGGCCGGGATGAAGGTGTCCCCGCTCTCTGCGCTGCTCAGGAAGGACCCGCGCTCCCCGAGCCGGACCCAGACGTGCTGAACACCTCGACGGTGCAGGTTGTCGGCGGCCAGGCGCAGCTGTCGGTCCGTCCGGGCGGGGAGGTCCGTCAGGGCGGTGAGCTCATCCCGGTTGGGCGTCACGGCGTACAACGGCCGGTCGGCGGTGATGGCCGCGCTCAGGTTCGCGGCCTTGGGGACGCTGACCGGCTCGAGGATCGTCCGGACGCCGGCTGCGTCGGCGAGATCACGGGCGTGCTCGAGCGTGGCCGGTGCGAGGTTTCCGTCGAGGACGAGCAGCCCGGCGCTCGCGATGATGTCGCGTGCCTGGCTGATGTGCTCCGGCCCGAGGTTGTCGGTCGCGGCCATGTCGGCCACGGCCACGATCAGCTCTCCGTCGGAGTCGAGGATCGCGGTGTAGGTGCCGGTCGGGTGCACAGAACGGTGGATGAGCTCCAGTCGTACGCCGGCCGCGGCCGTCTGGGCCAGCAGGCTGTCGCCGAGGGCGTCGCGGCCGACGGCGGCGACCAGGTGGGTGCGGGTGCCGAGCCGGGCGAGGTTCTCGGCGATGTTGCGACCCACGCCGCCCGGCGACATCGCGCCGTGGCCGGGGTTGCTGGTCTGCTGGACCGCCGGCGCCGAGCTGTGAGCCAACACGTCGATGTTGGCACCACCGACGACCACGACGCCCGGCTGCTCGCCGAGCAGGTAGCCGCGCCCGAGGATGACGCCCTTCTTGCCCAGGTTGGACAGGTGCACGTTGACCGCGGCCCTCGTCATCGCGAGCTGCTCGGCGATCGCGGCCGAACCGATCAGCGGGTCACGCCGCAGCAGGGCGACGATCTGCTGCTCCCGGTCCGTGAGGTTCATGCTTGTTAACGTAAGGCTGCCTCAATGTAATAAGCAAGACCTGATAGTGGGTGGGTGACCGGTGGCACCGCGATCAGTCGATCAGCCTGTCGAGGAGCTCGAACGACTCATACGGCTGGTCGATGTCTCCGAAGTGGCCGTCATCGCGGACGATCTGGGTGCCGCCGAGCCGTTCGAACATGGCACGCCCCTGCTTGTCGTCGCAGCCGTAGGGATCCTCGCGGGAGTTGATGAAGTAGAGGTCGCGGACGTTGGCCCTGATCGCCGCCCAGTCGTAGTCGTCCTGCAGGACGGGTTCGTCCTCGGTGTTGGGCTGGGTGCAGTAGCCGGCGACGAGGATGGCCTGGTCGACCGTCGTGTCGATGTGCTCGAGGATCGCGAGCAGCAGCGCGGCCCCGCCTGAGTGGCCGACCAGCACGGTGTCCGCGTCGAAGGTGTGGTTGGCCAGCACGTTCGGCAGGAAGGTGGCGACGGGTTCGAGGTTGAGGTCGGGATAGTGCGGTGCCTCGACGGCGTAGCCGCGTTCGGACAGCCGCTTTCGCAACCAGGGGAACCAGACGACGTCGGGATGTGCGCCGGTTCCGTGAAAGAGGATCGCCTTGCGACTCACGGGACTGTCCTTTCGTGGTGCTGGTGGAGGCTTTCGCTGGAGCATCAGGGCCGCGGAGGGCGGTGGGACACAACGTGCTGACGTTCTATCAGCAGCCCGTGACACGACCGCGGCGGCAGACCGCCGACTGACGTCCTCGACCGGGACGCGTCGGTGGTGCATGCTTCGAATCGTGACGTGCCGAACGATCGGGTGCCTGAGCCGACCTCGGCACGCGTAGGCCCCGATGGACCTCACCGACTTCGACCTCGACGTCTTCTCCCTCGCGGGCAGGCGGGCGCTCGTCACCGGGGGCAACACCGGGCTGGGCCGCGCGTTCACCCTCGCTCTCGCCAGGGCCGGGGCCGACGTCTGCGTCGCCGGGCTCCTCGACGACCAGGGCGAGACGCAACGGCTCGTCACCCAGAGCGGGCGCAAGTACGTCGGCGTGGTGGCGGACCTCACCGAGGCTGGCACGCCGGCCGAGGTGGTCGCGAGCTGCGTGGCCGAGCTCGGCGGTCTCGACATCCTGGTGAACTGCGCCGGCATCTGTCTGCTGGCCGACGTGGCCGACTTCGCCAGGTCGCAGTGGGACCCGATGGTGGCGGTGAACCTGACGGCTGCCTTCGAGATGGCGCACGAGGCCAGCCTGGTGATGACCCGGCAGGGCAACGGCAAGATCATCAACGTGGCCTCGCTGTTCTCCTACCTCGGCGGCCGGCGCTCTCCGGCGTACGCCGCGACGAAGGCCGGCGTGGTCGGCTTCACCAGGGCCTACTGCGACGAGCTGGCCCAGCACAACATCCAGGTCAACGCGATCGCGCCCGGCTACGTCGTCACCGCGCTCACGGCCGCCACCCGCGCCGACGCCGATGCCAACCGCCGCATCGTCGAGCACATCCCGGCGGGCCGCTGGGGCGACCCGGCCGACCTGATGGGCACCGTGGTGTTCCTGGCATCGCGCGCCTCCGACTACGTCAACGGCCACGTGCTCGTCGTCGACGGCGGCTACCTGGTCCGCTGACGCAACGCCGTATCGACTCCGACCACCCCTGAGAGGCTGGCCCCATGGTGAGCTCCCGATCGACCCTGAGCCGGGCAGAGCTGGTCCGCGCGGTCACCGACCTGCTCGGCCCCGACGCGGTCGACACCGACGAGGCGCGGCTGCGGGCCGCGAGCGTGGACCGGTTCAAGAAGTACCCCGCCGTGCTCGGCATCTACGACGGTCCGATCCCGGCCGCGATCGCCTACGCCGGGTCGACCGAGCAGGTCGCGCAGCTGCTGGAGCTCGCGCAGCGCGAACGCGTCGCTGTGGTGCCGCGCACCGGCGGCACCAGCACCGAGGGCGGGCTGGAGACGGTCGTCGAGGACACCCTGGTCGTGGACGGGTCGAGGATGGACCAGATCCTGCGCATCGACACCGAGAACATGCAGGCGACCGTCCAGTGCGGCGTACCGCTGCAGGTGCTGGAGGACACGCTGCACGAGCAGGGCCTCACCACCGGGCACTCGCCGCAGTCGAAGCCGATCGCCCAGCTGGGCGGCCTGGTCGCGACCCGCTCCATCGGGCAGTTCTCCACGCTGTACGGCGCGATCGAGGACATGGTCGTCGGCCTGGAGGCGGTGCTGCCGGGCGGCCGGGTGGTCCGGGTGAAGAACGTGCCGCGTCGCGCCGCAGGCCCGGACATCCGGCACGTGCTGATCGGCAACGAGGGCGCCCTGGCCTACATCACCGAGGTCACGGTCAAGCTGTTCCGCTGGCGCCCCGGCACCACCCGCTACTTCGGCTTCCTGCTGCCGGACTTCGCCGAGGGGGTCGGCCTGCTGCGCGAGGTCGTGACCGCTGGCTACCGCCCCGCGGTGGTGCGGCTCTACTCGCCCGAGGACGCCCGGCAGCACTTCCCGGACCACCCGCTGGACCAGAACCTCGTCGTCTTCTCGGCCGAGGGCCCGGCCCCGCTGGTGCAGGCGACCGTGGACGGGATCGAGGCGGCCGTCGCCGAGGTGGCCCACACCAGGGTCCCCGAGGAGGAGATCCGCACCTGGTTCGAGTCGCTGAACTGGGGACCGGACAAGATCGAGGCCGAGACGCGGGCGATGCGCGAGAAGCCGCACCTCGCCTACACGACCGAGGTCGCTGTCGACTGGTCGCACACCGCCGAGCTCTACGAGGCCGTGATGGACAGGATCCGCACGACGTTCGACCGCGCTGACGACCTCACCCTGCTGGGCGCCCACTCCTCGCACAGCTACCAGAACGGCACGAACCTCTACGTCGTCTACGACTACGACGTCACCTGCGACCCGCGCGAGGAGCTCGACCGCTACCACCGGCCGCTGAACGCGATCGTGGTCGAGGAGGCGCTGCGGGTGGGCGGCTCGATGGTGCACCACCACGGCGTCGGGAAGTACCGCACACCGTGGATCCAGGAGGAGCACGGCAGCGCCTATGCCCTGCTGGCCGGCCTCAAGCGCGCCTTCGACCCGGACAACATCATGAACCCCGGCTCGGTGTTCCCGATCGATGACGAGGGTGGCGCGGTGCTCGACGACGGCCCACTCGACGACGGCCCGGTGCCGTGACGGCGTACTTCCTCGCCATTGACGGCGGCTCGCAGAGCACGAAGGTCTCGGTGATCGACGCCTCGGGGACTGTGCACGCCTCGAGCAGGGTGGCGCTGCGCCCCTATGACCTCGGACCCGGCGGCCGCGCGGTCCACCCCGACGACGACCTGTGGGACAGCCTCGCCGCTGCGGTGCGCGAGGCGCTGGCGTCGTTCGCGGGCGAGGCCGACGACGTGGTCGCGGTCGGGCTCTGCGGGATCCGCTCGTGCCGCGCGCTGCTGGACGCCGAGGGTCTGCTCACCGAGCCGGTGCTGAGCTGGATGGACGCCCGGGTGCCCAGGCCGCTCGGCGAGGTGGACGGTCGCGTGGCCACGGTGACGAGCGCCGGCGGCTACCTCGCGACCCGGCTCACCGGTGAGCGGCGCGACAGCTCCGCGAGCTATCACCGGACCTGGCCGATCGACCTGACCACGCGGCAGTGGTCGACCGACCCGGCGGAGGTCGAGCGGACGGGGATGCCGGCCGCGTTGCTCCCGTCGCTGGTCGACCCCGGCGGACTGCTGGGCCACGTCACCGACCACGCCGCGGAGCACACCGGCATCCCCGCCGGGCTGCCGGTCTACGCGACCGGCAACGACAAGGCGGTGGAGGCGCTGGGGTGCGGGCTGGTGGCGCCGGGGACGGTGCTGCTGTCCCTGGGCACCTTCATCGCGGCGATGACCGTCGGCGACGACCCCGCCGCCACCGACGACAGCTACTGGGCCAACGCCGCCGCCGTGCCCGGCCAGGTGCTCTACGAGAGCCACGGCATCCGCCGCGGCATGTGGACCGTCTCCTGGCTTCGCGACCTGGTGAGCGCCGCCGCGCCGGGGCTGGTCGACCCTGCGGCCGTCGCCGCATGGATCGACGAGGGGGCGCGGGAGGTGCCGCCGGGGTGCGGGGGCCTGCTGACGGTCCCCGACTGGCTGGCTCCCGCCGATGCCCCGCACCGACGGGGCGCGATCCTGGGCTTCGACGGCTCGCACGGCCCGCACCACCTGCACCGCTCGATCCTGGAGGGCATCGTGATGACGATGCGCGGCCACGTCGAGGCGATGGAGGCGGCCCTCGGACGATCGGGGTCCCCTCTCGTGGTCTCCGGCGGTGGCGCCCGCTCGGACCTGATGGTGCAGATCGTGGCCGACGTCTTCGGCCGGTCGGTGGAACGCGCCGGCAACCCAGATGCCGCCGGTCTCGGCGCTGCGATCTGCGCGGCCGTCGGGCACGGCACCTATCCGGGCTTCGACGAGGCAGTGGCGGCGATGACCCGTCCGGCCGACCGCTTCGAGCCGGCCCCGGCAGCGCAGGCGGCGTACGACCGGGTGGTGGCGGCGTACTCGCAGCTCAGCCAGTTCACCGACCCGCTGTGGGAGCACCTGGCCTCGTCGGAGGACTGACTGCGGACCGGTGAAGTCGCCTGCACCGAGGGACCGGCTGGCCGGCCGAGGACTACCCGTCCAGGTACGCCGCCAGATTGGCCAGGGAAGATGCAAGGCCGGCGGCGTGGTCCTCGGCCGAGATCCCCCGCGGAACATCGTCAGCCCGGATCTCGACGCGGGTGCCCTCCACGCTGGCCGCGAGGGTCCAGGTCATGGTCATCGTGCCCGAGAAGGCCGGGTCGTCGGACTCGAAGTCGACCGACTGCACGACGCGTTCACCAGGGATGAGCTCGACGAAGCGCGCCTCGACGACGTCGGTATCCGCGCTGGCCTTTCCGCGACCAGCCGACGAATCGGAATAGGTGAGCACGAGGCGGTATCCGCCCCCCTCTCGCAGCTCGAACCACTCGAACCGCCCGCTCATCCCTCCGGGTGGCAGCCACGCAACCAAGGCATCAGGATCGACAAGCGCTTCGTAGATGGCCTGTGGGGATGCGACGAGCAAGCGCGATGCCGAGTCCGTCCGCGTCATGACGCCCATACTTCCGCTTCTCCGGACGGGAGTGAACACGCCGGCGTTGCGAACCTGCCTTGGCAGTCGAAGCACACGACCTGCGCGCCCCGGAACAGGGTGGTCTCCCGCTCGAGGTGCTCGAGCGTGGGGGAGCTGGTCAGGCTCTTCGCCGGTGGCGCGGGCTGGTGGGGACGTCGTACTGGTGTCCGGTGGGGCTGGTCCAGGTGTAGCCGTCGGGTCCGCGCTTGTAGGTCCACGCGGTGTGGGTCTTGACCCGGTGGTGGGTGCGGCACAAGGGAGCGAGGTTCTCTGCCCGGGTCTGGCCGGGTGGTCCGCCGTCCTCCATCGGGAGGTACTCGGTGATGTGGTCCAGATCGCAGGCTCGGGAGTCGCGTCCGCAGCCGGGGAAGACGCAGTGCGCGTCGGTGAGCAGCACCTGCTCGCGCATGGTTGTGGGTGGGTCGTGCCGGTCCACGGCCGCCGTGTCGGCGAGGTTCAGGACCGGGCGGACGGTCACCTTGCCGCCTCTGTCGGTGCACCGGGCCAGCCACTGGGTCAGCAACTCTGTCGTGGCCGCACCGAGGCGCTCGATGCTGACGGCGCCGGTCTCAGCGGCGAGGTCTTCGGGGCGCAGGTGGAGGTAGAGGGTCGCTGCCCGGCCGTTCTGGGTGGGTGCGGCGCCTTCGCGGCCGGACATCAGGTCCAGGGCGTACTGCGGGTCGGCGAGCACCCCGACCGCCCGCGCCCTGCGGAGGTCGAGGGGGTCGGTGTCACCCAGGGCACGGAGGTCGGCGGCAACCCGGGTCACGGACTGGTCGAACAGCTCGGCGTCTGGGGTGTCCAGGAGCATCGAGATCTCGGTGGTCGCTGGAGTGGCACCGGGGCGTAGCCAGACGCCGCGCTTGGCGAGTGCTGCTTCTTCGTCGGCGATCGCGCGGTCGGGGTCGAAGTAGAGCCGGGCTTCCTGGACCAGCCGTGCGGCGTTGACCAGCCCGATCCGGTCGGGGGTGGCGGCGATCAGCCGGTCCGCGAACAGGGCCGCGTCTGCTGAGAGGTCGCGGGTCTCCCGGGCGATCCCCCGGGCCCGCCACGCCGGGACCCGCAGCTCGCGGACCAGGTCCCACAACCGGGGGAGCCGGTGGGCCAGCTCCAACGCGTCGCCCACCAGCGAGCGGGCGGCGTCCAGGCTGATCGAGAGCGCGGCGCCCAGGTCGGCCGGGGCGAACTCCGCCACCCACGGAGCACCAGGCCCTGCCAGCGGTGCCGTTGCTTCGCCGTGCAGGTCGACCTCCCCCCAGTGCGCCGGGGTCTCACCGGCGGGGCAGGGGTGCAGGTGCGCCCACGCCAGGGCCAGCTCCAGCTCCTCGGCAGCCGCTCGCTTCGCCTGGGTCCGGGCGTCCCGGGCACGCTCGATCACCTCGGTGGGGGTGAGGGTCGGTGCCGTGCTCATGGAACCAACGCTAGACCCGACCACCGACAGTTTCGAGTGTGTGTTCGAAGATGTGGAGAACTTTCGGCATTCTCCTTCCCGCCGGACTGAGCACGGGGCGAGGCCCAGCCGAGCCTTGCTGCAGACACCCGTGCCCTAGCGTGAAACGCATCCCGGAGCACCGTCGTCGATCAGGAGATCATCATGACCATCAAGGACATCGGCCCCCAGCCCCAGAGCTTCGACCTGGAGAGGGCGACGCTCGAGAACGACAACTACCGAGCCGTCGCCTGGTCGGGCAAGTACCTCCAGCTGACGCTCATGTCGATCTCGCCCGGTGAGGACATCGGCCTCGAGGCGCACCCCCAGACCGACCAGTTCCTCCGCCTCGACGGCGGCCGTGGCCGAGTGCAGATGGGCCCCACCGAGGACCAGCTCGACTTCGACCAGGAGGTCGAGGACGGCTGGGCGGTGCTGGTCCCCGCCGGCACCTGGCACAACATCACCAACATCGGCGACGAGCCGATCCGCCTCTACACCGTGTATGCACCGGTGCACCATGCCGCCGGTGCGGTTCAGGCGACCGCCGAGGATGCCGAGCGCGACGAGGAGTCTGGCGCCGACGAGCCGCCGGAGTGGTCCGTCCAGCCGGCCGAGGCTGCGTCGGACGAGCACGCCTGAGGCTTGCGTACCGCCACGGAGGCGGACCACCGCGAGCCTCCAACGCCGGTCCGGGTCGACGGGGAGATCATGGCGACCGCTGGGATCCGGCTGGGGAAGATGGAGCGGACGCGAGGATTTGAACCTCGACCCCTTCCCTGGAAGGGAAGCGTGCTGCAACTACACCACGTCCGCGGAGCCAGCCTCTGACGAGCCTGACGCGTTCGTAGTATGGCCCACTTCCATGGCTGTCCCGGTGTCGGGGGTGTGACTCCCCGACCCCAGGGCCTTCACGCCACGCCTACCGCCGTGAGTACTTCACCTTCACTCGCCCGGACCGGAACACCTTGATCGTCCCGTGCTCGAAGCGGGCGAGGGTGCCCCGCTTGAACCTGGTCGGCGCCGTGCGGGGGAAGCCGAGCCGCGACTTGGCAGCGCCGCGTCGCTTGTAGGCCTTGAGCACCTTCCCGTGCAGCTCGAACGCGCCCACGCCGTACTTCGCGTAGATGCGGCCCTTCTTGAAGGTGCGTGCGCGACCACCTGCCACGGAGTACTCCGCGGCCCTGGGCCCACCGACGACCGAGCGGTAGCCGCCGATGGCCCGCCAGCGCATCGTGATCGCGGTGGCCCGCACGGGCGCGGGCGGTTTCGACGTGCCGGACTGGGCGCCGTTCTGCACGCTACGGGCCATCGTCCGGACGGTGGGCAGCTTCGCGTAGAGGTAGCGACCCGGGCACGCGGTCGAGCCGACGTCGCGGTGACCGTTGATCGCGGGCAGCCACCCGTTCTTGACGCGCTCCCGCGGCGAGTCGGCCGCGATGTCGTAGAGGGAGAGCTTCCAGGCGAACAGCCGGGCGTAGGCGTCCAGGACTGCCTGCGGCGGGGCGGCGGTGTCGTAGTTGCCGATCGCGGACATCGCGAAGGACACCTCGTTGTAGCCGAGGGTGTGGGCCCCGACGACCGGACTGCCGACACCGCCGTAGCGGCCTTCCCAGATGCGACCGAACCGGTCGACGAGGAAGTTGTAGCCGATGTCGCGCCAGCCCCGGGACTGCGTGTGGTAGGCGTAGATCCCGCGCAGCAGTGCCGGCACCTGCGCCGCGGTGTAGTCGTTGGCGTTGACCGTGTGGTGGATGAAGCCGGTCTTCACGGTGCCGTACGCCGGCGGCGACTGTTCGCGCAGCCGCTCGTTCGCGCCCCACTGGGCACGCGAGTAGATGAGGGGCTTCGCGGTCACCTTCATCGCGCTGAGCGACGCCGTCTCCTGCGCCGCACCCGACCCGCTGGCCTGGGGGGCGTCGGGGGATTCTGTTGCGCCCTCCGGAGAGCTCGCCGGGTCCGGCAGCTCCGAGGTGTCGATCGCGGGGGCGGCCATCGTGGTGGTGCCGGTGCCGGGGTCGATCACGGCGAGCTTCAGGTCGGGAGGGGTGTTGCCGTCCTGGGTCTCCGCCCGCATCTGCACGTGGTCGACGTCACCGATGACCAACGCGTCGGTGCCGGGGCGGTCGTCCCGGGCCGCGGCCTCGGTGGACCCGCCGTCCGGACCGTGCTCGTCGTGGTACTCGGCGTCGATCCACTCCGACCAGGCTCCGTCGGTCTCGGTGCGCACCTGCACGGCGACCTGGTCGTCGGCGTAGTCCACGCCGTGCTTCCAGGTGACCCCGACCGTGGCGTAGCCGTCCACCGGCTGCGGGTCGGACACGGCCACGAGCTCCTTGGGGGCCTCACTCGCAGCAGCCAGCCTGGCGCTCTTGCGGGGGGCCGCCGGCGTGGGCGTCGCGCCCGGCGCCTTCTCGGAGATGCCGCTCACCTGCACCTCGCGCACCTGTGGCGTCACGGGCGCCGTGTCGACCTGCGCCTTGACCTGCACCGCCTGCGCGCTGTCGTCACGCTCGGGAGCGATGTTCAAGGTGGTGACGCCGGCGGCGTACACGCCGACGGCGAGAACAGCAGCTCCGACGAGGGACTGCTGGCACAACGTGACGTAGCGGGCGGTGCTGAATCGCATAAAAAGGTGCTCCAAGACGGGGTGAAGTAGTCACACGAGTACCAAGGGTCACACCCGTTGCACGAGTTAGGAAAGGGCGCTGCGCGAATTACAAATGTGTACTTTCCGGGGAAGGCGAATCCGCGGGCGCGGCTAGGCGGGACCCAGGGGTCGACGCACCGACCTGTCCACGTCGACCGCCCCGCGGTGAGACCGTGTCAGCCGAGCCAGCACCAGCCCCTCCGGCACCTCCCGGCCCCGAGCCACGAGCACCAGCTCGGGTTGCTCGACCCAGCGGGTGAAGTCGACGGCGCCTTCCGGGTCCGGCGCCGGGCCCTCAGGGACCTCGCGCCACACGATGACGACGTCTCGCACCCATCGTCGGGCGTTCCGGTGCGGCTCCAGGCGAAGGGTCAGCGGCTCCGCGACGACGATCTCCCGCCCGAGGGCGTCGATGCCCATGCCGGGACTCACGCTGACACGACCCCTCGTCACGTCGACGTCGAGCCCGGAGACCGTTCCGTAGCCGTGGAGACGGTTGTGGAGATAGCGCATCCCCCGGTGGTAGTCCTGCTCGGCAGCCAGGTCGGCCGCGGTCAGCAGCAGCCCATCGAAGAAGTTCACGCGACGAGGTGGGTCGGCCATGGTGGATTATCCACCCGCGGCCGGTGCCGACCACAGGGTCACACCGGGGTGCCGGCCTCGGTCACTGCCGCGGTGGGGACGACCAGTGCGTCCAGGGCCAGGCAGCCCTGCTCGTCCACGACCAAAGGGTTGATGTCGAGCTCGGAGATCAGGTCGCCGACGTCGACCACCAGGTCGGAGAGCGCGACGAGCGCCGAGACCACGGACGTCTTGTCCACGGGAGGGCGGCCCCGCACTCCCTCCAGGATCGGCGCCACGGCCAGCTTGTCGAGCATCCGCCCAGCGATCCGATCGTCGATCGGGACCAGGCCGAGCTGGCGGTCGCTGAGCACCTCGATGAAGACGCCGCCGGCGGCGACCAGCACCATGGCCCCGAACTGGGGGTCGCGGACCACACCCAGCGCCAGCTCGATGCCGCGTGCGGCCATCGGCGCGACGAGGACGTCCGGACCCAGACGGGCGGTGAGTCCTGCGAACGCGCCCCTCAGCTCCTGTTCGTCGGCCAGGTCGAGCAGGACGCCGTCGACCTCCGACTTGTGCAGGATGCCGGGCATCGCCGTCTTGAGCACCACCGGATAGCCGACCTCACGGGCGAAGTCGGCCGCCGAGTCGACGTCCGCGACGACCGCGTGCGGGATCGTGGGTAGGCCGTAGTCACCGAGCAGCTCCAGACCCTCGCTCTCGGTGAGGATCTCCGGACGGGAGAGCCGGTCCCGCCACTTGACGGTGGTCGCCGGCTCCGGCCGGCTCGGTGCGGCGATCTGCGGACTCCAGGTGAAGTCGCGGTAGGCCAGGACGTTGCGCACGGCGACCAGGCCAGGGACCGTGCCGTCGACGACCGGGATGCCGAGATCGGTCAGGCGGCGAGCGAGATCCTGGCTGTCGGTGCCGACGTGGTTGGTCATCATCGCCATCGGCTTGTCGGTGCGCAGGTGCACTCGTCGACAGATCCGGGCGAACGACTCGTGCAGGTAGAACCCCGAGGTGAGGTCGGCGACGAAGACGCCGATCGCCGTGTCGTCGTCGTCGAGGAGCGCCTGCCAGCAGTGCTCGAAGACGATCTGGTGGTCCCGTCCGGTGCCCCAGGCGTCCAGCGGGTTGATCGGCTCCAGGCCGTGGTCCAGCCGTTCGGCGAGCACCCGGGTGGTCTCCTCGCCGATCTGGGCGAACGGCACCCCGACGTCGGCGGCGAGGTCCAGCAGCATCTCGCGCTCGCCGCCCGAGTCATGGATCGTCGCCAGTCCGCCCGCCCCGGGTCGGCGTACGTCGGAGAGCAGCAGCGCCGACGCCGCCAGCTCGTCGATCGAGGAGACCGTGAGCACGCCGTACCGCTCGAAGAGCGCGCGGTAGGCCGCGTCGTCGCCGGCGATCGCCCCCGAGTGGCTCAGCGCCAGCGTGGCCGCCTGCGGGGTGCGGCCGACCTTGAGAGCCACCACCGGCACGTCACGCGTCGCGGCCTTCTGGAGGACCTCGACGAAGGCCTCTGGTCGGCGCACCGACTCGACGAACAGGGCGATCACCCGCGTGCTGTCCTGCTCGAGGGCGTAGTCCATGTACTCGGACGCGGTGGTGACGAGCTCCTGGCCGGGCGAGATGGCGAGGTTGAAGCGCAGCTTCTGGTCGTTCCACAGCAAGGAGGTCAGCACCGAACCGGACTGCGCGATCAGGGTGACGCCTCCTGGCTGGAGCTCGTAGGGGCGATGGAACGGGAAGGCGCGGAACCAGGCGTCGACGTTGTAGAAGCCCATGCAGTTGCCGCCGACGATCGGGATGTCCGCGGCGAGGGCCATCGCCTGGATCCGTCCACGCAGCGTCGACTCGCCGTCGTCACTGGGCAGGAGGGCGCTGCCGGGGATGACCAGTCCACCGACGCCCAGGTCGATGGCGGCGGCCACGTGCTCCTCGAGCCGGTCGTTGCCGACGCCGAGCACCGCCAGGTCGGGGACCTCGGGGAGCTGGGTCAGGTCCGGGTAGCACTCGAGGCCCTCGACCTCGGCGTACTTCGAGCTCACCGGGTAGACCGTGCCCGGGTAGCGGCTGACCTGGAGCTCCAGCACCATGGCGTTGCCAGGAGTGTTGGGCATCGTGGAGGCGCCGACCAGCGCCACCGATGCAGGTGCCAGCAGGCGCGTGAGACGGTGCGGCTCGGTCATGTGAGCGAGCAGGTCCGGGGTCGTGGTGCCACGCTCACACTCAAGCACCCATCGCCACGCGCAACGACCGGCGACGTGCTCAACGGGGCTGTGCGGCACGCCCGAGGCCGCTGATCAGCTCGGCGCCCGGGGAAGGTGGCTCCAGGTCGACCAGCTGCGCGGGGAAGCCGGGTGCCCTCACGTCGAGACCGGTGGCGTCCTCCAGCCCCCTGATCAGGTTCGGAGACCATTCGCGCGGACCGTAGCGACCCATCGCATCGGCCACCAGCCCCTGCAGCAGCGGCGACAGCGCCAGCGGCACCCCCGCTCGGTCGGCCACCGACTGGAACAGGCCGAGGTCCTTGGCCACGAGGTCGAGGGTGAACCCGATGTCGCGGCTGCCGTTGAGGATGACCTGTCCCTCGGTCTCGTGCACGAACGAGTTCCCCGACGAGATCCGGATCGCGTCGTACGTCGTGGCCAGGTCCATGCCGGCTGCGGCGGCAGTCACCAGCGCCTCGGTGAGCGCTGCCAGGTGGGCGGTCGCCAGGTAGTTGGTGACCACCTTGAGGACCGAGGCGGTGCCGAGCGGCCCGGTGTGCAGGACCTGCCGACCCATGGCGCTGAGCACCGGGAGCAGCCGCTCGAACAGCTGGCGGTCGCACCCGGCGAAGATCGAGATGTTCCCGGTCGCGGCGCGATGGCAGCCGCCGGAGACCGGACAGTCCGCCGCCACTGCGCCCACCTCAGCGAGCCGAGCGGCGAGGCGGTGCACCTCGGCCTCGTCGGTCGTGCTCATCTCCACCCACACCGAGCCCGCGGTCATGGCGCCGAGCAGTCCGCCGTCTCCCTCGACCACGTGGGCGCTCGCGGCCGGGTTGGGCAGGCAGGTGATGACGACCTCGCAGCGCCGCGCCACCTCGGCGGGCGAGGACGCCCACTCGGCACCCGCCTCGAGCAGGGGTACGGCGGCCGCCGGGTCCAGGTCGCACACCACGAGATCGGGGGCGCTGCGCTGCAGCGAGCCGGCCAGCTTGGCGCCCACGTTGCCCAGGCCCACGAACCCGACGCGCTGGATCTCCGGTCCGGTGCCGGCTCGGCTAGCTGAACGCGGCACGGTTGGACTCGCTGAGGATGCGCCGGACCATGGGTGCGAAGTGGCTCAACGGCTGCGAGTCGTAGTCGGGGTCGAAGGAGTTCTGGTCGTAGTTCGCGCAGAAGTCGATCGTGGCCTGGTAGTACGGGTGCTCGCGCCAGCGGTCCCGGACGTTGGGGTCCTCACCGAGGTGGTGGAAGTAGTAGAAGCCCTGGAAGACGCCGTGGTGCTTGACGATCCAGTAGTTCTTCTCGCTGACGTAGGGGCGGAGGACCGCGGCGGCCACCTCGGAGTGGTTCGCCGGAGCGAGGTGGTCGCCGATGTCGTGCAGCAGGGCGCAGACCACGGTCTCCTCGTCCTCACCGGCCCGCTCAGCCCTGGTCGCGGCCTGCAGGCAGTGCTCGAGCCGGCTGATCCGGTAGCCCGCGGAGTCCTTCATGGTCTCCAGCCAACCGAGCACGCGATCGGCGAACCCCTGCATCTCCTCGGCCTCGATGCGGGCCAGCAGTGCGTAGTCCTCGGCCGTGCCGTCCTCCATCCGGGTGAAGCCGACGATGTCGCTCACGACGCGGCTGCTTCGGCGGAGACGGGCCTGTGGTGGCCGAGGAGGACGCGTCGCCGGGCCATCAGGTCGTCGTACTCCATGTAGACGTCCTGCAGGTGCCGCCCACCGCTGGCCGGGTCGAAGGGGAGGCGGCCGTGCATCACGCGGTGGCCGTGCACCGTGATCAGGTCGCCCGTCGAGGTCTTGAAGGCCACCTTGTAACGGTCGCTGTCGATCATCCGCCCCAGCTTGCGGTAGGCCCGGTAGAACTCCTCGACGTCCTCGAAGGTGGCGTCCAGGGGCTGGGCGAGCTGGTTGGAGAAGCGGAACGTCGAGACATGTCCCTGCGTGTCGAGCTGGATCATCGGCGCCCGGGCGTAGGTGTCCTCGGTGTCGCTGAACAGCTGGTAGGCCACCGGGATCCGGGCCAGGGTCTCGAAGGCAGCGGAGTCGTCGCGGCGCAGATCCGCCAGGATCGCCCACCCGTCGGTGACGGTGCTCTCCCCGCCGGTCGCGTCGTTGCGCAGGAAGTGCAGGAGCTGCACGCTGGGTGGCCAGTGATAGCTGGGCATGTCGGTGTGCGGCTTGAGCTCCATCGCGGTGTGCGCCACGTTGTAGCCGGTGGGATCGTGACGGACGTTGTGGATCCGCTCGAAGGCCGTCTCGCGAACGTGGCCGATGGTCTCGGCGAACCGGGCGACCTCGCCATCGTGCGACGGCGTGCCCCGGACGAGCGCCACGCCGTAGTCACGCACGGCCTCGAGGTAGGCCAGCTGGCCGGCCGCCGTGCCCACCACGTCGGCGTGCTCGAACGTCGGCACGTGGCTCAGGCTCGCGTCCCACAGCGTGGGTTCGTGCACCTGGTCGGCTCGTCGGCCGCCGGAGTAGTCGTGGGCAGCCAGCCAGGAGGCGGCGTACGTCGAGTGGTGGCCGTCGTTCCAGGAGACCCGGAGCGCCCCTGCCTCGAGCTCGGCCGCCACCGGAGCGATGTCGTCGCCGATGTCGGCGGTGAACAGCCGGCGCTCTCCGGACTGCACCACCCGACAGGTCGTGCACCAGCAGTTGTCCCGGAGCCAGACGTAGTGGAAGGTCGCCGACCCCGTGCCCAGCGGCAGCGTCAGATGGCTGGCGGACAGGACCAGCCGATCAGGCGGGGACGGCTCGGCGTGCACGGTGCCACGGGTGCTCAGGGTGCTGGACACGGGCTCTCCTCGTCGGCGTTCGGTCGCGTGGATCCAGTGTTGGGCTGAATCTGACCCGAGTCAAAGGATGTTTTCGGCCCACATGGGGTGCAAAATGTGTGGCATGAAGCTTGCTCACGCCCCCGCCGGGGGGATGCCGCCGCTGCTGGGTCTGCACGCCTACGAGGCCAGCGCCCGGCACCTCAGCTTCGTGGCCGCGGCTGCCGAGCTGCACCTGTCTCCCTCGGCGATCAGCCAGCGGGTGCGCAACCTCGAGGCGCACCTGGGTGTCGACCTGTTCGAGCGAGGCCCGCGCAGCCTGCGGCTCACCGAGGCCGGGAAGGCCTACCTGCCGGCCGTCCGCGACGTCTTCGAGGACCTCGCCGCTGCCACGAACGGACTGTTCGGCACCGCGGCGCACTCCAGCCTGACCGTCCGGGTCCAGGTCTCCTACGCCACGACCTGGTTGGCGAGCCGTCTGGCAGGATTCGCCGCGGCCTTCCCGCACATCGAGCTCCAGGTGGTCACCACCATCTGGGCCGACACCCTGCTGTCGAGCGAGGTCGACCTCGAGATCCGGCAGGGCAACGGGTCCTGGCCGGGTCACCGGGCCTCGAAGCTGCACGACGACTACGCGGTCGCGGTCTACGGTCCTGGCTATCTCGACCAGCACGGTCCGAGCATCGATCGGGCCTCCTTCATGGACAAGCCCCGGGTGCAGGTGCTGGGTTTCGACGACCTGTGGCGTCGCTTCTTCGACATGACTGACGGAGCCGGCGACACCAGGGCGACCACCTCGCGGCCGGCCATCACCGTCGACACCTCGGTCGCCGCCATCGAGATCGTCGCCAGCAGCAACATGTGGGCGATCCTCCCGGAACGCTTCGTGCGGCAGAGCGTGCTGGACGGCCGGATCTTCCAGGCCCCGGTTGAGCCCATCCTGATGCGGCAGGCCCACTACCTGCTGCGGCCCGACAACGCAGAACCGCTCAGCGGCCAGGCGGTCGCCTTCTCCCGCTGGCTGCGTGACCAGGACGCGACCGACCCGGCCCTCTCCTGAGCTCGACTGCTCGACGGGAACCGGCCCGGGGTCCACACTGGTCCGTGGGGGGCGGGCCCACTGGCTCGATCGGCCGCACGCCTTCGGTGCGACGGGTCGTCGCGTGCGCAGCAATGACGCTGGAGGAACCGATGGTGACCGTGGCCGCTGTGCAGGCAACGCCGGTGTTCCTGGACCGGGAGGCGACCGCGGACAAGGTCTGTGCCCTGATCGGCGAAGCCGCAGGTCACGGCGCGGAGCTGATCGTCTTCCCCGAGTCCTTCATCCCCGCCTACCCCGACTGGGTCTGGCGCACCCCGGCGTGGAGCGACGCCGAGTTCGTGAAGCGCTTCTACGCGAACGCCGTCAGCGTCCCCGGCGCGACGCTGGAACGGATCGGGGAGGCGGCGGCGCAGGCGTCGGCGTACGTCGTGATCGGGGTGACCGAGATCGACGGCGGCACGCTGTACAACACGCTGCTGTACCTCGGTCCGGACGGACGCCTGCTGCAGCGGCACCGCAAGCTGATGCCGACGGGTGGCGAGCGGACGGTGTGGGGGGCGGGCGACGGGTCGGAGCTCGGCGTGGTGAGCACGCCGTTCGGCGTGGTCGGGGGACTGCTCTGCTGGGAGAACTACATGCCTCTCGCCCGGGCGGCGATCTACGCGCAGCACTGCGACATCTACCTGGCTCCCACGTGGGACAACAGCGACGAGTGGGTGGCGACGTTGCGGCACATCGCCAAGGAGGGCGGGCAGTACGTCATCGGCGTCGCGCCGTTGCTGCGTGGCTCGGACGTGCCCGAGGACCTGCGCGGAACGCTCTACGGCCGCGAGGACGACTGGATGTCTCGCGGCCACACCACCATCGTCGCCCCGGGTGGCAGGGTGATCGCAGGACCCGTCCTCGAGCGTGAGGAGATCGTCTACGCAGACCTCGACATCGCCGCCGTGCACGCGCAGCGGAGGTTGTTCGACCCCGTCGGTCACTACGCGCGACCCGATGTCTTCACCCTGCACGTCGACACGCGCGCGAAGCGTCCTGTCGTCTTCGACGGGGATGCGCCGGCCTGACCCGACGCAGTGAGGCTGGGGACGGTGCGGCGTTGGCGGCCTGCTCCATCCGGATCCTGCGGCCCGGATCACTTGCAGCGCCAGGACACCGCGGCGAGCATGAGGAATGACCAAGCCGAAGCGCACGAGGCTCTGGCCTGGCCTACTCGTGGCGCTGCTGCTCGTGGGGATGGTGATGGCGATGCTGTGGGCGCTGCAACGTCAGCTGATCTACCACCCCGACGTCACGCTGGTGCCCCCGGCCGCAGACGTCATCGCCGGTGCCCGCGACGTCCTGCTGCACACGAGCGACGGACTCGAGCTGGGCGCCTGGTTCGTCCCGGCCACCGGCCCGCGGGACACCGGGATGGCCGTCCTGGTCGCGCCCGGCAACGGCGGCAACCGGGCCGGCAGGGCCGACCTTGCCCAGGAGCTGAGCAGCCGCGGGCTCGCCGTGCTGCTGATGGACTACCGCGGGTATGGCGGCAACCCCGGCACCCCCAGCGAGGACGGCCTCGCCGCAGACGCGGACGCCGCGGTCGAGGCCCTGGAGGAGCTCGGTCATCCCGCGAACAAGACCATCTACTTCGGTGAGTCCCTGGGCTCCGGCGTCGTCGCGGCGTTGCAGGCCCGCCATCCGCCGGCGGGGATGGTGCTCCGCTCACCGTTCACCGAGCTCGCCGACGTCGGAGCGCACCACTACCCCTGGCTGCCGGTGCGCGCCCTGCTGCGCGACCGGTTCCCGGTCGTGGCACACCTCGCCACCAGCAACGTGGCGGTGACGATCATCTACGGGGACCGCGACTCGGTGGTGCCCTCGGTGCTCAGCGCCCGTGTCGCAGACCGTGCCCCGGCCCTGGCCGAGCGAGTGGTGCTCGCGGGCGCGGACCACAACGATCCCGTGATGTTCGGTCCCCAGGTGGCAGCAGCGGTCGCGCGGCTGGCGGACCGGGTGGGCTGAGGCGAGGGGAGGCGGCACGCGGCACGTCTCACTCGCGTCGGTGGAAGGTGATCTGGCCGTCGGGGTGGTGTCTGGTCTCGTAGGTGGGGTCGTGGACCCGTCTGTGGTGGTGGGGGCAGAGGAGTCGGCCGGTGTCGGTGTTGGTGTGGCCGTCTCGCGACCAGGGGGTGTCGTGGTGGGCGTGGCACATTCCCGGTGGGGTCTGACACCCGGCAGCGGTGCAGCCGCGGTCGCGGATGCTCATGGCCAGGCGCATGGCTTCGGTGTGCAGTCTGCGTCGGCGGCCGACGTCGAGCACCTGGCTGGGTCCGCCGAGGACGATCGGGATGATCCCGGCGCGGCAGGCGAGGCGGCGGGCCTCGGCGGCGGAGATCCGGGCGCCGGTGTCCAGGGTGCACACCCCGGCGCTCTCGAGGTCGGCGAGGAGCTGGTCGAGGGACATGGTGACCACCACGGTGGCCGAACAACCGCCGGTCTTGGGCAGGGCGTCGGCGGGGACGGCTTCGAGGAGCTGGGTGAGCGCGATGCCGTGCCGGACCGGCGTGGGCAGGTCGGGGTCGATCCCGGAGTGCCGGTCCTGGGCCGCCGCACCGGCCGGCGTGGTGGCGGTGGTGGTGCGGCTGGGGGAGGCGAGGGCGAGGATCATCTTGGTGAGCATCTGGCCGTGCAGGGTGGGGATGCGGAACCGGCCGTGGCAGGTGCCTTCGTCGTCCTCCCACACGCTGAGCGTGGTGCGGCGCAGGGCGTGGGCCTCTTCGCGTTCGAGGGCGCGGCCTTCGAAGTGTTCGGCGATCTCGGGGGCGATGACCTCGAGGATCCGGCGGCCCAGGATCCGTAGGTCGTTGGCGTCGTGGTGGGCGGCGAGGTCGACCAGGTGCTCTTCGGCCGCGATGCGCTGCTCGGGGGTGGGTGCCCAGGGTCCGGTGCGGGGGAGTCGGTCCAGGGCGGCCACGATCGCCCTCGACTGGGCCAGGTTGACCCGACCGGCGGCCATCGCTGCGGAGAGGATGTCGTGGTGGTCCAGGCGCTGGGCCAGGCGGAGGTCGCAGCGGGCGTCGCGGCGTACTTGCCGGGTCTCGACTGCCACCCAGTCCGCGGCTGTGGCCGCACCTGAGTCGACGGTGGCCTCGGACTGCTCGGCGTCGGCGAGCAGCCGCAGCCGCAGCGCCGTCAGCTGTGCCTCGCCGCGGGCGAGCTCGACCAGCGCGGCCCGCTTCTGGGTCGGGGTCATCGAGTGCAGCGGCACCTGGGCCAGAGAGTCCAGCCGACCGGTCAGCCGGCACGCGAAGTCGGCCACCGGGTGCGGGTGGTCGTCCTCGATCCGGCTGCTGCTCATGAGCTGATCCAAGCACCGGGCACCGACAGAAAAGGGCCCCTGACCTGCGGCTTCGTCCACTCTGTGAGACCAGGAGGAGGACCCATCTTCGATGACCAAGGGGCGCCTGAGGGCGTCCCGATTCACCTCGCCACGATGGGTGGGGCCGCGCCCGCAACGGCGCGCGCGCCGTGCGCCCTAGGCTGTCCACGACCGCCCAGCCGCTCGCCCAGCCGCTCGCCCGGAGGCCCGATGACCGCCCCTCTTCTGCTGCTGGCCGGCATCGTGCTGCTGGTTGCGGGCGGGGAGCTGCTGGTGCGCGGCGCCAGCACGCTTGCCCGTTCGTTCGGGCTGTCCCCGCTGGTGGTGGGCCTGACCGTGGTCTCGTTCGCGACGTCGGCGCCCGAGCTGGCGGTCACGGTGCGGGCCAGCATCTCCGGCAGCCCGGGGCTCGCAGTCGGCAACGTGGTCGGCTCCAACGTCGCGAACATCCTGCTGGTGCTCGGGGTGGCCGGGACGATCATGTCGCTGGCGGTCCAGAGCCCGGTGGTACGCCGGGACGTCCCGGTCCTGATAGCGCTGTCCCTGCTCTTCTGGGTGATGGCCGCCGACGGGACGGTCTCCACCGTTGACGGCGTGGTGCTGGTCGGGCTGCTGCTCACCTACACGACGGTGACCGTCGTCCGCAGCCGCCAGGGGAAGGACCCGGGGCCGGTGGAGGAAGCACCGCCCGCGCCCGGCGGCGTACCGGTGGCGGTCCTGCTGGTGGCCGGTGGGGTCGGGCTGCTGGTCTGGGGTGCGAGCTGGTTGGTCAGTGGCGCGGTGGACATCGCCATCGCGCTGGGACTGAGCGAGACGGTGGTCGGGCTGACGATCGTGGCGATCGGCACCTCCCTGCCCGAGCTGACCACTTCGGTGACGGCGGCGATCCGCGGCAGCGTAGAGATGGCGGTGGGCAACGCCGTCGGCAGCTGCATCTTCAACCTGGGGGCGGTGATGGGACTGACTGCCGTGATCAGCCCGGACGGGGTGCCGGTGACCGACGGCGCGGCGACCTTCGACATCCCCGTGATGGTGGTGGTGATGATCTTGCTGCTGCCGATCGCGTTCACGGGACGGCGGGTGGCCAAGCGGGAGGCGTGGCTGTTCGTCGGCTACTACCTGGCCTACACCGCCTACCTGCTGCTGGACTCGGCCGGCCACGACGCTCTGCCTCAGTTCAGCTCCGTGATGCTGGCGTTCGTCATCCCGCTCACGGTGCTGACGTTGGGTCTGCTGGTGGTCCAGGAGCGGCGGTTGCGTCGCTCACGCGGCCGGGTCGACCCCTGAGCGCTCGGGCGTCCGGCAGAGCGGCCCTTCGCGCCCGTCACCTCCACCGGATCTGCTGCCGCCCCGGTAGTCAGTGACCCCGGTCCGGGAGCATCATCAAGGGATGGGCGAGTACGAAGAGTTCGTCACCTGGGTGCAGTCGGTTCTCGTGGAGGCAGAGATCGCCCTCCACAACGGTGACGCCGGCCCGCGCCGGGCCATCTGGTCGCGGAACGATCCCGTGAGCGTGCTCGGTGCGTGGCAGGACGCCCACGGGCCGGAGCAGGTGGACGACCTGTTCACCCTGCTCGCCGAGAGCTTCTCGGACTGCACCTCGTACGAGTTCGAGCTCCTCGGAGCCGAGGTGCGCGGCGACGCCGCCTACACAGTGGGCCTCGAGCACACCTCCGCATCCGTGAACGGCGTACCGCGCACCTACACCCTGCGGGCCACGCAGATCTACCGTCGTGAGGACGGCACGTGGAAGGTGGCGCACCGGCACGGGAGCGCACCGCCGGAGCAGCGGGCGTAGCCCGGGCCCGCCGCTCCACGCCGCACGGACGCTGGTGCTATCAGCGCTTCTTCTTGACCACCGAGAGCGCGTGGATGCAGGTCAACGCGGCCTTGGCATCCACCATGCCGAGTCCGGAGTGAATGTCGAACCCGGGCGTCATCATGTCGACCGCGGTCGAGCGCAGGCACTCCTTCACCTGGGCCGGCCTCGCCTGCGGGTTCGCCTGGAGCATCAGCGCGACGACGCCGGCCACGTGCGGCGAGGCCATCGACGTGCCGGAGATGCAGAAGTAGCCGGGCTGCTGGATCTCCGCGCACTCGGTGAGCGGGGCGAGCACCGACGGCGACAAGGCCGCCATGATCGTGTCGCCAGGCGCCACGACGTCGACCTGCGGGCCGGAGCCGTCGGCGGCGCCACGGCTGGAGAAGTCCACCATCTCCTGACCGTCCGTGCAGCGCGAGGAGTCGACGGACTTGCAGGCTGCGCCCACGAGGATCGCGCCGTTCGTCGGGTCGTGGTAACCACCGATCGTGCCGGGCTCGGGACCGTCGTTGCCGGCGGAGAACACGACGTTGACGCCGCTGTCCACGACCGACTTGATCATGCGCGACATCGCGTCGAAGTCGGTCGGCTCACCGCAGTCGAGGCCGAGGCAGTTCGGCTCGGTCGGCAGTAGGCCCCAGGAGTTCTGAGCGATGTCGATGCCGTACTCGTCGCGGTGCCGGATCGTCCAGTCGAACGCAGCCAGCGCTGCCTCCTCCCAGTCGAGGTCGTCGACGATCCCGAAGCCGGGCGTCGCCACCCGCATCGAGATCAGGGAGACACCCGGCGCGACGCCGGCCAGGTCCGGGCCGCCCTGCGAGTCCGAGAGGCTGCCGTCGCCGCCCACGGTGCTCGCGACGTGTGTCCCGTGGCCGATCTCGTCCTGCAGCGCGAGGCCGCCGGTCGACTCGGCGTACGCGTCCCACTGAGCGGCCGTGAAGCCCGCCTGCTGAGCTGCCTCGGAGTAGGAGAAGTTGAGGCCCTTGACCACGCGGTCACCGAAGTCCGGGTGTCCGGCGAAGATGCCCGAGTCGAGCACCGCCACGGTCACGCCTTCGCCGGTCACGCCCGGACGGGTCGCGGTGACCTTCTTGCCACCGACCCGGGTGGTGTAGGTCGCGGGCTGGTCCACACCGACCGCGTTGATCTGCTTCTTCGACGCGTAGAGGTAGGACTCCAGGCGGCGCTGCGGCTCCACCGCGACGACACCCGGGAGGGTCCTGATCCGGTCGACCACCGGAAGATCCGCGGTCACCGCCACGGCCCCGATCGTCGGCAGCTCGATCGCGCGCTGCACGCCGAGGTCCCGTAGCGCGCCGAGTGTGCCGGCCGGGATCACGTTGTCGCCGAAGGCGACGATGACCTTGCCGTGCCCCGCCCCGTCGGTCGGCACCGACGTCGCGGCCGAGACCGGCAGTTCGGGACTTGCCGCGGCGGATTCGGGAATGACCAGCGCGGCGGTGCCGGCGGTGAGAACCGCAACGAGTGCGGCCAAGCGTCGAGTGATGGCAAGCAAGATCGTCAACCTCCGAGTTTGTCGTCAAGGGTCCAACGACAGCGCGGTCCGGTGGTTATGCGA
>CAWBRA010000003.1:0-5611 GCA_963791105.1 uncultured Actinomycetota bacterium | reverse complement strand
TCTGGGACAGCGAGGGACGCCTCGTCGCGCTGTCCCGGCAACTGGCGAGGGCGGCCACCCCGCGACGGTAGACTCTCGGCCTTGTGGCCCTCAGCATCGGAATCGTCGGACTGCCCAACGTCGGCAAGTCCACCCTCTTCAACGCCCTGACCAAGAACGACGTGCTCGCGGCGAACTACCCGTTCGCGACGATCGAGCCCAACATCGGGGTGGTCGCCCTGCCGGACAGTCGGCTCGCGACGCTCGCCGAGATCTTCGGCAGCGAGAAGATCCTCCCGGCGACGGTCTCCTTCGTCGACATCGCCGGGATCGTCCGCGGCGCGTCGGAGGGGGAGGGGCTGGGCAACAAGTTCCTGGCCAACATCCGGGAGGCCGACGCGATCTGCCAGGTGATCCGCGCCTTCGAGGACGACGACGTCGTCCATGTCGACGGCAAGGTCTCCCCGCAGTCCGACGTCGAGACGATCAACACCGAGCTCGTCCTGGCCGACCTGCAGACCCTGGAGAAGGCGGTCCCGCGGCTGGAGAAGGAGGCCCGGGTCCAGAAGGCCAACCAGGGCGCCCTGGACAACGCCCGGATCGCCCAGCAGGTGCTCGAGGCCGGGGACACGCTGTATGCCGCCGGCCCGGCCGCCGGGGTGGACATGGACCTCGCGCGGTCGCTCGGGTTGCTCACGACGAAGCCGTTCATCTACGTCTTCAACCTCGACGAGGGCCAGCTGACCGATGACGCGCTGAAGGCGCAGCTGACCGAGATGGTCGCGCCGGCCGACTGCGTCTTCCTCGACGCGAAGCTGGAGATGGACCTTGCCGAGCTCGACGAGGCCGAGGCGCTGGAGCTGCTCGAGTCGGTCGGCTCCACCGAGTCCGGGATGGACCAGCTGGCCCGGGTCGGGTTCCACACCCTCGGGCTGCAGACCTACCTGACGGCGGGGCCCAAGGAGTCGCGGGCCTGGACGATCGGCAAGGGCTGGACCGCACCGATGGCTGCCGGCGTCATCCACACCGACTTCCAGCGCGGGTTCATCAAGGCCGAGGTGGTCTCCTTCGACGACCTCGTCGCGGCGGGGTCGATGAACGCGGCCAAGGCCGCCGGACGGGTCCGGATCGAGGGCAAGGACTACGTGATGGCCGATGGCGATGTCGTGGAGTTCCGCTTCAACGTCTGAATCGGAGCGTTTCCGCAGGTCAGAGGGGGGGCGCCCCCTACCAGTCCGCACACAGTCCGCAAGCGTTTCAGCGTGATCAGTTCGATCTGGCTGTTCTGAGGGCTGTCTCCAGGCCAGCCACGGCCAGTTGACCTCGGCGGTGCGCTCGAGCTCAGGCAGCTCACCCTCGGCCATCCACGCGCGCAGGTCCGCGGCGGCGTACTCCGGACAGATCGCAGTGGCAGGCACGGCGTAGCGTCGCTCGTCGGTCCAGGTGATCGGCGTGGTGATGACGCCCTCCGGGACCGGGATCGCGGTGGCGTAGAAACGCTCTAGCTGCGTGGGCTCGAAGTCGACGACGTTGGCTTCCTCGCCGATCTCCTTCCAGTCCGGCATCGCCACGATGCCGTTCTTGGCGGGCAGGCCGTTGAGCAGCGGGTCGCCATCGCCGCCCGGGAAGCCCCCGACGTACACCACGCGGGCAACCCGGTCGGGTCGGGCGTCTACCGCGGCCCAGGCCAGCCCGGCGCCAGCGGAGTGACCGACCAGGAGCGCCGGGCCGTCCGCATCGTCGAGGGCGCCGACGATCGTCGCGACGTGGTCCTCGACGCTGATGCTGCCTCGATCGGCTGCTTGGCTCTGCATGCCGGGCAGGGTCAGCGCGCGGACACGGTGACCGGCGGCCTCGAGGTGGGGCACGACGGCGTCCCACGACGACGCGTTGAGCCAGAGTCCCGCGACCAGGTGGGGTAGCCCTCGAGGACGCGAGCCCCGACCTGCCTGCCGTACTCGACGGTGGCGGCGGCGAGCTCGTACATCAGCCTCTGTCGACGGAAGCCTTGAGCATCACGAAGCAGGTGACCGACCAGACGCCCTCGAGGTCGGGGTCCATCCGCATCCACGACTTCTGCCGGGCCCAGATCCGGGGTAGTTCTCCCGCGGCTCGACCGCGACCCAGCGGGCCGGCTCCCCGTCGACGAGGCCGGACGTGGGGCCGCTCGTGCCGCAGCCCGCTTGCTGCAGGAGCGCGGCGTCGCGTTCCTGCTGGGTCGTGTCGCGCCAGATCCAGCCCGGGACCTTGAGCGCCTGACAGCGGCACTTGCGGGCGCCGCCCGAGTCGAACACGGCCGCGACGTCCTCCGTTGTCGCCTCATTGGCTAGTCGCCAGCTGAACTCAGGCACATCGCGAGACAACGGCCCCGTGGCGACTGGTTGGAAGCGGCTGACCCGGGGAAGCCGCCGCGCCTCGGCGTCACTGGGCCTGTCCGGACCTCGGTGTCAGCGGCGGTAGGTCTCCGAGGTGACTTCACCGGTAGGACTGGCGAACTGGAAGTCCACCGTGGTGTCGGTGACCGTGTAGGCAACCGTGCCGACCTTGTCGTCAATCGTGTACTCGAGGACGTATGAGCCGCTCCCGAGGGTTTCGAACCCGGTGATGGTGGCACCGGACAAGGGCGCCCCCGCTTCACGGAACGCCGGGGTCTCGGGTTGTGGTTCGACCTGGTCGGACACATCGACCACGCCCACGAGGCCGCCGTTGATGTATGGGTACGTGGTCGTGCCGTGGTAGTGGTACCCACCGTCGGCGCCGGTGTGGCCGTTGTACTCGTCGAGGTCTGCGACTGCGCTGCCATCGGGCTCGACGGAGCCATAGAGGGCGAACCCGTCGAGCGCGTAGGCGATGGGGTTCTCGGGTCCCACGGCTTCCTCGAGATGGAACGGGGCCGCGTGGTAGTGGTAGTCGTCCCCGCGACCACAGTGACCACCGAACTCATCGAGCTCGCCCGAGAGGAAGGCATCGTCTCCGCGGTTGTTGAGCGCATTGAAGATCGGGATCCCGTTCGCGGCGATCGCGATCGCTCCGCGAAACAGGCCGGTCTTCGCCGAGATGGGCGAGTCGGCCTTCTCGGGGGTCACGGGGAACTGCCAAGCATTGGCGCCCACGTAGTCCTGCGCGACAGGGACCTGCTGTTGCCAGCTGGTGATGCCCACCATCATCTGGTGTGCCGGGAGTCCGTTGGACTCGACCAACCACAGGTCGCCTGTGGTGAAGGTCTTCACGGAGTCGGCGAAGGCGTCGAAGCCTTCGAGCGATTTTCGGGTGGCTCCCTCGGTGAGGTCAACCCTGTCTGTGGCTCGTGCCGGGGCTGTGGATGGGGACGGCGATGCAGTGCCAGATTGGCTGGACGATGGTGAGTCGCTCGAGCTGCACGCCGCGAGGAGCATGGCACCGAGCCCGAATGCTCCGGACTGCAACAGCACCCGCCGGTCCAGCGAGCCGGCGATGTGCGGATGGTGGTGCGGGTGCTGGGGCGCGGAAAGCCGGCGGACCGGTACTCCGGACGCGAATGCCTCAGCGTCGTGCCGTCTGGCGTTCATGAGACCGTCGTGCGCAGCAGGATGGTGTTGTCGACCTTGAGGTCGGTCCCCCAGATGAGCTGTGCCGCAGGGTCCCAGGTGATCTCCTCGTAGCCATCCTTGGGGCCGACCTCGGCCGCGCTCCATACGGTGGCCGGCGCCCACGCGCTGTCATCGAACTCGGGCGACGTCCAGTCCGCAGGGATGTCGACGGTCGCAACTTCACAGGTGTCGTCGGGGTTGGGGTCGTCGGCGCAGTCGGTGTTCAGCGGCGCTTGCTGGACGACGAGCGACTGCCAGTCCGCGTCCGTGGCGGCCACGATGCCCCCCGTGGTCAGGTCGGTGATCTGGGCGATGATGCCCCCGTCGCCCATCTGCTGGTTCGGCTGACCGATGTATTCGATCCCCGAGTCGGTCTCCTTGAAGTCCATCGCCTCGATCGAGACCGTGAACGGCAGCTGCGCGTCGAAGGTGTACGTCTCGGCGTTGAACGAGCGCTCGGTCGTGATCGGCACCGAGTCCTCTCCGACCTTCTCCCCGTCGACGTAGACCGCGCTCCAGTTGTCGGCCCAGACCTCGATCCGGAACCCCGTCCCTGCGCCAGACGCGTCGGTCGTCAGGGAGTCACCCGCGGATGCCGAAGAGCCAGCGCTCGGACTGACGCCGGAATCCTGAGCGCTGGTTCCCGACGAACAGCTCGCCGCGAACAACACCGCGGCGACGAGGAACGGAACTGGGCGTTTCATGCAGTTCCACTCAGGAGGCTGACGGTTCGGGATGCAACTGGCACGATCTCGGCTCCTCGGTTGACGGCTCATTCACTACTCCGAGCAACCTACGAGGACCGCCTGTGGCGACACTGTGGTCTCAGACTGCGCTACCAGTGGGCGCAGGATGGGCGCGGGGACTGAAGCACGGAGTACCGCAGCACGACAACACCACCTTCCAGTGTTTCGGCATCGACCAGCTCCAGCCGGGCCGCGGCCTGTGGCAAGCGGTTCTGGAGCTCGCCCAGGTTTCGACCGCGAGGCTCTTCACACACCGTCGGCGCCACCATGACGATCAACTCGTCGACGAGGCCCGCGGCGAGGAGCGCACCGGTGAGCAGACCCCCACCGTCGGTGCGCACCCGTCTGACGCCATGCTCGTCATGGAGACGGCGCAACCCCTCGGCCAGGTCGACCCGTCCGGCTCCGCACCGCAGCACACCGACAACGCGCCGCGCCAGGTACTCCAGGTGCCCGGCGGGTGTCTGGTCGCTCACCAGGGACAGGTAGCCGCCATACCAAGGCGCCGCCTGCGCGTGCCGCCAGTTGCGCACCACCCCGCGGCTGTCGACCACCACCAGGAAGCCGAGCCCGCGACCAGGTCCTCGAAGCCCGCGGGAACCGGCGATGGTGCGACCGATGGCCCCTTTCCTGCGGCCTCTCCTCCAGCCTCAGGCGGCCCGAACGCCCTCGCCGTGACACTTCCCATCAGGATCGCGTCACGTGGCCGCGAGAACCCGTGGCGGTAGTAGAGCGCGTCATCGCCAGAAGGCAACTCCGCTGGAAAATCGAGATGGATCAAACCTTCGAGGCAAACGATATTTCGGGAAGACTTTGACTTGCGTGACCTGACTATCGAGCGCGCTTCAGCTCCTGCCGGAGGAGCTCGCTGGTCAAGGTCGGTACCATTGCTGGCTGGTCCGGTGCCCGGCGCGCGATTGAGTCACTTGCTCAACCGTCGCTACGAACGCCAGCTCCTAGGGTTGGCGGTCGCCCACGCCAATGGGGCCCGGATGGCAGCGTCATAGTGGTGTGGGGCGCCCCAGAGTGGGGCGCGGTGGGTCGTCCATACCAGAGCTTTGAGGAGCGGACTGGCCGGACACAGTCCGAGGCCGCATTCGGCCGTGATCTTGGCCATCGCCGGAACTGCGGTGGCGGAGTCCTGATCGTGGGTGTCGCGATCTCCCGACGTCCCCGCACACGAAAGTCGCGCGATTGTCGGGTCGGCGGCAAGCTGCCGCCTCCGGCGATGTGTGGCGGTGGCCCAGGTCAAGTCGGGGTCACATGCTCAGCCGGGGCTCTGGCAGAGGTGTTAACGGCGGAGGCGCAGCGGACGGG
>CAWBRA010000002.1:0-17021 GCA_963791105.1 uncultured Actinomycetota bacterium | reverse complement strand
GCCACCGCGGCTGTCTGACCCGTCACTCGAGGCCGTCCGGGTCAACTGCCGAGGCAGTTGGGCCAAGCACGGCCGCCGGTCGTACGATCGGGCACATGTCGACCCCCGCCTCCACGCCCACCTCGCGCCGAGGGCAGCTCGTCCAGACGTACCGGATGGCCAAGAAGAGCGACCCGCGCCTGGGCTGGATCATCCTCGGCACGTTCCTGGCCGGCGCGGCCATCGGCTTCGGCCTGATGTGGCTCCTGCCCGGCGACGGCGTGATCTCGTTGATCATCTCAATCGTCGGCGCGCTGATGATCGGCCTGCTCCTGGCGCTGCTGGTCTTCGGCCGCCGTGCCCAGCAGGCAGCGTACAAGCAGATGGAGGGCCAGCCCGCCGCGGCGGCAGGCGCCCTGCAGATGCTCAAGCGCGGCTGGAAGCTCGACCCGGTGGTCGGGTTCACCAAGCAGCAGGACGTCGTGCACCGGGTCGTCGGTCCGCCCGGCATCGTCCTGATCGGCGAGGGCTCGAGCCAGAACCGGGTCCGCCAGCTGCTCGTCATCGAGCGCAAGAAGCACGAGCGGGTCGCGCACGGCGTGCCGATCCACGAGGTCATCTGCGGCCGCGGCGAGGGCGAGGTGCCGTTGCCCAAGCTGATGCGTCACGTGCAGAAGCTGGGTCGCTCGGTGAAGCCGGCCGAGATGACCGACATCCTCCAGCGCCTCAAGGCGCTCGATGCTCAGCGCGGCAAGCTGCCCGTGCCCAAGGGCCCGGTGCCGACGTCGATGAAGGGCATGCGCTCGCAGCAGCGCGGCCGCTGACCGCTAGATCGTCACGGTCCGCGTGCCGGCAGCCAGGTCGTGAAGCCCGCGACCGTCGAAGGTGAGCAGGGGCGGAACCAGCAGCGCGACCAGGACCGACCGCAGCAGCGCGCGCAGCAGGGAGACCGGCTGCCCGACGCCGTCGTGGCGTACGACGCGCATGCGCGTCGCGAGCTTGCCGAACGACCCGCCCGCGAGCGCGGTGAAGAGAGCGGACTCGAGCACGAAGAGCGCCATCGTGCCCAACCCGTTGGGGTTGCCCGCGAGGACATCGACCGCGACGAGTCCCTCGACGACAGCCAGGCAGGTCAGCCAGTCGACGAGCAGGGCCAGGATCCGCCGCCCCCAGCTCGCAGCCATGAGGCCGGAGGGGGCGTACGTCGGGTCGGGCTGCGGCACGCGCCCAGCGTAGGGGGCGAGCATTCCCTGCCGCCCGGCCACTGCTCGGACGACATGTAACACGCCCGAAACAAACGGGATACGGTCAAGAAACTGCCGCCGCCTAGCGTGGCCGCACGGTGCAACGAGGCACCGTTGCCGTGACGCTGCAACTTCGACGTGCGTACACCGCCGTCAAGGAGGAACCGAATGTTCAACAACTCGGATGAGCTGCTCAAGTTCATCAAGGACGAGGGCGTCGAGATGGTCGACGTCCGCTTCTGTGACCTGCCGGGCATCATGCAGCACTTCACCGTGCCGGTGTCCTCCTTCGACCAGAGCGTCTTCGACGACGGCCTCGGCTTCGACGGCTCCTCGATCCGCGGGTTCCAGGCGATCAACGAGTCCGACATGGCGCTCTTCCCCGACCCCACGACGGCCTACCTCGACCCGTTCCGCACGTCCAAGACGCTCAACATCAACTTCTTCATCCACGACCCGATCACCGGTGAGGCCTACAGCCGCGACCCGCGCAACATCGCCCGCAAGGCGCTGGCCTACCTCGACTCGACCGGCATCGCGGACACGGCGTTCTTCGGCGCCGAGGCAGAGTTCTACATCTTCGACAGCGTGCGCTACAGCACCGGCGTCAACGAGGGCTACTACCACATCGACTCCGTCGAGGGCTGGTGGAACTCCGGCAAGGAGGGCGACGACAACATCGGCTACAAGACCCGCCTCAAGGGCGGCTACTTCCCCGTCGAGCCCTACGACCACTACAGCGACCTGCGCGCCGACATGGTCAAGAAGCTCGAAGCGAGCGGCCTGCACGTCGAGCGCGCGCACCACGAGGTCGGCACGGCCGGCCAGGCGGAGATCAACTACCGCTTCGACACGCTGCTCAAGGCCGCCGACGACGTGATGAAGTTCAAGTACCTCATCAAGAACACCGCCTGGGAACAGGGCAAGTCGGTCACCTTCATGCCCAAGCCGATCTTCGGCGACAACGGCTCCGGCATGCACGTCCACCAGTCGCTGTGGAAGGACGGCGAGCCGCTGTTCTTCGACGAGACCGGGTACGCCGGCCTGTCCGACATGGCCCGCTGGTACATCGGCGGCATCCTCAAGCACGCCCCGTCGCTGCTGGCCTTCACCAACCCGACGGTGAACTCCTACCACCGCCTGGTGCCGGGCTACGAGGCGCCGATCTCTCTCGTCTACTCCTCGCGCAACCGGTCCGCCTCGGTCCGCATCCCGATCACGGGCGCGAACCCCAAGGCCAAGCGCGTCGAGACCCGGTTCCCCGACCCCTCGGCCAACCCGTACCTCGCCTTCGCGGCACTGATGCTCGCCGGTCTCGACGGTGTCCAGAACAAGATCGAGCCCGCGGCCCCGATCGACAAGGACATCTACGAGCTGCCGCCGGACGAGATGGCCGAGATCGACCAGGTGCCGACCTCGCTCGATGCCGTCCTCGTCGCGCTCGAGGAGGACCACGACTACCTGACGGTCGGTGGTGTCTTCACCGACGACCTGATCGAGACGTGGATCCACTTCAAGCGGACGCAGGAGATCGCGCCCGTCCAGCTCCGCCCGCACCCGCACGAGTTCGAGCTGTACTACGACATCTGAGATCGTCACAACCCCGAACCGGCCCCCGACCTGCGGAAACGCGGGATCCGGGGGCCGGTTTCGCTGGCTCGAGATGGGCGGCCACCCCTAGGGCTCCTGCTGGAGCCGGGCGCAGGAGGGGCTCTGGAGATCCGGGCCTCGTTCACTGCGTTTCACAACGAGGAGCTGGCTGACCACCCTGACGCTGCCCTTGCGTCGGTGTTCTTCCAGGCAGGGTTGGGCTCGACACCTGAAGGCTTGCCGCTGCGCCGTGATGAGTGCGCTGGCTACCGTGTGCCGCCATTTCCTGGCGGTCAAGACACGCTCGAAGACCTTGAGGTGAGTGACGTGACTGTCCACTGGTCCCTCGTCGGCCAACCCCGGCGTACAGCCCAACGGCGCCAGTGGTGCTACAGATGACTGGACGCCTGTTCACATGAACACTATTCTAGTCACGTGAACTTTGGAGAGCCGTTCGGTGGGCTGATGCCTGGAGCGCGTGGCGCGGTCCTTGCCGCACTGCTCCGCACTGGCGCACCGCTCACCGGGAGGGGTATTCACGCACTCGTTGAGGGGCACAGCCTCGGTGCAGTTCAGCAAGCGCTTCGGGACCTCGAGGGCGTCGGGGTGATCACGACCGAGACTATCGGTCGCGCCGGGGTCCACCGCGTCAATGAGCAGCACGAAGCCATCGCTCCCCTACGTTCCTTGGCGAGCCCGATCGACATGCTCACTCGCGTCGTACGCGATGTCGCCTCAGATGTCGAGGCCGTGATCGTGTTCGGATCCGTCGCGCGCGGGGAGGCTCACCACGCCAGCGACATCGACCTCGCCGTGATCGCGCCGGATACTTGGGACAGACGAGCAGACCTCCAGCAGCAGGTCAGCGAGCGACTCGGAAACAACTGCGACGTCTTGCACCTGACCCGCGCGCAGTTCATTCGTGGTCCCGAGGATCGAGAGCCTGTCGTGGCAGAGATCCTGCGCGACGGCCTGGCACTCATCGGCACGATCCCGCGCCCGAGCCGCCGGAAGGTGTCATGACATCAGCCGAGGGCGTGAACTACGCCAGGCGCTACCTCCAGAAGGCCGAGGAGTACTTGGCTTCTGCCGAGGACAACCTCGAGGTGGATCGCGCCACTCCTGCCGCCGGTGACGCGATCCATGCCGGCATCAGCGCCAAGGACGCGATCGTCACGATGCTCACCGGTGCAACCGACAAAGCCAGGGACCACTCCAGGTCGGCGCGTGAGCTGCGAACGGCACTGGGCAGCCACGCGGAAGCGGCGTCCGCTGAGAAGGCCCTTCGCGAGTTGATCACAGCGAAGAGCGACGTGGAGTACGGCACCACGCTCATCACGCTGGCGAGGGCAGAGCCGCTCGTACGACGCGCTCAGACGCTTGTCGGCTTGGCAAAGCGAATCGTGCGCCCAGGTCCTTGAGCGGCCAGCCCCATACCGGAGGCTCACCACGGCTAGCTCCCGGGTCAGGCAAACAGGCTGCCACCTGTGAAACCCGAGCTTCTGGTGCTGGAGCGTCTTGTCGCAAGGGCCGAAATCGCGGAGGACTGGGCTAGGGGCTGCGAGCTGCGGACCCAGAGATCGACGCGAAGGTGGAGATGTTCCTAGCGGAGGTCGAAATGACGGGCCCGTACCTTCCAGCCGCTGAAGCCATTGGGCGTGCGTCGAGCTTCCCGTGGCCAAGGTTCGGGTACTCATCCTTGGCCAGGACCCTTACCCCAGCCCGGATCGGGCCCGTAGCAGCCCTGTTGTGGGGTGTGCCCGCACACGGCCTGCGCACTCACCTGGAGCCGAACGTGCGGGTCTTCGCTTCCAGTCATCCCTCGCCTCTCTCGGCAGCCCGTACGGCCGGCGCGGAACGACCCTTCTTCGGCTCCGAGCCGTTCAGGAAGGCAGACGACTGGTTCGTCAAGGAGCGCAAGGGGCATGCGGTTGGCCGGGATCTTCCGATCTGACGCGGCCACGTACTCGAGTGAGCGATGAACGCAGAACCGGCCTCGGCAACGGCGCAGCAGCCCCTCCAGCCGGCCGCAGGTCTTCTCGCCGTACCGGTCCCCTACAGTCCTGCCCTGAGTCAGGTCCGGTGATCTCCCCGGCGCCCCGCGGCGCCGGGTCAGCTCCAGTCGACGCTGAAGTACTGGGTCTCCTGGAACTCCCGAAGGCCGGCACGAGCCCCCTCCCGGCCCAGTCCGCTCTGCTTGAACCCGCCAAAGGGTGCAGCCGGGTCGGACACGATCCCCCGGTTGATGCCGACCATGCCGACCTCGAACCGCTCGGCGAGACGCAGCGCGTCCTGGAGTCGGCCGGAGTACAGGTACGCGGCCAGGCCGTACTCGCTGTCGTTGACCTGGCGCAGCAGGTCCGCCTCGTCGGACCACACCACGATGGGCGCCACCGGTCCGAAGATCTCTTGCCGCAGGATGCCGGCCTCCGGGCGCACGCCGGTGAGCACCGTCGGCGGGAAGAAGCTGCCCCCGGCGGGGATGCGTCCCTGGAAGGCGACTTCCGCGCCCTCCGCCACGGCCGATGCCACCAGGTCGTCGAGCTCGCGGACGGCACGGGTGCTGATCAGCGGACCCACCTGCGAGTCCGGATCTGAGCCGGGTCCCACTCGAAGCCCCTCGGTGGCGGCTCCGAACCGCGCGACGAACTCCCCGACAACGTCCTCGTGGACGTAGAAGCGGTTGGCCGCGGTGCAGGCCTGCCCGCCGTTGCGGAACTTGGCGATCATCGCGCCGTCCACGGCGGCGTTGACGTCGGCATCACCTGTCACCACGAACGGAGCGTTCCCGCCGAGCTCCAGGCTCGCATTCAGCACTCGGTCGGCGGCCTGCCTCAGCAGGGTCCGGCCGACACCCGTGGAGCCGGTGAAGGAGACCTTGCGGACCCGGTCGTCGCGCAGCCACGCGCCGACCACCTCTGCGGCGTCGGTTGTCGGCACCACGTTCACCACGCCCTCAGGGACGCCGGCCTCGGACAGGATCTCGGCCACCGCGAGAGCGGTGAGCGGTGTCTCCGCAGCGGGCTTCAGGACCACGGTGCACCCTGCCGCCAGAGCCGGGGCGATCTTGCGCGTCGCCATCGCCGCCGGGAAGTTCCACGGCGTGACGAGGGCAGCCACCCCCACCGGGCGGTGCGTGACCAGGCTCCTGGTCCCGCCGGCCGGAGCAACCGCATAGTCGCCGTCCGAACGCACGGCCTCCTCGGCGAACCAACGAAAGAACTCGGCGGCGTAGGTGACCTCGGCCCGGGCATCGGCCTGCGACTTCCCATTCTCCGCGACGACGAGTGCACTCAGTCGGTCGCTCTCGGCGATCATCAGCTGGTGAGCGCGGCCAAGCACCTCGGCGCGGGCGCGGGGCTCGATGCCAGCCCATCCGGCGAACGCATCGGACGCGGCCGTCACTGCGGCAAGTCCCTGCTCGACCGTGCGATCGGCAACCTCAGCGATCGGTTCGAGGGTGGCCGGGTCGAGGACAGTGAAGGTGCGGGTGTCCTCGAGCGGGCCGCCCACCGCCTGCGGGGACAGGTCCACGGTGGTCATCGGACCTCCTCGAAGATCGTCTCGAGCACGTCGAGGGCCTCGGTGAGCAGGTGGTCGGGCATCGAGAGCGGTGGCAGGAAGCGCAGCACGTTGCCCCAGGTCCCGCAGGTCAAGACGATCAGTCCTGCGTCGTGTGCCGCGGCGGCCACGCGCCGGGTCAGGTCGGCGTCGGGCTCGAGGGTGCCGGGCTCGACGAGCTCGACGGCGACCATGGCGCCCCGACCCCGGACGTCGCCCAGCCGCGGGTCGGCCGATTGCATCGCTGCGAAGCGCGCGACCAGCATCGCGCCAAGCTCCCGAGCACGGGCGAGGAGCCCGTCCGCCTCGATCGCGTCGAAGACCGCGAGGGCAGCCGCGCAAGCCAGCGGGTTGCCACCGTAGGTGCCTCCGAGCCCGCCCACGTGCGGCGAGTCCATGATCTCGGCGCGCCCGGTCACGGCCGCGAGGGGCAGTCCGCCAGCTATCCCCTTGGCGGTGACCACCAGGTCCGGGACCACACCCTCGTGGTCGCAGGCGAACAACTGGCCGGTCCGTGCGAACCCGCTCTGCACCTCGTCGGCGACGAACACCACGCCCTGCTCACGACACCACCGTGCAAGTGCCGCCAGGAAACCGGGGGCCGGGACGATGAAGCCGCCCTCACCCTGGATCGGCTCGATCACCACCGCGGCCAGGTTGTCGGCACCGACCTGCTTCTCGATCACGTCGATCGCGCGACGCGCCGCCTCGGGCCCGTCGAGCCCGCCGTCGCGGAACGGGTAGGACATCGGTGCGCGGTAGACCTCGGGCGCGAACGGCCCGAAGCCGTGCTTGTAGGGCATGCTCTTCGCGGTCAGCGCCATGGTGAGGTTGGTGCGACCGTGGTAGGCGTGGTCGAAAGCCACCACAGCCTGACGACCGGTGTGCGCCCGGGCGATCTTCACGGCGTTCTCCACGGCTTCAGCACCCGAGTTGAACAGCACCGAGCGCTTCTCGTGGGTGCCGGGGGTCAACCTGTTGAGGGCCTCGGCGACCTCCACGTAGCCGGCGTACGGCGTCACCATGAAGCAGGTGTGGGTGAACGACTGGACCTGGGTAGAAACAGCGGCCACCACGCGAGGGTGGGCGTTGCCCACAGTGGTCACCGCGATGCCCGAGCCCAAGTCGATCAAGGAGTTGTCGTCCACGTCCACGACGACTCCTCCGCCCGCGGCGACGACGTACACCGGCAGGCCGGTTCCGACGGACCGGCTCACCGCGTGCTCCTTGCGTCGATGGAGTTCCTGGGAGCGGGGACCCGGGATGGCGGTGACCAGGCGGCGCTCCTGCGGCAGGCTCGGTGCGTGGTCCAGCGTGGCGGTCGACGCGGTCATCAGTTAACTCCCTCGGGTGGTGACGGTGACGCGACCTTAGTGGCGTGCGGGAAAGGAGGCCATGCATGTTTTGCACAATCCGCCTACTTCATTTGTGCAAAACTTCCACGATGGTGTCCCTGTCAGAGTTGCTCTACCGGCCCGAGCTGGACCTGTCGGCCCTCCACCTCGCGGCTCCCGAAGCGCCGCTGCGGTGGGTGGCGACCAGTGAGCTCGCGGACCCCACCCCCTTCCTGGAAGGCGGGGAGGTGCTGCTGACCACCGGGCTGGGCTCGGCAGGGTGGGATGGGGAATGGGCCCCATACGTTGCCCGACTCATCGACACGCACGCCTGCGCGCTCGGTCTGGCCGTCGGACTCACCCACCTCGAGGCACCACCGTCACTCGTTCGGGCCTGCCGCGAGCGCGGCCTCAACCTCTTCACAGTCCCCCGGGCGACCCGATTCGTGGCGATCTCGCACCTGGCCGCCGACCTGCTCCAGGCCGAGCGCGAGAGCACCACGTTGCGGTCCTTCGAAGCCCAGCGGGCCCTTACCAAGGCGGCTCTCGCCCCGGACGACGTCACCTCCCTCACTGTCACCCTGGCGGAGCTGCTGGCCGGCTCAGCCGTCCTCGTGGACCGCGACGGGACACCGACACATGGTCCCTTCGGCCCGCGCTCCGACGACCTCGACCTCGCGCTGATACGTCGGCAACTCTCCCGGCTGCTCCCTCGCGGTCGTCACGCCGCGGCCAGCTCCACCGACGGCGACGCCGTGACCGTGCTCCGCCCCCTCGGGCTGCATGCCCGGCCCGAGGCGTGGCTGGCCGTGGTGGTGCCGCGCCGACTCGACGACACCGATCGGGTCGCGATGAGCACCGCCGAGACCTTGCTGGGCCTGACGCTCGAGCGTCATCGCGAGCAACGCCGAACCGAGCGCCAGCTGCGGACCCGCGCCATTGAGCTGCTGATCGCCGACGAGCCGCGCACCGCCGGGATCGTGCTGGGGGCGGCCACAGCGGTCGGTCTGACCCAGCCAACGATGTCGCGCCGCCTGCGGGTGCTGCGCGCGGCCGGACCCGACGACTCACGACAGGACGCGCTGACGTTCCTCGAGCACGAGCCTTTCCTCTCGGCGCACGTCGAGGACGAGCTGGTGGTGGCGGTCGGGGCCACGCGCGCGAGCGGAGTCGCCCAGGCGTTGGCAGAGCGCGGCCTGCGGGTCGGCGTCGGGCGCACCGTCCCGGCCGACCGATCCTCCGCCAGCCACGCCACTGCCGGACACGCGCTTGCGACGACGACAGCGTCAGCGCCAATTCGGACCTGGGACGACCTCGCAGTAGGCGGCGTCGTCGGGCTGCTGGGCAGGGACTCGGCAGCGGCCTTCGCGACGTCCTTTCTCGCGCCGCTCGAGGACGAGCCCGCACTGCTGGAGACGTTGACCGCGTTCCTGCGCGAGCACGGCTCCCGGGGCGAGACGGCGGTCCGACTGGGCGTGCACCGCAACACCGTCCGCAACCGGGTCGAGCAGATCGAGAGCCGGCTGCGCCGCTCGCTCGACGATCCCCAGGTGCGGGTCGACGCCTGGGTGGCGCTCCAGGTCACCGGGTCCACCGGGCTCGACCTCAGTCTGAGACCCGGCCCACCAACCACCTCATGAGCGCCGCGTTCTGGCGCAGCGCCTCGGCGGAGACAGCTTCGGGATGGGCACCGAACTTGGCAATCACCACGTCGGCCTGAGGATCCACCCAGAGGTACTGCCCGTGGATGCCGGCGCCGTAGACCACCCCGTGGTCGTCGCCGGTCACCCACCACTGGCTGCGGTAGCTACCTCCGGGGTGCACGGCCTGGAAGTGGCTGCCCGAGGCCGCGGTCGTGTCTCCGCCCGCCAGGAGGTCCTCGACGAATGCCCGTGGCACCACCTGGTCACCGTCCACGACACCGCGGTCGAGCACCAGGTGACCGAAGCGGGCCAGGTCACGGGTGGTGCAGGCGAAGCCGCCGTTGGCGAACGCGAAGCCCCCGGGATCCACGGTGATTCCCGCGTCCTCCTGGGTCGGCAGCTTGGACCACAGCCGTTGCGAGAGGACCTCGTGGTAGCGCTCTCCGGTAATCGCCTCGACCACCCAGGCCAAGGCGTCGGTAGTCGCAGAGCAGTACTGCAGGGCCCGCCCGTGGTCGCCCGCGGCTCGCAGCGAGGTGAGGAACTCATAGGTGTTCGCCGGGTCGTCGGGGAGCCGCGGCCGCCAGCCTGCCACCCGGTCCTGTTGGGCCACGTGCGCAGCGGGGTCGTGGTAGGTCTCGTCGTACTCGACCGAGACGCGCATGTCGAGGGCGTCCCGGATGGTCGCCTTCCCGAAGGCCGACGCCTGCAGCCGCGGAACCAGCTCCCCGATCACCGACTCGTCGCTCAGCACGCCCTGGCCGATCAATTGTCCGATCACCAGCCCGCACAGGCTCTTGGAGACCGACATCAACGTGTGACGCGTGGCGGGCCCCATGCCGGGGCCGTACCACTCCCCGACCAGGCGACCGCGCCGCATCACCACCACGGACCGGGCCGCGGTGGAGTCGCTGAGCTCGATCCAGGTCGGGTGGTCCGTGCAGTCGAGAGGGACCGGCGGAGCCTCGTCGGCACGAGCGGACCGCGGGACGACGGCCGTGGGAACGATCTCGCTGGTGTGGGCCAGGCCCCACGCGTTCCACGGTGAGTCCTGCCAGTTGCTGAGGTTGACCTCGCCGGGCGCGAACTCGCGATCAAGGCCGTAGCTGGGTTGGGTGCTCACGTGAGTGCTTCCTTCTGGCTCTCCAGCGAACTGCGGAGGCTGTCGCTCTCGATGGTCGGGCAGGCCGCGACCAGGTTGCGGGTGTAGTCGTGCTGCGGACGGGTCAGGACGTCGGCGGCCGCGCCCTCCTCGACGATGCGCCCCTCGAGCATCACGACGAGCTGGTCGGAGAGGTAGCGCACCACGTCGAGGGAGTGGGAGATCATCACGAAGGTCAGGCCCCGCTCGGCGCGCAGGTCGGTGAGCAGGTTGAGGATCTGGGCCTGCACCGAGACGTCGAGGGCCGAGGTGGGCTCGTCGAGGATCAGCATCTCGGGGCCGGCAGCCAGCGCCCGGGCGATCCCGACCCGTTGACACTGTCCGCCGGAAAGCTGGTGCGGGAGCCGATCGCGGTATCCCTGGGGCAGCGCCACCGAGTCCATCGCCTCGCCGACGGCACGGGCCAGGTCGGCGCCGCGCAGGTCGGTGTGCAGGCGCAGCGGCTCGGCCACGCACTCCTCGACGTTCATCCGGGGATTCAACGCCATCACCGGGTTCTGGAAGACCATGCCGACGCGGCGGCGCATCGCTCGCAGCTCCCGCGTCGACATCCGGGTCACCTCGGTGCCGTCGAAGACCACGGACCCGCTGGTCGCCTTCAGCAGGCCGAGCATGCAGCGCACCAGCGTCGTCTTGCCCGAGCCGGACTCCCCGACGACGCCGAGCGACGTGCCTGTGGCGACCTGCACGGTCACGTGGTCCAGCGCGGTGTGGGAGGACCGGCGGGAGGTGAACTCCTTCACCAGGTCGCGAGTCGACACCAGGACAGACCCGGTCTCCAGGCCCGTTTCCCGAGCGCTCACAGCTCCCCCGCCCGGTGGCAGGCGACCTCGTGGGCCGGCGAGACCGGTGCCAGCTCGGGATCGACTCGTCGGCAGGTGTCGATGACCGCAGGACATCGATCGGCGAAGGCACAGCCCTGCAAGCCCATGAAATTGGCGGGGACCTGGCCGGAGATCGACCTGAGTCGCTCCCCCGTCAGCCGGGGAAGCGCCCCGACCAGCCCCTGGGTGTACGGGTGCTGAGGGTCCTTGAGCACGGTGTCAGTGGGGCCGGTCTCGACGACCCGCCCGGCGTACAGCACGGCCACCCGGTCGCAGGTCGCCTTGACCACACCGAGGTCATGGGTGATCAACAGGACGCTGAAGCCCAGCGACTGCTGCAGCCGCAGGATCAGCAGCAGGATCTGCCGCGAGACGGTGACGTCGAGTGCCGTCGTCGGCTCATCAAGGATCAGCAGCTTCGGCTCGCAGAGCAGAGCCATCGCGATCATCACCCGCTGGAGCATCCCGCCTGACAACTCGTGCGGGTAGGCGCTCATCACGCGCGTGGTGTCGCTCAGACCGACGTCGGTCAGCCGCTGGGCGATCACCGCTGCGGCGTCGTCGCCGCGCAGGTCCCGGTGCCGCTTGAGCACCATCCGCATCTGCTGGCCGAGCCGGAAGACGGGGTTGAAGGCGGTGCCGGGATTCTGGAAGACGATGCTGATCGCGTCGCCACGACTGCGGGCTCGCAGCCTCTCCGGCAGCGTGAGCTGCTCGACGCCGTTGAAGTGGACCTGGCCGGTGACTCTGGCCTGGTCGGGCAAGGTGCCCAAGATGGCGTGGGCGGTGATCGACTTGCCGCATCCGGTCTCGCCGACGACGCCGAGTACCTCGCGCTCGCCGATCTGGAGCTCGATGCCGCGCACCGGGCGGTTGCTGACCCGACCGCGGTCGAGGAACTCGATGGACAGGTCACGGACCGAGAGCAAGGCGGGCTGGGTCATCGCTGCACTTTCCTTGGGTCGAGGACGTCGCGCAGCGAGTCGCCCAGCAGGTTGAAGGCGAGCACGGTGACGAAGATGGCCAGGCCGGCGAAGGTTGAGATCCACCAGGCGGTGAAGATCTGGCTGCGGCCCTCGGCGACCATCAGTCCCCAGTCGGGGGCTGGTGGCTGCGCACCGAGGCCGATGAAGGCGAGGGAACCGGCGGCCAGCACGACGGTGCCGATGTCAACGGTCGCCTGGACCAGGACCGGGGTCATCGAGTTGCGAATGATGTGGCGGCGCAGGATCGTGCGCGTCGGCACGCCGATCGCCTCTGCGGCGGCGACGAACGGTCGCTCGCGCAGGGACCTGGCCTCGGCGCGGACCAGGCGGGCGTACCACGGCCACCACGAGACGACGAGCGCGAGCGCGGCGTTCTTCAGGTCCGGGCCGAGGAGAGCGACGACGACCATGGCAAGAAGGAGTGGCGGGAACGACTGGAAGACCTCGGTGATCCGGGTGAGCACTTCGTCGATCCAGCCGCCGCGGTAGCCGGCGATCGCGCCGAGAGGGACGCCGATCAGGGCGGCCGCCAGCACCACGGAGATAGAAATCAGCAACGCCGGTCGGGCACCCATCAGGACCCGGCTGAGCATGTCGCGACCCAGCTGGTCGGTCCCGAACAGGTGGGCGGCGCTAGGTGCGAGGTTCGCAGACCCGACGTCCGGGGTGCCCCGTCCCTGGGCCGGGTAGGGCGCCAGCCAAGGTGCCAGCACGGCGATCAGGATCAGGACGACCACGAGCACCAGCCCCAGAAGGGCAAGCCGGTCACCGGTCAGCCTGCGCAGCAGCGAGTGTCGTGTGAGCGGGACGTCAGAGGTGACCGCGATGGGTCCGGCAAGTCCGTGGGCCATTGCGATCAGCTCCTCGTCCGGGGGTCGAGCCTGGCCTGCAGGATGTCGACCAGGAGGTTGGTGATCAGGTAGCCCGCCGCACCGAGCAAGGTGATCGCCATGATCACCGGATAGTCGACGGCAAGCATCGCCTGCGTGGCGTACTGGCCGATCCCGGGCCAGTTGAAGACCACCTCCACGAAGAAGGTGCCGGTGAGCATGTAGGCCACCGAGAGACCGATCACCGTCAGCGGGGCGGACAGGGCGTTCTTGAGGGTCAGCCGCCAGAGGATGTTGGCGCGGCCCAGCCCGTAGGCGCGGGCGGTCAGGGTGAAGTCCTGCTCCAACGCCTCGAGCATCGAGGCCCGGGTCATCCGGGCGATCAGACCCAGTGGGTACGCCGCGAGCGTCACGGCCGGCAGGACGAGGTGGGCCGCACCGTCGCGGAAGGCCACCCAGTTGCCGGTCAGCAGGCTGTCCAGCATGGCGAATTGCGTGATCGTCTCGACCGGGTTGGAGTAGGTCAGCTCGGTGCTGAACTGGCCGGTGGCCGGCAGCAGGCCGAGCTGGCCGACGAAGATGACCTGGAGCACGAGCCCCAACCAGAACGCGGGCATGGAGATGCCACCGATGCTCAGGAAGCGGATGAGGCCGTCCAGCAGCCCGCCGGGCCGCCTCGAGGCGAGCACGCCCAGCGCGACGCCCACGACAGTGGCCAGCATCATTGCTGCCGCGATCAGTTCCAGAGTGGCGGGAAGCCGGTCAGCGAGGTCGGGTAGCACCGGCTGCTTCGACGCGAGCGAGTCACCGAAGTCGCCGCGGACGACCCGGCCGACGTAGCTGACCAGCTGGACCACGATCGGGTCGTCGAGACCGAGCTCCTGCTGGATCCGGTCGAGCGTCTCCTGCGTGGCCTTGGGGCCGGCGTAGACGACCGCCGGGTTGGAGGGGACGACGCGCGCCAGCACGAAGGTCACCATGGCGATGGTCAACATCACGGCGCTCGAGGTGAGGATCCGCTTGGCGATGAACCTTGTCATGGGCTCTTCCTGGTCGAGGCGCGCCGTGGTGGGCATCGTGGGCACGGGGGCCCCGCGACGCCCACCACGGTACGGTCAGGCCGGCTTGAACCGCGAGAAGAATGCGGTGAACGGGTAGTTCTCGTTGGCGCTGGGCACGTCCAGTCCCGACGGGACAACCTGGACCGCCTGGGCGTCGTACAGGAACACTCCCGGCGCCTCGTCGTAGAGCAGGCCCATGGCCTCGGAGTACATCGACTGGGCCTGGTCACGATCCGTCGCCGTGTAGGTGCCTGCCTCGTCGATCAGGCTGTCGTACTGATCGTTCTTCCAGTAGCTGAGATTGAAGAACGGTGACTCCGAGGAGTGGAACAGCGAGTAGAGGTTGTCGGACCCCGCATCGCTGTAGGTCGGCCAGTAGTAGAGGACGAAGATGTCCTGTGCCTCCGCAGGGTCTGCCTTGGCCTCTTCCCACTGCTGGTTGAACAGCTGCGCCTTCACCTCGACGTCGACACCGACCTGTGCGAATGCGTCCTTGATCAGCGGGACGAACCTCTTCTCCGCAGAGTTCTCCGAGGCGTAGGTCAAGGTGAGGTCGAAGCCGTCCGCGTGACCGGCGTCTGCCAGCAGCTGCTTGGCCTTGTCCAGGTCTTGGGTGTACTGCGGCACGCTCGAGTCGAACGGGAAGATGCCGTCCGGGACCGGGCCATAGCTCTGGGTGCCGTAGCCCTGCGCGCCCACCTCGATGATGTCGTCGTAGGGCACTGCGTAGGACAGGGCTTCACGCACGGCCGGGTCGTCGAGAGGCGGACGCGTCGTGTTGAACAGCGCGACGAAGTTGAACGGCGACTTGGAGACGTTCACCTCGTAGTCGGAGTTGCCCTCGAACGACGCGATGTTCTCCAGCGGAATCTGCGTGGAGTACTTGACCTCACCGGCTGTGAGCATCTGCTGCGCGGTCACGGCGTCGGACGTGATCGCCACGTCGACGGTCTCGTAGGTGGCTGCCTGGTCGGCGTTCCAGTAGTCCTCGTACTTCTTCAGGACCACCTTCTCGCCGGGTGTGTAGGAATCCAGGGTGTAGGGACCCGTACCCGCTTCGACACCGGACTCGAAGTACTTCTCGTCCCTGGCCGCGGCCTCCAGCGCCGAGGGCGCCACGATCCAGGCGCCGTAGGTGGAGGAGACGATCAGGTCGACCGGGGCGGCGTACGTCAGCTTCATGACGAGCTCGGTGTCCGAGGTCGCCTTGATGCTCTTGACCGGCGCCCAGATGAATGAGGCGCCACCATGGTCCTTGGCTGCCTCGAGGCTCTTCTGGACAGCGTCCGCATCGAGCGCCTCGCCGGTGTGGAAGGTGACATCCTCACGGATCTCGAAGGTCCAGGTGAGGCCGTCCTCGGAGCTGGACCAGTCCGTGGCGAGGGCCGGGGTGTAGTCCTCCTCGCTGCCCGCCGGGTTCTTCCAGAGCAGCGGCTCGTAGAGGTTGCCCATGTACATCGCTTCGGTCGAGAACGACGCGATCGGGTCCCAGGTCGTGACGGAGGCCGACGATGCGACGGCGAGGACGGCGGTGTCAGCCGGCGCATCCCCCTGCGGGTCGGCGGAGCTTCCGCCCGAACATGCGGCGAGAGAAAGCAGGCCCACGGCCGAGACCAGGGCTGTGGCGATGCGTCGGTTCGTCAATGGAGACTCCTTGTGAAGGACGTGCTTGACCGCCATTCTGAGTTCTGCGTCACATACAGTCCAATACTCAGAAAGACGCTACTGGCATGCCTGGGAGGCATCACGATGGACCTGCGAATGCTGCGGTACTTCCTCGCGATCGTGGATTGCGGGTCCGTGACCGCCGCGGCCAAGGAGCTCTTCGTCGCCCAGCCCTCGTTGTCGCGCCAGCTCCGCCGGTTCGAGAGCAGTCTGGGGGTCCAGCTGTTCAGCCGGATCGACCGTCGTCTGGTGCTCACCACGGCGGGGCGCCAGTTCGTTCCGATCGCACGCGACCTGCTGGCCCGCGCGTCCCAGGCAGAGACGATGGCCGCCGCGATCTCGGCAGGGACGGCGCCCGACCTGGTGGTGGCAGCGCCGACCACCACCATCAACGACATCGTGGCGCCCTTCATCGCCACGGGTGGCCGGGTGTCGGTCGCCAACGTGGTCGAGACGCTGCCGGCCGATGTCTACGGCGCCGTCACCCGCGGGGACGCCGACTTCGGTCTGGGCACCTCGGTTCCGATGCGGGCGCTACACGCCGAGGTGCTGATCCGGGTCGACGTCTGGGCCCAGATCCCCGAGGACCACGTGCTCGCGTCCGGCGAGGTGGTCGACCTGGTCGACCTGGTGCGCTTCCCGCTGGTCCACCTGGACACCGGTCACGCCGTACGCCGTGCCTTCGATGCCGCGGCGGCGGACCGAGGACTTACGTATGACGCCATCGCCCAGACCCGGGCCCCCCGCCTGGGGCAGGCCCTCGCGGCCGCGGGCCGTGGCGTGTGTGTCACCTCCGACGACCCGCGTTACGGGCTGGCCAAGGCACGGGTCCTGGTCGACGAGGTGCCGCTGACTGTCACTCTGTACGCCGCCTGGGACCAGGAGCACTATGCCGCCGACGACATCGAGGCGACGGTCGCCGACCTCCGGGCGTTCACGGCCGCGAGATATGCCCGGGACGAGGACGCCGTGCCCGCGTGAGGGGCTGCCGGGGACCAGCAAGTCCGGCTCGCGCCCGCCCGAGGCGAGGTGAGCCGGAACGCGCCGTTCGGCGCCATGGCGACGGTGATGGTGCGGGCGGCGACCTCGCCGATGTACGGCCCCACGCCTGATCACCGGTGCGAGGGCAGCACACGTACGAG
>CAWBRA010000001.1:0-120231 GCA_963791105.1 uncultured Actinomycetota bacterium | reverse complement strand
GTGGAATGCAGCACCCCCACGGCCACTGCACAACCCAGCCGCTCCCGTGCCAGCTGGCGACAGGCTCTGGGAACCACCCGGCTCTCAGGAGCCCTCGGCTGCGCCCGCCCGCACCCCGCCTCCCGGAGTCACCTCGGCCTCGCCCGAGATCGCCGCTCTCAGGCTCGGGGTGGCCTGCAGGACGATGATGTCGGCAGGCATCTCGATGCCCGCTTGTTCCAGGGCGGTCTTCACCGCCCGGATCGCGGAATCCGTTGCCCGGACCACGTCGTGCTGCTCAGGATCGCACCAGAAGCGCGCCTCGATGTCGACGGTGGAGACGCCCAGCTGCGTGACCACGGCTTCCGGCTTCGGGGTGCGGTCCAGGCGGGGGACGTCCTCGGTGAGCGCCGTCTCGATGACCCGGCACGCCTCGCGCGCATCGTTCTCGTAGGCGACACCGACCACGAAGCTGACCCGTCGGCTCGGGAAGTGCGTGCGCACCGTGATGACCGCCTTGTAGACGTCGCGGTTGGGGATCAGCACCAGCTGCCCGTCGAACGTCTTCAGGCGGGTCTCACGGATGGTGATGGCCTGCACGGTGCCGGAGACCTCACCGACGGTGATCTGGTCTCCGGAGCGGAAGGGCTGGCGCAGGATCAGCAGCAGCCCGGAGAGCAGGTTCTCCAAGATGTCCTTGAACGCGAAGCCGGCCGCCACGGAGAAGAAGCCGAGCCCGGCGAGCATGTCCACCGGTTTCACCGACGGAAAGACCACCACGATCGCGACGATGACGGAGAACGACAGCAGGGTCCATCCGGCGAGCTTGCTCATCACCGCCGCGAAGCTCGGGGTCTGTCGGGTCGTGAGCAGGTGACGCAGGAGCCAGCGGATGCCCCGCGAGAGCGCGTACCCGACGACGACGATGGCGAGCGCGAACAGCAGCCTCGGGACCGCGTCGGTGAGGGCGTCGAGCAGGTCAGCAGCCTTGGGTCCCATGGACTGCACGCTAGCCGCGGCCCATGAGCGGTCGCCATCGCTGCATCCTCGGCACGACGATCAACCGCATCGAGCCACCGGGCACGACCGCGTCAGCGGTGTCAGCAGGTGACTATCCGCACCAGGGCCCTACGGCGTCCATCGGCTGCCACCTCGCGCCGAGACTGACCTGGCCATAGCCAGCAGCCCAACCACTTCCGCCTGAACTGCTGCGGGGACCCAGAGATCATCAGGCAGCTCACGCGCCAGGGTTCTCGGCGTCGCCTTCCGGCCGATCCCCGGGCGACGAGGGTTGGCAGCACCTAGTGGTCCTGGCTCCTGAAGGCCGGGATCCGCGGCGGTGGAAAGCCCTCAGGCGTTCCCCGGGGTCGTCCGTCGGAGCCCTGCAGCTCGTGCACCGGGGCCGGTGCACGCGCGGGTCGCTCGGACTCGCTCGGCCGGCACGTGGTCGGCGGGGCTGTGGTGCAGGTCGGACCGGTGTCCGGCACCGGCAACCGCGCCGACGCCTACGAGCTCCCGCGCCCTGTCGCGCACCGCCACCGTCCGCGGAGTCGCTGCGCGCCGACGCCTGCTCGTCATGAGGGCATGGGTGCCGAACGCGATCCAGACGATGTTCACGCACGCGTTCGAGATGGCACCACTGCTGTAGGCGGCGGTCCCCAGCAGCACGGCCGCCATCACGTTCATCCCCTGGAACATCGCGGCCTCGGGGGCGACCCGTCGGGTCGAGACCAGCACGTAGGCCAGCGCCGCGACAGCGCCGCCCACCCATCCCAAGAGATCCAGACCGGACAGCACCACGCACTCCTCTCACCGCGCTCGAGCGCTCAGTCCACCAGAGACCCCGGCCGTTCCGGGGTCAAATACCATGCAGGTCTGATGAAGGAATATGCACAGACAGTTTAGGATTTGCGCATGGACCTGAACTTGAGGCGTCTGCGGATCCTCCGCGAGGTCGCACACCACGGTGGGGTGAGCGCGGCCGCGCGCGAGATGCACTACTCCGCCTCAGGGATCTCGCAGCAGATGGCGGCCCTGGAGCTGGAGGTCGGTGCGCCCGTGCTCGAGCGTCGGGGTCGGGGCATCGTCCTGACCGAGGTCGGCCGCGTCGTCCTCGAGCACGCCGAGATCCTGCTGGGCGCCGAGCGCACGGCCCAGGCCGCGGTCGAGCAGACCCGGGACACCCTGGCGGCCGAGCTGAGCGTCGGGGTGTTCAGCACGGTGGCGGCCGGCTTGATGCCGGGGATCGTCCAGGATCTCGCCGTACGTCATCCAGAGATCCACCTGAGGACCCGCGAGATCGACCCCGACCAGGCCGGGATCGAGCTTCGGCACGGGCACCTGGACCTCGCGTTCCTGATCGACTACCCCGATGCCACCGAGCCCTGGGGCCCCGGCATCACCATCGTCCCGGCGATGTACGACGTGCTCCACCTCGCCGCCCCCACGGGCCAGTTCGCCCCCGGCAAGGTCCGTCTCGCCGACCTCGCGGACCACGACTGGGTGGTGTCCGGACCGCGGACCTACTACGGCCGCGCGATCCGGTCCGCCTGCCGGCAGGCGGGATTCGAGATCCGGATGACCCACGACGTCGACGAGCAGGCCACCGCCCTCGCCATGGTCGCGGCTGGACTCGGCATCACCCTGATGTCCGACCTCGGCCGCGCGTTCCTGCCCGCCACCGGCGTCGACGTGCTCGACCTGACCCGCCCACTGCGGCGCCAGATCCTGGTCGCGCACGAGGAGGCATCTGGCGGGCGCCCGGCGATCAGAGTGTTCCTGGAGAGTGCTGCGAGGGTGTCCGGGTCGGACGGTCGCCGGGTTTGACCTCGCCGCCCACCGGTAGAGCGCACGACTTCCGCCTCAAGGAAAAGCTGTGGACCCCGTGTTCTCGATTCAACGGAGCGCGTTCGAACGGCCTCTGTATAACTTGCCTAGGCCACCCCAGCGCGAGAAACCGACAGCCATTGACACTCCCCCATCTGATGGCGCTGACTAAACGGCAGGGAAGGGGGACTGGGAGCCATGTCGAATCGTTCAGTGCTCGTTACGCTCCTCATCACAATTCTCATCGCAGGGGGGTGCGGGAGGCCAACCTGCAGTCAGGCTTGTCTCGACGCACTGCGCGGTGCTATCGCGAAGGGCGGGGTCTACACGCTTCCGGCGGACGCGGCGGGCTTCTGCGCGGCCGTCAAGGATGATCCCCTTTGTCGGGATGCGCTGAAGAGTCGTTGACCATCCTGGTGGAGTCAGCAGCGTCGCGTACCTCTTGATCTTGGGCTGGGGATTCGTCCTGAAGAACCCGCGCGAACAGGAGACTGGCCACGTAAACCAGCGGGAGAATCACGGTCGCCTTGTACGCAACGACCACTGTTCCCTGGCTCCAGTGTGTGAGGTAGTGGTTGAGTTTCCAATGGACGGTGGCCGGCACGTCAAGCAGTGGTACCGCATTGGCGAGGTGCCAAAGTAGCGAGACGTACGCGACGTTCAATGAGTCCGAGCCATGGAGACGGGCGCCGTGCACGCCGTCAAAACCGATCCGGTACAGAACAACACTCAGCAGGGCGAATCCTGCCGTCGCTGTGGCCAACAGGAAAAACCCCGTCGCATAGGTACCACCCCAGTCCGCTGCGGCACTCGTCTTGACGGCCTTCCGACCCCGGCGTGTGAACCGTGCCCACGCGAAAGGGACGACCGCGATGAGAAGGAGGACCATCCCAATCATTGCCAGAATCGTGTTCTTAGCCAGCAAGAACGCAGCAGCGTATGCGCCGAGCATGTACAGCGGTGAAAGAAAAGCACCGACCCGCCGGGTCAAACGGTCAAGACGCTCAAGCCTCATCGAGCCATAGTCGCACCGCACCACTGCGAATCGCTCAGGTAAGCCGGGTATCGGATCGCTCTGTCACCTCGCGTGCGCGGCAGGTCACCGGCAGCGGTTCATTCCGCCAGTGCCATAGGTGGTGCGAGGACGCAGACCGAGCTCCTCGCCTCGGTCATGGACACCCATCAGCCAACCCGGGATGCGAGCCCAGCGGGAGCCGTCGCCCCTGCTGCGCCGCCTCGGACAACCCCCTACCGCGTCCATCGGCTGCCGCTTGGCGACGAGACTGAAGCGGTCATGACTGCGCATCGTCATCCCCAGCTCGAGTGCCCGTGAATCTCCCTCGACGACCTAGTGGCCGACTGCCCCGCGTGTCCCCTTTACGCCGGAGTGACGCCATCCCCACCAGCAGCCGTGACCCACCACTTCCGCCTGAACCGCTGCGGCGACCCAGAGATCATCAGGTCACTGGCTGTTGGTCACGGCGCCAGGTCGGTAGCCAGTTCGCTCAGCAGCACCGTGAGCTCACTGACGTCGGCCTGGTTGAGCACGTGGACGCGGAGGTTGCGGGCTTCTTCCTCGTCGAAGCTCCCCGCCCAGCCAGTCCACAGGACGATCGGAGCGGCGTCCCCCATCCGGCGTCGTTCGGCCGCAACCTCGAGGCCACTGCCGGGCGGCATGGTCTCGTCGAGCACGGCGACGTCGAACTCTCCACCGTCCATGGCTGCCAGTGCCTCGAGTCCGGACGAAGCTGTGCTGACCTCCCAACCACGTGAGCGGAGCATCATGGCGGGCATGTCACGGATGTCGGCGTCATCGTCGGCGAGGAAAACCTTCACCGTGAGCGCTGCCTCGGCAGTCGGGGCGCGAACGTCGTCCCAGCCGGCCCCGTGGACTCGAGGACCAGCTCCCCGCCCTGGGCCCTTGCTGCTTCGCGGGACACGTGCAGGCCCAGGCCATTGCCCCTGCTGGCTGGCTCGCAGCTGACTTCTTGCGGTACTCCGCGAGCTCCAGGCTGGTGCGACACCGGGCAAGCAGCTCGCCCGGCGCGAACGGTTTGATCACGTAGTCGTCAGCGCCCGCGTCGATGGCGCAGGCGGCAGCCTCGGGGCCGGGCCGGGCCGAGAGCAGGATGACCGGGAGGCTGCGCAGGGCCTGGGCGGCCCGGATGGCCTTCACGAGTCCGAGGCCGTCGAGCCGGGGCATCATCACTGCCCCGGCGAAGCGACAGCAGCTCCCCGAGGATCTGCGGTTGCCTGCTCGGTGAGCTGGGGTTGTCGTCGCCTGCACTGCCTGGCACTGCGTGGCATAGTCCAACGCCTTCCAGGGAATACCGGGGGGCATGACCTCCCTCTGGCTGGACCGAAGCACGCCCCTGCCCGACGACGAGCTGCCTTCGGGAGCCGTGGACGACCTCGTCGTCGGGGCCGGGCTGACCGGGCTGACCACCGCCCTGCTGCTGGCGCGGGCGGGGCGGCGGGTGGCGGTCGTCGAGGCGCGCAGCGTCGGTGCGGTCACCACGGGCAACTCGACGGCGAAGCTCTCCCTGCTCCAGGGCACCCACCTGTCCCGCGTGCTGCAGCACCAGACCAAGCAGGTCGCCACTGCCTATGTCGACGCCAACCGCGAGGGGATGGAGTGGCTGCTGCGGTTCTGCGACGACCACGACGTCGCCGTGCAGCGCCGCGCCGCCGTCACCTACGCCGCCAGCGAGTCCGAGCTGTCCGCCGCGAGAGACGAGCACGAGGCGGCCAAGCAGCTCGGGCTCGCGGTCCGCTGGCAGGACTGGCTCGACGTCCCCTTCCCGGCGTACGGCGGAACGGTGCTCGAGGAGCAGGCGCAGTTCGACCCGATGGAGGTGCTCACCGCGCTCGCGCAGCAGCTGCGCGCACACGGCGGCACGCTGCACCAGGGACATCGGGTGACCTCGCTGTCGCGGACCACCCACCACGGCGTCCGCCTGGATGACGGGACCGTGCTGGTGGCCGACCAGGTGGTGCTCGCGACCGGGACGCCGATCCTCGACCGCGGCCTCTACTTCGCCCGACTCGAGCCGCAGCGTTCCTACGGGCTGGCCTTCGAGGGCGTCACCCCGCCCGACGGCATGTTCCTCTCCGCCGGGTCGGATTCGCGCTCGGTGCGCGACGCTCCCTCAACGGGTGAGCCGCTGCTGCTCGTCGGCGGCAGCGGCCACACGGTGGGCCGGACCCGCTCCGAGCTGGAGCACCTCGAGCGGCTGCGCGAGTGGACCGGGGAGCACTTCCCCGCCGCGGTGGAGACCCACGCCTGGTCCGCCCAGGACTACCGGGCCCACGACGCCGTCCCCCACTTCGGCACCCTGCTCGGTGGGGGTGGGCGGGTGCACGTCGCCACCGGGTTCGAGAAGTGGGGCATGACCAACGCCGTGGTCGCGGCGAGGGCGATCTCGGGCCGGATCCTGGGCAAGGTCCCGGCCTGGGCCGAGGTCATGGAGGCGCGGAGCACGCACCCCTCCGACGCCCTCGAGGTGGCCAAGATGAACGCCGGTGTCGCGCTGGCCCTGACCGCCGGCGGTGTACGCGCCGCGGCCGAACGCCTGCCCGGCCGCCCGGACCACCCGACCGCCGCCGACTGCGGGGTCGTCGGAGTGTGCACCCACCTGGGCGGCATCCTGAAGTGGAACGACGCCGAGAGCAGCTGGGACTGTCCCCTGCACGGGTCCCGCTTCGCCGCCGACGGTGAGGTGCTCGAGGGTCCGGCCACGCGTGCGCTGCGGCGGCGCGGTTCCGACGAGGACGAGCCCGCCGACGGCGAGAGCTGACTCAGCCCTTGGCGTACGCCGCGGCGCTCTTGAACTCGTAGCAGACGACCTTCTCGTCCCCCTCCACCCAGGCGTCGTGCCCGGGCGCGATCCGGTAGGCCTCACCCGGCGAGATCGTCTTCTCGGTGCCGTCCTCGTGGCGAACCGTCAGCACGCCCGACTCCAGGTAGCCGACGTGGTCGACCTGGCAGGAGTCGGTGCCGACGACCGGCTTGATGCACTCGGCCCACTTCCAGCCCGGGTGGAAGGTGAACCGACCGACCTCGGCGTCCCCGATCCGCACGACGTCCACGCGCGTCTTGTCCGGGGTCCTGGTCTCGTCCGCGTCGTCGAAGCTCTTGCTGGTGATTCCTGGCATGGCTCGTCCCCTCAGTGCAGGTTCCCGAGAGCTGTTCCCGGACTACACCCGCAGGCGCCAGCGGGCAAGGCTGCCTCCCAGGCAGCCCCGACCGCACTAGAGCAGTTGCCGGGAGCCGGGCCTACGGGACCGGGGTCTCCCGGGCAGGCCAGGACGGTGAGTCCTCGGACTGCTCGTCGATACCCTTGTCCCGGTCCACGCGGAGGATCGAGACGTAGTCGCCGAACGCGGGGACCGGCTCGTAGTGCCGGTCCAGGGTGTTCTCGGTGCCCTCTCGCGTCGTGTAGGTGTCGTTGACCTTGTCCACACGCTCGAAGTAGACCGAGCGGTCCTCGCGCCACCAGTAGGTCTCCGAGACCGACGACTCCTTGACGGAGTCATCGGCGTACTCCATGAAGCTGGCCCGCTCCAGGAACAGCCGCTCACCGTCGGCGGCGTCGGTGAACACGTAGCGCAGGTAGAGCCGACCGGCACCGTCGAGGAAGCTCACGGTGGCGACGCGCGCGGAGGTGGACACCTCGACCCCCGCGAGCGACAGGTCCGCCTCGGGGTCCCTCAGGACGGCGGCGTACTCCTCACCGTTCTGGTGCCGGGCGCGCGCCTCGTCAGCACTGCACGGACGCACGGTCCGGGTGGTGACGTTGTTGTAGCGCTGACCGAAGATCCACTCCACGATGACTACTTTCCTCCTCTGACGACCGGGATGTCGATCTCAGCGATGCGCACACCCATGTCCGCGGCATGGTCGAGCACCGACTGCGGCAGCGGCTCGACCTGCACCGGAATGCCCAGGATCTGCTCCCCCTCGAGCCGCCGCCCGACGAGGTTACCGGGGGTGGACGGCACGTCGGAGATCTTGGTGCCCGGGGCGTACTTTTCCACGAGCTCGTCGATCGCCTGCTTGGCGCGGTACGTCGAACCGGCGTCCGCCCCGCCGTACTGGCCGGACTTGAGCGAGACGATGCTGCCTCCGTCGGTGGGCGTGAAGCCGTCCACCCGGCGGTAGCCGCTCACCGAGTCGCCATGGACGTAGAGCTCCTTGGCCCAGCTCGGTCCGCCGAGGGTGGCGCCCGAGGCGTCGTCGACGAACCTCACCGGGACGCCCGTGCCGTCGGTCAGTGCCTTCTGCACGTCACCGTGCCAGGCCCGGCCCTCCTGGAGCCAGACCGGCTTGACCCGCTTGCCGGCCGAGGTGGCGTCCTGGGCGACCTTGGCGACGTCGGCCGCCTCGTCGGCGTACTTCATGCCCTTGCCGACGAACTTGCCGCCGGTGGCGGCCCAGCCGGCGAACGGGATCATCCCGGCGGCGGAGAGGCCGGCGTTGAGGGTGTCGCCCTCGGCGCCGTACCAGAGCGCGTTGATGCCGTCGGCCGGCTCCCCGAGCACCGGGACCAGCCCGCCGACATCGAGGATCCCGTGCCCGACGTCGCTCCACCACGGCTTGTCCTGGGCGGCGGCCTCCTCCGCCTCGCGCTGGGCGGCCTCAGCCGCCGCCTGCCTGCGGGCACTGGTCATCGAGGCCGCCTCGTGCAGCGCACCGGCCGCCTTCGCCGCGGCCTGGCGGACCAGGTCGTGCGCGTCCTGGGCGAGCCGTTGCGCGGAGCTGCTGGCACCGGTGACCCGCTCCTGCTCGGCCATCAGGTCACCGAGCTGGGTGAACCCGGCGGCGGGGCTGGCCTCGGCGGACGCGAGCCGGGCGTTGTGCGCCCGGCGAGCATCCTCGGCAGCGTCACGCGCGGCCATCGCCGCCTGGGCGACGTGCTGGGCCCGCTGCAGCTCGGCGGCGTACGTCGCCAGGGCCTGTGCTGCGATCCCGCTGGAGGCGGCGGCGTTGCGGTAGACCGCGATCAACGTGGTGGTGCTGGCGTAGAACGCCGAGGCGCCCATCCCCTGCCAGACGCACGAGCTGGTGGTCGTCGCGACCTGCGCCTGCAGCTGGTTGGCGGCCGTCTGCAGCTGCGAGGCGATGCCGACCAGCCGGCGCGCGTTGGCGAGGAGGGTGCCGGGATCGCCCTCGACCGGCGCCACGGCGGGGAACGGCGCGACCGGCGACAGCAGCAGGAACCCGGTCACGGCGCTGTGATCCCGGGGATGACGGACCGGTCGGACCACACGTAGGTGCCGGCGGCGGCGAAGGCCTTCTGGCTGGTCGCGCGGGCGCCCGTGTGCAGCCCGTCGATCTCCTCGCTCATGGCGATCTGGAAGTCCGCGAACGCGGCGGCGACGGTCGCGTCACCGCACGCCGACTGCGTGGAGCAGTCGCCGTTGAGCTCGCCACGGAGCTCCTCGGTGCTGGTGGCCACCTGGCTCACCGCTGCCCCGGCAGCGCGCAGCTCGTCGGGGGAGACGACGATCGGCCCGCTCATGGCGTGCCCCCGGGGTCCCCCGGTGCCTCGCCGGCCTGCGCCCGAGGCACTGGCCGGGTGGTCACTTCCCGAACATGGAGGCGACGCTGGCGTCGCCCTCGGCGTAGACGCCCGAGGCCTGGTTCATCAGCCGCGAGATCTCCTGCAGCGCCTGCTCGAGCTGACGGCTCGAGGTCTGCCACTGCTGCCACAGCTGGAGGAACCTGGCCTGGCCGACGCCGGCCCAGTCCGATCCCAGCGGAGCCACCTGCGACTCGAGCTGGCCCAGAGTCGACTCGATGCTGCTCGCGCCGCCGTTCAACTGACCCGCAACTCCCGCCAGCTGCTCTGGCGTGACCCGAATTGATGCGTTCACTTGTTCCTCCACTGCTCGGTGGTTCATCCGTTTCGTCTGGGGGTGTACCCCACGATCTCCATCTATAGACTGCCCGGGCGATTTGTGCCCAAACCAGAGAGTCTCGGATGACAGCGGCAGCAGCAGCAGGACAGCGCCTGATCGAGGACGACGCCCCCGACGGGTCGCTGCTCGTGCACCGACCCGAGCGCTCTTTCCCGGTGCTGCCCGCCGCACGCCCGGTGGTGCTGCCACGGCCGCCCCAGCCGCCCGGCGAGACCACCGGCATGGGCTGGGCGATCATCACCCCGATCGTCGGGTCGCTGTCCCTGGTGGCGTTCGCGTTCATCATCCGCAACCCGATCTATCTCGTGGTGGCCTTCGTGGTGGTGATCGGGATGACGGTCGCGGTGGTCGGCAACCGGGTCGCCAGCAACCGCCGCCAGCAACGGCAGTGGAAGCGGCAGCGCACGCTCTGGCTGGCCAGGGCCGCGAAGGCCGAGCAGGAGGCCGTGCTCGCCGCTCGGCAGCAGCGCGACGCGCTGGCCGGGATGTACCCCGCCCCGGCCCAGCTGCGGGAGTGCGCCCCTGCCGGCTCGGTGTGGGAGCGACGGCCGCAGCACCCCGACTTCCTCACCGTGCGCCTCGGCACCGGGCGGCTGCCCGCGCTGGCTCCGATCTCCAGCGAGACCGAGGACGGCGGGGCGGGCGACCCCGCGCTCGAGGAGTACGCCGACCGGCTGGTCCGCACCCACGCCTCGCTCGCCGACACCCCGGTCACGATCGACCTCGCGCGGCTCTCCAGCGTGGGGATCGTCGGGTCTCGACCGCGCACCGGGACCGACCTGGTCAACGCCGCGCTGGCGCAGCTCCTCGCCGGGTGCGCACCGTCGGACCTGCGGGTGATCGGCCTGGTCACGCCCGAGCACGTGCCCGACTACGACTGGCTCAAGTGGGTGCCGCACACCCGCGACATCAGCTCCGGCGAGGGGTTCGCCCGGAGCCAGCGTGCCGTGACCACGAGCGTCGCGGACTTCCACGACCAGCTGCGGCTGGCGATGAGCGAGCGGCAGCCGGTGGCCGGTGACGACGAGCGCAGTGCGGCGGCCCGGCTCGCCGTACTCCCCCACCTGGTGGTGCTCCTCGACGAGTTCCACCCGCTCTCCGAGGTGGCGCAGAGCCGGTTGCTGCGCACGCTGCTGCGCAGCGGCTCCTCGCTGCGCGTCACCGTCCTGCTGACCACGACCGCCCCGGAGGGGTTGCCGCACGACTGCTCGGCGACGCTCCAGCAGCAGGCCGACGGCACCTGGATCCACGTCGAGGCGGGGCCGGGTGGTCGCGTCATCAGCGGCGTCGCGGGCGACCCGTGGGACACCGAGGCCGGGCTCGAGCTGGCCCGCTGGCTCGCGCCACGGCGGCCCGGCACCGAGAGCGCCGGTCGGCGCGACAACACCATCCGGCTCTCCGAGATGCTCGGCGTCGACCTGATGTCGCAGCTCGGCGCCCAGCCGTCGTGGCGCCAGCAGCGCGGGCTCTACGACGGGTTCGACCCCGACGACCTGCTGGTCGCCCCGATCGGGATCACCGACGACGGAGCCCAGCTGCGGCTCAACCTCCGCGAGGCCGCCACCGACGGCGACGGGCCGCACGGCGTAATGGTCGGCGCCACCGGATCCGGCAAGTCCGAGCTGCTGCGCACCATCGTCGCCGGGCTGGTGGCCACGCACCCGCCGGACCTGCTCAACGTGCTCGCGATCGACTTCAAGGGCGGCACCGCCTTCACCGGGCTGGAGGACCTGCCGCACCTGGTCGGGCTGATCACCAACCTCGAGGAGGACCCGGCGCTGATCGACCGGATGCAGCTCTCCCTCGACGGTGAGGTGCAGCGCCGCCAGGCCCTGCTGGTGGCGGCCGGCGCCGACAACATCGGCCAGTATCGCGCCCGCCCCGGCGCCGACCTCGCCGCCCTGCCCTACCTGTTCCTGGTGATCGACGAGTTCTCCGAGCTGCTGGCCACCAAGCCGGAGTTCATCGTCAGCCTCGCCGCGATCGGCCGGCTCGGCCGGGCGCTCGGCATCCACATGCTGCTCGCCACGCAGCGCCTCGACGAAGGTCGGCTGCGCGGGCTGGACGCCAACCTGCGCTACCGGATCGCACTGCGCACGTTCACCTCGCAGGACTCCAACCAGATCCTCGGCTCGACGATGGCCTACGAGCTGCCGCCGCTGCCGGGCCTCGGCTACCTCAAGGTCGACAGCGGCACCACCCGGTTCAAGGCGGCGTTGGCCACCGTCGCGCAACGCTCCCCCGACCGCGCGCGTACGCCGGACCAGGCCGCCAGCGTCCGGACGTTCACCCTCGAGCCGGCCGTCGTGGAGACCGAGGACGGGCCCGTCGCGACGGGACAGGAGCAGTCCACCGAGCTGGAGGTGCTGCGCGAGATGATCCTCGCCCAGCCCGTCGTCACTCCCCGTCCGGTGTGGCTCAACCCGCTCCCGGCACGGCTGACGCTGCACGACCTCTGGTCCGCGCACGAGGCCGACGGGCTGCGGATCGGGCTGGTCGACCGGCCCGCCCAGCAGGCGCAGACACCACTGACCCTGACCACCCGCTCGGGCCACCTCGCCGTGATCGGGGCACCCCAGGCGGGCAAGTCGACGGCTCTGCGGTCGCTGACGCTGGCCGCCGTGGCGGGGTGTTCGCCCGACCAGGTGCAGGTCTACGGCATCGACAGCGGCGGCGGGCTCGGTCCCCTCTCGGCGCTGCCACACACCGGCGCGATCGCCGGGCGGCACCAGCCCGAGGCGATCCGTCGGCTGCTCTCCGACCTCACCGCCGTGGTCACCGAGCGCGCGGCCGCGTGCCGTGAGGCCGGGGTCGACACGATCGAGCAGCTGCGGGCGCTGCCGGACGCGGACGACTTCCTGCCCAACCCGCTGCGCGCCGACGTGTGGGTGCTGATCGACAACATCGGGATCCTGCGCAGCGACCTGCCGGACGAGGAGATCCAGATCGGCGCGCTCGCCGCGACCTGCCTGCCGCTCGGCATCCGGCTGGCGATCTCCGCCTCGCGCTGGCTGGACATCCGGCCCAGCCTGCTCGACGCGATCAGCACCCGGATCGAGCTCCGGCTCAACGACCCCAACGACTCGCTGCTGTCCCGGCCGGCCGCGAAGCTGCTGCCGGACCTGCCCGGACGTGGCCTGGTCGCCGGCGGCTTCCAGGTGCAGCTCGCGCTGCCCAGCCTGAGCGAGGGCGGCCTGCACCACGAGGCGGCCTCGTTCGAGTCGGTGGCCGATCGGTCGGCGGCCGAGCATCCCGGCGTACGCGCACCCAGCATCGCGCCGGTGCCGGACCGGGTCACCGAGGCGATGCTCCCGAGCCTGGCCGCCGCCGCCGGTCGCCAGCAGGCCGCACCTGCCGACGACGACTTCGTGCTCGCGGTGCACGAGCACCGGCTGACCCCGGTGGTCGTCGACCTGCTCCGGCCGGGCGGCCACCTGCTGGTGTACGGCGACCAGCGCACCGGCAAGACCACCGTGCTGACCCGCAGCGTCCGGCACCTGCTGGCCCACACCACCCCGGCCCAGGTGCAGCTGCACGTCGTCGACCTGAACCGCGGGCTGATCGACCAGGCGGACGACGAGCACGTCGCGTCCTACTGCTTCACGCTGTCGCAGGCCCGCGACCTCGCCCAGCGGCTGCTCGCGATCTGCCAGGAGCGGCTGCCACCGCCGACCCTGACCCGCCGCGAGCTCGAGGAGCGGTCGTGGTGGTCGGGACCGGAGCACGTGCTGGTGGTCGACGACTACCAGCTGCTGCTGCGTGGGGCCGACGGACCGCTGTCGCCACTGGCCGACGCGCTCTCGCACGCCCACGACGTCGGCCTGCACGTGCTGGCCAGCCGCACGATCGCCGGGTCGGCACGGTCGATGTACGAGGCGTTCGGCAAGCGGCTGCAGGAGATGGCGCCGACGCTGGTCGTCCTGCCCGGAGACAGCAACGAGGGACCGGTGGCCGCGGGCATCAGCGCTCGCAAGGGGCCGCCCGGACGGGCCCAGGTCCTGCTGCCGGGCGGGGTGCCCGCCGTCGCGCAGCTGCTCGACCTGCCTGAGGAGCGACCATGAGCGCCGTGCAGCTGATCCGACTGGTCACCGTCATCGGACCGACCCGGTCGGGCGACTTCGCGGTCGCCGCGGACGCCTACGCGAAGAACGTCGCCGCCCAGCTCGTCACCCTGCTCGGCGAGGACGAGTCGCAGGGCTGGCGGCTGACCCGGGCCGACGGCCAGTGGCTGGGGATCACGCACTCGCTCGCCTCCGAGGGGATCCGGGACGGCGAGATCCTGCACCTGGTCACCGACCGGGACAACGACCACCACGATGACGACGGGGAGCCGACATGACCACCACCGAACGGTTCGGCAGCGCCACTCCGGGCTTCTTGCACCCCGACGTGGTGCCGCCACCGGCCGACGAGACCCGTGCCCGGCGACGGTGGCCGCTGATCCTGATGCTGGTGCTGCTCGCGCTGGGCGGGACGTTCCTCGGCACCCGGTTCGCCTTCGAGCGGCACGAGGTGACGGCGTGGCAGGTGACCGAGGATCTTCCCGTCGGCGCGGCGCTGTCCTCGGACTCGGTGCGATCGCTGCGGGTGGACGACCGCGGGCTCGCCGAGGACGTGCTCACCGGGGCCGCGCGCCCCCGCGGGTTCGCGCGATCCGCGATCCCGGCCGGCGCGCTGCTCACCGAGGGACTCGCCTCCGACCAGAGGCCGGGGCTGGCTCCGGACACCTCCGTGGTCGGGCTGTCGCTCAGTCCTGCCCAGGCTCCGGTCGGGGACCTCGCCCCCGGCGACCGGGTGACGCTGTGGGCCACACCGCCGAACGACGCCGGCGGCGGTGGCGCTCGGCAGCCGCAGTCGGACCTGCTGGAGACCGACGTCGTGGTCCGTACCGCGAGGCTCACCGGCGACGGGTCGGTGTTCCTCACCATCGAGGTGCCGGATCAGCTGGCCACCGAGGTCACGGCGCTCTCGACGCAGGGGCGGGTGGCCATCGGGCGGGGTCGCTGAGGCGGCGCTCGGCATCCGCTCCCCGCTAGCCTCGAGGCGAAGGGTGGTGGAGGCGATGAGCAGTCCGGTGATCGTGGTGGTGGGGGCGGGACCCGGCCTGGGCGGGGCGATGGCGCGCCGCTTCGGCCGTGAGGGGTATGCCGCTGTCCTGATCGGGATCGACGAGCAGGTGCTGACCGACCTGCAGGCGAGTCTCGCCGAGGAAGGAGTCACCGCCGAGTGGCGGATCGCCGACGTCACGGATGCGGTGGACCTCACTGAGGCCATCCGCGAGTGCGGCGAGCGCACCGGTCGGATCGACGTACTCCACTTCAACCCGAGCGCCTACCGCGCCAAGAACCCGCTCGAGCTCACCGTCGAGGAGCTGCTCGAGGACGTGGCGCTCGGAGTCGGCGCGCTGCTCACCTCGGTGCAGGCGGCCCGGCCGTTCATGAGCGCCGGCGGCCGCGTCACTGTCACCGGCAGCATGGCCGCTGACAAGCCGTCGCCCGGAGCCGCGTCGCTCGGGGTGCAGAAGGCGGGGGTGCAGAACCTGGTGCGGAGCCTCGACGCGACGCTGAAGCCCGACGGCATCCGTGCCGTCTCGGTCACGGTCCGGGGAGCGCTCTCCCGCGAGGGCGCGTTCACCCCCGACCGGGTCGCCGACGCGATCCATGCCGCCGCCACCCAGCCCGAGGACGGCTGGCGTGCGGAGATCCCCTACGAGGGCTGAGCTGTTCTTGCCTGTCGGCCGCGACCGGCCGGCTGCTCGCGGTAGGCCGTCCACGCCACGAGCAGGGCGATCGAGCCCATCCCCAGGGCAACCCAGGTGAGCACCGAGTGCAGCCCGTCGCGATGTGCCGCGCACGCCCGCTGCTCGGCCGACTCCGGGGCCGGGCGTGCACCCAGGTCGTCGAAGCGGAGCACGCCGCCACAGGTCACGCCGGCGTAGTGCACCGGCTCGGCGCCCAGGGCGAACCCGGATCCCAGGAGCAGGGACCCCAGCAGAGCCAGCGCAGCGATCCAGCGCATGGATCGAGTATGCGCCGGTGTCGTGGGTCGGGCCAGGACGGGCGACCGGGTCAGGCGGGACCGGGCGTGACCGCGCGCCAGCAGGCCTGGACCAGCAGGGGCAGATCGTCGGGTGCCAGCTCCTCACCGGCCGCGACCAGCCGCAGCACCGGGCCGAGCGCGAGGTCGTAGAGCACGCGCAGCGGCAGCGGGCTGAACACCTCGACCAGCTGGGCGGCCTCGAGCACCGCCATCACCGGGTCGCCGTCGGCGGCCAGGGCACGTTCGTGGGCCGGCCCGGCGAACGGCGAGCTGTCCACCTGCGCGAGGAAGCGCGCTCGGTCAGGGTCCGCGGCCAGGTGGTCGTAGGCCGCCTGCCACATCTGCCCGAACTGCTCGCGCGGCGATGCAGCCGGGTCGACCGCCGACGCGGCAGCGCCCATCAGCCCACGCTTCACCTCGAGGTAGGTCGCGTAGACGAGCTCTTCCTTGGAGGGGTAGTAGAGGTAGGCCGTCCCGGTGGCGACGCCCGCCTCCTTGGCGACCGCCCCCATCGAGGCGCCGTGGAACCCCCGGTGCGCGACCAGCCGCACGACCGCACCGCGGACAGCCGCGGCGCGGTCGATGCGGGTCTGGGTCGCTGGTCCGGTCACCTTCGCCGTCAACTGCCGAGTGCCTCGCGGGCAGCGATCACGTCGAGCTTGACGCCGGTCTCACGCTCGGAGACCTCCCAGAGCGAGTCGATCTGCTTGGCCAGGTCGAAGCGGCGCAGCACCGGGCGGCGTACGGCGGGACCGTTGCTGGCGAACAGCGGCACGAAGAACTGGCCGCCCTTCGCGGCCGGGTCGGTGGCGGCGCGCAGCTGCGGCAGCGCCCCGACGTGTGGGTGCATGCCGAACCGCTCGGTCATCGAGTGGAAGAAGCCCCCGGCCCAGCCGCCGCCGCCCTTCTGGACGGTGGTCGACTGCAGGTCGGTGTTCGACAGGCCCGGGTGGGCGATCAGGCTGTCCGCCGCGACGCCGGCCCGCTCGAACTCCCGCTGCAGGCCGAGCCCGAAGTGGTAGTTCGCCATCTTGGCGTGGGCGTAGGCCTTCCAGGCGCGGTAGCTGCCCTCGAGGTGCGGGTTCTTCGGGTCCATCGCGCCCCCCATGAACCGGGCCACGCTGGTGACGGTCACGACACGTGCCTTGTCGGCGGCGAGGAGGCCCGGGAGCAGGTGCGCGGTGAAGGCGAAGTGACCGAGGTGGTCGACGCCGAGCTGGGTCTCGAAGCCGTCGACGGTGCGGCCCTCGGGCATCGCCATCACGCCGGCGTTGTTGACCAGGATGTCGATCACCGGGTGGCCGGCCAGGATCTTCTCGGCGGCGGTGGCGACCGAGGACAGGTCACCGAGGTCGAGGGGCACCAGCTCGAGCGACGCGTCAGCCTGCTGGGCCCGGATCGTCTCGACGGCTGCAGCGGCCTTGGTCTGGTCGCGGACCGCCATCACGACGTGGGCGCCGGCGCCGGCCAGGCCGATGGTGGTCTCCAGGCCCAGGCCTCCGTTGGCTCCGGTGACCACGGCGGTGCGTCCGGTCAGGTCGGGGATGTCGGCCAGATTCCAGCTCATGAAGTTCCCTTGCTCGTGAATGAATGTTCATTCAGTGTGTCCGACCCTGCCGCGAAACGCAATCTCAGGCGGCGGTGGGGCCGTGATGCGAGACATGCGTAGGCTGGTGAGTCTCGAAAACAATCGCGGGGGGGCCGATGAACACCTGGTTCGAAGGCGAGAACGAGATCGACTGCAGCCTCGAAGCGGTGCAGCACGTCCTGGCCAACCAGGGCGAGCTCCACCTCGAGCTGACCCGGCTGATGCCGGGCATCACCGACGTCGAGCTCGTCGAGGACGACCCCACCCACGTCACCATCCGGACCAACGAGGGGTTGATGCAACGCACCGCCATCACCCGGCGCCTCGATCAAGAGGGTGCCGCGGTCGAGTTCGACGAGGAGTACGAGGCCGGCTCGCACGTCACGGCCACCGCTCACTTCCTCGACGAGTTCACGCCGCGCGGATCGGGGGTCGTCCACCGACTCGTGATCACCGGGGTCGAGGCTCCGGGATTCCTCGGCTTCCTCTACCGACACCTCGGCAGCCGTGCCACCGGGGAGGCCGTGCTGGCGTCCTGGAAGACCCACCTCGAAGCCTCGCCCTGAGGACTCCTCCTCAGGATCCCGTGAGTGCCAGCACCGCACGGGCGTAGGCGCTCTCGGCGCTGATGTCGATGTGCCGGTCCTCCGCGCCCTCCCGCTCGATGCGCACGATGAAGCCGCCCGGCGTACGCTCCAGCGCTACGAAGGCCTCGCCCAGCATGGACCTCAGCTGGTCCTCGCTCGGCATCCAGAGCACCTCGTCCTGGCCGACGCTGTCCAACGCCCACTCGGTGGTCCCGTTGAACGCGAAGATCCGCCCCGTGGGCAGGTCCACCACCTCCACCACCATGTCGCTGACCGCGAACACCAGGTCCTCCAGGTCGTGGTCCGGCACGACGAACCGGTCTCCGGAGGAGGGAGTCCACACCACACCTGAGTGCTTGAGTCGCTGGGCCAGCTCGACACTGATCACGAGTCCAGTGTGCGTGACCACCACAACCGCCGACCGGGCACTCCGGGTTGCTATCTCCAACCCCGAGTGCCCGGTCGGCGGGGTGGGGGCAACCCGGAGTGCCCGGTCGGCGATGTGTTGGCTAGGGCTGGGGGTCTGAGTGGGGGGTTAGCTGGGGGTCTGGGTGGGGTCTGGTTCTGGGGCTGGTTCTGGGCCGAGCTCGCCGGCGGTGCGCAGGGTGACGAACTCGTTGAGGTAGCGCAGCACCACTGCCGCGACCGCGACCGCGGGGACACTCAGGAACGCGCCGGCCACACCGAACAGCGTCGACCCGAGGACGACGGCGAGCAGCACCACCCCGGCGTGCAGGTCCAGGCTCTTGCCCTGCAGGTAGGGCAGGAACAGGTTGCCCTCGAGCTGCTGCACGGCGAGCACGATCGCCAGCACGATCAGCGCCGTCACCAGGCCGTTGCCGACCAGGGCGACCAGAACCGCCAGTGCGCCGACCGTGACCGCTCCGACGATCGGGGCGAACGCGGCCACGAAGGTGAGTGCGGCCAGCGGCAGCGCCAGGGGTACGCCGAGCACCACCAGGCCGAGCCCGATCAGCACGGCGTCGATCAGGCCGACCAGGGCCTGCGTGCGCACGAAGCCGCTCAACGTGGTCCAGGCCCGGGAACCGACCTCGGTGAGGTGGCTGCCGACGCGGGGGCCGGAGAGACCGCGGACCCACGGGAGGAACCGGTGGCCGTCCTTGAGGAAGAAGAACGCCAGCACCAGCGTGAGCACGACGTTGATCAGCGCCGAGGTGACCGCCCCGACGCCGACGAGGACACCCGAAGCGATGCTGCTCGCGCTCGCCTGCAGCCGGTCCTGGGCGGCCGAGACCAGCGCCTCCACCTGGTCCTGGGTGATGTCGAAGCGGCTGGTGCGGACCCAGCGCTCGATCTGGGCCAGGCCGTCGGAGGCGCTCTCGGCCAGGTCGACCAGCTGCGTGCCGACCGAGGGCGCGATCCAGGTGACCAGCGCCCCGATCAGCGCCAGCGCCGCCAGCAGCACGGCCAGCGCGGCCAGCGCCGTCGGCACCCCGAGGCGCCGGTGCAGCCACTGGGCCGGCGACTGCAGGACCGTGGTCAGGATGAGGGCGAGCAGGACCGGCAGCAGGATGCTCCACAGCTGCTCCACCACCCAGCCGACGAGCACCGCGCCGGCGGCGATGAACACCCAGCGCAGCGACCACCGCGAGAGCCAGGCGATGCCGCGGCCGATGACGGCCTCACGGGTGGGCGGTTCGGTCGACGCGGGGGCCGGGTCCTCGAGCATGGGGACATCGTGCCCGACCGCCCGTGGACTCAGCGCTCGGCCCGCCAGGCGACCCAGCGGTCCAGCATCCCGGCGAGGTCCTCCTGGGCGAACGCGAAGAAGTCTCTGGTCTCCCGGAGCCGGTCGAGACCCGGCCCGACCTCCTCCTCCGGCTGCTTCTCCAGGAGCCGGATCGCCTCGTCGATCGCGGAGACCATCTGCTCGCCGAGCGGGATCCGCGCCCGTAGGATCGTGGCCCAGATGTCGCCGTCCACCAGCCGGTAGAGGTCGCCCCGGCCCCTCGGCGCCCGCTCCCGCATCAGCAGCCGGGTGTCGCCGAGGTAGCGCACTGCCGCCGAGATCGCGGCGGGACTCACCTGGAGCCCCTCGGCGAGGTCCTTCGCGGAGTAGCTGTGCTGGTTGCCACTGAGGATGAACGCGAAGACCCGGGCGGGCATCCGCGGGATGCCGTCCAGCTCCAGGCACTGACCCACGCGCTCGACGGCGCGGGCCGTGTCGGGATTGGCACTCATGGGCGCAGCATAACGTACATTCTTCAGAATCTTCTGAATGTTATGATGTTTTACATGACTGCAGCCATCTCCATCGACGGAGTCGTCAAGACGTTCGGCACGGTCCGGGCCCTCGACGGTCTCGACCTGCACGTGCAGACCGGGGAGGTGCACGGCTTCCTCGGGCCCAACGGCTCCGGCAAGTCGACCACCATGCGCGTGCTGCTGGGGTTGCTGCGCCCGGACAGCGGCACGGTTCGCCTGCTCGACGGCGACCCGTGGGCGGAGGCGGCCGAGCTGCACCGACGGATCGCCTACGTGCCCGGGGACGTGAGCCTGTGGCCCAACCTGACCGGGGGCGAGGTCGTCGACCTGCTCGGCCGCATGCGCGGCGGCCTCGACGAGGCCAAGCGGGCCGACCTCTTCGAGCGCTACGAGCTGGACCCCACCAAGAAGGCCCGCACCTACTCCAAGGGCAATCGGCAGAAGGTCGCACTGGTCGCGGCGTTCGCCTCCGACGCCGAGCTGCTGCTCCTCGACGAGCCCACCTCCGGCCTCGACCCGTTGATGGAGGCGGTGTTCCAGGAGTGCGTCACCGAGGCCACCGACAAGGGCGCGACCGTGCTGCTGTCCAGCCACATCCTGGCCGAGGTCGAGGCGCTGTGCGACAAGGTGAGCATCATCCGTGCCGGCCGCACGGTGCAGAGTGGCACGCTCGCCGACCTGCGGCACCTGACCCGCACGAGCGTGGTGGCCGAGACCGAGCGCCGCGTCGAGGGGCTGGAGTCGGTGACCGGGGTGCACCACCCGGACGTGCACGACCACCGGGTCACCTTCGACGTCGACACCGACCACATCGACGCGGCGATCAGGCTGCTCAGCGACGCCGGCATCCGCGCGCTGAGCGCGAACCCGCCCACCCTCGAGGAGCTGTTCCTGCGCCAGTACGGCGACGACATCGTCGGGGACACCCCGGCCGACGAGCTCACCCCGGTGAGCGCATGACCTCGTTCCGGGGCACCCACCACCTGATCCGGCTGATCCTGCGCCGCGACCGGTTCCGGCTGGCCTACTGGATCCTGGGCATCACCGCCCTGGTCGGCGCCACGGCAGGCACGGTGGTCGGGCTCTACGACACCGCCGAGAAGCGGGCCGGCTATGCCCTGACGGCCGACTCACCGGCCACCAAGCTGCTCAGCGGCCGCCCCGAAGGGTTGGACAACGCCGGTGCGATCACGGCGTACGAGATCTCCGTCAGCGGGCTGATCGCGATCTCGTTGATGGTCATGTTCCTGGTGGTGCGGCACACCCGCACCGAGGAGGAGACCGGCCGGGCCGAGCTGCTCCGCGCAACCGTCACCGGGCGGCACGCGGCGATGGTCGCCGCGGTCACCGTCGCCTCGGTGGCCAGCCTGCTCGTCGGCGCGCTCGACGCCCTGGTGATGACCGTCGCCGGGCTGGAGGCCTCCGGCTCGGTGCTGCACGGCGCGACCCTCGCCGCCACCGGCCTGGTCTTCACCGCCGTCGCTGCTGCTGCCGCCCAGCTCACGTCCTCGGCAAGGAGCGCCCTCGGCATCGCCGGCGGCGTCCTGGCCTTCCTGTTCGTGCTGCGCGGCATCGGCGACCTGGCCGACAGCTTCCTCACCTGGCTCTCGCCCCTCGGCTGGGCCCTGATGGCCCAGCCCTACGGCGCTGCTCGCTGGTGGCTGCTCGCACCCCTCGTGGTGCTGACCCTGGTGCTGGTCGTGGTCACGGCCTGGCTGACGTCGCACCGCGACGCGGGCGCCGGCATGCTCCGCACCCGCCCGGGGCCCGACCGCGCGCGACCGTCGTTGGGCACGGCCACCGGCCTGGCCTGGCGGCTGCAGCGCGGGTCGGTGCTGGGATGGGGCACCGGGCTGGTGCTCGGCGGGGTGCTGTTCGGGTCGGTGGCCCCGGAGATGCGCACGATGCTGGAGTCCAACCCGGCCATCGCAGAGCTCTTCGCCGTGTCCGGCGGCGACCCGGTCGAGACCTTCCTGGCCACCGGGTTCGCACTGCTCGCCGTGGTCGCCGGTGCGTTCGCGGTGTCCTCGGCGCTGCGACTGCACGCCGAGGAGGGCGCCGGCCGGGCGGAGTGGCTGCTCGCGACGGGCATGTCCCGCACCCGCTGGGCCCTGGGCTCGCTCACGGTGACCCTGACCGGGGTGGTGACGGTGATGGTCCTGGTGGGGCTCGCAGGCGCCACCGGGTTCGCGCTCACCACCGGCGAGACCGGCTCGTTCTTCCGGTACGCCGGCGCGGCCATGTCCTTCACCCCGGCCGTGCTCCTGCTGGCCGCGACAGCCGTCCTGCTCACCGGCTGGCTGCCCCGTTACGCGGCGGTGACGTTCGCCCTGGTGCTGTTCACCTTCATACAGGTCTACCTCGGCTCGCTGCTCGACTTCCCCGGCTGGCTGAACGCGCTCTCGCCGTTCGACCACCTGCCGGCGATGCCGACCGAGAGCTTCGCGGCCGCACCGACCCTGACGTTGCTCGGGCTGACGCTGGCCCTCGGCACGCTGGGCGTCGTCGGGCTGCGCCGGCGCGACATCGCCTAGCGGGGGCGAACGTCGGTCAGGGTCGACCGAGGGTCAGGGCTTGATCCCGACGTACTTCACCGAGAGGTACTCCTCGATGCCCTCCGGTCCACCCTCGCGGCCGAAGCCGGAGTGCTTGACGCCGCCGAACGGCGCGGCCGGGTTGGACACGATGCCCTGGTTGATGCCGACCATCCCGAACTCCAGGCCTTCGCTGACCCGGATCATCCGGCCGAGGTCGGTGGTGAACGCGTAGGCGACCAGGCCGTACTCGGTGTCGTTGGCCATCTGCACGGCCTTGTCGTCCTCGGAGAACGTGGTGATCGGCGCGACCGGACCGAAGATCTCCTCGCGGAACAGGTCGGCGTCGGGCGAGACGTCGGTGAGCACGGTCGGCTCGAAGAAGTAGCCCGCGTCGCCGGTGGCGGACCCACCGGTGACCACCGAGGCACCCCGGCTGGTGGCGTCCTCGACCAGCTCGGTGACCTTGTCGCGCTGCTTGGCGTCGATCAGCGGCCCGACGGTGACGCCGTCCTCGGTGCCGCGGCCCAGCTTCTCCTCGCCCATCCGCTTGGCGAAGCGGGTGGCGAACTCGTCGGCGACGGACTCGTGCACCAGGAACCGGTTGGCTGCCGTGCAGGCCTCCCCCATGTTGCGCATCTTCGCGAGCATCGCGCCCTCGACGGCCGCGTCGAGGTCGGCGTCGCCGAAGACGAGGAACGGCGCGTTGCCGCCGAGCTCCATCGAGACCCGCAGCAGCTGGTCGGCCGACTGCTTCACCAGCTGCTTGCCGACCGGCGTGGAGCCGGTGAAGGTGAGCTTGCGCAGCCGCGAGTCGGTGATCAGCGGCTCCATCACGTCGCTGGTCTGCGAGGTCGAGATCACGTTGAGCACGCCGTCCGGCAGCCCGACCTCACGGAAGAGGTCGGCCAGCGCGAGCATCGTCAGCGGCGTCTGCGAGGCAGGCTTGACCACCATCGTGCAGCCGGCCGCGATCGCCGGGCCGATCTTGCGGGTGCCCATCGCCAGCGGGAAGTTCCACGGCGTGATCATCAGCGTCGGCCCGACGGGCTGCTTCATCGTCATCAGCCGGGTGTTGCCGTCCGGCGACATCGACCAACGGCCCGCGATCCGCACGACCTCCTCGGAGAACCAGCGCAGGAACTCGGCGCCGTAGGTCACCTCGCCCTTCGACTGTGCCACCGGCTTGCCCATCTCCAGGGTCATCAGCAGCGCGAAGTCGTCGGCCCGCTCGGTGATCAGCTCGAACGCCGAGCGCAGCAGCTCGGCGCGCTCGCGCGGGGCGGTGGCGGCCCAGCTGGCCTGCGCCGAGACGGCCGCGTCCAGGGCGGCCTTCCCGTCGGCGGGCGTCGCCGAGGCCACGCTGGTCAGCGTCTTGCCGGTGGCGGGGTCCTCGACGTCGATCGTCGACCCGTCGGAGGAGTCGCGCCACTCGCCGCCGATGAACAGTCCGGTGGGGACCTTGGCCAGGAGCTCGTTCTCGTTCATGTTCTCCAACCTAGGGGTGGGGGCAACCGGGCTCATCCGAGCACGTGCGCGAAGGCGTCGTCGATGATGTCGAGGCCCTCGCTGAGCAGGTGGTCCGGCGAGGACAGCGGCGGCAGGAACCGGAACACGTTGCCGAAGGTGCCGGCGGTGAGCGTCACCAGTCCCTGGGAGTGGCAGTAGGCGTTGATCGCGGCGGTGGCGGTCGGGTTCGGCGTCAGGTCCCCGCCACCGGCGACCAGCTCGATCGCGAGCATGGCGCCGCGGCCACGGATCTCGGCGATCACGTCGTACTTGTCGCGCAGGCGCTCGAGCCGCTCGACGAAGAGACTCTCGATCTCGCGGGCCCGGCCGCAGAGGTCCTCCTCCTTCATCGTCTCGATCGCACCGAGCGCGGCGGCACAGGCGACCGGGTTCCCGCCGTACGTCCCACCGAGGCCGCCGGGGTGCACCGAGTCCATCAGCTCCGCGCGCCCGGTGAGCGCGGCGAGCGGGAGGCCGCCGGCGATGCCCTTGGCGGTGGTGATCAGGTCGGGGACGACGCCCTCGTGGTCGCAGGCGAACCAGTCGCCGGTGCGGCAGAAGCCGGTCTGGATCTCGTCGGCGATCAGCACGATGCCGTGCTCGCGGCAGTAGTCGGCCACCTTGGTCAGCCACCCGTCCGGGGGTACGACGAAGCCGCCCTCGCCCTGGATCGGCTCGACGATCACGGCGGCCACGTTGTGCTCGCCGACCTGGGTGTGCACGGTCTCGACGAACGCCTCGAACGCCTCCTCGGCGCAGGCCTCCGCCCCGCCGGGCCAGCGCAGCGGGTAGGCCATCGGGGCCCGGTAGACCTCGGGCGCGAACGGCCCGAAGCCCTGCTTGTAGGGCATGTTCTTCGCGGTCAGCGCCATCGTCAGGTTCGTCCGGCCGTGGTAGCCGTGCTCGAACGCGACCACCGCCTGCCGTCCGGTGGCGACCCGGGCGACCTTGATCGCGTTCTCCACGGCCTCGGCACCGGAGTTGAACAAGGCGGTGCGCTTCTCGTGGTCACCGGGGGTCAGCTCGGCCAGCGCCTCGCAGACCTCGATGTAGGCCTCGTAGGGAGTGACCATGAAGCAGGTGTGCGTGAACTCCGCGACCTGCTGCTGCACCCTGGCCACCACCCGCTCGGCGGCGTTGCCGACCGTGGTCACGGCGATGCCGGAGCCGAAGTCGATCAGCTGGTTGCCGTCGACGTCGACGAGGATCCCGCCTCCGGCTCGGGTGATGTACGCCGGCAGGCCCACGCCCACGCCGGCCGAGACCGTCGCCGCCTTCCGCTCGTGCAGCTCGCGGGACCTGGGTCCGGGGAGCTCGGTGACGAGGCGACGCTCTTGGGGCACGGGTGCGGTCTGGGACATGGGCCCATCCTTCGCCTGCGGCGTCATGCTGTCCAATGCCAGTTGCGCGTAGAGTTCATGCCTGACAGGCATGGGAGGCCAAGTGGAGCTGCGAGCCCTGCGCACGTTCGTGACCGTGGCCGACACCGGATCGGTGACCGCCGCCTCGGCGCAGCTGCGGATCGCCCAGCCCTCGCTGTCGCGCCAGCTAAGGCGCTTCGAGGCCGAGCTGGGCCTGGTGCTGTTCGACCGTCGTGACCAGCGACTGGTGCTCAGTGCCGCCGGGCGGCGCTTCCTGCCGATCGCCCGCGACCTGGTGACCCGCGCCGACCTGGCCCGCGAGGCGGCGGCGGCCCTTCGCGAGGGCGCGCTCACCTCGATGGTGCTCACGGCCACCGGCACCACGCTGACCGACGTGATCGCGCCGTTCCTGGCCACCTGGGGCAGCGACGATCCGCTGCCGACGGTCTGGGAGGGGCTGCCCTCGGAGATCTACGGCTCCATCGAGCGCGGTGCCGACCTGGCCATCGGCACCGAGCCGCCGCCGGCCCCGCTCGCCCGGCTGGCGCTCGCGGTGCTCCCGGTGTGGGCCTACGTTCCGGCCGACGACCCCTGGGCCGGCCGGAGCAGCATCCCGCTGGCCGAGCTGGTCGCCCGCCGCCTGCTGGTGCTGGGCCCGGAGCAGCACGCCCGCGTCGCGCTGGACCGGGCGCTCGCCGCCGCCCAGCTCGCACTGGGCCCCGTCGTGGAGTTCGCGGCCCCCGAGGTCGCCCAGGCGGTGGCCGCCGCAGGCCGTGGAGTGGCCGTGGTCTCCGACGACCAGCGGTTCGACCTCGCGCCGGTGGCGATCACGGGGCCGGACGGTCCGGTGGTGGTCACCCTGCACGCCGCGTGGGCGCGCGACCACCACGCTGCCGCGACGTTGCGCCGGATCGCGCGACGGCTGCAGTCGTTCAGCCGGGCCAGGTACGGCGCCTCGACCGGCGGGTGAGGGACGTCCCTTTGCCGTCAACCCCCGGAGAGCGTCAGCTGGCCTGGTCGGGGACGAGCACGGTGATCCCGGCTGCACCTTCCCCTGAGTCCATGGCCTGTAGCGCGGCCGGTCCGCTGTCCAGGTCGAGCACCGCGCCGACCAGCCGCTGCGGGTCGAGCACGCCGCGGGAGATCAGGTCGAGCAGCGCCGGGTAGTCCCCCGCGGGCATGCCGTGGGACCCGAGCACCTCGAGCTCACGCGCGACCACGAGGTCCATCGGGATGCCCGCAGTCGCATCCGGGCCGAGCAACAGGCCCACCTGCACGTGCCTGCCCCGACGACGCAGAGATGCCACCGACGCGGCCGCGACCGCAGGCGACCCGACCGCGTCGACGGAGACGTGTGCCCCACCGCCGCTCAGCTCGAGGACCCGGCCCGGGACGTCCGGCACGGTCGCCGGGTCCAGGACCTCGTCGGCCCCCAGCTCGACCGCCCACCGGCGAGCCTCCGCGCTGACGTCGACGGCGATCACCCGGGCGCCGAGCGCCTTCGCGACCAGGACGGCGGAAAGGCCCACCCCGCCGCAGCCGTGCACGGCGACCACGTCACCGCCGCGCACCCGGCCGTGGGTGTGCAGCGCCCGGAAGGCGGTCGCGAAGCGGCACCCGAGGGAGGCGCCGGCGACGAAGTCGACCGCCTCGGGAAGCCGGACCAGGTTGGCCTCGGCAGCGGGCACCGCCACCAGCTCGGCCCACGAACCCGGATAGGTGAACCCGGGCTGCTCCTGGTCGGGGCAGACGTGCAGGTCGCCCGCGACGCAGTGGGAGCAGCGCCCGCAGCCGATCACGAACGGCGCGGTCACCCGGTCCCCGACGCTCCACGACGTCACCTCCCCACCGACCTCCGCGACGGTGCCCGCGAACTCGTGGCCCGGCACCATCGGCAGCGGCACCGGGTCGTGCCCGCGCCACGCGTGCCAGTCCGAGCGGCAGACACCGGTGGCGCGGACGCGCATCACGACCCCGTCCACCGGGCACCGAGGCGGGTCGAGGTCCCGGACGACGGGCGGCGCCCCGTAGGCGTCGTACACCACAGCGCGCACGAGCCTCAGCCTCCGGTGATCTCGGCTCGGGCCCGCTGCTCGAAGTCGGCGGGGTCGAGTCCGTAGGTCGGCCCGCCGGAGGCGGCGTACTCCCTGAGGTGGGCGGCGCCCCGCTCGAGCAGCGTGCTAGCCCCGACGGCGTTGCCGCGGGCGGCATGGGTGATCGCGACGCAGAGCTGGGCCAGTCCCTGCCACAGGTCGCGCTCCTCGTCCGGCCCGTCCTTCCAGCGCGCCTCGAAGACCTCGTGCGCGGAGAACGGACGGCCCTCGTGCAGCAGCGCGAGCGCCGCCTCGACGGTCTCGCCCGGCGGCAGCGGGTCCTCGGAGACCGGCTCCACCCCGACCTCGTCGTAGGGCAGCGGACGCCCGAGCGCATCGCGCGGCCGCGCCTGCCTGGCACGCCCGACCTCGTCGCGATCGCGGGCTGGGTCGTCTGGTGTCGTGGGCATCCCCAGCACCCTGACCTGTTCCGGGGACGAGGGCAACACAGGCGGTCGTGGTGCGGGTGAGGTCTGGCTCACGGGCACATTGCGTCCATGGTCGGTCACGGCCGGATGGGCTGCCCCAGAGGGAGCCGGTGTGCTTGGAGAACAAGAACGTGCGAGCTGTTGGAACGGACTGGCGCCGCCTCAGTCGCAGGCCGGCGGCCCTTCCGGCAGATCATCCGAGGATGCCTGTCGGCCACGAAAGGGGCCGCCAGCTCGCGGGACGTCCTCGACCGGAGGCTCGTTGCAACATCCGGTTGAACACAAGGGGGGTGGCCCTGAAAAAGTTCTCCACATCTTCGAACACCCACTCGAAACTGTCGGTGGTCAGGTCTAGCGTGGTTCCATGAGCACGGCACCGACCCTCACCCCCACCGAGGTGATCGAGCTTGCCCGGGACGCCCGGACCCAGGCGAAGCGAGCGGCCGCGCAGGAGCTCGAGCTCGCCCTGGCGTGGGCGCACCTGCACCCCTGCCCCGCCGGCGAGACCCCGGCCCACTGGGGGGAGGTCGACCTGCACGGCGAAGCAACGGCACCTCTGGCCGGCCCTGGTGCTCCGTGGGTGGCCGAGTTCGCCCCCGCCGACCTGGGCGCCGCGCTCTCGATCAGCCTGGACGCCGCCCGCTCGCTGGTGGGTGACGCGTTGGAGCTGGCGCACCGGCTGCCCCGGCTCTGGGACCTGGTCCGCGACCTCCGCGTCCCGGCGTGGCGGGCGCGGGTGATCGCCCGGGAGACCCGCGACCTCTCGGTGGACGCCGCCTTGTTCGCGGACCGACTGATCGCCGCCACCCCCGACCGGATCGGACTGGTCAACGCAGCCCGACTGGTCCAGGAAGCCCGGCTCTACTTCGACCCCGACCGAGCGATCGCCGACGAAGAAGCAGCACTGGCCAAGCGCGGCGTCTGGCTCCGTCATGGCACCACCCCGGCCACCACCGAGATCTCGATGCTCCTGGACACCCCCGACGCCGAGCTCTTCGACGCCAGCGTGCGCCGGATCGCCCACGACCTGCACCAGCTCGGTGACAGCGACCCGCTCGACCTCCGCAGGGCGCGTGCGGTCGGGGTGCTCGCCGATCCGCAGTACGCCCTGGACCTGATGTCAGGCCGCGAAGGCGCCGCACCCACCCAGACGGGTGGGCTCGCCCATCTCTACCTGCACCTCACCCCCGCCGACCTGACCGACCAGACCGGCGCCGTCACCATCGAGCGCCTCGGCGCCGCCACCACCCGGCTGCTCACCGACTGGCTGACCCGGTGGAACAGCACCGGCGGCAAGATCCTGGTCCGCCCGGTCCTCGACCTCGACGACCCGACCGCCGTGGACCGGCACGACCCACCCACAACCATGCGCGAGGCCGTGATCCTGCGCGACGCCCACTGCGTCTTCCCCGGCTGCGGCCGCGACTCCCGCGCCTGCGATCTGGACCACATCACCGAGTACCTCCCGATGGAGGACGGCGGACCACCGGGCCAGACCACCGCGGAGAACCTGGCGCCGTTGTGCCGCACCCACCACCGGGTCAAGACCCACACCGCCTGGACCTACAAGTCCAGCCACGACGGCTACACCTGGACCAGCCCCACCGGGCACCAGTACGACGTCCCCACCACCCCGCGACACCCACCCGGCGCACACCGAAGTGCCTGACCGCGCAGCACCCCGGCACCGCCGGGGGCCAGCGCCACGCCCGCACGCGGCGAGACACGGACAGGTCACCCGACGGGTGCGACCTCCGGAACCGCCCCGGAGTCCGAGGGACAGGGCACCGCCCACGCCGCGCGGGCCTCGGTGAGCGCGAGGCCGATCGGGTGGCCCGCCAGCGTGGTCTCACCGAGGGGCAGCTCGACCTGCAACCGCGGAGCCGGCCCACTGCCAGGGGTGGCCTCCATCTCGACGGTGGCCACCTGCCGAGCACCGGCCTGGGCGGTGGACACCACAGTCCCGCGGGCCGAGGTCCTCGGATCGTCCTGGGAGGTGAGGTCGAGGTGCTCGCGCCGCATCAGCAAGGTGGCCGGCCCGGCCGAGGCACAATCGACCGGCAGCCGGACCGCGCCCCACCAGGAACGGTGCTCACCGTCGACCACGACACCGTCGACCTCGTTGAAGCCGCCGACGAGTCGCGCCACGGACAGCGTCGCCGGCCGGGCGTAGAGCACCGTGACCGGGGCGACCTGGTCGATCCGCCCGTCCACGAGCACGGCGACCTGCTCGGCGAGGGCGGCCTCGTCGAGATCATGGGTCACCATGAGCACGGTCGGCGCGACAGCGGCCCGCACCTCGGCGAGCAACGAGTGCATCGACCGGCGCAGCTCGGGGTCGAGGGAGCTGAACGGCTCGTCGAGCAGCATCACACCGCGCTCGGAGGCCAGCGCCCGGGCCAGAGCGACCCGCTGCTCCTGGCCCCCGGAGAGCTCCCGCGGCCGCCGGTGGGCGAGGTCGCCGAGGTGGACGAGGTCGAGGTAGCGGCGCGCGGTGGCCCGGGCCTCTCGCCTGGAGCCGCCCGCGAGGCGCGGGGCGAACGCCACGTTGTCGCGCACGTCGAGGTGCGGGAACAGGTGCGGCTGCTGGAACATCACGGTCAGGTCGCGCTGCTCAGGTGGCAGGTGAGTCACCGGCGTGCCGTCGAGCAGCACCTCCCCTGCCGTGGGTGGTGTCAGGCCGGCCGCGATCCGGAGCAGGGTCGACTTGCCGGATCCCGAGGGCCCGACCACGGCGACCATGGCGCCCTGGTCGACGGCCAGCGAGATCCGGTGCAGGGTGCCCTGATCGGCCCCGGCGTACCGGTGCTCGATGTCACGCAGCTCCAGGTCGGCGGTCATGCGGTGCTCCTTCGAGTACGACGAGAGACCAGCACCACCAGGCCCAGGGCCAGGAGGGGCGGCAGCGTGGAGGCGACCGAGAGGGCCGCCACGGTCGGCTCGTTGCCGGACCCGGAGGCCGCGGCGCCGAGCAGGATCGGCAGCGTGACCAGCTGGCCACCACCGATCAGCAGTGTCACCACGTAGTCGCTCCACCCCACCAAAAAGGCCAGACCGGCGGCGGTGACCACCCCGGCGCGAGCCGCGGGCAGGGTGGCCCGGCGCCGGGCCAGTCGAGGCGTGGCGCCGAGGACCCGGGCCTGCTCCTCGAGCACCGGGTCGATCGACTGATAGCTCGCCCGCATCGTGTAGCTGGTGTAGGGCAACGCGAACACCACGAGCAGCAGCACCACGGCGACGGGCTCGGGAACCCCGGTGCGGAGGAGCACGACGTCCAGGCCCATCGAGACCGCGAACGGGGGCAGCACGACGGGCGCGATCAGCACCACCGAGACCAGCCCCGGTCGGCGCAGCTGACGCCAGCCGAGCGCCCGGCCCGCCATCGCCCCGAGGGGTACGGCGATCGCGGCCACCACCAGCCCGAGGGCCAGCGACCTCAGCAGCGCGACGAGCATGCCGCTGTCGAGGGCGGCCCGCCACCCGCGCAGGCCCCAGGCCTGCGGCAACAGGTCCGGGGCGGACCACTGCGACGCGGCTGCCCACAGCACCACCGGCGCGAGCGGGACCAGCAACCAGGCCAGCAGCAGGGTGGTGGGGAGCCAGGACCGTGACGCCCCGGAGGGACGTGGAGTCATCGCGCACCGCCGAGCCGGCGCAGGACCGGGAGTCCGAGGACGGCGATGGCCAGCGCGACGCCCGCACCGACGGCTGCGGTCGCCGCGGCCTGCGGGCGGGCGGCGAGGTCGATCGACCCGAACAGCCGGTAGGCCATCACCGGCAGCGGCTCCGGGAAGGTGCGGCCGAGCAGCAGCGGCACCTCGTAGGAGCCCACTGTGTAGACGAAGACGATCATCGAGGAGACCGCGAGGGCCGGGGCGGCGAGCGGCAGGAACACCCGGGTCCATCGGTGGCGTGGTCCCGCTCCCAGAACAGCGCCGACCTCGGCGAGGTCGGCGTGCCGACGGCTCACCGCGGCCAGCACCACCAGGGCGACGAACGCGGACTCCTTCCAGGCCAGCTCGAGCACCGTGGCGACCGGCCAGGCACCGCCGACCAGCTCCGGCCAGGAGCTCACCCCCAGGACACGCTGAGCCAGACCGGAGTCGGAGAGCAGCAGACCCACCGAGGCGGCCCCGACCAGGTGCGGCACCGTGACCACTCCTGCTGCGACCGCGCCGGCCAGACGACGACCTGGCCCGGTGCCGAGCAGGGCGGTCGCGAGCGCCAGACCCATCACCGCCGCGAGCAACGTGGCCGAGGTGGCGATCAGGAGCGTCTGGCGGGTGGCCGCGAGCAGGTCGCCGGAGGCGCCCCGGTAGCCGTCGGTGCTCAGCCGCGCCTCACCGAACAGCGGCACCAGCCCGAGGCTGGTCACCAGCACCATGGCGAGTCCGGAGCCGGTCACCAGGGCGACCAGGACCACCGCCGGGGCGACCTGCCGCCACCCCGACCCACTGACGGACCCAGCCACCTCCGGGCTCACGTCCCGGAGCCCAGGACCCCGCGTCGCCAGCCCTCGTCGAGCGGCGTGACCCACGTCGATGAGAGCTCCGGGTTCGCGTTGCGCGAGAGCACGTCGTACGGCGGGACGACCTCGGACCTCGGCAGCGCCTCGAAGCGGGCCCGGTCGTCGGGGTCCAGCAGCTCGACGTCGAGGACGCTGAACTGCCCCCACACGGTCGGGTCGGCCTTGGCCGCCTGCTGCTCGGGCGAGAGGGCGAGGTCGGCGACCACCATGGCGCCGGCGGAGTCGCCCGACGAGGCAGGGATCCCGAGGAAGCTCGCGTTGCCGAGGGTGCCGCCCTCGAGCGGGAGCACGCGAGTGGTCTTCGGGAAGGTGCCCTTGGCGACCAGGTCGGTCAACGTCGCCGGGCCGTAGGTCATCGTCATGTCGACCTCGCCGTCGGCGTAGAGCTTGTCCAGGGCCACCGAGTCGCGGGGATAGGTCCGGCCCTCGCGCCACAACGACGGCGCCACCCCGGCCAACGCCTCGAACAGGTCGGGGGTGAGCCGATCGAAGGCCGCCTGCTCGAAGCCGGACGGCACCTCGGACGGACCGCCGGAGAGCGCGTAGAGCGCCTGGCGGACGAAGACCGAGCCGGTGAAGTCCGGGGGTGCCGGGTAGGTGAACCTTCCGGGGTGTGCCTCGGCCCAGTCCAGGACGCCCTGGAACGTGGTCGGCGGATCGGTGACCCGCGCCGAGTCGTAGACGAGGGTGAACTGCGCCTTGTGCCACGGCGACTCGCACCCGTTCACGTCGGCGCCGAAGTCCTCGGAGACCAACGGATCGTCGGAGGCGACGTACTTCATGTTCGGGAGGCGGCCCGACCAGTCGCAGAGCCATGCACCCGCCTGCTGCCCGGTGGCGAAGTTGTCGCCGTTGACCCAGACCAGGTCGACGTCACCCTCGGTCGTGCCCGCCTGCTTCTCCGCCAGCACCCGGCGCATCGCGTCCTTGGTGTCCGCGATCGGCACCCGGCGCAGCGTCACGCCTGCCTTGGCCGCTGCCGGTGCCAGCACGTCGTCGACGTAGGCGTTGCCGCGCTCGTCGCCGCCGTACATCCACAGGTCGACCGTCTCGCCCTGCGCGTCGGCCACGACCTCGTCCCACGAGCGGTCGGCCGCGACCGGGGACTGGCTGCCACCGCCGGAGCCGCACGCGGCCGTGAGCAGGGCGAGGGCGGCGAGGGTGGTCGCAGCTCGTAGGGGTCGCACAGGGAGCCTCCGGCCGGTCAGGAACAGCAAAGTCGAGATGGTGGTGTCACTTCGGGAACACGGTGAGGGTCTCGGGGACTTCCCACTTCAGGACCCCCGGACCCCCGGGAGGTCCGCTGTCGAGAAGGGAGAGCGCGTGAGTCGTTCCGCAGTGGTCAAGGCGGGCCTGCTCGTGGCGCTCATCATCGGGTCGTTCGTCGCCGTGCAGCTGGGTGGATTGCCCGACGTCGGCACGCTACGCGAGCGCGTGGCCGCCACCGGCAGCACCGGCTGGCTGGTCTTCGTCGCGGCGTACGCCGTGCTGGTGCTGTTCCCGACCCCCGCGGGCGCCCTCACGGTGGCGGGCGGCGCGCTGTTCGGAGTCTGGGTCGGGTCGGCACTGGTGCTGCTGGCGGCGAGTGCCGGCGCGCTGATGTCGTTCGAGATCGGTCGCCTGCTCGGTCGGGGCGCCGTCAGCCGGATGACCCACGGACGTCTGCGCCGCGTCCAGCAGCTGCTCGACAACCACGGCCTGCCCTCGGTGATCGCCGTCCGGCTGGTCCCGCTGGTGCCGTTCATGGCGATCAACTACGGCGCCGGGCTCTCGGCGGTCAGCCGCCGCGACTACCTGCTGGGCACCGTCATCGGCATGGTGCCGGGCATCGTCGCCTACTGCGCTGTCGGCGCCTACGGCACCGACCCCCTGATGCTCGTCGTGTCCCTGGCCGCCCTCGTGGTGCTGGTGCTCGTCGGCGGGGCGTGGGGTCGCCGGATCCTGGCGCGGCAGGGCGTCGACGTCGCGGAGGACCGGACCATGGCGCCGAGCGAGGTGCTCGGGTGACGTCCCCCACCGATGCTCGTTGCTGCGACACTCCTCCCACGGGCTTCCCGGCGAGGCGGACGCTCCCGGGAGGACGAGGGGGACGCGGATGAGTCGCTCGGCACGCCTCAAGGTCGCCGTCTTCGCGCTCCTGCTCCTCGCCGCTCTCGCGGCTGCGAGGTCGGGCGTGCTGCCCAGCGTCACGGAGATGCGTGAGGCGGTGAGCTCCCTGGGGCGCCTGGGGCCGCTCGTGTTCGTCCTGGGCTACGCGCTGCTGGTGCTGGTCCCCTCCCCGAAGGGGGTGCTCACCGCCGCAGGTGGTGCGCTCTTCGGCCTGTGGGGCGGCGCCGCACTCGCGCTGACCGGCGCGGTCATCGGATCGCTCGCCGCCTTCGAGATCGGCCGGCTGCTCGGACGGGACGCGGTCGTCCGGATGACTGGAGGTCGGTTCGCCCGGGTCGAACGGGTCCTGGGAGAACACGGTCTGGCCGCCGTCTTCGCCGTGCGGCTGGCGCCGGTGGTGCCGTTCACCCTGATCAACTACGGCTCGGGGGTCGCCGGGGTGACCCGCCGCGACTTCCTGCTCGGCACCACGCTCGGGATGATCCCCGGCGCGGTCGCCTACTCCGCGGTCGGTGCCTACGGCGCCGACCCGCTCTACCTCGGCCTGGCCGTCGCCGGCCTGCTGCTGCTCGCGGTGGGCGGGGGGTTGTGGGGGCGCCGGATCCTGGCGCGTCCAGGAAGGCAGCCGACCAGCCAACCGGTCGCTGCCGAACGGGCCGCCGCACCGGTCGAGCCCCTCCCCCCGACTGTCGGCTGATGCTCGACAACGTGGCCCGGCGACTGCTCGCCCCGCCCCTGGACCGAGCCGCGGCTGCCCTCGACCGTGGCCCGGTCACCCCCGACCGGCTGACGATGCTGGGCCTGGTCACCGGGCTCGGCAGTGCCGCGGCCGCAGCCGGGCAGCTGTGGTGGTGGGCCCTCGGGCTGTGGCTGTTCTCGCGGCTGCTCGACGGACTGGACGGACCGCTGGCGCGCCGGCGACGCTCCTCGGCGACCGGCGGCTCCGAGGCGGGCGGGTTCCTCGACATCACCGCTGACTTCGTCGCCTACGGCGCCACCGTGATCGGGGTGGCGATCGGTGCGACCGCGGCGTACGACGCCTCCTGGCTGCCGTTCCTGGCAGTGCTGTTCGCCTACTACGTCAACGGCACCGCGTTCCTGGCGTTCTCCTCGATCGCCGAGCGCACCGGCCGGCAGCTGCACGACGGCCGCTCCCTGAGCTTCCTCGGCGGCCTCGCCGAGGGCACCGAGACCGTGCTCGTGCACAGCGTCTGGCTGATCGTGCCGCAGCACGCGGGCGTCATCGCCTGGGGCTGGGCCGTCGTGGTCGGGGTCAGCGCCGCCCAGCGGATCGTCGCGGGCTACCGCTCGCTGCGCTGACCCGCCGCTGCTCCGCGGCCCCGACTATGTGCGCCGGGACAGCCACCAACGCCTGGCCCGGCCGAGGACCCCGAGGGTGCGGCGCACTGCCGGTCGCTCGAGCTGCTGCTGGACGTCGGCGATCGCGGCGTTCCACGGCCCGTCGTTCCAGGTCGGGTAGGCATGGGTCACTCCGGCGAGGTCCCGCGTGCGCAGTCCCTGCTTGATCGCCAGCGTCAGCTCACCCAGCGTCTCGCCCGCCCGCGGCCCGACCACGGTGGCCCCGACGATGCGGCCACGCCGGTCCACGGTGAGCCGGGTGAGCCCGGTGGTGTCACCCTCGGCGACGGCCCTGTCGACGTGGGTGTGCCGCTGCTCCAGGACCCGCAGGCCGCGCGGCGGCTCCGAGGTCTGCACGCCGACGGCGGCCACCTCGGGCTGGGTGTAGGTCACCCGGGGGACGCTGGTGAGGTCGATGCTGCGGCGTACCCCCAGGACGGCGTTGCTCGAAGCCAGGCTGGCGTGCACGCCCGCGAGGTGGGTGAACTGAGGGTGACCCGTGAGGTCACCTGCCGCCCAGACGCGGGGATTCGTGGTGCGCAGGTGGTCGTCGACCCGCACGAACCCGTGGTCGTCCAAATCCACGCCCGCCTGCTCGAGCCCGAGACTGCCGGTGCGCGGCCGGCGGCCGACCGCGACCAGGAGGTGGGTGAAGTCGACCTCGTGGCCGTTCTCCAGGGTCAGGCTGCCCCCGGCCTCGGTGCCGGAGCTCACGGTGGCCACGGCCGAGCCGGTCAGCACCGTGGCGCCGTCCCGCTCCAGTGCGGCATGCACCACCCGGGCGGCAGCAGCGTCCTCGCGCGGCAGGATCCGCGGCGCGCCCTCGATGACGGTGACCTCGCTGCCGAGGCGGGCGAAGGCCTGGCCCAGCTCGCAGCCGATGCTCCCGCCGCCGAGCACGACGAGGCGCTCGGGCAGCTCCTCGAGGTCCCACACCGTGTCACTGGTGAGGTACGCCGCCTCGCGGAGCCCGGGGATCGGGGGCACGGCCGGTGCTGCTCCGGTGGCGATCATCGCCTGGGCGAAGGTGACCTCGGTGCCGCCGACGCTGATGCGGTCGGGACCGATGAACACGGCGTCACCGCGCAGGACGGTCACGCCGACCTCGCTGATCGCCTCGACGGAGTCCACCGGTGCGATGTGCGCGATCGCGCCACGCACGTGGGCCATCACGCGGGGGAAGTCGACAGTGACCCCGGCGACGTCGACGCCGAACCGCGCGCCGTGCCGGGCTGTCGCGGCGACATCGGCTGCGGCGATCAGGGACTTGGACGGCACGCAACCGGTCCAGAGGCAGTCGCCCCCGGTCCGGTCCCGTTCGACGAGCAGGACCTTCGAGCCGAGCCGCGCGGCCGTCTTGGCGCCGACGATGCCCGCGGTGCCGCCGCCGACCACGACGAGATCCCACTGCTTCGGGTCGGGGGTGGCGTGGGTCATCAATGCCTCTCGTCGTCGGTGATCGAAGCCAGGAACGCGCGCATGCGAGTGACCGCGTTCGGGTCGACCGGGCGTCGCCCCGGCCACCAGGAGAGCACGCGGTGCAGGGCGCGGTTCTCGGCGACGATGCGGGTGCACTTCTCGCAGGTCGCGAGGTGCTCCTCGAGCCGGGCCACCTCGCCAGGAGTCAGCGGCGCGGACGGGTCCGCGTCGAGGTAGCGCTGGATCCGCCGTGCGGTCCAGTGGCAGGTCATCATCTGGCGAACTGATCCACTCATGCCAGCCCTCCTCGGGACAGGATCGCGGGGCCGAGCCGACGGCGCACGCGGTCACGCGCCCGGCTGAGCCTCGACATGACGGTGCCCACCGGGACACCCAGGGTTGCTGCGGCCTCGGCATAGCTGAGGTCATGGACATCGACGAGCACCAGGGCCGCCCGGAATCGCGGGTCGAGGTCGCCGATCGCGGCGCTGAGCTCGTGGTCGAGCTCCTCGTCCATGAAGGCGTCCTCCGCGCTGGGCAGCTCCGCGGCGCCGAACGCCGGGCGGGCGCCGCGGAGCAGCTCCCAGTCGCCGATGTTCGCGGGGCGCTGCCTGCGGTGCATGTTGGCGTTGGTGTTCCGCACGATCGTGAGCAGCCACGCCCGCGGGTGCCGGCCGTCGAAGCGGTCCAGCGCGCGGTAGGCACGCAGGAGGGACTCCTGCACCAGGTCCTCGGCGTCGGCGAGTGACGCGGTCAGCGACCGGGCGACCCGCAGCATCACCTCGATCTCCGGCTCCACGTGGTCGCGAAAGGACTGCTTGCGCGCAGCCTCATCGGCTTCCGGGGTGGGAGTCATGCAGGGGGAACCCCCCGTCACCGACATTCCTTCCCACACGTCCCCACGCCCGCGAGGCCGGGCTGGCAGGCTGGGGGGCGATGGAGCGATACGCGGCCGTGGCGAGGTGGTATGACCTGGTCGCGCTCGAGCCCGTCTACCGGCCGGGTCGCCTGACTGCGATCGCCGCCCTCGGGCTGGGTGCCGGGGACCGGGTTCTCGACATCGGCTGCGGCACCGGCCTGAACTTCCCGCCCCTGCTGGACGCGGTCGGACCCACGGGAAGCGTGGTCGGCCTCGACCGCAGCGGTGCGATGTTGCGCCGCGCCTCGCTCCGGGTGTCCCGGCTCCGGGCGGCGAACGTCACCCTGGTCGAGGAGGACGCCACCCGGCTGGCCGAGACCGACCTCGACGGTGCCGCGGGCGGGTTCGACGCGGTGATCTTCACCTATGCGCTCTCGATCATGCCCGCCTGGCCCGATGCCTGGGCGGCCGGCGTCGGGCTGCTCCGCCGCGGTGGACGCGCGGCCGTCGTGGACATGCAGCCGCCCACCGGCCGCGCCCGGATCGCGAGCCCCCTCGCCCGGCTGGCGTGCCGGCTCGCCGGCTCCGACATCACCGCCCGGCCGTGGACAGCGCTGGAGGCCGAGCTGTGCGACGTACGCCGCTGGAGCCTGCGTGGTGGTCACGTGCAGGTGCGGGTGGGTACGAAGCCATGAACGACACGTTGCCCGGAACCAGACCCCAGGAGGAACGAACCCGATGAACACAGCCGAGCCGACCCGACCGACCCTGGTGGTCTTCGACGTCAACGAGACCCTCTCGGACATGGCACCGCTCCAGGAGCGGTTCGAGCGCGTGGGCCTGCAGCGTCACGAGGCAGCGACCTGGTTCGCGGGACTGCTGCGTGACGGCTTCGCGCTCACCTCGGTCGGGGTGAACCCCGCGTTCGCGGACCTCGCGGCCGAGGCGTTGCGTGGCCGCCTCGAGGCGGCCGGAGCGAACCCCGACGACGTCGAGGACTCCGTGGAGCAGGTGATGTCCGCGTTCGGGGAGCTGGCGGTCCATCCCGACGTCGTGGACGGGGTCCGGGCGCTCCGCGCGGGCGGGCTTCGGCTGGTGACGCTGAGCAACGGCTCCACGGCGGTGGCCGACGGCCTGCTGACCCGGGCGGGCATCCGCCACGAGTTCGAGATGCTGCTCAGCGTCGCCAACGCGCCGGCGTGGAAGCCGGCTGCCGCTTCCTACGCCTACGCGCTCGACCGGTGCGAGGTGGAGGCGGAGGAGGCAGTGCTGGTCGCCGTGCACCCGTGGGACATCGACGGCGCCTCCCGAGCAGGCCTGCGCACGGGCTGGCTCACCCGCGGAGCCGGCCGCTACCCGTCCTACTTCCGGGCTCCGGAGTGGACGGGCAACGACCTGATCGAGCTCGCAGCCAGGCTCGGCTAGCCGGCCGGGCTCAGAGCGCCGGCGCTGCCGGCAGGTCCAGCTCGGTGCCGACGTGGTGGTTGAAGTAGTTCGTGAACAGGTTGAGCGTCACGTGCGTGGTGAGCTCGGTGAGCTGCTCGTCGGACCAGCCGGCGTCGAGCGCCTGCTGCCACGACTCGTCGGAGGTGTTTCCGACGTCGGCGGTGAACTCGCGCGCCAGACGCAGCAGGGTGTCCAGCTTGTCGTCCTCGGCCTTGCCGCGGCGGATCGCGACCATCTCGTCCGCGCTCAGACCCGCAGCCTTGCCGCCACCGGTGTGCGCTGCCTGGCAGTAGCCGCAGCCGTCCTGGTTGCCCACGGCGAGTGCGATCGCCTCGCGGGTGCGGGCGTCGAAGCTGCCGAACTCGTTGATCACCTGGTGCAGCGCGACGTACGCCTGCAGCACCACCGGCGAGTGCGCCATGCCGCCGTGGATGTTGATCACCTTGCCGAACTTCGCCTCGAGGGCCTTGAGCGCGTCGCGGCTGTGCTCAGGAGCACTGTGGACGGTGTGGGCTGGAATGCGGGGCATGCATGCTCCTCGATGAGCGATCTGCGTGGGGATGGACAGGGGGAACGGGCGTCGGGGGGGCAGGCATTCCCCGGACCGCCCCGATCTGCCCCAGACGTCCGCCATCTGGGACCGCCGCGCAGCGGGGAAGGAAGCACCGGGGCCATCGTGTTCCCACAGCGACACGGAAGAACTTCTCCGCGCCCAACCGGGGCGCGATCGAGGTGTCGGAGGAACTGATGTCCGTGGATTCCATCGTCGCGAAGACGAGGGTCGCGAGCCCTGGGCTGGTGTGGACGGCTGTGCTGGCTGTCGCCTGGCTCGCACTGGCGCTGTGGCAGCCGACCACCACCTGGCACCTCGCCCCCGTCCTGCTCGCGGCCGCGTGGCCGTGGGTCGTCGGGCAGGACCTCGTGCCCGGTGACGCGACCCAGCGCCCCCGGATCGTGGTCGCCGGTCTCAGTGGTCTCGCGATCGTGCTGGCCGAGACCGGCGCCCTCGCTGCCGCGGACCTGCTGCGCGGACCGACCCTGACCGGGTCGGGTTCGGCGATCACGGAGTCGGCGATCCTCGGCGCGCTCGGCGCGCTGCTCGCGACCCTTGCCGGACTGCTGCGCACCCGGCTGGCCCGGCGCCCTGCGCAGGCCCGGGTCGGGGACACCGTGATCGCCAGCTCCGAGGCCGTGGTCTTCGCGGACGCGACGGCCTACTTCCCGCTGGCCGACGTGGCCGACGGGGTCCTCACCCCCAGCTCGACCGTCACCGTGTGCCCCTGGAAGGGCATCGCGAGGTACTACGACGTCCACGTCGGCGACGAGGTGCTCAACGACGGCGCCTGGCACTACCCGCGTCCGTTCCCGTTCGCCCGGCGGGTCAAGGGCCGCGTCGCGTTCTGGCCCGGACTCGAGGTCATCGTCCAGGACAAGGCCGACTAGACCTGGCGCCTCCCGCGGCCGGCCCGGTCTGTCGCTGCCGTCCGCGACGCTGGCATGGTTGTCCGGACGGGCTCGAGCCTGTTGCTGGCACACCTGCCACGCACTTTCGGGGAGGCCACCATGGCGGAGCAGAGCACGAACCACCAGATGCTGCACGGGTCCGAAACCTTCTGGGTGGAGGGCGAGGGCCTGCTGGCCACCCAGCTCACCGGCCGTTCGCTCAACGGGTCGGACCCGCTCACGGAGACCGAGACCCCCCGGGCGCAGGCGCCGCGTGCCCTGGCCCGCGGAGCCGCCCCGCCGTTCCGCTTCTCGCGGCTGGGCCCGAAGGGAACCCCGCTCAGTGCTGCGATCACCAGGAAGCTGGCCCGGGCGATGGTGGCCGGCGGCGGTGGCAGCGGCACCATCCCGGCCGGCTACACCTACCTCGGCCAGTTCGTGGACCACGACCTGACCATGGACCGCACCGAGGTGATGCTCGGCAGCGAGGTCTCGCCCACCGACATGCTCCAGGGCCGCTCCCCGCGGCTCGACCTCGACTCGCTGTACGGCGCCGGCCCCGGCAAGGCCGGTTCGGCGAAGTTCTACGAGGCCGACGGCGTGCACCTGAGGACCGGCACCACGATCCGCGCCGACGGCATCCCCGCCAAGCCGCGGCACGACCTGCCCCGGGTGGGCACCGGGAAGGGGCCGGCCGCCAAGCGGAAGGCGCTGATCCCGGATCCCCGCAACGACGAGAACCTGATCGTCGCGCAGACGCACACGGCGATGATCGACTTCCACAACCGGGTCGTCGACAAGCTGCCGGCGAGCCTGCCCCGCGCCCAACGCTTCCGTCGTGCCAGGAGGCAGGTGACGCTGCACTACCAGTGGCTGCTGCGGCACGACTTTCTCCCGCGGATCTGTCAGCCGGCCGTGGTCAACGACGTGTTCAAGAACGGTCGCAAGCTGGTCGAGCCGGGCGTCGGTCCGCACGTGGTGCCGGCGATGCCGATCGAGTTCTCGGTGGCGGCATTCCGGCTGGGACACAGCATGATCCGGCGCGACTACAACTGGAACGCGGTCTTCCCGGGCACGGCGGGGAGTCTCGACTACATGTTCATCTTCTCCGGGCTGGGCGGCGACCTCGGTGGGGAGAAGCGGCTGATCAGCAGCTGGATCGCGGACTGGCGGCGGATGTATGACTTCCCCGCCGCCGGGAAGGCTGCCATGGCCGCCCCGGACAGCGGGGTCAACCGGGCGATGCGCATCGACACACGGCTCACCGACCCGCTGGCCTCGCTTCCGCCGAGCACCTTCGGTGGCAACGACAGTGTCCCGGAGATGGCGCGCAACCTGGCCTTCCGCAACCTGAGCCGGGCCAACATGGTCAGTCTGGCGAGCGGTCAGCAGATGGCCGCCAAGCTGCGCAGCTCCGGGGTGAACGTCAAGACGCTCACCAAGGCGCAGATCCTCAACGGCAAGAACGGCGCCAAGCTCGACCACCTCACCAAGGCCGAGCAGGACACCCTCGCGGCCCGGACGCCGCTGTGGTTCTACATCTTGCGCGAGGCCGAGCTGAACAACGGCCGCCTCAAGGGCGTCGGGGCTCGCATCGTCGCGGAGACCTTCCACCGGGCGATGGAGGGCAGCGCCTTCTCGATCGTGCGCGAGCCGGACTTCCGCCCCACCCTCGGTCCGCGCAAGGGCACCTTCGAGATGACCGACCTGCTGCTGTTCACGTTCGGCACCAAGGCGGAGATGGCGCCCGCCGGGTAGCAGTCAGGAGAGGTACGGCTCCCAGTCCAGCTCGATCAGGTCCTCGGGAGCGTCCACGACCAGCACCGCTCCGGCGTCGGTGAGCTCCGCCTCGCTGTAGCCGCCCGAGCGCAGGCCCACACACTTCAGCCCGGCGCGAGCCGCCGACTCCACGTCGTAGGGGGTGTCGCCGACCATCACCGCCCGGTCGGCGCCGACAGCCTCGAGCGTGACCTCCACGAGGTCCGGCTCCGGCTTGGACCCGTCCACGTCGGCCGAGGTCTTCAGCACCTTGACGACGTCGCGGATGTCGAGGTCGTCGAGCGCCTCGTCGGCGAACTCGGGATCGCCGGAGGAGGCCAGCGCCACCAGGAATCCGGAGTCGGCCAGCGCCCGGACAAGCGCGCTCGCGCCCGGCAGGGGCTGGACCTCGGCCTTGATCTTCAGGTACTCCTCGCGCCAGGCGTCTCGAAGCGGGTCACCGAGCCTCTTCTCGACCTCGTCACCCGCCACCTCCGCGACCAGCTTGTCGCCGCCCATCCCGATGGTGCGGTGGATCCGCCACAGCGGCAGCGTCACGTCGTGGCGGTCGAAGGCGCGCTGCCACGCGAGTGCGTGGTGGTAGGTCGAGTCGACCAGGGTGCCGTCGATGTCGAAGAACACAGCGTTCTCGGTGTCTGTCACCACCGCACCGTGCCCACCCCCAGCCAAGGCAAACGCCCCGGCACACGCAGGGACGGCGCCGCCCGGGGTCCGGGACTGGCCGACCGTGACACAGCTGACACTAGGATCGCTGGGTCAGCACCCGAGGTCGAGGAGTGACACATGACGGATCTCCTCCTCGGTGTCGACGTCGGCACGGGAAGCACCAAGGGCATCCTGAGCACCCCGGACGGCGAGGTCCTGGCGGTCGCGACCCGGCACCACAAGATGACGATCCCGCGCGCCGGTTTCTGCGAGATGGATGCTGAGTCGGTGTGGTGGGACGAGGTCAGCTCGATCTGCCGCGAACTGGTGCTGCACGTGCACGCCGACCGGATCGCCGCCGTGTGCGTGAGCGGGATCGGTCCCTGCCTGGTGCCCACCGACGCGCACCAGCGTCCGCTGCGGCCGGCGATCCTCTACGGCATCGACACCCGCTCGACCGCGGAGATCGAGACGCTGACCCACCGCTACGGCGAGGCCGCGATCGTGCAGCGCACCGGCCAGGGACTGACCACGCAGTCGCTCGGCCCCAAGCTGCTCTGGTTGCGCGAGCACGAGCCCGAGCTGTGGGCCGCCACTCGTCAGTGGTTCGGATGCAGCTCCTTCGTGCTGACCAGGCTGAGCGGTGAGTACGTCCTGGATCACCAGAGCGCCAGCCAGTGCGGTCCGCTCTACGACGTGGAGACCGGCGACTGGGCGCACGACTGGGTCGAGGACATCGTGGGCGACCTGCCGATGCCGAGCCTGGTCTGGCCCGGCACGGTGGTCGGCGGGCTCACCCCCGAGGCCGCGGCAGCCACCGGGCTCGCAGTCGGCACCCCGATCGCTGCGGGGACCGTGGACGCGTGGGCCGAGGCGTTCAGCTGCGGCGTACGCCGACCCGACGACGTGATGCTGATGTACGGCTCGACCATGTTCGTGATCCAGGTCCTCGACGAGGTGCGCCGGCACCCACGCCTCTGGACCACGATGGGGGTCGAGCCCGGGCGGCGCACCCTCGCCGCCGGCATGTCGACCTCCGGCAGCCTCACCGAGTGGATCCGCAACCTCACCGGCGGCGCACCGTTCGAGCAGCTGGTCGCCGAAGCCGCAGCCGTGCCTGCCGGATCGGACGGGCTGCTCCTGCTGCCGCACTTCGCCGGCGAACGCGCGCCGCTCTTCGATCCCCAGGCGCGCGGGGTGATCGCTGGACTGTCCCTGCGGCACACCAGGGGGCACCTGTTCCGCGCGGCCTACGAGGGCATCGCCTTCGGTGTCCGGAACATCCTCGACCTGCTCGAGGAGGCGGGTGGTCCGGCGGCCTCGATCACGGCCGTCGGAGGGGGCACCCAGGGCGGGCTGTGGACGCAGATCGTCAGTGACGTGACCGGTCGCGAGCAGGTGCTGCCGACCCAGACCATCGGGGCGAGCTACGGATCGGCGCTGCTGGCCGCGATCGGGATCGGCTTGGTGCCGGCCGAGACCGACTGGACCTCCTCGGTCGACAAGGTCGTGCCCGACCCACGCAACGCGGCGGTCTACGACGACCTCTATGCCCGCTACCGGGCGCTCTACTCAGCGACGCTGGAGCAGGTGCACGGGTTGGCCGTGCTGCAGGAGGACGCCGTCGAAGACTCTCAGGATGACGGCGTCAGATAGCCGCGAGCACCGGCCGTGGTCACTGCGGTCGCTGCTGCCTCACAGGCATCCCTGACCGCGGCCACCAGCTGCACACCCTGGCTGAGTCGGGCGGCGATCACGCCGACCAACATGTCGCCGGCACCGGTCGTGTCCACCGGTGTGACGCGCGGAGCCGAGACTTGGTCGACCGCTCCATCACGGTCCACGACGACCGCCCCCGCGGGGCCGAGCGAGACCACGACCGATCGGGCGCCCAGGAGCTCGTGGAGCGCAGGCCCGAGGCCGGCGGCCGGGAGGTCGGCGTCGCCCTCGTGCTCGCGAAGCAGGTCACGAGCCTCGTGCTCGTTGACGACCAACGGGTCGCACGCGGCCAGCAGCTCCTTGGAGACACCGGCCGTGGGGGCCGCGTTCACGACCAGGCGGATGGATCGCAGCGCCGCCTCGCGGGCCGCGGCCTCGACCGCGCCGACGCCGGGCTCGGTCTGCGCCAGCACCACGTCCACCGGACGGGTCAGTGCGGCCGCGACGTCCTCGAGACCGAGGAACGCGTTGGCGCCGGATCCCACCACGATCGAGTTCTCCCCGTCCGGGGTGATCACGATCAGGGCGGCTCCGGTCGAGCAGCCCCGCGCCACCCGCACTCCTGAGACGTCGACACCGGCCTCGCGCAGCTGGTCGAGCTGCTCCCGTCCGGCACCGTCATCACCGACGACTCCGCACATCAGCACGTCCGCCCCCGCGAAGGCCGCAGCAGCGGCCTGGTTGGCGCCCTTGCCGCCCGGGCTCACGGTCGGCCCGTCGCCGACGAGTGTCTCCCCTCCGGCAGGGCGACGCTCGGCCTGCACCGTCACGTCCTGGTTGATGCCACCGATGACCAACACCGTTCCCATGGCGTTCAACCTCTCATCTTCGGGTAGGCCCGGAGCAGCGCACCCGAGTCCAGCCGGTAGAGGTGCTCCAGCTGCTCCCGCGATCGCGCCGAGGGCCGAGCTCGGTTTCGCTCCCAGGACCGGACGGAGGCGAGGCTGCATCCGCACCGAGCGGCGAGCTCGGCCTGGGTCAGCCGGCTCCAGAGCCGCAGCACCCGCAGCACCTCGGGGAGGTCCCCCGGTCTCCAAGCGGTCGGGACCAGCTCGCGCGGCAGCACGAGGCCGAGCGCATGGGCCAGCTTCGGCGCCGGCAGTTCGAGGGCTCGGGCGAGACCGCGGATGGCCGGCAGGGCCGGCGCGGCGCCGTACTCCCACGCCTTCAGGCTGGACAGGCCGACTCCTGCCGACCGGGACAGCTGGTCCTGGCTCTGGCCTGCCGCCAGCCGAAGCCGGCGCAGCGGGCTGCGGTCGCCGGGGCCTGGCAGGACGCGCAAGGGGGCTTGGCGCAGGCAGCGCTCGAGGTCGTCGATGCCCATCGAGAACACTTCCGCGAGCGGCCCCAGCAACCTGTGCGGGACCCTCGCGCTGCCGGACTCCCAGTTGTAGACAGTGTGCGGCTGCACCGAGAGCCGGTGCGCGAGCTCGCTCGCGGTCATCTGGCGCGCCAGTCGGAGGCGTTGACTGCGGCAGCCGTGCCGGTCGATGTGTCGTCACTCATCACCGGCGGAAGTGTCGCGTGGGTCACAGGTCTCCAGCTCGTCGTCGAGCCAGTCAGCGTGAGCGAGCATCCGGCCATGTCCAGGCTGGTGACGAGCTCGCCCACCTCGGCATCACCGGGTGACCCGCCCGCCTCGAGCAGGTCGCCACCTCGCGTACAGCACGAAAGCTCCTCGTACTTGTCGCGCCCAGACCGTTGAGCACCACGGCAGCGCGGCCGTCGGTGTGCTCGGCGTTCGCGAGCACGACTCGACGAGCTGCTGCGCGAGCCGGCTGCCGGCATCCGCTCGGACAAGCTGATCCCGGCTCCCCATGGATCCCCAGCCCGAAGTCCATCTGTCCGCGCTCGACCTGGAACAACGGCTGGTCGCGCCGGCAGGTGCAACCGTGGAAGGCCACACCGAAGGAGAAGGTGGCGCGTTGCGCGCGCATCAGGCGCTCGACCTCGTCGAGATCGTCCCCGTTCCGCCGCGGCACCGGCCATCTTGTAGACCGTGAACGTGCCGGCGATGCCACGCGCTTGTCCTGCTCCTCGGCAGAGGCGGAGGCGATGTCGTCGGTGACGTAGACGATCCGGTGTCGATCCCCTCGCGCGGAGCCGCTCGCGGCCACGCCGAAGTTGAGCCGGTCACCGGCGTAGTTGCCGAACGACAGCACCACTCCGGCACCACCGTGGCGCGCGGCGATCCGGTAGACCTGCTCCGCGGAGGCGATGCGAAATTCCCGAGACCGCTCATCGCAACAGTCCGACACGCTGTAATGTAGTGCCGAACACACCGATACCACTACTTGCTCAGCTCACGCGCACAACACGCGTCACGCGCTCACACGTGCGTGGCGCGCAACGCGCAGACTCTCCTTAAGTCCGTCTCCAATATAATATTTATCACATCTTTTTTCTTCAAATCACTATTTTATTATTTATTCATTCTCTTTTCAACATTATTCAAATTTATTCCTTATAACATATTCTCACATTTAACATTTCTACTCAATATAATTTCTTATCCTTCATATTTTTATCTTTTTTTCCTCTTTTTAATTTATTGCTTATTTAGTTTACTCACTATATCATTCTTTATTAAAATCCTCCTACCCGGATCCGAAATAATTTTATTATTTTACAGAAATTCCATTTACTACACATCCACTTACAATTTCATCCTCCTCTGTAATCATCGCATTTCACCCTTCACCCGCGCCATGCTTCTTTATCATTCTATTTCACGCACGCAATATACCTTATACTTGCAAACTAACACATTACACTTCAAACATACAATCCATATCTCGCACTACACAACTGCACATAACGCATCTTAGTAAATCATCCTAATATTTCATAAAAACCACATAAACTAATCTTGACCTTAACCAATTTTTTTTCTATATAAATATATAATTATTAATAATTATTTTTTTTATTTTTTATTTATTTTTTTTATTTATTTTTTTTATATTTTTAATAATATTTTATAAATATATTAATATTAAATTTTAAAAATTTTTTTTAATTTTATTTAATTACATATCTTGGTGACCGTGCCGGTGGCGGTCACCGCGAAGACCAGCGTGTCCCCGTTGGGTGCCACCGCGTCGAACTCCTCCGCGGCCGCGGCGGGGTCGCTCTGGATGCCGGCGATCACCTCGGAGAGGGGAGCGGCACGTCCGCTGAACTCCTCGCCGGCCTTCTCGAACAACGACGCCGCAGTCTGCTTCGGGTCGAACTTCTTGGGCCCGATGTTCGCGAGCTCCTCAGGGGTCACGAACTTGGTGTTGAGCACCATGGCGACGAGCAGCGCCACGATGAACACCAGGCCGAAGACCCGCGACTTACCGACACGCTGCATGGTGAACCTCACGATCGATCGGGGTTGAGAGCGGTGTGGACGGTGTTGACCGTCCCGCGCAGAGCGCGATCAAGCGATTGAACCCGGTGGCGGACAGGGCCGCCCGGCCCACGAACAGGCCGTCGGACGCGGTGCCCTCGAGGAGAGCGACCGCGTTGGTCTCGTCGACGCTGCCGCCGTAGAGCACCCGCACGGGCGGTCCGGAGAGGACGTCGGAAGCAGCTCGACGGATCGCAGCCATGATCGGAGCGACCTCCTCGGGAAGCGCAGGCCTGCCGCCGGTGCCGATGGCCCAGACGGGCTCGTAGGCGAAGAGGACCCGGTCCGAGATGCCCGCTGTGTCGGCCCCGGCGACTTCCGCGAGCGCCGCCCGGACCTGGGCGACGACGAAGGCCTCAGCAGAGCCCGCGCCGCGAACCTCGGCGCTCTCACCCACGCAGACCAGGGGGACGAGACCGTGATCGAGTGCGGCTGCCACCTTGCGGGCGACGTCCTCGTCGGTCTCGCCGAACGACGTGCGTCGCTCGGAGTGGCCGACCTCGACCATGGTCGCCCCGGCATCACGCACCATCCCCATCGAGACCTCGCCGGTCCAGGCACCCTCCGGGGCCCAGTGGGCGTTCTGCGCTCCGAGCCGCACAGGAGCGTCGTGCGGCAGCCGGTCGCGCACGGCCGCCAGGGCCGTGTGCGGCGGGAGGATGAACGCCTCCACCGACTCGGGCACGCCGACGGCGAGGAGGGTCTCCACGAAGTCGGCGGCCTCGGCCAGGGTCTTGTTCATCTTCCAGCTGGTCCCGACGAGGACCGGCCGGCCGGGGGTGGGAGAGGTCACGGGATCAGCGACACCTTGATGGAGGAGGTCCCGGACGCCACCAGGTCGAGGCCCTTCTGGAAGTCCTCCAGCGGGAGCTGGTGGGTGCAGATCTCGTCCAGCGGCAGCCGTCCGGACTCGATCATCCGGATCGCGGCGGGCCAGCAGTGCGGCCCGAGGTGGGCACCGCGGATGTCGAGCTCCTTGTCGTCGCTGATGATGCTCCAGTCGACGGTGACGTCGGAGCCGAAGACGCCGTACTCCACGAAGGTGCCGAGCTTGCGCAACAGGTTCAGGCCCTGGAGCACGGCCGAGGGGTGGCCGGTCCCCTCCAGGTAGACGTCGGCGCCATAGCCGTCGGTGAGGCCGCGGACGACCTCGAGCGGGTCCTCCTCACTGATGTTCACGGTGACGGTGGCGCCGCACTTGCGCGCCAGCTCCAGCTTCTCCGGAGACATGTCGAGGGCGACCACGTGCGCCGGGTTCTTGGCGGCGGCGCCGGCGACCATCCCGAGGCCGATGGGACCACAGCCGGCGACGACCACGACGTCCTCGAACTTGATGTCACCCCGCTCGACCGCGTGCAGGGAGCAGGACAGCGGCTCGGTGAAGGCCGCGTGCGCCGGGGGGAGGTCCTTGCTGATCCGGTAGACCAGCGCCTCCACGGGGTAGACCATGTACTGCGCCATGCCGCCGGGGTTGCGGCGCTTGAAGCCGTACATGTCGTGGGGGCCGCACATCCAGTACTGGCCGCGCAGGCAGTAGCGGCACTCCCAGCACGGGACGATCTGCTCGGAGACCACCCGGTCACCGACCGAGATCTTCCAACGCTCACTGGCCTCGTCGTCGAGCGCGACGACCTCACCCACGAACTCGTGACCCGGGATCACGTCGGTCTCGGCCCAGGCCGGGCGGTTCTCGTCGCCCCAGAACTTCGCAGCACCGTGGTAGCACTTCAGGTCGCTGGCGCAGATGCCGACGGCCTCGACACGGACCAAGGCCTCGCCCGGCCCGGGGGTCGGGGTGGGCACCTCCTCGAGGCGGTAGTCCTCAGGCCCGTGGCACACCACGGCGCGCATCTTCTCCGGAACCCCTGCGGGGAGTGTCTGGCTCACGTGCTGCTCCTGTTCTGGCCCGTCTTGGCGGACTCTCGGGGTTCCTGCGCCGTCGTTGTGTCCATCACCGTAGGACGTGTGAGAACATATGTCCAGCACAAAGTTTCAGGACTGTCGTGAATCAACCCGCTCGTCCACTTGTGCGACGGGCGTGTGGAAGGCTTGGTGGGTGGTGACTGACGCTTCAGAGGGATCAGGCGTCGCCGAACGCTTCCCGCGTTCGCAGATGCATGCGGCCGCCACGCTCTACTACCTCCAGGACGGCACCCAGGCCGACGTCGCCCGAGCGCTCGGGGTCAGTCGGGCGACCGTCAGCCGGTTGCTCGCCGAGGCGAGGCGCACCGGCATCGTCCGGATCGAGGTGCTCGACGAACCCGATGCATCGCCCGGCTCACTGGCCACAGACCTCGCTGAGGCGCTGGGGCTCGCGGCGGTCTACCTCGCGCCACCGACCCACGAGGCCGTGCGCAGCGCCGCACTCGCCACCCAGGTGGGACTGGCCCTCTCGGGTCACCTCAACGCAGGATGACGACCGATTTTCCCAGCGTCTTCCGCTCGGCCATGTCCTGGAGCGCCTGGCCGAACTGCTCCATGGGGTACGTCGCACCGATCGGCGGGTCGATCACACCGGACTCCATCATCGGGAGCAGCGCGTCCCACTGCTGACGCATGTAGCCCGGGCGGACCATCGCGTAGGCCCCCCAGCCGACCCCGCGGACGTCGACGTTGTTCAGCAGCAGCCGGTTGACCTTGACCTCAGGGATGCTGCCGGCAGCGAAGCCGACCACCAGGATGCGACCCTGCGTGGCGAGCGATCGCAGGGAGTCGGTCATCAGGTCGCCCCCCACGACGTCCATCACCACATCGACGCCGCGGCCACCGGTGAGCTCCTTCACCGCGTCGCGGAAGCCGTCGACCAGCACCACCTCGTCGGCGCCTGCCCGTCGGGCGACCTCGGCCTTCTCCTCGGTGCTGACCACGGCGATGGTGCGGGCGGCGTACCCCTTGGCGACCTGGATGGTCGCCGTGCCGACGCCACCGGCGGCGCCGTGGACGAGCACGGTCTCGCCCTCGCGCAGGCCACCGCGCTCGACCAGCGCGAAGTGGGCGGTGAGGTAGTTCATCGGCATCGCCGCGCCCTGCTCGAAGGTCAGGGCGTCGGGCAGCGGGAACACGCTGTCCGGACCGACCCCCACGACGTCGGCGGCGCCGCCGTGACCCAGCACCGCCGCCACCCGGTCACCGCTGCTGAACCCGCTGCCGTCCGGCGCCGAGCGGACCACTCCGGCGAAGTCCACGCCGAGGGTGAACGGGAGGTCCGGCTTGAGCTGGTACTCCCCCTTGGTCAGCAGCAGGTCGGGGAACGAGATCCCCACCGCGTGCACCTCGACGAGCACCTGCGGGCCGAACGGACCCTCAGCCGTGGGCTCGGGCACCTCCTCGACGCTGATCGCGGACGGGCCATCGGGTCGGGTCACCTGGACTGCGCGCATGCGGATGAGGCTAGAGGTGCCGCCGGGGCCGGTCGGTCAGCGGGGCTTGACCAGCTTGGCGAGCTCGAAGTGCATCGGGTCGGTGTAGTTCCAGTCGCCGCCCCAGGCGAAGCCCCACTTCTTGAAGATGGCGACGACCGTGCGGTCCATCCGGCCGGGGATGCCGCGGTAGTTGTCGGCAGCGTTCAGGTCGATCGCGGTGCCGAACGTGTGGAAGCTGAGCCCACGGGCCGGGTTCTTGGCGATGAAGCGGGGCACGTAGCAACCGTTGTAGGTGTAGATCGCCTTCGACAGCCCGCGGGTGACGACCTCGTTCAGGGCGGCCTGGAGCTGGGGCAGCATCACCCGGTGGCCGGTGACCCGTCCGATGATCGGCAGGTTCATCGTGACGATGTTGCGCGAGACCCAGGCCGGGTCGGGGGTGACGGTTCCGTCGGGGTTGGCGCGATAGCTGAAGGACCCGACGGCCGCTGCGACGGAGCCGCCGGTCAGGAATGCCGTCTGGGTCGCGTTGATGTCGAGGTCGGGCCCGAGGATCTGGACGCTGGCCTTGGTGCCGGCGTACTTCTGCAGCAGCTTGCGCACGCTCTGTGGCGAGGTGGCGTCCATCGCCACCAGCAGCGCGTTGTTCTCGCGCATGCCGAGCTTGTCGGCCCACTTGTAGTTCACGACCGCGTCGATCTGCTTGGCCACGGTGGTCGGCAGGATCTGGGCGTAGGCGCCGATGTGGATGCTGCGAGCGTCCGCCTCGTTGCCCAGCGTCAGGTTGCCGTCCTTCTGCTCGAGCTTGCGCCCGAGCTGCGGCTGTACGGCGATCTCACCGCCGGCCACCCGGTCCCACACCGCCGTGGTCTGGGCCGTGCCCTGGGGGGTGAACCGGCGGAAGCTGGCCGGGTCCACCGCGGCGTAGGTGACCTCACGGTCGTCGACGAAGAACGACCCCATCGAGATCGGCTCGACCTGGACGACGCCCTTGATCTGCTTGATCTTGCCGAGCGTGCCGGCGTCCAGGGTGTTCTGGCTGTAGACCAGGACGTCGGAGGACAGCAGCGGGTCGGTGAGCTTGCCCGGAGCCGGCAGCACGACGTCGTCGGGGATGCTCGCCCCCTCGGTGGGCAGCTCCCCGCTGGGCGTCTCGCTCTTCTGGGTCGCGGGTGCGCCGCTGGGTGCTTCGGGCTTCTTCACGACGTTCGCACGCGGCTCGGCGGTGCCGCACGCGCTGGTCAGCACCAGCACGGCGCAGGCCGTAGCCCGGCCCCACGTCGACCACGAACTCATGCCACTCGCTCCCGCCGACAGGTGTGTGTCGGCCCCGAGCCGATGCTATCCGGCAGAACCACCCGGAGAGAGGTGGTTGCCCAGTTCCGGACCCCCGCGGGCGGGGTGGCTCACTCGGCCACCACCCGCTGCGCCAGCCAGGCGATCGTCTCGGCGGTGACCGCAGGGTCTGCGGCAGGTTGCATCACGTGGCTGAGCACCAAGCGCACCACCATGTCGATCAGCACCTCGGCGCGAGATTCCGGCAGGGTCACGTCGTAGGTCGCCACGTGCGTGCGGATCATGTCGCCCGCAGCCCCGAGCAGCGGCTCCGAGTTCGTGGTGAGGAACGGCAGCAGCTCGCTCTCGGCACCCTGGCTGTTGCTCAGGATCGCGTGCAGCAGCGGGTCGGTGCGAGCCAGCTCGAGGACGCGGTACGCCGCTGTCTCGATCGCCCCGACCAGGTCGGTGGGGTTGTCCAGGAAGGCGGAGTCGACCACGTCGAGGAACATCTCCAGCTCACGCAGGATCATCGACTCGGCCAGCTGCGGCTTGCCGCCGATCTCGTTGTAGACGGTCTGCCGGCTCACCCCGACGAGGTCGGCGAGCTTGGCCATCGTCAACGCACCCCAGCCGTGCTCGGCCGTGAACCGGGCGGCCGCGGTGAGCAACCGGTCCCGGATGGTCGTGGGTGCAGGGGCGACCGAGCTCATGACGCCCAGACTAGGGGCGAGAGCCCCGACGGACCGAACCATGCCGGCCCGACCGCGCAGTTGCTAGCCGACGAGGCTGAGCGCGAGCACGGGACAGGCCTCGACGGCGGCATGCACCTTGCCCCGCTGTGACTCCGGCGGGTTGTCGTCCAGCACGGTCATCGTCTCGTCGTCGTCCACCTCGAAGAGCTCGTGCGCCATCGCCTCACACATGCCCAGCCCCTCGCACCTGTCGCGATCGACCACGATCCTCATCGGGCTCGCCCCGAGCCCAGGCCCGACGCGAGCCTGGAGGCGAAGTCCGGCGAGTCCGGCTCGACCGCGACGAAGTCGACCTTCTCGCGGACGCCGCAGTCCGGGCAGCACCAGCTGTCGGGCACGTCGGCCCAGCTCGTGCCGGCGGCGAACCCCTCGTGCTCGTCGCCGCGCGCCACGTCGTAGGTGTAGCCACAACCGGGACACCGCGCGGCGAGCACCTCGGCTGCGGCCGCTGCAGCGGCATCGAGCCGTGCCTGCTCCGCCGCGGTCGGCGCGTCGGAGAGACCGTGGCTGGCCAGGATCCGGGCGCGCTTGCGCGGGCTGATGTTGGCCAGCGTCAGGTCGCCACCGAAGTGCGCCACCACCCGGGGGTCCATCACGCGGCGCCAGACGGCCGGCACCAGGGCCAGCACGATCATCCCGGCGTACCCCGTGGGCAGCACCGGTGACTCCTCGAAGTCACGCAACGCCTGGTAGCGGCGGGTGGGGTTGGCGTGGTGGTCGCTGTGCCGTTGCAGGTGGTAGAGCAGCACGTTGGTCGCGATGTTGTTGGAGTTCCAGCTGTGGCTGGGGTCGACGCGCTCGTAGCGCTGACGCTCACCGACACCCACCTTCTGGCGAAGCATCCCGTAGTGCTCCATGTAGTTCACGACCTCGAGCAGCGAGAAGCCGATGATCGCCTGGATGACGAGGAAGGGCAGGATGCCGATGCCGAGGATCGCGATCATCACGCCCCAGAGCACCGCCGACATCAGCCAAGCGTTGAGCACGTCGTTGCCGATCCGGAACGGGTGCTGGCCCTTGCGGGCATACCTCCTCTTCTCGATGCGCCAGGCACTCCTCACCGAGCCGGCGACCGTGCGCGGCCAGAACTGGTAGAGGTTCTCGCCCATCCGGCTGCTGGCCGGGTCCTCGGGGGTCGCTACACGGACGTGGTGACCGCGGTTGTGCTCGATGTAGAAGTGGCCGTAGAAGCTCTGGGCCAGGGCGATCTTGGACAGCCAGCGCTCGTGGCTCTCCTTCTTGTGCCCGAGCTCGTGGGCGGTGTTGATCCCGATGCCGCCGATCGCGCCGATCGAGAGCGCCAGCCCCACCTTGTCGAAGGTGCCGAGCTCGGCGACCCCGATCCACTCGGGCTTGGCCATCCAGACGAAGGCGCCCACGAAGCCGACGTACTGGATCGGCAGGAAGAGGTAGGTGATCCAGCGGTAGTACCTGTCGTTCTCCAGCCGCTCGATCACGTCGTCCGGCGGGTTGGAGCGGTCCAGGCCGGCGAACAGGTCGATCGCGGGCACGATCACCAGAACGACGATGGGACCGATCCACAGCCAGACGCTCCAGCCGGTGAGCTGGTGACCAGCGAAGGCGATGAAGGCCAGCGAAGGAACCACCAGGCCGATCAACCAGAGGTAGCGCTTCTTGTCGGTCCACCGCTCGCTCGACCCCTCGGGGACGGTGGAGTTCGCCACCAGGTCGTCGAGGCGATCCTCGAACCGTGCCGTGCCGGGGTGCGAGTCGGTGCTCATGGGGCTCCTCCGTCATGCTCTGACTGGGTCAGGTGCTTTACATGACGCTAGGGTATGTAAAGTTGTTTGACAAGAGGTTGACGAATGTAAAGTTGCGGGCAGTGGACGCGAGCCGGCGCTAGGTTGACGGTATGGCTGATCCCATCGGCATCGACTTCGGCGGAAGCGGCATCAAGGCTGCCCCCGTGGACCTCTCCACCGGCGAGTTCTCCGCGGAGCGGCAACGCATCGACACCCCCGAGAAGTCCACTCCCGAGGCCGTCGCCGAGGTGATGGCCGAGCTGCTCGACCGGTTCGACGACGACGGGGACAGCCCCGTCGGGGTGGCGGTTCCCGGTGTCGTGCACAAGGGCGTCGTCGGCTCGGCCGCCAACATCGACAAGGCCTGGATCGGCACCGACGCGGACAAGCTGTTGACCAAGCGGCTGGGCCGGGACGTCCACGTGGTCAACGACGCCGACGCGGCCGGGGTCGCCGAGGCGAGGTTCGGTGTGGCCCGTGGTCGCGAGGGGCTCGTCATCGTCACCACGCTCGGCACCGGCATCGGCTCCGCCCTGCTCCACGACGGGGTGCTGATCCCCAACAGCGAGCTCGGCCACCTCGAGATCGACGGCCACGACGCCGAGAGCAGGGCGGCCAACTCGGCGCGCAAGGACGAGGACCTCGACTGGGCGGAGTGGGCCGAACGGCTGACGAAGTACTACCGCACGGTGGAGCGCCTGCTCGCACCTACGCTCTTCGTGGTCGGCGGAGGCGTGAGCAAGCACGGCGCCGAGTTCGTGCCGCTGATCGACATCGAGACCGAGATCATCTCCGCGACCCTGCGCAACACCGCCGGCATCGTCGGCGCCGCCGCTCTGGCCGCGGAGGCGCACGGCTGAGCCGCCGGGGCTCGGTGTGACCGATGTCGTCGACGGGGTACTGGGACCTAGCCGGTCGGCCCCGAAGCCACACGACCCGGGGGCAGGGCTTCGGGCCGATCGGTCTCTGCGGACCGAGCCCATGCTCGCACTGGCGACCCCCGACGGCCCAGGGGCCGACCGCCCTAGACTTCAGCCGTGGCGGTGACCGACGAGGCGATCCTCAAGATCAAGGAGATGCTCCTCTCCGGTGAGCTCGGACCGGGAGACCGGCTCCCGCCCGAGAAGGAGCTGAGCGAGAAGCTCGGTCTTTCCCGCAGCTCGCTGCGCGAGGCCGTCAAGGCACTGGAGCTGATCCGCGTCCTCGACGTACGCCGGGGCGACGGCACCTACGTCACCAGCCTGGAGCCCCGCCTGCTGCTGGAGGCGATGTCGTTCGTGGTGGCCCTGCACGAGGACTCCTCGATCCTCGAGCTGTTCGAGGTGCGCCGCATCCTGGAACCCGCCGCGGCCGCGCTGGCAGCCCGCCGCTGTGGCCCTGAGGACATCGCCCGCCTGCGCGAGATGGTCGAGATCATCGAGATCGACACGGCGGTGGAGGACCTCGTCGCCCACGACCTGGAGTTCCACGGCGCCATCAACGACCTGGCCGGGAACGGCTACCTGAGCAGCCTGCTGTCGTCGTTGTCCAGCCACACCCTGCGCGCCCGGATCTGGCGAGGCCTGACCGAGCAGGGATCCGTCGCCAGGACCCTCGCGGAGCATCGGTCCATCGTCGACGCCCTGGAGCAGGGCGACCCGGAGCTGGTGCGCTCGTGCGTGAGCGTGCACATCCACGGCGTGGAGCGCTGGCTCGCCCGGGCCGGCGGATCCGCCGGCTGAGCACAGCAGAAGGGTGGGCCGGCACGAGGCCGACCCACCCTTCAGCACGGAGTCACTTGTAGAGGACGGCCTGGATGTTGGCGTCGTCGATGTTGGTCTTGTCGTACCAGTAGAAGCCGGTGTCGATGGACTTCGGCAGGGTCTCGCCCTTGATCGCCTTCATCGCCGCCTTCACCAGCTCCTCACCCATGCCGACCGGGTTCTGGGTGATCGCGCCGTCCATCAGTCCGTTCTTGATGGCGTCGATCTGGGCCTGTCCGGAGTCGAAGCCGACCACCTTGATGCCCTTCTTGCCGCTCTCCTGGACTCCCTTGATGACACCGATGGCGGAGCCCTCGTTGGAGCCGTAGATGCCGGCGACGTCGGGGTTGGACTGGATGATCGACTTGGTGATGTCGGCCGAGATGCCCTGGTCACCCTTGCCGTACTGCACCGGGAGGAGCTGGATGTCCGGGGCGTTCGCCTTCATCCACTCCACGAAGCCGTCGCGGCGGTCGATGCCGGACGCGCTGGTCTGGTCGTGCACGACGAGTGCGACCTTGCCCTTGTTGCCCGACCAGCTCGGCCATGTGCTTGGCCGCCTCGGCCGCCGCGGCCTTGTTGTCGGTGGAGGCGGTCGTCACCGGGATGTCGCTGTCCACGCCGGAGTCGAAGGCGACCACGGGGATGTTCGAGGACTTGGCCTGCTCGAGCAGTCCGGCGGAGGCCTTGCTGTCGAGGGCTGCGAAGCCGATCGCGTCGGGGCTCTTGGCCAGCGCGTTCGTGAGCATGTTGACCTGCGCCTCGACCTCCTGCTCGGTGGCGGGACCCTCGAAGGTGATCCGGGCACCCTCGGCCTTGGCCTCCTGCTCGGCGCCCTTCTTCACCGCCTGCCAGAACTGGTGCTGGAACCCCTTGGAGACGATGGCGATGTAGGGCTGGTCGCTCGAGCCCGAGGACGACCCTCCGCCGTCCGATCCGCAGGCACTGAGTCCCAGGGCCATGGTGAGTGCGGCGGCAGCTGCGCCGAATCGACTGATCTTCATTGGTTGCGCTCCTTGTGCGTGATGGAAGTGATGACGACCGTGGGCGTGCTGCCCGGTGGCTGTTGGTCTGCGACGGGCCGGAAGGGGGTCTCAGGCCTCCCTCTTGCGAGCCATGTCCGCGTAGACGGCGACCAGGATCACGAGTCCCAGGACGACGTTCTGCCACTCCTGGGGGATGGACATGATCTGGAGGCCGTTGTTGAGGACGGAGATGATCAGGGCGCCGATCACGGTGCCGACGACCGAGCCCTTGCCGCCGGCGAGCGAGGTGCCCCCGATCACCACGGCAGCGATCGCCTGCAGCTCGTAGCCGGCACCCGTGGCCGGCTGTGCCGAGCCGAGCCGAGCCGAGATGAGCACCCCGGCGAGACCGATGAAGAGGCCGGCCAGGGTGTAGATGGTGATCTTCCAGCGGCGCACGTTGATGCCGGACAGCGCCGTGGCCTCTTCGTTGCTGCCGATCGAGTAGGTGTATCGCCCGAGGATGGTCCGGTTGAGCAGGACGACGGCGACGATGGCCGCGAGCAGCAGCACCAGCACCGCGTTCGGGATGTCGAGGCCGATCAGCTTCCCGGTCGAGATCTTGATGAACGCGGGGGCGTCGCTGAAGTAGATCGGGGCACTCTTGGAGATGACCAGGGCCAGCCCCTGGGCCACCAGCATCATCGCCAGCGTCGCGATGAACGGAGGAAGACGGAGCACCGCGACGTTGAACCCGTTGACGAAGCCGATCAGCCCACCGAACAGGATCGCCATCAGCACCCCCAGCGCCACGGGCATCCCCATGTTCACGATGAAGACGCCCGACATCACCGCGCACAGCGACATCCCGGTGCCGATCGAGAGGTCGATCCCACCGCTGATGATCACGAACGTGGTGCCGAGCGCCAGCGTGCCGATCACCACGGTGGAGAACAGGATGTTCGTGACGTTCCCGTAGCTGAAGAAGCTCGAGCTCGCGAACGAGAAGAAGGTGAAGATCACGATCAGGCTGGCGAATGCCAGCAGCTGCTGCAGCCGGTCCCTGAGGCCGGCCGTCCAGGACGGGCCGCCCGCCGGGTCCGAGCTCGGGTCCGGAGTGCTCACCGGAGTTCTCACTGAGGTGCTCATTGGTGGTTGTCCTTTCCGTCGACGAGCCCGGTGGGCCTGTCGGTCGAGCTGGCTGTCGGGGTCGGGCCGATGCCCGCAGGGACGGCAACGAGCCCGAGCTCGGCCGCGTCAGCGAGGTTCTCGTCAGGTCGCAGCGTCGCGAGGTGCATGACGCTCTCCTGCGTGGCCTCGTCGTGGCTGAGGGTCCCGCTGACCCGGCCCTCGGTCATCACCACGATCCGGTGAGACATCCGCAGCACCTCGGGGAGCTCCGAGGAGATCATGATGATCGACATGCCCTCGGCGGCCAGGTTGTTGAGGAGTGCGTAGATCTCCTCCTTGGCGCCCACGTCGATGCCCCGCGTCGGCTCGTCGAAGAGCAGGATGTCGCACTCCTTGACCAGCCACTTGGCGATGACCACCTTCTGCTGGTTGCCACCGGAGAGGTTCTTGGTGGTCTGCTGCACAGACGGGGTCTTGATCCCGAGCGTCTTGACCATCTCCTGAGCCCTGGCGCGGATGCCCTTGAAGTCGATGAACCCGAAGCGGCTGAAGTGCTCGGCCACCGACGTCAGTGCGACGTTGGCGGCGACGTCCTGCTCGAGCAGCAGCCCGAGGTGCTTGCGATCCTCGGAGAGGTAGCCGATCCGGAGCCGCGCCGCATCCGCCGGGTTGCGCACCTTGACCTCCTGGCCCCGGAGCCGGACCACCCCTGCGGAGATGCGGTCGGCACCGACCAGGGCCCGGGCGACCTCGGTGCGTCCCGCTCCCATCAGGCCGGCGAACCCGAGGATCTCGCCCTTCTGCAAGGTGAACGAGACGTCCTTGAGGAGCTCCTTGGTGCTCAGACCCTCGACCTCGAGGATCGGCTCACGGTCCGTGCGCATCCCCTCTGGCCCTGCGTCGGAGGCGAGGGTCCGGCCCACCATCAGCGAGATGACCTCGGGCATCGTCGTCTCGGCGGTGTCCACGGTGTCGATGTAGTTCCCGTCCCGGATCACCGTGATCCGGTCGCTGATCACCTTCAGCTCGTCCATCCGGTGCGAGATGTAGATGACGCCGGTCTGCGGACTCCGGAACCGGCGGATGATGTCGTGCAGCGTGCTGACCTCGGCGTCGTTGAGGGCGGCCGTGGGCTCGTCCATGATCAGGACCTTGGCGTCGTAGGACAGGGCCTTGGCGATCTCCACCATCTGCTGCTTGGCCACGGTCAGGCTGCCCACCAGCTGCTTGGGATTGAGCGGAAGGCCGAGGCGCTCGAGCAGCTCCGCGGTCTCACGGACCTGCGAGCGGTCGGACACGAAGCCGGCCTTGCTCGGCTCGCGGCCGATGAAGATGTTCTGTGCCACCGTCAGGTGCGGCATCAGGTTGAACTCCTGGTGGATGATGCTGATCCCGCGCTCGCGTGCGTCCTTGGGGCCGGTGACGTGCAGCGGTGCACCTTCCAGCCAGAACTCGCCGCTGTCGGCGGTGTAGATGCCGGAGAGCAGCTTCATCAGCGTCGACTTGCCGGCACCGTTCTCCCCCACCAGGGCGAGCACCTCGTTGTGCCTGAGGTTGATGTGCATGTCGGACAGGGCCTGGACGCCCGGGAAGCCCTTGCTGACCCCACGGACCTCGAGCAGGTAGCTGGACGGGGTGTTCATGACAGATTCCCTTCGGTCCGAACGACGCCCTTGCGGACCAGGACGTTGCCGTAGGTCCGCACCTCACCGGTGCGCACGATCAGGTAGGCCGAGGCGGCGGCCTCGTAGAACGCGTGCCGGTCGAGGAACTGCACCTCGTCGGCAGCGACACCGGCAGCGCTGATCAGCTCCTTCTGCACCGCCAGGACCCCTCCGTCGGCAGCAGCCATCAGGTCCACCGCCGGAGCGTCGTCGAGCGGCAGCACCGAGCAGACGGCGCTCAGCACCTGCGGCGTGGTGGACCCGGGGAGCACCAGGAGGCGATCGGCGAGCCGGTCGGCCGGGAAGTGCGCGTCCGCGAGCACGACGGCGTCGGAGTGACCCATCGCGTCGAGGGCGGCGAGCAGGTCACCGGTCAACAGCGGGTCGAGACCGCGAAGCACTTTGCTACCTCCTGAAATCGATTTCAGTAACGTACGTCACAGGTGGATTGAGCGTCAATGACTCGCCCGGATCACTTTTCCTCCTGCTGGGTGAGGCCGTAGGTGCGGCGTGCTGTCCCCGCAGAGGATCTGCTCCTGCTCGACGGGCGACAGCTCCCCGACCAGCTCCCTGACCGGTCCCCAGTGAGCGTCGTACCCACCGCCCGGGACCGTCATCGGCCAGTCGCTGCCGTACATCAGCCGAGCGGGGCCGAAGCACTCCAGCGCCTGCTCCCACACGGGTCGGAGCGCCCGGGCCGTGTACGGCTGACCGGGAACCTGCAGCCCGGAGACCTTGGCCACGGTGCCCGGCCGCGCTGCCAGGGCGCGGAGCCCACTGGTCCAGTCCGCAAAGGCCTCCGACCCCCTGGGTGGCTTGCCGAGGTGGTCCAGCACGAGCACCAGGTCGGGCAGCGCGTCGGCCAGCCCGGGCAGGCGGTCCAAGTGCCGCGGCCACGCGTCGGGGACGTCGAACGGCAGGCCTCGCTCGGCCAGCATCCCGAGTGATCGACGCACCTCGGGCAGCTCCAGGAAGTCGGCACGCGGGTCGTCGTGCACCAGGTGGCGTACGCCGCAGAAGCCGCGCCTCTCGGTCCACCGGGCCAGCTGTCGGGCCGCCGTGGCCGGGTCGTCCAGGCGGACCCAGCCCACGACACCTGCGACGAAGTCCCACCCCTCCGCTGTCTCCAGCATCAGCTCGGTGTCGATCTCGGAGTCCTCCGCCTGGACGAGGATCGCCGACGAGACACCCGCCGCCGCGAGCGTCGCCGCGGCCTCGTCCGGAGTGAAGGTCCGGTGCAGCTCGCCGTGCTCGGGACCCAGCCAGGCGTACGTGCTCCGGGCGAGGTCCCAGACGTGCAGGTGGCTGTCCAGCACCGGAGTGCTCATCGGACCAGCCCCTCCTCGCGCAGCTCGACCCAGAGGTCGTCGGGGATGTCGACTGACATGGCGCGGGAGTTCGCCCGGATCTGGTCGGGCGAGGAGGCACCGACGACCACGCCCACGACGGCATCCTCGAGCAACGGGTAGCGCAGCGCGGCGACGGCCAGCGGCACACCGTGCGCTGAGCAGACCTCGGCGATCCTGCGGGTGCGGGCCAGCACCTCGGGGGGAACCGGACCGTAGTCGTAGCGGTCCGTCTCCCCGGGTTCGGGACTGGTCAGCAACCCGGAGTTGAACACCGCTGCTGCAATCACGTCGACGCCCTTCGCGCGGCAGACCGGCAGCACGTCGACGGTCGCGGACTGGTCCGCCAGGGTGTGACGGCCGGCGACCATCAGACGGTCGAGCTCACCGGTCTCGGCGAACGCCGCCAGCGCCGCCGCATCCATCGAGGCGACTCCGATCTCGGCCACGAGTCCCTGGTCGCGCATCTCGACCAGCCCCGCCAGGCCTTCGTCGAGGCTGCGCTCGAGATCGTGACGCTCGGGGTCGTGCAGGTAGATCGCGTCGACCCGGTCCAGGCCGAGGCGTTCCAGCGACTCCATCAGGCTGCGGCGCAGGCCCGCCGCACTGACGTCCCACACGCGTCGGAGCCTGGCCGGCACCGCGAAGTCGTGGGCCTCGTCGGTGGCTCCCGACCACTCCGGGTCCACGCGGAGCAGTCGGCCGACCTTGGTGGTCACGGTGTAGGACTCGCGGGGCCTCGTGCGCAGGAAGTCGCCGAGGCGGCGCTCGGACAGGCCGAGTCCGTAGTGCGGGGCCGTGTCGAAGGCGCGCACGCCACAGTCCCAGGCCGTCTCCAGGATCTCTCGAGCCGCCTCGTCCGACATCGCGGTGTAGAGGTTGCCGAGGTTCGCGGCCCCCAGGCCGAGCTGGTGCGTGCTCGCGCTGGCGTCAGTCACCGGGGCTCACTCGACCAGCTCCGCCGACGGCGCGAGCCCGGCCACGAACCGGTAGCGCTCCTGGGACTCTGCCAGCATCTCTGCACCGGATCCCGGAGCCGTGGGTGCGTGGTAGCGACCGCCGCGCACGTCGACGGGGGTGGTGAAGTGCTCGTGCAGGTGGTCGACGAACTCGATCATCCGGCCCTCGAGCTCTCCTGAGACCGCCACGTAGTCCAGCATCGAGAGGTGCTGCACCATCTCGCACAGCCCGACCCCGCCTGCATGTGGGCACACGCGGACCCCGAACCGTGCCGCCAGGAGCAGCATCGTGACGTTCTCGTTGACCCCGGCCACCCGACTGGCGTCGATCTGGAGCACCTGGAGTGCGTCGGCCTGGAGGAACTGCTTGGCCAGCACCCGGTTCGCGAGATGCTCCCCGGTGGCCACCGGGATGGGCGCCACGGCGCGAGCGATGGCTGCGTGCCCGAGGATGTCGTCAGGGCTCGTGGGCTCCTCGATCCAGGCCACGTCGTACGGCGCCAGCTCACGCATCCAGGCGATCGCCGCGTCGACGTCCCAGCGCTGGTTGGCATCGACGGCGATCTGGATGTCCGGACCGCAGACCTCACGCGCGATGCCCAGTCGGCGCACGTCGTCACCGAGGTCCGCGCCGACCTTGAGCTTGATCTGGGCGAACCCGTCGGCGACCGCCTCGCGGCACAGCCGGGCCAGCTTCTCGTCGTCGTACCCCAGCCAGCCGGGCGTCGTGGTGTAGGCCGGATAGCCCTCCCGGAGCAGCTGCTGCTCCCGCTCTGCCCGGCCGGGTTCGGCTCGCCGGAGGATCTCCAGGGCCTGCTCGCGGGTGAGGGCGTCGGTGAGGTAGCGGAAGTCGACGAGGTCGACCAGCTCCTCGGGAGTCATCCGGCTCAGGAGCTGCCACAGCGGCAGCCCCGCGCGCTTGGCCCGGAGGTCCCACAGCGCGTTCACCACAGCACCCACCGCCATGTGCATGACGCCCTTCTCGGGACCGAGCCAGCGCAGCTGGGAGTCGTGCACCAGCTCGCGCCAGAACCCCCCGAGGTCCCCGAGGAGCGACTCGACGTCCCGACCGAGCACGAACGCGCGCAGGCTCTCGATGGCCACGACCTGGACGTCGTTGCCCCGCCCGATCGTGAACACGAAACCGTGGCCCACGAGACCGTCATCATCATCAGTGTGCAGCTCGACGTAGGCCGCGGAATAGTCCGGGTCCGGGTTCATCGCGTCGGAGCCGTCCAGCGACAGGGACGTCGGAAAGCGGATGTCAGCGGTCTTCATCGCCACGATGCGGGGCACGGGTCGGTTCCCTTCGGTGCGGACCGGACCTCCATGGGCCGGCCGGTGACCAGCACTGTAGACATCGGATGTTTGCTGGTCAATGGTCTACCTAATCGAGGCCTCATGTCGTAAAGTCACGGTCGTGGCGCCGATCTTTGGCCGCACAAACCGGCGCAGAGGTCTGATTTCTGTGCTCTCGACCGATTGAAGGAGGGTCCATGAGGTTCGCCCGTCTGGGACCGGTAGGAGCCGAACGACCGGTCGTGCACGCGCACGACACCACCTACGACCTGAGCGCCCTCACCGCCGACATCGACGGCGCGTTCTGGACCGGGGACGGGCCGGAACGGGCACGCCGAGCGCTGGCCGAAGGGGCCCTGCCCGAGCTGGCCGGTGCGGCCGACCTGCGGGTGGGCGCGGCCATCGCGCGGCCGGGTGCCGTGGTGTGCGTCGGGATGAACTACGCCGCCCACGCGGCTGAGTCCGGGTCGCCGCCCCCCGAGCTGCCGATCATCTTCCTCAAGACCCCGAACACCGTGGTCGGACCACATGACGCCGTGGCGATCCCGCCCGGCAGCGTCAAGACCGACTGGGAGGTGGAGCTGGGCATCGTGATCGGGCGCCGAGCGTCCTACCTCGCCTCCCCCTCGCAGAGCATGGACCACGTCGCAGGGTTCGTCGTCGCGAACGACCTCTCGGAGCGCGACTTCCAGCTGGCGGTCTCCGGCGGTCAGTGGAGCAAGGGCAAGTGCGCGCCGGGATTCAACCCGACCGGCCCGTGGGTCGCGACCCCGGACGAGGTGGACCACCGCGCGCTGCGGCTCCGGAGTCGAGTCAACGGCGAGCCTCGCCAGGACTCCAGCACAGCCGACATGATCTTCGGGGTCGAGTACCTCGTGCACCACCTCAGCCAGTACCTCGCCCTGGAACCGGGTGACCTGGTGCTGACCGGCACACCAGAGGGTGTGGCGCTCTCGGGTCGGTTCCCCTACCTCAGCGCCGGCGACGTGGTCGAGGTGGAGATCGACGGCCTCGGCGCGCAGCGTCAGGTGATGGTGGCGGCCGGGGAGCGTGCGGCATGAGTGGAGAGCTGGACGGACTGGTCGCCGCGGTCACGGGGGGTGGCTCCGGCATCGGCGCAGCCGTGGTCGCAGCGCTCGGAGACCGAGGTGCCACGGTGGTGGCGCTCGACCTGGATCCGTCCAGCGTGCCCGACGGCGTGCTCGGGGTGACTGCGGACGTCTCTGATGACGCCTCGGTGCGGGCCGCCGTGCAGACGGTGATCGACCGGTTCGGCCGTCTCGACCTCGTGGTGAACAACGCAGGCATCGGCGCCCAGGGGACGGTCGCCGACAACGACTACGGCGAGTGGATGCGCGTGCTCGGCGTGAACCTGCTCGGCACGGTCCGGGTGTCCCGGGCGGCCCTGCCACACCTGCGCCGCTCCCCGGCTGCGGCCATCGTGAACGTGTCGTCGATCGCGGCGACCGCCGGGCTGCCGCAGCGCGCGCTCTACAGCGCGAGCAAGGGCGCGGTGCTCGCCCTGACCCGAGCGATGGCGGCCGACCACCTCGCCGAGGGGATCCGGGTCAACTGCGTCAGTCCCGGGACAGCCGAGACACCCTGGATCGACCGGCTCCTGGCGTCGGCTGACGACCCCGCGGCGGAACGCGCCGCCCTGGAGCGTCGCCAGCCCCACGGCCGTCTGGTCAGCGCGCGCGAGGTCGCCCACGCGGTCTGCTACCTGCTGAGCCCGGACGCCGGTTCGACCACCGGGACCACGCTTGCGGTGGACGGCGGCATGCAGGAACTGCGGCTCCGCCCCACCACCTAGCGCGTTCGTAGGGCAGAATCCGGGGAAATCGTTTTCCAGCCTAGGACGACCATGACCGCGACCATCCGTGACGTAGCCGCCGCCGCAGGCGTGTCCCCTGCGACGGTCTCGCGGGTGCTCAACGGCAAGGTGCGGGTCGCCGACGACCTGCACCAGCGGGTGGAGGTGGCCGTGGAGAGCCTCGGCTACCGACCCAACGGCCTGGCCAGGAGCCTGCGGACCAGAGCGACCATGGTGCTCGGCGCCATCATCTCCGACGTCACGAACCCGTTCTTCACCTCGATGGTGCGCGGCTTCGAGGACGTCGCGCAGGAGGCCGGCTACTCGGTGGTGCTGGCCAACTCCGACGAGGCCCTGGACAAGGAGCAGCGCTACCTCGAGGTCGCCGCCGCGGAGCAGATGGCCGGGGTCCTGCTCTGCCCGGCCTCGTCGGTGCGCACCGATGTCGCCGTGCTGTCTCGTCACGGCATGCCGACGGTGCTGGTGGATCGCAAGGTCAGGGGCGCCCGCCTAGACAGCGTCAGCATCGACAACCACAGCGCCGCACGCGAAGCCACCCAGCACCTGCTCGACCAGGGCTGCCGCAACATCGCCTTCATCTCCGGCCCGACGACGACCAGCACCGGCGAGCGGCGCGCGGCGGGCTTCCGGGCGGCCCTCAGGGCAGCGGGGCTCGAGGCGACCGTGGTCCGGTCCGACTCGCGCGTGGAGGGCGGACACCACGCCACCGTCCAGCTCCTCGAGGCGACACCCGCCATCGACGGGCTGCTGGTGGGCAACAACCTGATGGCACTCGGGGCGCTCCAGGCCCTGCAGGAGCGCCAGGTCCGGCTTCCCGACGACGTCGCGTTCGCCAGCTTCGACAGCGTGATCTGGTCCGGGATCCTGCACCCGACCCTGACCATGGTGGAGCAGCCGACCTACGAGATCGGTCGCCGCGCCGCCGGGCTGCTCCTCGCCCGCATCGCCGATCCCGACGCACGGGTTCAGGAGGTCGTGCTCCCGGCCGAGCTGAAGATCGGGCAGACCTCGACCCGCGACGCCGCCACGCGCTGAGGCCCTGCGTCACTCTCACCCGGCCCACCCTTGACCGTGAAATCGATTTCTGAGACGCTCGCTCACATGCAGCGAGTAGTCCTCAGCGTCGACGTCGGCACCTCGAGCTCCAAGGGCGTCCTGGTGTCCTACGACGGCACGGTGCTGGCCACGGCGACCCGCGAGCACGCGGTCTCCCGTCCTCGCCCCGGCCACGTCGAGATGGAGGCGGGCATCTGGTGGGACGAGTTCGTCGAGCTCAGCCGGGAGCTGCTGGAGAGCTGCCCGGCGACGGTGACCGCCGTCGGGGTGAGTGGCATGGGCCCGTGCGTGCTGCTGACCGACGCCGAGAACCAGCCGTTGCGCCCCGCGATCCTGTACGGCGTCGACACCCGGGCGATGGCCCAGGTGGACAGGCTCACCGAGAAGTACGGCGACGAGGCGATCCGCGAGCGCGGCGGCTCCTCGCTCACCTCGCAGGCGGCCGGCGCGAAGGTGGCCTGGGTGGCCGACGAGGAGCCCGCACTGTTCGCCCGGGCTCGACGGCTGTTCATGCCGAGCTCGTGGCTCGTGCACCACCTGACCGGCAGCTACGTGCTCGACCATCACTCGGCCAGCCAGTGCACCCCGCTCTACGACGTGGACCGTCACCAGTGGCACGCGCCCTGGGTCGACGACATCTGTCCCGCCCTGGAGATGCCGCCGCTGCTCTGGTCGGGCGAGGTGGCCGGCGAGGTCCACCCCGAGGCCGCAGAGCTGACCGGGATCCCCCAGGGCACCCCGGTGATCGCCGGCACCGTCGACGCGTGGGCCGAGGCGCTGAGCGTCGGTGCCCACGAGGTCGGCGACCTGATGCTGATGTACGGCACCACCTTGTTCCTGGTGAACACCGTGTCCACCAAGGTCACCAGCCCTTCGCTGTGGGGCACTGTCGGCGCCCTGCCGAACACGCACAACCTGGCCGGGGGGATGTCGACCTCCGGGGCCATCACGAGCTGGTGGCGCGACCTCTTCGGTGGGGTCGGATTCGAGGAGCTGACCCGTCTCGCCGACGAGTCCGGCCCCGGCTCGAACGGGCTGCTGATGCTGCCCTACTTCGCGGGCGAGCGGACGCCCATCCTCGACCCGCAGGCTCGCGGCACCCTCGTCGGCCTGACGGTCTCGCACACCCGCGGAGACCTCTACCGGGCCACGCTCGAGGCGATCGGGTTCGGCATCCGGCACAACATCGAGACGATGCGCGAGGCGGGTGGGGACGTCCGCCGCATCGTCGCGGTCGGCGGCGGCACCCAGGGCGACCTGTGGACCCAGATCGTGACCGACGCGACCGGGCTCGAGCAGGTCATCCACACCCAGACGATCGGGGCGAGCTACGGCGGCGCCCTGCTGGCCGCGCAGACCCAGGCAGACGTGTCCATCGAGGACTGGAACCCGGTCCGCGCGATCGTCCGACCCCAGGCCGAGGCTGCCGCGGTGCTCGACGAGCTCTACCCGCACTACCGCGCGCTGTACCTCGCCACCCGCGACATCAACCATGCCCTGGCCAGCCGCCAGGTGCGCTGAGCCCCATCTCGAAGGAGCACCATGACCGCGTACACCCTCCCCGTGCCCACCCCGACGCTCGAGGCCGAGCCGCAGACCGTCTACACCGTGGCGAGCGGCGACCTGAGGCTCAGCGCCAACGTGACCTGCTGGTCCGTGCAGCAGCAGCTCGAGTCCGACCTGGCAGCCGCGCTCGACGCTCTCGGCTGGCAGGTCCGTCGTGGGCATGCCGTCGACGAGACCAAGGGCCACGGCTTCATCGACAGCCAGCGTGCCGGCATCGAGGTGTTCAAGGCCATTCCTGCGGACGCCCCGCTGATCGTCGCCGAGGCGGTCTGGCAGTACAGCCACCACGTGCTCGCCGGTCTGCGCACCCACCGCGGCCCGATCCTGCTGGTCGCCAACTGGAACGGCCAGTTCCCCGGCCTGGTTGGGCTCCTGGGCCTCACGGCAAGCCTGACCAAGGCCGGCGTGGCCCACTCGGTGCTGTGGAGTGAGGACTTCACCGACGACTGGGCCGTCGAGGGTCTGCGCACCTGGCTGGAGCGGGGCTCCCTGGAGCACGACCTGTCGCACGTGCGCGACCTTCCCGAGCTGACCGGGTCACCCGAGGTGGAGCTCGGTCGGGCCCTGGCCCAGCAGCTGCGTCAGGAGAAGGCCATCATCGGCGTCTTCGACGAGGGCTGCATGGGGATGTACAACGCGATCATCGACGACGAGTACCTCAACCCGCTCGGGATCTTCAAGGAGCGACTCTCCCAGAGCGCCCTGGTGGCGGAGATGGACCGCGTCAGCGACATCGAGGCCGACCGGGTGCGCGCCTGGCTGGAGGATGCCGGGCTCACCTTCCACACCGGCACCGACGAGGCCTCGGAGCTCACCGACGCCCAGCTGCACAGCCAGTTCAAGATGTACGTCGCCGCGCTGCGCATGTCCGACGACTTCGGGCTCGACGCCGTGGGCATCCAGTACCAGCAGGGCCTCAAGGACACGGTCCCCGCGAGCGATCTCGCCGAGGGGCTGCTGAACAACGTCGAGCGGCCGCCGGTGCTGAGCCGCGACGGCGGTCGGGAGCTCTACGCCGGGAACGCCCTGCCGCACTTCAACGAGGTCGACGAAGGTGTCGCGGTCGACTCGCTGGTCACCAACCGGCTCTGGCGCGCGATGGGGATGGACCCTGCGACCACGCTGCACGACATCCGTTGGGGGGAGGACTACGACGGCGAGTTCGTCTGGGTCTTCGAGATCTCCGGATCGGTCCCCGCGTCCCACAACGGCGGCTACGACAAGTCGTGGACCATGCGCCAGCCGGCGATGTACTTCCCGCTCGGCGGCGGGACGCTGAGCGGGGTCTCCAAGCCCGGCGAGATCGTCTGGTCCCGGATCTTCCTGATGGACGGTGCGTTGCACGCCGACCTCGGCCGGGCCAGCGTCGTCGAGCTCCCTGAGGAGGAGACCCAGCGACGCCTGGACGCGACCACGCCCGTCTGGCCGATCATGCACGCGGTGCTGCACGGCGTGAGCCGGGACCAGATGATGGCTCGACACAAGGCCAACCACCTCAACGTCGTCTACGCGCCGGACTCCGAGCAGGCGGACAAGGCGCTGCTGGCCAAGGCTGCCTTCTTCGACGAGCTCGGGATCCGCGTCCACCTGTGCGGGGACGTCCAGCTCGGGTGACCAGCTTGCGTCGACCGCTCCGTCGTCCCACTTCCGACCAGCACCACTCCACCGAGGAGACTGACCCCATGACTGACTACCGCCCGAACGACGACCGCTACGACACCATGGAATACCGCTTCTGCGGTCGCAGCGGCCTGAAGCTTCCCGCCCTGTCCCTGGGTCTGTGGCAGAACTTCGGCACCGACCGCCCCGAGGAGACCCAGCGGGCGATCCTCCGGCGCGCGTTCGACCGTGGCGTGACGCACTTCGACCTGGCCAACAACTACGGACCGCCCTACGGCCGGGCCGAGGAGAACTTCGGGAAGTACCTCCGCGACGACTTCGCCGGGCTGCGCGACGAGCTGCTGATCTCCACCAAGGCCGGCTACGACATGTGGCCCGGCCCCTACGGCCAGGGTGGTGGCTCGCGCAAGTACGTGCTCTCCTCGCTCGACCAGTCACTGAGCCGGATGGGCCTGGACTACGTCGACATCTTCTACAGCCACCGCTTCGACCCCGAGACCCCGGTCGAGGAGACGATGATGGCGCTCGACCGTGCGGTGCGGTCCGGCAAGGCGCTCTACGTCGGCATCTCCTCCTACTCGGCCGCCAAGACCAAGGAGGCGGCCGACATCGCGCGCGACCTGGGCACTCCGCTGCTGATCCACCAGCCGTCGTACTCCCTGCTGAACCGGTGGATGGAGGAGGACCTCCTCGACGAGCTGGAGACGCAGGGCATGGGCTGCATCGTGTTCACCGCCCTCGCCCAGGGGCTGCTCACCGACCGCTACCTCAACGGCGTGCCGGACGACTCCCGCGCCGCGCGAGGTGGCAGCACCATCCCCCAGGACAACCTGTCGGAGTCCACCCTCGACCATGTCCGGAAGCTGAACCAGATCGCGGAGCGGCGCGGCCAGAAGCTCGCGCAGATGGCGCTGCAGTGGGTGTTGCGTGACCAGCGGGTCACCTCCGCGGTGATCGGCGCCTCCTCGGTGGCCCAGCTCGACACCAACCTGGACGCGCTCCAGTCGCCGCCGCTCACCGACGACGAGCTGGCCGAGATCGACCGGTACGCCGTCGAGGCCGGCGTGAACCTCTGGGCGGCCGCCACCACGGACTGAGCACCGCTGTTCGGGCGCCGAGGCCGGTCGTCACAGAACCGGATGGCGCGAACTAGGGTGAAACCATGCCTGCCAGTCGAGTCCTGCCCACCGATGAGGCCACGGCCCTGATCGAGCTCGTCCGCGACATCGCCGCGCGTGAGCTCGAGCCCAAGGTCGTCGAGGCCGAGGCCACCGAGACCTTTCCCCGCGAGGTGTTCCGCACCCTGGGTCGGGCCGGACTGCTCGGGCTGCCCTATCCCGAGGAGCACGGCGGCGGGGGCCAGCCCTACGAGGTCTACCTCCAGGTCGTCGAGGAGATCGCGACCGTCTGGGCGAGCGTCGGTGTCGGGGTCTCGGTGCACGCGCTGTCCTGCTTCGGGCTCGCCACCGCCGGCACCGACGAGCAGCGCGCCACGTGGCTGCCGGACATGCTCGGCGGCGAGCTGCTCGGTGCCTACTGTCTCTCCGAGGCCCACGCCGGCTCCGACCCCTCGGCGATGCGGACCAAGGCCCGCCTCGAGGGTGACGAGTACGTCATCAACGGAGCCAAGGCCTGGACCACCCACGGCGGCCACGCCGACTTCTACAAGCTGATGGCCCGCACCTCCGACGACCGCAACGGCATCTCCTGCTTCCTGGTCCCCGCGGACACCGAGGGGCTGGTCGCCGACCCGCCCGAGCGCAAGATGGGTCTCACCGGTTCGGCCACCGCGACGATGCGGCTCGAGAACGTCCGGGTGCCGGCCGAGCGGCTGCTCGGCAACGAGGGCGACGGCCTGAAGATCGCCCTGGCCGGCCTGGACTCCGGACGCCTCGGGATCGCGGCCGTCGCGGTCGGGCTGGGTCAGGCCGCGCTGGACCATGCCGTCGCGTACGCCGCGGAGCGCGAGCAGTTCGGTCGCCCCATCATCGAGTTCCAGGGTCTTGCGTTCCTGCTCGCCGACATGGAGGCAGCCGTCCAGAGCGCTCGGGCGATGATGCTGCACGCCGCCCGGCTCAAGGACCGCGGCCTGCCGTTCTCCCGCGAGGCGTCCATCGCCAAGCTCACCGCCACCGACGCCGCCATGAAGGTGACCACGGACGCCGTGCAGGTCCTCGGCGGCTACGGCTACACCCGTGACTTCCCCGTCGAGCGGTTCATGCGCGAGGCCAAGGTGACCCAGATCTTCGAGGGCACCAACCAGATCCAGCGACTGGTGATCAGCCGGTCGCTCACCAAGGACCGCACCGGTCAGCTGCACACCGATCCGCAGGAGAGCACCCCGTGAGCACCCCCGAGCTGGCCGGCTTCACCCCGGCCGACCTTCCCGACCTCAGCGGCACCCGTGCCGTGGTGACCGGGGCCAACTCGGGCATCGGCTTCCACACGGCGCTGGCTCTGGCCGAGCACGGCGCCCACGTGGTGCTCGCCTGCCGCAACACCGAGTCGGCCCGCGAGGCTGCGCAGCGGCTGCCGGCCAGCACGTCCGTCGAGGCCCTCGATCTCGCGTCGCTGCGGTCCGTGCGCTCCTTCGTCGAGCGCGTCGACGGTCCGCTGGACCTGCTGGTCAACAACGCCGGGGTGATGACCCCGCCGAAGCACCGCGAGACCGAGGACGGCCTCGAGCTCCAGCTCGGCACCAACCACTTCGGTCACTACGCGCTGACCGGCCTGCTCCTGCCCTCGTTGCTGGCCGCCCCGAGCCCGAGGGTGGTGACGGTCGCGTCGATCGCGCACCACCGGGGCGACGAGTCCGTGCTCGAGGGGAACCCGGAGTCGTCGTACGTCGCGAAGAAGGCCTACGGCAACAGCAAGCTGGCCAACGTGCTGTTCGCCCGTGAGCTGCACCGCCGGCTCACCGAGGCCGGGTCGCGTCTCGTCTCGACCGCAGCGCACCCGGGGGTCTCGGCGACCAACCTGGTCGGCTCCCGAGAAGGCATGGGCTCCAGCTGGCTGGTCCACAAGACCGCGCCGTACTTCATGCCGCTGCTGTTCCAGTCCTCCGCGGCCGGTGCCAACCCCACGTTGTACGCCGCGACGTTCGCCGAGCCCGGCTCCTACGTCGGGCCGAAGTCGCTGGGCGAGAGCCGGGGCCGCCTCGGCCGTGCGGCGTTGAGCCGGCACGCCCGCAACGACGACCTCGCCGCGAAGCTGTGGCTGCAGTCGGAGGAGAAGACGGGCGTGCACTTCGACCTGTCCGGCTGAGGTCGGTTCACCGACGCGCGTCCACGATGAGCTCCACGGCGCCGCCGGGGCCGTCCAGCACCCGGGCCTGACCCCCGTGGGCGAGGGCCACCGACCGCACGAGGTGCAGCCCCAGTCCCGAGCCGGGCGTGGTCCGGCTGGAGTCAGCGCGTGTGAACCGGTCGAACGCGACCTCCCGGAACGCTGCTGGGAAGCCTGGCCCCTGGTCCCGGACGACCAGGCGCAGCCGCGGCCCGTCGCACGCGGCCTCGAGGGTGATCACACCTTCTCCGTGCCGACGCGCGTTGCGGAGCAGGTTGGCCACGGCGATCGTCATCCAGCGCCGGTTCACCGCCACCGTCGCGTCGGGTTGCGACACCGTGAGCACCAGGTCTGGTGGCAGGTCGTCGAGAGGTGGTCCGTCCAGCGGCAGACCGTCGCGCACCGCGTCGGAGACCAGCTCGCCGAGTCGCACCTCCTCACGCGGAAGCGGACCGCTGGCCCGCAGCTCCTCCACCTCCAGCAGCGCGTTCGTCATGGCGACGAGCCGATCCACCTGCTCGCGCAGGGATCCGAGCACCTGGGCCATCTGCTCGGGTGAGCGCGGCCGGTGCCGGGCCCACTCCAGCTCCGTGCTGATCAGCGCGAGCGGGGTGCGCAGCTCGTGGGACGCGTCCGCGAGGAACTGGCGCTCCCGGACAGCGCCTGACTCGATCCGGGCGAGCAGGTCGTTGAAGGTGTGCCCCAGCCGCGACAGCTCGTCGTCGCGGTCCTCCGCGACGGGGAGGCGCCCCACCTCCTCGTTCCCGGCCCGCTCGGCTGCCCGCCGGTAGGCCTCCACCGGGTCGAGGGCGGCGCGCGCCGTCCGGTAGCCCACGAACGACGCGCCTCCCAGCGCGATCAGATCGGCGATGGCGAGCTGCAGCAGCAGCTCCCTCAGGGCCTCGTCGTGCTTGCGGCGGCTGATCGCGGCCACCACCACCCAACGCCCCTGGGGTGCCTCGACCGTGCTCGCGGTGACCCGGTAGGCGCGAGCGGGGGCCGGGAGGAAGGCGCCGACGTCATACTCCTGGTCCTGGCCGGAGAGGACCTCGGCGACCTGTGCCCGACTGGCCAGCCTCGGGATGGCCTGGTTGCCACCGACGAGGTCACCGGAGGCGCCGTAGAGCTGGAAGGTCTGCCCGGGGGTGTCGAGCGGGGTCTGCTGCCCCTCGGCGACCGACCGGTTCACCACGCTGCGCCATGCAGCCAGGTCCTGGTCGAGCTGACGGTTCAGCGCATAGGCCACGCGCCAGTAGACGAATGCTGCCGCGAGCACGAGCACGACCGCCATCGCGGCCGCGACCGCCAGCACCAGGCGCGTCACGATCGGCCTGCCCCCGACGAGCCGCTGCCAGACGGTCACGCAGAACGCTCGAGGCGGTAGCCCGTTCCACGCAGGGTGGTGATGGTGACGTCTGCCGAAGCCTGGAGCCGGGCCCGCAGCCGACTCATGTGCACCTCGATCGCGTTGCTCCGGATGTCCACCTCCCCGTCCCACATCACGTCGAAGAGCCGCTGGCGAGAGACCACGTGCCCCGCGTTGCGCATCAGCTCGCCCAGCATCGCGAACTCACGGCGCGACACCTCCGTGAGCAGGCCACCGATCCAGACCCGCTGCTCGAGAGGGTCCAGGGTGACGTCGCCGACGGTGCTGCGGTGCTCGGTCGGCTCGCGGCGGCGACCGATCGCCTTGAGGCGGGCCGCGAGCTCCTCCATCGCGAACGGCTTGACCAGGTAGTCGTCGGCGCCCGCCTCGAGCCCTGCCACCCGTTCGGAGACCGCACCGCGGGCGGTCAGCATCAGGATCGGGAGGTCCACCCCCTCGTCCCTGAGCCGCCGGCACACCTCCAGGCCCGACATGCCCGGCAGCATCAGGTCCAGCACCAGCACGTCGGCGTCCAGCGAGTGCGCCGCCGCCAGGGCCGTCAGCCCGTCGTGGCACCCGGTCGTGGTGAACCCGACCTCCTCGAGATAGCCGGTCACGAGCTCGACCATCCGCACCTCGTCGTCGACCACCACCACGTGCATCTGGCCAGCGTAGGTTCACCCGCGCCGGAGCGACGTCATGGTGCCGTCAGGTTCGTCTCCCTAACCTCCCGGAATGCACCTTCCTGACCTCCTCGACCTGCTCGGCCGACTCGGGCTCGACGTCCTCGCGATGCTGCTCCTGGTCGGGTGGCTCTACCGAAGGCGCCTCGCCGCTCCAGAGATGACCCTGGTCTTCACCGCGCTGAACATCGGTCTGTTCGCCGCCATCTCCTCGATCGGCACCGGCCACTTCCCGACCGGAGTCGGGTTCGGGCTCTTCGGGCTGCTCAGCCTGGTGCGGCTGCGCAGCACCGCGTTCACCCTCAAGGACGTGGCCTACACGTTCGTGGCGCTCGTGCTCGCCCTGGTGACCGCCCTGCCCGGTCGCCCGCTGCTCATCGTCGTCGTGCTCGACGCCGTGCTGCTGCTGGCGCTCTGGGTGGTCGACGAGACGCGGTCGCGGACCCCGGTCACCCGGGTCCTGCGGGTCACCCTGGACCACGCCGTCGGGAGCTCCACCGAGGCGGCCGCGGCCGTGGTCGACCGGCTCCAGGTCGAGCCGCTGGACGTCGTGATCGAGGAGGTCGACCTCGTGCGGGAGACCACCAGGGTCGCCGTACGCTTCGCGGCCCCTGCCGGGTCATGGCGTCCCCCGATGGACGAGCGCGGTGTGCCGATGGAGGCCTTCGATGCTCGCTGACCTCGGCCGGTCGGGCCGCGCGCACCTGTCCCTGGCCACCGTCGTCGGGGAGGCCGCGACCATGACCCGGATCGACCGGAAGTACTTCGTCCCGATCGTGGCGGCGGGTGCTCTCCTGGACGAGCTGGGGCCCGACTGGGGGCTGCTCGCGATCGGGGACCGCCGTACGACGCAATACCGCAGCACCTACTTCGACAGCCAGTGCCTGCAGACGGTCCGCGCGCACGTCCAAGGTCGGCGGCGCCGCTGGAAGTCACGGAGTCGGCTCTACGTCGAGGACGGCCTGTGCCGGGTCGAGGTCAAGGTCCGAGGTGCTCGCGGCCACACGGTCAAGACCGTGGCCGAGAGCCCGGCGGCCGCCTACGGGACGTTGTCGCACCACGACCGGGGCTTCGTCGCCCGGACCCTGGCGCAGCAGGCGATCCACATCGAGCAGGATCGGCTGCACCCCACGATGGAGGTCTCCTACGAGCGGATGACCCTGGCTCGCACCGGGAGCGACCCGGCCCGGATGACGCTCGACTGGGGCGTCACCTGCCGCCTCGACGAGGGACGGGTCTGGCTCGACGAGGACCACGTGCTGGTGGAGACCAAGGGCGGCCTGCGGCCGAGCGACGCCGACCGGCTGCTGCTCTCCCTGGGCGTGCGGCCCCGCTCGTTCAGCAAGTACGCCGCGGCGGCATCGCTGCTGCGAACGGGCATTCCCGACAACCACGTCCGCGACCTGCGGGGTCGCATCCTGCACAGCGCCGTGGACCAGCCCCTCGAGATTCGGAGTCACAGCGCATGAGGCACAACCTCCCCACCCGCTACCTGGTCGTCGCGGTCGTCGCACTGCTCGCCGTCATCGGTGGCACGCTCGGCGTGCGCGTTCCGGGAGGTGCAAACCTCTCGGCCAAGGACCGGATCGGCGCCCATCCGCCTCCCGCACTCTTCCCGACCTCCGCGATCTCCGGGACCGAATCGTCCGTCGAGGCACAGTCGGCGCCCGCCCACGCGCTGATGGCGCAGTGGTTCGCCGCCCACGGCCACGCTCGTGACGACGCGGCGTTCGTGACCTGGCTCGAGGCGCACCTGCCACCCCCACCTGCCTCGGCCGCTCGGGCGGCCGAGGTCTCCGACGTCGCCCGGATCGCCTCGACCCGGACCAGGGCCGGGATCGCGGCGGCCACCTGGCTGGAGGTCTACGGCAAGAAGGACCTCTGGAAGCTCTACGTCCACGACCAGGCCGAGCTGCTGCCCAGTCGCGAGGGTGAAGCCCGCAAGGCCGACCTCAAGGTGATGCTGAAGATGTCGAAGACCGTGGCCGATGCGCTCGGCAAGCGCTACCAGCAGTCAGCGCCGTACGTCCTGCAACCGGCGCTGCGCCGCGACCACGTGGTCGCGCAGGGACAGGTGTGCCCCTGCTCCTACCCCTCCCGGCACGCAGCCGCCGGGGCAGCCGCCACCACCTTCCTCGGCGGGCTCGATCCCGCACGACGCTCGGAGTACGTCTGGACCGAGGGCCAGATCGACTGGTCGCGCATCTACATGGCCGGGCACGTGCCCAGCGACATCACGAGCGGGGCGCTGCTCGGCGACCTGATCGGGGAGTACTTCCTGAGCAACCACTGAGGCAAGCCACACCGGTGACTGGTCCAGAACGGGAGGCACCTCGCAAAGCGATGGTTCTTCCCAAGTCAGGGCTTGTCGCACTATGTTCGATCGACCGGCGGACACTGCCGCTGGTCATCTCGGGCAACTTCCTTCAGGAGCAACATGTCACCCCTGCGCCACCACCGGTTCGGCCTGCTCGCGGCAGGCACCGCCCTCACCCTCGCCACGGCCGGAGCCGTCGCCGCAGTCGCAGCCCCGTCGGGCCCGGCGGGAGGCGGGTACAACCCCCGCACCGACGCCACCGGCGCCCCGAGCGGGACCGACACGTCCAGCGCGATCGTCCAGCTCTCGCGCGCCCCGCTGGCCACCTCGCCGAAGACGGCCCCCGGCAAGGGCAAGAAGCTCGCGTTCGGCAGCACCGCGGTCAAGAACGAGCGCGCGCAGCTGGCTGCCCAGCGCAACGGTCTGCGGCAGTGGCTCAAGGACAACGCGCCCCAGGCGAAGATCACCGGTGAGTACGACGTGGCCCTGAACGCCGTGGCGGTGCAGCTCAACGGCACCCCGCTGAGCACGGTCGCCGGTGCGCCCAACGTGGTGTCCGCGGGTTACGAGCAGACCTACACGCCGTCCGCGGCCGACCCCGACCTCGCCCTGATCGACGGAAAGCTCGGCTGGGCCGCAGCCAGCCCCTCGGCTCCGAGCAACGCCGGCCACGGCGTCAAGGTGGCCATCGTCGACACCGGCATCGACGTGAGCCACCCCTGCTTCGCCGACAAGAACCCGGCCAACGACGGGGCCTTCACCAACGACAAGGTCATCGTCGCCAAGGTCTTCTCGAACCGCGCCGGACAGCGCGGCTACACCCCCGCCGCCGTGCAGGACCACGGCACGCACGTCGCGGGCACGGTGGCCTGCAACGCCGAGACACCGGCGTCGGTCGGCGGCGCGGCGATCCCCTACGCCCCCAGCGGCGTCGCTCCCGGCGCCCTGCTCGGCAACTACAACGTCTTCCCCGGCGACGAAGGAAACGGTCGCAGCGAGGACATCCTCAACGCCCTCCAGGCCGCGGCCGAGGACGGCATGGACGTCATCAACATGAGCCTGGGCGGGGATGCGCACGGCGCCCAGGACCTGCTCACGCACGCGGTGGACAACCTGGACCGCGCCAACATCGTGGTCGCGGTGGCGGCCGGGAACGAAGGGCCGGGCCACTTCACCCTCGGCTCCCCGGGGTCCGCCGAGCGCGCCCTGACCGCGGGTGCCTCCAGCGTGGGCCACTTCGTCGGCATCCCTGTGTACGCCGGCACCGCAGCCTCCGGCACGCCGCTCGCCGTGACCGCCGTCGGTGACTTCCCGACCCCGTCCACACCGCTGACCGGCAACCTCGTCCCGTCGGGCGGATCGACGCTGACGACGGGTTGCACCGACGGCAGCTACAGCTCATCGGTCAACGGCAACCTCGCCCTCGTGCTGCGCGGGACCTGCACGTTCAGCAACAAGGTCTCGGTGGCGGAGAAGGCCGGCGCCAAGGGTGTGATCGTCGTCAACAACGTCCCCGGTGACCCGACGGCGATGGCCACCGACGCCGCGTTCCCGAGCACGATCGTCGCGGTGATGGCCAGCCAGGCCGAGCAGGGTGCCCTGATGGCACGGTCGGGCATGCCCGTCACGATCGGCGTCGATGCGACGTACGCCACGACCGGCAACGACGACATCATGGCGAACTTCTCCAGCCAGGGACCCACGGACGTGACCTACGGCGTGAAGCCGGACGTGGTGGCTCCCGGGGTCAACATCCTCTCGTCGCTGCCGGCCTCCTTCTGCAGCCCGCTCCCGCCCGAGGGTTGCTGGGGCTTCATGCAGGGCACCTCGATGGCGACCCCGCACCTGGCCGGGACCGCGGCCGTGGTCCGGCAGGCGCACCCCACCTGGTCGGCGGCCGAGGTCCGCTCGGCGATCGTGAACACGGCCAAGGAGGGCGTGCTCACCAAGTCGAAGGCGATCACCACCCTCGAGACCGACCCCCAGGTCACGGGGTCCGGGCTGGAGGACGTGGACGCTGCGGTGGGCGCGACGCTGGCGCTGTCCTCGGTGAGCACCTCGTTCGGGTCGACGCCCTCCGGTGCCGGCAAGGCGCTGACCCGGTCACTGACGGTCACGAACCTGACCGGGTCTGCCCGGACGGTGACGGTGACGGTCTCCGGCGATCCCGCGTTCACGGCCTCGGCCTCGTCGCTGAACCTGCCGGCCAACGGGTCGACCACCCTGACGGTGACCTTCGCCCCCGCGAAGAACGCTGCCAAGGGCGACCGCTCCGCGACCCTGCGGTTCGGATCGGCGGCGCACTCGGTGCTCTACGGCTTCTTGAAGTAGGCCGGGCCGGCGGTGGGAAGGCCCTGGTCTCGGAGCGCCCGGTAGAGATAGGGGGCCAGGGTCTTCGCGTAGGTCACCGTGAGGTGGTTGTTGTCGAAGTAGACGTTGACGCCGCCGATGACGGCCGGGCACGTCTGCGCGTCGCAGTAGTACGGCGTCAGGTCCAGCACCTCGGCTCCGGCGCGGTCCGCCGCGGCGGAAAGGGAGTCGAACCACCGGTCCAGGCGCTCTGCCCGGTCCAGGTCGCACGGTGAGGTGTCGGCGCCGTCCGCGAGCTGGGCCAGGCAGAAGTTCGGGTCGTGCGTGGGGTCCTGGTCCTGCCGGTCCTGCGGGTTGTCCTTGAGCACCACCACCGGCACCCCCAGCCGGGTGATCCGGCTCCATGCCTCGGCGAGACCTGCCACCCGGTCACGGATGCTGCCGCGCATGGTGGTGAGCCTCGCCGTGGTCAGCACCACGTCGTAGTCGGTCGCGGTGCGGTCGAGCAGCGAGTCCAGCTTGGTGCGGAAGTCGGCGCAGGTCCTGCCCTCGGGGATCGCCAGGTTGGGGGTGCTCGTCGACCACGGGCAGCCGCCGGAGACGAGGAGGTCGGCGGTGAGCCTTCCCTGCTCGACCAGGGGCTCGACCATCGTCATCATGATCCGGGCGTGCGAGTCGCCGATCACCGCGACGTGCGGGACCCCGTCCCGTCGCTGGCCGAAGCGGCAGGGCTCCAGCGGCTCGCCGATCGCGGGCGTGGCGCACCGGCCGTACTGCGGGTAGTCCTCCCGGACCACCTCCGGCGCCGGGACGACGACCCCTTCGAGGTCGGGGTTCGGGCACCCCTGCGACTGCGGGTCGCGAGCCGCGGCGCCGAAGCAGCGCGGCGGTTCCTCGGTGAGCTGGGCGGCCGCGCGTTGGGTCGCCTCGAGCTCCCGGGTCAGCTCGAGGCGCGGAACCACGCACACCATGACGACGGCTGCGGCCCCCAGCGCGGCGTACGCGAAGGTGACGCGCGGCCGGGGCAGGCCGAAGCGGTGACCGGTCCGGACCGGGTCCTCGACCCAGCGCTTGGTGAGCGCGGCCAACCCGACCGTCGCCAGCAGGACCGAGAGTCGGTCCAGCGAGGTGAGCGGGTGCTCCGTGACGTAGGGCAGCAGGATGATCAGCGGCCAGTGCCAGAGATAGACGGAGTAGGAGATGTCGCCGAGATAGCGGGCCGGCCCGGTCACCAGCAGCCGGGCAGGCGCCCAGTCGACCGCAGGGGCCTCGACCCAGATCAGCGCAGCGGATGCGGCCACCACCCAGATCGCCGCGGTGCCGGGCATCGGCGTGGACTCGTCGAGGACGATCGCGGAGGACAGCAGCACGACCAGGGCCAGCCAGCCCAGCGCCGCCCGGAGTCTCGGCGCCAGCACGCCGGATGCCGCGGGGGCGAAGGCGAGCAGCGCGCCGGCACCGAACTCCCAGGCCCGTGCCGGGGTGACGAAGTAGGCCCAGGCGCCGTTGCTGGCCGTGATCCACAGCGAGTAGCCGAGCGAGGCGGCCGTCGTGACCGCGAGCACGAAGAAGACCGCCCGGCGCTGGTCGACCGCCTCCCGGCGGTTGCGACGGTCTGAAGCCACCTTGGCCACCCACAGCCCGGCCAGCACCAGCAACGGCCACACGAGGTAGAACTGCTCCTCCGCCGAGAGCGTCCAGTAGTGCTGCGCCGGCGAGGGTGCATTGTCCGCGGCGAGGTAGTCGACCGAGCCGATCGCGAGCGCCCAGTTCTCGACGTACAGCGCGGCGGCGGTGAGCTCGCCGAGGAACTGCCGCCAGAGCAGCTGCGGCACGAGCACCAGCGTGCCCACCGCAGACGCGAGCAGCACGACGTACGCCGCCGGGAGCAGCCGTCGCATCCGGCGGGCCCAGAACCGGGCGAGGTCCACCGATCCCTCGCGGTCGACCTCGCGGAGCAGGTGCGCGGTGATCAGGAACCCGGAGATGACGAAGAAGACGTCGACACCGACGTAGCCGCCCGACACCCTCCCCGGCCACAGGTGGAAGAGCACGACGAGGACCACGGCGAGCGCCCGCAGTCCCTGGATCTCCTGACGCACCCGGCCACCCTAGGCGGCGCGGGCCCTGAACGTGGGTCCAGCGGCCCGGTGTTCGGGACGTTCGACCCTCACCGGGGCGGCACCGGCGGTGGCACGTTGGGGATATGGCCGAGATGATGGAGCTGCCCTACGCGAAGTGTCGCGAACTGCTCGGGGGAGGGGTGTTCGGGCGTTTGGGCCTGTGCACGCCGCAAGGCCCCCGGATCCTCCCGGTGAACTACAGCCTGGTCGGTGAGGCGGTCATCTTCCGCACCTCGCCCTACGGGTTGGTGTCTCACCACGACTGGGCCTCCCCGATCGCCTTCGAGATCGACCACGTCGACTACGCCGAGCACAAGGGCTGGAGCGTGCTGGCGGTCGGGCGAGGCGAGCGGCTCGAGGACGCCGATGAGATCGCCCAGGTCCAGCGCACCTGGGACCCGAGCCCCTGGGCAGGCGGCAGCCGGCCCCTCTACGTGCGCCTGAACTGGGAGGAGCTCACCGGTCGCCGCCTCGGCCAGGGCTGGACGCACGAGAACGAGATGCCCGTCCGCCGACAGGTGTGAGCGCACCCGACGTGCTCCCCCTTCGGGTGTGACCGTCATGATCGGGCACGTGAGACGCCCCGGCATGTGGTTCCGACTCGCAGCCCTGCTGCTGGTGATCGCGGCGGTGGGCGTGGTGGCCACGCTGACGGACGTCTCGGACCTCGACCGGCTGCAGGAGTACCTCCGCACGTCCGGTCCCCTGGCTCCGGCCGCGTTCGTGCTGATCTATGCGACGTACTCCCTGGCCCCGCTGCCGCGCACCGCGCTCTCGATCTTCACCGGCGTGCTGTTCGGGTTCTGGTGGGGCGTGCCCCTCGCCTACGCCGGCTCCATGCTGGGTGCAGCGATGGCCTTCGGGCTCGCCCACGTCCTGGGCCGGGAGGCCGTGACGAAGATCAGCGGGAAGTACGGCGCCCGCGCCAACGAGCTGCTCGCCCGCCGCGGCTTCGTGGCCGTGCTCGGTGCCCGGGTGATCCCGGTGGTGCCGTTCATGGCGGTGAACTACATGGCCGGCGTGTCCGACATCCGTCCCCGCGCCTACTGGCTCGCCACGATCATCGGCGTCCTCCCCGGCACCCTCTTCTACGTCGCCATCGGCGCCTTCACCGCCGGCTGAGCGCTGCCGGCACTCGGGACTCGGGCGGACTCGGGCGAAGCCCGAGGCAGAGCCGAGACGTCGGACCCCACCAGGAGGACTCGGGCGGAGCCCGAGGCGGAGCCGAGACGTCGGAAACGAACAGGGGGAGCGCAGCGGAGGATGTTCGGCTTGCGACATCTCGGCGACCCCACAGACCAAAGGCGCGGACGGGGGCAAAGATGCCCGTACGCCGCTCCAGCCCAGCGTCAGTCCACAGTCCAAGATCACCCCTTGACTCGAACACCTGTTCGAACCAGAATAGACCCATGACAGCACTCCTCGACCGCCACCCCGACACGGCCCACCCCGTGCTCGCCGGCGTCGCCGAGCTGCACGCACTCCTCGACCAGCTGCACGCCAACGCTGCCTCCGGAGTCAGGTCAGTCGAGTACGCCGCCCTGCTCGCCGACCTCGACCGCGCCGGGCGCCGCCTCGACGCCCTCAAGCTCAAGATCCTCGCCGCCGCCGACCACGCCGGCACCGCCCGCGACGCCGGGTTCACCGGCACCGACGCCTGGACCGCCCGACACACCAACACCACCCGCGCGTCGGCCGCGCGCGAGGTGGCGCTGGCCACCGAGCTCGAGCACGGCCACCACGACGCCACCGCCCAGGCCCTCGACGCCGGACTGGTCTCCCCCGCCCACGCCGCCGTCATCCTGCACGCCGCGGACCAGCTGCCCGCCGGAGTCAGCGACCAGCAACGCGCCACCGTCGAAGCCGCCCTCGTCGAGCAAGCCCAGCGCTTGAACCCCGACCAGCTCCGCCGGCTCGCCCGCCGCGCCATCGAGACCATCGAACCCGACCAAGCAGCCGTCGACGCCCACGAGGACGACCTGCTCCGCACCGAGGAAGCCACCGCCCGCGACGCCTGCAGCCTCACCTTCCACGACAACCAGGACGGCACCACCACCGGCCACTTCACCATCCCGACCCTGGCCGCGGCGATCCTGCGCAAGGTGATCGAGACGATGACCGCACCCCGCCGGATGCGGAACTCGGGCAGCGCGACGGTCCCGGCCGGCCCGGCGGTCCCGGCCATCTCGGCGGTCCCGGCAGGCTCGACCGGCGACGACCGCTCCTTCGACTGGCGCCACCGCCGCGGCCTCGCGTTCGCCGAGCTCCTCGAGCACCTGCCCACTCGGGCGCAGCCCGAGGCGGAGCCGAGACGTCGGAAACGAACAGGAGGAGCGCAGCGGGGGATGTTCGGCTTGCGACATCTCGGCGACCACCACACGCCGACGGCGACGGCGCAGCCTGACCCCGCCCGAGATCTCAGCCAGAGGGAATCCTCCGCTGCCGAATGCGCAGTCCGCCTCCATACGCTTGCCGAGCCTGGGCGCGTGGGGTCCCCGACGCGTCCCAAGCCGTACATCCTCCGCTGCGCTCCCCCTGTCCGTTTGTGACGAGTCGGCTCCACTTCCGGCTCACGCCGGAAACGAGCTCCATCACCGAGAACCCTGGAGCCACGGCGGCCGGACCGACCTCGAGGACGCCGTCCCGCTTTGCCACTTCCACCACCAACGCATCCACGACCCAGCGTTCGACCACCGCCGGACGAGCAACGGCAGCATCGGATTCACCGGGCGCAACTGAGGGCAGCGGCCAGGGGACCAGTACGAAGTCCTCAGGTGCCAGCTACCCGAGCCGATGTTGTCTGTCAGCCCCCTGCCACCTCACGATGAGCGAGATCCCTTGATGCTGCCCGCTGCCCACCACCCGGCCATGGACAAGGAGCAACGGGCTCGCCGCTTCACACGGGGGGCGCGACCGCTCGTCGTATCCGTCCTGGCGCTGCTGGTCCTGATGGCGGGCCTGGCTGCTCCGGCAAGCGCCTGCTGCGCTCCCCCGACACCTGGCCACGTCTCCGCCTGGGGTGACAACTCCCACGGGCAGACAGACGTGCCCGAGGGACTCACCGACGTCACCGACATCAGCTCAAGTCACGAGCACAACCTGGCTCTGAAGCAGGACGGCACCGTTGTCTCCTGGGGCAACAACAAGTACGGACAGGCCGCGGTTCCCACCGACCTCACCGACGTCACGGCGATTGCGGCTGGCTACTTCCACAGCCTTGCACTCAAGGACAACGGGACTGTTGTCGCCTGGGGTGCCAATCACAAGGGAGAGACTGCGGTTCCCGGCGACCTCACCGGCGTCCGGGCCATCGCTGCCGGCGCGAGTCACAGCCTGGCCCTCAAGACCGACGGCACCGTGATCGCCTGGGGATCGAACGGCGAGGGACAGACCGCGGTTCCCACCGACCTCACCGACGTCACCGCCATCGCCGCCGGCGCCCATCACAGCCTGGCCCGCAAGGCCAACGGCACCGTGGTCGCCTGGGGATACGACGCCTCCGGACAGGCGACCGTCCCTGACGGTCTCACGGGCATCAGCGGCATTGCCGCCGGCTACAACCACAGCATGGCCCTGTCATCCGACGACACGGTCCAAGTTTGGGGCCACAACACCTACGGAGCTGAAGTCGTTCCCCGTGGGCTCACTCACGTTGCGGCCGTCGCCGCAGGCCAGCAGCACAGCCTCGCGCTCAAGACCGACGGCACCGTGGTCGCCTGGGGCTACGACGACTCCGGGCGCATGACCGTTCCCGTCGGGCTCCGTGATGTCACCGCCATCGCCGCCGGCACCAGTCACAACTTGGCACTCGTGACACCGCGCGCCACGCCTCCGGCCCCGCCCGGGACGCCTGCGGCGCCTCTCGCCAAGTCCACGACCCTGGAGCTGAACAAGTCCAAGGTCAGCCAGGGCGGCCGCATGATCGCCACGATCAAGAACGCCACCTCCGGACAGCGCTACGTGATCAGGTTCCGCCAGGGACGGATCCTGGCCAAGGGCCGCGTCGCGAGCAACGGCACCGTCGTACGCCGCCTGGACATCCCGAACCGCGCCGGGCGCGGCAACCGGGTCATCAAGGCACGCCTGTTCAGCCCCAAGCGAGTGCTCCTCGCCCCGGTCAGGGTCACCCGCTGACCTGAGCGCCACCTGCAGAGCAGAGAAGCCCGGTCGACTCCAGGGTCAACCGGGCTTCGCTGTGCCCTGGGAGCCTCCGCGGGCGCCAGGAAGGCGAACCCTCAGGTGTCAGCTGCCGCAGCCGATGGTGTGCATGCCCCCTGTCGCCTCATGATGAGCGAGATCCCTTGATGCTGCCCGCTGCCCAGAACCCGTGCAAGGCCACAAACCAGCCACCTGCTCACCGCCTCACACAAGGAGCGCGACCGTTGGCCCTGGCCGTGCTGACGTTGCTGGTCCTCCTGGCGGGCCTCGCGGCTCCGGCCAGCGCCACTCCTGCCCCGGGCGGCCACGTCACAGGATGGGGCTCCAACCAATCGGGGGAAACGAACATCCCCGAGGGGTTGACCGACGTCACCGCCATCGCCGCCGGCGCGTTCCACAGCCTCGCCCTCCAGACTGACGGCACCGTCACCGCCTGGGGCTACAACCACTACGGGCAGACTGACGTCCCCGAGGGGCTCACCGACGTCACTGCCATCGCCGTCGGCGAACACCACAGCCTCGCCCTGCAGGGCGACGGCACCATCGTTGGCTGGGGCCTCGACGAAAGCGGGCAGGCCACCGCTCCCGACGGGCTCACCGACGTCATCGCCATCGCTGGCGGCGGCTATCACAGCCTCGCGCTGAGGAGCGACGGCAGCGTCGTTGCCTGGGGCTACAGCAACGACGGGCAAACGGCCGTTCCCGACGGACTCACCGACGCCACCGCCATCGCCGCCGGCGCGTTCCACAGCCTCGCCCTCAAGTCCGACGGGACCATCGTTGGCTGGGGCTACAACGGCAACCAGCAGACCACGATTCCGGACGGCATCACCGACGCCACCGCCATCGCCGCCGGCGCGTTCCACAGTCTGGCCCTGCAGGGCGACGGCACCATCGCCGCCTGGGGCTTCAACAACCGCGGGCAGGCAGTCGTTCCCGCCGGGCTCAGCGGCGTCACCGCCATCGCCGCCGGCTCGTTCCACAACCTCGCCCTTCGGGCCGACGGCACCATCACCGGCTGGGGCGACAACGACTATGGGCAGACGAGCGTCCCCGAGGGGCTCACCGACGTCACCGCCATCGCCGCCGGCGCCGATCACAGCCTGGCCCTGACCGTGCCACCGGCGCCCAGCAAGACCAGCCAGGCGATCACGTGGACGGCACCCGGGACCGGCAAGGTCGGCACGAGTGTCGCCCTGACTGGCACCGCGTCCTCGGGTCTGCCGGTGAGCTACACCGTCGACGACGCCACCAAGGCCGGCACCTGCACCGTCACCGGCACCCACCTGGTCCTCAAGAGCGCCGGGCCCTGCGTGGTCAACGCCGACCAGGCCGGCAACGACACCCACGAACCCGCACCGCAGCTCACCCGCACGGTCACCGTGGCCAAGCCGGCCACGGTTCCCCCCGCGGTCACCCCGGCCCGCACCCCGACGCTGGAGCTGAACAAGTCCAAGGTCCGCCAGGGCGGCCACATGATCACCACGATCAAGAACGCCACCTCCGGCCAGCGCTACGTGATCCGGTTCCGGCAGGGACGGATTCTGGCCAAGGGCCGCGTCGCGGCCAACGGCACCGTCGTACGCCGCCTGGACATCCCGAACCGCGCCGGGCGCGGCAACCGGGTCGTCAAGGCACGCCTGTTCAGCCCCAAGCGAGTGCTCCTCGCCCCGGTCAGGGTCACCCGCTGACCTGAGAGCAGTCCCGGACACCACCGGGTAGCAGCAGAGCCCGGTCGACCAGGTCGACCGGGCTCTGCTCTTGCTCCACTGGTGCGCGAGGGGGGACTTGAACCCCCATGCCCTTTCGGGCACACGGACCTGAACCGTGCGCGTCTGCCAATTCCGCCACTCGCGCCAGAAGCGGGCTCAGGTTATCCCACGTTCACTCCACCACCCAAACCGGCATCAACGAGGCCGGGGCCGGCAGATACCATCGCCAGAGCGACCGGCCAGAACAAAACCCGAGGGGAGGCACCGTGAGTGGACTGCAGCGGTTCGAGAACAAGCTCGAGCAGATGATCTCCGGGGTCTTCGCCCGCACGTTCCGCAGTGCGGTCCAGCCGGTCGAGATCGCCTCGGCGCTCAACCGCGAGGTCGACAACTCTGCGCAGATCCTCAGCCGGGACAGGCGCCTGGTGCCCAACCACTTCGTCGTCGAGCTTTCCGGACCTGACCTCGAACGACTCGAAGGTCTCGGTCCGCAGCTCCCGCGCGAGCTCACCGAGATGCTGCGCGAGCACGCTGCCCAGCAGTCCTACGTCTTCACCGGCCCCGTGGAGATCGCCATGGAGGCCAGCGAGGAGCTGACCACCGGACGGTTCCGGGTGCGCAGCAAGACGGTGTCCAGCTCCAGCATGGCCGCGGGCGACCCCACCGACACCCAGGTACGCCGGGCCACCGCGACCCTGGTGGTCAACGGCGAGAACCTGCCGCTGGCGCCCCCCGGCATCGTGATCGGGCGCGGCAACGACGCCGACCTGCGCATCGACGACCCGGGAGTCTCTCGCAAGCACATCGAGATCCGGGTCGAAGAGGCCCAGGACCCGGGCGGTGCACCCCGGATCACGGTGCACGACCTCGGCTCCACCAACGGTGTCCTGGTCAACGGCAAGCGCGTCGAGCAGGCTGCGCTGGTCGATGGTGCCACCATCAAGATCGGCAACACGACCATGTCCCTGCGCCTCAAGCACGGCGCCCCGAACAAGGGTGAGTGAGTTTGTCCGAGCTGACCCTGGTCCTGATTCGATTCGCCTACCTGGCGATCCTGTGGATCTTCGTCCTGTCCTGCATCTCCGTGATCCGCTCCGACATGTTCGGGGCGCGCGTGGCCAGGGAGGCGTCCGGTCGCGGCCAGGCGCGCACCGAACGGCGGCCGAAGACCAAGACGAAGCCCGCCAAGCCGCGGCGCGGCGTACCCACCCAGGTGGTCATCGTCGAGGGCGGCAACAAGGGTGAGGCGATCTCCCTCGACAACGCCCCGCTGCTGATCGGCCGCGGCAACGACGCCGCGATCCGTCTCGACGACGACTACGTCTCGACCCGGCACGCGCGCATCGCCAGCTCCGGTGAGCAGTGGTTCGTCGAGGACCTCGGCTCGACGAACGGCACCTACGTCGGCACCAGCCGCATCTCCCAGGCCACCGCCCTCCAGCTCGGCACCCAGGTGCGCATCGGCAAGACGATCCTGGAGCTGCGCAAGTGAGACTCCGCTACGCCGCGCTCTCGGACGTGGGCCGGGTCCGCAAGGACAACCAGGACTCCGGGTACGCCGGCCCGCACCTCCTCGTGATCGCCGACGGCGTCGGCGGGTCAGCGCGCGGCGACATCGCCAGTGCCGCCACCGTCGAGGAGCTGCGTCGCCTCGACTCCCCGCCCGGCAACGACATGCTCAGTGCGCTCGCCGGCTCGATCCACCGCAGCCACGACCGGATCGCCGGCCTGGTCAAGGAGTCCCCAGAGATCGAGGGGACCAGCACCACGGTCACGGCGGTGATCTTCGACGGCAGCCACATCGGGGTCGGGCACGTGGGAGACAGCCGTGGCTACCTGCTGCGCGACGGCACCCTGTCGCAGCTGACCACGGACCACACCTTCGTGCAGAGCCTGATCGACGAAGGTCGGATCACCGAGGACGAGGCCAGGGTCCACCCGCACCGCAACCTGATCCTCCGAGCCGTCGACGGGGTCCACGAGCCCGAGCCCGACAGCTTCACCCTCGAGGTGGCTCGCGGCGACAGGATCATGCTCTGCTCCGACGGCTGCTCCGGGGTGCTCGACGACGCCGAGCTCACCCGGCTCCTGAGCGAGGGGACCCCCGACCACGCGGTCGTGTCGCTGATCAGCGCCTCGCTCGATGCCGGCAGCTCCGACAACGTGACCGTGATCGTCGCCGACCTCGTCGACGACGACGCGGTCGACGAGGCCGACACCTCTGCTTCCGCCGTCACCGGTCCGATGCTCGTCGGCGCCGCGGCCGAGGCGCCGCGGCGACGCGGGATGGGTGGCATCGGCAGTGCCCCACGCACGGACACCGGCGAGCTGGAGGCGGTCGACGCCCCCACGGCGGATGCCGGGACCGGCGTCGATCCCGAGCAGATCCGGTATGCCCCCCAGCCCCCGCGCCGGTTCCTCTGGGCACGCCGGGTCGCCCTGCTGGCGGTGGTCGCGCTCCTCGGCGGGATCGTCGCGGTGGCCGGCTACCAGTGGAGCCAGGACCAGTACTACGTCGCCAGCGAGGGTGACCGGGTGGCCATCTTCCGCGGGGTCGAGGCCGACCTTCCCGGCCTGGCCCTGCACCGCGTCGAGGAGACCAGCGACCTCGCGCTCGACGACCTGCCGACGTACAACGCCCGCCAGGTGCGCGACGGCATCAGCGCGAACAGCCTGGAGGACGCGCGCGGCATCGTCTCCCGCCTCGAGCGGCTGGCGCTGTGCCCCGAGCCCACGCCCAGCCCGGATGCCAGCACGGCGCCGAGCCCGAGCGCGACCCCCAGCAAGACGCCCTCGAACAAGACGCGCAACAGCGCCAGCCCGTCGGCCAGCCCGTCAGCCAGCCCGTCGGCTCCGGCGAACCCGGCGCTGTGCACCGAGGCGCCATGAGCAGCTCGCGACAGGGCTACGACCCGGCCCAGGGCCTGATGGGCTTCGTGCACCGGCGCCGGCGAGGTGCCGAGCTGGTGCTGCTGCTGCTCAGCCTGGTCGTGGGTGTCGGCGCCTACGCGGCCGTCGACCTCGGCGTCAACGGCGCATTGCCGGTCAACCTGTTCACCTACGGCGCCTGGCTGAGCGCCCTGGTGATCGGCTGCCACGTCGTGATCCGCCTCTTCGCCGAGTACGCCGACCCGATCCTGCTGCCGATCGTCTCGGCCCTGAACGGTCTCGGTCTGGCGATGATCCACCGGATCGACCTGGCCAACGAGGCCCGCGACTCTGCCGCCCGCACCTTCGCCGGCACCCAGCTGGTCTGGATGACGATCGGGGTGGGGCTCTTCGTCGCGGTGATCGTGATCCTGCGCGACCACCGCCGGCTCCAGGCGTTCACCTACACCGCCGGCCTGGCCGCGATCGTGCTGCTGCTGCTCCCCCTGCTCCCAGGCATCGGGCAGAACATCAACGGCGCCCGCATCTGGATCCGGCTCGGGCCGATGAGCTTCCAGCCCGGCGAGGTGGCCAAGGTGCTGCTCGTGGTGGCCTTCGCCGGCTACTTCGTCCTGCACCGCGACGCCCTGGCCCTCGCCGGCCGGCGCTTCCTCTTCGTGGACCTCCCGCGCGGCCGCGACCTCGGACCGATCCTGGCGATGTGGCTGCTCTCGCTGGGCATCCTGGTCTTCCAGCGCGACCTCGGCTCCTCGCTGCTGTTCTTCGGGCTGTTCCTGGTGATGCTCTACACCGCGACCGAACGCCCGGGATGGCTGGTCGTGGGCGGTGGCCTGTTCGCCATCGGCGCCTACTTCGGCTACCTGACGATGAACCACGTGCAGCTGCGGGTGCAGGCCTGGTTGGACCCGTTCGACCCCGACGCCCGTGCGTTCCAGATCGTGCAGGGGCTCTACGGCCTCGCCTGGGGCGGTCTCGTCGGACGCGGCCTGGGCCAGGGGAACCCCCAGATCACGCCCTACTCCTACTCCGACTTCATCGTGCCCTCGATGGGCGAGGAGCTCGGCCTGACCGGGGTGATGGCAGTCATCCTGCTCTACGGCATCCTGGTCGAGCGAGGTCTGCGCACGGCGCTGATCTGCCGCGACAACTTCGGCAAGCTGATGGCCACCGGCCTCGCGGTCGTGTTCGCGCTCCAGGTGTTCGTGGTCATCGGCGGCGTCACCAAGCTGATCCCGCTCACCGGCCTCACCACCCCCTTCATGTCGTACGGCGGGTCGAGCCTGGTCGCCAACTGGGCGATCATCGCCCTGCTGCTGCGCATCTCCGACCAGGCCCGCCGTCCACCGCCCGAGCTGGTCGAGGCCGATGAGGACTTCGACGCCGACGCCACCCAGGTGGTGAAGATCCGCCGATGAACAAGCCGATCCGCAACCTCGCCGTGGCCTGCATGCTGCTGTTCGTCGCACTGCTGGTGAACGCGACCTACGTGCAGTACTGGCAGGCCGAGGACCTCACCAAGCTGAGCCTGCACCCCGACAACAAGCGGGTGCGCGACGCCGAGTTCGCTCGTGAGCGCGGTGCGATCCTGGTGCGCGGCAAGGCGGTCGCCGAGAGCGACAAGTCCGACGACGCCTACAAGTTCCAGCGCACCTACCCCGAGGGCGAGATGTATGCCCACCTCACCGGCTTCTTCTCGCGCGACTGGGGGCTCGGCGGGGTCGAGGCGACCCAGAACTCCATCCTGTCCGGCAGCGACTCAAAGCTCTTCGTCAACCGGGTGATCGACCTGGTCGACAACCAGGCCCCCAAGGGCGGCAGCGTCACCCTGACGGTCGACCCGGCGGCGCAGAAGGCGGCGTACGACGGGCTCAAGGCGCTGGGCAAGGACGTCCGGGGCGCCGTCGTCGCGATCGAGCCCCGCACCGGCAAGCTCCTGGCGATGGTCTCCAGCCCGAGCTATGACCCGAACAAGCTGGCCAGCCACGACTTCACCGAGGTCGGGAAGATCAAGCAGCGCCTGGAGAAGGAGAAGCTCGGCCCGCTGAACAACCGGGCGATCGAGGAAGTGCTGCCACCCGGCTCGGTGTTCAAGCTGGTCACGGCCGCCGCTGCGCTCCAGTCGGGGAACTACACCCCGGACACGAAGGTGCCCGGAGGCGCGACCCTCGACCTCCCGCAGACCTCTCGCGATCTCGTCAACGAGAACCGCGGCTCCTGCGGCGGTGACCAGATCACCTTCACCCGCGCGCTCGAGGTCTCCTGCAACGTCGCCTTCGGTGACGTCGGGCTCAAGGTCGGCGGCGACAAGATCCGCGAGACCGCCGAGAAGTTCGGCTTCGGCAAGCGGGTCTTCCACGACCTCGACGACTCCTTGACCCGGCAGGCGCTGAGCAGGTTCCCCGAGAACCCCGACCCGCCGCAGACGGCCCTGTCCGCCATCGGCCAGTTCGACGTCGCCGCCACCCCGCTGCAGATGGCCATGGTGGCGGCCGGGATCGCCAACGACGGCGTCGTGATGAAGCCCTACCTGGTCGACGAGATCAAGTCGCCCAAGCTCGACGTGCTCGGCAAGACCGACCCCGAGCCGATGCCCGACCAGCCCGCGATGAGCTCCTCGGCCTCCCGCGACCTGCGCCAGATGATGGTCGCCGTGGTCGAGAACGGCACCGGCCGGACGGCACAGATCCCCGATGTCGACGTGGCCGGCAAGACCGGCACCGCGCAGAGCGCCCCCGACCGGCCGCCGTACGCCTGGTTCGTCTCGTTCGCGCCCGCCGACACCCCCGCGGTGGCCGTGGCCGTGCTGGTCCAGGACGCAGGGGTCGAGCGTGACCAGATCTCCGGAAGCGGCCTGGCCGCCCCGATCGCCAAGGCAGTGATGGAGGCGGTGATCGGGAAGTGACCTCCGACGACACCACCGGGCTGGCCGCCGACTCCGGAGAGCGATACGAGCGCGGCGCACGGATCGCCACCGGCGGGATGGGTGAGGTCTGGCGCGCGCGCGACACCGTCCTCGGCCGCGAGGTCGCGGTCAAGGTGCTCAAGCAGGAGTTCGCCGACGACCCCACCTTCCGTGCCCGGTTCGAGGCCGAGGCCCGGCATGCTGCCGGGCTGCACCACCCCGGCATCGCCTCGGTCTTCGACTACGGCGTGCTGGCCGACGCCGGCACCCCCTACCTGGTGATGGAGCTCGTCGAGGGCAAGCCCCTCTCCGAGCTGCTCGCCTCCGGGCAGCCGTTCGACCCCGAGCAGGCCCGGGCGATCGCGCTCCAGGTCGCGGACGCACTCGCCGTGGCGCACGCCGCCGGGGTCGTCCACCGCGACGTCAAGCCCGCCAACCTGCTGGTCACCCCGGACGGCCAGGTGAAGATCACCGACTTCGGCATCGCCCGTGCGGTCGACTCGGTGGCCTACACCCAGACCGGCCAGATCGTCGGCACCCCGCACTACCTCTCCCCGGAGCAGGCGCGCGGGGAGTCCGCCACCTCCGCGAGCGACGTCTACGCCCTGGGCGTGGTCCTCTTCGAGTGCCTCGCCGGACGCCGGCCGTTCGTCGCGGACACGCCGATCGCGACGGCTCTGGCACACATCCGCGAGGACGTGCCGGCGCTTCCCGACTCGGTGCCCGCCGACCTGGCCGCGGTGGTCCAGAGGGCCCTGGTCAAGGATCCCGCCGAACGCTATGCCGATGGTTCCGCGCTGGCCGCTGCGCTGCGCGGGTCGACGGTCCCAGCGGCTCCGGAGTCGACACAGCTGCTCGCCCCCGTGGCCGCGCCCCTTGCGGCGTCCGCCACCGAACCGGTCGCCTCCGCGGTCGCCGAGCCGGTCGCCTCCCCGGTGGCCTCCCCGGTGGCTGAGCCGGTCGCGACCAGGGAGACGACCACCACCGGCTCCCGCGTCCCGTTGTACGCCGCTGGCCTGCTCGTGCTCGCGGTCCTGGTGGCACTGCTGGTCACCCAGCCGTGGGACCAGGGCGCGGACTCCGGCACACCCGGTGACGTCAGCTCCCAGGACAGCGTCCGGGTCCGGCCCGGCGCCTACATCGGCGAGCCGGTCGAGGACGTGCGCAAGGCGCTCGACGAGAAGGGCCTGAAGACCAAGACCGAGCGCCAGGACAACCCCGGGGACCAGGAAGCCGGCACCGTGGCCGCCCTGGACCCGACCGGCACGGTCGAGAAGGGCACGACGATCACCCTCACCGTGTGGGGCGCTGCGCCGAGCTCGGGCACCGACGAGCAGTCCGAGGACGACAAGGCCGCCGAGAAGGCCCAGAAGGAAGCCGACAAGGCCGCCGAAGAGGCGAAGAAGGAGGCCGACAAGGCCGCCGAGAAGGCCAGCAAGGACGCGCAGCCCACCCCGTCGCAGGACCCGAGCCCGGAGAGCGGCACCCAGACGCCCCAGGGCGCGCCGAGCCAGGCACCCGCCACTGGCTCCGGCAGGCAGGGCCCCTCCGAGACGCCGGCCAGCACGTCGCCCGAGAAGAAGTCCAGCGCCGAGAAGAAGGGGAACTGAGCCCGCGATGACTGAACCGCACCGGATCGGTGGCCGATACGAGGTGGGCGAGCTGCTCGGCCGCGGCGGCATGGCCGAGGTCCGCAAGGGCATCGACGTGCGGCTCGGTCGGACCGTGGCCATCAAGCGGCTGCGCACCGACCTGGCCAGCGACGCGACCTTCCAGGCACGGTTCCGCCGCGAGGCCCAGTCCGCCGCCTCACTGAACCACCCCGCCATCGTGTCGGTCTACGACACCGGCGAGGAGATGTCGACCGACGGCAGCAACGTGGCCCAGCCCTACATCGTGATGGAGTACGTCGCCGGGCGCACGCTGCGCGACATCGTCCGCGAGGGCCGCAAGATCCTGCCCGAGCGTGCCCTGGAGATCACGGCGGGCATCCTGGCAGCCCTGGACTACAGCCACCGCGCCGGCATCATCCACCGCGACATCAAGCCGGCCAACGTGATGCTCACCCCGTCGGGCGACGTGAAGGTGATGGACTTCGGCATCGCCCGGGCGATCTCGGACGCCTCGAGCACGATGACCCAGACGGCCGCCGTGGTCGGCACGGCGCAGTACCTCTCCCCCGAGCAGGCGCGCGGCGAGACCGTCGACGCCCGGTCCGACGTCTACTCCACCGGCTGCCTGCTCTACGAGCTGCTGACCGGCAGGCCGCCCTTCGTCGGTGACAGCCCGGTCTCGGTGGCCTACCAGCACGTCCGCGAGCTGGCCCCGCCCCCGTCCACCCTGGACGAGGAGCTGACCCCCGAGCTGGACGCGATCGTGATGAAGTCGCTCGCCAAGGACCTCGGCTCCCGCTACGCCAGTGCCGCGGCCATGAAGGCCGACATCGACCGGCACCTCGCCGGCCGTCCCGTGCACGCCCCTGCCGTCGTTGCGCCCCCGGCGAGTGGCTTCCTGCCCTCGGACAGCCCCACCCAGGTGCACCGCCCGGTCACCGAGGTCCGCGACGACGGGCCGGCGGAGCGCAAGCAGCGGGGTCCGCTCATCTTGCTGATGGTCCTGCTCCTGGCGCTGGTGGTCGCCGCGATCGTGTTCGGTCCGCGACTGTTCACCTCCGCGCCGGCCCAGCAGTCCGTGCCCACGATCACCGGGCTGACCCGCGCCCAGGCGGAACGGACGATCCAGGACAGTGGGCTCACCGTCGGGGAGGTCACCACCGCGGCCAGCAAGGAGGTCGGCCAGGGCAGGGTGATCTCGCAACAGCCGCAGGCCGGTGACCTGGTCGCGCCGGAGGACAAGGTGGACTTCGTCGTCTCCGAGGGCAAGCCCCAGATCGCCCTCCCGGACGTGGTCGGCCAGAACAAGGACGACGCCGCAGCCCAGCTGCGCAGCGACGGACTGCGCGTGGTGCTCACCGTGCGCGACGCGGACGACCCGGTCGACGAGGTGGTGGAGATGCAGCCCCCTGCCGGCACCGACGTAGCCGACGGTTCCAAGGTGACCCTGTTCTGGTCCGACGGGCCCGAGGAGGTGCCCGACGTGGTCGGCAAGACCGAGGCCGAGGCGACCAAGCTGATCGAGCAGGCCGGCTTCAAGGTCAGCCGGGTCACCGACTCCTCGACCGAGTCGGAGAAGGGCACCGTGCTCCAGCAGAGCCCTGAGAAGGGCCAGACGCTCGACAAGGGCAGCACCGTGACCATCGTCGTGTCCACCTACGAGCCGCCCACGCCCGAGCCACCGGTGCCGTCGCCGTCGGGGTCGGTGTCCAGCTCACCGCAGCCCTGAGCCGGGCGGCTCAGTCCCGGTCGACCGTGCTGACGGCGCCGGCCTCGGCGTAGCGCAGCTCACTGCGACCGTCGTACGCCGGCATGGTGACGTCAGCGCTGGTGCTCACCTCGTAGCCGAGGTTGTACGCCGCGACGTAGGTCTTGTAGCCGTCGATGTAGTCGTTGGAGTCGAGGCTGGCCAGCAGCGAGTCGACGTCGCCGATGGCGGTGATCACGTAGGGCGGGGCATAGGGCACGCCGTGCAGGACCACGGTGTTGCCCACGCACTTGATCCCGGTCGTGCTGATCACCCGCTGCTTCTGCAGCGTCATCGCCTCGGCGCCACCGGCCCACAGGGCGTTCGCCACCGCCTGGATGTCCTGCTGGTGCACGAGCAGCTTGTCCGCGGTGATCTGGCCCAGCTCGACCGCCCGGGCGATGTCGGCCTTCGGTGCGTCCGTGAGCACCACGGTGACCGCTGGCCCACGAACCGCTTCGAACCCGGCCGGCCCGCGCAGCGCCGCCACCTGGCTCTGCAGCTCGCTGACCTGCGCGTCGTCGACGTCCGCGCCCAGCCTGTCGACCTCGCGGGAGAGCTGGGCGACGCGCTGCTGGAGGGCGTCGGCCCGCTGCCGCTGCTGGCGTACGACGCTGTCCAGGTCGGTGACGCTGGAGGCACGCAGGTCCAGGCCGTCGGCAGCGAGACCGCTGGTGACGAACAGGGTCCCGGCGAGCACGAAGACCCCGGCGGCGACGAGCCGCCAGGTCGGTCGCTTGGAACGACGATGGCTGGTCAAGCGGGGCGCCTGCTCTCGGGGGGACGGAACGTGACTACGCTAGCCGACGAGCTGTACCCGCCCCACTGAGGAGATAGACCGTGTCCAAGCCCTCCGCCCGCAAGCCCACTGTCATCGCCAGTGGTTACCAGACCTCGGTCCCGCGGACGGTGATCGCGGCGCTGCTGGTGGTGGTGGGCATCGTCTGGATTGCGGTCTACCTCAACTTCGCCAAGGACGCCGCGACCTTCGAGAGCTTCCCGGGAGCCAAGAAGCCGGACAACCCGATCCCGTGGATGGCCGACCTCGCCCGCTGGAACTTCCTGATCGGGTTCGTCCTGATCTTCGTCGGCATGGCCGTCTCCGCGCACAAGCTGACCCCCCTCGGCCGCGGCCGCGGCGTCGTGATCGGGATGCTCGGCAGCTTCCTGATCGGCCTGTTCTGGATCGTGACGTTCTACTTCATCGGCCAGAACGACTCGGTGCCGGTGATGAGCGACCTCGACCAGTACAACCTGGTCGTCGGCATCGGATTCATGGCCGTGGGTTTCACCTTCGCCACCAAGTGGGAATGACTTCTCCGGTGGCTTCGGGGTCGGGACCTGCGCGAGAGCCTGTCATTCGCTAGTTACATCGGTGTAGTTCTCCACAGGGTTGTCCCCAGGTGTGGATAACTTTCCGCGGGTCAGACGAGCGTGGCCACCCGCACCAGCACGGCCAGCAGCGAGATCACCAGCACCAGGCCGGCGGTGCCCCACTGCACCAGGCCACGGTGCGACCGCGGTGCGTAGACCATCGCGGCCCCGATCACGGCTCCCCCGACCAGGCCACCGAGGTGTCCCTGCCAGGAGATCCCCGGCACCGTGAAGGTGAAGACCAGGTTCAGGCCGATCCACATCATGATCGACTGCACCTGCCCGCGGACCTTCAGCGAGACCACCGCCAGCGCACCCATCAGCCCGAAGATCGCGCCCGACGCGCCCACGGTCTGGCCGTTGGGGGCGGAGAGCAGCATCACCGTGGCCGACCCCGCGATGCCGGAGACGAAGTAGAGCGCCACGAACCGGGCGCGGCCCAGCACGGTCTCGAGCATCGGCCCGAGGAAGTAGAGCGCCAGCATGTTGAAGCCGACGTGCAACGGCTCGACGTGGGTGAACATCGAGGTGAGCAGCTGCCACCAGGCGCCGTCGTCGACACCCTGCACGAGGGCCACGCCGCCGCTCGGCAGCCTGCGCGTCGCGGAGTCGGGGAGCAGCGCCAGCTTGTCGATGACGGTGCTGCTGCGCCCGCCCGTCGCCTGGATCAGCAGCCAGACGAGCACGTTGAGCCCGATCAGCACGAACGAGGTGACCCGCGCGTCGCCGACCCGCTTCCCGCCGTACGGCGTGCGGGACTGGCGGGTCGACCGGGCACCCTCCCTGACGCAGGTGGGGCACTGGAACCCGACCGCGGCGCTGTTCATGCAGTCAGGACAGATCGGGCGGTCGCAGCGCTGACACCTGATCCACGTCTCGCGGTCGGAGTGTCGGTAGCAGGTGGGCGACGCGTCCGGGGGACTCCCGGCCGCGCCTGCCCCACCGACCGGCGGGTTGGTCACCCGCGCTCGATCTCCACCGTCTCGATGACGACGGGCTCCACGGGACGGTCACCGGGACCGGTCGCGACGCTGTCGATGGCGTCGACGACGTCGCGGCTGGCCTGGTCGGCCACCTCGCCGAAGATCGTGTGCTTGTTGTTCAGCCAGCTGGTGGCCGCGGTGGTGATGAAGAACTGCGAGCCGTTGGTGCCGGGCCCGGCGTTGGCCATCGCGAGCAGGTAGGGCTTGCTGAACTGCAGCTCGGGGTGGAACTCGTCCTTGAAGGTGTAGCCCGGGCCACCGGTGCCGGTGCCGAGCGGGCAGCCGCCCTGGATCATGAAGCCCTCGATGACCCGGTGGAACCCGAGGCCGTCGTAGTAGCGCTCCCCGGAACGGCCGGCGTCGTCACGGTAGTCCTTGGTGCCCTCGGCGAGGCCGGTGAAGTTCTCCACCGTCTTCGGAGCGTGGTTGGGGAACAGGTCGATCACGATGTCGCCACGGTTGGTCTTGAGCGTGGCCTTGAGGTCTGACATGACAGCCTTTCGTTGTCGCGCGTGTTGATGCTGGGGAAGATCGTCGTCCACGATCCTCCCACGCAGCCCCAGCCGCGCTTCAGCACGGCCCCGGGCCGCCGCGCCAGCAACAGGCGTGGGTTTATTTCGTTGGCGGGTACGGGCATGATCAACAGTCCACGCCTAAGTTTGAACTCCGCAGAGAGGGAGCCGCGCAACAATGTTTGCCAAGAGCCGCAAGGAGAAGTTCGTCGAGCAGGCCCAGGGCCTCGCATCCGATCTCACCGAGGCCATCGCCCCCCATGTCGAGCGTGCACGCGACGAGCTCGGGCCCCGTTTCAACGAGGCTCGCGAGCAGATGGCCCCGCGCATCGCCGAGGCCAGGGAGCAGGTGGCCCCACACATCGCCGGTGCCAGGGAGCAGCTCGCTCCCCACATCGCCGGTGCCAGGGAGCAGATCGCGCCGCACGTGGAGCACGCCCGCGACCGCTTCGTGAACGGAGTGGTGCCGATGGTGCAGCAGGCCGTGACCGACGCACGCGAAAGCGCTGCTCCGATCGCCGAGGAGGCTGCTCGTCGCGGCAGTCTCGCGGCGGCGGCGCTCAAGGGCGAGCCGGTGAAGCGCCGGCACGGCAAGAAGAAGTTCGTCCTGCTCGCCGGGCTGGCCGGCCTGGGCGCCCTGGCGGTGAAGAAGCTCCGGGGACCCGACGAGTCGGCCAACTGGCAGACGTCGTACACCCCGACGCCGAGCCCGGCGCCCGCCCCCGCGGCACCGCCCGCACCGCCGAGCCCCTCGGCCCCGATGGCCGGCAGCCACACCGCTGACGTGCCCGTCGACTCCGCGTCGGGCGACCCGGTCGGGGCCAACCCCGGCGAGTCGCTCTCCGACGCCACCGTGGAACCGCACGAGGTCACCGACCCGGACGCGCCGGCCGAGGACGTCGACGTCTCCGACATCGCCGACCCCGAGAAGAAGCAGCCCGACAACTCCTGATCCGCTGACAGGTCCCGGCCCCACCCTCGGGTGGAGCCGGGACCTTGCGCGTTCACCCCCGCCGAGCTCGCTCGCGGCGGCGCGGCCGTCGGGGCAGGTCCACTGGGCGGTGCTCGCCGATCCAGTCGTCCACGGTCTCCCACCACTCGAAGAGCCACTCGATCCGGCCCTCCCGGTCGCTCGGGATGTCCTCGCGCGGGATCCGCCACCAGCCCGTCAGCAGCCGCTTGTCCATCGGCAGCGAGTGCCAGACGTCACGGACGCCGACCACGTGGTCGAGTCCGGTGTGCGCCACGAGCAGCACGTCGGCCTCGGGGGCGGCCTCCAGGGCCGCGAGCACCCCGCCGGGCCGAGGCGCGATCACGTTGATCATCTCCTCGGCGCGCTCCGCCATCCGGTGCAGCCCGAGCGTCCTCAGCCGGGTGATCGCGCGCTCGCGCCGCTCCGGCGAGAAGTTCCCGCCCTCGGGGAAGATCACGAAGGCGTCGTTGGCGTCGAGGTTGCTCGCCAGCTCACCGACCTCGGTCTCGAGGTCCCTGCCCGGGGCCGGCCGCGAGGAGATGAACCGGCTCGGGACCCGGTCGAGGAGCACGCCGAGCATCGGGTCCCAGGCGACAGCGTCCTTCAGCACGATCCGCGGCTCCCGGCCGTACCAGTGCATCAGGGCATACATCAGCGTGAAGGAGTCTCCCGGTCCCGCATGCCGGCAGAACACCAGCAGCGGCTCGCCGGGCTGCGCGTCCGGGGCGGGACCGACCGTCTCGATCTCGAGCCGGAGCACCCTGCGGGACTCCCGGAAGAAGATCACCAGGTAGGTCCGGGCGATGTCGTAGTGGATCCTCTCGAAGAACGGGGACCGGATCCGCCAGCCGAAGCCCGAGGCGATCCAGAGCCCGAACAGCTCCACCAGCGCGAGGCTCTCCAGGCTCAGGTGCACCACGACCAGCCACAGCAGCCGAACGGGTCGCAGCCAGCCGGGCACGAACGGCGAGAGAAGCCCGGCGGCGAGCAGCCAGAGCGGCAGCGTGGTCCACAGCACGATGGTCAGCCCGATGAACAGGGGTGCGACCACGGCGCGCTGCAGCACGAGCACCAGGAGGCGGGGCACTACGGGTCACTCGTCAGGTGCTCGTCGAGGTAGGCCCGGCTGGCGTCGTACGCCGCCTCGATGCGGCTCGCCACCTGCGAGGTGTCCCGGTAGGCGCGCGGGGAGTCGTCGCGCGCAGACCCCGCCGCTGGCAGCACGTGGGCGGTGACCCCCTCGGGCAGCTCGCCCAGCTCGCGCACGAACCGGTGCCGGCGGGCGATCTCGAAGGAGACCCGGGCCACCTGCCAGGGTTTGCGCGGCACCTTGAGCGGCCGGTCGATCCGGCCGACCTGGAGCACGAAGATGCGCTCGGCACCGAGGGCGACCGCACGGCCGATCGGGATCGAGTTCACGATGCCGCCGTCGAGGAAGTGCTCCTCCCCGACCTTCGCCGGTGGCAGCAGCCCGGGGACGGCGGCGCTCGCGACCACCGCCGGCACCACGGGGCCGTGGGTGAACCAGTGCTCGGCAGCGCGCTCGATGTTCGCCGCACAGCACTGGAACTCCACCTCGAGACCCTCGAAGGTGAGGTCGCCGAACTCCTGGTCCAGCCGCTCCCGGAGCGGGGCGGAGGAGTGCAGGTGGGTGCCGGTGCGCATCGCCCGGGTGACCTGCCGCCAGGTCGGGTCGCTGTAGACCTCGTTGCTCTCCCCGATCGAGCTCCACAGGTCGAGCAGACGGTCGACGGCCGTGAGCGTCGGGTCGCTGGCGACGACCAGCCCGTTGAGCGCTCCCACCGAGGTGCCGAGCACCAGGTCGGGGCGGATGCCGCGCTCGAACAGCGCCCGCACCATCCCGACCTCGACCGCGCCCAGCAGGCCGCCCCCTCCCAGGACGAAGGCGGTGCGGCCCGGCGTGCGGCCGGTCATCAGATCCCGGTGCCGGCGTTCGCCGTGCTCAGCTCCGGGTGCTCGCTGCGCACCCGCTGGGTGACGAGGTGCTCGACCCAGAAGATCAGCACCGGCACGAGTCCGGCCAGCAGGGTCAGGGCCGTGAAGCCCAGGCCCCAGCGGGCGCGACGCGCCAGGAAGAACGCCACCGCGACGTAGGCGATGTAGAACCAGCCGTGCACCACCCCGACGATCGAGGTGAGCGTGTCGCCGAGCTGCTGCGGCGAGGAGCCCTCGGCCGGGAGGTACTTCAGCGGGACGGCGAGGAACAGCAGGACGGTCAGCAGGACGCCGACGATGATGGCCAGCACCCGGTAGGCGGAGAAGAGGTTGCGCACGAGCCTCAACCTATCCGGCGCTCATCGAGGCGCTCCGCTCGCGTTCGGCTTCGACGACGTCGCGGCACCACCGGGTCCAGATGTAGATCGCCAGGCCGGCGAAGATCCACCACTGGAAGGCGTAGAGCAGGTTGCGCAGGTGGGTCACGCTGGACACCTCGGGCACCGACTCCGGGGTGACCTTCGCCAGCCCGGCGGTGGCGTCCGCGCTCCCCGAGAGCGTGTCGGCCACGACGTACCCGCTGTAGAGGTCGGCGTCGACGAACTCCACGATGCTGGCGATCCGCATCTCCGGGATCACGTTGTCGTGCGGGTCGTCGTCCGGGGCGCCGGTGCCCTCCGAGGCCTGCAGCCAGCCCTGCACCTCCACCGGTCCGCTCGGCACCGGCGCGTCCGGCCGTTCCGACCAGCCACGCACGACCGGCATCGCACTGCCCTCGACCAGGACCGGTGTCATCACCCAGTAGCCGCGGGTGCCGTCCTGGAGCCGGTCGCTGACGTACAGGGTGCCCGACGAGAGCCACTCGCCCGAGAACCGCACCGGCTGGCCGAGGTACTTGCCCGGGAAGGGGTCGTCGCCACCCATCACCTCGGCCAGCGGCAACGGCGCCGCGCTGGAGAGGTCGCGTGCCTCGGCGGCCCGCCCCGCCTGCCAGGCGTTCAGCTGCCAGAACCCGAGCGCCGTGGCGGCCGCGACCGCCAGCACCATCAGCAGGTGGGCGCCCCAGTAGCGGGGAGCGAGCAGGGTGGGCACGCGCAAAGGGTACGGGGGTACGGCCCCGGTGCTTCCGGGCAGCGGTCTAGACGCACGGTCGGCACGTCTGGCCCACCGCCCGGGCTGGGTCGACGATGGAAAAGTCTGATCGGGAGCCGGAGAGCGACATGGTCGCAGGGACACTGACGAGGCTGGGCGGCACAGTCGTCGGCCTTGCCCTGCTCGTGACCGTGCTCGCCATGCCCGTCCCGAGGCCGGAGACCAGCGAGGCGGCGAGCTTCCTCCGGGGCTACTTCGCCGTCGCCGTGCGCGACCCCAACCAGGCGTGGGACCTACTCAGCGAGCCGGGGCAGCGCGAGTACCTGCGCAGGCCAGGGGCCACCGAGCACGGCTACGCCGCCTACTTCGACCAGTTCGACCAGATCGAGGTCTCCGAGCTCGAGCCGAGGGACAGCCACAGCAGGTGGCACGCGCTGGTGACCTACCACCGGCCCACCGGTCCTGCGCTGATCTCCTCGCAGAGCTTCGTGCTGCAGTGTCCGTGGCTGAGCAAGCTCTGGGGCGTCGGGTGCACCCGGTCGAACCTCAAGCTCGACTCGGTCACCGTGCACCGGATCGACCGGGCGGGGTGACGGGGCGGGGTGACGGGGCGGGGTGACGGGGCGGGGTGACGGGCGGGCCGAGCCGGGCTAGCCTCGAAGACCCGCTGGATGGAGGAGAGCAGCCATGAGCGACCCGTTCCTCGGCGAGATCCGGACCTTCGGCTTCACCTTCGCCCCCCGTGGCTGGGCGGCGTGCGAGGGACAGCTCCTGCCGATCCAGCAGCACCAGGCCCTGTTCTCGCTGCTGGGCACCATCTACGGCGGCGACGGGCGCACCACCTTCGCGCTGCCGGACCTGCGCGGACGCGTGGTCGTCGGGGACGGGCAGGGACCTGGCCTCGCGGACTACCCGACGGGGGCGCGCGGGGGCGAGGAGCAGGTCACCCTCACCACGGCCCAGCTGCCGAGCCACCGGCACGACGTCCGGGCCCTGGACCAGCGTGGGCGCGCCCGGCGCCCGGTGGACCGGTTCCTGGCCAGGGTCACCCGCGGGCGGGCCTACGCCCCCACCAGCGACGCGCTGATGAACCCCGACATGGTGGCCCCGACCGGCGAGGGCCAGCCGCACCCGAACGTGCAGCCCTACCTGGCCCTGAACGTCTGCATCGCGCTCGAGGGCGTGTTCCCCTCACGCAGCTGAGGACACGGGCTGGCTGAGGTCGGCCCGGCTACCGTCGAGGTGTGTCCACCGCCCTGCTGTCGCTGGCCCTGGCCGCCGGCATGCTGGCGGCGGTGAACCCGTGCGGGTTCGCGCTGCTTCCGGCGTACCTCTCGATGCTGGTGGTGGGCGACGACTCCCCGACCAGGAGCCGCGCCGTGGGCCGGGCGCTCTACCTCACCGCGGCGATGACCCTGGGCTTCGCCGGGGTCTTCGCCGTCTTCGGGCTCGCGGTGGCCCCGGTCGCCTCCGGGGTGCAGCAGTACCTGCCCTGGTTCACCGTGTTCCTGGGCGCCACCCTCGTCGTGCTCGGTGGCTGGCTCGCCGCCGGGCGCAGCGTGCGGATGCCGCAGCTGCGCCGCCGCAGCTCGACCGCACGGCCGCTGACCCGCTCGTTCTGGTCGATGACCGGCTTCGGGGCCGGCTACGCCACCGCGTCGCTGACCTGCACGATCGCGCCGTTCCTGGCCGTCGTGGTGGCCGGCTTCCGCTCCGACTCCGTCCTGGTCGGCCTCGGCCTGTTCCTGGCGTACGCCGCCGGGATGGGCCTGGTCGTCGGGGCGGTCGCGGTCGCCGTCGCGCTCGCCCAGCACTCGCTGGTCCGCGGCATGCGGCGATCCGGGGCGTGGGTGCCGCGGTTCAGCGGCGTGCTGCTGCTGGTGGCCGGTGCCTACGTGGCCTACTACGGCTCGTGGGAGATCCGGGTCCTGCGCGGAGCCAGCCCGGACGACCGGATCATCGATGCCGCCGCGAACGTGCAGCGGGCCATGGTCGACGTGGTGCAGACGCTCGGCCCGGTCGGCTGGCTGGTGCTGGGGATGCTGCTGGTCGGCCTCGCGGTCATCGGCCGGCGGTTCCGGCGTACGCGGAAGGCGGTGCGGGAGGACGCCACGCCGATGACGTGACGGCGCCTCAGCCGGCCGGCGCCGCGACGAGCCTGCGCGCCAGGCAGAACACGAGGAACAGGCCGAGCCCGGTCAGGCCGACGCACCCGATCGTCCAGAGCAACGGCAACCAGTCGGTCACCACGATGTCCGGCGAGCGGCCGTACTCGCAGCGGATCGTGGCCGGGCCCTGCACGAACGGACCGTGCCAGCTGTCGTCGAGCGTCGTGCCGACCCGGGTGAAGCAGTAGTCCTCGAGATACTGCCCGACTCCGACCAGCCAGACCACCGAGGCGACGAGGACACCGGCAGTGGCTGCGACCAAAGCGACGAGCCAGACGATCACGCTGCGGCGACGACGTCGGGCGACCATGCGGGAAGTGTGCCCGACCTCAGCCGGGCCGGCGCATCCACACGTGCGCGATGCCGTCCTCGTCGTAGGGCTCGCCCTGGGCCTGAAAGCCGAGGCTCGCGTAGAAGCCACGCAGGTGGTCCTGCGCCCCGAGCTCCACCGGCTGGCCCGGCCAGTGCTGCTCGCACACCTCCAGCGCGCGCTGCATCAACGACCGTCCGAGCCGCTCCCCCCGGTGCTCCGGGGCGACGATCACCCGGCCGATGCGCGGGGTGGGTCGGTCGGCTCCCGGCGCCAGGATGCGGGCGTACGCCGCGATCGTGCCGTCGCTGCGGGCGATGAGGTGCCGAGTGCCCTCGGCGAGATCGAGCCCGTCGACGTCCTGGTAGGCGCACTCCTGCTCGACGACGAAGACCTGCGACCGGAGCAGCAGCACGTCGTGGAGCGTGCGCGCGTCGAGGTGGGCCCGGTCGAGGTCGGCCCACGAGGTGGCTGCACGCTCAGCGTTCATGGTGGATGGAGCCTAGGACACCGGCGGCGTCCTCCGTCTCGAGGATGACTGGACCACCATGAGAATCAACCTTCTGGGGGATGTACGTCGGAGCACTTCTGCGGTGTGCTGGTCCGCAGCAAAGACGGGTGATCGATGTCGGGTCTGGCGCAACGGGAGCGGCCATGCGGTTCAACGGGGTGAGACAGGTAGCAGCAACGACCGACGTCGTGTGGGCAGCACTGCACGACCAGCGGGTCCTGCGCAGCTCGATCCCGGGTTGCCAGCGCCTGGCGCCGGTCACCCCCCGCGAGTACGCCGCCACGCTGACGGCCCGGGTCGGCCCCCTCGCCGACACCTACCGTGGTGCGTTCGTGATCGAGGACCTGAGCCCCGGAACCGAGCTGCACGTGCGCATCGACGGCCTCGGCCGCTGGGGAGAGCTGCAGGTGGACCTGTGGGTCGAGCTCGAGCGCGGCCTGTACGCCGGCACGACCGCCCTGCGCTACGACGCCCGCGCCACGGTGGCGGGCATGGTCGCCCGCCTCGGCGGCGCCACCCTCTCGGTGGCGGGCGCGCACCTCGCCGGGTGCTTCTTCCGCGACCTCGACCGCGCGCTGCGCTCGGGTGTGCGGTCGGTGCCGCTCAGCAACGTCGGCGATTGTGCTGCCGTGCGGCAGTGACTGGGCTGCGTGGGACAAGCACCTCAAGCACGCGTACAGGCTCGAGTGAGTGAGCACATTCCCGGGCAGCACTGCCTTCCCGCGGTCCGACGTCGGCGCGGACTCGAATCCTTCGAGGTCCCGACGGCCCCCACCGATCAGAAACAGGGGCCGGCTCCCAGCTCCGCGAGACCCTCTCGGTCGCCAGGTCCATAGTCGAGCTGGCCGGTGTTGTCGGCGTACATCAACTCAGTCTGATCGGTCACGTGGCCGAGACCGACGAGATGTCCCAGCTCGTGCAAGACAATCGCGCGCTCGAGGGCACGCCCGTCGGGCAGTCGGTCCATCCCCTTGAAGGATCCCGAATCGAGAGTGACACCCCCGGTGACGTAGCGCAGCCGGCCGTCGCTAGCCGGTTGAGGCAACGAACCCCCGATGCCGGCAACTCGTCCGGCAAGCTGGGGGACCTCCGAGGTGGTCGCCCAGGAGACGAGCACGGGACGGTGCGCCGCAAGGAAGGGGAGATCGCTCGACTTCCACCGTGGTCGCGCATCAGTCAGTCCGTCGTACTCGAACTTCAGGCCGGTCGCCTGAGAGACCTCGCCGATCGCGTCGGCGACCAAGGCCACCGCATCGGGCGGCCCACCGGCGGGGTTGATCTCGTAGTGAATCGGTTTGCAGGGGTCCCACGCCACAGGCCGCGAACCCGTCCCAGCTTGTTTCGCAGTGAACTCGTACGCCCCAGATTTATCGACTGCGGGTGGATGCTCGAGTCGATGGGGTCCGAGACCAAACGCGTTCCGTACGCTCACCGGCGCGAGGCCCGGCACAACCACGAGGATCACGAGTGTCAGAGCAAGTGCGGTGACTGGCACCACGATCCTGCGCCAGTCCCGACTGACGACGCGTTGCCGCGAAGGCATCGCACCAAGCCCGTACTTCGCGTCAAGCCGATCGAGTTCGCGCAGGCGCCGCTCCATATCGCGCTGCATACGCCTTCGCCGAGACATGCCCCCCCCTAGCTGTCGCCGCAGGGTAGCTGCGCATGGGAACCCCTGGGCGAAATCGGCAAAGCCCACTACACGAACCTTGTTCTGAGGGTGCTCTGCGACTCTCAGCGCAATTTCGCCCAAACTGCCGCGATATCGGAGGTGGATTCTTCAGTGAGGGATCACGGCCGCCAACGGATACTGAGATGATCCAGCCGTGACCCCTAGCGAGCGACTGCGCGAGCTGGCGATCAGACATGCCGCGTTCGGGTGGCTCGATCACCAACGTGCCTCCGGCAAGGAGACCTTCAGCCAACAGGACACCAGCGGCCTCACGCTGGCCGGTGAGACCATGCGGTTGATGCCTACGCAGCAGGGGATCTGGAAGCCAGGACAGCTAACGGCTGCTCTTTCGTTTCGCACCGTCTACCGTCCGGAAGGTACCAATCGCCCCTACGACGACGCCGTTGGAACCGACGGGTTCTACCGCTACAAGATGCGCGGCAACGATCCGGACCACTTTCAGAACCTGGCCCTTCGCGAAGCGATGGTCGAACGGCTGCCGCTGATCTGGTGGTTGGGCGTGCAAGGCGGCGGATACAGCGCGCTCTATCCGATCTACCTGGTGGGCGAGGAGCGAGCCGAACTCCAATTCGTCGTAGACATCGACGCCGTGCCTCAGCCTGACATCGTTTGGCCGTCTATCGAACTCGAGCTTGACCCGTCCTATCGCCAGCAGCTCACAAAGCTCCGCCTGCACCAAAGACCGTTTCGGGCGGCTGTCCTCCGCGCGTATCGGACGTCTTGCGCCGTCTGCTCCTTCCGGCACGGGGATCTCCTCGATGCGGCGCACATACAAGAAGACGGAGCTGGTGGTCGCCCAGTCGTAACCAACGGACTCACGCTGTGCAAGATGCATCACGCCGCGTATGACCGGCGGATCCTGGGAATCACGCCCGAGTACGAGGTGCGGATCAACGCCGAAGTCCTCCACGAGGTCGACGGGCCGATGCTTCGCCACGGCATCCAGGAGTTCCACGCGAAGCGGCTGATGGTGCTACCGGAACGTCGCGCGGACCATCCCGATCGATTGCTGCTCGAGGAGCGCTACCAAGCGTTCCTGGACGCAAGCTGATCCTTGCGTCTCGCCCCGACTGCCCAGTCGCCCCACCCCAGGATGAGACGTCCTCGGCCCGATACTCGGAGGAACCGCAGGCTGACCTGCGGTTTCTCGTGGTGGAGCCTAGGGGACTCGAACCCCTAACCCCCTGCTTGCAAAGCAGGTGCGCTACCAATTGCGCCAAGGCCCCGAAGTGGCGGTGTCAGGCCTTGTCGACGCTGTCGGTCGCCTGCTGCCACAGGGCCTGCTCGTCCTTGCCCTCGTCGAGCTTCTTCTTCGCGATCAGGGCACCGGCCGCGGCCAGTGCGACGAGCAGGATCTTCTTCATCGAGCGGCCCCTTTGGTGTGGAGATGGCGGTTGACCATGAACGCGAATCGAGCACTCACTCTAGTGCCGACCTGCACCGATCCTGCCACCCGGGGTCCGGGCCCGGCGGAGGTAAGCCCGGCAGAGGAAGGGCCCGGACCGGCCTGAGACCGACTGGCTCGGTGTCAGTCGGGGCTGGACTCCTGGAGCAGGGCGAGCCGGTGCACCTGGTCCAGGGTCACGGGGTAAAGCTCGCGGTAGATCTCATACAGGCCCTGGTAGGTCTCGGCGTGGCGACCGTCCGGCGTCACCTTGTCCACCAGCGAGGCCCAGTCGGTGTCCGGGGCCACCAGCCCGTTCCCGATCGCGGCGAGCAGCGCAGAGCCGTAGCTGGCACCGATGGTCTGGCCGGGCAGGAGCTGCTCGCGCCCCGTCACATCGCTGACGATCTGGGTCCACAGCCCGCCCTGGGTCCCGCCTCCGACGGCGACGAGGGAGTCGGCCGGTCCGCCGGCCTCCTCGAGCAGCTCGAGGATCTGCCGGATCCCGAACGCGATCCCCTCGTAGACGGCTCGGAACAGGTGGCCGCGCCGGTGGCGCAGCGACAGGCCGGCGATCACCCCACGTGCTTGCGGGTCGAAGATCGGAGTGCGCTCACCGGCGAAGTACGGCAGCAGCACCAGCCCCTCCGAGCCGGGGCGCACCAGTGCCGCCTCCTTGACCAGCTTCCCGTAGGGCACGCCACCGGTCAGCTCACGCACCCACTCGGTCAGGCTCCCCGAGGTCGCCATGCCCGCGGCCAGCGTCTTCACCCCCGGCTCGACGCCCATGGTCGTCCACACGAGCGGATGGGTGCGCAGCTGGTCGAGGACCTGCACGAAGAACATGGTGGAGCCGTACATCAGCATCAGCTGGCCAGGACGTCGTACGCCGCAGCTGAACGCCTCGGCCCAGGCATCCACCGTGCCCGCGCACACGGGCGTTCCCACGGGGAGCCCGGTCTCGGCGGCCGCCTGCGCCGTCACCGTGCCGACCACGTCTCCTGGCCAGGCCAGCCGCGGCATCGGCAGGTCGCCGACGATCTCCTCGACCCAGTCGGAGGCCCAGTCCTCGGCCGCGAGGTCGTAGAGCGGGTCGCACTGGCTGGCGGTCTGGTGGTCCATCACGTACTCGCCGCTCAGCCGGGCGACCACGAACGAGCTGCACCCGAACCACCGGGTGGTGCGCTCCCAGACCTCGGGCTCGTGGCGGCGCAGCCACAGCAGCTTGGGACCGAGCGCCTGGCTGGTCAGGGCCTTCCCGCCGCGCGCGGTGATCTCGTCGGCGCCGAAGCGCTCGGTGCAGCTCCTCGATCTCGAGGGTGGCACGTCCGTCGATGCCGTAGAGGATCGCCGGGCGCAGGGGCCGCAGGTCACTGCCGGTCGGCACCAGGCAGGGGCCCACCCCGCTGACGCACACGCCGGCCACGCGCTCGCCGTCGAGGTGCAGCCCGAGCTCCCGGATGATCGAGGTGGTCTCCTCCCACCACACGGCCTCCGCATCCATCTCGTGGTGACCGGTGCGCGGCAGGGACATCTCGTGGTGCCTGGTCGCAGTCGCGAGCACGACACCGTCGGGAGTGGTCAGCACGCCCTTGCTGCTGCCGGTACCGATGTCGATACCGAGAAGGAGACCTGTCATCCACCGCTCCCAGATCGGACGTGCCGTGCCGCCGATCCTACGGGGGAGGGGCCACCTCAGCCGGAGGGGTGGCTCTCGTACTCACCGATCGCGTCCACCTTCGCCGCCGAGGCGGAGCCCGGGTCGAACTCGTAGCCCAGCCACTCGTGGACCAGGCGTCGGGCCACTTCCAGCCCGACCACCCGCTGACCCATGCACAGCACCTGGGCGTTGTTGCTGAGCACCGCCCGCTCGACCGAGAAGCCGTCGTGGGCGGTCACGGCCCGGACCCCCGGCACCTTGTTGGCGCTGATCGCGACGCCGAGCCCGGTGCCGCACACGAGCAGCGCCCGGTCGGCCTTCCCCTCGGCGACGAGGCGGGCGGCGGCCACGGCCACGTGCGGGTACGCCGTGTTCTCGTCCGCCGAGACGCCGACGTCGACGACCTCGCCGACGCGGCCGTCGGCCTCCAGGTCGGCCTTGAGCGCGTCCTTGTAGGTCAACCCCGCGTCGTCGCAGCCGACCACGATCCGCAGCGGCGTTCGTGACTGGTCCTCGGTCATGACTGTCCTTCCTGGTGGGTGTCGGTTGCCTGCTCTGCCCCAAGCACCTCGCCGATCGAGGTGACGATCAGGCCGAGCGAGATCGCTCCGGGATCGGGGGTGCCGACGCTGCGCTCCGCCAGCGGCCGGGCACGGCCGATCCGGGGCACCATCGGTGCTGTCGCCTCCGCAGCCTCGACACAGGCCCGGGCGGCAGCCTGCCAGGCGGGCGCGAGCCGGGCGCCGCCCTGCACCTCCGCCTCGAGCCGCTCCACGAACGGGAACAGCGAGTCGAGCATGGTCTTGTCGCCGAGCTCGGCCTTGCTGAAGGCCTGCAGCCGCTCGGCTGAGGTGCGTACGGCTTCGGCGACCCGCGGAGTGGTCACGGCCTCGTCGTTGCCGAGGCAGCGACCCACGTTCTCCAGCAGGAGCCCCCACAGGATGCCGCTGGTCCCGCCGGCCTTGTCACCGAAGGCCGCCCCCGCTGCGCTGAGCACGCTCTGCACGCCGCCCGTCGCCGCGCCCGCGGCGTCGGCTGCCGCCTTGGCTCCCCGGGACATGCCGATCCCGTGGTCGCCGTCGCCGGCGACGGCGTCGATCTCCCCGAGCAGGGTCTTGTGCTCCTCGACGGTCGAGCTGATCGCCTCGACCACGAGGCGCACGGTGGCGGCGGCGGCGAGTGAGGCCTCGCTCGCCGTGGTCTCGTCGGCGGTCGTCGTCGACTCGGTGCCGACGTGGCGCTCGGTGAAGCGCTCGTTGCGGACGGCCTGCCCGCGGCGGAAGGCCGGCGTGTCGGCAGGAGCGGTCCACAGGCGCTCGAGCTCGTCATCGAGCCAGGTCACCGAGAGCGAGCAGCCGGCCATGTCGAGGCTGGTGACCAGCTCGCCGACCTCCGGCTCCACGAGGCGTACGCCGGCCTGGTCGAGCAGCTCGCTGATCTCGCCGTACAGCGCGAAGAGCTCCTCGTACTTGGTGGCCCCCAGCCCGTTGAGCAGCACCGCCGCGCGACCGTCGGCGTCCTGGGGTCGCTCGGCGAGCACCGAGTCGACCAGCCTCGCCGCCAGCTGGGCGGACGGCATCCAGGCCGCAGAGCTGATCCCCGGCTCGCCGTGGATGCCCAGACCGAAGTCCATCTTGCCGTCGTCGACGTGGAACAGCGGCTGGTCCGCCCCTGGCAGGGTGCACCCGTCGAAGGCGACACCGAAGGAGTACGTCGCCGCGTTCGCCGCGCGCATCAGCCGCTCGACCTCGTCGAGGTCGGCACCCTCCTCGGCCGCTGCGCCCGCGATCTTGTAGACGGTGAAGGTGCCCGCGATGCCCCGGCGCTTGTCCTTGTCCTCCGGTGACGCCGAGGCGAGGTCGTCGGTGACGTAGACGATCCGGGTGTCGATGCCCTCGTCACGGAGCCGGTCGGCGGCCACCCCGAAGTTGAGTCGGTCTCCGGCGTAGTTGCCGAAGGAGAGCAGCACGCCAGCCCCACCGTGGGCGGCCCGCGCGATGCGGTAGACCTGCTCGGCCGAGGGCGAGGCGAAGATGTCGCCCAGGACGGCACCGTCGGCGAAGCCGGGCCCCACCACCCCGCTGTAGGAGGGGTAGTGGCCCGACCCACCGCCGATCACCAGGCTGACCTTCCCCGCGAGCGGGCCTCCGGCGCGGATGAAGCCGGAGGCGTCGACGACGCGCTCGACCCGCGTCGGATAGGCGGCCGCGAAGCCGCGGAGCACGTCGTCCTTGAAGTCGGCGGGGTCGTTGTGGACGTGGGTCATGCGAGGTCTCCCGTTTGCGAGATGTCTGGAGCGAGATCGGTGGTGCCTCTCCCGGATCCGGGCCGGTGCGGCCCGGATCCGGAGAGCCTCTACGCGCGACGGCCGCAGCCGTCAGGAGCGAGCCGGGTGGGTCACTCGTTGATCACGAAGTTGTCCACCGAGGCGGCGTTCTCCTTGGTGATCAGCACGCAGTCGAATAGCTGCTTCTCCTCGTCGGCGCCGGTCTCGCCGGTCTTGATCACGTTGTCCAGCTGCTCGAGGACCGCCTCGGTGCCGAGAACACCGCGACGGGCTGCAGCACGGTGTCACCATCTCGCCGGCCTTGATCGCCTTCACCGCGTCCGGCGAGCCGTCGAAGCCGCCGACCTTCACGCCCTCGAGCTTGCCGGCCTCCTTGAGCGCGCGATCGCGCCCAGCGCCATCTCGTCGTTGCCCGCTGATGACGCCATGATGTTGGGGTCTCGAGCAGCATCGCTCTGCATCTTGTTGTAGCCCTCGGTGCGGTCCCAGTTGGCGATCTCCTTGCCGACTTCTTCACCAGGTCGGGATACTGGGACAGCACCGTCGAGTAGCCGTTCGACCGGATGGCGGCGTTGTTGTCGGCGGGGTTGCCGAACAGCTCGACGTAGGTCGCCCTGACGTCCGACGCACTCGACCCACTGCACTCGGCGCCGATCGCCGCGCCCTGCGCGTTGTTCGACACGAGCTGCGCCCTTGGCGAGCCCCTCCTGGTTGATCTCGGCGTTGACGAGGACGACCGGAATGCCGGCGTCCACCGCCTTGCGGACCGCGCCGATCGAGCCGTCGGCGTTCGCCGGGTCGAGCATGATCGCCACCGACCTTGTTGGTGATCGCGGTGTCGATCACGTGTTGCTCTCGGTGTTGTTGTTGTGCGACGCCGCGGCGGTGTAGCCGAGCTCCTCCGCAGTGGCCTTGGCGGTGTCGATCTCCGCCTTCCAGTACGGGTTGGAGGGGTCGACCGTGATGATGGCGATGGTCCCCCCGGCCTTGTCGGAGCCACCGGAGCCGGCGTCACCGGACGGCTCAGCGTCACTGCCACAGGCGGCGGTGCTGATCAGGAGTGCGCTCGCGAACAGCGTGCGCGTCATCATGCGGATCTTCATCTGCTTCCTCTCACGATGCCGTGGATCCTTCCGCGGCGGTTGGTGGGCGTACGACGGGTGTCGGGCGCTCGGTAGGTGCTGACTGGGCCTTGCGATCAGGCCACCGGTCCCGACGGACCGGACGTGGGTCCGGTCTGATCGGTCGGGGTGGGCTCCTGCTTCTGGACGCTCGACCGGTCGGCCGGGTTGCCCGCGGCGACGCCGGTCGGGTCCTCGGACCGGCGTGACATTCGCGCGTGGCGACGGCGCGACGGGCGCTGCGCCGCTTCTGGACCAGCCGCTGGATCTGTTCGACCGCGACCGCGAGCACGATCACCGCACCGGTGAAGACCGTCTGCCAGAACGGCGAGACGCCGATGATGACGAGCCCGTCGGACAGGAAGCCGATCACGAAGGCGCCGAGGCATCGTGCCGAGCATCGTGCCGCGCCCGCCCGAGAGCGCGGCGCCACCGATGACCACGGCGGCGATCGCGTTCAGCTCGTAGAACGCCCGAGGTCGGCGGTCGAGGGCTGAGCTGGCGACCGACAGCACCCCGACGATGCCGGCGCACACGCCGGAGAGGACGTAGACGCGAGTCTTGACCCGCTTCACAGGCACCCCCGAGCAGCCGGCGGCGCGTTCGTTGCCGCCGCTGGCGTAGAGCCAGCGACCGAACGGGGTGCGGTTGAGCATCACCGAGATCGCGACGGCGACCACGATCATCACCCACGCTGAGATCGGGACGCCGAGCGGACGGCTGGCGAAGACGGCCAAGAACCCGGTGTTGCCGAGACCCGCCCGGCCGGCGAGCTCGTTGGTGAGGTTCTGACCGTTGAGCATGACCTCGGTCACGCCGCGCGCGACGTAGAGCACGCCGAGAGTGACGACGAAGGCGGCCAGGTTGAGCTTCGCGATCAACAGCCCGTTGATCGAGCCGACGAGCATCCCGACCCCGACCGTCACCATCACGACCACCCACACCTTGGGGAACATGATCGCCCGGTCAGGGGCATGTCGAGACCCTTGAAGAGGTAGCCCGCCATCGCCCCGGAGAGCCCGACCGTAGAGCCGACGGACAGGTCGATGCCGCCGTTGAGGATGACCAGCAGCATGCCCAGCGCGACGAGCGCGATGATCGCGACCTGCTTGGTGATCGTGGTCAGGTTGCCCGCGGTCAGGAAGTTGTCACTGAGCACCGTGAAGATGATGACGATGACAGCAACGCGAACACGGCGATGATCGCGATCAGCACCGCGATGAGGTTGAACGAGCGCCCGTCGAGTCGCCGCCGGCGACGATGGTCGTCTCGCGCCGGCCTGTCGTGGGCTCGCGCGCTCGGGGTGCTCCTTCGGAGAGTGATCGGACGTGGCTTCGTGTGCCGTCATCGGTCGGGGCTCCGTGTTGGCCGCGTGTCTGGCCTCGGGCTCGCCCGAAGCGGCCATGATCTGTTCCCGGGTGCAGTCCGGGGTCGAACTCGGCGAGATCCGGCCCTTGGGCATCACCACGATCCGGTGCGACGCGGTGAGGCCTCGCCGACCTCCGAGGTCGAGTAGATGACCGCCGAGGCCCTCCTGGCGCGCTCGGCCAGCAGCCGGAACACCTCGGCCTTGGCGCCGATGTCGATGCCGCGGCTCGGCTCGTCGAGCAGGATGACGCTCGGGTTGGTCGCCAGCATCTTGCCGATCACGACCTTCTGCTGGTTGCCGCCCGACAGCGAGCCGATCGGCGCGTCCGCGCCGACGTCTTGATCTGACGTCTACCATCTGCGGGTCGACCGTCGCTCTGCGCGTCCGCGCGCGAAGGTGAACAGCGTGCGCGAGGGCAGATGCTGGCGAGCGACAGGTTCTGGCCGACCGTCATGGTCTGGACCAGGCCGTCGCGCTGGCGATCCTCGGGCACCAGGCCAGCAGGCCGCGCGCGATGCGTTGGGCGATCGCTGGGCCGGTGATGTCGCGGCCCTTCGAGCAGCACCCTGCCCCCGAGACGGGCAGCCGGCCGGCGACGCATTCAGCAGCTCGGTGCGGCCCGCGCCCATCAGGCCGTAGATGCAGACGATCTCGCCGGAGCGGACCGAGCGACAGGTGGTCGACGACGGAATAGGCGCGGCGCGAGAGGGCACCGTGACGTCCTCGATCGACAGCGCGACCTCGCCCATCTCGTGCCGGCTGGGCGGCGAGCCGAGGTCGAAATTGTCGCCCACCATGTTGCGGACGATCCATTCGAGATCGATGTCCTCGCGCGGCGCTCGGCGCCGTCATCGCCCGTCGCGCAGCACCACCGCATGGTCGGTGATCTGCAGCGCCTCCTCGAGGTGATGCGAGATATAGACGATCGAGACGCCGCGGGCGGTCAGGTCGCGGATCACCTTGAACAGCACCTCGACCTCGGTGGCCGACAGCGCCGAGGTCGGCTCGTCCATGATCAGGATGCGCGAGTTGACCGACAGCGCGCGGGCGATCTCGACGATCTGCTGCTGGCCGAGCCGCAGATCCTCGACCGGCGTCAGCGGGTCGATGTCTTCCTCGAGCTCTCCATCAGCGCCGGCCTGGCGCTCCTCCTCGGCGAAGTCGACGCCGGTGGCGGCCCCGGATCTCGCGGCCCATGAAGATGTTGTCGCGCACATCAGGTTGGGCGCGAGGCTCAGTCTCCTGGTGGATGATCGAGATGCCGCGGTCGCGCGCGTCGTTCGGGAGGCGACGCGAAGATGACCGGCTCGCCGTCGAGGATGATCTCGCCCGGGTCGGCTGCACGACGCCGGACAGGATCTTCATCAGCGTCGACTTGCCGGCGCCGTTCTCGCCGAACAGCGTGGTCACCTGGCCGCGATGGATGTCGAAGTTCACGCCCTTCAGCGCGTGGATCGCGCCGTAGGACTTGGCGATGTCGCCGCGCGCAGGACGACCTCGTCGTCGTGACCCGGTGCCGGGGCGGCCAGCTGCTGGGCATCGATGCTCATGCCCCCTCCTGCACGCTCACCGGCTGGATGCTGACCGGCTTCGCCTTGGGCGGCGGGCCCTCGCCGACCACGTTGATCACGCCGAGCACCGTGACCTGCTTGCCCTTGAGGGAGGCAGGTTTGCCCGCACCCTCGGTCACGGCGGTCTGCATCAGCTTGAGCCGTCGCCGACGAACTGGAAGGACGACTGGCCCGGAGCGTCGGCGAACTTGAAGCCGAGGGCGTCGCGCAGCACGGTGCCGTTGATCGCGGTGGTGACCGGGACCAGCACCTTGGTCTGCTCGGGCACCCCGTCGACCTCGAGCTGGATCGAGGCGGGTGTCGCCTCGGTGACGGTGCCGCTCGCGGTGACCACGAAGACCAGCGTGTCGTCGTTGGGCTTGACCGCGTCGAACTGCTCGGCTGCCGCGGCGGGGTCCGCCTGGAGGGCGGTGACGACCTCGGCCAACGGAGCCGCCCGGTCGCCGAACTCGGCTCCGGCCTTCTCGAAGAGCTCGGCGGCGGTCGTCTCGGGGTCGAACTTCTGCGGGCCGATGGACGCGAGCTCCTTGGGCGTCAGGAACCCTGGCGTTCAGCACCATCGCCACGAGCAGGGCGATGAGAAGGGCGGCACCCAAGGTCTTCCGGCTGAGATTGCGTGGCATCGTCTACCTCACGATTCGATCGGGGGTGGAGTGTCGTCGGGGCTGGGCAGCGCACACGGCCAGCAGCCTCCCGAAACCGGAGGCGGACCAGGCGGCCCGTCCCACGAAGAGGCCGTCGGCCTCGGCGCCCTCGAGCAGCGCGACCGCGTTGCTCTCCTCGACGCTGCCGCCGTAAAGCACCGGGCCTGACGGGCCGGCCAGCTTCTCGGCCACCGTCTCCCTGATCGCTCGCATCACGGGGGCGACCTGCTCGGGGCTGGCGGGCCTGCCGGTCTCCCCGATCGCCCACACGGGCTCGTAGGCGACGATCACCGAGGCGCCCTCGGCTCCGTCGACTCTCGAGAGCGCCGACCGCACCTGGGTGACCACGTAGTCCTCGGGATCGCCGGCGTCGCGCACCTCCCGCGGCTC